>CAMHMH010000019.1 GCA_946186205.1 uncultured Fretibacterium sp. | reverse complement strand
GTTCTTTGTTAATTTCAGTTTCGGAGCTGTTGTTTGCTTTCACATTTTCCGGCAAGGCATAAACGCCGCGTTTGTTGTTAGGTTTGATGATTTCGCCGTTGTTAATCATACGCTTCAAGTTTTGTATGAGAGTATTGTTTGCGGTTTCTTCCTGAATGTCGAGAATGTCGCGTATTTCCTGAATGGTAGCTTGATGGTCTTCCTTAGCTTTGAGAATGGTAATGATTTCTTTGCGCTGAGTTGCTGCCTCTGATGTGTGAGCTGTGTTTTTGTTATTTGTTGTAGGTATTTTTATTTCGCCGGGTTCAAGGTTGATTTCAAGATAAGGTTCAGCCCCGTAAAAGCCGGGTTTCTTTTTGTAAGTGAAAGTTTTGAAGTAAGGCCCCCATGATTTGAGGCAAGTAACGGTGTTAGCTTCGAGTTTTGCATTGTATTCAATAGCAATAACTCTGTGAGCATAACGGCTGATAGCATTACCGCCGATTAAGTCGTCAAGGGTCAAAGGCTTCTGCTGTTCATTTGATAGACGTTTGCGCGAATGGTGAATGATGACCACGGCGATATTGTATTTTCTTGCGATTCTGAGTAACCAGTGAAAAACGTTTCTCAGAGCGTCATTATCAGTTTCCTTGCCAGTATAGAACATGCCGAAAGAATCAAGGAACAATAAATCAAGATTAGGAGTCTGAGCTAAGTGTTCAATATTAGCCTTTCCTGCTTCCTCGTTGATGATGAGAGAATAGCCCTTTTCTTCAAAGTCTAACAAGTCAACGACTTCAACGAGATTCGTATCAGAGTGCCAGCCGTATTCTTGTGCGCGTTCAGTGAGTCCTTCCTCGCCTAATTCGCCCGCGATAATGATAGATTTGCGCTTAGGTTCGTTCTTAGTAAAGCCGTCGAGAATGTTGCCTCCTAAACTCAAATCGTGAATGACTTTCTGCTCAAATGTAGTTTTGCCGACACCGCTTGCGCCAGCAATAACGGTGATACCTTTTCGGGGGAATAAGCCGCCGATGTATTCGGTTTTCTTTATTTCGCGTCTAGTGTTGAATTTATGCCGCAAGCTGTCAAAAGCCGCAAACGAGTTATTTTTCTGTGCAGTGTGCGCTATAGCCTCGTTGCTTGTTACGGCCTGAATGTGATCTGTGTGTGAGCTTGCCTCATTTGTAGTTCCCTGCTTCTGTTGTGTTGTGTTGGCATCGTGCGTGTTATCATTGTGCATAATGAAGTTGTGAATATCGTCCATGCTTGAATGAGTATCAATCATAAGTTAGCAACCTTCTTTCTTGTTCTGTGTAACTTCTCGCAAGAAGTCGAACCAGTCGTAATTAGTGTTGGTGTCAACTGGCGGAGCTTTGTAGTAATCAGCAACGCCCGCATTAACGCATTCTTTAGCGGCTTCAATGCCTGAATTTTTACCAGTCTTAGCTTCCGTAGCCTTGTCGTTATCGGCCATGACGCAAATACGCTTACCTGAGTAACGTTTTCTGAGAGCCGAGCACACGTCATGAAGATTGCCGCAATTGCCAGCACTGAACACGGGAGATTTACCGCTCGTAAGAACGACACAGGCGAGCGCGGTTGTAATGCCCTCAGCAACGAGTAAAGTATCAGCGTTCATTGAATGTTCAGGGATTAAGGGATGAGCCGCGCCCTTGATTGAAGTGTCTGCGTAAATGAGCTTCAAGAAGCCTCGTTCCTTATCAGGCGTAACGGGAATATGAATGAGACTCTGAAAATCTCCCGTAAGTATATTTCTCATGGGTATTAGTAACTCGCCTGCTTTGCACAGACCGCCGGGGTATGGTTCTAACTCATGCACTTTAGCAATGCGATAATTACGAGAAATACGGCAATTAATAATATCTAGGTAAATACCAGTATCAACGAATTTAGCCATAAAGTAAGGGTGCGTGTAAACGTAGGTTTCATGCGCCCAATCATAAGCATACTGATATTCAGCGAGTGCCATTCTCAAAGCCTCCTGCTGATTTTCTTTATCGGCGTTAGCTTTGGTCTCTTTCTTGTGTTCAATCTCTTTGCTTTTAGTTTGCGTGATTATGCGAGCGCCTGATATACCCTGAACATTAGAAAGATTATTCTGCTTCAGGTATTCGCGGCGTTCGTCAGCACTAAGCACCGAGAAATCAAAGCTGAATGTCTGCATGGAGCTGTGAATGTGGAAGTCCATCATTCCCCACGTCGGGCAGTCATCAGCATGAATGAAGTATGCGGCTGATTTTTCGCCTGATTTATCGTGTTCAACTGCGAATCGCCGAGTCGCACCGTCCATAATGGGAGTGAATGTTTCACGCGGACGAATGCCGCAAGTGTTCATACTGTGGAAGAATTGTGCGGTGATAAGTTTTTCATCAATGCTCATTCGCTGTAGCCTCCTTCATTACTGAACAATAACTTGATGGCGTTGCTGTCAAATAATGCCTCATAGGTTGCCGCGATAATCATTAGAGAGTCGCAACGACTCTTCAGCCTCAACAGTTCCGAACGTACAGCGGGATAATCTTCTGCCCTCGTAGCATCTCCGATTTTTATTGCTGATTCTGCTATTGTGATTGCGGCTTTGAGGGCTTCACTCTGTGTATGCAGTTCATGAATACGTACCTGTAATGCTCCGTCAACATTGCTAATCATGGCCGGAACTCCTGCGATTTTTCCCACGACTCAATCTCTGCTAGAGTCCAACGCCGAGTCCGTTGTATTTTCATTCCCTGCGGGAGTCGTCCCTGCTTCAGCCAGTTGAAAATCGTTGCCTGTGATACTCGGTAACGACTCATTAAATCCCGAAACGTTAAATGCTGTTGTGTCATTTTTTCTATCCTCCTATAGCTAGATAGTTCTGCGTATTTCTTACGGTGATAAAATTTTTGTGGAGGTTTGTCATGAACGTCCACAAAAAAATATATTTGATGAGCCTGAAGGCTCTATAAAAAGTAGTCTTCAGGTTTTCATCTCGCTCAATCCAATTATAACACGGGAAAATAAAATCCACATACCATTTATCCAATGCAATACGCTCCGATTTAACGCTATTTCATCGCTAGTACAGCAAATCTCATGAACACCCCCTTGATTTTTCACATTGAGACTCTCAGACTCAACAAACGATACCCACAACGAGAAAAGACAAAAGCAAACGCCATATAAGAAATTGCAGGCTGTTACTCTTTTTTCTCTTGGCGTTAGACTTTCTATCATGGCCGTATGTCGGTGCGGTTCGGTGAGTCTGTCCTGATGACGGGCATACGAGACATACGAGACATAACGAACGCGGCGCAAGATTCGCAACGCTGAAGCACTTTTACGCCGCTTTACGTGGCTGTGATTTTCATCATTGGAGGCTCGGAGATTCTCTCATGGCCGGAATGTCTTTGCGCCTGTTACGTTCCTGTTCTCGGTGAGGCTGACGTGCTTTTGCGTGTTCTCACGTCAAAAAACACTGCTAACCTATTGAACTATCCAATAGCATTAGCAGTGTTCTTGACACTCTTTCTTTCTCTCGTCTTAATATTTCATTTCAAAACCCTGTAGCACTCTCAATATTTCTTTGGCTTGGGACTCGTTTTTTTCCGCTAACTTCTCGGCGGCTTGAGCTATCATATCCCCTATGCTTTTATGCGTTAGGCTTGATAGTGCCTTCATGGTTTCGTAGGTCTCTGGCTCTAGATACACCGACACTTGCACGCGCTTTTCTCCTTTCGTGCGGGGCTTTTTTGCCTTCCTAGCTCCGAACGACTCCGACTCATTCTCGCTTACGTGTTCAGACTCCGGCAATGTCTCAATCCTCGTTGCTGTCGACTCAGGGTCTTTCATGCCCTCTGTCAGTTCCTCTTCGGGTATCATCGATAATTGCTCGCTCCTCTCTTCTTTGGCCTTAAAGTATCTCTTGATGCGCTTTATATCTTGCTCAGTGCCTTTTTCATCATAGGCACTGCATTCTTCATATTCGGCATAATCACTTTCATCGGGCTGTTCATGTCCGCTTTCTAACAGGATTGCCATCATTCCCTCTAACGCTCGCCGCGTTTTTCGCTTCAGGTCTTTTCCCGCTGGCGTTCCTTGTTGCGTTTTCAGTCTTGATACGTAGTCTTCTATTGTCTCCGCTGTCAGTCGCATTACTCCTCACCGCCCTTCTAGTCGCCGAATATCGCCGCCGATATGGCACTCTCACAACGAGACTTCAACCGCTGGACATCATGCGCGTAAACCATTGTTACAGAGATTGAGCTATGCCGCGCAAATTGTGAGACTTCCTGAAGGCTTATGCCCGCCATCAGCGCAAGTGTTACCGCGCTGTGTCGTAATGAATGCGCCGTCCAACGCTTAGAGACATAACCCGCCTGTATCATCGCTCCCTTACAAATTCGGCTTATGCTCCGGGTTGTCATGCGCTCGCCTGTGTTACGGTGTGAAAGACTTGCGAATAACGGAGTTTCCTGTGAGACTTCTCCGCGTGCGTCAAGATATGCCCGAATCGCTTTCATCACATGCTCGGACAATTTCACAAATTCGCTTTTGCTCGAACGCCCTTTACCCTGAACGAACAAGCAATCCGCGCCGCCGACATTCCGAATGTCTGAAATATCAGCCCGCATAGCTTCAACCGTTCTTAATCCTGTTGCTGATATTAAGCACATTAGCGCGTAATCTCGCAATCCTTTCAGGCTGTTACGATTTATACCGCCGATTATCTCCCTTAACTGATTGGCCGTAAAACTGTCTTTCTTATGGCCGGAGTCAATGCGAGGGGATTTCACACCGCGTGTTATATCACAGTATAAATTCTCACTTTCACACCACGAGAAAAAACGCCGTAAACTTGAAAGGTATAAACTTACAGTACTTGCGCTGTATTTCTCACACAGTGTTTTTTTGTACAGTATCACAGTGTCGCGTGTCGGATTATTTATACAGTTTTCATGTAAAAATGTAAGAAATTTCTTTATTCCTGATTTGTAACTCTTTACACTCACAGCAGATACATCAAGATACATTACAAATCTGCTTGCTAACTCGCCTATGCTATTTTTATTCGGCAATGTTTCACTCTGCATTATTGCAGTGTTCTTTATCATCAAGCTGTTGTGCATTCGCGGTATATCTCCTTTCCTTTATTCTTACACTGAGAATTATAACATTACAGTGTCTTAAATGTAAAGTATATATATCCGTCAAATTTTCGGCTGTCGTTTAAGTGATATTACATGACATTAAAACATTAAAACATTAAAGCTAACGCCATATAAAAAATCTGTAGGGTTTTTTCTCTCTTCTTACAGCTCATCACATGCCGCTTTACTCTCTTCACTCTTTAAACTCTGTCTACAACTGACTTTTACCGCTCCAACATAAACAGCCTATTTTGCACTCTTCTTTTAGCAGGGTATCATTCATACGTTTAACACTTCTTTATGTCAGCTTGTCTCTAATCAGTCTCACGACTCCCGCTTATGCTACGAGACTTCCGGCCATGTTCAGAGAAGCCCAGCTCATTCGGCCATGACTCACAGCTCCGAGACTCCGCCATCAGGAAGCACGATTCACTGTTCACAGAGTCACGGCTCATTCGATAACGTTTACAAACTGGACTCATGACTCACAACTTCTAGACTCTGAACACCATCAACACACGACAGAATCACACCAACGCCGCCGAGAGTCCCGGCCTTGTTCAGAGGCTCGCGCCGATTGCCTGAACACATACACGCTATGTGTGAACGCCCTGAACGCCCTGCACTTATACCGTGTACACAAGTGCCTGCTTGTCCCGAAAAATTCAAGTGCCTTTACTGCTCCGATACTGTGAGAATGCAAACACACGCAAATCATCGGCAAAACGAACGCCCAACCATCGCAAGTGTTCAGCAATGACTTTCAAGCAAAAAACGCAAACGCCCGCCGCGAGACTCTGAGTAAAAAGCAAAGCTAACGCCATATAGAAAAATTGTGCAGAGTGTTAATGACATTCGTAATGACACTTTTAATGTTGTCATTTCGCAGTGTCATTATGTCATTACGGCACTTAAAACCAGTTATCACAAGGCTTTACGCTGATGACACCTAATTGTGCCTAATCCGCGTCAATTCAGTAGACAACGGGATTTATACATAATGACACTCTCTCTTGCTGTAATTATCTAATAATAGTATACAATTTAAGAGAGTAAGAAAGAAAGAAAAAAGAGAAGAAAAGCAGTAACAGCCTACATTTTCTTATATGGCGTTAGCTTTAGGGTTTTTCGTAGAATCTCGGCTGTCATTTCCCGCCCGCGTTGGTAGTGAACATTTGTTTATTTTACCCCTAAAAAGTGTAATGACATCGACATTTAGTGTCATTATGCGTAAAGTTAGGTGTAGAGCGTATTTACAGATGTGAAAAAAAAAGTGTCATTACGTTTGTCATCAGCGTAACCCGTTGTGTTGCAAGGGTTTAGGTGTCGTAATGACATAATGACAACCCTATTTTTTAGTCTGTCATTAACTATGTCATTTCAGCTTGTCATTTCGTCATTATCAAAATCAAGTCTGCTTTCTTCGTTGTCGGTCTGTGTGAGTTCTTTGTTAATTTCAGTTTCGGAGCTGTTGTTTGCTTTCACATTTTCCGGCAA
>CAMHMH010000018.1 GCA_946186205.1 uncultured Fretibacterium sp. | reverse complement strand
CTGTACGGGGTACGTACGGGAGAGCAAACCGCTGCCAGTTTAGATTACAGACAATGAGAGGAAGTTCACTAATCGGGCTTCCTCTTTTTTTGTGCGCGTTCATAGCGTTGATGATATAATTCCATCATTCACTCATCCCATTTTAGGAGACTTCATTATGTCAGGCATGTTAACCAGTGTTGAGCAGAAAAAAATTTATCAGCTTCTCGGCGAAAAAGACTCTTTGTTTCTCATTCCCGATTATCAAAGGCCATATGCTTGGGGCGAGGATGAATGCTCCGCGCTGTGGAATGATGTTCTTGAGTTTGCGTCGCTTGACAGCACATTCAACACCAATGATGAATACTTTTTAGGGCCGATCGTTACATTCAGCAATCAGGACGGGAAATTTGAAGTCATTGACGGCCAGCAGAGACTCATTACCATTTTGTTGCTGCTCAGAGCGTTTTATCAGGATATGGAAAATTTTTCTGACGCTTGGAGTCTCGAAGTCCGCAAAAATATAGGCCGATGTATCTGGATCACTGACGAGCAAGGCAAGCCCTTTTCTGACAGGCTCAAAATTGAGTCCCAAGTCGCAACAGATGACGAAAGCAAAGAATTAACGGACATTCTCGAATCAGGATTGGCGGAAAAAGAGAAAAGCAAATACGCCGTCAACTACAGATTATTTCAGGAACAAATACGCGCACTATCAGAAGGAAAAGACAAAAGCAACACCGAATTTCAGAATTACTACTCAAAGCTGCCAAACAGATTAATCTGCAACTGTATATTACTTCCCATTCAGGCAAATTCACAGGACGCGGCACTACGCATTTTCTCAACTCTGAACGACAGAGGCAAACCCCTTTCTGACTCCGACATATTCAAAGTAAAACTGTATAAAGCGTTCTCAGATGAAAAGCAGAAAGATTTTTTTGTTGAAGAATGGAAGAATCTTGAGATATTGTGCGCGAGAATATTCGTCTCAGAAAAAATCCCTAACCCTATGGACGAATTATTTACCAGATACATGCATTTTGAACGGTCAAAAGCCGGGATAAAAGATTCTACACAGGAGGGACTCAGGAGCTTTTACGAGAAAAATAATTACAGCCTCCTTACGCTTGAGCATAAAAGAGTGTTCGCTAATCTCATGTCGCTTGCTGAGTTCTGGAGAGGTGTTGCGGATCAAGATGAGGATAAATTTTCACCGCGAGTACTCAAAAGGCTGTTCGTTCTGAATCATGCGCCTAATTCCGCGTGGACGCTCATCACATCCGTATACTTCATGCAGAACAGGCAGATTGACGGAAAACTTGACGATGAAAAATTTTATGGCTTTCTCGGAAAAATTATCGCGTTCATATGGGCATATACGGTTACAAATTCTGGTGTGGGCCGTCTGAGAACTCCGCTTTACGGGGAAATGATTAATATTGTCAACGACCGGGAGGTCTCATTCACGGAGTACAAATTTGACGCAGATATTCTCAGGAAGAAATTTCTTGAGCACAGGTTCAGCGGCAAAACAAAAATTACACGCTCAATGCTGGCATGGTGGCTCATGAATGACAGGGAGCAGTCATACTTACCACTCGCGCCGGGATTTGAGACAGAGCATCTCAGGAAGAAAGGCAAAATCAATCCTGAGCTTTACGAAATGTTAGGGAACAAAACGCTTATCGAGGGAAAAATAAAAGCGTCAACAGCAAATCTTGACTTCGCGGAAAAAAGAAGGTACTTCACCGGGATTACTATTATCAGAAAAGCCGGGACTAAAATTCGTGAGCTGACCGAGATTTCAGCAAAAAACAATTTCAACGCAAAAGATATTTCACAGCGCAACAAAAGAATCATTGACAGCTTCATTCAGTTCATAACAGAAAACGGACTCACAAAATAACAAAAATTCCCCCGCCGTTATGACAGGGGATTTTCTTTTCACGCTAGAAATAAAGCACGTGCTTCACGTAAGAAGGCCACGAGAATTTCACGGACTCTTTCAGAACAGCAAATGCCGCGCTCCCGGAGCCTGTTACGCCCCAGCAGTCAGCATCAGCAGCTTCAAACATTCCGAAAAGCTCCTTGTATTTCGGGTGCTTCTTCATTAACACTTTGAGAAAATCATTCGGCAATAGTCCTACCTTGCGTCCTGCGTTCGCGTAATATATATCGCGTGCCTCTGTCCGGGCTAACATGATTCCCACTTCATAGCCGAGCGAGTCGAGTTCAGCATATGCCGATTTCGTTTCGGTCTCCCAGTTCGGTATCGCTATTACTCCGTGTATGTCGTGAGTCTTCACAGGCTCTATGTGATCCCCGATGCCTGACACAAGCGCAAATTTATTCCCCGAGCACAAAAACGGAACGTCAGCACCAACCTTAGCCGCGACTCTCTCAGCTCCGAAAAGAGTCAGTACCGCCGCCGCATTCCCTGAGCCTGCTCCGAGTCCTGAGCCGGGCGGTATGCTCTTGTGTATCTTCACATTGAGAGGAGGAATCTTGAAGCCCTCTTCACGTGCGACTCTCAATGCTTTTGCGACAATGTTCTCACCCTTCAGCGGTATATTTGCGTTCACGATGTCGATTCCCGCTGTCGATTCAGAAATGTAAAGCACATCGCCCGATGGTATCTTCACGAACGTTGACACTAAATTGTGATAGCCGTCAGGACGTTTGCCAACAACGCGCAATGTCAGATTCAGTTTTGCGAATGCCGGAAGGATTATACGCATTCCGTCCATCCGAACGGGTCAGGACGCTTCCCCCACTGAATCCCGGTCAACTCGTCATAAAGCCTCTGCGCCGTCTCGCCTATCTTGAAACCGTTGACGGTGTATTTCTTCCCCTCGTAGAATAGCTCCCCGATCGGTGAAATCACTGCCGCCGTTCCCGTTCCGAATGCCTCCTCAAGTCCTCCGTCAGCCGCCGCTGATATAAGCTCGTCAACACTCAGCAGTCTTTCTTCAGCAGGAACGCCCCAATGACGCAGCACTTCAAGGCACGATTTGCGCGTTATTCCGCTGAGGATTGAGCCGTTCTCAAGTGAGGGTGTTACGACTGTTCCGCGTATCTTGAACATTACGTTCATTGCTCCGACTTCCTCAATGTATTTCCGGTGCACTCCGTCAAGCCACAACACCTGCGAATATCCTTTCTCCATTGCCCTGTCGCCAGCACGGTTTGAAGCCGCGTAATTCCCTCCGCATTTCGTGTAGCCTGTTCCGCCTCTCACCGCTCTTACGTCTTCAGTCTCAAGCATAATTTTCACGGGCTTTATTCCTTCAGCAAAGTAGCTCGCGCTCGGTGAAAGAATGATTACGAATATTGCCTTGTGTATTCCGTGCAGCGCTAACTCCTCGTCAGTAGCAAAAATGAACGGGCGAATGTACAGTGATGTTCCCTCGCTTGACGGCACCCATGAAGAGTCAACCCTCACAAGCTCACGGACTGCCTCAAGAAATATATCGTTAGGGATCTGAGGGAGTCCGATTCTTTCAGCTGATACGTTGATGCGCTTTGCGTTCTCGATCGGCCTGAAGAGGTGAATTGATCCGTCTGCCCAGCGGTATGCCTTCATTCCCTCAAAGACCGTATTCGCGTACTGTATCCCGTCTCCTGAGGGCATCAGCGACAACGGGCCGTAAGGGACTATGCGCGGATTGTGCCACTTCTCCGAGTCTGTGTAGTCCATTATGAACATGTGATCGGTGAAAATTCTTCCGAAGCCTAATTCATTTTCCGGCGGCATTTTCCCGGGATTAGGATTTTTTGTGATGCTTATCTGCATATGAAATTATTGCTCCTTTTGTGCGTGGATTTGTGTGAATATTATAATTCTAATCCATTTCCTCGATATAGTGAATATAATCAAGCGAGCGTAACGCCTCTATTATGTCCTGATGTTTCTTGTAGCGTTTGAGATCCGTATCACTCACTGTTATTGAGACTGAGTAAACACTAAGACCCGAATTTGCGTAGGCCGGATTCGATTCGATGTCATCGATTTTGATTCCGAGTCCGCGAATCGTCGCAATAAAGTCTTGAAGGTTGTAGCTGTTCTTAAGCTCCAGATGAATCTCAAAGTGATTAGACCTGTCCTTGAGAATCGATTCTGCTTTTGGCAATTGTGAGATGATAATTATCAGCGCGATGAATGAAACGATTCCGATTGTGTACAGTCCGCTGCCTATTGCGAGTCCGACAATACCGCAAGCCCATAAGCCCGCAGATGTCGTTATGCCCTTTATCTGACTCCGTGAGCTGAACAATATCGAGTTTCCGCTCAGCATTGCCACCGACACGACAGAAGCCGCAGAAATTATCGGGATGTTGCTGTCGCTCACTGACATAATGCACGACTCAATCATGGCCGAAACAGTGCAGGCCATCGACACAATGATGAACGTTCTGAGTCCTGCTGAGTGTCTCTTGCTCGAACGCTCCCAGCCGATTATTGACGCAAAAATTATCACAAGCACTAAGCGGAACATAATGGAGTAAACGTTAAAATCTGTTGACCATACGCCGAGGAGGTTTGCGATATAGTCATTAGTGAAGGGGTTAATGTTCATTGGGAATCATCTCCGAAAGTTTTTATTAAGCCGAAATATTATCACAAAAATTTTTCTTCAGGCGGTATACTATTAGTCATCCTCAAAAAAGCACATCAAGAAACGGAGAAGATTAATCATGAATCTCAAAGATTACGAGTTCTGGTTTGTCGTAGGGAGTCAGTATCTCTACGGCCCTGAAGTACTCGAAACCGTAGCAAAGCGCGCTCAGGAAATGGCAGACACCCTCAACGCTTCCGGCAATCTCCCCTGCAAAGTAATCTACAAAGTAACAGCCAAAACAAACGCAGAAATCTCAGACGTTATACGCGAGGCAAATTATGACACGAAATGCGCCGGGATTATTACGTGGTGTCATACATTCAGCCCGTCAAAAATGTGGATTAACGGACTCTCGCACCTTCAGAAAGCATGGTGCCACTTTGCGACCCAGTACAACCGCGAAATCCCGAATGATGAGATCGATATGGACTTCATGAACCTGAATCAGGCAGCGCACGGCGACAGGGAGCACGGATTCATAGGCGCAAGGCTCAGAGCTCCCCGGAAAATTATCGCGGGCTTCTGGCAGGACTCGGACGTTCAGCAGAGGTTAGGACACTGGATGAGGAGTGCTGCGGGCGCAGAGTTCTCGAAGTCGTTAAAGGTTATGCGTTTCGGCGATAATATGCGCGAAGTTGCAGTAACAGAAGGCGACAAAGTAGAAGTTCAGACAAAATTAGGCTGGCAGGTCAACACATGGCCGGTCGGGAAGCTCGTCGAGATCATGAACTCCGTAACAGACTCAGAAGTTGACGCGCTCATGAAGGAATATGAGTCTCTCTACGAAATCGCAACGGATAACATTGAGGCAATACGCTATCAGGCTCGCGAGGAGATAGCCATGAAGAAGATGTTAGACCGTGAAGGCTGCTGCGCGTTCTCGAACACGTTCCAGGATCTTTACGGAATGAGGCAGCTTCCCGGAATAGCGACTCAGCACTTGCTTGCGTCAGGTTATGGCTATGGTGCTGAGGGTGACTGGAAGGTCTCGGCCATGACAGCAATAATCAAGTTCATGACACAGGGACTCAAAGGCGGCTCAGCGTTCATGGAGGACTACACGTATCACCTTGTGCCGGGAAGCGAGTACAGTCTCGGAGCTCACATGCTTGAAGTTTGCCCGTCAGTAGCAGCAGGAAAGCCCCGCATTGAAGTTCATCCGCTCGGAATTGGCGACCGTGAAGACCCCGCGAGACTCGTTTTTGAAGGCCATGAAGGAAAAGCCGTCGCAGTGAGTCTTGTTGACATGGGCGGAAGGTTAAGACTCATTTGTCAGGATATAGAGTGTGTGAGGCCTATTATGCCCATGCCGAATTTGCCCGTCGCCCGCGTAATGTGGAAGGCTCTTCCTGACCTCAAGAGAGGTATTGAGTGCTGGATACTCGCAGGCGGAGCGCATCATACTGTACTGAGCTATGACGCTGACGCAGAAATGATAAAAGACTGGGCGCGTATCATGGACATCGAATTTGTACACATCGGTAAAGATACAACGCCTGAGAGCCTCGAAAAAGATTTGTTCCTGTCAGACCTTGCATGGAAGCTGAAATAAAATGATGCTCAAAGAATTACGAGAAGAAGTTTACCGCGCAAATATGGAGCTTCCCGGACGCGGACTCGTTGTCTACACATGGGGGAATGTCTCAGGGATTGACCGCGCAAAAGGACTCGTAGTCATCAAGCCTTCAGGAGTCGAATATGAAGACTTGTCGCCGGAAAATCTTGTTGTCGTTGATATGGATTGCAGGATTGTTGAAGGTGATATGAATCCTTCATCAGACACAAAGACTCATGTTGAGCTGTACAAAACGTTTGCTGAGATTGGCGGGATTGTTCACACGCACAGCCCTCACGCTGTAGCATGGGCTCAGGCCGGGCGCGATATTCCCTGCTACGGTACGACACACGCGGATTACTTTTACGGCTCTGTACCCTGCACGAGGAATCTTACGGCTCATGAAGTCGATGAAGATTACGAGCTCAACACAGGGAGAGTCATCGCTGAAACTTTTGCTGAAAGAAAGCTAGACCCTGTTGCGGTGCCTGGGGTAATCTGCCACTCTCACGGGCCATTCACCTGGGGGAAGAATGCTGCTCAGGCTGTGTATCATGCTGTCGTTCTTGAGGAAGTCGCGAAAATGGCAATGTACACCGTGAACATTTTTGCTCAAGCTCCCGAAGCCCCTCAGTATGTGAAGGACAAACATTATCTCCGCAAGCACGGGCCTAACGCTTATTACGGCCAGAAAAATTAGAGTGTTTCAGGCAGTGTAACTAGGACAAATTCCGGCGCACTGCCTGTTTTTTGCGCTATGAGAGACTGCACGAACACGGAAGAAGATTGCTGACATATTCCGCCGCCCCGGACAAAACGCCGTCATAAAATCCCTGCTTGCCGTCAATATACTTCACGGC
>CAMHMH010000017.1 GCA_946186205.1 uncultured Fretibacterium sp. | reverse complement strand
ATTCGAGGTACTGAGCGTAGACATTCGAGGTACTGAGCGTAGACATTCGAGGTACTGAGCGTAGACATTCGAGGTACAATCCCCCCCCAAAAAATCGGGGATAAACGCAGACAGCACAACGGGTTACGCGGATAACGAAAAATGCTTCAGGCGTACGCAAGCGTAAGCAGGCGTATATAGGGTACGGCTATGCGGCTTCCTTTCAGTCGCCGCAAGCCTTCCCAATAGAAAAAAGAGTGTGTAGAATAAAAAAAGAAAATCATTCACAGTTTTTGATTGATTGCCGTCTCTCTTACCTGTGAATGACATCAAATTTTCTCCGTCGAAAGGAGCTGAATTTTTTTTATGACTTGGAGTTTACCACAAGCGTTAAATCCCCTGAAGGAGTTACGGCACTGGGTAGCATGGGAGCTGAGGAACAATCCCGACAACCCGCAGAAGCCGAAGAAACCGCCGATTGACCCGCGAACAGGCAGAGGAGCAAAAGCCGATGACGCAAGCACATGGGCAACGTATGAGGAAGCATTGAGCCGTGCGATTGAGAACGCTCGCAAGCAGGGGTTACAGGTAGGAGGCAATCACGGAGTAGGTTTTGAGTTTGGGGTTGAGCCTTGCGGTTTCGGAGGAATTGACATAGACGACTGCATAGACGACAGCGGGAAATTGTCGGACATGGCCGAAGAGATTGTGAGACTGATGGACAGTTACACGGAGATTAGTCCGTCAAGAAATGGACTGCATATCTTGTTCAGGCTGACAGTGCCATTGTCTGAAATCGGAAGCCGCCGGAAAAATGATGACATAGGGCTTGAGATCTACGACAGTCGGCGATATTTCACGATAACGGGTAATGTGTTTCGAGAAGGGAAGCCGATAGCCGAGAGAACGGAAGCCGTGAAACAGGTATACGCTAAATACATGCGAGAAGCCGAGAAGGAGAAGCCGAAAGCTAATCCCCCCTCAACTGTGAAAGCCTCTCAGAAGCAACCCGCAGAAATGTCTGATAGTGATTTGTGGGAAGTCATGTTTAGCAATCCCGTAAACGGCAGTTACATTCAGAGGCTCTACAACGGAAATATATCAGGGTATGAGTCACAGAGTCAGGCAGATCTAGCGTTATGCAGTCATTTAGCTTACTACACGGGCAATGACACCGGGAGAATGGATTCAATGTTCCGGCAGTCCGGGTTAATGCGTGCGAAATGGGACGAAAAGCACGGGCAGAACGGGACGCAGAGTTACGGAGATATGACAATCCGCAAGGCCATAGCCGGGACGAGTCAGACATATGACTCCTCAAAATTCAGGAGTCAGGGCAATACTCAAACGGCCTCGCACAGTGAACAGCGTACACAGGTTAAGGGGGTTGCAGGAACGGTAACGGAACAGCCCGCGCCCGTTGCGGAAGTCAGGTACATATCAAGCTATCTTGAAACAGCCCTTGAGGGGGATATAGGACGCTATCAGCGATACTCAAGACGCAAGACAGGGTACTTCAACATAGACGCGGAAACGAGCTTATATAACGGTCTTTATGTTGTTGGAGCGGTAAGCAGTTTAGGCAAGACAACGTTTTGTACTCAGATGGCCGACCAGTTAGCGCAAGCCGGGGAACATGTGTTGTTTTTCGCGTTTGAGCAGACGCAGATGGAACTAGTAACAAAAGGGCTTGCGAGACTGACAGCGCAAGAATGGCTAGAGAAATACGGAGCTGACGCGCTGACGAAATACAGCCATACAGACGCAGTGAACGCGCTAGAAATCCGTTCAGGGCGTATAACGGATGCAGTGAGGAGGGCAATAGCAGAGTATAGGAGATTTGCGGTTCACGAGGCAATAATCGAGTGTAACTTTATGACGACAATCGACACGATAACCCAAACTGTGAAGGAATATATGAACCGTACAGGAGTGAAGCCGATTGTGTTCGTGGATTACCTGCAATTAATCCGGCCATTAGATCCCCGGCAGACGACAAAAGACGCAGTAGACGGACATCTGCGAGCATTGAAGATGTTGCAGATGGAAAATGAGTTAATAGTAGTGCTAATCAGCAGTCTGAACCGTCAAAACTATTTGAGCGTGGTTGATTTCGAGTCGTTTAAGGAGTCCGGCGGAATCGAGTACACAGCCGATGTGATATGGGGATTGCAGTTGTCGGTGATGAATGATGATTTGTTTGACACAGACAAGAAGCTGAAAACGAAACGAAATTTTGTGAAGGCAGCCAAAAAAGCAACCCCGCGCCGAATTGAGCTTGTCGGATTGAAAAACAGGTACGGAGTATCAAGTTACACGTGCGAATTTGAGTACTATGCGAAGTATGATTTATTCATACCTGTGAAGAAACGAGAAGACCCTGAAAATGATATTTCAGAGGGCATGACGAACGGGAATAAACGTAAAAGATTTTGAGAGGTTGAATAGACATGATACAGCCGAGGCCATATCAGAGTGAGGCATTGAGGAAAGTATTAACGGCATGGAAGGAAGGCAAGACACGACAAATAATCAGCCTTCCGACAGGAACAGGAAAGACCGTAATATTCGGACTGGTAGCAGAGGCACTCCGAACGAGGACTCTAATACTAGCGCACCGAGAAGAATTATTGTATCAGGCCGAGCAGAAAATACATTACGTTTACCCTGATGCAGATACAGGGATTCTGAAAGCTAATGAACGCGGGGGGCTTGAGCGTGAAATCTGCATAGCGTCAATACAGACAGCCGCCCGGCATACAGAGGAGCTATCACAGCGCGGGTACAAATTGCTGATATGTGATGAAGCACATCACGCCATAGCAGACTCATACATGCGAGTGTTCAATGAATTGGGGTTCATGGCCGGAGATCCTGAAAAGCTGTTACTCGGAGTAACTGCAACAGCGTACCGGGGTGATAAACTCGGACTGTGCAACGTGTTCGAGGAGATAACATTCGAGTCGTCAATATTGGCCATGATGAGAGGGGGCTACCTTTGCGATGTTCGGGGCTTGTCGGTGAACACTGGAACTGATATATCCTGCGTCCACATGGTTGACGGAGATTTTGCCGTGAACAAGCTATCAGCCCTGATAGACATCCCCGAAAGAAACGCGCTGATAGCAGATACGTATATTAAGCACGGAGAAGGCCGGCACGGAGTCGTATTCGGAGTGAAAGTGAGTCATGCGCTGAACCTTGCAGAGGCATTCCGTGCAAGAGGAGTCTCGTGCGAGGCAGTATACGGAGATATGCCGACAGAGGAACGCCAAGACATATTAAGCCGATACGCGCGGCATGAAGTGCAAATGCTGACGAATGTCGGAGTGCTGACAGAGGGATGGGACGTACCCGACACCGATATAATCATGATGGCCAGACCGACAAAATCACGCGGGCTTTACGTTCAGTGCGCCGGAAGGGGATTGAGGACAGCCCCGAACAAGAAAGACTGTTTGCTTGTTGATTTCGTAGACGTTGCGAAGAAACATGATCTTTGCGGTTTTGGAACATTGGCCGGAAAAACACTCAACTGTGAACGCGGAGAGTCTATGCTTGAAGGAATTGAACGCGCCGAGCGTGAGCAATACGCCCGGGGAATTTGCTTGCCTCCACAGAGTGAAGAGTTTGACGTTTTCAATCGGTCAAATTACGTTTGGGAGAAATTCGGCTCTCACTACAAACTTTCACTTGTCGGCAATTCGTCTCTATGGTGCAAATGTCTGGAGCAGGGATATTCCCCTGTCATTGTCTCGTCATCAGGAAGCGTAAAAGCTCTTACAGATGGATTATTGCCCCTTGATTACTGCATGGGAGTGTGTGAGGATTTTGCGAGGAAAACAAACGGTGCAAAATACGCACTTAAGACAGCCGAATGGAGGAATGACCCTGCAACTGAAAAACAGTTGAATGTGTTACGCAAAAACGGTATAAGCTACCACGAGGGAATTAGCAAAGGAGAAGCCGCCGAACTGCTTAACGGGGTATTCAACGTAGGAGCTACAGCCAAGCAGATATACTTCATTTCGCATTACGGACTTCACGACAGCCCCGAACTTTTAACCAAGCAGGAAGCGGGAAAGATAATCAGCCAATATAAAAGCACACATTAAGGAATAAATACGCGCTAATCTTCATTCCTAAATCTAAGAATTTTGAATTACAGAGTAACCGCTATATGATTAAGACAGTATAATTTATACAGCTCAATCATTAGCGGTTTTTATTTTACTGCGTTAATATCTAGGTTAATATTTTGACGCATAGAATATTGCGGTAAAATTCGTTTAGCGGAAATATAACCGTTAATCACTGTTGCTGACTGGTAAACGCCTCCACAGTTTGAGAGAATTTACACCTTGCTATATAGCGGAATATAAATTATAATTACCGCATAGAAATTTACGCAGTGTAATTCATAATGAAGGGAAGAATAGAAATGCAGAATATAAGAGGAAAGGAGATTAGATTAGCACCTCAAGAAATCACGCAGCAAATCAACTCACCTGTGAACGCGCTAAACCGTTTTTTTGATTTTCTTGACGTTGCTCCGAAAACCGCTGACACTTACCGCAAGGCTCTCAAGCAGTTTATTTCATTCCTGAATGAACGGGGAATAAAGACACCCAGCAGAGAAGACATTATCTCGTTCAAGAAGGATTTAGACGCTAACGGCAAAAAACCCGCGACAATCAGCTTGTACCTTTCAGCCGTCAGACGCTTTTTCTCGTGGTGCGAAGCTGAGGGACTTTACCCGGATATAACTCGCGGTATCAAGAGTCCCCGCATCGACGCAGGACACAAGAAAGACTGCTTTTCGGGAAGTCAGGTTAGGGACATCATGAACGGCATTAACCGCAACAGCCTCGAAGGATTGAGAAATTTTGCCATGTTCGGAATTATGGCAGTTTGCGGCTTGCGAACTGTTGAAATCAGCAGGGCTAATGTCGAGGACTTGAGGAACGTTGCAGGGGTTACTTGTCTGTTCATCATGGGCAAGGGAAAAAGCAGTAAGTCCGATTTTGTGAAAATGCCTCCACAGGTTGAGAAGGCTATCAGGGCTTACCTCAACGCGCGCGGTCATGTGTCGGGGAATGCTCCGTTATTCGCGTCATGCTCAAGAAGGAACAGAGGACAGAGACTCAGCACTCGTACTATTTCCGGCGTTGCCAAATCGGCCATGATTAACGCGGGCTATATCTCCGAACGCTGGACGGCGCATTCATTACGACACAGCGCGGTAACGATTGCGCTCATGGCAGGAAATACCCTCGATGACGTTAAAGCGTTCGCAAGGCATAACTCACTGAACACAACGCTGGTTTACGCTCACAACATCAGCAGGCTCAAATCAGCTTGCGAAGCCTCAATCGCGCAAGCTATTTTCAGCTAAGGAGGCAGATACATGGACGAAGAAACATTAACCGCCGAAATCAATTCTTTCATTCAGTCGAAAAACGTTGACGAAAAAACAAAAGACAAGATGACTTCACGACTGAAACAGAGTATTCACTTCATGGCCGATTTAGGCGTGGGAATTTTCGATATTCCCTCAAAAGCTCAATATGACAAACTCAATGAATATCTGCATACGCTTATTCAGCCAAGAGGAAAACATAAAGGGCAAAAATTCAGTGAGAGCGTCATTCGGGACTGGAAGAACCTCACAGAGAAATTCTATGACAGGAACGGCAAACGCTCAGACGACAAAACGACAACCGAGTCGCAAATTTCCATTCCCGAATTTGAAGCCGCGCCAGTTCCTGATGACCAGACAAACAGCACGGAGATACCTCACACAGTTAGTGAGGACACTACAGCAGACAATAACGACATACCGAAAGGAGAACACTATATGACAGAATACGACAACAGCGCAGTAACAGCAGAGGCAGTACAGACGACACAGCCGCAACCCCTCTCACCTGTGAAAGCCTCACGCAAGCCGGGCAGACCTGAAACTACCGGCAGAACTGAGAAATTCACTCTCTACATGACTCCTGAACTCTGGAAGAAAATCACTATGCTGGCTGACTTGGACGAAGCGAAGATTACCGACCTCATGAATTACGCTCTCGAATACTACTGCGAAAAAGAACGCTCAGAGGATTTAGAGTTTCTCTACAGCCTCGAACGCAGAAAACAGGAACGCAGACTCCTCAAAGCAAGAGGCTAATTCGGCCATGTCAAAAAGGGGGGGACAAAACGTACTCCCCTTTTTTGCGCCTTACGTGAGAACACGCCCGAAGCACGTCATATTGACCGAGAACAGGCACATATCAGGCTCAAATTGTCCCACGTAAAGCGGATTTTATGCGCTTACACCTACAACCTGAGAACAGGGGCATTCTTTCACAGTTAGGAGGGATTACAGGTTATGCCAGCGGCTTTGTATTTTGAACTCGACAAAAACGAATTAGCTCAAACTATGGCCATCATTGACGAGTTTTCAGAGGCTATCAATCACGGCCTCGATTACGAACACGACAACGAGACTCTCGCAGACTTCAGGGACAGACTTTCAGCCATCAGGGACAAGGCTAGAGAACGCAATCTCAAATATTATGCCTCTCATCACGAGGAACTTATTACCGCGCTTCAGGGAGCAATACGGGATATTGTACGTTTTGCCGTCTTGATTGGGAAGCAAGGAGTAATCTATACCGCAGACGATTGGACGTATAAATTTGGCGAATTATCTCCATATCTCGCACTCCTTGACGAAGCAGAACGCGCAAAAATATTCGACTACATGAATTACGCCTATGACCATAAGGAGCAAATTTTCAGGGAAGAAGAAGAAAAAGACACTCTGACACAGAACACGCCAGCCGTAAGAACCATAACCAGCAGAAGCCGGGAGCTGAAGTTAGAGACTACAAGAGTCGGACGGATTATCTTTGAGCGCGAAGAAAAAAGCGGTTTCAGCAATGAGGCTTTCTACAACCGCACAGATGACGATATGCCGGAAGTTTTTACAGGAACGCACCCAAAGAACAGACGCAAGGAGATATTCACTTTCGTTTCTCTGAAAATCGAAAACCTGCAACAGGAAGGCAGACTTGAACCTTTTGACGGGGAAGTACTCTGCTCCTCCATCAGCCTGTATGCTGTCGGAAACGAATATACATCCCCTGACGCGATTTATCGGCACATGTTAGGCAACAAGAGAGGGGCTAAACTACATCCACAGATGAGAGAAGCTATACTCGCAAGCCTCAGAAGATTACGCCTGACAAATATCATCATACGCGCTGAACAGGAAATTGAAGCAGGCTACAGCAAGAAATCACGCTACGAGGGCGTTATACTGCCCAACGAAGTTATAGAGGACGAAACTGTTTCACTCAACGGCGAAAACGTCCGGGACTGCGTTCACTTTCTCAGGAACTCTCCGCTGTATGACTATGCCGACGACAAAAACCAAATCAGCCGCATTCCCGTAGCTATGCTCGACGTTCCTGCCGACAACGACAAAGAATTTATTATCCTGAAAGGCTACCTCACACGAAGATACGCAGAGGCTAAGAACTCAAACAGCAAACTCGGCAACATCATTAGGTATGACAGCCTTTTTGCCTACATAGGCATTGACTCAGGCAACAGGAAACATACCAAGAGAATACGCGATAAAGTCAAACTCATTCTTGAGACATGGAAAAAAGCCGGTTACATCACTGGCTATGAAGAAATCAAAGAAGGCAGAACCATAGCAAAAATCAAAATCAAACTGCCACGCAAAAAATTTCATACTGAGTAAATCTTTTATTATGCTATAAATTACACAATATGTACAGGTAGACATTCGAGGTACTGAGCGTAGACATTCGAGGTACTGAGCGTAGACATTCGAGGTAC
>CAMHMH010000016.1 GCA_946186205.1 uncultured Fretibacterium sp. | reverse complement strand
GGAACGGCGCGGATATTTCAAGGGCATTAGGCGAGATATTTCAGACAGAGGAAAAAATCGATGTGTCCAAATTGGACACGTCAACGACAAGCGGCGCGGGCTGTGAACGCCTGAATGAAGATAATAACTCTTCTTTACAGGCATGTACCCTATATGTGTTCATGAAAAAAATAGTCATGGGACATTTCGGCATGGGACGCGATTACGCAATCGAGATTGACGGCAAGCCGGTAAAGTCATGGTTTACCATACCAGAGGCAATAGAAACGGCAAAAAGTCTAGGTTATAAACTGACCATTGCAGAGGCTAGAGAATACCTCGACAAACTGATAAAGCAGAGATACATAGAAACGGACAATTACAAATATCGCCGCCGTGTTTTTTGGGATAAGGACATGGAGAATTATTTGCGGCATAACACGAAGGGAGATTGAGACATGGCAAAAAAATTAATGCCCGAATTAAGGCGATGCCCTTATTGCGGGGGAATCGCACAGGCCATTAGCAAAGTCGCGGGGAATTGGATTATGGGCGGTAAACGCTCCGAACGTTTTATCCGTTGCGCGGCTTGCCACGCTAGGACTCAGGCATTCGGAAAATTCGACAACTGCATTAACTCTTGGCAATCAGGCAGAATTTACACAGACAACGTTTAGACAAACAGACTCACAGCGAGCGGATTTTTCACAATTTCCGCCCGCTATTTTTTTTGCCGGGATTTTGCGCGGGCGCGTAAAAGTCTTTGCTGAACATTTGCAAAGGCACTTGAATTTTTCGGGACAAGCAGGCACTTGTGTACACAGTACAAGTGCAGGGCGTTCACACATAGCGGGTATGTGTTCAGGCAATCGGCGCGGGACTCCTACATGGCCGGGACATTCTGAGAGTCTCGGAGCTGTTAAGCGTGAGTCATGTTGCGCTGATGGCGAGCATGGGTAATCAAATTGATTAATAGAGTCTGCGAACCCGGGACAAAATGACACGGGTTGAAAAACGAAAGCGCGTATGCAGTTTGTGAACTGTCGACTGCGAGAATGTTACAACCTGTTACAGAGCTGTGAAAAAAGGAGTCATGAGTAGTCAATCCGATTACCCGTCAAACAGGGACAAATTATCCCCCCTTCAGTTTTTACCCCGCGCAAATTACACTAGGTTGCAGGAAGCGAAAATCAGCGGGCTATTTGCACATAGCCGAAAGACAGTAATACAAACAACACAGCAAGATATGAAGTATTCAATTTATGCACTCTACGTTGATTAATACTCTCATGCTTTGCGGTTACTGAGTTTATCCCGTTTTAATATGTTAATGTCGCATAATATTAATTTTTTAACATTAGTATTAACACAGCAGAAATGCATTCACGAACAAGAAAAGAAAATACGGTGCGTAAGATATTCGGCCATGATACCGAAAATCCGATAAAGTGAAAAGCACCGTTTAAATTAATTATGAACATTCAAGCAAAAACTTCAAGAACGAATTAACTGCAAATATACCGCTGAAAAGAATTATCCGGCCATGCTGTAAAAGCGATAACTTCAAAAAATACTACATAAATTCAAGTGAAAGATATTGCATATATTGAATAAACACGGTATAATATCATTATTCAAGAAAGGAGCTGAAAAGCGAATGAAAGCAGTACAGGTAAAAAGCGAAATAACACAGTGCAAAACGATAGAAATATCCGAATTGCTGAACAAATTTATACGGTATGTTGATGTATCACCGTCAAGCGTACGTGCGTATGTATTTGGTGTACAGGCATTTATACGGTATCTTTCAGAAAATGGCATTTCAGCACCAACACGCAATACGATACTTGAATACAAAAAAACATTATCCGCGACAAAAAGCGCAAGTACGGTATCATTACATCTTTCAAGTTTACGCCGTTTTTTTGCATGGTGCGCAAGTGAGAATTTATACAGTAATATTACTTCCGGCGTGAAAAATCCGCGAATTGATACAGGCCACAAACGGGACGCACTCAGCGCACAGCAGTTGAAGAAGATAATGAACAGCATTAACCGTAACAGCCTGAAGGGCGCAAGGGATTACGCGATATTCGCATTAACAGCCGCAACAGGTTTAAGAACATGCGAGATTATTAGGGCTGATATAGGCGATATACGCACCGTTCAGGGAGAAAATGTTTTGTTCGTTCAGGGTAAAGGCAGAAGCAGTAAGACCGATTTCGTGAAGTTAAGCGTACCTGTCGTGAGGGCAATAAAAGCGTACCTGAAACAGCGCGGTGAAGTTAGCGAAAATGAGCCTTTATTCGCAAGCGTATCACGGCGGAACAACGGCGGGCGCATGACTACACGGAGCATTAGCCGAATTTGCAAAGGAGCAATGATAAGCGCGGGCTATGTCTCCAAACGCTGGACGGCTCATAGCCTCAGACATTCAAGCATAACATTGGCGTTGATGGCGGGGATAAGCCTTCAGGAAGTCTCACAGTTTGCGCGGCATTCAAATATCAGCGTAACTCTAATTTACGCCCATGACGTAGAGCGGTTGAAGTCTCGTTGTGAGAGTGCCATATCGACGGCGTTATTCGATTAAAAAAGGAGTGAAAAACTTGATAACAATCGAAGAATACATATCGACATTGAAAGGCAAGGACGGCATCAGCGCGGCTAAACCTGATACACAGCGCAAGGCTACGAAAGCAATAACAGCATTCAGGGAATATTTATCGGAACGCGGCAAAATGATACCAGACGAGTCCGACATTGCAGAATACCGCCTGAAGTTAGAAGCTACAGACGGCAGCAAAGGCAAATCAGCAACAGACGCAAAGATAAAGTACATACGCGGATATTTCGCGCTGAATGAAGAAAGGAGCAAAGATTTATCAATGACAGGCGAAACAATGAAAGAACCTGAAGCACTCGGAGCGGTTGAAGAAGCAGAATACGGAGCTGATGACGAGACCAGCACGGAGAATGTACAGGCGAGTGAAGAACCTGAAGCCGAAATGACAGCACCGAATGAGCCGGAGTCGTTGCCTAAACCTGTAAACAAACGCGGGCGCAAGCGACTTGATGTGAACGGAGAAATCCGCAAGAACAAAATCACGGTGTATTTGACTGATACGCAGAATGCGGATTTTGAAGCGTTATGCAGTCTGAAACACGCACGAAGCGCAGCGGATTATGTATTAGGATTAATAACAGCGGAAATCACAAGAAATGAAAAAGCACTGTACTTTTTTCGTGAAGCCGAAAAGCATACACAGTGATATTCACGAACAAGCAAAAAGTACGATATGAATATCTGCATGGCTGAGTCGTCAAAAGAAGCTGTGCAGATTTTTTACATTAAGGAGCGTGAAGCATGACACACAAACAAAGTATCTTTGTCGCTGAATACCTAAAGGACATGAACGCAACACAAGCCGCCATCAGAGCGGGCTATTCTCCTAAAACTGCTTACAGCATAGGACAGCGGCTATTGAAAAATGTTGAAATTTCAAAAGCTATTCATTCGGCCATGAACGAACGAAAAAACGCTCTCATTGCAAACCGCTCGGAGCGGCAAGAATTTTGGACTCTCGTCATGCGCGATCACGATACGGACATGCGGCAAAGGCTAAAGGCTAGTGAACTCCTTGCTAAAAGCGAATGTGATTTTATTGAACGACACGAAATTACTACGAGTGAAAGCGACTATGATTTATCAAAACTGAACAAAGAAGAATTACTGACCCTGAAAGAAATACTTTCAAAGAGTTCATTCAGGCCATGCCCTATGTAAACACAACGTAAACACAGTTTGTTGTGTGTTCATTGGTTCGGAATTTCTATTGCTCCGTGCGTTCGCTCCCATTCCGCTATTTTCTCGTCTATTGCACTCGTTATTATCCCGTTCAATGACTTATCTTCATATCCCGCTATCACTTTCAACTTTCGCCGCGCTGTTTCTTCAACCCTTATCGTATAAGGAATAAGCATTTTCAATACTCCAATCATATAATCTTTTGTTGCATTCTATCATTATTAACACTATAATTACTACAATATTTATAATCAATCATTGCAATAATTCATTTTATTCACAAGGAAGTACGATACACGGCCATGAATGATTCACTCGCTGAACACTTCAATATGTTCGTTGACAACAGGCTTAATCAGTTTGAATTGTCGATTGAGAATGACTCTCAATATCAGGAACTGCAGCACATTCTTTACGACATGAAAAATATTCCCGATGTTGCATTGAGCTTGCACGATAACTTACAGACAATCGCAGAAAAACACGCCTACAGGCAGGGATTTATTGATGGCCTGACTCTCATGGCCGGTTGCAGTACTTAGAAAGGAGGGTGAAAACTTCATGAGCAACCCTGACGAATATTTACAGAAATTTTTGCCAGAAGCTAACAAGATTATGAACTCGCTGAAAGCAAGCATTGATAATATTCATTCACTTTGCAACGAGTCTGACGCTGTTTTATTCAGGCAGGACTTAGCAATACTCATCACAAAATGGGCTAACAGAGTCACAAGCTACAAGAAAGGAGATTAACGCATGGACAACAGCATAAAGGGAATGGCATTCATAAACGACAACAAGGAAAAATATGAAATTGTCATAGCAGACTCACACGAAGCCGCGCCCGAACCTGATATTGACTTCAGCGCAACAGAACCGCCGTTTTAAAGGCCATGCCAAAAACAGGGAGTGCCTATAAAGAGAAATTTACCCTTATAGGCATTCTCTTTTCAAAGGGGGATTACCATTGATTAAAATCAATTACGGCGACAAGGAAACATTACTTTTCAGCCTTTATGACAAAGCTGAAGCTCTCAACAGGTCCACAAGCTCCGACATGTTTTCGTTTGACTTCTTGGGCGAAAAATACGAAATTACACAAGAACAGAAACAAATCGCAGACCAGATTATTGCCATTGAGAAAGAAGCCGTTGCAAACGCCATCAAATACTATTCTACGCGCTTAGATGAATTAGCTGATGACTTAAAGGGCGATATTGAATTGCGTATCATTCTCGGTCAGCACACTTTAACAGATTTCGCTGAACTGACTCCGTTCCTTGATTTGCTCGCTGAAAAAAGCCCTGAACTTCACAAGCAGATTATTCATTTCACCGTTGAGACTTTCAGGAACAAGGACAAACTCATGAAGACTCCTTACGCGCAACTCGTCATGAAAAAATTTTCAAAATATCTCAATGGAAGCAAAACCGCACCATTCACACACAACGGAGACGCTATCGAAGCATTAGCACTCGCTAGAGGCAAGGGGAAAATTAAACCACATGCACAACTCCTTGAAGTGAACGGCGTTAATATTTTCGCTCCTGAAAGCGCGCTCAAAATAGGACCGGGGGCTGTAAAGATTTTTAGATACGCCGTAACAGAGTTCACAAAGCGCAATCACTGCAACGCCGATGACGGAAGATTGAAGCTCTGTTATGTTCTTGACGTTAAAGACTTTGCAGAAGCTAACGGCATTGACACCGAAAATGCAGACGATATGAAAAACTTCCGGCGCAAACTGGCAGACTCACTCAAGAAACTTTCAGCCGCTACTATCACTTGGAGCGAAAAAATCAAAGGACAGTCTAAAACATTCGCGGGGTTGAATTATATCGGCAGCTACAACCTGAAAGGCAACGAACTCATGATAGAGTTTACGCTCTCAATGGCTCAATATCTTACGTCATTGCCCCTGATTAAATATCCGCGCTCATTATACGCACTCGATGACAGGGACTATAACGCATACGCTATCGGCGAGGCTATGTGCATTCACTACAGCCAGGGAAATAACGTTGTGCGAGGCACTGAAGATAAATTGCGCGTGGAGACCCTGTTACAGTCTACTTCATACCCTTCATACGAGGAAATTAAAACGCATGAAATGAGCTGGGTACAAAAAGTAAAAGAACCGTTTGAATCAGCACTCGACAAGCTGACACAGTGCGGGCTGATTGCTGACTGGGTATATTGTCATGAGGGCGGAATTGAGCTGACAGACAAGGAAGCCGCCGCAATCGCTGAGAGGGGCTATGCTTATTTCGCGTCATTGCTCGTTAAGTTCACTCTGAATGACTTTGAGTCGCACGAAGAAAGAGCAACGGCAATTCAGGAAAAGAAAGCAAAACAGCTTGAAAAAGCAAAGCGAAAAAAGAAGCGCAAGAAAGACAATAGCGAGGAATAACCGCTAAAGTATGCGGTGTAACTCAATGTCGGGACTAGATACGCATAAACCCTGTGCGTGTCTAGTTTTTTTGATTTTTAGCAGTGTTTGATTGATAAAAGTTAGTGTATGTTAGTGTCGGAAAGGTGTAACTCGCAGTCGGAAAGGTGTAACTCGCAGTCGGAAAGGTGTAACTCGCAGTCGGAAGCGAATTTGTAAAGTCAGTAATCAGGCCATGTTATAAAGCTGAAAATTTTCAGTACGTTCAGTACGTCTAGTACGTCTAGCTTGGAGCATTTAGCACCCGCTCCAAAGTCGGGGTGCTATGCTCAAATCCCGAATCAAAAAAAGGCAAACTCTACTCTACAGGCAAAAGCTCAATAGGCGAATCCCTAAACCTTACGCGGGCGGGCGGATTTCACGAAAGCGAATGCGGGCGGGGCGACATGGCCGGAACGGGGAATGCCTGTAAAGAGAAAAAATGAAGGGAGAAATTCAATGACACGTGAAGAAGTGCAAGATTATATCAGGGAACATGCAACGGATTATTTTACCCGCGATAAATCCGGCAAGGGGTATATCTGCCCTATATGCGGGAGCGGAAGCGGGCGCAAGGGTACAGGGATAACGGAGAACCCTAAAAGGCCGGGGCATTTTAGCTGTTGGACGGGCTGTTTCAGCAATGCCGATATATTTGAAATCATAGGGCTGAAAGAAAACATAACGGACTTCAACGAGATATTTAACAGGGCATGCGCTGAGTTCGGCGTGTTTCCTGATAGCGGTATTTCTTTTTCTGACAGGCCGAAACCGAAAGCGAAAGCAACGGCATCAGCGGACAACAGCAGCGCAAATTTCAGGGAGTTTTACAAAGAAGCGCGCAATCACTTGGAAGAAACCGAATATCACAGGGGGATTAGCTTAGAAACATTGCGGGCGTATTGGGTTGGGTATGTTCCTGAATGGACTCACTCTAAAGACACTGCAAAACACATAACACCGCGATTAATAATTCCTGTTAGCAATGAGGGGTATTTAGCCCGTGATACGCGCAAAGATATTCCAGACGATGAAAAAAAGTACGCAAAACAGTTTGAAGGGAAAAAAGGAATATGGAACATGAAATCCATATCCGAGAGTCAACAGCCTGTGTTTGTAGTCGAGGGAGAATTTGACGCATTGTCGATTATCGATGTTGGAGGAATGGCTGTAGCCTTATGCAGTGCGAGCAGTGCAAAAAAATTTCTTGAAGTCGTAGCACAGAGAAAACCGAAATTAGGTTTTATTCTCTCACTGGACAATGATGACGCAGGGCAGAAGGCAAAAGCGACAATTTCAGAGGGCTTAAAGAATTTGGAGATCCCTTTTTGCGTCCATGACTTACCCGCGCAATATAATGACGCAAACGAGTTTTTTATGACGAATCGGACTGAGTTCGAGGAATGGTGCGAGCGTGGATTTTCAACCTTTAGGGAAATACTCAGAGAGAGCGAATCACAGGCGCGTGAAGAATTTGAAAACGAGTCAGCCTATTCTGATTTAGGAAATTTTTTGCAGAAGCTCAAAAAATCACGTGAAGGGCTTGCAATTCCTACGGGATTTTCACAGCTAGACACACTGCTTGACGGCGGGTTATATCCCGGGCTGTATTTCATTGGCGCGATAAGCTCATTGGGAAAAACGAGTCTAGTCTTACAGATAGCAGACAACATAGCAAAGAGCGGGCGGGGCGTATTGTTTTTCAGTCTCGAAATGTCGCGAAATGAATTGATAGCTAAGAGCTTGAGCCGATTAACGCGCCAATTATGCGGTGATAATACGAGACTGGCCAAAACCACACGGGGAATCTTGAGGGCTAATTTCAATCCCGCAGAGCAAAAAATATTTGCACAGGCTGTGAAAGAATACAGCGGGTATGCAAGCAATATTTTTATTTCGGAGGGAGTCGGCGACATTGGAGTCGGCGAAATCAGAGAAAAACTAGACAGGTTTATTCACTTCAACGAAGGAGTCCCGCCTGTGATCATTATCGATTACGCGCAAATCTTATCGCCCGCAAATGAGAAATACACAGACAAGCAGAACACCGATAAAAACGTTTTGGAGCTGAAACGCATTAGCAGGGACTATCAAATACCTGTTTTTGCAATCAGTTCATTCAACCGTGAGAATTACACCGAACCCGTCAACATGGCCTCTTTCAAGGAAAGCGGAGCAATCGAATATAGCTCCGATTGCTTGATAGGACTGCAATATGCGGAATGGGACTATCAAGACAAAGAGAAAGAAGGCGACCATAAACGGCGTGTGCGTGAAAGACTTGAATTAATTTTTGCACTACAAAAACAAGGAATGCCGATAGATGTTGAATGCAAAATCCTAAAGAACCGCAACGGCGCAAAAGATAGAATCAACTTCAAGTTTCACTCTATGTTTAATCTTTTCGAGGAAGCGGAATAATGCCTCAAACTATAGACTTTGATAGCCTCTTGAAGGTTTTATTTCAAGAAGATGTGCCTATAGAAGAGAAATTGCAGGAACACCCACAGCCCAAAAGGAACGGCGCGGATATTTCAAGGGCATTAGGCGAGATATTTCAGACAGAGGAAAA
>CAMHMH010000015.1 GCA_946186205.1 uncultured Fretibacterium sp. | reverse complement strand
TCGTTGAGGGTTATTGTGCAGTCTTCGTTGAAGCAGGAAGCCCCCGCTTCTTAAAGCGGGGGTATGTTCACGGGGAGGGCATTTTTTTGTGACTCAGGGTGTGGGATGAGTGAGATGTGTAGGAGATAGATCTCACCCTAAGTTAAGTCTTGCATTCATCAGTATTGAGTTGAGATTTCCGGCCATGCTCAAAAAATCATCCCCCACCCTGTTTTGTTCAGTGCTCATCGGGCTTTATCCCCTCAGGGTGTGGGATGACGCTAAAAATTCATTGATTCTAAAAATTTTTTTTGACTCACATCACCATAAAGCAATCCCCTCAAAGAGACCGAATGAACTCTTCAAGGGGATTATTTGTGTAAGTTTGACGCTGATATATAGAGTTGTTATTTGCCGTTGCTTGTACTTATTGTATCACACGCACTCAGGGCTGAACTCTAAATGCCGGATTATTTCTCCCGCTATTTCTCCCTCTTTGCGCCAGTCATCATTTATCCCGGCAAGCACATAATACTTTATGCAGTGCTGAAGGTCGCAGGGGTATCCGTTGACATAAAGCGCGTGGGCTATTATCTCCCATTTGCGGCACACAAATCCTTTCGACGCGTCTGCCCCTCCCATCACAAACGGGTTCTCTTTCGTCTGATACTTCCTGCCCTCGCTGTCTAGGTCGTAATACGTGTCATAGTTCCACCATTTTCCCCTGTCGGAAGGATCTCCTACATTGATCCCAAGAGTCACTATCTGCGCATAGATATTCTTGCACTCGGTGATTTCTTCTTTCGTCAGCTTACGGCTCATTATATCTTCTCCCAGTCAGAATCCGTGTTCCCGAATGACTCATTGGCAGGAAACACATACAAGGCTCGACCGTTGCGCTTCACGTGACGCACCCCGGGCATCATCTGCTTCATCAGTATTCCTATCTGACGCCCGAAATCTATCAGGCTCAAGGGCTGCACATTCGCTTTCTTCGTCCACGGACGGTAATGATCCTCAAACATCTCTGTTGCCGTCAGCTTGCTGTCATGTATATCCGCCAAGCAGAATTTTATGAATCCTGCCAACGGATTCGCTAGTATCAGAAACTCTTCTTTCGTCTCGGCCTCTTCTCCCGTCGTTATGAACTTCCCTGTCTCGTTCAGCATGTGCCACCCTTCTATCATCCAATTCAGTATCCCGGGTGCTTCCTCTTTCAGCTCATCTAGCAAATTCTGATTCGCGTCCTTCTCGCTGAATATCACCGGGAACACCACAAACTTCAACCGACGGACAAACGCATGCGTCACATCCTTTGAGTGAATGAAGTTGTTGCACGCACATATTATCTTGCAGCGAGGCTTGAATTCTATTGCGTCGACTCCCTTATGCGCCGCTGAGATCGTCTCTCCTGATATTACCGTCTTGATTGCGTCCTCTGCTCCCCTCAAGTTTACCTGCGTTTCTGTCGTTATGTTCACAAGAGAATTTTTCAGCCTCAAAGGCTCAAAGCGGTCGGCCATGTCTGACAGCCTTACCGTTGAGCAGTTCCGCGGGTCTATCACATAACGTAGCAGCTCCAGCAATACACTCTTTCCGTTTGAACCTTCGCCCATCAGGAAAAACGCACGGTTCAACTTGTTGTCCTTCATGAAGATTGAGCCGCACATCTGCTGTATCAGTTTCGCTTTCTCGTCTACTCCTGCTACTATTTCTGACACAAATTTCCGCGTCTTGGGACAATCTGCTTTGGGGTCATAGCATCTCGGTATCTGTACCGACGACATGAACGCCGGCGAATGCTCCTGCATCGTCATCGTCTCTAGGTCTAACACTCCGTCAAGCAAGTTGATTACATTCTGCTGATTGAAGCCTGATGTGCTGTACTTGAGGATTGAGACATGCCGGGCTACTCCGCCTGTGTTTGCTGACGTTGCGAACTTGCCGAGACGCTCGCGCGCATATGACTGCACCGCTAACATCGGGATTTCACTCCACACTCCATGCTCATATTCATAGTACCCGTCCCCTACCTGATAGATAAGGTCATGGCCTTTCACTATCTCTTCCGCTATCTGAGACTCTAACGGCGGCTTCTTCGCTTCCTTCACGCATTCTTTCACAAAGTCTGCGTCAAGCGTTACATGTTTCGACAGCATTACGAGCTCGGCTCGGTCCGCATATCTCCCAGCTGTTAGCATGAAGTCATGAAATTCTTTCTCGTCTCCTTCATGAAAGCTCCTCGCTAGGTCTATGAGTCCGTATGTCGCATTCCTCACAAGCTCCGTCAGATTCCCTCCGGCTGTGTAGTAGTCTGATACGTCCTTTATCGCATGGCCGTTGTACTCGCTTGGCACATGGCCGCACACAAATGGTATCTGGTTGCTGAACAGGAACTTTGCCATCGCTACCTGAAACGCTACTCCGGGTCCGTCATTGTCCATGCATATAAATACCTTCTGGAACTTCCTGCACATTGAGCGGATCAGAGGCATTAACTTCTTTGCAAAGTACCCTCCTATAGGACTCAATACGTGCCATCTTTCCTGCTCAAAGCTCATCACGTCAAACTGTCCTTCAAGAATGCACAGGTACGAATCCTTTTCGGAGTCATTGCACCAGTCTTTGCCAAGCGTATGAAGTCCCCACATGACATTTTCTGTGTACTCGTTCTTTCCTGTCCACATCTTTTTGTACTTGCTGACTCCGCTGTTCTTTACCTTCCATTTACCAGAGCAATCACGCCCAGCATAGTAAACCGGGCTTCCGTTCCTCCAGTAAGGAATGATTATTCGGTCATACATTCCTGAACGTGAGTCCCCGCAATAGCCGAGCTTGAGACGGTCAATAGTTTCATCAGTGATTCTGCGGTCGTGAAGATACTGCCTGTCTTCGGGCCTCAATGCTTCGTGCCAGCGTTCAATCATGGCCGACAATGACTCCTGGTGCCTGCGGTAAACTGAGGGTGCGAAACCGTTTGACGTGAAGAACTCAGAGCCGAGCTCCCTGAAAGCCTCGCCCCTGTCGCCGTTGTGCCGTGCTACCGCGCACAGCTCTATTACGTCGCCGCCTATTGACCCGGAGAAGTCGAACCAGTAATCATCGTGAACAATGAAGCCGTCTGAATGCTGATGCGGACCGGGCATGATGGACGTGCATCTGTCTCCGTCTCTTGAAACGGGGAGTCCTAAAACGTCTCGTGCATATGCAACGCAGTTCCATTTTGCGCGGATTAAAGCGGGTATTTCTGATATACTTTTCAAGGTGCAAATAAACCTCTCTTTCTTGAAATGAAAAATTTTGTGATGGTTTGAAGAAAGCCCCCGGGATGAAACAAGTCCGGGGGTTTGCGCATATATCGGGAGGGTTTTGAAGCTGTCATTTGTTCTGACGCATGGAACGCTTTATGAGGTCATGCCAGCACGGATTTTTCTTGCGCCAGTTGATGACAGAGATTCTGAGCCAAATGGGACCGTCATCGGTTATAGCGTGCTCTTCAGGGAAACCGTGCTTGCGTATAAGGAAGTCTATATCCTTGTAGTGAACCAGAAGCAGACGAGCGACATCCTGCATATTGATGAGCTTTGACCCGTAAGCAATAATCCATTTGTTGACCTCAGAAACTTTGAAGTAGTAAGGCCTGCACGGAGTAGTGTGTGCGTTAACAGGCTGAGGGAAATCGCCGCGCAGTCTGCATGAATGTATTGTGCTCGGGTGGATTCCTGAACGCTTGCAGATGTCTTTGACGGTAACGAGTCTTTCGGCCATGATGTTACTCCTTAATGCCAACGCCCATGACATCAATGTGATGTTCTTTTCTCCAAGCAAGAATGTCCGAGAACCTGAAGAGAGCGCGCCCTGTGATCCAGTCCTGACCGATGGGCTTAATCTGACCTTCACTGGGGTAAAGAGCGTCGAAGACCGGCCATGTTAATTTGTAGCCGAGTTCGGGGTCGAGACCGTCGCGGGTAACGATGAGCCTGTCGAAAGTTTTGACGACTTCAAGAATTTCATTTTCATCATACCTGAAGTCATCGTGAGCGGGGTCATAGCGCATCCAGAAGACACCGTTTTTTCTGAGTATCTCAATTTCGGGGACGGTGAGTGCGGTTGATTTAGCGAGCTGTTCAGCAGTGACAAGTTTGACTTTGATAATCTTGTCCATGATTAGAGCCTCCATTTAGCGCGGTAATTGAGTATGTCGCCCAATATCCAGAGCGGAGAGCGTGCATCGTAGAAAGCGGGTTCGGGGAATCTGTCATCAGAGATTAAGTCAGCGAACTCATTCCATGTAACATGAAGGAGTTTGATGGCTTCAAATTTGTCAATGAGTCTGACTCTGTTAGTTTTGTCCCATTCGAGGACTTTATCGCGAGGGAACATGAGAGTGTTTGAGCGTCTGACGGGCTGGGGGAACTGGAGAGCGGCGACTTTGCTGAAGATGAAACCTTTTTTGTAACCCGTGATGAGGCAGACTGAGTTGAGAGAGATGTAGACGGTATTCATATGTCAGAACCCCCAGTCGTCAGTCTCGTTGTTATTGCTCTGAGTATTTTTGTCGAAATTGTGAGGCAGCTCGGAGCTGTTGCTGAAGGGGTTATTGCTGATGTTGAAATCGGGAGTGGAGGGAGAATTGGCGAAGAAAGCTTCAGCCTGTTTGTCCTGCATAGCTTTGAAGAGTTCAGCGCGACCTTTCTGGCGAGAGAGGAATTTGACTTTGATGAAGACGGAGCCGTCAGGTTTTTCGTCGTGGTAAGAGCGTACATAGCCCCACTGACCAATCCAGTCATTAATGTCGAGCGAGCCAGGTTTGATGTTGAAGCATCTGGCCATGTTAGCGAAATTGGCACGAATGATGGAAGCGGTTTTAGAGTTGAAGTTGCCGTCGATGACCTGATAGACAAAAATTTTGGAGCTGGGAGCTTCTTTGAGTGCGAGTGTCAAGACCCACATGGGGTTACCCGAAGATTTAGCAGTAGTTTCGCTGATGGAGGATATTTTAGCGGTATAGACGCTGTCGGGGATGTCAGAATCCGAGTAGTCATTGTAAGACCAGTTATCTAAGAGACCGGCCATGATCGAGAAATCACACCTTAATAAAGAGAGTACTTAAGGGTATAAGAAGAAGTGAAAGCAACCCTAAGCCAACCTGATTCCCTCTTCATATTTTTCTGGCATGAATTTTTACGTCACAATAACAAAAAAACCCGCCTACATTAGCGGGCTTCCTTTAATGGAGATAAGGGGATTCGAACCCCTGACCTCTTGAATGCCATTCAAGCACTCTCCCAACTGAGCTATATCCCCGAATGAACAACAGCGAGAATTATACGCAATTACACCGCAAAATGTCAAGCATACACTTTATTAGAAACATTAAGTATTTTTACTTTGGAGGGAAACGTTATGAATATAGCAGCTCTTATTTTTGCTCTGCTCGGTTCAGGATTAAGCCTGTTTCAGCCTGTAATACCAGTAATCGGCCTGAGTTTCGCGGATTTTCTGTCAATACCAGATTCCGACTTGAATTCCACTGCAGTCAAAGTTTTCTTTGTTGCGGTCATCGCTGTAGTATGCGGTATATGTGCAATGCTCAGGAAGGGTAAAAATTATTGCGTCATCGGTCTTAGCATTTGTGCAGCACTGTATATACTCAGCTTCTTCAGGATGAAGAGTCCGGCAGTTGATGTGAAAAATTTACCATTTGATCCGGCAAAGTTAGCGTCTTCATTATGGATGAAAACAGTTTTTGTCTGGGCATGCTGCTATATTGCCGCGGCAGTCTGCGCTTTCTTCGACAAAACTCCCGAACCCTATGCGTCCTCAGCCACTGTCAATGCAACTCCGTCGGCCTCAAACATACCTCCTGCATTCACCTCCAGCACAATACATTCACCGTCAGCAGCTCAGAAAACTTTTGAGCCGGTACTCGGCGTTGAGACTCCCGCATTAATCAAACGCGGAAAAATATTCCTCAGTGATGACGATTTCGCGGAGGCAGAACGATACTTCGAGCAGGCATTGAGGCAAGACCCCGAAAACTCGCAGGCATATCTTGGCAAGCTCATGGCCGAATTGAGACTGCATAATGCTGATGAACTGAGCAATGTACCTTCTCCGCTGAGTGAGCAAAAATTGTTCCGCCGGGCTTTGGAGTTTGCGAATGATGAAGAGAAATCAACGATACAGAAATATCTTGCAGATAATACGGAACATCTCGAGCAAATCAGGCTGGAGCAAGAAAGGAAGCGTGAACTTGACGCGCTCGAAGAAAAATACCGGGAAGCCGTTGACGCTAAACAGTTCGGCGAAGAAAATCGCAGCACATTCACCCTTGAACACGCCGCAAAATTGTTCGAGCAACTTGGCGACTACAAAGACAGCAGGACTCTCGCTGAGGAAAGCAAAATGTCAGCTCAGAACGCAACCACCGAGAAGAAATACAATGATGCCGTTTACAACAAAAATTACGGTGAAGCCAATCACAACATAGAATATCTCAAACGCGCCGCAGATATGTTTGACGAACTCGGAGGCTACAAGAACAGCAAAATTCTTGCCTATAACACCCGCAAACAGATCGCTATAGAATTAGAACGCGCAAAGGAACAAGCTGCGGAACAAGCTGCGACCGTCAAAGGAATGATATTCATACTTGGTTTCGTATTATTGGCAGTAATCATTCTCGTCTCCATTAATCGTTAATCTCAGCCACATTCAAATATACACACAAAAAAAATTCCCCCGCCGTTATGACAGGGGATTTTCTTTTCTCTACTGTGCTTCCGTGAACTTCCTGCGCTCTTTGATTCTTGCTGCTTTCCCGCTGAGTTTCCTCAGATAATACAGCTTTGCGCGTCTCACTTTTCCTTTGCGCTGAACTTCTACTTTGTCAATGCTCGGACAATGTACCGGAAATATCCTTTCTACACCGACTCCGTTCGAGATTTTCCTGACCGTGAATGTCTCATCGAGTCCGCCGTGCTGCTTTGCGATTACGATTCCCTCAAAGACCTGTATACGTTCGCGCGTTCCTTCTTTTATTTTTACGTGTACCCTCAGAGTATCACCCGGCCTGAAATCAGGCAGAGGCTCGGCTCTGTAGTATTTCTTCTGCACTAATTCTACTGCGTTCAACTCTGTTTTGACCGTTACTGAAAACTGATAAAGAGCTGTAAATCAACCCTTATGTTTCATTCCCTTTTCAACGTGTCCACTTTTGCAGGTGAAAACCGCTACTCATGTTGGCATGACACTCCCAGGGCGTAAATTCCCCGCTAACGTACGGGTACACACGATATTTACCTTGAATTTTGGCCTCATATCGCGCCAGTAACGTTTACCTTTCCTTTCTTACTGGATTTGCCAATTTTTTGTGCTTGGTTCTCGCTTATGCATTATTACGACGGCAGTCCCCGTTCAAGCTGCCCGCAGGCAGACAGTGCGACATCTTATGAACTGCTATTTGAAGTGCCGACCTTATACAATAAGGATTTGTAATTTTGTTATTTCTCGTTCTCCTTTATTCAGCGTTTCCCTATAAGCCTGTCTAACGCTATTCCGATTCTTACGCCCGCAGGAACATCTGAGCTTTCACCGAAAAGATAACCCGTCAATCCGTCAACGCCTTCTAGCATTCTGTCATCCTGCGCGAAAATGAATAACACATTTCCGTCATGCTCAAGGCATCTGCGCTTTATCTCGAAGCTGTGCAGTGAGTTTACGCTTGGTGATTCCGAAATTTTCACCGCTAATACGTTTTCTCCGAGAATGTTTATGGCCTTCTTCACGCTCCCGATAATTTTTGCTTCGGGATATTCTCTCTTCATGGCCTCACGTATCTCTTTTCGTTCAGCGATTATATACGGTCTACCAATCTCATAAGCCCTGCAAATCTCAGAAAGCCCCGCAAGATTCACGCTCTCATTTTCCGCGATTACTGCGACATTTACGCCCTGCAAATATTCCCTCACTGATGCCCGCGAGATTAATTCCGGCCTTCTCGTTAATGTCCGTCTCACTGCCTCGCGCCGTCTCCACCGGGAAATCTCCTGCGCGTTCCCCCCCGTCAAAACTTCTGGAACTTCAACGCCTTCCCAGACTGCCGGGCGGGTGTAATTCGGATTGTCCAGCATTCCGCGATAAAATGAGTCCTCGATTACTGCCTTGCTTTTTCCTACCGCGCCGGGCACAAGCCGCGACATTGCGTCAACTATCAGCATTGCGGGAATCTCTCCGCCGGTCAGCACACAATCACCGATCGACACTTCGAGATCTACATAGCGTTCAACGAACCGTTCATCTATTCCCTCGTAATGTCCGCAGATTATCGCTACATGTTCCTGATGCGCGAGCGTTTCGATTATCTCCTGGCTGATTAATGCTCCCTGCGGCGACGGGTAAACTACAAAAGGCTTCCTGCCCGATTCTGTCTTCACGGAGTCTAATGCTTCCTTCAATTGCGGAGCTGCTAATACCATTCCGCCAGAACCGAACGCATAATCATCTATCTGTCTGTAATTTCCCCTGCCGAAATCGCGCAAGTTAACCAGTCTTACGCCGACAAGCCCTCCGACAACAGCACGACCCGGAATACTTGTATGTAGAAATTCCGCGAATAGCTCCGGGAATGCCGTTAATATACTTACGTTAATGGCTAGTCCTCGATGATGTCAACATCAACTCTCTCTCCGGCCTTGACTGCTGCCGCTTTGGCCAACAGCCGGATAGCGTTGATCGTTGCTCCCCTCTTCCCGATTACTCGCCCCACATCCTCATGGGCAACCCGGATCAGGATTTTGCTCCCGCCGTCCTCTTCGCCGTTCTCTACTTCAACTGAGTCAGGCTGTGTAACAAGGTGTTTGACGATAAACTCTACAAGCTCTTTGTAATTGACCATTAAAGTGGCACCTCCTGTTTTATTCGCGGTCTACGATGTAATTGTGTTTACTGCTAATGCTGTCTTAAAAGAAAGCCTGCTGCTTTATGCTTCCTTTGTCTTGAACTTCTCCCAGATTCCTTGCTTCTTCAAAAGCCCGCGCGCCGTGTCTGAAGGCAATGCACCATTCTTCAGCCAGTAAAGAGCACGCTCCTCATTGATATTCACTGTGGCCGGATCCGTCATCGGGTTATACGTTCCTATAAGCTCAATGAATTTCCCGTCCCTCGGTGAACGCTCATCTGCTACAACAAGCCTGTAAAAAGGAGCTTTCTTCCTCCCCTGACGCGACAAACGAATCTTTACCGCCATTCTTGTTTTCGCACCTCCTGTAGTTTTGCTGTGTCATCTTCCGAAACCGAATAACGATTTCAGCCGTCTGCTTCCCCCTGAACCTGTGAATGACTTGAACATCTTCTTCATTTGTTCGTACTGGGCAAGCAGCTGGTTTACGCTTTGGACTGAAGTCCCGGATCCCTCTGCAATTCTCCGCCGCCTTGAGCCTTTTATTATTTTCGGGTTGCGTCTCTCTTCGCGGGTCATTGACTGGATTATGGCCTTGCTGCGCTTTAATGCGTTTGTGTCAGCGTCTTCAGCCTTGAAACCTTTTATCTTGTCCATCCCGGGAATCATTCCCATGATTTTCTCAAGAGGCCCCATCTTTTCAAGTGCCTCAAACTGTTTGAGAAGCATATCTAGGTCAAATGATTTCGCGATCTTCCCGGGGGATTTGATTTCCGTCTCCGCTATTCCTGCCGATTTCACTTTCTCGACAAGCCCCTGAATATCTCCCATTCCCATTATGCGCCCGGCCATTCTCTCAGGGCTGAACACTTCAAGGGCATCTGTATTCTCACCGACTCCGGCAAACTTTACCGGGATTCCTGTTACGGCTCTGATGGACAGCGCGCTTCCTCCGCGTGCGTCTCCGTCAAGTTTCGTGAGTATGAGTCCCGTAAGGCTCAAAAGCTCGTGGAATGCTTTTGCCGAGTTCACAGCCTCTTGTCCGGCCATAGAGTCAACAACAAGAATTTTCTCGTGAGGGGGCAATACTTCCGCAATGCTCTTAAGCTCGTTCATTAATTCGTCGTCAATGTGAAGCCGTCCTGCCGTGTCAAGAATTATTACGTCATTCATGTGGCCTTCTGCAAACTTCACAGCACCGCGAACAACTTTCAGAACGTCAGAATCTCCGGGTTTCTCCGGGCCGTAAAAAGCTACCTTTGCACCTTCAGCGAGGACTCGCAACTGTTCAACAGCTGCAGGCCTCCTCAAATCACATGCAACAACTAACGGACTGTGTGAGCCTTTGAGATTCCTTGCGAGCTTTACTGCACTTGTGGTTTTTCCTGAACCCTGAAGCCCGGCCATCAATATAACCGTCGGGGGCTTGGGCGAAATGATAAGGGGAGCGGGTTTGCCCATAAGCGTTATCAGTTCCTCGTAAACGATCGCCGATATACGCTCGTTAGGCGTGATTGACTGGAGGACTTCAGCACTTGATGCCCTTTCACGCACGCGGGCTATGAAATCTTTTGCCGTCCGAAAATCTACGTCAGCTTCAAGCAATGACCGCCGCAATTCACGCATGGCCGAGTCAATGTCTTCCGATGATAATTTCCCCTTGCTGCCGAGTTTCGAGAATACAGCCGATAATTTTTCCTTCAGTGCGTCAAACATGGTTGCTTGTCCTCCTCCTTCTCGCGTAATTTCTCGCGCAGTGATTCATTCTCCGACTCTAGCTTCTTGATCTTCTCCTCAAGATGACGGGTATTCACTGCAAAGCAAAGATCTTTCTCTATGCCTTCGAGCTTATTCATGACATTCCGCGCAAGAATATACACTGCCTGCCTGCTTATTCCCAAAACTTCAGCCGCTTCCGATAACGTCAAGTCCGAAAAGCATAATGTCTCGTAAACTTTTCGCTGTCTCGCTGTGAGTAATGGCGAGTAGAAATCGTAGAGAAGGTTGAAATGTAATCTGCGTTTCAAAATTTCACTGTCATTATTCGCGCTGTCAATCATGATTGCGATTATATGAAACCCACTTTAACCTGTCAAGTGTTTTTGCTTTACACTCCGTTTTCATTCTCTATATTCTCCTCGTAACTGACGATT
>CAMHMH010000014.1 GCA_946186205.1 uncultured Fretibacterium sp. | reverse complement strand
CTGTCTTATCTACATACAACAGGTTATCCTGCCTTAACTGTACAAAGTCCTGTACTCCTATCGGTAACGCTTGCATTCGTATCATCTCCTTTAGTTATGATGATTATTCTACCAGAGATAAATTGCTTTTATTTGTGAGCGCGACTTTTTCAGCTTTCGTTAAATTTGTAAGAGGAAAGCGCAAAAAATAAAAATCGTGAAGGAATTATTGTCTGAAAGATAAATTGAGAGTTCTACATGTCTAAAGAAGTGCATGGAAAATTATAGAGGTGCAATATTTTACCTCGATTGATATTCACATCATTAGCAATAGCAATCAGAAAAAATCAAGAAACGAAACAGAGATATTTGGATATTCAGTCCAGTAATGTTTTCTGAAAACGCAATATATAACTAAATCGAGAGTGCTGAAGTACTTGCCCGACAAGGAAAGGAGTTGATAGCCGTTAGAACGTTGCGCCCCCAAGTGTAACAGTCAGTCATAGACGAAGAAGGGAGAAAACGATGAAGAAAGAAAATGCGCTGATGAAATTAGGTAGAACGGTATCAGAATATCTGAAAGGGACACCCGCTCCAAAGAAATCTGACCGAAGGAATCAGCCCGCCCATAATCGTAATCACAATAACAAGCAGTTCAAGCCACGCCGTAGCCGACACGAGGAATACCGAGAAGAACAGAAAGTGCAAAACCTGAACGTAGCGAGGTCTCAAATAGCCAACCCTGATGGGACAATCATCACGATAGATGTATTCAGCCGTCAATCCGCTCATACGAAACGGAGCTACAAGAAAAGTAAAAGGAAGTGATAGTAATGGACTGGGAAAACACGCTTTACAGGTGGGAGGAATATTCCGAGAAACTCTACCCGCTGCGTGATGATGTAGCGCAAATATTCGAGACAAAATTTTTCTACGATGACAACTGGGAATATCAGGAGCGATTGTACGAAGCCGATGACGATACGGTATTCCTTCTGAAGCTCTCAGGGATGCTGAATGAGATATGTGATTTCGTAAAGTCGCACATAGAGATACTTTCTCATCGTGTGGAGGTCGAAGAAGAGATCCGGGATAACCTTCAACATGCGTTTGAGGCATGGAAGCGTGGATTATGCCCTCTGCTGATGAGGAAGGTACCGCATTACGTGCTGTCGGATAAAAGCGGATGGGATAGCTTCTGGGAAACGTATGATGAGGTAGCGAAATGCCTTCGTGGTGAGCGTATGAACTATTCAGCGACCGAACGAGCAATAGAGGAATTTGAAGCCTCACGTAAGAAACTGAAACTGAGCGCGTAACTATAGTCTGCCCTCTGAGTTATTCAGGGGGCTTGTATTTTATCAAGGAGGGAATATCGATGAAACCGACAGAAGCGCAGAAGTTAAGAAAGGTACGTCTGTATCTGAACCTGACACAGAAAGAACTGGGCAAGCGTATAGGTCTTAGCGCAAGCACAATCTCCAGCTACGAGAACGAACGCAGAGGCGTATCAGCGAGAGTGCGCCATTGGGTGAATAAGATGTACAGGAAGCACCAGTTATCGAAGAAAGTAATCAAGTCCGCCCGTGAGAATACGTTATGCGCGTTCCGTCCAAAGAAGTGCTACTCAATCAATGATGGCGACAGGATACTTCATCGGTCTATCAGCAGTCTGACCCTAGGATACATATTCCGATACGAGCGCACGGAGGGCATACATCACTGCTTCAGGGAAATACGCGGAGGCTGGTCAAGGACTTATACAGATTGGCAGCTAGTAGACAAACGGGTGCTTGAGATGCCTTACCTCTCAATGGCGTGCTGACTTTAAGGGGGTGATAACTAACATACAACCGCGCCAATAGGAATTCAGAAAAAACGAAAGGAGCAAATCATGAAGAAGTACGATTTATGCGTGAAGAGCGGAACATACACCGACCGCAACGGCAACGAGAAAACGAACTGGGAGAACATCGGTGTGATGGTAGATGACGGAAGCCCCTATATTCTGCTGAAGCCGTATATCAACCTAGCGGGATTTCCGCGCGAAGAGGGGCGCAATCATCTGATAGTTTCGTTGTTCGACCACAGCGAACAGCGCAGTAGCAGAAACAGCGAGCGTGCAGAGAATCCCAACATGGACATACAGGCGAGCGAAGAGCCGATACCGTTCTAATCATGACCAAGTTCAGAGTAGCAATCACCCGCACAGAGTCGCAGGTATTCACCATTGAGGCGGATAACAGCGCAGAGGCCGTAGAGAGGATTTCAGAGGCATGGGACGAAGGGCGCATAGAGCTTGATAATCCTGAACTGTGTGATACGGACTTCTCGCTGATTGGGAGGGCTTAGTCATGAAGGCGATACCCTGCAAATTGTGCGGCTCAATGCCCGTAGTTAAGGTGCGGAACTATCACGTGTGCAACGATTACCTCAGCGCGTATTACGTAACATGTACATTCTGCGGGAATGAGGGACTACAGGCGCATTCAGTAGACGAGGCACTCCGCAACTGGAACAGCGAGAATTTCAAGGAGAGGCACTGTGCGTAACGAGGTCTGCGAGTATCTTATCAACGTAGGAAGCCCACCGCCCGACAGTTTCATTCAGGAACGCGCCTACTCCTACGAGGAAGCCATCAATCACGCTAATGGTCTCTCGCTCCTCTACCCCCAGTCGGACATCATCATAGAGAAATGGACGCTGGTTACCTCTGATGAGCTTTTCGTCAGCGGACTGTACAAAGGTGCAACAACAATCATTCGTGCCACAGGAAAGGAGGCGAATGTCGCATGAAGTACGTCAAACGCAACATAATCCGGCGCAAGCTCCCGAAGGTCTACAGACTGCCTTACCGTATAGACGCATTCAGGGAGCGCGAACGCTGGCTGACGTTCATCAACTACATGTGCTACAGGGACGTGGACTAGCTGTTTAATGCTGAAAGGAGGTGAGGCCCTATAACAACTTTACGCTAATAACAGGACTGTGTAACTGACAGTCTCCGAACCTCGCCGGGTGTTGAACGCACTCGGCATTAATATTATACAGGAGGAATAATAATGGACAATCACAAAGTATTACGCGCCTCAAGAATTGGAACACTTTGCGACCGCGCACTGTTCTACTCTGTAGCCGGAGCAGAGGAAATCACATCAGAGAAATCGCAGAGGATATTTGAAGTCGGCAAAGTCCTCGAACCCGTGATAGTGAGCTGGCTTCGCAATGACGGCTGGAACGTTAAGCGCAACATGTTCGACAGCACCAATGAGGAAATGAGTCTGAGCCTTGAGGTAGCAGGCGGAACAATCACGGCTCACCCTGACTGCATAATATCACGTGAGGGTGGCCTAATTCTCGCGGACATCAAAACCATGAACGACCGCTCATTCAGAAGCCTCAAGCGTGATGGAACAATCAAGTCTCACCCCCAGTACGCAGACCAGCTCACGATTTACGCTCAGGCTCTCAGGGAATGCGGACACAGTATCGAGCAGCTCGCAATAGTCGCACTCAACAAGAATAACTGCGAGGGCTACATTGATTACTTCACGTTTGAGCCGGAAAGGTACGAGGCATTGAAGGAACGCGCCGAGAGGATATTCGCGCTCAATGAGACCCCAGAACAGGGCGACAGATTTCAGACCTGGTGCTGCGGTTACTGCGGGTACTCTCATCTGTGCGAACTCTGCAAGAAGGATACTGCTGTAGGTGATGAGAGTGTACCTACGACAGACAATCAGGAAGTAATTGACGCAGTGGAGCTTCTGAGCGAAAGCCGAGATATGGAGAAGGCCGCAAAAGAATTATCTGATGAGGCAAAAGCTGTCCTTGACAGGGAAGTCCACCAGCAAGGCATTAAGTCTCTCAGAGCTGGCAACCTCGTACTCATTCTCAACGAGATAAAGTCCTCGCGCCTCGATACAACCGCGCTCAAAAAGGCTCATCCCGAATTAGTAAGCGAGTTCATGAAGCAGTCATCATCAGTAAGGTACGATTTGAAGGAGGTCGCGTAATCATGAGTATATTCAGGAAAGCAGAACGGCGCAAGGCTAAATTGCGTCTGGCGATAACCGGCCCGGCAGGGAGCGGAAAGACTTACGGAGCGTTACAGATAGCGCAGGGCCTCAGAGGACGTATAGCAATGATTGACACGGAGAACGGAAGCGGAGATTTGTACTCCTCAATCTGCGAGTATGACATCATGAACATCAACGCACCTTTTGACCCCCGCAAATACATTCAGGCAATACATGACGCGGAAAATGAGGGTTATGATGTTCTCATCATTGATTCACTCTCTCACTGCTGGATTTCTGAAGGCGGCCTGCTTGATATGAAGGAGCAGTTAGCGACATCGGGAAAGTACAATTCATTCAGCGCGTGGAGCAAAGTTACACCGATACAGAACAAGCTCATTGAGGCCATGCTCACATCGAAATGCCATATCATCGCAACAATGAGGAGCAGGACAGATTATGTACAGGTAGTCAACGACAAGGGGCGCACAGAAATTCGTAAAGTCGGACTTGCACCTGTTCAGCGTGATGGGATGGATTACGAGTTCTCAGTGGTCTTTGACCTGAACAATGAACATACTGTTACGGTGAGCAAGGACAGGACATCAATCTTTGACGGAAAGAACTTCACACTATCAGCAGAAACAGGCGCGACACTTCTTGATTGGCTCAACTCCGGCAAAGATATTCCTGATGTACGTGAGCTGAACGAACGCAAGCAGTCAATCTACAGGGCATATCTCGCACACTTCAACGGCAGTCAGCAGGAAGCCCAGAACGCAATACTGGCTATCACTCAGGGCAGAGGATCTAAAGACTGGACAGCAGACGACCTCAACAATCTTCAGGCTGATTTAGACACCCGCAGCAATTCTTCTGAACAACTCCCGCGGGCAGTTTAAGGAGGCGGCGTACATGAGGCACGAACACAAATATGCGCTCATCTGGAAGAACGGAAAATACTCGGTCGGTGATGAATGCTCCATAGCAAGAGCGTACTGCAAAACGAAGCGGCTCATACTCGGATTGCTGAAGCTCAACGGACACAACAGACTGGTATATTCACTCAAGATAAACGGCCAGTGGAAACCGCAGGGTACTATCTGCAACATGGGTAGCAGTGAAGCTAACCGCCGTGCAGCGTTCAGGGACTTCTTTCATAACCATCTGCTGAACAATCAGGACGAGTACAGCATTATCAGGCTCACAGACGACAGGTAACAATCAAAATCGGGCAGGTGAATACGTTTCCATCTGCCCCCTTTCACTATCACAGGAGGTAATATCATGTCAAAGAAAACAGTGCAGGCAGCTACAAAGGAAATCAGCTCACACAAACCGAACTCGCAGATACTCAAAGCGTATAAAGCAGGAATAATGCCCGTCTCACACCGCATACTGTTCAACGCTTTCAAGAAAGCTCTGAACGGAGCAAAAGAGGGGGAGATAAATCTCTCGGAAATTCTCGCAGAAGTCGGAGTGCATCGTTCGTCCGCTATGAAATCAATCCAGAGTATGACTGAGTTCAAGGTTATAGAGTTTTCTACAACCTACTCATCAACCCCCGGCAAGCGCGGTAAATGGCAGACGTACATCAAGTTGCTGAATGACCCGGAAAGAGAAGAGGTAGAACCCAAAAGCGCATGAGCCACAAAAAGAGATTGTTCTACTCGGTTACCGCTTCAAGTTCATTCAGTCGCTCATTCCTGAGACTGACGAACAAGGCCGCGCGAAAAAGTTCTACCCGCAGGAACTGTACAAGCACAAAAACGACAAGAAGCTCCTGAAACAGGGAACAGGAGCTTTCTGCTGCTTCTCGATTAACGTTGAGGAAGCCGCTGGCGTGTACCTGCTGACCGATGGAGACTGTAATATTCTGTATATAGGTGAGACGCACAATCTCCGGCAGAGATTCAATAATTCAAGATTCGGCAGTTACGGTTTCATAACTCCAGCGGCTTGTTATAAGGGGGGGCAATCCACTAATCTGCGGATCAATCAATTAGTCTTGAAGCACTTTGAGACAAAAAAACCTCTCAGACTATACTTCCTGGAAACTTTCAACCATAAGCAAGTCGAGAGGGTGTTGCTTCAATCCTTCGTAACGCCGTTCAACATCAGAAGAAACTAAAAGTTAAGAGACTAACTTTTTTACGTTCCTTTGCTTTTAGTTTTTTTGCAGGTATTCTTGAATCTTATTACCTATCACAGCATAAATTTCATCTATAAGAGTCTTCCTGTCTTTAGATGTTAACTTGTCAAAGTTAACACAATTTATAGCTATAGACTGTGTTCCCATTTTTGAAGGCTTCACTATAGATCCCGTAACTGAAGGTTCATTTTGAAAGAACCACTGCAAATCCCTTTTCGAAAGTAGCTTCTGTTTTTTGTAGAATTTGGTTGCTTTGAGAAACTCCTCGTAGGAAGGGACAACATCATTTTCGAGCTTGTTAAGTACGTAGTAGGCGTGATTCCACGAAGTCCCTTTGAGGCGTTCGATATTTTCATCACTCAAACCGAGAGACTTTAATTCCGCGAGTATTTTATCAAAAGAAAGTCCTTTCTCAATAATATACTCAGTATACTCTTCCCATGTACCAGAAATAAGGGTACAATAGTGTACATCATCTATTCTGCCACATCTTGATAGATTCTTTACTGTAGCACTCATCAATTTACCTGCCCACATGCTGTAAAGTACGTCCTCGCATATTTTCACTGCATCTTGCAGCGTTACAGGTAATTCATGAGTTAATCTGTTAGTGACTGTGCCATTGGTGTTCAAGAGGACAGCCTCATACATTCCCTTGCATTTTGGAAATGGTTGGCATAGGAACGCTTTTCTATATTGAAAACGCTCTCCATCTGAAAAAGGCATTATCACGCTATTCGGCTTTTGCAGTACTACTCGCCAGTTGTACCACACTTTTGAAAATATGTCTTTCCAATGATGTGAGATTATAGTCTCGATTTTCGGGTGCATGAATTTTGGCTCATAGTAGGTTGATACAACCGTATCCATGAGATCGTCGGGCGATAATTTGTCCAGTGGCTGGTATTCTGGCTCACTTAGGTTCTCCATTTTTTTCAGCTCTGCTGCTTTCGGTTTGGCCTTTTTATTTTTTATTAGAGTTCGAGAAAAAGGAATTAACTCTAGCTCATCACTTAATTGCTCTGAGATTTGCTCCTCTTGCGTCAGATCCTTATCAACGCCATAGGTTAACTGAGGATTGTTGTCATTCGCGCCGTTTGTTGCTTTTGCTGTCAACTGCATATCAGCCTGTTCTTTCTCTGAAGCCTCAAATATTCCATTTTCTGGTAGTCTTGATATTTTGTCCATCATTTCTATTTCATCTCCGTTTTTTTTTCCGTATCTTTCACGTCCACTACTTCGTCCACTAATCCCGAAGCTGATGAAACCGTCTCAGACTCCATCTTTTCGCAATCGGAATCTTCATAATCCTCAATCGGCCTATACACTATCCGTGTCATACGACGGCTAGATTTCCGCTTGCTCTGAGGACTATTGCCCCTCTCAACATAAATGCTATTCTCCTCAAGAGCTGATTTACCTTTTGATAACTCAGCTCCCAATTTCTGCGGACTTTTTGGTATATCTTTCAGCAGTCCTTTCTCTCCTGCTCTTTCCAACTTTGATGCTCGTTTCGACAATTCTTCAAGCAATTTTCCTGTAGAATCGTTCCAAACTTCAACTTCTTCTACATCCTCGTTCATTTCACACTTTTCATTCGCCATGTCACATATCAAGCTCAGAATCGTATTACTGTGCAACGGCTCCTTATCAGCGGACTCAGCATACTCCTTCTGCTGCCTCAGAACATTACGGAACTCTCCTTCACTGAACGGCAATACTCCCGTATTCGCTACCCTCATTATGAAGCAACAAGCGTCCCTCATTCGCATATTTACTCCAAGTTCAGGTTCATATTCTCGATTCCTCAATCCGGCACTAAGCGCATCCAGCAACGCTCCTAATATATACGGCCCTCTCTGCTCAAACATTTGCTCCAGTTCTTCATTCGTCTTCCGCGTCCTTTTTCCCAAACGCTCAAGTTTTATCTGGAAGCAACGATCTTGCAAATCTGAACGTGCAGGCGCGTAATTCATTCCGTTCATTATCAGTCTGGCGTGCAAGTTCACGTTATTCACCGTATTATCCGTGAACAACTTTCGACGCGATATTGTGTCTCCTGTTACTGCCCGGCAATAAGTATCGCTCATCTTCAGACTAATCTTCGACAAATTGTCTACTGCAACGACAAACCTCGATGATACTGACGCTGCAAAATCTCGTATCTTTGCTACTGGTGCTATTGTTCCTCCTGTATCTGGGTCAATCAGCCGCTTCAGATATTTAGTCGCTGTGGTCTTTCCTGTTCCTTTAGGCGCATTTATCCATAAAATTGGACAATCCATCGTCCCTTTCACATTTAGAGCCACAAGCAACCAGCCCACAACAAGCATGAAGTGTTCTTCACTCACATTCACAAACTCGCGAAGCTCACTTATACTGCCTCCTCGTTCAGGTCTGAATAAAGATTCCATCATCCCGGCATCCTCAAATAACACTCCCGCTGTCATTTCAGGAATCACACGCCAACCTTGTCCATCTATCTCTACAACTTCATTCTCTCGATTGTGAAGACAGAGATACAACTTTTCGCTCTTGTCGCTTAACTCTTCATAACCTATACGGTTATATAAATCTCGCTCTGGCAATTCATCTCTCAAAAGTGTTGCCAAATTTCTCAGCTTGTACACTGCATCATGCACTTTGCTTTTCGTCATATCATCCGTGCCATGCACACACAGCCAGCTATGAAATTCCTCGCTATCAAGGCTGCTAATAATGTTTTTGCCGTTTAGCCAATACTTCACAAAAATTCCGCCTGATTTTCCTTTCACACGATAAACTCCATATCCATCAGCTGATTCTCTTGCAGGCTCAATACTCGTGAACGATACCATCTTCCTCAAAAATCTTCCTTCTGCTCCTGCTAAGTCCGATAACATTGTCATCGATTTATCACTCCATCATCGATTTCTCTCGCTGGACTGTTTTTATCATTATTTTTTTGGATTTTTTTCAGATAGTTTTGTGTAGGTAAATTATTTTTTCAAATATTTTAGTACTTTATATATTTTCTATAATTATTTTTAAGCCCAACTACCCAACATATTTTACTAGCATAATTTCAGTCTGTCAATTCACTCTCAAAAAATTCAGCATTCACACTCTTTTTTATTGACATTTTGTCTCAAATACTCATAAACCCTCTCTAACACTGCATTTTATCTATGACAATCACAATGACATACTCATGACAATACAGCGTCAAGCACTATACCTTACGCAAACACTCTCAGAGAAATACGGCGTGGCAGATAAATCAAAGAGACCGTTATCTCAGTAGATTTAACAACTGCGAAGAATGAAAAAGCTCTTTAGCACAGATTAACGCGCATTATCTTAACCTAAAAAAAGAAGCACACTTCGTATATGAGCATGAATCGGTTTATCAGGAGACCGAGAAATCATGCACACTTGACATACTCCCCACGCCTAAAGGTGGGGGATTCTGGTATCAACAAACCTTGCGCTCCGAAGAGCGTCTTACGGGTTCTCCTCCATTGGCTGATGTCCCAGCCATTAATATATTCTTTGCCGCGTTCTTATCCCGGTCGTGGTGCGTATGGCAGTTTGGACATTCCCATTCTCTTATCTTCAAGTCCTTCACTGCTACATTCTTATACCCGCACACACTGCAAAGCTGGCTTGACGGAAAATACTTGTCCACAAATATTATCTGTGTTCCTAGCTTCATTGCTTCATATTTCAAGATTTCTACAAAGCTATAGAAGCCTAAGCTGTGGACTTTTCGCCCCCATCTGCGCGCCATTCCTTTCATATTCAGCGTCTCTAGGCATATCACTGCATATTCTTCACATAGTTTTCTTGCTGTCTTGAAATGAAAATCCTTGCGCTGATTGTCCATCTTTCGGTATGCACGGGCTAATTCTTTTCGCGCCCGGTTACGATTGTGCGAGCCTTCTTTTTTGCGGGATAAGTTGCGGCACTTTTTACGAATATTCTTTATGTTCAGCATGAAAAAGTACGGCGATTTTATATCATGTCCATCACTGCCTGTGAGAAATTGTTTCAATCCGAAATCAAACCCGACGCTTTTCCCCGTTCGCGGTTTCACTATTTCGCACTGTACATCACATACTAGATAGATGTATATATCACCTACACTATCACGCTTGATTGTTACTGTCTTGATTTTTCCCTCTGTGTTCCGCGACTTAAAGTATCCGTACCACTTTTTGCCTATGCGAATTTTTCCTCTTGCCTCATCTAGTTTCCATCCCGCTTGTTTCAGTGTTAATGATTTATATCTGCGTACCTTCCGGAATTTTGGCGGGGAACATTTTTTCTTGCGCTTCAGGTTACTCCAAAATAGATTATATGCCCGGTCTATCCTGTCGGTTACATCCTGCACTGCCTGTGAGCCGATTTCACATATATATGCAAATCTATTGTGTTTCTTCAGCTTTACTAAATGTTTCTAGAGCTTAGACTTATCAAGATATTTGCCGTATAACCTGTAGTACCTTTTATGCAAGGCAATACAGTGGTTATAGATAAGGCCAGCCGCATTTATCTGCCTCATTAATTCATAGTTATGGTCTGAATGATAGAGCTTAAAGCAAAAAGTTTTCATGATATGGAAATTATATTATATAAAGCCATTCATCCACATAGCTAAAGCTAGGGGCTTTCTGGCTGTCTTTTGGTAACATGATATGACTCTCTAAATCAATACCTATGACGCAGGAAATCAACGCTTGTAATACGCTTGCAGAACACCGCAATGCAAACTCGTTGAAAACTATGATTGAAAAAATCTGCAATTTGTCTGTAATTCAATCGTTGCGAAAAAAGCTCTTCTTCGACACTAAAAAACTCGGCAAGTCAGGCTAGTCGATTTTTCATATATATAAAAATTTTATCAAAAAATTTTTTTGCTATATTTTTTTTGAAAAAAGAGTTGCCTGACATGCCACACACTAATCTCTGAGTTTTACACCAATAACAGCCATATATGAACCTTGAACTTTACTGCGTCTTAATCCTGCACGGTCTAGCGATGTGTAAAACTCTTTCGTACTGCGCGGCCGTTCATCATTCTGAATGCAGTAATTCCTGTAAGCAGTATAAAACTCACCAGACTTAACTTTGAAATCTTCACCGATTTCACAGCAATCATCAAGGAAATCAGACAGCCAGTCATTTGACTTCTTGTAATGCTCCGTAGCTTCCATTACTGATTGCGGTTGCTCAAAATGATAGCCCTTCTTAATTATTCTTCGCGCTCCCTCAATTATCCATGAGAGAATTGCACCTCCAGCATTTTCACACAAATAATCCGCATAATTTTTTATATCCTGTGAGCCTTCTATCTTAGCTGTGAAAGGAATTACTTTCAGCCTGCGCCATGTACCTTCATCTTCAGAACCTGAGCCTACTTTCGGCAAATGGTTCGTATACAGCACCAACTGATGACTGGGGATAAACTTGAACGGGTCTCGATATTTGCGTTCAGCTGTAATTTCATCAGTGCTGCAAAGGTGCTTAACTGTTGAAGTACTCAATCTAACGTTTTCTTCCAGCTCTGCAGAGATTACAAGGCGTTTTCCTCTGAGTTCCGCTTTCTGGTTCTTCTTGCTCTCCCCGTTTCCTAACGTGAGCATTTCAGATGGCATACTCCATGAGTAAGTACCCAGTACTTTTGACACAGCATTCCAGAATGTTGACTTTCCATTACGACCGTCTCCATACGCTATGAACAGAGCTTCTACAAATACTTTCCCGATACTAGCAAGCCCTGTAATCTCTTGAACATAGCGGATTAACTCATCATCGCCATTGAAAAAAGTCCTCAATGCTGACTGCCACAGCTCTAACCCGTATTCTCCTGGATCAACTGCTGTCTGCTGAGTTATCAAATCTTCGTGATTATGCTCATGTCTGCTTCCGTCTCGTAAATCATATGTAGCAGAAGGAGTATTAAGCAAGAATGGATTTTTATCTAGGTCTTCTACTTTCACTTCAAGCATCGGCCTTGCTGCTTCCAATGATGATTTTATATTCCTGACATTACGGCGGTTCATAACATATTTTTGGTAACTCAATGCGTCCTTGTAGCTCCTGTATGCCTCTAATTGCACATCGCTGAACATTCCAAGCGCATCTTTTTCTCCCATTTTTTCGACAAGTCCTTTAGCACCAGTAACCTCAAAATTCTTTGATGAGGAGATTATGAACTGCTGTGCTTCTTCCAGCTGATTATCCGTCAGAGTTTGCGCTAATCCCTGCGCCCGTATCTCTGAGCTTTCCCAGTAACTTCCGTTGTACACTAAATAATCCGTAGCAGCCGAATACCTCAACTGATCTTCATATTCACGCTCAATTATTCGCGCCTGTCCTATATCTGAGTAATCATCAGGCTTGAAATTAGAACTTATACTTTTAGGAGACTTATTACAGGTATTAACTGCATTTTTCCATATCTGAGAAAGTTCTTGAGTGTCTAGCGGAGGCTCACAACAGGCTGACTTTTCTACGAAATGTGTATACGCTTCGTCTGCTTCTTTGTAACTTCGCAATAATGACAGAGCTGAAGTGTACATTGTGTTGTTCCTTGTTCCCTGCGGTATCACTTCTGCTGAAGATTTCTGTTTTACCGATGTATTTGTAGCAGGGGTTTGAGTTACCGTTAAAGGCTTTGAGTAAGAAGCCCGCAAAAACTCTGTTACTGTCATAGTGCCGGATATGATTTCAGCTTTAGGGTCAGGCGTTCCGAAGAAAAACCTTGCAACATCAAGAGCCTGCTTATCAAAATAGGGGAATATTTCAAGACATTTTTTCTTGAGAGCTTTATACTCATTTGCCTCCGACATTTCTTCTATCGGAAACAATACATGAAACTTAGGCCGAGCTGTTTTCCCTTCCTTTTCCTTCATATGATTTCGGCTGTAATGGACAGCGAACCGTACATTCGGAAACGCTTTCTTCACATCTTCAACAGTTTTCCATTCATCGGGATTATCTGAATGCTCATTATCTAAATCCATTCCAACGCAATTACTTCGGATAAAATTCTTTGTTGCCCTGTAATTATCTTTATACTCCGCACAAACATAATCCACGCTAACAGCGAACAAAAGACTTGATATTTCTGTTACTTCGACTAAATACTGATATACACAATTACTACTTTGACCTGCTTGGTCGGAAACATAAAGTCTCATTTTTTATTCCTCTCTTTCTCTAACATATTCCGTTAATATCTGATTTATTAGGCTTGTTACGCTTACCCGCTTACCGCTTTTAATTTGCTCCTGCGCCGCTTTTTTGTTCAGAGCTGTATATAACGAGGATTCCATCAACAAATTAAACATCTTTTTGTATGTACTCGACATTTCTATTCTCTCCTTAAATCATATATTTAATTCACGTCATACATTTCATATATATGTTCAAGGTATATAATCATACAGGTGGACGATTTTTGCACCCTAGCAAAAAGGTGTATCAAGTAAACTGTGTGTGAGAATTTTCGTTCAGCGAGCAGTAGTAACATCGGACGAAATAATGAGACTGCCCAGCTCGTGAAAGATGTAGAGCAGAATATAACCAAACCCGGCGACATGTTAGTATTTGTGGCAGGATTTCCGCCCGTATACAGCAAGCAGATATTATATTTTCTGGACAAGATATTTTCGGAACGCTCAAAAGTTGACGCGCCCGGAGACGAGCGACACACTTTCATAATAAAGTCGCATCAGCGTGGATACATATCTGGTATATTCCAGAACCAATTTGCTCCCTTTATCCTTATCCGTTCCTTGAAACCCTGAATGCCTATATGATATTCATCATAAAAACTGTATGTTACTCGGTGCTGTTTAAGATTGATTGACACATAATCTGACTTGTAGCGTAAAAGATTCTCATTCAATCCGTCCCACTACAATTTTCACGCTTCATGCTACAATAACAAAAAGAGGCTCGAGCTTATTTGGCTATAGGCTCCGAACCCCTTTTGTTTAGCCCTTATTTTACCACAAAACAAAGAAAATTAAAGATAACACCAACAATACAAAAACAGAGAGGAACGGAACAAACATGTACGAATACAACGAAGTACCCGAACAGAAAGTTATAGAGCAAGTTTTAGCACATATGAAGAATTTAGACATTGAACCTAAATTCGATATTACTCTACGCACTGACGGACACTTACACAGATATACGATACATGACGAAATCAGCTCAAAAAAAAGCGGCGCATATATTATCCACTTAGACGGCAGACCTTCTTGGTTTCTTCAGGACTGGAGAAATGACCTCAAAGTTACTGGTTCATTCAGGGGCAAGATGAAAACGTTATCTCCTGAAGAGAAAAGAGCATACGCCAAGAAAAAAGCTGAAGAGAAGAAAGCTACTGAAGCTAGAATTAAAGCTCTCACTATCAGAGCTACTCGTCTCGCTCTCAGCGTATACAGCCGTGCTAACTCTTCCTTCACTGAACATCAGTATCTCACCGCTAAAAACATTCCTTCCGTTCAGGGTCTCAGAGTTGCTGAGGGTAAACTTCTCGTTCCTCTCTACGATATTCACGGCAACTTCAAATCTCTTCAGTACATCTTCCCGGACGGCAAAAAACTCTTCGCGGGCGGCACTTCAACTTCAGGAGCTTTCTTCACCATCGGAAAAATATCGCCTGATAAGCCTATTCTACTCTGCGAAGGTCTCGCCACTGGAATTTCAATTCATACCTTCACCGTTAACGAAAACGGCAAGTACAATGATTTGCCCGTTATCTGCGCTATGAACTGCGGCAACCTTTCCAGTGTCGCACGTTCTCTCAGAAAAAAGTACCCCAGCAACAAAATTTTCATCTGCGCTGACAACGACACTAAGAATGAACAAAGGCTCAAAAACGGAAAAATAAACGCTACTAACCCTGGACTGTTTTACGCTTCCAGCCTCATCAAAGACAATCTTGCTGATGGTATCATCATTCCTTCTTTCTTTGAAGATTCTAAAGGCTCGGACTGGAACGACTATTACTGCGCTTATGGCTTCGTCAACGCAAAAAAGGTCTTCCTCAATCATCTTGAAATTGCTGATATTACTCCTCTCGTTACTGTCAACAATCCTCAGACTACAGAAATCAATCACGAACACACGCATGAACTTATAACTCAGGAGAAGAAAGGAATGAGTGCTGTGAAAGATGATAATGCTCCAACAGGAAATCAGCAGGATAAACCCAAATCTCTTGAGGACATAAAGAGTGTTCTCACTACTGCCGCTGAGATCCTCAACACTGAATACAAGCCTATCAGATGGGCCGTTCCTAACCTCATTCCTGAAGGTCTCACTGTCTTTGCTGGCAATCCTAAAGTTGGCAAAAGCTGGTGCGCTCTCGACCTCGCTGTTACTATCGGCATTGGTGGCTATGCTTTCGGCAACATCGAAGTTGAAAAGGGAAGTACTCTGTATCTCGCTTATGAAGATACTCAGCCGAGAATAAAAAGCAGATTGCTCGCTATGGGGATTACTAACGAGGACTTAGAGGACAGCAACATTACTATCTCTACTCAATTCCCCAAACAGGAGGAGGGCGGACTTGAGTATATCGCTCTGTATCTTGATGAACACCCCGATACACGGCTCGTTATCATTGATACTCTCGAAAAGTTCAGGAAGCCTACTCCAAACAGAAATATATATAAGGAAGAGTATCAGACGCTCTCGGAAATAAAAGCAATCGCAGACAAATACCATGTCGCTATCATGGTCATTCACCACTTCAACAAGGGGATGGCCGCTGACTGGATTAACAAGGTCAGCGGTACTAATGCTATTGCGGGAGCGGCTGATACCATCATTGCTTTGCAGCGCGACAGAGTTTCTGATGGTCTCACTGAGGGCATGAGTGCTGTTCTGCACATCACTTCAAGAATGTGCGAAGAAAGAGATTTAGCTCTCAAGTTCGAGAATTTCAGATGGAACATCACAGGCAAAGTTGAGAAAAAACACTCCGAAGATGAACAGCTCATTATAGATTTCCTCAAGGAGAAAGGTACTCAAGGTGCTACTCCAAAAGAAATTGCTGAAGAGATTTCATGCAACTATCACTCTCTCAAAACTAGAATTCGCAAACTCACTCTTGAGGGCATTACATTAAAGCTCGGTTACGGAAAATATGTTCTCACTGAACTATATCTCAATGATGACAACGATAACAAGGAAGAAAATGATGACAGACAAATTCACATTGACGATGCTAATATGCAAGAGATTTAATCTGCAAATCTCTTAAATCTCTCTAGTCATATCAACGGTTTACAGAGAGATTTCTAAATCTCTTGACTAAATCTCTAAATCTCTTTAGTGTTCATCATACTTTACAATTTCACATACCCTATACTTCTATATGGAGAAATCTCTTGAACAATACACCAACAGAAAGATTTACACACTCAAATCTCTAAATCTCTTTAGCTATCATCAGCCTTTATATGATGTTCTGCTGCTTGAGCCTCATGCAGATAGGTGACGGGTACACTGTTATACATAAGTGTAAATCTCTAAATCTCTTAAATCTCTTTAGTTGCCATCAAGGTTTATGAAGGCAAATTAAATCTCTCGATCAAATCTCTGCGTAAATCTCTTAAATCTCTTTAGTAACACCAAGAAGGAAAAGAGATTTAACAAGAGATTTGCAGAGATTACAAAAAAGCTAATAAACTTAGTTCTCATCGATATAGATTAGAGATTTTTAAATCCCTTTAATAAAAAAACACCAACAGAAAATTCTTCTTTGGTGTTATTAGAGATTTTAGAGATTTATATCTAGCCTTTGACTTTTCTTTATCAAGAGTGGCATAAACCCTTGCTATGACTGAAGAGATTTAGAGATTTAAGAGATTTACTTGGTATTGAAATTAAATCTCTTTGTAAACCCTTGCTATGACTGAAGAAAGGAGCAAGAGATTTAAGAGATTTAATGAGTGCGAAATTAAGAAATCTGAAATGCAGTTAGCTCTATTTTCTGTTGGTGTTGAATCGATGAATAAGATACGTTTTATTCAGGGTCGTTGAAGGTTTTTCAGCAGCTTATGTTGAAACTCTTTAGATACTAACTGCATTCGTAGCTCTAGTTATCTTAGGCGTGCTTAATAAGCATCAGAATGGAAAGAAATCTGAGGCGCAGGAATTGAAGCTCTTGAAACAGAAATAACGGAAGAAATGATAGAGCAGCAGATTCACATTCAGGAAATAGAAAGCTCCCAAGAAGTTGAGGAAGATGAACCTGATGAAACTCTTGAAACTTTAGAGCGAAGGACACCAACAGAAAATTTTCGTTTGGAGTTTTTATTATTTTCACGCAAGAAGACTCCCACTTCTACAAGTGGGAGATGAATTGCGCCAATAAGCAATAAGATATAATATTCATATGACAGAGGAAGAGAGATTAGCCAAAAACAATAGAATACGCGAACAAGGCAAACTGACCCGCGAAAAACGCAAGAGTCAGGTATGCCGGGTATATCGTGTAAAAATCGACATCTCTCACCTCAATGAAGCCCAGCAAACTCACCTCAAAATGCTATTTGTCGAGGCTAAATGGCTCTATAATGATATTCTAACCTTCTCTCATGACCACTATATTAACGACTACGATACAACAACCCATACAGTTCAGGGGCTGGACAAAGACAAGCAGCCTGTAACCCATGAGCTTGAATATTTAGCCTCACAGATGAAGCAGTCAGTCATTCAGGGCATAAAGCACAGCTTGAAATCTCTTGCAGCTTTGAAGAAACATAATCATACTGTTGGTAATTTGCGCTATAAGTCGGATTATGTGTCAATCAACCTTCAGCAGCACCGTGTAACGTACAGATTCTATGATAAAAATCACATAGGACTTCAAGGTTTCAAGGAACGCATACGGATAAAAGGAGCAAATCAGTTCTGGAATATCCCCGGAATAGAATTAGCCAATGCCAAGCTATTAAATCTTCCTGATGGCTATTATCTTGCGGTAACAACATACCAGAACAAGGGAGGTGAAAAGAAAAAATATAAGTCTGAAATAGGTATAGATATGGGAATCAAGACCTCAATAACGACATCGGAAGGTAAGAAATACAAAGTGCTGATTGAAGAAAGTGAACGGATAAAGAAATGCCAGCGATTGATAGCCCGGCGTAAGAAGGGTTCAAGCAATCGGTACAAAGCTAGAAAATTGTTACACAGAGCATATCAGAAATTAACGAGCTGTAAAAAAGATGTTGCGAATAAAATTGTGCATGAGCTTTTAGAGCATGAACGAGTGTATATGCAGGATGAAAATATTTCCGGCTGGCATAAAGGCTTGTTTGGCCGTACAGTGCAACATTCAGTGTTAGGATTAGTAAAAGCGAAACTGATAAATAATGAGCGAGTAACAGTACTGTCATCGAGAGAGCCAACCACGAAATATTGCCCATGTTGCGGAAAACTGAAGAAGGACATAACGTTAGCAGACAGGGTATATGAATGCCCCTGCGGATATAGAGAAGACCGAGATATACACGCGGCTCGTAATATGATATTGCTGAGTAAGAAACATACCTGTGGGACGCAGGGAATTAACGCCTTTGGAGAGGACGTAAGACAACATGAGTTGCAAGATTTGTGTCGCAGCCTCATAGAATTAGGAAGCCCCCGCTTCTACAAGCGGGGGTAGTTCACCTGAGAGTGAGGATAGAGGGAAGGTTCGGAATAGCATAGTAGTTATCCCGAACCAAATTTTTCTGCTGTTTAGTACTTAGCTTTGCAGTAAGCTCTTGAGAATCTGTAGAATAGGCTGTGGTAGCCATTCTTCACGGAGTTCCTCAATGTTGCGCCCGCCATTACATGCGCTGAGAACGTCTGAGAGGTATTTCATTTCCTCTTTTACTTCGTCGTTGATGTACCCACGGATTAAATGCCCATCTGGAAATAAGAGGTCGAAGAGGAAGTAGCAGAGGTAAGCGTTTTTGAGATTCTGGGGTACACCATATCCGCCCTCTTTGTAAATTTCAGCGAGGTAGATGAAATCACCGGGATCGGATTTGATGATACTTTGTGTGTAGTATTCAGCAGCCTTGCGGTAATTTTGTTTGAATCCGCCTTCACCATTGAGGTAAAGAAATCCTAATTCCGCGTCTCCGTAAGGAGTTTTTTCGGATAGTTCCTCCCACATTCTCTTTGCTTTGCGGATGTCTTTCTTGACTCCGTGTCCGTTTTCGTAGCACATTGAAAGCAGGTAATAAGCGTATTCATCATGTTTCCCAGCTTTTTCAAGCCATTTGACTGCTTTCTCGTCATCATTTCTGAAGTGGTAGTATGTTCCTAGTTTGCTTTGAGCGGAAGAGTCGCCGTTTTCAGCGGCCTCAGTAAGGAGTCTTATGCCTTCATCGTGATTGCCGTTGTCGAGGAGCCAAGAGCCAAGCATTGCTTCAGCTCCTATATGACCGAGTTCAGTTGCTTGGCGCAGAAATTTCTCTGCCTGTTCTGGATTGTAGTGTTCTTCTGAATACGAGTTCATGTGAGCTTTTCCGAGTCTAAAGAGTGCTTCAGCATCCCCGTTTTCAGCAACGTCAGCAGCAATGTACAATAAATTCATTTCATACTCATCATACTCATCATACTCATCGAGTACCATATTTACCTCCTTGTGAGATTAATAGATGTAAATATTGTGTGTGCCAGCGTTTGGCCTCTCAATTTTTTGAAATTAATATTGGGATAAATAATTTATGTAATAATCAATAAAATCCAATAATATTTCTGTAGCGCGAGGATGTATGAAGTTTTTAGTGAATGCACTTTTAGGAGATAGCGATAAGCTCAAGAGCCTTTTCTCCTATTAAAGCCACGCAATTATACTATAAGAAAGATAGCTGTCAATGCTTTTGAGAGATGGAAAGATAGTGTGAAGGCAGGTGAAGGAGAAATCATAAACGTTTAGCTTGAAGACTTATGAAAAAGTTATTAATATTGCGTACACTGTCCTTAACCCTGAGCGTTTGTCAATTTTACAAATCTGAAGACCTTGAATGAGACAGTGAGCAATGCGATTGAGGTTAGTGAAGATGAGAGTGTAGCCTGAGTGAATAACGTTCAAGAGTTTATTAAGCTGATGGAGAGCGTTTTTAGAATCGTAGAAGACATTGGAGAAAATTTGAACAGTCCCCAGCATTGCGAAGAGCTTGAATTTGGAAGTCAAGAGAGTTGCCATCCCTTGCTTGACCATAAGTACTGACGCGAGCATATCCGTAAAGCACAATGATCCCCTATTATGAGAAGAAGTAATGAGTAAAGAAGTGAAAGTATTTTATGACGAAAAAGGAAAAATCTCAAAAGTGGTCAGTTCGGGGGAAATTTACCCTTATTTACGAGTCATTACCTATTTTGAAATTTTTTGCCGAATGGATTCTTTGAACATGAATTTCCGGGTTTGGGCATATTTCCTGCTGGTATCTCTTCCGTAGAAAGCGCACATCCATTGATGACTGGTAATTCTCTTTTGATTCGGCGTGTTTGTCGCTGATGATTTATTCTGTGTCTGTTGTCTTCCTGCACCGAATGAGCCGAAAGCAAATAAATTTCCTGTGGTGTTATTGTCCGTTTTTTCTGCGTCAGTTGCGGAGCAAACTCTTCATCATCAACAAATCCGTCAGAAATTATCGCGTATTCTTCGCCCGTTATTATGTCGGCATACTTTGCGGAAATCCATGCCGAAGCGTAATTCTTTGCGTTTTCATCGTAATATTCAGCAAGAATCCATTTGTCCCCTTTAGGCGTAGTCCATTCGCCCGTGTATGTGGGGAATTCTGAAGGCTGATTTTCGTTAATGCTGGCGATAATTCTTGCTTTTGTGTTAGGCTGTGAACGCATGTTGACATTTGAGCCTTTTACCGTCACAACACCTGATGATTTCAAATGCTCAGAATTGCAGAAGAATTTTCCGCTGTTCCTGATATAGTCCGGGACTCTGTTCAGCGCAAGAATGTAATTGAGATATTTTGCGCTCTCGTAATATTTTGCTGATGTTATGCTTTTTTATGTCTTTATGTCGCGTTCTGCAAACTTTTGAAGGCATTTGAGTTTTTCAGCCTTGAGTTTTCCGGTAGCTCTTCAGCATAATATAGGGTGTTTTTCCTTTCGGTATTGCTTATGTTAGGTTCGGTGTTTTCATTAAGGAAGAAATTGACAAGTTTCAGATTATCATAAAAAAATGCCGGAAATCCCGGCATTCTTTTCAGGTTTATGCTTGAGAAGATTATTATTCAGCAGTGAATTTGTGATAAGACCCTTCAAAGGGATCATCAGTTCCAATGTGAAAGCGTGCCGAATCATTAGCAGTAACTTCAACGGTATCATCATCGCGCCTGAAGACAATCGTTATGGTGAAGCTGTCATACTTTCTGTCGGAAAAAGTGAAGACCCCGTTTATGATTCTTCCCCTGTCGTTCAATTCCGCAATAGCTTCGTGCCCATTGCCGTCAGTCCAGAGCAGGAAGAATTTGCATTCCGTCTCCATTGTTTTGGGGTTAAGAATGCGGACTCTCAGCCAAGTTTCTGAGTCCCTGTGTTTGTAGAAGGTTTGTACCCCTTTAGCGGGAGCGTAAAGAAATTCAGCCTTGAGAAGCTCGTGTGTTCTCTTTTGTGTAGCTTCAGCATATGCTTCAGAGCGTGAAAATCCCTCGTCAATGAGAGTGTCCGCTTCGTTATCTCTTGTTGTTCTGAGCCATTCGCGCTGTTCTTCTCTGAGTTGTTCGAGTACTGCCCCTGATAACGTCCTGCTGATTCTCTTCCACGTACTATTAAGTTCCTTGTCAGCCCGTGCAAAATCATAATTCTTCATCATGACCCTGTATTCTGAGTCGGTGAGTGCAAAAGCCTGCGCCGAAATGAGAATCAGTCTTAGGATTATTGACGCGCAAAAAGTTTTCTTCATGGCCGTGCTTCCGCTGCTATTTATCCCTGAAATATGTTCCGTCAAAATCAACGCCCATGCCGGTATACTCTGAGAAGTCAGAAGTTTCAACCCTGACTCTGCCGCTGCTCTCGAAAATAATCGTGATATTCCCGTCTCCGTCCGAGATATTGAGAACGCCGTTTTTGATTCTGCCTTTTCCGCGCCATTCACCTGTATTTGCGAACCCTGAACTGTTGAGCGATACAGCGGAGATTTCAACTTCAACCTGCGAAGTTTTTCTGTTCAGCATTCTGACATTGAGCCATGCTGTTTCCTCACCGTGTTCCTTCCTGACATATGAGCCTTGAACGCCGCTGCTGCTGGCCGAAGCAGAGAGACTTTGCGCCAGTTTCGGAAGTTCATCGGCGCGCAAGTCCGTTGCGATGGTGTATGCTTCAACACGCGAGTAATCATCGAGGAAATCTTTTGCTGAAGCATCCCTGCCAACGGAAATCCATTCGCGCTGGTTTTCTTTGAGCCGCTGAAGTGCAGAGCCTGAAAGAGTCCTGCTGACTTTCTTCCACGTGTCATTGAGTCTTCTGTCAGCCCGCGCAAAATCGGGATTCTTCATCATGGTGCGGTATTCCGCATCGCTGAGGGCAAAAGACGGAACACAAAGCACTGCCGTAACTAGAAATACAACTGCACAAAGTTTTTTCATCATGATAAAACTTCCTCCTTAAAATTTAGTTGGTAAATTCAATACGTACCATTTCTTCAAAATCTTCTTTTGTTCTAAGTTCGGTATACTGTCCGAATATCCATACGGGCTGAGTTTTTGCGCGTTTTCCATTCTTGTAGCCTTCGTAATCTGCAAGTATCCATCTTTCACCTTTTGGGCTTGTCCATTCACCAAGATAGTATGTGTATCGTCCGTCAATCCACATTGCATTGTTGCCTGAAGCGATTACTCTTGACTGTGTATTAGGCTGCGAGCGAAGCCTTACATTTTCGCCGTTAATCTCAACAAATCCCCCCCTGTAGACTGAATTGAAGTAGAAATGCCCGCTGTCTCTCACGTAATCCGGGACTTTCTTGGCTTTGATGAGCTTATCGAGCTGTTTTCTGCTTGTGCTGTCGATAGTGTCATAATTACTTGGCTTTTTGACTGCTGTAACACTCTTGAGCCTGCTGAAAGCCTCCCATTTTCTGAGCTTTGCATTCTTGGGAAGTTCCTGCGCGTAATCGGAAGCTGTTTTTCCCTCTATGCTTGTTATATTGGGATCCGCTCCCGCGTCAAGAAAAATATTAACCATTCCGGGATTGTCATAAATTACAGCAAGACTAAGCGCAGTCCAAGCATAAGGCAGTGTGTGCATTTGGTAATTAGACAAGTCATCGGTGAAGTTGTCTAAGGGATTAGAATTTTTCCATTTGCTTCTTGGCAGCAGTAAATTTTCAGCATTCCCGATTTCTTCATAGCCGTTAATATGCCCGCCCGCATTTATGAGAGCTTCTGTAATATCTTTCATGGCAGAATAGTTACTGCTTCCTGAACAAGCCATAAGCTGAAACATGTTGCCGGACGATGTATATTTGTCGGGGTCAGCGCCGCCCCTGAGAATTTCTCTGACAGCTTGGACATTTTCGTGTTCCACAGCGCAGGATAAAGGAGTCCCTGAAGATATAGTGCCTGTTGAAGCCTGAGCGTTAACATCAAGCCCAAGTGAAACAAGAAATTTTATACTGTCAGGATTTTGATTGAAAGCCGCAGCCCTGTGAAGTGGAGTCTCGCCTTCCTCGAATAACCAGCCGTCAGTATCAGCGTCAGGATCATCAAATAAACTTCTGCTGACGTTGAAATTCGCGCCCTGATTCACAGCGTCCTGGAGCTTCTGAGGAGTTCCTTTTTCCGCGAGCTTGAAGACATCAATATTCATCGGAATATCATCTGTGATATTGTTATTTTCCCTCGCATAGCTGTCATCTGCAACATTAGGAGCTGAGCCGCGCAAATTATTATCCGGCTTTGAGTCCCGAATGAAGAAATAATATCCTGCACCGCCCGCCGCGATAAGAAGCACAACTCCCAAAACCGCCGCTGAAATTAATCCTAATGCTGAACGTGAAGAAGTCTTCTGCGTTTCGTCATGTGATATATTTTTACCTTCAGTGCTTTCATCAACAAAATCATCATCAAGTAGCTTCAGCATATCGAGACTGAGAATTTCATCAAGCAGCTTCTGAGCATCGTTGTTTCCCTGCTGCGCTGAAAGTTCGAGCCAGTGTTCAGCAAGTTCGTTATCTTGTTCAACGCCTAATCCCCTGTAATAAAGAACGCCTAGAAAATACTGCGCTTTTTGTTCGCCTTGTTCAGCTGATTTAGTAAGCCATTGAGCCGCCTGCCTGTAATCCTGTTCAACCCCGCGCCCGTTCTGGTAAAGCAAGCCAAGATATAGCTGTGCTTTTTGATGTCCATGCTCCGCTGCTTTTCGGTAACACTGAGCGGCTTTGCTGTAGTCTTTAGGAACTCCTTTGCCGTCATTGAAGAGAACACCGAGCTGATAAAGTGCCTGCACGTTACCATTCTGAGCCAGTGATAATAATTTTTTTGCCAGTTCAATGTAATCTGTACTTTGAGCCATGATGGGAATATTTTATCCGTGCTGTATAACTTTATTGCTTTTTGAGGCTTCGGGAGTTTTTAGCATTGTTAGCCTGAATATATTTCCTGAGTGTTTCTTTCATTTGAGAATTTGCATATTCGAGAGCTTTGCGGAAGAGTTCATCATTTTCGAGGCGAAAGGGCAAAGCAACAAGTTCATTGACGTTTTTAGCTTTCATTCTTGCCATTAGTTTGCCTACATACGCCGCTGAATTTTTAGGATTTTGGGCGAGTACCTGTTCAAAAATTTGCCCTGCTGAAACGAAATCTGATTGTTTAAGTAATTCCAAGCCCTTTTTTACTAGTATCTGCGATTTTGTTGATACGGGTATATTATGATTTTCTTTTTCTGTTTTTCTCGTATTCAAAACTTCTCCCGATGTCTTTTGCGGTAATTTCTTCACAGGAGCAGAAATTACAGGCTCGCTTTTCTTATTTGCTTTTTGAGGATTGAGAAAATTCTCTAATTTTTGATCAAGAATGGCAGCATCTGCTTGTCTGGATTTTCCCCGTAGGAACATTATTACAATTAGTACGGCTGCAACAGCGGCGATGATTAAAGCGTCTGACTTGCCTGATTCTGACATGTAGTTTATAACAGAAGCTATAGCGAAGAACCAGCATATACCATAGAAACATCCTTTCCTGCCGACTACTTCTATATTATTTTTTGAGATTTTTGACAGCAATTCTTTTCCTTCGTCTTTTGTGGTTCCAAAAATTTCGCTGACCTCAAGAAAAGTTTTCACAGCCTTTGTGATTTTCGTTTCGTCCGAAATGTCAGGAATTAATGCCCTGAAAAGTTTACTTAATTCCCCGTATCGTAATGAGGTCAATAATTCTTGCAGAGATTTTTCGCTTTCTCCCTGAGTTAAAAAATCTGCGGATTGGGAAATGAATTCTTTTTTTGCAGTGGAGATTGACGCTTTCCAAGTTTCTGCCACTGTATATACATCGCTTCCTTCAGGAGGATTGAAAAGCGTATCGGGTGCGGAAAAATACGTTTTGAATTTCGACTTGAATTTATCTAACGGTGTCTCCTGCGTCAAGGGATCCGCGTAAGACCGATCCTTATCCATTATCCGTTTTACTAAAGAAGTATACAGTTCATTCTTGAGTGCCTTTTTCTTGAAACAGTCCACTAACATATTTACGGCTGCTTTCCATGAGTTTACAGCGATTTGCGGTGCTTCTCCGATTTCATTCAAGCTGTCCGCCATTTCAGTGAGCGATATAACTATTCTCAGCGTTACGCTCCTGAAATCACTTTTTGCTTCGTTCTGCGCTCTGATGTCATAAAGGTTGCTGGTAATAGAACTAAATCCCCCGGCGGCATCCATCAGGGTTTCTTTGCCGATATTTTTTACGGTTTTATCGCAGCGTACTTTTTCTGTCTGGTACATCATAGAAGCTAAATCAATTACTTTTGAAGTAACTTCCTCGTAGTATTTTGAGCGTTCATTTTGTGAAGCTACGTTTTTCCTGATCAGTTTGAAAACGGAAGATGTACAGCTGCTGAGTGAAGTAATTGCAGAAGATATGTCCATGACACGGCATCCGGTGGCTTTGAAGTACTCCGAATAAAAGGCAGCTTCCCAGCTTTCAGGATCTTTTACGAGTATCATGCTGTAATATTTTGCCGCGTTGTCTTCATTATCTTCATCTTTAGCTCGTCGCGCAAGAGTATAAAGATTTTGCAATTCGTCCTGTGTATTAATTTTCTCCTCAGTATTTTCTTGCGGTTTGCTCTGTTTTGCAGAAGCGAGCATAGTTTTTATTTCGTCTAGAGAATACTTCATTCCGCAGCTCTGGCATATGAACATGCCGCTATGCTTGACAATATCTGAACTTCCGCATACTTCACACTTTATGTTCATAAAATTACCTCGAATTAATAAAAGCCTCCTGAAAATTCAAGAGGCTGTATTGTCTGCGTGATATTATTTTCTTTTCCATATAGCCCAAACGCATAACATCAGTGCCGAAATTCCTGCGCCTGAGTTGCAATTGTTTCCGCTACTGTTCTTGACTGACGTTGTGCCCTGCTGAGGTGTTTCGTGCGTAGTGGGCGTGCTGCCTGACGCGAGCGAGAATGTAGCAATATCGCTGACAGTTGGTGCGCTTGATACGTAAACGAGTATGTCAAAGCTGCTGTTGCTGACAGAAGACGGAACGCCGCTTAACACGCCAGTCTCAGAAAGTGTTAATCCTGAAGGAAGAGTCCCGCCCGCTAATTCCCAGACTACATTTTTGACTTCGCTTGCTTCTAGTGTTGCTTCATAACTCTGTCCCGCTGTTGCTGCTGGTAATGTCTTAGTCAGTATTGTGATTGAGATGGGATCATACATACAGCCGTAATCACTTTGAGTCATAGCATAGCCGCCGCCTTCGTAGCCGCCAAGTCCCCATAATGCAGAGCTGTATTTGTTTTCCTGTATTGCTGATATTCTTGCGAAGCCTGCAATACCGCCCTTGATGTCAGCATTGAGAATCCTTGCGCGTGATGTGCATTCGATCAGTTCATCACTGTCTAAGGCATAAGCCACAATTCCTCCCGCAAAGCTGCTGTAAATCTCTCTGGAATATTCAGAGGAGTATGTCTTGTAATCTTTTGCTGAAACGACAGAGCCTATTTTGACTTCGCAGCTTGTTATTGAGCCGTTGTTAGTATACGCAGCAATACCCCCTGCAAGTGAAACTGTACCATCGCTGGCGACAATATTATTATCCTCGTTCACTGCTATGACATCGCCGCTGAAAGTGCAGTTTTCTATGCTCGACTGATATGAAGTAGCGACAGCAATCCCGCCGGCATAAACCTCGTGTTCTCTGTTTGCTTTCACAGAAGCCCTGACAGTACCGGTAACATTAAGATTTCGGATATAAGCCGTGTCCTGTCCCATTTTCATGCTTCCTACAATGCCAAAAAGCCCCGCATAAATTCCGTGATTGTATGAAGTACTAGCTGATGTACTTCCGCGCTTGTCAATGCTAACCATAACAGTATGGCCGTCTCCGTCAAAATGACCGTTGAAGACGTGAGTATTACTCGTCAAAATATAAGTTCCGTCATTCTCATCATAACCGATGGGATCCCAGTCAGTATCAGAACTAAGGTCAATATTGCTTGTGAGCTTGTAATATTTTCCGGCCTCGTCTAAGCCTGAGTTAATCCTGTCCCTGAATAGCCTGAAGTTTTCGGTGTCATTGATGAGATAAGCTCTCTGCTCGTTGCTTCCGTCATTTGTTGCGCTGTCGTTGTAGTACCATGCCTCAGCCCCTGAAGTGAAAGCAGACATAAGCACGAGATAAGACAACGCACAGCATAATTTTTTGCGCGTACTGCTGAACATATTTGCACCTCCTGAAATTTCGTTAATCATGTTCGCCGTCATAAGGTTTGTCGTAAGCAACGTATTTCCCGAATACCCAACCTTCTGTACTGTCTATAGAAATATCTTCCGTGTAAAGTATCACTGTGGCTTTTATTTTGTACCAGTCTCCGTCCCGGCCATGATGTACATCTGTTACAAGAAGTGTTTCTACTTCATTGTTATTGTTGTTAAGCTGGTATACTGCTTTTGCTTTTTTGGTTGGACGTGCGCGGACATTAACATTTGAGCCAGTGATACGGCCATAGAACGGAACTTTACGTTTCGCGGCAAATGACGGGATAGCCAATGAAAAGATAACTGCCAATAACAGCAAGACTATATTTAACTTAGAACATTTCACAGCCTTTCCTCCTAGAGAAGTATTTATTTGTTCTTGATGATTTGATGCTACTGTATAGCATTATCCTGTGTCCAGTGCATTAAATTTCAAGATGAAATAAGCGCACACAACAATAACCTTTATCTGTACTGTGATATAATTTGCACAGGACAAGATAAGATTAGTGGCACATAACCACAAAGCCATGTGCGGATACTGTTTTCAAATGTAATTATAGCACATAATGCTTGTCCTAGATTTTTTGTGTTCATTTTCAGATCAGGCTATATTACTATTTCGCCTTGTTGAAAGCCTTTATGTTTTATTTCCACATTGCACAGTTACTCAGCAACTAACTGTCTTTTTTCATCATCGGCGACTAAAACAGCAGTAATAACTTTGCGCCCATCAGAAGCATAACTTTTCGCATAATCTCTGTCATTAATCTGCTGTGTACCTTCAGCTCTCATCTTTTCGACCAGAGAAGATTTCTGAGCGAATTTGAACTCTAGCACAATAGTAAGGTTATTGAAGTGGAGCAGCAAATCACTGCGTCCCCTGAAAGTATGAACCTCTGCATATGATACAACGCCCGCTCCCTTGAGCAACATAATGAAAAGCGAGCGATACCAGAATTCGTTGCGGTTAGGGAAATCATCATAAGGAACCCCGGCAATAGCAGTGTTATAGAGTTCAACAGCCTGTGTAATATCACCGTTTGTGAGAGCTTCCCACAACTGATTACCGAGAGAGATATAGCGTTTGACGTGATAGATTTCATCAAGATACATGCGGACGAGAGATTTTCTGACTTCTTCATTAGGGTAGTCGAGAGTTAAAGTATCGCTCTGGCTTTTCTCGATAGTGAGATAGCCACTCTGATACAAGAAACTTTCGGGAGTAGAGTGTTCAATTTCGTGAGTATCAGCGAAATCAGAAGAAACTTCAATGTGGCGGTATTCTTCCGGGTCGCTAATCTGGTGTGCCTTCATGTATTTGACAATGAAAGTTGGAGAGCCAGAGGTGTACCAATAATTGCGTAACTCTCCCTTGTTCAGGCATTGCAGGATAGAGAACGGGTTATATAACCTAGTTCTACCATCGAAGCTGAAGCCATCATAGTAATTCTTTAAGCGCACAAGAAGTTCATCATGACTGATATTCATAACGTTAGCAGCAGCGTTCAGCCAGTCAGCGAAGTAGTATTCTAGCTCGCTTTGAGTGTAACCAGTAATATCAGCGAAACGCTTGTCCATAGAAATATCCTCAAGGTTATTCATGGCGGAGAACACGCCCATTTTGCTGAACTTCGATATTCCAGTAATAAGCACAAAGCGCAGGTATTCATCGCAGCTTTTCAGCACTGTATAGAATGAACGGAGAACCTCCCGCATTTCATGAGCTTTGTTAAGGTCAGACATATTATCGAGTATGGGCTTGTCGTACTCATCAATAAGAACAACGACATGGCCGTAGCGTTTGAAAAGTGCGCGTATTAATTGACGAAAAATATCACCGCTATTATTGTTAAATCTTAACTGTAAACTATAATCATCGGCGGTTTCTGTAAGCCTCTGCGCCAAAGTCAGATTGAGTTCATCACTGTTACTGTAAGTACCTAAAGAACTCATGTCGAACCTTAAAATCGGTGAAGGATTTTCAGATTTCTCATTAACCCATTGTTCAGCAGCTAAACCTCTGAATAAATCTTTGCGCCCGCTGAACATAGCATCGAGAGTAGAGAGAGTGAGAGATTTTCCGAACCTGCGAGGGCGCGAGAGGAAATATCTTCGTCCATTCTCGATAAGTTCGAGTAATCTGGCTG
>CAMHMH010000013.1 GCA_946186205.1 uncultured Fretibacterium sp. | reverse complement strand
CTGTACGGGGTACGTACGGGAGAGCAAACCGCTGCCAGTTTAGATTACAGACAATCAGAGGAAGTTCACTTATTGGGCTTCCTCTTTTTTTGTACACTTTTACACTCATAATTCATATACAGGGAGTGAAGCAAGCATGACGATAAAAATAACCGTGTTCAACCGTATGGGCGGAGTCGGAAAAACTACCCTCGCAATCATATTAACCCAAATAGCTCTCATGAAAAATAAAAATGTCCTAGCCGTTGATCTCGATGAACAAAAAAATTTCAGCGCAGATATGTCTTACCTTCAGCATGAACCAAGATTCCAAGATAAATTTACTCTGAAAAATTCCATTGAACATATTGAACATGAACATTATTTTTCCTCTGTCGATTGGATCATAATCGATTGCCCTCCAAGTTTCAATGACCGCACAAGATTTGCTTTGCGAAATTCCGATTTTGTTCTTATTCCCGTTCGCCCCGACCTTTTTTCTATAAGAGGATTTTCTACAGTTCGGGAAAAAGCAGGAGACTACAAAAAATTATTCCAGTTCCCAATAGTTAAAATTGGCTTTAACGGAAGTGTTATGACAAGAGTAGTTGATGAAAAAATTGCTGAATTTACAAGCATGGGCTATGTTGTAATAGGCAACTTGCCGCTGTACTCAACAATTCCCGAAAATATTTCATCTGACCACAAAAAATGGTGGTCCGTAGGGATTCGGGCTGAAGCTCGCAAACCATTTGAATTACTCTATACGCGGCTCGAACTGCTTCACAAAAAACTTCAGGCATGACACAGAATAATGATATAATTTCTCACATCCATAAAATAATTTATTAGGAAGTGAAGCGAGTATGGCAATCAAAGTAACCGTATTCAACCGCAAAGGCGGAGTCGGAAAAACTACCCTCGCAATCATCTTGACACAAATCGCCCTCAAGAAGGGTAAAACTGTCCTCGCCGTTGAGCAGGACGAACAAAATAACTTCAATGTGTCTGTCTCTTACCTCAAGGATGAACCCCAATTCACAAACCGCTTCACTCTGAAAACTGTCCTGACAAAAGAAGATTTTGCTTCTACGGCGGATTGGATCATAATCGATTGCCCGCCGAGTTTCAATGACCGCACAAGACTTGCTCTGCGAAATTCCGACTTCATACTTATCCCCGTTCGTCCCGATTCATATTCAACGATGCCATTTTCACAGATACATCAAGAAGCAGGAGATTACAAAAAGTTATTTCAGTTCCCAATCGTTAAAGTTGGTTTTGACGGAAAAATACCATCAAGAATAGCTGATGAAAAAATTACGGAACTTACCAGCAAGGGCCTTATTGTAATAGGAAACTTGCCGCTGTATTCAACAATTACCGCAAATATTTCATCTGACAGAAAAAAATGGTGGTCCGTTGGTCTTCAGGCTCAAGCACGCAGGCCATTTGAATCAATATATACGTGGCTCGAAGTGCTTCACAGAAAACTTCAGGCATTACGACAGGAAAAAGATAATCAAAAAAGAGGTGAAAATGTTGATCATTTTGATCCGGAAAATCCTGATCTTGCAATGTTCGGACTGAAGCAAGTTTCTCCGGCAATTTGATTTACGCTTGAGATAAAAATTCTTTGTCCCCCGCTCCTTAACGTATCAAAAGCCCCGTGTTTAATCACTCCTTAACAGCAAACAGCCACGCAAAATAATTCCGTCAGCAAAAATTTCAATGCTCAAATCATGCTCCCTGTTATAATTTTCACAAAGATAGGGGGCTTCATTAATGACTGGCAACGAAATCACTTTACAGCAGATGCTCTCACGCCGCGAAATGAGAGCGAACAATCAGCAATCTTTTCTCACAAAATATCATTCACCGTTAATTTCTTTCACAATGAATATTCCCGGCCCGGTCAAAACAAATCAGTCTATTCGCAGGGCATTCGACATAGGCCAGATATTACTGCTTGAAGGACTCGCACGTCTCGGAGCAATCATTCTCGACTGCTCAGAAATTCACGAGGACACCGGCGACGAATTATTGTTAGCGGTCCGCAGCGTTCAGCCCGAAACATTAAAGGACATGGCCGTGAGCATTGAAAACTTTTCACCGTTAGGGCGGCTCTTTGACATTGACATAATCAATGAACATGGCCGAAAATTATCACGTCAGGAGTTCAGGAAGTGCATCATCTGCGGCAGGCAGGCCCAAGAGTGCGCGAGGTCAAGGACTCATTCAGTCAGCGACATGCAGGAGGCCGTTATGAGTCTTCTGTCTGAAAATTTGCATTGATATTAACGGAAGGAGTTTACAATTTTGAGGGCAAAATATTTTTTCGGAGTTGTTATAGCGTTAATGATTCTGTTCATCGGTTCAGGGTGCAACATGGACTACAGGAGCAAAGATGACGGAGGAAGCAGCAGCACCACAAGCGACGAGGCAAAACGACTCAGCTCGATTCTTTATCTCAAGTCATCGGACATTGACGTGAAGTCAGAGCTCATTACGAACAAAAGCAACGAGAATGTTATCTCACTCACTAACGGCGAATTTGACTACATGCACTACAAGTTCACGAAAAACGGAAGCTCAGAAGGTGAAGAGGCTAATTCTTCCGGCATTAACGCGGCTGTTCTCGCAAAAGAAGGAGTACTTCTGACCGTGAGGGGCTCTCTTGTCGTGTCAAGCGGAGATTATGCGCACGGCGTTTTTGCTTACGGTGAAGGAGCAAGCGTTATCGTTTCTGACTGCGTTGTGTCGACAAAAGGCAGCAATTCAAGCGGGCTTATGACTTCAGCGGGCGGGATAATGGCTGCAAATCATGTTACGGCTGAAACGTCCGGCAGATCGTCCCCGGCAATGAGAGTCTACGAGAGCGGCGGAGCAATAACGGCTGTACGCGGGAAATACACGACATCAGGCGCAAATTCACCCGTCATTCTCGCACAGGGCGAAATCTCAGCAGCTCACGCAAAACTTGACGCGGGATTATCGCAGGCTGTAATCACAAACGGCAAAAGCTCCGTGACTCTCACAAGCTGTGATCTTACGGCTAATCACTCAACGGAAAATTCACGCGCCCAGGCCGTATTGATGTATCTTGACGGTTCAGGCAACCCCATAACCAACAAGGGAGAATTTATCATGAGTGACGGCTCAATTATCAGCGCAAAAGGCGATATATTCTACGTCACGAACTCGGCAGCAAGCATCACGCTGAATAATGTCGACATAACCAACAATGACAGCAGCGGCGCATTTCTCCGGGCTGAGTCATCGCAATGGGGCACTTCAGGCGTAAACGGCGGCCATGTAGATCTCACAGCAATAGATCAGTATATTGACGGCAATATTTACGCTGATGATCTCTCAGACCTGAATATTTACCTCACAGGGGACTCATATTTCACTGGAGCTGTGAATCCTTCAAGCACTGACGCAAGAATTTATGTCGAAATCAGCGAGTCAAAATGGATTCTCACGGATGACTCACATATTGACAGCCTCACTTGTGATACATCAGGAATAAATCTTAACGGCCATGTTCTTTATGTCGCAGGACAAGCATACGAGGAAGACACCGACAGCACCGGGGAAGCTATAGATTTTTCGTCATCAAGAACAAAGAAAGCTGTTGTGCCTGAAACTTCAGATGACGTTGACCCGGAAGACTCAGAAGGTTCAGAAGGCACTGACTCCGAAACAAGCGGTGATGTTGATATTGACACTGAGAGCGCAGATAATGTACTGTCGTTTGACACACTGATTTACGACACAGGAACAGTGAACGGAGTCGCTTACAGAGCCTATAACAACAGGGTATATGTATCGAATCCAGTCAGCGCGGATTACCAGAAGTTAAGCGTGTACATTCCTGAGCCGTATTTCAGCAGCAGGCCCGTCAACGGTTACACAGCACAGACAGCACCGATATTTATCCCGAATGATTCAGCCGGGTATTTGTCAGCAGGCATCATGAAACCGTCGGACAATAACATTATCGGACTCGCACTTTCACGCGGGCTTGTCGTTGTCTCTCCTGCTCTAAGAGGACGCAATATCACGAACGGCACTGCGCCTGCGGCAATTCTCGACTACAAAGCAGCAGTGAGATATTTGCGCGCTAACAAGTCGAGTCTTCCGGCGGGAAATACTGACAAGATCATTTCATGCGGAGTAAGTTCCGGGGGTGCTTTGTCGGCACTTCTCGGGGCTTCTGGGAACTCAACGGATTATGTTTACTGGCTTGAGGAGCTCGGCGCGGCTGATGTGGATGACAACATTTTTGCTTCCGTATGTTACTGCCCAATCACGAATCTTGAGAATGCTGACACCGCTTATGAATGGGTATTCGGCGGTTCAAGTTATGGTGAAGACTCCGCGACTCTCTGCGAGGATTTCGAGTCATACTTCAACACTTTGGGACTCACAAAAGACGGCGTGAACCTTGAAGTCTATGATTACGATGAAACATATGAAGAGGGACAAACATTCAGGCGTTACATGAACAATCTTTACGCGCAGGCAGCTCAAAAGGCAATAGACTCCGGGACTGTAGTCAGCGCGGACTGGGTGAAAATCAGCGGAGATAAAGTAATAAGCGCGGACATGAAGAAATATGCAGCAAGTTTTCCCGTGAGGCAGAAAGGAGTCCCGGCTTTTGACAAATTCGACCTGAGCTCGGCGGAAAATTCTTTGTTCGGATATATGCACTTCACGGACTACTCGTCAAAGCACAGCACAGCAGGCGGAAAAATGGCGGACTTCACAACAATTTCAATCATGAATCCTATGGACTACATCAACAATGCTGACACGGCTAAATACTGGCGCATAAGGCACGGCGTTAATGACAGGGATATTACTCTGACGATTCCCGCTATACTCGCTCTGACTCTCGAAAACTCCGGGTATACAGTAGATTTTTCAGCAGTATGGGGGCAAGGGCATAACGGGTATTATGACACTCAGGAGCTTTTCGACTGGATAGACTCAATCTGCAAATAATTTTCCGGCGTTATCAATTCGCGCCTTCTGTTGAATGAGGCTCTCTTCATCGTCAGGCAGTATTGCTTTGAAGGGCTGTAAATTACCCGTAGCAATCTTCACCGAAAGCCTTTGCTTTTATGTTTAGGGGCTATAATATCATACGTAAAATCCACGCATAAAGAAAGGAGGACTCATCATGGGTATACTTTTCGCGTTCATAGGAGCGACAGTATTCCTAATTGGACTCTATCAATGGGCGTTAGGAGGCGCGAGTCTCTGGCAGATATTCAGCATACGGCGCGGCGAAAAAGGAATGACCCGCGACGAAAAGAAAGAAGCCGAACTCGAAGTGAAGAAGCTCGAACAGTCAGCAGACAGAACTATATCGGCCTCGCTCAGAATCATAGCTATACTTGCGGTGCTTGTGTGGCTTTTCTTGGGCGTAACGATGATTCTTGAGATGTTCGGAATAAACTGGATAAGCACATTGTCATCACACGCAAAATCATACTGGGTTTCAGCGACAGGAACGGACACACACCTTAATGTTCAGAACCGCAACGAGACTTTGAGGAACATGGGCAACAGTTTCAGGCGTTAAAGAAGGAGCGATTAGCCGAGTGATAAAACTTATGGTATTTGACCACGATATGACGATCGTAGACTCAAGCTATGCAATCATGGCCGGATTTAATTACGTTGCAGAACATGAAGGACTCCCGTTAGTCTCTCACGAGCTCACAATGAAGTATATTGCGACTCCGATTCCGACATTCTGCGAGGGGTTATTAGGTGATTACCGCCCCGAATGGATCAAGCTGTACCGTTCACAAAGCGCGAGGCTTGAGAAGGAGTTGATTCGGCCGTTCCCTGACACAGTATCAACGATGACAAAACTGCGTGAGATGGGCTTGAAACTTGCAGTGCTGTCGAACCGTGAACATCCTTCAAGCGCGCTGAAGCACACCGGGCTTGATGTATATTTTGACGTGATTGTCGGAGCTGAAGAGCCTTACGGGCATTTAGCGTACAAGCCTGACCCGGCCATGATGAACGAGCTTATGAGTCATATGAATGTCAAGCCTTCTGAGACTGTTTACGTTGGCGACGCTGACCTTGATATTATTACTGCTATAAGCGCGCACGTACGGGGAATCGGAATCACAAAGGGCAATTTCACGCACGAGGACTTCAAGCTGTTGGGAGCGTGGAAGAGCATTGACGAGCTGAGCGAATTAATCGGGATAGCTGAGAAGGATGGCACCTGCTAATACTCTGCTAAGTGATTTAGGGCCTCTTGCCGCTTACGGGGAATATACAGAGGAAACATATTCGCCGTCAAAGCCGCTGTCCCAAAAACAGAAGAAGCCTTTTGTCCCTGAGAATCATCTGTCGGGCGAGTCGAGTCCCTATCTGCTGAGGCATGCGCAAGACCCGGTTGCGTGGTTTGCGTGGGGTGATGAAGCATTTTCGGCGGCAAGGACTCAGGATATGCCGTTGTTCCTGTCGATAGGCTACAGCTCTGATCACTGGTGCGCTGTGATGGGCCGGGATTGTTTCAGCGACTCAGAAGTTGCGGGAATGCTCAACGAGATATGCATACCCGTGCTTGTTGACCGTGAAGAATTGCCGCAAGTCGATAACTTGTTCATGGAGATATGCCGGGTTCAGAACGGGAGCGCAGGATGGCCGCTGAATATTTTTCTCACGCCTGAAGGCCGTCCGTTTTTCTGCACAACATGGCTTCCCAAACGCACAACGGGACAAATGCCGGGCATCACGGAATTATTGCCGCGAGTCAAATGGCTTTGGCACATGCAGCGGAATGATGTCGAACGTTCAGCGAATGACCTCGCGGAAATGGTGAAGGAACGCTTGAGCATTTTGTCCGGGGAAAAATTCAGGTCATCGGGCAGAATCGGAAAGTTTACGGCGTATGAGGCACTCAATGACATACGCTCAATCTTTGACGTTCGCTGGGGCGGTTTCGGAACATCTCCCAAATTCCCGGAGCATGACAAACTTTTGTTTTTGCTGAAACAGGCTGAAGAGGATTCCGGCGCAAGCAAGCGGGACAAGTCAGACGCGCTCACAATGACAGATATAACTTTGCGGCGAATGTGGCGCGGAGGCATTCACGATCATTTAGGCGGGGGGTTCTCGCGTTACTCTGTCGATGAACAATGGCTAGTCCCTCATTTTGAGAAGCTCTTGTGTGATAATGCTATGCTGCTTCTTGCGGCCTCAATGTCTCAGCGGTTAGTGCAAAATTCATTTCACAGGCTTTTTGCTGAGGACATAATATTTTGCCTGACGAAAGATTTCACTGACAGCACGTCATACTCTCAGGGATTCAGGTCAGCGATTGACGGAGATACGCCAGACGGAGAAGGACGCTATTACTTGTGGAACGAGAACGAAATCAAATCGCTTTTGCCGGAAGGGGACGCGGGATTATTCTGCGCTGCTTATGCTGTACTGCCGTCGGGTAATTTCGGCTCTGAGCTTGCCGGGTCTCAAATGAGCTGGAATATTCTTTACGAGGCTTCAACGGTTACGGAGCTTGCGAGGCGTTACGGCATTAAGGGCGTTGAAGTTGGTCAGAGATTGTACGAGGCGCGAAAAATTCTGCTTGATTACCGGGACAAACGTTATCCCCTCAGAAGCGACAATAAGATTCTCATGAACTGGAACGGCTTAATGATAGGCGCGCTTGCTCATGCTTCAGTCTCATTTGATGTTCCTGAATGGCGCGACATTGCGGAACGTTCAGCACTATTTATCACGAAAAATTTTCCCGGCAAAAATGGCACATGGTCTCGGAAATGGATTGACGGAAAAACAAGCATTGAGGCAACAGCGGAAGATTACGCCTATTTCTTGTGGGGAATCGTTGAGCTATACAAGTCAGCAAAACATTTCGGAGCCGGCGAGAAGCAGTTATCGGACTGGCTGAAAACTTCACAGACTCTCGCGGACATTCTCACGTCAAATTTTTGGGACGAAAAGAACGGCGGACTCTTCATGGCCGTAGATGAGCCGAATATTTTTGCGCGCATGAAAACTTCTGAGGATATGAACTCGCTTCCGTCAATGAATGCGCTTGCGGCAATGGCACTTTGTGAGCTTGCGTTTATCGCTGAGGATAAGAAGTACTCAGACTTTGCGCGGAAGATTATCGGGTGCTTCTCCCGTTATGCCCGTGAGAATCCTCTGCGGTGTTTGTCTCTCATCACTGCGGATTTGACGTTCAAGCCCTTCAAGCCCGTAAAGAAACCTGAACCCGAACCGAAGCCAGTCCCAACAGATGAGGAACTTAACCGCGAAGAGCCGCAAGAGTCACAGCAAGAGTCACAGCAGGAAGACAGGAAATCAGCAAGGGCATCACGCAGGACAGCACGTCAGGAGTCATCATCGTCATCATCAATAGCAGGAAGGAACGAGAGAGCATCAAGAAGAAGTGCACGAACTCACAGAACACGTGAGAAATAATACATTAGGAGGAATCTATTTTGTACAGATTAAGGAATGCCGCTTTGCTATTGGGAGTTATTGCGGTTGTAGCGTTATCGGCGGGAGTCAGCCGGGCAATGTACCAGTTTGATGACGTTCTCGCGGGAAGCGGTGTAAGCTCTCAGTGGGTAATCATCAACGATACAAATGACACATTCGGCGCGACACATTCGGAGCCTATAATGATCTCAACGGATCTTTTGACGGCAGGCACAGCAAGAGTCGATGTTGTGAACGGTGAGCCTGATACGGTTGCAGATCGGAACATGCAGACGTTTTTCTATGTGCTGACTGAAGGAGAAGGCAACTTTGATGTCAGCATGAGGTCTCAGACTCTTGACTCTGACGTAAGCACGCCTCTTCCGGGAATGGATACGATTGTTACGGAGAATCTTACGCCATACATCAACACTATAAACCCTGACCAGACGAGTGATGTATCATACTGGAAAGATTATCACTTCCACATTGAGAGGCAGAACGACAGAAGCAAATATGACACTGTAGTGCAGTCGTTCAAAGTTCAGCAGAATCCTTCAGGCCTGCCATCACAGTCAATAACGCGCCCGATGGTGATCTCAAACGTTTATTCAGGGTCTGCGGCTGACGGACAAGCACCGCTCATCGTGAGAATGACCCTGCGTGACTCTTCATTGTCTGACGGAAATATTATCGCTTATGACCGGGCATCATGGACGATGAATCAGAGCAAGGCACTCGGCAATGACAGATGGGTATTCATTCCTGTAGATGACCTTAACACGGACAACACGAGGATAGAATATTATCTTACGACCGAAATCGCGAACAACACCGCATACCGTTACGCGGCGAGATATTACGACAGCACCGGAGGGACAGAGCCTCCGGCAAGATGGAAGTTCGACATTTTCAGGCAGCAGGGAACGACGAATCTTCCGCGTGAATTTTCGCTTGCGGCTGAAAGCAACATTGCTCCCGGACTTGTTACGGTTTACAACAGACGCTACAACATCAACGAGCAGAACAAGACTCCTCTTCATTTGTTCCCGATTGACAGCGCACAGGGCGGCGACTACGGATTGAGCCTGAACCACAAAATATTATTCGGCAGGAGACTGGGCGAGACGTACAAATACGCGGCCTCAGAGGGAAGATTTAACCTTTTCGAGGTAACAGCATTTGAGCCGAGACTAGCAAGCACGACATTCAAGCAGACAGTCTCAGAAGTAACAAACGGTGTCGGAACAGTAGCATTCCCGACGACAACAATATTTTCGGGCAGCTCAATCAAGCGCAATGTCATAGCAGATGATGTTGTGCAGGGGTGTTACTTCACTGTTGACCAGAGTATACCTTCAGGCGTGAGGGGCGAAGGGTCAGAAGGAATTTTCCCGCTTCACATCACCTTCAACATCCCCGTGACGCTGATAAACGATAATGCCTGGTGGAACAATATGCTTGAAATCTGGCGCAACACAGGACGCATTGAGGACATGTTTGCGAACAAGTATGATTTGTACCTGAGAGCGGGCGAGGATAACGTTTGGAATCTCACGCAGGAGCTTAAGAAGCTGGGATATTACAACGAGCTTGTGAAAGTGTTTCTTGACGAGGAGCGCGGGAGACTTACGCAGGACAATTACAGCGGGCTTCTCACAGTCAGCTTTATCGTTATGCTTATGGACGGAACAAGGGACGGAGTGAGGCCGGAACTCAGCGTGATACCTGACAATTCAGTAATTCAGCAGAATAATTACATTGTTGTGAGGGACGGCACACTTGATAACCGATGGAACATGACATTTTTTGTCGCGCCTGCGGGCTGGCAGGATAATCCCATCAGCGTCAACACTGACACAGAGTCAGGCACTCAGGGTATAGGCGGAAGCGGTTCGGGCGGCGGCACATGCTCATTAGGATTTGCGGGGCTTCTCACAATGGCACTATTTGTATTTCGCGGAAGGAGGAATTAAGATTGAGGAAACTATTTGCGCTTGCGGGGATAATTCTTGCTCTGATATTCCCGGCCATGTCATTCGGGGCTGACACTGCGATAATTCTTGCTGTGAATGGCACTGACTACATTACAGACCCTTCTGTTACGCAAGAATACACAGAAGATCCAGAGACATGGGAAATCACAAAAGGAGTCGTAACATTCCCCGCGCCTTCAGGGACAAATTACACGTTCAGCACGCTTGAGAATGCCATAGAGTTTGCGAGAAACCCGCAGGAATATATAGAGAATCATCCGGAGTATATGCCGAATGGGTACGATTCCTCTTATTATGACGCGGAGTATGACTCGTCGCTTCAGTCAGCAATGACAGCCGTAACAGTGTCTCTTGAGCTTGAGAACAACACGATAGAAAACCCTGTAGATTTGACTCAGTACTCAGACATAACAGACCTCACAATAACCGCAAAGCCCCGAAATCTTGCAATCATGACAGCAGGAGAACGGCATTTCATAGCGGGCGCTGAGGGAACAAGCGTAACATTCAGGAATATAGGCTTCATTCTTGGCAGTGAGATTTACGAGGGCGAATCGGGTGGAGGCGTAGAAGTCGCAGGAGGAACAGTAACATTTGCGGGCTGTACGTTCAGCGGATGCTACACGACAGACAGCGGCGGAGGAGTCCTCGTCAGGGCAGGAAACGCGGTATTCAGCAGCACGACATTCACGAACTGCAGCGCGGACAATTACGGCGGGGGACTCGCTGTTACAGGGGGAAGCGCGTCAATTTCCGGCTCTATATTCAGCTCTAACAAGTCATACTCAGGCGGCGCGCTCTCTGTTACGGGCGGAAGCACCACGATGGACAGCACAGCTTTCAACGGCAACACAGCAACCGACGGAGGAGCAATATATTCATCAGCAGGACTCACTGTAGGAGCAAATGTAACATTCAACAGCGTAACAGCATCATCACCCAACACAGCCGAAAGAGGCGGGGCAGTCTACATAGCTTCAGGGACAACGACAATCTCAGGAGCTGAGGCAGGCTTCACAGAGAACACAGCTTCAAACAGCGGCGGTGCTATATACGTTTCTTCCGGCACTCTCAATGTCAGCGGCTCGGGCGTAACCTTCTCGCAAAATACAGGGACTAATAACGGCGGGGCTATATTCGCGGGTGCTGGCGCAAGAGTAAATATCACTGGTGAAAGTGTCAGCTTTGCGGAAAATACAGCGGCTTCAGGCAGCGGAGGGGCGATCTATGCTTCAGGCGACAGGGGAGTCATAACGATAACGAGTTCGACATCAGAATTTGCCGGCAACACTGCGGACTCTGGCAAGGGCGGCGCGATTGCTGCGGGCGGTGGTACGACTCTCACTGTCGGCGGGGCTGCTTCATTCACGAACAACACTGCGGATTATGGCGGGGCTGTTTATCTCGCGGCAACAAGAAGAGGACTCACAGCACTGAATATTACCGGCGAAACTGAAGCGACATTCTCAAACAACACAGCAGGCACTTCAGGCGGAGCAGTTTACGCAGAGCGATACAGCACGATGACTTTTGCACCGTCAGTAACATTCACGAACAACACCGCCGGCAACGGCAACGGCGGGGCGTTATGGGTCTACGAGGCATCACAGCTCCCGGAAGGCACAATATACTTCACGAACAACAGCGCAGGCCCTAAGACTGAATCAACAACTTCACCGGCAGGCAGCGGAGGAGCGATTTACGTCGGCGGCGAGTCAACGTCAGCAACAACTCTCGGAAGCTCACGAAAATATGACTTCTCCGGGAATGTTGCGGAATCTTACGGCGGGGCTATATGCACGTATTCTTCTGACATAATTTTTGACAGCTACACAGTAACAGAACAGAACACAGCGAAATTAGGCGGAGGATTCGCGGCCTCGTACAACTCAAAGATCACACTGAATAATTCATCAATAAGCAATCAGACGACAGAAGGTTCAGGCGGAGCGGTCTGGGCTATGAACATTGAGTCGGTAAGCTCTGATTTCGGCTCGTCAGGCGCAAACACAAGCACAGGTTCAGGGACTCACAAGGGAGGCGGCGCGCTTTACTCAAAAGGCGAACTCACTCTCACGCGCTCGACATTCACCGGGAATACTGCGACTCAGGGAGGCGGAGCGGGATATTCTTACAGCGGTGAAATGACCGTAACAGACTCAACCTTCACGCAGAACAGCGCGGTGCAGGGCGGAGGAGCTTTATACGCTGAGGCCTCAGAAGTGAGCATAGCAAATTCATATTTCGCTACAAACACAACTTCATCAGGCAACGGAGGAGCGGTAACCCTTCAGAACTATTGCACGTCAACAATAACTGAGTCAACGTTCAGGAACAACACAAGCTCGAAACTTGACGGAGGAGCAATTTACGCGCAAGGCACAGTGAATATTTCCCTCTGTTATCTGAGAGAGAACAAGAGCCAGCGTTCAGGAGGAGCGATTTACTTCAACCAGAACAGCGACAACCCCAGCAATTACTCAAAGTTCACAATGACATCAACAATGCTTGAGGAGAACAGCACATCAGGCGTTGAGGGCAGCGGCGGAGGATTATACGTTGTGGCAAATGACGCGACAATAACGAGCTGCACATTCAGCGGGAACAGGTTAGTGCTTGCGGGGAATGCCGGCGAGGGCGGAGGAGCTTACGTAGCAGCACAGCCAATCCAGAATGAAGACGTTGAAATCACGAACTGCACATTTTACGACAACCACATAGACACGGGATTAGACGGTTCATCAGGGGGCGGCGGACTCGCTATACACTGCGAGAAAACTACCATCGTAAAGAGCTGCACATTCGCGGCGAACGGCTCACAGTACAAGGGCGGCGCAATATATCTCGGAGACGGAAGCAGCCTTCAGCTTTCAGGCACGATAATGGTCGGCAACACTGACGAGGGAATATATGACATCTGGTCTGACGGCAATATTTCTTCAGGAGGCTACAACCGAATCGGCGTTTACGGAACAGGAACGGGCGTTACGGATTTCTACTCGGAGACTCGCAACGCTTCAGACAGGACCGCTTACCCGTCAAAGGGCTGGACCCGCTCGACATTCTTCAGCGGGAACACATTAGCAGTCAACGAACGCACAGACTTGGGCAGCAATGTTCCTCCGTATTTGGGCAGCACACTTTCAAGCAGAACAAGACTCCTGACTCTCATGTTAAGCGAGGATGCCTCACTGCCTCTTGCTGACCGGGCGACAAACATAATACCTTACACAAGGCGCGGAATGTTCCCGACAACTGACGAACGGGGAGTCGCAAGAATATCTCAGGGCGCGCAGATCGCTCTTGACATCGGAGCATGTTTCTTTGACGGAACAAGGATAACTTCTGATGACAGAGAGACAGCCTCATACACAATTTCACGTCTTGAGATCAGCGGCATTCCCAACAACCTGCGGAGAGTCGGACAAACAGCAAGCCTCATCGCAAAAGTCTATTACACAAACGGGCGTTCAGTTCTCGGCGGATATGGAGACGGTGAAGAGCCTGTAGAATGGACAAGCGACAAGCCCAACATAGTACGAATCAACAAGGACACAGGAGACCTTACTGTTCTGAGCTTCACGCCGGGCAACACTTACGTAACAATCACAGCGACTACTGTCAGGGGCGATACATCTGGCAAGAGAATTTCTGACAAGCAAGCAATAAGGGTTACTGAGTATTCATACAGTTATCTCAACACGTCCCCCGAAATCATGACAACGCTTCAGAGATACACGCAGGAGCTTGCAGAGTATGACATAACGCTTCAGCTTGCGGACAAAGATTCATCTTCTGTGAGCTCGTCATCTTTCCAGTCAAGTTTTGCTGGCATCTGGGGAAATGTTAAGGCCTCGCAGGTTACCGACCTCACAAGCGCGGCTCTTGTCTGCGAGAAAGTGAACACATACACGGCTTCAGACGGCTATACGCTCGCGGCGGGCAAGCCAGGAATGAACGTAAACTTCTCCGGCCTCAAAGAAGGCGACATTCTTCCTATGGTTTACTCATGGACATTCAGCGGCTCAGAGCTTCAAAGCATACTGGGCTATGACATGAGCGGGAAAACTGTAACACCTTCCGTCGCTGATGAGATATTCTCGGCCATGCGCATAGATTTCAAGGGTGCGAGTTCTTCATGGCCCGTAATAGGTCCGGGAGGAGTGAAGGCTTCTGATGCAATATCGGCAGGAGCTTTGACTCTCACGTCTGCTGACAGCGGAAAAGGAATCACCGCAGAGATTACAGCTTATCTCGCGAACGTTACAGCTTCAGCCGGCAATATGGCTTCAAGCGCGAATGACGGCCCGCAGATAGTCGGAGGTATGCTGATTGTTCCTGACGGAGTCGGCAATGACAGCAGGATTTACGGGTCAATGTTCATGGCCGCGAAAACAGGTTCAGAAGTAAGCACAAAAACAGAGACAGGCATTAACGCAAAGGGCTCATCAGGCGGCAGCGGAGGATGTGAGTCTTCAGGGGCAGTACTCTCCTTGCTCGCTCTGGTCTTAATGGCCGGGAGGAAACCAAAGAGGCAGGAAGGCTGCTGAGAGTCAAAACTTCAGGCATCAAAACACTTTTGACACTCGGAAATTCGGACATCAAAAACGTTTCAGGCACTCAGAAATTAAAACGTTAAATCAAAGGGAGCTTCTCAAAACCGGGAGGCTCTCTTTTTTTCAACAGTTGCAAAATTAAAACGCAAGGTTAAAATTAGTCAGTCAAAAATAAGAGAGGAGAGTCGAGTCAGCGATGCAATACAAGGATTACTATAAAATTCTGGGAGTCTCAAGAGAGTCGAGCACGGACGAAATCAGGAAGGCTTACAGGAAATTAGCGAAGCAGTATCACCCCGATATAAACAAAGAGCCGGGAGCAGAGGATAAATACAAGGAGATTAATGAAGCGTATGAAGTCCTCAAAGACCCTGACAAGCGAAGCAAGTATGACACACTCGGAATGAACTGGCAGCAGGGGCAGGATTTCACACCTCCGCCGGGCTGGGGCTCAAACAACGGAGGCTATCAGCATGTCGAGTTCGGCGGAAACTTCAGCGACTTCTTTCAGACATTATTCGGAAGCGGCTTAGGGGATATGTTCGGGGGCGGCTCCGGGAATTTCGGCGGCTCATCAGGCTATCACAATCCCGTATCAAGAGACAGCGAGGCAGATATAACACTCAGCCTTGAAGAAGCATACAGAGGAGGAAAATTCAATCTCAGACTCGGCAGCCGCAAGTTAAGCGTGAACATCCCCAAAGGAATCACAGAAGGAACAAAACTGACTCTGCGCGGAAAATCTGAAAGGGGAGGAGATTTGCACCTCACTATACACATATCGCCTCACTCAGTTTATGAGCTTTCAGAATATGACCTGACACGTGAAATGAAAGTGCCTGTTTATGACGCAGTACTCGGAAAAGATCTGACTGTCGAGACTCTCGCGGGTGAAGTAACCGTGAAGATGCCCCCCGGTATTCAGGACGGACAAAAGTTAAGGCTAAGGGGTAAGGGAATGCCAAAACGCGACGGGACATTCGGAGATTTCTTTGTGAGAGTGAAGATAGAAATCCCCCGGCACATTAACGAAAAGCAGAAGGAACTGTGGCAGAAACTTTCAGAGCTCGGATAAAGGCTGAAAAATTCCTCAGCAAACGCTATAATTTCTTCAACTCCCGGAGGTGATAATATGAAGTCAAAAATCTTCAACGTTCCTAACACACTGAGCCTGATACGAGTCTTTCTCGCGCCTCTTGTGCTTTTGTTCCTGTCATTGAGAATAAACACGCCGATATTCTCGGAGCTTCCCGATGTGAGCTGGGGCGATGTATTAGCGGCGGCGGTGTTCATTGTTGCGTCAATAACAGATGCTTTTGACGGCTATATAGCGAGGAAGTACAAACTTGTTACGACGCTAGGAAAATTCATAGACCCTCTTGCTGACAAAGTGCTTGTGATTGCGGCCATGCTTGCGCTTATTGAGCTTGGTAGGCTTCCTGCGTGGATTGTCATGGTGATAATTACCCGTGAATTTATTGTTACGGGATTGCGTCTCGTTGCTGCTGCTGAAGGAGTCGTGATTGCCGCGTCAAAAGGCGGGAAGCTCAAGACATGCTTTCAGATTGCGGCACTGATCATGCTGATACTGAACATACCCGGCGGAATGGTTTTGATGTGGCTTGCTATGATATTGACGGTCTGGAGCGGAATGGATTATCTCATAGCGGGAAGCAGACTTATTACAGGCTGAGAATTTTCCCCCTTGTCGTGATTGGCAGGGGGGATTTGTTTTGTTACTCGTGTGTAAACTCAGGGACTAATTTTTTCAGAATGCTCAATGCCTCATCAGGGTATCGCAGCGCGTATTCAAGATTTATATCAATGTCCCTGTCTCGTGAAGGGTCTCCCATTTTTATGTTGCTGACAAAAATTTTCGGATGAAGAGTCCCATGCACCGAATTTTCGTCGTAAAATAATTCCTCATACAATTTTTCGCCCGGCCTTATTCCGGTGTACTCGATCTGAATATCTTTGTACGGCTCATACCCGCATAGCCTTATCAGCAATTCGGCCATCTCACGAATCACTACAGGCTCTCCCATATCAAGCACAAATAATTCTCCGCCATGACCCAAAGCCCCCGCCTGAATCACAAGGCTCACTGCTTCAGGGATAAGCATAAAATATCTCTTCATGTCGGGATGAGTTACAGTTACCGGCCCTCCTGCTGCGATTTGCTGCTCGAACTTAGGAATCACACTGCCCCGGCTTCCTAAGACATTTCCGAATCGCACGGCCATGTATTTTGTCTCAGGATAATTCCTCTGCTCACGTTCTAGAATCTTCTCGGCGAGTCGTTTCGTCGCTCCCATAATGCTCGAAGGGTTCACGGCTTTGTCCGTCGAAATCATTACCATCCTTTGAGCGTTGAATTTCCCCGCGCATTTTGCGATTGTACGAGTCCCCAAGTCATTAACCCTCATTGCCTCGCGGGGGCAAAATTCCATCAATGGCACGTGCTTGTGCGCCGCCGCGTGAAAGACTACATGCGGTTTGTACCTGCTGAAAACGTCCTGCATCGCAACCTCGTCAGCAACATCAGCGATTACGGGGTGAACGGAAACTTTCACGGTCTCACGGCCAAGCGACTCAATCAGCAAGTATATAGACTGTTCGCCATGTCCGAGCGCAATAACTTCTGACGGCTCATTGTGAAGCACCTGCCTGACTATCTCGCTGCCTATTGAGCCTCCCGCGCCGGTGATTAAGACTCGTTTTCCTTTCACGTAGTTCATTGACGACTCAAGATTCATTCTCACAGGTTCGCGGCCTAACAGATCCTCAAGCCTTACTTGCCGGAGTCCTGACACTGAAACTTTGCCGCCCGCTAATTCTCTCATGCTCGGAAGTATTCGTACTTTCACATTCAGAGGGGCTAATATGTCGTAAATCTCACGGCGTTTTGCTCCTGTTACTGAAGGTATAGCGATGAGCACGACTTTAATGTTCTCACGCCGTACTATCTCGCCAAGCTCCGAAATTGTCCCGAAAACACGAAGACCCGAAATCTGACGGCCTGTCTTCCTTTCGTCATCGTCAGCAAATCCCACAGGAGTCAATTCTGTGTCGCCTCTCATCAAATCACGCGCCAACAACGCGCCGGCTTCACCTGCTCCAGCAATGAGCGTACGCAGTCTTTCAGGGATTGGGTGAATGTGAATTGATTTTGTGATCTGCCATGAGAATCTTAACCCTCCGCAGAGAAATAAACCTGTCATGAATGAGACTACAAATGATATTCGGGGAAATACAGCAAATTTTGTGATGCCGTTTATGAGAAGAAATACGAAAACTGAAGCTACATACGTCCACAGGAAGTACATATAATCTTCTGTGCCTGCGTGAAGCCATATTATTCGGTACTGCCCCGCCAGCCTGAACATAACAACGCATACAGACGGAAGAAGAACAGCAGTCCTCATACAGTCCGCAGCGTAACGGGGGATAACGATTCCGAGTCTCAGCGCGTAACCGAGATATACAGAAATAACAAGCAGCAGGAAATCAAGAGCAGCTATGATCTTTCCATGTCTTGAAATCCTGCGCCACGAGTCTTTTATCAGCGATGAGTCCATATCTTAGAGAATTAATTTCTTTCCCGGATTGTTTGCTCCGATTCGGTCTAATTCGTTAAGCACTCCTGCGGGGGCTGTCTCTATTTTCGGCTTGTTCTGTTTCTCGGCGGCTTCCTGGAGGCGTTTCTGAAGTTCCTCGATTGAGCGTTTAATCTCTTTTGCGTCGCCCTTGATCCAAAGCATCAAATTATCTGCGGCGGCTTTGAGAGTCTTTTCGTCGGGCATGGCTTTAATCATTCCCAGTTCGAGAAGGATTTTATTTTCCTCGCGTATTGCTTCAAGCGCGTCATTCTCATTGAAGAGTCCTTTGCGGTATAACATCCTGAACATTACGTTGAAGCGGCTCTTCTGATTCTCGCTGTCAACTGCAAGATCCTCAACGCGAGATACTAACATCCCTAATAATTCGTCAAGTCCTATCTGCATAGGCATAATGTATTTCTCCTTTGCTTGTGAAATGGATAATGTGAAATTCTAGCACACTGATAAAATTTTGCGTTTCATGTGCTAAAGTTATTCGCGTAAATATCCATAACAATTTGAGAAAGGGTTATTGCTTATGAGTGAAGAATGTTTGATTTGCGGCAGCCCTCTCGTTTATTCGGAACGCGCCGTAATAATGGAGTGTTCGATATGTCATAAGGAGGAAGAGTCACGGACTCAATGCTCGCAGGGTCATTATGTCTGCAATGAGTGCCACATGGCCGGGCTTGATGAGATTATGAATGTATGTCTCAAATCATCGTCGCCGAATCCTTTTGTTATACTCGGTGAAATGATGTCGCTTCCTTTCTGCCACATGCACGGCCCGGAGCATCACATAATGACAGGGGCAGCACTCCTCACAGCGTACCATAACGCCGGGGGAAATATCGTTCTTTCTGACTCACTCGCTGAAATGATGAGCCGGGGAAAAGAAGTCCCGGGAGGTTCGTGCGGTTACTGGGGTGCTTGCGGAGCGGGGATAAGCGCGGGTATATTCATCTCAATCATAACGGGCGGAGATCCTCTTAGCGTTGAGCCTTTTAGGTTATCGCACTTGATGACGGCAAAAGCTCTTCATGACATCGGGACAATCGGCGGCCCCCGTTGCTGCAAGAGAGACTCATTCCTCGCAGTTTCAGCAGCGGTTGATTTTGTGCGTGAGAATTTCGGCGTTGAGATGTCAAAATCTGATGTCTCGTGCAAGTATTCAGACCGCAACAATCAGTGCATAGGGACTCGCTGCCCGTTCAGAAAATCATGAGCGTATCACTTTACAGGAAATACCGCCCTCAGAATTTCGCCGGGATAATAGGACAGTCAGCAGCCGTTAGCGTCCTCACGAACTCAATCGCAAAGAACAGAGTCGGCCATGCGTATTTGTTCTCAGGCTCGCGGGGATGCGGAAAAACTTCAGCAGCAAGAATTTTCGCAAAGGCTCTCAACTGCACAGATCCCCAAGGCTTTGAACCCTGCGGAAAATGCCGGAACTGCCTCGACATAACAGCGGGCGAATCTATGGACGTTATAGAAATTGACGGAGCATCAAACAACGGAGTCGATAATATTCGCGGCCTCAAAGAAAACGTAACACTCGCTCCGTTCAGCTCACGCTACAAGATATATATCATTGATGAAGTTCATATGTTATCGCAGGGGGCATTCAACGCGCTGTTGAAGACTCTTGAGGAGCCGCCCGATCACGTAATATTCATCATGGCCACGACTGAGCCTCACAAAGTACCCGTAACAATCCGTTCACGATGCCAGCACATTCCCTTTCACAGCATAACGCCCGATGATATATTCGCCCGGCTTGAGTATGTCTGTCAGAATGAGGGAATAACTTTCGAGGCTGAAGCGTTGCGGGAAATATCGCGGCAGGCAGACGGTGCATTGAGGGACGCTTTGTCATTGCTTGAGCAGGTTTCAGCGTCAGGAGATGTAACACTCGCAAACACTGAGGCAGTTTTCGGAGCAGGAAGCCGCCCGGCCTTTGAGAGATTCATTACGGGCTTGCGCGAGAATCCTGAAGAGGCTTACGCGGGACTCAGAAATATTTTCAGCGCGGGTGCGTCAAGCGTGAGAGTGTTTGAGGAGCTATTCTCACTCGTCCGCGATTTGTGGCTTGTCTCAAAATGGAAGAACATTGCTGACTCTCTCGGTGTCTCTGAGCCTGAGAAAAAATTTCTTTGCGATGAGTCGTCAAAATGGAAGCCCGGAGAATTGCACTGCCTCTTGAAGTCCATTCTCAAAATTTTGACCGAAGCGCGAATGGGAATGAGAAGCGATATACTTCTGGGAATGTTCATGCTTAGTTTAGAGCGTGAAGATCCGATGCCAGTTCCGAAACGAGAGGCTTCAGGACTGACTGAACGACCGAAAATAGCGCAGTCAGCAAGAACTGAGACTCCCGGAAATTCACCCGCCGAAAACGCAACGCCGTCTCAAAATTCACGCGCTGAATCTGCAACGCCCTCTTCACTTTTGCCCTCACAGCCCGGAGACCCTGTACTCAAAGAGGAAGTATTGAGCACAGCACAAGAGAAGAATTTTACGGTTTACTGCGCTGCATTTGACGCGGAAATTTACGCGAGGGGAAATGATTTAGTCCTCGAAATGAAACACCGTTATTGCTTTGAGCTTCTGAGGCTTGAGCGTTACGCTGTAGAGCTGGCCGGAATGTTCAAGAGTTACGGTAATGTTGTCTTGCGGTTCGGACTGAGTGAATATATATGCCCTGAGTTTGTTGCTCTCAATCCTGAACCAGCGCAGGAAACTTCACGCGCTAAAAAATCTGAGACAGTCCCGGAAGAGATTCCCATTGCTGAGTCATTGCCGCCGGTTTCAGAAAGCACTTCACAAAACAGCACGGAGGATTCAGACTCGCAGTCAGCAAAGCAAACGCCTTCATCATTCGTGGACTTGCTGAGAAAATTAAGGGGCGTGGGATTAAAACCTGAAGTAATTTCTCTGAGGCAGAACGGTAGCGCAGAGTCTGAGAATGATACGGAAGATACGCCCGACGAATTATCGCCTGAAGATGACGACTAAAGGAGCATAGAATGAGCAAAGATTTTGTACACCTTCATGTTCACACAGAATACAGCCTCTTAGACGGAGCAATACGCACAAAGAATCTCGCCGAAAAAGTATCAGGCTGGGACAACAAAGCCGTAGCAATGACAGATCACGGAGTAATGTACGGAGCTGTGGAATTTTACGAGAACTGCAAAGCGCGGGGGGTAAAGCCTATTCTCGGCTGTGAGACTTACGTTGCCCCCGACGGCATAGCATCACGCAACACGAAACGCCCCAATCACCTTTTACTGCTCGCTGAGAATGATACAGGCTGGCACAATCTCATGAAGCTGATCTCAATCGCAAACACTCAGGGCTTTTACTACAAGCCGCGAATTGAACACGAACTTTTAGAGCAATACCACGAGGGAATAATAGCAAGCTCAGCATGTCTCGCAGGAGAAATACCGCAGATGATTCTTTCAGGCAATCTTGAAGGAGCAAAGAGTCTCGCAGAATATTACCGTGATGTAATGGGAGATGATAATTTTTTCCTTGAGATTATGCCCAACACTTTGGAGAAGCAATACACGGTCAACAAGGCAATAATAGAAATCTCACGCGCTACAGGCATTCCATTAATAGCGACCTGCGACTCTCATTACCTTAACAGTGAAGATTTTGACTGGCACAAAATTTTGCTGAGGATTAACACTCACGCTGATCCGGATAATGATGACGCATTTGGATTCGACCGCAACGAATTTTACCTGATGTCCCCCGATGAGATGTACGGCAAATTCGGTGATGAAGTACCTGACGCGCTCACAAACACAGTGGCAATTGCTGAACGATGCAACGTAACATTAATCCCCGAACACAAGAAATATCTTCTTCCTCATCTCGACATTGAAGAGGGTATGACGGCCGACGATGATTTGAGGATGAAAGCACGCGAGGGACTCAAGGCGCGATTTGACGCAAGAGGCAGCGACATCCCGGAGGATTACGCAAAACGACTCGAATATGAGCTCGGAGTCATAACGCAGATGGGGTTCTCTGATTACTTCCTCATTGTGTCGGGAATAATTCAGGCAGCGAAATCACGCAATATTCCCATCGGACCGGGACGAGGCTCAGCGGCAGGGAGTCTCGTTGCGTGGTCTTTGAGAATCACCGAGCTTGACCCGCTGAAGTACAGCCTCCTGTTTGAGAGATTCCTTAATCCTGAGCGTATCTCAATGCCTGATATTGATACTGACGTTTCGGACAAAGGGCGCGACGAACTGCTGAAATATATTTCTGACCATTACGGAAGCGATCACGTAGCGCAAATTATCACGTTCGGGCGAATGAAGGGAAGACAATCCGTTAAGGACGTAGGGCGCGCGCTTGGTATGGACTACTCAATCATGGACAATACAGCAAAGCTAATCCCGGCCATGTGCAAAAGTTTATCTCAGGCAATCGATGACACGCCGGAGCTGAAACAGAAATATGATGATGACCTCGTTACGCGCAACATTATCGACAAGGCAAAGAACATCGAGGGACTCGCTCGGCACACTTCACAGCACGCAGCAGGTGTCGTAATTTCTCCGATGCCGATAACGGACATTGTGCCAGTCAAACGACTCAGCACAGGCAAAGAAGATCCCGCGCCCGTTCAGGATGGCAAATACAAAGGGCAGGTAGTAACACAGTTCACAATGGAACCCGTCGAGAAGCTCGGACTCGTCAAGATGGACTTTCTTGGACTCTCTACGCTCTCAATCATCGAGGAAGCATTAGCAAACATTAAGGGCAACGGCAAGCAAGTCCCCGATATGAACAAAGTAAATGATGAAGTGAATGATGAGGCAACGTTCAAGATTTTGCAGGAAGCGAATACTATGGGAGTGTTTCAGCTTGAGTCCGACGGAATAAGAGCGATGCTGCGGAAGCTGAAGATTGACTGCTTTGAAGACCTTGTAGCGGCATTGGCTATGTATCGTCCCGGCCCGTTAGAGTCCGGCATGGTGGATCAGTACATCAACTGCAAGCACGGAAGAGCAAAGCCCGTTTACCCTCATCCGCTTTTAGAGAACACACTCAGGGAGACTTACGGAGTCATTCTCTATCAAGAGCAGGTCATGCAGTGCGCTTCAGTTCTTGCGGGCTACACTCTCGGAGAAGCTGACTTGTTACGGCGTGCGATGGGAAAAAAGAAAGTTGAGGTTATGCAGCAGCAGCGGGAAAAATTTTTGTCAGGCGCAAAAGAGAAAGGCATTGACCCTAAGACAGCCTCATCAATTTTCGACAACATAGAAAAGTTTGCGGGCTACGGTTTCAACAAGTCGCACAGTGCTGCCTATGCGTTAATCTCATACGATACAGCGTGGCTCAAAGCAAATTTCCCCGTCGAGTTCATGGCCGCATATCTCACCAGCCAGATGAAAGCAAAAAGAGAAGTGCTCGGTCATTATGTTCTTGAAGTGAGGCACAGCGGGATTGAAGTTTTGCCGCCTGAGATTAACACGTCAACAGAAAACTTCACGCCAGACAAGAAAGTCATACGCTTCGGCCTCGGTGCAGTCGCTCGAATGGGACATAACACAATCGAAATGATAGTGAACGAACGCAACGCGCACGGAAAATTCAAATCGTTGTGGGACTTCATGAAGCGCGTAGATATGAGCCTAATGAACAAGACAGTGTTTGAGAATCTCATAAAGGCCGGGGCATTCGATGAGCTTCACAGAAACAGGGCAATGCTGCTGAACGCTCTGCCAAAATTCTTGGAGGCAATTCAGAACGTGAACTCCGCAAAGAAAACGAGTCAAATCTCAATGTTCGGTGATGATCTTGAAGACGAAGCAATCACAGCAGAACCCGAAATGCCTGAAGTCCCCGAATTTGACGAACATACAAAGCTCGAATATGAGAAAAACGTTACAGGGCTTTACATGTCCGGGCATCCTTACGAGTCGTATCAGGAAAAATTTTCAGCCTTCACAAACTGCACAATCTCAGAGATAAAAGACTGGAAGAGCGACAACGTAAGACCCGTTGCAGGAGGAATAGCCGTAACATTCACGACAAAGAAAACCAAGAAGGGCGATACGATGTGCACAGTACAGTTTGAGGACACCGAAGCAAATATTGATGTCGTATTCTTCCCGAAGATGTGGCAGGAGTACAAGGACGTTCTCAAGCCGGGCGATGCTTTTGCGGTTGAAGGGAGACTCGATGACAGAGGGCAGCTCTTGCCGGACAAAATTATTACTTCAGATGAGCTTGACGAACACGGGCAGAAATATTTGACGCTCTCAATCAAAGGAGAGATTCCGAACGTGAAAGATTTTGCGCGCGCTCTGAACTCTTCAAGAGGGAACGAGAGAGTCATACTTGAGATTAAGAATGACGGTGAAACTTGCCGGGTGTACTTGGGAGTTTCTGCTGACGGTGAAAAGTTGCTGTCTTCATTGTCATCTGTTCTTCCTGACGGGAGCTTCTCAATCTTCGGGGGCAGCGGAGGATTTGCGGCTTAAGATTCGCTGAATGAGATCGAGTCCTTCTCCTTAATTTTCAGGGGGAAGGATTTTTTTTTTGCGCGTGAAAGTCTAACAGCTTGTATAATTCAGTCATCGCAGAAAATTTCAAGAGGGAGGAATGCAAATCATGTTCGTGAAAATTGTATGCACGATCGGCCCGGCGTCAGATAATTACGAGACGTTAAAGGCAATGGCTGAAGCCGGAATGAATGTAGCGCGACTCAATTTCTCGCACGGTGATTATGATGGCCATGAAAAGAAGCTCAAGCTCATACGCAGAGTCGAACGCTCAGTGAAGAAGCCTATAGCAGCGTTGCTTGACACAAAAGGCCCTGAGATTCGCACAGGACATATGAAGGACGGAGAAATAAATCTCGTTCAGGGAGCAAAGGTAATAATCTCTTCATGTGATGAGCCATTCGAGGGAACGCCCGAAAGATTCTGGGTCAACTACAAACTCTTAGCGCAGGAAGTGAAGCCCGGACAAAATATCTACATTGATGACGGAACATTGAATCTTGAAGTCGAAAAGATTGAAGGCGACGAGGTAACCTGCAAAATAATCGTAGGAGGCCCATTGCGCAACACAAAGGGAATCAATCTGCCCGGCTCAGATATAACCCTTCCGGCACTCAGCGAGAAAGACAAGCAGGACATAGCCTGGGGCATTCAGCACGGCATGGAGTATTTAGCGGTCTCATTCGTGAAGACTCGTTCTGACATCGTAGAGGTTCGCAGACTCATTCAGGAGTACGGAAGCGGAATGAAGATTCTTGCGAAGATCGAAACACGTCAGGCCGTCGATAACTTTGCGGAGATTGTAGATGTTGTTGACGGGGTAATGGTAGCGCGCGGGGATTTGGGAGTCGAAATTGCGACGGAGGATGTGCCGTTAGTGCAGAAGAGAATCATTGAGATGTGCCGGGTTCGCGGGAAGGTTGTTATTGTTGCGACTCAGATGCTCGACTCGATGATTCGCAATCCGAGACCGACTCGCGCAGAAGCCTCTGACGTATCGAACGCCGTACTTGATGGCACGGACGCTGTAATGTTGTCGGGAGAAACAGCTTCAGGAAATTACCCTGTTCAGGCAGTCGCGACAATGAGGAAGATTGTTGACCGAGCCGAAAAGGAGCTGCAAATCTGGGGCAACCACAAGAACAACGAGCAGAACCCGTTAGAGCTTGAAGGAATCCCGGTGCCCGACGCTGTATCAGGAGCAGCAGTATTAATCGCGAAACAGATAAACGCCCCCGCAATAATCTCATTATCACGTTCAGGACTCACCGCAAAGATGATCAGCAAGCACCGCCCCGAATGCCCCATCTTAGGACTCACACCTTCACAGCAGACATGGCGCGAGCTTGCGTTAGTGTGGGGAGTACATCCCGTGAGGCTCTCGGAGATGTCAGACATAAACGTCGCCGCCCGTGAAGCCGTAACAACTTGCGTGCGTGAAAAGTTACTGCCTGAAGGTGAGTTAGTAGTCATCACAGCAGGAATACCTGTAGGCCGCCCGGGTTCAACAAATGTCGTTGAAGTACTCACAACAGGAACGATACTCTTATCGGGGACTCCTTTGTCGCAAAAAAATGCATCGGGTAAAGTCTGCATTGCCCGGACTCCTCAAGAGGCAATCGACAAAGCGACTCCCGGCTGTATTCTCGTTGTGCGTCAGTTGAGCGAGGAATACCGGCCTGTTCTCCCGAAAGTCGGAGCTGTTCTTTTTGAGAGCGGGTTATTGTTCTCGGAAGGAAATTCGTTAGCGATGGATTATAACCTTCCGTGCATTGTCGGTGTTGCTGATGCGTTTTCGACTCTTATGGATGATGATATTGTTTCGATTGACGGCACAAGGGGATTAGTTTATCGCGGTGTCGTACGGCTCGTTGTGTAGATGCTCTCGAATCTCGTTAATCTCGTGAACTTCCGCAGCCTCGTTGATATTGCGATCGTATCATTCATAATCTACCGTATACTTGTCGTGCTTGTTGGGACTCGCGCCGTTCAGCTCATAAAGGGCGTATTGATTCTCGTGCTTCTCTTGGGCGTTGCGGTGTTTCTTCACTTCAGGCTGCTGACGTGGTTTTTGCAGACGACTCTGTTAGCATTGAGCCTAGCGATTCCGATTGTGTTTCAGCCTGAGCTGCGTAAAATGCTTGAGGAACTCGGCAAGGGACAAATCTACAAGAAGCGCAGAATGTCATCAGACGAAGCGGAAGTGAGAGTGAATCAAATCACCGGGGCATTAAGTTATCTCAAGGCTCACAAGATCGGAGCATTGTTAGTGCTTCAGCAGGATGTAGGACTCGGAGACTACACAGAGACAGCAATACACCTCAACGCGAACATAACGCAGGAATTAATCATCTCTATATTCTGGAAGGACAACCCGCTTCATGACGGAGCTGTTATTCTCGACAAGTACAGGCTCATTGCGGGAGGGTGCTACTTGCCACTTGCTGACGCTCCCGAAATATCACGATGGTACGGAACAAGGCACCGGGCCGCGCTCGGAATCTCTGAAGTGTCAGACGCGATTGTCATCATTGTATCGGAGGAACGCGGAGATATTTCGCTTGCCGTGAAGGGGAGACTCTCAAAGAACATCAAAGATTTTCAGGTCGAAAAATTATTGAAGCATTACTTTGCGGGCGAACAAGTTTTGACGGGCTGGAAGGCTTTTGCCAAGGCGATGTCAAATATATTCTGGGTGAAGAAAGTTGAGCAGGAAGCAGGAGGACTCGTGAAATGAAGCTGAAAAGTTTTGACCTCAACGACATATTAACATCCCCCTGGGCTTTGTGGCTCATCTCAATAGTAACAGCCGTCTTGATGTGGGTATATGTTACCGGGCTTGAGGAGCGCGCGTATATAAACCTGAAATTTACCTGCCCCCTCGAGTATCGCGGACTCGATTCACAGGCAATACTTCGCGGGAAAATCTCTGAAGTTGACGTTGAGCTTCGCGGCCCTGAAGAAGAGATGATGAATCTTGACTACAATACGGTGAAGGCATTTGTTGACGCGAGGAATTTATTGCCCGGCAAAAGGTATACCGTTAATGTCAATGTTGAGATGCCCATAAACTTGACGCTTGTCTCATGCTTCCCATCACAGACGACTCTCGACATTGTGAGGCAGGTTACGCGGCTTATGACTGTTGAGACTGTTCTTCCTCAGAACATCCCGGAAGGACACTACATAGAGGGAGTCGAAATCATTCCGCGTGAAGTCGGCGTAAAGGGAGCTGAAGATGACGTTGCGAAAGTCGGAAGCGTCCGAATCACTCCTACAATCGATGAGCTTCAGGCCGGTGAAGGAATATTGCTGCCCGTGAAGATTTCCCAGTCCGAATCGTTTGAAGGCTCTGTAATAATCGAACCCGCTCAAGTCAGATTCAGAGGTAGCATAGCAAGAGGGCTTCCGAGAAAAAGAGTCCCCGTTGTCGTTCGTCTTGCCGGGAAATTGGACGCTGATTATGAAGTGCGCTCAATAGTTACGGATCCTTCAGAGATTCAAATAGAGGGGAAAACAGAAGACCTTGCGAAAGTTGAAGCTGTTGACACCGAGATAATAGAAATTTCCGCGATGAACAAAGACAGCGTTATAGTCTCACCGTTAAGGCAGCCGGAAGCAAACGGAGTCTCAATCGTCAATGCATCGTCCGTGAGAGTGAGTATACATCTCAGTGAGGTGCATGCGGAGAAAATGATACGCGGGATTCCTGTTGAGCTTCGCGGAACAGATACGCCGCATAACTGGCAGTGCAGTCCCTCAAGCGCAACAGTTACTGTTGAGGGCAGGCCGTCATTGATTGAACATTTTGATCCTGAAACGGCCGGGCTTAAAGTTTTTGCTGACATGACGAACATATTCATGACACCTGTTACGCTTCCTTTGAAGGCTGAAATAATGTCGCAGGATTTATTCAGGATAGTACGCACTGAGCCTCAGAACATCACAGTAAACACAAAAGCAGTGCGCTGAAAATTTTCCCCCTTGTTCAAGAATCACGAGGGGGATATTTTTATATTGAGATATGCAGAAAGGATGATTTTATTTTGGCAAAAGAACGTAAATTTTTCGGCACAGACGGAGTGAGAGACCTCGCAAACTCAGGCAACATGACTCCAGAATTTGCACTCAGACTCGGAAGGGCTTTCATCAGATTCACACACGGAAAAAAAATCGTAATCGGCTGTGATACACGCTTGAGCGGACGTATGCTTGAAGGCGCGCTCTATTCGGGAATGAGTTCGGAAGGAGCAGAAGTACACCTCGCAGGAATTATCCCGACCCCCGGCGTTAGCTATGCGGTAAAAGCTCTCAATGCTGACGGAGGAGCAGTGATTAGCGCGTCCCACAACCCGGCAGAATACAACGGCATAAAGTTTCTTGGTGCTGATGGGTGCAAGCTCTCAGATGATGAAGAAGCTGACGTTGAAGAATTTTTGTCCCGGGACGAACGCAATACATCTCAGAACATCGGACGTGTTTATGACGCTCCCGGCCTCGTGAAAGATTACGCGCTTCATATTGCCTCGCTCCTTAATCCTGAAGCCGCGATGAATAACGTTGCTTTTGACTGCGCGGGCGGCGCTTCTGCTATGAGCGTTCCTGTTCTCGTCGGGGCAACAAAATTCTCACAGCTCAGCACGAAAATCATCTCTCAGGATTTCGACGGCCTCAACATCAACAAGGACTGCGGAGTCATGCACATGGACAACCTGACAAGCTACGTCGCGAAAAATGGAATGTCATTAGGCTTTGCGTTTGACGGAGATGCTGACAGGGTATTAGTCTCAGATGACAAAGGGCGGATCATTGACGGCGATATTATCCTGTGGGTGTTGGGTCGCTGGCTCAAAAAGCGTTCGGGAAATGACAAAGTCGCCGTTACAGTCATGAGCAATATGGCTCTTGAGGCACATTTTGCTGACGAGGGAATAAAGACTCTCCGCTGCCCTGTGGGAGACCGTTATGTTCTTGAGACAATGCGCGAGTCAGGAGCGGGACTCGGCGGCGAGCAGTCCGGCCACATAATAGCGTCAGAGTTCACATCAACAGGCGACGGATTATGCACGGCAATGTTATTCCTTAATGCCGTTCACGATTTGGGTGAAAACGTTTCGACTCTCGTTGACAGGTTCGGGCGTTATCCTCAGAGACTCACAAATCTTACGCTGACCCGTCCGCGTGAAAGTGTCGACATGGACTCGGTGAATGCTATAGCTGCTGAGTACCAGAACAAAATCACGAATGGAAGAATCTTCATACGCACTTCAGGCACAGAACCGTTGTTGCGAATCCTCGTTGAAGCTCCTGAGCTTGAAACCGTTGAGGAATTATCATCGGAACTTTCAGCAAGGCTCAAAGAATTTTGCTAGAGGAGAGAAAACCATGACCGTGAATAAATGCCTTTTCCCCGTCGCGGGATTGGGCACAAGGTTTCTGCCAGTAACAAAAGAGATCGCAAAAGAAATGCTGCCTCTTGTGAACAGGCCGATAATCTCATACGGAGTCGAAGAGGCTTTAGCGTCGGGCTGTGAAGACATCGTAATGATAACGGGGCGCACGAAGCGTTCAATCGAAAATTATTTTGACCGTTCGTTTGAGCTTGAAGACATCCTGAAGTCCCGCGGAAAAATTGAGCTTTACAACAAAATGATTCAGATCTCCGAGATGGCTGAAATAATGTATATCCGACAGCGTGAACCTTTGGGACTCGGCCATGCTGTATTATGCGGCGAGCCTGTCTGCAAGGGCGAATATTTCGGAGTGATTCTGCCTGATGATGTATTTGTCGGTGATTCGCCTGTTCTGTCTCAGCTCGTGAAAGTCCATGAGAGACTCGGAGGAAGCGCAGTAGCTCTCGAGCATGTAGATGACAAAGACGTATCACGCTACGGGATCGTATCAGGCGAGGAGAAAGAGCCGGGAATTTTCCGCATCAATGACATGATAGAGAAGCCGGATATTTCTGAAGCTCCTTCACGTTATGCCATCATGGGAAGATATGTATTATCCCCGGAGATTTTCCCGTTGTTGCACACACAGCAGGCCGGCGCGGGAGGAGAGATTCAGCTGACTGACGCGCTGCGCGAACTCGCAAAGACTGAACCTGTCTGGGGAGTCGTGTATGAGGGACGTAGATTTGACTGCGGGACTCAAAAAGGATGGCTGAGCGCAAATATTCAGCTCGCGCTTGAAGATGACAGCTTGCGGGAAGTCGTGATGAACATTGTAAACTCTCAGAAGTAAGAAAGGTTTACAATAAAAATTTCCCTCTGTCATTTACGGCAGGGGGGATTATCTTTGAATGGAGGAATGCTTCAATGTCAAGGAAATTCAGCATTGCGAATCTGCGCGCGAATTGGTATCTGCCATTGTCGGCGTTAATTCTTTTCGTAATGCAGTCGGAGTTCAAGGTTATTCCTTATGCGGGAGTAATAGCGGCATTTGTCTCGTGGGTAATCTTCTGCGGGTATGTATCACCGTCAGGCCTCTGGAAAACTTCAGCGGAGTCGGGATTGTGCGTGAAAGTATATTCTTGGCTTACAGCATTGGGGGTATGTGTATTTTCGCACACTTATTTGTACGAACGTATGCTGCTGCGCCGTGATCTTTTCGATAAGCTGCTCGGACTGATTCACATTCCTGAAAACGTTTTCTATTATCTCCTCTTTGCGGTGTCGTTGTGTTCGTTAATCTTCGTGTATTTGTGCGTAAATTATTTCTGGGAAAATTTCTTGAGGCTCATACGGTTAAACGGAGTCTTTCATGATATTGGACGCGCTGAAATATTCTTTTACTTTCTGCTTTTTGCCGCGACGGTATTATTCGTAACGGCTTCATTCATTAAGAGCGATGTTTTTTACGGAGCGAAGATTAATTTTGATACTATATATTCCAGTGATACAGGTTCTCTCCTGGAAAGAAACTCTTTCATTAACATAGATCACGGAGAGAATGACATACGCCAGCCATTGTTCGCGGTTTTCTCGATTCCATTTATCGGAGTGCCTTATCTCGCAGGAAGGATTATTGCGCTGTTCTTTGGACACCGTGAGCTTCTGACAGCCTTGTTCATGAATTACGCCCAAATTGCAATGCTCATCGCCGGGATTTGCGTCCTCACAAAAACTCTCAGGCTTTCACCGCTTCACAGGATAATCTTCACGGTATGTTTTGCGTGCAGTTACGTTTATCTTCTGGCTGTCCTGATGATAGAACAGTATATAGTAGTGTTCTTCTGGCTGTCGCTTTGCGTTTGCTTTGTGTGCAGTGATTCGGAGCCTGACAGAATGCTTCTTTACGGTACAGGCGGAACTCTTATCACAGGCTTCATATTTACGCCATTTTACCTACATGGGGGGGGGG
>CAMHMH010000012.1 GCA_946186205.1 uncultured Fretibacterium sp. | reverse complement strand
CCATATCTCGGCTTTCGCTCAGAAGCTCCACTGCGTCAATTACTTCCTGATTGTCGGTTGCGGGAATGCTCTCATCACCTACAGCAGTATCCTTCTTGCAGAGTTCGCACAGGTGACTGAAACCGCAGAAAGAACAGCACCAACTCTGAAATCTGTCGCCCTGTTCAGGAGCTTCATCGAGCGCGAATATCATCTCGGCGTGTTCCTTCAGTGCCTCGTATCTCTCCGGCTCGAACGTGAAGAAGTCGATATATCCCTCGCAGTTGTTCTTGTTGATGGCGACTATTGCGAGCTGGTCGATACTGTGTCCGCATTCCCTGAGTGCCTGTGCGTAGATGGTGAGCTGGTCTGCGTACTGTGGGTGAGACTTGATTGTGCCGTCTCGCTTTAAGCTCCGAAAGCTCCTGTCGTTCATCGTTTTGATGTCCGCGAGAATGAGCGGTGAGTCTTCACGCGAGATTATGCAGTCTGGGTGCGCCGTGATTGTTCCGCCGTTGACTTCAAGACTCAGACTCATTCCTTCGTTGCTGCTGTCGAACATGTTGCGCCTTACGTTCCAACCGTCATTGCGAAGCCAGCTCACTATTACAGGTTCGAGGACTTTGCCGACTTCAAATATCCTCTGGGATTTCTCCGTAGTGATTTCCTCTGCTCCTGCAACTGAGTAGAAGAGTGCGCGGTCGCAGAGTGTTCCGATACGTGAGGCACGTAATACTTTGTTGTTATCCATAATGAAACCTCCTGTATAATATTAATGCCGAGTGCGTTCAACACCCGGCAAGGTTCGCAGACTGTCATAAACACAGTCCAGTAATTAGCGCAAAATTGTTTACAGGGCATCGCCTCCTTTAATCGTTCTCAAACAGAGCATCATGGATTTCAATAGTCTCAATGCGTTCGAGTAAATTCCTAGCTGCGGCCTGCAAGTCTGTTCCTGTAGAATTGCCGTAAGCTATGCTGTGAATGAACTCATACATAGCTGGCGCGTTGGCGGCAAGTTTTGCGTCAGCCTCCTCAGAGCAGACTATGAAGTCGTCCGTGTAAGGTTCGCCGTTATCGGGATAGATGTAGAACTGTTTAGGATTGAGAGTGATACCGTCAAAGTAGCCTTCGTGAATGAGCCACTTCCCCTTTGTGTAGTTCAGCATGAGATTTCAGCACCTTTCCTAGTCAACGTCCCTGTAGCACATGTAGTTAATGAACGTAAGCCACCGTTCACGCTCCCTGAATGCGTCTATGCGATAGGGCAGTCTGTAGACCTTCGGCAATTTGCGCCGGATAATGTTACGCTTGATGTACTTCATGCGACATGCACCTCCTTTCGTGTCGCAGGGATTGTTGTTACTTTCCCTTTGTAAAGACCGCTGACGAAAAGCTCATCAGACGTGATTAACTTCCATTCCTCAATTACTATGTCCGAAAGTGGATAGAGGATTGAGAGGCCGTTAGCACGATTGAGAGCTTCCTCGTTGGAATAGGCACGTTCCTGAATGAGACAGTTCAGCGGTGAGCCTCCAACGCTTATGAGGTATTCATAGTCCACGTTACGCACAGTTCTGCTCCTTGAGATTCTCTTTGTTCCAGTTGCTTACTGCCTCATCGACTGAATACGCCTGTGAAGTCTCGTTCCCACAGAATGAGCATGTTACGTAATATGCGCTCTGGTACTCGTTGCACACGTTACAGTTTCTGACCTTTACGATAGGCATTGAGCCGCATAACTTGCAGGGTATAGCGTTCATGCCTCAGACCTCCCTATGAATGAGAAGTCCGTATCACACAGTTCAGGATTATCGAGTTCTATGCAACCCTCATTCCATGCGTCAGAAATCTTCTCTACTGCCTCTGCGCTGTCGTGTGCCTCTACGGTGAAAGTCTGCGACTCAGTGCGTGTGATTGCGACTTTGAATTTAGCCATGACTAGAACGGTATCGGCTCTTCGCTCGTCTGTGCCTCTGCGCCCTTGTCGGTGTTCCTGCTGCAGCGCTGGTCGCTGCCGAACACAGAGACGAGCAAATGATTGCGTCCTTCTTCGCGCGGGAAGCCCGCCAAGTTCATATACGGCTTCAGCAGAATATAAGGGCTTCCGTCATCTACCATCACGCCGATGTTCTCCCAGTTCACCTTCTCGTTGCCGTTGCGGTCGGTGTATGTCCCGCTCTTCACGCATAAATCGTACTTCTTCATGATTTGCTCCTTTCGTTTTTTCTGAATTCCTATTGGCGCGGTTGTATGTTAGTTATCACCCCCTTAAAGTCAGCCCGCCATTGCTAGGTACGGTACCTCAAGCACTCGTTTGTCTACTAGCTGCCAGTCGGTGTACGTTCTTGACCAGCCGCCACGAATTTCACGGAAGCAGTGATGTATGCCCTCCGTGCGCTCGTATCGGAATACGTATCCTATGGTCAGACTGCCGAAGTGTCGATGAAGTATTCTGTCGTCATCATTGATTGAGTAGCACTGCATTGGACGGAACGCGCATAACGTGTTCTCACGGGCGGACTTGATTACTTTCTTTGATAACTGGTGCTTCCTGTACATCTTATTCACCCAATGGCGGACTCTCACTGATACGCCTCTGCGTTCGTTCTCGTAGCTGGAGATTGTGCTTGCGCTAAGACCTATACGTTTGCCCAACTCTTTCTGTGTCAGGTTCAGATACAGACGTACTTTTCTTAACTTCTGCGCTTCTGTCGGTTTCATTGATATTCCCTCCTTGATAAAATTCAAGCCCCCTGAATAACTCAGAGGGCTGGCTATCTGTTACGCGCTCAGTTTCAGTTTCTCCCGTGAGGCTTCAAATTCCTCAATAGCTCTCTTAGTCGCTGAATAACTCATACGTTCTCCGTGAAGGCATTTCGCAACCTCATCGTAGGTCTCCCAGAAGCCTTCAAAGCCGCTTTTGTCCGACAGCACGTAATGCGGTACGTTCCTCATCAGCAGAGGGCATAATCCGCGCTTCCACGCCTCAAACGCATGTTGAAGGTTATCGCGGATTTCCTCGTCAACTTCCACTCGATGAGACAGCACCGAGATGTGAGACTTCACGAAATCGCAAACATCATTCAGCATTCCTGAGAGCCTCAGAAGGAACACAGTATCCTCATCAGTCTCGTACAATCGTTCCTGATACTCCCAGTTGTCATCGTAAAAGCATTTCGTCTCGAATACGTGGGCTACCTCGTCCCGCAATGGGTAGAGCTTCTCCGCATAATATTTCCACCTGTAAAGTACGCTTTGCCAGTCCATACTCTCACCTCCCGCAATAATCTCGATAGCAACCGTATTCACCTGCAAATAGCGATCACTATCACCATAGTTATATCCATCAGAAAGTGGAAACATATTCAGTGAAAAGAAGCGCGTGATTTCTTTGGGAGAGTCATTGATAATCACACTCATAACAAATATATGGAGTCATGAATAGACTTCATGTAAATAACACAAGAAAGGTTGTGAGAAGATGAGAAAGTTCTTCAGTTTGGCCATCGAATCGGAACTACTCGACCAGTTGCACAGCGTTGCGGCATACAAACAGCTTGAGACGGGTAAAAGATACTCCACCACTGCCGTCATCAATGAGGCTATATCCCGTTACCTGAAAGAATACCAAGAATTTTTCGCGTAGGAGATGAGACAAATTTACGCCATTACAAAAAGAGCAAGCAACTATATGTTCGGTACTACTAAAGTCGAAGGGATTGCTTTTGACGCTACTCAGAACGAAGGGCTATACGAAACCCTCGGAGCTATCAACGTCAGCAGACGAGAGGCTCAAAGAAAAAATATTCAAGTTCTCTTTGCTATCGACTTCAAGGAACTCAGCAAAAACGGTGTCAAAATTGAACGCGAAGACCGCCTCACTCCTTTCGATAAAGCTGTTCACAATGCTGTCGCTACTCTATGGGTCGCTGGACACCAAGAAGGGAAAAACTTTAATGAGTTTCTCACTCCAAGAATTATATTTCAGTTACTTTCAGGCAATACTAACGAGAGCAGAGAAATAGGCCCTGAAATAAGAAAAGCTATACTCAGAAGTATTGATAAAATGAGAAATACTGAAATTTCTATTGATAACTCAGAAGAAGCAAAAAAATTCGGCTACGAAAAACTCAAATATAAATCAAGCCTTCTGCCCTCTGAACGTATTGAAGGTGTCCGCATCAATGGCAATGAAGTTCTTGACTGTATTCATATTCTCAGGAAACCGCCACTTTTCGATTACGCGGACATAAAAAATCAAGTCGGCTCTGTTGATATAAAAACGCTCAAAGTTCCCATAAAAAATACATGTGAAAACATCGAACTTAAAGACTACCTGTTAATGCGAATTTTGAGCATCAAGAACTCAAAAAGCAACCTTAGTCCGACTATCAGATACTCTACCGTTTATGACTATCTGAGAATACATGCCGCTACTCCAAAAGCATTGGCTAAAAAGAAAGAGAAGGTGCGTAAGAATATCCTCACTCTTCTTGACGCATGGATTAGTACCGGTTTCATCTCGTCATACTCGGAAGACAAAGAAGGCCGGACGAGGGCAAAAGTTACGATTAAGGTTTAGGGCGTGCAATATCTGGGGGCATTACGTGCAACCTACAGGGGCATTACGTGCAATAAGCGGGGGTGTTGGGTGCAATATCTAGGGGATTTGCGCGAGCGAAAAATCGCACCTCGTGCTACTACTCATAACGCTTCAGCGCATGTTGCAGTTTCGTGGATAAGCCTTATAAGCTTTATAAGCTTAATAGTAGTGGGGGCGGTCTGTAGTCCCGCCCCCACTTGTTCAATAATATTAAACACGCTAGAGAGCAGCAACTAGCCAGTGTGTTCATCAACAAATAACGCCGTATTGGCGCGAAAGGAGTTCTTACCGTTGAACGCTCAAACATCGCCACTACCAGCAGAAATTACAAGTTCCGCGATTTGGGTCTGTCATAAAAACAAGCAGCCGATAAATCCGAAGTCAAGGTACGGCGCCAAGTCGAATGACCCCTCAACATGGGCAACCTACCAAGAGGCACTAGACGCTCAACGTATGTACAACTTAGACGGCATTGGAATACAATTCGGCCTCAAAGCCTCTGATAACTTTGGACTCTCAGGAATAGATTTAGACCACGTTGTGCGTGCAGACGGCTCGCTTGAACCGTTCGCAGAAGAAATCGTACAATCTATGAACAGCTACACTGAGTACAGCCCAAGCGGTACGGGGCTTCATATACTATGTTACACGAATACAGACGACATCGGTAACAGAACAAAAGTTGCTGAGATTTGTACACTTGAAATGTACAATCACAGAAGGTTCTTCACTTACACTGGAAATGTATTCAGAGACCTTTCAACCATCGAAATACGAACTGAGGCGTACAAGGCAATTCACAATCAATATTTCACTAAGCCAGAAAAAGAAACACAGATCCCTTTGCCTCCATCAAGAACAATTCCATTTGAGGCTCCATACAGAATTATTCAGAGAGAAATAGCAGAAGAACAAGTACTGCTCGATAAAATGTTCCACAGCAAGAACGGTGCCAAGATAGAAAGGCTCTTTAACGGCGACATAAGCGGTTATGCTACTCATAGCGAGGCGGATTTGGCGTTACTCTCGTACTTGTTATTCTGGACTAATCGCAATGTGGACAAAACATGCGCTTTATTTGCTAAATCTGGCCTCATGCGTGATAAATGGAACAACCAAGAATACAGAAACCGTACATTACGGCAAGCATTAGACGGTTTAACAAGCACCTACGATCCTCATTACGCCGCTGATGTACCATCAAAAGCTGTTAAGTCTGTTACCTCTGAAGATTTACCGCTTGCTGAGACAAATGGAGAAGATATTACTCAATATCTCAACGATTCTCTTGAAAATGATACAAACAGATTTGCAAAATACAAAGACAGAAAAACGGGGTTTGCTAATCTTGACGAACAGACTAATTTATATCCCGGATTGTATGTACTCGGCGCGATAAGTTCATTGGGCAAGACTACGTTCGCGTGCCAACTCGCTGACCAGCTCGCCGTTGCGGGTGAACATGTACTATACTTCTCCCTTGAGCAGTCGAAATTTGAACTGATAACGAAAGGTTTATCGCGTTTGACTGCAAAATCTGACATATCTACAGCGGTTACTGCTATGAGAATACGCGAGGGCGTAAGAACTCCTGCCGTTTTGCAGGCTATAGAGAAATACAAAAGTTTCGGACGAAACATTGTAATCTATCAATGCGGCTTTGATACTACAATCCGTACCATCATTGATTGTGTCGATAATTACATTAAGGAGCATGATGTGCTGCCCGTTGTTATTGTTGATTATCTCCAGATAATCAGACCTATTAATGCCGCTCACAATACTAAAGATGTTATTGATGATCACTTGAGGGCTTTTAAGAAGTTGCAGGTTGAACATGATTTAGTCCTTCTCCTCATTAGTTCTTTGAACCGTTCTAATTACTTAACTCCTGTCGATTTCGAGAGTTTCAAGGAATCCGGCGGCATTGAGTACACTGCCGATGTGATATGGGGGCTTCAGTTGAGTGTCATGAATAATGATGAAGTTTTTGACAAGGAGAAGGGATTGAAGGCAAAGCGTGAAGCGGTTCGGCAGGCTAAATCACAACTTCCCCGTGAAGTTGACCTCGTATGCCTAAAAAACCGCCATGGTAAGCCGACATATACATGCAAATTCAACTACTACGCGCAATTTGACTATTTTGCCGCTAGAAGCGACATCTTCTGCCACGAAGACTTTGCATCGAACGCACGTCAGCGAAAAGCGTACTAATTTCACAGCAGGTTGCTTTCACAACATGAGGCAGCCTGCGTTACTTGTGTTTAATGTGTTTTCCAACTGTTGCGTGGTAGCTCATGACGCTTCGGAACAATCAAGCGCGGTCTATCGGGCTTATCGCGATTATTGCGCCCGTAACGATGAGACTGCTCGCAATCAGCGCGACTTCTACAAGGTTCTCGATGAGGCAGGCTTCTCGCGCCCTCGTTCATCGTGCCACGTGCGCCTCATCGCCATGAAGGGAGAAGCTCGTACTCATCGAACCTCGCGCACTACAACGTACTGCTATGACACTCGTACAGCTCAACGTCGCACCATCAAGAGCATCAAACGGCAACTTTCGTAATCGCGCTCCAACACAACCCACTGCACGCCGCATATAGCACGATACTTCCTCATGAAGGGGGTGCGCACCTTCGCACGATGGACATCATCGCGCCAGACGCTCCAAGCACTTATACGTTTCTCCGTCGTTAAGGCCACAAATGGAACTTCCGCGCTATCGTGCATGGTAGCGCAACGCTCTCGCGTAAGGCACGTCATGCCTAATGACCTATGACAATTACCACGTATACTGCGTCATCACGCAACTTGCGCGTATTTCAACGTTTACAACGTATGACAATCATGACAATTCCTTTTGCCGTTAAATACCACTAACGCCGAATCGCTTTCAACGCATTACGCGCTTATCGACGATTAACACGCCTTATTTGGTCATTCATACCGCTTGAGTCGTATACCGCGCTTTCGTCGATTGCGATATTCAATCAGGCTCGCCTCGTTCCGTCAGCGAATTTTGAGCCTCTCAATGAATTATCGCCATTGTGCCATACTACCGTAACTGTATCATACTATACTCATTCCAAGACTATTGGCCAGCGTCCGGATCGCGTCTTCCGAGAGCTTGCTAATTTTCGCTATTAACGGGAGCGGTAATTTCTCTATCAGCATATCAGTGGCTACCCGTCTGCGGTCTTCATTTACCGCTTGCGACAACACTTTTTCTTGGTCATATTCCGTCAGAAACATTCCCCTCACCTCCGCTCGATTCTGCAACAGAAATCTCTTGATTACAAACTCATCGGGCATTTCATCAATAGCCGCGTCTATTGCCGCCTCAAGATTTCTCATCGTAAGTTGATTTGCTCTGATTGCCTCAACAAGCCACGCATATTCGCTCAATGGTTCACACGCTGCCATCAATGCCTTGTTCTTACCGTAGTTGATGTTCAGCATGGTAACGAGAACCTCTATATCGCCTTCACCCCCGAACGCCTCACTCAGACGCAGGATTTTTCGCTCAGGCTGATTGCCCGTTCCATTGTAGAAACATACGCACTTCGGACGCGGTGCAGGTTGCAACACGCTGCTGTACGGGTAGTAATCACTTCCGGCAATGTATTTCTCGTACAATTTCGCCGCGTACAGCAGGAATCTCATCGGCATATTCGGATTGGATGTACTCTGATGTTCCCACAAATGCAGCTCCTCTACTATTATGAACGATACATCGTTCCTCATTCCCAAATACACCGCGTCTTCGATTGTATTGTACTGTATATCATCGGCATTCTCGTAGCTTGAGCCGTTCACTGCGTTGTAAAGCGCAAGCGTCCACTCTCGATTCGCTGGATTGCCGAACAGGTATTTGAATACTCGGTCTTTATACTCGTCGTTCACTGCCAACTATTTCACCTCTCGTTTCTCTGCGTCTGCAACAAGTACCGCCGTAATTATCTCGCGCCCGTCGCCACCGTAAGTCTCCGCATAACCGCGCTCCACTATCTGCTGTGCGCCTACACGTTTCATCTCTTCGACACCCGCGCTCGTTTTCGATATTTTGAACTCCAGTACTACCGTCAGATTCTTGAACTGGATTACTACATCAGCCCGTCCCTTTGAGGTATGAGGCTCACTATACGAGATTATTCCAGCTCCACGCAACAGCATTACGAACATTGAGCGATACCAAAATTCATTTCGTGGGTCGCGCTCTTTGCTTCCCGGAGTCGTGTAGTCATCGTAGGCTACTCCAGCAAGCGCAGTGTTATACAGCCTCACGATTTCAGGTATATCTCCCTCACGCAACGCCTTCCAGATTTGATTGCCCAGAAGCGCGTAACCTTCTACCCGATATACCAGCTTCAGGTACATGCTTGACAATGAGTTTCTGACTTCACGATTGGGATAGTCCAGCGTCAACAACAGCTCCTCTTTCTTCTCGATTGTCAGATAACCGCTCTGATACAGGAAACTTGCCGCGTCCGCCTGCTCTATCTCTTGTGCGCTTATGAAGTCATTGCTGTTGATTACTATGTGCCGGTACTCTTCGGGGTCTAAGATTTGGTGTTCCTTCATCCATTCCACGATGAATGACGGCGAGCCGCTCTCGTACCAGTAATTCCGGAACTCTCCCTTCTTCAGGCACTGAAGGATTGAGAACGGATTATACAGTCTCGTCCGACCGTCAAAGCTGAAGCCGTCATAGTAATCTCTCAGACGCTCGATTAGCTCATCATGCGTTATTCCCATGTCCGCTGAGGCCGCTTCAAGCCAGTCCGCAAAGTAGTATTCCAACTCACTTTGCGTGTACCCTGCTATATCTCCGCAACTTTTGTCCATTGATATATCCTCAAGGTTATTCATCGCTGAGAACACGCCCATCTTGCTGAATTTTGAGATGCCCGTTATCAACACAAAACGAAGGTACTCATCACAGCTCTTCAGCACCGTATAGAACGAGCGCAGCACTTCTCGCATTTCGTGCGCTTTCTTTATGTCCGATAGGTTGTCCAGTATCGGCTTGTCGTATTCGTCTACAAGCACTACAACCTGCCCTTGAGATGATATTTCCTCGATTAAATCTATTAATTTGCCTGTCATGCTTTGACTATGTAATTCTACTTTATTCCTTCGGGCTGTTCGCTCTATCATTTCGCTTAATGCCTGTTCTATCGTTACTGAGTCTGTTAGTTTCAACGACGATATATCGAACCTCAGTACTGGTGAAGGATTCTCTGACTGCCGGGTTACCCATTCTTCCGCCGCAAGTCCCTTGAAATACTCTTTGCGCCCCCTGAACATCGCGTCTAATGTTGAGAGCATTAATGACTTTCCAAACCGGCGAGGGCGCGAGAGAAAATATCTTCTTCCGTTCTCGATTAACTCTTTGAGTATCCCGGTCTTATCTACGTATAACAGGTTATCCTGCCTTAATTGTACAAAGTCCTGTACTCCTATCGGCAGCTTTTTCATTCTACGTCAGCTCCTTTACATCAAATTATATTATCTGCCGCGTTATCCTCGATTGCATCCTCGCGCAGGAAGTACTCTCGCAACACTTGCGTTGATCTATGGCCTGTTTGGTTCATTATAGACCGTTCCGTTTTTCCCTGCCGGATTGCTGTCGTTACGAACCCGGAGCGCAGGCTGTGCGCTGTCAGGTCGAGCGACAATCCTGCCCTCGCCGCTGTCTGTTTCACTATTAATCGTACACTCTGCGGGGTAAGGCGTTCGTCCGTCATATGCTCTCCTTTCAATATCCGCGTGAACAGTGCGCCATAAGAACCGCGAATATTCAGCCACCTCTTTAACAGCTCAGTCGGTGATACAGTTTTATCCTGACTCGGAAATATCGCCTTCGTCATTCCGCGCCCCTCTTGGTCGGTCTTCGAGCGTTCTACCTCTATCAGCAAAATCTCTTGTGTTCCGCGAAATACCCACTTCAGATGCTCTACATCTATCGCGCACAACTCTGAACGCCGGAACGCTCCCGCGAACCCCAGCGCAATTATCGCTTTGTCCCGAATATTTTTAGGGGAATTGTCATCGGGGATCGATTTCAGAAGGTAGCGCACCACCTCAACCGTCGCTGCGTCATGCTTCTTATGCGCTGTACCGTATTCTCGCCAAAAGCCTTTCAGAACCTTCTTCACCAGCAGGCTCTCCGTCGGCGAAGTTAGTCCCTGCGCCTTATGCGTCGTTGAGATCGCCGCCATTGTCTGAGTTATTGTCGCATTCGATAATCCGTCTACGGCCATGTCCGTTATGTACATCGCTAAGATTTCTGGCGCAATCGGATACGTGCAACTCAATCCCTTCTCATTGCACCAACAAGCAAACCGTTTCAGCCGTGAGGTGTATGCGCGTCGAGTCTCAGAGGCTACTGAGGCTTCTACAAGATAACGGATCCTGCCGCTGTAATCGGATAAATCCGACACATCTGGGGTATATTTTTCAACCGTAACAAGTGAATTATCTGCGTCCATAATAACTATATTATAATACTGATACGGCAATGTTACCGATATTGATTTCTATCCCCCAAAATGATAAAATTTCCGCCCTGACTTTTCCCCCTGAATTTTTCAAAGGAGTGATTACGCGCCATGAGTACACGAGAGCTAAGGATTGATGAGGAATTTGCCGCTTTGATTCCGCCGCTGACTGACGATGAATATAGTCGCTTGGAACAGAGCATCATCGCTGAGGGCTGCCGCGACCCTATCATCACTTGGAACGGCATCATCGTTGATGGTCATCACAGATTCAAAATCTGCAAGATGCACAATATCGACTTTCAGATCGCTCAAAAGGAGTTCGCCTCGCGCAAAGAGGTCTTTCTATGGATGATTCAAAATCAGTTGGCTAGGCGCAACCTTAATGATTTTCAGCGCATTGAGATTGTTCGCAAGTATGAGAATGCTGTTAAGGCTCTCGCTAAACTACGCCAAGGAACTCGTAATGATTTATTCTCTCCTAATGTTAATCAAGGAGATAACATTCAGGTAAAATTACCTGAAAGTGAAACAGAACAATCTCGTGATAAACTTGGCAAGCTCGCTGGGGTATCTGGTTCTACCTACGAACACGCTACTAAAGTTATCGACCATGCTCCTACCACCATCGTCAATGCCGCTCGCAATAATCAAATTTCAATTAATGCAGCTTATGAGATTACTAAACTTCCTGTGCCTCAACAGTCGGAGATTGCTCAACGTATTGAACAGGGCGAATCTGCTAAGTCTGTCATTTCTCAAGTCAGATCTCGCAACCGAAAATCTCAACCTGATACTAATACTGCGAACTCTGCCGATTACGTACAACCTCAATCAACTACCTCTGAGGCTTCATTCCGCAATGAGGAGCTAAACTCTCAACATGAGGCTAATTCTGCAACCATGAATGAAGAGAGGCAACCGAAGGAAGTCTCTACTACACAAGAGGCACAGATACAGCATAAGGAGATACCCGAACAACTTCAGCAGGAAGAAGTTACCGAGCCTTCAGACAATGAGACTTGGCAACCATCGCAAAACGAGCAAGACTATGAAAGCACCACACAATATGATCAACATGATTATGAGGAAGAAAGCAACCCTGACGATTATGACGACGATGAACGTGATATATTTGAAGAATATAATGAATATGAGGAGTATACAAGAATCAGTATCTACAAAACAGACCTCCGCTACAAAATAATCTACGCTGATCCAGATTGGGATAGTTATCAATCTACAGAAGAATTACTCGAGTTACCTGTGGCGCGGGTCGCTGATGAGAATTGTGCATTGCTCTTGTGGGTCAAGGCTTCCCTGATGCAGGAAGCTATGAAGATTATCAACAAATGGGGTTTCACCTACAGAACCATAGTATTTGTGTGGGCAAAAACAACTGAAGATGATAACGGAAAACAAGCTTATTATTTCAATCTAAATAGCGACTGGACTTGTGAGAACGCTGAATTTTGCTTACTGGCTACAAAAGGAACGATCCAGCGCATCAACGACAGAATCCCGCAAGTTGTTCCATATACCATAGAAGAAGACAGAGCAAAGCCTGATTACGTCAAACCTGAATGCTTTAAGGAAGTTACTGTTCGCTTACTAGGAGACCTACAAGCCCTTGAACTCTTCCCTGACCTTGAAGCTCTCTCCGATGAAGACCAATTCAATACAAAATACAACGGACAATATGTATATTGGCACATGGCCGCTCCTGAGGATTTTATAGAAGAACAGATCGCTAATGAAAGAAGTTGGGAGATGTGAGACAATCAGAGAAAGTATGTGAAGTTTCCTATACCGTCTTTCAACAGTCGGCGAGCTATCACTATACTCGACCACTTTCATACTCTCGCCAACTGCTACATTCTAAAGCCTCCATAATCATGCATCTCTCTCAGGCACGAACAAATCATACTTCGCGTAGTACTTGAAGTTACAGCTGTAACTGCTTATTCCGTAACGGTTTTTCAGGCACACTAGCTCGATTTCACGCGGGTGCGCCACTTTGGCCTCCTTCACTGCCTCTCGCTTGGCCTTCAGTTTCGCTTCACGGTCAAAAAGCTCCTCATTCATTATACTCAACTGCAATCCCCATATCACATCCGCCGTATACTCGATTCCTCCGGACTCCTTGAACGAGGAGAAGTCTATCGGAGTCAGATAGTTCTGCCGGTTCAGCGAGGAGATTACCAGTACTACCAAATCATTCTCCGTCTGTAACTTCTTCAGCGCACGCACGTTGTAGTCTACTACATCTTTGGTCGTCTGGTGCGTACTCACGGGCGTTATTATTTGCAGGTAGTCCACCATCACTACTGGCTTCACTCCTGTGCGCGATATATAGTCTTTCACCGTTCCTACTATCACATCAACGTTCGTGTCAAACCCACATTCCACTATATACTCATTCTTTCCGCGTGATACATAGACTTCCCGCGCCGCTTTCAACGCCTCCGACTTTATCCCACGCCGGATTTCCATTGAGGTCAGCGCATTACGCATATCCGCCTGCGCCATCAGACGCGACAGCCCCTTCGTTACCAATTCAAGCCGCGTCTGCTCAAGCGAGAAATAAAACACATGTTCCCCAGCAAACGCTAACTGATCCGCCATCTGTCCGCAGAACGTCGTTTTGCCCAGTGAACTTATCGCGCCAAGAACGTAAAGCCCGGGATAAAGGCTCATCTTCGCGTCCAAGTTGCTATAACCAGTCTTGCGGTCTCGGTACTTGCTAAACCTTTCCAGCTCCATTTCTAGCGTTACTTCACCGCCCTCACTCTCTACATATTTGCTGATACTCGATATTCTATCAGCTTCCGTAACTACTTGAGGCAAGGTTTTTATCTCAGGGGTTGTAATCTCTCTCACATATGATTTACTCGCATTTATGCTCCTATATCCTTCTCCCGCTATTAACGCCTTCGCCAGTGTCATCGCTCCGTATGTCTGATTTCCGCGCTTCTCGTCCCACTTAGAGCGCATTAATCCCGACTTGCGGAAAAGGCTGTCCATCATCTGCAAATCGTTATTCGTCCAGAACGCCAAGTAACTGCACAATGCCAAGTCTGCACGACTGTCATCTTCTCCGTAACCTGATACATCGCCATTGTACAACCCGCGTATCTCTGCTCCATGAAGCGAGCTGAACATCCTCTCAAGCAAGTCATTGCCAGACAAGTCTTCAAGATTAACTCTCTCTGAGACATCTGAAAGCACCTTTTCCGCTCCTTGACTCTGAGACTTAGCCAAATACTTGGCATACACTTTCTGCGCTGCTTCTGTACGTTCTGAGACTGGCCGCGCTTCTCCGTACACATTGCCTGTTACTGTGAAGAAACGCCCACTATCGTACATCTCAATTCCAAGCTCATCATTACGTCTGTGTGTTCCAAACTCCGATAATGGCTCATTCAGCTTAAACAAGATATGCAGCCCCTTGCCGCTTGGTGAATACTCCGTGTAACTCTCCATAATTCGCACTACTTCCGCCGCAAACGGCTTCAACGTTCCCCCAGCAACAATTACATCATCAAGATCAATTCCTGCATACCCATTTGCAAACTCAAATCCTATACCGCCTGCATTCCCTGTGAAGCCATTTTCTACCGCATACCGCCGCGCTTCATCAAACGTTCCCCATGTCCGCGCGTCATTGGCCTTCGCATTTGAGCCGTCATGCGGGTTCACCGGCAATTTATCGTACCTGCCCTTGCCCGCATTCCACACTCGACAATAAGATACCCATTGCCGCAATTGTCGCAATTCAACCAACAATTCGCACACATCACGCAACAATTCGGTTTTTTCCTCCTCTCAACTATCCACAGGGGAATAGGGGTGTATTCCCTCTTCCGATTTTTCCCGAAGTTCGGACTTTCTCCTCTGATTCGCTCCCGTTGGTCGCTCCTTTTTTCCCGGAATCTTTTTCCCCTCTACAACGCTCCCGTTGGTCGCTTACTTTCTCCCTACCCTTCAGCCTCTTTGCGCGTTCCCCGGATACCCGGGGTTTTCCTCGAACTTATCCTTGCCTCGAACCTCTGGGTTACCGACAAACTTCTTCTTACCTGAGACCCCTCGCGGGTCAAAGGAGCGAGGGGTTCTGTGGACAAGGCTTTTGACTTTAAGAGGGGGTTAGGGGTGGGGGGCGGGAACTTCAATCTGAGAATTTCGAGCGTAGCGAGAAATTCTTCCACGCCTTTCGTCTTTTTCTGTGGTTAACCCCGGACTCACTATACGCGGACGGGGTGCGGGTGTCCACAGTGGACCCCGCCCGTTACTAGTACATTAGGGTACTAGTTTATTAGGAATGCAGAAGAGGAGCTAGTTTTAGTGTTCATCACTGTTTCTGCAAATGCCTTCTGCCCACTTCAGAGCGATTTTCTGCCCACTTCAGAGCGATTTTCTGCCCACTTCAGAGCGATTTTCTGCCCACTTCAGAGCGATTTTCTAATACCCTCACATTCCTAACAGCAGTTGTTATAAGCAGTTATAAAAATGCCATAAAATTTTTTGTAAAATGCCGTGCAAATTAGGTGCGTACATTCTTTTTTTTGCCGTTGTGCCTGAAGTTGAAGACATGATCCAAATTGCCGAAAGTAGGAATCTGCTCGATGTCATTGGGGTCAGGAAGTTCGATGTATTCATAAACCTCAAGAAGTAGCGTCTGTTCGCGCAAAAGCTGCCAAGTTTTCTTGAAGACTCTGCTTAACAGGCGGTTAGGGTGAGTGTCTGTTTTAAGTCTAAGCATGAGAGCTTCGTTGCGCTCGATGAGAGTTTTAGCTTTGATGTGAGGAATTCCCTTGTCTCCGGCCTGTTCAATAAGCTGAACGATGATAAAGACATTTTCAACGGCTGCTTTGTTGCGTTCAGAGACGATAGAAGGTTTTATGAGGTATGAATTGCTGGGAAAGAGCATAGGCTGACCGTTTCGTTTGATTCTGGGGTTGCCTTTCTTGTCGCACCTGATTGAGGCGGAGTATATTTCTTTGACGATGTAGCTGAGGTACGGGCTGAAGAAAGAGATGGTGTTAGTTTTAGAATCATAGCCCTCAAAGTTCATAAGAGGGAAAAAGCTTTTATCCGGCTTTCCGTTTCTTGTAATGTGATGTATTCCGACAATAGTGTGGAATGCTCTTGTTTTCCTCATGATCGCAGAGATTTTTTCTTCATTAACTCCGCTGCCTTCACTAAGAGTTCCAAAGCATTTTATGAGGTCAGGAGCGTAGATTCTGGTAATCATGTCAGTGGCAATCCTGAAATCACATCCCTGCTTAATTCTTTCCTGAAATGAGGCGAGAATAATGCTGTAGTACATAGTGAGGAGAGGAATATCAATTTCTTCAATGCCTTCATTAGTACGCATGTCCTGAAGCTCAACTGTACTTATAGGTTCGAGTTCTCCATTGAAAAACATCTTGCCGTTCTCAAACTGTAGACCATCGGTGCTGACAGAGAGGTTCTGCAAATATGCTTTTCCATCCTGATGAAGGCTGATGCTGTATTCATAGTTTGGCAGGGTAGGAACGGCGAGTCTCTCCGGGCAAGGTACAAGAGGATTATCTTTCTTAGCAATAGCCTTTGTTCTGTAAGATTTACTCATGAATGCCCTCATCGTGATTTGAAATGTTGCGCGTAGTTTGAGAAGTTCCCGATATGTCAAAGGGAATGCGATTCTCACGCAGAACAGTTTTGATGAAAATGTTAATGGCAACAGAGACATTGAGTCCGACAGAGGAACAGAAAGCACTGAAATTACGTTTGTCGTCAGCGTCAACGCGAGCGATGATAGTAGCAACAGACATATACAATCAACTCCTTTTAGTCGAAGTGATAAGTATTGTATCATTAAGATATATACGAGAATACATGGGCGTTATTATTTCGTTGGATAACTGACTCTGACATCGGAAGATGAGCAGTCATCGAAAATCAGGTACGAAGATATAAAATTGACATTTTGAGCGTTAAGGGTGAGCAGTTCATAGATACTAATATCATAAATGCTAACAGAAGTATCAGGTGATGAAGTATTAATGCCGTAGACGAGCGAGTGAACGGAAGACTTGCCGTAAGTCGATGAAAGCGCAGGAGAAGGCATGAGGAAGACCTTATCATTGACCTTGCGAGCTTCCAGCCAGACCTCTTTAGAGCTAAGAATATTCTGTTTGCAGAGGTTGAAGCGTACAGCGTCGATGTCAAAAGAGAAGAACCAGCTTTTGCTTTCATGGCCGTTTAAGTCTAAGAACTTGACTTCGATATGAGATATGCCGTGAATGTTGTTATTCTGAATGGCGGTCTTGGGGTAAGGAAGGTTATTCTTAGGATTAATCTGAGGCGAGAAACCAGTAGAAAGGAATTGAGTATCAGGGCTAATGCGATAAAGGAACTCTTTGATTTCGGAGAAGTGAGTAACGGAGATATTGAAATGAATGTTATTGCCGCTGAGAGTAGGAGAAAGCGTGATATTCTGCGCGACCTTCAGAGGTTCAGACTTATAGAGGGACAGAGAGCCGGAAATCCATAGCATGAGGAAGAGCAGCGCGCCCGCGCCGATGTCAGATAGCGTATCAGGGGCGTATCGGCGATGAATGAGAACGACACACGCGCATATTACGGTAATGGGAATGATAGAGAGCCACAGGCTGACGGATAAGTATCTTCTAGCGACCTCAAAGCAGACGGCGAAGACCAGAGAGGCAACCGTTCCGATACGGACGTTGAAGACTTTATCCCAGATGAGAGCGAGAATATCTTTAAGGCTCATAGCGGGAATGTCGGGTAGCTCTGTCTGTTGTCTGAGAGCAAGAAGCTCGTTATGCCGCTCAATGTCATGAAGGTACTTCCAGAACTTTCGTAGTGCCTCAATATCAGGAGCGTTTTCTTGATTACCCCTTCGAGGTTTTGAGAAGCGCAACAGATATTCATCTTCGTACCTGTCAATGAGCAAGCAGTCTAGCCGACGAACCGGGAAGTCAGTATACGTACATCGGTGCCGTAAATGCGGTCAGATATGGGAACAGTACGGATTGTCAAGTGCGGAGTATGGAATATTTGGTCCTATGATGAAAGGTTATATGGAAGGATTATTCGGAAAAAGGCCGCCTAACAACTGGGACTGTCCTATGGGAGGATACTGCATTTGGGTTCGCGTGAAAAGAAGATAAGGCTATGAAAAAATCAAGTAATGAAGCACAAAAAACTAAGGATAAGATATGCTATAATAACATGCATTCAAACATAATTAGCACAAATCGCTGGGCATAAGAACCCAGAGGTCTTTCTTATCCTTTATGGAATTATAGCATAAAGGAAGTGAAAAGATTGTGTGCAAAGGGAAGATGCGCCGTGTTCAGGGTCTTTGCATTATGGATGAGTGAGCGCGGCGCATTTTTTGTATATTGAAGGAGTGAAGGACAATTAAGACGGTACTAGCAGTAGATTTCGGAACGACGCAGTCATCAGTAGCAGTGATAACGGAAGAGTCCAAGCGCGAGCCTCAGATAATCGAAATCAATGACGGCCAGCGCACGGTGAAGGCAGTAGCGACAGCATTACAGCTTGATATTACCGGGAACATTACGTACTTCGGAGCGAAGGCACTTGCGAAATCAGAAGAAGCCCCTGAACGAACATTCCAGAATTTTAAGGTGTTCACGGGGGGCGATGGTCAAGACTATCAGGTAATGACCGGGCAGAATAAATATACGCCTGATGATTTAGCGTTGCTGTACCTGACGCATATCCGCAAACAGCTTGAGGAGCATTACTTCAACGGAGCGAAGTTATCAACAATGGCGGAGCTTTCGTGCGTAATCGGCTGCCCATCAGACTGGAGCGAAGTCCGTAAAGAGACCTTGAAGAGGATAGCGGAGTCAGCAGGCTTCCCGAAAGTCAGATTGTGCGATGAGCCTATCGGGGTAATCTATTATCATCACTTTTTCGGCAGCCTCAAATTCAGCAAGTCGCAGAATATCCTTGTGTACGATTTCGGAGGCGGAACGACAGACGTAGCCATAGCGCGGATAGAAATTACAGACAGCGGAGAAATCAAGCCTAAAGTGCTTTCGGTAGGAGGACTTCCGAATCTCGGAGGGTCAAATTTTGATGAGGCAATCTCAGCGCACTACATGAGCGTGAATAATTATGACCTGAGCGAGCTACCGATGAAAGACCAGCTTCATGACCGATGGATGATAGGACTTGAGTCGCGCAACGCCAAAGAAGAATTGTCGGGCAAAGAATCAGTTGAAAGAACAATCAACCGTCTGAAAGTAACAGGAGGGGCGAAACCGCAGAAATTATCACTCTCACGAGAAGAATTTATGTCGGTATGCGCTCCCCTGATAGAGAGATTTGACGAGCCAGTGTATGACACTCTGACATCGGCAGGGCTTTCGGCAGATGATATTGACGCGGTAATTCTTGCGGGCGGATCTTCAGTAATGCCGTTCGTGAAGGAGAAAATGAGCGGAATATTCCCGGCGAAGAAAATATTGCTGTCAACCTCGGCGGAGATAATAGCGCAGGGTCTAGCGGTCTACGGGCGTGCGGAATTACTCGGCATGAAGGCATTAGCGCATGATGACGGCGGGCATGACAGCGGCACAAGTTCCGGCCATGAGGAAATGTCGTCTGCTAAGAGGCGTAAAGGCTGGGCAGGATTTGCGGCGGTTCTTGTGATGGGCGGTGCGCTTGCGTATGGTTACACGAGGTACACGGCGTACCAGAAAGAACAGGAACAGGCCCGAATTGAGCAGGAGCGTCAAGAGCAGTTAAGGGTTCAGGCGGAACAGGAGCGAATCCGCAAGGAACAGGAAGCAGAGCAGGAAAGATTACGTATTGCGCGGGAGAAAGCAGAGGCTGAACGCAAACAGGCCGAGCGTGAAAGATTGCAGGCAGAACGGGAGCGTCAGGCTGCCGAACGTGCTAGGGAGGAAGCAAGACAAAGACAACTAAGTGCCGAGCAAGAACGCGCAAGATTTCAGGCGGAACAGGAAAAAGCCAAAAAAGACGATGTTCTGGAGACTACGGTTGATATATTGCGTTGGGTTCTACCGTCACCTTTTCCGTTCTAAGAAGTGCTGTACTCAAGGACTTGGGTGATGAAAATCTCAAAAGAGGAGCAGATAAGTATGCTAAAAAAATATAGCTCTACAAGTGGTGTACTGTTAAGGTATTCTGATTGCATTCGTAATTTTCTTGACGGTATTAACAGTGTAGTCGGATATCAAAGCAGTGTTGTAGAAATTGATTTCGATGATAACGATATGAACCTCAAAGGTTACGGTTATGATGAGTTTGCCAACGATTTATCATCTAGTTCGTGTCCTTATGGGCTTTTCATAATCTATAGGAATGCTTCCCCAGAAATTGAGTGCAAAGATATAGTCTGCATTGGCATAACAGAAAAGCAGAATTTGTCACCGATTGCTTCAAATAATTGTAATGCCTTTATTTTCAAGGATATCAATCTGAAGCAATATATTCCGTTGCCACTTGCTATTATGATAAGAGAGGCGATAAGGTTCAACTGCGATCCAAGTGATTACGTCAAGAAGTTTTCTGTGCTATGTTTGTTGTTTGATGGTAATCGTGATGCAAAGACTATTTTGCGTCTCAAAAAATACATGAAAGTTAATGCAACATTTAGCGCAGATAATTTATTTGATAAAAATCAACTTATTCAATTCGAATATCATGCATCGGGCATATGTTCTCCTAACCTTTATCAAGTGCGAGTTCGTACTATTTTCGGGAAGCATTATCTGAAAATTACCAAACAAGGCTGAAGATGATAAAAATGAACAAATCTCTCTTGCTGTCAAAAAAAGAACAGTCCCAGATGATGCCCGCGTTCGATGAGCTTCTTCTGTTCTCGCTGGAACGCCGCTACCTTGAAATCGCCGACATAGAACGCCTCGAACTTGCCACAAACACGCAGGAGCATGAATGGGACTGGCGGTCTCACTTGCGAATGCTGCGAGTCGAGGAAGTCAGCTACGAGGACGAGTCACGCATTGGTCTTCACCTTCTGAACATGCAGAACGTACTAGCGTCAATGAAGGACGACTCGCACAACGTAATCTCCGTAATCCACAGCACGCCCGAAAAGACCTCGCTATATTACGGCCTCTCACGGCGTGTTGACAGCCCCACAGCAGTAAGCACGGACGAATACGCGAAAATCCTTCAGCAGTCTCTTCACGGAAATTTTCTCGGAGTCCGAATGCACAAGATGACTGCCGGAGAAATTGAGCAGGAAGTTCTTGACCCGATAGAATTTTACACGAACATACGAGCATTTCCCGGCATCCCGTCATTGAGGCAGAAAGATCCTAACGGGCCATACGTGCAGGGGATTGACCGATTTATTGAGGGCATGAGGGGCGAAGAATACTGCCTTGTAACGATAGCCGAGCCTATACCGCTTCCGGTGATAGACGGAGTAATCAAGAATCTGTTTGACCTGAGCAGCTCGATACATTCGCAGGTGAAAGCGACCGTGCAAAAAATGAAAGGCTCATCAGACACCGTGAATGTCGGATTGTTCGGAATGCAGGGTAACAATATAGCCGATACAACCGGCACAGCGGATATGACCGGGAGTTCAGAGACTAACGGAACTACTACGACAACCGGCACAACTACGTCTGATACGACAGGCGGAGCGACCACAACAGGCAACAGCGTAATGGGCCGAGGCGGAGCGATACAGGGCGGAGTCGGAAGTGTTGCGGGTAGTTTCGGTGGTATTCTCGGAGGTATAGCGGGTTTCTTTCTTGGCGGCCCGGTCGGAGCAGGATGGGGAGCGAGCATAGGAGCAGGTATCGGTTCAGGAGTCGGATCTGTGGCGGCATACCTTTCCGGCGAAAATTTGCAGGAGTCTACAAGTAGCACATCAAGCTGGTCAAAGACATTCAGCAACATGAACTCAACAAGCGTAACGAACTCAACGACGCGGACGCAGGCATTCACCCGTAGTGTAGCGAATACGATAGGGCGAATGCAGGGATTCGGCGGCATGGGAGGATATGCGCGAGGTTGGAACAGGAGTCAGGCAGTAACGCAGGAAGTGCTAAACAAGACGGCGGAATACTGCGAGAAATTATGCGATGCGTACATAGAAAGATTGCAGGCGGGAAAGAATCTTGGACTGTGGAATGTCGGAGTATATCTGCTGACGGATAACCAGTACACACAGTTGCGCGCACAAGGATTACTGCGGGCTGCGTTCTCCGGCGATACAACGTACTGGGAGCCTATGAGGTCATTGCAGATAAATCGTGAGGCAATAGCGCGTTACATAATGAACTTCAACAACCCGAAATATGACTTGTTCATGTACGGCGAAGAGAAAGAGACAGTGCGCGAGGCAGTCTCAATAGGCAGGAGACTGAAGAATTACGCAGTGAGGGTCGGAAGGTCAGTGCCAGAACTGCTGAAACGTCTAGCGCGAAATGATGAGAAGGCCGCGAAAATGCTCGAAGAAATCCGGCGAAGTCCCGAAAGTTATTCGCCCGAAGATTTCCGGCGTGCATGGGACGAAATCAGGAAGGCGGAATTAGGTCATCCTTTCGGTGATATTATGGGCGGCGTGAGTACTCCTCTGAACACAGAAGAGCTTTCTATCATCATGAACGTGCCGCGTCAGGAAGTGCAGGGAATAACGATACGCGAGGCAGCTCCTTTCGGTGTGAACTACGTCCCCGATAACAGCAGCGATAATGTGAGACTCGGCAGGGTTGTTCACAAGCGAATGCCCGTTGATGATATTCCGTATGTGATTCCGCAGTCGTTATTTCAGAAACACGCATTTGTCTGCGGCGTTACTGGTTCAGGAAAGACTAATACATGTATGACTCTCCTAAAGAATTTGCGCCTTCCCTTTCTCGTGATTGAACCAGCAAAGACAGAGTACCGCCAGATGTTAAACTTCATGCCTGAATTGAAGATATTTACTCTTGGGAGTGAGACTGTATCACCGTTCCGAATTAACCCGTTTGAATTTTCGCGTGGCTGTGAGCTTCTGACACATATTGACGCAATCAAAGCTGTGTTTAATGCCGCGTTCCCTATGTACGCCTCAATGCCGTATATCCTTGAGGAGGCAATCATTGAGATATACCGGGACAAGGGCTGGGACTTGGCGACAACGACAAACCGCTATCTTGATGACCTGAGCAGCGATGAGTTTTACGACTACATTCCAACGTTGCAGGATTTGTACAATAAGATAGAACCCATTGTACAGCGCAAGGCATACGCGCAGGAACAGACAATGAATATTCAGGCGGCATTGATGGCGCGTCTTTCGAGTCTTCTCACCGGGAGCAAAGGATTAATGCTGAATACAGTACGCTCAACACCATTAGCCGAAATCCTGAAACAGCCCGTAGTACTTGAGCTGAAGAATATCGGCGATGACGATGAGAAATGCTTTATCATGGGTCTTATACTGTCATCAATCTACCAACATTTAGAGAACAACGGCAGAATAGGAAGTAGCCTGAGTCATGTATTGCTCATTGAGGAAGCACACAGGCTTTTGCGGAGGACACCTGAATTTGTATCGCCTGAAATCGGAAACAGCCGGGGCAAAGCCGTAGAGACATTCACGAACGTAATCTCAGAAATCCGCGAATACGGTGAGGGAGTATCGTAGTGGATCAGATACCCTCAAAGCTGACTCCCGATGTGGTGAAGAATACGAACATCAAAATCATTCATCGGACGTTAGCGAAAGATGACCGCGAATATGTCGGCGGGACGATGAATCTGACAGACTCGCAGGACAAGGAGCTTTGTATTCTCGAAACTGGCCGTGCAGTAGTACACCGCGAGGGAATGGACAAAGCATTTCTTGTGCAGATGGACATTCAGAAATCAGGATTGAAGCCTGTAACTAATGCCGAAATTCATGAACACATGAAGGAATTTCACAGGGGAGATATACAGCATTACGGCCTCGATAAGCGCGGAGGACTCGCAGAGGCATTCAGCCGGGAGGATTTCAGGAGGCATTCACCTAATTTGCTTGCGTGCATGGTGTCATCACTGATTGCGGTAATGGCGCGTGGAGCTTCTGCAACAGATGAGGTTGGGAGGACATTTGCATTTGTGCTCGGCCATGACTTAGGTATTACAGATGAAATCCGGCGCGACTGCCACGCGGTATACAACATAGATTTACTGTTCAGCCGTCTTCAGGAGAAATACAGGGGGAATTACCGCGAGTGTCTGAAAGCGAAAAGGCTGTTAATAGATTCATGGTTCGGAGTTGATATTGATGCTGCGGAACTGCGGAGATCGGTTGCGGACTTCACGAACAGCGCGGACAATGAGCCATTTGCGGGAATATTGCGATGGTACACGAGGTGCGAAGAGTTCCGCCACACGAATGAGTCGGTAATAGTGAAAATTGCGCTGAAAGAGCCTGTGAATTTCGCTGTGTTGGACTCCCTTATGCGAGAAGTAGTCTACAAGCTGATGTGCGGAATGTCGTTGCCTGATGACGCAGAAAAAGCAATCTCGGTGATGATGTTCAGAGAAATTTTTGCGGTCTCAACGGGATATTATGCGCGGGATATTTCGGAAGGTTACGCGGAATATCTGAAGGAGTCAGAACATGCTTCCATTCAATGAAATGATGAAGGCCGCTGCCGAAGCTGGAAAAGCAGTGAATGAAGTCGGCTTATACGTGAACAAGGCAAGGAGTGAATTTCCCGACTTATTCAGGAAGCCGGGCGATGTCGAAGGCTTGAAGAACATAGAGAACTCAAACCCTGCAAGGACAGAATATCCGAGTAATTTTGAGAAACAGTCAGCAGCCAAACTTGAGACATATTCGCCAGAAATCCGAAACTCAATATCATCACTGAGAGAGGCAGAAATATATTCAAAAGCCGGATTGAAAGAAGGAGTCGTGAATGGCAGAAAGGCATTAATCAGGACGGATATTGATATGACCCGTAAAGATGAATTCGGCTTGACGAATCTTGAGAGGATGAGGAACGGCAATCCGCCGATAGCGTCCAACGGAGAAATAATAGAGCTTCACCATATAGGACAAAAGCCCGATTCGCCTTTTGCTGAACTGACGCGCACAGAACATCGCGGTAAGGGAAATGATACTATTCTTCATGACAAAAGCAAGGTATCGGAGATAGACCGCAGCGCATTCCAGAATGAACGCCAAACGCACTGGAAGAACAGAACGGGAGCTGAAGTGTAATGAGTCCGATAATAAAGGTCATAAAGAATTTGCAGAATCTTCGCTGTTTAGTACCGTTAAGCGAAAAGGACATTGATGATGCGGAAAAAGTTTTAGGGCTGAAATTTGCGGATGATTATCGGACATACACCAAGAAGTTCGGAGCAATTTCTGCGGATGGTCTTGAACTGACAGGCGTAGTTGCGGCACCTCGTTTGAATGTAGTTGAAGTTACGATTTCAGAAAAGAGCCTTAATCAAAATATTCCTGATGATATGTATGTCATTGAAAACACTGGCATTGATGGGATTTTAATACTTCAGAATGCAAGAGGAGAGATATTCAGTATATCCCCATCCTCAAAGCCGATAAAGAAGTTTGCTAGTCTGACTGAATATTTGCAAAGCATCAAGAATTAGAATGCTGACAATTCAAGCCTTGTTGCTCAACGAGCAAATTATTCAAACGGCGAACTGATTAAATTACTCGCGGAAATAAACGCAAAACTCAAAAGAGGCCATGATGTAGAAGGATGGCACGTAATGACGATGACGGTATCGCGGTACGGAACATTTAAGACTGACTTTGTTGATGAAGACGTAAGCGGGAACCTTGCGGAATACTACAGGGATTGGGAGCGTAAATATTTGTTTCATGATCGGCAGTCTATAACTTGTGAAAGGATATCGCAACAACTATTGAACGTGTGAACGTGCTGAATGAAATATGGAGGGTAAGTTTCAATGAATATTGCAGCATTTGTTATTTCATTGCTCGCAGGTCTCATTTCATTTTTACAGGGAGGCTGCGCGACGGGAGTAGGAGCAATCGGCACAGGTTTAGGGAGTCGCGTTGGAGGGTATGAAGGAGCAAAAATAGCCCGTGAAGGAGCGTCAATGGGCGGTGCAGGTGCTCTAATCGTATTAGCGGCATTGCTGGCTATAATAGGCGGCAGTTTTGCATTACCGCGTAAAAAGGCTTCATATTGGTTACTGGCGGTAAGTTCAGGTATGTGCCTACTGGCTGTAATGGTTTCTGGAGGAATATATAAAGACGCATATGTTTGGCTGACTGCGTATGCTATTGCGTGCGGCTGTGCGTATGCCGGCTGTCAGGACAACCAGTCAGAAGTGAAATTAACCAGTAATTCCCGCTCAGAAGGTATGCGTCCTATTTTCCTGTCAGAACCAAAAAGGCCTCAAGAAAGTCCAGCTTCAGTATCTAGTAAGACTTATGAGCCAGTAATCGGTCTTGAAACTGACGCGCTAATCAAGAGAGCGTTTTTGTTCCTTGAGGACGGAGAATTTGACAACGCCGGGCAGTACCTCAATCAGGCACTCAATCAAGACGCAGAGGACTCCCGCATTCACTTCGGACTTCTCATGCTTGAACACAGGGTACATAATGCTGATGAACTTATCGGGAAATTAGCCACACCTCTTGAGGACGAGAAACTATTTCAGAGGGCTTTGCGTTTCGCGCAAGGTGAGTATAAATCACAGCTTGAAGCTTACGTCCGCGCCAGTCATGACAAACTCGAACAAGAACGCATTGCGGCAGAAGCCTTAGCCGAGCAGAAACGTATTGCAGAGGAGGCCGAAAGGGAACGCCAGCGAATAGAGGAGGAACGCAAACGCGCCGAACGGGAAGCTGAAAACGAAAGGCGTTATCAGGAGATGCTCGTGTTCAGAGAGAAAGCAGCCAGCGTGAATGAGCTTGAAGAGCTTTGGCAACTTGTATACCGTCTCAGACCGTACAAAGACACCGAACAGATATACTATGATGTGAACGAGGCATTAAAGACAGAGAGGAAATATCAGAATGCCCGCCGAGAGCTTCAGAATGCTTCAGGAATAAGTGATTTGAAGAATGTAATTGCCAGTCTTGAAGAGCTTGATGATTATAAAGATACAGAGAAGCTGCTTGATGAAGCGCAGTCGAAACTTGAAGACCTTGAAGAACGCGCACAGAAACGTAAGAAGGTAACTGCAACAGTCTGTGTTCTTGTTGCTGTGGCTGTCGGTTCATTCTTGGGCTGGAAATGGCATAAGGACAAAGAAGCTGCAACCGTCAGACAGAATGCCATAACAGCCTTTTTTGAGGGACGTTATGATGAAGCGAACGAAGCAATAACTGCTGTTATCTCTTCAGATAATGACCCTGCAACTCATGCCGCGCTTTTGTACGTTCAAACACTGATGAAGGGCGGAACATCTCAAACGTTCATAGAAAGTCCCGATATTTCCAAGCATCAATATTCTGCACCTTTCAATTCGTCATTCAAGGAAGCGAGTAGCTTGGCGGAAAAATACACACATACACTGAACGGCAATAAATTTCTTGGCGATACGTATCTGCATGGCTGGGGTTATGACAAGGACACGAATAAGGCACTTGAATATTTCAAATGTTCGGCGGAAAGCAATGATATTTATTCGCAGTTAGCAATCGCAGAAATTTACGAGGGCAGACACTACATTCAAGAAGCATTGAAGTGGTATGAGAAACTAACAGACAGCGGAAATGCACAGGCGGCGGGGAAAGTCCGAGAACTGAAAGCGAAGATGATTGCTCCCAAGCCTCCCGCGCCCCGTCAGCAAGAGATTACGCCGTCTAAAGATGATACCAGCACTAGCTCTGCAATGGCGCAGGAGTGGTACGAATGGGGTTGCGATTTCCTCGACAGCAAGAATTATTCAGACGCTGTAAAGTATTTCCGGCTATCGGCGAATGAGAATTACGCGCCCGCGCAGGATAAACTTGGCTGGATGTACCAGAACGGCTGGGGAGTAACCCGCAGTTATTCAGAAGCGTACAAACAGTATAAGAAGGCGGCCGAACAGGGCAACAGAGAAGCACAAGCGAGTCTCGGTTACTTGTACTACAAAGGATTAGGCGTGAAAAGAGACCTTCAGCAGGCGTTATACTGGTACGGAAAATCGGCCGAACAAGGCAATACGACAGCCCGCCGGCAGTATGAGAGGGTAGAAAGAGAACTAGCAGATCAGAGCGCAGCACCTTCACAGGCATATTCACAACAGAATTTCCCTGTCTCAGGATATATCACGGGCAATAAGGTAAATGTCCGTCGTGCACCGAGTATTGAGGCAGTAAGCGTGAACCGTCTAAATTCAGGACATCCCGTAAGCGTATCAAGGCGAAGTGCGGAATATGACGGCGATTGGTACTACGTGAAAACGGCGAGCGGCACAGAAGGCTGGGTGAAGGGAGATTATGTTGCGCTGAATGCGAATGCCGAGCGCACACAGCAGGAACGGGAGAACCGTAGAAAGTCTATGCCAACAAGGGGAGTAATTACGGTTATCAGGATCGGGAACAGAACGGGCAACAAATTGAATCTTCGCAATATCCCCTCAACCGCGCGAACCGCGAAAGTGATAACCGAGATGACAACCGGGGATGAGTTTACCGCCCTTGAGAGATTTGCGGAAGAGGAGCGCGACTGGTATCGGATTAGGACGTATAACTACGAAGAAGGCTGGGTATCAGGGCGATATATTGAGTTGCGCTAATTGACTTCAACCCGTAATCTTAGCCGGAAACACAAGCAGGAAGGATAGATACTCTAACGTTTGTGAGTCTGTTCTTCCTGTTGTATTTGCTACTGGGAACATCATGTTTTTTGCAATTAATCGACTAGACAGATGATGCCAATCTGAGACTGATATTTTTCTTATCATTCATTGACAGGGTTAGAAAAGGAAGCCGGTAAATCAGAATATTTCTGTGATATGAAATATTAAGAGAGAGAAAACGCGATTCACAGTGTGATACTGTGATAGTTGCCCATGATAATACTGTCACATACAAAATCAGTTTTAGCAATGCTTTTAGATTATGTGACAGGAGTGAGAGCAAAAATTAATGAAATCTTACATAATCTTTCCAGCTTAAAATTCCCTTGTTAACTAACATTGACAACGCTAATTTCTTCTGTATAATAATTTTTATTAGCAGTATTAATAAATTGCTGTTAATCAAATTTCTAAAAGGAGGTATCAAGCAACGGATGGGAGGACAATCAGCTCCCTCTTATATGTGGCCTCAGAAGCGATTCTGGGGTTACGGATAGGAGGCGTAGATAATGGCAGAGATGTACAGCCATACACTTTTGCAGATTGAGGATATGATAACCTATGCTGCAATGGACAAGGTTTCACTCTGGAAGGATGAGAGTGGCAGGTTTTACGTAAGGTATCCAGTAAAGGAGAAGTATAAGCTGAGCGAGTTAGCTTCGGATGACTTCGCAGACTGGCTTTATGTGAATCAATCCCCATTGCGTAGTAAGAGCGGAGGAACTACGACATCGCCTCTCCCTTATTTTAGACAAAGGGTGAAGGAGTTAGTTGCGAGGGCAAAGTACGATGATGAAATCCCCGAAACGAAGCTGTTGTCGCGTGCCGGACACTACAATAACAAGATTTACCTTTGTTTGTACAGCAAGGCACATGAGGTAGTAGAGATAAGCGCACAGGGGTGGAGTGTAATTGATGAGAGTGAAGCCCCCGTTCTGTTTGTGCCTAATGCGACAGCATCGGAGTTACCAGTTCCGCAGCACGGCGGTTCGTTGCGGCAGTTGAGCAACTTGGTAAACATGGATAAGCAAGATTTTCGTCTTTTGGTGCTTTGGTTGCTTGCAGTATTGAACCCATCAATCGAGTGTCCAATATTGTCAATCAGCGCAGGTTATGGAGCCGGAAAAACGACATTAACACGTTTCATCAAGTCATTGATTGACCCTGACAACGCAGGAGAACTTGCTCCATTCAGCAGAGAAGATGATTTATATGCGGCCTCAAGTTCCAGATACGTAATCAGTGTCGATAATGTGTCAAAGATTTCAAAGAAGTGGAGCGATATATATTGTCGTTTAACAACAGGAGCCGGAGCAGTCAAGAGAAAGAACTACACGAACAACGAAGCGTTCGATTTGAGAGTTCGCAATCCGCTTATACTGAACGGGATAGATTTTGACCCAGTTTTTCCCGACCTCCGGGACAGGTGCCTGTTCATAAGGCTAAAACAGCCTAAGGAGAGGAAGTCGAAGCATGAGCTTGAAGAGAGATTTAACGCGATACGTCCGCAGATACTCGGCGCATTGTTGGATGCTGTAGTAGCGGCATTGAGCAATACGAAGTACATACTTGAGCGCGATATTTGCTTCCGAATGCTTGATACGGCGGAATTTGCGATGAGAGCGGCAGACGCAGGGGCATTGCCGTTTACGAAGGCAGAATTACGAGAGAGTTTAGAAGCGAGGAATAGCGAAGTAAAAGCTGAAGAACTCATGAATGATCCAGTATGCCGAGCGGTATATGAGATAGTGAACGAAATGCTATCAGTGAGATTAGAGAGCGGCGAGAATGACTCTTGCGTTGAAATGCATTCGTGTATTTTGTGGGAAAAGGTAATGGCGAGAGCCAAGTCTTATGCGAAAATGCCCAAAGATGTGCCTAATTCAGCTTCATCGTTTGGAAAGCGATTATCGGCAATAAAGGGGTTGCTGCAGGTCAATGGGATTTCATTTATGACTGAGCATACACGCAGTGGTACAAAAATCTCGTTTGGAAAGGTATCATCTCAAGATATAGCAGAAGATGCTAACACAAGTTCAGGAGTTGCAACAACAAGCATTTCTGATAGCGTCAGTGCGGAAAGTGAAGTTTCTGCTTCATGTGAGCGGCGGCAAACTCCTCCCGTTGCTGTTCCTGACAGGCCGGAGAATGGAGCTGCGTGCTGTGATACTCCAACAGGAAACACTTCAGCTCGCAGAATAACTGAAATAGATTCTACTTCCGAACTAGCTGATATACTTGCTGGGGAGTTTGGGCTTTAGACTGAGAGAAACGGAAAAAATCTCTGAACGATAGCGAAACTAGGCAGAGTAAAATCCCCTGCCTAGTTTTTTGATATTCAATGTATTTCAGAAGACAAGAAACAAACTGGAGAAAATTCAATTTCTCACGTAGTTTGTTCCCTCACACTCTGCGATTATGAGGAGGGTGAAAATGTTGCAGTAATTCTTTCTCGATGCGTTTGTGTGCATAAGTAGGCATGAAGTATAGCTGTACAGGATGCCCTCTCTCGAACTGTAGAAGGACAAGGCGGTTCACGGTGCAATTTGTACTCTGGCCTCCAACGTAACACGCTGCCGGGGTGATGAAGCCGTAACTGCCAAATCTTGAATTATTGAATCTCTGCCGAAGATTGCGCGTCTCACCTATATACAGAATATTACGGTCTCCATCGGTCAGCAGGTACACGCCTGCGGCCTCCTCTGCGTTAATCGAGAAGCGGCAAAAAGCTCCTGTCCCCTGTTTCAGGAGCTTCTTCTCGTTTTTGTGCCTGTACAGTTCCTGCGGGTAGAACTTTATCGCGCGTCCTTGTTCGTCAGTCTCAGGTATGAGCGATTGGACGAACTTGAAGCGGTAACCGAGAAGTACAATATCTTTATGCGCTTTTGGGCAAATCGCTGTGTTCGGGATTACGCAGAATCTTGATGTGCGCCCACGACTTACGCGCCTCGCCGATTACGTGCGACGAATTGAACGAGACTTCAAGAATGCCGAAGTTGCTCATGTGCCGTATAATCTGCAACGCGCTTGACCTGTGCATACCTGCGTCTTCAAGCACCTTTGCGAAATCTACGCTGCCCTCATCCTTGCCGTCCAAAGCCGCCGCAATAGCATGAAAGAGCCTCTGATGGGTGAAGCTGGGGAAGTACCCCGCGCTGTACGCCTTCGCAATCTGGCTTGAGGGTGAATAGTCCTCCGCGCTGTTGAGTGCGACCTTGCTCTTAGTTGCTGACTGTGCCTCGCTGACTGACTGTTTGTTCTTTGACATAATTAACCTCCTTATAGAATGAAGGGGGAGTGAGAAAGCTCCCCCAAGTGAGACAGCTCTGAATCGCCATAGAGCCGCCGAAAGTGTTAGTGCTTCAACGCAATGATGCTGAAGTCGTCCTGAAGCCTCTTGAGCGTATTGTGGAAGAAGTCCTTGAATGCTGCTCTGCGGTTGCTCTCGTAGTCGCCCGTGTCATCAATCGTACCCTGCGGCGACCATCTGCCATTCAGCTTGAAGGAGTAGACCAATTGAGCGCGACCCTCTATTTTGACGATGCCAAGAATCAGACGCTTCACCTTGCAATACTTGCGCGCAATGCTCCAGTCCGTGCCGCTGATGTAGCCGCCCTTGTGCCACATGAGGACGTACTGAGCCTCCTTCGTCTTCCTGCGCGAATTGATTTTCCCGAACATTGAGACCTCCACATTAAACGGCTTCAGCGAGTTCCTCAGCTACTGCCTTGTTACTCCTGCGCGTGAGATCGGCCTCAAGGTTCTTGATGTCATCGACAGTCCACTCCTTAGAGCCGCGTCCGTTCGTAACGCTCATGATGGCCTCCTGTGCCAGACGCGGCGCGTCATTCGGAGTATCCTCGAACAGCTTGACGTACGCCTCATAGACCCTGCGCTTGTCGGCGGGTGCTGCCGGAGTGTTGTTGATGATGGGCGCGTCAATGCCAGTGTCAAGCCATTCCTTTAATGCGCGTCCCGTATCCTCAGAGAGCGTGAATACCTGACCGTCAAACAGGCTTGTACGGTCTTTTGAGACAGTAACGGAATGCTCCATGCTGAGGTCAAACACGGTAGTGAACTCGTAGTCAATGCCATCGCGCTGGACTAGCCCCAGTCCCATCTTCTTTATCTCCGTCTTGCCGCGCTCATTCTGAACCTGCGCGTATTCGGTCTTTGAGCGGATTGTCGCGATGATGTGAAGATTGGAGCTGATTGTCGCGTCAATGAAAGCGTTGTGCTTGGGCGTAATTTGTCCCCAAGCGGCGTAGGAGTTAGCGCGGTTCGCTGAGGTTATCTGCGTGTGAAGATTCAGAAGTCCGCCTGTGCCAGCCCATTCAGCAGAAATACTGTCGAGGATTAACACATCATAGCCAGAGTTTTCAGCGTCCCTGATAGCGTCTATGTACTTCTGTACGGTGAACGGAGCATTGATAGAGCATACATCGTACGCGCCAAGCGAGGAATACAAATCGCCGCTTCCGTTCTCCGTGTCCAGCAGCGCAATCTTGCCGCCGATACCGAATGCGACGAGCAACGCGCCGTAACTCTTTCCAGAACCTGCCGGGCCGGTTATTGCCAGACGTAATTTAGCCTTGCGCCGCTCTGCTTTCCTGAATATACTCATATTAAGCGACCTCCTTCAAATCGTACCTCACTGAGGATGACTGCTTCATAAACTCGCTGACCAATTCGGGATGAGCCTTCTTGAGCGCAGTTGTGTCCAGTCTGGAACTCTTAATCTCATTCAGGACGAGGACGAGATTTCCAGCTCTGAGAGACTTAATGCCCTGTTTGCGGACTTCCCTGTCAAGGACGGCTTTTGCCTCATCGGAGAGTTCTTTGGCGGCCTTCTCCATATCTCGGCTTTCGCTCAGAAGCTCCACTGCGTCAATTACTT
>CAMHMH010000011.1 GCA_946186205.1 uncultured Fretibacterium sp. | reverse complement strand
GCTACACTTATTCGGCGGAAGGGCAGATCAACTTGCCGAATAACACACTGTGCGTGTGGCTCAAAAATAACTCATGGAAGTTCCCTATCAATGACACTGACGCTTGCGCGGGGCATCTCAAAGGCTCGAAGCTCTACAATGAAACTTTCCCCGCTATTGTCGCTAAGCTCGAAGCCGTTCTCCCTTCTGGCTGCCTGCGGGAGTCTACTCAGTTCATCGCCGACAGCATCAACGCTAGCGGCATACGCAACCACCTCGTTATCGACAAAATGAAGCTATTCCTCCCATCAAGGCACAACTTAGCCTTGAAGTATGCAGGGCTTTGTCCGACAGCTAGCGACAACTCCGCTTATGACGGGCCGAATCAAATTATGTGGCCGTATTCCCTCTTCAACAAATCTTATCCGGACGCATTCATCTGGATGGACGCGCCAGCCACCGCAATGCATTGGAATGCCTCCCTCGACATTAGGGTGACCGAAGCAAGTTATATCGGTGCGAGCATTGTTCGTACGGTGTGGCCGTATTGTTACATAGGGTAATTCAGGAAGGAGGAGAAATCATGTACACAATAACACTATCAAACGGGACGAAGATAGACGGTTTCACGCTGAAGAACAACTGCCTAGTTCGAAAGGAAGAAATCACACCGGCCATGCTCAGCGGGAAGTTATCCCCCGTAACAATAACCGGGACGAAGAGTGAGAATGATGACGAGGACTTCGGCAAGCTCATCGGGACACATGAGCATATGCAGGTGTGCTACATCAAACAGACTGATGAAGGTTACGCACTCGCACTCTCTGACATCGACAATGAGACATGGGAGCGCGATAAACTGCGCGCTGATGTCGATTTTGCTCTCATGTTAGCTGGCACTAATTTTTAGGAGGGATAAATCCATGTACGAGAAAATCAAGAAGTACTACGAGAGCGGACTTTGGGACGAACAGAGAGTCCGCGAGGCTGTCGCAAAAGGCTTCATAACGCCGGAACAGTTCAAGGAAATCACAGGCAAAGGTCTTTTAGGCGACTAGGAAAGAAACGGGGAGGCAGTAAAAGAGCTTCCCCGATTTATTTTTATGGAGGTAAGAATATGGTAAAAGATACGGAACATTTCAAAGTGAGCGAGTTTGCGTGCAAATGTGGGTGCGGAAAACAGGATATAGACCAGCGAGTTATGGACATGGCCGAAACGATACGTGTTGCGCTTGGAGTTCCTGTGCGCGTCAATTCGGGGTGCAGGTGCGAGAAGCATAACGCAAAGGTCGGAGGCGTGAAAGGCTCAAAGCACACGAAAGGACTTGCGGCGGATCTGTCGTGCAGTCTCGGAAGCGCAAAAATGTTTGAGACCGTCAAGAAACTTCACGCTGAGGGGAAATTGCCCGCTCTGGATTACTGCATTAAGTACAGGACATTCATTCACATTGACTGCGGCGGCAAGCGTAAAAGTTTGTGGGAGGTGCGTACATGATTGACGGTCTGACAGAGTGTGCGGTTGATTTTATTTTAGGCGGTTCAGTCGGAATAATGGCATGGTTTTTCGGAGGCAAGGACGGGTTCTTGATGGTCTTGCTCGCGTTCATGGTGATAGACCAGTTTTCGGGGCTTGCGGCTGGCTGGGTTGAGCATAAATTATCCAGTGATACAGGGTTCAAAGGATTGCTGAAGAAGTGCGTAATACTCGGTTTTGTCGGCATGGCTCATCTCATGGATACGTATATCTTCAAGAATACAGCTATCGGTAACGCTGAGGCGATACGGAGCGGAGTGTGCATGTTCTACATAGCCAATGAGGGAATATCAATATTTGAGAACGCTGAAAGGCTCGGCATACCTGTTCCCGCATTCATTCGCGACAGGCTCGACAACATCAAGAAATTCAGCGGGAAGAAAGAAATCAAGAAGGTGAACAAGCAAAATGACGCGTGAAGAATGGCTGAATTATTATCGTGAGAAAACAGGGTGCAAAGACCTTGAATTGTCGTCAGATGAGCAAGTATTTTTTCACCCTGATTACGGTTTCATAACGTTCTTTATCCATGATGATATTTTAGAGCTTCACCATATGTGCGGAAACGGTAAGGCTTGGCAGAATGTGATAGTCCAAATCATGAAAGACAACGGGCTTCACACTCTGCGTGCTTTTACCCGGCGCAATCCAAAAGCATGGATGAGGAAATACGGAGGGCATATCAGAGGCTACTACATGGAGGCTTCACTAGAGGAGATGAAAAAATAGATGGGCAGCGGAGGAAGCACAACAAGAATACAGAAGCGAGACCCTGAGCCAGCGCAATTAACGAACATACGCACAGGGCTGTACAACGCGGTAATGCCGGGGTTGCAGAGTTTCAGCGCGGACAACTGGACGAATGCGCAGAATACGGCAAATCAAGCACTAAATCAGCAGAAAGAATTAATGTCTCAATTGCCGGGAGCATTGAACAGGTCAAACGGAATAACAGATGAAATAGCGCAGATCGCAAGAACGGGCAATATACCTTCAGCAGTAACGGATAATCTAAACGCGAGCGTAAATCAAGGGCTGAAATCCAGTATGGGAAGTATGCTGAATAATCTCTCCTCGCGAGGGGTAATCAACAGCTCAATCACAGGTCAGGGGATAAACAATCTCTCACAGAGCGCGGCGGACGCATACAACCGCAACTACTTAAACGCATATAACGCGACAATAAACGGCTTGGGTACGGCATTGCAGGGACAACAGGCGAATACGGGAGCATTGATGCAGGGCGTTGCAGGGCTGGGAGCGATACCAAATCAGGCGTATGAAGGAGCGGGCGCGGGGCTTACTCCGGCGTTCAACCTGTGGAAGGCTATGCAGTCAAGCTACGACATGCGGGAAGACTATGACACAGTAGTCCAGCAGGGGAAGTGATGAGATGTCGGTGAAATACGTAGAAGGCTCTAACCCGCTGGGCGCATTGGGGAATGTCGCAGGATTGGCGGGGACTGCTATGGGTGTTCCGTGGCTTACTGCTTTAGGTGCGGGAATGAACGCTTACGGGCAGTTAAGCGGCGGCGGAGGGTATCAAACGCCCGGATGGATAAACCAGAACAATAACCCGCTAGGCTGGCTCGGCGGCATCACATCAGGAAACATAGCAAGCAATCCAGACCAAAAAACAGCAAGGGGGAAATAATCATCATGGCTACGATCGTACAGCCCTATAACCCGTGGAAGGAACAACTAGCACTTACGGCACTGGGTAATGTAGCGGGGAATATACTCAGTGATTTGTGGCAGTCGCACAGGCAGAATGAGCAAAACAGGAAGGCAAACGCTTTCAGGGGGCAGTTACAGCAGAATTTGCAGAATAACGCACAGCCCGAAATATCTCTCATGCCGAAAGAAGCTCCGCAGGGGTATAACTCTAACCCTTGGGCTAATGCTCTGCACCAGAATTACACGCCGCTTACTGCGTTCGACATTGGCACATCAACGGTCGGCAAATCTCCGTCCATTCAGGATATAGTTCAGGGGGCGGACAGTTTAGCGGCAAGCAAGAGATTTTCTATGCTCAGTCCTGAACTTGTTCAGGGCGTGAAAAACAGCATGATACAGCAGGCTGAAACTCAAAGACTGCGGGAGTTGCAGAATAATTTTGCAGACATGTTCAGAAATGCTAAAACACCGGCTGAGCAAATGCGCGCTTTAATCTTGGCCAATCTTCACGGCTTCGGTGACAAAGCTATTGCTCCTTTCTCTCAATGGGCGGCTCACAGCACCCCTCATCATCAGTATCAAGAAATTAAAGCGGAAGATAAAATTTTTGCTGTGGATTACGACCCTGCTGACGGCTCTATGAGGCAAGGCGCGGCGGTTAATGTCGGTGTCAATCCAACTAATAAATATGTCGCTGATTCGTCCGCCCGTGCGTCTAACTACTCTGCTGACCGCTCGGCGAATGCTCATATGTACGGCTCTAATCTCGCCGCTGATACTGCTAGACAGGAATTAGCGTTCAGGGAATACCAGCAAACTATGACTGATTTCGACAATCAACTAAAAAGCATTAATGACAGCATTGCGGCTCATTTGTCCGCGCTTGAAGGCATTGAGAACGAGAACGCAAGAGAAGCATACAGAGTTCGGTATATTGCTCCACTCGAACAGCAAAAGGCAAAACTCACCGCTGAAAGAGACGCTTTGCAGGAGAATTACCGCAGGGGCTTGGGCTTCGGCGGCAGTCAGGCTACGCAGGGTACAACAGGTACGCAAACACCTCAAAATCCAGCTAAGTCTAATGATGTCTGGTTCGGCTTGGTCGGCAGTCCTAAAGGCATTTCTATTCACCCTCACGGCACTTTCGGCTATGACAGAGGAGACCACAAGCACGGCGGTATTGATATTACAGGCGTTTCTGAAGGCACTGATATTAGGCCAATGCCGGAAATGGGCAGCTCATTCATTGTCAGACAGGCTTACAAAAGCAACTCTTACGGCAATAATATCGTCATTGAATCAGACAGAAAAATTAACGGGAAATCTCTTAAATTCCGTATCGCTCATATGCAGGATGGCTCGCTTAATCTCAAGCCCGGACAAACTATCAAAGCAGGGGACATCATCGGCAAGGTTGGCAGTACTGGACGTTCTACAGGGCCGCATATTCATCTTGAAGTTATGGTTGATGGCCATCTCGTTGACCCGCAGACTTTCTTTCAGCAGTTCCCGCTAGATAACACGCCGCAAACCACAGCTACACAGCAACAACCGCAGACTCAGCAACAGCCTACGACGCAGAGTCAGCCTGACAGAGAAGTTATGCGAGACAAGGACGGCACTGTCATTTACCAGTCGGAACTGGACGAGATGATCAGAGAGGGAGCAAAACAAGGACTAGAGCCGAATGGTGTAATACATGGATTAAGGAGAAAAGGCTTTGAGTATATTCCTGAAAAGAGAAACGTTACATCTGTCGCGCCTGCTCTCAACTGGTCGCCGTCTTATATGGGGGGCATTCCACAAGGACAGGCTCTCACTTCAGCCCCTCTTCCTGATGTCCAGCCTGTGAAACCTGACAGCTCTGCTCCGAGTTCAACCGTTACTGCTCTTAATGACACGGGAAGCCATGAAAACCCCTTCTCTCGTCCTAATGTACAAGACTGGCACGAGCCGCTTAACCCCGCTCCTGTTCACCCCGTCAGCGCAGATGCTAACCCGTGGAGCTACGTTCAGCAAAATACTTCTCCGGCTTGGAGCAGTTTCGACATCCATCAGCCCATTTTAGGCGGTCAGAGACAACAGCCCTTGCCCCAACAGCAAACTGTCTCAAACGACAGCAGATTGTCCCCTCTATTCTCAGGCAAGGCTATCAATGCCGTGTCTGATTTCTTGCAGGGATTAAATCTCACGTCAGGCGATGAGAACGCTGTCATTCCCTCTATGCACGAAAAAGGCTTCTTTCAGTATACCGATAACCCTATTCCTAATGACCCGCGTTATAATCCTCACGTTTCGTTCCCTCAAGGACTTCCGGCCGGAAATGCATATAATCCTCAGCCCGGCGAGTTCCCGAATAATTTCAGCGACAAGAACAGGCGCAACTTCATTCCTGATATTCCAACTGGATATTATCGCGGGGGCGTTGAGACTAGGCCGTGGAGTTTTGCTGACTGGTTTAACCGTTATGCTAACAACGAAATTTCTTTCAGGCCGCCTTTGTCTGCTCTCAGTTATGCTCAAAATCCTAGCAATAAATCTCTCCGTTACTACTCTGGCAACATGGCTGGAGGATTGTTACCTGAAAATGCTTATGACAGAGAAAAAATTGACGGCGAATATCAGTTTTTAGACACGCAATTAACTGCACTGAACGGCGAATTACCTTACTGGTATGGAGGGCCTCTCAGTGATGACGCTTATCAGCTCAATTTTCTCCTTAACTCTTTAGGCGTTACGGCTGATAAATATCCATATATTAAAAGATATTAATTTGCTGGAGGTAACATTTTGAACTTCATAGACGAACAAATTCTACAGCTCAAAAAGAAACATTCTGACCCGAACTATGTTGCTCCTAACTTGCAGAATGTCGTCCCGCAGGATGATAACGAACAGGGGTTAGGCACTTGGCTCGGCGCGGCCGGCATTGGCGCGGGCAGAATGCTCAACAATACCATCACAGGCGGCATCGCTCAGATTTTAGGCTCTATCGGCGCGGGCGTAGAACATATTTCTCCGTGGAGCGGCTCTCAAGCTGATGAACGCAGAAATCTCACCGCTTTGGGCGTTCCTCTCGAGGTCGCTAAGCAGCTTTACCCTGACCAAGACTCTTGGCTCACTTCCGGCACAAAAGGGCTTCTAGAAGCTCAGAACTATATCGATGATAATCTCACAGAGTTACGCAATGAAGTCGTCGGCGATAATACCTCTTACGGTACGCAGGTCGCCGAAGGTACTGGATCTTCTCTCGGCTTCATGGGCGCGGGTTATGGCGCGAGTGCTTTGGCAAGTCTCGCAGGGCTGGGACCGGTAGGGGTCGTTCTCGCAGGATTAATAGCCGCTGGGGCTACTGAAGCCCTTTCTGAGTCTGGCGGGACTCTCGGTGATGCTTACAGGCAGGGCAAATATGACGACGGTGGTCTCGCCGCCGCTAATAAATCTTTTGCTGCTAATGCTCTCCTTAATGCAGGATTAAACTATGTCGGCGGACATTTCTCCCCTCTCACGAGGAACATCAGAAATCCATTCACTAAATTTGCCGTCAACACTCTCGGCCAAATCGGTAATGAGTTACTGCAAGAGCCTTCACAGCAGACCATCGAGAAAGCTACTCAGGACTCTCTCAACAACGGCGGCAATTTCTTAACCGCTTTAACTCAGCGCGCAGGCGACTGGGGCAATGATTTCGTTCAGCTCGCTCCGTCCGTCGCAGGTTCTTCCCTCCTTACGTCTCTCCTTACCGGCGGCGCGGCTATGGCAAATCCTAAAATACGCTCTAATGTCATGGCTGAATACAGAAACAGAAACGTTGACAGAGAAAGCACTATTGCTCAACTTCAACGCGAAATCAGCAATAGGCAAACTTTGCAGAGCAAATTACAGGCGGAAACTAAAACCCCGTGGTATAATCAGGCACTCGTTGATGACATCAACAAGAAAATTCAACGCGCTGATTCAGAAATTGAACGATTGCAGGGACTTCTACAGCCTCAGCCTTTGCAGTACGCGACTCAGCCTAACGAAACACAACAAAATCCAACAATTATGGATTTAGGAACTAATGAAGCATTCCTTGATGACCTTGATTATTCTGACTTCGGCAACGATAATTCTAACCCTGAGCAGGATATTCCCGAAAGTTATGCTCAATACATATCAGGGCAAAATCAGCCTTACAGCTCTCCTCTCTCCTTCCATGAGTTCAAAAACGCTCAGGCTAATCAAGATTTCGACTATCAAAGCGTTCTCAGAGCCATTGCTCAAACAAGCAAAAATAATCTTGTACCTGAAGTTGAGCATATTACACCAAATATCGCTCCTGCTAATACTGTTCAGATTCTGCCTGACATTACAGCTCCTAATACTGAACACATCAGGCCGGATAACTCTAGGCCAGCGGTAATACGTGATGCAATCGATTTGCAGGCTCTCTTGCCTACGCAAAATAATAACCTCACTCAGCAGACAACTAAATCTCCGCGCATTATGGCTTTGGGCAGTAATGAAGCGTATTATGATGATGACTACTATTCGGACTACTTCCCTGTCAACAGGGACGCACAGATTTCTCCGCAGGAGCAGGATATTCCTGAAGGACATGTGCCAAACGAAAGGCAGACTCAAAATCAAGAACAACAGCAGGGTAAATCTGAAAACAATCAGCAGACTGTTCCGCAGAATAAAATCTCTGACAATGAGGATTTTTCTCAATTCAAGCTGGACAATCTGACTTCTCATAATCATGATGTCGATAATTCACCTATGGGGAGTAACGCTATCGTAAAGGCTGGAAACAAGCATTACGCCGTTAGATACAGAGTCATTGACGTTCGCAAGCTCATCACTTCCCATAAACTTAACGGCGGCAAAAATCCTCACTATGACCAGTCTTTGCAGAACAGGCAGAGGGAAAATATTGCTTCAAGAATCGCCGTCGATAACATGGCTCAAGATATTGACCCCTCTTTGCTCACTGCTAACCCCTTTGCGTCAGACGGCGCACCCATTATAGGCTCGGACGGTCAAGTTGAAAGCGGCAACGGCAGAACTTTGGCCTTGCTAAAGGCTTATATGTCTCATAATCCAGATGGCTCTTCTATGGCTGAGCATTACCGCAGGTATCTCATTAAACACGCTCACGAGTTCGGACTTAACCCTCAAGATGTAGACGCTATTGAACGTCCCATACTTGTCCGTGAAAGATGGTCGCAGGCTGACAGAAAAGCTTTCACTCGAGAGGCTAATAAAAGCTCTCAGGCTACTTTCTCTAAAACTGAACGCGCTCTCGATGACGTTGATAAACTCACGCCAGAGATTTTGATAACTTTCAATCCTGACAAAGATATTGAATCTCAGCAGGATTTCATTCGCGCTTATGCCAGTGCTATCGTTGACAAATCTGAGCTTCCTGACTTCATTCAGGCTAATTCTTACAGCGGTGATGTTAAAATTTCTAAATCGGGCTTGGAGCGCATTCAAAATACTCTGTTTGCTAAGGCTTACGGCGATACTGACATCCTTCAGCGCATTAATGAAGTATTAAGCAGTGAAGACCCGGTAAAAAATTTCAGCAATGCCATCATCAAAGCCGCTCCGAAAATTGCCATTTTCCAAGCTCAGCTTGAAGCCGCTAACAATAGAACCGACAATCAAGATACCATTCGCGCAAACAATTCTTTGTCCCTCAGAGACGACATTAAACGCGCTTTTGAAATTCTCACTGAGGCTAAACTAAATCATACTAACGTGGAAGCTGTCGTGTCGCAGGGCAATATCGTTTCTTACACATCTAAAGAAGCTGAAGCCATTGCTAAATTCTGCGAAAGATACATCAGAAGTGCTAAACGTATCACTACCGCTTTCAATTACTACGCTGACGAAGCCGCCGCTAGGCTTGACACCGGGCAACTCACTTTCAACAATCAGAAGCAGAAAACTAAAATGCAGATTTTGCAGGAGGCTTTCGACTTCGCTGAAGGGAATACTACTGCCAGCTTGTTCGACAACTCTCAACAGGGTGCTAATCTCGTACATAACAGGCAGATTAATTCTTACGACGAGGAAATTCAGCAAAGCAAATCTGCCCCGGATTACTCCGAAAGCTCTAACACTGGCGACTTGAGGCTTTACCCTACTCCGCAAAACAGAGAGGCTTATAACTCTTGGGACACTATCGGTCTTAACGGAAATCAGCAAGAACATATTTCAACAGCTCAGAATAACGCTGACATTTCCGCTCTTCAGCAACAGTATGGCAACGAACAGCTGACCGAAAAAACACAGGGCAATTCACCTAATCTCAACGATAATCAGGGGCACGGCAACTTAGGCAGTTACATCGGCAACAGAAGCCAAGTCACTAACCAGAGGGGACAACTGCAAAATTCCTCCGCGCAAGGCAATCAAGATAACATTTCTACTGCTAACAACCTCAATAACCAGAGGGCGCAAGGACAAATCACCGCAGAGCAGGACAACTCGCAAGATAATTCTTTTGCCGTCCCTCAATACGCTGATATTTCTGGATTAATCCAGTCCGAACAGAATAATAATGAGGACACTCACACCGCTGAAGCTCTCAACAGAACTCAGAATGATAATCAGCAAAAACTTTCGCCTTTTGATGAGGCTTTAAGAGGGGCTTTGCAAGTTATCAATGATGAGTTTGATAAAAATCCTCACGATAAATATTCCGTCGAATCTCTTTGGGCTTATATGGGCTCTCTTCCGCAGGACTTAAACAATCAAGTCGCTGAATATATACATAAGCAGGGATTAACTAAAGCATATGTTATTAATGATTGGCAGACCAATCCAGAGACTCAACGTTTACCGAGTTACGTCGTTCCTGATCCGAAAAGGCTCAAACAGTTACTACAGCAACTTAATAATTCCGCTAATCAACAGGACAGCAACCAGCAGCAATTACCTAAACCACAGGACAATTCAGCTCAGAATTTCGACTATATTAACAACCAGCAGGAACGCTCAAAAACTGATGACTATTTGCCTCCCGAAACCATCAGAACAAAAGAAGGAGACATTACCGCTAGGGGCGCAAGGGTTCAGAGGTCTTTCATCCCTTCGGAGCAGGAGCAAATAAAGAATGCCGCAAGAACTGGAAAATCCGCTACACGATATATTTTCGCCAGGCACGGCGAGCGCGATACCTCCGCGCCAAGCAACAATAATCCAGAAAAATATTCTTACGACGCTAAACTTACGGGCTATAACGGCTACTTAGGCGACATTCAGATTGCCGCAGGCGATAATTCCGTTCCTCTTCACGCTTTCTTTGGTACGCAGGACGGGCGGCACTATGTCGGCATTACTGACCAAAACGGCAATTTCTTTGCTACTTACGACTTGCAGAATAACCAGTTCTTTATCAACGAGGGCAGTGAAGATAATCCATTAGTCAAAAATTATTCCGCTCTACGTCTCGAAAAAGATTTCAGACTCGCTTTCACTTATGACAATGACAGCGATATGGATATTGACTTCAGCAAAAATCCTACTGAAGAGATATTGCGCAGACTCGTCATGATGAAGGCTATTAATGCCGGAGAAGTTGATACCGTTGCCGACGCTGATTCGCAAATTTACATGGCTATGAACAAATATTTTGCTTCACAGTCGGGCGTGTCTCTCCTTGATATGGTTATGGCTGATAATCTCATCATCAACAAAGTCAATAAGCAGGGCGATAACGGCGACAGAGGAAGCACTAAAATCATTCCGGAAATGGGCATTGACGGCAATCCTATCTTTGAAGCTCAAACTATCTTGTCCCTCTTCAAGAAATCTGACGTATCTACTGTCCCTCATGAGTTCTGGCACATTTACGAGGAAAAAATTAAACGACTCGCAAATGCTGGACTCATCAAAAAAGGTTCTAAACTCTTTGACGACTGGCAGACCATCAGAAGCGAAGCGGGGATGCTCGGTGTCGATTTCTCGCAAAAATTATCCCCTCAAGATAATGCTAAATGGCGAAATTCGCAGGAGAAAAACGCCGCCATGTTCGAACAGTATCTTAGACAGGGCAAAGCTCCTCAAGGCATCTCTGCTAAGTTGCGGCAGGTCTTCAATAACTTCAAAAACTGGCTCGGAAATCTTTACAGAAAAGCTAGGGATATTTTCTACACTAACGCTAATGGAAGACGTATCAGCCAGCCTTATGTGTCTGAACCTATGCGCAAGGTCTTTGACCACATCTTTACGGGCGGGAAAAATTTCAACCTCAATCAATCCAACGAACAAGGGCAGAAGCTCTCTTCTTACTCTGACCCGCAGGGCTTTCAGGAGTTCAGGCAGTCTGGGCTTGACCCGCAGGGATGGTTCTCGCGATGGTTCGGCAAGGCTAAGAATTGGGCGGGCAATCTCTTCCACAGCGTCGCCAGAGTCGGACTTCCTAAACATGCTACTGACTGGCGCAGTCTCCCGTTCCCTACGCAGGAAATTCAGGGTAGATTCATGGAGGCCATGAAAACACCTCCGAGACTCGGCATGATTGGCAGAATGAGACAGGCCGTCAGGGATATTGCTCAATCCGTCAAGGGAGGCGATTATTCAGACATCACTCTATCGCCTCGCAAGAATGACCCGAATTTACACCTCAACGAGGCGTTACAGGCTTTCAGAAACTTGGGGCGCGCTAAAGTCGCCGCCGCTGACAAAGCCGTTTCCGTCATGACCGACATCATCAGCCCGCTTAACCAGAAACAGCGCGAACTGCTCAACACTTACACCGTTATTCGCGACGTTATCGATCAGATTGAAGAAATGCCTAATTCTCCGCTGTCGTTCGGACTGTCTCAGCAGGACGCTAGAAAAATGAATGCTGAACTCGCTCGCATGGTTGACCGGGACGAACAGGTCAGGGACGCGGTTAAACAGCTTGACGATACTAGAAATGCTCAGGTTGAGGAGTTCAAAAAACACGCTCACGCTTTAGGTCTCAATATGGACGACTTGTTCCACTACCCCAATTACTTCAGGCGCAGAGTCATTCAGTACCTCGACGCGGCTAGAAGCGGCAAACGTACTCCGTCAGCACAAGGCAATCTCGATATTCAGAACAGGTATGACGGAGAAATCAACGCTATTATGGGGCATTCTTTCTTCAAGAAAAGAAAAGGCACTCTGCAAGATTACGTTACAGATTACGTTCAGGCCAATGCTGAAGTACGCGCGCAACTCGCGCAAGACATTGAGACTATGAAGACTCTCGAATACATAACGAAAAATCATGACATCGCCCCACGCTTGCGCAAACAGTACGGCATTAAGTCTCAGCAGTTAGAGATTGATTACGACGGTTCGCAGACTTTTAGCCAGAGCGGTGATGAAGAACAGAAAACTATTCATGATGTTATCCCGGAAGGCTACGAGGCTTTTGACCCTACCGCTACCAGACTCATTGAAACCGCTCAATCCGCGCCCGAAAACCTTATGCACATGGTTGCTAATGACATTGCCGAACAGCACGGTTTCCCAGTTGATGAGCTTCTCGAAAGATTAGGCATCCAAAATGATAATAATCTCATGGTCATTCCTACGGAGATTGCCAACACCCTGCGCAAAATGGCTAAGTCAAGACACCGCGGCATGCTCGGACAAGCCGCAAAAGACTTCACTACTTGGTGGAAACGTTCTGTATTGTTCACGCCTACACGTAACTTGCTGTATAACATCAGAAACTTCACGGGAGACCTTGACGCTCTCATCGCTGGCAACCCTAAAGCACTAAGGCATTTCGGGCGGGCGGTCAGGGAGCTTACGGGATGGTACACTCATCACGGCAAGGAAGGCTACGAGGCTTCGCAGGACTTGCAGGACTATATCAGGCTGTCAGGCAATCTTGGTATTCAGTCCCTCAATTTATCTGCTAAAGATGCTCAGGCTATCGTGTCTTTTCTTGACGGAATGGAAACTGAAAAAGACACTGGCAAAATCAAATCTATATGGAACAAGGGATTGAAACCTATCCGCGCTTTGTTCAACGCTGAACACTCCTTCACTGAATGGCGTGAACATCTACTCCGTTTCGCCGCTTATCTTGACTACAAGCAGCAGATGGAGACAAACAAAGACGGAAGGCCAAACAACTGGGGCGCGTCCATTGAAGAAGAAGTTATGAGCATTTCTGATATTAAGGAACGCGCTTTCAAGATGAGCAATGAATTACTCGGCGCGTATGATCAGGTCTCAGAAGTCGGAAAACAGTTGCGCGATATGCTGATACCCTTCTATTCGTGGATGGAAGTCAACATGAGACGTACATATAGATTACTCAAAAACGGCTTCAAGTACGGTTACGGCGCGCAGCAGGTCAAAAATCTCGGTGTTGGCAAACTCGCGGCCATGCCTCTTTACGCTCTTTCAGCTGGACAGTCTGTTGCCAAGCTCATGGCTCTTACTATCGCTATGCAGATGTTCAACCGCTTTGTCTTCCCTGACGCTGACGACGATTTGCCTAATGACGTAAAATACCGCCCGCATATTACCGCCGGAGAAATCAACGGCAGAGTCTATTACTTTGATAGACCCGGCGCGTTTCAGGACGCTGTAGACTGGTTTGGTCTCGACTCCGCGTGGCTTGACGCTAAAGACTTTGCAAACGGTCAAAAGTCTATAGGCTCGTGGCTGAAGCAAATCGTTCAAGCTCCTTTCAGCAAGGTCATCAACGGACTTAATCCAGCTATCAAAATGCCCATTGAGTTAGCTATGGGACGTTCCATGTTCCCGAATGCCTTTAACCCCTCCACCATCAGAGACCCAGCCGAGTATGTCGCAAGGTCGTTCGGTCTCGCGTGGCCGTATAAAGCTGCTAGGGGCATTCCTCACAGCAACGCTCAGGAAGCATCGAAAATGTTCATCTACTCGCAGGATACCGACGAGGCCGCTTACTGGCAAACTTTAGACCGCGTAAGACAGTTTCAGAATGAAGTCCTAGACAAGCATTTTGACGGTTTTGCCTCTACTAGACGCGGGCGCATTCTCGCTAACATCAAGAAGGCTCTCAGATACAACGACAGGAAAGCTCTAAGAAGATTTTTGCGCGAATACTCTCAAGCTGACGGCTCTAAACAGGGACTTAAACAAAGCATGAACGCTATGAACCCTCTGCACGGTCTTAACGAGAAAGAAAAGGCTCAATTCTTGAAGTGGATCAGCGCAGACGACAGAAAATATTTGCGCAAGGCTGAGAGATATTTTCATCAGCTCGCTGACAGGTTTATACGCTAATACAAAACCCCCGGTTTTCACTCCGGGGGCTTTTTTTATGACTTCAAACTCTTCAATAACTCCGCGTTGTTCTCCTCTATTAACCGCTTCACGTCTTCCAGTGTGATTAATGGCTTCCGGCTGTCTCGCCAGTCTAGAAATTTCTGCACCGACGGTAGCACTATCACTATTCCTAACAGTACCAGCACCAAATATATATACTGCTTCATGTCGTCGATACGAGATCCGAGATTCTGATTCGTCTCCGTCAGTCGTGCGTCTAGTCCGTCTACTCGCGCTGTCAACCCGGTTATTCTGTCCGACATATCATTCACTTTTGACTCTATGCTGTCTAACTTCTGAAGTATCCTCTCCATGTTCCCGTTCAGGTTCTGCATTTGCACTTTGTACACGTCCTTGCGTACATACTCGGACATGTCCACCGATAACGCTCCTTCACTTGGTACTGCCATTATCAGCAACAACATCAACGTGATAATCTTCTTCATTCTCTCACTCCCTCACTTCATCAACATCTGGAATATCACCAGCACTACGCTTAAACCAATTCCTAGCAACGAGATATACAGCCCTAGCTTGGACTGCAGCGTGTCTACTTTCGCATTCAGGGCTTTCATGTCAGCTTTCATTTCTCGCACCGTCTCTACAAGCCCGTTTAACGCATTCGACGTATCACTCTGTCGGTGTTCCATCACTCCAAGCGTTACCTTCATGTCGCTGATTTCCTTCCGAACGCTTGCGGATTCTTCTTCCAGTTTCCCCAGCCGCATTCCTGACACCCTCTCATGATCGTACAGGCTGTCTTTCATTTCTCGTACGCTTGAATCTATGCTCCGTAACAATGGGTACACGCCCTGCGGAGTCATTGACTCGTGGTCTATCGTCAACTGTTCATTCTCATACCGCATTTTTCTCTCACTTCCTGTATAATTTATCCATATAGCTTATTACGATTGGAGGCTCTCTTATGGCTGATAATAAACTTACTGAACAAGAAGAAGCAACCGTTAAAGCTGACCTGCTTTCCTTCATTCACTCCGTCGCGTCGGGTGAGTTCAACAAGCCGGAACATATTACTAATTTCATTCCGGCTGTCGTAGCTCTGGCTCAATACTTCTAATACTACTTTCAGCTGAACATTCTTTTTATCCACGTGAACGGAGTCTTTACTAATGCAATTACCAAATTTATAATAGCCTCTATATCTACACTTTTTTCAGTAGTTATCGATGAATCACTTTGCACAACCGCGTTATTGCCAATTCCATAAATATTAACGTTGTTGTGCTGAATTTTTCCTTCTTTCACCGCATTACACCTCCTTACTTTCAGTACATATGCAGGTTTTCCAGTTTGGTATCTGTAACTGTTCACCTCATCGATTGTCAGACGCTCTACTGATCCTGCTCCGTATTCGTGTAATAATGTGTCCCCTTCCTCGATACTCAATTCAGGGTCATCAATTATCACTGTGTTGTTCTTGACTATACCCTGTATGCCGGAAATCTCTTCGCCGGACAATCTCTCTAACGTTAGTGTCCGTTCTACAAAACCTATTAATTCCCAGTCGGGCGTTTCTATGTACCAGTCGGGATATTTATCCCTCATTCCTGAATAATCGTATTCACAGCACACTTTAAGCAACTTATAGAAACGAGGCTCATCTAGCAACATTTCTCCCGATAATAGATTCTCTAGCTCGGTGTCTGTCAGTCCTACACTGCGGAGAAATGATGCACGATTGGCACGTCCGTTATACCCTGAAAAATTACGTCTCATATATTCACAAAGACAAGCTATTGCGTGTTCTCTGGCCTTCATCGTCATTTCTCCTCTCTAGGCCGTCGCCGCTCGCGCTGTCCCATTACCCAACGAGGCAAGCGCACGCCGTAATAACTGCGATACATCCGCTATATATTCGCTGTCCCCGCGTAACGCCGCCGTCCTTGCGTTATCTGCTACTCCTCCCCAATATGCCAAACCCGGCAATTCTCCACGCTTAGGTTCTACCTTCGGTGCTACTTGTATCACTTGATCTGTTTCAGGGGGCATTAGTTCGGAAGTATCTACATTTAACACTGAGGATAACCGCTGTATATTTTCTGCCCTCAGATTCGCCTTGTTGTTCTCCCAACGCCATACCGTATTACGCTGTACTCCCATTCGATACGCTAACTCTTCCTGCGTCAATCCTGCCGTTTCTCGCAGTTCTTTCACTTTCTCCCCCATTTCCATTTTGTTCACCTCCTATGTTGCTTTAGTGTAGCATAATTTTTTTTAGCATTCATCACCGCTTACGTTGCTTTTTTGCTACAGCTTAGTTACTTTTTTCACTTTATTATTTGACAAGCTACATGATTTAGGCTACAATTCTGTTGCATTCGAGAAATAAAGCAACATTCACGAAACGCAACACAACAGCAACACATTAGCCCTTCATTTGGGAGAACGTCCGACCAAGTTTCGGACTGTTGAAAAAGTATCAGCGGATCTAGACAGGCTCATTACTGGCTACTTTATCCATAGACTGACATATACATGGCTTCAATGAAGAGGCTTCCCGTTAATCACGGGTCGTATTCACAGAAAGAAGGTGCTTTTCGTTCACTCCATTACGAAAGGAGGTGCGCTTATGGCTGATAAATCTTCTCTCAGAGCTATGAAAAAGAAGATTGTTGACGACATTTTGAGTACTTTGAGTGAAGCTCATAACGTTATGTATCATGCAACTTCTTATCCTAATGATGATTCTAATTTCGCTTACAGTCTTATCAAAATCTGTGAGCGTATGCTCAATATCATTCACAACACCAACTAGTAAGAAAGAAGGTTGTTTTATGGAACTCAAATTAGCCACTACACGCAATTTCAACGGCAACGAGCTGGCCTGCTACATCGAAGAAAAACCCGACACCCCGCAGGAAAAATGGGAGTTCTGGGCTACTCGTGAACAGATCGGACGCTTCTTAGGATATGAGAACCCGCGCAAGGCAATCGGCAACATTCACGACCGCAACAAGGAACGACTCAACAAGTTTTCTTCCGCCCTCAATTTGAGGACCGAAGCCGGAATGAGGATGACAACGGTTTACAGCTTCAGGGGGCTTCTTGAGATTTGCAGGTTCAGCAATCAGCCTAACGCTAACAAAGTAATCGATATTCTCTGGGATATTGCATACGAGATTTCGCAGACTGGCTATTACGCTATCCCCGCCGTCAAATCTCAGCTCGACGCTATGAGGCAGGAAAATTCCTTGCTCCGTCAGCAGGTCGATTTGCTTCAGGCTCAGAACAAAGGCCTCAAGAAATATATTGAGGATAACAGCTCCTTTACCCTTCTCGGTCAGTCCATTACTCCCGCCAAGGGCATTTTCTCTTTCGGTGAGGGCGCAAAGTTATTCGCTCAGAACGGTATCAAAACGGGGCAGAACAGACTCGTCAAAAAGGCTAGAGAGAAAGAATTACTCGCAAAGCGCAAGGGAAGACAGCACAATCAGCCCACTCAGAAAGCCATCGATAAGGGCTATATCGTTATGGTCGTTCCCGTTGGATCAAAAGGAACTCCATACCTCACCATGAAGGGCATGCAGTTCTTTGCTAATGAGCTGGCTATGGAACAGTTACCTCTCCTTAAGCTCATCGCTGATTGCGAGGCTCTCAATGAGTGAACACTTCGGTGAAAGACTGCGTAAGCTCATCAAAAAACAGGGACTTACTCAGCAGGACTTAGCAGATGCTTTAGACATTTCACGCAATACCGTTTGGCGGTGGATTAATGATAAAGCTACTCCCGAAAGCTACATTCTACAAAATCTTGCTACTGTTTTGCACGTCTCGATTGATGATTTGCTCAATGACTCACCACCGGACAACTCCGGGCGGTGGGTCTTATCCATTACCGTAAGGCAGGAACTTAAAGAGGAGGTGATCGACTTGGCTAAACCTATTCCAGAAATCAGCACTGTCGTTACTGCAAACACAGGCGCGTATATCGCTTTAGGCGGTAACTATGACTTGTGGGCCAGCAATGAAGGCTTTGCCTCTATCGTTAAGGAACTCAAGAAATTGCGCGACGGCGTTCTTCAGCAGGGCAGAGCAAGAGGGGTTTTACCCGATGAAAACAACAAGAAAAGGAGGTGAGACGCTTTGCCTAAGTTACAGCAGATTACAGTACGATTCAAGCCGGAGGACATGGAACGCATCAAGGAACTCGCCGAAAAAGACACGAGACCCCCGGCTAACTTCATCACTTGGATCGTTTTACAGTACATTAACACTGTCGAGCATAACAGCAATTCGGTTACGAGTTGACAATATCCCGTAATCCATTCTCCTCCTCATATGCTCTGATCCCTGCGGCTACAAAATGTACTACCTGATTTGCTACAGGGCGGTGTTCTCGATCTGCTATCTGTTCCAGTGTCTGACGCATATCCGGCGTAAATCTTACAGTTAATGCACTTGTTTTATTCATTCATAAGTCATCCCCTCTCTTAATTGTAATGATAACACATTTTCTATTCTTAGAGAGGCTATTAGATTTGACAAAATTCGGGGTTATGGTATTATTCCCTCCGTTTTGATTAGATGCTATTAGATGCTTTTAGATTTATATAGCATAGTGTATTGACAACTTAATATGCGATAAAACAAAGGAGCGCGATTCATGACACTGCTTGAACTTTTGAGCGAGGAGAAACCGTTTCACAGAAAACGTATGCTTGACGGCCTGCGCGAAATCATCAGAGAACACTTCAGCGAAATCAAACAGGCCAGGGAAAAAGGTTACTCATGGTCGCAGATAAACAAATCCATGAGGCAGCTTTGGCCGGATGAATGCTACAGGTCTTGCCCGGCTGAACGCATTTTTAACGAATTAAGAAAGGAGTCATCACTGTGAACAGCAACACAAGCAACTTGCCCGCCGTCTTCAACCTCAACTACAACGGATTCACCATCAGGCACGTTAAAGACAATGACGGCAAAATCTGGTTCGTCGCTAAAGACATAGCACAGAAGCTCGGCTACTCGGAAGAATCAATCGCAACACCCGGTAAACTTTTCGGGAATGTGCCGGAAGTATGGAAGGGCCGGAAACCGATTCCGGTCAGGTCAGAGAATGGCGTTGAACAGATACGTGAAATGCTCTGCGTTACCGAGAACGGCGCGTACTTCTTCCTCGCAAGATCGGACAAACCCGGCGCGCTCGACTTTCAGATGTGGCTCGCGGGGGAAGTCGTTCCCTCCATCATGCACACGGGCGAATACGTTCACCCAGCTGTCAAACAGGCTAGAGAGGAGAAGCCTAAGCCCGTTGCCATTCCCAGAGACATCAAGATTTACCTCTCAAAGGCAAATTTCAGCGCACAGGAAAAAATCATCAACAGGGCTGTTGACGCTTTCTACCTCATCAAAAAGAACGGCATGAACGATGAGACCGACAAGGAATGCCTGAAGGTTATCGCTCTCGATATTGCCTTCAAGAAACGCACAGGCTACTCCGCTCTTGAGGCCGCGGGAATATCCATCGAACAGAACACTAAGGGCAATATCGCTGAGGAAGACAACTGGCTCAGAATTGACTGGTTCACTCACTACAACGTCGCTTTCAACGATGAGAGACTCATTCTGCCTGAACCTACCTTTGAGGAACACTTTACAGACGAATGAGTAACTTCTTCGCTCTCCTGCTCATTCAGGTCTTCGCGTTTGCTATCGGTTACATCATCGGTAGATGGTGCTAGGTTTCCTCCCGTCCTGATAGGGACTTCCCTAATTTCACTCAGGGCGGGAATTATTATCCATAAGGAGGTTATTATACTATGGACAACAAGGTTATTCTCAATCCCTTCAAAGAGGGGAAAAACATCGTCGACATCGCTCTCATTCTCCACTCCGCCATCACCGTTGAGGCTGAGGCCGCTCAGGAAGCTATCCGCGCTTTCAATAACTACGGCGGGGATAACTCTGACGGCGAAAACTTCTACAGGGCTCAGTTCTGCAAGGCGGAAGCTGAAAAATCTCACTACACCTTGCTCACTCTCGAACGCATCGCTAAAGATTTCGCAGGGATACTCACTCCCGATGCTCGCGAAGAAATAAGACACTTCCTCGATGACATCGAAGTCGAGTTCCAGAAAAAAAAGAACGAGTTACTCAACAGAAAGGCGGGCTAACATTGGCTTCTCTCACGGAATCCTTCAACCGCGCTCTCTACAATCACCACGACGGCACAGATGAACCCTCCTACGCTCAGCAGGAATTCATCCGCTCCTACGCTATCGGCACTGATCACCAGTTCGAGGATGACTCAACTATCGTTCGCGAGAATCTCTTCGGGGGGTTCGCTCCCAGAGATGAGGACGCTTTCTCCATGCCGGACATCTACATAGACGATCAGGATTTTGACAGAAGCCGTTACCCGAATAACTGGATCGGTGAAACTTCCTACTACGACATTCACGACGGCAAAAGACACTTCGTCAGTCTCTACGATGTCCCTAACGGCGTTTTGCACATCATTGACGGTCATATCTTCCAGCTTCACAACAACGGCAAAATCCTCTGCGAAGTCGTTCGATAATTTTTACGCTTTCTGAAAGAAGGTGAGGGCTTTATGCCCGTGAACAACTGTATTCACAGAGACGTTTGCAGATTCTCCAAGCGCATTAAGTCGGGCTCTTGCGGGTCTTACGACATCGGCGGATGTGAGTTCTACGTTCCCGATAATGAGCCTACACCATTCATTCACCCTGAAAACGTCAGACAATGGCTCGTACTCCATACTGACAATAACACCGTTCACGATTGGGATTACAACTCCGAAATCATCAAAGGTTTCTGCCTTGAGGACATTATTAACGAGTCCTTCGGCTTATCAAACGATGATGACGACGACGAGGACGAAATCGGTTATCACAACATGGACGACTGGGGCATTTAGAAAGAAGATGATACCTTGAGCAAATGCAGACTTATCGACATGGAGGCTTACTCAAGAGGCGTTATTCAGTCCCTCGACGGCAGCAAACCTCCACACAACAATCACTACGAACACGGAGATATTTGCCCGCATTGCGGTCAGCTCACTCTCCTTCACACTGAAGGCTGTGAACACTGCCCAGCTTGCGGATACGACAAATGCAATCTTAACGGCTGATCCTTTCGCCGTTCTATCTTTACTTGCCCGCCTTTTACTGATTGAGGGATTAGAGGATAAATCCATCGAGATTGGAGTTGATTGAATCCTCCTCCCGTGCGTCTCTCTCTGTCAGATGGGGAGCAAGAGTTTTTTCAGGAGGCTACATGAACAACTTCATTTTCATCTGCGAGGAAGACTTCAAAAACATCATAAAAGAAGCCGTCATTCTCGCCACACTTTTCGGCAACAACAACAATGACAGAAAGGACAACAATAACAATGGCGTTCACGAAAGCAAAGAGAACTAACGCTAAGCTCAGACTCGCCATCACTGGCACGGCGGGGAGCGGCAAAACTTACGGCGCGCTCCTCATCGCAAAGGGGCTTGAGGGTAAAATCGCAGTCATCGATACCGAATGCGGTTCCGCAAGCCTCTACTCTCACTTGGTCGATTTCGACGTCTGCAACCTCACTCCCCCTTTTGACCCACGCAGGTATGTACAGCTCATTCACGAGGCTGAAAATGCTGGCTACAGCGTCATCATCATTGACAGCCTCTCGCATGAATGGATCGCTGAAGGCGGTAGTCTCGATTTGCAGAACAAAATCGCAAACACTAAATACAAAGGCAACACATGGGCCGCATGGAGAGATGTTACTCCCTTGCATGACTCTTTAATTCAGGCCATTCTCGCGTCTCCCTGCCACATCATCGCTACCATGAGAAGCAAAACTGACACCATCATCAACGACAACAGGCAGGTTCAGAAGGTCGGTCTCGCTCCAGTTCAGCGCGAGGGCACTGACTACGAGTTCACTACAGTACTCGACATCGCTCAGAATCACATGGCCACCGTCAGCAAGGATCGCACTGGACTGTTCCCCGATACTCCCTTCCAGATTACTCCCAACATCGGCGAACGCTTGCTTGATTGGCTCAATGCTGACACTAAGAAAGGGGGTGAGACTTCTTCATGACTAATAACAAACTGGCTATCAACGATACGCTTTTACCATGTCCTTTTTGTGGACACAAAGCTACATTCGTCGATACAACCCACTGGATTAACTCAAAAAAAAGAGTACCGGGAAACATTTACGGATACGTTCAGTGCAGACACTGCCTCATTGCTACTCCTTTTCGCAGAGCGGGCAAATACATCACTCTGGACGGAGCTAGAAAAATCTGGAACAAACGCATTGACGGCTCAGAGGATCACGCACATGACACAGACGCTTAAACGCTGCCCCTTCTGCGGCGGATCAGCAAAAATATTCTCCACTTTCTGCGAGGTTAAATTTTTCGCCGCTTGCACTTTCTGCGGCAACAGTACTCCCTTCGTGGACAACCCGAAAAAAGCTCGCAAACTCTGGAACAGACGTTACACCATCAAATAACTTTCGCCGCTCGCTCTCTCATGGGCGGGCGGTTTTTTTTACCCGCATGTTATCATTTGGGGAACATAAAATTTTTCCCCATATCCTTAGACTTTGCGGGTTTCGGACATGGGGCGAGCTGATATTTTTGTTTAGTTTGATCGTTTTGGTATGTCCATTCTACCACAATCAACACTTTCTAGAGTATCAGCTCTCCATTACTACAAGGAGGCGCATTCTCTTCATGGCTATTCTTTTACCTGACGACGCGGAGATCCAGAGACTCTTTCTCGACTTCCTCGATAAAAATAATCTCGCTCCAGTCAAATCCATCATCATCAAAATTGACGGTCGCATTCACCGTTACCAGCTCAACGATGACAAGAACGGTCAAACTTCCGGCGCTTATTGCGTCTACACTGACAAATGGCCTATCGGCTGGGCTATGGACTGGCACACTAGAAATAAAATCAATTGGCATTTCCCTTCCGACGGCCTTAATCCTGAACAGAAAAAGGAATTTGACGATCCTGCTTTCAAGGCTCATCTCGATGATGTCAGAAAGAAAAAAGAACTCGAACTTAAACACAAACAGGCTGAGGCTTCCGCTAAGGCCCGCGCTCAGTTCGACAACTGCACCCCAGCTCCTGAAGATTTCCCCTACCTTCAGCTAAAACAGGTCTTCCCTTACGGTACTAGACTCTTTGATAACGGTCAGGAGCGTATTCTCACCATTCCTCTCAGAGATATTAACGGCATCGTTCAGTCCGTTCAGCGCATCTTTCAGAACGGCGATAAAAGGTTCTTCCCTGAAGCTCCTTTAGACGGGCTCTTCTGGTCCGTCGGTCTCGATACTCTCAAAAAGGATTCGCAGGCCGTTATTCTTCTCGGCGAGGGCTTCGCTACTATGGCTAAAGTTTATGAGCTCACGGGTAAACCTTCCGTCGCTTCTATCACCTGTCATAAGCTACCGGAGATTGCTCAAATCTTGCACGATACGTTCCCGCTGTGCAAAATTGTTATTACCGCTGATAATGATAAGGCTACTGAAATTAACAGAGGTTTTAACCCCGGTATTGATGCCGCTACTCTCTGCAAAAATTCTGGCCTCGTCGCTGATTTCATTTTCCCCACTTTCAACAGCCCAGATGACGGCACTGACTGGGATGATTTTGCCATCCTTCACGGCGACAATTACGCTCGCAACTTCATCAATGACAAAATCTCGTTCGCCCTCGTCCCGGACAACATCAAATCCATCATTCAAAAATCCGTCATCGTTAATGCTCAGGATTTGCGCTCTACCGTCTTCCCTCCTATCAAGTGGGCGGTCGACGGCTTCCTTCCTGAAGGCCTGTCCATTCTCGCGGGCGGTCCCAAAGTAGGCAAGTCCATTCTCGCGTTGCATCTAGCTGTCGGCGTGGCCATCGGCGGATGCGTACTAGGCAAAATTCCTGTCCAGAAAGGAAGGGTGCTTTATCTCGCTCTCGAAGATACTTTACGCAGACTTCAGGATCGTATCAATAACGGCGCGTTCGGTGATTGTGATGATGATCTTTCTAACCTCACTCTCATTACTCAGACTGCTCGACAGCACGTCGGCGGCACTGACTTGATTAACTTCTGGCTGTCAGCTCACAAGGATGCGCGGCTCGTCATCATCGACACACTCCAGATGTTCAGAAAGCAATTGTCCGGCAAAGGCAGTATGTACTCTGAAGACTACGAGACCGTCAGCAACATTAAATCCATCGCTGATAATCATCATGTCGCTGTCGTCCTCCTTCACCACCTCAAAAAGGGCATGGAGGGAGACTGGTTAAGCGAGATCTCTGGCTCTCAGGGCATCGCGGGCGCCGCTGATACCATTTTCAGCCTTAAGCGCGAACGGAACTCCGTCATGGGCACTCTCAGACGTACAGGCCGCGACGTTGAGGAAAAAGACTTCATCATGAAGCTAGACGGCTTCGGATGGGTGCTTCAGGGCGACGCAGATGACTTCATCCCCGAATGGAAAAAGCAGATACTAGACTTCCTCAAAGAGAATATTTCCGTTACTCCCATGCAGCTCGCAGACTTCTACGGCCTTGATGCAAAAACAGCTCAGAAGAATTTGCAGAGGCTCGCAAAGGAAGGGCAGATCCTCAAGACAGGCTACGGGACTTACGGACTGCCCGAAGAATAAAAGACAAAAGAAAGCAATCCATAGGAGAAATTTCTCTTATGGATTTTTTTTTCTTTTGAGTTTTATACTTCCTAAAATATATATATTTGTCGTTCTTGTCGTAGTACTGTATTCATCAATGTTTATGAGTTTATTTTTGTCGTACTTTTTGTCGTAGTTTGTCGTAGTACTGTTGCTGACTGGATTTATGACGAGTACGACAATTACGACAAGAAGTCTATAAACATAGGGCATGACTGAAAACCTAGATGCTGACAGAAGACCGACAAAGTCCGACAAAGTACGACACAAGTCCGACAAGTGTCGAAATCTGTAAAGCTAGTTGTATCAAGGGTTTACGAGTAAGTACGACAAGTACGACAAAATATGTATAGAAAAGCATTAACCAAAGGGGCTTATTTTTGACCAATAGAGGAAATATGCTATAACGGAATGAGAAAAAGACGAAAGGAGACCCTCCGAATGTGGATGTCCAGAGGTTTTTATTTGATGAAGCGCGAAAATTAAGAAAGAGAGCATGAATATTATAGCATTATCCATGTATAATAGGTGATACCGAGAGAAAAGAAAAGAAGTGATTATGATTAGCGAGTTGCTGAGGATAGAATTAGCAGGATTGCCGCCGACAGTAAACGAGATGTACCGAACGGGGAAATACGGAACGAGGTACAAACGCCCGGAGGTAAGAGACTGGCAGGAAGAGACAGCCGGGATGATGCGCAGTTCGTGGGAAGGCGATCCGTATACCGGGCATGTTGAAGTGAGAATAGTATTCAGGTTCAGAGGCAAACGGCGATGGGACATAGACAATCGGCTGAAATCGCTTCTGGATTGCATAGAGAAGGCCGGAATAATCCGTGATGACAGTCAGATATGGGGAATGGTAGCGCACAAGGAAGAGGGAATAAGGGACTGTGTAGAAATGACGATAAGCGAATATACAAGACCGTGTGAAATGTTAGTGAATGGAGGGTAATACGTAGCCATGAAGTATGGAGAAATAATAGAGTTAGGGCGGCACAAGCTGATGTGCGGAGATGCTACGAGTCGTGAAGATGTTATGAGTCTCGTAGACGGAGTGAAGGTTGATTTAGTGCTGACGGATCCGCCGTACGGAATTAGGAGCGTAAAAGCGAAATCGCGAACATTGGGAGGAGGCACAAGAGATTATTCGGCGGTAATAGGAGACACAAGCACGGACATGTTTAAAGAGAATTGGCGAATAATCCGAACGATAGCTCCGTATCAAATAATTTGGGGAGGACAGAATTTCACGGACATATTACCGGCGACATGCGGTTGGCTGTATTGGGACAAAGACAAGAACAGCGAAAAAATATCATTTGGAGACGGTGAATTAGCGTGGTCAAATGTCAGCACGAGGATACGGAAATATGTGCAGAAATGGAACGGATTTTTGCGAGAAGGGGATAAATCCCTGAATGAGAAGATACACCCTAATCAAAAGCCCGTAGAGCTTCACATGAGAATACTAGAAGACTTCACACAGCCTGATGACGTGATACTTGATTGCTTCGGCGGTTCGGGCACGACACTGATAGCGTGCGAAATGACCGGGCGGAAATGTCTGATGATGGAGATCAGCTCCGAGTACTGCGATATTATTCGGGAACGTTACAAGAAACTGACGGACGGTAAATTGCCGCTGGAGGTAACGAATGACAAATGAGGAATGGTACAAGTACACGGAGAAAGTATTGCGCAGCTATCGACGGAACGTAGAGTCAGCGTTAAGAGTGCAGGAAGAATTAGACATACTGAGGGAATGCGGAGACATGGCCGGAATGAGATATGCGGAAGGGTATTCATCCGGGAGCGGAGATCCTGTGCTGTCGTATGTGATGAGGGCGGAAGGACTGGAATCGAAACTGAAACGAATAAAGCGGCGAGTTTGTGCGGTCGAGAGATTGAGAGAGGATTTACGGAACGGAGAAATAATCACAGTAACGAGTTCACGAAACTTGCTGAGGATATTAACGGAGCACTATATAGACGGTCTAACTGTAAGCGAATTTTTGAGGATAACGAGCTGGGTACGGAGTACATTTTATGCCCGCCGGCGAGAGTTAGTGATGATAGCGGGAGAATACCTGCGCGCGTGATATTCTCCCTGTGAAGAATGGTTAGTCAGTGAACACGAAGTATAACTGCCTGTCTTTAGGTTCGATGAATGTCAATTGCCCGTGCTTAGTCTCAAAGAATTTGACGTTATGAGGAATGCCAGCGGTATTATTTGAAGTGTGCTGTGCAGTGTGAGTATGAACACTAGCGAACTTCACAGCGTGTAATTCTCTGTGTTCGATGAGCCTTTTTGCGAATGCCTCAGCAATGACAATCTTTTTGCCTTTGGGTTTTGCGATGAACAAGCCCATGTGCATGCCGAGCTGAAAGATAGCGGCGGGAGAAATCTTCAAGAGCATGGATACAATAGCTTCGTGGAACATGCACGAGGAAATGACAGCGGCGTTATGGTCGAGAGCGTCGCGTTTTTCGGAGAAGTGCAAGTCCTTTGTCTCGATGAGTTTGTGTTCGATGTCAGAAGCCGGAGCGGGATTAGGCTTGCGCGTTTTTGGCTGTGCTTGCTCTGTTTGTGATTTTTCCTGTTTGAGCTGAGTCCAGTATGCTTTATCCTTTCTGCAATAGTCAATGCGTTCGATGAGTGAATCAATCATGTGGGGAATATTGTCCATCTCCTTTTCGTGGTAGTCTCCGCAAGTGCCGAAATAATCAGCGGTGAGTCGCATGATGCCGATTAAAGCGGGTTTACTGACTCCGGCGAGGAGCATACGTATATCGTCAAGAGACTCGCAAGCGTTAACGAGAGCGTAATTGTGGCTGTTGATTCTGTCGTGTATTTTGCCTGCGTGTTTGACGTGTTTGAAGTCGTCATAGTCAAAATTGATGATGGAGTTGGTATTGTCAGCAATGATTTTGTCCCAATCTTTTACGGGCGTGATGTCGTTGATTTCAGCGTGAACGGGCGTAGATTTTTCTCTGCGCTGAATGATGGCATGAGCCAATTCTCTAGCTAAAGCTTCAGCGTTATCAGATGAAGTTAATTTGAATCGCATGTATGTAGCCTGACTCAGAATTTTCTCAGCCCGAAGTGTGAGAATGAGACTGAACAGCGATTGAAAATCGGAGCAAGCGTCAAGTTTCATTTTGTTTAGCTTGCGAGCATGGTTGAAGTATTTGCTGCGAGGCGGGCAGATGTGAATTGCTTCTAGTTTTTTGTGTTGTTTACGCAAGCCGCATGAATTCCAATTTTCAGCGAGAGTAATGGCGGCTTTTGTGTCATTTCCCCAGTAACAAGAATAAGAATGATCTTGTTTTGCAGAGAAGATTGTAGAGTTTTCTGTATACCCGCAATGAGGACAGTTCACTATGAGCATTTCGACGAGGTTATTTGTAACGTTGTCGAAATAGAAGCGATGAGCGAAGACAGGTTTTTCAAGGGAGCCGCATCGAGGGCAAGGGAGGAGAAAAGGAGCGGGAAAATGATTTTTGTCTGCGTAGAAATCTTTGACGTGTGAGGGGTAAAATTCGGTAAACGAATCACGCAACATATAGGGAATCAAGTTTGAATGCAAAGACGCGCAGAAGAGTCTGAAGAGGAAGAGACAGTGAGCGAAGAAGAAATTGAGGGAGAAAAGCGGATTGACGGCGTCGGAAGCGAGAGTCAGAGTCTCGCAAGCCGGAACGTTTACGCATGGAATATTGTCATGGATAGCGTCCGGGTAGACTGTGTAATCTGGGCGGGTGATGTGCATTCTGTCATGAGGAACGACGGTAAAGCCGGGATTGTCAGCGGGTATTGAGTCTGGTTCGCGGCGTTCGGGAATGTCAACGGGGAAATCCTGATTTCTTGCACATTCGGAGTTATCGCCGGGAGCATCGGAGAATGAGCCGTCATCGTATAGATTATCGGGCTGTGTGATTTCGTGCTGTGTACTTGTCTTACTCTGAACGGGTTCGGGCAGTTCAGGCTTATCGGCCCAAATCTCAATATTGCGGTACTGCATCGGGAAGACAGCATGCTCAACGCCCGCGATGGTCTGAATTTTAGCGTTTTTGATGTATGCGCCAATGAAATCGGTAGTAAGAAAGTCAGCGTTTCTTGCGGTAATTTTGACTGGGAAATGATTGCCGGAGTCGTTGCCAGCGTAGACAGTGCCGGGAATGAATTTGACTCTGACAGGTTCAGGAATGGTGCGAGGCTTAGTAGCGGTGATGATAATATCATCCTGCTGTGCGTAGCCGTTATCGCCGGTAACATTCTCTGCCGTCATATAGCCTTTGCGTTCTTCGAGGATGAGAGAAATTTTGCTTGCGATCGCGTCAATGAGCTGTTTTTTGTTCATGCGGTTGAAGTAAGGGATAGTATAGCAGAGCGCGAATCCTTTAAGCTGTTTGAGAGAAGCGGGGGAAAAAGCGCGTTTGATTTCGTCAATGGATTTTCCTTTGAAGTAATCAGCATCGAGGAGCGATTTTGCGTCATCATTCGTCTCACTCTGAGAGCTTGCGACGCTCGCGGGCTGTGAGGCCAATGCGTTATCATTGTCGGTAGCGGGAGTGATTTCGGCAGTTGCGGGCATTTCAGCGGCTTCGGGCTGTGAATCGTCATTGACGATATTCTCAGCATATAAATACCCTGAAAGCACACCGAGATGTATATATTCCCCGAAGGGTTCAGCCGTTAATATCTTGCATCTGCCGTGAGGCATCTTGCTTCCGCTCCAAGCAATGTGGTAGAAAGTAACATAGCAGGGAGTGCGTTTTGTGATGGTATAAATCTCAGTGCGTGTTGATTTGTTGCCGTTGCTGTCTCTTACGAGAACAGTGTGCGTGTAGCTTTTTCCGACTTCAAAAATTGCCATTCTGTAAACTTCCTTTCAAATATGGATTATCTAAGGTATCAGGCCTGATTTCCTGTTGACGGTGCATAGTATATCCTAGTAATAGGATAGTGCATTCAGTAATATTACGTATTATCCTAAAAATAGGACAAAGATATAATCTATCCTAAGAATAGGAGATGACATAATGCCAATAAAGGAAGAATATATGTCAGCGGTTGATGTGGCATTAATGCTCAATGTAGATAGAAGCCGTGTGCTAGTGTTATGTCGTCAGGGCAGATTTGACGGAGCGGAGAAAATTGGCAGTAGTTGGGCAATTCCTCGTTCGTCGGTAGAGAACTTCAAGAGATTACCGCCGGGAGGAAGTAAGAACCTGAAGCAGCAGCACGAAGAGGACAAAGCGATGCTTGAGCGGTTGAAAGGGGAAATGCGGAATGACTAGCAACGACAGAGAGACATTGACGGCCTCAGAGTTTCGGAGCGGTATTGACGGCCTGAAGATATATATTGATGGGCGATTGATAGAGACTGAAAAGCGGCTTGGTGTGATTGAGCATAAAATCGAAATGAACGCGACGAAGATTGACATGTTGCAGCACTTTCAGACAATCGGGTTTACGGTGATCGGAGCGGTGATAGGATTTTCGGTTCTGATATTGGGCGTTGCGCCTGCAATTGTGGACATGTTCCGGGACAAACGCCGGGAGAAACGCGAGGAAGGTATACGGGGGATTGTTCGAGAGGAACTAGCGAGGCTGAAAGGGACTGCGTGAGGCCATACAAAGCGGGGGAAATGCGGAAATGACAAGGAGTGAAGAGTGAATGGACATACGAGAGAAGATAGCGTCGCGAAAAGCAGAGGAGCGGAACGGCGGGGGGATTAACCGAGCATTGTTGCGTATGGCCGTGATAATCTTTGCGGGGTATGCGATCGGAACGGTGATAGCGTTAATGCTGTTTGCGTTGAAGGGGTAAAGATGACGACAGACGAGAGAATAGCGGAGCTTGAGAGGAAATGCGCAGACCTTCAAGAACAGTTGAATATGGCGTATGATGATTTAGACCGCCGAATAGAGCGGGGAAATTCTGACCGGCTGACGATATGCGGAATAATAGTAGCGTTAGTAGTTGGAGGAGTTCAGATAGTACGGAGGAGTTCAGATAGTACTGGGAGTGCTCGCGCTGGTGAAGTGAGAGATAACTCACTGGACAAAAAGAACGATTTCGGGTAAAATTCCTTATATCTAGAAACGGGCAATATTATGAGCCTGAAGGTTCATACAATAATCCCGTGAATCTTCTAGTTCATCTTTTGGCAAAAAGAAATAACTGATACCCCCTGAGAAAATCAGCGGGGTATTTTTATGTGCAGAAATAAAAGCGGCATGTGTCTTCGGGCATGTGCCGTTTGTGTTATAGGAGGGTAGACGAATGGCGGCACAAAGAGATAAAGCCGGAAGATTTTTGCCCGGTCATAAGATACTGAGTGATGGCCGTCCGAAAATCCCCGATGATGTGAAAGAAGCCCTACGAGCGGCAAGCCCTGAAGCTGTTGCGCTGTTGGTCGAGATAATGCAGAACCCACGAGAGAAGACAGCGTACCGACTAGAAGCAGCCAAAACGATACTGGATAGGGCATACGGCAAGCCGGCGCAATCGCAGGACATATCGTTTGACGTGAACAATACAGCCGACGTACTGACGCAAATTCGGCGCGTAGCAATGGAGCAGATGAATGACAGACAGCGAGATAGCACAGCACCTTGATGCGGAAAAACGCGCAATGAATAGCCTTCTGTCGTTCCGGGAGAAATTCATCCCGTCGAAAGATGATGTATCACCGGCGGCGTTTCATGAAGAATGGAGCAATATACTACTGAACGGGACCGGGCATTTTGCGGTAGAGGCGTTCCGAGAGAGCGCGAAAACGCAGATAGTTATCCGGGCGAATTTGCTTCACGCGCTGACATACCCGAACGAGAAGCGGAGCTATTTGGTAGTGATATGCGCGACACAGAGAACGGCGAGCAAAAAACTTGTAGAAGTCTCGCGTGAATTTCTGAGCAATCCCGACATGAGCCGGATGATGACAGCAGTGCGAGAAAATTCCGGGCTTGCGCTTGAAGTCGAGTATCAGACCGGGCAATCAGTCAGAATTGAGGCATATGGCAAGGGAGCGGCGGTTCGTGGTTTGTCGTGGGGAGCAAAGCGGCCTGACTTGGTGATTATTGATGACCCGCAAGACGAGGAAGACGCACGAAGCGAAACTGTAACAGCAAGTGACTGGGACTGGTTTTTGTCTGACGTGTATTTTCTCGGTCAGTCGACAAGGATATTCATCATCGGGAACAATCTCGGCGAACGCTGTATTATGGAATGCATAATACGGGGAGCATCACGGCTGAAATTCACAGCGAAGAAGATTCCAATACTGACAGCGGAAGGGCGTTCAGCATGGCCGGAAAAATGGCCGCTGAAAGAAATTGAACGAGACCGCAACACATACGCGCTGGAAGGCAAGACAGATATATGGTACAGGAACAAGATGTGCGAATGTATCAGCCCTGACAGTCAGAAATTCAAGAGAGAATACTTCAAGTACTACGAGATACTCCCGAACTTGCACGAAATGAACATCTACACGGCAGTAGACCTAGCAATCAGCGAGAAACCGAACGCAGACTTTTCAGCAATAGTTACGGTAGGAGTAAACCCGGCGGGTCATTGGTTCGTGCTGGATGTGGAGTACGGGAGATATGACCCAAGCACGACGATGGACGCGGTGTTCTCAGCGGTTCAGAAGTGGAGGCCGTTAGCAGTAGGTATTGAGCAGACAGCGTATCAGCGTTCGCTAGTTCACTTTCTGGAAAAGGAGATGCCCGCACGAGGGATATTCTTCAGGATAACGCCGCTCAAGGCGGGAAATGTGAAGGACGCGAAAAACCTGAGAATAGACACGCTACAGCCGCGATTTACGGTAGGTACAGTGTGGTTTAAGGAGCGTGCGGTGTGGCTGCCTGAACTTGAAGCAGAATTGCTTGCGTACCCTCATGGAGTGCATGATGACGTAATCGACGCGCTAGCGTATATCGAGCAGATGAGCGCAACGCCGTACCAGAGCCGTAACAGTGAGAGGTGGAATGACGATTGGAACCCGATAGCAGGGAAAATGTAGCCGGAGTGATACCGGGAATAAGGAAGTCAGTACTTAGGGACATAGAACGGTCAAACAGCTTCTTCACGTCGAAAGTTGAGCCGGTGTTGCGGACAAGACACCAGATATATGAAGCCGACCTGGCATATTACGACAAGAGATTTTCGCAGACGAAGGATCAAAGCGATTTTGTGTCATATGACTTCTGGAGCGTGGTTCAATGGGCAATCCCAGTAATAATGAACTCGTTTTTCGGTGGAAGCGATGAAGCTGTAGTAATAGTCGGGCGTAATGAAGAGGACGTGCAGAGGGCAGAATTGCTCAAAGCGTTAATCTCGTTTCAGTTAATGACGCAGAATAAAGGATTTCTAGTGCTGTGGGACTGGTTCACGGACGCATTTCAGTACAATCTCGGAGCGGTAAAAATCTGGTGGGAACGCATAGAGGATTGGGACGAGGCAAAAATCGAGTACTGCGATATATCACGATTAATGATGCTACAGGCCGACCAATGGTGCGAGATACTTTACGCGAGCCCGCCGGACATGTACGGGCAGTGTCAGGTAGCGTACAGGATAGGACGGCTGAAGAGTAACAAGCCAATAATCGAGCCTGTAAGAGTAACGGACTTGCGCTGGTCGCCAGAAGCCAAGAGCCTGAAAGACGCGAATTTTGTAGCGCACAGGCAGATGGTAACGGCCGACCATTTACGCAAGCAGGCGCGTTCTGGAGTATATGACCTTCAAGCGGTAGAACGAGCAATCGAGAATGCCGGAAGCGGAAAAGTGATATACGGACAGTTTGAAGTAGAACTGAATGACGAAACCGACCAGAGGCCGAATGATGAAGAAGGCGCACGGGCGTTGTATGAGCTTTACGAGTGCTATATCAAGCTGGATATAAACGGAGACGGAATGCTAGAAGACGCGCTAGTCTCGGTAGTAGGAGAAGAGCTGCTGAGAGTAACGGAAAATCCGTACGGTCGCGTGCCAATATTCACGCTGTCGCCAGTGCGTGATCCGTTCAAAGTGCTGTCTAATTTGTCGCTAGCGGAGATAGTCGGGGAAATCCAGACGATAAAGACCGGGTTAATCCGTCAGATGTTAATCAACACGGTGAATACGAATTTTCAGCGATGGTTTATCGACGGGGACGGAGTAGACCTGAAAGACATACAGGAAAACAAGCAGTACATCAAGGTGCGCGGGCGAGACCCCCGTACGGTAGTATTTCCCTTCCCGCAAAACACGATAGCTCCGTGGACAATGGACATGCTAGAGAGCCTAGAAGGAGCATTAGAGCAAACGACCGGGCGTACTAGGTACAATCAGGGGACGGACGCGGAGAGCCTGAACAAGACCGCGACGGGTATCAGCTTACTTCAGCAGGCAAGCGAACAGCGTATCGACTACATAGTGAGGGTGTTTGCAGAAACGGGAGTAAGCGAGGCACTGCGTTTTGTGGTGGAGCTGAACCAGAGATATATAGATCAGCCGACAGTGATACGACTAAAAAATCAGGTGTTGCAGGTAACGCCTGATGATTTGCGCGGAGAGTACGACATAGACGTGAACACCGAGGCAGGTATCGGGAAGCGTCAGCAGACGATACAGAATTTGCAGTATTACTTGACGGCCATAGCACCCGACGGAATGCAGATAGGAGCGGTAACGCCGTCAGAATGGGCGAGAGCGGCGCAAAAGCTGTTAGAGGAGAGCGGAATACGAGACCCGCAAAGCTATGTTCTTGACCCTGAAATAATCCGTCAGCAAATGATGATGATGGCGCAACAGCAAGCATTACAGCAGGAGCAAGCGCAGTTACAGCAATCGGCAGAACAGGGACATGCAGAGGGACGCGAGGATGCACAGGCGGCAATGCAGATGATACAGAAAGCGATAACGGGAGGCCAGCAATGAAAACAAGCGTGAGGAAATACAACGAGCAGTACAAGGAAAAAAGGCTTTATGTGGACGGATACCATAATGCAGAAATAGTGCCTACGTGCAATGAACACAAGAGGTGTGAAGTATGTCCCGTTCATAGCCATGTAGAGCTTTGCGCTTGGCATTTTCTCCCTGAAGGTGTGCAGGAGATATATACATGCCCTACGTGCGGGAAATCATACGGAGTAATCAAGACATGTGAAGAAGTATTCGAGACAATTGCGGAACTCGAAATATAGGAGGACGGACGCAATGATGGAAATAACAATAGATGTCAGGGAAGAGCGCAGGAAAATAGATGCGATACAAAGCATTGATGATGTGAAAGAATATTTGAAGAACCAGCTACTTATGGAAGCCATACGCTTTTTTGACAGTACGAAGAATAATACTGTGAGGAGTTCGATATTCTTTAACGAAGACGGAGGCAACGAATGACATGGAAATACTATACACATTCACGGAAGCTGAAATAAAAAAGCTGTTGACAGACGTAAAGGCCGGAATGCCGAAAGAGCATATCAGCGACATAATGACAAGCCGTAAGTATTCCGGGCGGAGGGTTGTTTTCATAGGAGAAAGGTTGCCTGATGACGCAGATGAAGAAGCGGTGAAAGTAGCCTCGCAGAAACTTGCATTTCAGAAGTTCTATCAGTTTTGTATACCATTATTTGAAGTGGCGTTGCGAAAAGTATTTCCGGATTTTACGGAGGCAACGAATGACTGAGATATTAGCGGCAATCCTAACGATAGCAGTTGCGTGGAGCAGTTACAACCAAGACAGGCGAATAACGGAGCTTGAAGAGAGACTAAATCGATTGGAGCGAAAAACGATATGGAAATGAACGATGAATTGAGGAAAGACGCGGAGAAGGGACGCAGGACACGAATAGCGGCTGAAGTGCTGAGTGAATTTCTTGACGACAGGCGAGAAAACATAATCCAGTGTTTAGAGAATGACATATTCACGACTGACAATATCGAGCTTGCAGACAAATTAGCAGAACTGCGAGTGATGAAAAGTTTTCGCGGACATTGCGAATACCTGAAACAGCGTGGAGAAATAGCAGAGGAGGAATTAAGGAATGGCGAGTAAGAAAGCGTTAGAACTGGACGAGAGAGTACGTACGCTGATAGATGAAGAGTTCAGCGAGTACGAGAAATATTTGCCGTCAATACAGGACATACACCAGTACCGACGGAAGCGGAAAGAGTACTGGGACAACATAAGCGCGAGACTGAAAGAGGAGGCATTAATGAATGGACGAACAGATGACAGCAGCACAGGCGAGTAGCTATGACGTATCAGCGGATGGATTAGCAAATACAGGTTATGAGGAAGAGCCATTACAGGCCGTGCCGGAAGAACCAGCCAATGCTGAAGGTGAAGAGGAATTAGCTCCTGACGGAGTGAGGCTGAATGAGGACGGAAATATAGAGTTCGGATCTGAATTTTTCGGAGATATGCCCGACAGCGCGGAGGAAGAGCCGAAAGCCCCGCAGTATTACACGGACGATGAATTATCGCAGATACCGTTTCAGCAGTGGGACTTATCGCGGCTGAACGGAAATATACCCGTATCTCATTATGTGCCGATAGTGCAGAGCCAGTTACAGCGTGCGCAGGCATACAGGCAGTCTCAGACGTGGGAGAACCGGCCGTTGCCATCAGGAATAACGGAGCCGAAAGCATATACGCCGAAAGAGCTGAATGAAGCGGCGTTGAAGTTAGCGTGTGAAAAGTTAGGGATAGAAGATGTAGAAGACTTTGACAGCTACGAGAATGAACACAAAGCGGCGTATGAGTTAGCGGCGAATGAATTAATCCAGAGGCGTAACGCAGAAATGAGCGGTTATAAGAATGTATTGCAGTCATGGAAAGCGAATAACCGTTATCAGGCAGAATTGACGCAGAGGGCAGATTTCCCGGAGTTTCAGCAGTGGTATGTGAAAGAATGCCAGCGAGCCGGGTATACGCCCGAACAGGTAGAAGCGGCACTGAACGAGGCGGTGAAGCAGAACGGGAATAATTTCGGATTAGTACAGCAGACAGTAGAAGGGTGGTATCAGACATTCCTGGCGCAGAAAGGAACGCCTAAGCCAATAGGAAAATACCCGCGATATGACGCGCAGACAAGCCGATACCCGCGATATGATGCAGGAGGAGGAGCGATGAACGCGCCGCGAATGAGTAGAGTACCCAAGCCGCCAGTACTTGAAAGCACGAGGGGAAATAATTACGGAGGACGAGCGTCAATCCGAGCGGAAGATTTTGCCGGAATGACAGCAGACGAACAAGCACAAGCATTAATGAACATGGGAGTGGTATAAATGGCAAGCAATACATATGAGGCAGTCGGTAACAAGCTGGACATGTCGGACATAATCACAAATATTTCACCGGAAAATACGCCGCTGTTCTCACGAATAAGTAGGACGAGAGCGACGGCAGTAACGCATGAATGGCTTGAAGACAGTCTCGGAGAACCGCGAGTGAATAAACAGCCAGAAGGATATACGTACACGACGGAGGCAGTAACGCCGCGAGTGAGGCTGCAGAACTACACGCAGATAATGCACCGGGGCATTCACGTAACGCAGACGCAGGAAGTAGTATTGAAATACGGTCTGAGAAGTGAAACAGCGTACCAAATGCAGAAGACGTTAAAAGAATTGGCGTTTGACTGTGAACAGGCACTAATTCAGCAGGACACTAAAATGCTTGGTAGTATGGACGAGGCGAGGCAGTTCGGAGGTCTTCCGTATTGGGTAGTAACGAATAATTTTACGGCTTCAAAGCTGACATTTGACGAGATAAATAACGCGCTTGAGCAGACGTGGAATGTCGGAGGCAAGCCGAGTGTGCTTTTAGTGTCTCCTCGAAGCAAGAGAATAATATCGACATTCACAGCGGGCAACACGAAATACATGGAAGGGAACAAGACGCACCGACTGACGCAGATGATAAGCGTACTGGAGACAGACTTCGGGACATTGCAGTGCTTAGTAGACAGATTTATGCCAGATGACACGATATACGGATTAAGTCCCGAGTATATGAAGAAGGCATTTTTACGTCCGTTCAGACAAGGAGATTTGCCCGAAGTGAGCGACATGCACCGAAAATATGTCAAAGGAGAATGGACGCTAGAAATGCGAGCGGAAAAGGCACATTTCAAAATCAGCGGGTTAGACGGAGCAATCCCCGTAACGCCGTAAAGGTGAGTTGGGGAAATGATAGCAGGTCAAGAAATAGAGGAGCGCGGAGAAGAAATCCGGCTCCTTAATCATATAAATACGGACGATGCCGAGCGTGAGAACTGGCAACAGGTACAACAGGGCAAGGGATTTATCCGGGACGAACACGGCCATGTAGCCGGACGGCATATAGCAAATATCCCAATAGAGGAAGCGGCGATGTTAGAGACAATGAAAGACTTGGATTATCTGAGCTTTACGCGCAACGGGGACAAGAAGGCATTCCGGCGGCTGTTGGAGAGATTTCCGCATTGGAGATGTTGTGAGGGGGGAATATAGATGATACCAGTAGTAGAGTTAGCGATGTCATTACGTTATGCGTTAGGAGATATGCAGGGTCTGAACGTGTCAGACTATCAGCTTTTAGAGCCAATAAATCAGGCAGTATCGAGGCTGTACGGATATTTGAGCCAGCGATATGTACATGCGGTGCTGAAGAAGAAAGCAATAGACATAGGGAACACGAATATGTATGAATTGCCGTCGGACTTTGTGAGGGTGCATCAGGTAGTGAGTGATGAAGACGGTCTTATGATTCCGACGAGTACGAACCCGCCCGCGAGACGTTCATACAGGATAGTAGGAAACACGCTGTACGCGAAAGAAGGAGCATACAGTTTAGAGTATTACTACATACCCGCGAGGGTACATAGGCTAGAAGACAACGTAGACGCGCCAGAAAGCATGAGGAGCTACATAGAGCAGATAGCGTTGAACCTGTACCAGAAGAATATACAGCAGGCGGACTACATAATTGAGCAGGCGGAAGCGACATTAGCCGGGCGCGAAATCTCACACTTTGAGAATACCGGCCCTGCGCAGGTGCTAGGTGGGAGGACGTAAGGCATGACACGCAAGCAGATAATAGCGATGGTGCGAAAACTGATAGCCGATGAACAGGCAACAGGCTACACGGAGGGCGGAAATCTCGAACAGCCCGAAGGAACGCAGGAGCTAGAAAACTACCTGAACAGAGCAGTAGATGAATACTCGAAACGACAGGCAGAAAACGGAGATATACGCTTGATGAAGGAAGCGGAAATATCAGACGGCGGGAATTTGCCAGAAGATTATTTGAGGTTCTGCGGTGCAATGCCTGTAAAGGTAATCGTGAAGAAAGTAAAGTTTTATGTACCAAGCACAAGCCCGATGGCGATAAGGTATCTTTCGAGGCTGGATTATGTAACGGACTACGGAGAGAATGACACACTGCCATACGAGACCGACCAGCAAATAGCGATAAGTGCATTGGCTGCAATCTACGCGCTGAACAAGCAAGAGCTTCCGATCTCGCAGCACTTAATGTTAATGGGGTATGGAGTGAATGAGCCAGCGTCTCAAGAGTAACCCTACGGAGCAAAGAATATTCTACCCATCATTTGACGGCGGGCTGAATTTGTCAGTGCCGTCAGAGAGCCTAGCGCGGAATGAACTGAAAGAGGCAGTGAACGTAGAACTGTCAGCGAGTACAGGAGCGATGACAGTACGCGGAGGATTATTCCATCACTGCCAGACGGGAACAGTTGTAGAAGGAGTAGCGGCACTACCGGGCAAAAGGGGATTTCTGCTTCGAGGATTTTATAAGAATTCTGCAGGAACGTGGAAAGAGTTAGAGAAGATATTCACGTGGAATAGGCTTGAAGAAGTGAACGGAACACTGACAGTGAACAGTGAAATATCGATAGCGGAATGGGACGGAGAATATTTAGTAGCGTCAGGAGGGAAACTGCAAAAGCTGAAAACGCGCGATAGTCTGACGCTGGAAACGATAGAGAGTTCGCCGTCAATATGCCGTGAAGTATTTGTGAAGTCAGGCCGAGCAGGAGTAGTAACGGACGGAAACACAATAATATTTTCAGGAGTAGGAGACTGTGAGCAATGGACGAATGATCCGAATGATGATAGCACAGCGCAGTATCTAGAAGTCGGGTACAAGGACGGAATGAATATTGACGCAGTAGTGCCGTTGTCGCGGGATTTGATAGTGTTTAAGTCGCCAAGCAATGAGCCGGACAAAGGGACAATATTCCGAATAACGGGGGATCATCCCGACTGGACAGTGATAGAAGTTGCGCACAACATAGGAACATTCAGCCGTAAAAGCGTACAGGCGGTAGGGAATGATGTTTACTTTGCGACGGTATCGGGGCTTGCGAGTTTGTCAGCAGTAACGAGCTACGGAGAAATCCAAGCGCAATGGCCAGACAGGAAGGTAAGCGCGGCCTTGACCCGAATACTGAGCGCGGACGCGGAATTGTGGAATATCCCAGTGAAACAACAGCTATGGCTGAAAGCGCACAAAGGGACAAGAGAAATCTGGGTATACGATTATCGGGCTGGAATATGGACGACGTATGAATTTCCGGGAGAAGTGAAATATGCGGACGGCTCAAGTGATGCGTTGTATCTGATAATCGGAACGAGCATATATGAGTTAATAGACGGAAAAGTAACAGATACGAATGAAACGCGCACGCGAGAGTTAGAGATAAAAGGGAAAATGCGAATGGGGACATTGCTGACGGGAAATCAGGCGTTAATCCGTCGGTGCTTTGTCTCGTTCGGAATACAGCCCGAATGCGGAGCTGAGCTGAAAGTGGGAGGCTTCCGAATGCAATTCAGCCATGATACAGAGCGCAGATATATCTACGGAGATGAAACGTATGCAAGCGAGAGTGAAGACAAGCTGATAGACACAGAAAAGACAGTAACCTCGCGTCGAATGTGCATAGTTCGTGGCTGGTCATTAACGCCAAAAGTGGAGATGACCGGGGGAGGATGCGCACTGTCGACGATGGGATTTGAGCTTTCGGAGGTGTGAAGATGGCATATGACGTAGGGTACAAAGTAGATTTCCGCTCGGGCGGCGATACGGTAAGCGAGGCATTCAGCAAGCACATATCAGAAATCACTCGGATATACGGAATACTGAATGAGCTGAAAGAGAATGACCTGACGGCCTCTGAGCTTAATACGCTGAAGAATGGAACGATATACGGAAGCCGTGTAATGGGAACGATAGCGGGGAATGTAGACGGTTCGCACGTAATAGGGAATATAGCGGGCTCGCAGGTAAGCGGAGCATTGACGAACGCGACAATAGCAAGCGGGAAAGTAACCGGGCTGGAAGCATTTGTGAAAGGACTTCTGCCGAATGGAAGCAGTTCAGACAAAGGAGACGGAATAACGTCCAGCAGTCTGTCGAAAAACGGATATGTGAAGTATAACAACGGCTTCATGCTCCAATGGGGTGTAATTTCACTGATAAATAAAACTGGCACATATAGAGCTTCAGTAACATTCCCAACCCCGTTTACTTCAAATTGTTTAGCAGTAATACCTTCAGGCGGAATTATTGAAGGCATACCGACACTGACAGGATTTGAAGTATTTACACACGATACAGATGTATATACTAATTCTACATACTATATAGCGATAGGAGTGTGAAAGGAAATGCCAACATTCAGGAATGACGGAGAACGGGCGGTAATATATACCGAGCCTGACGGGAAAAACATAATAATATTTGACCCGAACAAAAATGTGCAGTTAGTACACTGGATACCGTATAAGCGTCTAGGGCTGACGCTGGTGAGTGAAAGTTACCCGCCTGTGCCTGACAGCGTATTAATAAGTGATGTATTCAAGTTTGGGCGGGGAATGGAACGGCGATTTGAGATCGAGCCCTGCAAGAAATATTTGCTTGAAATAATGCCGATGGAAGGGAAGCTGAGACTGTATTTAGGGGCGTCAACGAAAGGGCGTGTAATAACGACGGGCTACAGTGAAGTGCTTGACTGGCCGAATGCGCCTTATATCCGAATAGTGTCAGAGGATGAAGGAATAAGCGCAACAGTACAAGCAATGCTGAAGGAGTGAATGTTGTGAAGTTTTTAGAATATGACATAAAGACTGGGCGAATATTGAGTGAAATAACGAGTTCTGTTGACCCTGAGCCTGAAGACGGGCGCGGATATTATGAGATCGGACGCAATGAAGAGCTAGACATAACGCAGTACGCGATACGTGGCGGAAGTTTGGTGAAGGTAGGCGAGACGAACCAAGAGAAATTAGAGCGCGAACGAATAAGGCGCGAACACGGGGAACAATGCCGGAGAAGATTACGGAGCATGAAAGATGAATACTTGATAGCAATGATAGCCCGCGATGAAGAGGAACAGAGGAATCTTGAGCGAGAATTTGACAAGATGAAAGCGTATTTATGAGAGCGGCGGTGTAAATGGGAAAATATGAAGACCTAACGAGAAGTTTTTATGAAGACTACGAACAGCCAGTAATTGAGGATTATATAGTAGGTTTCAGCGGCCTCGACCCCGACAGGAAGATAAAGCCCGAAGAGATAGACCACGAGAAATTAGACGGACTATTAGGCGGTGACTTCAGCGGACGTTATCACCTGACGAATGACCAAGTAAGCAAGTTCACGGGCTATCAAGGACAAATCGACAAGGCAGTAAAAGACAGCAGCACAGCAATAACGGAACTTCGAAGCGACACAGACAACGCAGTAACGACACTCCGAAACGATACCAATCAAGCAATCAGGCAGTTACGAACCGACAGTGAGGACGCAGTGAGGGAATTACGGAGCGAAAAGAACCGTGAAATCCAAAATCTGAGCATGGATATAGACACGGCGAAATCACAGATGGGTTATCAGGTCTCACAGATAAGCGCAAGGCAGGAAGTTATAGAGGGAAGTCAGGCGAATATCAGCGCGAGATTTGACGAGGCGATAGAGGGAGTAACGGAGGACAGCGAGGTAATAGATGCGCGTGTTGACGCAGAAGATGTACGTCATGTGAACTTGGGCGCGAATATCAGAAGCCTTCACAGGAGAGTGAATGCTTCCGACGGAGTATCACATGAACGAGATGAAGCAATCCATGAACATTTGCAGGAACAAGCCGACGAATTAGCCGTAGAAGTTCTGAGTCATACGCTTAAAATCGACACGCAAGAAAAGAGACTATCAACAGCGGAAGGCAGTCTAGAAAGTGCGCATGAGCTAATAAGAGACGAGACCGAAAAGCGAGAAAGAGAAACGGAAGAAGGGCGAAAAGCAGATGAACAACTGCGTGAAGAAATCAGCAATGCGCGAAAAGAGACGGTATATCGCGGGGAGTATTTGCAGGAACAAGCTGGCGCATTGGCTGGAGAAATCTTGCGGCTCACGTTACAGCGCGAGGAAGATATATCGAGTAATGAGCACGATAAAGAGGATTTGCGGCTGGGTATACTCAAAAGCCGAGACCTTACCATATCCAGCAAGGAATTTTTAGAGGAACAAGCCGATGACCTTGCCGGAGCGGTACTCGAGAACAGCGCAAAGATATACGGACTGGAAGAAGGGCTGAAAGATGAGACGGAGAGGCGCAAGAATGATACGCGATACCTGACGGGGGAAATAGCAGAGGAAGCGCGCGAACGGTTGTTATCTGACCAAGCATTGAATGATGATATGTACGAGGAGTACGCAACGCGGAAGAAAGCTGATGACGAATTACGCTCGGACATAAGCACAAGCCGGGAAGAAACGCATTCATTGTATGAGGAGTTGCGCGAGGAAGCGGATGCGTTATCGGGAGAAATCCTGCGTAAGACGTTTGAGCGAGAAGCCGACCAAGCGGAGAATGCGAGAAATCTAGCACATGAGGAAAAGCAGAGAATAAGCCGGGACGAGCATATACAGGAACAGGCTGATGAAATATCCAGCGGATTACTGCAAGAAATCATCTCGAGGCATGAAGACAACGAACGGACATCCCGCCGCATAACGCATGAAGAAAGACAGCGTGCAGGAAGCGATGAACACATACAAGAGCAGGCCGATGAATTAGCCGCGGCAATACTGACAGAGGCACATGCGCGAAAAGAAAGTTACCAGCGGGAAAAAGTGCGCGTGGAACGAGAAACAGCCCAGCGAGGCCACGACAGTGAAAACTTCACACATGGATTAATCGAAAATGCGCGGAGCATATACGAAGAAGGACAAGAGCGCAGAAGATTAGCGGCAAGAATGGCAGAAATGCACAGCCGAACGGAAGAAGAAATATCTGACACAGCATCGGGATTGTTGAGCCTCTCGCAGGAAGTATCACGCGGGCATGAGAAACTCAAAGAGAGAATAGCGCACTGGGAGAAGAAACATACGCAGGCTGAACAAAGACTGACAGAGGAATTAAGCGACCTGTCAGCGGGAATAATGCAGACAGGAATAATGCTGAAGGTAGAAGCTGAAAGCCGCCGTCATGATTTTTCGGTGAACAGTGAACGGACAGCGCGAATACAAGAAGCGACAAGGGAGAACGCCTCGGCAATATTGACGTTATTACTTAAAGTAAAGAGTAATGCGGAGAAGCTGAAAGAGGCGGAAACACTAAGGCAAACCGAAAGCGCAAAGATCAGCAGGAAATTTTATGACTGGATAAGCTCCCTTCAGGAACAAATCAACGAGCTTGCATATATGAAACTGTCAGACCTCAAAGCCCAAGAAGAATTAGACGGCAGGCTGTCAGTAATGGAAAGTGAAATTGACGCAGTAATGAGCGAAATTGACCCTGACGGGACGGCGACAGATGACGAGGCCGACGAGGCAATAGAGGATGCATTCACGACAGAAACAGCAATAGAAGTCGAGCCAGAATTTGAAGAAATGATAGATGAGATATTTGGTGTCAATCCGTAACTGCAGGTACGGTGAAACATAAAACATTATGGAGGTATAAGCATTATGAGTTACAACTTAGAGCAGAAAGCGAAACTGAAGCATGTGCAGTATGTAGGGCAGAGGGCGAAAGCGGCAATCGAGGCGGCAATAGCGGCGTTGCCCGTAGAGATGTTCCTTGACCAGGCTAAGACAAGGTTCGTGCAGAGCTTCGCGTTCACGCAGGAGACTTACCCCGGCGGCACAGATCCCAATCTGAACGGGAAGCCCGTATTAGTGCTTGCGCTGAAGGCACGCGACCACAACAACAACAACGCCGAGACGGTAACGTATTCATTCCTGAATATGGAGACGCTTGTTGACACGTATACGGCGAAAGCAGGCGACAGCGCGAAGATACTTAATATCGCTGGATATGAGATAGAAGTCAAAATTGACCCGTCGAATGACAACGCGATAGAGGTAACAGCGAACGGCCTGAAGGTGAACATAAGCGGTAAGGCCGACAAGGTAGCGAATGCGACAGCGGGGCATGTAGCCAGTCTTGACGCGAACGGGAATTTGGCAGACAGCGGAGTAATAGCGGCCAATATACTGACAACAGACGACGTTGCGACGGACGCGGAAGCCACCGAAATGATTGATGAGATATTCGGAGCGGCCTCCTAGACTGTAAGCGAAACGGCATAACGTGTAACAGGTTTCGGGCGTAATAGCTTGAAGCCTGTTAATTTTATGGAGGCTGAAAATGTCCTACAACGCGCAGAAAAAAGCGAGGCTGAAAGATGTAAAAAATCCAGTCTCCAGATTGAAAGCGATAACGGACAATCATGAACAGCGTCTGTTATGGCTGGAAGAATTAGCAAGTTCATTGCTGGATATAACCAATTCAGTAATAACGAATATAAAGAAGGAGTGATAAAGACCTATGAGCAACTATACAAGATGGTACAGGGACGGTACGTTAGGCGCGACGAACGGAAGCACGGCAGTAACAGGAAGCGGAACGTACTGGAAAAGCGCAGGTTTAAATCCCGGAGATATGCTAGAAGTGAACAACAACGGGGTATTGCTAGAGATAGCGTCAATCAACAGTGATACGTCAATAACGTTGGCGAATGCGTATCAGGGTAACACAGTAACAGGAGCGGCATATGCGATAGTGAGGAATTTCACAGCGACGATGCCGAGCAAAATAGCAGCGCAGACGGCAGAATTGTTAGGAGATTTCCGGAAGTATATAGATACTGACATGGACAGGATAACGGGGCGTTCAGCTTACGAGATCGCAAAGCTGCACGGGTTCACAGGCACTGAGGCTCAATGGCTCG
>CAMHMH010000010.1 GCA_946186205.1 uncultured Fretibacterium sp. | reverse complement strand
CGTGGTTCGTGGTTCGTGGTTCGTGGTTCGTGGTTCGTGGTTCGTGGTTCGTGGTTCGATTATGGCGGCCATTTTGGGATTTGTCAAGCTCCTTTCTCTGTATTTATGCGCGATTATATCACAGAAAAAAATCCCCCCTGCAGAATTTATACAGGAGGGAAAAATTTTGCGGCTTGCTCAGTACTCGTTCATTTTCCGAGAGCATATTTTGCAATCTTGTACATCATTGAACCTTCAAGCGGCCTGAATCCCTTTCGATTCTGAGGGTCTCTGCTCTTGGGAGTGAAGAAGAGAATCTGTTTGCCGGACCTGTCATAATGACGTTCGTATACCTCTTTGAACTGCTTGCCGTCCTCTGTGAACTCGTAGCGGTATTCTGTGAAGTGCAGCCCATTGGCTTTTTCCTCGTCGACTTTGTATCTTGAGATCAGCGTGTTGATTATCTGCTGCCTGATTTTAGTGTTGGTGTAATACTTTCTTGCGACTGCGAAAGGGAGCCCCTTTGAATCTTTGCCGTAATCCATAATGAACCATGCCATTTTGTCTTTATCCTCGCCGAGGTTGGCTACTTTTTTCAAGTCCGCTGCGTCAGACTGTGAACCTGCCGGAAACACGAAAGTAGAACACACAATCATCATCATCAAAAATTTTTTGAGCATAGATTTATGACTCCTTTCTGAGATTTCAGCCTCACAGCAAAATTATATCAGTCAGCGTTATCTCACTACAACCTGCCCGGCCTCAACCGAATGAGTCAGCCAGACATTTCCGCCGATCACGCAATTGTCCCCGATGACCGTATCACCTCCCAATATCGTAGCTCCCGCGTAAATCACAACATTATTGCCGATGTCGGGATGCCGCTTTATCCCTTTCACGAGAGTCCCGTCGGGGGCAACGTCAAAACTTTTCGCGCCGATCGTAACATTCTGGTAGATTTTGACTCTCTTGCCGATTGTTGAAGTCTCGCCGATTACGACTCCTGTTCCGTGATCTATGAAGAAATATTCACCGATTGTCGCACCCGGGTGAATGTCGATTCCCGTGAGCCTGTGAGCATACTCGGTGATTATTCGCGGCACTAATGGCACTCCCATAACGTAAAGCTCGTGAGCTGTCCTGTATGCGCTTATCGCCGTGAATGCCGGGTAAGAAAGGATAATCTCATCGGGACTCTTTGCTGCCGGGTCGCCCTCATACGCCGCTGTAATGTCCGTGAGCAATAACCGCTTTATCTCCGGGAGCTTCATAATCAGCATGGCCGTGAATTTCTCACCGTCAGAGTCATTCATTAACCGTGAAATTGATGACGCAAGACTCTTTGACGCAAGCCGCAAACTTTCAGCAATGGTTCTCTCTTTGTGGTTGACGTGTGAAGGGAACATTGCCGACTGTATATTAATGAACGCGGACTCTATGCTCTCTTTTATCCCGTTGTATGTGATTGTGCCAGCGCGGGACGTGAGACTCTTTTCTGCTGACGCTAAAGCCTCGATGATGTTCATGAACTAGTCAGCAAATAATTCTGTCGATAAATATTTCTCGCCTGAGTCAGGAAGTATCACGGCAATATTTTTCCCGGCATTTTCTGAACGTTTTGCGACTTCAATCGCGGCATGAAGAGCAGCCCCCGATGAGATTCCCGCGAGGAAGCCCTCAAATTTTCCCGTGAGTCTCGCGGCATTTATTGCGTCTGAGTCATCAACCGTAATAATCTCGTCATACAGTCTCGTGTTCAGGACTTCAGGAACGAACCCCGCGCCGATGCCCTGTATTTTGTGAGAGCCTTTGCGCCCTGACGAAAGAACAGGAGACCCGGACGGCTCAACAGCGATAATCTTTATGTCAGGCTTCATTGAGCGGAGATATTCGCCCGAGCCTGTGAGAGTCCCGCCTGTGCCGACACCTGATATGAATATGTCGACATTGCCGTTTGTATCCTGCCAGATCTCCGGGCCTGTAGTGAGCCTGTGAATTTTCGGGTTTGACGGGTTCACGAACTGACCTGCGATGAATGAGCCGGGAATCTCTGATGCGATCTCTGAGGCTTTCTTGATTGCTCCCATCATGCCTTCGCTGCCTTTCGTCAAAACTAACTCTGCTCCGTAAGCCTTCATGATCTTGCGGCGTTCGATGGACATTGTTTCGGGCATAACGATAATGACCCGGTAACCGCGAGTTGCTGCGACTGAAGCGAGTCCGATGCCTGTATTGCCGCTCGTGGGTTCGATTATGACGCTTGAGGGATTGAGTCTGCCGTCTGATTCTGCGTCATCGAGGATTGATTTTGCGACTCTGTCTTTTACGCTTCCTGCGGGGTTGAAGTACTCAAGTTTTGCGAGGATTTTTGCGTGAAGCCCGAATTGATTCTGAATCCTCACAAGCTCAAGCAGCGGTGTGTGTCCGATAAGCTGATCGATAGAAGTATAGACTCCTGACATGATACACGACTCCTTTTGTGTTAATGTGATAATGAATTGCCCGGTTAATTCTCAGGCGTTAATGAAAAATTTGTGTGTGAAAAATGGATTTCTTGCGCGAAGTTAGAATGTGAAGGGACGACAACAGCACACGGCCTCAAGAATGCTGATAATGATTCTACGGTTGCGCATACTGTTTCACCTCTTGGGAAATTTATTGCGGGTAATTATGCCACGAAAGAGAATCAGAATCAACGATAGAATTTCAGCCATTGGGATAAATTATTGCGGGGAAATTATGAAGTAAGGCATAAAAAACAAGGACAAGAAATTTTCTGTGCTATAATTTGTTTCATCAATTTATGTTTTCAGCACTCAATTAATGTGAGCTGAAAATCAGCTTACCGTATCTTGTCCTGCGGTTATTATAGCATAGCGCAAGACGAGTGATTATTATTTGTGTGCTTTCGTTTATGCGCCGGGTAGTTTCTTCGTGAAGTTGGAGCTGTTTGGCGCACCGTTTTGTCTCAAGAAAGGAGGAATTAATGAGAAAGACTGCGTTTGTTGTTATGCTGCTGTTGTTGTTCGGAATGCTTCAGCCTTCGTTCGCCGGAATGATTCGGAGTAATGAGCGGGAAAATTACGGAGCATTATCGCTGGGATTTCGGGCAATACTCGGAGGCATTGCGGGATTTTTAGCGGGCGGTGTTCCGGGTGGTTTAATGGGCGCGGGGTTTATGGTAGTTGTGAGTCCGGGATGTTTTCATGATCCTTTTAGCCCTATTGTGTATTAAGTGAAAGGAGAAAATAGCGTGAAGAAAATTGCGGTTATGTTGGTTTTATCGCTGGTGCTTGTGTCGGTGTTGCAGGGTGTATCGTCTGCGAATCTAATTGCACCCGGTGCGATGAGTAGAACTGAAATATGGATACCACTTCCCGGTGGTGGACATCAGAAAACGACAGAGACAATTATAGATCCGTCAATAAAGGGCGGAGTCTATGGAGCAGGAGCAGGAGCGGCAACGGGAGCAGTAATCGGGAGCTTTATTCCTGTTGTAGGGACGGCAGTAGGTGCAGGAATCGGAGCGATTGCAGGAGGTATAGCGGGCTGGATCTGGGGGCCTGCAGATTAAGGAGGTAATAATCATGTTGAAGAAGTCAAAAGTTATTGCGTTGCTGGTCGTTTGCGTCATGATGTTTGCGGTTGTTGAGCCTGCGTTGGCGTGGTGGGGTGAAGATACTGCTTACGGTGGTGCTGTGGGCGGAGCTACTGGCGGACTTTGCGGAGGACTCGTCTGGGCAGCTTGCGCGACGATTGCTGTTATCGCAAGTGGCGGACTTGCGGCTGTACCGCTTGCGGGGGCTGCGATTGGTGGAGCTGCCTTGACGGGGGCGACTATTGGCGGTGGTACAGGAGCTGTAGTAGGAGCGGGTATAGGAGCGGCGACTGACAAAAAAACCGTTGATGATGCCGCTAAATTGGTTTCAGTAGGGATTGAGCGTTCTGACATGAGCGGGAAATCTTTTGACTTAACGTTGTTGAACTCATAAACGCTTCCGATAATGTCTCCGATTAATGCGCCGGGAATCATTATTATTCACCTTCCTGTTGATTTATTCCGAGAAGTGTATCTACATTGCTGTCATGGCCTAGAAAATATTCTTCTATTATTTCCCAGCGTTCTTTGTCCGTGAAATTTTTGCTCATGAAATTCTGCATTATCTTCACTGCGCGTTTGTGTTTGGCTTCAATGTCAGAAAGCACAGCGTTCCTGTATGATGTGCTGGCTGCTATATCAAGGAGCTTGCTGGGATCAGTTACAGTGATGGATATTTGAAGGTTTCTGCCGCCTGTAATTTCGTATGATGCTAAACCGAAAAGCTGAAGTATTGATGCCATTAGCTGCTGAGGCGGTGATGATGTATCGCATTGGGATTCATAGCTTTTAGGGCGTGCGGGCATTGGCTGAGGCATTGGAAGATAAACTGTATATTTCTCTGTGACTCTGTATTTGCTGTTAGGTTCTGCCATGCTGAAATAGCTCCGAAGTTTGCTGCCTATGCCGGCGTACTTGTCCCCGCGTATGCAGTATTTTTCCTCGAAATTGCCGCTGTCGGTGTCCGGCTTTATGCGCTCGATGAATTTCCATGACTCTGTAGGCTGCCTGTATGACGCTCCGAAGCTGAAATCTACATGATCATAGCAGAAAAGATCCAGTACCATCCTGATATATTCGCGCCTTCCCTCAAGCCTGTACCTTTTGCTGAAAATCCCGTAAAAATCACTGAAGCTGAAATGTTTTCTGCCGAAATTCCTGAATAAGTCATTGAATGAATCCTGAATTGCTTCCGACACTTTTTTGAACAGGACGCTTACTTTATGCCAGCCCTTTTCGTATGTGATTGTCATTTTCATGTTGGGCACTATTCTGTAACATTCGCCCTGCCCTTTATCAGTTTCAGGGAATAATTCACCGCTGAGAAATTTGAACTTGAACTGCTGAAAGCTGAGGCCGATAAATTTATTCTCCCACAATTTTGCAAGGTCAATCTCAAAAACTTTTCCGTTCTTTATTATGCTTCCTCCGGCTGACTTGCGCGGATAACAGTCATTAACTTTCTTGCAGTAAGAGCCGTATTCATCAAGAAATTTCATCTCAATTTCGTGCGGCACTAAAATATACTGCACAGAGAAAAGGCTTCTTGGTCTCACGCTTAACAACCTGAAATGAGATTTTGCGTTAAGGTCAGCACTTAGCATAAGAAGCCCGCTTTTTACGCTGTTTTCGAGCTGGTAATCACTGAAAAGGTAGCTGAAAGTTTCAGGAGAGAACAAAATATTTCTTCCTTCAGAGTGCGTGCAAATATCGTAGAGCTTTTTTGCCATTTCCTTAAGCTGGTAATGCTTCAGTCCCGAAAGCCCCCATAACATTTGTACATACTGCATATCGGAAATCATATAGTCAGCAACAGCGCAGCCCTCTTTGAGATTTCTCGCAGCCCTTCCTATTTCCTGAACGTAATCCGCAAGAGTTCCTGTAGGCGAAAAGTGATATACGTTCCTTATGTCCCCGATATTAACGCCCATTCCGAAAGCCTTTGTCGCAAGCATTACAGTAGAGCGCGAACACCTGAAATTTTCGTAGGCTGTATCTTTGTCCGTACCATTCATGCCGCCGTAATATGTTTCGGTCTTTGCTCCCTCTTCAAATTTCTGAAGCACTTCGTTAATCATTCCTATCTGACGGACAAACGGAAAATACATTATCGTTTTCTGTTTTTCCCTCACATACTTTACTGCGGCCGCAACAGCAAGAGTTGTCTTTGCTTCCTTTTTTGACCTTGATTTTTTCTCGTGATGCCTTATGTCAAACTTGATATTTCCGCGCCTGACATACCCGATGTATATATGCCCTGTGTAGCACGCAAGATGAAGGCTCTGCTGAAGATCCCCAACGACATCATCACGCCCGCCGTAAACAGCAGTGGCAGTAAGGCAAAGCACCGGGAATTTCTGAGGCTTTGAATCCGAGCGTGGGCTTTCTCTGCGAACATTCTCGATGTAATCTCCGAGAAACCAATAATCAGCCCGGAAATCTCTTCCCCATGACGTTACAAGATGCGCTTCATCAATCACAACAAGCCCTATGTCCCTTCCTCCTGTGAGAGTTCGTATATCCCCTCCGAGAAGGAACTCAGGCGAAAGATAAACAACAGAGTAACGCCCGCTTATGATTCCGTTGAGCCTTGATTTTCGCTCCTCAGATGTTATTGACGCATTAATATATGTAGCGTAGTCAATTCCGCGTTCATGAAGCTCATTCACCTAATCATACATAAGCGACACAAGAGGGCATATAATTATCGTGAGAAGCGGTTTCTCTTCTTCCTCATGAAGATATATCGCGGGTATCTGGAAAAATATTGATTTCCCTGAACCTGTAGGAGCTGTAACTATTATGTCTGAATAATTTTCACCTGAAGCGGCTTTCATGCTCTGCTCTATAACGTCAGATATTATTCTGCCCTGTGAGAGAGTCATTGTCCTGTTGTTTTCCGCAGGAGATTCATAAAACATAAGCTCCCTGAATGATGCTTCGCTGCCCCAGTATTTCTTGAGCATGTGAAGATATTGCTCCCCGCTGTCATTCTTTTTTGTGCAGTGTGAAGCCTTGAACTTTGTCCCGAAGAATCTGCCAAGCGTATTCATCTTTGTGATCTCAGCGTCAATAGAGTCATCGCCGTCGTCCTGAATGATGAAGCATGAATTTTTCAGTTCACCGTTCATGAGCTTTACTTTGATTTCCGAAAGAGGCAGAGAAGAAATTGTACCTTCATCATCTGAAGCAGAATCGATTCCGTCCGCTGGAAGAATGCCGGCCATGTCCCAGAAAAATCCTGTCTCATTAATATTATGCTCTGTATGCCTGTCTATGAATGACACGAAAAGAATATTGCCATCAGTCCGACAGTCTGAATAATAATCCAGTAGCTTCAAATCTGAATCATTAACAGCTTTTTTCCCGCTGTCATTTCTGAAAAGCTCTGAGATTTTTTCAGGGGACATGCTTTCAGGAAGAGGATAATAATCACTGAACAGATCATTTTTGATTACGGTCATTGTTCCTTTGTAGACATTGAAATTTTTTAGCAACATGCTTAATGCTTGAAACTCTTCATAGAAACACCACGCCTGCCCCTTTGAAGTTATCAGGAACGGGAGAATTTCTGATCCGTCAAGTTTCAGCGCGTCAGGATATGAGCCGTCCCATTCTCCTGCGAGGTGAGGAATGTCCAGAGCCTTTAAGAAACTGACAGGGAAGCCCTGAAATATATACAGGTGATTATCATTTCCGCTTAAAACAGTATTGCGCTCTAAGAATTTTTGAACGCATGAAGAGAAAATTTGAATGCTGTCAGACAATCGCATGTCCTCCTGAAATAATATTTTGGATTTGTATATAATATCACACAGAAAATTTTGTCTGCCCGTCTTAAAGAGATTTTTTCACAACCAGTAAAATTATGTTTGCAATATAAATTTCTTGTGAATAAAATTATCACGTTCAATCACAATTCATTCACCAAAAATTTCATATGTCAGGAGCGTTAATTATGCAGATTGATATTAACAGCAGACTTATCGCACTTATCGGCACGCCTCTGAGTCAGTCATTCGCCGCAAGAATGCAGAACTCAGCGTATCAGGCGGCAGGCTTCAACATGGTCTATTGCTACTGTGAGGCAGACAGCACCCACCTCAAGGAAATTATTGACGGCATACGCTACATGCCCACGTTCTTGGGTTGCGCCGTAACAAAGCCCAACAAAGAAGCCGTTATGCAGTACCTTGATGACCTTGATCCCCTCTGCAAGAAAATCGGAAGCTCAAACACCGTCGTCAAAACTGAGGGCGGGAAACTCATCGGCTACAACACTGACGGCTACGGAGCACTGCGCGACATCAAAGAGCACGGCTGTGTCATCAAAGACAAAGTTATGTTCTCATTCGGCGCGGGCGGAACTGGCAGGAGCGTTTGCCTTGAGCTTGCCAACGAGGGAGCAAAGAAGATATACATCTCTTCACGCTCGGAGAAATGCGAGACACTCAGCGAGGAAATCAACAAGTTCTACCCCGGAGTCTGCGTACCTGTAAGAGCAGCTGACGAAGCCGGAATCAAGAAGGCACTCGATGAGACAGATATTATCCTTAACCTTTCGGGACTCGGCATGAAGGGCAAAGAGGAATATACATGCGTCGACAAAAAATTCCTCAAGCCGTCGCACATTTGCTTTGACGCGACATATAACCCCGCAACGACTCGTTTCCTCAAGGAAGCCGCTGAAGTCGGATGCACAACCATCAACGGACTCGGAATGTCATTGTATCAGGGACTCCGTCAGATTCAGTTGTGGACGGGCGGTCAGGCTGTGCCTCTTGAAGTAATGCGCCAGACCCTTGAGACAATCATGAAGGAAAAAGAAGGAAAGTAACAAGAGAATAACGCCGCCGCTATCACACGGGCGGTTTGTTTGTTCATTTCACGAAAGGAGAATGAGTTTCACAAATGGCACGTAAATTTTCGTTAGCTTATCTCACAATCCCCGGCACCAATCCGATGGATCAGATCAAAATCGCAAAAGAAGCAGGCTATGACTATGTGAGTCTCCGCACGATTCCTATGCACCTTCCCGGTGAGCCTTCATTCCTTCCGCAGGATGACCCGAAACTTTTTGCCGACATCAAAGCAGCCCTCAAAGAATACGACATGCCGTTAATGGACATTGAGCTTGCGCGAATCCGCAAAGACCTCGACATTAACGAGTACAAGCCCGCGTTCGAGGCAGCCGCGAAATTAGGCGCAACGGACGTACTCGGCTCAGTGTGGACACGCGACCGCAAATGGTACACAGAGACAGCCGGAAAAGTCGCGGACATGGCAAAAGAGTTCGGACTCATGTTCAACATTGAGTTCCTTCCTTGGGCAGGTGTCAGAAACCTTCAGGAAGATATTTCCCTCATCGATGACCTTTACAGGGATAACGTCTTTGTGATGGTCGACACGCTTCACGCAGGCAGGGCAGGCGTAACAGGCTCAGAGCTTGCGAGGACTCCGAGAAAGTATTTCCGCTTCATTCACCTTTGCGACGGCCCGGCACCAGAGAACGCAGAGTGCAAAGACACAGTGCTTGACAACATCAAAGATGATCTCATGCTCTACACTGCGCGCGAGGCAAGATTCTATGTCGGTGAAGGTGATGTGAAAATCGCTGACATGATAAAAGCAATGCCGAATATCCCGCTGTCGATTGAGCTTCCCAACCTCAAAGAGATTCAAGCGCGGGGAGTCGCCGGCCATGCGAAACAGTGCCTCGAGACCGCAAAGAAATATTTTGCCGAGAACGGTATCGACTGATGATGAACTTGCCCGAAAAAGTAACAATGTGTGAAGTCGGTCTGCGCGACGGAGTCCAGAATGAGAAAGTTTACCCCAACACAGACCAGAAAATAGAAATCCTGCGTGGCTTCATTGACGCGGGCTATAAGGTTATCGAGGTCGGCTCATTCATGCACCCCAAGAGAGTCCCTCAGATGGCTGACACTGATGAAATCTTCAAGCGTATAGGCGAGATTCCCGGAGATGTAGAACTGCGCGCGCTCATTCCCAACACACGCGGAGTACAGCGGGCTATCGATTGCGGCTGCAAGAAGGTAAAGCTCAATGTTTCCGCCAGCCGTATGCACAACCTCAAGAATCTTAACAGGACTCCAGAGGAGAGCGTTGCGGGTTTTGCTGACTGCGTGAAGATGGCGAACGAGAATCACATAGCTATATCCGGCTCAATCTCAATGCCTTATGCTTCACCTTGGGAAGGAAGGACTCCCGTTGAAGATGTTGACGCGATAATAGAGGCGTATTTGAAGGTCGGAATTGATGAGATTTCGTTGTCTGACGCTTCAGGGCAGGCAGTCCCGAATCAGGTCTACGATCTCTGCAAGCATGTCCGTGAAAAATATCCGCAGGCTTCATGGTGGCTTCACTTCCACAACACACGCGGCGCGGCAATGGCTAACATACTCGCGGCAATGCAGGCGGGAATGACTCGCTTTGATGCTTCATTCGGCGGTCTTGGCGGATGTCCTTTCGTCCCCGGCGCGGCTGGCAATATCTCATCAGAGGACGTAATCAATATGCTTGATGAGATGGGAATCACAACGGGCGTTGACGTTCTGAAGGTTATGGAAATGTCCCGGAAGATTCGCGAAATTGTCGGCCATGATTTAGACAGCTACGTGTTAAGGGCAGGACGCTCGAAGGATCTAATCGCTTCACAGTCAGAGTAAAGGCTAGGGGACAGGGTACAGGATACAGGGTACAGCTATTCCCTACCCCTTGTCCCTAATCCCTTAATCACTATAAACACAAGGAGGAATATTCTACATGTTCAAATGGCTTGATGAGCATTTCGAAGAGTGCTTAATGGTCATATTTCTGATACTGATTGCATGTGTCATGATGCTTCAGGTTATCGTCAGAAAGATTCCGTTTTTGCCGTCGCTTACATGGGCTGAGGAGTTCTCGCGCTTCATGTGGATAATGAGCGTATTTATCTCCCTTCCCTACACAGTCAGAAAAGCAAACATGCTCCGCGTAAATGTCGTAATTGACCTTCTTCCCGAAAAACTCCGCAAGGTCATTAATCTTTGTGTCGACGTTATCGTGGGTGTGTGCATGGCTCTTCTTGCGTATCACTGCATAGAGTGCCTCAGATGGTCAGCGGGTGAAATGCTTGAAGGCGCGAAGGCTGAGACTTCCCCGGCTATGAACTGGCCGATGTGGTGGCTGTACGCGGTCGGGCTTTTCGGGTTCTGCCTGGCGACTCTCAGGGCGGTTCAGATGTTCTTTATCCATCTCAGCAAGTTTAACGAGAGGGAGCTTACGACTCTTGAGCAGACACAGCTTGACGCAAAGGCCGAACTTGAAGCGGCAGCAAAAGCAGAGGGGGCGAAGTAATCAATGGCGGCGTTACTCGTATTCGTAGTATTTCTCGTAGCAATAGTACTCTCGATACCCATCGGAGTAAGCATGATTCTCGGCTCAGTCGCACCCATTCTCATGATGGGCAGAGGCGGAGTCATTCCTCAGATTGTCGACAACACATTATCCGGCGCAAACTCAACACCGATTCTTGCGGTTCCCCTGTTCATTCTCGGCGGAGTCATCATGGCCGAGGGCGGAATCTCAAAGAAGCTCTTCAACTTCTTCTCGTACTTTGTCGGACGCTTCACGGGCGGAGTTCCCTGCGCTGTAGTTTTGACGTGCCTGTTCTACGGCGCAATTTCGGGTTCAGGCCCTGCAACAACGGCGGCTGTCGGCGCGATGTGCATTCCGTTCATGGTTGACTTAGGCTACAACAAGACATGGGCGGCAGGACTTATCGCAGTCGCGGGCGGACTCGGAGTCATAATTCCCCCGTCGATTCCTTTCGTCCTTTACTCACTCGCAACAGGAGTCTCAACCGGCAAATTATTCTTAGGCGGAGTCTTCCCCGGAATTTTAATCGGATTGTTCCTCATGGCCTATGCGGTTTTCTACTGCGCTACGAACAAAGACAACAAAGCGGAGATTAACGAGAAGACTCAGAAAAGGCTTGACGAGATCAGCGCGAACGGATTCATGCCCCTCCTGAAGGATTCATTCTGGGCGTTGCTATGTCCGTTAATCATTCTCGGCGGTATCTATTCGGGATTCTTCACACCGACTGAAGCGGCTGTTGTCTCAGTCTTCTACGCAATAATAGTATGTCTCTTCATTGAGCGCACAATAAAATTCTCTGCTCTTCCTGCGTTCCTCATCAGCTCGGTGAAAACTTACGGCGGACTCGCGTTCATTCTCGCATTCGCAACGGCATTCGGGCGCGTATTGTCTCTCACACATGCAACGTCAGCAGTGCAGGATTTCATTCTGAACAACTTCCACAGCGACATAGCAGTCCTCAGCGTATGCACGATTATATTCTTGATACTCGGCATGATTATGGACACTGGCCCGGCGATTATCATTCTCGCTCCCGTTCTCCTTCCTGCTGTGAAAATGCTCGGTGTTAATGAGGTGCATTTCGGTGTTGTCCTCGTGTGCTGCCTGTCGATAGGACTTGCGACTCCTCCGTTCGGACTCGATTTGTTCGTTGCCGGAAATATTTCGCAGGATCAGCCGATGGATGTCGCAAAGAGGGCTTTCCCGTTCATCGTGGCATTCTTGATCTCATTGGCGTTGATTGTCTATATCCCGTCAATAAGCACGTGGCTTGCATATTAGGAGGGTAAAACTATGAGAAAATTTATCATTGCCCTTATGGTTGTTCTTGCGCTCGGCTCGTGTGCTTTCGGAGCGTCGGAATTTGATGAAGTATGGCTTGTTACCGCCGACACAACAGCAAAGGGCGCGGCAGGCCAGGTATTTGCGCAGCTCATTCAGTCAAAAGTTAAGGCAGCAAACGCGGGACTCGTGATTGACTATTTCCCTAACGGCGAATTAGGCGGGGACGCTGATTTGCTCCGTCAGGCTCAGAAGGGATATATAGCAATCACAGTATGCCAGACAGCCCCGATAGTGTCATTCATTCCCGAGATGGCAGTGTTCGATTTGCCGATGGTTTTCGCGAGATACGACGGCGATACGATCGACAAAGTTTTGAACGGCGACTCGGAGTTTCACCGCAAAATGTCAGCAGCTTACGAAAAGGCCGGGCTTCACCTTCTCGGCTTCATGCAGAACGCAACGTACAGACTCGCGACGGCCAATAAAGACCTTGAGACTCTGACGGACTTCACCGGGCTTCAGATAAGAACGATGGAGAACAAGAATCACATGGACTTTTGGACGGCAATCGGCGCGGAACCTACACCGCTTGCATGGGGCGAGCTTTACTTCTCACTTCAGAGCGGAACGGTAAACGCTCAGGAGAACGCCGCAGACACATGCGTGGGCGCGCACTTTGAGGAAGTACAGAAATTCCTCGCCTGCACGAATCACATACTCTACTGCAACCAGATCTGCATCAACGACAAAATCTATAAGGCACTCAAGCCCGAACACAGAGCAGTCCTCGACAAGGCAGTAGCTGAAGCGTTGCAGGAAATGCGCCCGAAACTTGAGGAGATCGACAAGAGCAACAAGGCAATCCTCGTAAAAGGCGGAATGAAGATGATTGAGTACGATAATTCATTCTTCAGCGATGTGCTTGCGGTTCAGGGAGTGAAGGATCTGTACAAGAGAATCGATACAGCTACGAACGGACTCGCCTCGACGCTTGAGAAGAGTCTTGAAGAAGTAGCAGAAGCCTCAAAGCCCAAACCCGCAACAGCTATCGATGACGCTCAGAAGAAAGCACCGTCCCAGAGTGAAACACCCGCTCCCGTTCCCGCTGAGTAAGAATCGAATCGGCGACTCAGTATCGAGTCATTAAGAAGCAAATCGGCAGCTCAAAATCGAGACGCTAAGAAGTGAACTGCCAGACAAGAATCGAATCGGCAATAAATTTCCCGGTCATGAAAAACGAAATGGCCGGGATTTTTTGTGCGCTGAAATTTTGAGGGGCTGACTCAGTTTCAAGTTTCACGAAAAGAGCAACGTATAAAATATAAAGAGATTAGATTTTGTGTTAAGGATTAATTTTCGTATTGCCGAATTAATCAGCAGATGATAAAATTCACTCATCCAAAGAAAAAAGTTCCAAAAGTTTCAAAGGCAACAAAGCGTTAAGGGTTTGCAGTTCATGTAGTCATTTGCGCTCAATAGGCGGGGCGTATTTGATGAACGTACTGTGCGGAATGTTTCAAAACAAATTGTGTGTTCGATTATAGGAGGTTGAAAAGTGATGAAAACATCACGCAAAGGTTTCACGTTGGTTGAGCTGCTCATTGTAGTGGCTATTTTGGCGACTCTTACTGCAAGCATGACGATTTCCATGCAGGGAGCATCAGCAAAGGCAAAGGCATCAACGATAGCTTCAAACGTAAACGCGATGAGGGCGGCGGCTGTCTTGTATGCAACTAACCATTCGGGCGAAGATCTTACTAATGTTACAACGGATACGGTATTGTCATTGTCCCTGCCCACGTGGTATGACATTAAGTATGATGGTGATGGCACTGATACACGGGCAATTAAGTATACGGCACATAACGCTACAGCTCCAAACGCGGGGCCTACAACATGGATAGTCAAGGTAGATTTCAGCGGAGACTCAGACAAGGACGACATCAGAACAGCATTGCAGGCGATAAAAGGCTACGGCAAATATAATGTCCATACTGATGCAGCAGAGAATCCTGAAACTCCCGCAAGTGATACAGCGACTGACATTATTACCAACACTACTAACTCATTCCAAGTCAAACTCCTCTCCGGCATAATTGAGCCTGTAGATACTGCGATATTCACAAACTAACTAACACACCACACAAGCACATCAGACAGCGAACTCCGAGAGACTCAAATCTCCCGGAGTTTTTTGTTACCCGAATATTTCTGAGTGTGTGCCGATGTTGGAGAATATCAGCACTTCACAGTATGATTTCTTGCGTACCTGATACACCACAAGAAGATCGCCTTTCACGTGGCATTCACGAAATTCGTTCCATTCGCCTTTAAGTTCATGGTCTCGCCATTCAGCCGGAAGTGAGCCGTTATTCTTCACAAGAAGTGATATTACTTCCTTGATGCGGTTCATGTCGTGCTTGCCGGAACGCGAAAGTTTTTCCCAGTCATCAACGAAATCTTTTGTGTACAATACTTCTCGGGGAAACGGCGTGCGCTTCCTCTCAGGAGTTTTCTTCGTCGGTGTCAATTTCTCCGTCCTCCTCGTTATCATCGCCGAATATTTCCTCAAGGTGATAGCTTTCCATGCGTTTCTCCCATGCGTCTGCGAGTTCCATTGCTTCGGCCATTGAGCGCAGAGTCCGGGGATTCTTTATCTGCGTTCCGTCCTCGTCGTAAATCCGAATGTTGCGCCAGTCAATTTTGGGTTCTCTTACCTGTTCCATAAATATCACTCCTCATATTGTTATCGTGTCATTCTACATCAAGCCGAGACTCTTGAATGCGAACGTCCACAAAAATATCGTTATCACAGAAATTATTGTTGTCGCGCAAACAAGCTGTCCCGCCAATTGTCCGTCAGCACCCATCGCAACCGCCATAGGATATGACGCAACCGCCGACGGAGCCGCAAACGTTACCATCATCGCACAAAGACTCTGACCCCTGAACCCCGAAATCACCGCAAGAGGCAGCATGACTCCCGGCAAAATTATCATCCGCAGAATCACTCCCCACGCAAGAAGCCTCCTGTCTGCAATCGCGTCGGCCATGTCGAGACCAACACCGAGAGAAATAAAGCTGATTGTCGTCGTTGAGTTTGCTATGCTCCGAATCACTGACCACAATACAGCCGGAATCTTTATCCCGAATCCCTTCACTATGAACGCGCATATTGCTCCGATTATCATGGGGTTCTTCAGCACAGCGAGGAATAATTTTGCCGGACTCGATTTCCCCGAACGCCCTGCCTCAAGTATTATCGCAGAGAATATATTGACCATCGGCACAACTAACATGCTCATCATTATCACTACACCTATATTGCCCTCGCCGTATAACGCTTCCGACACAACCACGCCGAATATTACGTAGTTCCCTCTCACGATCGCCTGGCCTATCACTGAAGACTTGCGCAGGTCTCTCGTCAAGTATCGCGGGCAGTCGAGGCACAATGCGAACATTATCAGAAGGCACACAGCCGTGAATACCATCTCTTTCACCGCAATGCCTCCCGAAAAATTTATCTCGTATATATTCTTGAACAACAGCAGCGGCATAAAAACCCGGAATATCAGCCTGTCATATTCCTTCATAGCCGGGCGCGTTATTACCCCTTTTGTCCTGCAAAGCCAGCCGATTATCATCAATATCATCATCGGACTTACTACGGTCAACGCCGCTATGAAACTTTCACTCATTTATTTTTTCCTCCTCTATAAGTTTATGCGCTTTAACTGCGACTGCTGAAAGAAGATTGTATTTCTCCGCAAGCTGTGAAGGACTCATTCTCTGAGTCTCTTTGCTGACGGGGATATATGTTATGTCGTTGTCATTGTATTTTTTCGGAGCGTTCTCGATGATGAGCCTGTATGCTGAAAAGTGAAGTGCCTCGTCATGATTCATTTTGCTGACGGACTCGCGGACTCTCAGAATCTCCCGGACATTCGCGAAAATTCCCGACAGTCCCACAATGACAGCAAGAGGCCCGATTACTTTCACCGGGAATAATCCTTCAAGCCCCGGCCATGAGTCATTAACCGTAAGCAAGAGAGTCAGAATCATTCCCGCAAGTATCAGCATGAAGAACGCGAAACATTTCGACAGTATCAATTTTGCCGGATAAAGAAAGACCCGCGCCCCCTCAAGAGCGCAGGCCGTACAAATTTCGTAATTCTGAAACTCGCCTAATGCCTGAATAATTTTCTCGCCGTCAAAGTCCCTTATGTGCAGAGTGTGAACTTCAAGCAAACGGAATCTTATCGCGCCGGGCGAATCACTTTTGCATTCAAGGCAGGACATTCATTCAGTCCCTCACGTAATGCCTCAAGTGAAGGAACGTATCCCACTCGTAATAAGGCTCAGAGAGAAGGACTCCTGCGGGCGCGTCGGGCTGTTTCTCGACTCCTTCCCAGACCTGATACCAGAAAACAGCGTCGACTCTCCCGGACATTAACGCGCTTGTTCTTGCTCCTGAGTCAATGTTCACAAGCTCAATGTTGACTCCCATTCTCCTGCCGATTTCCGACAACACAGCGGTGTTATACCCTATCGGCTTTCCGTCAGGCGCAATCATGTCGAGCGGAGGAAGATCACCAGTAACAGCAACTTTCACCGTTTCAGCACCGGGAAAACTCGCGAATGACTCAGCAGCCGGGAGTGTTGTTGCGGGGCGGTGAAGATATTTTGACGTGAGAATGCTGAGTCTCCTGTCTCCTTTCATGGCCGATAATGCCCCGTTGACCATATCGCAGAGTCTCTGACCTGAGTCATCACTCCTGAATCCTAACGCAAGGTGAGTCGTTCTCGAATGTAGCGCGCAGGAAATTTCGACTCCCGCGTCAGTTGTCTTGACGTATTCGGCGACAGGTTCAGGGAGTGCGGCCTCGTCAATTTTCCCGGAGTGAAGAGCCATAATCATAGACGTTAGAGAGTCAAAATATGTGAATGTGTCATCGAGTCTGTGATTTGTGTTCATAATCTTCCAGCCGAAAAAATTTCTCTCCTGGGACTTTATGAACTCTGCGAACTCTTCCGCGCTCATATTCTGCTGTGTCAAAGCTCCCATTCTCATGCCTGCTCCGAACGCAGAACTCGCGAAAATTCCCGCAACAAGAATCGCAAGCAGTAACTTCTTCATTCAATCACCCCTATAACATACTGCCAAGAGTCGAAAGCATTAACGAGCCAATGATGAGAATGATTGCGCCTCCGAGTCGTGAAGAGATCTGCGCGAACGGCATTAGCTCCATGCGATGAGCCGCCGACAACACAGCAACATCACCAGTGCCGCCCATGTTCGACATGCAAAGCCCCGCAGTGATTCCGGCCTCAACAGGATAGAAGCCAACCATCGAGCCAATGAGTCCCGCTCCTACAAACGCGCCAATACACGCAAGGAAGCACATAAGCAAGTACATCATCGAGAAGCTGCTTATTACAACGTCAAGGCTCAAATAGCACAGTCCGATTCCAACCATCAGCATTGACGTAAGATTCTTCATTACGAACTGGAACCACTGATAGCAGCAGACCTCTATAAATTCGGGGAGAACGTTGAAGACTTTGCACAAAGCGACCGTGATAATCATCCACGCATAAGCATGAATGTTCACAGCAGGCACGAGCTTGATCCAAATTCCCGCGACGATATAGCCCCATGAGAAGAATGTTGTTGCGGCAAGGAGTCCTATTCCGAGATTCGTTACTGTAACATGATCTCGTTTCTTCTGCATTTCGGGTGAAATCTCGTATTCTGCCGGGTCATCATTCGCGCCGGCCTTCATGAGTGAGCCTTGTCCGTTGAAGAATTTTGACGCAAGGACTTTCACTAGGATTCCAGCAAGCACGATTGATGTAGCATTTCCGATAGCGACTGCGGGATTCATGATTGAGATAGCCTCTTCAGCGGTCATTGTGCCGGACGACTCGAAAATTTTGCTGAGCGGCACTGCTCCCGCGCCCATTCCGCCGCCCATAATAGGAAGCGCGATAAGCAATACAGCTTTCACAACGCCGAATCCGCTGAAATGTCCCGCGATTGCCACAAGCCCGAACGAAACCGCAATAGCTCCGAAAATTGCCGGGAAGTAACGCGCCGCCGCTTTGACGAGAAGTTTTCTGTTCATTCCGAGAATTGAGCCTGTGATTAACGCCGCTATGTAGAAATCGAGAAATGCCCCGGCAGGCTTGAAGAACGTATCGATGTTCGTCATCAAAATTTTTGTGAAGCCAGTCTTGCCGATTAAGCCGGAAATCACATCGAACACGCCGAAAAAGTTCATGTAGCGCAAAAATCCCATGCCGAAAATTATCACGACAGGGCCGCCGCCCAAGAATGTATTAACGATTGGGAGATTGTCGCCGATTTCCTGCAAGATAGCACCGCACACAATCATGAACGCAAAGCACCCGGCCATTCCCGCAGGAAGGACTCCAAGCATAGCAGACAGAAGAACGACAACCGCGAACAGCGCGAAATATTTCGGAGGAAGTGAGAATATCTTGAAGCCTCTGTATTCTTCCATTGCTTACAACCTCGCAACCCCTGATTTTCTCGCGGCCTCAGCAACAGCTTTTGACACTGCCGGGCCGACTCTCGGATCGAACGCTGCCGGAATGATGTAATCCGGGCCGAGCTTTTCGGGTTCAACCAAATCCGCAAGCGCGTGTGAAGCTGCAACCTTCATGGCCTCGTTGATGTCGCTGGCTCTCACGTCAAATGTTCCTCTGAAAATTCCCGGGAATGCTAACACGTTGTTGATCTGATTCGGGAAGTCGCTTCTTCCTGTTGAGATTACTTTTGCTCCTGCTGCTTTTGCGTCGTCGGGGAAAATTTCGGGAGTTGGGTTTGCGCATGCGAAGATTATCGGGTCTTTTGCCATTGAGCGAACCATGTCCTGAGTCACGCTGTTGGGTGCTGACACTCCGATGAATACATCCGCGCTCTTCATAGCGTCAGCAAGAGTCCCTTTGAGTCCTTCGGGGTTAGTGATTTCGGCCATTTCGGATTTGATCCAGTTCATGCCCTTCTCGCGTCCTTTGTAGACTATGCCGGTTCTGTCGCAAAGTGTTACGTTCTTGAGTCCTGCTGAGATTAACAGCTTTGTGATTGCGATTGCGGCGGCTCCTGCTCCGTTTACTGCAACTTTGATTTTGCCGATGTCTTTTCCGACAACTTTCAATGCGTTGATGAGTCCTGCGAGAGTGATTACGGCTGTTCCGTGCTGGTCGTCGTGGAAGATCGGAATGTCGCACTTCTCTTTGAGCTTCCTCTCAATCTCAAAGCAGCGGGGCGCGGCTATATCCTCAAGGTTAATCCCGCCGAATGAGCCTGAGATGTTGTACACGGTCTCGACAAACTCGTCAACGTCTTTCGTTTTCACGCAGAGGGGGAAAGCGTCAACGCCTCCGAATGACTTGAAGAGAACGCATTTTCCCTCCATGACGGGCATGCCTGCTTCCGGGCCTATGTCGCCGAGTCCGAGTACTGCGCTTCCGTCCGTTACGACTAAGCAGAGATTGTGCCGTCTGGTGAGGTCGTAGCTCTTGCTGACATCCTTCTGAATCGCGAGGCAGGGTTCAGCAACGCCGGGAGTGTAGGCGAGTGAGAGATCTTCTTTTGTCTTGACGGGAACGGTTGCGATGACTTCGATCTTGCCTTTCCACTGCTCGTGAAGCCTTAATGATTCCTTTGCGTAATCCATGAAAATTTTATCCTCCTCAAAATTTATATTAATCACGGCATGTTTCACCGTTGATTTTCTGAAGGGTAAAAATATTTTGTGTGAAAAATTTTTGTGTGATGATGTAATTATACAGGGTATCTTACACTTTGGCCATGTTCATTATCGCTTTCACAAATTCAGCCATGCTTATGCCTCTTGCCCTTGCTGCTTTAGGTACGAGGCTCGTTGCTGTCATTCCCGGTGCGGTGTTCACTTCTAGGATATACGCTTCACCTTCAGGAGTGAGTCGGAAATCGGATCTGCTGTACGCTCTGCATCCTAACGACTCATGAGCCTTCACCGCGTAATCTCCGATTCGTTTTGCGGTCTCATCATCAATTTCAGCGGGGCAAATATATTCCGTCGCGCCCTTTGTGTATTTGTTCGCGTAATCGTAGTAACCTTCGTGCGGTTTTATCTCTATCACGGGCAATGCTTCTGTTGCTCCGTTGTTTTCCCAGACAGCGCACGTTATCTCATGGCCGGGTATATATTCCTCAGCTATGACTTCCCCGGCGTAACTTTCACGCGCAAGACTCACGGCGGCGTTGAGATTCTGCGGAGTCAGTTCCGGGATTATCGACACTCCTACGGTTGAACCTCCCGCGCAGGGTTTCACGACAACATTACGGCCAATTGCGCGCACAACATCATCATAATTTTTGGGAAGGAATACAGATTTAGGGACGGGGATTCCCGCGCTCGCAAAAAATTTCTGAGCCTCCCATTTGTCCATTGCCAGCGCGCAAGCGTGAGGGCCTGAGCCTGTGTACGGTATTCCCATCTCTGAGAGCCTAGCCTGCAACCGCCCGTCCTCGCCCCAATCGCCATGCATAGCAATGAACGCGCCGTCATAGCCTTTAACCCTGTCAGCATCTTCAAGCCTCAGCAAGTCAATCATGTCCGCGTAAAATCCCGCCTCATTCAGGGCATCAGCAACAGCTTTCCCGCTCCGCAATGACACTTCACGCTCTCTGCTGTCTCCTCCGCACAAAACTGCAACTCGTCTCATCATTTAGCCTCCGTAATATTTTATGAGGACTTGAGTCCCGTTCTCGCCGAATCCGTCTGTCTCAAGCTGCTTGTAATGACTCATCACCGTAAGAAGCACATCAAGATTCAAGTTCTCTTTTCCGGCCTCATCAACAGCAAGCAATAAGTCCTTCACGAAATGTTTCACGCTGAATGTCGCAGTAAAATCACGGTCAAGGATCTTGGGCCCGGCTGACTCCAATTGTTTCGAGCTCGCTCCCCCTGTCGAGACTGCGCGCAGGAATTTCGGCATGTCGAGTCCTTCAGCCCGCGCATACGTCATAGCCTCGCAGACTCCCGCAATCGTTCCGGCTATGATTATCTGATTCGCAATCTTTGTGTGCTGACCCATTCCAGGCCCGCCCATGTAGTTTATGTTCGTACCCATTGCGCGGAACAAAGGCAGGCACGCTTGATAGTCTTCTTCATTTCCTCCGGCCATGATTGAGAGTGAAGCATTCTTCGCGCCGCTGACTCCTCCCGTAACAGGAGCGTCAAGAAAATGAAGCCCGCGCTTTTCCGCCTCGCCGTGAATCATTTCCGCAAGTGACGGGCTCGTTGTCGTCATGTCGATGATGTATGAGTCTTTCTTCATGCTGTCGAGCAATCCTCCTGAAGCAAAATAGATCTCTTCAACGTCTTTCGGGAAGCCCAGCATCGTTATAGCTACGTCAGAATCTTTAGCGCAGTCGTAAACAGAGCTGTGATATTTCGCGCCGCTGCTTATTATGTCGTACACCTTCATTATTGAGCGCGCGTAAACGTCTACAGAGAAGCCCAGCTTGATCAAGTTGCGAATCATAGGCTTGCCCATTTTCCCGGCTCCTATAAAAGCAATGTTCTTCATGTGAAAATAAGCCTCCTTACGTGAATGTTATAATCGGGATTAAGAGATAAATATATCATACTAAAATTTTTCCCGGAGATTTTTACACGCAATGATAAACCGTCCAATAAAGAAATCATTGACACGCTCACTTCAGAACAAAACGATTCTTGAACGCGCAGGAATTTCCGCAAGAGCCTACCTGACTCCCGCAAGAGGACACACGCTCGCAATTTTCCCGGACTCGACTCAGGTCTCAGCATTCACGCAGGACTTCAAGACGCTGCACCCGGACGCAAATGTATTCCTTCTTCCTGAGATGCCATTATCACAGCAGGCCGCGAGCATACATGCGCTGCTTCTAGAACGCGGAGAGATATTGCGGCGATGGGCTAATTCGTCAGGAGTACTTGCGGCTTCACCCGGTGCGTTAATGTCTTCATGCCTCGTAGGTGTCAAGGCTCTCAAAATTTCGCTCAATGAAAACATCAGTCCCGACACGATAAAAGAATGGCTGATTTATTCCGGCTATACTCCGTCGAGTCTCGTGTGGCTTCCCGGCCAGTTCGCGCAAAGAGGATTCATTCTTGATGTCTATGATCCTGCTTACGCTTTGCCGTTAAGGTTTGAATTTCTTGATGAGCAGATCGAACGAATCGGAGGGTTCTCGCCTGACACTCAGAAAACTAACTCTCAATTAATGCAGCTTGAGGAAGTAATCTTGCACGCCATAACCGAGGCTGAACGGTCAAAGACTGACTCACTCATGCCGCCCGACACGATGATAACGCTTTATGAGCCATCGAAGACAGAGCAGCAGGCCGAGTCATTCATGTGGCTGTGGCGTGAAGTTTTTGACGAAAAGAAAGCCGGGTATCTTGTTGACGAATGGGACAAAATTTTTGTGAGGCTCGCAAAGTTCCCTGTGATTCGAATCACGAATGACCCCGCTAAATCTGAGGCTGAATTTCCGACCGAATCACTTCCGGCCTTCAGGGGAAATTCATACACGATACTTAACACATGCGAGGAGCTTTCACGGAATGGATTCGGCGTTGAAGTCTTCACGAACAACCCGGTGTATCAGAAACTGCCCTACACGATTCACGGCGGGAATCTCTCAGCGGGTTTTGTCAACAGGGAAGCAAAGAAGGCTTTTATCTCGGAGCGCGAATTGTCCGGCATCAACGCGGGAGTCTCACTCACTCAGAGACACACGCCAAACGACTGGAACGAGGGCGGGAAATTATCACCGGGGCAGCTCGTCATTCATGAGGATTACGGCACGGGAATATTCCGGGGGATCGAAACGATAAATGACTCTGGCATGCCTCTTGATGTGCTTGTGATTGAGTTTGCGGATGACCAAAGACTCTTGATACCCGTGATTCAGTCGGCAAAACTGACGGGACTCAATGAGCACGAGTCAGAGTCAGCAAAACTTGACAGCCTCAAAGGCAAATCGTGGAAGAAAAATCTTGAGAAGACTCAGGAGCGCGCGCAGAAAGAAGCCCTAATGCTCATGGAAATTTTTGCGAAACGTGAGCTTGAACGCCGTCCCCCTTACGCACCGAACGACAGCGCATATGATGACTTTGTGAACGCTTTCACCTTCAACGAGACAGCAGACCAGCTTAAAGCGGTTGACGAAATCATGAAGGACTTGTCATCAAATTTCCCTATGGATCGATTGTTAGTCGGTGATGTTGGGTTCGGAAAAACGGAGGTTGCATTGAGGGCGGCTTTTCGTGTCGTAATGTCAGGGTTTCAAGTGTGCGTGCTCGTTCCCACAACGATATTGGCTCAGCAGCATTACGCGGCGTTTCAGTCGAGGTTGTCGGGCTTCCCCGTGAACGTCGGACTCTTGTCGCGGTTCATCACAGCAAAGCAGGCGCGTGAAGTCCTCAAGTCAACAGAAGAAGGAAAGATTGATATTCTCATTGGGACTCACAAATTATTGCAGAAGGGGGTGAAGTTCCGGGACTTGGGATTACTCATCATTGACGAGGAACACCGGTTCGGCGTAATGCACAAAGAGAGCCTGAAGCTGACTTACGGCAAAACGGATGTGCTAAGCCTCTCAGCGACTCCGATTCCCCGTACTCTTGAGATGGCGTTACGAGGATTACGGAGCATTTCTGTATTGTCGACTCCTCCTGAAGACAGGCTGCCCATCACGACATACACAGGCCAGTTCAGCGCGGGAGTGATTCGCCGGGCTATCACGTATGAGCTTAACAGGGGCGGGCAGGTATATTTTCTGTCAGCAAAAATTTCACGTATGCCCGAATATCTGAGAATGCTTGAAGCGTTTTTCCCTGACGCAAGAATCAGGACGGCTCACGGACAAATGAACGAGAAAGAACTAGAGTCAACAATGCTAGACTTCTACGATGGAAAAATAGACATCCTCATAGCGACAACGATAATCGAAAGCGGGCTTGATGTCGGTCGCGCAAACACGATAATAATCGACAACGCAGAAGAGTTAGGACTCGCGCAAATGTATCAGCTTCGAGGGAGAGTCGGCAGAAGAGGAGAGAAGGCATTCGCTTACTTCTTTTACCCGGAGAAATCAACGCTCAATCAGGACACACTTGACCGCCTTGAAGCAATATCAACAATGACGGAGTTGGGATCAGGCTACGAGATTGCGAGAAGGGATCTTGACATACGCGGAGGAGGCGAGGCAGGCGGAACACTTCAGCACGGTACGACTCGAAACAGCTCATACAATCTTTTCTACAAACTTCTTGAAGAGGAGCTCGACAGACTCAGAGGCAGGAAAGAACCAGAGAAGCCCGAAATAATTTCAGACAGGGGCGGCGGATTCATTCCTGAACATTATATCCCACAGGATGACGTGAGAGTTACGATTTACCGCAGGCTGATTAACGCGGTCGGACTTGATGAGATTGACGCATTATGTGATGAGATGTCCGACAGATTCGGGGCAATACCTTCAGAGGTGAAATATCTTGCGGGACTCACGGCGGCGAAAAATTTCGGCGGTCGTTTCGGAGTTCGTCAGGTAACCGTCAAGAAAGGAACTGTAACAGTAAAATCTTCCGGCGGTGAAATGGACGCGCGTATGAGAAAATATCTCAAGTCATTAGGCCGTAACATCAAAATCACACAGGAGGGTTAATTCATGTTCATGTTCATTTGCGGGCCTCATGCGAGCGGGAAGACGAGTATACTCCGTGCGCTTGAGAGGGACAATATCATAACGGGCTGCGGCTACGAGATAGGCAAGGAAATATTTTACCGGGACAAAGGGATCCCCGACAAAAGGGACGAGTCGTTTGAAGTTGAGCTTACGAGAATGGAGCTTGAACGTGATATGAATTTCGCGAATCTCCCGGGAGTCTCTGTGTCTGAGACTTGGCACCCCGGCAATCTCGCGTATGTCGCAGTACGCAACCCGAAAAGTTTTCGCAGGCTCTCGGCTTTAATGCGCACGTCTCCGCTAATCGACAGGGCATGGGGAATAAAGCTGCTCACAACTCCCGAACAAATGCACGAACGCACAAAAACTTTCAGCGACAATAAAGAATGGGCAGTAGATTTTCATTCACGTGTGGGAGAAAAGATTGACGATTGTCTTTACGAGCTTGGACTCATGGCAAGAACTGTAACTCTTGATACATCGGGCGGGCTTGATTACGTCGTCGAAAGAGTGAAGGATATTATCCGAGACCGCTGCATGAACTAGAAATCCGAGAAATATACGAGGCACTTATTATTCAGAGACTCAAAAACTGCTGGGGAGATTCCGTTTTCCTCAGCAATTTTTTTTACTGTCCTCCTTCCGTCAGCAAAAAGAATCGCTCTCGACTCTTCTCCCGAAAGACTCACGCCGTAACCTGAAACATTATCTCCCTCAACAGTATACGCGCTGAGAGTCCTCACGGGAAATTTCATCGGCGAAAATTCCTGCTCGTCATGCGAAAGGTGTTCCATGAAGTCGGAGATGTGCGGATAATTTCTCCACGCCCGAATCCAGTGCGTATTGCTCACATGAACGGGAATATTCCTGCATGTCCCGTGAATTAGTTCGTCCCTCGCAGTGTTCAGTGCCTCGGCGATATAGTGATCTGTGATTTCGCGCTCAAAAATTTCTTTGGCCCTCACGATTTCATTCACCGTAAAACTTTCTGACTCAGTAACAGCTTCCCTCATCGTTACGGCTGTGTGATCGTTCCTGAAAGAGTCGACTCTCATTCCGTATGCTTGAGGATTTTTTGTTACAGGCGTTCCGAAGTAAGGCGCAAAAAATACAGTGTTGATTTCCGTTATGCCCCGCCCGTTAGTGATGAGTGATTTTGCGTGACTGATGCTGTCCCGTAATGTCTCTTCTGACTCGAAAGCTCCGCCCAAAATGTAATTGCCTTCAACGCGGTAAACTCCTGCTGACTTGCACATTCTCACGACATCAATAATCATTTCCGGCGTGATGTTCTTCTTGTAGGCTTCAAGGACTCTTCTGTTCCCGCTCTCGATTCCTATCTGCACGGCGATTAACCCGGACCCGGCCATGATGTGAATCATTTCGGGGTTGTGATAGAGGACTGATACATGAGCTTCACACGTCCACAAAAGCCCGGCGGTTCTCATGTAGTCGCAGAACTTTCTGACTCTCTCAGGACTAAGCGTGAAAGTATCATCGTAAATGTTGACGCACTTCAAGGAGGGATTGTATCTTCTGACTGACTCAATCTCCGCGATGACATTCCCAATGCTACGAAGCCTCACAGTTTTTGACGCTGAACCCTCAAAGCAGAACCCGCAGTGAAATGGGCAGCCCCTCCCCGTAAGAATGCCGATCGATTCACCTGTCCTGAAATCAAGACTCAAGCTGTTACTTCTGTCGGGAAATGGAATCGAGTCGAGGTCATGTATCAGTTCAGACGGAGGATTTACGGTGAAAATTCCTGAAGGCGATATGTATTTTATGCCTCTGATGTTTTCACGGCTTCCGATTCCGTCAAGCTCATAACGAAGAATATCAAGCACGGACTTTTCCCCCTCGCCGTAAACAACATAATCACATAAACTTTCAGCAATGAACTTTTCACCAAGCGCGTAACATTCAGGGCCTCCCGCGAGAATCTTAACGCACGGAAAATTTTCCTTCACCCACTTCATGACATGGCCGGAAAGAATCACATTGTCAGCCGCGACATAGAAGCCGAGAATTTCGACTCCCCTTTTCGTGATTTCGTTCGTGATTATCTTTGTGCATTCTGAAACGTGGCATGAGAAAACTTTTGCGGAGAACTGAAACTGTGATATATATGACGCGATTATGTGTCCGCCTAAATATTCATGAAACCATCCTCCGTTTGCGCTGTATCTCGTAACGTTCAGGAGGAGCAAATCATACTGCATATTTCCGCCCGCCTGTGAAGCAAATAGTCCTTGTATTTCGTGATGCCATTGCTGAAAAGATAGTCCGTGAATCTCATGAAGTCTTTGCACATTGCGCCGTTCATGACAGAGCAGCCGCCGTTACAGAATCTGACGTGCCTGCAATTTTTGCACTCGCTGCGAATATTTGATGTCCTCGACGCTTTGAGACCCGCGAGAATCTGACGGCCTCCTCTTGTTATGCCCGTGTGAATGTTGCCGACGATGTTCGACTTGCTGTCCGCAAATCTTCCGCAGGGGTAAATATTTCCCTCGTAATCAATGCACAAGAAAGAGTCATGACACGTCCCGGAGAAAACGCAGCCCCTCGGCGTAATGTCGTTGATTATTCCCTGAAGTATGTACTCAATCGGAGTCAGCGAGATGTTTATCTCATTGTCAAAAATATATTCGTAGACTCGAATCAAATAGTCAGCATAATCGCCCGGCCTCAAAGAAAGCTCGTCATGTTTCAGTGCTTCACCGGCAGAATAAAGCGGATTGATTTTCATTGGGACTCTCATTTCCGCAAAGTCATTGAGCCATTCAAGCCCGGCATTTAGTGATCTCCGAGTCAGAACCATAAGACCGCATGCGTTAAGCCCCTCAGACTTGAGCCGCCGAATGTTTTTCATGACAAGTGAATACGAGGGACTCCCGTCAGCTTTAATCCTCTGCGAATCGTGAACACCCTGCGGACCGTCAACAGAAATCCCCGGCTGAACGTCATAATCTTTTAGGAACGCGATAATCTCATCATTAATGATTGTCCCGTTCGTCTGAATCTGAAACGTGAAGTCTAAATCTGCGTTATCTTTCAGCAAAGTGTCGAGGCATTCACGGTACTGTGAGACGGGAATCAGAAGCGGTTCTCCTCCGTGAAAGATTATTGAGGGTGAATGTTCACCGCGCATTCTCGCTTCTGACGCAAACCACGACAAAGTGCGGGACATTTCCTCAGCGTTGAGCATTGATGATGATGACTTGTCGCCGACACAGCAATATGAGCAGCGAAGGTTGCACGAGTTATTAGCCTTCAGTATGAGTGTCAGCAATTTTTATTCTCACGCCTTCAAGCTCTTTTATCGTCGCGGAAATTTGAGCCTTTGCTTTTTCCTGAACATCACGGACGGGAGAAATAATCTCATCCGCAAGTTTCTTCATCATTTCGGGAATCTGAGTCATGAATACTTCATCAAGCCCGCTTCTTATCGAGGCCATTACCTGAGCTGTATTCACTCCGAGATCTATTTTTGTTGTGATTGTTACGTTCCTTGTTTTTGTGCTGTAATATTCTTTTCCGAAGAATGAGCCGATATTCTCCCACAGTCCTGTAGGATCTCTTCTTTCACGCTCGACTTTCCTTTGAGTGTGAGTGATCGTATCTGTTCTCATGGACAAGTCGCCGCCCGCCTGAATCTTGAGGCTCTCAGAGTATGACGACAAAATTCTCTCGCTCCCGGAAAATTCTTTGGCGCAAGCATTCATTACGGAATTGTAAACCACAGAATTTATTTCGCGCTCAATGTCTGAAGCACTCACTGACGCGCCGCCCTTTTCAACCTCTTCAGCCTTCCTCGTTATGAATGACTCAATCTTCATGTACGAGTCATTTTTCATCTGCGCTAAAAGTGTTTCGTTGTTGTCGGTGAGTCTCTCTTCTGTTTCTCTGAGGCTCTGAGAATGTTTGCTGAGTGTATGCTCTGCTCCTGTCAAAATTTCCATGATAGCGTCAATCGCGGAGTTGATTCTTTTCGCGGGGGTTGCAAGTTTCAAGTCTGCGCTTTCGTTCCGTGTAATGTCGATGAGTATTGCGAGAAATTTTTTGAGGTTGCTTGCGTCGAACATGGCCTCATCATTATTCTTTAGTGCTTCAAGTGCGAGCTTTGTTGAAATTGTGAGTATCTCCCGGCCTCGCTGAAGCTTCTTCTCATTGATTCCGTATTCCTTCAGAGTTTCGCAGATGTAATCTTCCATGCTTTTGCGGTCTTTGTCGGACTTAGGGACGAGAGTCGCGATAATATTTCCGTCGTCATCGCAGTCTTCCTCAAGCGTATCTGACTGAGTGAGGAGGAGCAGAAATCTTCTTCCTTTCTTGTGAAGAGTCTCAAGCTCTTTGAAGTCCTGATGAGTTCCTGCCGCGTCAGAGTTGCTCATGTAGACAACAAGGTCTGCGCTGTCAACAAAATCTTTTGCGAGAAGCTCATTCGCCTGAGTCACGCTTCCTATTCCGGGAGTGTCGATCCATTTCATGCCGCCGAGAGTGAAAAGCTGTATTGTGCTTGTGGCCTCGTTAGGGTCAACAATGAATCCGTCATCGTTGCTCTCAATCTCCGCGAGCTTTTCGGCTGAAGTGATTTTGCCTCTGTCATACACCGTAACTTTCGGGGGCGTAATATTGTCGTAAGAAGTCTTGATACCCATGCCGCGAATCACGTTGCCCATGATGAAATTGCCCGTGTAACTTTTTCCGGCCTTCACTTTTCCGAACACTGCGATGTTGAATGACTCTTTGTTGCTGACTATGAACTTCATATTTTCGCGGGTTGCGTCCATTTTCGCGCCTACGTCCTTGAGCATTTCGCGCAATGTTTCTGTCTGGCTCTCCTGAATGTCTTTGACTGCGGGATTATCTGATTGCGCGTTCGGTTTCGTGATGTCTGAAATTCTTTCGGCGAATGTCTTTATGCACTGCGATAATTTTTCGTCAGAGCCTTCTATTTTGTCTAACGTTTCGCGGCAGTCTAACATTGTTTCTACAAATTCATTTATTGCTTCAACTGCTGTCATTGTTTGTTCTCGCTTTCTATGTATGAAAATTTTGCTGTCAGTCCGTCTATGATTTCAAGCTCGCGCCTAAGCTCAAGAGTCGATGATGCTTCCTCGTAGCCTTCCTCATAGCGGAGTTTTCCACGTGCGTCAGAGTCCATTTCCTGCTCTGAAACATCCATTGCGCTGGCATTGATGAGAGTCTCAGAGGCTAAGAACGGGTTTACGATTTTTGCTTTATAGTCTGAAAGTGTGTCTTTCTTTGTACTGTATTCTTTTCCGAAAAATGAGCCGATGTTCCCCCACAGTCCTGTAGGATTCAGTCCTGTAGTATCTCCTCTCTTTTTTCTGCTGAAAGTTTTCAGGACTCCCTGCCATTCTTCTAGCTTCATTCTGTATTTTTCGCGGATTTTCCCTGAGAGTTCAGAAAAGTCACGTATCACAGACTCTCTTGCTGCACTCAGCGCAGATAATATTTCAGCGCACAGCCTCAGAATTTCCGCTTTCCTTATTGCCCCGGCCATGTGAGAAAGTCTTTCAGCTTCAGACACAAGATATTCACGGAGCGCAGGTATACCGCTCATTGCTTCAAGCTCGGAATTGCCCTCAGCCTTTGACTTGTAATAACGAGTTGAGGAGACTTCCCAGAATTGAATCATCCTTCCGAATGACGCACCCGAAACCTGACGCATTAATTCATTCCGCAGTTTGTTCCTTTCACCCTCGCTGCTTATTCGGTCAATAGCTGTGCATACAAATATGAGCCTGTCATTTATCGCTTCTGCACCGATATTTTCAGCAATCTTCTTCAGCCATTCACATTCGGCTTGGTTAAGCATTCCTGCGTTGATCCTGTGAGTCATTATTATGATGTCAGACTCCATTAACATACTTGGGACTTCTGCATTATCGGCAGGATCTGTACCAATTCCGGGCATGTCCATTAGGTCAATGTTGTCCGTGAATCTTGCGCGGTCTGCTTCTCTCGTTGTGGGCATGTCCCCGACGCTGAAACGCTCATTTTCTGTACAGTCAAGAATCGCATTGAACAGCATACTTTTTCCCGAATTGTAAAGCCCGGTGTTAGCGATCGTGATTTTGTCGTCGGAAGCCAGCTTCTTTTGCAGAGTCTCCCATCGTCTTGCGGTTTCAGATCCGGCATATTTTCCCAGAAGTGAAAGCTCATCCGCTGAGAAGTTCATTACTTGTTCTCGCTCCCTATGTGTGCAATTTTCGCAAGAAGCCCGTCAATCTCATCAAGCTCTTTTCTCAAGTCCCCCGTCTGCGATAACTCCTCAATATTTATCTTGCTGTTGATCTTCGACCTCGCGTCTAAATCCATCGCATCAACATCAACAGTCATTGCTTTTTCCGCCTTTAATGACTGGCTGCTTAACTGCGGGTTTACAATACTTCTCTTGTAGGTTGACAATTCATTTGCTGAGGACTCTATTTCCGGCTTCATTCCCTCACGTCTCTTGCGCCTTCTTTCGGCTGCGTCGCTGTAGTCCCCGTAATTCCCGTAATTGTCGTAATCGCTGTGCGCGCTGTGATCTCCGTGCGTGGCCGCCGCTACTACGGCTCCTGCTGCTGCCCAGAATATTACCGCCATGTTCACCCCTCCTAAATGTCATAGACTCTTCGCTCGTAAGACTGGTAATCTGATGAGCTGTCGAAATGCTGCCGTATAGTGTGCAGCTTGCTGAATACATTCTGCCTCATTGACTCGAACCTGTTCTTGATTCCCCGCCAAGTCTCAAACTCTGAGTCATGCCTTTCACGGATTCGTTTCTTTCGTCGTGAAATCTCGCCGTCCTTTTCATTTCTCAGAGATCGGAGAGCGTCCCATGACTCACTGCACAGCATGGACAATTCTTTTTTCCTCAAAGCCTGAAGCGATGCCCCGTAAAGTTTCGCGCGTCCTGTGAGGCCTTCTCTTAATTCCGGGATTCTGCTGGCACGTTCGAGATTCGCATTGCCTTTCTTCACGGCCGTGTAATATCTTTTTGCTGACACCTCGTAATATGCTATTTGTTTTCCTGATACTATCTCCGAGATTTGACGCTGTATTTCGTCTCTCAATTTCTGCTGGTCTGACTCCTCTTGTATTTCGTCAATCCACGTTGAGACAAATATCAGCCTGTCGGAAATGCTTTCAGAGCCGATCCCGTCAGCAATTTTTTTCAGCCAGTCATATTCGGCACGGTTAAGCATTCCTGTTTTGACGTTGTGAGTCATTATGATGATGTCCGACTCCATTAACATCCTGAAGGCCTCTGCATCGTCAGCAAGATTCGCGTCAATTCCGGGCGTGTCCATGAGATCAATATTGTCCGAGAATCTCTCGCGGTCTCCTGATTTCGTCGTGGGAATTGCGCCGGTCTGGAAGCGTTCATTGTCAACCCGTCCCAAGAGAGCATTAAAGAGCGTGCTTTTGCCGGAACTGTACTGACCTGTATTAGCGACTGTGATTTTTTCGCCGGAGTCAAACTTTCTGCGGAGTCCCTCCCATTTCTGAAGGAAGCCTGAACCTGCGAGCCTCTCTAAAGTTTCTGCATCTTTTTTTGACAGCATGTTATGACCTCACTTTATGCGATTTTCTGACGGAGATTGTGAATATTTGCGTTAAGCGCGAGAAGTATATTCATTGTCCCGTCTATAGCGGCGTTGCTTGCGGAATTTTTAGCGGCGGCTGAGTCGATGAGCTGTATAACCTTGCTGAATGTCTTGTCTATGAGATCTGAATATGCTGACCTGAGCTGTTTAACTGCGCTGTTGACTTGCGCGTTTGCTGCCGTTCGTGCGTCCTGCCTCCTGCGCTTGTCCTCCTCGAATTTCTGTTCTATCTGTCTGTTGTAGGCTTCAACTTCACGCAATCTTCTCTCAAATTCCTTTTCACTGTCATCACGTGAGAACATCTGACGGAGAAATTCACCGACTCCCGCGATTAATGCTCCTCCTGCCGTGCCTATTGCTGTTCCTATTACGGGTACAATGCTTCCGATTGCCGCCCCTGTTGCCGCTCCTGCTGCCGCTGCTTTTGTGATGCTCCCTGTGTCATAATCCGCCGGGCTGCTCTTGTCCGAATATGCCGGCAAGTTCCCGCTGTCATCACCAGAAACCGCACGAGGCTTCATGCTGACTTCAGGAGTCGCAAGAACGACATTCCCGGATTCGTCCGCCGTAACGTTTATGTCAGCAAATGATTTACGTATGTACGTCAGAACAGGTGAAACAGAAACTTTATACTTGCCATCAACCTCGCTCGCTATTTCTGCGTTAATGTCCGCAATATTCCGCCCGCCCTCGCCGAGAAAGCTGTGATAAATTTCTTCCGTATACTTTGAGGCCGTGTATCGTATTGCGTTCTCCATGCTCGAATGAAGCTCCGTGACTCTCTGCTGAAGTGCTGACCTTCTGCGCGCAAAATCTTCCGTTACCTTACGTGCTGTGAGTAATTCTTCTGCCCTGTTGATTTCTTCCTCAAGTGCTGAGAGGGGAGCGAGATACATTTTCAGGACTTCTTTGCTTTCGAGTAGCTGATCAATCCTTGATGTTAAGTCTGTGATTCGGCTGTTCGATATGAAGCCCGCTTTGTTTTCCGAGACTCCGCGCCATGCCCTGAGAGCATTTACTACAATCACTTCATACTTTCTTTCGATGTCATTACGCCCGCTGTACTTCGTGAGGTTCTTGATGATTTTGCTGCGTATATCCTGAAGCTCGCGGCGGTGCTGTGCTTCCTCATTTGTTGGCACGCCTCTGTCATTAAGGACGATGATAAACGGTATGCCCTTGTTCATAAGGTCGAGCATTTTGCGGTAATTCGTTTCGCTCTCAAATCCTCCCTTTGAGCTGACAACAAACAAAATGATGTGGCACGCTTTAATTTGTTCGTCCGCGACTCTCTCGTCTTCTTCAGGCGCGTCAATGCCGGGAGAATCGACAAGAACATATTTTCCCGCGTCATATGCTGTAATCCTGTGAGTTTCGGGACGGTCAGCAACTGATGCAACTTCACGCCCGCATATAGAGTTTACGAGGGTAGACTTGCCGCCGTTGTAGATTCCGTAGACCAAAATTTTCGGCTTGGGTGAATTGAGAAGAGGAAGCACACGGTTTGAGATTTCATTGTTGAACGATGATTTTTCCTGCTGAGTGAATGCCTCTGAGTTTGAGACAGCATCATCAAACGCCGCTGATAATTTTTCGACTTCTCGTGAATATTCGCTGTTCATTCAGAATGAGTCCTTTCTTAAAAGTATAGGGATAATTGCACATTATACTTAGAAAAAAAAAAATGCTTACCGATTTTTCATTGCGTAATTTCTGCAAACAAAAAGGAGGCTTCCCCTTTGTGCGTTTGGCCTCCCTTAGTGTTGCATAACGGCTTCAAAAAATCGAATGCATCTGAATCAGTTTACATTTTTCATTTTGCACTCATCAAAAACTTATTTCCGATTCGCTTCTATGACTCACGGAACAGAATCGACTCTCTGAAATTTTGAGATTGATTCGGTTTCATAGTCATCAAGAACTTATTGCCGATTCGCTTCTTAGACTCACGGAACAGAATCGACTCACTAATTTTTCTTCAATTCTTCAACAGCGAGACTCACAGCTTCACCCCTCGTAATATTTCCTTCCTTCAGTGAAATCTCACGGCCTGTTAATTCTTTCACGCGGGCAATGAGACTCTCCCTGTCCTTGTTGCTGAGAATGTCATCGGGCTTGAAGAGTCCTTTGTCTTTGCCTTCTGCTATTTCCTTCACGAGTTCGGGATTGTCGAGCGCGAATGTTATATCGTAGCCGACATCATAAGACACTGTATCGGGATATTTTTCCGGCTCAAGAAGTTTATAGAGGTTAGCGATCTGTACGGCCTTGTAGTATTTGTGATTAGCGGGAACATCTGAGTAAGTGCAGAGTGAGAGATTAGCCCCCGAATCAATCAGTGCTTCCTGAACGTGAACGGCCTTGACGAATCTCGGCTGAATGTTGCGTGATACAGAGATTGCAGCGAGAGCCCCGGCGGCTTGACCTGTCATCATTGTGATTGGCTGAAGTCTCAAAGCTCCTGCAACGAGTCTCGACATCGATAAATTTTTCTCAGCGAGTATTAGCCCGTCAACATTTCTGGGAATCAAAATGTTCATTGGCACCTGAAAATTTCCGTGCGGCCTGTGCTGCTCAATGTACGCTTGCTTCTCGCCTAAGTCTGACTCCATATCCGACTCGATGTCCGTGTGATGCAAGTCGAGATGATAGCAGCCGATTGCGATTGCGTCCTGAAACTCATTATTTCCGCGCCCGTCTTTGTAGCTTAATGAGTTGCTGAAGAGTTCCTGAGAGATTAGCGTGTGATTACTGACTCCCCTTCGTGATTCTCTGACGTAAGGGACAGGGGGCAAATGACGTGCGATGATCTTCCATTCGTCCGGGAGATCTTTTGCAGCCTCTTGAAGCTCGCCGTATTCATTCTCATCAACTGACCATGACTCGCCTAACTCATTCTGCATGTAGTAAATGAAGTGAAGAGTTTTGATTAATGCGTCGCGTTCGAGCCTTGCGCGCAAGTTTTTGTCCTCCAAGTATGAGACTGGGAGTCCGTATTTGTCTCCGAGCTTGTTTTGTCCGGGGAAATCATTAGCCCAGTTGACCGAGCATTTAGAGATTGACGGCCAATTCTCTGGTGTTGCGTCAAAATTTCCGGGCGTGAAAGAGTCGGGGAGTCCTCTGTAAACGTTGTGAGTGATGAAATCTACCGGGAGCTTTACGGGGTATTGTCCCTTGAAGGTGAAGCCGTCCTTAGCGACATAATTCGCGTAATTTATGCGGGCCATGTCGTAGCCGGGAAGGGGTGATTTAGGCTTGAGGTGCTCAGGGACTCCGCCGGGGTATTTCCTGATAACGGCTGTCCATGTTATGTCCTGAATCATAGCGTTTGGGTTAATGTTGGGCGTGATTGAGTTTCCTGCTCTGTAGTCCGCGCCTGCCAGCGGGAGAATGTCGCCGTATTCTGTAGCGTCAATGAGAATCTTGCAGGTGATATTCTTCATTCCTTCAGGAGTCTTAATGATTACGCTGTTGATTCGTGGAGCCTCGCTGACGTTCTCGCCATTGACGGAAATAACTTCTTCTTTTCCGACGGCAATAATTTCTGACCCGTAAAGAATGTCGGGTGCTTCCTCGCCTCGTGCCATTTCCTGAAGGATTCGCAGTCCTATGTGAGGCTCAAAGGCTAAATTTCTCGGATCCCAGTAGCTTGTTCCGATGGATTTTCCCCGCGCTGAGTAATACTCCTCGACACGCGAAATGAAGTCGGCGTATATTCCGCTCCTCTGCGCTGAAAGGTCGTCCATGTTCGCGACTCCTGCTGCGATTGCCTGGCCTCCGAGCATTGATGACGACTCTACAACGAGGACTTCAGAGCCCATTGAGGCCGCCTGAATTGCCGCGCTGATTCCTCCTGTGCCTGCTCCGGCTATGATTATGTCGTAGTTGTCGCGTATAGAGAGTGCGTGAGAAGGTGTGAAAGAAAAAAAGAGAACAAGAATTAGTGCGAGTGATAAATTCCTTCGCATAATAAATCCCTCCTGTGTGTGATTGATTAGTGGGATTGTAGCAGATAATGAAGGGCAATAAAAACAGCGGCGCAATCTCTCTGACAGGATAGATAAAATCGCCACTGCTATCTTCTGGATGGCACGTATCATATCACATAAGGTGCTAATTTTATCTGGTATAATGATTTTCACGAGGGAGTCCCGGATGAGGTACAGGGCTCATCGGTCGACGGGGAGCCGCCCTGTAGAATTGAGGTGAACGCGATGCCTAAAAAGGTTACGCGCAAAGCCGGAAAAAAACAGCGGCGGACTTTCCTTGACCGGATTGACAAAATCGCCGCTGCCGTATTCTGGATCGTGAAAACAGTCTTGTTGTTAATTGACTGGTTCACCCGTTAATCGTGGGTGTTTGTTTCATGGCGTTAGGGGTCATGCTAGCTCCCTCACCGCCGCCCCTATTTTATCACAGAAAATTTTCCCTTCACGGTTTACTTTTTGTTTTTGCTCTTTTCTTTCTTTTCGCGCTTGAACTCCTGCCTGTCATTTTCCGCTTTGCGTTTTAGTTTCTCCCTCTCACCGTCAACATCAAACACAAATTTATACGGCCCGTACTCTTTGTTGCGAGCGTCAATATACTTCACCTCAATGCTAATATCACCGTGCTGTGTCTCAGGCTCAATCATCAATACAGGATAATGATACTCATTGAAGCCCGTCGATTTGTATTCGCCCTCATTCACTCTGAAGAATACTTCCTTGATGCCTTCATACTTGTCAGAGATCACACGGAAAAACACGCGGCCATTCCTCCACATGTCAGCGTAAAGCTCAATGCTCCGTTCGTGTTCGTAAAGCTCTACAGCATTTCCGCCGGGAGTGTAGATTACTCCGTCCGAGAATGAAGCAACGCCCAAGAATACGCCGCACAGTAACGCGACCGCCCCGATGTCTGACGCGACTCCGATTCTGAACCGATGAGTCCGAATCATCACAGCGCAAACGGGAATCACAATCACAGAAATTATTGCGAGGATCGGAATCATTGCCGGCCATCTTCTGACAACCGCGAGAGTTACGGCGAATATCACCGGGAAAATTATTCCTGTCTTTGGCGTTAGTATCTTCCTGAAAATTAACATGGCAATATCTTTCAATGACATTGGCGGAAAATCATCAGCATCATTTTGTTCAGCCTCTGAGACTCTCAGGCTGTAAGAGTCATACTCATCATGACAATTTGAGTCCTTGAGATAATTCCAGAAGCGCAAGACCTCTTTTGAGTCGACAGAATTTCCCCTGCGCGGCCGTGTGTAACGTGCTAAATATTCTTCCTCGTACTTGTCGAATATGAGATCAAATATTCCGCTCCGATAAATGTAAACCTTGTTGTTGTTCCCGGACATTGAGTCGACGCTGAGAGCCGCGAGCCTTGAACGCCATCCCGGACTCCGTTGCATTCGTTGAAGCACTCGCGATATTGTTGACTGCCTCCGCCCGGTCAAGAGTGCTATATCATCCGGCGACCATAGGACAATCTCTTCACCGTCAAATTTTATGTGGCTGTGAGACGGAGCAAGCATGATGTATTTTCCCTCTAAATATTCCTGGCGGTCTGAGGAGTCTCCCTGAAAGTTTTTGTAGTCGTCAATGTATTCCTTCATGAGCCTGTGAACTTGAAGCCTTGCATTACGGAACTGCTCAAAACGAAATTTCAGCCTGTTCATTTGCTGGCGTGTGAGTCTGAAGTTGGCCATGAATATACGCTCCCTTTTGTGTGAATCAAATGCATTCGATTTTCTTTGAGTGTGTGATTAAGATTGACGCAATTATACAAGGCAAGGGGGTGAAGAAAATGGGATTGCTCAATGACTTTTTATCCCGCGCAAGCGGACCGATTGCCGATACGTTCGACAAATATTCGAGAGATACAAGACTCAGTGATGAGAAAAGGCGCGAGCTTCGGGACAAAGCCGACATGTGGAGAAACGGTCTCCGCGACAGGTCGGACTCAGACGACTAACGAATGAATCACCAGCGCAAAAAACGTAAAAAAAAATTCCCCTCGGCACTTTCACCGGGGGGATTTCTCGTATTCTTTCTAGTCTCTTCTCTTCCCGAAAAGTTTTATCAGGTACAAGAACAGGTTGATGAAGTCCAAGTACAACGCAAGCGCGCCGATCACCGCAACTTTTCCGATTGCCTCATCATCATTCATGCCGGAGCTTTCAGCGATTGATTTTATTTTCGCAGTGTCGTAAGCAGTCAGGCCCATGAAAATTATGATGCCCATCACGCTTATGACTGTCTCAGCCGTCGACGAACCCAAGAATATATTAATCACCATCGCAATGATGAGTCCCCAGAGTCCCATGTGAAGGAAACTTCCCCATGCCGTAATGTCGCGCTTAGTGTACATAGCATACAGGCTCATTGCACTGAACATTCCCGCCGTCGACAAAAACGCCGTGTATACGCTCTCCTGTGTGTAAACGAGAAGTACACATGAAATCGTTATCCCGTTAAGCACACTGTAGAGTCCGAAAAGCAATAGTGATGTTGAAGCGTCATGTTTCGCAATCGTCGCGCTGAGGTAAAACACGAGTCCTAACTCCGCGATTGCCGCAATGATTAACGGAGCGCGTGAGCCGTAGAAGAATCGAATCATTGCCGGGCTTGCTACTGTGATCCATGCTGTTAATGATGTGAGGATTAATCCGAGTGCCATATACTGATAGACTTTGCGGAAAAGTGTATTGACCGACTCAATGCTGCCGACTCCCGCCGCGTATGGCGTATAGCTGTCGTATTGTGCCATAATGTAATCTCCCTTTTTCATGTAAAATATTACGGCCATATTCTAGCAGAGATTATGAAATTCTAATGTGAAAGGTGAAAAATCTCGGCAGTGAAGAAAAATGATGTCCGTGAAATAACCCGCAGCGGTTAAGAGAGATTGTCTGTTCACAGCTTGAGAAACTAGAATTATATTCAGCCACAAAAAAAAATTACCCCCTCAGCCAAAATGACGAGTGGGTATTATTATGTTCTTGAATTATTCATGTCGGAATCTTCAGCAAGCGATTTTATTTTCGCGGTGTCATACGCCGTCAAGACAGTGAATATTATTATGCCTATCACACTTATCACAGTTACAGTCGCCGATGACCCCACCAACATGTTAATCACCATCGCGATAATCAGTCCGCAGAGTCCCATAAGCAAGAAACTTCCCCGTGTCGTAATGTCGCGCTTCGTGTACATAGCATACACGCTCATTGCACCGAACATTCCCGCCGTCGACAAAAACGCCGTGTATACGCTCTCCTGTGTGTAGACGAGAAGTACACATGAAATCGTTATGCCGTTAAGCACGCTGTAGAGTCCGAAAAGCAATAGTGATGTTGAAGCGTCATGTTTCGCAATCGTCGCGCTGAGGTAAAACACGAGTCCTAACTCCGCGATTGCCGCAATGATTAACGGAGCGCGTGAGCCGTAGAAGAATCGAATCATTGCCGGGCTTGCTACTGTGATCCACGCTGTTATTGACGTGAGGACTAATCCGAGTGTCATTTACTGATAGACTTTGCGGAAGAGTGTATTGACCGACTCAATGCCGCCGACTCCCGCCGCGTATGGCGTGCAGCTGTCGTACTGTGCCATTAGTAATTGCCGCCTTTCGTGTAAAATAATGCCGCTGTATTTTAGCAAACAATATGAAAATCTAATGTGAAGGTGAAAAAATCATGCCCGTGAAAAAAAATGACGTTCACGAAATGACAAGAAGCGGTTACGAAAGACTGTCCGAGGAATTGACTCACCTGCGAACAGCGAGAAGGCTCGAGGTTGCCAAGCAGCTTGAGGAAGCGCGAGCGTTCGGAGATTTGAGCGAGAATGCAGAGTACGCGGCTGCAAAAGAGGAGCAGGCAAAACTCGAAGACAGGATACACGACCTTGAAGAGACACTGAGCAAAGTAACAGTGATTGACGAGGACAAACTCGACACAACGAAGGCAGGAGTCGGACTCAGAGTCAGCATTAAGGATTTGGATCACGAGGGAAAAATTTACACGTACGAAATTGTAGGCTCTGAGGAATTATCCGGGGCGGCAGTATCAGCTTCAGGCATTCAGAGAATCTCACAGAAGAGTCCCGTAGGCCAGGCAGTAAGCGGACATGTTGTAGGCGATGAAGTAGTCGTGAGGATACCGAGAGGAACACGGAGACTCAGAATCACAGCTATCGAGAAATGACAGACTACGAAAAAATTCTGCCTCCTGTTGACGGCAAATATCACTGGCTTGTTACCGGCGCGGGAGGTTTTATCGGCTCGCACTTAACGGAAGCATTGCTCTCAATCGGCCAGAAAGTTACGGGACTCGATAACTTCAGCACAGGTTATCAGCACAATATAGACATGGCCGTTAAAGCGTCAGGACACCCGGAAAATTTTGCGTTCACAGAAGGAAGCATTAACGACTCCGAGATCTGCAACCGGGTCATGAATGGCATCGATTACGTTCTTCATCATGCCGCGTTCGTCTCAGTCCCGGCTTCAATGAAAGATCCCGCGAAATGTTTTGATGATAATGCGTCGGGCTTCATGAATATTCTTGAGGCAGCGAGGAGCAACGGAGTCCGAAAGGTCGTATATGCCACGTCAAGCGCGGTGTACGGAGATGATGAGACAATGCCCAAAGTTGAATCGTCAACCGGAAAATCTTTATCCCCTTACGCGCTCACGAAATACATCAATGAATTATGCGCGGAGTTTTACACGAGGGTTTACGGACTTGAATGCACAGGCCTGCGATATTTCAACGTGTTCGGAGTGAGACAGGATCCCAAAGGCGCATACGCTGCTGTGATTCCGAAATGGATCAGTGCTGTTACTTCCGGCGAAATCCCGGTGATATATGGCGACGGCAAACAGTCAAGAGATTTCTGCGCTGTTCAGAATGTCGTGAAGGCTAATATTCTCGCGGCAATGAGTCCTGACTCAAGCGGCAGAGTCTTCAACATTGGCTGCGGAGTCGAGACCACACTAAATGAACTGCTTGCGAAAATTTACGCGGTCTTTTCTCCCGGCCATGAAGTGAAAGCTGTCTATGAGTCTCCGCGTGAGGGCGATATTCTTCACTCGTCAGCGTCAATCGAATATGCCCGTGAGATTCTCAAGTATGAACCATCTGTATATCTTTCTGACGGACTGGAGGCAATGAAGCAATGATGATACGTCCGAGAAGGCTGCGAGTCACTCAGGCAATACGCGACATGACAAGCGAGACTCGTTTAGCTCCCTCAATGTTAATCTATCCTGTTTTTGTCCGTGAAGGGAAAAATATCATCGAGGACATTCCCGCGATGCCCGGTCAGAAACGTTACAGCCCCGACATGTTGCCCGTGATACTCGAACGCGCCGTGAATGCGAAAATAGGAGGCGTGTTACTGTTTGGGATTCCTGAACAAAAAGATGAAACAGGCTCTTCTGCGTGGCGTGAAGACGGCGTAATTCAGACAGCAATACGAACGGCAAAGAAAGAATTTCCCGGACTGACTCTGATCGGTGATGTGTGTCTCTGCGAATATACATCACACGGACATTGCGGACTCCTGAAGGGTAATAACGTCGACAATGACTCAACGCTTGAGATATTAGCGCGTGTTGCAGTCTCACAGGCTCAGGCGGGAGCGGATATTGTTGCGCCTTCCGACATGATGGACGGACATACGCGGGCGATTCGTGAGTCTCTCGATAATGCGGGAATGACTGACACTCTGATTATGTCCTACGCTGTGAAGTATGCGAGTGCTTTTTACGGGCCTTTCAGGGAAGCTGCCGGTTCTGCTCCCTCGTTCGGAGACAGGAAGACTTACCAGATGGATCCCCGCAACGTTCGCGAGGCCGTGAAGGAAGCATTGCTTGACGCTGAAGAAGGCTCCGACATCATCATAGTGAAGCCGGGACTGCCCTACCTTGATGTGCTGAAGACCGTGAAATCTTCCGTGAATATCCCGGTAGCGTCCTATTGTGTGAGCGGTGAATACTCAATGATGAAGGCTGCTTGTTCAAATGGTTGGCTCAATGAAAAGAATATTGCCTGCGAGTCTGCCGTGTGTATTGCGAGGGCCGGCGCGGATATTATTATCACGTATTATGCCCTTGAGCTTGCCGAATGGATGCGTGAAGGCTCACTGTAGATTAACACAAAAAATTTTAGCGGCTTGTGCTGAAGGTTTATTCCCTCAACATGAACCGCTATTTTTTTGCCGACTGCTAGAAATTCATTACCCTCATTATAGACTGGGCATTCTGATTCGCCTGTGAAAGCATTGAGTTCCCGGTCTGACTCAGAATTTGCAGCTTCACAAAATCCATGTACTTCAACGCCATGTCAGCATCTTTGAGCCTGCTCTCCGAGTTTTGCAACTGGAAGCTCGTCTCCGTTAGGCTGTTCGTGTTGTACTCCAGTTCGTTTTGGTATGAGCCCAGTTTTGAACGCTGAACGCTGACTTTATGTATTGCCGCGTCAAGTATGCTGATTGACCTTGAGGCATTCTCCCTCGTAGTAACGTCAACTGAATGTATGCCGAGCGCTTCCGGCCTCATGTCCCCGATGTTGATGTATATATCTTCTCCGCGCCCCTGCCCGATCTGGAATGCCGTGCTGTTGTCCTTGATGTGAAGCGTTGTCTCATATGCTGATGTGTCGCCTTCCATTACGTAGCGTTTTGATGTCTCAGACCACGAGACTTTTACGTTTGCCATGTTGTCGAACTCTACATTAGCGTTCGGGTGAATGATTCCTGTGATTACATTTCCGTCTGTCTGGGCGTTCTTCGCGAGCACTTTGCCAGTATGAGAGTCATACACTGATGCGGTGAATGTATTTTCTTCTGCCTGCTGAATCGTATTGAGTCCCAGAGCGGCAATAAGCGATTCATTGTCGGAGCTGAATGTGAGCTCACCGGCCTTCCCTGCCACTGCGCTGCGTATTATGATTGTTCCCTTTTCAGACTGCACGGGGGTATAAATTTCCTTTGGCCTACCGTCCGAATCAAGTATTAATTTTCCGTCAGCGTCGCGCTCGTAAGTAAGCTCCTGCATGTCTTTGTAGGGTGTAAGTGAAGGGTTCTTTGTTGAAACGGCTTCTGAAGTCTGGGGAGTCCCGTCAGAAATTGTGCAGAAGTTTTCACGGTTGTCGACATATTTCCCCTGCCCTAAGTCATCTGCAATCGCATCATTAATCTTCCGCCTGACATCGTAAACTGTATCTCCTCCGTAAACTACAATGCTTGCGGTTTTTCCGTCGCCCTGAGTTATTCGTATTGTCTGAGGCTCTGTGAAGTATGATACTCCGCTTGCGTTCGTGAAGGATTTTATTTTTTCGAGGGTCGCAGGGTGAAGCCTCTTCTCTGAAACTGAAACGCTGACTTCTACAGGATTCCCGCTGCTGTCAGTGATAATATTTCCGTCCTTGTCCCGTTTCGGTGCTGTCTCAGTCGTGATTGTCTCTTCAAGTGACTCAAGCTCAATGATATTTGTTTTCTGAACCTGGCCCTGCCCCGGCTTTGCGCGTATTTCGATTCTGTAGTTTCCTTCGGTGGCTTTCTTCTGGCCGTACTCGTCTGTGATCGTGATTGCCCCCGTGATTTTGAGGCTTGTTGCCGCGTTGTCTGATGTCCATTGAGCCGTCGAGCTTCCGTCAAGCAGCCTTTTTCCGTTGAATGTAGTGCTTGCCGCCGCGCTGTCGACTCCTTTTGCGAGTTCGTCAATTTCCGCCTGTATGTAGCTTCTGTCCTGGGCAGTGAGAGAATCATTCGCCGCCTGAACTGCAAGCTCTCTCATTCTCTGAAGCACCGAGTTTATACGGCTGAGTCCTCCTTCTGCTGTCTGGAGCATTGATATACCGTCCTGTGAGTTTCGTATCGCCCTGTCGACTCCCGCCACCTGCGCCGACATAGCTATACCCATCGCGAAACCTGCCGCATCATCAGCCGCCGTTGCCGCACGAAGCCCCGTTGAAAGCGCGCGTGATGTGTTCTCCATTGCTTTGTTCGTGGCTGTGAGGTTCTTATATGCCATGCTGATGGTGTTCGCTGTATTCCCTATCATCATGATAATTTTCTGCCTCCTGCTGAAAGTTATAGCTCCGTTTTGAGTTTCGGATTTCAGCGCGGAAATTTTTACAGCACCTTAATTTTTCGCTGCCTCGTTGTATTATTGCTGCAAAAATTTCAGGAGGACGAATCATTATGGACGACTTCAAAATTATCGACATGGCCGGGAATCAAGAGACTCAATTCACACATGACACTTTCAGGCGATCAGGCTTCACCGAGAACGCAAGTCTCACACTCATAACGAACATCACAGAGTCAAACATCAAGGACGCAATCAGAGTCGCAGAGTCAGCAAAGGCATCTGAATCCGTAACAGCAGGAAGCATATCGGGCAGCATCAATCCGCTGAACCAGAACATGAAGAGGCTCTCAGATATTGCTGACGCTGTAATACTTTCGCCGGGAAAAACTGAGGACTCCTCACGCAGAATCATTGAGGCAGTCTCAGACCTCGTAACAAAAACCGGGTTCGTCAATATCGACATTGAAGACGTGAACGAGATACTCAGGGACGCGGGCACGGTTTATTTCGGAGCAGGAACAGCAGAAGATTCAAGAACAGCCGCAAAGATCGCCTGCGAAATGTGCGGGAATGTCTCAGGCGCAAAAAGATTCCTCGTGAACATAACAACAGGAACGGAAGTAATGTTAAGAGATATGTCAGACGCGGCAAACGTGATAGAGATGAAAGCAGACCCTGAAGCGCAGGTGATTTGGGGTCATGTGATGGATGATGATTTAGGCGAGAAAGTGAGAGTGTCAGTTCTCGCGGCCATGAATGACAAAGGGAAATTGTAAACTCATCATGATAAAAGTAGTTGACATTCTGAAAAATGAAACGCTGAATGACTTTGAGGACTCAGATTTCATTCTCATAACGGGCATAACAGAGTCGAAACTCAATGACGCAATAACGCTCGCAGAATCAGCGCGGGAGTCAGGAATCATAACAGCAGGAATCCCGGCGGGAAATTATGACGTGAAGAGATTCGCCGATATTGCTGACGCTGTAATATTCACACGGAATGAAGAAGACATTTCACAGGGAATCGCGGAAGATATTTCAGAGATTGCAGACAACAGCGCAAGAATACTCGCAGGCATTTTCAGGAACGCGGGAACGGTGCATTACGGTTCAGGAAGCGGCGATGACGTAGATAGCGCAATACGAAAAGCGGCGGAAATGTGCGGAGATATTCACGGCTCAAAAATGGCACACGTAATAATGTCTGTGCCTCTTGCAGAATACGATCATGAAGCATTTTGGGGGATTGAAGAGAATATACTAGAAGAAATTTGCGGTCATGGCGTAAAGTCTGTAACTAGATGGGATTCAAACGAGGACGGAAAATTCACGGCAAAAATTTTCGCGCTCATGTATGACGCTGGTTATACGAGCTGGTGCGAACTCTTTGCGAACGAAAGCGCAGAGAACATCACGGCCATGATTGAGAACGGACTCGACGGGCGAACAAAAAGACTCGGCACGGAAAAATCATTCTTTGCGGCCTGCTTGAGATTCGGAACTCCTGAGCTTGTCAGACAATTCATCAGCAAGGGACATAACCCCAAAGAGCTTGAGACTGACGGATATACACCGCTTATGATGATTGATTTCAGCAAAGACACCGACAACGCGCACGAAATCCTGAAGTTGCTTCTCGCAAACGGAGCTGACATTAACGCTTCAGCCGACAACGGAATGACTCCTTTCACGAATGCCGCAAGATGGATATACGCCCGCCCGGATATAGTTCGCACATTCCTTGACGCGGGGGCGAATGTGAACACGGACTTTACTGACGATTGCGGAATAAAACCCGTTCTTGACATTATGTTTAACTCTGCCGATTCTTTCTTCTCAGAGTCGGAAGAAGTGCGGACATTTCTGCGCGAGGTCCTGCCCATGATGATTAACGCCGGGGCAAAAATTAACCCTTCCGAATCTCGTACACTCCGTGAAGTCTTTGACGATGAATATCAAGATTTCCGACGCAACTGGAAGAGTCTTCTGACTGACCCAGCAAACAAATCTCACGCGCTCCGGCTTTTTTGTGATTCGATTGCGGAATATGACACCGAGACCCTAAGAGGAATCATTGAGCGTATCTCCCCCGAAAAAATTGTGCCTGATTACGGCGAATCCCTGTCAGAATTTCTCAGAGTGTCAGCAGGACTCGCATTCAGGATTAACGATTTCCCCGAAGCCATGAGCAAACCTTCACCACAACACACTGACATAAAACGCAGGCTCGACAAAGGAGCGGAGATTCTAAGAATACTCAAAGAAGCCGGAATCACATGGCCGTTAGTCCTCCCTGAAGGTGCCGAATTAACGTATGTCATCAATGAAAACTGGAGTCATCGAAGAGATATTGAGGAAATGAATCCGTTATGCCTCTGTTATTCGCCCGAAGCCCTGAAGAAAGTTATTGCTTCCGGGAATTATGACACAAACAGCGCGCTTGCTGAAATCGCCTTAAGATGTGATAGCTACTATCAGCCCGGAGAAATGATGAATGTGCTGCTCAATAACGGCGCGGATATTCACAGCCTCCGTGATACGCAGTTCGGGGAATTTCTTTCGCACAGGGGAGAACGTATCATGCTTGATAACTTTCAGCAGGCAAAATTCATAGCCGAATTTTTATGGAAGCATGATCCCGCAGACATAACCAACGTCAGAAGCATTCAGCATTATGACGGATGGGAGGAATATTACGGAGGGCCGCTGAGCTGTCATATGCTGAGTCATCTTTGGGAGATGATAGAGTCGGGAACAGACAACGGCGGAACATGGGTAAGATTCTGGGATATGATAATGTTATTGTCGGCTTGCTGGGGAACTGTGAATGACATTGAGGACTCAATCAATCACGGCGGGAATGTCAACTATAAGACGTGGCTCGGTTATTCGCCGTTAATGTACGCTGTATTCTTCAACAAAGCAGAGGCCGTAAAATTCCTCGTCAAGAACGGAGCAGACATTAACACCCGCAACATTCACAATCAGAATGCCGCAATGCTCGCTGTTACGTCAGACTATCACGAATGGGACTCAAATGTGATTGGAGTCCTCGCTGAATTTGGAGCTGATATTCACGATGGCTTGATGAGTCTTGCTGTTGACGCGGGGAATGTTAAAGCGGTGAAAGCTCTTCTCTCATTGGGAGTAAAGCTGACGGACAAAAACGCGGTGAATGACTCAGAACCTGTAACGGGAAATGAAAAGCCCTGCCCGAAATGCGGAAGGATTTTAGAGCGCAGAACTTCTTACTGCCCTTCATGCGGGTATGTTCTGCCGGTCAGTGAAAGGTATGGACTCAATGCCTAAAGATATGACCTCAGTGCGTCATGACAGATTGTCGAGGGTGATGGCGTTCCTTCAGTCGAAAGTGAGAGCGACTCATGACGAAATATTCTCAGCTGGCGAATACAGAAGCAACAGGACGCTTCAGAATGATCTGTATTATCTCAGGGGTATATACGGAGCTGATATACGCTACGACATTCACAGCAAGTTATACGTAATGGAGAGTGCCGGAATATTTCACTTGAACCTGCGAATAACCGAGAGCGAAATTACAGCTTTGAGCGCGGGCTTGAACATGGCCGTACATTTCCTGCCACACCTGAAAGACTCTGCACGCTCACTCTTTGAGAAGCTCGGAAACTATATGCCCGGTGAAATTCTGTCGCTAGGTTCAGAGATAACGCGATCGACTCTCAATGCTATACCAGTCGCGGAAGTTGACGCAAAAATTTTCGGGACTCTCGTTGAGGCAAAACGCTCGCAGAAAGCCGTGAACATTCTTTACTCATCGCCGGGGAAAATGCCAAAGCACTGGACGTTATCACCGTATGATTTTTACTTCAGGGGCAATGCGTGGTACATGGCCTCGTACAATCACAAGCATGACACTCTCAGCATTCACAGAATCAGCCGGATAATAAGCGCGTCAATAAGTGATGAAGGGTATGTGAAGCCTGAAGACGGAGGATTCACGGAGGACTATACATTGTCGGCGTGGCATGTTATCCCGGGACATGAAAAAATTCCCGTGAAGGTCAGAATCTCAGAGCCATTAGCGCAGACGTTCCGCGAGGTGAAGTGGCATCCGTCGCAGAAGGTTGAAGAGTGCGAAGAAGGAGGCGTGATATTGTCAGCGGAAGTTCCGAATCTCTATGAGTTCGCGAGGTGGGTAATGTCTGGCGCGCCTCATGTGATCGTGATTGAGCCTGAAGAGCTGAAAGAGATCGTGAAGGGATTCGCTGAGGAAATATTGAACGGTTTATGATATTAAAGTTTTCAAAAAAAATATATACATGAAAGGAGAAAATCATATGGGCTTTTACGTTTTCAGAATTGATTACGGTGCCTGCTACGACCTGATCAAGAAAGAGCTTCAGGAACACAAAGTACTCCGTCAGGGATGGGGCTGTGACGGCACGGATCTCAGGAACGGGGAAGATATTTTTGCGCGGACATACGATGACGGGGAACGCCGCTACAGGATAATACGTCCTATGCTGGACATGAAGCCGGGCGATACTCTCATCATTCCGAAACTGAATATTGACTCTCCTCTGGGGGACTGGGAAACGTCTGACGAATGGGCGAACACATTTACAATTGTGAGATGCACAGAAGGCTATTCGTTCGCGCCGATTTCTACAGAGGGATACCGGGATGATGAAAGCAATGATTTCGGTCATATGATAGGCGTTGAACTTATCGGGAGCTTCTCATACGGCCTCAATGACTCTTCAAAGACAGTAAGCGCAAAATTCAAGGCATACCGCAAAGCAGTAAACAATGTCCATAATGAAGACTTCATCGAAGCAGCTGAAAGCCTCATCGCAGAGAAAAAAACAGACTCGGACACTCACGCCGTAAAAACTCCGCTTGAAGTTCTCTCGGCTTCAAAGCAAGTTATTGACGCAAGAAATGATTACCTGATGAACATTATCGGGGTCATAAACGGATGGGAAGCCAAACAGCTTGAAAGAATCATTGAGGAGCTTTTCACAAGATGCGGTTACAGATGCATTAACAGCAATATATATGACGGTCAGGGGGCTGATGTTGATTTAGTTTTTGAGTCGTTTACGGACAATACGCTTCTTAAAAGTATTTCTGAACTTTCATCGGAACTTTCACGGGAGCTTGTGCCGGTGATACATGTTCAGGCGAAAAACAAAAGGGGCATTGATGATAATGATATTGAGGGTGCTTTTCAGCTTGTCAGGACAGAAGGATACGAAAAGCAGATAAACATTCTCATAAATATGACTCAGGAGTTCAGCGGCGAAACAAAAAAATATGCTGCCGAAAAAGGCATAATCCTGATTAACGGATTTGATTTTGCGTCTCTGCTCGTGAAATACGGAATCGACACAAACATACTTTAATAACAAAAATTGCCCTCAGCTTTTATGCCGGGGGCGTTATGATACCTGCTGTGCTCATTAATCAGTCAGCTTGAGTCCCAAGTCTATTAATCTCTGCGAATATGGCATGAAAAAGTCAGCAACGAACCCGACCAGGAAAGCGCATATTATCGTGCCTGTTCCGAATTTGCCGCCCATAATGAAGCCCGCAAGAACAAATATACTGTCCGTTATCACTCTCGTAAGCCCGAAATTGAAATGACACTTTTCACTTATCACAACAGCGACTAAATCATTCGGCCCGGTTCCTGCTTCTGACCTTATTACGATTGTCATACCGAAAGCAAGAATTACACAGCCGAGAATCAAAACAGGAATCTTAATCACCAATCCCGCGCTTTCTATCTCAAGACCCTCAAGCAGCCACATGAAGAAATCTATTATCGGGCCTCCGCAGAACATACATATAACCGTTCCCGCTTTGATGTAGCTTCTGTCTGTAGCAAGCAGGACAAGTATTATCATGAAGGAGACGCACATGTGAATTATACCGTGCGTCAGGTTGAAGCCGCTCATTAAATGATTAAGTCCCTGAACGAAAACGTTGAAAGGATCTGCGCCGAGATTCGCGAGAAGGAACAGAGTAACACCAAGATGCGCAACCGTTAGTCCGCAGAAAAGAAACACGAGCCGCAAAAATTCCTGCTTCATCTTCATGGCCGTCATGACTCCAAGTATGCAATATCTTCCGTGCTGAGGGGATTATTTGCCGCATTGATATTCATTCGTAAACGTTCTGCCGATGTTGTGCTGACTACCGCAAAAATATTCATCTCATCATCTCCAAAATATTATGTCGCGGCTTTGGGGAGACTTTCATTATATCAGCCGCATAAAATATTCTCCCTTGTATTAATACAGCAGCAAAAAAAATCCCTCTCCCGTAATTTTCAGGAAAGGGACAAAAGCATATGAGGCTGAGAGGAGTTCACATTCTCACTTTCTGGCCTTCATGAAGGAGATGCGCTCCGGCCACGACGATTTTATTTCCGTCCCTGAGCTGCTCGCTTGTGATGTCAATGAAGCCGTTGTTGTGCGGAGTATTCTGCCTCACGCTGACTCGTTTGACCGCGTTGTTCTCACACTGCCACACATATGTTTTGTCGCCGCTCGAAACAACAGCAGTCTGCGGAACTGTGAAGACTCTTTCCCCGCCTGCTGAGTCAAAGATTTCAACCTCGACAGTCGCTGTCATTCCGGGAAGGAGTGCCACGTCTCTTTGCTGGGGCATTACGCCGATTACCGGGAAAGTGTTTGTGCTTCTGTCAGCCTGCAAAACAAACTCCTTCAGCGTGAGAGGGAATGACTCATCGGGAATCGCGTCGAATTTTGCGCGGATTGAGGACGGCTTTAACGATGTCGCTTTTGAGGCCCATATCACGTCGGTGTCAGGGACATTGAAGACGATCTCAAGCATGGAGATGTCCTGCAAAATAAATATCGTCTGCTTTGCTGTTACGTCCTGAAAACTTTCTACCAGCCTGTCAACAATTACCCCGTCAAACGGCGCGCGCAGCTCAGTATCTTTCAGCGAGTCACGTACGGCAGTAGCTGCGGCCTTTGCTACATTGAGCGATGACTCAGCTACATTCAATTGGGTCTTGTACGTGTCATACTGTGAGCGTGCTATGACTTTCTGCTTGTAGAGATTCTCATAACGCTTGAAGTTTGCCTGCGCGTTTTCGTATTGCGCCTGAGCCTGAGCCTGATTGCTTTCCGCCTGCTTCAACTGTGTCTGATAGTCGCGGGGGTCTAAAGTCGCAAGGAGCTGGCCTTTCTTCACGGAAGCTCCCTTTTCGACTCGTATGCTTCTTATCGGCCCGGCAACTCTGAACGACAAATCAACGCGCCTTCCTCCCTGCAATGTTCCGTAGTACTGCCACAATCCGCCCTTCCCGTTGCTTCTGAGTGTTATGGTTTTCACGGGACGCACGACTTCTTTCGGCTTCACTTCCTCTTCCTGCCCGCGCATTAATTCGAGTCCCTTGTATGCTCCGAATACCAAGCCTACCAGAATTATTATCTCAATTAGTCTCTTCATGTTTATCACCTTTCCTGCAAAAATTTTTACTCTTCATACTCTTCTTCGTCGCTGTCATCGCTTCTGTATTCGCCCGGGTTAGGTACGTTATACGCAACCGCAGTCATTACAGGTATGAATACCATCGTAAGAATCGTGCTGACCGTAAGTCCTCCCATAATCGTTACAGCCATAGGGCCGAACATGCTGTCCCAAATAAGCGGGATCATTCCGAGCACTGTTGTAACTGCTGACATTGATACGGGCCTGAGTCTGCTTACGCCTGTTTCAACGATTGCAAGATAGCGGTCTTTGCCTGAAGCGAAATCACTGGCTACCTGGTCAAGAAGTACGATTGAGTTTTTCGCGAGCATTCCCACGAGGCTTAAGATTCCCACGATTGAGAGGAAATCAAGCGGCTTGTGCGCCATAACGAGACCAATAACGACTCCGATGACAATCAGCGGTATCGAGCCGAAAATGATAAAGGGCTGCCGGAATCCGTTGAACAGAAACACCATTATCGTGAACATCAGAATCAAGCACGGCATGAATAATTTTGACATTCCGTTCATTGCGTCTTTCTGGCTTTCGTCCTCTCCTCCCCATTCAAACCTGTAACCAAATGGCAGCGGTATAGCCTCGATTTTCGCGCGTATTCTCTCCTGCATCTCTGAGACGTTGCTTCCGAGTGTTACATCGCTCACTACGCTTAGGACTCGCCTTCTGTTTCTGCGCATGATTACTTCATCTTCATACGAGACTTCAAGGTCAGAAATCACCGAGCCTAAAGTTACAGCCCTTTTTGCTGACGGAGACCATACCGGCAATGACTGCAAAGCATCAATCTTGTTGCGCTCTTCAGGAATGAGGCTGAAAAGAATCGGAAGTGATTTGTTCTTGTCCCTGAATGTCCCGACAGTTACGCCTGAAGTGCCTGTGAGTATTGCGTTGTTTATCATCGGGCGTGTAAGTCCTAAGCTCTGCATTCTGTCTTTGCGGATCTGAGGCCGGAAAACCGTAACACGGTCGTACCAGTCGAGTCTCACGCAGTTATGTATAGGGTCTTGCTCCATGATTTGCCGTGCTTTTTCCGCGAGGCTTCGCAGCACAAGGGGATCATCGCCGTAAAATCTTGCCTCAATGACAGGAGCCATGCTCGCGCCCTTTGAGAAGAGTTTGCAGACTCCAATCACACCGGGCATTTCTTCATCAATGATTCGCTGAGTCTCCTGAAGGATTGCTTTAGGATCTCCTCCTGGTTTTATTTCTACTAGAAGCTCCGAGAATGCATTATCAGCGTCAGGCGGTGAATATGTCAGCATGAAACGCAAATTACCGCTTCCGATTGTGGTCGTAACGTTCTTGATGTCGGGGCGTTTCATGAGTCGTTCGGCAAGGTTTTCTGTCATGTCCCTTTGAACGTTTATTGATGTCCCTTCGCGCTGCCACAGATCCGCGACGAAATACATTGCTGTTGACGACGGGAAGAACACTTTTTCGACTGACGTAATCAGAACAACAGCAGAGAACGCGAACATTATCACAACAACAACAATTGTCATCATCCTGTAATGAAGGCAGAACTCAAGAAATGACCTGTAAGCCCTGAACAAAAAGCTGCCGTATGGGTCTCCTCCTGACTGTTTCGGGGGCTTGAGCATGAGATTTCCGATGACGGGAGTCGCCGTGATAGCAAAAAGCCAGCTGAGCATCATAGATATTCCGACAACCTGAAGCAAACTCCGGCAAAATTCGCCCGTGCTGTCTGGTGATAATCCTATTGGCGCGAACGCAAGAACAGCGATGACAGTCCCGCCGAACATCGCCCACATTGACCCCGATACAGTGTCAGAGGCTGCGTCTTCTGCTGACTGACCGTTCTGGACTCCTACAAGCATTCCCTCAGTTACGACTATGGCATTGTCGACTAACGAGCCTAACGCGATAATCATGGCCGCAAGTGAGACCTGCTGCAAGAAAATCCCCTGCTGATTCATGACGATGAGAGTCGCCGCGACCGTCAGAAGAAGGACAATACCAATTATGAGTCCGCTTCTCACTCCCATAAACACAAGAAGGACTCCTACAACTATAACTAGCGACTCTATGAGGTTGATTACGAAATCGTTTACGGACTTCACGACTCCGTCTGACTGCATATAGATCGGTGCAAGCTCCATGCCTATTGGGCAGTCCTCTTCAAGCTCCTCAAGTCTTTTCTCTACAGCCTCGCCCATAGTAACGACATTTCCGCCCGTAACCGTAGATATTCCGAGTGCCAGAGCTGGCTGTCCGTTGAAGAACATCATCATAGTCTGCGGGTCAGCGTAAGCCCTGCGAATCTCTGCGACTTCCTTCAGCCTTATGAGATGGCCCTCGCCGCCTCCGATAACAGTCTCGCCGAAATCCTCAACGTTAATGACTCCTCCTGTAGGGTTTATTGTTACGTACTGCTCGCCGTAAAAAGTTTTTCCCATAACTGAGAGTGAGTTCTGCTGATTGAGTATGTCGAAGATTGTTGCTGATGAGATTCCTAACGAACGGAGCCGGGCTGATGAGAACTCAACGTAAACTGCTTCTGTCTGCTCACCTACTATGCTGACTTTTGCGACTTCCGGGACTAATACAAGCTCTTTCTTGAGGAAGTCCGCGTAATCGTAAAGCTCCCTCATTGTGTAGCCGTCTCCTGTGAGCGCGTAATACTGGCCGAATACATCACCGAAATCATTGTTGATTACGACTGTGCATCCTGCCGGGAGATTGACGAGAGCGTCATTGACTTTCTGCCTGAGAATGTTCCAGACTTGCGGAAGGTCAGCGGTAGTATATTCGTCTTTGATGTCAACGTAAATTGTTGCTGAACCGGGAGAAGAACGGGTGCGGATTCTCTTTACTTCACCCATTGCCTGAATTGCGTCTTCCATTCTGCTGGCGGCTTCCTGTTCGGCCTCGTAAACTGTTGAGCCTGGATATATGATTGTTACGACTGCGGTTTTGATTGTGAAGGCTGGGTCTTCAAGTTTACCGATGCTGAAATAGGCAGATACACCGCCAAGAGAAATAAGAAGGCAAATGAAAAGTACAACTACTGTACGCTTGATGCTGGCGCGGGCAATATCCATGACAAAAAATTCCTCTTTCTTGCTGTAAACTGCTAAAAAATTATTTGCGATGTGATTTAGTTTATCATAGCGCGCAAGAAATTCACAAAATAAAACCTCCCCGCAAAGAGGAGGCTTTATCATTATCGTTTAGCGTTTCTTCCTGAAGGCCATTATACCGCCGAGCAATAACGCAAATGTTGCCTAGGCAAGCCCGGTGTCGCAGCCTCCGCCTGATGATGAAAGTATCTTTACGCTTTCGCTTCCGCCGTCTTCTGCGGCATTCTTCGCGGTGAAGTTCACGACTCCCGCGTCTTTCAATTCGTCGTCCTCGTCTGTGAATCTCTGAACGGTTATCGTGTATTCGCCTTTGGGTGTCAGGCCTGCGATTGAGCTGACAGTTATAACAGCCTCTTGGCCGTAGTTGTCCGTTATAAGTTCGTCCCCGCTGACGGTCTCAATGGTTATGTCAAGATAATCTCTGTCATCAGAATCAGAAGCTGCAATATTGCCCTGAAACTTTACGCTCGAAATTATCCAGGAAACATTTTCGTTTGCCGTGAAAGTGTGAGATTCTGCAGTCGGTGATGAAACGATATTGTCAGGAATTGGATCAAGCTCAAAATACGGATCTTCGCCCTCGTAAAACTCTTCGTCTGAGGAAAGTATTTCAATTTCACCATATTTCTGTATTCCGAACGTGATTAAACCTGCCTTAGCCATCAGCTCATTCGAGACATCGTTTAATAACAGTGTCGGCGAAATGGTGAATGTAACCTGATTGAGTCCGTTGAACAGCACGATATCCTGCACCATAAACACTTCGTCTATATCCTCATAGCCGAGTGAATCGAGGTCAACTATTGTATTAATGCCCGCGCCCGGAACTTTCTGCTTTCCTGACTGCGTTAATATATAGCCTCCGAAGAAAGCATAGGGATATTCTGAGCCGCTGTAATTGAAGTTCGCCGTTACAGGTACAAACGATTCGTCTTTGTGCGCGAGAATGAATGAGGCCATATCGTTTATCCTGTTGCCGTCGCTGTCAGTGAAGTACAAAGGAGTGAGGGCGACAGCGCTTGACATGACATTTTCGCTGACTGACACTCTGGAATCGCTCGTATTGTAGGCGTAAAACGGATAAAAGCCCGTGTTATTTCCGCCGTAATCGTTAATCCTTACGTCGCCGGATAAGTAACGCGCCTCGTGGACTTCATGCAGATTGTTCTTTGGGTCAATCTCAACATAGAGATAATATTCTTTGTTCTGATTTGGACCCCATATAGGCGCAGAACTCGATGTGATATTCGGTGTCCAGTTGAAGACCGCCCAGCCCTTGTTGTTATTCGAGCCGTTTTTCCAGCCGCCGAGACTCATGGTTATTTCTCCGATAGAATGCTTGGTAACTTTATTGTTGGCTACAGCAGGAAAATCATCATTACTGTCTATCCATGAGAGACGGACTACGAAATCCCCGGTATCCTTGAAGCTCGCGTTGTACAGAGGCACACGGATTTCATAATTCTGTCCGTTCACGAGTCTGTTATCCGTGAAGAATGCAAAATCTGACGCATAGAATCTTATTCCCCTGATCATCATTGCTGTCTTGTCTTGGCGGTTAGCCTCGAAAACGCTCTTCTTGACGAACTTACGCGGAAGGTACAAAGACGGGTCTGGCTTCTGCTGATACAGGCTGCTTATGTCCCATAACATAGCATAATTCTTTGTGCCGAGTTCTACAGCAGTTGCAAACGTCATAGCTCCCTCTTTGGCTACAAACGGCAGCATTTTGACTTTATGATCCGCTGCCATATTACCTGTAAGGGCTGGGCTGCCTTGTAAGGTGTAGTTGATTTTTTCGGTCTTGCTGTATTTCTTCGTGAAAGTCTTGGGGTTGTCCGTATTGGGCATATTGATGACACTCTTTGTATTATCCCCTTTGAAGAGTCTCTCAAAGAAAGATATAAATTGAGTAAACCCGCTCGGAGTAACTTTCGTTTCGGTGTGCTGCATATCACCCGACGCTTTCTCAAAAGTAATTGATGTATTGTAGTAAACGTTGCTGAAGTCCCAATTGTTCTCCTTTCCAAGAACTCCCGCCTCATTATAGCCTTCGACATCTGCAATGCGAGACGGATATGAGAAGAAGTTGCCCTCCTCATGAAGCGGCTGATACTCAGAATCACTTGTCGACGTTGTCACGTTAAGCGATGAGTTTTCGCTCATTGTGAACGTTATGAAAAGCTGCTTGTCTCCGCTCACGGTGTCAGGGTATTGAATTTGCGTAGAGTCAATTCTTTGGCCGGCAGCAAGCCACATCGGAAGCGGTCTCGTCATAACGGGATAACGCCATATATGCCTTTTTGCAGAAGTGTAAAAAATTGCATCGTGTGTCGTTGTCATTATGTTCTTGTCAATCATTGTCGTTGTTGCGTTATCGTTAGTGAGCTGGTTAATCTTGTCAACTCTGTCCGAAATGAACCCCATAAGGCCGTCGAGCAAGTCCAGGGGGGTGCTGGCATCCGGCCGCCAGACAAGTTCTCGCTTTTGCTCCGTAGTCATACTTTCGATTTTCGCACCTTGTATGAAACCGGCGATTCCAGACGAAAATCCTATAAGCCCCTTCACTTTTTCAAACGCTGATCCGCCTTTTGCCTGAGGGTCGGCCAAAAACATCGTTTCAATTGACTGGCTCAAATCCTGCTGCACTGAGTTTGATTTAGAATCAGTCGTTGTTTCTCCGTATGTAACAGTCATATTGCCGCCGTTAGAAGCATCGCTGTAGGTGAAGTTTATGGGCTGTTCAGTAAGTGCTGTTCCGTCCATGCTGATCGTATCAACGTGATAGGGAATTGCGCTGATAGCCGCGATATAACTTCTGTTTGCGTCCCTCCGAATGTGTACAGGTCTGCCGAGTTCGACTCCCTCGCTGGCAAGGTCAACGGCTACAAGTCCGCGCAATGTGCTAGTCCCCGCATGGAATGCTCTAATGTACTTGTCGTTAGCCGTAGATTTGTCCTGCAGTGCAAGTTTTCCGTCCTCGAAACCGTCAAAACTTTTATTGCCGTCCTTGTCGCTTTTAAGTTTCGTCTTGAAGATTGTTACGCAGTCAGCACCTGTTGTGTCAAACCAAACTTCTTTCTCTTTCTGGTACGAAGCGGTTTGTCCGGATTTCCACGCTATTGCAATATCATCGACCGTCTTAAACGTGCCGAGTGTTCCGGTGAAAGGTCCTGCCGCTATTGATAAATACTGCAGACCAAACATATATTGTATGAGCTCTGGGGGTATACCGGCTCTTCTCTCAATACCATCATCCGGCCAACTGTCTCTGTGGGACCAAAAACGCAAGATAGGATCCCTTTCGAGAAGTGGTTTTTGACCCTTGATGAGGTCGTACAGAGGCCCGAAATCGTATTTGTAAAATGTGTTGACTCCACCCTTCACGTGAGCGTCATCATGAATTGGCGTTATTCCCTTATCAAATTTCCAGACCGCAAGATGAGGGTAAACACAAAACTCAGTATCTCTCATACCCACACCATTCCAATCCTTACGATGGGAATATCCGACCAGAACAGTAGCGATTTCGTCCATGCCGTCTCCGTTTAGGTCAGCAGTAACTGCCCTCAGTCCTACAACTCCTGTGGCTGTTGTTTTGTCGTCTTTCTCACCGTGGTAATCCTTAATGGTCTCTGCCGTGTCGAAAGTGCCTGTCTCAGCGTTCCACTTATGAACTGAACCTTGCAGTGTATGTTGCCTAAGTAGGGTCCCTACGGCCAGCCTTTGTGGTGTTTGAGTTTTTCTGCTCTCCATACGTCCTTGAAAAGTACAGCAATTTCGCTCGTGCCGTCTCCGTCAAAATCTCCTGCTACCGTATCTGATACAGGCTGACTCTCAAGCTCATAGCCCCACTGCTTTGTTGAGTGAACGAGAATCCCTTTTGGATCACCCAGAGACCTCAGTGCCAAACTTCCGTCCGAGACAATCAACCTGTAAACGAAAAGACGAAGCTCTTGTCCCGTGGTAATCGTCAGAGCTACTTCGTTGTTGTATTTGTCGCCGTCAAAATCTCCGACAGCCAATGATACTATTCTCGCACCTCCTTCTGTATCTCTGAAAGGAGTTTCGTGCGTCAATGCCGTTAAAGGCACAAAAGTCATATTGCCTGCATTGTCAGCACTGACAGCGAAAAATTCAAGGCGTATTGTCTTGTCTGCCACACGTGGGGTTACCTCCGACTGCAACAACAAAAATTTCGTTCTCATAGCCCTTTACTTCCATAACACCCGTTCCATATACCTGCATGGCAAATTTTATGTCATAACTGCTTGGGATCGCCTTCGGTGTATATTCCCCGAAATCCGAAACCTGTACGTAATTCATGCGCTCATCAGGTGTCTGGCGGTTGTCATGTGAAGTTATGGTGTTGGAAAGTGTCTTGAAGTAATACTTGAGTTCGCCGTTATTAGCTATGTTATGGAACATGAACGCTCTTTTGCCGTTGTACAGTCTGCGCGATACAGCAGGGGCAAAATAATTAGGCGCATCGAAGAAACCATTATTAAGATCATTAACGAACGAACCGGATCTTGGATATGAAGAAATCTTGCAGGCTTTAGAGGGTGTAGCGTCCCTGCTGAACACTGTGGCGAATACATCATAATATGTGCCTGTTGCTTGGCCTCGGTCTACCCTATCATCGAAGCCGCCGCTGGTTGTGTAGTTCCCGCCTCTTATGGTGATTAGACCCTTCTTAGAGATTGCGAGTTCTCCGTTCACTGATTTGACAATGTCATCAATGTCTTTCGATTTTTTGTCTGCTCAATGTCTGCGCTGCTTGTGCAATCCCCGAGCACTGAAGGACAACCGACAATACAAAAATCAACAATGAAAGTCTCACGTTAATTTTGTGCATGAGATTAATACCTCCGATACAAAAAATTTTTTTCAGGCACAACGACTCCGCACCTTACTTTGCAGAAAAAATTATACAGTATGAAATAAAAAATTTTCGTGGCTGTGAATTAGAGTCTGCGATTTCGATTGCCGCAAAAAAACAATGCCGCCACACTCACACGGAATGCGACGGCTTTAATGTGATGATTGATTTCCTTCTGCTACTTGCCGGCCTTGTAAGCTGCGATTCGTTTTGCTACGTTAGCTTTGATGTTGCTGTAGTAGTACGTGTAATCGTTATCGTGTCTTACGTCCGGCCCGAAATATTCCAGTGTGATTCTTGCGGCTTCTTCCGGCATTGGGTCGGCTTTTGCGTTCGTTACCACAACACCGCGTGCAAGAACTATTTGCGCGTCTGCTCCTACGTCAGCGATTACGTGTTCTCCCTTTTCGTTCACAATGAGCGAGCCTAAATTTTCGCTTGCGGGTGCGTAAGTCTCATCGAGCTTCCAGTTCAGCGGGTTAATGCTGATTGCCCCCGGAAGTACTACAATATTCGAGGCGTTTTGTTTTACGTTCATTGAGCCTTCTGTGTTCCAGCTGATGATAACTCCCGTGTCAGTCTCACCTGTCGCAAACTTCAAATGCGGGAATTTTTTCAGGTCATCTTTTGTTACTGAGTATCCTATTACGTAAGCGGCGATCATTCGTTTGTAGTAATCGGGATGTTCAGCAAAATATTTTTTGAGTACGAGTCTTACGAGTGCTGACCCTTGGCTGTGTCCTGCGATGATGAACGGCCTTCCGTTGTTGCAGTTCGTGAAGTAGTAATCAAGCGCGGCTGTTATGTCGCTGTAGGGTATTCCTGAAATTGCCGCGTCAATATCGCCAGTCTCAAGCCAGGATTTTTTCATGACTCTCATTCCCGCCTGACGGTAATACGGCATGAATATATTTGTGCATTCCTCGAACACAGTTGCGTGAACTAAATATTCTTCCGGATACCGCGCTAACATTTCTTCATTGTCGAGCGGAGCATATTCGGGTGAATCTTCTTTCAGGCTGTCGAATACATACGACGTTGAGTTGATGTAGAACGTATCAGCGTCCTTTGTGATTTCGGGGAGCTTGTACCAGCTTTCCTTCTTTGAATAATCGGGAGCATTCTCCGCATAAGCCGCAAACGTTGAGGCCATGACAGCAATCACTGCCAATGCAAAAACTTTCTTGTTCAATTTCTTGCTTCCTTTCTGTGAAAAGATTGATGCTGATTATAGGTTATGAGCTTATTAAATGCAAAAAAAATACCCCCTCAGTCTTTGAGGAGGCATTGAATGTATTTCGTTAGTCTAATTTGAAGTCGTAATGCTTTGAGTAATCCTCTTGAATGTTGAGGCGCAGTGTCTTGTTCGCGAGGTCATAAACCGATGTGTGCCATGTCTGCCAGAAGTTATTGGGGTTAATGTTCCTGTCGTGCAGCTTGTATGTCTCAATGCTTGACTGAATATCTGCCTTGAAATCCATCGGAGAGTGTGCGATTGTCAGATTTCCTTCAGTATACTCTGTGTACCAGAAAGGATTTGTATCAGCTTCATAAGACTGGGTATATTTCACGCGCTCCATTAAGTGAGCCATTCCATCAGCAGATTTCCCGCCTTCCTCGTAATGTGCCTTCAGGATGGCGTAACGTTCGACTCCGCAGGCATGAGGCGTAAGAATCGGGAAGCCCTCATAGATTTTTCCCGCGACTTTCTGACCTGTCTGTGCGATATGCTTTGCGTAAAGAGTTTTCGGCGCGTAGTTGACGTAGAAATTCGTCATGATGTTGTCCGTGTCGTTTCTCGCGACAAGTTCGCCGTCAATGCACTCGATGATGTAAGTCTCCTTCTCGTCAGAAAGCATCCAGTGAAGCCCCCACCATGTGCCATAGCCGCCGTAAATGTCCATATTCTTCAGCAGCTCCACACCATGCGCGGCGGATTTTGCGTGATCGAGAACGTAGCGTACTACTGCCATAGAATGAATGCGGGGTTTGCCGTAATTGGTTGAGAGAAGAGTCGCGAAGTCCAGATCAACAGCAGGAGCAACGTTGCTGTTCATGGCCACGCCGTTTTCATTAATGCCGTCAAAAGTCATGTTTGGCAGTGCGAGCAAATCAGCTTCCGAAACTTTGTCGACCTGATTCGATTTCAGCGTGAGGATTGCGGCCATTCCTATGCTTGCGTAACGACCTTCTTTTGCTGCAACCTTGATGACAAACTCAGGGACATCTGCATAATCAAGATCCAAATTGCGGCCGTAAAAATTTCCGTTGCGGACTGCCGAGCAAGCGAAGCCCATTTTGACATTTTCGCCCGTCGTGAGGTCTGGCACATAGTCGGTGTATTCCATGTAGTAGAGGTAATCGGCCAGTTTTTTCGGAGCTGTGAAGGGAGCTGCGCACGCCGTAACGGACAGCGCGAGAACGAGAAGCAATGCGCCCATAACGACACGTGCGCGGGATTGTGATTTTGATTTGTGCTGCATCGTACTAACTGTAGTTCCTTTCATAGTGAAATTTTTTGACATTACACGGCTGACACTGTTACAGGCAGAAATACTTTGTCAGGAAATAGCATCTGTCCCAGTCAAGAATTTTTCTCTGTGATTCTTTTTCCGGGTGAATGTTGAACTCATCGAAGACCATAATGCTCTTGTCCTTCAGGTCATACAGCGGCCATTCGTACGCTTTGCCGTCGGGTGAGATGTCTGCACTGAGTGAGGGATTTCCGGTTTTCGCAAACTGAACCCACATCTTGCGCATGACCTTTGAGAATGTCTCATCGAATGCTCTTCCGGTGAACTGGGTATCTTCCGGGTGATTGAAGATTGTCGAAAGTTCTACAGCATGTCCGCTCTTCATCAATGGCACGGAGGATTCAACCGTGAAGTAATAACTGTACGATTTTCCGCCGGCCTGAGCCTGATTCTCTGACAGTCTGAACATAGGCGCGATAAACCAGATTTGGTCGAAAAGTCGGCAGATTGGATCATAGCTCTCTCCCTTGATGTCATTGCAGAAACTCTCTACAAGTGCTTTTTCCTCATCCGTCAGCACGGTGAAATTCTTTGCTATGCGATTGTTTATCCATTTGGTGAAAGGCTCTACTCCTCCGGCTTCTACCATGAAGTAGTTCAGCTCGTCCTTGTTTACGCCCTGAAGAATTTCTATATCCTTAGCCGCTCCCTTTGCGTAATCCTCATAAGGTGTAAGCGTCAAGTATTTTCCGTCTCTTTCAGGCCCTACGCACATTCCTCCGAGCGAGGCCATTGCTTTGACCATCTTCTTAGCGTCAACTTTCTGAAGATCTGCGACGGTTTTGCAGCCGAGAATCTTCATCACTTCATTTGTTGTTTCGATGCATTGTTCAATTGATCTTGAGAGGACTGGTGAGCCGCTCTGAGCGATTACACGCTTGAAATACTTGTGTGAGCCTTCAATCAGCGGAAGCACTGTTACACTTTCACCGCCTGCTGACTCTCCGAAGAGTGTAACGTTATCAGGATCTCCGCCGAATGCCGCAATATTCTCATGAATCCACTTTAACGCCATCATATGATCCATGATTGCCAAGTTCTGAGCGTCAGGATAATCCTTTCCGTCAGGAAGGTGGGACAGATGGAAGAAGCCGAATATGCCGACTCTGTACGCAATGGAAACGGCTATAATGTCGGGGTTTTCCCTGACTAAGTTGCCGCAATCGTACGTTGGATCGACAGTCCCGCCCAATTCATAACCGCCGCCGTGTATCCACACCATGACGGGCTTCTTCTCTGCAGAGGCTTCATCCGCTTTCCAGACGTTCAGATAAAGGCAGTCTTCTCCCTGGACATAAAGAGAACCGCCTTCTGAGATTGCCTCCATCTGATAGGGGCTTTTCCCGTTGTAATACGCCTCGTAGACTCCATCATCAGGAACGAAATCAACAGGAGCTTTCCAGCGGTATTCACCTACAGGCTGCTTGCCCACAAACGGAATCCCCTTATACGCTATGACTCCGTTATCCTTCTTGCCGACGAACGTACCATTGACGCACTTAACCGCAAGCGACTTGTCATAATTCCCGTCTGTGATCTGCTTGTTCTCACCGTACTGAGACATTATGCTTGCTTTCAGTTCGCTCAGTGTTTCCTCTGCCTTTGCTGAAGTGCTGCCGTAAGTTACGAGACTGAACACCATCAGCGCGGCCAATGAGATACTAATGACTTTCTTCATAATTATTTTTCCTCCGTTCTTAGAATATGAAATACTTTGTCAGCGGGTATGTTCTCTCCCAGTCAACAATGCCGTAATCGCCTTCAATGCCCTGATGTATATTGAACTCATCAAACACCATAATCGGTTTTGTCTCGGAGTTATACATATCCCACTGTATTGCTTTCCCCGTGGGGGATTCTTCCGCTGTCAGTGAAGGATCGCCTTTCTTGGCGAAATTCACCCACATACGCTGCATTGTGTGATTGAAAGTGTCATCATAAGCCCTTCCCGAAAAGAATGTGTCCTGAGGATTATTGAACACAACAGAGAGTTCTGCGGCATGGCCGGAAAGGAAATACGTTCTGGGAGTCTCAACCCTGAAATAGTAATGATACGTCCTGCCTCCTGCAGCGGTATGGTTCTCAGACATACGGAACGCATGAGCAATGAAAAGCACCTGATTTCCGAACTTGAAGACTTTGCGGAACTTATTCCCTAATGTATTGTCCATAAACGCCTTCGCTTTTGCTACATCTTCAGGAGTCATTGTCTTGAATCTCTTCTCGTAGCGGGAGTTGTAGTATTCAGTGAAATCTTCTTTGCCCATAAAGTACGCAAACTGTCCCATTTCGTCCTTTGTGCAGCCCTCAAGAAGATCAATATCTTTGGCTTCTCCTTTGAGATATGCGTCATAGGGATCTATAGGTATGAGCTTGCCGTCCCTTTCAGGCCAGTCCCGAAGCGACAGCAAATCCCCGGCTACATCGGCAATTTTCTCTGGCGGAAGTGCGAGAAGATCGGCTACGGTTTTGCAGTTCAGAGCCTCAAGCAGCTCATTGGTTACTGCTATAGCCTCCTCTGTAGAGTGTGTGAACGCAGGCGACCCGCTTTGAGCAATAACGCGGTGGAAGCAGCCTCTTGCCTCAGGTATGAGCGGAAGCAGCGAGACACTTGCACCGCCCGCAGATTCTCCGAATATTGTTACGTTATTGGGATCTCCGCCAAAGCCCGCAATGTTTTCATGAACCCACTTAAGTGCCATCACCTGATCCATAATGCCAAGATTCTGCGCGTCAGGATAATCCTTCCCGTCTGGCAAATGGGACAAGTGAATAAATCCCAATCCTCCAAGACGGTAAGCTATCGTTACAAGAATGACATCGCCGTTATCTTTCACGAAATTGAAGCCGTCATATAATGGATTGATCGTGCTGCCCTGCGTGAAACCGCCGCCATGTATCCAGACCATAACCGGCTTGTTCTCTGAAACATCTGCTGCATTCTTCCACACATTAAGATACAGGCAATCCTCGCCGAGTACAGCAAAAGCCCCCGCATCATCGTATGTTTCAGGCTGAAGGCTGCCCTTGGCGAAATGATATGCCTCGTATATGCCATCATTCTTTCCGAACGGGACAGGCTTCTTAAACCTGTTTTTGCCTGTAGGCTGTTCACCGACAAACGGAATGCCCTTGTATGCTATTACGTTGCCTGTCTTCGTGCCGACAAATGTACCGTTGATACACTTGACTGCAAGCGACTTATCATAATTTCCGTCTGTGATGGGTTTGTTCTCGCCGTATCTGGCTCTCACTTCTGCTTTAAGCTCATTCAGTTTTTTGTCAGCCTCGTTTGCTGAACTGTTGCCGATGAAACTGAAAAACATCAGCGCAACAAGAAAGAGACTCAGCAATTTTGTGGAAATCTTCATATTTCTGCCTCCTAAAAATTGTAATTCCCCCCTTACATTATGAGCAGGGGGGAATCTTTACTCTACACTACAGGCAATAATACTTTGTCAGGAAATAGCATCTGTCCCAATCAACGAGCTTCAGTTCAGACTCCTTTGACGGATGAATATTGAACTCGTCTAAGACCATAATGCTCTTGTTCTTCGAGTCGTAAAGAGGCCACTCATGAGCCTTGCCATCAGGGGAAATCTCTGCACTGAGAGACGGATTGCCAGTTTTCGCGAACTGCACCCACATCTTGCGCATAGTCTTCGAGAATGTCTCATCGAATGCTCTTCCGGATACGTAAGTCTCTTCAGGGCGATTGAAGATTGTCGAAATCTCTATAGCATGGCCGCTCTTTATCAATGGCACGGAAGATTCAACTGTGAAGTAATAAGCGTACGACTTTCCTCCGGCCTGAGCCTGATTCTCCAAAACCCTGAACAGCGGGGCAAAAAACCAGATTTGATTGTACAGCTTGCAAAGCGGTTCGTAGCTCTCTCCTTTGATGTCATTATAGTAGCTATCTACGAGTGCTTTCTCCTCGTCCGTCAGCTGATTTCTATTCTCCGCCCATCGTTTGCCTTGCATCTCAACGAAAGAGTATCCTGCTTCTTCGGCAATAAACATAAAGTAGTTCGACTCGTCTTTGTTGCAGCCCTGAAGGAACTCTATATCCTTTGCAGCACCCTTCGCATAAGCCTCATAGGGATCAAGCGGCAAATACTTTCCGTCTTTTTCCGGCCCTATGTGCATATCTCCGAGCAGCTCTACTGCTAGAAGCAGCTTCTCAACGTCAACCTTCTGAAGATCAGCGACTGTCTTGCAGCCGAGCATCTCCATAACTTTATTCGTGTCCCCTATGGCCTGTTCTGGAGTTCTTGACAGGACTGGCGTGCCGCTCTGAGCAATGACTCTCCTGAAGTACTTATGTGAGCCTTCAATCAGCGGAATAGTGGTTACGCTGTCTCCTCCGGCAGACTCTCCCCAGATCGTAACGTTATCGGGATCGCCGCCAAAGTTAGCGATGTTCTCATGAATCCATTTGAGAGCCATCATCTGATCCATGAGGCCCAAATTCTGCGCGTCCGGGTAGTCTTTGCCGTCAGGAAGGTGAGACAGGTGCCAGAAACCGAACACTCCGAGCCTGTACGCAATGGAGACTAAGATAACATCAGGATTTTCTCTGACGAAATTAGTACCCTCTTCACGAGGTTCTACTGTTCCGCCGAATTCGAAAGCTCCGCCGTGTATCCAGACCATTACAGGCTTCTTTGTTCCGCCGTTATCAGCTCTCCAGACGTTAAGATAGAGACAGTCTTCACCACTAACATAAAGTGAAGCAACTTGCGACCTGTCGTACGGCTGGCACGGGCTTTTCCCGTTGTAATACGCCTCGTAGACTCCATCATCAGGAACAAAGTCAACGGGAGCTTTCCAGCGATATTCACCTACCGGCTGTTTGCCCACAAACGGAATACCTTTGTACGCGATTACACCATCTCTCTTTTTGCCGACAAATGTACCATTGATACACTTTATCGCGAGGGACTTGTCATATTTGCCGTCAGTGATGGGCTTGTTCTCGCCGTATAAAGCTCTCATTTCCGCTTTGATCTCGTCCAGCGTTTTGTCAGCCGCTTGTGCTGAACTGCTGAAGGCCGTCAGAGCAGAAACTATTACGCCGATTACTGCCAATACAAAAACTTTCTTCTTCATTTCTGTATTCCTTTCTGTGAAAAATTCAGTGCGATTATACCGCAACTTGTTACAGGCAATAATACTTTGTGAGGAAATAGCATCTCTCCCAGTCAAGAATTTTTCTCTCGGCTTCCTTCTCCGGGTGAATGTTGAACTCGTCAAAGATCATTATTTCCCTGTCCTTCAAGTTGTACAATGGCCATTCGTGTGCTTTGCCGTCTGGGGAAATTTCCGCGCTGAGTGAAGGGTTGCCGGTCTTCGCGAACTGCACCCACATTCTGCGCATGGTCTTTGAGAAGGTCTCATCGAATGCTCTTCCCGTCTCTAAGGTTTGTTCCGGGTTATTGAGTACTGACGCAAGCTCTACAGCATGTCCGCTCTTCATCAGCGGCACGGAGGATTCAACCGTGAATAAATAAGTGTAGGATTTACCTCCGGCTTTGGCTTGGTTCTCCGACATCCTGAACAGAGGCGCAATAAACCAGATTTGATCGTACAGTCTGCAAAGCGGCTCGTAAACATCTCCCTTGATGTCCTTGCAGAAGCTATCAACAAGTGATTTCTCCTCGTCCGTAAGCTGTGTGATACTTTTAGCCCAGCGTTTACTGTAGAACTCCATGAAAGGCTTTACTCCTCCGATGCCTACCATAAAGTAATTCAGCTCGTCTTTGTTGCAGCCCTGCATAATGTCTATATCCTTTGCCGCGCCGTTTGCATACGCTTCATACGGATCTAGGGGAAAATAAATTCCATCACGTTCCGGCAATACGCGCAGTCCGAGTACCGCTGCTTCCTTCACAAACTTATGGACATCTACCTTCTGGAGATCTGCTACAGTTTTGCAGCCAAGAATCTCCATCAATTCATTCGTACACTCGATAGCCTGTTCTGTTGACCTCGAGAAAACGATTCCGCCGCTCTGAGCAATGACTCTCTTGAAATACTTGTGAGAGCCTTTGATCAAGGGAAGCTGGCTGACACTGCCGCCGGCGGACTCACCGAAGATCGTTACGTTTTCAGGGTCTCCGCCGAAGCCC
>CAMHMH010000009.1 GCA_946186205.1 uncultured Fretibacterium sp. | reverse complement strand
TGTTACGCACGCCGCCAGCGTTTATCCTGAGCCAGGATCAAACTCTCAGTAAAAACTTTTGTGAGATTTATTTGATTGGCTATTTTGTACTATCGCTCATTCATTACACGCTGTATTCACTTGTCAATTAACCTTTTGCTTCATCGCCGCTTCGGTGTATCTCGCAACGACAAGAGGGAATTATACACGCATTTTTTCAGAATGCAAGCACCAAATTAAAATTAATTTTTCAAACCTCAATGTGCCCGTCAAAAGCATAAAGCAGAACACGGCAGCAAATATCCACATGGCCGGGACATAACCGCATTTGCTTTCACGGCCAGACGTTATTATATCAACCCGGCACTTTGCAATTCACGTATAATTTCACGAACACAAAATACAAAGGTGGAGTCAAATTTGAATATAGGAATGGGAATATACCGAGTCATTTCCGGGGCATTCTTCGGGCTCGGAGGCCTTCAGATTCTCAGGCGCAAATATAAAGGAGACATCTCAGAACGCATAGGGCATGTCGGAAATATCCCGGCGAGTCCCGTATGGGTTCATGCTGTCTCAGTAGGCGAGGTGCAATCGGCAAGCTCATTAATCAGAAGAATAAAATCACGCAGCTCATATCCCTGCATCATCTCAACCGTAACACCTACAGGGCGCGAAATGGCCGAAAAGTTACTCTCAGGAGTCGCAGACCGAATGATATACAGCCCGTTCGACTCAAAACGATTCGTATCACGCTCGCTCGCTTCGATAAAGCCCTCAATATATATAACAATGGAGACGGAACTATGGCCCGAAATTCTGACACAGTTAAAGGCGCGTAATGTCCCTGCGTTTCTGGCGAACGGAAGACTCTCGGACAAGAGCTTTCACAGAATGAGACGGACAAAATTTTTCTGGCGCGGAGTCCTCGATTGCCTGAACAAATTAATGGTGCGATTCGACGAGGACAAAAACAAATTCATGGCACTGGGAGTCCCTTCAGAGAAAATTATTGTTACCGGGGACTGCAAAGTAGATACGCTTTTAGACCGGCGGAAGTTCACAAGCCCGGACAAATGGAGCTGGCTGAAGAACGGAAAAGCCCCCCTGTTCACAGCAGGAAGCACACACGCCGGCGAGGACGAAATAGTGATCTCAGCCTTCAGGATGGTACGCAGGACTTTCCCCGGCGCAAGGCTCGCGATTGTCCCAAGACACCCCGAACGCGCACTCATGACTATAGCCGCAGCCCTTCCGTATGATGATGTTCACGCTGAATTGTTATCACGGATTGAGCCGGGCAGAGTCTCAGCAGACATTATTGTGGTTGACAGGATAGGAGTCCTCTTTGACCTTTACGCCGCGAGCGATGCTGTCTTTGTGGGAGGAAGCCTAGTAGAGAAGGGCGGACAGAATCCCTTTGAGCCTGCGTTGTTCGGACTGCCTGCCATACACGGGCCATGCATGACGGACTTCCCTGACACATCACGTATGGACTCATTCGGAGCTGCCCTGTGCGTGCATAACGACTCGGAATTGTCGCGGGCGTGGTGTGAATGCCTTGCTCCTGAGAATGTGAAGCTCTCGATGAAGAACTGCAATTCATACTTCAGCACACTGGGAGGAGCTGCAAAAAAGACATGGGACGAAATAGAAGCGTACATGCTTGACAGAAAAAACGATAGGGCGTAAAATTCCTTTCGTTGTTCAGCCGGGCGGATAGTTCAGCGGTAGAACACCTGCTTTACACGCAGGGGGTCGTAGGTTCGAACCCTGCTTCGCCCACCAGTGATTTAACTACGCGGGGTCGTAGCTCAGTCGGTTTAGAGTGTCGGCCTGTCACGCCGAAGGTCGCGAGTTCAAGTCTCGTCGGCCCCGCCAATAACTATAAATCACGGGATAATGCGAGGCGGGATAGCTCAGTTGGTAGAGCAATGGACTGAAAATCCATGTGTCCCCGGTTCAATTCTGGGTCCCGCCACCAGTAATAACAATTTGCGGAAGTAGCTCAGGGGTAGAGCACAACCTTGCCAAGGTTGGGGTCGCGGGTTCAAATCCCGTCTTCCGCTCCAAAGATGAGAAGATCACAGCTTCAGGGTAAAACAAACTCTGAGGCTTTTTTGTTACATCATGGCCGTTAATCTTTTGCCGTAAATTTCTCTCTGCTATAATACCTACACATTCAATACATAATTCACGAAAGAAGGATATATATTTATGCGTACATTAAGGGCTTGGGGTATGCTTATGGCTATGTGCGTTTTTGCTTTTGCGCTATCAGGGTGCGGAGGAGGAAGCCTCGATGGCAATGTGGGAGATGATACAGGGCCGAATCCCGTAAGCGTTCCTGACACATACAGCACGCAGGAAGTCCTCGAAGGCTCATGGTCCGCCATCAACAGCCTCTACGAATTTGAAGCGGCGAAATTCGGCTTCAGGTTAAATTCAGCGCGACTCACTTTTGATTATATCAGCCTGACTCAAAGCGTCGGTGAAGCACTCGTAACAAGCAATCATGAATGGTACGCTGACTATACGAGCGGCGACAAAGTTTTTGACCTTGGCGTTCAGGACTTGGGACTCAGTTTCGACAAAGAGGCAGGCAGAATGATTCATCAGGAAAAAGACAAATGGCGGTGCAACGTCGACACAGAAAGCGGAAATAAAATCCTCATGAACATAACAGTATCTTCAGACAAAATCATACGGGTAAACTATCAGGATGTTACACCTGTCCTTTTCAACGGCGAGAGAGCAGAATACAATTTCACGCTTAACTTCAGGAAGGAAGAATAGACCTCCCGCAGTAAAACCTGAACACACACTCACGGCACTTTTCAGAATCACGGGCTTTGATGTCAAACTCTTTGCGGATAATTCTGCTCACGGTTTCGTCAAAGCCCTTCATTATTTTTTCGGCCTCGTCAGAATCATAAGGGTAAATTATCTCCGGGCTTGTTGATGTCTCGCCTGTGTAGTAAATCTTCACGCGCTTAACGTTAAGCCCCGTCGTTTGTCCGGCCATGTATGCATACGCGAAGACCTGCCGCCTGCTTGTTTCGAGTCTCTCACGGTCCGAGCTGATGTTTATGTTAGGCTTCGGCCCTGACTTGAAGTCTGTTATTTCCGTCTCACCGTCAATCACTGAGAGCAGATCTATTTTCCCCTCAAGGATATAATCATCACGCACTATGTTCACGTCATACTCAGCCCGGCGAACCGATGACCAGTCATTGCCCCGGTAATTCACGTAGCCCATAACCTGCGACAATGCGTTATCCCTCGCCGCCTGACTCAGATACCCTTGCTCAGTCCGCGACAAGTGTTCGTACTCGTCAGCAAACCACAAGGAAATATTCTCAGCCGTAATTTTATCTTCCTCGCTGTTTATCGCTGCCCTGTGTATGTCCTCAAGAACCGCATGAATAAGAGTCCCCGTGAATGTCTGCGCGGATCGTCCCGGCAAAAACTCAAGCTCACGGAAAAATTTGTACTGCGTCGGGCATGTCTCGTATGTCATTATGTCTTTCGTGAATGAATACGTGTTCTTGAGTCCTGAACCTTTCACCGGGCTTATGTCGGTCTCAGAAAGTTTCAGTGACTCGTCAGCGTCTTCAAGGCTGTTGTATTGACGCTCAAAGAATTTACTCGGCGTTCTCTTGTCCTCGCAGCATGTGAGAACCAGCAAGTCCTGCGCCCGCGAGTATGCTACGTAATATAGCCGCCAGAAATCGAAATACTTCACGCTGTCTGATGGCTCAAATTCCGGCCTCCTGTAATACTTCCGGGAGATGTGCTTCATAATCTCGCTTCCTGAGTCATCACGGGGATATGCCCACAATGAGTCAGAAAAAACTATCGGGAACTCCATCCCTTTGGCCTGATGTATAGTCATGAATGCAACATGGCCGGGCGGTATTGCGTCTTCTCCGTTCTCGTATTCGTCGAGTCCCTCGTCAATCATGAAGCGCATGTATATATTCATCATCATCATAAACTGATTGGCCATATACTTTTTGTGAAGGTTGTTGATGTTGTAGCTGTGCTCGTAATGCCGGATTGACTCAACGAGCCGCGACAAGTTCCGGGCGGGCCGCAAGTCTTTCACGGGTGCTGTGATGTCCTTGTCCAGCGCGTGCCTGAACGGCTCATACGCAAAAAGCTCGTAAATCATATCGGAGTATGTACAGCCGGTATACCCTGTGAGTTTCGCGTGATGATTCCTCTTTGTGAGTATGTGCTTCTTGAGGGCTGAATATTCTTTGCGGTCTATGTATTTCCTTACGCTTTCGACGCATGATTTATAGTACAGAATGTGAGGGGGCTCGGCTCCGTTGAATGTGAACGCGCCGGAGTCCAAATCCTTCAGGTAGTCCGGGAATATCATAATCATACAGCCTATAGCAAATTTCACTTCACCGCGCTGAAAGAACATGTTAGAACGCGGCGAATATACGCTGATGTTATTTTCCTCAAGAAATTGTGAGAGTGCTTTAACGTCAGGAGTCTTAACGGAACGAAATATAAATGCAACTTGGCTGTAGTCCGTAAGTTTCCCGGAGTCTTTGAGGGCGGTTAAGAGGTGAAGAATTTTCTCGTGCCATTCGTTTTTGTCATTGATTCCCGCAAGCCTCATCACTGAAGGTGTATTGCCGGCCGTCCTGTATGCCTCAAGTTTCTTGTCATGCCGGAAATTTTCCCACGCAAAGAAATCTCCCGTCTCATTCATCCATGACGTGAAGAAGTCTATTATGCCCGGCCTGCTTCTGTAGTTCAGCATCAAGCGCACAATCCTGCATTCATTTTTACCGAAACGCCCGGGAAATTCGAGAATGTTGCGGACTTCCGCGCCCCTGAACCTGTATATGCTCTGATCATCATCGCCAGCCGCGCAAATATTTTTCCCCTCGCCAGCTATCAGCAGTGCTATTTGTTCCTGAACATAATTCGTGTCTTGGTACTCGTCAACCATTATGTATTTCACCTTTGCTTGAAGGTCAGCAAGAATTTCAGGGTTGTCGCGCAAAAGTTTATACGTCTCAACGAGCAACGCAGACCAGCTAAGAGAGTTTGTCCCGGCGAGTATCTCATCATGAAGTTTCATCGCATGGCCCAAAGAACGCACTGAAGGATTCGAGTCCCGCATTAATTCTTCAGGGTCAGCAAGCTCCTCTGACAATGTGTTGATACAGTCCCTAAGCTCGCAGGAATTGTCCCATCTTCCTTTTGTAGTGAGCGCGTCAGAGAGTCCCGGAATCGCCGCGAATCTCTTCATGTTCTGCATAATCGCGTAAGCATGGCCGAAATCATCAAGCACACGAAAATTTTTGTGCCTCCCGGTGAACTCTGCGTACTCCTTGAGAATCCTCTCACATATCGCGTGAAATGTCCCTGAATACATTGCGCCGGTGTCAGCGAGAATATTGCGGCGTGAAAGCTCCTGAGTGATTCGCGTTACAATCTCATTCGCTGCCTTGTCGGTGAATGTCGCAAGCATAATATTTTCGGGGCTGACTCGTTTCTTCTGAATCAAAAATACTGCACGCTGTACAAGGGTAAATGTTTTTCCCGTTCCCGGCCCGGCGATAATGAGCAATGGCCCGCTTGTTGATGTGATTGCCTCGCGCTGTGACTCGTTCGCGTTCCCGAAGTCGAAATCAGGAACATCATCAGGAGAGATTGACGGCTCTTCGGGTTTCGCTGCGACAGGTGCAATGCTCTCATCAATTCCGAGATATGTACGCAGGAAATCACCGGGCGAATCACTCCGGCAGAATGAAATCATGTTGCGCTCTGCATTCCGCAAGTCATTCCGGGAGTAAAGCATAATTGCTTCAGACTTGGGATTGTTTCCGAGAATGTTAATCTGCTGCGAGAAGCTCCCAAGTGAGTCGGCCATGTCGTAATGAACCGTGAAGCGAATATCATTGCGGTGAATTTCACGGTAAAGAATCATCGGCATGATTAGCACTCTGTCATTGAGTCCCTCAAAATTCCTCAGAGTTTCGCCGAGCTTGTACGCTGTCTCAGGTGTCGAACAGTAAATCACTCCGGGAATGTTTTCTTTCTGCGTGAGAATTTCACTTAGTGCTGACGATTTATTTTCCGCGCGTATGACTCTGACATCAACATTATCACGCTCGAACCCTGCAAAGATCTTCAGCGGCGTATGAAGGTCAGCGAGCCTCGTTAATTCTTGCCTAAGTGCCGGGCTTGTTGAGTCCGCGAAAATTCCGGCGGTGATTCTTCCTTTTGTGATTGATGAGATTAGACCCGGCCATGTTTCGAGGCTGTGAGGGATTCCCCAGCGTGAAATGATTGCGGTCATGGAAATTTCTGCTTTCTTTAAGGCTGAAAGTGAGTCTGACTCTGTGAGCTGCTGAACTGTGGCGTAAAGAATCTTGCACGTGCCGTTACGAACTTTGCGGAGAATTTCGCGGCGTTTTGACGGAGTGATTGAGGCTGTGAGAATTTCAGAGTGAGGAGTGATTAATGACTCGTCCGGCTCATCAGGAGTAACAGCGAGAGTAACGCCGGGCATTAAGAGCGCGGGGAGTCTGTAGCAGATGCTTTTGCCGTAACCTTCAGGCATTGAACAGAAGACATCACGCCCGGACAATAAAGCGTCAATGATTTCTTCCTGTCCCGGCCTGAACGCGCTTAACCCGAAATGCTGACGCAAGAGCGACAAGAGATAGTTAGGCTTCTGCGGAGTCTCTGTGATTTTCGCGGGCTGTGTGATCTGCGTTGTGTCGGACTGAACGAGGGCGGCTAATTTTTGGTTCTGCTCATTCGCTCGTGATAATTCGTCCTGAAGCTGCGACAATTTTTCGCTGAGTGATTCTATTTCCATTTCGCGTGATTCGAGCGTGCGAGTCAGAGTCATAATGCTTGCTGTGAGAGTCTTTATCTCTTCGTCCTGCCGCGCTGATTTTTCGGTCAATAATTTTGTTCGTGCGCTGATGAGATTCTGCACCTGCTGTTTCTCTTCGTCTGTCAAGAAATTCACTCCCTTGTTTGATGTGAGCTATTATAGATTAGGAGAGGGGGAAAATTTTTGTGTTTTTGTTCGGCTGCTTCTTTCGTGAATGCGTGAAAAAGTTTCTCAGTTGCAACAGTGTAATTTGTGATGTTAAACGCCATGAATAAAAGATTTCCGGCAAAAAATAATCAATTTGCGGCAATTTTTGCATGACGCGGGAAGAATTGTCTGACAATTAGTGACTCGCAATGGTTAAACTTTTTTGTGATGATAAATTCTGTTGCAGTAAGATTTTATATTTTGAGAAATTTTGCAATTTGACCAAAGTCATTTTCAGGGTGTGAAAAATTGAGTTTTTGCTGAGGTCGACTCACGGAGGATAATATACGCTCTCAGTGTTCATAATAATTTATGTGTTTGACTAGTAAAATATTGCGTAATTTCTGCAAGCGTGTTAAAATCCGCGATGTAGTAATGGTGAGGGGCATTGAGGATTACGAACCTTCCTATAAGGGATTGAAACGAGAAAGTCCATGCTTACCTCAGAGCCATCCTCGAACAATTACGAACCTTCCTATAAGGGATTGAAACAATTGTCACGATGTTCAAAGAAATGAACCAAGCTATTACGAACCTTCCTATAAGGGCTGAAGCTCCCGAATAAAACCGGGGGCTTTTTTCATGCGCAGGCACAAAAAAATCGGCCTCGAAATTAATCAAAGCCGACAATTTTCTTCCGTAATAATTTCCCGTTGCGTTTGCTTTATGCCTCTATCGGTATTTCTGCCTCATCCTGTCGCGGCCATGTTGATGTCCATGTTCTTACGGGCAATCCCCAGATGTTAATGAACCCTACAGCCGCCGAATGATCAAACGTATCGCCCTCCGAGTATGTCGCAAGGTCGTGGCGGTAAATGCTCTTCGCTGTCTTCAGTCCTCTCACTACGCACTGGCCCTTGAACAGTCTCATCTTCACGACACCATTCACATAACGCTGTGTGTCATTCATGAATGCGTTAATCGCATCACGAAGAGGCGAGAACCAGTAACCCTCGTAAGTCAGTTCCGCAAATCTCACTTCAAGCTCGCGTTTCGTCTTGAGTACCTGCTTGTCGAGAGTCAGAGTCTCAATAGCACGATGAGCCGCAAGCAACACCGTAGAGCCGGGGCATTCGTAAACCTCGCGCGACTTGAATCCCACAAGCCTGTCTTCAATCATATCAATACGGCCAATGCCATGACGGCCCGCAATCTTGTTGAGCTTCAGAATCAATTCCGCGCCGTGCATCCTCTCACCGTTAATTGCAGCGGGGATTCCGCCTTCAAATTCTATCTCTACAAATTCCGGCGTGTCAGGTGCTTCGAGGGGATTCGCTGTCATCTCGTAAGCGTCTTCGGGGGGTTCGTTCCAAGGATCTTCAAGCAAGCCGCATTCAATCGAGCGTCCCCAGAGATTATCGTCCGTGCTGTATGGTGATGCCGCTGTCGCTCTTACGGGTATACCGTGCTTGTTCGCGTATTCGATTTCGGCCTCGCGTGTGAAGTGCCAGTCTCTTACGGGGGCTAACACTTTGATTTTGGGATTGAGTGCCGTCGCGCATACTTCGATTCTTACCTGGTCCTGCCCTTTTCCCGTGCAGCCGTGCGCTACTGCTACAGCTCCTTCTTTGTTCGCGATGTCAACGAGCGTCTTTGCTATTAACGGGCGTGATAATGCTGACACAAGCGGGTACGTTCCCTGATACATAGCGTTTGCCCTCAGCGCGGGATAAACATAATTCTCCGTGAACGTCTTCTTGAGGTCAAATATATATGCCTTGATTGCTCCGCTGTGAAGCGCTTTTGATTTCGCGGCCTGAAGGTCAACGTCTTTCTGTCCTACGTCAGCAGTCATTGTGATAACGTCATAGCCCTGTTCAGTGAGCCACATTACAGCGACGGAAGTGTCAAGCCCTCCGCTGTATGCGAGCACTGCCTTGCCTTTCTTTTCCGGCATGTGAGGATTCCTTCTCTCATGAAAATTTTGTGATGAGCATGATAATATCACACGCGGATTAATTTTGCGGGAGGCTGTTAATGATGAGGGTAATAGATTTGTTTGCGGGGATTGGGGGAATAAGACTCGCTTTTGAGAATGCCGGGTGCAATTGCGTATTCTCATCTGAGATTGACAGGTCAGCATGTGAGACTTACAGCGCAAATTTCAACGAGCGGCCATGCGGGGACATTCGCGACATAAAGTCGGAGGATATTCCCGAGTTCGATATACTTTTGGCCGGCTTCCCCTGTCAGGCATTTTCTGTTATAGGCAAGCGCGAGGGATTTGCAGACACGACAAGAGGGACTCTCTTCTTTGAGATTGAGAGGATATTGCGCGATAAAAAGCCAAGAACCTTTATGCTTGAGAATGTGAAGAATCTTACGGCTCACGACAAAGGCAGAACGTACAAGATCATTATGAATCATCTTGAGGAACTCGGCTATAACGTTCACGCAAAAATTCTTAACGCATTGGATTTCGGACTCCCTCAGAAACGTGAGAGAATAATTATTGCGGGCTTCCGTGAAAATGTGCTGTTCACATTTCCTTCACCTGTTCCCGAATGCGAGCGCAAAAAATTATCTGACATTCTAGAAATGAATCCTGAAAGAAAATATTACGTCAGCGATTCGATAAGGGCATCACGTCTTTCACGACTGAAGGACAAAAATTTTCCCAAGCCGTATATATCACATGAAAATGTTGCGGGCACTATTACGCCACATGAATGGTCAGCGGCATTACGTGCGGGAGCGTCAGCAAACTATATCCTGATTAATGACGAACGCAGGCCGACGGAGCGGGAAATGTTACGCTTGCAGGGATTTCCTGAGAGTTTCAGAATCGTAGTGCCTTACGGAAAAATGAAGCAGCAGTGCGGGAACTCTGTAGCAGTCCCTGTGATAGAGGCAGTAGCGCGTGAAATGTTAAAGGCTATGAGGGAGTCAGAATGAATATCACAGAAGCAAGAGAAGCGTTAGACAGGCTGATACGAAAATCACGGGTGCATTTCTACAAGCCTATACAGATTGCGGAGATTCTTTATCACGACAGAGTGTTTCATGACGTGGATTTGTCCTTGCTTGAGACGTACAGAACTCAGAGCAAAAAATGGAGGGACGAAATCAGCACAGAATTATTAGGCAGAGTATGCACAAGCAGCTCACGATTTCAGGATAATCTTTTTGACGCAAACGCAATCCCCCCGGAAGTCTTGAGCGTTCTCGGAAAAATTAACCGTGAGACAGGCGGAAGCATTGAAGCTCATATATACAGCAGGTTCATAGACAGGCATTCACAGTTACATGAAGCGTTAGAGTACTGCAATACATCATCACCAAAAAATTTTGACGTAAAGAAATTCATTGACTCGTTCAGGTATGAAGCAGGGCTAAAGAGGAGTCTCGATAAAATTTACGAGATAATAGTTTACGCGCTCTTCTCGGCTCTTGCGGAGGCTATGAATTTGCAGGTGAAAATTTCTGTTGACGAGTCAAAATCAGATCTGCTTTATGAGTTTGAAGACTTTGCAGAAAAAGTTATGCGTCTCAATCCTTCCTGCCCTTGTCATTCTGAACCCGCGAAAATTTACCGTGCGGGCGTAATGAGGCTGACTCAAATCGGATGGCGGAGTCATATTCAGAGCATAATTACGGAGCAGGATTTAATATTGTGGTACGAAAAAGCATTGCGCGGAAAATATGCGAATCTCACAGGCGAAAAATTATTGTCGTGCCTCCGTGAAGAAATAGCCGGAGAATTTCCCGTAACAAGCAGCATACCTGACATTCTGAAATCGAGACATTACGAAAAATTAAGCCCTATGATGAAAGTATAATTATGCTAATATCCTATTGAACTATCACTGAAACGGGGAATGCTAAATCATGGCAGCACTAGGAAGGCTGGAAGAAATCACAGACCTTCGCGCAGTATGGCAGAATGACGCAAAAGACTTCACCGAATGGCTCGCAAAAGAAGAGAACATGAACATACTTTCACACGCGGCCGGACTCGAAATCTCAGCAGAAGAAACTCAATCACCCGTCGGGAAATATCACGCCGACATTCTAGCGTCAGAATCAGGAACTAACAGACGAATCATCATCATCAACAATTTTTCGCAGACTGAAGACTCATCTCTCGGAAGACTCATGACTTTAGCAGCCGGGAAAAATGCTGACGTTGTCATATGGATCGTACGTCATGCGAACGAGGAGCATAAAGCCGCCGTTGAATGGCTCAACTCACGTACAGCAAACAGCACGGGAATATTTCTCTGCGAGATAAAGTTATTCCGCATAGGAGACTCTGAACCCGCCGCAAAGTTCGAGGTCATCTCACGCCCAAACAACTGGGCCAAAGAAGTCCGCAAAATTTCTGAGGATGCAACTAACATCGAGAAATTACGCTTTGACTACTGGAACGCGTTTCAGGATTACGCTTTTGACGGAGGAAGCAACCAGAAATTCGCGGCAAGCTACAGGCGATGGCAGACATCAGCGAATTACGGAGTCGTCTTCGGTACAGGCCGCCCCGGTGTCAGCATAATCATAGCAAAGACACGAGACGAAATAGAAGCAGGACTCAACATCGCAGATGACTCAGAGTTATTCACGTACTTGTTCACGCGCAAGGACGATATAGAGTCAGAATGCGGAATGAATTTCGACTGGCTCGAATTACCCAGCAAGAAAGGAAACCGAATCCGCGCAAAGAAATCCGCACTCATCACAGACAAATCATCATGGCCGAATCAATTCGACTGGATCATGAGCACAGTGCTTAATATCCGTGAGACATTCGGGAGATACATAAAGGAGTCAGAAAATGAACAGTAACATTATGGCAAGAGTCGAAAAATTACGCGCTTTGATGGCAGGCAAGAGTCTCGATTCGTTTGTACTGATTGTGAACGAGCGGGCCAACTCCGAAAGCTGTCATTACATTTCAGGATTCCGGGGAAGCTCAGCGGGACTCATCATCACAATGAATGAAGCAACACTCATAACTGACGGAAGATATATTACCCAGTCAAAACAGCAGACCCCCTTCAGGATAATCATACAGTCAGAAAAGACAATGCCGGAATATTTAGCTCAGGCAGTTTCAGACGGAGGATATTTGCGCGTGGGCTTTGAGGCTGAAAAGATTTCTCACGCGACTTACACGAAATATTTTGCTCCCGTAAAGTGTGAATGGGTTGACGCTTCCGAAATGATTCCGAAACTGAGACGCACAAAAGACTCCCACGAGGCCGGATTGATTCGCGAGGCCGGGAGAATTGCGCGTGATGCTCTGGGCAATGTCCTGAAACTTGCGCACGCGGGAATGAGTGAGACAGAGTTCGACATTCTTCTTAACGGCGAGATAAAGAGGCTCGGAGCTGAAAAGGGATGGGCGCATGATGATTTCATTGTGGCATCGGGTGAACGCTCCGCAATGTGCCACGCTCCCGCAACGTCAAAAGTTTTTGCGGAAGGCGAGATTGTTACGGTTGACTACGGAGCAATGTTCGGAGGGTACATGAGCGACATAACGAGGAATTTTGCTCTCGGCCATGCAAGCGACAAAGCACTTGAGATTAACGCAATACTTCTCAAGGCACATCATGAGGCAGTGAAGGCTTTGCGCCCTGGCGTTAAGGGAGTTGATGTTGACGCTGTAGCACGAAAGGTGATTGATGACGCTGGTTACGGCGATAAGTTTCTTCACGGACTCGGACATGGACTCGGCCTTGAGGTTCACGAGTCGCCGAGGCTGTCCCGAACGTCAAAAGATACTCTCATGGCCGGTGATGTAGTTACTGTTGAGCCGGGTATATACATTGAAGGCTGGGGAGGACTCAGAATCGAGGATGACTATCTTATTACGGAGGACGGCTGCGAGTGCCTGACGGTGAATGACAACCAGAGCATTATTATTGTGTAGCAAAATAAATCCCCCTTCCACACAAAGCGGAGGGGGCATTCATTCTTCAGCAGTTCACAAACGTAACGGGATTCCCGCAAGACTTCACGAACTTCATCAAGTCATCGTAGCTTATCCACACTGTAGCGGTGTTAATGTTCGGGTGAAAGCCTAATTTTTCGCGGCCTCGTATGCTCTCATCAATCACAATTTCGACATCATGATTCACATTGTTGATGAGTCCGAATGGCGACACAGAACCGGGAGTCAGTCCCAAATGTTTCATGAGTCTTTCTTCAGATCCGAAACTCAATCGCGTGCAGCCGATTTGATTCCGCAAGGTCGTCAAGTCCGTGTGCTTTTCGCCGTCATGAATCACGAGGAAATGCCGCTTGCCTTTGTAGTCTCTCAGGAATAAATTTACGGGCATCATTCCTTTCTTGTTGAGACCGTGAGAAATTATCGCCTCAATCGTAAAGACTGCTTCATGTTCATCAAGCTCATACTGAATCCCTAAAGCCTTTAAGCGTTCGAGTACTTCATTCATTCCGTCATTGTTCCTTCACTGCGTCTTGAATCGTGTAGCACTTTGAGTCTTTTGCGTGCGCTCTCTCAATCTGAAACTTCAAGATTGCATTCATAATGTCAGGATTATTCCTTTTGTCCCCTTTAAATGTTACGGACGAATACTCGCTGATTACTTCCTCGAAATGTCCTGCCCTCCTCAGAATGTCAGCCCTCATTAACATAATGTTTTCACGCCGTGAGTCATTAAGTTTCCCGCTTGATGTGAGTTCCGACGCAAGGGAGGCAGCTTTTTCACGGCAAATTTTCGCGCTCTCTTTGTCTTTCTTGTCATCGCATGACCACGCAGCATGAAGAACAGAATAGAACGCATCAATAATTTCTCCGCATTCCCTCTCGATCATGTATTCTTTGTAGAACGCAGCCGCAAGTTTTGACTCAAACTTTATGCCCTCGCATCTGATATACGATTCAGATTTCAGGAAGTCAGGACTCACTTTGCAGGGATCAGAAATTTCTGACGCAGAATAGCCGCATTGCCTGCACTCTTGAACCCACATAGGCATTGTGCTTCTCTGCATCTCAGGCGGACGCAAATCGAGATCGGGCGCGCCGAATGCGTTAGTACTGGTCAATACGCTGTATTCATTTTCAGAACCGCAGACCGAGCATTTGAATTTTTGTCTGTGCATTGTTGTTGCAGAAGCAGAGCGGGCAGAAAAAATTAACATCATCAAAACGATACATAACTCTTTCATTCTTGATTGCCTCCTTAATTTTGAGCGTGTAATAAAATATAGCAGACATATCCACATTAACAAAGGAGATTAATACATGCCTGAAGAAATTTTGCAGGACGGATTCACTTCCGAAGACAATGAAGTCGTACGTCAGCGCAAAGAGAAATTGCAGAGGCTTCTTAATGAGAAAGGCTACAATCCGTATATCAATGAGACATGGGACAGGCGCGACACGTTAGCGTCAATCCGTGAGAGATTCGACTCCCTCAAGCCCGAAGAGGAAGACGAGTCAGCAGCACTCAGCACAGCAGGAAGAGTCATGACGATACGCAAGCAGGGCAAAGCAACATTCGCAGACCTCGCGGACGAGACATCAAGAATACAGCTTTACTTCCAGGTTAACACCGTCGGCGAAAAAGAATATGACTTCCTCAAGAAATGGGTTGACACAGGAGACTGGCTCGGCATTGTCGGACACCCCTGCAGGACAAGACGCGGCGAATTAACGATAATGGTTACGGGCTATAAGCTCCTCAGCAAAGCAATACGCCCCCTCCCGGAGAAATGGCACGGACTCACAGACACAGAGATACGTTACCGCAAAAGATATATGGATCTCATCGCGAATCCTGAAGTACGTGAAGTATTCCGCAAACGTTCACGAATTATTTCATCTTTCCGCGAGACTCTCGAATCGCATGGCACGCTTGAGGTTGAGACTCCTATTCTTTCAGTGCTTGCAGGAGGAGCAAACGCACGGCCCTTCAAGACGTTCCACAATGCGCTCGGCGTTGATATGTACATGAGGATTGCTGTTGAGTTGTACCTGAAAAGACTCGTTGTCGGCATGATGGGAAGAGTCTACGAGATCGGCAGGAACTTCCGCAACGAGGGTATAGACACAATGCACAACCCCGAATTTACGATGATGGAAGTGTACTGGCCTTACGCGAATTATGTCGACATGATGAATCTTGCTGAGGAATTAATACGGAACGCCGCGAAATCAATCGGGACTCTTCAAATCGAATGGAACGGAATCAAATTAGACCTCTCGAAACCCTTCAAGCGAATCACAATGCGCGAAGCCGTGAAAGAATATGCAGGAGTCGACATTGACACCGTGAAATCAGACGAGGAAGCACGACAGATAGCACGCGAAAAGGGACTCGGATCCGAAATGACCGGCCATGAAAGCAAGTTCGCAGTCCTGAATCTTTTGTTCGAGGCATTCGGCGAGGAGAAATTAATTGAGCCTACATTCCTTCTTGGTCATCCTACAGAGATTTCCCCGCTGTCGAAAAGAGACCCTGACAACACGGACTACACACACCGCTTTGAGCTGTTCATGTTCGGGAAGGAAGTAGCAAACGCATTCAGCGAGCTTAATGACCCGATAGACCAGCGAGAACGCTTTGAAGACCAAGCCCGCAAGAAAGCAGAAGGCGATGACGAAGCACACGTGTTCGACGAGGATTTTATCAACGCGATAGAAGCCGGACTCCCTCCGACGGGCGGAATGGGTATCGGCATGGACAGAATAGTGATGTTCCTGACCGGGGCGCGCTCAATAAGGGACGTGATTTTGTTCCCGGCCATGAAACCGAAAGCATAGCATGAACATTTTTGAAGCCCGCATGAATGAGTTGTACAAGCTCGTGAAATATCATGCGGGTTTGTATTATGACAAGGACAGCCCAGAAATTTCTGACGCTGAATATGACTCCCTCGTCCGTGAACTGAAACAGCTTGAGAATGATTATCCCCAATACGCGCAAAATGACTCGCCGACTCAAACCGTAGGAGGAGAAGCAAGCAGCCTTTTTGCGAAAGTCGAGCACATAACGCCGATGTTGTCTCTTGATAACGTTTTCACGCCTGAAGAGCTTGTGAATTTCTTTGACCGCATCAACGCAGAAGGCTTTGTGTGTGAAATGAAGATTGACGGACTCGCTGTCTCACTCATATATGAAGATGGCGTATTCATTCGTGGCGCGACAAGGGGGAATGGGAGAGTCGGTGAGGATGTTACAGAAAATCTTATGCTTGTTGACTCAGTGCCAAAACGGTTAATCAACGCTCCGAAAGGAAGGGTCGAGGTTCGCGGAGAAGTGTTAATGACAAACGAACGCTTTAACGCCGTGAATGACATGCGAGAGTCGAAAGGCGAGAAACTTTTTGCCAACCCCAGGAACGCAGCGGCCGGGACTCTCCGTCAGTCAGCAAAGAACAATCACGTTATCGCAGAAAGGGGACTCGATATATTTCTGTACTATCTTGTTGACGCTGAGAGATTCGGAATCACTACGCAGGAAGGCGCGTTAATGTGGCTTGAGTCACACGGACTCCCGGTTCAGAGCGCGTATAAATTCTGTGAGACTCTCGGAGGCGTGAAAGACTTCATATATCACTGGCAGAATGAACGCTACACTCTCAACTATCACACGGACGGAGTCGTAGTGAAGCTCAATGACTTAACACAATGGCACGAGATCGGCGCAACGTCTCACGCTCCACGATGGGCAGTCGCGTACAAATATCCCCCGGAAGAAGCAAAGACTCAACTCATCAACATAGAAATATCGATAGGCAGAACGGGAGTCCTTACGCCTGTAGCAATTCTTGAACCTGTGAGGCTCGCGGGGACTCAGGTTTCACGCGCAACACTCCACAACGCTGACGAGATAGCCCGCAAAGATATTAGACTCGGCGATGTTGTGAGAGTGAGAAAAGCCGCTGAGATTATCCCGGAGATTGTCGGAGTTGATGACTCTTCACGCATAAAAGGACTCAAACGCATAATGACTCCTTTCACGATGCCCGGAAAATGTCCCGCGTGTGACTCTGAGATCGTGAGGATTGCTGACGAGGCCGCGTACAGATGCCCTAACAGAGCTTCATGCCCCGCGCAGTTATCCGAGAGCCTGAAATATTTTGCCTCACGTGACGGAATGAACATCAAAGGGATCGGCAGAAAGTTAGCAGAGAAGCTCACAGCCTCCGGGAAGATTCATATCCTAAGCGACATATATACACTGACTGCTGAAGACTGGATGACCCTCGACAAGATAAGCACGAAATCAGCAAATAATCTCCTCGCTGAATTGGAGTCCTCAAAGTCGCGCCCGTTCGTGAATCTGATTACCGCGCTCGGTATCCCTGACACCGGGAAAAATACAGCCGGGTTAATCATAAGTCATTTCGGGAACATTGACGCTCTCATGAATGCAACGGAGGAAGAATTGTCGCGCATTGACGGAGTCGGCGAGGTTATAGCGCGTTCGGTTCATGAATTTTTCAGGAACGATAACAACAGGAAGATGATAGAAAGTTTCCGGGCTATGGGCTTCAATATGGGCGGTGAAATTGTGAGAGTCAGCAATGAGCTTGAGGGAAAAATTTTTGTCTTCACCGGGACTCTTTCATCAATGACTCGTGATGAGGCCGGCGGGGTTGTGAAGTCTCTCGGCGGGCGTGTGTCTTCAAGTGTCAGCAAGAAAACAGATTACGTTGTCGCAGGAGAAAGCCCCGGCTCAAAGCTGACGAAAGCAGAATCTCTCGGCATAATGATTCTCACTGAGCAGGAATTTCTGAGGATGACTGAAGGCTTACTGCATTGACGCAAATCACACAGAGGACACAAAGACACGCCATCTTAAAGCCTCGCAAAGCCACGCGCTTCCCCCCGCCGAAATATGAGCCTCAATCTTTCCTCCGTCATCACCCAGAGGCACAACGAGATGAGTTACTCCCAATTCTGAGAACGCTTCAATCACAGCAGGTATGCCCGGCCCCTGTAGAAAGCAGCCCTTCTTATCACGCAAAATATTCTGAGTCGACAAAAGCCAGCGATCCCGGATTGCTTCAGGTGAGAGCCATACCCATTCAGCTTCACGGACAGCGCGCGAAAATTCTTCCTGCTGAAAACAATCCTGCCTCCCTGCGAACCTGTCATCAAAGAACGCAGAACGCCAGCCCCAGTCACGCATAAACGGAACAAGATCGCGTTCATACCCAAGCACCGCAACTTTATCACCCCTCGCGCAGGTCATGACAGCATCGAGATACTGCCCACCGTCATCAAACGGAATCAGAGTCGAACATGCAGCACTTGCGGCGGCAAATTCTTGGGGAAATGGCGAGACGTAAAGCCCGGCTAATTCCTTGAGTGTTGACGATAAAAGAGAGTTCGTGTGAACGGGGCGTGATGTGTGAGGCTCAATGCGCGAGTCAGGGACAAACCCGACACCTTTGCGCCCGTCCTCCGAGAGTATATAGCTTGCGTGCCATCCGAGAATGAGTCGTGATACGTGCGAGTCAGGAACATTCCGCAAGGCCAGCGATAAATCATCAAAGAAATTACTGCTGCAATTCTTCAAGTTTCAGGCTCAGTTCCTCCCAGCGTGAATAAAATTCCTCAAGCTCTCGTGAAAGATTAGCGCGTTCAGTCATCAGGGATTGAATCATCTGCGAGTCCTTCAGGGTTTCAGGGAGGCACAAAAGCCCGTCAATCTCTGCGACTCTCGACTCATGGCCGGAAATATTTTTCTCAGTCTGCGATATGGACTTCTTGACCTCTCGAATCTCACGCAAATTATCATCACGCTTAGGGGATTTAGTTTTTGCTGACGGCTTAGAGTCATCGACAGGAGTCAGAGTCTCTTCTCTCTTCTCAAGAAACCATGAGTAATTTCCGGGATAATCGTACAAATTCCCGTCGCGGATCTCAAGCACCCTTTCAGCGAGGGCATCAAGAAAATGTCTGTCATGTGAGACTATCAGCAATGTGCCCTGATATTTGAGCAGTGCGCGTTCGACAATTTCCCGCGTGTCAGTGTCAAGATGATTCGTAGGCTCATCAAGAATCAAGAAGTTTGTCGACTCAAGCATGAGCTTATAGAGCGCAAGCCTTGCTTTTTCCCCGCCTGACAAAACGCTTGCGGGCTTGTAGATCTCATCACCCGAAAACAGGAACGCACCCAAAAGATTACGCCGTTCAACATCATTCAGCTTTGACGAAACGGATCGGGCTTCCTCCCATACTGTATTTGAGTAGTTGATGTTCTGTGCGCTTTCCTGTGAGTAGTACGAGAACTTCACGTTATGGCCGTGCTTCACCGTTCCTGATGTGGGCGGCTCGTTGAGACTAAGCAAGCGTAACAGAGTCGATTTTCCCGCGCCGTTTACGCCTACGAGAGCGACTCTTTCTCCACGTTCAACCGAAAAATTAACGCCGTCAAAGACTTTCACGCCGTCATAATATTTCGCGAGCCCTGAGACTTTGAGGACTTCACGCCCGCTCGGAGGCGCTTCGGGGATTGTGAGCTTCACGGATTTTGCGCCCTGTGCGATTTCTATGCGCTCTATTTTCTCAAGCTGCTTTATTCGGCTCTGTACCTGCGCGGCTTTCGTTGCCTTGTACCTGAAGCGGTCAATGAATGACTCTATCCTTCTGATTTCTGACTGCTGGCGTGAAAACGCTTTCTCTAAAAGTTCGCGGCTCTGTTCTTTTGCGGCAATATATTCATCGTAGCTGCAAGGGTAAAGAGTAATGACTCCGTGTTCAAGGTCTGCGATTGAGTCGGCAGTGTTCTCAAGGAAGCGTGTGTCATGTGATACTGAGACTACCGCGCCTTTGTGAGTTCTCAGCCATCCTTCAAGCCATTCCATAGACTCAGTGTCAAGATGATTTGTCGGTTCGTCAAGCAATAACACATCAGGAGACGACAGAAGCAAACCGGCCATAGCGATTCTCATTTTCCATCCGCCAGAAAAGTCCCGGCAGTTTTTCGACTCATCGCCCTTCCTGAATCCGAGTCCGTGCAAAACTTTCATGGCCATCGACTCGAACGCGAAGCCCCCGGAGTCCTCGAACATTTTTTCAAGCCGTGAATGCTCCTGCAAAAGTGAATCATGATTCGCATCTGTCTGTGATAATTTTTCCTCAACGTTTCGCAGCTTCGACTCGATACGTGATATGCCGGCTTTGTCCTTAAGGTATTGCATCAATGGGACTGACTCCAATTCCGCGAGGTCTTGAGGGAGACAGCCGACAGTGAGTCCCTTTGAGCGTTCAATGACTCCTGAGTCTGATTCGATCTCGCCGGTTATGACTCGAAGCAGCGTAGTTTTTCCCGCGCCGTTTGAGCCGACAATGCCAAGCCGGGCCGTGTTTGTTATCTGCAAATTAAGCCCTCGAAATATAACGTGTTCACCGAATGAAAGGGATAAATTTTTGATGTCTATCATGAGGCAATATTACCATATGCTGACATGATGATATAATCGCCCAATCCAAATTTTGACACAGGGGTGTTATTGTTGCGTTGTAAATTTTTGTGCGCTGCTGTTGTGATGGTTTTGCTTCTTCCGTTTTGTTCATTTGCTGACGATCATGAAAGAAAGTTTGCGGCATTCTGGAGCAGCATTGAGAAGGCAGCGAACTCGATAAGCAGAAGCGGTGAATATGACATTCAGGATGTCGAGTTTGTGAGGGATAAGATGTACGGAGATGAGACAGTTTACGAGCGAGCTTGGTACAGTGATGATTATTTTCTCACTCGCAAGTATAACGGCGGGGACTGGTCAAGCAGTTATCTCTATAGCTTCTGGACGGACAGCGGGGAATTAATTTTTGCTGACGGGATAAAAGTCGGTGCGCCTTTCAGCAAAGTAGAGTCATATTTCGGCAAGGAGCATTTGTTTTCTATCTATTCGGAAACATATCACGTGTACCAGTTTGAAGAGGCAGACGGCGGAGCTTTGCTTATGTTTTCAGTCGAGAATGGCAAAGTAACATCAATCGGCTGTAACCTCTACCATAACCAGACCACCCGAATGTATTTCCTGTTTGATTTGTATTCTTCGCTTCGTGTTGGTGAAGTTACGGGTGAGAAAGTCAACGTGCGTGAGTATGCTCCTAGCGGCAGAGTCAAATTTCAGGTGAGCAGGTCAAGGGGGGACATTCTTCTTGTTGAGGATGATAGTAACGGCTGGTATCGTGTTGCCGGGAGAATCGTAAACGGAAGATTAAAGACAGTCCCGGATTACAGCATATCGGGTCAGTTTGTGAGAGTCCGAAAGATAACGACCTCCGAGAGAAGATTATTCATATCCCAGTACGTGAAGTAACGCACAAAAAAACCGCAGCCATATTTCAGACTGCGGCCTTCTGATTTTGGTTAAGGGGTTATGCTTCAGAAGTTATTGCGACTTTCTTGTGAGCTTTGTCCTGACTCTTTTCTGCGATTTCGACGGTTAAGACTCCGTTCTTGAAGGTAGCTTTTGCGGTCTCGGGGTCAGCTTCAACGGGGAATGAGATAACGCGCTCAATTTTTCCGTAACGTCTCTCACTGCGGAAGTAGCTTTTATCTTTTGCGCCTTCTGTTGACTCTGATTTCTTTTCTGCTGAAAGTGTGAGCCTGTCGCCGTAAACGTGTAACTCTACGTCATCGGGATTAATTCCGGGCAGTTCTGCCTCCGCGTAGATCTTTCCGTCCTTCCTGTAAAGGTCAGTTTTTGCGCCGAACTCTGTGAAGCCTTCTGTGAAAAACGGCTCATTGAATCCCCTCATGAACGTATCAATCATATTTTCAGGATCCATCATTCTCATCATTGGGTATCTTGCCATAGTAATCAATCTCCTTTGTGTTATTTCCGTGAAGGTCTCTTTTTCCCTCACAGCACGGAGAATTATATTACTGACTTTCTTTAACTATATCGGGGAAATTTATTATTATTGACTAATAACTTTTACTGACTTTTGATGAAATATAACCTATAAAATTTTGGGACTACCCTGCGCGTAATCAACTAATCTTGCGTCCTCAACTCCCTCATGAATCGGACTCGCCGCAAGTTTCCCGGCAATATCACCGAACATTTCATCAATACGCGAGAACATGAAGCCCATTCCGTTTGTGGGAGTGATGAGTTTCGGCTCTGAATGTGCGTATTCCGGCAGTTCCCATCTTGCTCCCTGAAATTCAACAATGCCCAGCACACTGTCAAACTTATTCTGACGCGCATACTCGTCCAAATCCTTGACCTTCACGCCGCTGTCCAAGTCCTCACCGTCATAGCTCATAATGAACGAGCTGAATTTTTCGCGCATGTCCTTAACACGTGTCAGCTGCTCTTCAACACGTTCGACTCCTTTTTTGGCGGTAACACTGCTCATCAGGTTTATCGTGTCAGAACCGTTGATTTTGTCCTTCACCGTTGATACTTCAGAGCCGTCAATGAAATGTGTCATCTTTTCGCCTGTTACCCAGTAGCCGGAAATTTCTTCGCCTGTTTCATCGTCATATTTAATCCCATATGCCTCCGCAACATTCCATTCTTCACCGCGCATCAATCTGTCTCTTGCGCGTTCAAGAACTTTCGTACCGTCGGGGCTTTCATTCGTGAGGTTAGTATAAGGCTTGTCCACTTTCTGGCCCGAAATCTGAGCGAGTCCCTCATTCATTTTCAGCGATGCTCCGGCGAGAGATTCGCGGAGTTCCTCGTACTCAATCTGCATATTGATTCGGTCAAGGGCGGTAAGGTCAGTATTTGAGGCTTTCTTCACGAGCTCGTACATTTTTTCGAGGGTGCTTTCGACTTTCGACAGCGATTTGCTCATCAGTTCGGCAACGTCCTGAACCTGTGAGCTTCCGCCTGTGAGACGGTTTGATTTGTGCGTCCTGTTCATTGTGAGTCGCTTGCCAAGCTCAGAGATTGAGACGGAGTCCTGAAGGTCATTCGGAGTCGGGATTGTGATTGATGTGTGATGAGTGCGCTGTAAATGAGGCATTTGCGCGGTGTAACTTGTGAGACCGTTAATATGCATGTGGGAATCCTCCTTTGTCTTATGCCTTTATAGCGCGGGAATTGTCTTGTGTCATTATAGCGCGATAAAAAATCAACAGTTCTCACATATCAATATGGCCGACAACCTTCAGCTGGTGCAGACTGAGTACATCATCGCCGTATTGCACATCAATTTTTCCGTCCTGATTGACCACAAACTGCCTGCCGTTATTGCCTTCTACGATGTCGCCGACCCCGTAAGGGCGGGGCTTGTCCCCGGGTTCGCACCAATTTTCACCGTCAGTGTCGCAAAACTTTTTGCACCAGTTATCATTCTGGAACGGCCTCCAGTAGCTGTCGTATTCTTCTCTGTCCATTAGGGGATAACCTTTGCATTCAGGATTGAAATACAGCTCCATAGTTTTGTCATGCGCCGTGAACGTAAAAAATCCAGGCTGGACTCCTGCTGCTTCAAGGTACTCTGTCTGCTTTGAGGCCGGAATATCTCTCCATGCGTGCCAATACAATCCTGACCAGAAATTCGCAATCATTTTCGTTTCACCGTCTACCCTGCCTGCAAGTACATCCGTTTCGAGCAATGACAATTTATTTTCGCCCGTTGAAGCAAGGACTCTTGTTTTCCCGTTTTCATCCGTAAATTTGTAGTAAAGTCCTTTCTGAAAGTTTATGTGATTGCCTACAGCTTTTAACTCTGTTGCACGTTCAGGCCTCACAGGCGGAAGGGTTGCCGCAAACGCTTCAAACCTGTCCAGTAAGTCATCAGGCCAGCCGCCGGGACAATTGACATTTCCGAAGTTCACCGCGTCAGTAATTGCGTCAGTGATTTCGCGTTCAGGTATCGTTATCGTGCTGCCTTTGCGCGAGTATATGCCGGTGATGTCCGCGCCGTTAATCTCCATGTGCATGAATCTGTCATGAAGTCTGCTGTTGAAGATTTCCGCAGGGTTAATGTGATGATACTTTGCGTTCTGTATCTGTTTGTACAGGCTCATCAGTCCTGCGTAACGGTTCGTATGTATCATCATGCGTTCTCCGTTTTTCCGCGAGGATAATCCTTCAGGTATTCCAGCAGAGGCTCGGCGGCTTTTGCGAGTGCCTGATTTGCCGGGTTAGTGCTGTCTCTGTTGCGTCTTACGACTTCGGGAAGATAGTAGCTCGTGTAATCATGCGTCCCGTTCTGCCAGTCGAGTCCGTCAGCCTGCATGTATTCACGCGCCATGTCTATAGCCTCACACGCTTCACTTGCGCCCATAGGATCATCGCGGTAAATATATGCTGCAAGGGCTATCATTTCCTCGTAAGTTGCGTTAGCGGGGTTCACTCTGCTGACTTCTACTTTAACGATTTCATTATTGTTGATGAAGTCATCATAGTGTAGTGAGTCAGGGCCTGAGGCGGACATCGTGAGATAAATCACGGGATTGTCTTCGGGCGAATTTTCATCATAGAATGCCGCGAACGAATAATCATAATCCATGCCGTCGGTGTAGTACACATTGAAATAATCGTTATATGCTTTTCTGCCTCCGCTGAAAATCACTCCGCCCGCGTTTGTGAATCTCAATCCTTCGGGAAGTTTGCCGCTTTTCCATGAGTCTGCTTCTTCTTTCGTCAGCTTCACGGTCGTCATTGTGCCTGTGTTCTGTGCCTCCTGTGAAGAGAGCCGGCTCATCATTGCGGCGGATTTGACTCCGTTGTCGGCGTCAATGAAATCTGCGAATGACTGTCTTGCGTTTTCCCGTGCTTTGTCTCTGAGCTTTGAGAGAGTCTCATTGTAGATCGGACTGCTTAACAGATTCTGAATTTCCATGATGTTTGATGCTCCTTGCAGTGTAGTAGTGTCATCATTATGACTGTCGGACAATACCCCCCCGCTTTAGTCCGTCATGAGTCTCTGTAGTGAGAACCGCATTGCAGAATTTCAAGCTCATCACCTGAAATCCTGAATACGATTCTGTTACAGTCATCAATTCTTACGCTCCACCAGCCTGTGAGATTCTCTTTCAGCGGTTCAGGTTTGCCGATGCAGTTATAGCCGTTGCGCTCAATGTCTTTTATCAGCTTGTTAATTTTCCTGAGAGTCTTTTTGTCCTGACACTGCCAGTAAAGATAATCTTCCCATGCGTCATCATGCCATTTCTTTATCATCAGTCAGCGTCAATCAGTTCATGTTCTGTTAATACTGCCCTTCCTGAGCGGACATCATCAGCTGCCCTCTCAAGCCTCCGAATATTTGCCGCGCTGTAAAAGGGATCTTCTGACGGTATCATGTTCGTGTTCACTGCCTGGCGAGCTAAACGTGAAATCACAGCGGACATGCTCAGGCCGATTTTCGCGCAGAAATTCCCGAATCTGTCGCGCAGTTCCTCATCCATCATGATATTCACGCTTACTTCTGGCATTACGCTAATGCCTCCTCAAAGACTCGCTTCACATTCTCGCGGCACTCCTCGTACTTCTCGCCCGGCCTCGCCTCTGACACTTTCACGCCGTCAACAAAAAACGTCGGCACACGGTAGTAATCATACTGCGCTGAAACTTCCGGGTTCTGGTTCTCTTCTACCCATTCGATTTTTACGGATGAATATTCCGCATTGCCTTCTGTCAATTCCTTCACGGCCTCGCGAGCCTGTCTGCAATACGGGCAGCCCTCGAGGTAAAACGCCATAACTTTTTTCGCGCTCATAGGTTGTAATCCCCTTTCATTTTTTCACATAGTATATAATAATTTTCACACAAAATTTTCACAGATTGAGAGGCTGTTTCACGTGCATAAGTCCATAGAGGCAATGTCATCTTTCATGCTCATGATTGACATTCAGGAACGCTTGCTTCCGGCCATGTACAATAAAGATGAAGTACTCAGAAATTCTCAAAAGCTCCTCACTTCAGCCCGCGAACTTTCTATACCCGTCATGCTCTCTGAGCAATACCCAAAGGGAATCGGCTCTACTGTCCCCGAACTCAAAGCATTAACCCCGGATGACTCGCCCGTTATCGACAAAGTAGAATTTTCCTGCGCCGCTAATCCCGGATTCGGTGATGCGTTCCTCAACTTGCGGTTCAATTCTGGCACAAAAGACACCGTGATATTGTTCGGCATTGAGACTCATATCTGCGTCCTCTCGACAGCGTTAGACCTTCAGGAGAAATACAACCTTAATGTAGTTGTCGCTGCTGACTCATGCGGAAGCCGTTCGCCTGATAATCATTCACTCGCTCTTGAGGCTGTGAGGTCGGCAGGGTGCTTCGTAGTTCCGACTGAAACGGTGATATATCAGCTCTTGGGCAAAGCAGGCACTCCGCAGTTCAAAGCATTGTTGCCCCTGTTGAAGTAATTCATGCGAATAAAACCCGCTGCACTTTTCGGGCTTCTTTTGTTCTACATATTTTTCAGGGGTATAGGCTCTCACGGCTTAATAGATCCCGTAGAGGGCGTGAATGCTTCTGTTGCTGTACACATGGCAGCAGGGGGAAATTATTTCGTTCCCAAAATCGGAGAGTCTTTAGCGTCGGGCAGGTCAATGGGATTCTGGTGGCTCTCTGTCATCGCAATAAAGCTGCTCGGATGGAGTGAATTTGCCGTAAGATTCTTCCCGGCTCTCGCTGGTCTCGGAATGGTCTGGGCTTCCGCGAAAGCCGCAAGGCCGTATGCTGATGATCCTGCGCGAAAATCATGGCTCGCCGCGTGCGTATGTGCAAGCATGACTCTCTGCTTCATTGTCGCTCAGTTCGACTCGCCTCATTCACTCTATGCGTGGCTGATGGGTATCGCTATGTCCGGGATTGTCCGTTCAACCGAAAACAAACGCAAGCTCAGATCTTCACACCTTGCTATATCGTTCGCGTTCATTGCTTACGGTTTCGAGGGATTGTACCTGCCGTTGCTGGCGGTTCTGATTTACTGCATACTTTCTGAGGACTGGGAAGTTATGCGCGACTTCTTCACATGGCCGGGCGGAGTAATCTTCACCATCATAATTTCGTGCCTCTACTTTGTGACTCTCGTTATCACAAACCCGGAAATCATTCACTTCATGAGATGCCAGAATTACACGTACACATTCGGAGGCATTGCGGGAGTCTCGATGTTATTGTTCGTGTCATTCGTGCCCTTTCACGGCTTTATTGTGCGGGCTTTGTATGAAGTTTTTCCGCGTGAATTTCCTGCTCAGAAGTCATGCGAGTTCTTCATGATGGTATGGGCGGCAGTCTTTGCTCTGTCTTCACTGCTTACGGGTGATTTTCTGTCATTGGGCGCGTGCGTTCCGGCTTTGTCTGCGCTGTTAGGCCGAAAGATTGACTCGTGGCTTCGTCAGAGGAGCTTTAACTCTATGCGCTATGCTGTGATGTTCAACACTGTGATTATTATTCCCGTTCTGTTTTTGTTCCTTCCGTTTACGCTTCACAATTTCCCGGTGCTTAAAGCCTCTTTGATGTCGCTTATTCCCTGGGGACTGACTGAGGGATTATTTCTCTTTGCGTCATGGTACTACACAAAGACTCGCCAGCCGGTGAAATGGGCGCGCAATGTCTCAGCTTCAGCCTTGATATGTCTCATGCCCCTTGCGGGAGTCTTCAATCTTTCGTCGGGACTCTACTCATGTCATGACGCGGGAATGAAACTGAGGGAAATTATCCGGGGCAATGATGTAGTTTTGCAGTATGGGATAAATCATCCGTCAATGTATTTCTACACTCTGAGAAATTCACGGATAATCAGCGCGGATTTCACAGAAGGAGTCGCGGAACGGAAATTTTCAGCGCAGGAGTCAGAGATAAATACCGCATGGGCGAGCAAGTACCGCGTATTTCTCCTCATGCCGTCAGATTTCAAGCCTGATAACCCTCTTCCGCAGAATGTCTTTCACATCACGGAGGGAAACGGGCTTTTGCTGTTAAGCAACCAATAGAAGGAAGGTAAATCATTTTGCGTAAAATTTTTACAGCGTTAATACTCTGCGTTTTCATGTGCGCTTCATGTTCTGCTGAAATAAACCCTGACCCCGAAATTCACAGGGTAATCGGCGGACTCTATTCTCTCGTCTCAGCTCTGGCCATGAACGGGCAGTCAGCACCGAACCTACGAATACTGCGGAATTACTTTGCTGACACCCCAAATAACTGGCTCGACACAATAAAGGTTGAGAGAGTCGGAAATGATTTATGGGCGGGAGTCTCCGTCGGCAAGTACTCAACAGCCCGCAAATATCTTCGCGCGAATTCTCACGAGCTCGGCATAACTGACAAGCCTGCTGGCGACTCATGGATGAGCGGTGATTATGCCTGGCTCAAAGCAGGAAGCGTGAACGGCGTGCGACTGACTCCGATAACGCTGAAAGCCGCAAAAGGTTCAGGGAATGACTCAGGGACAATATTTTTCAGCCCGGACGATTCTAACTGGTGGCAGTCTTACCCGTCACTGAACGAGAAATCATCACAGGAAATCTTGACGCTCTGGGGAGTCGAGGCAGTCGGACTTCACAAGCCTGAAGGAGGAAGACACAGCATCTATGACGAAGTGAGACCGTCAGCAGTCAGCAAGCCAGCAGACATTCACACAGGGAGAAGGCGCGAGTTCGGCGAAAGCTACGATGTAAACATGGGCGATGTAATATTCAACCCGATACCAAGAACAAACTATAGGGATAACAATTAAAGGAGGAATTTTTATCATGTCGGTATTAATTTGCGGCGGAGCAGGCTACATAGGCTCCCACAACGTAAGGGCATTCACTCAGCACGGCGATGATGTTATCGTTGTCGACAATCTCGAAACAGGTCATAAAGCGTCAGTGCCGGAAGGAATAAAATTCTACGAGGGCGATATACGAAACGCAGAAGTCCTTGACAGAATTTTTACGGAGAACAAAATCGAGGCGGTAATACATTTCTGCGCGTATTCTCTCGTCGGTGAAAGCGTTGATAAGCCGCTGAAGTACTTCAACAACAACGTGGGCGGAATGATTACCCTTCTTGAAGCGATGCAGAGACACAATGTCATGAGGATAATATTCTCGTCAACAGCAGCGACATACGGTGAGCCGAAAAGGATTCCCATTCTTGAGACAGACCCGACAGAACCGACTAACCCTTACGGCGAAAGCAAACGCATCATGGAAAAAATGATGAACTGGGTATCACGGCGATATGACATCCGTTATGTATCACTGAGATATTTCAACGTTGCAGGAGCATGGCACGACGGGACTATAGGAGAGGATCACAGGAACGAGACTCATTTGATACCGCTTATCCTTCAAGTGCCGCTCGGAAAAAGAGATCACGTTACTATTTACGGCGATGATTACCCCACGAAGGACGGAACATGCATACGAGACTATATTCACGTAGAAGACCTCGCAAAAGCTCACATTCTCGCGCTTGAATACCTGCGTTCCGGCGGTGAAAGCAATATATTCAACCTCGGCAGCGGAGACGGATATTCAGTCATGGAGATGATAACGGCAGCCCGCAAAGTTACAGGCCATGAAATTCCCGCGAAAATCGGCGAAAGGAGACCGGGAGACCCCGCGAGGCTCGTGGCTGACAGCACAAAGGCACATGATATTCTTCACTGGAAGCCGGAAATCGTCAGCATGGAAGATATTATTGCTACGGCGTGGAAGTGGCATCAGTCCCACCCTAATGGCTACGCAGACTAGCTCAACAGTATGGGGCGGAGTTCTGGATTCATGTCCGGGACTCCTCTGCTGTGTCATTAACATAAAGGGAAAACTCCTTCACGCTACAAACGGGTATAAAGCTGTTGCGGCAAGACTGTTCGGCCACAAATGCGAGGAAGGAAGAAGCTACCCCCCGTTAATCACAGACATAGACATAGGGATTCACGAGGCACTTACGGCGGCATGTCTCGGAGACTCGAACGCTATCGAAATTTCCGAGAACGGCAAAATCTGGGAGCTTACTGCCTCACCATTAAGGCTTGACGGTCAGGGCATAGCGGGAGTCGTCCTGCGAATATCTTCAGAGAGTCCCAAGAAAAATTCACCCGCGCTGCCCCCGGTGATTCACAGCGACCCCGAAATACTTAACTCCGTGCCATTCAGGGCGGGCATAGTGGATCACAACGGAGTCTTTCTAGCGGTCAACAAATTTCTTGCTTCATGCGTGAGGGCTTCTCTTGTCGGACGGAATATCGTTGAGCTTGTCTCGCCTGAAGTAAACTCTGAGATAACTCACATGCTTTTGCGGCGCGCAGGGTCAGCGGAATGCACAATGCCGGATATTTCTGCCGCTGAAAATTTCAGTCCCTTTGACCTTATGCCGTTTATTGACGAGGAACTTAACGAGATTCCCCAAGATGCTGAGATTGATTCGATGAGGCGCATAATCATTCACGCTTCACCAATCGAATGGAACGGGAGTCAGTGTATCCTTCTTACGTTCGAGGACGTTACGGAGCTTCGGAGGACTCATGACCAGCTGAGGAGGCTATTAACGTCTGACACATATTCGGGAGTCCTTAACCGCCGCGGAATGGAGCATATGATTCGTCGCAAGCTCAGCGATACGATACAGAGCGGCGAGCATTTGAGCCTAATAATGATTCGTGTCGACAACTACAGAATAATACACGACGCTCGGGGCTACATGGCCGGAGGGAGAATCATACGCGGTTTCGTACGCTCAATGCAGAGGCAAATATCTTCACGGCCCGGGAGCATGCTGGGACGATGGAGCAATGATGAGTTTATGGTGCTTTGTGATTGTTCGGGGGCTGCGGCTGTAGTGATGGCAAATGAGATCCGCGCAAAGGCTAAAGATGTCGTGTTCAGTGCCGGTGCTGCTGACTTGTCAGACGGGGGATATATGAGCGTAAGTGAGTTCGTCGGGGCAGCTTATGACGCAATGACAGAAGCCGTGAACAGCGGGGGAAATATCACGGTGCTTGCGAGAAGTTTATGAGGGCGTTGAAGCGTTACGGGCAGAATTTTCTTGTCGACAAAAATATTCTTGCCTGCATAATTCGCCGTGCTTGTTTGTCGCCTGATGATGTTGTTCTTGAGATTGGGCCGGGGCATGGCGTGCTGACTCGCGCTCTTCTTGCTGAAAATGTGAAGTGCGTCCACGCTGTGGAGATTGACGAGCGAATGAGGCCGGAGCTTGAAGAGACTGCCGGAAATGACTCGCGCCTGACTCTTCATTGGGGTGATGCTGTGAAGTTCGATTACTCGTCATTGAGTCCCTTCCCGAATAAAGTCATCGCTAATATTCCCTACAACATTACGACCCCGCTTCTTTGGGAGCTTCTGAGATTTGCGGCTCGCGGCATGAAGTATCACCTCTATATGCTTCAGAAAGAGTCGGCCATGAGGATTATTGCCCCGGAAGACACGAAAGAACGTTATCCCCTCGGCGTTACGGTTCAGGCGATGGGTCATGCTGTTATTGTCCGCAATGTTCCCCGCGAATGTTTCAGGCCGGTTCCTAATGTCGACTCTGTTCTCGCTGAAATTGTGTTAGAGAAAAATTTTGAGCTTGCCTGCGACTCATTGTGGAGTGAGATTCTGCACAGGGGATTTTCACACAGGCGCAAGACTCTCTCGAACAACCTGAAAGATTTTGCTGACGTTCTGAATTACGGCTCAATGAGGGCTGAAGATCTCACAGTCAATGAATGGCTTGAAATTTACGGGCGCAAAAAAAATCCCTCCGCTGAATCCTGCTGACTTGCGGAGGAATCCTTTTCGTTATTTAGCGTTTGGGGTCAGGGATAATTTCTATTTCGTCTTCATCATCAGGAGCTATAAAAATTCCGTCCTCCTCAACAATGATTGCTTTATCGTCATCGGCTTTGTGTACTTCAGTCAGTGATTCATCAAAAATTTCATCATCATCAAGCTCATCGGTCAGCATTAATTCTTCATGGCCTGATTCATTCGCTGTGCTTTCATCCGTGCTTATTTCTTCATACTCCATAGGCTCGCCGTCCTGAAGAATATCGTCATCATCTTCCACTTCATACTCGGCTTCATCTTCAGGCTTCGTGATTTCCGGCTCTGACTCTTCCGTCAATGTGTCAATGTCATCTGCTGAGTCCTCAGTAACAAATGCTGAGTCTGATTCGTCCGTGAAAACTTCCTGCGCTGAGTCCTCCGTAACAACTGCTGACTCTTCCTCTGAGATTTCCGGCTCTGATTCCTCAATGACAGTTACGGTTTCTTCTGACGGTGAAATATCCGTCGCGTTATCCTGCGTCAAGGCTTCTGATTCTTCTTTGTCCTCTTGAAGCTCGTCAAGTTTTTCTTCCATCTCCCTGAAAGTTTCTGCAATCTCGGCTTTCTGTTCGGGCTGAATTTCGGGTATAAGGTTGAAATCTTCTGAGGGTGATTCAATTTCGGGCGACTCATCTTCAGCGTGCGATTCATTTCCGTGAGCTTCAATTTTCGCGAGGCTAATATCAATCGGGGAAGTTGTTACGGTTTCATCGGCGGGCAAATCTTCAAACTCTTTTCCGTTCTGCACGACAGGAATGAATACGGCGATAATTTTTGCGGGGCTTCCTTTTGCCGCGTCATTGATGGCCTTCATTACCTCGTTGTAAAGCCATGAGTGCCGGCCTTCTTTGTTAGGGATGATCTCTGCTGCTTCCGGCTCATTGTCTGCTTCATTCGTGATTTCAGGTGCTTCAGACTCTTCCAGCGCAACAGGCTCATTGCTCACGCCCAAAAATCTGTCTGCTGAAAGTTTCATGCGGGCTGACTCTGTCTGCTCACGTGAAACTTCAGGTTCTCCGGGTAATTCCTTCTCTGCGTGCGCGGGTGTTCTTGCTTCGGTTCTTGACGGTCTGCGCGGGGCAAAATCTTCAAACTGTGAATTGATTTCCCTGATCTTGTCTTTTACTTCCTGTTCAACTGTCTCGGGGTCTTCTCCGTTTTCTATGCGCCAGTCTGTTTCACGTAAGTCAATTGCCGAGCGTAAATTCTCAAGCCCCTGGAATCTTCTGGGTTTAGTTCTCATCGTCAGGCGTTTCCTCTTTTCTGTCTGTCCATACTTCTTTGATGTCCGTTATTCCGCTCCTCACCTTGTCGACGGCAATTATTATCTTGTCATAGAGACGCTCATAGGGCTGTCGCGAACGTGCAATTAATCCTGTTGACCAGATTCGCCCGGACGTTATGTTGAAGGGTATGTGCTTGTGAAGCGGGAGATCTTCTGCGACGGGGTAATCACGCTCGGAGATAAGCTGATTTGAGATTTTCGCCATCACTGAATTGTCATAGCCGACTTTGGCGAGCGGGAGCTGTGCTTTTCCCTTGTATGCTTTCTTTGCGACGTTGTACATCACGCCCAAATTCGACAGCGAAAAGAAATCCGGCCTCACAGGAACAATAACTATATCCGCGAAATCAATTGCGTACTTTTCTGTTTCGCCTACAGTGGGAGGGCAGTCGATCACGATCCATTCTTCCGGGGCATCTGCGTCTTTGTCTTCGAGGGTAGTTTTTACGCGCAGTGAGGAGTGAAAGTAATTCTTCATGAAGCCGAGAGCGTCAGAGAAGTTCCGCGAGGGGTCAAGGTCTATTGCGAGGACTCTGTTATGCCTCACAAGGGCTATTTCAGCGAGTATCAACGCTATTGTTGTTTTGCCGACTCCGCCTTTGCGGTTCAGTACTGCCACTGCAATTTTCGACATGTTATATATCACCTGTATGTGTAAAATTTATTTTGCCTTTGCCATTATGATAATTGAAATCATTACAACTGCAACCCCGACAAGATTCGCCGTTCCGATTCGCTCATTATATATTATCGTCCCTATCAGCACCGCCGTTACAGGTTCAACGGAAGCTATCACAGGAACTTTTGACGTGTCATGTATCACCTTCAGGGCGTTATAATACACCAAGTATGCAAGCGCGGTAGGTATTAGCCCGTAAAGTAATCCCAGTCCCAAAATTTTCGTCTCACTCAATGCAAAAGATATATCCGGCCTCATGAATATCACGAGAAACATTAACGCCGAAAGATAGCTGTACATGCTCACGGTTAATGAGTCAGTCCTTTCACCAGCAAGCCGCCCTATTACCGCCGCCATTCCGTAGCAGAAACCCGAACCGAGTCCTGCGAGAACCCCGGCCATGTTGATACTGTTCAGTGAGAGATTGCCGCCCGTTACTGTGAGAATGCAGCCGATGATGTTCACAGCGAGCGCAGAAATTTTGAGCGCAGAGAATTTTTCCCGGAAGATTATTGCTGAAGCTATAGCCGTGAAGACAGGAGCCGTATACAGAAGCACGCTTGCGATTCCCATTCCGTTAATGCGTATCGATGATGTGTAGAAGACGTTGAAGAGTCCGTTTGAGACAAGCCCTAATAACACGCAGTAAAACAGCGCGGCTTTGTCATGAAGAATAATTTTGCGGCCATGCCTGAAGAGTGAGACCGAAAGAATGACAGCGAACGCAAAGAACATACGAAGGAAGGCTGTCAGTGTTCCGTCAGCACCGAGAGACGAAAGCCCCTTCACGAAGACTCCTATCGTCCCCCAGAGAATACCCGCTAATAAAAGCTGAATCATTTTACCTGTTGCCCGATTTCTTGAAGCTCTTGACCGTCTGAATGAACTTCATGACCTTGCGGAAATCTTTTGTCCTGTGAGACTCGACTCCTGAGTTTGTGCTGAGTGCGTAAGGCTGAGGATCTAACAATAACGCCTGCTGAATGTTGTCGGGGTTAAGACCTCCTGAAAGAAAGAATTTCCGTCTCATTCGTCCCAACATTGACCAGTCAAAAGTTCTTCCGTCGCCCGCGCTCCCTCCGTCAAGCATCACATAGTCAGCTGTGGAATACAACGCCTTCTCAGCGTCGATAGGTTTCGCGACTCTGTAGACTTTCATTATCGGGCAGCGAATGTACTCACGCAATGCCGCAATGTATTCGCCGGTCTCATCTCCGTGAAGCTGAACCATGCTAAGCCCGGCCGTTTCAACGCACATTGCCACGCCGTGAAGTGATTCGTTGTTGAAGACTCCTACAGACTTAATGCCCGGCTTCAGTTTCGAGCGCAAATAGCTTGCGTGTTCGGGGGAAATGAAATGCCGACTCTTTCGCACAAAGACAAAGCCGACAAAATCCGGGACTAGCTCATTCATTATTGCGACCTCGGACTCGTGGCATATACCGCAGATTTTTACTTTCACCATTTCTATTAGCCTCGTGATTCTTTTCTTGGGTAAAATAAAAGCAGAGCCGTAAACTTCAAGCCCTGCTCAGATTATATCAGGCTGAAATTTCCCGGCCCTTTGTGATTATTTTGCCAGTGTTATTTCGCTGTCCTTCACGAGCTTCACTTCAGGTTCAGAAGGAATGCGGAATAACGGCACGAATCTGTCAAGCCCTGTTACCGTAAGAATCAGCATAGACAATACAGCAATCCACGCCAAATAATTGTGAAGGATAATATCAGCAATTGTTACGGTGCCTTCTGCGACAGGGTAAACGGCGTAAGCGATTCCCGCAAAGAACGCAAGATATACATGCCACGGGATTAACTGTGAGCCGAATACCCCCATCGCGTCAGCAAACGTTGCATTTCTCAGCGCAAGTTTGTACATTGATTTTTCGTCGCCCTTCACGTGCCTGTCGGTCAAGTCTTTGATGATTGGGGACATTGTTACGATCTGCGCCATTTCGTCAGCAAGAGCGGCATTGCCCACGAGGCATAAGAGTCCGTTCGCGAACATCAGCTGCCTCACGCTGTGTACGAACTTCATGACGAGAGTCGCAATCGCCCCGAAAGCGTCCATCCTCCGCATTACTCCGCCGAACGCGCCGATCCACATCATCATGACGATAACCCAGCTTCCCGCGTCAGCAAAACTTGACTGCACCATCTCAAGAAATTTCATGACATCCGTAACAGTCCCGGCAATGTAGCCGCAAATCAGCGAGCCAAGAATCCCGGAGCCGAGACAAATGAGAGTGTTTACGCCCATTCCCGCAAGAACAAGAACAGCTACTAACGGGAGAATCATATACCACGAAAGCCCGCCCGCCTGGACTTGTTTCAGCAGTGTTACGGCAGCTGCTCTCTTCTCAGACAATGCGTCCCAAACTGTTTGGGGTATCTGCGCTATTGCCTCGTTCGCGTTGCCTACAGTATCAGGAAGTCCCATGCTTGCAGCCGAAAAGTAGAACGCCGCGACCCCGCACACTAAGCAAAGGAACGACCATACACCCTGATGCCTTACCCTGTCAGTGATTTGGACTCCCTGAAGGCTTGAGCTTACGACCGTTGTGTCTGAGATGAGTCCGATGTTGTCGCCGAAGCATGAGCCGCCGGCAATGGCCGAAATTGTGAGGACTAAACTCCCTCCGACAATGTGATTAAGCCACAAGAATATCGGAGCGCAAGCCGCGAATGTTCCCCATGATGTTCCCGTCGCGATTGATAGTATTGCAGTAACTATGAGAGCTACAGCCGGGATCAGTTTCGCGGTTATTCCGAGATTCAGCGCGATTGTGATTATCTCAGCCGCGACTCCCGTCTCCATGAAGCACGTTGCTACAGCGTAAGCCATCTGAAGAATCAGAAACACTATGAGGATATGCTTCAGGTTCTCTATTGCAGCGTCCATCAAGTCATTGAAGCGGACGTGAGCGAAAATCATTCCGATTGCGATCGCGTAGACCATTGAGAGAGGAGCAGCAAGAAGAATATCAAGTCCAAGCCTCATTAGTATGCCGAGCACAAGAACGGGGCTTAACTTAATCAGAGCTAACATAAACTATCACTCCTGAAAAGTTTAAGATTGAATTGTGCGAATTATTGTAGCAGATTTATTCCCTCACATAAAATTATAACCAGCGGGCACAGTTTGAAAGCTGCGAAATTAAACCGCTGGTTACGAATCGAAATGCCTGGAATGATATTGATGACTCAAAACCGAATCGACGAGTCAAAACCGGGCGTATCAAAACCGAGCCTATGAGTCAAAAGCGAATCGCCGAGTCAAAATTCAAAGCGTCAAAACCGAATCAATGAGTCAAAACCGAATCGGCAATCACGAATCGATCGACTCAAAACTGAATCGACAATCACGAGTCAGAGTCGCAAAAACGAATCAGCCCTCAAGAATCGCAAGCACCTCATACGGTTTCATCATCTTGTGAGAGCCGGAATAATTCCCGATTAACACACGGCCATGCGCATTAACTCCCGTTACGGTCTCATCATTTCCGCTGAAGTTGCACAGCACTATTAGCCTTTCACCGTCAAGCCTGCGTTCATAGCCGATAACTTTGCTGTTGCCGGTCTCAATGAATCTCACATCACCGTCCGAGATTACCGGGTAATCCTTTCTGAGCTGAACGAGCTGCCTGTAGTAATTGAGGATTGAGTCGGGGTCTGACTCTTCTGACTGTGCGTTGATGTCCGTGAAATTTTCCGTAACACTCAGCCATGACTCGCCCTCAGTGAATCCAGCTTCATGGCCGGGAGTCCATTGCATTGGCGTGCGTGCGTTATCGCGAGATTTTGCGGCCAAAACTTTAAGCGCGTCAGACTCTGAGACTCCGTTATCCGTCATGATTTTGTAGTAGTTCAGCGACTCGACATCCTGATACTGCTTTATGTCCGTGAAGTGCGCGTTGGTCATTCCGAGCTCCTCGCCCTGATATATATACGGAGTCCCGCGCATGAGGTGTACGAAAGTTGCGAGCATTTTTGCTGACTGCTTCCAGTACTCGCCCTCATCACCGAATCTTGAGACTATTCGCGGCTGGTCGTGATTGCACCAGAAGAGAGCCTGCCAGCTTCCCGCGTTCGACATTCCCTCTTGCCATTGTGAGAATATCCGCCGTAACTCGTGCAAATCGGGAGGCATGAGAGTCCATTTTCCGCCGTCTTTGTAGTCGACTTTCAGATGATGGAAGTTGAAGCACATAGAAAGCTCAGAGCCTGACGGGTTAGCGTACTGTATGCAGTTGTCGAGGGTTGTTGATGACATTTCGCCGACAGTAATCATATCGCCGATGCCGGAGTCGCGGACTAACTCGCGTATATATTCGTGAATGTGCGGGCCGTCCTTGCAGAATTGTGCGCCTGCCCCGGCCGGAAGTGATTCGAGATTCGCGGGTTTCGATGTCAGGTTGAGAACGTCAAAACGGAATCCCTTAACGCCTTTTGCTTTCCAGAATCTGAGAACGTCTTTCAGCTCCTCGCGCACTTGCGGATTGTCCCAGTTCAAATCGGGCTGCTTTTTGTGGAACAAGTGCAAGTAATATTTTCCGAGTGAGGGTACAAATTCCCACGCAGATCCCCCGAAAACTGATGACCATTCCGGCGGATTGTCCCTGAATATGTAGTAGTCGATATATTTCGAGTCTCCTGCAAGAGCCTTCCTGAACCATTCGTGCTCGTCCGATGTGTGATTGAATACCATATCGAACATGAAGCCCATCCCGAGCGCGTCAGCCTCAGCTATCATTTTCTCGCAGTCATTCATTGTCCCAAACATGGGATTGACATTGCGGTAATCTGAGACATCGTAGCCGTTATCAGCCATCGGAGAGCAGAAGAAAGGAGTTACCCAGATGTATTTGACACCGAGCGAGTGAATGTACTGGAGCTTTGAGCGTATGCCGTTGATGTCGCCGATACCGTCCCCGTTTGAGTCGCAGAATGACTTGATATAGATCTGATAGACTGTCGATGATTTGTATTTGTCCTGCATGGCCGTTACTCCGCGTGCGCTATTACGTTCTCGGCGGCTTTGACCTGAATACCCGCGTCAAACCTGAAAGACTCATATCCTGCGTCATTCGTGATTACCATTATCGTTATGACGGAATGACCTGCGGCTTTGATTTTCTCCGGGTCAAACGAGATTAATTCCTGGCCTGTTTTGACTCTGTCGTCTTTTGCAACGTGCATCACGAATCCTTCACCGTTCATTGAGACAGTATCAAGCCCGATGTGCAAAAGAATTTCGAGTCCGTTGTCCATCGTTATGCCTATTGCGTGATTACTGCCTTCCATTGTCTGCTCCACAACTCCGTCAACAGGCGAGACGAGTATATTATCCGTTGGCTCAATCGCTATTCCGTCGCCCAAAACTTTCTCAGCAAATGTAGCGTCAGGCACTTCAGTTATTGCTACAGTTTTTCCCGTCAGGAACGCCATGAAATCAACGGGAGCATGTTCACTTCTCGCACGCTCTAACGCTTCCTCCTTTGAGGCTTCGTCAGCGGCTTCCTTGTCGATTCCCTTGCGCTTGCCCATTCCGTATGTCAGCACAAAAGGTACTGCAACGGCCACGCACATACATATAGCAAACCACGCAATTGACCCGGGCTGAATCGAGAGTATACCGGGTAATCCTCCGACACCTATCGCGCTTGCTGTAACGCTCGTAGCTGTGCTGATGATTCCCGCGATGCATGAGCCAGTCATACCGCATATGAACGGAAATACATACTTAAGGTTGACTCCGAACATGGCCGGCTCCGTAACACCGAGATAACAAGATATGCAAGAAGGAATGTTAAGCTCCTTAGCCTTTGCGCTTTTACGCTGAAGGAAAATCATACCGAGAACCGCGCTTCCCTGTGCGATGTTCGACAACGCGATCATAGGCCATAACATTGTCCCGCCGAAATCCGCGATTAGCTGAATGTCGATTGCGTTGCTCATGTGATGGAGTCCCGTAATCACTAACGGAGCATAGAAGAACCCGAACACTGCGCCGAACACAACACGGTATGAACCCGATATGCCCGCGTAGACAGCCGCCGAAATCCACGAGCCAATACGCCAGCCGATCGGCCCAAGCACGAAATGAGCAGCCATCACCGCAAACAATAAGCTGAAGAACGGAACAAGAATCATCTGCACAACCTGCGGAATAATCTTCTTGAAGAAACGCTCAAGATATGCCAGCGTGAAAGCCGCTAACATTGCCGGGAGTACTTGAGCCTGATAGCCGATCATGTTCACTTTGATAAAGCCGAAATTCCACTGGTTGAGAGTCCCGCTTGCCATTGCCCCGGCTACTGCGTATGCGTTCGTGAGCTGTGAAGATACGAGCGTGAGTCCCAGAATGATTCCGAGCATCTCAGTCCCGCCCATCTTCCGCATTATCGTCCAGCAGATTCCTACAGGGATTCCGACGTGAAAGACTGCCTCGCCTAACAGCCACAAGAAATGATCCACGCCCGCCCAGAATTGACTCTGACTCACAAGCGTAGCACCGTTGAATATCTCCATGCTGTCAATAACATTCCTGAAGCCGAGAATGAGACCTCCCACAACGATAGCAGGGATTAACGGCGCGAATATCTCTGCGATTGATGTCATGAGCCGCTGAAGAATATTTTGATTCTGTTTCGACATCGCTTTTACTTCAGACTTTGAGACTCCAGATACCCCGGACACCTCCGCGAAGTCCTTGTAGAAGTCAGCAACTTCATTTCCTATGATGACCTGAAACTGCCCGGCCTGCGTGAATGTTCCCTTCACCGACTTGATAGACTCGATGCGTTTCATGTCCGCGATTTTCGGATCAGTCAGAACGAACCGCATACGTGTTATGCAGTGTGATACCGCTGTGATATTTTCCTTCCCGCCGATAGCAGCGAGAAGCTCTTTTGCGTCAGACAAAAATTTGCCCATAAGCAAACGCCTCCGATATAAATTTTTTGGGGATTAACAATTAGGTGTGATAATTATATTTCAATCAGCGTAATTTTTCCGTAAGTATATTCTCTAAAGGGAGCGTGATTTTTCATGAACATATATTTTGCTTTGGGCTCGAACTTGGGCAACAGGTTACAGAGTCTCAGACTCGCAGCGGAGAAGCTGAAACGATTCGGCCATGTCTCAAAGTCAAGCGACGTATTCAGCACAGTCCCTTGGGGAGGAGTCGAACAGCCCGACTATCTCAACGCATGTGTGAGAGTCGAGTCGCCATTATGTTATGAGCCTCACGAAGTCTTGAAGGCCGTCAAAAATTTTGAGCGCGAAATAGGACGTGCCGAGTCAGTTCGGTGGGGCGCAAGGAAGATTGACATTGATATTCTGCTGATGGATGACGTGATACTTCACTCGCAGGATTTAGACATTCCGCACGTGAGAATCCCGGAGCGTTTGTTTGTCCTTGTGCCATTGAGTCAGATTGTCCCGGAGGATTGGCGGCATCCTGAGAATGATTTGACGGTTCGCGAAATGATAGAAAGGGTTGACGGTGAAAGCTGGCCGCTGAGAGTTACGAGTCTGATATAATATCCTCACATCGAAGAGGCCTCGGGTGAGTAGCACGCATCACCACAAGGGGAGCTTGTCGTGCGGGAGGGAGTTGAATTACATGGCTCCTAAGAAAAAATCCCGGAAAAGAAAAGCGGCGAACAAATCCCCTCGTCTGGATATAATCGCCGCTGCTCTCTACTGGTTGATCCGACTGGCCATCCTGTTATGGGATAGGTTCATAGGTTAATCGGACCGGGTAATCATTAAACCTTTCAACGCAGGGCAGTTTCCTCTTCTCTGACCCTGCATTCAAATTATATCACACACATTAGTACACGCTGATACATATTAGACACAACGCTACAAAAAGAACATTCAAGTCATAAATTCTCATCTGTCATAATATTTTGCAAGAGGGAGCTTCGGGCCGCTGGGAAGCCCACAACGTGGGTGAGTTGCAGAGGCTCATCGTTCAACGGAGAACCGCTCTGTGGAGAGGAGGTGATCAGCCTTGCGTGTTAAGCCTCGTGCAAAGAAGCGCAAGAAAGCCTCAAAAAAAAGCAGTGGCGTGAGTATCTTCCCGTGATCGCTCATTCAGCCGCTGCTCTTTACTGGGTCTTAAGAATCGTTCTGCTTGTGTGGGACTGGTTCACCCGGTAGTCCGATGGTAACACCTTAATGTTTTTGCGGGGGATTAGCTTTCTCTCTCGGCTGTTTCCCCTTTACTTACGAAAAAATTATATCATATTCCCAATTCCGGCAGTCCCTCCAATATTCTCACAGTCTCAACACTCACTGTTACGACTCGACGTATCAAGCTCACAACATACCCCGCTCCGTTCCATTCGTTGCAGTCATTCCGAATCCCGCTCGCCTTGTCAACATCATCACGGTAACGTTCAACGATCCATTCAAGCGCGCTTCTCCCGTTCACACGATACTCCCACGCACACGCAGGAATCTCACTCACCGTTACGCCCGGCCCGGCAATTTCCCACGTGCTTTTGTCGTCCTTGTCCTTCTTGTTCACAGTCAGCTTTGTGATTCGCACTCCGTCATATCTCACATCTACCGGCCATTCCTCCGCAGACTCGTAACCAACGTGCAAAGCTCCAAGCTCACGCCCGGCACGCGAAAATTCCCGGAACGTCTCTGCGTCCTTCACAAACGGTACTCGCGCAAGTGCCTTCCTCGTGTCATTCCCGAAACGCAATGCATACTCACGCGAGCTTAACACACCGTAAATGTAGAAGAATATATCTTCCTTCGTTATCTCATCGCCGTATCTCTCACGGTAAACCCCAAGAGCCGAGTCGCTTATTCCGTCGCGCTGCTTTTTGTGAACGCCGAGAAGCGGACTCTTTGTCTCCTCGTACCAGTACAGCGGGAAGCATTGACTCTTTTCCATGATGGTTAGTGCCGGGAGTCTATCAACCATAACCGCAGAGAAATATTTGCTCCCTACACCTGTAACACATATCAGCAAATTTTTTGTGTCATGCTTCGGAAAAATCTGGGGCATTTGGTAAACCCTGTACGTTATATCATCGCTGAAGTACATCATCATTCTGACATACGGACTGTAAAGCACATCTCTTACAGTGTCATCACTTATTACAGCGTCAGGATATTTTGCCTTTATGTTAGCGCACAATTCATCACGCGAAAAATTACAGTGCAGTGCATCGCAGCCCGACTCGACTCCGCGCGAATACCTGTCATCAAAAATCGTCGGCCTTGTTCCGTGCTTTGAGTTCTTCTTCTTGCTGCCAAGAGAAAAGAATCCCCCGTATGACTCACTGAGCTGATTAATCCAGCTGTGTATGTCATCAGGCGCAACACTCTTCATGATTCCTTCCCTCATCATCTCGCCGAATGAAACGCGCTCTTCAAGCTCAAGAAGTTTTTCCTCCTGCTTCATTCCGTCCGCGCACTCGTAATACCATATCCCGCAATCATGATTCGGACTCGCCTTGCTGACATCCCGCACGAACAGTGTTATCGCTATAGGGAGCTTTGTACCGTCAGCGAAAACATTTCCCGCCTCATTCCGCCGTAATTCTCCGCTTGTGTTCGCGTTGCCTCTGAGGTTGAAGACGTAAATAGATGTGAAGTCCTTCGCGAGGTTGTATCTCATTCCATCCATTGCTGCCCCGTCAATGAATGAAGCGTTTGTTACGAAGCATACTATTCCGCCCTTTTCGTTCACTCTGTCCGATGCCCATCTTATAGCGCGTATGTAGCTGTCGTATAACGAGCCTTTGTTTGTCGCGTCGCTGTCCTCTGAGTAAGTCCCGGAGATTCTTTCGTCGACTGCTTCATAGCCCGGGATCTTTCCGCTGACGTTGTACGGAGGGTTGCCGATTATCACGTGTATGTCTGTCGTTTCTTCCTCGTAAGCTCTCCTTCCGTCCTCGTAAAGCAGGGGGATTTTGTCCTTGCCCATTAACGGAGGTGTTCTGTCCTTGTTGAGCCTGAATGTGTCAGCGAGTACCATACCCATGAACGGAACATTTACCCCGCAGGCCTGGCTGAATGATGCCTCAATGTTTACGGCTGAAATGTAGTAGGCGATGAGCAGCAATTCATTGGCGTGTATTTCTTCCTGATACTTGAGTCCGAGATTCGACAGCGGTATAAGTCCGAGCTGAATGAGTCTCGCCGTGAAAGTTCCTGTTCCGCTGAAGGGGTCAAGAATGTGTACTCCCTTTGCGCCGAGTCCCTCAGTGATTCCGAGTTCATTACGCGCTGCCCAGTCCGAGCTTCTGAGAATGAAGTCAACGATCTGAGGAGGGGTGTAAACGATTCCGAGCTTTTCGGCTGTTTCGGGGAAAGCGTGCTTGAAGAAGTTATTGTAGATTTTGACTAATAGAAGCTGTTTCTTTGCGCCCGTGTCAGCTTTTGCGGCTTCAGTGCGTATGTGGCTGTCAAAGTCTTCGAGTCCTTTTGGGTCTAAGTCGATTCCGTTTGACTCGATAAACTTCCTCATTTCCTGCATGGCTTTTGAGATTGGATTCTGAGACGAGAACCCGGAGAATATAGCGTCAAAAATTTCTTTGCTTGTTATGTGCTGCGCTAACATTTCGACAGCCTGCTGATGATTCACTGAAGGATTGATTACGGACTTAAGCTCATCAGTGAAGGAGTCGAATCGTTCCTTGATGCCGGGTATTTTTGCTGACGATGTAATTCGCGCAGATATTTCTTTGAACGCCGCAACGAAATCTTTTATCCACGACTCCCAGTAACCGCCGCCGCATTTCCTCACGAGGCGTATATATATTTCCTCCCTGTATTTGTCCGCGAGAATGTCATTCAGCGAGTAAGAGTCGCCGCCGCCTGTTGTGACTCTCACTTTGTCGCGCAGTTCGATGGAGTTCACGATTGCTGTGAATCTTTCATCATGAGCGCGGAGAGCCTGCAATACTTTCCAGACGACTTGATAGCGTTCGTTTTTGTCGAGAGCTTTTTCGGGGGACTCGTCTGCGTTAATGATGACGGGGAGAATGACATAGCCGTAATTCTTGCCTTCAGACTTTCGCATGACTCTGCCTATGCTCTGTACGATGTCGATCTGTGAGCTTCGTGGGTTGAGGAAAATAACTGCGTCCAATGCGGGAACGTCAACACCTTCACTTAAGCACCGTGCGTTTGAGAGTATTCGGCACTCGCCGGGTTGTGAGTCTGAAGCGAGCCAATGAATTTTTGCGGCGCGTTTTGAGGCTGACAATGTACCGTCAATGTGTTTGACTCCGCATGATATTGGTGAGTCGGTCTGAGGAAAATTATTCGTGAACTCCTGCGAGGCTTTTATGGTGTTTGAGAAAGCGACGGCGCGTTTCATCGGTTCTTCATCGCCTTGAATGAAATCGAAATCGGCGGGGCTTATGTCTTTTGCGAGTGCTTTTCGGACTCCCTGAATCTTTGCAGGTAAATCCGGGTCATCATCGCTTCCCTTTTCGACCATGAATATAATCACCTTGTAATCGGTCAGTAATTTTCCCTCAATGGCTTTCTTGAAGGAGAGCGTATGAAACTCCGGGCCGTAAATTTTCTCATCGTCCATCGAGTAAAGGACGGCGTTATGTTCTTGTGCTTTCTTCTTGATTGCGGCTTTGCGTGCTTGAGTGTCGCCAAAAACTTTGGGCGTTGCGGTCATGTAGAGTCGTTTGCGCGCTTTGATGAATGAGTCGTCATGAATGAGCTGAAAATTTTTGTCGTAATCGTTATCGCTGTTGCTGCTGACTCCTGCTGTCCTGTGAGCCTCATCACAAATTGCGAGGTCAAAAACTGGGAAGCCGTTATCCTGAAGCTCTTTGACTTTGTGAAGTGACTGGTACGTTGAGAAAACGACGGTCATTGACTCGGAGATGTGAGTCTGTTTTCGCCATGTCGATATGAGACTCTCTGAGTCTGTTGTTGCCTCGAAAGCAAGATCAGCGGGACTCAAATCTTCCTCCGGGTATCTTCCGACGGTAGAGTCAGAACACACTGCGAACTGTATCAAGGGTAGTTTGTCATCATGGTCATTGTTCCACGCGATGACGGTTTGATTCATGAGCGAGATTGACGGAACGAGAACGAGAACGACTCCGCCCTTCCCCGCGAATCTCTCGGCGATCTTGAGGGAAGTAAACGTTTTGCCGGTTCCGCAGGCCATGATTAATTTGCCCCGGTCATGAGCTGCGAGTCCTTTCATAACGTCATCAATAGCTTTGATTTGGTGAGGCCGTAACGTTTTGACGATGTGAGAGACATGGCCGGGCTTGCTGAAGTCGAACGAGTCCCAATCGATATTAGAGTCCTCAAGATTTTTGCGTGTGAGAATTGTTACGCCGGGCGACTGGTCTGTGAGTGCGCTGCGTGCGTGTGAGTTGAAGTTGTCAGTGAGTGTGAAAAGAATGCGTGCTGAAAAAATTTCTTTGCTGCTTAATGCGAGAAATGAATTGATTTCGGCCTTTGTGATTGATGAGTCGTCCTCTCTGAACTTGCACTGAACCGCGCAATACGATTCGGAGTCGCGGACTCTCGCTACTATGTCGATGCCTGTATCGGGCTGTCCTTCATTGCCGGGCCATTCACGCCAGGGCCAAACGTTCGAGAGTCTTTGCTGCTGTGTCGGGTCGTTCCTGAGAAAATAGAGGCATAACTTCTCGAACAGAGTCCCTTTGTCGGAGTCGGGGCTGTCGTGTATTGTCTGTATGATACTGTCTAATGCGGACATGCTGAGATTTTCCCTTCGTTATGTGGATATGTATAATGATAGCAAATTCACAAAGGAGGGCTGATTGATGGAGGCATTACACGAGGAATATACAGACATGGACTCCGATGAGGTTATGAGGATTTCAGATTACCTGCTGAAGAAATACAGACGTGCATTTATTGCGCTTGCCAATGCAGAAAGCATAGAGGACGGGAAAAAATATTTTACGAATGAAGAAAATTCAGCGGAAACGGGTGAACTTTTGACCTATGAGGACGTAAAAGCAATATCTGATGAGCTTATAGAGCAGAATATGGAGGCATATCGTACACTCGCTAATTCCTGACAAGCTCGCGGCCTCTGAAGTAACATTTGATGACCTTGTGAGCTGGATAAAGAAGCACGAAAGCCCCCGGCCATGATTAACACCGGGGGGAAATATTCTCAGTCTATAAACTCCTGCGGCATTCCGACATCTTTTCTTGAGCCATGAATCTTTATTCCCTTCAAAGCCTCTTCAAGCTCTCCGAACTCGTCATCACTCAGCACTACATTGCACGCTCCGAGATTCTCAAGTATACGCTCCTGATTCTTTGAGCCGGGAATCGGAACAACATGCGGATATTTCTTCAGCATCCACGCGAGTCCTATCTGCGTATTTGTGGCGTGCTTCCTCTCAGCAAAAACTTTCAGAAGGTCAATCAACGGCTGGTTAGCTGTGATATTCTCGCTCTTCATCTGCGGAACCCATTTGCGGACATCATCACCCTCAAATTTCGCTGACGCTTTCACTTTCCCGGACAAATACCCGCTCGCGGTCGGCGAAAATGCCACGAAGCCTATATCATTCTTCAGGCAAAACGGAATGACTCCCTTCTCGTAATCGCGATCCATCACGGAATATATATTCTGAACCGCCGCAAGATGACATATATTGTTAGCGCGTTCGAGAATTTCCGCGTTCACCATCGACAAGCCCCAGCCCCGTATAATCTTCCTGCTGATTAATGCGTTCATTGCCTCTGCTATGTCCTCGACTCTTACGTCAGGGCTTATCCTGTGAAGGTAGTATATATCCGCGTAATCTGTCCTGAGCCGCTTCAATGATGCTTCAAGATGCCGCGTTATCGTTCCTAACACAGAGCCGTCCTTCTTCACTTCCTCGCCCTTGATGAAAAATTTTGTGGCTAATGTGATTTTGTCCCGGAAGTCTTCTACTGCTCTTCCTACAATCAATTCATTGTGGCCGGGTTCTGAAAGGTTAGGGCCGTAAATTTCCGCAGTGTCAAAGAACGTGCAGCCGAAATCATGAGCCTTGCGAATCGCATCGACCGCGTAATCTTCCGGGGGATTTCTCCGTAACCATGTGAGAATCCCATACAGCCCATGCCTATCTCAGACACGGTTATGTTGTGGAGCTTTCGAGTCTTCATGATGATTCCTCCTGTGATTGTGGTATGTGCATAATTATAACGAAATTTCAGACGCTAAAATTTTTCCCTCACGCAAAACACATTTCACGTTCAAATCCCCGTCAAGCAAAACAAGATTCGCAATCCTCCCGGACTCTATTCGCCCGTAAGAATCATCAAGCCCGATCGCCTTCACAGGATTCACGCACGCACACTTCACAGCATCTTCAAGAGGGACTCCCATTTCACGAACAGCCAGCCTCATGCACTCCATAAGATTCGAGACGCTCCCGGCAATCGTTACGCCGTCAGAAAGAGTCGCAACCCTCCCGCGCTTTATGACCTTCTGACCTCCTAACATATATTCACCGTCAGGCATCCCGGCAGCCTCAAGTGAGTCAGAGATAAATATCACCCTGTCAGATCCGAAAAGTTTCAGCGTCATCCGAACAACAGAAGGGTGAATGTGTACTCCGTCAGCAATCATCTCAATCATTGCGCCAGACTCAAACGCCGCGACAATTGGCCCGGGATTCCTGTGATTGATTCCGTTCATCGCGTTGTAGATGTGCGTAACGTGCGAGGCTCCCGACTCGAATGCCCGTTTTGCCGTCTCGTAGTCGCATGCCGTGTGTGCTATTGAGACTCTTGCGATGTCCTTTGCGTCATTGATGAATGAGATTGCACCGTCAGTTTCAGGCGCGACCGTTGCGACCCGGATTAATCCTCCCGATTCACTCTGAAGCCTTCTTAACATGGCCGAGTCAGGCGGGACTATATACGCGGGGTTCTGCGCTCCTTTCTTTGCGTGTGAAATGAAAGGCCCTTCAAGATTTATTCCGACAAGTGAAGGATTCGACTCGCTGAAAGTTTTTGCCGCTCTCATGACTCGTGCAAGCTCGTTTTCGGGCAATGTCATCGTCGCAGGGCATATCGTAGTGACTCCGTTCATCGCTTCATAGTCCATTATCGCCGCGAATGACTCCTTAGTCCCCTCGCAGAAGTCATGACCCTTGCACCCGTGAAAATGTATGTCCGTCAGCCCCGGTATAACGTACAATCCTTCAGCGTTGATTCGTTGCGCGTCATCGGGAAGCCCGTCAGCGATTCGCCCGTTCGTGACTGAAACCGTTCCCGCGTGAAACTTATTGTCCGCCCTGAATATTTTTCCGTTCTCAATTATCAGACTGTTCATTGCCTCGCTGCCTCCTGAGTTTTATATTGCCGATTCTGTTCTTGATATTCTACAGAAAAATTGACAGATTCCACCGTGATAGAATGACTCAAAATTCCCAAAATCAAACGGAGGACTCAAAATTGAATCGCCAGGAGCAAAACTCAGAGTCCAAAAACATAGCAGGGACTCCAGAACCGAATCAGCATTCCGAAATTGAACCGTTAAGTGAGAGGCAGGACACCCAAAAATTTTGGCGCAAGTTAATCTTTGACGTTTTCGGAATCATCAATCAAGACGAGTACATAGAGTTCGAGAAAAGAGTCTTAGTCGGACGAACGAAATTCATCGACGCATATATACCCTCAACAGGCATCGTGATAGAACAAAAATCACAGGGCGTTGACCTCACATTGCCCGAAAGACAGTCGGACGGCTCAATGCTCACTCCATTTGAGCAGGCCAAACGCTATTATGACTGGCTCCCGGTCTCGCAGAAAGGTGGCTACATTCTCACAAGCAACTTTGACGAGATTCACGTTCACGACATGGAGAAGCCCACTGCGCCGCCCGTAATCATTCCGCGCAAAGACGCTTCACCCGGCAATCTCGGATTCCTTCTCACACCAGGCGAGACTCTTCACCGCGAAATACGAATCTCCGTTGAGGCAGGGCAGCACATCAGAAAGCTATATGATTATCTCCTCGACTCACTCGATGACATTGCACGAGAGAATCATTACGACAAAGAACAATACGACAAGGCACGCGATGAGATTAACGTCTTCTGCGTCAGACTCGTATTCTTACTTTATGCTGAGGATGCCGGGTTATTCCGCAAGTCCCAGTTCACAAATTACCTCAGAGAACGCGCAATCATGGCCGAAGACGCTCTCAGAAATCTATTCTCCGTCCTAAGAACCGATTACCCTAAACGCGACTCATCAATCAAGCCGGAACTCAAAGAATTTCCATACGTAAACGGAGGACTCTTTCATGATGATGTGAAATTCCCGCTTCTTGATGACGAGGCAATGAAAATAATCCTTAACGACATGGCCGGGTTCGACTGGTCGCCAATCAACCCGACAATTTTCGGCGCAATCTTTGAAGCAACACTCAATGACGATACACGAAAGCAGGAAGGTATACACTACACATCATCAGCCAACATTCACAAGCTCATTGACCCGTTATTCCTCGACGGACTCACAGAGACTCTCAGCACTATTCTTGATGAGCCGGAGTCCCCCGCAAGGACTCAAAAGCTCCTCGACTTTCAGGACAAATTAGCCTCGCTGAGATTCTTAGACCCTGCGTGCGGTTCAGGCAACTTCCTCACAGAGTCTTTCACTTCATTGCGCAAACTCGAAAACAGCCTGCTTCACGCGCTACCAGTAACAGAAAAACGCTCCGTAAAAGTCAAAATCACTCAGTTCAACGGAATAGAAGCAAATAATTTCGCAGTCAACATCGCAAAGACAGCGTTATGGATCTCAGATCATCAGATGTGGAAAGCGACTCAAAAGATTATGCGCCCGGACAAAGACCCCCTGCCCCTTGAAGAATACGACGGCATAGAGTACGGCGACGCGCTTAGGTCTGACGCTCTCATTAAAGGCTGGAAGATTGAACATGAAGATATGCTCTACATTATGGGCAATCCTCCTTTCTTGGGATATTCGCAGAAAAACAGCGGTCAGAAAGAAATCCTCAGCACAATGTTCAAGAACTGGAAAGTTGATTACGTTGCGGGATGGTTCTACGAGGCCTCGAAAGTCTTGCAGGATGAAAATGTAAAGGCCGCTTTCGTCGCAACAAATTCCGTGTGTCAGGGTGAACAGCCTTCGGGAATATTCAAGCCGCTTAGTGAAACCTGGCACATAAAAATAGATTTCGCGCATGAGTCTTTCGTGTGGAAAAATGAACTGCCCGACAAAAGCAAGATGGCTCATGTTCACGTCGTCATTATCGGTTTCAGCACAGACCCGCCGGAAAAACGCAGGCTCTATTACGACTATACGGACGAGAACGGAGAAACACACACAGCATACAGGGAAGCGGACAACATAAATTTCTATCTTCATGAAGACCCTGACGAGGATATAGCAGAGTCAACCGACACTCCGATTTGCGCGAATGCCCCGGCCATGATTGAAGGAGGAAAAGTAACAGACGGCGCAACGAAAGATGAGTCCGGGAAAAAGAGAGGCAACCTCATCATGACGTCTGAAGAAATGAACGAGCTTTTGAGAGTCAACCCTGAAGCGGAGAAATTCATACGGCGTTATATGGGAGCTGATGATTTTATACGGAGGACACCGCGCTATTGTTTGTGGCTTGTCGGGGCGAACCCGGACGACATAAAGAGATGCCCGAAAGTTAAGGAGCGTGTAGACAGGGTAAAGGCATTCAGGCTCGCAAGCACGAAAGCAGCAACACGGAAGAAAGCAAAGACTCCGACTCTTTTCGATGAGATTGTAGAGTGCAAAACGCAGTATGTCATTGTCCCGCGTGTATCATCAGAGACTCGCATATATATTCCGATGGGCTTCATGACTCCTGATGTTATACCCGGCGACTCATTACACATTATCCCCGGCGCAACACTCTATCATTTCGGAGTCCTGACAAGCCGTGTGCATATGGCATGGGTTCGGAGAGTCTGCGGTCGGCTCGAAATGCGTTACAGGTACGCAAACACGATCGTATACAACACGTTTGCATGGCCGAGTCCGACGGAGAGTCAGCGCGCAAAGATAGAGTCGACAGCACAAGAAATTCTTGATGCCCGGAGTCTGTACCCTTCTTCGAGTTTCGCGGGACTGTATGATGACTCACTAATGCCGGTTGAGCTGCGCCGGGCGCATGAGAGGAATGACCGTGCTGTGTGCCGGGCTTACGGATGGGATGAGAATATCAGCGAGGAAGATATAGTGAGTAAGTTGTTCGGGCTGTATCATATGCTTACGGGGAAGTGAGGTGAGAGAAATGGAAGCGACAGCAGAACGCAAAAAGGTATGGGAGCGTCCGACATGCAAAATGACGATGGACGAGCTTTGGGAGCGTTTCACGTATGACCCTGATTATGAGACCGGGGACTTGGCGTATGACCGCGCGTTTTACGATAGGTACGGGAATCCTACGTACGGGACTCTCTGCGCGTGGTACGAGAAGGAACACGGAATAATAGAAGGGCCGTTCACGCCTGAAGAGTTCAGTGCCTGGCTGGATGAAGTATGCGCGGAGGCTGATGCAGAAATTGAAGATGAGGCACGCAGAAGCAACAAGCGGATTTCGGCATGACATTAAGCGCGAAAGAAGGGGAATATACCGTAACCTTCTGACAGGGGACGGCGAACTAGCAAAAGTAGTGAGTATGCTCGAACGCGGCATGCCCCTTCCGGCAAAGTACCGGGATCATCCGCTTCATGGTGAATGGGAAGGCTCGCGGGACTGTCATATACGGCCTGACTTGGTGCTAGTGTATACGCTTGAGTGAGAAGACTTGTTGATACTCGAAAGGCTTGGGAGTCATTCGGAGCTTTTCGGGCTGTAAGGGCTGTGCATAGGAAGTGAGGTGAGAGAAATGGAGAATGCGACTCAGAAGAAGAAGCAGAGCTATGTATTTGACCGCAAGCTGACGGACGAAGAGATAGAGCAACTCATCGAGAATTACGACTATAACCCGAAATATCTTGACCCTGATTATGATGACGGAGGAACGGAGCTTGAGCCTGTATGGGACAAGTTCGGGAATCCTACAGAGGCTACAATCCGGGCATTGTACGAGGACAGGCACGACATAGGAACGGGACCGATGACGCTGGATGAGCTTGCGGCGGACTGGGAGCAGATGCTTGCGGAGGTTGATTATGAGGAAAGTAGAGCAGCGCAATAAGTTTCGGCAAGATTTCAAGCGCGTGGGCAGGGGAGAATACAGAAGCATTCTTCAGCCTGGCAGTGGTGAGCTGTGGAAGGTTGTAGCGGCTATTGCGAATGGCATTCCTCTTCCGGCAAAGTACCGGGATCATCCGCTTCATGGTGAATGGGAAGGATCGCGGGACTGTCATATACGGCCTGACTTGGTGCTTGTGTATACGCTTGAGGGAGAAGACTTGCTGATACTTGAGAGGCTTGGGAGTCATTCGGAGCTTTTCGGACTCTGACGCAGAAATTTACGGGGGACTGTGTGAAAAATTCGCAGCCCCTTTTTGTTACGCGAAAAGTTTGCGCCTCACAATGTAGTACGCGATCGTCGTAGCAGTTCCAGTTATCACCCACGAGACCGGGTAAACGTTCATCAACATTGCAAAATCATTCTCCCAAGTGAAGACCGTATACACCCAAACGATTCGAAGCACGCAGCACCCTAACAGCACAAGCACAGAAGGAAGCATAGAGTATCCCATTCCGCGCAAGCAGCCGCCGCTGACCTCGTAAATGTTGCACATCCACAAGAACGCAACCGCATGTATCATTCTCACTTCAGCAAAACGAAGCACTTCAGGATTCACAGTATAGAGCGATAATATTTCCGTCTTCCAGAAAGCGCACACGAAACATGCAAGCCCGGTGAGAATCACTCCCGCTGACATCGTGAGATTGAAGACTCTTCTGCACCTCGCGTAATCTCCTGCGCCGTAATTCTGTGAAGTGAATGTTACTGCCGCCTGTGTGAACGCCGCGACAACGTAGTACGTAAGGAAGTCGAAATTGAGAGCCGCCGCGCTTCCTGCACTCGCGTATGAACCCAATGAATTTATTGCTGTCTGTATCGTCATGTTTGAGATTGAGAATAAAGACCCCTGAAGCCCCGCCGGGAGTCCTATCTTCAGGATTTGTGAAATGTGCTCGCGCTTCAGTGAGAGATGAGAGAATCTGAATCGGTACGGCTCTTCCTCAGTCATAAGGAAGTACATAATCATGATTGAGCTTACTGCGTTTGACATGACGGTAGCCAATGCGACTCCTACAACGCTGAGTTTTAACCCGATGACAAAAATCAGGTTGAGTATGACGTTAATCACTCCGCCGAGGCCGAGACTCCATAATGGCCGCTTGCTGTCTCCTTTGCTGCGTAAGACTGCCGAGCCGAAATTGTACAGCATGATGAATGGCATTCCGAGAAAGTAAACCCGGAAATATACGACCGCCAAATCAATAATATCATCGGGAGTGTTCATGAGAGTCAGAATCGGTTTTGCGACTGCGAGTCCCCATATCAATAATATTACCCCGCTGATTAATGCGAGTGAGATTGATGTGTGAACAGCGTCGTGAATCTTTTCGGTTTCGTTGCGACCTATGCACCGTGCGACAACGACATTCGCGCCGACAGAGAGTCCCACGAAAATGTTGACCATGAGATTTATTGCTGCTCCGTTGCTGCCGACTGCCGCCATTGCCTGAGGTGAGTCGAACCGTCCTACTACTGCTACGTCTGCTGAGTTGAACAGCTGCTGAAGTATCATGCTCGCCGCTAAGGGTAATGAGAACAATAATATTTTGTCGAGCAGTGAGCCGTGTAACATGTCTATGCTTGTGCCGTGTCTGTGAAGGCGTAATTGTGCCATGTGAAATTATTTCTCCTGAGTTTGTGATTTACGGGATTATAGCACCGTCATTAAACGCGCTGTTAGTGTATAATTCTCGTATCCATAAATTATAGAGAGGTGTTGACAATATGATTTTGGCCGCTAAAATTGTCAAGTCAAGTCAAGTCAAGTCAAGTCAACCTATTGTCTTTTTTCCTGCACAGTAAGTAACGCATCACTTTCACAGAAAAACGCTTCACGCTCAAGGGGAATCATCTCATGAGCAGAACAGAAAGAATCGAATCCATCATCGCAAGAAGAAAACCCCTCGCAGAAAATATCAGCAACATACGCTCATCAATCGCAAAAATCTCATCAGCTTACGAAAGAATGACTCCGTTGTGCAGCGCAATACTCAATGACGAGTCTATAGCCTCAGAATTTCCGGGAATGTCTGAGATACTCGCGTCGTGTGGAAAGCCGTTGAATGAATTGCAGCGTTTGAGCGGAGATCTCTCGCTGATACAGAATAGATTCTCACGCGACACTCTGAACATTGCGGTTATTGGCCGTGCGCGTCAGGGAAAATCACGACTCCTTCAGACGATTACAGGACTAACTGCTGAAGAGATTCCCGACGGCAATAAAGAATTTTGCACAGGAGTCCGCAGCGACATCATTAACGACTCTAATCTTGCAGCAGCATTCGCACAGGTAAACTTCCTCACCGAAAGACAGTTTATCGACGAGAGAGTCGCACCCTACTTCCACGATTTGCAGGAGTACAAGCCCGATTTATTTTCACCGTCAAGCGTCTACGATTTCGCGTCAATGAGACTCCCTGAGCCGGGAACGTTCAAGGCAAGACCGGAAGCATCTACGCAAATGAATCTTCACCTTCAGCACTTGAGAGACCTTCAGGAACATTTGCCGCAGTATCAAGATTACTTAGGGAAGAGTCCAATCAGAATCGAACGCTCACAAATACGCGAATATGTAGCACAGGACAACACAAAAGGCGATCGCGTTTACTTCAAACACATGGCCGTAGCGAACGTAGAAATATATTGCGCGTTCCCAAATTCTGACGCAGGAAAATTGCGGCTCATAGACCTTCCCGGACTCGGCGACACTCGCAAAGGAGACACAGAACAGCTCGTTAAGGCGTTAAGCGATCAGGTTGACTTAGTGTTATTCCTCTCGAAACCTCAGAACAGCGGGGCGGCATGGGAGGACAATGAAATATCCTTATACAGTCAGGCAAGAAGGGCATTAGGCGACAAGCTGCCGATTGAGCATTGGTCATTCTGGGTATTCAACAGAGACTCAAGACCAGGCGCGGACAATCTCACACAGTGCGAATTATTGCGGGACTCGATAAGCCGGGCGCAAATTAGTGTTGCAGATACGGTTATTGCTGACTGTACAAACCGTGAAGAAGTTGACTCGCTGCTTCTCGACAAAGTGCTTGATTTCCTTGCGGGCAATATTGAGCGGAATGACTCAGAATACGCCGGGCATTTGCAGGACGAAATATCGCGGGCATTGTCTCAGCTGAAAGAAAATCTCTCACACTTGAAAGAAATCACAAGGGAAGATCGAGCCTCCGATGATGATGCGTATATGTTTGATAAACTTTTCGACAAACTTTGGAAAGATCTTAGCTTTGAAATACAGTCATGCGTTGGAAAAAACTCAGAGCTTAGGAACGCAAGAAATACACCCTGCCTTCCAATGAAAGAAAAAATAGAGTCAATATTCGAGGAAGCTGAGAGCGGTGAAAATTTCCCGTTCACTGAGGAAAGTATACAGCGTGAGATTACGGCCGACGGAGATGAGAACGTTTACTTTGAGGCACTGCATATTCTCCGCACACAGTTGGGAGCGCGTATGCAGATGGATATGGACGATATATTGAGCGAGGTTATTACGGCCATGAAGGATAAATTCGGCAGCATTCTCGCTAATGCCGGGAAACTTTCCGGGAAATTCGGCTGTGAGGATCACGAAATTTTAGGGCGGCTCATCGAGTACATCAGGCAGAATAAACTAGAAGGGAGAGTCCCGACATTGCTTCACGGGCTTGCGCTTCTTGACGGCTGGCGTTTAAGCTACAGGGGATTCGCACAGCACAAAATCCGGGAGGCACTGAACTGCCTTGACCGTTTAGACAAAAGCAATCAGTCTCAGGAAGTCCCGCATGACGCGCCCGGAATTATGGACATGCTGAGAAATCTTTATGAGCAGTCTGTATACGAAATGCGGAGGAAATTCGACGGACCCGGCGGAATATATAACGAGCCTAACAACGCGACATTCGCAGCCGCAGAAGAGTTCAAAGACATAATGATACGTTCGGGCGGAGTGAAAAATGAATGGAGGAGTCTATATCGTCCTTTGCAGGGTGATGTATGGCCGGAAAAGTTCGGGATTTCCCAGAAGAAAAGAGACGCTGCCGCCGCGATAAATGGACATGCTGAAGAAATTTCACGGCTCATTAATGATTTTCAGGTGGCAAGGATATGAACATCGACAGAATTATAGAGTTCAGGTTCTGCACGAAGACTCTTTCTGAGGGACACAGAGTATTTTATGATGACGGCAGAGAAACTTTGTCATTCACAGAAGAGTTTGATCCCGTGATGAATAAAGCACAGACAGCAGATGACGCAGAAAGAAGCGCGGTAATCTTTGAGGAAGACGGAAGAATATATCTAGCTGTTTTCGGACTGAAACGCAAAGCACACGACAGAGCCGGGCGGACAATAAGATTCTCATTCTGCCGTATATACAGGAAATCAGAAGCCGGGAAAGCAATGAACGCTTTTACGCGGGTTTGTGAGGAGTGGCGCGAAACAGAAAAGAAAGTAGACAGCCTCATAGAAGAAATACCGGTAATGCGTCCTCCTGTTGTCCTCGAAAATTTCACGGGGAAGGAAACTCCCGGAGAAGATGTCAGCTTCCCAAGCTGTGAATTTCTCGGATGGCTTGAGGAAAAACCTGCGGGATATTCTCTGCCTCAAGCCGGAAAAATCCTCAAGTACTGCTACGGAGAAGGAGTCATAACAATATCTTCAAGAGAGCCGGGAGAGTCTCACACGCTCAGAAATATGATGATGATTCTTTTTGCAGGACTCGCGGTAATGCTGGCGGTAATGTTCTGGCCGAGTCAGCAAAAATTTCATGGGAAGCTCTCATTGCAGCGGCACGGAATATCAACTAAGCCGGGGAAAATATCGTTGTTTTATTCGCAGGACAGGAGGCCGCATTAATGGATGAGATGAAATTTGCCGTATTAGGCCCGGCCAGCGCGGGAAAAACTACCCTCCTTGCGTGCATGGCTCAGGAGTTTGCGAGACAGAAGCCCGGAATAATTCTGCCTGAGTCAGGGAAGACAATGGAGTCACTTCTGAATGCCTACAGAGCATTGAAGGACGAAGCCGACGATCCCCGGAAAATGTCGTTTGAGCGTCCCATAGCACCAAGCGTTTCGCTCAGGGAATATGCTTTCACGATAAACGGTGAGCGCGCCTCAATGCCCGTTAAGTTCTGCGATTTTCCGGGTGAATGGATGAATCCGGGCAGCTCAGAGAACAAAAAAGTTATCGACATCGTGAAGGACGCTTCCGTGATCATCATTGCTATAAACACGCCATACTTGATGGAGCTTGACGGAAGATACAAAGACACAGGCTGCGCGACGGAGGAAATATCATTTGCGCTCGAAACTGCCCTAACTGCCGACAAAAGCAAACGTGAGAGGCTCATACTTTTTGTGCCGATAAAGTGCGAGCGTTATCTCGAAAGCCGGGACATAAGCCGCGCCCTTGTCAGCACTGTGAGATGGGCATTTGAACGAGTGCTGAATCTTTCCTCAGATCCACGTTACAGCGGACGACTCGCAATGGCAATGCTTCCTGTTCAGACAGTAGGAAGCGTAAAGTTCTGGCGGTTCAAGCGCGGCAGGGATGAGAGAATAACGGCTGAAGTTTACAGGAAGGACAAATCAAGCGATGTTTTCAGGCCGGTGAATGTTGATCAGCCTATGCGCTACATGATGAGCTTTCTTATTGAGCAGTCAGCAAGAGACGAAAAGAGAGCCTCTTGGTGGAGAAAATTATTTCACCGCGTAACTTTCAGGGGCGACTTGAAAGAAGTTGCAGAATACATACGCAAGGGAATAAAATCGGACAATGATTTATCGGCGGGCTTTGAGATTTTCTGCGGAAGGGATCTTATCGGCTTTCCTTCTCACAGTTGAAGCGCAAAAAATTTCTCACGCAAAAAATTTTCACATGGCCGGGTAATAAACAGTCCGGCTTTTTTGTTGCCTCATAAAAAGATTGCGGATATAATTTTTCCATTCACAAAAAATTTTTCACACAACAAAATTTCAGCTCATCAAAAATTTTACAGGAGGAACGAATCTTGAAGCTGATATTTCTGGACATTGACGGCACATTGACCGCACCAGGAGAAAACACTCCCCCTCAAAGTGCTGTTGACGCTATCGCAAAGGCTCGCGAGAAAGGCAACAAAGTTTTTCTCTGCACTGGCCGCAATCCCGACATGTTAAGGCCGTTATTGCGCTACCAGTTTGACGGGTTCATATCGTGCGCAGGAGGCTACGTAGCAATAGGCGAAAATTATTCCGAGATACTTTACGACCATCCTATGACTGACGCACAGAGGGACGCGGCATTGACGGCGTTGCACAATCAGGGAGTCTTCTGCACGATTGAGGCGGAGAAAGGCTCATGGGGTGATGAGAACCTCGGAGACTTCCTCAGCTCACAAGGCGAGGGAAACAGCGAGATAGAACGATGGAGAAAAGCATTGTCCGCTAACTTAGGCATTAAACCTATGAGCCAGTATGACGGAAGCCCGGTCTACAAAGTCGTCATAATGTGCACCGACATTAAGCAGCTCGATGAGGCAAAAGCAGCATTAGGCGATGAGTTCAACTTTGTCATGCAGGAAGTCAAAGTAGGCGGGTCATCTTCAACATGTATTAACGGTGAAATCATCAACAAGGCTTTCAACAAAGGACTTGGCGTTGAGATAATCTGCAAGCGGTTCAATGTCCCAATTTCTGACACAATAGGCTTCGGGGACAGCATGAATGACTTAGAAATGATACAGACAGTAGGCTACAGCGTCTGTATGGCGAACGGCTCCGAAAAACTGAAGTCCCTCTCTGATATGGTATGTCCTTCAGTGAGTGATGACGGTCTTGCGAGGGCGTTTGCAAAATTAAAGTTAGTATAATTTTCGGGAGGTAATATCATTATGGCATTGGATTACAGGAAATGTGCGGAAGAAATCGTTTCCCACATCGGCGGACGTGAGAATATCGTCCAGGCAGCTCACTGCGCTACTCGTTTGCGACTCGTCATCAAGGACAACGGAAAAGTCGACAAGAAAGCACTTGAGAACGTCGACGGCGTAAAGGGAATGTTCGAAAACAACGGACAACTTCAGCTCATAATCGGCACAGGAACAGTCAACAAAGTTTACGCGGAATTTCTCAGCGTTACGGGAATGACAGAGGCAACAAAAGATGACGTTAAAGCCGCTGCTGCTGCAGGTCAACCAATATGGAAGAGAATGTTAAAGGCTGTCGGCGATGTCTTTGTTCCCATTCTCCCAGCTATCGTTGCTTCAGGTTTGATGATGGGACTTGTTGAGGCTCTCGGTAAAGTTTACCCCGAATTTGCGTCAACATCATGGTACGACTTCTTAGACATGGTAGCTAACACCGCGTTTGCTTATCTTCCTGTCATTGTCGCTATCTCAGCGGCCAGAGTCTTCGGCGGCAATACGTTCTTGGGTGCTGTTATCGGCCTCGCTATGATTCATGCTAACCTCGTCAATGCGTGGGTTGTCGGCACAATGGAGACTATTCCGTCATGGAACTTCGGCATTCTGAATTTCGTCATCAACGTTCAGAAAGTCGGCTATCAGGGACATGTTATCCCCGTCATCATTGCTGTGTGGTTAATGTGCGCAATTGAGAAGTGGCTTCACAAACACACGCCGGAAATGATTGACTTGTTTGTCGTTCCTTTCACAACGGTATTGCTTACGACATTCATCACCTTCACGGTAATCGGGCCGATATTCTCTCAGCTTGAAACGTGGGTGCTTGAGGGCGCAAAAATCCTCGTCAAGAATCCAATCGGTTCGGCAATAATGGGAGCTATTTACCCCTGGACGGTCGTTATGGGACTTCACCACATGTACAACGTAATCGAGGCCGGTATGCTTGCGGTTGAAGGCGGACTTAATACATGGATGCCAATAGCTTCAGCGGCAAACTTCGCGCAGTTCGGCGCATGTCTCGCAATCGGCTTCAAGGCTCGAAACGCACGCACAAAAGTCGTTGCTGTTCCCTCGTCAATCTCTGCCGCTCTCGGTATCACTGAGCCTGCTATTTTCGGTATCAACCTTCGTTTCTTCAAGCCCATTATCGCGGGCATGATTGGAGGCACTGTCGGAGCGTTCTACGGCGCAATGTCAGGAATCGGCGCAAAGGCTTACGGCGTTACAGGTATCCCCGGCTATCTCACAATCGCTCAGCCCGTGCAGTATTCAATTCTCCTCGCTATTTCCGGCGGTATTGCGTTCGTCCTCGCTTGGGTAATGTGGCATGAGGATGCACCAGAAGCTGAAGCAGCCCCGGCTCCGTCAGCAACAGAACCCGAAAAGGCTATCGAGTTCGGAACGGTCATAACATCATCAGCAGGAGACATCGCACAGTGCACAGCGGGAAAAGTCATACCCTATACTGACATCCCTGACCCTACATTCGCAGCAGGGACGCTCGGCCAGGGCGTTGGCATTCAGCCTGAAGATGAATACGTTTACGCCCCCATTGACGGCGAAATCTCATCGGTAGCTGAAAGTAAGCACGCAATCGGTATCACAGGAGCTCAGGACATGGAGGTGCTTATTCACGTTGGTGTCGACACCGTTGAAATGAAAGGCGACGGGTTCGAGGACTTTGTGAAGGAAGGCGACAAGGTGAAGAAAGGCCAGCGCATAATGAAGTTCGACCGCGAGAAAATAAAGAAGGCCGGACATCCTGACACTGTAGTGTTGCTCCTCACTAACAGCGACGATTATGACGGCGTGAAATTTGGAGCAGACATTTAACGATTGACACTCGGAAAATAATTAATCCCCTGACTTTCGGGCCGGGGGATTTTTTTTTTGTTACGCGCTCTTCCACAAGTTTTGAAAATTCTGCTGCTCCCTCTTCTCGTAAAGTGTCCTTTCTGCCTCCTCTATCAGTCCTGATATTGTCTCCGTCTTACTGTATGCCTTGAACTTAGCGCACCCTATCGTGATTCGTATGTGGTAAGACAACTTTGCTGACATGGCCGCGTTGCTCACATAATTTCTTATATGCTCAATGAAAAGTTCACGCTCTTCGTCGGTCTCAATATCCGCCGTCAGTATAAACTCATCGCCGTAATACCTGAACACGTCGCATTGATGCTCGTCCGTGCTGAACTTGCGAAGGGCTTCCGCTATGAGGATTAATACTCTGTCTCCTTCAGACCTTCCGTATGTTCCGTTAATCCTTCCGAGCGAGTCAACATCAACCGCAAATACATGAAGCGTTTCAGGGTCTCCCATCTTGAACCGTTCGGATAATCTCTGCATGAGCGCGTTCTTGTTCGCTATCTTCGTCAATGGGTCAATAGATACGAGGCTGTCTGCGTATGACATGTACACAAATATATCTGAGATAATTATTATGTAGCACAAGAATGGTATTCGCCAGTTCAAATCCTGAAGAGGGCCGGCAATCATGAAGAATGCCGGGTATGTCGCCATCACTGGAACAGTATCACGCTCGTAACGGGTCATCTTCGCGCGCCGCCTCACTGAGAGAATAACAGCCGCTACAGGATAAACAAAATTTATCAGCATCATTACAGGGTAAAGAACACCGCGTGTGTATGTCCTCCCGGAAAAATCCGCAAACAGTCCAGGAAAGAACCCCGCTACTATCAGCATGATGATATTGAAGACAAACGGAACTGCTGCCAGAAATCTCAAACGCTTTGACTTCATCATCTCGGACCGCTGGTAAAACTCTATGTACTCAAACACAAGCCAGCACATCGCGGCGAAAAGTCCGAAAGTTAATGCGGCAGCCGTGTATCTCGTCGCGTAATTCTTAGGGATTATCGCAACGTCAACAAGCACTCGCACCACTCCCGCAATACAGTACAAAACTTGCACGAACAATAAACGACTCCAAACTAATCGCGCTTCCGTCTGGTCTGAAGAATTTTGCTGACGGTATAACAATATCACAACAACAGCGGCGCATACTAAGTGAGCTTCAATCTTGAAGAATGAATATCCGGCATTTGAAAACACTGCGGCTGTTTCATTCCATATCGACAAAATTAAATCTGAAAACGGCAAAATAAATCGCCCCTTTTATTCTGAGAGTCCCAAAATTATATTACGAAAACAAATCGCATTGTGCATAGTTCATCAGCAATAATTTTTCAGTGTATAATGCGCTACGTTAATCCCTATGTAATGAAAGGTGGTCTCAATGCCCATCCGCAAAATTGTTTCATGGCTTCCCGCAATCGTCGCTGCAGTCCTCTTCCTGCCGGGAATATGCCTCTCTTCATCCTCAGAAATCACATCAATATCACAGCTCAATCATCCGCGTTACAGAGTCGGTTCTGACTCCGGCGGGCCTGTCCTCGAAAGAACGAGGGAAAATTTTCCAGACGCTCAAATCCTCAGGTACAATGATTTTCTCAGCCAGTATCTTGCGCTTCAGTCAGGGAAGATTGACGCGCTCATAGCTAACGAGTCTGAATTTATTTCGGCCATCAATAACGGACTCGAACATGTAAGAATCCTTCCGGGCTACGTAGGAAAACCAGTGCCGACAGCAGCAGGGATTTCTGACAACTCAAAGATACCCGGCCTCAAGGAGAAATTCAACGCATTCATAGCAGGGCTTAAGTCTGACGGAACATTATCGGCCATGTACAAACGCTGGGTATACGACAACGATACGAATATGCCGGCGATTGATGTCCCGGAAAATTCAGACGTTCATCTCACTGTCGCTACTACTGGAGTCGTAATGCCGTTCAGCTTCTTCATTAATAGTGATGTTACTGGCTTTGACATTGAGCTTGGCAGGAGATTCGCGGCTTATCTCGGAGCTACTGTTGAGTTCAAAATTTACGGCTTCGGAAGCATTTTGATGGCCATAAAAAGCGGTGCTGTTGATATTGCTCTCTCAAATCTCTACGTAACAAAAGAAAGCGCAGAAAGCGTAACTTTTTCCGATGTTGTTTTCGACATTAACTGCATTGCCGCTGTTTATGATGAGAATAAAACGCCCGCAATACCTAAGAATGAGACGGGAAATTTTGAGGCGTTCAGAGGGAAAAGAATCGGCGTTCCTGTAGGGTCTGTAATTTCTGAGATGGTGAAGGAAAGAATCCCGGACGCTGAAATATATTACTTTGACATGCTCGCAAACTTCATAGCAGCTCTTGAGTCACGGAAAATTGATGCCTTCGCTATGGATGAGCCGATAATCTATATGCTTGAGAGGGAAAACAGCAGGTATACACATTCGGATAAAAATCTCGGAAGCGTCAACAATGCTTTCATCTTCTCTAAGTCCCCTGAAAATAATCCCCTCGCTGATGAGATTAACGAGTACATACGGCGCATGAGGTCAGACGGGACACTTGATGAGATCCGCGCAATATGGTTCGGAGGCGATGAGGAGCGCAAGACTGTACCCGACTACAAAAATTTTCCCGGCACTAAAGGCACAATACGAATCGCGACTAACAATGACACTCCGCCGTTCTCATACATAAAGGACGGAAGATTAGCAGGGTATGACGTTGATGTTATTCTGAGGTTCTGCCGCGAGAAAGGTTACAGGCCGGACTTCAGCGAGATGAATTTCAGCTCCGTTATTCCTGCCGTAAGCTCACGGAAATGCGACATGGGAATAGGCGCAATCTCAATGACAGAAGAAAGAGCTGACTCCGTGAGATTCTCAGAGCCTGTATGCAGTGTGAAAACTCTCATGCTCATTCTAAAGTCATCAGAACTGAATCAGACATCTCAGAAGCAAAACTCACAAAACACATACGCTTCACGAAAACCAAAATATACGACTCTCGCCGAGCTTGACGGAAAACCTATAGGAGTTCAGACGGGCGTTTTTGAGTGGGCCGATTTCGTTGAAAAGACTATGCCGCATTCGCAGATTGTTTACTTTAACACTTTTGCAGACATCGCCGCAGCTCTTAAAACTCACAAGATTGAGGCGTTCCTCGTTGATGAGCCTGTATATAACCTCATGGCCGCAGAAGATAAGAAGCTGGCAAGAATTGACGCAAAAATTGACGATACATATGACATTGCTTACGGCTTCCCGAAAAACTCAAAGGGCAAAAAGTTATGCGATGAAATGAGCGAGTATATACGCAAACTTAAAGCAAGCGGTGAACTTGACGCGATAACAGCAAAATGGGAAGGAAATGACGAATCCGCAAAGACTCTACCTGACTATAAACATTTCCCCGCGCCTAATGGTGTTCTCACTATGGCGACTGAAGGCGAGTATCCACCTTTCAACTATTACAGGGGGAATGAGATTGCCGGGCTTGAGATTGACATTGCCGCGAGATTCTGTGAGTCTTACGGTTACGGGCTTGATGTTGCGTCTATGGCTTGGGACTCGATAATCAGCGCAGTAGTTTCCGGGAAATATGACTTTGCCGGGGCTTATCTGGATCCTGCTGAAGCTCATACGGATAATATGTATTTCTCAGAACCTTACGTGCATGGCCGCTCAGTTATCGCCTGCCTCAAAGCTGAAGACTCACACGCTACAGCCGTCAGCAAAAAAAATGAGTCAACTCCGAAATATAAGAGCTTCTCAGAATTAGACGGAAAAACAATAGGAATGCAGCCGGGCATAATTGAGTGGGAGGAATGGGCAGCTAAAAATCTACCTCACTCGAAAATTCTATACTATAACACTTACCCCGATTTAGTTGCAGCTCTGAAGACTCACAAAATTGAAGGCTTACTTATTGACTTTCCTGTTCTCGCTCTCATGGCCGCTGAGGATAACACTCTTGCCTATATTGATGAGCCTGTCGGAGAACCTTTCGGATATTCATTCTTTTGCGCTCAGACAGAAGCGGGGAAAAAATTATGTGATGAGATGAGCGAGTATATACGCAAAATTAAGGCGAGCGGTGAACTTGACGCTATACTCTCGAAATGGCAGGGTGCAGACGAAGACGCAAAAATTCCGCCAGACTTCAAGAGCCTTCCAGCTAAAAATGGAACATTGACATACGCCGCTGAAGGAAGTTACCCACCATTCTCATACTACAAAGGAACGAAACTAGCCGGAATTGATATTGATATTGCTGCCGGATTCTGCCGCGAATATGGTTACGGACTCGGTGTTCAGATGATGTTGTTTGACGCTACGATTCCTGCTATTAATTCGGGAAAAGTAGATTTTGCAGGGGACTTCACGCCGTCAGAAGAGCATCAAGAAGCCGTGTATTTCTCTGAGCCTTACTGCAACGCTCGTTCGGTCATAGCATGCCTGAAGGATGAGTCGCAAAACGTCAGCACACCTTCAGCAAACCTCGCGGGGAAAATTATCGGAGTCCAAACCGGTACAACTTGCGCCGAGTTAGTTCCCGAAAAAATCCCGTCATCAAAATTATCATACTATGACACACTCACTGACGAACTTACCGCGTTAAAGGCCGGGAAAGTTGACGCTATATGCTGCTCACTTCCTGCCGCAATTTTCGCTGAGAATGAAGACTCAAGACTCACAAGAATCAATCCTCCTTTGCGTGAAACATATCTCTATCCGATTTTCGCACGAACAGAACGAGGGGAAAAACTTTGCGATGAGTATTCAGAGTTTCTCAAAGGCTTGTGGGATAACGGCACTATTGACTCTCTTAATGCAAAATGGCTCGGAAAAGATGAGGGCAAAAAGACTCTCGATGATTATTCACAGCTCCCGTCAACAAACGGCACAATAAAAATGGCTGTCGACGCTTCAATGATTCCTTTTGCTTACGTTAGGGATAACAGGATTGTGGGATATGATATTGATTTGGCTGTGAGATTCTGCAAGGCTAAAGGTTATTCGCTTGAGGTTGAGAATATGACGTTCACGGGCGTAATTGCTTCCGTCAAAGCAGGAAAGTGCGACTTCACGCAGTCAATGAACCAAACACCCGAACGCGCAGAAAATACACTCTTCACTTCAACACCCACAATAAAATCCGGCAATGTCCTCCTCACTATGAAGTCTCATGAATCACCCCGCACTGTCAATATACCCCTGTCAGATTTCACGGGCAAAAGAGTCGGCCTCCTCATCGGATCAGACAGCGCAAAGGCCATCGAGGACAAAATACCAGGCGTTAAGCTGAGATACTTTGACGCACCCGGCTACGTTCTTCCCGCTTTGAGATCAGGAAGAATTGACGCTTTCTATTGCGCAGAACCTACAGCAGTCAACATCATTCAGACCAACAGCGATTTAGCATACATTCCCGATTACGTGAGCATTACGAGACATACGACAATGTTCCCGAAGACAGCTAAAGGACGAAAACTTTGCGCGGAATATGCAGACTTTCTCAAGACACTTAGTGATGACGGAACAATAGACACACTCACGGAAAAATGGATTTCAGGCACTGACGACAGCAGACAAGTAACGGAAGATTATTCACACCTTTCGGCCACAAATGGAACTCTGACTCTTTCTGTTACAGAAGGATTGATGCCTTTCGTTTTCGTGAAGGACAAAAGGATACAGGGCTATGATATTGACCTTGCTGTAATGTTCTGCAAGCACAAAGGATGCGGGCTTAAGATAGAGCTTACGAATCATAACGGCGTTCTGTCATCGCTGAAAACTGGTAAAAGTGATTTCTCGTACAGTGTTCAATGGACAAAGGAGCGCGACAATACCGTATTGTTCTCGCCAGTTCCTAACGCTATAACAGGGAGCGTACTTCTTGTAGAGAGACCCGTGATGACAGGAGTGAATATGAAGCTCTCAGATTTTGCGGGTAAGAAAATCGGAGTAGTTACAGGAACGAACAACGCAATTATTGTGAAGGAGAAAATACCGTCAGCAAATCTCGTCTACTATGAGTCGCCCGCTGATACTCTCATGGCTCTTAAGCAGGGTAAAATTGACGCGCTTTCATGCGGAGCTGCAACATCAGTTTTCTTGACGAGGGAAAATGACGGGCTTGCGCGAGTCTCTGAGCCTGTCAGGAAGAATTATCACTCTGTAGCGTTCGTATCGTCGGACAAAGGGAACAATCTCAGAAATGAATACGGCGAATTTCTCAAAACTTTATGGGAGGACGGCACAATCAGGAAACTTTATGACAAATGGATTCTGAACAATGACGACTCAACAAGCATCGAGGATTATTCACATCTTCCGTCAACAAAAGGTACTCTGAAAATGGCTGTTGACCCTGCAATGATACCGTTTGTTTACGTCAGGGACAATAAAATCATTGGCTACGATATAGAATTGGCTGTAATGTTCTGCAAGGCTAAGGGGTATGGTCTTGAGCTTGTGCGGATGTCGCATTCAGGAGTTCTAGCGGCTTTAGCGTCCGGGAAGTGCGATTTCTCTTACGCGATTGAATACACAGATGAGCGCGCAAAGTCCTTACTCTTCTCGGAAGTCCCTAACGTCGAGGCCGATAACATTCTTGTCGTAATGAAGCCGTCAGCAAAAACACCGCCCCCCGTTACAGTCTCACGCGCAGACAATCACGCAAATGATGCGCCGTCCTTCTGGGAAGATATAGCCTCAAGTTTCAGGAAGACTTTTATCCGCGAGGACAGATGGAGACTTTTTGCGGAAGGGATAATGAACACGATGATTATCACAGTGTCAGCGATCTTCTGCGGAATGCTCTTAGGGTTCATTGCGTTCATGTTCTGCCGGACCGGGAGCAGAGTCGCAAACGTCATCACAAAATTTTCTGTGTGGCTCATCAAAGGTACACCGATAGTCGTGCTGTTAATGATACTGTATTATGTTATATTCGGCCATGTGAACATAAGCGGAATCGTCGTAGCAATAATAGCGTTTACACTGACATTCGGGACATCGGTATACAGGATGCTTACGTTTGGGACTGGAGCAGTTGACAGGGGTCAAACAGAAGCGGCATATGCATTAGGATTTACGGACATGCGTACGTTCTTCACGGTGATACTACCTCAAGCGGCTTTGCATTTCATGCCGTCGTTCAAAGAGGAAGTAACGATGCTAATAAAGTCGACATCAGTTGTGGGATATATAGCGGTGCAGGACTTAACGAAGATGGGCGATATAGTGAGGAGCAGGACATATGAAGCGTTCTTCCCTCTTATAGCGGTAGCGTTGATATATTTTGTTCTTGCTGGAATGCTGAATATCATCGTCAATATCATTCAAACGAGGATTACGCCGTCAAAGAGGAAGCCAGAAGACATACTGCGTGGAATAGATACGAGGGGGAATGATGAGCATGATTAGGCTTGAGCATGTGAAGAAAGTATACCCGAATGTAACGCCGCTTTGTGATGTGAACGCAGAAATAAACGCTGGAGATGTTATCTCAGTGATAGGGCCTTCAGGAACTGGGAAATCTACGTTGCTTAGGTGCATAAATCTTCTAGAGCGTCCCGACGGAGGGAAAATATATTTTGGTGATGAGGAGATAACGAGTCCGCGCTGCGACATCTACAAGATACGTCAGAAAATGGGAATGGTGTTTCAGCAGTTCAACTTGTTTGGGAATTTGACGGTCATTGAGAATATCATGCTTGCTCCCGTAAAGCTCAAAGGAGAGTCGCGTCAGTCAGCGTACGAAAACGGCATGAGATTGTTGCGGCAAGTCGGCCTCCCGGAAAAATACATGAATTACCCCGATGAATTATCCGGCGGACAGAAGCAGCGAATCGCAATTGCACGAGCCCTCGCAATGAATCCTGATGTGATTCTTCTTGACGAACCCACGAGCGCATTAGACCCCACGATGGTCGGAGAAGTTCAGACAGTAATACGTGAGCTAGCGCGTTCAGGAAAAACGATGATGATAGTGACTCATGAGATGAATTTTGCGCGTGCGATTTGCAGCCGAGTATTTTATCTTGACGAGGGCGGAATATATGAGGAAGGAACGCCCAATGAGATATTCACGAATCCGAAGCGTGAAAAGACGCGTAGATTTATACAGCATCTTCATGTTACGGAGTTCACGATACGAAACGGAGTGTTTGATTTTCCCGGGTCAGTGTCAAAGATAGATGCGTTCTGCCGGAAGAACATGGCCGGAGCGAAACAGGAGATGAAACTACAGCTTGTCTTTGAAGAACTGATGCAGGGTATATTGCTTTCCTCGCTGAACGTGAAGAATATTTATGCGGCAGTCGAATATTCCGAAGGGAGCGGAGAGATAATGCTTGATGTGAAATATGACGGTCCAATGATGAATATCTCAGAGGGCGACGATGTGTCATACTCACTTGTTAAGGCAGAGTCATCTGATATTCAGTACATGGCTGGAGAGTCAGACGGTTTCACGAACAGGGTCAAAATATCAATACAGTAGCCAAAGAAATATCCCGGCCTTGAAGTCTGAGACCGGGAATTTTCTTTAACACCTGTGTGAATTGAGCTGTCTTGCCTCGCTTTTATTATTGCAGCTGATGCCTCAAAACGTCAGCTAATCTTTCAAGCGGCTTAATGTCCTTTGGGCTGAACCAGTCAATATATTGCGTTCCGAGATAAAGGCTCAAACGCTTTTCACTCACAAAATTTTCTGTTCTTACTGTGAAAACTGGTTTGCTTTGGTCGACGGCGAAAACTAATTCGTCTGTGCAGTCTTCACTTTTATCACTTTCGGAAGACAGGACGCACACAAACGCATCACACCTTTCAATCGCGGCGGATATTTCTTCATACAGCATTGCGGCTACTTTTATGTCTCTTTGAGCGTACCATGATTTGAAGCCTTTGCTTTCTAGAAACTCAGCGATAATTTTAGCTGACTCTGTTTTTGTGTTCGGGCAGCTCAGAAATATTAGGTATGTTTTCTGACTTGCAGAGAAGTTTTCAGTTCCTGCCGTAATAAATTGCTGGAAGTTTCCTCCTCTGATTTGTGCCAGAGCTGAATTGGAGTTAATGCTTGCGATGAATTTCTCCGTGCGTTTAGCGAGAGAGTCTGACAAGAATATATTTTCTGTGCTGCTTTGTTTTACTGTGGCATTAAGTTTCTTGCGAATCAGTGCTACGATTTCATTTAAGGGAGCTTCATTGTTTTCGTCAAACCAGTCTCGCCATTGAGATGAGCCGATAAGGTAATCAAGTCCTTCCGGGAAAACGTCCTCTTCAACTCTCAAATAAAATCTGGACTTCTTGTTTTTTCTGGCTATTCTTATTTCGTCGCCTATGTCTTCGCTTTCGTCAGCCTTTTTGCAGAAGAGCAGCACAAGGGCATCGCAGCTTTCGATAGCGGGGGGAATTTCTTTGTACCATGTTGATCCTGCCGGTATATCTCTAGGAGCGTACCAAGTTATGAAGCCTTTGCTCTCTAAAAATTTTGAGAGTCGCACAACCTGAGGAAGTCGGCTTGAAGGATAGCTCAGAAATATTTTGTAAGCGTCTTCACTGACAGGCATAATTTTTATCACCGTCCATTTAAGGATAAAATTTATTTTATGTTCATTAAGGCATAAATTCAATCAGTTTTTGGCATCATGAGCCGATGTGTTTTGTTCAGGCTTTAACATAACTGCGCAAGAAGTCTCCCGCCTCTAAGCGTAGCGTAGGCGGTGAGATGAATTGCGCCTACTTATCTTGATATGTTATAATTCAGTCGTTATTATTCTTATAGGTTGTTATAACATGAAATTAGACACTAATAATCATTCAGTATTCTCATTATATTATCACTTGGTTCTTGTCATAAAGTATCGCCGTCAAGTTTTCGATGATACTATGAGCGAGTTTGCTAAAGACGAGTTTGCTAAAGATATTTTTCTCCGTATCTCTAAACTCTATAACATTACTTTGGAGCAATGGAACCACGACAAAGACCATGTTCATATAATGTTCCGCGCTCATCCTAATACTGAAATATCCAAGTTTATGAATGCCTATAAAAGTGCCTCATCCCGTCTCATAAAGGAAAATTTTCCTGCTGTACGGCGTAAACTTTGGAAGGAAATGTTTTGGTCAAGAAGTTTTTGTTTGCTAACTACAGGAGGCGCACCGATAGAAGCAATAAGGAAGTACATAGAAAGACAAGGGCAGCATAAATGAACCGAGCA
>CAMHMH010000008.1 GCA_946186205.1 uncultured Fretibacterium sp. | reverse complement strand
CAGTAGCAGTTGACTCAGTAGCAGTTGACTCAGTAGCAGTTGACTCAGTAGCAGTTGACTCAGTAGCAGTCAGCGGCTTGTTGTCATGTACTGAATCAAGGAAGTGTTATGACAGGTGAACAAGAAATACAAAATTGCGGTCATGGGAGAGTCGAACGTGGGCAAAACGGTTTTCTTCGGCTCATACTTTCATCAGGCGACGGACTTAGGCAGGGCGAAATACACCGTCGCGATTAAGAATCAGGACTCAGACGACAAGATCACAGAGATAATCACTCAGCTTTTCGACAAACGCCAGGTAGTAGCAGGAACAGACGTTCGCGTGGATTTCAGCTTTTCGGTTGACGCTCTCGGAATGGATATAGAGCTTTCAGACTTGCCCGGAGGATTCACGACAAACCGAAATTATTGGGACGATGAGTCTGTACGCAAAGACCTTCAGGACGCAGACGGAGCATTATTCTTCATATCTGCTTACGACGTTATGAACAACATCACGGAAGCACAGAAGGTTAACCGCGCATTCGCCGACGCAATCTCAGAGATTCGCAAAGCACATGAAGGTGATGTGAAAGGCCGCGCAGATGTTCCCATTTGGTTTATCTTCACGAAAGGTGATACTGTTCCTGACGCAAGCATTGAGGATTTAGCCTCGCGAGTTCCTTCACTCGTTGACGCTGCGACATCTCAGCAGATAAAAGGCAACTGGCTCGCACGGAAAATTTACAGGAAGGGCGGCTATGTCAGGTCATTCAAGACTCAGGCAATGGGACAATGGCCGGACGCTAACACACCGCCGGTTGATTTCGAGCCTGTTAATGTCGTTGAGCCTCTCGAAGAATTATTCCTCGCAATGATTCAGACGAAATCAGCGCACAAAAGCAAGTTCCTCAAAATCGTTGGCGTTCTCTCACTCTTGGCAGTGGCCGGGACTGAATACGGAGCGTACAACATTGACCGTCAATATTTCGGCAGCACAAAGAATAACATTGCTCATCTTGTTGAGACTGAGAGCTTCACGGAGGCACTGAGAGTCATAGACAGCTACAAGCCGCCTTTCACGTCAATGATAATGCCGGGCTTTATGAGGGCAGGAGGTGAGCTGAAATCTATTCGCGAGGAAACGTACAGGCAATACGAGTCAGCACTTTACGCGCCAATTGCGGCAGAACTCGACAAGGTGAATGATACGAGACTCCCTGAAGCTGATAACTTCTTCTACGAGACACGCAAGAAGGTTGAGGAGTATTTAGACACTTCACATTTCGCGCAGGTAAATCCCGGGCATTACGCAAAAGTAAAAAGCTCGGCGTGGTTCTTTGAGGCCGTTGTACTCTTCAACGTTGACCCGGCAAAAGGTGAAATGACTCCTGATGAAGAGTTTGAGATAATCTTGCGCTGTCTCAACTATGAAGCCCCGGAAACTTGGCGCGACAGAATACAGAGCAGAGTCGACAACATTCTCCGTCATTGGGGCAGGACTTCACCCGCTGAAGGTGCGCCCGAAAATTTAGACCCGTATATTGACCGGGCCAATCAGCTAATCAATAATCAAAACTTGTCGCAGGAAGCCGCAAATTACCTCACAGGCCGCGTAGAGTTCTGGGAAAATGAACAGTCAGCACGATGGGACAAGCTCGCGGATAACTGGATACGTGAAGCAAACAATCTCACAAATGATGAGGCACTCGAATTTCTTTCGTCCCACATGGCCGGGAAAATTCCCACAAACATAAGAGCTACATTAGCGGCAGCACATCAGGAAACTTACAGCAAGATAGCAAATGAAGCACTCAGAGATTACGCGGATGATGTAGACCGACTCCGCTCAACAGTCAGCAAATATCCTTCAATGCCCGCTGAAGCAAAAGACAGACTCACGGCGCGAATCGATTTCCTTCACGAAAAAATGCTTGAGGAAAAAATCAGGAGCATTCGTTCAGCAAAAAGCATAAAGGAACTCGCAGCAGTGTACAAAGATTTGGGCGAGGACTCAAAAGTTAATGCTGTCTCTAAGGCTTTATCGTCATCGCTTCAGGCACTCGCGGAGTCAAGGCTTCAGGAAATTTTAGACTCGGCCTCGCAAATGGCAGGCAGCAACAATTACCCCGAAGCAAAAAGCACAGTAACAGAAGGAAGCAGCAGGCTACAGCAGGAAATCAGGAGCGTACTTGACGACAGCCGGCTGATCTCTTCCGTAACGGCAACAATCAATCAGATTAACGCGGCACTTATGAGCGCACATTACCAGTACTGCAAAAGCTCATTCACAAGCAGAAAGAACACCACAAGCACACGCGACGTTTCAGCATGTCTCAATGAAGCGAGGAAGTATCTCATGACATGGCCGGAATCGCTTCAGACACGCGAGGGCAGCGAGGTCAAACAGGCCGCAGAATTTCTCGAAGCAATACAGGGAGGCGTTCAAGGCCAGCTCATAATCTCGGAAGGATACTTCAAGGCAGTAGATTCTATTACAGACACGCCCGACATGAAGATAGTAATCTCTATCGGAAATGACTCATGGGAAACAGATACGATAGAAGACAGCGTGAACCCTCACTTTAACGCACGGCTCAATATAAGGTGGTCGGTTGACATGAGGACGATAACATTCAGGGGAATTGAGGTTGACGCTTTTGTTGATACAGGTGAAGTATTTTCACGCAGCATTTATCCTACAGGCATGAAAGGATTTGAGAATCTCACACAGACTTTGCGCGATAACGGCTGCACATTGTCGGTAAAGTTCAACCCTTCAAGCAACATTCCTAATTGTCCGTGGTGATGAGAATGAATTTATCTTACTGGGTATTCACTTCCGGCGAGCAGGGCATACACGGACTCGACTGGGGAATAAAATTCGCGTCAGAATCTTTCACCGACAAATACGCGCTCGATGTCGAATACCGCGAGGCACTCAGGAATTTTTCACTCAATCCGAGGCTAAAGCGTCCGAATGAGTCCGGGCTTCTCGTTTTACCGTTCAGAGACTCAGAATACATTGCGGGATTCATTTTTCCCGGAACAGATCACGGAGGAAGGCTCAACACTTCAAGCGTTGTTGCGTTAATCCCCCGCGAGATTCCCCGGCGAATGACAGCGGGCGAATTATTCGGGCGTATATGGTGCGCGAATGATATTCCCGGAATCGCACGGAAAAATTCTGACTCAAGGCCGAATTTCCTGACGCTCGGTGAAAACTTGACGGGGAAATTTTCTGCATTCGGTGAAAATTTGAGATGGCCGGGGCGCAATGAAGGGTATATTTCTGCTGACGGTGATTTGGAGTCGCTCGCAAGGACTGAGGAGTCAGCAAATGATTCAGCCGCTGAAGAATCGCACAGCAAAAGCAAAACGGGACTCATCATCGCGGGGCTTTCAGTCATGGCCGTTATTGCAGGGGGAGTCTTTATGCTCTCAGAGTCAGACAAGCCGCCCGAAATCGATCAGCCGTCCCAGAATCAAACCGCAAATCCTCAACCGTTAATCACATCACAAGACATTAAGTATCAAACCGCCAAGTCAAAACTGAAAGAGTCAAAACCGAATGAGCCGGAAAAAAATATCATGGACGGAATCATATCGAGGCTCGAAAGTTTCGAGGTGACAAAAGATTTCATGTCATCAAAATCGCTCGTATCGTTCGACATTTCAGTGCCAAGGCGTTCACTTCCTGAAGCACTCATCGACAGGGACGGAATCATTCAGTCAGCAAGAAATCTTCTCGGTGATATTGAGCCTCAGAAAACCCCGGAAGGATTCATGCTGAGGCCGGACAAAAAGAAATTGCCGATTGAAACGTGGCGCAAAAAGAAAGCAGAAATCTTCACGGTCATAACGCCGGAAAATCTCAAGCCCTCGCAGTCTCTTCACCATGACAGAATGATTAACGCTCTCAGATCATCGGAGTCAAAAGAAGGATGGCTGACTCTGTATTTCATGACTGAACGTGAAAATGTGAGGCTCGCGACGTTCGTGAATCTTTCGGGGAATGGGAGTCCTTCTCTCAGGCTTGCGGGTGAATCGGGCGGATTAATCCCAGCAGCAAAGGGCGTGAACATGGCCGCAAAAATTTCTGAGAGGGAAACGGCCGGGGGCTACAGGATAATATTTGATGTTTCAGGGAAGGTGCTAAATGATTTCGACAGTAGTATATCTGAATTTGTTACTCAGTTCGCAAAGGAGATTGATTGATATGGACAACAGAGAAAACAGCAGGCCGAATATAGCCATTGAACAGCAGCAGACCGACAAGCAGACACTGTACGCCCGCACAACGCCGAGCGAAAATTTACATCAGCAAAAATCATCAGGAGGACTCAAGCGCACAACATCACAGAACGAATCAGACTCCGAATCTCTGAGCCTCAAGAAGACTTCAGGCCGCAAAGAATTCACCGAAGGAAAGAAGACATCACGCGCAAATCCTGAACTAAAGCCCGCAAGTTATGAGCCGTCAGCAAAAAGCAGCACGGGGAAATGGATTGCAGGAATCGTAATCGGGGCGGTTGTTGCTGTTGGCGCGTTGCTGAGATACGTATACATACGGCCTTCACAAAAAGGTAATATCGGCTCAGAACCTGCAACAGTTTCACCGGAAGTTACGAGCAAGCCTGATTACGGGAAATTTGCACAGGAAATATTAAGCAGCCTTGAGAATGATTACGGCGGTTACGTGAAAGCAGGAGCGATTCAGGATTACGAGTTCTACGAGAATGAGAATGACTTATTGCAGAAATGGCAGGGAAGAAATATCTTCATGTTCACAGGAAGCACAGCAGGATTTATTGACGAGTGGAAATTCTCTGAGTCATTCACGAACGCTTTGAAGCCTTCAACGCTTGAAATTAATGATGATGGCACTTTGTTTAACGCTGATATGTCAGACGCTCAGTCATTCAGGGCAAAATCACTCATTGAGTCGGCGGTTACATTGGCGAGTTCGTTAAAGCCGGACGAGTCGAACAGGTCCAGCACCACCCAGGACATGAAGAACAAAATCACAGGCGACATAATAAGACAGCTTGAGAATAACGGCACTCACGGCTATATACGCTTCATTCTCGGCACGAACAACAGCGGCGCGAAACTCATGGCAGCATACAGCCTCGATCCCTACAGCGCGTCAGCACGGAAATATTTAGTACTTAGCGACGGCTTCACGGGCTTTGACGGAAGGACACTGCGGGACATCGAGGACAGCATTAACGTTATGAGCGACATTAACGTTGTTTCATTCACGATGAGAAGGGGACGTGTTGAGAGTCATGACTCTCTCTCTGAATGTCTGCGCAAGTTCGTTAAGAGTTTCGCAAAATGATTCACAGGAGGCATGACACATTATGCGCGTAAAATTTTTGTACGTTGTTCTGCTGCTGCTTCTTGCGAGTCCTTCATGGCCGTATACATACCGGGGGAGCGTGAAGCGTTCAGAGTCAGCAAAAGATTCTGAGTATGAGTCATTGCTCGCTAAATATCCTCATCACAAAAATGTTATCGATAAACTTTACGCTGATTATTCCGGCTGGGTCATCACGATTTCTGAGCGTTACGGAATTTCACCCCTTCTTGCTGTTTGCGGACGTGATGACGCGGAGAATGTTTTGCCGATTCTGTGGCGTTACGGTGAGACGTTCACAGAAATTTTTGACTCACTCGGAGGACTCACGGTCTCTGAAAATCTGCGTGCTGAAATTTCCCTTGGCATTCTCGCGGGGTTTACAATTTGGGACTCTGAGAGCAAAGAAAGATATTACAGCGATGTGAAGTCAGCGGGCCTCAAAGATTCGTCAGCAGGACTCAAAGGGAGCAAAGCGAATCATTACGCGCGTAAGATCCCGGACTCCTCAAAATTTCCCGATAACTTTCTTCACGGACTCAAGTCAGAAAATCCCTACGCTTACGCAAAGTTTCTTGACGAAATCTCACAGGCAAGCTATGACACTCTCAAGGCGATATGCGATTACCCGAACGGCTTGGCATTCCTGCTTAACACGGGGCGCGACGGTGCGAGGCTCATTGACTCGACGGACGGACAAATCATCGTGCTGTCGTGGTTCCTTCCTGATGATGTTCAGAGGGGACTGCCTGAAATTTTCCGCAAATATCCGCGGCTCTCTGAGGCTCTGAAGTTCTGCGGTGCTGATTCTTACTTCACGATCATGTTATGCCCTGAGTTATTTTTCACGCTTGCAGGACTTCTTGACGGTACGAATCACGAACGCTTCATGATGGCTTATGCTGTAATTCTGTCGCATTCTGATTCGGGTGAAGACGCTGTGAAATTCCTGAAGGCTTTAACCGCTAAGGACTGCCGGAAGATTGCGAGTTACGCCGCCGAGATAATGAACCTTCCTGATGATGATGAAAATTTCGGGGGGAGTCTCGCTCCTGTCAATGAGCCGCTGTTTATGCGTTTCGTTCTGAGCTACGGAGATGATGCCGCTGACCTGTGCAAAAAATTCTCGTCTCTTCTTGATGTCTCAAAGCTATTCATGCTGAACTGGCGCGGAAATGTTCAGGACGTTTCGCCTGTGATTGAAGCTGCTGATGATTTCGGGCTGATGGGTCTTCAGGCTGCAATACATTTCAGGGACGCTGACGAAATGCAGAAGTTCATTCTCAGTTATCCTTCTGTCTCAAAGAGAAGGGACTTGCTGATGTTCATGCTTTACGATGATGTTACCGGGCATCAGTACACCGAGAATATCGCGACACGTTCGGGCGGTGCTGAATGGATGCTTGAGAACTATACGATTGACCGCAATACTGGCGAGCCTGTTCAGACTGAGGAGACATTAACGGGGAAGGCTGTCGGATATATCCCCGGCCATGACATAATAGCCCCGGTGTATAACTACGTCCGTTACGGGAAGACACCGACTCTTATGGAGTGCGTTCAAGGCGCAATGGATCTCTATGACTTGATACCGATAGCAGGAGGAGCAGCGGCAATCGTGAAAGGATTCGTAGAGGGAAACGGAAAAAGAGTCCTGACAGCTTACGCAAAGAGCGCGGCAAAAGAAACCGCAACAGAATCCCTCAAGGCAGCGGGCAAAGAGACACTGAAGACTTTCGCGAAAAGAGCCGGGATTACTTTCGGCGAGATGAGGAATGACACCGCAAAAATTTTCCGTTCATTAGGGACTCGCAGTGCTGTATTGATGGCAGAGATGAGAATGCCATCGTGGGAAAATGTTTCTGACTTCACAAAATACATGGCCGACAAAGCAAAGACTCTCAGCATAAATCCTGCCGATAAAATTTCCGTTCAGCAAAAGAACAAACGCTCAGGAGATTTCCTCATCAATGAAACTTCAGGGAGCATTCAGAAATCAGCCGTGATGAAAACGATTCACATCATGGGAATTAACTCGGCACTGAATCATTTAGCCAGCAGGTAAAAATCACAATCACAATATTAAAGCGTAAAATATAATATACTGTCATCATTCGCCACTTGCAGAATCAAAGAAGGGAGAAAAAAATATGTGCGGTATATTAGGTTATTCAGGCACAAGGGAAGCCAGCGGAATATTACTCGCGGGGCTTGAGAGACTCGAATACAGAGGATATGACTCGGCGGGAATTGCTGTTCTTGCTGACGGAAAAATCAAGATCGCGAAGAACAAGGGCCGTCTCAAAGTTCTTGAGGATAGAATCAACGCGGGAGAAGATGTTTCCGGGACATGCGGTATCGGCCATACACGCTGGGCGACTCACGGCGCGCCTTCAGACGTAAACGCCCATCCTTTATGGAGCGATGACAAAGCGGTCGTAGCTGTTCACAATGGAATCGTCGAGAATTACAGGGAGATTCGGAAAATGCTCGGCGAACACGGCTACAAATTCTACTCACAAACCGACACAGAAGCGGCCGTAAAGCTCATCGATTACTACTACAAGCAGGAGAAATCACCCCTCAAAGCAATAACCCGCGCAATAAAAGACATTGAAGGCTCGTACTGTTTCGTGATACTGTTCAAAGACTGCCCCGGAGAAGTATGGGGAGCAAGAAAGGATCTTCCGTTAATCGCAGGACAGGGAGAAGGCGAGTCATTTTTAGCGTCTGACGTTTCAGCAATTCTCCACGACACAAGAGATGTCTACTACCTCGACAACATGGAGATAGTACAGCTCAACGGCGGAGATGTGAGATTCTATGACGCAGAGGGCTACGCTACCTTCAAGGAGACAACGACAGTAACATGGGACGCGAACGCTGCGGAAAAAGGCGGCTTTGATCACTTCATGATGAAGGAGATTCACGAGCAGTCCCGCGCGGTGAAGGACACATTCGGAAGCGTATATCATTCGGGGAAAATTGACCTGTCGGAAAAAGGACTCACAGATGACGACATCAAATCAATCTCGCAGATATACATCATTGCTTGCGGTTCAGCGTATCATGCCGGGGCTGTAGCTCAGTATGTGATAGAGGACCTCGCGAAAATCCCTGTGCGAATCGAATTAGCGTCGGAGTTCCGTTACCGTTCAATGCCTATGGACAAAAACGCGCTGGCAATAATAATCTCTCAGTCGGGCGAGACAGCAGACACACTCGCGGCAATGAGGCGGGCGCACGAGAACGGCATAAAGACTCTCGGAATCGTGAACGTTGTCGGAAGCACTATAGCCCGTGAAGCTGACTCGGTCTTCTACACGATGGCCGGCCCTGAGATCGCAGTTGCTACGACAAAGGCATACAGCGCGCAGTTGATTGCATGTTACGCGCTTGCGCTGAAGTTCGCGCATGTCCGGGGCGTGATGGACGACTCAGAATTTGAGAGACTCGTTACGGAGATACAGAAGCTGCCGGAGAAGATAGACGAGATTCTTGACAGCAAGGACAAACTTGCGCTCCTCGCCGGGAGATTCACAAGCTCAAGAAACGCTTTCTACTTGGGACGCAACATTGATTACGCGGTCGCGATGGAAGGAAGCCTCAAGATGAAGGAGATCAGCTATCTTCACAGCGAGGCAATAGCGGCAGGAGAAATGAAGCACGGACCTATAAGCCTGATAGACCGGGGAATGCTTGTCGCTGGAATAATGACTCAGAAGGATTTGTACCTGAAGACGGCCAGCAATATGCTTGAAGCGAAGAGTCGCGGAGGATTCCTGCTGGTGATTTCGACCCGTGACTGCGAGGCACTGAAGGACGAGGCAAATTACGTGTTCCATATTCCTGAGACTGACGAACATTTTGCGGCAAGTTTGAGCGTGATACCGCTTCAGCTTCTTGGGTATTACGTAGCTGTTGCGAGGAAGCTGGATGTCGACAAGCCGAGGAATTTGGCGAAGAGCGTTACGGTTGAATGATGAAAAATTTATCCCCCTGTCGAAACTAGCCGGGGGATTTTCTTTTCGTTCATTCAAATTTATATTCTTCGCCGCGTATTAACTCGTTGAAACTCTCTGTGATAAATTCGCGCTTCACTTCCTGCTGAAATTTCCTGTCTCGTATTATCCGCCACAATGTTACGAGTATTCCCCCGACATCAAGCCGCAGTAAATCTCCCGAAATCGCCGTGTAAATCACATTGCTTGTTGACGCTATTATGTTTGAGTAACGGATAATTTTGCGTGTTTTGACCTCGTAGACTCTAGGCGAGCTGTATTTTGACGGATCATAGAACAGCGCGTGAATATACGAGACTATAGCATTCACGAGAGACGCAAGAACAGCACCGCGAGTTATGCTCCACATGTCGATGTGAAATTTCGTGAGCATATTTTTGGTTAAATCATTGTCCGCTGTCATGATGAACGGAACGGGAAGACCCTGCTTTGTGAAATAATCTGAGCCGAAATGTATAGCTTGTCTTGCGATTGCGACAGGGAGTAGCATTTTGTCGGCGCGTATTTGCTGATATGCTTCAGTGAAAATTTGCGGTGTGGGTACAGGTTCAGCTATTGCACCGTTTCTGACTCTGTAGGAGGTAATCAGGTCGTCTTTCGTGGCAGTGTTAGTGAGAATGTTAGCCGGGCCGAATATCCATCCCATTACAGGATCATGGCCGAGAGTCCTAAACCTGTGTCCGCCAACACTGTCATAAGGCACTGAGGCAAGGAGTATGTCCTGCCAGTTCTTGGGGACAACTCTCTCCATGAGTTTATCACCCTCGCGCCAAGTTAAGCGAAATTTGCTGTTGTCGAGTATGTACCACCTCGCGCACTGTATAGCCGTCGCAAAAAACATGAAAGTAATATCAAGCCCGTTAAGTTTCGTCTGGCGTTCAAATTCGCGGTCAAGGTCATCGAGAATCTGCCGGGCATTATGCGCGACATCTGCGACTCTGTTCGACTCATCCGCAATCTTCTGCATGTTGCGTAAAGTTTTGTCTGATCGTGAGTCTAATTCCTGAGAGTCTCTGCTTAAACCGTCAAATTCTGCACGAAGCTGTGAGAGTTCCTGCGATAAATCCATTTTTACTCCTCCGCATAAAACAAGAGCGGGTGAAAATTCCCCGCCCCCGTAATTTTCTGCTTATGCTGCTTTGTCTGTGAAGTCCGATAACTGTTTGTAGTACCCTAATGTTTCATCTGTTACGCTTCTTCCCTGCTCCTTCATGGCACTGATACAGCCCTCGAATTTTCCCAAGAGAGTAAATGCTTTCTTTGCGAGTTCCTGCGCTTTGTCCCTCTGAAGCCTGTAACCCTCAATTTGTTCCTTCAACGCCGCAATCTGTGTGAAAAACTCTTTTGCCTGATTTCTGAGTTTTGCTTCATATTCGCGTGATGCTTTGCTATAACCTTCCTTCACGCCCTCTGTTTTTGCGCTCTCAATTGCACCAGCAGTAAGACCGCCGATAATAAACAGACCTCCGCCCCAAGCTAACACACTCGAAATTGTTATCCCTCCGATGAGAGTCGTTGCGCCAATCGCCGAAGCCGTCGCCAACGCAGAAGCACCCAGCGCACCAACAGCAGCAGCCCCCGTAGCAATCGCTCCTCCAACAGCAGCCGCACTTGACGCAATTGCACCGCCTATAGTCGCAAGCAATGTGAATATCATGAAGAAAATCCCCTCCGTTACGCAAATTTTTGTGATTGGGAGAAGTATATACGTAATTCACGGGGGGGGGGGGGTACAGTATTTTTACTGTTTATGTTAGGGCAAAACTATGTATTGTTCAATTACTCGTATATTCTTGCCTCTAATACGCCAAATTCTGAAGGGTCATTCTCTTTCTCACTGCTGAGAATCATTTTCCTGCTCAAAATCTCATCAGGGACTTTCACGGGCTTCAATGAGAAATTCACCGCAACAATTATTTCACGGCCTTCATGTTCACGGACAAACGCAAAAATCTCCTCGCTGTCCGCAAAAATTTCACGGTAATCTCCCATCGTCAAAACTGAATCTTCACGCCTCATTCTCAGAAGCTCTTTGTACCACGACAACACCGAATCCGAATCACCCGACTCATTCTCAGCATTAACGGTTATATGATTCTTGTTGACGGGAAGCCATGGAGTCCCAGACGTGAAGCCCGCATTTTTTCCCGCTGTCCATTGCATTGGAGTCCGCGCATTGTCCCTCGTGAAATACCGCACAAACTTCATGGCCTCATCGGGCGCAAATCCTTCCTTCAACGCAAGCTCATATTGTCCCCGCGTCTGTATGTCGTCAATCTCATCTATATTCTTCCAGTCGTAATTAGTCATCCCAAGCTCTTGGCCCTGATAGATGAACGGAGTCCCCCGCAGCGTAAGCAATATTGTTCCGAGGCATTTGGCGGCCTTCACCGGGTCTGCGTTCTCAGGGAAGAAATGATTGACTCCCCTCGGCTGATCGTGGTTCTCAAAGAATATAGGATACCAGCCGTTATGACTCGTTGCCTTCTGGCTGTCAGTGATTGCGCGCTTCAGGTCCGTCAATGTCCAGTCAACCGGGTGGCACCATATCTCAGCATCATTAAACGGCAATGTTACGTGCGAGAACTCAAAGAGCATATCAAAGACTCCGTTATCGCCTACCCACAAAGGAAGCTCATCCGCTGAGACCCCGTTAGCCTCGCCGACTGTGAATATGTCCCGGCCGTCTCTCACTTCCCGCTTGAACTCGTGAAGGAAATCGAGAATCCCCGGCTGATTCGCTGTCATGTTGTGGACGTTCACAGATCCGTCTTCCGCGTCAGGTTTTCCGTCAGCAAAAATTGAAGGCTTCTTGATGTACGTGATTGCGTCAATTCGGAAGCCTCCGACACCTTTTGTGAGCCAGAACTTTGCAGCGTCGTACAGCGCGTGCCTTACGTCTTCATTCTCCCAATTAAGGTCGGGCTGTTCACGGGCGAATGTGTGAAGATAGTACTGCTTGCGTTCGGGGACATATTCCCAAGCTGAACCGCCGAATATGCTGCGCCAGTTTGTCGGGGCTGATCCGTCCTCTTTAGGATCGCGCCAGATGAACCAGTCTGCTTTAGGATTGTCCCGTGAAGATTTCGACTCCTGAAACCATTCGTGCTGGTCCGAGCAGTGATTGAAAACGAGATCCATAACGATGCGTATACCGCGCTTTTTCCCCTCGCTGATTAACTCGTCAAAGTCTGACATTGTTCCGAAATTTTTGCCGATTGCTGTATAGTCCGAAATGTCGTAGCCATTGTCAACCATCGGTGAAGGGTATACAGGAGTCAGCCATATAGCATTTACTCCCAAATCATGAAGGTAATCGAGCTTTGAGACAATCCCGCGTATATCGCCCGTCCCGCTTCCGTTTGTGTCAAGAAAACTTTTCGGGTAAATCTCATACACTGCGCCTTTCTGCCACCATGTTAATTTATCGCTGTACATTTTTTTTTTGAGCCTCAATATTCTTTCTACACTATGATTAATACGTTCCTCTGAAATTCTCCCGGACTTAACCGCGTTCATTACGCCGTCAAACGCTTCACGGTAATCATACGGCATCAGCACAATGTCATTGCCCGCAAGAATCGCAAGCACCGCCGCTTCTGCTGACGTGTAATGCTTCTCTATCGCTCCCATATTCATAGCGTCCGTGATTATTACTCCCTCATAGCCGAGCTCGCCTCGCAGTTTCCCCGCAACAATTTCACGTGAAAGACTCGCCGGCAAGTTATCGCCCGTAACATTCTTCATTGTGATATGAGCTGTCATTACCGTATCGGCCTTCTTGAGGTTGTCGCGGAATGGGATTATCTCAGCGCGCAAAAGCTCGTCCCACGTCTTGAAGACAGCAACGTAATCTTCATGAGTATCTCCCCTCGTATCACCATGACCGGGAAAATGCTTGAGGCTTCCTGCTATGTTATGTTCGTGGAGTCCGTCAAGATATTCGCCCGCAAGTTTTGAGACCGTCGCAGGGTTGTCGCTGAATGCCCGGTCACCAATCACAATATTCTGCGGGTTGGTGTTCACGTCTGCCACTGGTGCAAAGTTCAGGTTGAAGCCGTAATCTTTCAAGTATGACGCTATGTATGACGCTGCTTCTTTCACATGGCCGCTTTTGCCGATTGCTGACATGCTCTCATACTTCCTGACCTTGAAGCCCTTGTGATTCGCGATTCGTGTTATTTGTCCGCCTTCTTCATCAATTGCCATAACGGGAGGTATCTTGCACAGCGACTTCAAATCCTGCGTGTACCTTCTGAGCTGAACGGGAGAGTCAAAATTTTTGCCGAAAACCGCGAAGCCTCCCGCAGGATATTGCTTCATTGTCTTGCGCATTAACGGTGATATTGACTTCACGCCGAACTTGCGAGGGTCATGAATCTTGTCGGGTGATAACGATGTCTCTAACTGGTCAGGGCGAATCACGAACAACTGTCCGACCTTCTCGCGGAGAGTCATTGATGAAAGTGTGAAATCTGCGCTTGCTGTATTGAATGTGAAAAGCATGATCATAAACGCTAATATAATTTTCATGGTTGCGCCTCCGTTTTTGTATTCTATATGATTAACATTGCGTCGCCGAACGAAAAGAACCGCCAGCCTCCTCTCGCTGCATTCTCGTAAATCTGAATCAGTCGCGCTAAAATTTCTTCCTCATGGCCGAATGCGTTTGCTTTGTTCGAGGCAAAAGAAGCCACAAGCATAATCAATGAGCTTTGCGGCAAATGAAAGTTTGTGATTAATGCGTCAACAGCATGAAACTTATAGCCCGGATAAATGAACAGCCCCGTGTCTTTAACGCCCGAATGAATCCCGGAGTCGTCAGCAAAAGACTCAAGAGTCCTCGCTGATGTTGTCCCTGACGCTATGACTCGCCCGCCTGATTCTTTGCACTCACGAATCATTTCTGCTGTCTCGTCGGAAATCTCGCAGTGTTCCGTGTGAATATGATGGTCGCGAATGTCTGAAGATTTCACCGGGCGGAATGTCCCTAATCCTACATGAAGAGTCACATACGCAACTTTGACTCCCATCGACTTTATGCGCTCTAGTAATTCGGGCGTGAAGTGAAGACTCGCTGTAGGGGCTGCCGATGATCCGTCATTGCGCGCGAATACAGTCTGATATGACTCTCTCATTGAGTTATCGCCGTGAATATACGGTGGCAAAGGAACATTCCCGGACTCCTCAAGAAATTTCATGAAGTCATCGCGAGACGCAAAACCGAATCTAACCTTGCGGAGTCCTTCGGGCATATCGTCAGCAATAAATACATCATGGCCGTTAATCGTGAGAATGTCGCCTGAGTGAATCTTTCTTGCGGGTTTCACGAGTGCTTCCCATTCGAGAAAATCCGCCGTGAGGTTACGCAACAATAGCAGCTCAAATTTTCCGCCCGTCTCACGTTTTCCCGTTAATCTTGCAGGTATGACTCTTGTGTCATTGAGGACAAGCAAATCTCCCGGCCTCAAGTATTCTGTGATGTCCCGGAAATGTTTTGAGTCCCTCGTGTCGTTCTTGACGTTCCACACTAAGAGACGTGAAGAGTCGCGGGGGCTTGCGGGAGTCTGAGCTATGTTTTCAGGAGGAAGGGAATAATCATATGACGCTAAGTCGTAGAGCTTCTCATGTGTGATGGTGTTCACTTTATTTTCCTTACAGATGTTCCGGGGTAATAATGAGCTAGTATCTTCTCTGCTTTGTAGCCTTGCTCGGCCATTGCCATAGCTCCCCATTGGCACATACCGACACCATGACCCCAGCCGCGCCCGTAAAAGATAAAGTTATCGCCGGACTTCTCGATAGAATAGCCGTATTTGTTGCGCGGTTTCTTTGCGGGAGCTTGAGACTTTTGCCCTGTTCTGCCGATTCCTATCTGGTAATACTTCTTTCGCTTGTCGAGATTCGTTAGCATGTCAACGAGCTCGGTTGATGTGAAGACTCCTTCTGATGCCATTTTCGCGATGCCCTGCTCTTCTTCAAACGTTAATTCATTTCCTGAAGCCTGAGATTTTCTCTCTGATACTATTCCGCTTGGTGTCGTTTGGTTCTCGACTCGGAAGGCTCCTCCTGAAGGTGTAAGCATTGTGCTTTTGAGATCTCGCGGGCCTGCAGCTGTTCGGAACTGGCTGGCCTTCATTGACTTTGTGCCGTTTGAGCCGATGAATGTCATTGTTACTGCCCGGCCTCCGTCATCAACTTCTGAGACTTGAACCTCTGAGATTTCTCCGATGTCCGCGCCTGTAACTTTCTGAACTGCATTGCGTATCTTCTGCGACGAGATTTTAGCGTTCCATTGTGATACGGGCGATTTGTAGTTCACGACTTCAGGGACTCCCTTCAAGTACGGGTAATCAGATCCCCAGACATCTGCAATATCCGCCGTGTGTCCTCCGCTGTCTGAATGGAAATATGTGAACGCTAATTCTTTGCCGTAAGTCAGGACTTCACCCGCTGTGCTTGCGACTGCACGGTTCGTTTTGTCGGTCTCAACTCCTGCTCCTTTGTAGACCTGATCCGCGTCAGTGTCAACAACATCAAATCCCTTGTCCGCCCGTTTGAGACTCTGCTTAAGGACGTAAGTGCGCGCGCAAATGGCTTGAGTCCGCAACGCTTCATTGTGCCAGTTAGCTCCGACTTCAGCCGGCAACACTCCGCATAAATAGTCTTCAACGTCAACAACATTCAGCAATCCCGCACGCTGTGTTATGAGGAACGCCCCGCGATATGTCCTCCCTTTGAACTGTAGCAATCCTGAACCTGAAATCCTTACGGGCATTAAGAAATTATTTCCCATTATTACAGCGTAGCCATTATTGACGGTAATCTCTGTGCTGTCTCCGAGATTTGCGAGCCTTCCTTCAGCGTCAGTCATCGTAATCATTCCCTGAGATATTCCGATAGAGTAAGGCCCGGAATTTGACAGCCTCACATAAACATCACGCGCAAAACTTTCACACGGCCATGTGAGAATGAATGCAATGATGACAAAAAACTTGCTGCGAATCATAATCAGCCTCCTTCATATAAAGAAAGACCCGCAACAGCCGCCGCGAGTGCATCAGCAGTGTCATCGGGTCTCGGTATTTCGTCAAGCGATAATATATCCCGTATTGCCGTCTGGATTTCGCGCTTGTTGGATTTTCCGCTGCCTGTGAGATTCCGTTTTATGTTGTTGGGAGTCAGCTCGATTACGGGCAAATCATTCTGCGCAATGAGGAACATTATTACGCCCCTTGCCTGATAGACATACTCCGCTGTTCTTGCGTTCTTCCCGAAAAATAACCGTTCAATTGATACGAAATCAGGACAGATTGCCGCGACTCTTTCCTGCAGGTCAGTATGAATCTTCAGCAGCCTTTGTGAGAATGTCATTGCCGGTTTCGTTTCTATGCAGCCGTAATCGACAGCGTGAAGCCCGGAGTCAGTCAGCATTACAGCACCATAACCCACGCGGGCGAGGCCGGGATCTATTCCCAGACAAACACGCAACTATTCTTCCTCAATCTTTGACGCAACCTCGTCAGGGATGTCAAAATTTGAGTAAACATTCTGCACGTCGTCATGTTCTTCAAGAGCATCAACGAGACGCAAAACTTTACGCGCTGACTCAGGGTCTGAGACTTCAACGGGAGTCTTTGCGATCATTGAGACTTCTGCATTATCGACAACATATTTCGCGTCCTCAAGTGCCTTCTGCAAAGTGTCAAGGTCTGACGGCTCACAGTAAAGCGTGAATCCCTCATCGTTTGCTTCCATGTCGGACATGCCCGAATCGAGTCCCAGCGTCATCAATTCGTCCTCGTCGATATTCTTCCCTTTTACTTCAATGACTCCTTTACGGTCAAACATCCACGCTACAGAACCTTCTGAACCCATCTGCCCGCCGTTTCTCGCAAGAAGCGCGCGTATTTCGGGAGTCGTTCGGTTGCGGTTGTCCGTCATGACGTTCACAAGTACTGCGATTCCTGAAGGGCCTATCACTTCGTATGTGAGTTCGTCATAAGAGATGTCGCCAAGCTCGCCCGTTCCGCGTTTGATTGCGCGTGTGATGTTGTCATTGGGTACGCTTACGGCTTTAGCGCGTTCGATGGCTGTCTTGAGTCTCATGTTCATGGCCGGATCTCCGCCGCCGTCTTTTGCTGCGATGATTATTGCGCGTACTAACTTCTGGAAGAGGTTGCCGCGTTTTGCGTCCTGAGCTGCTTTCCTGTGCTTAATGTTCGCCCATTTTGAATGTCCTGACATGTTATCACTCCTGAATTAGTATTGTGGTTTGAAGAAAGGAATCGGCTTGCGTTTGTGTTCTGAACGCCGTCTCATAACGTCAATGCGTTCTTTTGCTGAAGGGTCTGTGATTGTTCCGGTCGCTAAATATTCGTCGAGCACGTCATACGTGAATCCCATATCGCCCTCATCAGTTTGACCGTCAACGAGTCCCGCGCTCGGAGCTTTCGTGATGATTCTGTCCGGGACTCCTAAGATTTTTGCCATCGCACGAATATCACGCTTCAAGAAACTGACCAGCGGCATCAAGTCCGAACCTGAGTCGCCGTATTTCGTGAAGTAACCTGTCTCGTATTCTGAACGGTTGCTTGTCCCGCAGACTAAGAGCCCGTTTGCTTGTCCCAATGCGTAAAGCGTAACCATTCTGAGTCGCGCCTTCATGTTTGAGCAGACGAGGGGACTCAAATTTCCGCCGATTGAGTCGCACATGACCCGGAAAGTTTCGGACAGGTCAGCGCGGGTATAACGAACGTCAAGAGACTCTGCGAGGAGCTTTGCGTCTGATTCGTCAGCGGGATTGCTTCCGCACGGCATAATCACACCGAGCACACCTTCACGGCCTAATGCTTCACGCCCTAACGCTGCGAGGACTGATGAGTCAATTCCGCCGGAGAGTCCGAGAATGATTCCTTTTGCCCCGGCACGATGGACTTCATCACACAGCCATTTTTCACACTGCTTCACAATGTCGCGCAAGTCTTTATGTTCCTCTCTAAATTTTATGTGGATAAAATATTCTGTATTATACACTTGCTAACTTAACAGCGTACAAAAAAACCCCCTATTTGATTCGGGGGCGGTTTGGTTTCTATCTTCCTTTTTGTTTTATGAGTCCTTCAGCGCGTTTCATGAGGAGTTTTGCAGGGAGGTAATGAGGATTTATCGCGAGTGATATTTGGCACCAAGCCTTTGACCTTTGTCCGTCGTTGCTGTCAAATTCTGCAAGTCCTGCATAGTATGCCGCGAGGTAATCACCATCATACGCTTCAAAAATTTTCGTATAGGTCTCAATTCTTCCCGGCTTGCTGATCAGCTTGAGTGCTTCCTTGTGTACTCTTATGAGTGCTTCCTCATCCTCGCGCATAAGACCATACGTAACTATTACTTTCTCCGGGTCAGTTGATCTCCTCTCGTAGTCCGGCTGTCGTTCAAGAGGGGTGATATTAATTTCTTCCTGGTAATAGTCAGTCGGCTCTATCGTTTTGAGTGGCTTCTCTGCGTTTTCTTTCGGCATGATGACAAGCCCGGAGTATTCTGTGTATTCTACTTCTGCTCCCTCGTCGTAGCATATCTTTGTGTCGCCGTCATAATCAACCCTGTAGCCAATGCCGTCAAGTTTCGTTGTGTCTTCTTCATTGCAGTACGCTACATAGCCGCGTGGAACTCTGAAGCGAGTCCGTCTTGGGATTAATTCATCATAATCATCAATGACGAATCTGTCGCCGTCGTTGCGGAAATATAATGTTACTCTCTGCCCTCTCGGTCTCCTAAGAGTCACTGAAGGTCTTCTGCCTGAAAGATTCCATTTCTCAAGCACAGAATATCTTGCGGACGAATCATACACAGAGTCATCATCTGTCTTAGGTCTGTAAGGTCTGGGACGTGTCCTTCTGTTTGTGTTTGTGCGGGGGGAATTAATCATGTCTGGTTTTGCCGGGCGGTCCGGTTCGAGTCTTCTCTGTGAACGCGGGGGCGTGTAATCCTGAGTCATTCGGTTCTTGCTGGCGGGCTTGCGCTGAGTCTCACTGCTGATTTCATTTGCCATATCATTCAATGCTCTTCTGTTCAGATTAAAAGCAAACGAGGGACATACATACAGCAAAGACATTATGCACATTGCGGCAAAGCTGATCATTCTGCCTCTCTTCATGAAAATCACCTCAAGAATTAATATTGGGACTTGAAGATTATAACAAACAGAAAAGAATCCTAACGCAAAATTCACAGGCTCATCATTCAATCTCTATTAAATTTCTACAATGAACAATATAATAATGTACTTGAAGAGGTGATCCACATGAAAAAATTTATAGCGGCGTTAATGATTGCGGGATTCATTGTTGCAGGTGTGGGAAGTTTTACGGCTTATGCGTCGGGCTCATTGCGTGAAATTGAGTACCAGAAAAAGAAGCAGGCGGAGAGTCAAAGGCGCATCGAGTACGAAAGAAAGAAGCAGGCCGAAAATCAGCGGCGCATTGAACGTGAAAGAGACAGGCAGGCAGAAGCTCAGAGACGGATCGAACGCGAAAGACGGAAGCAGGCAGAGTCTCAGCGGCGCATAGAACGTGAAGCAAGAAGAAACAACACTAACTACAGCCGCATAAAGAACGAAAGACGAAAGCAGGAAGAGTCTCAGAGACGCATAGAACGTGAAAGACGAAAGCAAGCTGAAGAGCAGCGACGAATTGACAGCGAGAGACGAAAGCAGGAAGAAGAACAGCGGCGCATCGAACGTGAAAGACGAAAGCAGGAAGAAGCACAGAGACGAATCGAACGCGAGAAGAGAAACCTGCGCTGAACAATTACCCCTTGAGCATTAAAACTCAGGGGGCATTTTTTTTTACCGTTCATTCAGAAATCTTCAGCAAGGAATCAAATCCCGTCTGTGAAACAATATCCCTCACCGTTTTATTGGCGGCTGAAAGTTCAACGCCTTCACCGACTCCCTTGTGCATGATAAGAAGGACTCTGAGTCCCGCTGAAGATATATACTCTAATGAAGCGCAGTCGACTTTAACAGAGTTGATTTTGTGTTCAGCGTTAATCTTTTCCCAGAAGGCTAAAAGCTCCGGGGCTGTGATAGTGTCGAGCCTTCCTGAAAGACTCAGTGAGAGAACACCGCCCGTGATTTTCGCGTGAATGCCGAAGTTTTTCCCGGCTGATGATGTGCGTGAAGCCTCTGCGTTGTCCGTAAGAGTCATCTTCCAGCAGGCCGCGTGAGTCATTGCTTCTTTTACGGCTGAAACCTGCTCAGGCTTCAAGAGTGAATATGCGTTGAGCTCGGGCATGCTGCCGGCAAAAGTGAGTCTCTCAACATTGAAACCGTGTGACTCGAAAAACTTTATGCCATCTCTTGTCGCTTCCTCAAAATCTTTGCAGCCTATGCGGGGACAAACTGAATTTCCCAGCCCGCCCGCTAATGTGTCGGACTTCTCTTCAAAGATTGAAGCCATCTTAGAAGCTGAGTCAGATGATTTCCCGCCTGCCAGAGCCTTTGAGATGAGAGAATGAGTCAGAAGCAGTTCGGGGTCAGAAGTTATCCAGCATCCGCCGTGCCCTGAAAGTATCTTCCTGATGTTTTCAGTTAGTGCCGTGAGCTCTGAGTCAGTGAAGTACATTAACAATCCTTCAGTGATTACGCACAGTGTACCGTTAATGCCGTCAAGAGATCTTTCGAGCGACTCATAATTCGTAGCGTCGACAGCCGAGAGCCTGACAAATTCCCTCCCGCCCTCGTCAACCAGGCTCATTATTTGCGGCTCTATATCCTGAATCACTGCCGGAAGATCCAAGCCTACGAATCTTTTTCCCTTCCTCGCGTGACTCAATGCCCTTGAAGCATATCCGCAGGGAATATCTACATCAACATCACAGCCGCTTTTCTCCGCAAGTATATTCATAGTCCTGTAGCGGGTCTCAAGAACAATCATTGTCGTGATGAATGTATCGTGAGTTGTATTGTTGTTGTTTGAGTTCTGTGTGCTGTCGAAAGTGAAGCCGAGTTTTGACGCGAGGAGTTTTGCGTCCTCATTTCCTGATGAGCCGAGAAGAAATAATGTAGTCTTTGCGGTGTTGAAGATGGGATTTGCCCGTTCCATCACATCAAGATTTACGCTGATTTCATTCTGCCTGAAAAGATTATCCATATTAATACCCTTCCTTATGATGAGTTACAGCAGTGATGATACTATTCTGACTCCCTCCATAGCGTCGCGGGCGTAGAAATCTGCCCCGGCATAATTCGCAAGCTCAGGTGTCAATACCGCGCCCCCTGCGATCACTTTCACATTCGGGCATGACTCTTTCAGTTTCGTGATTGTCTCCTTCATGCTTGCTACGGTCGTCGTCATCAACGCGCTGAGTCCTACGACATTAACACCGCGTGAGATTACAGCCTCAACAATTTTCTCCGGCGGTACGTCCTTCCCTAAGTCTATTACGTCAAAATTGTAGTTCTCGAAAATCGTGCGCACTATATTTTTGCCTATGTCGTGAACATCCCCGTAAACCGTCGCGAGAATCACAGGGCCTTTTGCTTTGCCAGATGACTCGGCTTTGTCCATGTTAAGAGACAGCACTTCAAACGCAGACTTCGCAGCCTCAGCAGACTTGATTAACTGAGGAAGGAATAATTTTCCCGACTCGTAGTCTTTGCCGACAGTATCAAGCGCAGGAACGATATTATTCTCTATGATTTCGAGGGGCTTTGACGTTTTGAGAAGCTCGCGTGTCATTGAGGCTGACTCATCTTTGAGTCCCCGTATTATCGCGGTGCTGAGATCCTTTGCTGGCGATTCTGTTTTTGCTGTTACAGTTTGTGATTGTGATGATGATACAGCCGGGTGAAGCTCGCAGTAAGAGATATAGTCTTGCATGTCCTGTTCGTTTCCTGAGAGAAGATTCCACGCTAAGAGAGTCTCTTTGAGGTCTGAGTCTCCCGGGTTAATTATCGCGCTGTCGAGTCCGTTCATTATCGCAGCCATCATCATTGTACGGTTCACGAGAGGCCGACGAGGGAGTCCGAAAGATACATTGCTGAGTCCGAGTACAGTCTTCACGCCTAACTCATCACGAACGAGACGAACAGCTCTTAACGTTTCGGGAACAAGTTTCTGCTGAGCCGATGCCGTGAGAGTCAAGCAGTCAATGAGAATGTTGCGGCGTGGAATGCCAACCGATTCGGCCATGTCGACAATCAAACGCGCAATCGCTAATCTCTCTTCTGCTGACTCAGGTATGCCCTTGTCATCAAGAGTGAGTCCAAGAACGCACGCGCCGTATTTTTTCGCGACAGGAAGGACTGACTCAAGGCTTGATGATTTGCCGTTCACGGAGTTCAGTACGGGCTTCCCATTGTAGACTCTTGCGGCGGACTCTAACGCTTCAGGATTCGAGCTGTCAATCTGAACCGGCAAGTTCACGACTCCTTGTATTTCTGTCAGTGCGTGAGTCAGTACTGCGGGTTCGTCAATGTCAGGAAGTCCCGCGTTAAGGTCTAGGATGTCCGCTCCCTGATCCTGCTGCTTCACTGCCTCTTTCAGCAAGTAATCTGTATCACCCTCGCGCAGTGCCTTCTGCAACATCTTCTTGCCTGTTGGATTCAATCTCTCGCCGATGACGATAAACTTTTTGCCGAACGTTACGACTTTTGACGGTGAGCAAACAATTGTTTCATCAGGTACATTCCTCATAACAGCATGGCCGAGTCGATTCATCACAGCGCGTTTCATCAATGCGATATGACGGGGAGTCGTACCGCAGCAGCCTCCGAGAATCACAGCTCCCATTTCAGCGAAACGAGTCGAGACTTCTGCAAACTCTTCAGGCGTAACATCATAGTGTGATCTTCCGTCAACCATCACCGGCAATCCCGCGTTAGGCTGAACCATCACGGGAATGTGCGAGCATGCGCAGAATCTCTCGACAATAGGCACTAACTGCCCGGGCCCTAACGAACAGTTTACGCCGAGCGCAGAGACTCCGAGTCCCTCAAGTGTAGCTGTCATTGACTCAACGCTTGCGCCGAAAAATGTGCGTCCCGACTCCTCAAAGCTCATTGTCGCGAAAACAGGAAGGTCAGAGGTTTCACGCGCTGCAATAACGGCGGCTTTCAGTTCGTGCAAGTCCGTAAAAGTTTCAAGCAGTATCACATCGCAAAGATTTTTCCCGGCAATGACCATCTCAGCAACAGCATCATAGATTTCACCGAATGAAGCATCGCCGGAAGGGTACATAACTCGCCCGGTTGAGCCAATATCAAGCGCGACTTTTGCGGGCGTTCCTTCTGTAACTTCACGGGCTAACATGAGTCCCGCCTCTACAATTTCTTTAACGTCATGGCCTGAGTCTTTGAGCTTGAATCTGTTTGCGCCGAATGTGTTTGCGGTTATGAAGTCTGAACCTGCGTCAAGATATTCTCTGTGAATGGAGCGGATAAGACCGGGCTGAGTCAAATTGAGGGCTTCGGGAATCTCCCTGAGCTTTAAGCCTCGCGCCTGCAACATTGAACCCATTGCGCCGTCAAAAAAGTATATTCTTTGAGGGTCAAGCGTGAACATTTTTGCACCTCCTGTGTGTATTGGAGGCATTATATCAGTTATAAGAATCGAATTATTAACGTTGGCAAGAAACTACAAAAAAACAGTGAAGAGCCTCACTCGCAAAGTAATACGCTTCTTCACTGCCCTCTACTGGCTGATGGGTTTTGTCCTGACCGCGTTACTTCTTTGGGCAAAACTCAGGGGCTAAACCGGGAATAACTTTCCTAATATATAGGGTTCAGCTCCCCTCAACGCTTTTCCTATTGTATCACACTTCCTATATCATCATGCACACAAGCGGAATCGTAACTATGCACGCCAAATTCTGAATGAACATTATACGCGCTGCAAAATCTACATCAGCGTGATACATTTCGGACAACACAGCCGTAACAGTCGCGCCGGGCATCGCGTTAATCAGAATAATAATTGCTGCTACAAGAGGATTCTCACTCAGCGGGAAAACTCGAAGCACCAAGCACGATATTAACGGGTAAATTATGAGCCTCAAAGCTGAAGCCGTCCACGTGTGAATGTCGCTGAAAATGTCCGAGACCTTTGAATGAGCGAGTGCCATACCAATTATCACCATTGAGATTGGAGTCGTTACATCAGAAAGATACTTCACAGGAGCTTCAACAGCAAACGGAATCTTTATCCTGCAAAAGTAAAATATCAGGCTTAACGCTGTAGATATATTAATGCTGCTGAAGATGATTGACTTCATGTCAACGCCTTCTGATTTATGATCAGGGTTATCGTGTATTATCTCCAACGCTCCGAGCGTGTATATCGTAATGTTGAAGGCAATATTGAGCATGACCGACAGCGCAAGGCCTTCAACGCCGAAAAGAGCAAGCGCAACCGGGAATCCCATAAAGCCCGAATTGCTGTACGCGCTAATGAATGCCCAGACTCCCCGCCTGCCTTCAGGAACTCGGAATATCTTTGCGAGCCAGTGCGACGTATACAGCATCGCGGTGAACATAACAAGCCCGGCGATAATGATTATGATTCCGTCCCGTGCGAACGCTGAGTCATATTCGCGTGTTACGAGTGAGATAAATATCGTGCAAGGCAGTGTGATTTTCATCAGGAAGACTGAAAAGTAATGCGAGGCTTCCGGCTTAAGGACTCCAGTTTTGACAGCTATATACCCTACAGCTATTAACGCAAAGAGGCTGAACAGATTAGAAGCTACTGTGAAAAAGTCGAGGCTCATTATAAAATTCCTCCGTAAAAAATTTTCCGACAATCTTAACACACAAAGGATGAATCATAATGCCGTTGAAGATAATCAAGGCTGATATTACGACTCTTAACGTTGACGCAATTGTGAACGCTGCGAACAAGAGTCTTTTGGGCGGGGGCGGTGTTGACGGAGCAATTCACAAAGCAGCAGGCCCGGAGTTACTCGCTGAATGCAAAACACTCGGAGGCTGTCAGACAGGAGGCGCGAAAATCACAAAGGGCTATAACCTTCCCGCAAGGTTCATCATTCACACAGTCGGCCCTAAATGGCAGGGAGGGACTCACGGTGAACCCGGTCTACTCGCATCATGTTACGCAAACTCAATGAGGCTCGCAAAAGAGAACGGCTGCAAGTCGGTAGCATTCCCGCTTATTTCGGCAGGCATTTACGGTTATCCCAAAGCTGACGCGCTGAAAATTGCTGTGAAGTCCCTGCGTGATTTTGATAACATTGACATAACGATTGCAATTTTTGATGACAGTATCATGAAACTTGCTTGTGAGAATTTCCCGGAGCTTGTGAAATGAAGATAGAGACTCACGGAAACATTGAGGCAGAATTTTTCATGAGGGATGAGACTCCGAACGCCGGCTCACTTCCTCACATAATGCCCTCGCAGGTTCACGGCAAAAATATTCTTGTCATTGACGACTCTAACATTGCGGATTGCTCATTGCCTTTACGCCCCGAAGCTGACGGAGTCATTCTGACAGTCCCGAACGTGATAGCCTCATTGAGATTCGCTGACTGCGCGCCGGTAATGATATGGGACTCTTCATGGGTAATGATTCTTCACTCAGGCTACAAGGGTACGGCTCTGAATATTTCGCGTGAAGGTCTGAGAGTTGCGCGTGAAATTTTTGCTGACGTTAGCGGGTCATGCGCGTGGATTGGGCCGTGCATAGGGCGTGAGTACTTCAGGAAAATTAATGACGAATGGACAGCGAGAGGGATAACCTCATTTCACCGTAATAATTATGACATTGACGGCGACAAAGTATATTTCTCTCTTGCTGATGAGATTCTGAACCAGCTTCTTGATGAGGGACTGAGGCGTGAGAATATTTTTCTTTCAGGGATAAATACTCTTACGGACTCGCGGTGCTGTTCATACAGGCGCGGAGATATTCACGAAAGAATGACATTGCAGGCGAGAATCAAGAAGTGAGTCAGCGGTAAAGACAGCTTGATATAATCTCGGCATTCACGGACAAAAGGAGAATGTTTCATGATTGATATGTTGTATGGCGCGAGGAATGAGATTATCGGCGGTATAGTGTTGATGTTGCTTGCGTGGTGCTGGCACAAGTTCCGGGTGATGCTGAAGAAGTACAAGACAATGAAGCATGAGCTTGCCCGAATGAGGGAAGAAATGACTCAGCTCGGCGCAACGAAAGAAGAGCATGAACGATTGACGGCGGAACTTCAGCGCAAAGATGAGGCATTGAGTCAGACGGAGGCAAAATCACAGGAAGACTCGCGGCTCATTGAGGAATTGCGGAATCAGGTTGAGGCGCAACAGCAGGAATTACAGCGCAAAGACGAAGCATTGAGTCAGGCGGAAGCAAAAGCACAGGAGGACTCGCGGCTCATTGAGGAATTGCGGAGTCAGATTGAGACACTACAGCGGGAATTACAGCATAAGAACGAAACATTGAGTCAGGCTGAAGCAAAAATTAATGACCAACAGCAAGAAGCAGAGCGGGAAAAAGCAAAGAAGAAAATTATCCCAATGAGTGATGAAATCTTTTTGTGGCTGTGCGAAGCAGGTAATGCAAAGCAAGTCGAAGAAGCCATCATAATGAACGGTGCAAATATCAACGCTATGAACAAATACGGCACTACAGCTTTAATGATTACCATAGCTTACGGCCACACAGAAACAGCAGAAATTCTCATTAAACATGGCGCGGATGTTAATGCTAAGGCTAGTAACGGCTGGACAGCTTTAAGTTACGCAAGGCGCTACTCCCACCAGGAAACCGTCGACCTCCTACGCAAATACGGCGCAAAATAATTCTTGCTGATATAATTTCCTCACATATTCCCAAACAAAGAAGGCAAAATCATGATAGAGATTGACGAAAAATTACTCTATACACGCTCAAACGAATGGGCAGAAAATCTTGACGGTGTTATACGCACAGGCATTGACGACTATTCACAGTCATCACTCGGCGACATCGTTCACATTGAGATATTCCCGGAAGGCTCGCGGGTCATGGCCGGAAAAACTTTCGGCACAATTGAGGCTACAAAGTCCGTCAGCGAGACTCATTCCCCCGTATCAGGCGTAATACTTCACGTGAATCCCGAAATCTTAGAATCCCCCGGCCTCGTCAACATTGACCCATACGGAGAAGGCTGGCTCGCTGAAATTTCACCAGATAATCCCGCAGAACTCGACTCACTCATGACACCTTCAGCCTACAAATCATACATATCATGACCGGCACAGCAGAACGAATACAGAGCATCAACCGACTCAAGCATGAAGTTTACCGCGAATACGGCTACTATTACTATGTCCCTATGGCCGAAGCGTATACCGTTCAGATCCCCGTTACTGTAGGCTGCTCTTACGACAAATGCCTGTACTGTGAGCTGAATCAGGGAAGGAAATTCCGTGAGCTTTCGTTTGATGAGATCTCCGGCCATGTTGAAAGCCTCAGAAAGATTCACGAGGGACGGAGTCCGAAACGCTTTTTACTCGCAGGGGGTAATCCCTTTGTCCTAAGCACAGAAAAGTTACTCCGCATTGCTGACCTTGTGCGCTCAAATTTCCCGGAGTGCGAATACATTTCGGCGTTCTCAAGAGCTGATGACATTACCCGGAAGAGTCCCGAAGAGCTTCACGCATTACATGAGGCAGGCTATAACAGATTGTGCATTGGAGTCGAGTCCGGGAGCGATGATGTATTAGCGTTTCAGAACAAGGGCATAACTCGCGCAGGAAACTTGCAGGCCATGAATATGCTTGATGACTCTGATATGAATTACTCGGTGTATATCATGCTGGGGCTCGGCGGACATGACATGAGCGAGTCTCACGTTCACGAAACAGCAAGCCTCCTCAACATGTCTCACCCTTTCTCGATGACTGTCGTGACTCTCGTGATCTTCAAGGGCGCAAAGCTAATCGACCGCATAAAGTCCCACGAGTTTCACCGAATGCACCCGCTTGACGCACTCAAAGAAGGACGCGAATTATTATCACGACTCGAAATTTCTACGATATGGGACGCGACTCACAAGACAAACATTTTCCCCCTCAAAGGCAAGATACCTGAACACAAAGAGAAACTGTTGCAGCGAATCGATGATGTAATCTCTGAGATTGAGTCCGGCGACATAAAACAGTACGAGCTTAAACGCTGGCGGAAATGGGGAACTGAATAGCGTTATCATTATTGCGGAATAACAGCGCGTTTTGTATCATCACACTATCTTTTCAGGAAGGAGAATATTCAATGCACAGAGTGTTTACGTGAAGGACTGTTCATGCACGTGATGCATTCTGCTGCTTTGAACTTTTACCCGCCAAAGATTAACCGCCCGCAAAACTTTCAGGGCAGCACTTCACATAGACACATAAATTTTTCGCATTAAGAATAATTTTCACATGCACAAGAAATCTTCCGGGGCTGATGTCCTGAGTCATCTTACACGTGAGAGACTCGCCGAGCTTGAGAGCAGGCCGAGGACTCCTCTTCGTGTCTTCATGGATTATGTGATATGCTTCATGCCCGTTATATTCGGACTATTGGCACTCGCTGAATATCTCTATGTCCCAAACTTGAAGGGCAACAAGTCAACGTCAACATATACATACTTCCTTGCGATATTGATTGCGACTGCGGGAATGTATTTCGTGATGTCATTCTTCAGCAAGAAAATATTTCTCGTCCTGAGGTACAAAGCTCCGTTCTACTCGTTCATATTCGTGTTATTGGCGGCGTATGACTACATGACATTGAAGACAGGAAAACTTGTTCTGCCATATTTCACGTGGACAGATGAAATACTCAACGCAATTATTGATGACCGTGCTTATCTTCTGGACTGCACAATAAATTCTCTCAAGCTGTTATTCACCGGCTATTTGTCCGGGGCATTGCTGGGAATCGTTACGGGAGTCGCCTGCGGATGTTCGAGAAACGCGGACTACTGGATCTCGCCTTTCATGAAACTTCTCGGGGCTATTCCTTCGCCCACATGGATTCCAATCGTAATGGTTATAGCTTCAACGTTATTCAGCGGGGCGGTGTTCATCATTGCGCTGGGAGTCTGGTACTCTCTGACCATCGCGACAATGACGGGCATTCGCAACATCGACAAGTCATATTACGACGCGGCAAAAACTTTAGGAGCGAGTCCGCTGCGTCTTGTGCTGAATGTCGCAGTTCCTTTCGCTGTGCCTAATATCTTGCAGGGACTCACGCAGGGAATGAGCACGGCATGTTTGACTCTAATCACGGCTGAAATGGTCGGAGTCGAATCGGGACTCGGCTGGTATGTCTCATGGCAAAGGAGCTGGGCGCAATACGGGAAAATGTACGCGGCTATTGTCGTCTTGTGCATCGTATTTATCGCGGTCAACTGGGGGCTTAACGCCGTAAAACGCAGGCTGTTGCGCTGGCAGGAGGGTATGACGGAATGAATGTTCTTGAGCTTTCACACGTACACAAAAGTTTTGCACGCACAGAAGGTGAAGACGTTACACAGGCACTTGAAGACATAAATTTTACGGTGAATGACGGCGAATTTCTATCTATCGTAGGGCCTTCAGGGTGCGGAAAATCAACGATAATGCGACTCATCGCCGGACTCATTTTCCCGACAGCAGGAACAATCACACTCAACGGCGAAATCATCAAAGGCACTGACACAGAGCGCGGAATGGTCTTTCAGAAGCCTACGTTATTCCCCTGGCTGACGGCTGAAGAGAATCTGCACTTTACTGCGCGTATGCAGGGACGGAGGAAGGACTCTTCATACATGGCCGAGGCTGAAAGACTCTTAGAGATGGCCGGGCTTGCTGAGTTCAGGAACGATTACCCGCACCAGTTATCCGGCGGAATGGCTCAGAGGCTCGCACTTATACGCACGATGATAAACAATCCCAAAGTGTTTTTGCTTGACGAACCTTTAGGAGCTTTAGACGCTTTCACGCGAATGAACATGCAGGATGAAATTTTGCGTTTGTGGCAGCAGTCAAATCACATTGTCCTGATGGTAACACATGACATTGACGAGGCTATATATTTGGGGACTCGTATTCTTGTGATGGCACCGAGACCGGGAAGAGTCCGCGCTGACCTGAAGAATGATATGCCTTACCCGCGTGTCAGGACAAGTGATGAGTTTTTGCAGTGGCGCAAGAGAGTTTTGGGAATGCTCGACTTCGGGCAGAAAAATACAAAGGAGGTATCCGCATGAAGAGATTAATTGCGGGAATGTTGGTTGTATTGTTTGTTGTTACGGGCGCGCTTGCTATGACACCTGAAGAGGAGTTAGAAGCGTGGAAGAAAGAGCCTGCTTACGGCAAGAAAATCAAGGTCGGCTACAACGGCGGACTCTGCACGGGGACTCTAGGACTGACTCACGCGAAGGGATTTTACGCGGCGGAAGGTCTTGACGTTGAGTTAGTGCGCTATCAGGGCGACACGGTAACGCTCGGCGACGCTCTCGGAACAGGAAAGATTGACATTGCCGGGGGACATATAGCTACATTGCTTGTGCCTGCTGCTAATGGTGTTCAGATGAAGTTCACGACGGGAATGCACACGGGCTGCAAATCGTTATGTGTATTGACCGACTCACCCTACAAGACAACAAAGGATCTTGTCGGCAAAACGATAGCAATCACAACGGCAATCGGCGGTTCAGACTCGAACATCACAATGAGATTCTTGCTGCGTGATGGCATTGACCCTGTTCGCGGCGTGAAGTTCAAGACGACAGACTCAGGGGCGGCGGTTTTGGCCATGCAGAACGGTGAAGTCGCGGCGGCGTTACTCAGCGATCAGTTCATACAGAAATTTCTTGAGAACGGGACATTGAGAATAATACGCTCGATTACGTTCGATGATGATTTCAAAGATGAGACATGCTGCATATTCGCGGTGTCAAAAAATATTGTCGAGAACAGCCCGATTACAGCGCGCAAATTGACTCAGGCTCACGAGAACTGCCGCAAATGGATAATGGCGAACCGTGAAGAGGCCGTGAAGCTCATGCTCGAAAACAAATGGGCATCGGGCGATTTTGACAAGGTGCTTGCCTTCTACAACACTCTTGATTACTCGGTAACAGACGAGACGACAGAAGCGACTCTCCGCAAGGTCATTGACGACTACAAGACATGCGGAATACTCAACAAGAATTTTGACACAGAAGAGACTCTTGCCCGCGTTTGGGACGGAGTACTCATGAAGAAATAAGGAGGGCTTTATCATGAAGAAAGTATTATGCTCGTTATTGGTTGTGCTTGCGGTTGCGGGCTGTGTTTTCGCAAAAGATTTCAAGGCTCAGGACAAAGACGCTGACGGCCCACGAACAAAGCTCAAGGAAGCAGCCCCCGAAATGATGACAGCATTCGGCAATCTCGGAAAAGCTGTTCTGAAAGACGGAGCAATCTCACTCAAGACAAAGGAGCTTATAGCCGTATCACTGAGCGTGCAGAACAGGTGCGAGACCTGCATAATGTCCCACATAAAGAATGCAATCAAAGCGGGCGTAACACGCGAGGAACTTGTTGACGCTCTCGGAGTCTGCGTGTTAATGGGCGGCGGGCCTAATTCGGCGTATGCTGCAACGGCTCTTGAAGTCTTTGACCAGTTCAGCGCGGAGAAATAATCACACGGAAAATTTCAGGGCAGGGGGAAAAATCTTCCTGTCCTTTATCACATTGAGGGGGGAATAAAATTGCTGTCACTTCCGAAAAATTTTGAGACTTTCAACGAGGCGCGCAAGAAATCTTTCATGGCACTCTACAACGCAAAAGAGTCCGGGAAAAAAGTGATCGGAACATTCTGCTCATACACTCCCGTAGAGATCATCAACGCCGCCGGAGCAATCGCCGTAGGTTTGTGCGGAAAATCCGAGCAGGGAATCGCCGAGGCTGAGACAGTACTGCCGAAAACAATCTGCCCGCTCATCAAGGCAAGCTACGGAATGGCATTCACAGATCAATGCCCTTACTTTTACTTTTCAGACGCGATAATAGCCGAGACAACTTGCGACGGCAAAAAGAAAATGTACGAGCTCATGAACAAAATCAAACCCGTTCATGTGCTTAACCTTCCGCAGAGTCGGACTCAGGCATACGCGGTTGAAATGTGGACTGAGGAAATGAGAAAGACAGCACGCTTCCTCGAAGAATTATTCAGCGTAACAATCACTGACGAGAAATTACGGGAGGCAATACGATACCGCAACAGAGTCCGCCGTGCAATCGTTGACTTGTACGAGATCGCAAAGCAGAATCCCTCGCCCGTTTCAGGCTATGAACTAAGCACAGTGGCAGAGAGCGCAGATTTTCACTTCACGGATGACGACTTAGTAGCAAAGATTGAAGGCATTACCCGCGAGATGAAATCACGAGTCCGCAATGATGACTCAAAACGTCCGCGTGTATTAATCACAGGCTGCCCGAACGCAGGAGTCCGTGACAAAATCATAAAGAGGCTTGAAGAACTCGGAGCTGATTACGTGTGCGCGGATATTTGCTCAGGGCCTCGCGTCCAAAAGTTTATGGTTGACGAGAACGCAAAAGATCCATACCGTGCAATCGCAGAACGTTACTTGAAGATTAACTGCTCAGTGATGACTCCGAATGAGGAACGCTTCAATGACATTCGCGAGTCTGTGAAAGAGTATCAGGCTGACGGAGTAATAGAGATTGTGTTACACGGCTGCCACACGTTTGCTGTCGAGGCATTCACAACGGCGGGAGTCGTACAGAATGAATTGGGGCTGCCATATCTGAGACTCGACACGGATTTTTCGCAGTCGGACAAGGGACAGATTGAGACGAGGCTCGAAGCGTTTATCGAGATCATGACATCTGCGGCATAAATCACAATGAAGCATCCTTCCCGGCCGGGACAAAAGACCGGGAATTTTTTTTACCGCGTTTTCTCTTCCCCTTCAAAATTGAAGAACACGAACTTGAACCGGCAAAGGTCATCATTCTTTTCGTTCACTATATCTGCGTCAATGTAGAATATTCTTCTTCCTGCCTTCCTCACTTTTGCTGTGCAGATTAGCTTCTGGGCATTGCGTGAGCCTCTCAGGTAATCAACATGCCCGTTGATAGTTACGCCGACTCCCCCCGCGCTTATGAAGGCGACTCCGGCTGTGTCGTCTGCCATCGTGAAGAGGACTCCTCCGTAAGGTATTCCGTAAGGGTTGAAGTGATACTCCTGAAGCTCAAGCTCGCTCACTGCGACTCCGTCTTCAATCTTCATGAAACGAAAGCCCGTCTTGCATTCTATATCATCCTTGAGCTTTGTTAATGCCTCGCGGTTAATCTTTGTTTCTTCTGACATTGTGATAGTCTCTCCTTGCGATTGAATTTTGTGATTGATATTCTTTCATGGCCGTAAAGGTTTCGAGCTGTCAAAAAATTTCTGCTGACTTGAAACTTAAACGCTCAAAACTTAACGGCTATTATATAATCCATTTGACAAAACAATATTTTACCTGTAAAATTCCCGCCCGTAAAAAATTTTAAATTTACAGAATATTTTGAAGGTGTTACGATGGTAGATGAAAACGGAAGAAGAATAGCAAACAATCTCATTCTTAACACAGCACTGCATGACTTTTACGCGGCGGCTGACGAAATGCACCTCGACGAGGGATTAATTCAGATCCTCAGCTACCCGGAGAGAAGAGTCGATGTCTCTGTGCCTGTTACGCTTGATGATGGCAGCGTGAAAGTGTTTCAGGGCTTCAGGGTTCAGCACTCCACAGCGTTAGGGCCGTCAAAGGGCGGTATACGTTACGCGATGGATGTTAGCGGGCAGGAATGCGAGGGACTCGCGATGCTCATGACGTGGAAATGCTCGCTTGCCGGGATACCTTACGGCGGGGGCAAAGGCGGTATATGCTGCGATCCGACTCACATGTCGCGCAACGAGAAAGAAAGAATGTCCCGCACTTACGGCGCAAGAATAGCTCCCATTATCGGAAGATGGTCAGACGTTCCCGCACCCGATATGTATACAGGCGGTCAGGAAATGGTCTGGATCATGGACACGATCTGCAAGATGCTCGGACACTTTGAGCCTGCAATGCTTACGGGAAAACCTATCGACTACTGGGGCGCGCCCGGAAGAGTTGAGGCAACCGGAAGAGGTCTCGCGGCCTGCGCTTTTGAGTTCATGAGGATAAAGGGATTTGACCCCGCGAAAATGACAGCGGCCGTTCAGGGGTTCGGCAACGTCGGAAGCTACGCGGCAAAAATTCTCAGCGAGGCAGGAGTCAAAATAGTTGCAATCAGCGACACAACAGGAGCATACTACAACCCGAACGGAATCAATATCGCAAAGGCTTTCGAGTACATGAACACGGAGCCGGGCAAGAGAGGGAGAAAACTCACAGGCTTTGAGAAGGAAGGCTGCGAGAAAATCCCGGGCGATGAGATTATCGGAGTCAAATGTGATATATTCTGCCCGTGCGCGGCTCAGGGAGTTCTGAATCAGGACACAGCGGACAAGCTCAAGGCGAAATACGTTTTTGAGGGCGCGAACTCACCGACGACTCCCGAAGCTGAAGACATACTGAATGACAAGGGCGTTATTCTTGTTCCTGACTTCCTGGCGAATGCGGGCGGCGTTATCGGGTCATATTTCGAGTGGGCACAAAACCTTCAGGGCTTCACATGGACTGAGGAAGAGTACAACAACAGGCTCGTGAAACTCATGAAGGATAACTTCTGCAAGGTCTGGGATTTCGCAGAGGCAAAGAAAGTAACTATGAGGCGTTCAGCATACATGGCCGCAATAAAGAGAGTCTCTGACATCGTAGAGCTTCGCGGCGTATACCTGTAAACAACAACACGAAAAGATATACATACACACGCAAAAAGCCTTCCTCATTAACGGGGAGGGCTTTTCCTTTTGCGCTACTCTTTGTACTCGCCGTGAAAGACTTCTACAGCAGGGCCGGTCATCCAGCATGTATTGTCATCGTCAACGTGAATATTCAGGTCTCCTCCTCTCAGGTGAACGAGTACATCACGGTCAAGTTTCCCCGAAATCACTCCCGCAAAAACGCTCGCAGTTGTCCCGGTTCCGCAGGCCATCGTCTCACCGCTTCCGCGTTCAAACACTCTCATGTTGATTTCATTGCGCGAAATTATTTCTATGAACTCGCTGTTGACTCTGTTCGGGAATCTCTCGTGTGTCTCAAAATAGACTCCTTCAGCCGCAAACTTTGAGTCCGGCCATGAATGAATGTCAGCGATTGCGGGGTTGTCCTCAACGAAATATACAGCGTGATCATTTCCGACATTTATCCCGATGAACTTCAAGGCCATTCCGTGAACCGTAATATTGTCGGGTATCGGAGTCGTTGCTCGTCCTTTTCCCATGTTCACGCGTACAGATGAGACTTTCCCGGAGCCGTCAACAGTAAGATAAAGCGTCCTCATTCCTACGGGGGTGTCAATCGTGAGAGTCGTTTTGTCTGATGGTACGAGGCCGTGTTCATACACATATTTTGCGACACAGCGTATGCCATTGCCGCACATTGTGTCAGATGAGCCGTCAGAGTTATACAGCTGCATGAAAGCGTCAGCATTAGGAGTCGGGAGAATGAGAATCAAACCGTCCGCGCCGATTCCTTTGTGGCGGTCTGAAATTTTTATTGAGAGATTAACGGGGTCATTGATTTTTTCCTCGAAGCAGTTTACGTAGACGTAATCATTTCCGCAGCCGTGCATTTTGGTGAATTTCATGATGATTCCTCCTTCAGATAAAATTATCCCCCCATATGAGTGTGAGACATACAGGGGGATTGCTGGTTTTGCGGGTTATAGGGGAGTTACCATGTTTCGCCGAGCTGCCTCAAGGCTTCCTGCGCGTTAGTATCACCCTGCCGGGCAGCCTTGCGAAACCAATTTACGGCCTCTGATTTGTCCTGCTTCACTCCGTAGCCGTTGGAGTACATAATCCCCAGATTGTATTGCGCCTTAGCGATTCCCTGTTCAGCGGCTTTGCGATATCATTTAGTGGCTTCCGATTTGTCCTGCTTCACTCCTTCGCCATTGGAGTACATAATCCCCAGATTGTATTGCGCCTCAGCAAGTCCCTGTTCAGCGGCTTTACGATACCAATTTACGGCCTCTGCGTAATCCTGCCTCACTCCCTCGCCATTGTAGTACATATACCCCAGATTGTATTGCGCCTCAGCATATCCCTGTTCAGAGGCTTTACGATACCAATTTACGGCCTCTGATTTGTCCTGCTTCACTCCGTAGCCTTTGGAGTACATAACCCCCAGATAGAATTGCGCCTCAGCGATTCCCTGTTCAGCGGCTTTGCTCCACCACTTCACGGCCTTTGCATAATCCTGCTTCACGCCCTCACCTTCACAGTACATAACCCCTAGATTGTGTTGCGCCTTAGCATGATCCTGTTCAGCAGCTTTGCGCCACCACTTCGCGGCCTCTGATTTGTCCTGTCTCACTCCCTCGCCGTCATCGTACATAACCCCCAGATAGAATTGCGCCTTAGCATGATCCTGTTCAGCGGCTTTGCGATACCATTTAGCGGCCTCTGAGTAATCCTGCCTCACGCCCACACCTGTACGGTACATATTTCCCAGATAGAATTGCGCCTCGGCATCTCCGTTTTGTGCTTTTCTCAGTGTCTCCTTGAAACTTGCGCCGAATGCCGTAACGCTTCCCATTACCGTCGCAACAACCGCAAAAACTAATGCTGCCTTCTGAAACTTCCTGAACATGATAATATATTCCTCCTGTCATGATTTGCATTGATGTGCTATTTTCTCATGCAGAATACACCGTAACAATGCTATTTCCTGCCGGACATTTTCAGAGCGTTCTTTGCGTCATCGTTTCCATTACGCGCCGACTCTCTCAGCCATATCATATACTCGCTGTGATTTGCCGCTGTACCTTCTCCGTTCTCATACATCAACGCTAAATTGTATTGCGCCTGTGCGTGTCCTTTCACCGCCGCTTTCGTATACCAGTCAAAAGCCTTCCTGTAATCTTTCGCGACTCCTTCACCGCTGTAATACATCAGTGCTAGATTGTACTGTGCTTCCGGGAGTCCCTGCTTTGCGGCTTTGGTGTACCATTTCGCGGACTCTTGATAGTCCTGCTTAACGCCCCCGCCTTTTCTGTACATTTGCGCTAAGTTATATTGCGCGTAAGCATGTCCCTTATCCGCTGCCATTGCGTAAAATCTTGCAGCCTCCGCGAGATTCTGCGTTACTGTTTCTCCGTTCCTGTACATATTTCCGAGCGTGAACTGTGCTTCAGAGTCTCCGTCTTCTGCTTTCTTCTGCAAACTGTAAAGCCGCGAAACATTCATCAGTGTATCAACAGGCGAACCTACAGCGGAAGAAGCTCCGAGTCCGTTTTCGCCGTCAGCAAACGCCGGAACGATTCCGAACATAACCGCGCAGAGAATTACAGCAAATTTCTTGAACATGGCAATATTTCTCCGTCAATATTATTTGCCTGTGTAGCCTTCGCCCGATTTCGTTATGTCGAGGACTCCGGGTAACATTATGTGCATTCCTGCAACTGCAATATGTTTCTCTGCTGCATAATCGAGCAGGAATTTTCTTGACTGCACAGCCTTCACCGGGTCAACGTCATACTTCACAGCAACTTCAGGATGAGGAAGCTGAATCGTCTGGAAGTGCATAATGTCCCCGGCAATGAGAATCTTTTCACCGCCAGACTCAGCGAGATATGACACATGGCCGGGCGTATGTCCCGATGTATCTATAGCCCTGACCCCCGCGACAACCTCGTCACCGAACGCAAACTGATTCACCTTGTAGAGTTTCAGCGCGGAGATAACAGAGTCATTCTTCAGCTCATTGACCCAGTAATCATACTCAGGCTTTGACACGTACACTTCAGCATTCGGGAACGCCGCTTTGCCCTCAGCGTTAACGAGTCCGCCGTAATGATCTCCGTGAAGGTGCGTCAGAAGAATCGTCTTCACGTTTTCGGTGTCGATTCCTTTTGTCGAAAGCTCCGCAGGGATATTGCCTGCCCGTAATCCCGCGTCAAAGAGAATCCCATTGTCCCCAACTTTGACCCAGAACGCGAGAATCTGACTCGGCATTTTTCCGTCAGGGAAGTATTCAGCCTTCAGAGAGTCCGACGCATTAACAAGAAGACCTGTATCACTCTGCCCCTGAGTCTCAACAAGCGTCAGCACTTCAAGACCTTCTGCAAAAGCACATGAGGCCATAACGAGAGAAATAATCAGCGCGGCAATAATCTTTGTCATAATGACTCCTCCAGTTACGAAAAATTTTTTGGATGACGTAATAATATCAGAAATTTTTTCATCATTCATGCGGTGAAAATTTGACACAGGGGAAAAAGCTAGTATAATTTCTCCCTGTCATGCCTCACCCTTTCAGTGCGGGGGTGGCGGAATTGGTAGACGCGCAAGACTAAGGATCTTGTGGCCAATTAAGTGCTGTGGGAGTTCGATTCTCCCCCTCCGCACCATTAGATAATAATAATCCCTCTGGTTAATCGCCGGAGGGGTTTTTGTTATGTGAACGCAAAAAAAATCCCCCCGAAATATTTACGGGAGGACGTGTGTTTTGCTATCTTTCAGGGGGAAGGACTTCGAGCCAGTAGCCGTCCGGGTCCTGTATGAAGTAAATGCCCATGTCGTGATTCTCAAAGCATATGCAGCCCATCTCGCTGTGAAGTTTGTGCGCCGCGTCGAAATCATCAGCCCTGAATGCAAGGTGAAATTCCTCCTCGCCTATGTCGTACTTCTCCGGGTGATCTTTGAGCCACGTTAATTCAAGCTCGAAATCTGACTCATCATTGCCGATGTATACGATGATGTATGAGCCTTCCGGGTCTGTCTTGCGCCTTTTCTCAGTGAGTCCGAGTGCCTTCTTGTAGAAATCAAGCGAGCGGTTCAAGTCCTGCACGTTGTAGTTCTCATGTATCATCTTGAATTTCATTTGCGGTAAATCCTCCTATGTTCATTCTCGCGGATTGGATTATTATACACACAAGGAGTGATTTTTCATGAATGAAGTACTGAAGGCCATAAAGGAACGCAGAAGCATACGCAAGTTCAAGCCCGACATGCCGGAACGCAAAGACATTAACGCAGTAATCGAGGCAGGACTCTACGCAGCGAGCGGAAAAGGGACTCAGTCTCCCATCATCATAGCCGTAACGAACAAGGACTTGCGCGACAAAATTTCACGGGACAACTGCAAAATAGGCGGATGGGACGAAAGTTTTGATCCTTTCTACGGCGCGCCGGTGATACTGATTGTTCTTGCGCCGGAGGACAACTTCAACAACGTGCGTGACGGGAGTCTTGTTCTCGGAAACATGATGCTTGCTGCTCACTCGTTAGGACTCGGAAGCATATGGATCAACAGGGCATACGAGGAATTTTTGACGGACGACTACAAGAAACTTCTTGCGAATTTAGGAGTCTCCGGGAAATATATCGGTGTCGGGCATTGCGCGGTAGGGTTCATTGACGGTGAAACGCCCAAAGCAGCGCCGAGAAAATCAGGGCGGGTATTTTTCGCAGAATGATCATACGCACGGCAACTCCGAATGACCTCGACGAAATATCACGGCTTGAGGTCAAATGTTTTCCGCCTTCTGAAGCCGAATCCCGTAAAGTATTTTCCGGCAGGCTGAAATTCTGAGCGCAAACAAAATGAATCCCCCCTGCAAATTTCACAGAGGGGATTTTTTGTCAGCCATTTTACTTTTTGGGCACAGGGTTATATCTCTACCACAGAAGCCCCGACCCGTTATGCCAAGCTCCAAGCCCGGCCCATTTCTCATAGTCATATACAAGCATGAATTTTATTCTGAGCCTCAGAATCATAATGCGTTTGACTCAGCCGTCATAATTCTTTTTTCCTGCGTATAGTCTTCTCTTCGGGCGCATTGTCGTTCCTCCATAAGAATGCGTGCTTTAATGCTGTGTTCCCGCTCAGAGGAAGCTCAACCCATCCCCATGGCGTTACGAGTATATATCTCAGTGTTATTCCCTGCTCCGAAAGCGCGTCGACATGAGCCGAGAATTTCATTACGTCATCAAGTATGAATGTGTCGCTGATGATCCAGACTCTTTTGCAGGTGCTGCGGTTGAAGACTGCCGCATAATCGATAGCTGAACGCAGGCCGCTCTCATATTCCGGGGGAGTTATGCTGATTATAATTGCGTCCGGTTTTCCTTCAGGTGATTCCGAATTAGGGATTATATCTGCGTACTCCCGCAAGTCGTCGAGCCTTTCGATTAGAGTCTCAATGCCTGAATTTATGCTGTCATAACTTTCACCGAATATTGCCGAGAAGAAATCATCATCCACTTTGCTGTCATTGTCCGTAACATCATGCATCCATTCCTGCGCCCTTGATATTGCCTCAAGAATGTACTGCGGGTATTCGCTTTCTGACATGGCCGAAAGCAGTTCATTCACCGTAAATTCGGACGGGCTTTCTTTGTCGGGTTTATTCTTTCTTTCTGCGCACACTTAAAATCAGCCTCCTTTATGTGCCGTCAATATGGGGATTAAGTATAGCATAGTGATACGGCGATGATTATTGCTGTCCCGGTTATCGTTGAGATGATTGTGTGTATTTCGCTCTTACTGATGATTTCCCAGTCAGCCGGGGCTTTGATGTCTTCAGCGTCAATCTTCACAGGCCAGAACATTTTGACTCTCTTGCAGTACTCTTCATACTCATGGCCGAATTTCGTCAGCAAAAATTCTTCCTCGTGAGGGATAATCACAAGAACATATAAGACGATGAAGCTGACCACGAAAATTATCACCGCCCATTTTCCCGCAATGATGCTCCAGCCGAGTCCGATAACGAAATTCCCAAAGTATAACGGGTTGCGCATGAGCGAGTACGGGCCTTTAGTCGCAAGTTTCAAAGCCTTCACGTTTTCGCCGCGATATAATCCGATGACACCTGCTGACCAGCAACGCCATATCTGACCCATCGCAACAATCACGAGTGAGACGGAAATAATTTGCCACGATGACCCGCGGACCATGAAGAGAATCGCGAGGAAGAGAAGAGTCCATATTCCCCCGCGCATTCTGAAAACAAATTCACGCATCCTCAACTGACGCTCCCTTGTGCAAGTTCTCAGTAACTCCCCAGCCAAGCATACGAATCACAACTACAACGCCCATGAAGATAGATATATAGTCCGTAAAGAACCGGCAAATCACCGACATGATCCCGGCCATGTTCGCGGGCATCAAGATAGAATAGAGCAATGCTCCGCCCCCCTCAGCGACTCCGCTCGCGCCCGGCGTGGGTATGAAGTAAAGTATGAACATGAAGACAGCCTGAACCGCTAACGTCTGCGAGTATTTGAACGGGAGTCCTACAGCCGACATCAGAACAGGAAGAACCGTAAACAGCGCGGCAAGATGAAGCACCGAAAGCACAACCGCAACAAGCACCCAGAATTTTCCCGTGTTGAATGCGAGCTTGAAGTTCATGATGTAGTTGTCGATCTCTTTGTCGAGCCATCGTACTATTTTTATTGCGCGCCGTGTCGAACGCATGAATCCGAACCGCTTGAACCAAAGCACAATGATATGACTCAGTTTCTTTACGAGGTCAGGGCGTATGACAGTGAAGGCAATGAATGCCCAAGTCGCAAGAATCACAACAAACACATAGAACACGAGTCCTTTAAGGAACGGGCTGCCCTCTAAAATTTCCGGGTCAAGCATCAGCGCGGAAGGCACAGAGATTGTGAGTATCAACACGGTAAGCATCGTGCGCATTAATGTTATTGCGATTCCTTTTCCGACTGGTATGCCCTTCTTGTAGAGCGCGTAAACCTGAAAAGGCCCTCCGCCTGACTGCATAGGTGTTACGGCACTCCCGAAATAATTCAGCCACGTCAAAACGATTCCGAGCGAGAACGGTACATGCTCATGAGCCGCTGAAGAGAGAGCGCAGAATCTCCCGGCATCGCAGAGCCACGCCGCAAAGACAACAAAGAGCGCGAGCAAAAGTTTCAGCTTGTCGGCGTTGAGAAGTGAGCGTATAGTTTGTTCGTCAACACTGCGGAAAATAATAAAGGCACTCACTCCGAATGCTAACAGTATGAAGATGATTAGTCCTTTTCTGAGAGACAAGGCAAGTTTCCTCCGTCATGAAAAATTGAGGCTATTATAACAACTTCTAATGTGCTGAAAATAATTATCGAAAGCCACCATAAAAACCTTTGCTTCAGCTATGTGGATATAAAGCGCAATGTATTATAATAAGGTTGCGGTTAGTCGTTCCGCTTTAACAAAAATGTAGCAACACCATCAAATTGAAGTACGGGGAAACACTTTCCTCTCGCCGCAGCGCAGCATTTAGAGATAAAAATCTCTGGACTGAGTGAACTGTGACGGGTTCTATGAGAAAAGGTGTAAAGAGGTAAAGCAAAGTAATGTTGTGTTCCTTCGGGGGCTATACAGTAGGGGCGGACTGGCCATGCCTTTAAGAATAAGGGTGCCTGTTAATTCAGGTGGAGACTTAAAATCAAACTTCTTAAGAACCTTTTGCGTTTGTGCATAGGGAGGCTCAGAACCTGTGAAGTGCTGAGAATAATTATTGAATGCGCCGCGAGTGTATTAACTTTACTTTTCACAGCGCGGGTGCTAAACTCAATCAGCTAATATCCAATATTATAATTACAGGGAGTGCAGAAACTTTCAATGGCAACACGAAGAGAACCCAGATTCAAATTATGCCGTCATCTTGGCGTTAATGTCTGCGGCCATCCCAAAGCGTTAAAGAGGGTAGACACAAAGAAGAACGCAGCAGCAACAGCGGCAAGGACAGGGCAGAAGGTATCACAGTACGGCCTTCAGCTTTTGGAGAAGCAGAAGATCAAAGCATACTACGGAATATTAGAGCGTCAGTTCGCGCGTTACTTCAACGAGGCCAGCAAGAGCGATGAGATGACCGGCGTTGCGTTGCTCAAGGCGTTGGAGTGCAGGCTTGACAATCTCGTATACAGGACGGGATTCGCACGCTCAATCCGTCAGGCAAGGCAGCTTGTTACTCACGGGCATGTTCTCGTGAACGGCTCAAAAGTAGACATTCCGTCATACGGCGTTAAGGTCAATGACGTAATCAGCCTCAAGGAAAAGACACGCACAAATCCTCTTGTTGAAGCGAATTTCAACGGGCTTGTGTCGTTCAGCGTACCTTACCTTGAGAAGGACAAAGCACAGTTCAGCGCAAAATTAATCCGTGAACCCCTGCGCGAGGAACTGCCCATTGATGTAACAGAAATACTTGCGGTCGAGTTGTACTCAAAGTAAAATATAAACCGTAAGAAAATATAAGCTCTTATCAAGAGAGGCGGAGGGACCGACCCTGTGAAGCCCGGCAACCTGTTTGAATCAGGTGCCAATATCGGCAGCAAGTCAAAGCTGGATGATGAGAGAGAGAACGACAGAAGAAAATCGCGTGTACTCTCTTGAATTGTTCAGGAGGGTACATTTTTTTGTGCCTATACATAATAAGGAGGCTGTAAGATGGCAGATAACTTCATATTTTCATCCGAGTCAGTAACCGAAGGACACCCCGACAAGGTAGCGGATCAGATTTCGGACTCAGTGCTTGACGCAATACTAGCTGAAGATCCGACGGGCAGAGTCGCATGTGAGACTTTAGTGTCAACGGGCTTCGCTGTAATTGCAGGCGAGATTACGACAAAGGCGCATATCGACATTCAGAAGATAGCCCGCGATACGATAAACGGAATCGGCTACACGAACGCGGATTACGGTTTTGACGGCAATTCATGCGCTGTGTTTGTGGCACTCGATGAGCAGTCCGGGGACATAGCGCAGGGAGTCGACGACGCAATAGAAGTGCGCGGTTCAGGCAAGGGAGAAGAAGACGTAGCGAAAATCGGAGCCGGGGATCAGGGAATGATGTTCGGTTACGCTACGAACGAGACAGAAGAATTTATGCCTATGCCCATAGCTTTGTCGCACGCATTAGCACGCCAGCTCGCAAAGATTCGCAAGGACGGAACATTGTCATATCTCAGGCCGGACGGAAAGACTCAAGTCTCACTGCGCTACGAGAACCGAAAGGCAGTACACGCTGACACAATCGTGGTATCGACTCAGCATGACCCTTCAGCGAGCCTCGAAAAGATTCGTGAAGATATGATTGCCCACGTGATTAACCCGGTAGTCCCCGCGAATCTCATCGACAAGAACACGCGGATATTCGTGAATCCTACGGGGCGTTTCGTGAAGGGAGGCCCTGCGGCTGACTCAGGACTCACGGGACGGAAGATTATCGTTGACACATACGGCGGATGGATTCCCCATGGCGGCGGAGCGTTCAGCGGGAAAGATCCGACAAAGGTCGACAGAAGCGGCGCATACATGACACGTTACGCGGCGAAAAATATTGTTGCGGCGGGTCTTGCTGACGAGTGCCAGATTCAGGTGGCGTACGCGATCGGAGTCGCAGAGCCTGTATCACTGAACGTGAACACATTCGGAACGGGGAAAATCAGCGAGGAAAAAATCTCATCATTGCTCCGTGAATATTTTGACTTCAGGCCGGCAGCGATTATCCGGGATTTAGGACTCCGCAAGCCTCAGTATAAAGCGTTGGCATCATACGGGCATATGGGGAGAATTGATTTGTCGAATTTGCCGGGGTGGGAGAAAACCGACAGGGCTGAAGCTCTCAGGAAAGCAGCAGGAATTTAGCGGGAAAAATTTTGCCCCTCCTCGTGATATTAGGGGAGGGGTTTTTGTTACTCACAGTATGCGTAAAGGACTGTTTCCCATTCATTGGAAGCATAATGCCTCAGATAGAATTTATACTCAGGAACGAGCGACAAGATATAGCCGGGGATTTCGTACAAGTCTTCGGGTTTGTGGTATAAGGATATTGCGAGTCTCGGACGATACCTAATTATGGTATTTTTTGCTCCCATTAGGGCTTTCAGCTCCGCTCCCTCAATGTCAAGTTCAATGAGCGTAACAGCCCCGCCATTCACAACATTATCTATTGAAGTAAGTCTGATTTCTGTGCTGCCCTCGGAAAAGACTGTGCTTCCTCCGCTTCCGTTCGGTGCGGTATAAATAACTTCATCTTTGTCCCAGAGTCCGCAATTTATCAGTGTTACTCTGTCCTTGTAAGGTTCAAGGTTTCTTTCACATCTGGCATAGCTGGACGGGTCAAACTCAAATGAATATACCCTCTTGACCTTTCCTTTTCCCCATTCAAGGAAACGTATTGCCGTAGCTCCGTTATAACATCCCGCATCAATGATTATTTCATCATCGACAGGATCGAAAACATCAAGGTACTGAGCTTCTTTGCGTCCTGATACAATACACCATGCCAAATCATTGTTCATTTTCTTCGCTGCTATGAAGTCTTTTGCCTGATGTATGCAGTCTATGGCAACAATCAGTTCATGCTCTGATACATCACAACCATTCAGAAACTCATCAAGCGCAACAATTCTGTAGCTGATTAGCTTGTGGTTTAATTCAAGCAGCCTCTTGGTGTACTCCAAATATTTGCTTTCTTTTTTGTAGATGACAAGAATACCCGTATATTTTCCCTCATTCATTACATGTCCTTCTATTATGTCATAAAGGCGTATATCCCATCCTTCATTGACGGCTCTGTTTAGGAAAATATTAGGATCCCCGCTTTTCAGGTACTGTATGCGGTCATTCAGAATCTCACGCGATAATTCGTCCTGATAATACGGCAGATATTTCAGCGCACGGTGAGCAACCATGTAACGCTTTGCAGTCCTGTAAGGCCACGCCGCAATACGATAAGGCACTCTCAGTACAGGAAGCAGAAAATCAGGGCAACACTTCTTGATTATGCTCTTCAGGCTCATGACAAAGCCTCCAAGCATAACCCGCTTTTGTTCGTGAATGTTACGTGAGTGTCATGTGAAAAGTTTACGAGTGCAGAATCATGGCCGTAAGCCGTAAGCCGTAAGCCGTAAGCCGTAAGCCGTAAGCCGTAAGGAATCTTATCCCCTAAGCTCAATTTGTCAATCGTCCTTTCTTTGGGAAATTTTCTGCATTATATCACGCAAAAATCATCGTGAGAAACACAACATACACGAGTCCCGGTAGCATATCACCCAGCTTGAGCCGCGTAATTTTCATCATGTTGAGTCCTATTCCCATAATCATCAATCCGCCAAGCCCGGAAATATTTGCGTACATCGGCTCCGTTATGACACTTTCAGCCCACGACGCGCAGACCGTAATAGCTCCCTGATATATGAACATCGGAACAACAGAGAACATCACGCCGACTCCCATCGCACCCGCAAGCATTGACCCCGCTATGCAGTCCATTATTCCTTTCGTCATGAGAATCTCCGGGTTATGCCTCAATCCGTCCTCAATCGCTCCGATTATTGCCATCGATCCCACACAGAAGAGAAGAGTCGCGCTCACGAATCCTTCTGTGAATTTTGCGTTTGATGTGTGAATTTTTGACTTCAGGACATCGCCGAGTGAGTTCAGTTTTGACTCGATACCTAAAAATTCTCCAGTTAAAGCACCAAGCACCAGGCTCAACAATACTGCTATTGAGTGCTGAGTCTTCAGCGTCATATTGATTCCGATGTAGATCGTGAAGAGTCCCAAGCAGTTGAAGATAGTCTCATTTGTTTTCTCAGGTATGAATCTTCCTGCAATGATTCCGATTGAGCTTCCCAGAATTACAGCGAGCGAATTGAATACAGTTCCTCCGGCGGGGGTTGATTTGAAGATTTCCAGCATGACAGAAATTTTTGCTCCTTGCGTTTTTGCCTATTATACGCGCTGTTAATGACACGTGATAGAATTGACGCGGAAAAATCCCAACACAACAAGGAGAGTTATCTATCAATGAAGCTCAACAACATAATGAAGCAGGCACGTCAAATGCAGTCCCAGATGATGCAGATACAGGAGAACTTAGCGAACGAAACTGTAGAGGCAAGCGTCGGGGGCGGAATGGTTACGGCAGTTTTCACCGGACAGGGAGATATGAAGGGCATAAAGATTGATCCTGAAGTCATAAATCCTGACGACAAAGAAATGCTTGAAGACCTCATAATCTCAGCAGTGAATGAAGGACTCAAAAAGAGCCGTGAACTTATGAGCGAGAAAATGGGCGGTATAACCAGCGCGCTCGGTGCTATGGGAATGGGACTCTGATTCTTACGCGCACAAATGGAAACTCTTGAAAGCCTCATAAACGCATTGAAGAAATTCCCCGCATTAGGCCCGAAAAGCGCGAGGCGTATAGCATTCTACCTTCTCAAGCAGGACGACAAAGAGCTGAAACGAATCGGCGGGCTTATTGCCAGTCTCAAGAAAAATCTTGTAACCTGCTCTCAGTGCGGGAACATTTCAGCAAAAGACCCTTGCGGCATTTGCACAGACCCGTTAAGGGACCGGGATATATTGTGCATAGTTGACGATTTAGAGTCCCTCTCGGCGTTTGAACAGTCAGGAATCTACAACGGACTCTATCACGTGCTCGGCGGAACGGTTTCGGGAGAACTGACAGATGACTCAGCGGATTTCCTCGCGAAGCACATACGAACCCTCAAGCCGTCGGAAGTAATCATAGCTTCGTCGCCGCGAATCGAGGGGGATATGATGTACTACACATTGATTGACATTCTGAAGGGACTCGGCGTAAAGAATATCACGAGGCTTGCTTACGGTCTGCCTTTGGGAGGGAGCATTGAGTTTGCTGACAGGATGACACTTCACACCGCGCTTGAAGGGAGGCGCAAAATATGAAGGAGTTTTCATTCATCATAGCAGCAGGGGGACAAGGCAAAAGATTCGGAGCAAAGAAGCAGTTTATGACGCTCGGAGGCCGTGAGCTTTGGCGGTGGAGCGCGGAGAATGCCGCAAGACTTTCTGACTCAGTCCGTGAAATCATTCTTGTGATTCCTCAAGGTGAGACTCTGACTCCCGAATGGTATAACGATATTCCCCTGCGAATCGCACACGGAGGAAATGAACGCGCTGTATCAGTCTTGAACGGTCTGAACATGGCCGAATGCGATTATGTCATGGTGCATGATGCCGCTAGACCCTTTGCGAGTCCTGAATTATTCCGGCGATTGATTGACGCAGTGAATGATGATGCCGGAGTCATTCCCGTGCTGCCCGTAAGCGATGCCCTGAAGAGGATTGATGACGGCGGGAAAATCTCATCAGTTGACCGTGAGGGATTATTCATCACTCAGACTCCGCAAGTTTTTCCCCGGCTGAAACTGATCGAGGCGGTGAAAAGTTGTCCGTCAGCAAAAGACGAGGCAGAGTCGTGGCTGAAATCCGGCCATGAACTGAGGCATGTTGACGGCGAGCGGCTGAACTTCAAAGCGACGGTGAAAGAAGACATGACGATAGCGCGCGCATTAAGTGAACAGAAAATCATACGCACAGGAATCGGCTGGGACATTCACAGGTTAGTGCCTGACCGAAAATTGATACTCGGAGGAGTGAAGATAGAGTCTCCGCTCGGTTTGCTGGGACATTCTGACGCTGACGTTCTGACTCACGCAATCATGGACGCTGTGTTAGGTGCTGCCGGGCTTCCTGACATCGGCAATATATTTCCGGCGAGTGATGAGAGATTCCGGGGGGCTGACAGCATAAAGTTATTGCGTGAAGTTATGAGTCTTGTTGCGGCTGAGGGATGGAGCGCGGAATTTGTCGACGCTGTAATCACTGCGCAAGTGCCAAGACTCAACAAATACCGTGAAGAAATCATGCGTAACTTGTCTCAGTTTTTCCCGGTCAACATCAAGTTCAAGTCAGCGGAAAATCTTGACGACTCCGGGCGCGGGCTGTGCATAACGTGCCATGCTGCTGCGACATTAGGGAGAGTGATTGAATCATGTTAGCGTTCAAACACAACAGGGAATGCGACTCTAAGCTGTGGTTTGGCGAGCAGGCGTTAGACGGTTTCGAGCAGTATATATTCAACGACGAAATAATGATGCCTCCGCTTTTTGACTCGTATGATGATTTTGTCGATCATTCATGGCCTGAATTTGTGCAGGATAACTCATTCATGTAGACATGCTGACATTAGGAATAGAAACGAGCTGTGATGATACGGGAGTCGCAGTAATCCGTAATGAACGTGAAGTAGTCTGTGAATTGCTGTCGAGTCAGATAAAAGATCATTCGCGTTTCGGCGGAGTGATACCTGAATTTGCAGCCCGTAAACATCTTGAGAATCTTCTGCCTTTGGTTGACGCAGCATTGAGAGAGTGTGAAATTTCTGGCCATGATTTAGACCTTATAGCTGTAACTCGCGGGCCTGGGTTAATGGGTTCGCTTATTGTCGGCGTAATGACTGCGCGAGCGTTGTCTCAGGCGTGGGACGTGCCTTTAATCGGAGTGAATCACCTTGAGGGACATTTGTTCGCGCCTATGATTGATGCTGAAGATTTAGAGCCTCCGTTTTTGTCGCTGATAGTTTCGGGAGGACACACGGAGATAATATGCGTACATGATTTCGGGAAGTATGAGCTTCTCGGACAGACGAGAGATGACGCGGCGGGTGAAGCATACGACAAGGCAGCGCGTATACTGGGACTCAAATATCCGGGCGGCCCTGAGATAGAGAGGCTTGCGAGGACTGGAGACCCTCACGCATTCGATTTCCCGGTGCCGTTGAAGAACACGGACAAGATAGAGTTCAGCTTCAGCGGGTTAAAGACGGCGTTATTGTGGCAGGTGAAAAAATTTGACGGCGTTAATATACCTGTGAATGATTTGTGCGCTTCATTTCAGCGAGCAGTAACGGAGTCATTGATGGCAAAAGTGAATCTTGCTGTGAAACTTACGGGCATTCGGAAAGTGTCAGCTTCCGGGGGAGTCTCTGCTAACGGTGCATTGCGCGAGGCTCTGAGAAGTGCTGAAAGATTCCGCGCGTGGCTTCCGTCAAAGAGTCGCTGTACAGACAACGCGGCAATGATAGCTATGGCTGGCGCAAATTCATGGCTTCGGGGAGTCAGGATGAATGATGTAATGCCTGATCCTTCACTGCATGAGATATAAATAACGAGTATTACTCTTGAAATTTTAGCGAGGCGCATATAATGATAATTAAGACAGCAGACAGCAGACAGCAGACAGCAGACAGCAGACAGCAGACAGCAGACAGCAGACAGCAGACAGCAGACAGCAGACAGCAGACAGCAGACAGCAGATGCCACTACTTTGACTTTTTGCGGGTAGCCGGTGCGTTTGCGGTGATAGTGATTCATGTTGCAGCGTCAAGATGGTACACAACGGATATTCACACGTTTGAATGGCAGGTGCTTAACTTCTGGCACGGAAGCATAGTGCGCTGGGCAGTTCCTGTTTTCGTTATGATAAGCGGCGCATTGTTCCTAAGCAGGGATATACCCGTCAGGAAAATTTACAGCAAGTACATCTTCAGGATATTCACAGCATTCGTATTCTGGTCATTTGTTTACGCGGCTCACGGATATATGAAGGACAGGGACATGATAAAGGCGGCGGGTCATTTCTTGAAAGGTCATTTTCACATGTGGTTTCTGTACGTGATTGCGGGGCTTTATATGATTGTGCCGTTCGTTAAGAGAATTGCGGAGTCGGAGTCTCTCACGAAATATTTTCTTGTGCTTGCGTTTTTCTTCGCTTTCCTTTTTCCTGAAGCTGTTAATCTCATCTCAATATTTTCAGAGAAATACGGGGAATTTGCCGGGAGTCTTGCCAATAGGTTTTATCTTCAGTTTGTCGGAGGCTTTACGGGATATTTTCTTCTGGGATATTTCCTGAATAAGGAAGAAATTTCATCCCAAGCCATAAAAATAATATACGCGCTCGGAATAGCAGGTTACATAACTGGAATGCTTTTATCCGTAACGCTAACGATGATTACGGGCGAACCCAGCCAGATTTTTTACGGTAATTTAACAGTGAATAATCTATTCTGGACGACATCGGTGTTCATATTCTTAAAGTCAAAATTCAATTACTCGTCGCGAATCGTTCTGGCATTGTCGCAGTATTCATTCGGCGCGTACCTTGTCCATGCTGCTGTCATATTACTTGTTGGCAAGCTCGGACTTAATACGCTGGCGTTCAATCCGCTGCTTTCCATTCCTGTGATTTCTGTGATAGTGTTTGTGATTTCGTTCGCAATTTCCGCAGTGCTGAATCATATTCCATTCATCAACAAGTACATCGTGTAAAGTAAATACAGCCCGTGAATCATTCCCGGACTCACAGGCTGTTTTCTTGATTAAGGTGTATGTATTTGTTTTATGCCTTTGAAATTCACATCTGCTCCCTGAGTCCTGTATATTTTCCCGGAGAGTGTTTCAGCGTTTGCGAATGACACCTCAGCCCTGAAGCCTTTATGACTCATGACCTCAGAGGGCCATTTGCTGTAGTCGGAATGTTTTTCGCTGCCTGTATTGGGATATTTCGCGCAGATTACTTCTATCCAGCACTCGCGACCGTCTTCATCCTCAAACCATATCTGAGGAGTTATGCCAAGCACATCGCAGTATGAGAGACGCTTTAAGCCTTCATTCCTGAGATAGTCCGAAACAATCTGCACAGCCCAGTTCATGAACTCCCATTCAGACACTTCAGCTAGTTCACTTGAGCTTTGTTTCATCGGGTCAGCGGGCTTCCACGTGAGGGCGTTTATCAGATTCCATGATTGCGGCATAATTGGCCTTCCGTTTTCATTCAGCACAGGAAATATGCAGGGTACGAGATTATTATTCCTGCATTCGTGAATGAGCCTGTCAATTCTTCCGCCTGTATCCTGTATCTTGTATGAATGGCCGTTTAACGCAACACGCTGTACAAGCACAGAATATATGCTGCTTTTGTAACCGAACGTGAAATCATCAAAGCTGGGATATGACAAATCAGTCTTTATCCATCTGAAATCGCTGTTTTCATTCTCAGCAAGCCCGTAAAACTTCTTTATGTTCTGTTCGATATGCGCCCCAGCCCGCATTCTGTCTTCAAGAAACTGTCTGCCTGGTTCGGGTCTGTCTAATATTCTCATGATTTCCCGGCAAACTTAGCGCGCATTAACGGCTTTATTCCCCCGGCCTCAAGAATCTTCATGGCCTGATCTCCGAGCTTCTCACACTGGAAGATTTCACCCGTGTCATCATTCTTCACTGTCCCGGCTTCAAGGTCAAGCGTGAGAGTCGCTCCTTCTTTCACGCGCTTATTGATACCCTTGCAGACGATCGGCAAGAGTCCCAAGTTCACGGCGTTGCGGAAAAAAATTCTCGCGAATGAGTCAGCAAGCACAGCACACGCTCCCATATTTAGCAGCGCAATCGGAGCATGTTCCCTTGATGACCCGCAGCCGAAATTACGCCCCGCAACAACGAAGCCACCCGCCGGAAAATTCGCGGCAATGTCCTCGCTTACTCCGCACAAACAGTGAGAGCCTATCTCCTTTGGGTCAGTGATTGCGAGGAAACGTCCGGGGTAAATCTGATCCGTGTCGATATTGTCGCCGATTACGATACATTTTCCCGTCAAAACTTTCTGCATGATTAATCCTCCTTCTACAGATATTCGCGGGGGTCAGTGATTTTCCCGTTGAGCATGCTTGCGGCAACAGTTGCGGGACTCGCGAGATACATTAACGCTTCTGTTGACCCCATACGGCCGGGGAAATTCCTGTTTGTGCTTGTTATGCAGACTTCACCGGGTGCTAATATCCCTTCATGCGCTCCGAGGCATGCGCCGCAGCCGGGAGTCGAAATCGTTGCGCCCGCGTTCATCAAGTCCGTGATATATCCTCTTGCTATGCACTCAAGCATTACTTCACGCGATGCCGGAATCACAACAAGCCTCGTGTATTCGGGAATGTGCCTGCCTCTGAGAATCTTTGCGGCAATCTCTATGTCCTCGACTCTTCCGCCGGTGCATGAGCCTATATAGCCCTGGTTGAGTCTCACATCACCTTCAGCAATAACGCTCCTCAGTGTGTGAACGTTCTCGACGCTGCTGGGACATGCTAATTCAGGCTCCAACGCTGAGACATCGAACACGTAAGACTCTGAATACTTGTAGCCTTTGTCTGTGTGCTGAACTTCATACGGTCTTACGGCTCTTTTGCTGACGAAATCAAGTACATCATCATTCGGCTGCATGTAGGCTGTCTTTGCTCCCATTTCTACGGCCATGTTGCAGATTGTCATTCTCCCGGCGACATTGAGTCCGTCGACGTAGCTTCCTGTGAAATCAATAGCCTTGTAGACAGCACCATCAGCGCGGATTTTCCCAAGCACAGCGAGCACGACATCTTTCGGGAAAACTCCTTTTTGAGTCTCGCCCTCTAATCTGACCTCGATAACTTCCGGGACTCTGAACCATAATTCGCCGGTCATAAGTATCGTAGCCATGTCAGTAGCTCCGCAGCCCGTGCCCATTGCGCCGAATGCACCCTGAGTTGTAGTGTGGCTGTCAGTCTCAACAACAATCATGCCGGGGTAAATGAGTCCAGCTTCCGCCAAAACTTGATGGCATACTCCCGCGTTTGTGTCAAAGTGATACTTGAGGTTGTTTTTGACGGCAAATTCTCTCATCTCTTTGTGATTCTGCGCGCTCTTGATGTCGGGACATGGCGCGTAATGGTCGAACACGAAAGCACACCGCGTATTGTCCCAGACTTTTACGCCGCCCATCTCGTAGAATGAGTAGACAGTCTGAAGGTACAAATCGTTAATCTCTGCGAAATCTATTTTTGCTGTAACAATTTCGCCTGTTTCGATTGAGGACTTGCCGCTGTTCTTCATGAGAATCTTTTCGATTGCGTGCAAAGTGATTCCCTCCTCTGAAATTTTTTGTGTGAATGCTATGATTATATATTATGGCAAACACTAAGATAACAAAATACATTTGCTCCGAATGCGGTTACACGACGACGACAAAGACGGGGAAATGTCCTGCGTGTAAATCATGGGGAACGTTCGAGATTGCAGAGGACTCGAAAACAGACTCGCGCTCTGAGAATTTGCCCCGCGTGAAGATCATAAACACTCTCGACGTGAAAGCCCCTTCACGAATCGCAACGGGCATTGACGAGCTTGACCGTGTATTAGGAGGAGGATTAGTGCCTGGAGGAGTCGCGCTTATAGGAGGGCAGCCGGGAATCGGGAAGTCAACATTATTGTTACAGGCGGCCGGGAGCGTTGCGAGAATTTATGACTCACCTGTGCTCTACATTTCAGGAGAAGAGTCAGAAGCACAAATTGCGCTGAGGGCATCACGAATCAATACGGCAAATGATAAGCTCTATCTTTATTCCGGGACTAACATTGATGACGCACTGCGAAACGTTGAGGAAGGGAAGTTTGCATTTGTTGTACTAGACAGCGTACAGGCCATGACGACGGGAAACGACTCAGGCTGGCCGGGAACAATAACGCAGGTTCGAGCGGTTGCGCAAAGAGTTGTAGATGTTGCGAGGCAGAAAATGATTCCTGCTGTAGTAATCGGGCATATCACGAAGGACGGAAAAATAGCCGGGCCTATGATGCTTGAGCATATGGTAGACACTGTGCTGAATTTTTCGGGCGAGGGCTATTCGTCATACAGAATGCTAAGAGCCGTGAAGAATCGTTACGGAAGCACGGACGAGCTTGGAATATTTGAGATGACGGAGGGAGGATTGTCGCCAGTTACGGACAAAAGCGGGCTGTATTGGAATCGTGATGACTCTGCTGTAGCTGGAGTTGCGATGACGATTGCGCTTGAAGGGAACACTCCGCTTGCTGCTGAGATACAGACTCTTGCGGTTCGTACGATATTTCCTTATCCCCGGAGAACTTCACGGGGGATTGAGCTTAACAGGTTTCAATTGTTGACGGCGGTAATAGATCGGCGGTGCAGTATCTCAACGAACAATCACGATTTGTACATCAACGTAGCGGGGGGGTTGAGCCTTCAGGACCCTAGCGCGGATTTGCCAGCGTGCGCTGCTATAGCTTCGGCGTTGAGGAACATACCATTGCAGGCGGGAACGTGCTGGCTTGGTGAAGTTGGTCTTGCTGGTGAAGTGAGGCCAGTAACGCGGATTGATTTGCGCTTGAAGGAGGCAGCGAGGTTAGGATTTCACACGGCGGTAGTGAGTTCCCGCGAGAACGTGAAATTTGACGGCATAAAGATTGTGCGTGTGAAGCATATTGACGGCGCGTTGTCGGGGCTGATTAGTCCCAAGTGAAACCCTGCGGAATGTTATTGAGCTTCCACGATGCGCGCGAGACGTAGACTATATGATGGCAGTAATCAGTTTTCAGCCATTCTTCTTTTGCGTCATCGTCATTATTTCCGGCGGGGTTTGCTTCTTTCGGCCATGAATCCGGGCGGGGGTTGTTCATTGAAGCGTCGTAACCTCCTGTAGCGAGAACCCACAGAGTGAATATATTGTGCATTCTGTCAACCTCCATGTATATGTCGAGGATTCCTTTTTCCTGATTGTATTTATCTTTCCATCCACTGCCGCCTTCAGTCAGTTCACGGAATGCGAACTGCCGTCCTTCTCCTGTACCTGTTGTGCCATGTACGAACATCTGCATACAGTTAAGATTCATGAGATCACCTGCTGCGGGTACTGTTATTGTCTCTGAAGATGCGTCAAAAACTTTTACCTCAACATCGCCTATAGATACATTTACATCTACATACATCGGAACTCCGAGACTCTCCATGACGGCATAATTTTTTATAATACCAGAAGTATCGAAAAGAGATCTAACTTTTGCCGGATTGCTATTTGGTGATACACCTTTATCATCAAGCAGGTGTAAAGTAGCTTTCCCCCTAGTGTTAAGTGTTTTAGCCTCTTTGAACGCAGTAATAGCTTCCTGATTTCCTGTAGTTGGATTCCTCTTAGCATAAAGCACCGTCAATACATCCCCGCTATTTTGAGAAATTGAAAGCGATGGAATATCATTCGTATCATTGTTATTAAGCTCATCGTTCCATTTGAGAGCAACAGGCCACTTATAGCCACTATCAGCTGCTCCTGTTCCCGGTGTGCTCAGCATATTTATATTAGTTAATTTTCCCCTTATAGCCGCAGAACTTTTGCACCTCCACAAACCGAGCCCGGCATTTCGTATTTTGTCGTCCATGAATGAAATGACTCTCTCAGCATGATTCCTCGCCGTCAAAACCTGCTGTGTTCTCGTGTAAAACGATATGAGCTGATAGAATGAAGCGCAAAGCACGAGGATAAAACTCGCCTGCAACATAATAGTCATCAGTTGCTCCGAAAGGATGAAAGCTCTTGAACGTTTCATGACACACACCTTTTTTGCGTAAAATATTGTTGTGAAAATCTTTGTTACGGGATATTATTATGAGCATTCTACCAAAAATATAACAGGGGGTAAAATTAGCGATGGAAAAATTGAGCGTGTACAAGTGCGCGAAATGCGGCAATATCGTTGAAGTGATGCACGCAGGCGGCGGGACTCTTTCGTGCTGCGGCGAGCCTATGAAGCAGCTTAAGGAGAACACGACGGACGCGGCGACGGAGAAGCACGTACCTGTATTTGCTGACGGAAAAGTGAAGGTCGGAAGCGTTGCGCACCCGATGGCGGAAGATCACTATATCGAGTGGGTAGAAGTCATCAACGGCGAGAGGGTATGCAGGCAGTTCCTGAAGCCCAATGAAGCACCTGAAGCGGGATTTGAGTGCGTAAAGCCCGGAACGGTAATGCGCGAGTACTGCAACAAGCACGGACTCTGGAAGGCAGAAGCGTAATGAAGATTTCCGAAGCGATGACCGCTGCCATAAATGACCAGATAAAGGCGGAATTTGACTCAGCGTATATATATCTGGCGATGTCAGCATACTTTGAGGAAGCCGGGCTTGCCGGGATGTCTCACTGGATGCGCAAGCAGTACAAAGAGGAAGTAGAGCACGCCGAGAAGTTTATCGCGTATCTCTATGAGCGCGGCGCGAGGGTAATAATTCCCGAAATAGCGAAGCCGAAAGAGTCCTACAATGATGCGCTTGATGTATTCAGGACGGCATATGCTCATGAGCAGTACGTAACATCGAGGATCTATAAACTTGTTGACCTTGCAGTCTCAGAGAAGGACTACGCGACTCAGTCAATGCTGAAGTGGTTTGTGGATGAGCAGATGGAAGAGGAAGACAACACGGGCGGAATTGTGTCGAAACTTGAATTTCTCGGTTCAGACAAGCACAGCATATACATGGTAGACCGTGAATTAGCCGCAAGATAAGGAGAGAAACATAACGGGGAGGCTTTGAGGGCTTCCCTGTTTTTTTGCTGACATGAAAACGGAGCTTAAAGCATTTCTTGAGGGATTGTATTACGTGTACCAGCGTCGCGAGCTGATTAACCCTGATCCGCTTTATTTCCTGTACAGATATGATGATGTGAGGGACAGGGAGATTGCGGGGCTTGTAGCGTCATCATTGGCATATGGGCGAGTTGCGCAGATAATGAAGAGTGTTGAGAGTGTGCTGTCATACCTGAGTGATAAGCCGTATAAATTTCTCGTGAACAATGAAAGGTTTGAAGTAGTGCCTGAGAGTTTCAAGCACAGGTTTACGACTGGTTATGATGTGAATAATTTGCTGAAGAACGTTGCTGAAATTCTGAGGGAATGCGGAACGCTTGAAGGGTATATGAGTGAATGCCTGAGAGCTTCTGAGGGTAATATAAATTCTGCGCTTGATAAGTTTGCTGCTAGGTTGATGCGGAATAAGAAGGCTGGAAGTTTTTCACTGATTACATCACCTGCTGACGGGAGTGCGTGCAAGAGATTATTTTTGTTCTTGAAGTGGTTAGTGAGGTGTGATGAAGTAGATCCGGGCGGCTGGGAAGTGATTAAGCCGAGTGAATTGATAGTGCCTACAGATACGCACATGCATAAGATAGGTATGAAGCTGGGATTTACGAGAAGGAAGACGGCAGATTTGCGTTGTGCAAAAGAGATTACTGATGGATTTCGTGAGATATGCCCGGAAGATCCTGCGAAGTATGATTTTGTGCTTACGCGATTTGGGATAAGGTCGGGACTTGAGATAGACTCTATCTTAGGAAAAGCGTAGAAAGGAAATTAACATAGTAAGGTATAAGAAGAAGTGAAAGCAACCCTAAGCCAACGTCATATTATCACATCTCACACAACTGTCAACCCTCCGCCGCGCTACGCGCGACCCCCCTCCACCCGCCCCTAAAACATAATTCCCTACTGTCTGGACTCTTTCCTCATCTCTTCACACCTCCTTAACCATCCTCGCAGAAATACTCCCTGGCTGCTCTTCCTACGAACTATATCCTCAAAATATCTCTTCCTCACTTCATAGATCTTCTCGCTTAACTCCCGGGGGGCACACGCCTTCATTCCAGCAAGCGTCTTCGGCCCCATCTTGTTGTCTACTACTACTTCCACTCCGCACGCGTTCACTCCCCTTTGCAGTATCTTCGCAAATCCTCCGTGATTTATACAGCAGTCAAGCGCGCACATGCATACTGGCCACTCTAGCGAGCCCCATCCCCATTTGTCCCAGTAATTCGCTCGGTATATCCTTTTCGCTTCCTCTACCGTCAGCTTGCATATGTCGTCATGACTCACTATCCCTTGCCGGTATGCTCCCTTCAATGTCGACCACGTTATTCCGTATGCCGTCGCTCCTCCTAAATCTGCTCGAGCCGCTCCTCGTATCACTGGCCTCCCGTTTGACACCGTGAAATTCCGTCCTCCTTCCCATCTCAAACTAAATTCTATTGACCTCTCAAATTTTTCGTCTTCTGTCATGGCTTTTTCTCCTTTTCTTTTTGCTTACGGTAATAATATAGCCCCCTCATTATGTGTCGATTCACATGGAGGGGGATTAACTCTTTTATTCTTCAGGCGGGATGTATTCTCCTCCGCATATGTTCGTATATTCTTCCTCGGTCAGCTTGCCGTGAAGCACCGCATATGACAGCCTCACTTCATCCCATAATCCCATGTCATACCATGCTGAATATTTCGCGTAATCTGGGCTCATTCCCTCTTCACCTCCTTTATGTCTCTACAGATTCACGCCGGTCATCATCGCTATGTACTCTATATCAGAGTCGCGCTTTGATTCTTTCCATGTCTCATTGTCGATGTCAGAGAGTGCGAGTGCGTAACCTTCATCAGTCTGTTTGATGTAGCACACCTGCATATGCTCATGTGTCCCGGCGAGTTTCCCCCAGTCTTCATTGTCTGAGTCACTCTTTGTACCGGTTATTGTTACGGGGGATAACTTCCCGCGGAGCATGGCCGGTGTGATTTCTTCCTTCCGAACTAGACAGTTATTCTTCAGCGTGAAGCCCTCTAACCTTGTTCCGTTTGACAGTGTTATTGTGTACATGATTTCTCCTCCTTCCTGTTTACCCTATGTAGCAATACGGCCACAGCACAACCCAAGAGGATGAGCTCGCGTTGGCAGACATCGCGTCTATCCACCTTACGTCGAAGCTGGTATTCCATGTCGTTGCGGTGTATGGCGCGTCCATCCAGAAGAATGTGCCCGAACCACTTTTCAGGGTGAAGAGAGAATACGGCCACATAATTTGATTCGGCCCGTCATAAGCGGAGTTGTAGCTTGATACCCCTGCGCCATATGCGTAACCAAACTGCAAGGCTAAGTTGTGCCTTGACGGGAGGAAGAGCTTCATTTTGTCGATAACGGAGTGGTTGCGAATGCCGCTAGAGTTGATGCTGTCGGCGATGAGATGAGTAGACTCACGCAGGCAGCCAGAAGGCAGAACGGCTTCGAGCTTAGCTGCAAGAGCGGGGAAAGTTTCATTATAGAGCTTCGAGCCTTTGAGATGCCCCGCGCAAGTGTCAGTGTCATTGATAGGGAACTTCCATGAGTTATTTTTGAGCCAGACGCACAGTGTGTTATTCGGCAAGTTGATCTGCCCTTCCGCCGAATAAGTGTAGCAATGACAGTTGCATCCGACGATGAGAGCAGTTGTGCCTCCGTCAACAGGTAAGTACCAGTAATCGCCTGGGTACAAATCATCGAACGAGCCGTTTCTGACCGCCTGAAGCTGAGCGTCAGTGATGGACGTGCCGAGGTTTTTGCCTCTGTAGACGGAGTTGTGAGCGGCGGCGTTATTGTTGTAAATTCTGGCGAGTTTAGTGTTGATTGTAGTGATTTCGCCCGCGCCTTTGAGAGATTCGAGCCATTGAGCCTCAGTGCCTGTGAACCCGTGCAGCTTTGCGATCTCGTAAGCGGATTTGCCGTGTATGGTCTGAGTGTCCTGCTCCCAGTAGCGCATAAGGTCGCCGTAAAGCTCGGCGGTCTGTGCGGCAATCTGAGACGGCATATGAGCGGTGAAGTTCCTGATGATGTGATAAGGGATGCCGTCAGCGGAGTTGCCGGTGAAAGCAGATTTGAGAGTGATGTGAGTATTGTCAGAGACAGCGAGGATTTCGAAGTCAGAGACACCGTCAATGCTGAAGATGTCGCCGGGGTTGAGCCCAGCAGTGAGCCAGTAAGTATTATAGCCTGTAACAGCAGTAGAGCCGTTAACGACTTTGACAGTGCCTTCTCTGTACCATCTTGTGTAAGTGCCAGCCATTAATTGAACCCTTCTTCCTTTTCAAGTTTAGAAGTCCACGAATTGAGATAAAGCAATTGGGACTCAGTGAGAGCTTCATACTGAGAGATAAAAGCCTCAGCGGAAGCGAGCCTGCATTCGAGGTCATTAAGTTTAGAGACTAAGAGAGAGTCAGCGAACGGAAGACTCACGAACGCAGTGACTCCGTCTCCAGATTTGAATCTGACACCGCCCGATGAGCCGCCAGTGATATAAGCCCGGCAGTCAGTGCAAACCGCAATTTCTCCGGCCATTAACACAGGGTTAGAAGCTTCCCAATTGGCCTCTGTCATAACGGTCAGGCAGATATGAGCGGGGTAAAGATTATTGGTTATGAGGGACATGTATTAACCCTCCTTAAGGAGTCAGGAGAAATCCCCGGGCAGTGAAGCCGGGGGATAAGTCCTGAAGGAAAGAGATTACGCGCCGGGGTTAGGAGCCGGAGCGGGGTTCGCGCTGATGACGGTGATGCCTTCAAGAGCGGCGAGCCGTGAGTCCTGCTGAGTGTCTTTAGTCTCGATAGCAGAGACTCTTTCTGTGAGGGCGTTTACAACGGAAGTAACCTGCGGATTGACGTAATAATCCAGTTCTCCCCAAGTTGTAACTCCATCGCCGAGCTTGTATTTCTTTGTGTCAAACTCGATGCCGATCTCGCCCGCGAGTAATACGTCTGAAGCCTGCCACTGGTCTGCGTTCTTGTATTTGAACTGCAGGGAAACGCCGTACATAGAAGTGTTCTGAATTGTAGCCATGCTATAATATAGACCTCCACAATAAAATTATTAGATTTCTCAGGTACATGTGTTTTGACTGTGCAGAAATGATATAGGGCTGCACGGTAAGCATGTGCCGTTGATGCGAGAATGATACGCTGAGAGAGGGAAAAAGAAATCGGCATAGATGAGGGCAGAAAAATGGCTATAAAATCAGATGAATACTAAAAGCGGGCATGATATAGTATAGAGTTTGAGAAGGAGCGTGTAAAAAAAATTTTTTAGAATCCATAAAAATTGAGAGAGATCCCACACCCTGAAGGATAAAGCCTGATGGATACGAGGAAAAAAGGGTGAGGGATGAAAAATAGCAGTGGGGGTGAAAATGGGGTATAAAAGCAGATGGAGAGAGGAATTAATCAGGGTGGGGGATGTATCTTGCCTCATCCCCTACCATCCCACACCTAACGGGGGTGATATAAGGATGTCAAAATTGAGCAGGGCGGAGATATATTTATACAGATACAAGCGTGACTGCGAGCGAATAGAGGAGCTGAAGCAGAGACTAGCAGACATAGAGTATCACGGAGATTTGAAGGTGAATGAGATACGAGACATGCCGAGGAGTGAGCGAATAAGGAAGGGAGTGGAGGACTGGTATATATCATGCGAGATATTGAGTGAGCGAATAAGAGAGCTGACGCGTCGAGTGGGCAAGATACGAGAATTGCGGGAATACATGAGGGAGAGCGGGCGATATTGGCTAAGATATGCGATGATGTCAGACATATTAGAGAGAGTGTATATAGGGAAGCAGGAATTTGCGTTATTCATCAAGGAGCGAGGGATAAGCGAGAGGACAGCGTACAGGAGGCGTAATGAGCTATTAGAGATAACGTGTGAATTTTTAGGGCTGTAAAAAATGCGTAAAAAGTGGCAGAAAAGGAACGGAAAAATGATATAATGAATACAACGAGAAACATGCCTATACATTAATGAGCTGTATATAGTAAATCCCCCCTTGGCGAGAAAGCCGGGGGGAATAATTTTATGCGTGAAAAAAGCCAGAAAAGTTTAATGTACCAAACAAAGAATGAGAGAGTAAAAGAGAGTGAGCAAGATGCGGGGAGTGAATGAAGTTACAAAGCTAGTAATATCAAGGTACTGTGAAGGTCAGGGAAAAAGGAGGATGCGCCGGCCCGCGATTGTTTTCTAGCCACAGAAAAAATAAAAGTTTGAGACTATCAACACAAGATGATTACTGAGTTTATGATGTATCAGAGAGGCAAGCAGGCGTACCGTGGCGGCAAAATGAAAGCGGCAATAAAAGTAATTGGTCAAATTAACAGCAAAGGGGATGAAGAAAGATGCGTGGTATGTCGAGCATAGATGAGCTGAATCAGGAGCGAGCGCGTTATACGAGGCTGAAAGCGGACAAGGAAGAATTGAAGCTGTCAGTGATGCGCGGGGAATATGTATCAGTTCAGGAGGTAAAAAAGCAATGGGCAGACATGGCCGGGAATGTGCGCAAAAAGATGCTTGCGCTTGAAGGGAGGCTGCCTGTTCAGCTTGAGAATCAGAAAGCCGGGGATATAGCCGAGATATTGCACCGGGAAATTTATGAAGTGCTGAATGAGTTGGCCGACTATAAGACATGATAATAACGAATGAAATATTTCAGCCACCGCCCGATATGATGATCTCCGAATGGGCAGATGAGTTCAGAGAATTACCCCCAGAAGCGAGCTCGGAGCCCGGGCACTGGTCAACAAGCAGAGCACCTTACCAGCGAGAAATGATGAACGCGATATGCCCCCCGTCAGCAGAAAAAGTAGTATTCATGACAGCCGCCCAGGTAGGCAAGACAGAAATCATACTTAACACGATAGGTTACTACATACACAAAGAGCCGAGTCCCATACTAGTGATGCAGCCGACGCTACAGATGGGAGAGTCATTCTCAAAAGACAGGCTGTCAACAATGCTTCGAGACTGCACGTGCCTTCATGGCAAGGTGAAAGACCCAAGAGCCCGTGACTCAGGCAACACATTGCTGCATAAGACATTTCCCGGCGGACATATCACTATAGCCGGAGCGAACTCGCCCGCTTCACTCGCTTCGAGGCCTATACGAGTCTTGCTTTGCGACGAGGCTGACCGTTACCCCCCGTCAGCAGGCACTGAAGGAGACCCCTTGTCGCTTGCCGTGAAGAGGACGCAAAACTTCTGGAACAGGAAAATAATCATAGTGTCGACGCCGACGGTGAAAGGATATTCACGCATCGAGTCAGAATATGAGAATACGACCCGCGAGGAATGGGAACTGCCATGTCCCCGGTGCGGAAAATATAACGCGCTGGACTGGGAGCGTGTAATTTATGACGGGAAGACAGAGCCGTTAATGCGCTGCCGTGAATGCGGATATGAGACGAACGGAACAGGCTGGAAGTCTCAGAGCTATAAAGGTCGTTGGCATGCAAATAACGAGTCAAAAGTGCGAGGATTTCACGTGAACGCGCTGGCAAGCCCGTGGGTTTCATGGCCGGAAATAGTCTCGCAGTATGAGGAGTCGCGTCGTTCGGGCCCTGAGAAGCTCAAGGTATGGACAAACACGGTGCTGGGACAGCCGTATGAGGAGACAGCCGGAACGGTGAACATAGACACGATGACGGATCATGAAGAGGAATACGGAGCAGAGCTGCCCGATGAAGTATTGCTATTGACGGCGGGAATAGACACGCAGGATAACCGTTTAGAGATAGAAATCTTAGGGCATGGCCAGAACGGTGACACATACGGTATAGAGTACCGGAGGTTTTACGGTAATCCAGGGAGCGCGGCATTGTGGAAGAAGCTGGACGAGTATTTGTCGCGAGAATGGCATTACGCGGACGGAGACTCATTGAAGGTGTCATGCGCGTGCATAGACTCAGGGGGTCATTTCACGGATGAGGTATACGATTTCTGCCGGGACAAAGCACGCCGGAATATATTCCCCGTGAAAGGGCGAGGGGGTTACGGATTGCCAGGAGTATCACGACCGACGGTGCAGAAGCATGGAGTGTATTTGTTTCTTTTGGGAGTGAGCACGATAAAGGGAGAATTGTTTACGCGGCTAAATGCGAGGCGAGGTGAGCCGGGTTACTGTTACTTTCCGAAAGATGACAGCAAAGGTTACGACGGAATGTATTATTACGGGCTATTGTCAGAACGGATGGTAGTGAAGCGTCGCGGCGGGCAGGAATATGTGACATGGGAGGAACGCACGCGGAGTGTGAGGAATGAGCCGTTAGACTGCCGAGTGTATGCGTTAGGGGCGTTCAAGATACTGAATCCCGACATGACACGTCACAAGCGCAAGGCAGAGTCACGGGGAGAGTCAAAAGCGCAGAGTGCGGCCATGATGCAGCCGAAGAGGATAATGCGGCCGCGAGTGATACGGAGGGGATTTGCGATATGACGACGATATTTAACAGGATAAGCATGGTGCGAGCCCGGCTGATGAGATACCGGGAGGCCGAGGACGCAATACTGTCAGCGCAAAGCTACAGCATAGAGGGAATGAATTTGACCCGCGCGGACCTGAAGACGGTGCAGAATATCATAGCCGAGTTAGAGCGGGAATTAGCGGGTCTTGAACGGGCGTCAAAGAAGGAAGAAAGAAACCGCGTGCGAATGGTAGTGCCTATAGACAGCACGGCCATGTTCAAAACGAGGAGCATAACATGAGGGTAAAAAACTCTGGATACTCGCATCACGGCGCGTCGCGTTCAAAGCCGTCGTTAATGTCATGGCTGAGTTCGAGCAAGAGTCCTCATGAGGATATATCACAGAATGTAGAGTTGCTGCGTGAAAGGTCAAGGGACTTATACGCGGGCGGAGGGCCGTTAGGACGGGGAGCGATAGACAGGATAGTGCTGAATGCATTGGGCTCGGGATTGCGATTGAACGTGAGAATAGATCCTGAGAGGCTTCAAATGAATAACAGACAGGTACGGACATGGTCATCGGAAGTAGAGAGTCAGTTTGACTTTTGGGCGAGCTCAAAGCGTGCAGATTTTACCCGTCAGCAGAATTTTTATGAATTGCAGGTGTTAGCGTTCAAGAGCGTGTTGCTAGACGGAGAATGTTTAGTGAATTTGACGTTGAAAAAGGACAAGGGATGCCGTTACGACACGTGCGTGCAGTTAATAGAGTCAGACCGTTTAATGACGCCAGTGATAAAGCCGCCTGGAGTGATGATAGATGAAGGAGTCGAAATCGACGAGTACGGAACGCCCATAGCGTACTGGATAAGCAACAGGAATCCTAAAGCGGAGTTGCAGAACCAGCCTTCAAGAGTTGAATATACACGATTGCCAGCCGGGAAGAATCTTATTCACCTTATGAATCCTGAGAGGATAAACCAGCATCGTGGAGTCCCGTTTTTGTCACCAGTAATCGAGCAGCTGAAGCAGTTAGGGAGGTATACGGACGCAGAGTTGATGGCGGCGGTGATAAGCGGAATGTTCGCGGTGTTTTATGAGCATGAGTATCAGCCGGAAGGTTCAATAGGCGAGGAGTCATACGCGTCTGAGGAAGGTTACGGAGAATATCCCGGCTACGAGGACAAATCGCAGACGATAAGCCCGGGTAGTGTGATAGATCTACCGCCGGGAGTGAAGGCAACGAGCGTGAGTCCTTCGCGGCCTAATACGAGCTTTGAAGCGTTTGTGGAAGCGTTAGTGCGTCAAATCGGAGGGTGTCTCGGCATACCGTCAGAATTATTGTTTCTTCACTTTACGGCGAGTTACAGTGCGAGTCGAGGAGCGTTATTAGAGGCGTGGAAGCTGTTCCGATATTGGCGAGAATGGTTTGCGATGAACTTCTGCCAGCCGGTATATGAGTCGTGGCTTAGAGAGTCAGTGCTCAAAGGCTACGTGAAAGCGTCCGGGTATGATGAGGATGATTATACGAGGAGTCTTTACACGTGGAGTGAATGGACGGGTCCGAGTCAAGGACAGTTAGACCCTGTGAAGGAAGTGAACGCGGCAATCATGAGAGTGAAGAACGGTTTCAGCACGTACCAGCGAGAGACGGCCGAATTAACCGGGGGAGATTATGACTTGAACATGAAGCAGCAAAAGAGGGAGGCAGATTTGCGTGTACGAGATAAGGAATGACAATGAGATTTATTTGTACGACTCAATCGAGGAAGGGTATACGGGTCGGAAAGTAATAGAACAGATGAATGCGGGAAGTACAGAGCCTTCAGTGATACACATAAACTCAACGGGGGGAGATGTGTTTGAGGCAATAGCATTGTACAACTGGCTGAAGCCGCGCAAAGTAACAGTGTATGTAGATGGTATATGCGCGTCAGCTGCAAGTGTCATAGCGATGTCCGGCCATGTGGTAATGCCTCAGAACGCAATGATGATGATACATAACCCGATGGGAAATGTGTACGGAGACTCGGAAGATATGCGCTCAATGTCAGAAGTGTTAGACAAGGTGCGAGACTCACTTGTGATGATATACGCAGAGAAGACCGGACTTGAGTCGTCAAAGATAGTAGAGATGATGAAGGCGGAGTCATGGATGACAGGAGCGGAGGCGAAAGCGTTAGGATTTGCGGATGAGCTGACAGCCCCAGTGACGAACAAGGCATCATTGACGTATGAAGACGGAGTGAGGGCGGAACGAGAGAGGCTGAGAGCATTGGACGCGATAATGAGTCCCGGCCGTGAAGGGATAATCAATCGAGCGAAGTATGAGACGTACGAGAAAGCGAGCGACATAGCGGTTGAGATATTAAGCAGCCAGATTGATATATTAAGCCGCCAGAGTGGAAGCGCAAGCAGTATATACGCGGCACCTAAGAGGGGAAATGAAGAGTTAGACAGGTTAGTGTCAATAATCAACCTAGCGAGGGGGTATAAGTAGATGTCGGAATATGTAGAGAAGCTGTATGACATAGAGGGAGTGCCCGCGGCGGATGATATGACGATGGGGGATGTGCTGTCGTCAGTGATAACGGTAACAGCGTCGGGGGATTACAAGCGAGGAGAAATACTGATGAAGCAGGGCGACACGTATGTGAAGGCGACGGAAGCGGGTATAACGAACGCGGAAGAGCTTTGCATAATGAGTGGCAGTTTTACGCTTGAAGACGGAATGACGGCGCGTACACTGGGATATTTCTTTGGGAGGATGAACGGCAAGAGGCTGTATCTTAACGGAGAGCTTCTGACGGAGTATGAGGAGTCAGAGCGTGAGTCAGTAATCGGAGCATTGAGGAAGCAGAAAATATTTGTGAGGTGATAAGATGAATTACTATGAGCCGAAATACCTGCGCGGAGTGATACAGAAGGTATTACCGCTGAGGCAGTTTTTTCACGTAAGATTTTTCCCAGAGAATGTATTGTTTGCGACAGAGACGGTATCAATAGAGTATGCACGTGGCATGAGGAAACTTGCGGCATATACGAGTCCGCGTTTCGGTGGAGTGATGGACTCACGAGAAGGCTACGAGGTACGGACGTATCACACGCCTTACTTGCTGCCGATGAGAGTGATAACGAATGACACGCTTGCGCAGAAGTTACTCGGTGAGCAGCCCTATAACAGCGGAATGACTCCTGAAGACCGAGCCGCACAAATCGCCGCGAATGACATAATGGAGCTTCAAGACCGAATAATGCGCCGTGAAGAATATATGTGCGCACGTTGCATACAGGACGGAGCGTTAGAGGTGAAAGGCCCGGGAGTGAATGACATAGTAGATTACGGCTTCACGGGAATTGAGACGACTCAGAGTGGTGACAAATGGACAGCAGGCTATGACCTTATCGGGAAGCTGTCAGATACAGCGCAGGCCATGAGGAAGAACGGAACGAATCCCGACATGCTGATACTAGGGAGCGCGGCTGCAAATGCCTTCTTGAGCAACAGCAAAGTGAGCAAGATAATGGACATGCGGCAGGTAGACATGGGAGCGATAAACCCTCGAGACCTAGAAGACGGAGTAATGTACATAGGAAGGTTAGCGGTGCCGGGGTTTGTGGGAGATATATATTCGTACGATGAGTATTACACGGATGACGACGGAACTGAGAAGCCACTTGTTGACCCTTCGACGGCGGTATTAATCTCAAGCCGAGCGCGCAACTCAATGCTATACGGGGCAGTAACGTACATAGACGTGAAGACAGGCGAATACGTAACGGAAATGAATCAGTATGTTCCTTACACGAATTACAGCGTCAACCCTCCTGTGAAGGAAATATATCTTGCTTCACGTCCTCTTCCTATGCCGAAAGATTTGGACTCATGGCGAGTGCTGAAAGAAGTTGTGTAACGTTCCGCGAGACATTCGGCCATGACATTATTGACCGTCATATATGGTTTGACCTAGGAGCGTTCGGGGAAGTTCATGACATAGACGGTCATAAAGTAATGGGAGTGCTGACGAGAGTGCGCGAGCATGATTATCAGCGGCGTGGTGAGACAGAGGGCTATTCACGTGGGAGCTTTGTATTGTATGTGAGGAGCTCAGACATCACGAACGTAACGGCCGGGCAGCAAGTGAAGCTCAACGGAGCAAAGTATGTAGTGAAGTCTCACAGTGAAATCTTAGGAGGAGTCCGGCGTATAGAGCTTGAAGGTATTGACCCGTGATAGAATCAATCAGAGGTGATTCAGTGAATGGAAATGAGGAATGAGGCAGTAATATTGCAGCCAGTAATAGCTGGGGTATTAGCGAGCCTGAAGGGATTGCCGCTGACAGGAGAATATGAAGAGGATATCGACGGAGTAACAATGCAGTGCGCGGAGTTTCCAGATGAATACGAGAACGCGCCGACATTGGAAGAAGCACGCATGAAACTGGTGAAGGGATTGAAAGGCTGGGCGGAGTCATTCACGGATAACTTTGAAGAGATGACACGAGGCCGGGAAAAGGAAGTGCCGTATCTGCTGAAAATATTAATCAGCACAGAGGAAGAATTATTATCATGTCTAAGAAGCAGCAGGCAAGAAAGTATCTGAGGCGCAAGGCAAACGGCTGGGAGCTTTACCGTGATACAGATCATGAATATTACCGCAAGCGGCTGGCAGACGGCTCATATCTTGTAACAAAACTTTCACACGGGGACGGAGAAATCCCGCCTAATGTATGGAAGCGAATGCTTAAGCAGATGGGCATAACTCAGGAAGAATTTAACGCCGGACTCTAAATGCCATTCACATTAACGATAAACGCCGACACATCAGAAATAACCCGCCTCAAGAGTTTACTATCACACATACCGGGAGCATACACGAAAGCCGCAAAGAAATCAGCAAGTGAGACACTGAGAGTCTTAAAGAAGGCAGCCGGAGAAGAAGCGTCAAAAGTCTATGCGATGAGCCCGGCAAGAATCCGCAAAGCCATCAAGTTATATGCCTCGTCAGGAACTCTCAAAGTGACAGGCAGAAGGCAGAATCTATCCGACTACCAAATCACGCCCAAATCACCGGGACGAAAGCGCAGACTCCTAAAAGGAATGGTGCTCCGACAGGGAGGACTCAAATCATACCCGCGTGGATTCTTGATACATGGCCGGAACTCAGGCAAAGTATTAGCGTTAATCCGCACAGGCTCAAAGCGTGAGGACACAGAGCCGTTGACGCGCCCCGCAGTGCCTCAGATGATGGAGAATGAAGAAGTGAGCAAAGCATTGACCGACACAGCCGAAAGGACAGCGGTAGAGAAGCTGAGACTGTATGTGAGCAGGGCGGTAACAGAAGGGAGATGATAAGAAATGCTGACAGCATTGGACATGATAGACGCGGTGAAAGAGAATCTAGAAGGACTGTTCAGAGGTTTCATGCTTCCGAACAAGGCCGGAATATTGCAGGAGGTGAAAATCTTCACGCAGTATATGCCGCCGCCGTCGGGTATCACAGTAGCAGGAGAGTCCTCATCAGGTACAAAGGGTTATAACAGTGAGGACTTCAACATGAATTTTCCGAGCGTGATAATCAAGCTGGGAGAAATGACAGACAGTGAGGAGCGCAGACTCGACTTGACGAAAGCGGGTCTGCGTTTGTTATTTGGGGTATGTGAATGGGAAGCTGAAACAGGAGACACAGAGTCCGACTCACGTATCAAGAATGAATGCTGGCGAGATGTGCTGCTGATGATGGAGCGAGTGCGTCAGTCATGGCTTCGAGACAGGATAATCGGTAGGAAGTTCAAGATATTATTGCCGATAGTAATGAATCTGTTAGAGGAGGACACATACCCGTTATATTTCGGAGAGCTGAAGACGGAGTTATTGACGTGGCTTCCTGCTGGAAATCCAGAATACGTTTACAGGGGGATATTGAAATCATGAATCACGGAATATACATATCAGAGATAGAGACAGGAATAATATCACCGTCGGAAGGATATTGCGGGCTTCCCGTAGTAATAGGAACGTCAGCAAAAGGCCCTGTGAATGAGCCTGTATTAGTGCACAAGTATGCGGATGCAGTAGAGACATTTGGGGACTCTGACAATTGGGACGCACATACGTTAAGCGAGTTCATTTACTCACAGTTTGTGCTTTACGGACAAGGGCCGGCGGTAATGATAAGAGTCGCTGAGAATGCGCCCTCGTCAGTAATCGGAGGTTACAACACCAAGACAGGAGAATATACCGGGCTTGAGTTAGTGCATCATGTGTATCACAAATTCGGCCATGCACCCGGGATATTATTAGCTCCGGGGTTCTCGCATAACAGTGAGGTAGCAGCGGCCATGACTGCGAAGGCTGAGTCAGTCTCAGGGGTCTTCAAGTGCATATGCCTCTGTGATGCTCAAGGCGACAAGTACACCGACATTCCCTCATGGAAGCGCAATAACAATATCACGTCAAAGCGTCAGTTACTTTGCTGGCCGAAAGTCAGACTCAATGACCGAACATATCACATGTCGACTCATCTTTGCGGAGTCATAAACAGGACAGACAGCAGTCACGGCGATGTCCCCTACAAGACTCCGTCAAACGAATCAATGCAGATTGACTCGTGCGTTAATGACTCGGGCAAGGAGATATATCTGACACTTGAGGAAGCGAACTACCTTAACGGTCAGGGGATTGTTACAGCAATAAACTGGTCAGGCGGCTGGCGTGCATGGGGGAATCGCACAGCAATATACCCATCTGTAACAGACGTGAAGGACAGCTTTATACCTGTTCGGAGAATGTTTGACTTCATCGGGGGAATATTCATCAATGAGTTCTGGCAGAAAGCCGACCAGCCTATAACGGTGCGACTTGTCCGCGAGATAGTGAACAGCTTCAATTTGTACCTGAACGGACTGACGGCCCGCGAGATGATACTGGGAGGTCATATAGAGTTCCGAGAAGATGAGAATGATTACGCGGCGTTGATAGACGGGAAGATGACGTTTCATTTGTACATAACGCCTCCAGTGCCGGCCGAAAGCATAGAAGGTGTATTAGAGTATGACCCTTCGAATCTTGATGTTCTGTTTGATGCAGTGAGGGGTTAAGGCTTGAGCGTGAGAATGTAGAGGAAGACAGCAAGCCCTAACTGCAATCCGGCAAAAAGAAAGGCTATTGCGCTTATAGTGATGCCCCATAAGGATATTTGACGGTCAACATGTTTTTGCACATTCTCTATCATTTCACGTGTGTCATTTATTGCTGTGGTCAAATGGTCTGTGCGTTCGTCTAATATATCTTTTCTGGCGTATTCATTCTCATTCATGGCCGGGTTCACCTCAAGAAAAGAAACACAGTAACAGCCCATGCGGTTATCTGCATAGTTACGGCAGCTCCTAAGCAGAGCCACATTATATTGCGCAGCCTTTTGTTGTCATCATTGCTGTATTGATTGCGCTTGCGTTCCATAAGTTTGTCCTTAATATTCATAACGAGAAATCACACCTTGCAAAAAAATTATTGTGGATGGAGAGATTATATCATCAAGCCTTGAAAGGAGGTGAGGCAGATGGCGAATATAGTGCCTGAGAAATCTAATAATTTTACTGTGTATATAGACGGGGAAGAGCAGAACGGAATAGCTGAGGGGAGCTTCCCGGGAGTAAGTTTCATGACGAGCGAGGTACGTGGAGCGGGCATAGCAGGAGTGATAGACTCGCCGGGTCTTGGTCATATGCAGTCGATGACGGTTGAGCTTACGTGGCGAACGATAACAGACAGGTTCATAGACTTGCTGAAGCCGGGAGGCCATACGCTGAACATGTACACGGAGCAGCTATCGTTTGACGCTGGTCGCGGTGAAATGGTCTCAAGAAGCGTGAATATCTTCATGAAGGCGTTGACGAAAGAATATGAGCTTGGACGGTTGGTCGTTAATGACTCAGCAGAGACTAAAACGACGCATGAGATATATTACTTGCAGATGTTTGTAGACGGAGCGGAAGTGCTTGTGATAGACAAGTACAACTTCATATACCGTGTGAGAGGGACGGACTACCTAGCGCAGACAAGACGAGCATTAGGCAAGCAATAAAGCAATATCCCCCCTTTGTCATTAAGTCATGGCCGAGGGGATTTTTTTTGTATCTTCATTTAGCCAGAACGTAGAGAAGAAAGCCGATACCTATCTGAACCATCGCAAACACTATCGTCAGCACTGAAAAATTCCTGTTCACGGAGTCTTTCAGGTCATCTATACGCTGGTTTGTGTCGTTTATTGCTGTCGTAATATGGTCTAAACGCTCTTCAAATATATCTTTGCGGATGTATTCATTCTCATTCACGGAGTATCACCTCGCTATTACCCACGCTGTAAATATCCCTGCCAGCGCATATATACCAATGGCGACACACGACGCTATGAACCAGAAGCGACGCTTTGACTCTCTCGCGGCTAATGATTCGCGCCGAGCTTTTATTATCCGTTCGGAAATGCTGAACATCTGAGAAACACACCTTTCAATCAAAATTTGACGGGATGAAATCATTTTAACACAAGGAGGCTTCATCATGATAAAACTGTCACGCCCGGTCAATTACCGGGACTCGCAGATCGACTCTATTGATATGGACATGGACTCGCTTACAGGAAATGACTTGATACTCGCAGAAGAGAATCTCAAGCGTTCGCACCCCGATGCGCCTTTATGGGGGACTTATCACACAGCATACATCGCCGCTAAGGCATCGCATCTACCCGCAGAGGTCATATTGAGTCTGTCAGCAAAAGACTTCATGAATGTGATAACAGGGGTATTGTCTTTTTTCGGAAGCATAAGCTCTCAGGAGTCACAGCAGGAGAATACAGAAGGTTAATTATCTCGTTGGCAGGCTGTGAGCTGAACACGAGCGTATTTGACTGGCTGAATGTGAGACTTTGCGAGATAGACTCGTGGGTTGACTGCGTAAGAGAGTGGCAGGAAGATTTAAAGCGAATGATCAAGAAGCAATGAAGTTTTTTTACGGCCTCAGCGATGAGGAAGAATACTGCGGTAAACGCGCCGGCAGCAAGAGAAGCTAAGAAAATATAGCAAATGCTGAAATAAACTTTAGCCCAAAATCTTAATGAGCCTGACAGCTTAGGATGAGAATCTTTCACGAGTTCGGACTCTGTGAGCCTGTCTTGCGCGTATGTCCAGCCTATAGCATAGATATTCGCAAACAGGACTATGACCCCGGTGCCTGCGAGCAATCCGGCGGGTATTGCGGCAATGATTATCATTTTGTGAAGAAGTCATGCCACGCATCAAAGCATGCATACAATATGAAGTATGACGTTCCGAGCATCACAGCATACGCAAGCATCGCTACTACATATTCTTTCACGGCCTTGAAGAACACTTTCACATATTTCATTGAATCAGCTCCGTAAAAATTTTCTCGATGAATGCCCACAGGAAGCAGCCCAGCATTAACGCGCCCGCTATAGCTGCAATCACAAAAAACATATACTCACACCATGTATTAATACTTGATTCCGCAGGGGCATGGGGAGCATATGAAGGGTCAAGCTCATTGCGTATCCGCGTTAATTCTTTTATGGCATTGTTGATAGTATCAGCCTGCAATTCATTTTTTGATCTCAAGCCATACGGCATTATTGCATCAGTCCATTCGTTTGTTTGCTGGGAATTTACATATTTTATCATAAAGGAGGTGCATTTATGGGCCAAGTTTTAGATTTCATGTTCAAGCTGGATATGGCCATGAGCGGAAAATTTGACCAGCCTATGAGGGCATTTAACAGCCAGATGGACAAAATAACCGGGACAATCAAGAAACTGCAGGAAGAGTCTGGCCGGGCTGATTCATTTCAGAAATTATCCGCACAGGCTGAAGCGACTGGTTCAAGGCTGAAATACTTGCGGAGCAGTTATGCTTCAAACAATGCCGGGCTTCAGCAGTCAAGGCAGCAGACTCAGTCTCTTTCAGAACAATATGAAGCAGCAAAGAAAAGAGTCGCTGACTGGTCAAGGGTGATGCCAAAAAATTCATCCATGCTCATGCTTGCGAGAAAACGCGCCGCAGAACTCAAGCAGGAATATTCACAGAGCGCGCGCAGCACACAGCAGCTTGAACTCCAGCAGCAGAAGTTATACAAAGCAATCGGACTTGCTGAGGAAAAATTATCGGGCGAAACATCACAGCTTGAGGCCTTGAGGAAATCACTTCACGAAGCAGGAGTGAACACACAAAACTTATCAGGGTATCAGGAAAAATTAGCTCAGACAGCACAGCGTTATGAATCAGCCCGGTCAAAATTTTCATCATTACGGGAGCAATTAACGTGGGGGAATATTAAAGCTGACCTGATGAAGGCTGCGGGGTTCATAAAAACGTTCCAGAAACCTATCGTGATTGACATGGAGTTTGAGCAGGCAATGGCAAATGTGAACGCGGTAATGAATCCCCTGAAGAAAGATTTTGAGGCACTCAGGGATCAGGCGTTACAGCTCGGAAGCACAACACAGTTCACGGCGACACAGGCTGCTAATGCACAGGAAGTATTAGCCCGGGCGGGACTCAGTGTGAATGAAGTAATTGATGCTATGCCAGCGTTATTGTCTATGTCAGCTGCTGAAGGACTCGAAATCGCTCAGGCGGCAGATATAATTGTAAACTCCTTGCAGGGATTGAGGCTCTCTACCGGCTATGCTGATATACTCACTGACCTTTACGCTTACACGTCAGCTCATTCAAACACTAACATTGCTGAACTCGGCGAGGCCATGAAGGCGGCAGCTCCCGTCGCGGCTACGATAAATCTACCTGCAGAGAGTCTTCTTGCGTTATTGGGGAGCATGACGAGCGCGGCAAGAGGCGGTGAGGCAGGCACAGCATTGGCATCTTCACTCCCAAGAATGTATGCACCTACGACAAAAGCTCGCAATGCTTACGCTGAAATAGGTGTCGCATACAAAACACGGTCTGGAGGAGTCGTCCGTCCTGAAGTCCTTCTTGAGAATATAGCGAAGAAAACTAAAGGACTCGGAACTGCTGACCAGTTAAGAATCTATGAGGCTATATTCGGCAAGAATCATCTTTCGGCCATGTCCGCGCTTATGCAGAACATAGCAGGCGGAACATACACAGAGCTTCACGGGGGGTTAGTCTCAAAGCGCGACGGCTCATCATCAAAAATGGTATCACTGAGAAACAACACACTCAAAGGCGACATAACGAGTCTCGGCTCAGCTTGGGAAGGACTCATGATACGCATCGGAAACGCTTTAGACCCTATCAACAGATTCTTCACTCAGTCAATCACAGCGGGCATTCAGTATCTCAATGAGCTTATTGACCGCATGGGACCGTTCGCTGATGTGTTAGCTCGGGGAGCTTACGTTCTCGGAGGTTATATGATCGTCGCGAAGGTCTACAAGTATGCTTCACTTGCGGTGAAAACTTTCGGGGCATTCTTGGAGCTCAAAGCCGCGTCAAAAGGCCTCGAGTCACTTGGAGCGATTAATACCGGGCTTCAGACAGCGACTCAGTCAGCAACAATTTTCGGAGTCTCGCTGGGAAAAGCATTAGGCATCATAGGAGCGATAGCGTTCGCAACGTATGAGATAGTGACTCACTGGAAGGAGATAACCGAATGGGCTTCGAAAGCTGGCGAGGCTATATCAAGCATACCGAAGACCGGTCATGATGTAGCAATCCCACGAGGCAATATCAATTATGGAGTCAGTGTCATGGACTCTACGTTCCAGCCTCCCGAGATTATCCCTCACGCTGAAGGCGGCATTCTCACACGGCCTCACTTGGGACTCGTCGCTGAAGCAGGGCCCGAAGCTGTTATACCATTGCGAGACAAGACAAGAGGTGTTTCAGTACTGACTCAGGCTGCTAATCTTTTAGGAGTTGAGACAAGGCCTCAAATTTTTATGACAAGGAGCGATTCACATGACAGAAGATTTGACAGTAACAATAGCATTAGCGTTAATCACTTTGGCGGTAATCGAGAGTTTTTTACGCCCGTAATCAATCTCACTGTAAACACTTCCGGCAATAACGACACAAGCATTACGGAGCGCATCAAGTCAGCAGTAACAGAAGCACTTGAAGAAATCTATTCACGACAGGAGAGATTATCTTATGCAGTATAAGACGATACAAAGAGACACATGGGACATAGCCGCGTTAAAGACACTCGGTGACGAGAATGAAACATCACGACTCATCATAGCTAATTCACCGCTTGCTGACACGGTGATATTCAGCGCGGGAACCATCCTCAATGTCCCTGATACAGTCAGCAAAGAGTCAACAAACATTCCCCCTTGGAGGCGATGAAGCATGAAGGAAAATATATTGAAGGCAGAAGAGGAATTAACCAGCATCATAATGGTAGTGTGCATGTCAGTGTTTGGAGGGGTTGCGAACTTCTTCAAGTCTGACGGACCGCCTAAGCTCGCTAAGATTGTAGCAGCACTCGTTACGTCAGCTTTCGCGGGGCTATTGAGCTATGAGATAACTATTGCGATGGGATTCGATATACACGTTCAGTGCATTGTGGCCGGGATTGCCGGTTACGGAGGAGGGACTATGCTTGATGAGACATACCAGAAAATTCACGACTTCATTATGAAGAAGGCTGATGACAATCTCAACAGTGAGATGAAGAATGACCGCAAGAATGACAGGGAGAATTAACCCCCTCTTACAGCAAGGTATATGCTTGTGGCAGTGAGGGCGACCGCGCAGAAACCCATTAACCAGCTTGCTATGTTATAACGCCATGACTTCAAGTCGCTCACTGTGTCTTTTATGTCTGACACTGCTATTGTCAATGCGTCTATTGCTCCGTCTAATTTCGCTTCCATGCGTTTCACTTCTCCGCGTATCTCCGCGATTTGTGCCTGGCATCGTGCCTCGCTCGCTTCCTCTTTCGCCTCTATCCGCGCTATGTTCTGCCGGGTAAATTCTTCCATGCGCTTTATTGTCTCGCTGAACTCATTCCGTGTTACGTTTTCTTCACTCATTATCTTTCACTCTTTCTTTTGGGATGTGATTATTATAGCAAACGTTAAAATCATCTATGAAGGCAAAGACATCACACGAGACCTGTCTCCTTTCTTAACCGCTTTCACTTTCACCGACAACTCAGGCTCAAAGGCTGATGACATCTCTTTAACCCTTCAGGACAAAGACTCTCTATGGCTCAATGAATGGACACCCTCAAAGGCTGACACTATATCCGCTGACATCATTTCGGACAATGTTACGCTTCACTGCGGGGAGTTCCACGTTGACCAGATTGATTACTCGCTTCCCCCTCACACAATCACCATCAAAGCCGTAAGCGTCTCTGTCTCTGGCAAAGCCCGTTACGAGAAGCACAATAAAGCATGGGAGAATATTACACTCTCTGCAATCGCTAATGACATCGCAAGCCAGAATGATTTGACGCTCTTTTATGATGCCGCTGATTATGACATTGAAAGGCGAGAGCAGATTCACATGGCCGACCTTCCGTTTATTGAGAGTCTCTGCTCATCATTCGGGCTTAATGTCAAAGTCTCTGACGGAAAATTAATCGTTTACTCTGAAAGTGATTACGAGTCTCATGACTCTGTCTCGACTATTACACCTGAGAGCAATGGACTCCTGTCAGCAAGATTCACAAGCAAGTCTGCAAAAATTTTCAGGAAGGCAAGAGTCAAATATCATCACCCTGTCAAGAATGAAACCTATGAAGCTGAATATGAAGATGAGAATGAAGAAGGAAGCGAGGAAGACTTAGAGATTTACACGCACGTAGACTCGCAGGCTCAGGCCGAGTCAGTCGCAAAAGAATCTCTCGCTAAGAATAACAGCAAGGAGATCACAGCTAACATCACCATGAAAGGAAGCCCGGACTTTCTCGCAGGGACTAATATCACCTTGTCAGGGTTCGGAATGTTCAGCGGGAAGTATTCTGCTGAGACCGTTACGCATAATCTTTCTTCTGGCTGGACGGTCTCATTATCGCTCAAAATGGGCGGCAGCTCTAAATCGTCAGCAAAGAAACATAAAGCTAAGTCAGCAAAAAAAATTTTACCTTCAGGAGGCGAACTCTTAGCAGATGACTCACTCGGATATTGAGCCCGCAGGATTCTTGCGATTCGGCCATGTCTCAGCTTATGACCCTAAAAGGCACATGGCACGAGTCATTTTCCCCGCAATGGATGACGTTGTGTCAGCGTGGCTACCAGTCGCTATTTCTTGCTCTAACGGCAACTTCATCGAGTCTCATATCGACATCGGGACTCACGTCGCTTGCATCATGGCCGGGGAAGGTACTGAATCAGGCATCATTGCAGGCTGCATTTACGACAACTCTAATACCCCTCACACTGGCAACAAGGATATTACATGCCTTGAGTTTTCTGACGGTACTCGACTATCTTATGACAGAAAGAATCATTCACTTGATATTAACGCTTCAGGAACGATAACTATTAACGCATCGGGCAATGTCACTGTAAACTCGCAGGGCAATATCACCGCTAACTCATCAGGAGACTTCACTGCTAACGCTGCCGGAAGTGTCTCGCTTGTCGCCGACGGTGGCGCAACTGTCATAGGCTCGTCAAAAGGTTACGTGAGCATTGACTCACAGTTCGTTACTATAGAGTCCTCTGAGCGCATCAACCTGCTTTCATCCTCTTCATCAATAAAATCTTCTGGCAAAATTGACATCTTGAGCGCGGACGAAATTAATATCAAAGCTCCGTCCGTAAACATTGAGGAGGATTAATACATGTTCGCAAGCATAGGACCGTTTGAGTTTGAAGCATCTGAAGAGCTTGTGAAGACTTTCACTGACTTGTCCTTCTCACACAAAGCTAACTTCCATGAGCACAAAATCTTGTCCCGAAAAGGTGTCATTGAGTTCACCGGCCATGACGCTATGACTTGCTCCCTTAAGATCTCTCTTAACACTGACAGGGGGAATGACCCTCATAATGACATTGAGTCGCTGAAGGAGTTATTAGAGTCGCACGAGGCTGTACCTTTCACGGTCGGAGGTAATGTGATAGGCTCGGGGTTATGGGTGATAGAGAGCATGAATGTTACAATGAATATCATCTCGTCAAAAGGTGATGTCCTTTCTGCTGACGTTACTCTATCATTAAAGGAAGTGAACGAATGAACGCTGAAATTCTTGTTACTGGGTATCCTCATGTTGACTTTGCGCCGGACTCGCTCCTCTCTGAGGTCTCTCAGAATATACGCTCCATCATCACAACTCCTAAAGGAAGCGTGCCTATGTTCAGGGAGTTCGGGCTTGATGAAAATATTGTTGACATGCCGGTGAACTCTTCTCTCGCTAAAATACGTTCGGAGATCATTCTTGCCGTGAAGAAATTTGAGCCCCGCGCTAAAATCTCACGCATTAACTTTGAGCATGACAATGACGGAAGGTTATCCGTTAGAATCAATTTCACTCTTCAGGAGGCTCAAAAAAATGAATAAATCTGACTTGTTCCCGGCTCTTGCTGACATTAATTTTGCCCAGAAAGACCCCGACTCTATCACACGAGAAATCATTAACTCTTACGAAGCATTTTCAGGTAGAACTCTCGCTCCCGCTGACCCCGTTAGACTCTTCCTCGACACTATCTCTCTCATCATCATTCAGCAAAGAAACATCATCGACATTGCCGCTAAGAATAATCTCATCGCTTACGCTGAAGGTGATTACCTTGACCACATAGGCGCGCTTTTCGGCGTTCAGAGGCTCGGTGCTTCTCATTCTTCCGTCATTGTCAGATTCTCTTTGTCGACCCCTCTCTCTTATACCGTTACCATTCCCAAAGGCACAAGAATCACTTCTGACGGACGTATTACTTTCTCCGTCCAGAACAATATCACCATACCCGCGGGCGTCTCTGTCATGGAAGCCGTATTGACTTGCGACTCGTCTGGGACTTCAGGCAACGGATTTTTACCGGGACAACTGAACAAGATTGTTGACGTTTTTCCGTTCTCATTGAGCGCGGTGAATATTACGGCTTCTTATGGAGGAACTGACACTGAGTCTGACGAGGCTTTGCGCGAACGAATACACATCGCACCAGAGCATTACAGCACTGCCGGTCCAGTCAAAGCATACGAGTATTACGCAAAGAGTGCTGACCCGGATATTATCGACGTGAGAGTCTCGACTCCTCCTGAAACACTGCCCGGCCATGTCAATATTTACCCCCTCATGACAGCAGGGACTCTCCCTTCAGATGAGGTCATTGCTAAGGTGCTTAAGGCTGTTTCGGCTGATGATATTCGGCCTGACACTGATTATGTTCAGGTCTTGAAGCCGCAAATTGTAAACTACTTTTTGACTCTAAGGTACTGGATTGATGAAAAGGACTCGGCCATGTCAGAATCGATTCAAGCCGCTGTGAACAATGCTATAGGAGACTGGGTCATGTGGCAGAAGTCTAAGCTCGGCCGCGATATTAATCCTTCCGAACTCACTCGCAGAGTCATTAACGCAGGGGCTAAACGTTGCGTGATTATGAGTCCTGAGTTCAGAGTCTTGAAGAGTTATGAGCTTGGTGTGCTGTCTGGTGAAGGTGATGTGTCATTCATGGGCTTTGAGGAGTCTTGACAGATGACGCATAATCACGGAAATAATTGCCCAGTTCTTTCATGCCTTCTACCGTTATTACGTCAGGAGATTTTTCCGGCTTTGATTCGCTGCCTGACTTCCTTAATAACAATGGCACATATATACTCGCAAACGTTATCACCGCCGCTAATATTCCAAATCCTACCGCGCCTCCCCATAATCCCGTGCTTAATGTTCCGCGCATTTCCGCTTGTACTATTTTCAGCTCCGTTATCTCGGTCGCTAATATTTCTTGCCTCTGCTCTATCTTGTCCAGCCGTGACTCTATTGCGCTTAATCTATTGTCTGCTGAGTCCTGCCTGCGCTCTATCCTCATTAAACGCCCGCTGATCTCTAACAGGATTTCCCGGTCTGTGCTCTGCATTCTGACTCTTCTCCTTTGATGCTCATTATAACATCCTGGCACGCTCATACCGTTTTCATGCTCGCTTTTTTCACTACCTAATCTCATTCATAAAGGTGATAATATGAACAATATCTTTACTCTCTCTCTCGCTGACATCGCTCCGCTTAATCTCATTCATGATGACAATATTTCCTCCGTCATTCACGCCCTTGACCCTCAGTTACTGTCCGTTAGCTATGACTCTCTGCTACCTCTCTTAATCCCTCGTATTGACTCCTTGCCTGACTATGTCCTTGATGTACTCGCGTTACAGTTTCATTGCGACTTCTACGACCTCGCTATGACTCATGACATGAAGGCTTCTGCTGTCTCTTCATCTCTTCACTGGCACATGAAGAAAGGTACTGCATCGGCAATCATTGAGTCGTTAAAGGCATTGGGCATTGAAGCGGAGTTCGTGCCTTGGTGGAAGTTTGACGGTCAGCCTTACACCTTCAGAATCAAAGCTAACATCACTGGGGACTTCTACAGGGGCGCAGGCAAAGACCGTATCACAAAGCTCATCACTCGCGCTGTCAATGAGTCTAAGTCCGCTCGCTCTTTCATGGCCGCCCTTGATACCTCTCTCAATTTTGCTGATAACATCATCATTAATGCCGCTGTCGCCTCCCTCATCTCAGGTAACATTCATTTCATTCCTTCTTACCATGACTCTTTTCAACAAAGTATGATATATTCTGCTTGTATTTTTCACTCAAAACATTTTCATATTCTCAGACCTCATAATGATAGGCTCATCGAGTCACAGGCTACATTCGGAGCTGTCAGATATGAATACATTAACCAGAATATAGGGGTTGACCTTGAGACAATGCAGGAACTTTTGTTACAGTTTGAAAAGAGAATATTTCAGCGCCTCGACGCTATAGAGTCAGGGCTTAATCTCAAGATTGACGAACGAACGAATAACCTTGACGCGAAAATTGACTCAGTGATAGAGCTGCTCCGATGGAAGGGAGATGATGAAGAACTATGAGCGAAGGTATGATACTCACATACGCAGGACGAAACCTCCTCGCAAAAGCCCTCACCGGCAAATCACTCGTCTTTACACGCGCTTTCACAGGCACGGGCGATTTAGGCTCGCGAGACCCTTACACGCTCACAGACCTTATAGCGCGGAGGCTTGAGCTACCTGTTACGGCCATGAGAACAAGCGCTACCGGCACCGCTGAAGTTACCGTTGAGATCTCTAACAGCAAACTCACTACGGGATTCTTCATGAAGGAGTACGGACTCTTCGCAAGAGACCCGGACAATCAGTCTGAAGTCCTTTACTCCTATTGCAACAAAGGCGACAAGTCAGGCTACCTTGAAGGCTTTGACGGCACAAATCCTATCAGTGTTACTCTGTCTTTCATCACCGTCATTGACCAGGCTAAAAACATCACCGCTAACATCACTAACTCTTACAGCTACGTTACTTCAACTACTCTCGACTCTCGCATTGAGTCTCTGTTCGCTCCTCATGACAAACCCGCTGGCTTTTACTCCTTCAACAATAATGACACAAGAAGACTCAGGCCGACTACACTCGCTGACGCTAAGAAAGCCATAATCGGCACAACTGACATTCACACACTCATTGACAGAATCGAACGACTCGAAGATGCCATCAATCAAATCTCTTTGGCCGTAAACATTCAGGAGATTTACCCGGGCGCATCTCACTACATGGCCGAAGACTTTATTGACCCCGATACCATTGACCTTTACGCGGCTCAAGTTACTAGCGTTGTGGCTGGCGATGACTCTATAGACTGCCTTCCCATTGAAGGACTTTTGCCCGGAAGCGTTTACCTTCTGACCGACGGGACTTTATCCGAATATGTTCAGGTTGAGTCGATCTCCGCTGAAAACGGTATACTGCGCGTGATACTTTATGAGCATGTCAAGAACACTTACAACATTAAGAATACACGCCTCATTCGCACTACCGCTGACATCTCACTGGGGAATGCTTACGGCTCTTCTTCCGAACATATGACTTCATGGATACCGGGCGTTACATGGCAGGGTCTCACTGCTTCAGGGTCTTTCAGCGTCATTCTTGACTCGACAGTCAGCAACATTAAAGCATGGGACTTCAGCGGTAATGCCGTCATTGATTCATCGGGCGCGGTTACGTTAGAGAGGTGATAACATGTACACAAGAAGAATCTTCACAGGTATAAAGTCATTGCTTCATTTCGACTTCCCTCACTTTAACGCTAAGGACTCAGGACTCAAAGATGAGACAGGACTCGAGACTTGGACTCGTTCAGGCTCGGCCATGTCCGCAAGCAAACACGTTCCCGCCGATTTCGCTTCTACGATTGCTCCTAAGTTCGGCTACAGATGCTTATACACTAAGAGCGCAAATGACTTCATTCAGTCAACAAACTACAGCGGCTCTTTCTCTACTGATAAATTTGACACTGAGATATTCATATGCCCTCAGTCATCTACTGCCGGCTACATTCTCGCTTTCATGAACGGCAACTCTGAGTCCCTCGCTTTGTCTCTGACTTCCTCCCGCGCTCTCAGAGTCTCTTCTTCATCATGGAGCCTGGCTAGTGAATCATCTTTCATTGTCCCGTTAAACTCGTGGCATCATGTCAGGCTTCAGGTTACCGGGACAACCCTCAAAGTTTTTGCTGACGGGACGCAGGTTATCGGCGTGAATGTACCGGGAGGGAAGCTGCCTGTTACGGGTATGCGCATCGGGGGTGCTCATTCATTCTTTGACGAGTTTGTGTTCAGGAACAACATACAGAATGCGTTTGTGCCTTCACAGCCTGTGCAGGGAGTATTAGACCTCACTAAAATGGGGGGATATGGAACGGGCGCAGACGGCGAGTTTTACGGCAATGCTGACTCTATGAACATTAACACTTGCGGGCATGTCGACTCGCTTAAGGGCGTTAATGCCTGTGTTACTTCATGGAACGCTTCTAACTGCGCTGCTAAGTCTTTGTCTCCCGGCGATGAAGTTATGTTCTTTGCGGTCAATCATAGTTCGGCCATCAACAAGAATCTCACAGGGCTTTACGCTTTCAGAAGAGTCATATCATCCGACGGCTTGAGCTTCATTATTGACTCGCCTCTTGAGACTGAGTTCGGGCAGAGTGAGTTTGCTAATAACAACTGGCTATATGCTTTCAGAGTGCCTAACTTTTCACGGGTTAATATCACGGGAGGGAATCTGTACGCTAAGTTTCAGGCATCTGCGTTCAGGTGCTCCGGCGATGTTACAATCTCAAACGCTGGGACTAAATTCATGTCCGCAAATCCTACAAGGTATGATGATTTTGACTTGTCTCACTCTGACTTGCCTGACAGAATGATAAGCTCACGGGGGAATCTTATTGTCATATGCGGAGGAACGTTTACGGCAGACTCATCGGCCATGCTCGGCCATGCTAAGACAAGCGCATCACTCTACAGGCCGGCAGGTTACGGAGGCGCGGACAATTATTCACAGCCCGTTATGATTGGTAGCCCGTCTAACAAGTATTACGGCTTCAACATCCTCATTGCCGCCAAGAAGCTACGCATTGACTCTGACTCATTGGCTTACGGCGCGGATGCTCAGCATCATTATTCGGGACTCTGTTACTTGGCAGGTGATATGAATTGAGCATACTGGATTTTCTCGGCGAGTGCCTGTCCATTATCTTGGGACTCGCTATCGGACTCGCTGTCGTTACATTGTGGTACATGATCGGAGGGGATGACTAATGCGCGATATTCTCACAGGTTTTATGTGCGCAGGTATTATCGCTATCCTCTACATGTTAAGGGGAAGGGGATAAAATGAATCTCACAGGACAAAACAATCTCATTTACGCTCTCGACTCTCTGTCATCATCATCATGGGGGGTCGCTGTCTGCAAGAATACCGGGTTTGACTTCAGGAACGCTTCAGCCGTTAAGGGACTCACTGTTACTGCAAACCAGCCTTCAGGGTGCGAGATTTACTTTGCATTCTCCGACGGCGGCAACTGGTTTCGACTCTCTACATCAGGAACGGCCGAATCAATCTCAAACGTTACTCCTTCTTTTGAGACTCTCAAGTCTTCCGGCAACACTCCGAGTCAGCTCAGGGCATTAACGAATATTCCCGCGTTCGCAGGCAAACTTATTCTCGCAGCTATAGGACTCTCGTCTGCTGACCCCGAAAACGCTAAACCCTCCGTTAAGTTATCCGCTTCATGTTCAGTTTCTTCTCAGACTACTAGCTACACTGAATACTCACCTGTTTACGCGCTGGGTGAAAAGTCTGTGATTTCTGACGTCCTTTTCGACAAACTTGAAAGCAGCGGCGGAACGGTTACAGTAACGGGCAAAATATTTTCATCAGACGGGAGCGAGTCAGAATGGCTAACTCCTGAGCAGATGAAGGGAACTCCAGCTGAGTCGGTTCAGTTGAGATGCGTTTACTATTCACCGAGCCCGGGCAGTTCGTCAGCAAGCCTCTCAAGACTCGACGTCAAATATTTCACAGGGTCTTCAGGAGCTCCGATGACCGAAGGACGTATCTATTCAGTGACTGAAGACTGGTATATGAACATCAAGGCGGCGAGGCTAAGCATAAAGCACAGCGCGTTAGACCAGACGACAATGAAAGTGTATGCGGCGTTCAGGAAATCACCCGGCCATGCCGTGAAAGAAAACTTAGGCATAGCGTCAGGGACTCGCAAGACGTTCCAGCTTTCACACACCGGCGGCATACGTTATGACACGTTCAGGCTGTATTCAGACAATCAGGAAATAACCAGCTATGAGCTCAACGGTGAGTCAGCAAGGGTAACACTCACAGCCCCCGAAGGTAGCGTGATATATGCCTCGTACGATTACGGATGGGACAAAGAGATATGGCGGGAGATGGCGTTATCGGAAAGAGTCTCACTTGCAGACTATGACATGAGCGAGTACAGGATAGAAATTGCAGACGGAGGATACAGCGCGGCGGCATTCATGATAGAGACGAAATGTGCGAGCGGCTGGGTGCAGTCAGAAATAATAGGGACAGGGACGGGGAGAATGCAGACATTGAAACTTTCTCACAGGGCATCTAACATCCCTCATGTAGAGTACGGGAACATTAACGCGAACGAGGCAGTCTTGAGCAAGAAGAATTACACGTTACTTGATGACCCTCGATTTATGAGGGTAGCAGCACCGGCCGGGAAGGTTATACGTTGCCAGTACAATTGGCAGTCAGAGCCTGTAAGAATCATGCAGGTATCAGCAGTATTCAGTGAATAGGAAGGAGACAAGACGAATGGGAAAGATACGCAGGCCGAAGCCTAAAGATGATGGAGATGATGACGAATGACACGGCCACTTTTCAGCATAAAGCATGTAGCGACGGAAGCATTACTGCCCAAGAAGCTCACGATAGGAAGAGCATACTTTGTAGCCGACGAGAAAGAAATAATCATTGATCACGGTGACGGAAGAGGCCCGGTGCGTTACGGCTCAAAGCCCGGTCCGCAGGGAATGCCAGGTGAACCTATACCATCATTGCAGGGACAAATTGACGAGCTCGCCGAAGCATCACTTACCACTACCCGCAACATTCATATCCTCAATGAACGCTCACGAACTGACTTTGAGCACTTGCAGAAAATTATTCTGGACAATATAGACATGCTCAAGAATCAGGATGATAAAAACGCCTCGGCTATATTGTCATTGCTACTGACCGTCAACAAGAAGTTCACTGATTACGACTCGGCTATCAATATCCTTGCGAGCACTCTCGCTAACCTTTACCCGGCCTCGCAGGGAGGTACGGCGGGTGATGGCACTAACGACACTCCTAAAGGAATCATTACGGCTGATGACGGGACAAGCTACAAGATTGAGCAGGCATATACTCAGGGCGACACGGGAGTCATTGTGCTGACTCTTTACGACACGTCAGCGGCTTCTAAGCTAAAGGAAGGCGACAAGGTTAATATTGACTCGGGCTACTTTGTTGTGAATGATTTGACCTCAAGCGGTGAAGGCGGCATAACTGCTCTTACTCTCTATTCAGACTGACACATACTCTTTCTCTTTGCGCGTATCCTTTAGAAGCAATAAGGAAGTACATAGAAAGACAAGGGCAGCATAAATGAACCGAGCA
>CAMHMH010000007.1 GCA_946186205.1 uncultured Fretibacterium sp. | reverse complement strand
GCTGACTGCTGACTGCTGACTGCTGACTGCTGACTGCTGACTGCTGACTGCTGACTGCATTGTGGCGCGGGAATTAATCCCTGTCAACCTCCTTATTACTGTATTTTATTGATTATATCATGCGGGCATTCTGACTCTTCTCTTTGAGTCTGTGAAGAATCTTCAGTGCTTCAAGAGGCGTAATATTATCCGTGTCAATTTCTGCAAGCTCCTCAACAACAGCATCACTTTCAGGCGACAATAGCATTATCTGCCGTCTCAATGCGATTTGCGGCAAAGGCGCGGGAATTTCTTTCACCTTCAGCCCGTCAGTCTCAAAAATTTCTAGCAGCTCAAACGCCCGGCGCAATACAACATCAGGAAGCCCGGCAATTCTCGCAACCTCAATCCCGTATGACCTTCCAGCAGCACCCCTCACAACCTGGTGAAGGAACAATATACCGTCTTTGCCCTCTGATACTGTCATGCTGTAATTCTTCACACCCTGCAAACTTTCTTCAAGGCATGTCAATTCATGGTAGTGAGTCGCAAAAAGAACCCGTGATTTTGACGCGCCCTGCAAGTATTCAAGCACCGCCCATGCTATGCTCATTCCGTCATATGTAGCTGTTCCCCGCCCGACCTCATCGAGAATTATCAGGCTTCTGTCTGTTACGTTGTTCAGGATATTGGCGGTCTCTAACATCTCAACCATGAATGTGCTTGACCCTCTCACAAGATCGTCCCTTGCTCCTATTCTCGTAAATACGCGCTCAACGAGTCCGACCCTCGCTCCGTCAGCAGGAACCCACATTCCCGCCTGGGACATTATCACGATAAGCGCGGTCATTCGCAGCCATGTTGATTTCCCGGCCATGTTCGGACCTGTGAGAATTATTACGCGGCTTTCACGGTCAATTGTTACATCATTCGGGACAAAGCCGGAGTCTTTCAGTTCGCGCTCAATCACTGGATGACGGCCGGAATGAATCTCTATCACGTCAGAGTCATCTACGACAGGGCAGCAATAATTGCCAGTCCTCGCAATTTCTGCTGAAGACGCTGTGCAGTCGAGAATACCTAACAGCCTCGCCGTAAGCTGTAACTCCTTGCTGTGTTCCAGTACATGGCCGATAACAGAGCGGTACAATTCCGACTCAATTCGTGAGATTTCTGCCTCAGCGTTTTTCATCCGCGACTCAAAATTCTTAAGCTCAGGAGTAACATAACGTTTTGCGTTTACGAGAGTCTGAGTCTGCCTGAAGTAATCCGGCTGAAATGTGAGTCCCGATTTCCCGGCCTCTAAGTAATATCCGTAAGCATTCGTGAAGCCCGCTTTGAGTTTGGGAGTCTTTGTTGCTTCGCGCTCACGGTCTAAATACTCCTTCAGCCACTCTTCACCCTTCTGTGAAATTTCCCGCAAAGATGATAATTCCTCGCTGAATGATGAGCGTATAACATCACCATTGCCCAGCAAGCGCGGGAGTCTCTCAAGAAGTGCCGACTCTAAGTACCCGCTTAACTCTGATGTGTCTGGAATTGAGTCCTGCAAAGATTTCAAGGGGTTATTGAGCGTTATTGATTTTATTGATGGGATTATTCGCAGCGTGTCCCGGATTGCTCCGAGGTCTAAAGGATTTCCCGTGCCTAATGCTAACCGTGATAATGATCTCTCAATGTCTCTTGTTGATGACAGGTAGTCTTGAAGCTCTGAGCATTCGCGGGGTGATGAGACTAATACGCCGATATATTCCTGACGCTGTGAGATTGCGTTCACGTCCATGAGAGGCCGTAATAACCAGTCTTTGAGGGTTCGTCTTCCTGTGCTTGTCCTGCATCTGTCGATTGATGATAAGAGTGATACGCTTGTTCCTGAAGTTTCGGGTATAAGCTCAAGATTTCTTTGTGCTGACGAGTCGAGGCTCATACGGTCTTTAACGAGAAGGGGCGCGAGCTTGAGAACGTCATTAAGTGAGCTGAACTGAGTCGCAGTGAGATAATCAAGAGCAGCCCACGCAGGCCCGGTGCATAAATCGCCGTCCTTGATTCCGAATCCTTCAAGCCTTGAAGTGTGGAGCGCAGATTTGAGTCTTCCTGAAGCGTTTTCGGGCTTGAATGTCTCAGGTGATACAGGACGGAGATTATACCCGTTCAGAAATTCCGGGAGGGTCTTAATGTTCGAGGGGTAAAGGATTTCACCGGGTGCAAAAGCCGATAACATTGCTTCAGCGTCGCGAGTGCTCAGAGTCCCGGCCTCAAGCAGTCCCGTATTCACTGACAGCAACGCCATAGCGACTCGACCTTTCACAGGCCAGACAGAAGCGAGGTGCGCCGACTCTCCTGCCTCATCATCAGGAAGGTACGTTCCAGGCGTTACAACTCGAATCACTCTGCGCTCTACGATTCCTTTTGGTGAAGGCTCTCCGATCTGCTCGCAAATTGCTGCCCTGAATCCTGCGCGAATGAGCCGGGCTAAATACGAGTTCAAAGCGTGATGAGGTATTCCGGCCATAGGGATTTTCTTTTCGGGGTCTCGTGCTGTTAATGCGATGTTCAGAACGGAGGAAGCCTGCTTTGCGTCGTCAAAAAACATTTCGTAGAAGTCGCCCATCCTGAAGAGTAATAATGCGTCGGGATATTCTTCCTTGAAGGCTTTGAACTGTTCAAGCCAAGGGGTAATTTTTACGTCAGAAGGTATTATGCTCATGATTGCCAGCTTTCAGACTCGGTTAAATTTTGTAGCGCGTGCAATATTTTACCGTATAAATCCGGAATATCTTTCCTCAGTCCCGCTATGTATTCCCGGACTCGCTGACGTTCCGTATGTCCCGCAAAAGGGCAGGGGCTTTCTATCACAGGAAGGCAGAGTCGTTTAACCTCGTCAATGATTGCTGACTCTGTCGACAAAACAAGCGGACGAATCACAGTAACGCCTGTGCGAGTCATTAATGCTTTGGGCTGAAAACTTTTTGCCCGGCCTGAGTGCAACAAGTTCATGAAGAAGGTCTCTATTGCGTCGTCTAATGTGTGGCCTAACGCGAGCTTGTTATAACCGTTCTGTGAAGCCCATGTGCTTATTATCCCGCGTCGCATGTTAGCGCAGAAAGAACACGGCGACTTCTCATTCCTTGCGCGAATGATTCCGATTATGTCCTGCTCAATCAAAGTGTACGGAACGTTGAGAGCCTCGCAATATTCTTCAAGCGGTTGTGTTTCGAGTCCTGAGATCTTTACCGTGAATGCTGAAAGTGAAAAGTGAACAGGACTCCTCTTCTGCAAGCCGTGAAGTGAATGAAGAAGAAGCAAGCTGTCTTTTCCGCCTGAGAGTCCCACGAGTATTTTGTCGTTTTCGGAAATCATTTGCCACTGTGATATTGCCTTCCCGATTCTGCGTCTCAAGGAGTGATTTATAGGTTCGTAAAATTTTTGTGTGATCATTTCTTGCGTGAGTATTTTTTGCGGTACATTATACGCCGTTTGAGTGTTAGGTGATTCGGGAGCGTGAAGAATGATTCGCTATGAAGATTTCGAGCGCGAGAGACTCGACCCGATATATGACACTGTCGCGCCTTACTCGGAGATGTCGAAGAATGAGCGTTACTTCCTCAGCGGGATAATACGCGCCATGAGGCCCAAAAAGATTCTTGAGGCCGGAGTCGCAAACGGAGGAGGAAGCGCAATAATCCTCAACGCAATACGCGACATTGACGGGGCGGAATTGTATTCAGTCGACTACACAGAGAACTCATACAGATACCCGGATAAGCCTTCAGGGTTTCTTGTTGATGAGAAATTCCCGGAGCTTTCAGACAAATGGCACATGTACAGGGGCGGAGATGTCTCGCGGTATATTGAGTCTGTCGGAGGTGATATTGATTTGCTTATGCTTGATACTGTTCATACTCACCCTTGGGAGACTCTGAACTTTCTTTGTGTTCTGCCGTTCATGAGGAATGATTCTTTTACGGTGCTTCATGACATTTCGATTTTCGCAAATCCTGATGACCGTTACGCGCTGGCCTGCCGTTACTTGTTCGCGTCAGTTGTTTCTGATGAGAAAATTACGCCAGCTCCTGATGATGAAGATGTCAGATTCGCAAACATAGGGGCATTCAAAGTTTCAGAGATCACACGGCAATACGTCAATAATCTTTTCGAGAGTCTAATAATCCCCTGGAACATTCAGATTAATGACACTGATCTTGACGGAATATCGCGGATAATCAGCAGGCACTACACGCCGGAACAGTACAAATTTTTCTGCGACATTCTCGAAATTCAGCGGTATATTTTCGCCCATCCCATGACTCTTAAAGGCAGCCTCAAGAAAAGCATAAAGCAGAGGGCAAACCCAAAGTTATTTACGTTCCTGCAAAAAATTAAACGCTCGCTCAGAATAAAATAGCACAAAAAAAAGCGGTCAGCCCAAAAACGAACTGGCCGCAAAATTTCTTCTCAGCTAATCACTAATCCCCGAAATTCTGATAACCCATGAACAATATTGTCCCGCTCTCATCATCACGAATGAAATACATGAACGGGTGATCCGCGTGGAACTCCGCAAAAGGTTTCCTCTCCGGCATAGCTGTTCCCATCATCAATGGCATAGCAGTAGCCGCGGCTGCCTCTGTCCTTTCCTCGTCAACATTAATGAATGTCTCGTGCACAATCTCATCGGCCTTCAATGGCTCATCACTCGTTATCCCGGAGAAGTCAGCCTGATTCGTGAACGCTGTCTTTACTCCGAGCGACTCAAATACATTCTTAAGCTCGTATCTTTTCTCCGTCTTGAATTTCGGAAGCCACAAATCTACGTCGTACTCTTTCATTGAGTCAGTCATGGCCGAAAACTTTTCCGCGTCAATATCATTCAGGGCTTCGGGGTCCTCTCTCGGAGGAAGAACGGCAATCATCGACAGCCTTCCGCCTTTGTAGGGAAGCATTACCGCTTTCACGCCGTCAATTTCTGCGTACATGAAATCACCGCGCTGTTTCATCATTGGGACTTCCTTTGACTTTCCGCCCGCGTAAAACTTCTCATTCTTTGTTGCTGACTTCTGGAATTTCTTCTGCCACTCTGCATTGAAGTATACCGCGTTCGTGATGATCATTCTTGTTTCAGGGTCAAGAGTCTGCAAAAGATCCGTGATCTTCCCGCGTGTTACACGGCTTACCCATCTGTTTATCTCCTTGCGAGACTCCTCAGTCCTTCCCTTAATGTCAAGCTCCTTTGCGCTGCTGTCGTAGTCGAGTCTCAATAAGTCGGAGTAAGTCCTGTGAAGTTTGAGTCCGTTCTTGAGCCAGACTCTGTTTGCTGACGAAATATAGCCGTTCCCGTTAAGATCCTTCATCAATCCTCCGAGCGAGTCATGAATGCCCTGAGTGATTCCAAGCGATGACTCAATCTCCGCGGCAGTATCACCCGACGCGCCCGCATAAGCCATGCCGAAAGCCGAAATTATGCTGAAAGGTGAGAAAAAGAAATTGCCCGCCGATTTCGACATTATGATTTTTCCCGCGCTGAATGCAAAATTGTTGACCGCATACGACGCTTCAGACCCAAAAGCTGACGACGCAAACAAACTTATTACCGTGAGAATTAATACTGCCTTCAAAATTCTTGCTGCCATTTTCATTTTCCTTCCTGTCAAAATTTTACGGCCTCACGAACTCTGCAAGACCGTAATTATTATCGTATGTCCCTGTGAATATGTTATGCGCTATATTACGCCCTTTCGTTTTGTGGATGAGGAAATTATATCAGCGTGAAAGAGATTCAATGTGCCGCAGAAAATGACCGACCTAATAACCGACATGTGTGAAAAAATTTTCGATTGTGTTACAATACATCTCGCGGTGTTTAAGAGTCTTTTATCAAGGAAGTACGGAAGTACGAAAGAAGGATTGATAAAAGGAAAAAAACATTGCCTGTGTACAGGAAATTCATCAAAAAACTACAGGAGGATTTGATAATCATGAAACGTACAACAAAACGTGAAGGCTTCACACTCGTAGAACTGTTGATCGTCATCGTGGTAATTGGGATTCTTTCGGCCATGATGATGCTCTCAAGCACAGAAGCGGTAACATCGGCGAAGGCAAGCAACATCGTAAGCAACCTGCGCAACCTCAAGACCGCTGCACTTGCGTACTACACGGATAACATGGACGCTCTTGACGCAGTCGATAAAGATGGTAAACATACAACAACACCAAGCATAAACAACGTCTGGAAGTACATGAACAACACGGAAGCTGAGACTAGTGATGCTAGTCAGGCAACATCTAATGTTCAGGATGCGGACAATTATAAACTCATAGTTGAAGGCAGTACTGCTGCCACTAAGGGAAGTTGGTTCCTTGAATACACAATCACCGGCACTGCTTCGGAAGTAACGCAAATTGAGCAGAAACTCAAAGGACGTGCTAAATCTGTGGGACTTCTGAAATCAACAGCTAGTACTTCAACCCCGTACGATGCTGAGGGCAGTGATGCCAATAAGGTCTACTACTTCGTCCGCTAGAGCGTGAAGCTCCTGCCAGTCAGGACACGAACGAAACACGACACCAACAATGCCCTCCGGGAAATTCCGGGGGGTATATTTTTGTACCCGGCTCAATGCGTTAAAACTTTGCATAAAAGTATTTCTGTGCGATAATAAGCAAATCCAAGAATAAATGAATACGTGAAAGATTCTGCCTGAAAAATATTAGGCTGTTTTATGTTTACCGTAACAATTTTCTGTTATGAGGAAGGACTGAAACATAATGAGACGTAGAACAAAGCACTGAGGATTTACACTTCTTGAGCTGCTGATAGTGATGGTAGTTATAGGAGTGCTTTCGGCCATGATTATGATCGCCGCTGACGAAGCAATAACATCGGCGAAGGCAAGCAACATCATAGCAAATTTACGGAATCTGAAGACGGCTGTTCTTGCGTGGCATGCTGACAGTTTTGACCAGATACCGAATATCAATGTAGGCGCAATAAAATGGAACAAGTACAGGAGCAACGACGACAAAGATTATTGGAGCTGCATAAAGCGGTATATATCGAACTCATCACATTAGGAGCTTGATACGTATTATTCCCTTGTAACAAGCTCGCAGCTGGACTCAAATGGGAACACTGACAACAAAGAACAAAGCGCGTGGTTTGTGGTTTACGCCAACAAGGACTTGGACAACAAGATAAAACGAAAGCTGAAGGGGCGAGCAAAGTCCACAAATCTTTTGAGAGCAGCACTGCCCGGCACATATCCTTACGGCACATTGTCGAACGGCAAAGACAACAAAGACTTCACGAGCGACAGAGCGCAATGGGTCTTCATGCAGGTGAAGTAACAAAACGCAAAGAAACATCAGCTCATAAGCCTATAAAGAAAAACCCTCCGGGAAAACTCCGGGGGGTATTGTTTTATGCTGGTTATCTGACTATGAATCTGAGTATGCGCTTGAAGATACCGCCGCCGGGTTTGTCCAGTCCGAACGGGTCAGGGTCGCCGTCATATAATGTCTCTAATCCATCGGGCGAAGACTGCTTGTAGATTCCCACTTCTGCCAAGTCTATCGGGCGCGGGTTCTTCGACCATTCCTGAACAAATGCCCACAGCTCATCATCGGTCATACGTTTATGTTCCGTTTTAACGTCCATTGATTTTAAGCTCCTTTCATAGTCCTGCCTTCACTGCGAATCTGCTTACAATAGTAATCGCTACCAGCAATATAACCACCATTCGCAAAATCTTCACGGTTCTGTCCAGAGATTTATATCTCCTGCCTATTTGAGCGTTATTATACTCTTTTGCGTTCTCGTACTGCGTGATTGTGAATATAGCTATAGCTCTCTTAGACTGAGATAGCATTCCGAGCTTGATTAGTTTCCCGGAATCATGCCTCTTCAAGTTCAGCCCTCTCATACCGTAAATCAGCCTCATCAACACTACAATAACGCCAATTACGCACAGCGCAAGAAGAACATCATACGCCGCAATCCAGCCGCTTTTGAACGGGGATAATATATCAATCTCGCCGATATTCCCGACCGCCCCCGTAAGCATTACCAGAATAAACCCGCAAACAGTCAGCAGCACATAAATCTTGTTGTCGTATTTTTCCGCACGCCTGAATGAATACTCATATTCCAGCCTCGCAATGTCCATGCAAATATCTACAGACTTTTCATCATCAGCCGGAATTATTTTTGTCTCGTCGTCCATTATTGCCCCCTATAAAAATACCCTCCCCGTTAATGAGGAGGGCTGAAATTCTTTCTCGTTTACATGGCCGCCGCCGCAACACCAAGTATCACAGCAAGGAAGCCAAGAAGAGTCTGCCTCCTGTAAGCCGTAAGCAATCCGAGAACGATCGCAAGACCCGCAAAAAGTGAACGGTACGCAAAGAACGCCGTCATACCCATTGCAACCGCGATAAGTCCCACGACGATATACTGAATTTTCGCCACAAAGATTTTCTGCGGTGATGTCAGCAATCTGTCGCTCGGTGTTCCGTATTTCTCGTCATAATCGCTCACTATGCGCTTGAGTGTTACGGACAAAATCAGGAGTCCGATCAAGTTCGGGAGTGCCATTAATCCGTTGAGAGTGTCGGAGATGTCCCAGATGTTATTCAAGAACTGGTTGCCTTCCGCGCCCATGAACTGACCGCCAGCAGCACCGATAAGAATCATCACAATCCACAACACTTTCATGATTGGCTTGCACCAGATTCCGAAAAGATAAGTTACCGCCGTTTCTGCGTACCAGTACCAGCCCAAAATTGTCGTGAAAGCAAAGAGCAGAAGTCCCACCGAGAGAACGTATTTTCCTGACACGCCGAGTGCATTCTCGAAAGCCTGAAGCGTGAGCTGTGCGCCAGTGAGATCCGGCGAGTTCGTGAGAGTTCCCGTAACCATTACGACAAGCGCCGTCATTGTGCAGATGACTATCGTGTCCATGAAGACCTCGAATATACCGTAGAAGCCCTGCTGGACAGGATGCTCAACATTAGCCGTTGCGTGAACCATAGGGGCGGAACCCATACCAGCCTCATTGCTAAATACTCCGCGTGCTATACCTCTCTGCACTGCCTCTTTCACTCCCCAGCCTGCCAAAGCTCCGGGCAATGTCTCTAACGGGTTGTTGAAGGCCAGATGCACAGCGCGTGATACAGTCTCAGGAATCATTGAAGCGTTCATGATTAAGACGTAAGCAGCTCCGCCGATGTAGAAAATCGCCATGAACGGAACAATGAGAGTCGTAACTTTTGAGAGGCTCTGAAGTCCGCCGATAATGACGAGCGCAACAAGTACGGCCATGACAATGCCGCTGTAAAGATGATCGATTCCCCAGCCCATAGACATAGCTTCCGCCGCTGAGTTAGCCTGAGTCGCCGCACCGATTCCGAATGACGCAAGGAACGCAAACAGCGCAAAGAGCAGCGCAAGAATTTTCCCGACAAAGCCCCAGCCCTGTCCGAGTGCCTCGCTTGTTCCCTTTTCGAGAATGTACATCGTGCCTCCGCGCCAGTCTCCGTGTGCGTCCTTCTGCCTGTAATGCACAGCAAGCGTAACTTCAGCAAATTTCGTACACATACCGAACACCGCAGAGATTAACATCCACACTAACGCGCCGGGTCCGCCCAAGTGAAGAGCCGTCGCGACTCCTGCTACGTTACCTGTACCGACTGTTGCAGCCATTGCTGTAGCCATTGCCGCGAATGATGAGATTGCTTTGCTGTTGTCCTCGTCCGATTTCTTGCGGAAGCTGAACACTTCAGACATTGCGTCAAAGAAGTATCTGAACTGAGGCATACCGAGTAACAGCGTCAAGTAAACGCCAGTTCCAACGAGCAATATTAAAACGGGCGCGCCCCAGACGAAGCTGTTGACGATCCCGTTGTAATACATGATGGTATCCATTATGCTGCTCATGTATTTAGCACACTCCTAAATCGTTAAAATTTTCTACGCATTATACTATACTCACACAAAAATTTACGGATGGAGGGCTTCACATGAAGATGATTGTTGCGTCAGACATACACGGCTATGAAACTTGCTGCGTGAAATTGATTGAGGCATTCAAACGTGAAAGGGCTGAAAGGATTTTGCTGCTTGGTGATCTGATTGACGGGAATCAAAAAGTTGCTGACATTCTCAACGTGATAAGCGACTCTGTTCTTTGCGTCCGGGGGAATTGCGACCACGAGTCAGACCAGGAGATGCTCGACTTTCCTATAATGGCATATTACTGCCTGCTGTTTGTCGGAGGCAAGGTGATCTTTGCGACTCACGGACATAAATACGGCATGAGCAATCCTCCGAAAGCCGACATACTTCTTCAGGGTCATACGCACGTTCCTATGTGGACAAAATTCAACGGGGGAATGATTTACGCTAATCCCGGCTCGGTCTCATTTCCCCGCGACGGAAGCAAACGAGGCTACATTACGCTTCAAGAATGGGGAATGCAATGGAAGACTTTAGACGGAGAAATTTTTGACGAGCTGAGATTTTCATGTAACAGTTGACATTACATCATGACGCTGTAAAATTTGATGTGTAACAATCACATTTACAGGAGGAATTTTGCGGATGAAAGTTGCAGTAGTATGCGCGAACGGCAAAGCAGGACGGCTTATTGTTGACGAGGCATTAAAGCGCGGGCTTGATGTTACGGCTGTAGTGCGCGGTGAAAACAAGACTAATGCCCCTCACACGATCAAGAGAGACATTCTTGACATAACAGCTGAAGATCTCAAGGGCTTTGATGTTGTCATTGACGCTTTCGGAGCTTGGGAGCCTTCAACGCTTCACCTTTACAGCGACACTCAGAAGGTTTTGTGCGACGCTCTTTCAGGGAGTGAGACAAGGCTGCTGATTATCGGCGGGGCAGGAAGTCTCTACGTCAACAAGGAACACACAAAGCAGTATTTTCAGACAGAAGGCTTCCCCGAAGCATATATGCCGGTCTCAACAGCAGCGGCTAAAGCATTGAGTGAGTTACGCAGGCGCGATGATGTGAAGTGGACGTACGTTAGTCCCGCGTCAGATTTTCAGGCGGAAGGAGAACGGACCGGGAAATACATTCTTGCGGGCGAGGAGCTTACGTTCAACGCAAAGGGCGAAAGTGTCATAAGCTATGCGGATTACGCCATCGCTATGATTGATGAGGCTGTCAGCGGAAAACATATCAGGCAGAGAATTTCAGTTGTGAAGGAGTAATGAATGATGAGGAAAATTTTTGCGGCATTAATTGCGGTTGCGGTGCTTTCGGGTTCAGCGTTTGCGGCGGGAGTCAGCGTCGGTAACATGAGCGTAACAAATTTTGACGGCGGAGTGAAACTTCATGCTTACGGAACGGGCGACAACATGAACGATTACTGCTACATTGTCGAATCACCTGAAGGACTCGTGCTGATAGAGTCGACTGCGTACCGTGAGAACGTCAAAGCGTTTGCGGAATATATTGCGTCATTGGGAAAACCTGTAGCGGGCGCGCTGTTCTCGTATCATCCCAACGGCTATAAGTCTTACGGCGATGTGAAGATTTACGCGACAGATACCGCCCTCAAAAGCTGGGCTGAAGGCGGAAGCGTCTGGGGTCTGACTCAGAGCTTCATTCAGGCAGCGGGCGACAAAGTTGCGGAAGATCTGCCCGTCAAAGCTGAAATCATCAAAGAGGGCGACACGCTGAAACTTGCGGGAATGGATTTCGTGATTCTCCACGAGTCTGACGGCGAGGGCTACGGGGTATATGTTCCTGCGATTAACGCAGTGTACCGTCATATGATGGGTTCAAAGACTCATAACATTCTCCCGGCAATTCCCTACATTGAGGCCGAAATATCAGAGCTTAAAGGCTACAAGGACAAAGGATACTCGCTCATTCTCACGAGCCATAACGCGCCGGAAGGAAAGACAGCCGTTGACGAGAAAATAGCGTATCTTGAGAAAGTGCTTGAGACTGCAAAGACATCAAAGAACAGGGCAGAATTTATTTCAGCGGTCAAAAAAGCATTCCCGGATTACAACGGAGAAGCATATCTTGAGATGAGCGCGGGCGCATTGTTCAGCGAGTAATCACAAAAAACAGCAAATCACAAGGGCTTTCGGTTATAATGGCCGGAAGTCTTTTTTTGTTGAGGGGATAAATTTTGCAGATCTCAGGAAGATTCGCCGTTGCTGTTCATATTCTCACGTGCATAGATTACTTTCAGGACTCACAAAACGTAACAAGCGAGTTCATTGCGTCAAGCGTAAACACTAACCCCGTAATCATCAGGCAGATAATATCACGGCTCAAAGCTGCCGGGCTTGTTGATGTCTCGCGGGGCGTAAGCGGCATGAAACTTTCGAGGCCGCCCGAAAATATTACGCTATATGATGTCTATACGGCTGTTGAAAGCGTGAAGGGAAAATTGTTCCGCTTCCATCCGAATCCGAATCCGAAATGCCCGGTCGGGAAAAATATTCATCATGCGCTCGGATTATATCTTGATGAGATTCAAGAGTCGTTCGAGGAAAATTTGAAGTGCGTAAAACTCAGCGACATTATTTCACGGATATAAAATAAAACGAGGCCGCCATATTTCAGACAGCCCCGGAATTTTCGGTGATGATTCGTATTTTGCTTCAGTTTAGTCTTCGCCAGTCGTGCATACCACCATACGGGCAGTTTTGTAGTGACTTCAGAAAATCCAAGTCAGCGTTTATTCCTTTCACCCACAAGCCTCCGCATCTTGCACACTTGTATAAAGTGCCGTTTTTCTTACTGCTTGATTTTTGCTTTGTACTTTTCTGCTTTGTGCTTTTGCGTTTCGATGTTTTTTTCTTGGCCGTTTTCTTCTTGGCTGCAACAGCAACGGCAGGTTCAAAGAAGTCAATTGCAGGTGTTACTATCAAGCCTACAGCCAACATTAATATTGCGATGAGCAGGGATTTATTCCTCATGTCTATTTGCCTCCTACTTTCATTCATGAATTTATGTTAAAAATTATAACATAAACTTGAACTTAAAATATATTATATTGATAACAATATCTTAATTAACATATTATTCACCATGTTCACCCACTAAAATAATTCAGAGGTGAAAAATGTTGAAGGAAGCTACTATCAAAATCCCAAAGAAATCAAACCTGAAAGGCGAGGACGGCTATAAAATTTTTTCTGTACGTATAAGAAATGAAACAGCTAATGCGCTTGAAGAGTTATCAGTCAGAAGCAACCGCTCAAGAAATGAACTCATAGGAATGATTTTAGAATACGCCGTAAATCACACAGACATTACAGAATAACAATGCAAAAAAAATCGCTCCCCAAAACCTAAAGGAGCGACGCAAATTTTACAGCTCGATTCTAATTCCTCAAGCTGTGAATCGGAGCCGGGATTCTTCCTCCCCTTGCGACAAACTCATCACTTCCCGCATTATTCACGCGCATTACGGGAGCATTGCCCAACAGCCCGCCGAACTCAACAGAATCACCGACACTTTTCCCCGGAGCAGGTATCACTCTCACGGCTGTAGTCTTGTTGTTGATGACTCCGATCGCTGACTCGTCCGCAATTATCGCCGCTATCGTCTCCGCGCTCGTGTCCCCCGGTACCGCTATCATGTCGAGACCTACGGAGCATACGCACGTCATAGCCTCTAGTTTCTCTATGCTCAATGCCCCGGACTTCACAGCGTGAATCATTCCTTCGTCCTCACTAACCGGGATAAATGCTCCTGAGAGTCCTCCGACATGACCCGATGCCATCACGCCGCCTTTCTTCACTGCGTCATTCAGCAAAGCAAGTGCCGCCGTTGTTCCGTGAGTCCCGCAGACTTTGAGTCCCATCTCCTCAAGAATCCTCGCAACTGAGTCGCCCTTCGCGGGAGTCGGTGCCAATGACAAGTCAACAATCCCGAACGGAATCCCTAATCTTTCAGACGCTGCATTAGCCACAACCTGACCCATTCGAGTTATGCGGAATGCTGTACGCTTCACTGTCTCTGCTACAACGTCAAAACTTTCGCCCTTTACGTCTTTCAGCGCGCGCCACACAACCCCCGGCCCTGACACTCCGACATTAATCACGCATTCAGGCTCGCCAGCTCCGTGAAACGCTCCGGCCATGAAGGGATTATCTTCCACAGCGTTCGCAAATACTACGAGCTTCGCGCATCCGAGTCCGTTTTTGTCTGCCGTAAGATTTGCCGTCTCCTTTATGACTCGTCCCATCATCGCAACTGCGTCCATGTTGATTCCGGCTTTCGTTGTCGCGACGTTTACGGACGAACAGACAAGCTCCGTTTCAGCAAGCGTGCGAGGGATTGAGGCGATTAATCTTTTGTCGGACTCAGTGAAGCCCTTGTGAACTAACGCAGAGAATCCCCCGATGAAATTCACTCCGCATTCTGACGCGGCATCATTAAGCGCATGGCCGATCACAGAATAATCATCACTCTCACATGACGCGGCAATTTCGGCGATTGGTGTTACGGAGATTCTTTTGTTGACGATGGGAATACCGTACTCATTCTCAATTTCACAGCCGACCTTCACGAGATTTTCGGCCTTCCTGCAAATCTTGTCGCGAATCTTACGGGCGCATTTGTGAACGTCAGAGCTTGCGCAGTCGTATAAAGATATTCCGAGCGTTATTGTCCGTATGTCCAAATGCTGATGATCGATCATGTTGACCGTCTGCATTATGTCAGAAATATTCAGCATGTTTACACCCTGTGCATAGCCTCGAAAATATCCGCGCGCTGTATGTGAATGTTGAGCGACTCTTTTTCGCCGCGAGTCATTAACGCCGTCCGGATTTCGTCAAATGTATGTGATGATGTTGATGTGTCGACAAGAAGAGTCATCGTGAAGATTCCCTGCATTACTGTCTGACTCAGGTCAAGAATATTCACGCCCATCTCAGCAAGCAATGAGCAAACGCCCGCGATAATTCCGACTCTGTCCTGAGCTGTTACGGTCATTACGGCCTTCATGAAAAATCATTCCTTTGTGGATAAAGTAATGCGAAGTATATTAGCATAAAGAAAAATCCCGGCCCTTTGGTTTGAGACCGGGAAAAATTTTTGTTGCTACAATCTTTTCTTTGCGGCTCTGATTCGCGCTAACTCGTCAAGGTCTGTATTGTCGATCGCGTATTGAAGCTCCTCTAGTATTTCGTGCTTGCTTGCTTGAAAGTTACGGCAGTTGAGATTAGCTGATACAGTATGATGTGTTATGAATCTCTCAAAGTCAATCGTCAAGTTCTCGATAAAAGTCTTAAGCTCAGTCATCAATTCAAGCTCGGTGCATGGGTCAAATTCTCCGCGCTCTGCTTCCTCTTTAAGCTCTGTACCGTCAAACAAAACGAGTCCCCCCGTCCCGATAACTTTGGGATGGCACATGCTGTAAATTTTCGCCGAGTTCACCGCGTGCTGAATGCTGTGCGATTTCCCCGCAACGCCGTTAAGGAACGACATCCAGTATTTTATTCCGGCCTCGTCAAGTTTCGCGCATTGCTCCAGAATGTCGGAGGAAGTATAGCCTTTGTTGATTCGTGAGAGTGTCCAGTCATCGCCGCTTTCAGTGCCTAATGATATTTCACTCAGTCCCATTTCGCGGAGGCTTGCGAGTTCGTTTACTGTCTTGTTCCTGATGTCTGAGACTCTAGTCTGCGCATACATCACCTTCAGGCCGGGAAGATATTTGCGGATAAGCTCAATTCTCGGCGCGAGTCGGTCATACGTCAAAGCGAGGGGATTCGCGCTCAATATCTGAAGCGTTTGTGCTTTCGGCCATCTTTCGGCAATCTCTTTCAGGTCTTCTTCAACCCATTCAAGCGGGGACATTCGGAACTGAACATCACGGTACATGTTGCAGAATTTGCACTTGTTGTGCGTACAGCCCTGTGTGATTTCCAGCAACGGCAGCGTAGGCCAGTAAGGACTCCTGTACAAAGGCTCAGTGTAATGCAAAATTATTCCTCCTCCCCTAGTCCGAAAAGTCCGAATCAATCTGCACCGTTAATTCATATTCCGGGTACAGCTTCCTCACAGCGTCAGTAACTTTCTTGTGTATATCCTCCGTGCTTGGAGCTGCGAAATCCGCAACAACGTCAAACCGTATTGTCTTCTCATCCGCGCTGAAATAGAACCCGTGAACCTGCAACACATATTTCTGCGACATGGCCGCCCTCGTAACGTTCTCGCGAATCTCTGAGGCTCTCTTGTCCGTAGTGTTGTGCGAATATACACCTATTGCCGCAAGCGCGATATGATTCTTCATTGCGACTCTGTGCATTATCTCCCGGCTTGCCTCGTCAATTTTCCCCGCCGTCCATGTGTCTGGCACCTCAATATGTACTGAGCCTATCAGCTTGTCAGGGCCGTAATTCGTCAGGACTAAATCATACGCTCCGTAAACGCCTTCAGTCTCGCAGATTGTCTCCTTGATCGCTCTCGTTAATTCGCTGTCTTCACGCTCGCCCAAAATTTTGCTTGTCGTCTCCATGAACATATCAACAGCAGCCTTGATTATCATGAATGAGATGAACACTCCGAGCCACGCTTCAAGATTCAACCCCGCGAACATAAACGCAAGTGCGCCGATCAGAGTCGTCGATGACACAGCCGAGTCCATGAGAGCGTCAGCACCCGAATTTTTCAGCGAGTCGGATGACAATTTTTCACCCTGACTCTTAACGTAACGCCCCAATACTATTTTCACGATTACGCCAGCAGCAACAACACCGAGACTCACAGCACTGTGTTCAGGCTCAACAGGATTAATGATTCGTGAGACCGACTCAATGAGCGCAGTTATTCCCGCGTAAAGTATGATTCCCGAAATCACAGCAGCCGTAATGTACTCTACCCGGCCATGTCCGAACGGGTGCGCTTTGTCCGCAGGCCTTCCCGCCAGTTTCGTGCCTATTATCGTTACGACTGACGACAATACATCGCTGGCATTGTTCAGAGCGTCCGCCATAATTGCAACTGAACGCGCAAAGAATCCCACAGCAAATTTGAATCCCGCAAGAAATACATTCGCAATGATTCCGACAATGCTGACCCGGATTATTTGTTTCTCTCTTTGTTCCATGTCGTTAAATCCCCCTTGTGAAAGTTACGGCTGAGAGTATATCATTGTCGCAATAATTCCCCCGGAGATGATTGACATCAATACACAGGTTAAATCACGCGAAAGGGTCTCGGCTCATGGTGAAGTATTCACGGCTGAAAGAGAAGTGAAAGCTATGTGTGATCTTGTCGCTGATGAGTGCAGGCGATTCGACTCAACGTTCCTCGAACCAGCTTGCGGAGACGGCAACTTCCTCGCAGAAATTTTGACTCGCAAACTTGACGCGCTCGAAAATGATTCAGACTTTGAACGCAAATCACTAATCGCACTCGCTAGCCTCTACGGTATCGACATACTTCCCGACAACGTTACAGCCTGCCGGACTCGACTCTATGACTTGTGGGACAAACGCAGGAATTTTGACGGAGCACTGCGCACAAGAGCACGCGAGATCGTTACGGCTAATATCGTTCAAGGTGATACGCTCAATCCCGGCGAGATAATTTTCACGGAATGGACTCATGATGACAGCTTCATTATCCGCAGGGTAAAAGATTTCAAGCTAAGTGAGGAGGTTGACGGACAGTATGAATTACCCCTTTAAGACGAATGAGAAGCCCGACATTCTTTTATGCCTCGCGAATCTCTCAGAGGATGAAATTTTCACGCCCCCTAAAACCGCAAATGATATGCTTGACCTTCTCCCGCAAAATTTATTCCGCAATCCCTTCGCAAGGTTCTTAGATCCCGCCTGCAAGTCTGGAGTCTTCCTCCGGGAAATCGTCAAGCGACTCAATATCGGACTCGCTGACAAAATCCCGGACCTTCAGGAACGTATCAATCACATCATGAATCATCAAGTGTTCGGAATCTCCGTTACTGAACTCACAGCAAAGATTACGCGCCGTACTGTTTACTGCTCTATGAATGTTCAGCTGCCGTACTGCGTCTGCAATTTCACGCGAAACGAAAAATTTTTGCCTCTCGAAGGGAGAATACATTTCAGGGACTCCGGCCATGTTTACGACAAAAAGGGGAAGTGCATTTACTGCGGGGCAAAACAGAAGGAAGAGGAGACATTAGCATATGAGTTCATTCACACGAAAAGCCCGGAGGAAATTTTAGGCATGAAGTTTGACGTGGTAATCTCAAATCCTCCGTACCAGATGAGCGACGGCGGATTCGGTGCGAGCGCAAAGCCTCTGTATCAATTATTCGTTGAGCAGGCCAAAAAGTTAGACCCGAAATATATCGTGATGGTTATCCCGGCGAGATGGTATGCGGGCGGCAAAGGGCTAGACGATTTCAGGGAAGAAATGTTAAGCGACAGGCGTATACGAGTCCTTCATGATTACCCTAACGCTAATGATTGTTTCAGCGGTGTGCAGATTAAAGGCGGGGTATGTTATTTCTTGTGGGACAGAGACAACGAGGGAGACTGCGAAATCATTAACCACAGCGGGAAAAATACTTCCTCAATGATTCGTCCGCTTGTCGATAAAGATTCGCATATGTTCATAAGACACAACGAGGCAATATCAATCCTGCAAAAAGTACAGGCATTCAATGAGGAATCTTTTGCGGGACTCGTAAGCACTCTAAAACCTTTCGGCCTAAGAACATACATAAAGGGCGACAAAAATTTACAGCTTTACGGAGACTTGAAACTTTACGGCAATAAATCAGTGGGCTATGTCAGACGATTCAACATTTATCACAGGACAAATATTATCGACAAATACAAAGTGTTCATATCAAGAGCATACGGAGCGGGCGATTCATTTCCTCATCAGATACTCAACAAACCTTTCATAGGTGGGCCGGGGAGCATTTGTTCAGAGACATATCTTGTTATCGGGGCATATGATGACAAAGAGACCGCGCAAAATGTAATCTCATACATAGCAACAAAATTTTTCCGTTTCCTTGTCATGCTCAGAAAGAATACGCAAGACGCAACAAGCAAAGTATATTCACTCGTGCCGATGCAGGACTTCTCGCGCCAATGGACAGACTCAGACCTTTACGCCAAATACGGCCTCACCGACTCCGAAATCGCGTTTATCGACTCAATGATACGTCCCATGAATCTCAAGGAGGACTCTAACTCATGAGCGCAGAAAATCTTTTCCCCATTCCGCCCGAATCACAGCCGAAAATTTACGCATACTCGCTCCCGAAAGTGCCGGGTCATGACGGCTATGTGAAGATCGGCTACACTACAGGCGACCCAGACAAACGAGTCCGCGCACAGACCACGACAGCCGGACTCCGCGCAAAAATCCTCTTCACACTCCCTGCAACACGCAATGACGGGACATCATTCACGGATCATGACGTTCACAGAGTGCTTGACGGCGCAAAGTTCCAGCGTATGCCCGGCGCACGCGAATGGTTCAGGTGTTCGCCCGATGACGCAAGAAGAGCTGTAGAGGCTGTGAGGAATCGAGAGTCAACGATTAACGCGAGGGACAAAAATTTTCGCATGAGGCCGGAACAGTCAGCGGCGGTTGAAGCTACGAGTGAATATTTTGCTGACGAGTCGAATCCTCCGCGCTTTTTGTGGAACGCCAAAATGAGATTCGGAAAAACTTTCGCGGCGTATCAGCTCTGCAAACGTATGAAGCTCAAGAAAATTCTTGTCGTAACGTTCAAGCCCGCAGCAGAGGACGCATGGAGCGAGGATATTTTGACTCATGTTGACTTTGAGGGCTGGCGGTTCATATCGAATCACACGGCGGCGAGTCATGGATGGCGTATTGATGATGAATATAATTTTGCGGACAAGGGGAAGCCTGTTGTAGTGTTCGGGTCATTTCAGGATTTGCTTGGCACGAACAAGGCCGGGGGGATAAAGGCGAAAAATGAATTTATCCATCGGACTCAATGGGACATCGCGATATTTGACGAGTATCATTTCGGTGCGTGGCGTGAGAATGCGCAGGAGCTTTTCAGGAGCGAGGAAGAGTCCGCAGACCCTGAAGAGATTTCCGAGGGAGGAATAACGGCGGGCGATGAGATTCTGCCGATTGACGCGAAATATAAGCTGTACATGTCGGGGACTCCGTTCCGTGCTTTGAACTCCGGGGAATTTGGCGAGGATCAAATTTTCAGCTGGACATATTCGGACGAACAGCGAGCAAAAATGACATGGCCGGGGAAAAACAATCCGTATAAATCCATGCCGCGAATCGTAATGATGACGTACAAGATACCCGAAGAGATTCGGAACATAGCGGAGGGGGGCGAGTTCAGCGAGTTCGATTTGAGCGAATTTTTCCGGGCTGATGATAACGGATTCATTCATGAAGATCACGTGCGCAAATGGCTGAGTCTGATTCACGGATCATATTTGCCGACTCAAAAGGAGTCATTGAAGCTCGGAGAAGACAGAATGCGTTTGCCGTTTTCTGACTCAAGGCTCGTGAAGATTCTGCGACATACTGTATGGTTTCTTCCTGATGTCGCGTCATGCTGCGCTATGAAAAATTTGCTTGAGGATGAGTCATTCTTCCGGGATTACAGTGTGATACTTTGCGCGGGTGATTCATGCGGGAACGGCGCGGAGGCTCTTGACCCTGTGAGAAATACGATGACCGACAGCCCGAAAGAGACCCGGACAATCACACTGACATGCGGGAAATTGCTTGCGGGTGTAACAGTGAGGCCGTGGACGGGGATATTCATGCTGCGTAACCTGAAGAGTCCTGAGACATATTTTCAGGCGGCATTCAGGGTACAATCTCCGTGGAGTGAAATTGATGATGACGGTGAAGAAGTTGTGCTGAAGGAAGAGTGCTACGTTTTTGATTTTGCGCTTGAGCGTGCGCTGAAACAGATTGCGGATTACTCATGCAGGCTGAATATTGCAGACGCAGACCCTGAAGACAAAGCCGGGGAGTTCATGAGATTTCTTCCTGTGCTTGCGTTTGACGGGGCGGGAATGACAGAGATTGACGCAAGGGCGGTGATAGATTTCGCGTACTCACATGTTACGGGGGTAATGCTTGCGCGCAAATGGAAGTCTCCTCTTCTCGTGAACCTTAACACAGAGACATTATCACGATTGCTGAAAGATGAACGGGCATTAGAGGCAGTCAGAAAGATAACGGCATTCCGAAAGATAAAGCAGGACATAGAGAACATAATAACGAGTACGGACAAAATCAACCGCATGAAGAAGAACGGCGACGAGTCCGACAAGCCCGCAATAAGTGAGGAAGAAAAGAAACGCCGCAAAGAGATACAGGAGATTCGCGAGAAGCTGATGAAATTTCTTACGAGGATTCCTATATTCATGTACCTGACTGACGAGAGAGAAAAGACGGTGCTTGATATTGTGAGTGAAGTTAATCCTGACGCTTTCAAGGAAGTAACCGGGATAACGATACCAGAATTTGAGAGGATATACGCGCTTGGACTCTTCAACGAAGCAAAAATCAACGAGGCAATATTTGACTTCAAACGCTATGAAGACTCAAGCCTGAGCTACACGGGACTCGGAACAGAATCCCCGGAAATAATTGGAGGTTTCAGCACGACGATAACACGCGGAGAATTTTACGGCGAGTGATGAATATTCTGCGCTCATTCCTCATAGTGTTATCCTTCATATCTATAATACCTGCTCCGATTCCCTCGTGGACTCCTGCTAACCTGCGTTATTTCTGCGTAATGCTTCCTGCTGTGGGCGTGATATTCGGTCTGTTATGGGCTGTGCTGTGGGAGGTCTTATCATGGCCGGGACTCTCGCCAATCCTGCGCGGGTTCATGATGATGATTCTGACTCTCGCACTAACGGGAGGGCTGCACCTTGACGGCTTAATGGACACATGCGACGCTGTATTCTCGCACCGGGACAGAGAGACTCGGCTCAAAATTTTATCCGACACTCACGCGGGATCTTTTGCTGTAATGTCATGCGTGATAATCTTGATGGCCAAAACGTTATTATTCTCCGAACTCTTATCCCTAACCCCTAATCCCTTATCCCTAATCCCTGTACCTATATATTCACGTCTGGGAATGGCATTGCTTCTCAACAATCTTCCATTCGCGAAATCAGGCGGCCTCGCTGTAAGTTTAGGCTCATCACGTAACAGGCGCGACAATATTTTGCTACTGATGATGTTCCTGCTGCTTTCAGTTTTAAGCATGAAGATTATTCCGGCCATGATGATTTTGTGCGTAATGCTCCACGTGATAATATGCGTAAAAATTTTCGGGGGCATAACGGGCGACTTGCTCGGAGCGTTCGTAGAGTCCTCAGAAATAATTATGCTTTTCGGGGTGATACTTTGCACTTGATAATCGGCGGGCGTTTCATGGGGAAAAGGGATTACGCGCTGAAACTTTACGGGACATTTCGAAATGTAAACGACCTTGCTCAAAATATGGTTTACAATTTTTCAGAAGGACTCATAACGAACATTCACGAGGGGGCAAAATTTCTCTTAACGCGGGGAATTAATCCGACAGAATTTTTTGCTGACAGGATAAATATTTTGCGTAAATGCGTGATTACCGGCGATGAGATTTGCGGGGGCGTTGTACCGGTTGACTCATTCAAACGAAAATGGCGCGATGAGACCGGGAGACTGTATCAATATCTTGCGGGTGAGTCAGAAATTGTTGACCGAGTTTTTGCCGGGCTTGCGTTAAGGCTGAAGGGTTGAATCATGTATATATTTTTCGACATCGACAACACGCTAATCAGCCACAAGAACAAACCTCATATCCCCCCCGAAACTTTGACGGCAATAAATCTCCTGCGTGAATCCGGCCATGTACCTGCGATTGCTACGGGGCGGGCGGGCTTCCTCACAATGACAGCGGCGAAAGCGTTCGGGATTGATTATCTTGTATGCGCTGGAGGCTCAGAGATTTTTGTTGACGGCAGAAAGATTCACACGGCGTATTTTCCCGGCGAATATATAGACTCATTCCGTGATGTCGCTTCAAGATTCCCGGACATAACGGCGGCTGCGGGCGATAAATATTTGTACGCTGATAACGATTTCGACTCATTCCGTGAATACTTCAACGATCAGGCCGGGTATGACTGCATAAGGCCAATGCGTGAGCTTGAGCGCGTAACAATGTGCTACATAATGCGGCCTCACAGAATGCTAGACGAGTCGCACGGGATATTCTTTTCTGCACCTGAGGGCTTGAGGCTCGAAATAATGCACGGCTTCACGGAGGTAAGATTCTCAGAGTCAACCAAATGGCGCGGAATCGAAATGATGATACAGAAGCTCGGCGCAAAAATTTCTGACGTGATTACGTTCGGGGACGGGCCGAATGACGCGGACATGCTGAGGAACGCGGGAATCGGAGTCGCTGTCGGTGTATGTTCGGACGAGGCGAGAGAGGCGGCAAATTATGTGTGTGAAGACATTGACGACGGCGGAATCTTGAAGGCGTGCAAATATTTGGGACTGATATAACACAGCAAACACCGCAGGCTTCATCATCACGCTGTGTGCTTGTCGGGTATATTACTACCCCGCGTTATGCCAGCAGCGACTTGACTCCCTATGTCAGAGAGCGCATAACCGAAACAGCTTCTTTTGATGACCCTGAAGCACTCTTCTATACCCTTGAGAGCCTCACATCAAGAGATTTTCTGTTCCTCGGCAATATCGCGGATTCCTCCTTTGACGTAAACAATATAGGGCAGGGGTTAGCTTTTCTCGGCGGTCTTGCTGTTGCATACCAGCACTGAGTCGCAATCGTGTTAGTTTACCCTGACTCGGCTGATGTCCAAACCATGAATGAACTTCTGAATCTATCACTGGCTGAACCTGAAGAGGGCGCGCCATATAAAAATTTTGAGCTTCCCGGCGGCAACAAGCACATATTCACCTATGTAGCGACATGCGACGGAAACCGGGATTACTTCAGCAGCTTAATTTCACGGGATAACACAGAATATGACGGATTTGAAAGTGCCGATTCAAGCGTTGCAGCTGTCAATACTGCCCCGGCTGTAAAGGTCAGCGCGGAAGAACTCTGCAATGAGCTTTGCGAGCTGCGGGTTCAGAAGCTGTTTGACTGGGCAGAGGGACTTGATGCCAGGGCTAAGGAGATGGGAGCGTCAATTTCCGGGGCTGTGGACAAGCTCATACATGAAGCGGCATTGGAGAATGAGCTTCTGAGCATTGCGCAGGGCATGACGACGGATTACGATGATGATATTTCGATGAGCTTCGTTGACTTCTATAACAAATACACAAAGGATAACGATTATTCTTTTGCTCAGGAACTAATTAACAGGCTCGGCCTCAAGGATAGCAACACATTAGATGCCTGCAGGGGATACTCTGTGAAGCGCAACACAAATTCTCACTATCAGGTAATCAGCCTTCACTCGTTCGACACTCACAAGGATTATTATCTGAATTCTTTCACGCGCTGTCAGCAATACAAATTCGGTAGAGACTTCAATTTCTACAGAAGTCGGCACTGAAGGAGCCAGCGTTGTATCTGGAGTTACAGCCGGCACAAGCGTAACTTATGCCTATGAGAACTCGGTAAGCCACACAAGGGATATGGCATAGACGGTGCAGGATTACGAGATCATACCGAAGCCGTTTAATCGGAGTGGCAGGCGTTATGCTGAATGGGAGATCGCTGTTGCTTGGCCAAACTACAACTCAGGCAGTTGGCAAACTTCCACAGCCGCTGGAGAATCAGTAACGCTTAACACGGAGTCAATTTTCTGGGCCAGTATGGATGAAGCTGATAACGTCAAACTTTACGGGCGAGCGTATTGGTATTACGCGCTTGATTCTGTATATGGGTTCTTTGCCTTTAAGCACGTCAGTTTTTGTGATGAAGATAACGACTCTTTCACGCTTTTCAAGAACGGAAAAATTCTCGTCCTTCTCAAGCGTTCGCATTGTCATCATAGCGCAGTTGAAATCTGCCCTGTGAGGGTCTGCGCCGTCCGCGTCATTCTGAAACTCTATGTCGTACTGAGTCCCGTCATAATCGACAGCGTAAACATCAAAACGCACGCCGTGAAATTCATCGAGTCCCGGCAGATTATGCTGAACGCTCACGCTTTTGACTTCGAGTCCGGGCTTGTCCATGATGATACGCAACACCGTTTGAGTCGCGAGTATGTTGTCCCTGAAAAATTCCCTCATGAAGTCATCATCCATTAACGTAGCTTCTTGAAACTCTTTTATCTGTTCGGGGGTAATGTCAAAATTTTTTCTTGCCATTGTTCAGCCTCCTTTGTGAAAAGATTATAATGCTCAAAACTTTTTGCGACTCATCGGCATTCGTTGACCGCAATTGTCGTAATGTTGTAGAATACCCGCAATATATCCTGAAAGTCAGGCCGTTAATGTTGAATGATAATATGATTTCTATTGTTATCCCCGTATATAATGAAGAGGAAAATTTACCCGAACTATTCCGGCGTTTGTTCAGCGTCATGGAAAATCTTAACCGCCCTTACGAGATAATAGCCATCAATGACGGAAGCAAAGACTCATCACTGCCCATAATGCTGCAGGAGCGAAAGAGGAATCCTAAACTGCGAGTGATCGACTTCAACGGGAATTTCGGACAGCACACGGCTATAATAGCGGGCTTCAAATCATCACGCGGGAATCAAATCATAACCCTTGACGCAGATCTTCAGAACCCGCCCGAAGAGATACCAAGAATAACAGAGCTTTTAGACTCCGGCCATGATGTAGTAGGAACGATACGCAAGAAGAGGAAGGACTCAATCTTCCGGCGTTATGCGTCCAAGCTCATCAACAGAATCATGAACAAGGTAACGGGATTCAGTCTTCACGATTACGGCTGCATGCTGCGAGGCTATAGCCGTGGGATAATCGACATCATCAACGAATGCGGGGAAGTCTCTACATTTATTCCGGCACTCGCGCAGAAGTTCGCGGTTAATCCTGTTGAGATAGAAGTCTCACACGAGGCGAGGACACGAGGCGAGTCAAAATACAGTTTGTTCAGACTCATTCGTTTACAGTTTGATTTGATGACGGCATTCTCACTTTTTCCATTGCAGATGATAACGATATTGGGCATGATGATATTCGGAGCAGGAGTCATTCTCGCGGCTTTCGGAGTCGGACATGCTGTGAATTTTTTGCTGGCTGGAATCATAGTAACAAGCACGGGGATAACAGGCGAGTATACCGGCAGAATATATCAGGAAGTCCGCAAGAGGCCGCGCTACGTAATACGGAAAATATATGAAGGGGATAAATAGATGTCTTGTGCAGTAGTATTTGCTTACAGCTCGGTGGGCTATGAATGCTTGTCTGTGCTGCTTAAACGTGGAGTGAAAATAAATCTTGTATACACGCATGAAGATGACCCGAACGAGACTCATTGGTTCAGCTCAGTATATGAACTTGCTAGATCTCATAACATACCAGTAAGGACTGATGAGCCTTCAGAAGAAGTTGTGAGAGACGCAAAGCCCGATGTAATATTCTCGTTCTATTACCGCTCAATGATTGACATGAAAATTTTAGACCTTGCGCCCCTCGGAGCTTTCAACATGCACGGATCATTATTGCCGAAATATCGCGGGCGTGCCTGTGTGAATTGGGCAGTCCTCAACGGTGAGACAAAAGCGGGCGTAACTCTTCACCACATGACAGCAAGAGCGGACGCGGGAAATATCGTAGGGCAGGAAGCTGTTGACATTCTGCCGGACGAAACAGCGCATGATGTCTTCACGAAAATTATTCCGGCAGCCGGGCGACTCCTCGAAAGATGCCTTGACGATATATTGACCGGGAATGCTGAAGGGACTCCGCAGGATGAGTCGCAGGCTACGAAGTTCGGACGGAGGACTCCTGCTGACGGCGTAATAGACTGGACGAAATCAGCGCGTGAGATTCATAACCTTGTTCGTGCTGTCGCTAAACCTTTTCCGGGAGCATTTACTTTTCATGACGACAAAAAAATTATGGTGTGGAAGACGCGCTTAACTGACGGAAATTCTGACAACGTACCTGCCGTTATCGTCAAGACAGGGGACGGCCTCATAGAGATTCTTGAATGGGAAATAATATAGATGAAAGACTCGCACAGACGCAAAGCAGGACTCAACATAGCATTTGCCGGGAAAATATTTCTTGCGGTTAAGATTGATATTGACACTCTGAGGGGCTACCTTGAAGGGCTTCCGAGACTGCTGGACATTCTGAAAGCTAATGACGTGAAAGCCTCCGTATTCTTTTCGATGGGGCCAGACAATTCGGGCAAAGCGATTCGCAGAGTCTTCCGCAAAGGCTTCATCAAGAAAATGTTCCGCACAAAAGCTCCGAGCGCGTACGGCTTGAAGACATTGTTATACGGTACTCTTCTTCCTGCTCCTATGATTGCTTCCTCGAACCCTGATTTGATTCGGAGGACTGCTGACGAGGGACACGACTGCGGGATTCATTCGTGGGATCATGTTTACTGGCAGGACAATTTGCCGAGCCTCTCAAAGGAACAAATACGCGCTGAACTTGAGCGGGCATTCTCACAGTTTGAGGGGTTCGCGGGGTTCAGGCCGGAATCATGCGCTGCGCCAGGGTGGCAGGTTACGCCGGAGAGTCTCAGCGTTCAGGATAAACTGAAGCTCAAATACTGCTCTGACTCGCGGGGATATTCACCCTTCATTCCTGAGATGGGAGATATAACTTTCAGCACTCCTCAAATACCGTCAACGCTTCCGACTCTTGATGAGATTCTCGGAACAGTGAGTCCTGAAAACGTCAGCACGTATTACGCAAAGAAACTTCAGAACGGACTCAACGTTCACACGATACATACAGAAATGGAAGGCGGAATGATGCACTGGACATTCTCGGATTTCCTCAAGAAGTGCAAAGACATGGGCGCGGAATTTCTCACGCTGAAGGAAGTCGCAAGCAGGGTACGCAAATTCCCGAAATGCAGAATCGAAATGTCAGAAATAGAAGGCAGAGCAGGAAAAGTAGCCACACAGTTATAAGGAGGATAAATAGTTGAAGACGTTATCATACGGCCGCCAATGGATAAATGATGATGACATTGAAGAGGTTGTGAAAGTTTTGCGCGGAGACTGGCTCACGATGGGGCCGACTGTTGAAGCGTTCGAGAAATCATTAGCCGAATATGCCGGAGTGAAGCACGCCGTAACATTTTCGAGCGGAACTGCTGCGCTTCACGGGGCAATGCACGCTTCAGGAATGGGCGCGGGAGATTTCGCAGCAACAACAGCACTGACATTTGTAGCGACATCAAACAGCGTGATATACACGGGAGCGACTCCGATATTCGCGGACATAGATGAAACCTTCTGCATGAATCCCGGCGAGGCCGAACGGACAATAGAGTCTCACGGCGGGAGGGTGAAAGCAATAATCCCTGTGAGCTTTGCGGGTTATCCTTTCGACATTGAGCCGTTCAGGAAACTTGCGGACAAATACAACGCTGTGCTGATTGAGGACGCGAGTCACGCATGGGGAGGAGACCGGGCGAGTCACAAGATCGGATTTGACGCGGACATGACGACACTGAGCTTTCACCCCGTAAAGCACATAACGACGGCTGAAGGCGGAGCAGTCCTAACGAACAATGACGAGTACGCAAGAAGGTTATTCATGTTCAGGAATCACGGAACGACCCGCAACCCCTCAGAATTTGTTGACGAGGCTGACGGCCCGTGGCATTCAGAGATGCAGGAGCTTGGGTACAACTACAGACTCTCGGAAGTACACTGCGCTTTAGGATTGAGTCAGATGAGAAGGCTTGATGAATTTGTTACGAGGCGGCGCGAGATTGCGGAGATGTATTTGTCTCAGCTGTCGGGCGTTGAAGGTCTTGTGCTTCCTCCGAACAAACCCGGCCATGCGTGGCACTTGTTCATAGCGCGTGTGAAAGAAGAGCTGCACGGAGAATTTTTTGCGTACCTTCGCGACAATGACATAAGGCTTCAGGTTCATTACAGGCCGGTGCCTCTTCAGCCGTATTACAGGAAGGCTTACGGCTATAAGTCAGGAGATTTCCCGCAGGCTGAAAGGTATTATGCTCAGGCTGTATCGCTTCCGATTTTCCCGCTTATGACTGATGAAGATGTTCTGAGGGTATGCGGTGTAATCAAAAATTTTGCATGGAGATAAGATTAGGTGAAAATATTTTTGCTTGGCGCAGGGGGCTTCATTGGGAGTCATCTTGTGCAGAAAGTTTTAGAGACTTCAGACTACGAAATAAGCGCGTTCGACATCAACACATCGAGGCTTGAGAAATTCAACGGCAACAAACGCTTCACATGTTTCACGGGCGATATATTCCACGAGACTGACTATATACGCGAACAGGTAGCGGCTTGTGATGTTGTACTTCCTTTTGCGGGAGTCGCTATGCCGTCATATTATCTGACAAAACCTTTGTGGACGTTTGAGCTTGACTTCGAGCAGAATCTTAAAGTCGTCCGAATGTGCCTGAAGTACAAGAAGCGCGTAATATTCCCTTCAACATCAGAAGTTTACGGACTCGCTAATGAGAATACACTTCTTGAAGATGAGAGTCCTCTTGTTACCGGGCCTGTGGGTAAAATGAGATGGATTTACAGCTGCTCAAAACAAATGCTTGACCGAGTCATTACGGCGTACAATGTCGAAAAGGGATTGCAGTACACTCTTTTCAGGCCGTTCAACTGGATCGGGCCGGGACTCGATACAATGGAGGACGCAAAGCAGCACCGCGCTCGTTCAATCACTCAGTTCATTTACGACATACTTCACAGAGGGGAAATAAAACTTGTCGGAGGAGGCTCACAGAGAAGGAGCTTCACATGGATAGGTGACGGAACAGACGCATTAATGCTCATCCTGAAAAATCACAAAGGGCAGGCCGACTCAAAAATCTTCAACATAGGGAATCCCAACAACAATTACTCAATCCGCGAGCTTGCAGAAATTATCATTGACGAGATGAAAAATTTTCCCAACTTCAGAGAACGCGCCGAAAAAGCAAAGCTCGTAACAATATCGCCTGAAAATTATTACTCAGACAGCTACGACGACACAATGAACCGCATACCTTCAATCGACAAAATAAAGTCCCTCGGCTGGAATCCTCAAGTGAGTCTCCGCGATGCTGTGAGAATGACTCTTGAAGCGTATCATGAATAGGCGCGCGATTCTTATTGCCGGTGCAATTCTGGCTGTGCTCGTGTATTTCTGGGGGCTTGGTGATTACGGCTTCATTGACCCTGACGAGGGAAGATACGCAGAGATACCCCGCGAGATGATCGAGACTTCCGACTTTATCACACCGAGGCTGAATTACGTTCTGTATTTCGAGAAGCCCCCGCTGCATTACTGGCTTACGGCGGGAGCGTTCATGATTTTCGGGGAGAATGAATTTGCCGGGAGATTCTTTCCTGTCATGGCCGGGTTAGGGTGCTGCGTTCTTGCGTTCGTTCTTGCGCGGAAGATTACACGGTCAAATTATGCCGCTTCACTCGCCGGGTTAATGCTGGCATCGTCTGTCTTGTGGTACGGGACTTCACGTATCAATCTCACGGATATGACTCTGACATTTTTCTTCACGGCCTCAATGGCAAGCTATTACTTTTGGAGCGTAACAGGCAGGAAACTATCACTCCTCGCGTTTTATTCCTTCATGGCTCTGTCAGTACTCACAAAGGGATTAATCGGTGTCGTTTTGCCGGGCGGGATTGCGTTTCTTCATCTCATCATAACGAGGCAGCACAAAAAAATTTTGACTCTCTTCTCACCGTCAGCAATTATTTTATTCTTCCTCATCGTTGCGCCGTATTTCGTTGAAGTTTGCAGAAGAAACCCGGATTACTTTCAGTTCTTCTTCATACGCGAGCACTTCTTGAGATATACAACGACAATTCACGCACGCTATGAGCCGTTCTGGTTCTTCATTCCCATCATCATCGCGGGCTTCATTCCGTGGACGGGAATCTTGTGGGACGCATTCGGGGCGGCGTTCGGAAAATGCAGACTCATCGACAAAAGCGCGGGTTTATTCTTGGGACTTTGGGCGGCGATTCCGTTTTTGTTTTTCTCGGCTTCAGGCTCAAAGCTCATCACATATATTTTGCCGTGCTTCCCTCCGCTGATGATTCTTTCCGGCGCGTCAATGTCAGTTCTTGAAGGCAGAAACTTGCGGCGGTTCATCATTATCACGTCAGCAATATTAATCCCGGTAGCTGTTACAGGCTTCATACTCCCTTCCGTGAAGAATGACCCGGACTTTCACGCGATGGCTTTACCGGCTCTTTGCTTGTCAGTTATGCTCGTCGTGTTCTGGGCACTGTCGCTTCTGTCGGGGCGAGTCAGAAACATTCCGGCACTCTTGGTTATCGCGGGGCTTGGCGCAATGTTCGCGGCTTCGGGAGCGTTTAACGTTGAGGGGAAATTGTTGTCTCACAGAGACTCGGCCATGATTATCCCGGGTGATGCTGATTATGTTGTCGTTTACAGGGACTTGATGCAGGGAATGAGCTTCTACACAAAGCGCAGGACAATAACCGCTGAAGATCTCAACGAGCTTGAGTTCGGAGCGGAACATGACTCGAATCGTGAAAGATGGTTCATCAATGATGAGTCTTTGCGTGAGTTGTGGCACTCAGGGCGTAAGGTCGTCGCGGTTTCACGCCGCAAAGATTCGGGAATGCGTGAAGTTTTAGACTCTCCAGTCCGCGAATGGTCAACAAGTGCTGATATAATCCTCGCAAATTTTTAGCAACAAAAAACGGACTCCCCTTCAGCAAGAGAGTCCGCAAAAATTTTTCCCGCAAGTTACTTCTTCAATGCGTGATTCTGCGCAATCAAATCAATGAACACCAGATCTTCTTTGCCCGTGTTCTTAAGCGCGTGTGATTCTCCCGCAACAGCAATCGTTACCGACTGAGGGCCGACGATATACTCATCACCGTTTGAGTCCGTGAAAGTCCCTGTGCCTGAAAGAATAATGTACGTGTCCTCGTTGGCTTCGTGCTTATGGAGTCCGATTGAGTCGCCGGGCTTGAGAGTCATTAACCCGATTTCCTTTATGGCCTGATCCTGTGTTGCCTGCTCGCGCCTGAATGCAAATTTTCCGTACAATGTTCCTTCACCTGTTCCGCCAGCGTGTTCAACGTTCTTGTCAAAAAGTTTTGTGAGCGGGAAATACTGAGGAGTCGGATTCGCTTTGAGGGCTTCAAGGTCTGCTGCTCCGTTTTTGGCTATGATGTCGAGGAAGACTAACTCGTCCGAATTAAGGTTAGCGAGTCCGTGCGACTGTCCCGGGCGTGCTATCGTCATGTCGCCGGGGCCTACTACATATGCGTTGCCGCTGCCGTCCGTGAATATCCCGGTGCCTGAGATTATGAGGTATGCGTCTTCATTGTCAGCGTGAGAGTGAAGCCCGATAAACGCTCCGTGCTTTAACGTCATGAAGCCGATCTCCTTGATTGCGTCCTCGTCTCTTGCATTGTCCCGGATAAAAGCAAAGTCGCCGTGAAGAGTCCCTTTTCCGCCTGCTACATTCTCCTTGTCGAGTTCGGTTAGTTCTGAGACTGTCCAGCACTGCCCATGCTTTACGGGTTCAGCATAAGCGAATGAGGCCATGACCGCGAGCAAAGATATTACCGCAAAAATTTTGTGCATGATGAATCATTCCTCCTGTGTGAAAATTGGATGTGAATATTCTACTGCAATTACCAAAAACGAATCAGGATTTTATTTTCAGCCCGCCCAAAATGAAACCGCCGGGACAAATCAGCGTGATGCCAAATCCGCCTCAAGTTTTCTGATGTCGTCAACAGTCCAGTCTTTTGAGCCTTTGCCCCCCGTTATCGCTGTCATTGTTTCCTGCGCTCTTGCGGCCGCGTTCTGAGGGTCATCGTCAAAAAGTTTCATGTATGCGTCGTAAAGCCTCCGTTTGTCTGCTGCTGAAGCCGGCGTGTTGTCGACGAGCGGAGCGTCTATGCCAGTATCAAGCCATTCTTTTAACACCCGCCCGGTGTCTTCTGTTATCGTGAAAACTTGCCCGTCAAATATTGATGTTCTGTCCTTGCTCACACTCACTGTATGCTCCATGCTCAAATCAAATACTGTCGTGAACTCGTAGTCTATTCCGTCGCGCTGAACGAGTCCGAATCCCATCTTCCTTACCTCAGTTTTTCCGCGCTCGTTCTGGATTTGCGCGTACTCTGTCTTTGAACGGATTGTAGCGATGATGTGAAGCCTTGAGCCTGTCATAGCGTCAATGAATGCGTTGTGCTTGGGAGTAATCTGCCCCCATGCCGCGAATGAGTTCGTCCGGTTCGATGAGGTCAGCTGAGTGTGAAGACTGAGAAGTCCTCCTGTCCCCGCCCATTCTGCTGATATGCTGTCGATGATGAGAGTGTCATAGCCGGAATTTTCCGCGTCCCTTATCGCATCGATATATTTCTGAATCGTGAAAGGTGCTGAGAGTGAGCACACATCATATTCACCAAGCGACGAATACAAATCACCGCTCCCGTTTTCAGTGTCAAGCAACGCAATCTTACCGCCGATTCCGAACGCTATTAGCAATGCTCCGTAAGTCTTTCCCGAACCTGCCGGGCCTGTTATCGCCAGCCTGAGTTTTGCTTTTCTTCTTTCTGCTCTTCTGAACATTGACATTGTTATTCGGTCTCCTTCAAATCGTATCACACTGCTGCTTTGTATATTTTTTCCATTATATAACAATTATTAATGTTAGTTACTGGCATCGCAGGGGTAATTCTAATCCGCAGGCCTCAAGTATATTCTTGTCCGTGAAAAGTTCAGGCAGGAGTCCTTCAGCATATATTTCACCCTCACGAAGAATCACGGCGCGTTCACAAACATCAATAGCCATATCAAGGTCATGTGTAGCAAGAATTACCGCTTTGTCAGTCTCACGAAGAAAATTTATGACCCTCCGTCTTGCTTTGGGGTCAAGGCCCGCTGTAGGTTCGTCAAGCGCAAGGACTTCAGGATTTGACGCAAGGACTCCCGCAAAGGTTACGAGTCTCTTCTCGCCTCCTGAAAGTTTATGAGGAGGACGCGAGGCAAGGTGTGAGATACCCAATGAGGCAAGAATATTCTGCGCTTGTTCGTGCGCTGAGTGTGCGCTCATTCCTGAAGCTATGAGACTGAATGAGACATCCTCAATCACTGAGGGCATCAGCAATTCGTCATCAGCATTCTGAAACGTGAGACCCACATGACTCCGAAGAACGTCAGCACCTTCACGCCCCCTGAAAGTTATCCGCCCTTCTTGAACGTCAAAAGCTCCGGCAATGTGCAATAAGAGCGTGGATTTCCCTGAACCGTTCGCGCCGACAAGAGCAATTTTTTCACCCTCATTCACACGCAGATTGACTCCTCTCAGTGCTTCATGGCCGTCCGGGTATTTGTAGCAGAGACTCTCAACTTCAAGCATAATAATTCATCACCGCGATAATCGAAATGTAAACCACAAATGTCAGAATGTAAACCACGTCACCAAAACTGACCCCGCGAGTCTCAGACTGAATGAAGCCCGCAAAACCTCCCCGGCATTTCACAGCCTTCATCATGTTGTCGGAACGCTCATGACTCTGTAGCAGTATCATTCCCATCATGGCCGCAAAAATTTTCAGCCTCATCAAGCCGCGTATGTCCGGTGCTCTGAGCCTCACGGAAATTATTGCAGACTCGTAACGCTCACGCAGAATATTTATCCCCCTCAGTGTCAGGATTATCATCACGCGCAGTTTTTCCGGGACTCTCATAACGCAAAGTGCCTCGTATATTCCTGAAGTCCCAAGAGGATATACCATCGCAGAAAAGGCAATGCAGATCATGTTCACGCGCAGGGAAATTATCACTCCCATTATGAATCCGGCATAAAGATCCGGCCATGTGAGAGTCAGAGTCAGAATCATTAGGGCGTTGATGAGATTCAGTTTTGCGAGTGCAGAAAGTTTCACGCGGGTTATGAATCTTGCGGGCAGTATTGAGGCAATGAGGAGTGAATATATATTAGTGCTTAGGGTTACGGCGAGTGCATAAAGCAATGAGGATATGAGGACAGCTGCGGGGTTTCGTTCTGCTGACTGTGAAAGATTTTCGCGGGGAGTTTCGAGGGAATAAATATCGCGTGTCATGACAAAAATTCTGGCGCGGCTCTCTTCAGCCACATCACAAGGAACGATGTTACACAACCCTCAATAACCGCAACGGGAGCATGAGCAATGAATAATACCTTTACCGCTCCTGCAAAATTCGAGTCCGTCATCATCAGGAGCATTCCCGCAATGACAGCAGCAATCACGACAGCAAACGCTCCGGCCATGAATGACATTGTGATGACCCATGAGCCTTTACGAATCATCCGCCCGAAAACGAGATATGTTGCGAGGGACGCGAATCCCATCACGAACGCATTAACGCCGAGAACAAGAAGCCCCCCGAAACCGAACAATAACGCCTGAAGCAATAACGCCGTGAACACAGCCGGAAATACAGCATGGCCGAGAATGAGTCCCATCGGTGCAAGGAGTGTCAGGTGAGTTGATGAAGGGCCTGTGCGTATATTCACGAGGGACGCGAGGAAGAATGCTGACGATATTAACGCGGTCTGAATGATTTTGTCCGTGTTCGTCTTCCTGAGTCCGTAAGAGACTCCCGCGATTGTTCCTGCCCAGCCAACAGCCAAGACTCCGCCCGATAATATTCCCTCGCTAATGTGCATGTTTCCTCCTGATGACTAGCGCAATGTTGAAGATGAGACTCACTCCGAGCAATGACCGTATGAATATCTCCGTTCTGTTTGGGATTGTCGACTCTTGATTGTTGCTGACCCTTTCCCCCTGACTGCTGCCCGCTGTATCACTTATCACTATATCCGCTGTGCATTGGTGTCCTTCCTCATCACGTACGACAACGCGCCAAACTCCCGGCGAGTCCGGCACAAATGAATATCTCCCTTTCTCATCTGTTCTGCCTGACTGGTACGCAAATTTCTCATCATTGGGGGAAAACACTTTTGCTTCACGATAGCTCATAGCTTCCCCGGTTGAATACATGAACTCTAACGCAACTGCTTCAAACTGTGAATGACGGTAGCCAGTCCCATGCGCTGAAATTTCATCAGACGCAAAAAGAATCAGGCCAGCGGTGAAAGCCAGCCTGACGAAAATTTTTCCCTTCATTTCACTTCAAACAGGAGGAACGCTCGCAAGTTGAGACTGTCATAATCACCCTCGACTCCCGGGAGTCCTTCTTGAGCCGCTCTTATTCCCCACCATCCCGGAGCAGTGATTTTCACGTGAGCTTCTCCGTTCTCGGCTTCAGTGTAATAAGCGTATGTGTTCTCGTACTCCGTAACAAATCCGTCATATGTCGCCCATACCGGCCCGGTGTAAGGCTGACCGTTGAGCAAGATTTTCACCGTCATGAAGTCCCCCGGCTTAACGTCAAAAGGATTCGTTACTGGGATAATCTCAAGAGGATGTCCGGCGACGAACGCAAAATTTTTGTCATCATGCGACGTGTTGAAGATGGCCTTTGCGTACTTGTCGTATTTGTTCGCGGATATGACTTTGAGTCCCTGAGCCTCGAGATCTTTTCGCGCTCCTGATTTCCCGCCCTCGTTTGTTACGCACCATGACTCGCCGTCTTTCGTGGCAACAAGAATCACTGACTGCGATAAATCTTTGGGTGTTACGGTGAAATCGATGCATAAATCTTTCTCGTTCGCTTTGAGCTCGGAAGGTACAAATTTTCCGTCCTCAATGATTCCTGCTTTGACTCGTTCAAGGATTTCGACTTCTTCCGGGACAATGAACTTGTGAGATGATTGGACTGTTGCGGGGAATGACTCGCCTTCCTTCATGGCCGTATTGTGAGCTTTGATTGTCAGCTCGTGTGAAAATGCCGGTACTGCCATAAGAACGACAGCAAGCACAAGAATGAATAAATGTTTAGGCATAAATAAAACCTCCGCCCTATAAAATTTTTGGAACGGAGGCATAATAACACTAACGCCGGGAAAAATGTTACGAGTTAATTACACATTAAGACTCTTGCGACTCAAAACCGACTCAGCCCAAAACTTCGCGGCGTTTGAATCTCCCATTGATGCCCGCGCTTTCTGAAGCTCAGAGTCAATCTCATGCCTCAAAGTTTCATCGTCAAGATAATTCTCAAGCTCACGTGCAATCCTCTCAGGTGTCGCATCACCGCAAAGCAGTTCGGGGTAAATGATTCTGTCGGTCAGCATGTTGGGGATTGAGATGTTTTTGACTCGCACGAGACGTTTCAGAATGGCATAGTTTATCGGCCTCATGTTGTAGATGACTGTCATGAATTTTCCGAGCATCATTGCTTCAACCGACACAGTACCAGACACGCCGGCGACAGCGAGAGAGCCAAGCATTAACTCGCGCCCGCTTCCGTCCCAGTACTCAAAGCCCGAATCACTGACTCGAGTCCGAACCTCGTTAGCAAGATTCGTATTCAGTCCTTCAGCAACAGAAAACACTGGGCAATATCCTTTTGTCCGCAGCATCCCAGCAGCACCGATGAGTATATCGAGGTGAAAGCGTATATCGTAGTGCCGGCTCCCTGGCATTAACGCTATGACTCTTTCATTGCCGTAACGCTTCGTGAATGACTCAGAAACTTTCACGCTCTTCATTTCGTGGACTAAAGGATGAGACTGCCATAACGATTTAACGCCGTGAGCTTTAAGATACTCATGCTCAAACAAGAACAGAGGCAGGCAGAAATCAAAATCGCGTTTAAGATTGCGGACTCTTCCTGAACGCCACGCCCATACAGTAGGAGGACTGATATAAACTATCTTGCCTGAATACCCCGAACGCCTGAGAGACTTTGCGAGCATCAAATGAAAGTCAGGGCTGTCGATCATAACAACCGAGTCGGGATTCGTCCTCATGATCTCGCGGGCAATGTTCCTCTTCAAGCGCAAGATTCTCGGAATGGCCGGGATAATCTCAAGCAGTCCCATCAGCTTTAACTCGTCATAGCTCCATCGTTCGACTCCTCCGGCTTTGACTCCTTCAGGGCCTAACATGCCGTAAATTTCTGCTGACGGTGAAACCTTCAGAGCCTCGCGGATGAATCCTCCCGCGTAAATATCACCGCTGACTTCTCCGCATGACACAAAAATTTTCATGCGCTGAATTTTTCCCTGTCGATGAGATTATTACCATCAGCCGCAATAATCGTACAGGCAACATTACCCATGCAAGTTGTCGGGGTGTTGAACAAGTCATCTATTGCCTCAAGACTGATTGCTATTCCGATAAATTCGAGAGGACACCCGGCCTGTGAGAGAAGCGCGGACAATGCTATTATCCCTGCGCCCGGTAGTCCCGGTGTTGAGATTGTCAGAACGATTATTGAGAACGCAAGAGAAATCATCGCTGACGCTGAAAGCTCTACGCCGTACATATTCGCGGCCGAGAGAGTCATTGTTGTGAACGTTACGGGGAAAGCAACCTTGCCTATTGACGTGCAGAGAGGAATCGACAGCGAGTAAATTTTCGGGGATATTCCCATCTCGTCGCAGCACTTCATGCCGTCGGGAATCACCGCGATGCTTGAGCATGTGCTGAAGGCCGTTACTATCATGGACATAGATTTTCTCAGCATGATGAGAGGGCTTAACCCTGTGCGGAGTTTCACGGCGAGGCAGAAGAAAACATTCAGCAGGAAATATGAGGCTATGAATGCCAGCAAGATACCAAGAACAGAAAGAAGAGTATCAAGCCCCGTTGTGATTACCATCGATGCGACCGAGCAGAATATAGCAAGAGGAACTATGAGCATGAAGATTCTTGTCGCCCTCATGAAAACGGCGGTAAGCTCACCGAAAATCCCCCGCAGAGCTTTCGCGCCCGCCAAGCCGACAGAGACTCCCAGAATCACAGCGATAACTATAATCTGAAGCATGTCGCCTTCAAGCAATGGCCGTATGAGATTCGACGGGACTAAATTCATCAGCATTCCCATCAATGACACTGACTCACTCGGAGCTGTCTCGACTGAAGACGCGATCATGTTTGCTCCCGTTCCCGGCCTGAGTATGTGCATGAGTCCGAAAGCTATCGCCGTGCTTGCTACCTGAAACAGAAGAATGTACCTGATGAGTCTTCCGCCCGACTTCTGAATCCCTGACACGCCGCCCATCTCTGAAATACACGTAACAATTGAGAACATCACAACAGGCATCGCGCACATCTTGAGTCCGTTCATGAATATGGTTCGTATTGGCGCGAATATGTTATCGTTGACGGCCATGTATACAGACTCCGGGAAAAAGTTTCTCAGCACGAATCCTGAAACTATTGCGAGGGACAGTATCGTCAAGATTTTGTACAGCTCGGAATAATTCGAGAGCACAGCCTTTATTCTTACAGTGTTGAATTGATGATGATGCTTGTAACTCAAGAAGCGGCCGAACGATCGAAGAAGTATACTCTGTACTGCTGCCTGCGCGTCTTGAAGCTCGTAGTCTTCATACTGGTACGGGGTCTTAGCGTTGCCGTAAAAATCAAACTCATCACCGGGGACTCTGAGATCGATAATCACATCGCCGAATGACTTTCTCACGTTCACAGCGAAATATTGTTGTGAGGAAAAATCAGCGCGACTCATTAAGGCCGTCAATGATTCCTCGCACATAAGCTCCGCGCGGTCTGAGTCTTTTTGTTTCAGCTTCATGCTTGAGAGAGAGTCTCTGATATATTGCAGGGCTTCTTTCACGGCATTGTCTTTGTTTTCGTCAGCCTTGAATTTTTTGTACACTTTATAGCCTCCTGATGTTGTTGTTCTTCATGCGTTGAACTTTTCACGGTCAAGAAGATTCTCACGCTCTGCCGCAAAGAGAGTGCATACCATGTTCGCGAAGCAGCCGTTCATTGTCTCAGCAAAATCCGTCATCATCTCAATGCTCACTCCAATTCCGACAAACTCAACGGGACATCCTGCCTGCACAAGAAGAACTGAAAGAGAGATTACCCCCGAGCCGGGCAGGGCTGGAGTCGTCAATGAAAGAAGCACTATCGATGCCATAAGCTGAAGCATTGCCGACGGAGTTATATTGATGCCGTAAATGTGAGCTGCCGAAAGAACCATCACCGAGTAATACAATGATGTTACTGACTTGTTCAGCGATGTTCCTACAGGAATCGAGAACGAATAAAGCGAGGAAGGAATCCCAACAGAGTCCGCGCACTTCATTGTGTCAGGAATCGCGGCAATGTTTGAGCAAGTACTGAATGCTGTCGTGAACATCGGAAGAGATTTCCTAAGCAGTGTTAAAGGACTGAGACCCGCCGAGAATTTCACAGCGAGGCACAAAGCCGCAAACACAATCGCGTGAACCGCAAGTAGTTTCCACACGATGCCGATGACTGAAAGTATTGTGCTTGTTCCTGTTGTGATTATCATTGAGGCCGCCGAACAAAATATGACGAGTGTAACTATCTTCATGAAAAACTCTGTGATCTTCGTGAATATCAGATTGAGAGAGGAAGAAGCCTGCAATGTATTAGTTACAGCTTCAGCATTAACGCTCCCGCCCGGAGTGAACATATACATGAAGCCGAAAGCAGCAAGCAACGCTAACACCTGGCACATCACAAAATACTTGAAGAGCTTCCCGCCAGTCCGTTTTATCCCGGCAATGCCGCCCATGTCAGCAATACATGAGACAATCGAGAAGAATACGACAGGAACAGCGCACATCTTCAAGCCGTTCAGGAACATCGTGCGAACCGGGACAAGAATATTATCGTTGACCGACATGCAGACAGACTCAGGCGCAAAAGACTTCATTGGCGTCCCGACACTGCAGCGAGTAATAACGCCGTTAATGTTTTGCACAGCTCCGAATAATTCAAACTCATGGCCGGGGACTCGAAGGTCAATGATCACATCGCCAAAAATTTTTCTGACACTGACTCTGAAGTATGGCCGCCCGGAGAAATCCGCGTGACTCATTAAGAGAGTCAATGCTTCCTCGCACATAAGTTCGGCGTGTGATGACTCTTTCGGTTTGAGGTTCATTGCTCCGAGCTGCTCACGAATGAATCCGAGCGCGCTTGCTAAGGCTTCCCCGTTGTCTGAGTCATTCACCGTAAATTTTTCCTGCATGTTAGAGCCTCTTTCTGTGAAAACTTTTACGGACGGTTGAATTTCTCGCGGTCAAGAATATTCTCATCGGCCGCAGCAAGAAGTGTGCAGGCTAAATTTCCGAATGATACTGTCATCGTCGCGGTAAAGTCTGTAATCATCTCAATACTCACAGCCAATCCGATAAACTCAAGGGGGCATCCGGCCTGCGTCAAAAGAACTGACAGAGATATTATCCCTGAGCCGGGCATCGCAGGAGTTGTGATTGACAGGAGGAGAATTGTTACGGAAAGCGAGACGATTAATGACGGAGCAATATTAACGCCGTAAAGATTTGCCGCCGAAAAAACCATCACACAATAATAAACCGGTGTTGCTGCTTTGCCTAATGACAATCCTAAAGGGACTGAGAAAGAATACAGCGATGACGGTATTCCCATATCAGCAGAACATTTCAGCGCGTCAGGAATTGCCGCTATGCTTGAGCAAGTGCTGAATGATGTTGCGAGCAAGGGAACAGATTTGCGTATCATCGTGAAGGGATTCAGTTTCGCGCAGAATTTCACGGCCAAACAGTGAAGCACAAAGATTATTACATGGCCGCCGGTCAGCGTGAAGATTACTCCCGCAGCTGAAAAGAGAGTCCCCGCTCCTGTCGTGATTATCATCGAGGCAACCGAACAGAACACTACAAGATAAACCATGTACAAGAAAATTTCTGTTATCTTCATGAATATCATGTTAAGCTCGCCGGAAAATTTGCGTGTCATTTTCGCGCCCGTGAGTGATATTGCCAGTCCCACAAAGAACGCAATCGCCATTATCTGAAGCATGTCCCCTTCAAGGAACGGCCTGACGATATTCCCCGCGACAATGTGAACGAGATTCCCGGCTAATGAAAGCGGCTGAGTCTTCACAGTCTCATATGATGCTGCCGACATGTTCACGCCCTCGCCCGGCCTGAATATATACATTATGCACAAACCAACAGCGAGTCCAAGAATGTTGGCGATAATGAAATACTTGATGAGCTTTCCGCCCGCCTGTTTGATTCCCGAAAGCCCGCCAATGTCCGCAATACATGACACGACAGAGAAGAACACTATCGGTACAGCGCACATCTTAAGGCCGTTAAGGAACACCGAGCGTATTGGCACGAGAATATTATCGTTGAGGAACAAAGATACGGACTCAGGAGCAAAAGTTCTCAGAAGCAATCCCGAAACAACAGCAAGAAATAACGCCGCAAGTGTCTTGAATATCCCCGAATAGTTAGAGCGTACTGCCTTGATCCTTACAGTGTTGATTTTCCCTGAGTGCCTGTACCTTATGTACTGCGTGAACGAATGAAGCACAAGACGCTGAATTGACTCGTAAGACTCTTGAAGGGCATCGTTATCCTTAAGCGGTGAAAGCTCAACTGCCCCGGAAAATTCAAACTCTTCGCCAGGAACCCACAAATCAATAATCAAATCGCCGAAAAATTTTCTGACGTTCACACTGAAATATGACAGCCCGGAAAAATTTGCGTGATTCATTAGGCTCACTAATGACTCCTCGCACATTAACTCAGCGCGTATTGAGTCTCTCGGTTTCAGATTCAATCCTTCAAGCTGTTCATGTATATATTCGAGTGCTTCCTTCAGTTTTGAGTCATCATCATCAACATGAAATTTCTTCTGCATTGTCTATTCCCCAAACAGCAATGTTATATTTATCTGCGAGCGCAAAAAATTTATCCGGCTCAAGTATTAATGTCTTACTCGCTTCAACAGCAAGGCACGTAAGCCCGGCCATGTGCATAGTCCCAAGCGTAACCGTTCCGACTGTAGGCAAGTCATACCTCATGTCTTGGTTCTCTTTCATCATCTTCACGACAACGCCGCGCCCGGAGATTTCGCCAGCCCTCTGAATCATTTTGTCTGTTCCCTCCATCGCCTCGACAGCAACAACAGATCCATCAGCAACGCATACGCCCTGACCGAATGAACAAGGCAGTATGACTCTCAGTATGTCGCGTGCATAATTGATGTCGGAAATTTCTTTTGCTGACGGTGAGCGTGATGATAATCTTCCGGGTAATGCTATAAACTCCGGGAGTATCTGCCAGTAAGGGATAACAGATATTCCGGCTTCCTCGCAGGACTTCACAATCTCACCAAGCAATGAATGATCATCATGAAGACTCCTGCGAAGAACAGAACGGCTCAGAGAATCAAACAGTAACGGAAGGCAGTATATGAATTTTTTTGCGACTGTCCCGGCCATGATTACTTTGTCTGCTCCGTAAGACTTCATTTCACGGACAGCCCGGCCAAGATTGGGAGTCCTCATCTCTATGAGCTTACCTGAAAACGGCCTGAGCGATTCGATTTCACCGCCGAGAGTCAGAATCAATCCCGGCTTCTGAATGGCCGAAAGTCTCCGGGCAATCTCGACAGGCAGGACTCCTCTTCCGGCTATAAGTGCTATGCTCAAACAGTATCGACCCTCCGCGCAAAGTACAGAGCTGCAACGAGAAACACGAGGTTAGGACCCCACCCCGCAATGAACGGAGGAAGCGCGCCAGCCTCACCAAATGCACGGCACAATGACATAACAACATAGTACGCAAAGACAATCACTACGCTTATTCCGAAACCAACGCCGCCACCTGAACGCCCCCGCCTTGCAGCACCGAATGACGCTCCTAACACCGCCATTATCAGACAAGCCCAAGGGACTGCGACTTTCAGATGGAACATTACCCACAACTGCGAGAGCTGAGAGCTGCTTTCATCCATCTGCTTTATGTAGCTCCATAATTCATGCGCGCTCATATCCGCCGGTCTCCGTGTGCTGTTCTGCAATTGCTCCGGGGAAATCCTGATTGCGAGTCTCTGACGCTCAAAACGAATCAGAAGCCGTATCTCTCCTTCACGGTCAACGTCATACATTCTTCCGTCCTCAACCCACCATTGAGAGTCACGCCAAGTCCCGCGACGTGCGTTCAACGTATGAGAGAGTCTCCCCTCATCATCAAATTCATGCATCATTATTCCGCTGATTAGTCCCTTCTCCGGGTCAAGCTCATCGATATAAAGCACACGCTTCAATTTCCCGTTCTCCTCGTCGCGAAGGAACACTTTCTCTTGTACAACTGATGCCTGATGCTTCATGATCTCAAATTTCATGAGTCTATCAGCCGCAATTGCACCGAACGGAACAACGGTCTCATTCAGTCCGAAACCTATCAGCGAAATCATAATTGACGCAAAGAATATAGGCCGCAAGATTCTCGTGAAAGGAATCCCCAACGACTTTAACGCTATAAGCTCGCTGCCTCCGTTAAGCGTCGACATTCCCAAGAGTGATGATAGAAGCGAGGACATCGGAATCGTCATAACAATTACTTCCGGGAGTCGGTAAAAGAAAAGACGAGTCACAACACTGAATGAGACTCCCTGCTCAATGATCAGCTTTGCAGCCTGAAACAATAAATCTCCCGCAACGAATATCAGCACAAAAATTAATATCCCGAACATGAAAGGCCCGGCACATGCGCCAAGTATTAATTTATTCAGTAAACTTCTTCTCATTGCGATAATGCTGTAGCAGAATATTTGCGGGTCATCTGCTGTGTAAGTTTGTCTACAAGCTCCTGCGCTGTAGGAAGGTTAGTGCCTCCCTCGAATGTCTCAAATACATTCAGCACTGTAACATGCAGAAATTCTTCAAACGTCGGGCACAACGCATTCACGATTGATGTCAGACGCTCTACTATGCTTTCAATCATCTGATACGGGCATTCAGAGAACACCGCCATTATCTGAGACTCCCCGGCCTGTATCACGGTGTCAGACTGCCTTGTGTCCTTCATGACCCTCGCGCAGTACGCACGGAAAGGACGAACGTATTTGTCCATGTCATCATCCGGCAATAACTGCGGAAATACTATGCGTATCATGCACGCGCTCAAAGGATGGTTATATCTCCCGGCCCTGTAAAGCTCATCAGAGATTCTCGCCATCCCGTAACGGTACGTGTGAAGCTGTGTGTCAGGGTCTATGAACTCAGCCGGCCCGGAGGATTCATTCTGGCTCTCTTCATTTGTTACCGGGAGTCCTTTAGGCCTGAGCTCAAAATAGAATCGTTTTCCGTCATCGATGCTCTTGCGCTCAATGTCCCAGATTTTTCCGTTGATCTCCGCTGTCTTTGACACAGGGCTGAACCACTCAGATATATTTTTCCCAACAGATGACATACGGTTTATCCCTAAAATTTCTAGCATGTCTTCAGTGAGATTCAATATCGCCCCGGTGTCATCAGTTATTGCAAAATTAGCCGGGATTCTCTTCACGTCGTTCTCAACTTCAACAGGGATAACTTTATTGCGCTCGTTCTCCTCCTGATGATACGCAACAAGAAGGGCTGCTCCTCCGCAAACAGCTATTATCACTCCGAGCCACTGGAACATCCTCGCACCGTACGTTATCGACATAGGGCAGAGCAATACTCCCTGAGCAAGTGCCTGAAGGGATATTAAGCCGATGTTGAAGCCGTGTACTATAAACAGTCCGTAAAGAATGCTCATAACGATAAAGAGAAGCCACACTAACCCCCATATCGCTATGTCTACTTCTCCTACAATGCTTCCGACTCCCATCGCGCGCGCCATCATTATGGTGAATATCGCGACAACGGGCGGTATCGTTATCCACTTGAGAAAGTTATTCTGTCCCATTATTTATATTGCAGCTCCTCGCCTGACGGGTAGCTCAGTGTGTAGTCGACAATTATCGGCACTGTTGCTCCCGCAGGCACTGTGATCTCCCACGTGAGTCGGTTCTCTTTGTCGCGTGATTTCTCTTTTGGCTCAATCCGTTTCACTTCAAGTTTGATTTTCTCATCGGTAGGAACTGGCAGACGGTCTTTCACAATAATAGTCTGGTCTTCCTTCATTCCGTTCGTGATTTCGAGCTTGTACCCGCTTGTGAATACTCCGCTGAACCATGAGACTCCAGTCTTCTCTATGAGTGCTTCCTTCTTGGCCGTGATCTGATTCGCATAGCCGAAGGGGATTCGCCTCTGTCCTTTTCCGAACTCCTCAAGATATATCTTCCCTGACGAATGATTGTCGACTCTCAGTTCCGCCTCGCCAGGAATCAAATGCTGATTCTTCTCGTCCATGCTCGCGATAATCCATGCGTCATTTCTCTGTTCGGGAATCAACGTGATTTCTATCTTGCTGTCGAGGTACAAATCACTCATTATCACTTCAAAGTCCCGTTCTGTTCCGTCGCCCGCAAGTGTTCCGTCAATATCAAGTGTCCTGTCCGCTAACGTCTCACGCACTGCCGGGGCTTTCGGCGCAGCAGGTGCTTCGTCTTCCTCCATCATTGCGTCTTCATCGGCCATGTACATAGCTGCTTCATTCATTGCCATTCTTGCGGATCTGAACTGCTTGTTTGTACGTGAAAGACTCATGCCTGACATTTTCGCTACAACTTCTTCTTTTGGTTTTATGCCGACTCTGAGCGGGGTAATTTCGGGAGTCGTTATTCTTTCGTCAGGGTTCTTTGTGTGAAGCGTCATATTTCCGGTGTAATCGAGTCCCGTTTTCTGCGATGCCCTTATGTACATTTTGACTTCTACGGAGCTGTTGAGCGTCGTAAGGTTGAGAGTGTAGCGCGGCCGCCATGAAGCTGACTCCGTGAACGCCTCAAGATATACTGTCCCTCCTGCCTGCCCCGTAACAACGATAAAGCTGTTTGCGCTGCCTGGAGTCTTGCTGTTCAGTTCAGCGTTTAAGAGCCTCAGTTTTTCTTGCTCATCTGAAAGAGTTGCTTTGATTCGTGAAAGCTCATTCTCAGTTTCAAGCCTGACATTTTGCGCTTCCTTTATGAAGTTGAGAAGCTCACCGGGAGTTGCCTTTTTGGGATTTGCGTTTTTCAGAAAGTTCAGAGTCTGTTCAAGTGATTGCTTCCTCGCGTTGAGGTCATTTACGGTTTGTTCCTGCGATTTTATCTGAAGCCAGAGCGGCTCAATTTGCGGCGGTATCCATTTTGTCCGGGGATAAGTCGCGACGTAAATATCTCCGTAAACACTCTCAGGATTTGCGAGCCTTATCGAGTCCGCCCTGAATGCGCCGGGTATTATGGCCGTAAAATTTCCGTTAGTCCCTTGGGGTTCGACAGCGAATGTGAATTTTGCGCCCGATGGGTAGAAGTCAACCGCTGAGATCTGCGCCGAATATTTTTGCGGAATCTCAACAGCGTTTGAAGTGCCTACTGAAATTATTAGCGCGAAGAGCAAAAGCAGAGGGAAGGCAGATTGCTTCATGTGAAAAAATCTCTCCTTTCAAATTTTGACACAGCATACAAAACTGTTTGTGCCTGAATAAAATGCGATGCAATAATTATAATGGCATGAAAAAATTTGTGCTTGCGGATTTTAATTGCTGATTCCCTTCCGTGTGCCTCATGAGTGAATCGACAAAAAGATTTTGGGCTTGAAGGTACGTTTTTAGCGTACGGAAAATGAATCGCCGAATCCCTTCCGTGTGAGTCATGAGTGAATCGGCAAAAATATTTTGGGCTTGCAGGTACGTTTTGAGCATACCAAAAATGAATCGCCGAATCAGTCCCGTGTGACTCAGGAGCGAATCGGCAAAAACATTTTAGGCTTGAAGGTACGTTTTTAGTGTCTGAAAAATGAATCGTCGAATCAGTACCAAGTGACTCAGGAGCTATTCACAAATTTCTTTCACATGTCTAAGATACTGACACAGCATTATGAAACTCAAGGTATAATACGAATGCTTTGCGCCCGGTGAATTTGACAGGCGTAAAAGTTTATCAGTCTAAAATTTCATGAGCGGTAAAAATAAATGCTTTGTGGGTGTAAAATTAGTAAGATAAATAATAAGGGGCGAAAAGATTTATGGCCGTGTGTTATGTCAGGATGACGGCAGACGGACTTCCCGCACAATAAATCACAACAAAATGAAGCATATCGACGGAGCGAAAAAAATAAATTATCTGACCGGGAGGCTTATATATAAATGGAGCGTCTGTTAATAGATTTTTCACAAGTTTACGGACAAAACGGAACACAAAGAGCCGCAAGAAGTGTTTACAGTACATATACGGACAGCCGAGAAAAGAAAGAAACTCCGCAAGTGTCATTTGAAGATATGCTTTCAGACTCTATAAAGAAAGTAAACTCTCTCCAGCTTGAAGCAGAAACCAAGATACGAAATTTAGCGATAGGCGACACGGAAGACATATCAGAAGTAGTGCTTGCGTCGTCGAGGGCAGATACGGCCTTGCGGTTAGTGATGGAGATTCGCAACAAGTTCCTTGACGCATATCAGGCACTTTCACGAATCACCGGCTAAATAGAAAATGGATAGTTTAAGACACTGGTTCGCTTCATTCCTCACATTTTGGGCTGGGCTTAAACTCTGGCAGAGAGCGTCAATATTCCTTGCAATATTTCTCGTACTCGGAGGACTCGGAGCGTTAATCTTCATGACCGGCAGCACAAGCTATGAGCCGTTATATGCCGGGCTTGAGGTGTCAGACCAGGCGGCAATAGTCGATTACCTGAAGGAGAATAATATTCCATACCGTCTTGACCCGAACGCGAACGCAATATTAATGCCGGGCGGAGCAGTTTATGAGACTCGCTTGACACTTGCACAGATGGGACTGCCCAAAGGAGGCACAACGGGATTTGAGATTTTCGACGACTCCGCAATGGGAATGAGTGAGTTCCAGCAGAGAATAGCATACACACGTGCGATAGAGGGAGAATTAGCGCGTACTATTTCACAGATGCAGCAGGTAGAGAACGCAAGAGTCAGCGTAGTTATTCCCGAACAAAGACTCTTCCTCGAACAGCAGAAGCCCTCAACAGCGTCGGTATTGCTGAGGCTGAGACAAGGCGCGACGATCGGCCCGACTCAGGTGAAATCGATAATTCATCTTGTGGCGCATTCTGTTGACGGATTAGAGCCTGACGCGGTAACTGTTGTTGATACTAACGGGCGAATATTGTCGGACATGGTTTCGGACAGCATGATAATGTACAACCCTGACGGCACGAACTCCGTAACATCTGTACAGCGAGAACTAGAACGCCAGCACGAGCGCGAACTAGAAAACAAAGTGCGCATTATGCTTGAGCAGGTATACGGCCCCGGCACTGCGGTTGTGAGAGTGAGAATAGATCTTGACTTTGACAAGCGGACAAGTTCATTTGTGGAATATTCGCCGAACCCCGAAACAGGAACAGGAGTCCCCCGAAGCAATCAGCGTCAGGAGGAAAGCTACACAGGTCAGGGCAACCCCGTAAACGGCAACCCCGGAACAACAACGAACATCCCCGGCTATGCTATAAACTCAACGCAGGTACAAAGCGAGTACAACAAGAGCGACTCGACGACAAATTACGAGATCACGACGCGAAAAGGAGATCAGATAGTAACCCCCGGCGGTGTGAGAAGGTTATCGGCCTCAGTCCTGATTGATGACAAGTACAACGAGATTAACGACGAAAGACTCGAAGCATTGCAGGAAGTAATAGCCTCGTCGATAGGTTTCAGCAAGGAGCGGGGAGACAGCCTTGTGGTTCGCGCTATGAGATTCTCAACGGCATTTGCTGACTCGATGGCTGAAGAGCTTCGGCAGGAGCGTATGTGGAAATTGATTTACGGTTCTGTAGCTGCGGGAATAGTATTGCTCATTGTGCTTGGCTCACTCTATGCGTGGGTGAAGATGAAGCGCGCGCGTCTTGCGATTGAGGAGATTGAAGCGGAAGGAAAGAAAGTGCCTACGATTCAGGAGATGCTTACTTCACCGGATCTTCTTGCGTTTCAGGGTGAAATGGCGGTGCTTGAAGAACAGCTCAAAGCCTACGCGAAGAGTCATCCCGACGAGATTGCGACTCTGGTCAATGAATGGCTGTCAATGGACAGTTAGCGGTGAAATAATCTGCTCCCTGAAATTCTGCGGGGAGTAATTTTTTTCTGAGGAGATGAGACGATGCCCCCGAAAAATGACAAAGCCGATGCAGGCAACAAAGGACTCACAGGCCGTGAGAAAATAGCGGTCTTGATGGTGTCTCTTGGGAGTGATATAGCCCCTGAAGTCTACAAGAAACTTGATGACTCTACGATAGAACTGATCACGCTTGAAATAGCAAATCTCAGAAAAGTAACGCCTGATGTGAAACTCACAGTGCTGAAGGAAGCGCAAGAGATATTAATGGCTCGTGAGTTCATGGCAAGAGGAGGAGTCGAATATGCGCGCGATGTATTGGAGAAGGCACTCGGCCCGGAGAGAGCGCAGAGTCTGCTTGCGAGAATCACGGCAAGTTTGCAGGTCAAGCCTTTCGATTTCATGAGACACACAGACGCAGGCCAGATACTTGGCTTCATTCAGAACGAACACCCGCAGACGATAGCATTAATACTCTCATACTTAGAGCCTACGCAGGCGGCAATGATTCTCAGCGGCCTTAACCCTGTATTGCAGGCTGACGTAACGAAACGTATTGCGAACATGGACAGGATAACGCCGGAAGTTTTGCGGGAGGTTGAGAGAGTGTTGGAACGCAAGCTGAGCACCGTAATGGGTCAGGACTTCACCGTAGCGGGCGGAATTGATGCGGTTGTTGCGATTGTGAACAGCACAGACCGGGCGACCGAGCGCAACATAATGGAGTACTTAGAGGAGAACGACCCCGAACTTGCAGAGGAAATCAAGAAGCGGTTATTCGTGTTTGAAGACTCAATGCGACTCGATGATAGATCATTGCAGCGTGTCTTGCGTGAAGTTGACATGAAAGAACTGAGTCTCGCTCTCAAGGGTGCAACTGAAGACCTCAAGACAAAGTATCTCAAGAACATGTCGAAGCGCGCCGCCGAAATGTTGCAAGAGGATATGGACTTCATGGGGCCTGTACGTGTGAAGGACGTTGAAGAAGCTCAGCAGAAGGTTGTGAATATCATTCGCGGACTTGAAGAACAGGGCGAAATCGTAATAGCATCCGGCGGAGGGGATGACATGATTGTCTAACGGCCTTGTACATCAGAAAGTATTGCGGACAGTTCGACTTTTGCCGCAAGCTGTGAAGATAGGAATCCTTGAGACCGAAATCAAGCAGTCCGGCACAAAACCAGAGTCCCCGAAATCACAGAAGCCCGACAAGCCTCAGTCATCACAAAAGCCCGAACCCCCTAAAGTGCAGGTGAAGACTCCCGCTCCTAATGCCCGCGAAATAGAAGAGCTTTCAGCACAGGTTAAGGCACTCACAAACAGCTTGAGCAATGCAGAAGTAGCAAACGCTGAACTGTCAGAGGCAAAAGCAAAGTTAGAGTCGGAAATCGGCGGCATACGTTCAGACTATGAGAGACGAAGAAAGCAATTAGAGTCCGAAGCAAAGAACAACGCTGACCGAATCGCAGAGAAAGCACGCGCGCAGGCAATCAGCGAGGGACAAATAACGGGCTATGAGGAAGGACTCAAGAAAGCACGGGCGGAAGTTGAGAAGGAATATTCCGAAAAATTTTCAGAGCTTGCAGGATTGATTGAGACACTCGGAAAAAAGTTAGAGGGAAATTTTGCAGACCTCGTGAAACTGAATCAGCCCCGGCTTGTTCGCGTTTGGACGGAAATGTTAAGGCGAATGCTTTACAGGCAGGTTGAATTGAATCCCGACACAATAGACTCTGTTCTTGCTGAATTGCTTTCACGTCTCAGCGACAAGAATCAAATTTTGATCTACGTATCACCCGACGACATGAAGAGACTCGAAGGCAGTCTCGACTCAAAATTTCATGAAGCTCTTCGCGGTGTCAAAAAACTGGAGCTCAAATCAGATCCGAATATCGAGAACGGAAGCTGCATAGTTGAGACAGGACTCGGAGTCTACGATGCGAGATGGAAGACTCAAATGGGACAAGTTGAGTCTGTTGTTGATGATATATTCCAGCAGTCAGCGAAAGAGGGCAAGCAGTCATGAATGATGTTGATGATATTGATTTGTTCCAGCTCTTTGCGGTTGACTTGTTGCAGAAGCCGTTAGTCAAAATCAACGGGCGAATTGTTCAGGTTGTGGGACTCGTTGCTGAGTCGCAGGGGCCAGACGTAAGAGTCGGTGATTTGTGCCACATACAATTTCGGGACGGCTCACACGAACTTGACGCTGAGGTCGTTGGCTTTCGCGGCGACAGAGTGCTTCTTATGCCTTTGGGAGCGTTGCAGGAAGTCGGGCCGGGCTGTGATGTTGTGTCGACGAATAGACCGCTTGAAGTCCCTGTAGGTGATGCGTTATTGGGGCGTGTTCTTGACGGCTTAGGGAATCCGATTGATGACAAAGGGCCGATAGCAGCGAGCGACTTTTACCCGTTGTACGCGACTCCTCCTCACCCTTTGCGGCGAAAGATGGTCGACACTCCTTTAAGCGTGGGAGTGAGAGTCGTTGACGGAATGCTGACGCTCGGCAAGGGACAGCGAATAGGAATCTTTGCGGGTTCAGGCGTTGGGAAAAGCACATTGCTCGGAATGATGGCGCGTTACACGACTGCGGACGTTAATGTGATTTCGCTTGTCGGCGAGCGAGGCCGTGAGGTTAGAGAGTTTATCGAGCGTGATTTAGGGCCTGAAGGACTCAAGCGTTCAGTGCTTGTGATTGCGACTTCAGATCAGCCCGCGTTGATTCGACTCAAGTCGGCCATGACAGCAACGGCAATAGCAGAATACTTCCGGGATCAGGGCAAAGATGTTCTCTTGATGATGGACACGGTAACAAGGGTAGCACGTGCACAGCGTGAAATCGGTCTCGCAATCGGTGAGCCTCCTGCAACAAGAGGGTACACGCCTTCAGTGTTTGAGATGCTGCCGAGATTGCTTGAGCGTGCCGGGGCAGGTGAGACAGGAAGCATTACGGGTATATACACTGTGCTTGTTGATGGTGATGACATGAACGAGCCTGTTGCTGACACAGTGAGGGGTATTCTTGACGGCCATATAGTTTTGTCGAGGAAGATTGCCGCGAGAAATTTTTACCCCGCTGTGAGTGTTCTTGACAGTGTGAGTCGAGTCATGCCGGCTTTAGTCTCTCGTGAACATCTGAATGCCGCCGGAAGAGTGCGCGATCTTCTTGCGACGTATGCAGAGTCAGAAGACCTAATCAACATTGGAGCGTATAAATCCGGAAGCAACATGCGGGTTGACTGGGCATTGGCGAATATGGAGAACGTGAGAGGCTTCTTGTCACAGAGAGTTGAAGACCCTACGAGCTTTGAGGAGACCGACAAAAGATTACTGGAGCTTGCGCCGTATCCTAACCAGCAGCAGAAAGGAGAATAGAGAATGAGTACAGCGGAAATGTCATATGTAGAAGTTGAGCCTGAAATCAAGCGCAGGGCAGAGGAAATACTCAGTAAAATAGGAATGTCGTACTCAATGGCCGTAGATTTGTTCACGAGGCAGATAATTTTGCGGAGGGCTTTCCCCGTTGAGCTGAATGTACCTGTGAGCAAGCCTTTATGTCTTGACAGCATGACAGAAAATGAAATAGACGCTGCAATTCAGGAAGGTACAGACGCGCTTGAAGCCGGGAGAGTATATACGCTTGAGGAAGCTAGGAAGATAATGGAGTCTGAATATGGCAGAATATAGGCTGGTTATAACGTTCCCGGCTATTGAAGATATAAACAGTATACATGCTTACATTGCTGGCAAACTGGATAATCCTTCTGCTGCTCAAAAAATTTCGGACAAAATATTTTCGTCTGCTTCATCTCTGACTCTGCTTCCAAAAAGATACCGTGTGCGCAGAAAAGACCGAAAAGGACAGGAGATACGCTATATGCCTTCCGACAAATTCATGATTATGTACTGCGTTGATGATGCCTCTCACACTGTCAGCATTATACGTGTTGCATATGCCGGGCGAGATATTGACTCCATGTTTCAGCCATGAACGAGAGAATAGCACGCTTCAACCGAATACTGAAAATCCGCGAGGACAGCCGAAAGAATGAACAGGCAATCTTGGCCGCAGAAAGAAGCGAGGAACGTGAAGTAATCGCTCACATCTCACAGCTTGAAGGCGAAAAGAAGCAGGCAATCTCAGACTTCAGCAGGGCAGGAGGTCAGGCAGTCTCAGCGACAGATTTATGGTTTCAGCGTCAGTTCATCGATGCAATCAACACGGACATTTTGCGCGGGCAGGACTCACTCGCGGAAGTAAGGACTCGAATCGCAGGGACTGAAGCAAGGCTCGTTGAAAGACACAAGGACGTAAGAATCATGGAGACATATATCGACAAGCTCAAGGAAGCAGATTTTCACGAACAACTAGGCATTGAACAGAATGAACTTGATGATGTTGCGACAATGCAATTTTCACGGAAAGGGGATTATTGATTCATGGGGCCTGACTTGACGAACATAACAAGAGTTTTGACTCGCATCGACGAGATTAACAGGCAGTTAATGCCAAACACTTACCAGCAGACTCAGCCGCTCAAAAGCAGATTCGTTGACGTTCTCAATGACGTTGAACGGGCAAAGAGAGTCGCAAGAAGCAAAAGCAATATCTCCGGCAAAACAAATTATGACGAGCTCAAAGACATAATCACAGAGTGCGCGGAGAAATATAACGTTGACCAGGAATTAATACGCGCGATGATTCAGGTTGAGTCGGGCTGGACAACTGACGCTGTGTCGAACAAAGGCGCGCAGGGTTTAATGCAGCTCATGCCCCGTACAGCAGCGATGCTCGGAGTCGATGATCCTTTTGACCCCGCGCAGAATATTGACGGAGGCACAAGATACATTTCAGACCTTACGGACAAATACAGAGGCGACATTGAGAAAGCACTCGCGGCTTACAACGCAGGCCCGGCAAGAGTCGACTCAGGAAATATCCCGGAAGTCTCAAAACGTTACGTCAAAAATATCATGGCAATATACCGCCGATTAAGGGAGGCCGGCTAATATGGCAGAAGAAAGACCCGCTGCTCCTCAGACAGAAGCACCCGCAGAAAATACACCCGCTCCAGCAGTACGCAAAAAGAAAAAGAAGAAAGGCATTGGCAAGTTCACGTTCTTTTTGTGGATGTTGCTGCTTGGACTCGGTACAGCCGTCGGAATGCACCTGAGCGGAATCTGGGACGGCCGTCCGCTTTTCTGGGAGACTATACCCCGCGTGCCTTATTTCGGGCCTAAGCTCGCAGAATTTTTTCAGGTGCCGGAGTTTTACGCGCTGACTTCTGAGCAAAGAAGAGCCGTTGAGCTTGAGCAATGGCAGAGAAGGCTTGACGCTCTCGAACGCTCACTCGAAAGCAGAGACGTTGCAAGAATGGAAGTCTACGAACGCAGAGAACTCGCACTCGTCGAATTATCACGCGACGTTTCAAGAAGACAGAGAAGACTCAGAGCACAGGAAACTACTCAGGCAGCAGGCGCATCAACAAACGGCCCTACAGAGCAAGAGCAGGAATTAATGAACCAGGTAGCCCGCACTTATCAGGACATGTCAGCAAGAAACGCCGCCGCAGTCGTTGAACAATTGCGAGATCAAATGGCCGTCGAGTTGCTGATGAGGCTTCCTAATGACGCAAGAGCCTCAATTATGGGAAAAATTAAGCCGACAAAAGCAGCAAGGATTACTGAGTTAATGGCACGTCCTCAGCAAAGGTAATTCACAACAAACAGAAAGGTGTGTTTTCTCTATGTCGCCGGAAATATTTTCGTTCCTTCAAGCTCAAGTCAATACGCAGCTCTTAACGCCGGGAATAATACCGCAGGAAAATACCGGGGCAGCTCCGGGAATCTTTGACGCTCTCATCGCAGAATATTCACTCACAGAAAATACAGCCTCAACTCAGAACGAAATCACAGCTCAGAATCATTCAGCAGAAACTTCACAGCACATTCACACGAACAACGCTATATTTTCAGGAAGGCTCACGGAATTTATCACAGACGATACGCCCGAAGAGCCTCAGAATTTGCCCGATAAAAATTCCTCGTGGCAGAATCTTTTTGCTGACGTAAAGCGGAATCCAATAACGAACGTTAAGAGGCATGAAAATTTTTCGGCTCAGAATGATTTTGATGACGGTATTGTTGCTGACGACTCAAATTTTGACGCTCCATTTGAAGCACGTCATGACTCAATGCCTGAAGATGTTGCGCCCTCTGAAACTCAGAATGACACAGCACAGATTAAGCCCGGAATATCTGAACCGTTTTTGACTGAGAACAACGCGCCGCATAACCCTGCGGATAATCTCAAAGCCCCTGACGCAAATATACAGCCGCAAGCATCACAGCGAGAAATCACACAGAATGTTGCGCCAGAAATTGAGACTCAGAATCACAAGCTCACGGATAACAGCAAGCCATTCACGCAGAATACAGACAGCGAAATTTTAGAGTCTCAGTCAGCAAACGAACAGCACGAAATCAAACAGCACGAAAGCTCGCAGCATGTTGAACCCGAAATTGACACAAAGAATCAAAAGCTCACAGATAACAGCAGGCACATCACAGAGAATACAGACAGCGAGTCCCAGTCAGCAAACGTGAAGCCCGAAATCAAACAGCCGGAAAGCTCGCAGCATGTTACGCACGAAAGCAACAGGCCCGATAACGTTACGGAGTCCCGTGAACCGTCAGAAGAAACAGCCCGCGTAACTTCAAAGCCTGAAATCACATCTGACATTGCCGAACACAACGCAGCACCGGAAGCTGAAACGCAAGCCGAACGCAAAGAGACTCCCGCAAAAGTTCACGACTCGAAGCAAAGCCCGCGAAAATCAGCAGGGACTCCAGCAGGCAAACCCGAACGCAAAATCTCAGCACCCGTTACGGATGAATCAGCACAGGAAATTTCACGCAATGACGCGCAGAATATCAGCCGTGAATCTGACAGCACGGAATTTGATCCGCAAGTTGAAACCGAACGTCCCAAGAATCAAACGCCGACTCAGGACTCAAATGTTCAGAGTGATAACGATACTCTTAAAACTAAACAGCCGCCAGCGAACGAGAGTCCCAAAATCAGCCGTGAGAGTCAGAATCCCAAAGGCCAGAACGAAACCAGCGGGACGAATATCATCATGGCCGGGTTTCAGCCAGCGCAGACAGCCCCGAATGACAGCAAAATTTCAGAGCCTAAAGAGGGTGCTGACAATCCCAAAACGTTACGCGCTCCGCGAAAGTCTCAGACAATAACACACGCATCATCATCAGACGGAGTCGCAATCACTGATTCGGAATCGCAAGCTGATTTTTCACGCGCCAAAAACGAACCGTCGACTCAAAACCGAATCGGCCATGAAGAACTCACAGAATCAAAACCGAGTCAGCCTTCTGAATTTCATGACATCAAAAAGGTATCAGCACAGCAAGAACCGACTCAGCACGCAGGAACTTCACGGACGACTCAGCGCGCTACATCACGGAATGAGACTCGCAGGACGGAAGCACTTAACGATTTCCAGATGTTTTTTGACAGCGTAACGAGGACACGCAGAAGCCCGGCGAGAGTTAGCGCACAGCCTTTGAGCTTGAGAACGGGAAATTATGAGTCAGACGGCACACAGTCCCGGCCAAACGCATTAAGGAACAGCATAGTTAATGTTGTGAGATTCATACGCGCTGACGGAGTGAGGAAGGCAAATATTATTGTTGACCCTCCTGCGCTCGGAAGGATTTCGGTTGAGATTGTTTCATCGTCATCGGGCGTTGAAGCGTCTGTTAAAGTAGCAAATGAGCAAATCCGACAAATAGTGCAGGATCAATTCACACAGCTAAGGGATAATTTATTGCAGCAGGGAGTTCAGGTGTCAGAGTTTACGGTAGATGTTCAGCAGGACAGCAGCCGGCAGGGTCATGACTCAGGAGGCCAGAACCAGAAAGACAATTACGCTTTCACGCCTTCAGAGGATGACGATGACACAGAAATTTTCAGGGCTGACCTTGAAGAAGGGCTGTTATACTGGATAGCATAAAGGAGAGATGATAATATGCCCGTAACAGACGTAAACAGCTACACAAATCTTGCTAACATAAACACAACGACAAGCACAACAAGCACAAGTAATACATCATCAGCAACGACAGCAACAAATGACGCTCTCGGAAAGGACGCATTCCTGAAGCTGTTAGTCGCGGAGCTGTCGAATCAGGATCCCCTGAATCCTATGGAGGACAGGGAATTTATTTCACAGATGGCTACATTCTCAAGCCTTGAGCAGATGCAGAACATGAACAAGACACTCACAAGCATGTCAGAGGCTAACAAGTTCAATGCTGTACAGTACATAGGGAAGGCAGTAGCTTTCACGGCAGGCGACGGAGAAGAAGCGACTCAGAAAGTAGCGGTTGTGAATCATGTATGGTTTGACCCGAAGGAAGGCACAATATTAGACACAACAGAAGGTGAAGTGCCTCTTGAGAAAGTTGAAGGCGTATCGGTAATCAGCTAGAATAAAATTGCTCTCATGGACGAGACACGGCACGAAGGACGCACGCCCATAGAAACAAGGATATAATTCACAGAAAATTTCACATCAGGAGGGAAACACACGACATGTTAAGATCATTGATGACAGCGGTAACGGGTGTTCGCGCTCACCAGACCATGCTCGACGTGACGGGCAACAACATATCCAACGCAAACACAACAGGCTTCAAGAAGGACAATACGATATTCGCGGACTTGATGTATCAGGCGAGCAAATACGCTTCAGGCGCGGACGGCAACAGGGGAGGAATTAACCCCGCGCAGGTAGGTTTAGGCGTTAGCGTTGCGGCAATCGAGACGATACACACTCAGGGTTCAGGCTCATACACCGGGAATGCGTCGGACATGATGATTCAGGACAGGGGATTCTTTGTCTACTCACAGGGCGATGAGGCCACGCAGCTTTACAGCCGTTCGGGAGCGTGCACTCTTGACGGGAACGGTGATATGGTTCAGTCGGGATCAGGCTATAAACTTCAGGGCTACAAGATGGAGGAGACAGCACTTGAGGGATTTCAGCAGGCCGCAGAACTCTCAACGGTGAATATACCTTTGGGGCAGAAGATGGAAGCAAAGAAGACAACCCGCGTTGATTATCAGTGCAATCTTGACAGCAGGCAGAAGAATTTTCTTGCTTACGGTTTCGCGGATCTTCCGTACAATGCTGTAGCAGGTGCTGACGGGCTGAACGCGGGAATGGCTAAAGTCCCGATGAACGGTGTCGAGTATGATATGAGCTTCTCAACGAGCTTTGATGCAACAGCAAACCTTACGCCCGCAACAGCAACGGACAATTCGACTCTGGGAGTGAACTACCTTAATTTCTCACTGGCAAGCGGCGGTGAAACAACCGGCATCAAATTTGACATAACAGGGATAGACAGCACGACGGGACTTCCGACTCTGAGGCTTCCGACAATAAGCTATGACGGAACAAACTATACAGCGACAGAGACAACGAACGAAGACCCTAATACAGATCTTCCGTCAAACCTTGTGGGTTGGCTCGATGAGAATAACAATCTTGTTACGGTGAACGGCACAGCACTTCAGGCGACAATCAACAAGACAACAGCAGCCACAACTCCGACTCCAGCCACAATAGAGTCATACTACAAGCCCGTGTACAGATTCCCCGGCCAAGTCCCGCCGAAATATTTCACAGCAAGCTATGATGACAGCACCGGGATTTTGCAGATGCGCTCAGTAGTTCTTGCTGACGATGACAACAACGAAATAGCAACGACTCTTAACGGACTCCGCGCAGACCTTGAGAACACAGACGCAACAGCAGAGCAGAGCAGAGCAACTCACCTCAAAATTGACGGCACCGTTTTTAACTACAATGTTAAGAGCAAAATGGACTATGCTAACTTCACGATTTCCGGCGCGCCTACTGTCGCACTTACGAGCGGGGACGAAAGAATACAGCAGGAGTTCAACTTCATAGCAGAGTTTGAAGAAAGCAATATGACCGCGCAGACTCCTTCAGACTTGGGCAAAACAGTCTCAAAAATGGTCTTATGGTATCACGGCTACAGCAATGCGGATCTCGCAGCACTCAACACGGCGGGAGCAACAGCAGACCAGATAGCAAGCAGTTACGCTTACGACTACATACCCGGAAGCACCAACCCACTCGTCTCAAAGAGTATGCACAAGATTGAAGCAAACGTATACTTCAACGCAGACGGCTCATTTGACCGCGTGGACTGGAACGAAACAACAAATGATAATGTTCCTCTCGGTTTCCGCGTCATAACGGATCAGGCAACAGGAGCCGGGCCTAACTTCCAGATTACAGCAGGTACAGCAAGCAGCGCAAGCACAAAAGCTGACTCGCTCAATTTCATGTTAGCTCAGACTCTCGACACACCGGCTTCAACGGATCAGCTCGGCTCATGGTCAACAGTCGGCGCAACTTCACAGGGAGGCTATCACGCGACGAAGCAGACAATCTACGACGACGACGGAAAGACTCACACCCTCGAAGTTACGTACAAGAAAATCACCGAGAACCGCTGGAGATGGGAAGCGTTCATAGTTGAGCAGGACGATAACGGCAACGATATTATGTCAAACGTCATGCCCGAACCGAGAACAGGCGAGATTGAGTTTGACGGCTCAGGACTCGTGAACAACTCAATAGCTTTCCTCAGCAACGGCTCGACAAGAAGCACGGACAATGCAGAAGTAACAATCACTCTTCCTTTCAGCCTGAACGGACAGCCCAACAGCGATGTGGTTCTCAATTTCGGCGGAAGCGGCAATCCTCTTCTCGGCGTAACTCAGTTCGCTTCAGAGACAACAACAAAGGCTGTTTATCAGGACGGCTACACAATGGGCATCTTGAAGAATTACTCAGTAGCAGCAAACGGAACAATTACAGGCTCATACTCAAACGGCATAAGCATTCCTCTTTACCGCGTGGCACTCGCAACTTTCGCGAATGAGCAGGGACTCGAAAAGGTCGGCAATACTATGTTCCAGGCTTCCGTCAACTCAGGCACAGCGAATATTGACGGGGCAGGCTCAAACGGTAAAGGCACAATCATGGGTCAGTACGTCGAAATGTCCAACGTCGATTTGACAGAAGAGTTCACTCACCTCATAATCGCGCAGAGAGGCTTCCAGGCAAACACAAGAGTCGTTACAGTGAGTGATCAGATTCTTGAGGAAGTCGTCAACCTGAAGAGATAATAGCAACATAACAAGCAGAAAATTTTTCCCCTTCATGAGAGCGTGAGGGGGATTTTTTTTTGCAGACTCGAATCATCACGCGCAATTTTTTGCTATACTTATCGCACTTATTTCCCAACAAAAACAAAAGGAGGCTCAAACCTTTATGTACAATTTTGAGGACAGGCTCGCGTTTCATTATGACGAGCTGAAATGGTTATACTTTGAGCTTTACGGGCAGGACAAACAGGCATTCGATTATTTCTGCTCAATGCTCCGTAAGTGCTGGGAGAACCGCCCCGCTTACCTCAAGCATGACATTGACGAGGCACGCGCGGAAGTCCCCGACTGGTATGCAGGCAATGACATTCTCGGCATGATGATGTACACCGAGTGCTTCGCGAAAACTCTTCAGGGCATTAAGTCTCACCTCGATTATATTCAGGAATGCGGAGTAACATACTTGCACTTGATGCCGCTTCTTGATACCCCTAAAGGCAGGAGCGACGGAGGCTATGCAGTCTCAAATTTCCGCAGGGTAAGGCCGGATTTGGGTACAATGGGAGACCTTGCGGACCTGTCGAGGGAATGCCACTCTCACGGAATAAGCGTATGCCTTGACTTTGTCATGAACCACACGAGCGAGGATCACGAATGGGCAATGAGGGCTAAGAAAGGCGAGAAAGAGTTTCAAGACAGATATTTCTTCTTCGACAACTGGGAAATCCCCCGGCAGTTTGAGCAGAATCTCCCGGAAGTTTTTCCGACAACAGCCCCCGGAAATTTCACGTACGACAACGAGTCCGGCAAAGTCGTAATGACTACGTTTTATCCGTACCAGTGGGATTTGAATTACCGCAACCCGGTTGTGTTCAACGACATGACAGAGAACATGCTTTACCTGTGCAATCAGGGTATCGACATCATTCGCCTTGACGCAGTGCCGTATATCTGGAAGACGCTCGGAACGAACTGCAGAAATCTCCCGCAGGTTCACACACTCGTACGCATTATGAGAATGGCCGCTGAAATCGTCTGCCCCGGTACGTTATTGCTCGGCGAGGTTGTCATGGAGCCGTCAAAAGTCGTTCCCTATTTCGGCACTGTAGAGAAGCCCGAATGCAACATGCTCTACAACGTTACGACAATGGCAAGCACATGGCACACCGTAGCGACTCAGGACACAAGACTCATGAAGCACCAGCTCGAAAGCGTGTTCTCACTTCCCAAGCAGTATGTGTTTCTGAACTACCTGCGCTGCCACGATGATATAGGCTGGGGACTCGATTATGACTTCCTGCGCTCGTTCGGAATTGATGAGGTTGCGCACAAGAAATATCTCAATGATTACTTCAAGGGTGATTTTGCCGGGTCGCCTTCAAAGGGCGAGACGTACAACGACGCTCCCGAACTTGGCGATGCGAGAATGTGCGGTACAACGGCATCACTTTGCGGACTCGAATCAGAGGACAAAGACTCAGCCGTGAAACTCGACATAATGCTTCATGCTTTCCTGCTGACACAGAGCGGTATACCTGTGCTTTACAGCGGGGACGAAATCGGGCAGCTCAACGATTACAGCTATCACCAGAGCGAAGACCCTGACAAGGCCGCCGACAGCAGATATGTTCACCGCGGGGCTTTCCACTGGGACGACGCAGAGAAACGAAATGACCCGAACACAATACAGGGCAAAATCTTCAGGGCAGTACGTCAGCTTGTAACCTTGCGCGACAGTCATTCAGTTTTTGCGAATGAGGCTGACACGTGGCTGATTGAGACGGGAAATAATCAGGTGCTCGGAATCGGACGCTATGAGGGCGCAAAGACAAAGAAAGAAAAAATGCTCGCGTTCTTCAACTTCAGCAGCAAGGCTCAGACATTCAGGACAAATGAGAATCTCGCGGGAATGTTTGAGTATCACAATATGATTACGGGCGAAAAGTTCACGGGAAATTCTGACGGGACAATCACTCTTGAGCCTTACGGATTCTTGTGGGCACTCGCTGAAATGTAGAAGGCTGAAACAAATCCCCGTCAGCAAAACCGGCGGGGAAATTTTTTTATGCTGGTAATGAGGCGCGTATTTCGTTTGCTTTGCTCAGTGATTCGGGAGTGAGTCTGCCGTCTTCTGTCAATATGGGAGTGTCGAGAATCGTTTTCACGGCTTTTGCGAGAGATGCAGCGACTCCGACAGTCTTTTTTGCGTCTTGTGAAAAATATCTGTAGTCAGTTCCGTAAGTGTTGATTGCCGAATGAAGTCCATTATTTGCGCTGTTGAGTAATACATCCAGCCTCATTAACAGACGCTCGAACATATACGCCCTGCGCCTGATTCCGTTGCAGAGAGTCGCAGCCGTGTTCATCTCCTCGCGGAATTTCTTTGCCTCTGCAAGATTGCTGCGCGCGTTGCTGAGATTCTTTTTCGCGCTCGAACCCATGAACAGACCCAAGACAGCAAGAGCAGGAGCCGCCACGAGTCCGCCTAGCACCATTGCTCCCCCGGCCATGCCCAGACCGCCCGCCGCGAGACTCCCGCCTCCGAGCCACGCAAGAGTCGCATTAGTCGCCGCCGCTCCCGCCAAGCCCGAAATAGCCGCCCCAGTTGAGGCAGTGCCGAGAGCCATAACCCCGCTGTAAGCACCGAAAGCCGTCAAAGCTCCCGCTACCGTACCCGTTGCTGTCCCGCTGGCAAATGATCTGGCAAGGCTGCTCATCTCACGGAGTCCCCTCAAGTCCTGCGCGTCTATCCTGAACTTTGAGAACTCCTCAAGCCCGGGCGTGTTCCTGAAGTCTACATTCTTCAATTGCGTGAAAAGGTCAAGAAATCTCTTTATCCCGTTGTCGAGAACGTATACTTTTTTTGCTCCGACTGCCTTCAATGCTTCCCCGCTTGCGTCCTTGCTGGCGTTAATCCTAGCTTTTGCCTCGTCTACTATCCTTCCTGCGTCTTTGTTGATCTCTTTGGCGTTGTCGTTGTCTACAGCCGCGTCAATCGTCTTGACTACACCGGCTCCGCCAAGGGCAATAGCCGCCCACGCTAATAACGGCAATGGCATAATTATTCCTCCTTTTATCCCAATTCGATTAAGTCGTTGATGCTCTTGTCAATGCTGCGCTTGTCATCCTCACTGTAAATCATGCTGTAAGTTTCTGCTGTGTCTTTCAGCTCATAGAATATTGCCTGATCAATTTTCCATTCATACATAGTGTTAATGACCCTCTGCCTGTTCTGTGAGTTGTCCCAGCCGTAAACAAAAAGCACTATCGCAATGACCCACAAAGCCTGCCTGCGTTCCTTCCCGCGCTGCTCATCATCCCAGCAGCTCATATTTTTGCTGAGACTCTCTATAATCGCGTTGATGTTATGACTGCTGCTGAACTGATCGGGATTCTGGATAATCTCTCTTACTGTTTCCCAGCTTGCCGAACTCTGACCGCTGACACTTGAGACTGATACATTCATGAATTTTCACCTCCCATTACAATACAAACGCTTCATCGCTGTCCATGAGCGAGTCAAATTCCCGCATGTTTCTGAACTGAACATTGCCACCCAATTTCTGAGTGATCATATTCGCGCCCGATATGAATCCGTCAGCATCACCGACCGCTAAAGCCTCATTCATAACTCCGAACGCTGAATGAAACGCCGTAATATGACTCGTGAGATACTCCGAAATCAGCGACTCCATTTCTGCCCGGAATTTACGAATCTCCTTCACGGCCTCTTCACATTCACGCTCGACTCTGAGTTGCTCCTCATGCGCAAGTTTTGCCGCGTTCAAAGACTCCTTCAGTTTTCCGTACAGCGCACCCGAAAGCGCATAGCCTATCATTGACCCCGCAATAGCACCCACAACAGGAATCGGAATCAGCATCTGCCCATATCCCGCGAACATGGCCGCGCTTGTCATTCCAGCTCCCTTTTCGCCTAATTCCTCAAGGCATTCAACGCCGTCAATCTCTCCTGACGCAAAACGAAGCAATGTTTTTCCCGCCTCAAGAACTCCTGTCGCAATTTGTGCCGGGAGATTCGTTTTTGCTATTGACCTCATGAGACCGCTTGCAGAATTTTTCATCACTCCTGTAAGCGCACTCACTCCGAAATTTGAGACGTAACCGAGCACCGCCCCTGTTCCTGTGTCGTAAACAACATCGATTGCGGCATCGCTGAAATCTTTTTCCCCCGAAATCACTGCGCATATATTGCGGACGGCAGAGACTCCCCCGGAGATTCCCGCTCCAAATTTCGCGCCATGAATGCCCGCTTGATGACTCACTCCGGCGATCTCTTTTGCTGTCGTCATTAATGGATTCACACGCGCGTTCATTGCTTCTTCATTCGTGAGACTGCTTTTGCGGAGATTTCTGCGGATTTTCTCGTAACACCTGATTTTTTCGTCAAGATCTTCTGCCTTTGCCCGGTCTCCTCCCGTTAATGCTCTGGCTTTCTGAGTCTGAAGCTCTGATATTTTCCGCCCCGCCTCTTCCCTTATGCCGTCAAAATAATCTGAAGGTACCGTAATTTTTGCGTCAGCGTCAAGATACTTCCTGAATCTCTTTTCGGCTAATTTTCCCAGTGCCTTTTTCGCATTCCTGCCGATAAACTTAAACTGTGAGGCTTCTGCGATTCTTCCGTCTCTGATTACAGCCTGATCATATAACTGGTCATTAGTCCCGCCGATTTCACCGAACCTTGAGTCTGTATGCCGAGTCAAATCATCTGTCCTAACTGCCCTCGAAGAGTCGCCGCGAATAATCGCATCTGAATTTTTGCGCGCCGTGTCGAGAACTTCAGCCGAGAACCCAGACTGAGATCTAAGATTAGTATATTCATTATTGGGATTGACTTTGTAATCTGAGATTCCTTCAAGGCTTCTCTTCAAGTTCCGGCCTGTTTCATCGTCAAAGCCTGAATACGCCTTCACAAATTCCCGCCCCGCTTCCCCGTAACGCTGTATAATTTCCCGCGAGGCTTCAGCGACTGCTATATTCTCTGCTGCCCGTGATTTATTTTCGTTTGCGATTGTGATTGCCCCCCTTAACACATAAAGTATCAATTATTCTATGTTATGCCCCCCCCCCTAAATTCAACAGTATTATTGCTTATCCTTATGTGTGATTTTTGCTGAAATGAAAAACATGACTCAAATTTTGCAGTATAGATATAATATCCCTCATAAAATCCAAGGAGAAAAAATAAAAATGGCAATTACAGATTTGGCACTCGCATTTTCACGCACATGGGCGGAAATAAATCTTGACTTGCTTGCTAACAACGCAAAAATTCTGAGGACTCATCTCACACCGTCAGCAAAATTTCTCGGAGTCGTCAAAGCAAACGCATACGGACACGGCATGACTCAATGCGCCAGAAAATTGCAGGAATGCGGAGCTGACTGGCTCGCGGTCGCAACAGTCCCGGAAGGAGTCGAACTCCGCAAGAACGGAATCACAATCCCGATATTGTGTCTCGGACAAACGACTCCCGATCTCGCTCCCCTCATGGCCGATTTCAGAATCACTCAGGCTGTAGGCGACTCACAAAACGCAAAGGCACTCTCAGATTACGCGGCCTCAAACGACAAATCAATACGCATTCACATCAAAGTTGATACGGGAATGAGCCGGACGGGTTTCTACTGGCCTGATGATGATAACGCTAAAGAGTCTACAGCGCGTGAAATTTTTGATGTCTGCAACATGCCCGGGCTTTATGCTGAAGGAATGTTCACACACTTCGCGGCGGCTGACGGAGACTCGGAATATACACGCGGACAATTAACCCGGCTTCTTGAGGCTCGCGATTATCTTCACAAGATGGGACGCGATTTCGAGATCGTGCACTCTGCTGCTTCTGTAGGAGTCATCGATTACCCTGACGCACATTTGGACATGGGCAGGTTCGGACTCGTTCTTTACGGCTATGCGTCAACAGAAACAGGCAACGAGGGAAGCAGCTTAGGACTTCAGCCGGTCATGACAGTGAAGAGCAGAATTACAGCAGTAAGAAGACTCCCGGCAGGAACGACAATAAGCTACGGGAGAACGTACACACTTAAGCGCGACTCGGTTATCGCTGTATTGCCTGCGGGATATGCTGACGGAGTGCACCGGATGCTGTCGAACAATTACGGCGTTAAGATTCACGGGGCGGCGTGTCCTGTGCTGGGTCGCGTGTGCATGGACATGATGATGATAGATGTTACTGATGTCCCTAACGTTAAGGCCGGGGATGTCGCAATAATTCTTGACGGTGAATTAGCTCCGATTGCCGCGAAAAATGCCGGGACGATAATACATGAGATTGTTTGCAGTCCTTCAGCGAGAGTCCCAAGAGTCTATATCAATGAAGGGAAAATGACTGTATAAAATGCTGCCGTTCAGACTGAAGCCGGTTTACAAAAATTACATCTGGGGCGGCAAAAATTTAATCACATCATGGGGCAAGACTCCCGATTCTGAATCGCTTGCTGAGAGCTGGGAGCTTGCCTCACATCCTGACGGGGATAATATCATTCTTGACGGTGAATTGAGCGGGCTGACTCTTTCTGAGGCCGTGAAAAAGTTTCCTGCGGTCGTCTCAAAAACTTTCAAGCCTGAAGACACATTCCCGATTATGATCAAGCTGATAGATTCGGCGAGTCCCCTTTCGATTCAGGTTCACCCGTTCACGGAATACGCGAGGAGAGTCGAACATAGCCGGGGAAAAATTGAGGCTTGGTACATACTCGGCCATGAGGAAGGAGCATATATATACTTAGGCTTTAACAGAAACGTAACGAGGCGTGAATTTGAGCGCGCAATAATCGACGAGACACTGACGGAAATGCTGCGGAAAGTTTATGTCAATGACGGTGATACGTTCTTCATACCAGCGGGGACGATTCACGCAATAGGAGCGGGGATAACGTTAGCGGAGATACAAGAGAACAGCAACATAACGTACAGGGTTTACGATTACGGGAGGTTAGGCGCGGACGGAAAACCGAGGGAGCTTCACATAAAGAAGGCACTTGACGTAACGAATACATTTCCTTTAACGATAACGCCTCCGGGCCGAGGGGGTAATGTGATTGTGAGCTGCTCAAAGTTTCACGCCGAAAAGATTCGCGCTCCTTTCACGGGAAATACAAACGGTGAGGGCTTCAGGTTCATGATATGCATTGAGGGTGAATGCGTTTTCAGGTGCTGTGATTTTGCATGTGAGCTTGTGAAGGGAAGCAATATTTTTGTGCCGTCTGACTGTGAATATGATTATGCGTTTGAGGGTAATGCGTTGATTCTTGCTACGTCTGAATGATGATGTATTGAGTCGCTGAGGGGGGATAACGATTCTCCTTTCAGCGTGATTTTATTTTCTACCTTGCGAATCTCTGTCGTTCAAAATTTTCTGCAACGTCCCACCCGACATACTCAACGAGAGCTGCCATGCTTGCGGCGTTTGCTGCGTTGTCTGCTCCGGGTAACTGTGAGAGTGCTGCGGCTGATGCGGCTGCTTCTGCTGCTGAAATGTGAATAATTTTGTCAAGCGGGAATGTTTATGAGATTACCTGCCTTTCACGATCTGCACTAATTCAATAGGAGTTACGGCTTTGATGCTGCTGCGCTCATAGTCTTTCACATTTCCCGTAACAATATAATCGCATCCGGCACTGACGGCGCAACAGTCCTGCAAGTTGTCCTCAAAGTCGCGGAACTCTACATTGTGTACTGCATCGACAACTGAGTCATGATTCGCGCTTGCTGTTGTGAGAATGCTGCACACAAGGTCAAGCCATTCCCGCTTGTTTTCTTCCGGCAATTTCATTATCCCGGCGGTGTACCAGATTATTGACAGTGAGTGAAAAGCTACGTAGCCTTCAAGTTTTTTCTGTGAACACATCAACATGACCTGTATTGATTCTTCCAAGTACTTATCTTCACGCCCTGTAAGGTAGTTGAGTATCACGTTTGTGTCTACAAGGACTTTCATCATTTCGCCACTCCATATTTCTCCGCTAATGCGTCTGCGTATGCTTCCTCGTAGTCATCTGGAATCAGGCTTGGATCTTTTTTTCTCATGGCCTGAATTTCTTTTCTTATTTCCTCAAGCCGCAGGAACGCCTCGCGCTTTTCTTCGAGTTCTTTTGCTTCTCTTGCCTGCTCCTGCTCGGGAGTCTCCCACGTTCGCGGATTCTCTTCCGTCTTCTTGAGAGCCTTCAACACATCTTCCATAACTTTATCGGGAAGCCTGTCAATAATCGCGTATGCTTCTTCTTTCAGCGTCATTATAATTTCTCCTCTCTATGAAAAAATCCTCCCCCGCAATTTCTCACAGGGGAGGACGCGAATTAACGCCTAGTAGTTTTCGCCGTGAATCTCAAAGTATGCTTTCGGGTGGGCGCAGACCGGGCATATCTCCGGGGCTTTCGTTCCGACTACGATATGTCCGCAGTTCCTGCACTCCCAGACTTTGACCTCGCTGCGTGCGAATACTTCCTGAGCCTCAACGTTCTTGAGCAACGCGCGGTATCTCTCTTCGTGGTGCTTCTCGATTGCCGCCACCATTCTGAATTTCGCCGCGAGTCCCTTGAAGCCTTCAGCCTCTGCTGTCTTCGCAAAGTCCTCGTACATGTTCGTCCACTCGTAGTTCTCGCCTTCCGCCGCCGCCGTGAGGTTCGCTGATGTGTCGCCGATTCCGTCAAGCTCCTTGAACCAGATCTCGGCGTGTTCCTTTTCGTTCGCCGCTGTCTGAAGGAAGATTGCCGCTATCTGCTCGTAGCCTTCCTTTTTCGCCACTGACGCAAAATACGTGTACTTGTTCCGCGCCTGCGACTCTCCTGCAAAAGCCGCCTGAAGATTTTTCTCGGTCTGTGTTCCCGCGTACTTGTTCGCCATGATTTTAACCTCCTCAATTTTGTGGATAACGCACATTATATCATTGCTAGTTACCCGCCTGAAGAATCTCAACAACGCACGTCTCACCGTCTGAGGCTGTGAATACAACTTTTCCGCCTCTGGGCTTGCCGTCAGTTACGGGGTCAACCGAGATCATTATCTGCGCCTGAGAAGGCCCTGTAGCCTTGCCGCTGACTGTCTCGAATCCGTTTTCGGTTTTCGTGTTGTTGTCCGAAGTTGTCAGATGTATCCAGCTTCCAGTCGTTATTGCTTTCCAGTCCTCTTCGGATTGCAGCGTTATGACCTGAGTATCGCCCTTTGCGGCTGTAGCTTTGAAGTTGAATTTTGCCTGAGTTACAGCGATGTGCGGAGGTCTGGGAAGCGTGTAATCACTCTGCGTTTTGCTCCAGTCATAGGTCCAGTCCCTGCGCCCTGAGTTGCCGATGGACGCAAAAGACCCTCCGCCTTCTGTTGCCCCTTCTGATGATTTGAACTCCGTAACAAGTTTTAGGCTGGGATATTTCTTCCACTGCTCTTTTGTGACCTTGATGACAAACTCGCTCTTGAGGTTGACGCTTGAACGCCCCGCCAAACTAACATCCTGAAGCCAAACGCCTGTGAATCCATGGGAGCCGTCCTTGGGAAGCTGAAATTCCCATTTCCATCCCGCCTGACTTCCGCCTGAAATGTTCGCGCATTGATAGTCGGTTACTGTATATTCCTCTTTGCTTTCCCATTCCCATTTGGGTTTTATCGAGATGTCCCCTTTAAGGCCGTCCTTCGCCGACAGACCGCCCGTAATGCCTCCGTCAAGAGTGAACTTGAAGCCCTTGTTGACCTTCGTTGAGTTGTTATTTGTCTCAGGAGCCGAAACAAGTACTGCGCCGACCGGAGTTTTCCCCGACATGAGCTGCGCTGTGTACTGAAACTTGTAGTTGTAGCCGAGTATGTTGTCGCAGGCCAGCTTGCCGTCTTTATCGTATCCCATGCCTTCAATAATTCTGTCATTGGAAAACATGATGTGCATAAATGAGAGGTGAGCGTACTGCTTTGAAGTGTCGGTATTGCCGGTTACCTTGAAAACATAGTAGTCGTGCCCATCGCTGAAACTGTGAACAGGGAGAATGCTGAAGTTTATGGACGTGTCGCGGTGCCATGCTTTATGGGTAAGGTGATGCGTGTAGCCTTTGTCACTGAAATGATATTTTCTCGGCTCAACATGCAGTATCGGTGTGAATGTTGTGCTTACGCCGGGGAATATAGTCGCCGTATCCTCTGCCGATGAGCTTACGCTTGTGTCCGGGCTTGCCTCTGAGAGTGCCTTCAATGAGTTCATATCCTTCACCCATTCGAGGAAGTTGTCAACGCAGTCCGTAACATAGTCATACTTCATCGGATTCGGGTCTGCTGAAAGAATATTGCCGTTCTCGTCAACGTACATATATTCATATTCCGTGTTGGTATCCTCTGTGTAGTCGTTAATGTCAAAGGATATTTCCTCATCGCCTGACCAGACTTTAACGGTCAAATCTTTGTCGCTGCTTGTGAGGTCAACACCGAAATATGCGTAGTCGTTCTCGACTGATTCATCTTCAGAGTCGAGTCTCGCTGCTACGGCGTAGAAGTCTTCAATCGCTGATTTGTCCTCGCTTGTTGCGTCAGACGGAAGGTAGTTCGGGAGGTTGAGTGCTAATTTGTCGGTGAAGTAGTCAATATCCCCCGCAGGAACGTCAACAAACGCTAAGATTGCTCCGGCCTCAAGTGCTGCATTGAGTCGTTCGAGGAGATTCGTATAGCCTCTCATGTCTTCGCCCTCTTCAGGATACCAGAGAAGAACTTTGCCCTTATCTATGACTAAAGAGCTGTCTCTCACGAAATCCTGAAGGCTGTAGACCTCCGAGCGTGCTATGAGTCTTTCTGCGATTTGGCTGGAATAATCTTCCGGGCCGTTCGGTTCAATGTCCTGTGATTGTGTTTCGGGCGTAATGTCCGGGCTTGTTTCGTTACGCGGAATGATTACGTCTGAGCCTCCGCTCCCCCCGCAGCCGCCGGAAAATGAAAACATTACAGCAGACAAAAGAATGAAGAAGAAAATTGTTGTGAAAGTTTTTGTTTTGGGAATGCTCAAGGTGATTCCTCCTTGTAGAATGTGATTGACGGGGAAAAAACTTGCCCGCGAGAATCGAATCGTCTGACTCGAATCTTACGGGCAATCATAGCGTAAATGACTCAATTTCTCAATGAAAGCTGTTACTCTTCAAGGTCAGGCAAAATTTTCTCAAACTCGCTCTCGTATGCGTGTGCCTTCTTGCTTATGCGTTTGATCTTTGCGACTTCATTAGCGGCCTGCGTGATTAATTCAACCGTTCCTGCTCCGCCTACACAGCCTCCAGGACACGCCATGCCCTCAAGAAGATAGCCGTTGCGTTTTCCTGCTTTCGCCATCAGCATCATCTTTCGGCAATCATTGAGACCTTCTGCGCGTTCGGTCAAAACTTCGCGTTCAGGGTAAAGATTCTTTATGCAGTTGACGACAGCCTCAGCGACTCCGCCAGAGACAGCAAAGCCCCTTCCGTCTGCGCTCGCGTTGTCAGGCACGGGCATTTTCTCAAGATAATCAAAGTCAACCTCTTTAGCCTCGAACATTCCTAACACTTCCTCGAACGTAAGCACAAAATCAACATCACTCCGAACGCTTCTCCGACTCGCTTCAAGTTTCTTTGCGGCACATGGCCCGATGAAGGCGACTTTGCACCCGGGGTGTTCCTTCTTGATGAGCCGTCCTGTTAAGACCATAGGAGTCAATGCCATGCTGATACATTCGGCGTATTGGGGAAATTCTTTCTTTGCCATGACAGACCACGCCGGGCAGCATGAAGTACCCATGAAGGGCAGACGTTCGGGGACTTCCTTCACAAAGTCTTCGGCCTCTTGCAGCGTGCACAAGTCAGCACCGACGGCAACCTCTACAACGTCAGCAAACCCAAGCTCACGGAATGCAGCGCGCATTTTCTCAGGCGTTAGAGTCTTCCCGAACTGGCCGGCAACAGCAGGAGCTATAGCAGCGTAAACGGGAGTCTCGCTTCGTATTGCCTGAATGCACTGGAAGATTTGAGCCTTGTCCGCAATCGCACCGAACGGGCAGTTAGCGAGGCACATTCCGCACGAAACGCATTTTTCCTGATCGATGTCGGCGCGTCCGTATTCGTCCGTAACAATGGCTTTCATTCCGCAGGCAACAGCACACGGCCTCTGCATTCTGAGAATGACTCCGTACTGGCAGACGGTCATACATTTACCGCACTTTATGCACTTTTCGGAGTCGATATGTCCTTGCCCGCGCTCGAAATATATTGCGTCTTTGGGACAAACTTGCGAACATGGCCGGGCCAAACATCCCTGGCATTGATCCGTGATAACTACTTTGTTGTCGGGGCATGAATGGCACGCGAACTTTATGATGTTGATTAACGGGGGCTGATAATATTTTTCGGGGTGTACGCATTCTTCTGCGCCTGTTGAGACGGGAGCATGTTCGGAGGCTTTTCGGAGAGGGAGTCCCATTGCGAGTCGTATACGTTCTCTGACGATTGCGCGCTCAAGAAACACATCATCGCGGTAATGTGAGATTTCGCCGGGGATTACTCTGTAGGGGATAAGCTCCATTTCGTGAAGGTCGCCGGGCTTGTAGTTGTAGGATAATTTTGCGACCTCAGAAAAGATTGCGCGTCTTATGTCATTAACTGAGGTATGAATACCCCTCATTCCCATTTTCATCACTTCCTGTAAAAATTTTTGTGGATGAAATAATTATAGAGTATCAGCGCAAAAAAGGAGTCCCCGTTATAGGCGAGGGGACTCAAAATGTATTGTGTTGTTTGATTATAGGTTTGTCGTTTGTCGTTTAGCGGACTCTGAGAGCAACGGCTGCTTCTGTTCCTCCTGTGTAATACGCTGTGAATGTTGTTGCGTCTGTTGCCCCTCCGAAGAGTCCTGCCGTGTTAGCTTTGTCCTTCAGAATCGTTTTGACCTGTGCGCTGTCGTTCGTCTGGAAGGTATAGACTACGTACCACTCTGTTGTGCTTCCTACAATCTTGTAGCCTGTCGGAAGATCTATCCTTCCCATACGTTCGCCGAGTATTTTTGCTACCGTTTTAGTAACTGCTGGTGTTGCAGGGTCAGTTGTATTATCTGCTGGCGTTATTTCTATGTTTGATTCATTGGTTATTGTGGTCAAAGCCGCGACCGCCGGAACATCAAAATACATGTCGTATGCTTCCGTCTTCATTGTGTGGAGATTGCCCAGAATTGCATTTGCATTCGCTGTGTCTATTGCGTCTGAACTCGATGCCACCATCATTGCCGACAGCGTAGCCAGAATTGCGACGACGATCAATAATTCTACGAGTGTGAATCCTTTGCGCGTAATTCTCATGATTTTTTCCTCCTTCTGATTTGTTACTGCTTGTTGCTCAATGCTTGTTGCTTCCGTGTTTCTTACCTTTTGCGCTCTTTAACCAAACGACACAAGAAAAATTTTTTGCACACAACTACTAACGCCATACCCCGCCATGTGATATAATGTCAACAAGACAAGGGAACGACTCATAGTCGTGTGTATTTCTAGGCAATGAAATTATAACACAAAACCTTGTCTTTTTTCGTACCCTTTCAAAATTTTTCTCAAACTCTTTCACACAATCTTTATATCGCAATGCTATCTTTAAATCATGAAAGGTGGAATGAAACCATGAAGAAATTTTTGCTCGCACTATCAGCAGTCGGACTCATCATAATTTTTTCGTCAGCATCATTCGCTTACAGTGAAGAAGAAGCACGCGACGCACTCATCACTTACTCAGGAACGGAAGCGTTCGCGAATCTTTTGCCGGAAGAAAGACGCGCCTGCATGCTGTGGGTCTCTGAAGGAGGATACATGAGCGAGCTTTGCCGGAGCGCAGTAACCCAACTCATCTCGGACGATCCGAACGCCGTAACACTCTCTCAGAGAAAAGCTCTCCTCGCAGCCGCAGCAGGACGGACATCATCAACAGCTTCACGCCCGGCACCAGCGCAGAGCAGCGGAACAGTCATCGTAAAAGAACAAGACAACACCGGACCTATCATCGCAGCAGGAATTGTAGGAGTCATTGCGGGAATGGTCATTCACAACAATTTGCCGAGAGACAGAGACAGAGGCAGGACAGTATATTATCCCGCGCCACGTTACAGACCTGCGCCACGTTACAGACCAGCTCCGACTATCTACAGGCCAGCTCCGCCGATTCACAGACCCGCGCCGCACCACAAAGTTGAAACGCATTACAGAGTCGAGCCGCATTATCACGTTCACATCAACAAGCCCACAGTCATGAGACCTAATTCACCTGTGAGACACGCGCCAGTACACAGAGCACCGAGTCACCACCCCGGCCCCGGAAGGCGTTAATCACGACATAAAAATAACGGGAGAATCTCGCGAGGGACTCTCCCGTTTTTGTTTGCGTTACGTCTCACACAAAAGCCCTTCTGTCGTTCTCCGCGTCAATCGTCGCCGCGTATGCGCTGTTGAGCAGTCCGAAAATTGCTGACATCACAAACAGAGTCTCAATGCCCATTACTTGCCAGATCCATCCGCCGAACAAAGCAATCAATATCGTTATGAGATGATTCACTGAGACTCCCGTCGCTATTGTCGCTTTAACTTCCTCGGGGCTGTCGGACAAATCCTGAACGTATACGTTTGATGCCATTGACGCAAGAGAGATTACAGCGTCGAGGATGTAATTCACACAGCACACAAGGAACGCAATATCTTTCGGGAAAATGTGATGAGCGAAGCCGTAAAAGAAGCACACGATAACAAGTATCAATGTGTCCATCACCATCACGATTTTGTAGCCGTAACGGTCAATGATCCTTCCGACAACCGGCGAGAATATGAATGTTGCGATTGCTGACACTGCGAACAATATACTTATCGACATTGCCCCAGCTCCGTAAAACAACACAAGCAGATAAGGCCCGAACGTGAAGAATATCTGCTTCCTCGCTCCGTAAAATATTTCGAGCATGTAGAACTTGAAGTACTTCCGGCGGAAATAGAATCTTGTTACGGTGTGTTCGTGTTTGCTTTGCGCTGTCATCTTTAAGGCGATGAGGAAGCCTAATGCTGTTATTGCTGACGAGACAATGAAGACAGGTCGGTATAGATTCATTTTCCCGGCCATGAGTCCGAAAACGATCGCCACGACAATATACCCTGCTAACGTTCCGAACTGGTACGCGGAATTTTGCAGACCTAAAGCAGCTCCGCCCCGCCCGGATTTTGCGTACTCAAGAGCAAGCGTGCTTCTCATTCCGTACTGCATATGCTCGCCCAATGAGTATATGAACACCGCGCACGTTACGAGGAATCGACTCGCAGGAATCACCGACTGCATAGCCATTCCCGCAAGCATTATCACCGCTCCGGCCTTGAAGATCTTTTCTGCTGAGAACTCATAGAGAAGCGCAAGAACAAACACAAGCATGAAGCCCGGCAATTCACGGAAAAATTCTGAGACTCCCCGGTCGAACTGAGTCATGCTCACTATCTCCGCAAGATAATTATCGAGTACTGCCTTGTACAATCCGTAAGCGAGTCCGAAAACTGCCAATGACAAAATGAAGGATTTATATTTTGAGTCGGACTTGAAGATTCTGGAAGTCAATTTGTGTATACTCCTTTCGTTATTCTATTGAGGATTTATTGTCATTATTTTCGTTTAGTATAATACGATAAACATATCGGAGGGGGCAATACGAAAATGAAAGCATTATTTGTGAACGGATCGCCGCGCAAAAACTGGAACACTCACAAGATGTTAGAGTCGGCCATGAAGGGAGCAAGTGATTCGGGTGCTGAGTGCGAGATGATTCACCTTTACGATTACAGCTTCAAGGGCTGCGTCTCGTGCTTCGCGTGCAAGGTCAAAAACAACAAGGCTCACGGCTTATGCGTTTACCGCGATGACTTGCGGCCTGTTCTTGAGAAGGCGTTGGAGTCAGATGTCATTGTTGCGGGAAGCCCGGTTTACTTCAGCTATCCTACTGGCATGTTCAGATCATTCATTGAGCGTCTGTTATTCCCCATCATGAGATACGAGGTCAACCCGGACGGTTCGAGGCCGAGAAACATCGACAAGACAATTTACAGCGCAATAATCTACACGATGAACTGCCCGGAAGATCTAGCCGCAAAGATCCATTACCCCGAATACCTCGCGCCTAATGCCAGCGCAATGAATCTCGTTTTGGGTTACTGCGAAGAGCTTTGCGCGTACAACACGTACCAGTTCACCGACTACTCACGATACGACGCAAGCATGTTCAGTGAGCCGGTCAAGGCAGAACACCGCGAAAAGGTTTTCCCTGAAGATCTCAAGAAAGCATACGAACTCGGAGCGAGACTCGTAACAAAAGCAAAAGGATAACGGTAACGAAATGCCCCCCGTTTTTGCGTGGAGGGTATTTTTTTTACTGGCAAAAATATTTGATGATTGGCTTCCTTCCTAAATATTTAGCAGCGAGCAAAGGAATCGCAATCGCAATCCCGGCCGTGAAAAAAGCAACGAGGAAGTTTGATTGAAGAAGTGCCTGCGTTTTGTAGGGAGTGAACGCCGCAATGAAATCGTAGATGATCATCACAACCGGAATATGAACAGCTACAACAATAACGCTTTGAAGTCCGCAGTATTTTATGAGGCTGATGATTCTTGCTTGGCTGTACTTCGTGCATATCATGGAAAATTTCATTATTAGAATCGTTCCTGCAATACCGCCGGTATAAAACAAGACGGGGTTATAGTACATTCTGAAGCTCATATCGACAGGCTGATTAAACTTGAGCGAAATTAACACAAGAAGCAGCGAGATTACGCAGGCAGGAACAAACAGCTTCTCCCTTTCTGCAAGTTTATGCTTCCTCATTGAAACGCCCGCAAAAATAAAAACCTGAACGGTCAAAGATATATCGAAACTCATCGGCAAAGGATAATATTTCCCCAGCGCAAAGCCCAACGCTGATGTGATTAGCAAAGACGCTGAGAATTTCACGAAATCACTTCCGAAAGTTTTGTACAGAATGAGGAAAACTATTTCAGCAAAGAAAAGGCACGGGAAAAACCACATAGGCCCAATCAGCAAAGGAGCTTCAAGAGCCGTGTCATAATTATTGTTGACTGCTCCAAGAAAAATAGTAATGAACGCTTTGAGGGGATCAGCTTCCGAAAGACTCCATAAACGAGTCATGAACCCTAAGCGATGTGAGAAGACAAACCAAACAGGATACCAGATAAGCTCAGTCAAAAAATATGGAAGCAATAATCTCTTGGCCGTCTTTTTCGCAAAGTCCCGCAAATTATCTGACCATTTTTCCGCGTTCAGTACATAGCCCGCCATGACAAAGAAAAAAGGCATGTGGAATACGGTTAAAATTTGTCCCGTGAGACCCAGCGGCATAACATGTCCCCAAACCATCAGAATTATGACTAAGCCCCGTGAAAAATCAATCCATTCTATTCTCTCATTGGCCATCAATTTCACGTCCTTTCTTGAAACTTGTTACAGTCTATCACTGTTTAATCACGGCAAAAAAAATCCCCCCGCAAATTTCACGGAGGGTATTTTGTCTGTTATTGTTCCCTAAAAATTTTTCTTCCTCATCATTAACGCAGCCGCAATCAATCCGAGTCCTAACACATTAAGCCCCGAATCACATCCGCCGCTTGAAGAGCTTGTGCCGAAATTGCTGACTGATGATGAACTGCCCGAAACATCTCCGAACGTTAACGCTTCTTTGTCCTTCCACGTCTCGCCGTCCTCCGAAATCTGAATCCTGAAAGCATATTGTCCCGCTCTCGTTACTCCGGGTATCGTGCTTATGGTTAACGCTGCTGTGCTTGTCATGTTTGTCTCTGCGTCAGAAGGATCCCATACAAGCGAAAACTCTTCAGGCGTTGCGGGCGATGCTGCTGAGTCTTTGACGTACAAGTCTGCGCTCGTGTCTGTGATAACGTCGGCTATACTTTCAACACGCCAGTAAACAGCGACATCATTCGACATCTCGTATGTCTGAGTGATTACTGAGTCATAGTAGCTCGTGGTGTCGGTCTCCTCTTCAACTTCAACATCTGCGCTTATGTCCCCGCTGAAGATCTCAAACTGAGGATCAGCATCACCCGATAAAGCAGCTTCCGATTCATTTATGCTGAGAATCTCAAAAAGCGAGCGCGGAGTATAGCTGCAAGCCGTGTTGGTTAATCCTACCTTGCGAAGCTCATTCGCTACATCATCGGCTATCGTGAATGTGTAGCTGTATGTCTCATACGGGAACAGCGTTATGTTTCTGGCGAAATGCGCGCAGCCTATCTCGTGCTGCGTGTTCCAGAGATCATCGTCGAAATATATCGCTAGTATCTCGACTCTCGGAATCGTTAAGTCCATCTTGTTGGTGATTGTTACTTCCAGTTCGACAGGGCCTTGTGTGCCTGCTATTTTCGCGTTGTAGAAATCGCCCCATGAAGTATATCCGCTGTATGTCATCTCCGGGAATACAATATCTTCATAGCTGAGGCTCGCTCTGAACTCTCCCGCATAGAATGACGCTGTAGCCTTCGCTGATTCTACTGTCTCGACTGAAAACTCAATGTAGCCTTCATTGTTTCCGCCGGAGTCTTTCGCCAAGTCTCTGTTCTCGTGGACTTCCGTTAATGCTCCGTCAGGGTCAATGAGCGCGTAAAGCTGATAATGCTGATTATTTGTGTTCTCGACCATGTTCGGAATAAACTCAAATTTTGCCCACGTCTTATTGTTGCCGAGATTTGACCAGCCCGGAATATTGCCCAAATTCTGAGTCCCGATAAGCTGCTTTTGACTCAATGACTCCGCTGTCCTGTCCTTTACCCAGTAGAGACTGACTTTTACGTTATTGGCAGCAGTGAAGCTCGCGTTGTAGATGGGTATCTCGACTCTGTACCTTGCGCCTTTGAGAAGACGTGATGAAGTGTACCTGTTGAAGTCAATCGCGTAGAACCTTGCGCCGCGAATCTCCATCGCCTCGCCCCGGCTTGGGTTAGCGGTGAATTTCGGAAGCTGTGTGCTTGAGTCAGAGTTCTTGAACTTGTAGGGGAGAGGGAATGCAGGGTCAGGAAGAGTCCTGTAGAGGCTGGCGGAGTTGAACAGGTTGTTATAATTGCTGAACTCCTTCACGGCAAACCCGCATGTTACTGCGCCGTCTTCAGCTACAAACGCTTGGTACTCAGTCGTATAGCCTCTGTCAAGAAGTGATGATGCCGCCCTCGGAAGCTCCCAGCTGATTTGCTCGCTTGAGCTTTCTTTGCGAGTGTATGTCGGGCCTGTACCGCCTTCAGGAATTTTCGCGAGGTTTGTTCCGAATATGCTGTCAACAAGTGAAAGAGCCGTCGTAATATAACCCGTCTGAACTTTCTTTGACTCGGTCGTCTCGTTAGCCTTTACTTGTGTGAACATCACAGTACCCGCATTACTCGCGCCAAACTGTATGTTTTCTTTCCGAGTCAGCTCTTTCTGAATGTGGCTGTAACCGTCAATGTTGGCGACAGCAGCAGGATATGAGAATAGATTCCCGTTCTCGTGCCTGGGCTGGTAATCTGACGCTGACACGCCCGTTGTAGGAGTCGTCTTGCCGTAGATCGTAAACGTAACGAAATCCTGTTTCGTGAGATACTTTGCGTCATCGCTCATTGTCCCTAACTTAGGGGCGGGCTTCGTTACAATCGGGTAACGCCATATATATTGGCTGGCTTCAACATAGCCGAGAATGTCCTGATCTCTTGCGGTGATCTCCGACGTTGATAGTCTCTACCTTGTCGGTGATATTGTCGAGGAATTTGAACACAGAGCTTGCTGCGCCGTCAACAGATTTCGCCTTCTTGACCAATGACTCAAAGTTTGATGTGCCCGGAATTATGCTGACGATGTTTTTCACAGCGCCGTAAACGTTCGCTGCTGTCTTTGCTCCTCCGATAACATTTCGTGTCATGTCAGAGTCCATAGCAAAAATTGTCTCGATTGAGCTGTGCATGTCGAATTTTGTCGTCTGAACCTGTGAATTTGATGATTTTTTTCCGTATGACACTTTAGCCCCGCTTACGTATGAGAAATTCACGGGATTTGCAGTTACGGTTTTTCCGTCCGCTGAAACAGTATCAACATGGAACGGGGGAGCCTGAATGACCGCCATATACGTTTTGTCCCTCGGCTGTGTGATAAATACCGGGCGGCCCAGCTCTATACCCTCTGAGGCAAAATCACCCGCGACAAGCGCCGATGTTCCGTCCGCCGTGAGAGTCTGCGCGCTGCTCAAAGTTGAACCGCTGCTCTTGAAGAGTATCATTTTTCCGCCGTAAAGACGCAGCGCAAGGTCATCACGTTCCTTCGCAAGCCCGGTCTGACCGTAGAAAGCCCCGGCAGCTATGGCAATTTCACGGTCAGCGATGGGGTATAATTCCGCGTTTGTGTCTACGGGAGCAAGGGCGCATTCCTGAAGCTGAAACGCATTCCAGTTGTCCGTGTTGTTCTCGTCCCAGCCGTTATAGCTCGTGTAACGCTTGTCGATTATGGGATCGCCCTCGTATATTCTTGAACTCTTCAGCCTGCCGTCAGAGTCCATTCTCACCAGCGAGAGATACGGCCTGACTCTGTACTCCGCGTGCCTGTCAGCTCCGCCTTTAACGTCTTTTTGATCAGTATCTTTGACATGGTAGTACATACGCGACCTGTAACCAGCTAAGGCTATCTCGTCTTTTCCGTCCCCGTCAATGTCAAGCACTGTCGCCTTGAAGCCTCCCCACGACATGTTAAGCTCCCTCGTGTAGCCTCTTACGTCATAGTAGTAGTGATTATGATACATGCCAGAATAACCTATCCTCTTCTGTGTGAAGGGTCTTTCGAGACGGTTTTCATAGTCGTTGACTTCATACGGCGTTGCTTTGAGGTCTCCTGTATTGTTGTCCCATTTGTAGAGATTTGTGTGAAGTGTCTTGACCGTTCCGCCGAACAACATTGCGTTGCGCTCGCCTGAAGGAAAATCCCCCTGGAAGATTACCGCGATGTCCGTCTTTCCGTCGCCGTCAAAATCCCCGGCGAGAATGTCAGCACCGGGCGTTCTGTTCCAGCCGTTATAGCTCCACTTGCTGAAGTAATCGGGGTAACGGTAGCTGAGGGTAACGGTAGCTGAAAATAGTTGTCTTGTCCTTCATGGTTCTGATAGTGAACGCGCTGTTTTTGTACTCGAGCTGATACATCCACATATAGATTCCGTTCATGTCGGCCGCAATCACAGCAACTTCATTCGCGAAGCCGTCATTGTTGAAGTCGCCCGCTGCTGTCTTGATTACCATGTAAGGAGAAGCTGCCGTGTTTATAGGATTTCTTGCTGACCATTCGACATCGAGAGCGTTTATCATTCCGTTAAGGCCGGGTGCAACAAAGCCGCTTTTCGTCTGAGTGAGGCTGTCGAGCTTCTTGTACTGGACATTGCCGGATTCATCAGCGAACAACGCCCAGAAATCGAACCTTGCGCCAACAGTCTTGGTTCTGTAGTCGACAGCAGATTTTATGTTGTCATTCGTGACTGTCATTGTAGCGGCGACAACAAGCTCACCGTCAAAGCCGTCAACGAAAATTCCTGTATCAATGTCCTTGAGGTAGCCTGAATTTTTGCCATCAGTTTGATTAGGATAACGCCACGTACCGAACCGGGACTGTGAAATCTTGCCGTCATCGTTTTTGCTTACATCGACAAAATATATGTCATAGAACCAATTAGTAACGTATTTTAGGTCTACAGAGCGGGGAGCCACGGCAAAATAACTATCAGATATTAATGAAGCTAGAAGTCTCGATGCGGTGATTAAAACTTTATTGCCGCCGAATTTTGTCTCCGTCAATATCGCTGAAATCCCATTATCCAGCATATTAGTTTGAGTGAAACGTAAAGTATTAAATTGTCGTACTGTATTAACACCTGTCCTATAGGTGTAGTCCTTTATCTTGCCGAGCGATGAATCCTTGTCGCCGTTTCCGATGTTGTAGCGCAAATTAAGCAGTCCGTCATCATGAATCCGAAGAAGTGAGTCCTTCCTCAGCTCAAGCTGTACGTTCTTGCCCGTGAGTCCCCGCGCATGTCTGAGTATGTCGGGTATCGTGCTGATGTCCTGCCCCTTTATGCTCACGGCGTGTGCTGACCCGGCAATCAGCAGAACCAAAAGCATTGAGGCAATTACACCTTTTACTGTTTTTATGAGATTGATACCTCCGAATTGTGTGGAAATTTTCAGGAAAGCAAATCTTAGCATAAATCAATAAATTTTTAAGATTTCATAAATGCGTCATCGATTCGATTCTGAGTCTTGCGAAACCGATTCGCCGATTTTGTTCTAAGTCACTCGAAACCGATTCGCCGATTTTGTTCTAAGTCACTCAAGACCGATTCGACGATTCGATTCCGGGACTCTTAATCCTGAATCGATGCCCGAAAATCAAACACTCAATGACGCGCAGGGTACTCAAATTTTCAGACGACAATGAAGAATTGAGTCATTAAGAATTGAGTCGATGACGTGAAACTGAATGCTTTAATGTGCTTGTGCAATCGTGAATTTTGTCATATTATTTGCGGGTTAATTATCCATTTTCCTAACAATAATCTTTATATGAGGGGGAAAAATTTTTGCATAAGATTCTTGAGAAACGCCAGCTCTCTTATGACAAGGAAAGAGATCAGAGCGTTTATTATTTCAAGGTTGAAGCACCCGAAATCGCCCGCAACAGAAAAGCCGGGCAGTTCATCATCTTCCAGCTTGATGAGGATTACGGCGAACGCATACCCTTAACCATCGCGGACGCAAACGCCGAGGAAGGCTGGATCGCAATCGTATTCCAGACAGTCGGAGCAACGACTCGCAGATTCTCAGAGACATTCAACGTCGGCGACAATGTACCCGTTCTTGTCGGGCCTCTCGGAAAGCCCACGCACATCGAGAAAAAAGACGGCATAGTCCTCTGCGTAGGCGGCGGAATCGGTATAGCACCTCTTCACCCTATTGTTGAAGCAAATCACAAAATCGGCAACAAGGTAGTAACAATCATCGGCGCAAGGACAAAAGATCTTCTCTTCTTTGAGGACGAAATGAGAGCAGCCAGCGATGAGCTTATAGTTGTTACGGATGACGGCTCATATGGTCGCAAAGCAGTTGTTACAGCACCTCTCACGGAAATTTGCGAGAAAGAGAAAGTAAGCGAGATTGTTTCAATCGGCCCGGCCATCATGATGAAGTTCTGCGTCGCCGCCGCAAAGCCTTTCGGAGTGCCTATAACGACATCACTTAACACGATAATGATTGATGGTACAGGTATGTGCGGATGCTGCCGCGTTAGTGTCGGAGGAAAGACAAAGTTTGTCTGCGTTGACGGCCCCGAATTTAACGGCTATGAAGTTGACTTTGACAACATGATGCAGAGAATGACAGCCTTCAAGGACAAAGAGAAGGAAGCAGACCACAAATGCAGAATCGGCCTTGATGCCGGGAAAAAGGCGGGTGCTTAGACGATGAGCGAACACAAGACAACAGAAATGTTACAGGAAGAAGCCGCGAAAATCTGGGCGGGTCTTGAGGGAAAAACATTAACGAACAAAGACAGGTTTGCGATACCTCAGCAGGAAATGCCCTCGCAGGAGCCGGGAGTCCGCGCGCATAACATGTCGGAAGTCGCGTTAGGCTACACAGAGACACAGGCGCGAGTCGAGGCTGAACGCTGCATACAGTGCCCCACAGCACCGTGCAAGAAAGGCTGCCCCGTAGGAGTTCCGATTCCTGAGTTCATCAAGCACATTCAGCAGGGAGACTTCAAGGGAGCAATTGACACGATAAAGACAACAAACTTGCTTCCGGCCATCTGCGGAAGAGTCTGCCCTCAGGAGAAACAGTGCCAGGATCACTGCACAATCGGAAAAATGCTGAAGTCCCCGGAGAAAGCTGTTGCTATCGGCCGTCTTGAACGCTACGTAGCAGACTGGGAGAGAGCGAACGACAAAATCACCGTCCCGACTCCCAAGCCTGAGACCGGGAAGAAAGTCGCCGTTATCGGTTCAGGGCCTGCGGGACTCACGGTTGCGGCTGACATTCGCAGGGAAGGACACAGCGTTACGGTGTTTGAGGCGTTCCAGAAGACCGGCGGAGTCATGGTTTATGGTATTCCTGAGTTCAGGCTTCCGAAGGCACTCGTCGCAAAAGAAGTTGAGAATCTCAAGCGTATGGGCGTTGAGTTCAAGACAAGTTTCCTTGTTGGACGGACTGCAACACTTGACCAGCTTTTGACGGAGCAGGGATTTGACGCGGCATTTATCGGAACAGGCGCGGGGCTTCCCAAGTTCATGCACATTGAGGGCGAGAACCTTATCGGAGTTTTCAGCGCGAATGAGTATCTCACACGCTCAAACCTCATGAAGGCATATGACCGTGAACATGCAGACACACCCATGTATGACGCGAAGAGAGTCGCTGTATTCGGCGGCGGCAACGTGGCAATGGACGGCGCAAGAACGGCGTTAAGACTCGGTGCTGAGAAGGTCTACTGCGTCTACAGAAGGACACGCGCAGAGATGCCCGCAAGGATCGAGGAAGTAGCGCACGCATTTGAAGAGGGAGTCGATTTCCACTTCTTAGAGAACCCGACAAAGTTTATCGGCGATGACAAAGGAAGACTCGTAGGCGTTGAGCTTTTGACGTATGAGCTTGGCGAGCCTGACGAATCCGGCAGAAGAAAGCCCGTAGCAATCCCCGGAACTGAACACGTTCTCGACATTGACGCGGCTGTTATCGCATTGGGCAATGACTCGAACCCGTTAATGGCTCAGACAACAGAAGGACTCAACACAACGAAATGGGGAAATATCATCGTTGACGAGAACCAGAAGACGAGCATCCCGCGTGTATGGGCCGGCGGTGATATAGTACTCGGAGCAGCGACAGTAATTCTTGCGATGGGTGAAGGAAGAAGAGCCGCCGCGAGCATGAATGAATACTTAGCAGGTAAATAGTCAGCAGGAAACATAACAGCTTGGAATTTTGCGGAGGAGTGAGAAATTGCTTCTCCGTTTTTTGTTGACAGAAGGAGGAAAAATCATGAGAGTCACAAAAATTTTAGCGGCCTTGTTTTTGTCATTGTTCATTTCGGGGATTTCTTTTGCTGACGGTATAACCTACACGCACGTACGCAACGCAACAGCACGAATCACTTACGCCGGGAATGTCTTTCTTGTTGATCCGTTTTTGGCTGACAAGGGAGCATATCCGGGTTTCGATGGGACTCCAAATTCCGACAAGCGCATACCGTTAATCGACATGGCCGAGCCTGCCTCAGAGGTCATAAAGGGTATTGACGCGGTAATTCTCACTCACACGCATTTAGACCACTGGGACGAATCCGCGCAAAAGATTCTCCCGAAAGATATTCCGTTTTTCGTACAGAATGCCGGGGACGCACGCACGATTCGCGAGCAGGGATTCACAAATGTCATGGTTGTCGGGAAAAATACACCCTTCAAGAACATGCGAATATCACGCACATCAGGGCAGCACGGGCCGGATGAGCTGTATTCTGTTCCTGCGATGGCTGAATTTGCCGGGGACGCTATGGGATTCGTGTTTCAGTCTGACGGTCTGAAGACTCTTTACGTTGTCGGCGATACTACATGGCATCCGTTTGTTGAAGTCGCGCTCAATATGTACAAGCCTGAAGTCATCGTAATGAATACGGGCTATGCTATGGTGAATGGCATTGAAGGGAGTCTCATAATGGGCAAAGATGACATTCTCCGCATGTATAAAGCGATGCCGGAAGCAAAAATTATCGCCGTTCATATGGACGCAGTGAATCACACGATGACAAGCAGCGATGAAGTAAGAGAGTTCGTGAAAGCTCAAAGCCTCGGCGACCGTGTATATGTTCCGCGTGAAGGTGAGACTCTGAAATTCTGAGAAAATCTGCGGAGGAGTGATAAAAATATTGCTTCTCCGTTTTTGTTGCAGGGAGGAAAAATCATGAAATATCCCAAAAGTGTAATCGAAATGCAGAAAGAACTCGGATACCCTTACGAGATTAAGAATATTGACTTTGAGCCGTGCTTGTACCGTAATTTGAAGAATGGATTTGACGTAGAAATCTGCGGAGTATACAGCAGAAAGCGCAAAGAAAACCGCAGAATTTTCATTTGCCTGTGGTGGATTGGTATCAGGCAGAACAAAACGAACAGCGGTGCTCAAATCATAATGCATGTCTCAGAGATTCCGTGTAACGCAAATGCGATTCATACTGTAACGGAAATGCTTTTTGCGTACTCAAATAAACTTCTCGCGGAAGGACGCTGCATAGATGACAGTATAAAGATTAGTCCTGGCCGTATCGACTACGAGGAATTAATTTCGAGGGGAAAATTTCAGGAGGAATCAAAATGCCAGCAGGAAATATAGCAGTGATTGAGTCCGCGGATCTCTCAAGCGAATATGACAAGCGTTATGTTGTTGTCGACAAGGACACCGGCCAAGTGTTAGACGACGCACAGGGTTGGGGCTACAAGAGCATTCAGAAAGCATACGCGGCTTACTCGTACAAGACACGCGACAAGAGCAAAGACGCAGAGAAACGCGCAAAGAAGAAACATATTCTCTCATGGCTGAAAGAACACAAAGATTTTGCCGGGCTGATGGAGGCAGTAGCTTTTGACTCTGTGAAGTGCGGCGACCCCTTCAACGCTGCGACAGTCAAGCAAATGCTGAAGGAAAATAATCTCGCGCCCGATTTCACCGCCGGGGAATTATTGCGGGCATGGAGGACTCAAATCTGACACACAAAAATGGAGGCGAAAAATTGATGAGGAAAATTTTTTTGTCAGCAATTATTTCCCTCATGCTCTTTTCTGACTCACGCGCTCAAGAATCATATGACCCTCAGCACACTATGCTTGCTTTGAACATGGCCGTTGTATCTTTGCACCGAATCTTGTCGGCACAGGACAGAATCATTCTTGACGCTGAATATCAGAACATCATAAACAATCTCAGCATAGGCAATATACGTTCAGACCCCGAAATCACAGAGCTTTACCGCAAACTTCTAGACATATCACACAACAAGAAACTGCGTCAGGAAGAGTCAGACGAAATCCGCAAACGTTATGACGCTCAAAGCAGCATCAGAATCAAATACGCTCTCTCAGAAATGGCAGAAATTTCACGCGGAGTCCTCGCAGGTGATGAGAACGCCGGAAAATTTTTCGTTGGACTCGGAAGACTCATCTCCGCATGTACCGCCGGTTATTTCCTTGAGAAAGCAGAAGCCGTTAATCAAAGTATCAATCTCAACGCTGAATTGTTCCGTCTCAAAGCTGAAGACATGAAAGACTTCAACGAGTTACAGAAGCAATTGCTCTCGTCATCGTGGAATCTCCTCAACAAATATCACCTTCCTGATGAGTACAGGCTCGTACAGCGCGCGCTTGATGATTTTTATCGTGCTGTCGATGAGCCTGATACCCCGTCAAGAAAGCTCCGAATGCTTAAGGCTATTGAGGATGATTTCAGGGTATACCCTCCTTACTGGTTTTACCGCGCTAGGACTGCTCTTGATGTTGATGATTCGTATGAGGCTGAGAAGTGCTTCGACGAGTTCGACAAAGTTTGGCGGCCCGTATTGCGCAAAGATCCGTATAAACTTGAGGCAACAAAGTACAGGATTAATACATTGCTGAAAGATGGAGTGAATGATGAGTCGCGGAAAAATATTCTTGAGCTTGCGGAGATTATGAGAGACAACACTTTGCGAGAGGACTGGACGAACAATCTTTTTGCGGCGGCTCTGTATTACTCATTGGGCGAAAAGGAAACGGCAGTAAATTGCGCGGAGATAAATATCGATTTCGGCTATGAGCATGAACTAAGCTCGGCCATGCTTCAACAAATGCGGGCGGATGTAGATTACCCGTTATTGCCTGAAGACACTTTGCGGGCGGTAAAACTTTCACACCTCACGGAGAATATGACATCTCACGACAGGGAAGCGGCGTTGATTCTCGCGGATTATTTTGACGGGCGTGAAGGTTACTCGGAGTCATTGAGGGGGAATAATCATCAGCTGCTGCGTCATGCACGGAGGCTCATTGCACAGGGTGAAAATGATCCGTCATTGTTCGCTGAGATTCTGAGGCTTGCGGAAATTTCCGGGGATGTATCGTGCTATTCTCGTGCGCTTAGTCTCGTTCGTGATTATGCTGACGGGGGGAATGTTCCTGCGTCTGCCTTTCTTGCTGACATGTACAACTACGGACTCGGTGTGAAGCGCGACTCTTTCATGGCCCTGAAGTATTACCGTATTGCGGGATTTGCCGGTGATATTTACTCTCAGAACATGTGCGTCAATATCATTCTCACGTCTCAGGATTACACGTACAAGCCTCAAGAACCCGTAACGCCGTCCCCTGAAGATCTGTACCAAGAGGGAATGAGACTCTACAACGCAAAGCAGTACACGGAAGCCCTCGAAATTTTCAGGAAGTCAGCAGAAAACGGGAACTCATCATCAGAATACATGATAGGACGAATGCATGAACACGCGCAGGGAGTCAGCAGAAATCTTGACACGGCGAAAGAACATTACACGCGCGCTTCAGAGATGGGACATTCGGGAGCAAAGAAGGCACTCAAAAGGTTATCGGGCAAAAATTCTTGGTGGTGGCCGTTCTGAGTTTGTGATTATGAGACAAAGCCCCCGGGAAATTTCTGGGGGTATTATTTTGGCAATTGTAAACCCAAAAATTTTTATTCGGTTGACAATTGTTTTTGCCGATATGATTCTCGTAACAGAAAAATTTATCCCTCTCATAAAAATTATCCGTATTATTTCGTTCTTATGATATTATTTTGCCAATCCAACAAATTTTAAGGAAGTGTAATTCATGGAGCTTGCAAGAAAATTCAAGGACTCTAAACCATCGGGCATGATTCGAGTCTTTCAGGCCATAGAGAAAATGAACGGAGTACTCAATCTCAGCATAGGCGAGCCGGATTTTGTTACGGAGCCTGATGTTGTTGACGCTGGAGCGAGGGCAGCAAAAGAAGGTTTCACGCATTACCCGCCGTTGCAGGGATATATTGAGACACGCGAGGCAGCCTGCGCATATTGGGAACGCCATCACGGACTCAAGTCTTCACCCGACAACGTATATATTTCGGTCGGAGGATTGCACATTCCGTGGCTGGCATTCGGCGCGCTTCTGAATCCCGGTGATGAAGTCATGCTTATTGAGCCGTACTTCACGCCGTATGAAGCTCAGATCAAAGGCAACGGAGGAGTCCCGGTCCCAATAAAAACGCGCGAGGAAAATAATTTCGCGCCTACAATCGAGGAACTGAGAGCATCAGCAACATCACATACACGAGGAATCATTCTGAATTATCCGGGGAATCCTTCAGGGAGAGTCGCGACAAGGAAACAGCTTGAGGAGATCGCACAGTTTGCGGAGGAAAGAGATTTGTTTGTCCTCAGCGATGAGATTTACGAGTCAATGATATTCAGCGGCGAGCATGTTTGCTTTGCGACAATTCCCGGCATGAAGGAACGAACGCTATTAGCCGCTGGACTCTCAAAGAGCCATTGTATGACGGGATGGAGAATAGGCTACCTTTTCGCGCCCCAGAACGTAATCAACACTATGTGCGTACTGTCATCGTACCAGACTTACGGCGTAAATACCCTCTCACAGAAAGCCGCAGAATATGCCCTCAACACTCAGGACGAGAAAGTGAAAGAGCGGGCGGAAATTTTCGGCGAAAGAATGAGAGCGGTTGAGGCAAGATTAAACGCTATGAAGGGGGTGAAGTGCCACAGGGCTGAAGGTTCGTTCTACTTGTTCCCCGACATATCACAGACTTCATTAACGAGCGAAGAGTTTACGTGGCAGTTACTCAATGAAGCAAAAGTTGCTGTATTGCCGGGCAGCGCATTCGGGCAGACTGGCGAGGGCTATATAAGGATTGCCTGCACCCAGTCTATGGAGACTCTTATCGAGTCAATGAACAGAATGGAAGATTTTTGCAGGAGGTTTTAACATTGAAGGCAGCAAAATTTTGGCTTTGCATGGCGTTTTTGATGGTGCTTGCGTTTTCGGTGATGGGTTCAAGCTGAGGCGGTTCTGGCGGAGATGATGTAAAGATTCAGAGTCAGACAGGCACAGGCACAGACACAGAGGTTCAGTCATACGTGAACGAGTTAATAACAGAAGGCAATCTCAACTCAGACGGGACTCTCACGGACGACTCAATCAGCTACAACGCAGGCACGTCAGCAAAATCACTCTCGAAATCAACAGCGACTCAGGTAACGCAGGGTGAGACATTAAGCCCCGTAACATTATCGCTTGGGTTCGAGACGGACATTTGGCGCGTTTACGTCAACGATTCACTTTCAGCATCAACGACTTCACCAGGAGTCAGCACGGGCGAGTTCAGACCGTCAGCAAACGGCGTAACAATCACGGCGAGTTCGACATCATCAGCAACGATTTCTTTCAGCACGTCGGCAATGTCAGCAGGAAGCAACGTTATAGCAGTCGCGTTAGTCCCGTATGCGTCAAAACCGAATCAGGAAATCGCAAAAACGACTCTCGGAACTGTAACAGTGTCAGCAAAAACAACAAGCGATGACACAAAACCGAGTCCGACAAGTGAAGACAAGACTCCAACAACAACGAGCGATGACAAGACAAGCACTGAGACCGAGACCGAAACCGAGTCCGAGACAACAACGGGCGAGTCATACTCATCAACGACAGCCGGGACTCATGCTCTCTCACTCACTGACGGATCATCAGCAACCTACAGCAACATAACCGTAACGAAAACGGGCGATGTCTCCGGGCAGAATGATGATTACGACTGGAAGGGAACGAACGCGGCTATACTTGCGTCGGGCGGCTCAAAGCTGACAATCACAGGCTCGTCAACGAAAATCACAACAAACGCGAAATACGGCAATGCGGTTTTCTCTTACGGCGGGAACAACAGCAACTCAAGCAACAATCAGGGCGACGGAACGACAGTAACAATTTCTGACGCGACAATCACAACAAGCTCGAACAATTCCGGCGGAATAATGACAACCGGCGGCGGCATAATGAACGCGAGCAACCTCACAATAACAACATCAGGCGGATCATCAGCGGCTATACGTTCGGACAGCGGCGGCGGAACTGTTACGGTAAACGGAGGCTCATACACCACAAACGGCACAGGCTCACCGGCTATTTACTCAACGGCGGCGATTACTGTTACGGATGCTGACTTGACCGCGAATGTAGCTCAGGCTGTCGTTATTGAGGGCGGAAATTCCGTAAATCTCACTGACTGCAAGCTCACGGCGAATCACAACACAAAGAACAGTCAGGACACTACATATCAGGCTGTCTTGATCTACAAGTCGATGTCGAAAGATGCTTCAAGCGGTGCTTCAACGTTCACGATGACTGACGGAAGCATTACGAACGCGAACGGTGATATATTCTGCGTAACGAACACGACAACGACAATCAATCTTTCGGGCGTAACAATAACGAACAATGACTCATCCGGGAATTTCCTGCGCGCTGAGGGCCAGGAATGGGGAACTTCAGGGAGCAACGGCGGAAGTGTAACGCTTAATGCTTCAGGACAGGACATCACCGGAAATATTATCGTTGACGGGTCATCATCGCTCACGCTTAACCTGAAGGACAGCTCGACATTCACCGGGGCGATCACAATGTCTTCAGGCGGCACAGTGAATGTTGTAGTAGAGTCAGGCTCAACGTGGACTCTTACGGGCAATTCAAACGTAACGAGCACGAGCGGAAGCGGAACAATCACAACAGGAAGCTACACATTAACGACAGCGCAGTAAAAACTTTTCCGGGCGGTATGGCATAAACTGTACTGCCCGTTTTTTTTTTCGCAGTGTTATTCCGGCGATTTGTTGATACAATATACCCATCCACAAAAAAATTTTCACAGGAGGCAATAAATTTCATGACAGGCTTTGACTATTCAAACGCGCTGAAATTCGTACGTCCTCATGAAGTCGACAGCATGAAAGCAATAACGCTCGCGGCTGCTGACCTTCTCAAATCTCGCAAGGGTGCGGGAAATGATTTCTTAGGCTGGATAGATCTCCCGGTCAATTACGACAAGGAAGAATTTTCACGCATCAAAATGGCGGCAAAGAAGATACAGAGCGACTCAGAGATATTGCTCGTAGCAGGCATAGGAGGCTCATATCTCGGAGCGAGGGCGGCGATAGAATTTCTCCGTCATGGCTTCTACAATGACTTGTCACCCGAAGCACGAAAGACTCCGCGTATCTATTACATCGGGAACAGCATGAACAGCACGTACATACAGGACGTAATAGACTTGCTTGAGGGTCATGATTTTTCCGTCAACGTAATCTCAAAGTCAGGGACAACGACAGAGACAGCAATAGCCTTCAGGGTGTTCAGGGATCTTCTCATCAAGAAGTACGGAGCTAAAGAGGCCGCAAAACGTATCTACGCTACGACCGACAAGGCTCGCGGGGCATTGAAGACTCTTGCTGACACAGAGGGCTATGAGTCGTTCGTGATTCCTGATGACGTTGGCGGAAGGTTCAGCGTGTTGACGGCTGTGGGACTTCTTCCGATTGCCGCGAGCGGTGCTGACATTGAGTCCCTCATGGCCGGAGCTGCTGCGGGCCGTGAAGTCGCATTGAACAAAGCATTTGATGATAACCCTGCGTTACAGTATGCGGCGTTACGCAACATTCTTCACCGCAAAGGGAAGACAGTAGAGATCCTCGCGAACTATGAGCCGGCTATGCACTATATATCAGAATGGTGGAAGCAGCTTTACGGAGAGTCAGAAGGCAAAGACCAGCGCGGAATTTTCCCGGCAAGCGTTGACCTTACGACGGATCTTCACTCAATGGGACAGTTCATACAGGACGGCGACAGGATAATGTTTGAGACTGTCATGAAGATTGAGAACGCGAGAAAAGACTTTGTGCTTTCGTCGCAGGAAAATGATCTTGACGGGCTGAACTACCTTGCTGGAAAGAATATGAGCTGGGTTAATCAGTGCGCGATGCAGGGAACAATAGCGGCGCATGTTGACGGAGGAGTCCCGAACTTGATGGTGAGCATTCCTTCACAGGACGAGAGATCACTCGGAGAATTGTTCTACTTCTTTGAGTATGCGTGCGGTGTGTCGGGGTACATCAGCGGGATCAATCCTTTCAACCAGCCCGGAGTCGAATTCTATAAAGCGAACATGTTCAAACTTTTGGGGAAGCCCGGAAAATAACTGCGGAATGAATCTGCCCCCGGTGAAAATTGCCGGGGGTTTTGTTTTACGACAGGTAACCGCGTGTGAGAGTCCTGAAAATTTTTGAGCGTATCAATTCAGTGATCGTGCAGAAGATGTATACGGTCAAGGTTACTGCGAGCGAGTACGGTATAAGATACGGGCTGTGAGTGAATGATGAGTTGCGGAAAACTTCGCGCCACAAGAAATGTCCTGCCGCGCCGTCATGTATTAGGTACACTCCGAATGATGAAGCGGCAATAACGCTGATGATTTTTCTGTGCGGTATGTCAAGCCCCCTGAAGCCGAGCACCAGCGACAAAGCCGTCAGCACAATAAGCGGCCTCAATATTTCTTGGCAGTTCATAAGCCCCGTGAAGTAAACAGCGTAATTGCTGAGAACAGGAAATTTCATCACAGCAGCATCAAGCAACAGTATCATCACGAAATTCATCACAGCAAAGATTGCTCCGTATAAGATATATTTCTTCCCGTAAACATCATCAGCCCAAAGCCTGAAATACCCCGCAAGCGAATACAGGCACATGAAGTTTATGAGCGCGTTAGCCCCGAAATTTGACTTGGTCAGCATCGGAATTATGCACCAGTAACAGAAAACAGCAGCAAGAAACTTTCTGTACTCTTCCTTTGTCATGCGCTTAAGAAACATATTCAGATAAGGATGAATGAGGTACAAAATAATATATGTGCTTGCGAACCACCATCGGAATTTTGTAACAGGACGGATAACTGACAATATACCCTTCGCGCTGAAATCTGCCCTGCCTGCTAACACTCCCAGCGTGTAAAAAGCTGCCGAATAGAACACCATGCGAACCCAAAAATTGACGAGCTTTTGAGGCTTCAGCCTGTCAGACAATATCAAGAAATAACCAGAAAGAAGCACAAATACAGCATTCCCGAAATTGCCGAACATCAGCACAAATTGATAATAAATCCTGTTCACAGTGAATGAATCTTCCGGGAAATCAAATCCGCCGTGCCTGAAGAAATGAAAAGCTACTATCATCAGCATAGCTACAATTCTCAGAAGCTCTAACGATGAATTGCGCTCCTGTTTACGGACAATAGGATGGTCATGGTCTGGTCTGGTCTGGTCTGGTCTGGTCTGGTCAATTATAGCGGATAATTTCATTATGTCAACCCCTCTTTCTAGTATAATTCACTGGCTATGAAATTTTGCGTCTTATCTCTGTGAGGAAATCCCATAACTTCAGAGTCTGAATAATCTTCTTTGCGGCTCTCTTGAATGGGTAATAGAGAATACATTTTGCGATCGTTTTTGCACAGCTCACGCGCATAATCTTTTCTCTTCTTTTCGTGAACTTTCCTTTTTCCTGAAGGTGAGATTTCACTGACTTATACGCGGCCATGACGTTGCGTGTCATTTCTATGCTGCCGACATATCTCGGTGAATGCCCGTAATGAGACGACCAGCCATAATCACCGCACCTGCTGTACCAGACATGCGTAACGAACGTGAGAAGCTCCCGGAATTTTGCGGCGAAAAATCTATCAGCGTCATCATTGCTGAATTGTCCCGAAAATTCAATGTCCATAGTGTCGATAAGCTCAAATTCCTGAAGAGTCGTCCTTCTCGGAGCATAATAAGCGTCAAAAATATTATTCCCGTTCTCAACGCCTGATTTCGTCTCAGCAAAATTTATGAGGCGTGCGTTCTTTTCTCCGTAAACATGGACTCCGCTCGTTACGTAAGTCCCTTTGCCCTTTATGAGCATGGCAAATTTCAGGCGCGCTTCGGGATACATGTCGGAAGTCTCAAAATAAATGCTGCGGTTCTTCACGGACATGAAAATCTCACGGCTGTAAATATCGCCCGTAGGATGTTCAATTCTTGCGAACTCAATCATTGCATCAACGCCGCTGTAAACGCAGTTATTTTTCTTCTTGCTGCACATGTAGTAGTTGCCGTAAGTGTAGCCGTCTTTGAGAACAACAATATCATTCTCCCTTGCGCTGTTAAGAATCTCAATGAGGCTCGGAATTTTATCACCGTGCAACCTGTCCCGGCCCATTACGAGATAAAGCCATTCGCCCCGCCCAAGCTCTAAAGTATGCTGCCAGTTTTTATGCGCTCCGAGATTCTTTTCGTTTCGGTGATACATGAAGCGTGAGTCGTCGATTCGTGAAAGCAATTCTTCTACGTTCTCGCTTGAATTGTCATCGCTAACAACTACTTCAAAGCGCGGATCTTCACAGCTCAATAACTCCTTCACGATAGCCTTCTGCCGCTTTTGCATTGTTGTAGACTGGTATACAGAAAGATACTACAGGCTGCATTTTCTTACCTCACTTGATATTATTTTTGAGAATGTTTACAGCTTCATTCATTGCTGTGTTCAGAGCCTCAGAATTTTTCCCCCATCCCTGCGCACTGAAGGGACTCCCTCCTCCTTTGCCGCCGAGAATCTCAATCGCCTTCCTGAATGCAGGACGCACATCAACGTTCTTGTTCTCTTTGTTGCATCCGGCCATGATGAAAACGCCATCTTCATTTTCGCCCGCAATAATAGCTATTGAGTCCTTGTCTTTGTCCGTTATGAGCTTGAACAAGTGCTTGATTTCGTCCTGTGATGATTGATTCATTACGTGCGATATGATTTTGAACTGGCCGCAAACTTCCGCATGACTCAAAAGCGAATCGACTAACGGCTTCAAGTATCTTACTGTGAGTGCTTCATTCTGAGATTTGAGCGCGTGAATCTGAGACTTGAGGATCGCTATCTTGTCATTGATTCCGTCATACCCGCAGACTAATTCGGACTCGGCCTTCCTGACTTCATGATACAGTGAAGTGATCCATCTGTACGCAGCACGCCCGCACCGCAGATATATTCTTGAGCCGCCCTTGTGGTTCTCGCAGGATATGACCTTCACGAGTCCGACTTGCCCGGTTGACGAGGCATGAACGCCGCAGCATGGCACATAGTCGACTCCTTCTACCTTTATGATTCTGACCGGGGGGACTGCGTTTTCAGGCGGTAATTTCCTCGCAAGCTCTTTGATTTCGGCCATGTCAGGGAAAATTACTTCTGCGGGAATGTCTGCCCATATTGCTGCGTTTGCTGATGACTCAGCTTCAAGTATCGCGCTGATGTCCGCAGGAATGTCCGTATCAATCGAAACATTGTCGCCCTCGATTCTCATTCGCGCCGTGTGAATGTGATGGAGATTCCACAACGCGCCCGCGAAAAGGTGCTCCCCTAAATGCTGCTGCATGTTCCCGAATCTTTTCTCCCAGTTCAGAACGCCGTGAATCATTTTGCCTTCAACGGGTGAAGCTGTGATGTGTATGATCTCTTCTCCGTGTTCGATAACTTCAAGGACTTCAGCACCGTCAAGCGTGCCAGTGTCGCAGGGCTGTCCTCCTCCGCCGGGGTAAAACAATGTGCGGTCAAGAATGATGTGAAATTTTCCGTCATGCTCGGACTGTGATAACAATTCTGCGTCAAATTCTTTTGCGTAAGGGGCATCGTAGAATAATTTTGCGGTCAAGGTTTTCACTTCCCGTTAAAATTTCATGCGTGAATTATAATACGTTCACTCAAAATCAAAGGGAGTGTATTCAATTTGAACTGGTCAGGAATCATTATAGGAGTCTTTGCTTTCATCATCACGGGAATCTTTCATCCTGTTGTCGTTAAGTGCGAGTATTATTTCTCGGAAAAGATTTGGCCTTTGTTCCTCATAACGGGAATCATCAGCGCGATAATTTCATTGATGGTTGAGAATCAAATAGTCTCCGGGATATTCGGCATATTAAGTTTTGTGCTGCTGTGGTGCATACGTGAGCTTAAAGAGCAGACGAAGAGAGTCAAAAAAGGATGGTTCCCCGAAAATCCGAACCGCAAAAAGTAAACGAGGCCGGCGAGTCAGTTACAGCGAGAAATATTCAAGCTCTGACATTTCCTCAAGTATGGACTTGAAGACGGGAGCAGCCAAATCACCGCCGTAGTACCTTCCGTTTGACGGCTCGCCGATGGCAATCAGCATGAGATATTTAGGATCTTCATACGGCCAGAACCCAATGAATGACGCTACATATTTTCCCGGAGCATAGCCGCCCTTCCCAGCAACCTGAGCCGTTCCTGTTTTGCCCGCAACATTCGTTACTGTTGTCGCTGCTCTTCGTCCTGTACCTTCTGTGATGACTCTCCTCATTGCCTCGCGAATCCATTCTGCTGTCTCAGGTGTCATGACCTCGCGCATAACTTTCGGGCTTCCTTTGTAGACTCTTTCGCCGAGAGAATTAACCGCTTCTTTCACGATGTAAGGACTCATTAGCCGCCCGCCGTTTACGACCGCTGCCATCGCCGTAACAAGCTGAAGGGGAGTAACTGCGAGTCCCTGCCCGATAGCGATATTTGCCGGGGTAATTCCTCGCCAGTTTTCCGGGTAAGGGAGGATTCCTTTTGCGACTCCGGGAAGCTCTATGTCCGTTTCCTGACCGAAGCCCATAGTCTGAAGGCTCTCGTATGTCTTCAGCCTGTCAGAACGAATCCCAATCTGAGCCATTCCGACGTTTGACGACTTTATGAGAAGCTGTGCCGTGTCAACATTTCCGAGCGCGACTCTTGCGTCCGACTCCCTGATGAAACCGTCAGCAACTTTGAGCCTTGCCGGGCAGAAGAACATCTCATCTTTTTTCACCCAGTCCCTTTCGAGAGCTATGGCCATGTATATCGGCTTGAAGGTTGAGCCGGGTTCGTATGCTCTGCTTATTGCGGCGTTTGCGAGGGACTCAAGAGTGAGGCTTTTGCGGTTTGACGGATCATATGTAGGGTAGCTTGCCATTGCGAGAATTTCGCCTGTGTTGGGATTCATGCAGAGAGCGACGGCCCATTTTGCTTTTTCGTTCTCGGCTGTCCTGAACAAATGCTTCTCAACAACATACTGTATACGGCTGTCAAGCGTGAGTGTTACGACGGGAGTAACTGCTCTGCGTTCGGGCTCATTCTCCATGATCGTGGCGGCTTGGCTGTTCTGTCGGCGGACAACAATTTTCTGCCCGGGGGGGTTGTACAGTGTGTTGTCCCATTGCTGTTCGATTCCTGCCTGGCCTTTGTTCTCTGTGTTGCAGAAGCCCAAAACGTGAGACATTAAATTCTGGTTGGTGTATTTCCTGTAAGGCTCGTCAATTTCGCGGACTGCTCTGACTTTTCCCATCAATTCTTTGAACTTGCGGGCTTCATCTTCCGGCACTTTGTGATTCATCCACATGAAGCGCGACTTTGTACCCATTGCACCCGTGATTCTTATCATCAAATCGGGCGAGACAACCTGCGCTAACTCTTCAAGATCCTGGGACTTTATCATTGACGGGTCTACTGCGAATGATGGCAGCGTTTCAGAAATTACGAGGGCATTTCCTTTTGTGTCCTGAATTATTCCGCGCGTAGATCTAACGGGGACTCTCCGCCAGTATTGATGCTGCGACTGCTGGACGATTCGCGAATCAGGGTAGCAATGACGAACTATGAGGGTACATCCTATTATAGCAAAGAATAATACAAAGAGTATCCAGGGATTTCCTGCCCTCTCTTGTTTTGACTGAGACATTTTTGCATCAGCCTTCTATTTTCCGAAAAGCCACGCAAGACTCGAACGCCAGCCCTCAAGCCCTGAAGGTGTATTCTGTTTTGAGGCAGCAAGATTGTCATTCTTCAGACGCACTGGCAGTGTTTCAGCTCTCACTACCTTCTGCATTCCGAGACTCTCCTTGCAGTATGAATATATCCTTATGGGCGCAACAAGTGCTGAGAGTTCCTGACGGAGTACAACTTCTTCATCTGAATATTTCTGTATGGACTGATTCACCGACTCTAAATAGTAAGCGAGCCTCGCAGCGTGAAACCTGAGAATACCGAGTCCAATCACAAGACTTACAACCAAGCCAAGACCCAGCACAAACTTTAATGTTATTCGCAGCCTGTTGGCATTATCTTTGCGCACTCTCCTTCGCCCCCGATTTCCTTCCTGTGAAAATTTTGTGTGTGAAATTTTATTAGTGAACGAATAATAACACAATCTGCTAAAAATACCTAGTTGTGATTCATAAGAAATGCCCTTAACTTTGCGCTTCTTGCCTTGTAGTTGCGTTCGGTTTCTTCATGACTCGGCGTGAGAGGATGACGAGTCAGAATCTTTCCTTTGCCTTCTTTCTGCCATTCTCTGAACGCATACTTTATCAGCCTGTCTTCAAGCGAATGATACGACACGAAAATCACAAGAGCAGACTCGCAATCATCGTGTATAGATCTCAGCAGCGACTCTAGTTCTTCTGTCTCGCGGTTGACGTATATCCTTAAAGCCTGAAAGACTCTCCGCGCCGGGTGCGTTCCCATTTTCCTCTGCACGGGCTGAGGGAGAGTCTCACGAATCAATGCGACGAGTCCGGCAGTTGTTGTTATGGGACTTAGTGAACGCTTCATAGCTGATGCGATAATTTTCGCGTAACGTTCCTCGCCGTATGTCCTCAATATCTCAGCGAGCGTTTCAGAATCGGAATTGCGAATCACTTCTGAGGCTGTCGGGACCGAATCGTCGTTCGGATTCATTCGCATGTCTAACGGGCCGTCAGTGTTGAAAGAGAACCCGCGACTCGGAATCGAAAGCTGCATATTCGACACGCCCAAGTCAAAAACGAGAACGTCAAAATTTTTGAGTCCCTCAATCTCTGAGAGGCTGCCGAAGTTCTTGCACATGGCCGTGAATCTTTCACCGTAATTCTTGAGCCGTTCACATGAAAGTTTTATTGCTTCAGGGTCGCGGTCAATGCCTAAAACTTTTGCTGACGGAAATCTTTCGAGCATCGCTTCAGAGTAACCGCCGAGTCCTAATGTGCCGTCAAGGATTTGTGAGTGTGAATATGATTCTGTGAGGTCTAATACTTCAGATAGCATTACAGGTTCATGAGTCAATGTACTTCACCTTTTTGTGAATATAATAACACTGCGCTAAAATAAAAACATTCCATAAAATTTCAAGGGGTGAAGATTTTATTATGCCGGAGAAAAATATTGCCGATTCAATTCAGCGTATCTTAGAGAAAAACAAAGGCTTCATGACCGTAACAAAAGTTCCTGAGCATATGACCGCCGACGAAAAGCGCGCAATAGGAATCAGGAAGAGCGACAGCGGAAAAATCATCAGCCGCAAGATAGAGAACTCAGCGGAAGGAAGCTTCATTTTCAGGAACAAGGGAAGGAGTATATATATTCTTGTGCCGTGCGAGCCTTCAGAGTTTGTGCTTGGACTCTTGTCTGAGAAGAAAGCGTTTGACGTAAAGTCAGTGAACAGTCTGCCCTTCACGAGATCCGAATTTGTAGAGATCATCAACGGGCTTGCGGATGAAGGGCGCGTAATCATAAAGCTGACGGAAGACTTCACGCCGAAAATTTACCGGGCCTCGCGTGAAAGAAAACTTGCTGAGACTCCCGGCGTTGCTCACTCTGCGAATGACACGGGAGAATACACGCAGGAAAAATTCAAGGCTGCATTTGACTCACTGGATCACGGAAGAATTTTCGTTAGGATATGCGACATTCGGAGGAAGCTCGGCTGGCCCCGTGATGTTTTTGACGGAATGATTCGGGACTTGCGCAACAGGAGAGTCATACAGCTTCATACGGGCGATGCTTCATTGATGACTGAAGACGAAATTGCTGACTGCTACATTGACGAAAACAATTTCAGAATGGGTTCGGTAACGTGGCATGACTGACAATAACATAATCCTTCAGAAGCTCCGGGAAAATAATCCCTTCTCGTCTCATGCGTCGCCATTGCCGTGGGAAAATACTAATCCTGACTTGCAGAACCTGAACCGCGAGACCTCAGACAGAATCGAGCAGCTAATCAGAAAGAAACGTTTAGAACCTGCCGTGCCTCTTGCGGGATTGATACTCGGTGAAGCAGGCTCAGGAAAGACTCACATGCTCACGAGAATTTTGCGCCGTCTCAGGAACAATGCACAGCTCGCAATCTTCACAGCGGTGAAAGCATTCTATAACCCTGAAAGCGTCATGCAGAATATTTTCAGCGAGATATTCAACAGTCTGAAGCTCCCTCACAGCAAAGGCCGTTCACAGTTTGACGTAGTAATAAGCGAGTTCATGAACACATACAGGGAACGAAGGCACAATGACGGCTTCGACAGCACAGAGAATTTAGACCTCCGCTCTTACATCAGGAAGGACATACCCGGACTCAGCAGGAATTTCCTCAAGTGCCTTATGCTTTACATGTCAGCAAAAGATGAGGGCATGAAGATTGATATTCTTGAATGGCTGCGCGAGGGACTCGATGATGAGGAGTCTTTGAGACTCGGACTCCCTTCAAGAAATGTTGAGTCAATGAAGCCTTCAGAGCGTGAACAGGACGCTGCAAATGTTTTAGTCTCACTCGGCCATGTTCTGAGCTATGCGCGAGTCCCTTTAGTGCTGTGCTTTGACCAGTTAGACAACATCAAAGACACGAAAGAACCCCGGAAGCTGATTACGTCATGGGGAAATTCTGTCGCGCTTCTCATGAATGATTTGACGGGGATAATACCTCTTTGCTTTGTGAGGGCGGCTATATGGAATGAAAAATTTGTTCCTGTACTTGATGAGGCTGTAGAGCAGAGAATAAGCAGCAACAAAATGACAATGTACTCATGTACGGTTGACCAGGCAAAACAGCTTGTGCATGACAGAATAGCAGCGTCATTCAGCGAGGACTCAGAAGAGATTTACAGCTGGCTTATCTCAAGGATGCCTGTAACGCAGGAATATTCACCTCGTCAGGTTATCGAGATTGCGAACAGAGTCATAAACGGCGAGTCTATAGACAATACGGCCGAAATCAAAAAAATCATCACGGAAGCGTTCTACGATGAGTACAAAAAGATTCAGGCTGTCCCGCTCGCATGGCCGCCCAACGCCGAACAATTAACGCTCGCCCTTGAAGTATGGCTGTCATCCCTTGAGGGATTCACCACAGAGAAATCAAAAGGAAAATACATAAAGCTGCAGGGGATTCACGGCGACAAAAAATTTGCGTTTATCGTCCTCACGGCAAAAGGACATTCAACAGCAAGCGCGGCACTCAAAGCGGGTATGTCATTCATGAAGGAATACCCCGGCAGTGAATGCTTCTATATATCAGAGGACAAGACTCACAAAAGCACATGGAAGCAGGCAAATGAGAATCTCCGAAAGTTTGTTGAGCACGGCGGGCATTCTGTCATTCTTACTGAAGACTCCCGCATAAACTGGTACGCACTCACAGCATTAATTAACCGGGTCGATAACGGCGACGTTAATATTTACTCGTCAGCTTCATCACGAACAGCAACCCGCAATGATATTCTTGATTTCGTTCGGACTCTCAGTCTGATAGATTCTCATGCTCTCAGATTTTCACCCGCTTCAATAACGTATGCTCATCCCTCAAAGCCTGACTCAAAATCAAAGCCCGAACCGAAAATTTATTTTGACGACAAATTATTTTCCGCAACACTCAGCAGCTTAATCACAGCGTCGCCCATGAAAATTTTAGCCGTCGACAAAGCAGCCGAGTTATTATCACAGCGCGGGATTAATGTCAGCCGGAATGAAGTAATATCCTTCGTGAGGAATCACCCGGAGAGTTTCAGAACGTTCACATCAAAGAATCATGACATTCTCATAACTCTTGAAGGGAGAAACTAATTCATGCCCTATATAACCGTCAGCAATGCAGCTTTGTGCCAGAGATGCCCGATGCTTTTGGCCTATACGATTCATAAAGGCATAAAAGGCTTGTGGAAGATCGGAATCAACGGCAGCGGTTATGCTTACGGCTCAATGTTCCACAAGAATATAGCGCAGGTATTCTTTGAGGCAGCTTCTGACCCGTCAAAGACTCTTCACCGAAAAATTTCTGAATCAATACGTCATGGCCGGGACTCTCTTGAAGGACTCATACGTGAAAATATTTTCGTGCCGTTCCTTTCGAGGGAGTCCCAAAATTACACGTCAGGTCAGATTCTCACAATGGCAAAAGGAATAACAGTTTGGACTCGCGCAATGTCGGAATTTTTCGCGCTCATTCCCTCGCTCTTGAGAGACCCGGACTCAAACATGCGAACCGTTTTCATTCCCCCCGAACAAAAATTGAAGGCTTGCTACAAAGCTGACGGAGTGAGTCTGAATGTCATCGGCTGCTATGATGCATTGCTCTTCAACCCTGACAGGTGCGAGGCGAGACTCTTTGAGTTCAAAGGCTACATGAAAAGTGATGTGTCTGTTCCGTTGTCGCAGAGCTTGATTTATTCGTGGCTGATCTGGAAGCATACCGGGATAATACCTTCCGTTGAGATAATATATCTTGATGAGAATGACAAAGAGCCGGAAATTTTCAGCCCGTCAATTGTCAGGGAAATGATTTGCGCGGGGCTTCCTGATTTATTCGCGTCGGTTTTCGGTGTAATATCCCTGAAGAAGCTGCCGGAAATTTCGCGCGATGAGAAATTATGCGGGCAGTGTCCATTTGACGGACGATGTGCAAATGACTGGAGGAGTCTTAAATGACAAAGAGGCGCGGAGCTTCATTGATTAATGTGATGGTGTTCATGATGTTTGCGGTAATGGTTACGGCGCAGGTGTTTTTCTTCACGAAGTCGTCATCTGATTCGCTTGCTGAAGGACGAGAGATTATGCTTTACAGGCTTCATCTTCAGTCGCTCGTTGAGGAAGCAAAAGACGCGCTGAAAGAAACAGGAACTCAAACAATCGAACATTTGTCAACTCTTGAAACTAATACACTAAATTATTCTCAGTTCTTAGACAGTGCAAAACTTTTTAGTGATAATAATTTGACAACTGAATGGAAAAATTCTGACGGCACATACACATATCACGTCAGCATTCACGATTTGGATTACTCGTTTGATGCCACAGTTTTTGACCGTAGCAAATGGACAACCCAAGAAGATGGCTACGGCAATGAGAACGCACACAAGAAAGTTTTTGCGGCCATGCCTCCGCTTGGAGAATTTGAGCGAAATGCTTCCAACGACATTGTACGTAATGCAATAGGCAAGCCGAAATATAGTAAAGTCTATAACAGATTTTATCTCATAAGGGCGTGGACTCAGCTCCCGGAAAATTATTACGGCGCAAAATTAATGTATCAGGTTCTAGTCAGCAGGGATGAAGCGGACTCAAGCTCCGCAACTTATCACAACATAGAGACGTTATCATTTCAGGAGGTGTGGTATTAATGCCATTCGGAGCAGGCAAAAAGATCGTACAGAAAAATTTTGCGGGACTCGCGATTCATGATGAGGCACTTTATTTCATTGAGCTTGACGAACACGGAGAAATAACCCGCCGCGCTTCAGCTGAGCTTCCCGATGGCTGTGTTGCGAACGGAGTCATAAAGGATTTCGCTATGCTTGAGGAAGGCTTCAAGGCTCTTCAGAAAAAGACAGGGAAAATACGACAGCCCGTAACAATCGGACTCCCTCCCGGCGATGTCGTAATAAGAAGGCCGATAGTGTTCCCGAAAATGAGCATCGAGGATATTCGCAGCACGATTGACCTTAACTTTGAGGAATATTTCACTTCAAGAGTTGACACAATTTTTGACGCTGTAATCATAAAGACACCTTCAGATGTTGAAGGCAAAGTATCAGTTCTCGCGGCGACAGCAAAGAAATCACTTGTTGACCGGGTATTAGACATTGCGAAGAAAGCCGACATTCCCGCCGGGGCAGTTGAGCCTATGAACTTTGCGATGATTCGCGCGGTGCCTCAGCTCAAAGAAGGACTCGGAGTCTTCGCCGACAATCACAACATAATAGCTTCATGGGAAGGCTACGGAATCTTCTACAGGACAGTAAACAACCTCAGCAACTTTCAGGACGTACTCAGCACGATTCAGTTCATCGGGACTCAGTACAGGCGCGTGCAGGTCAGCAAGATAGCTTTGGCGGGAGTCGATTTCCAGCTCAGTACAGACTCAGGGATGGAGATCATAAACCTTGAGGATAAATATTATGCCGCGCTCGGACTCGCTCTCAGGGACAACCCCGACGAAGGATTAGACCTCAGACCCTCAGAATATGTAGAGCTTGAACGCAGGAGATACTCATTCAACCCGAACAGACTCGCATTGTGGCTTCTTCTCGCGGGCTTCCTTATGACATCAATCGGGACAATCTCATATGCCTTCATGAACATTCATTCACTCATGGAAAAGATTGAGGATTTGCGCGGGGAAGAAAACGCAATCACATCACGCCGACAGATTCTCGAAAAGAAAAACGCTGAGCTTGAGAACCAGAGAAGGCACACTGAAAAAATTCTCGACTTCCTGAAGGGTGATATTCCTGTTCTTGAGATACTGAACGCGCTCGAAGTGAATCAGACGACGGGCATCAAGTACGACAGCGCGCAATTCACCTTAGGGCCTCTCGGAGGAGTGAACGTTATTGTTGACGGAAAAGCAAACGATGACATGGAGATCATCACAATGACTGAAGGACTCAAAGAGAGCGGACTATTTGACAGCGTTATGCTTCCTTTCTCGCAGAGGGATCAATTACAGCGCAAAGTCTTCAAGCTCGTGTTAAGGGTGAAAGACATTCTTGTGATTAATGCGGAGGGTTCAGCACATGGCAAATAAAAATAGTACGAAAGGTTTTACACTCATTGAAGTTCTTATGAGCGTAACGATTATGTCCGCCATGGCCGGGGTTATGATTCTCAGCCATCATTCAGCGGATCAGACTCCAAAGCGCGAGGCCGAGAAAGTAGCGGCATATATCACGAGGCTGACTCAGAAATCAGACAGAATAAAAGTAGGCTTTAACGCTTCAATAGATGGTGGCAATATACTTAATGTTTCATGGAATAAAGGCACAAATAACACTGAGCCTCCGTTTGAAATAAGCGCGGGATTAAATGTTAAATGGGATGACAATCACTCGAACAATTTTACATATGACTATAAAAATTTTCCTAACGGCGCAAAAATTTCAGCACTCGGCGCAAAGTTAAGCACTTATGCTTCAAAGCACAGATATATAGAAATAACATCAGAAAATTCATCAGCTTACTATGTACTTATAACATCAGAAGATAAAGAATAGCGGCATGAAAAACAACATGAAAACGTACAGAGCTTTTACAGTTGCAGAATTAATGATTGGGATTCTCGTCATGGCTATATCATCTGCTGCAATGCTGCTCTCGGCTTCATCAGCAAAACAAACCGCACAGCACGAAGCAGAAAGGCTCGCAGCGTATATTTACCGCACAATGAACAAGGCTGACAGAATACATCAGGGCTTTGATATGGATATGGACTTTGAGGAGAAAAACGGCGCAAAAGAATATTACGTAACAATAAAATGGTGGGGCGGAATGAATAATTACGACAAATCATTCAGAGCCTCAAAAGGATGCGCGTACACTGACAACTTCATAGGTATTCACGGGATTGCCTATAACGAAACGAACAAACGCTTCAACAGCGGCGGAACAATCACAGTAACAGACTCACAAGGCGAAAAGTATTACGTCATCATCGCAGGCATAACTGAAGGACGAATACGAACCTCACCGACTAACAGCACAAGCGCGGAAGAAACTCCGTCAGAATAAATTTACGCGGGGCATATCCTGTATAATAGGCGAAAAATTAACACAGGATGTGTCCCGAACTTGCAAAGAAAATCACACTCAATCCCAACACAAAGACATCGCAAACGCAGCCGCCGATTCATTTTCTCAGGCATAATTTTTTTCCTGCTGCTTTTTATTTTTGGCATCGCTGCTTATTCGTCATATCATCTTAAAGTCCCCGCTTCTTTCTGGGAGTACATGATTCCGATCCCTGAAGGCGAGACAGTGAATGTTGTTATCGAGCAGGGCATGACAGCTTCACAGGCAGCAAGAGCTTTTGAGATTCAAGGAGCGTTAGAGAAGGGGACTCCTATTGACCTTGCGCGGTGGATGATTAAATTCGGACTCGACAGGAAGATTCGCGCAGGACATTACAGCGTTGTTCCTTCTGATGCGTGGAATGTTGCGAGGCAGCTGCGTACACTCAAGCCGGCGTTGCTGAAATTGCAGCTTCTTCCGGGACTCGATATTTTCGCGCTGATCGACTCACTAGAAAGCCAAGACAAGAAAGTTAACCGCGAGGCAGTCTCAGAAGCTCTCATGAACAACAAGAATTACCCGCCGAAATTGCTCGACATTCTCAAAGGACTCCCGGAAGATGAGTATACACGCGCCGCCTTCCTCATGCCCGAAACGTATATGCTTGTTGACAGGACAGCAGACGAAATTGTGAGCCGCTCCTCTTCTGCTTGGTGGAATCATTGGGGAGAATTTATCACCCAACACAATTTGACCTCGAACGACATCAAGGAAGCCTCTATTGTTGCGTCGATGGTTGAGCGTGAAGTTCTGCACGACTCAGAGTCAAGGACAGTTGCGGGAGTCATTCATAACAGGATGAGAAAGAATATGCTGCTTCAGATTGACGCGACTGTCGTATATGCTTGGAGGCTCAAAGGGAGAAAGCTGACGCGAGTCCTGTATAAAGATCTCGAAATCGACTCGCCCTACAACACATACAAGTACAAAGGACTTCCCCCGCGCCCGATTTGCGTCCCGGGAGTCGAGGCATGGGGAGCAGCCCTTGACCCGGAGTTCAACGACTACTTGTATTACGTCGCAGGCAGAGACGGCTATCACCATTTCGCAAAGACAAACAAGGAACATCAAGCCAACATCAGGGAAATACGTTCAGCAAAATAGAAGGAGGGAAAAATTTTGAGCAGGAGACGCGGCAATGATTCAAACAATGGGAGCTGGTCCGAAATGCTTCTGTTCGTAATCGTCATTGCGTGTATATATTTCATCATGTCATTCTTCGACAGCTCATTGGCGGGTGAAAGCGGCAGGAGTTTGGGCGAATATCTGCGCGGGACATTCGGCGGTGCTGTGATACTTCCGATTCTTTTCGTTCTTTACTCGTGCGGGGCGAAGCTCTTGAAGTTCAGAATACCGAAATTCCGCCGTCAGTTTTTCGGGACTCTCATGCTCTATATATCGTTCTCGTTTCTTTTGGGACTGCTGAAAGAATCGGGCTGGAGTTCTGAGACATTAATTTTCACGCCGGGCAGTTTCGGGGGAAGTCTCGCGAAATTTTTCGTGCTTAATGCCGGGACTTTCATCACGCTGGTAATCACTGTAGGATTATTCTTATTGTCAGCGGTCTTTTTCGGCTCAAAAATTCTGAAGATAAGAATACACCTTCCCAAGATACCCAAGATTAAATTCCGTCCGCGAAAGAAACAAAACCCGCGCAGAGAATCAGAACCAGAGTCAGCAAACGAAATCCCCGCACCGATTTTCACACCTTCAAAGCGAGAACAAAGAGATGATTATGTCATTGATATTCCGCCGGCAAATTTTGATTTTCAGATGCCGCAGCTCAAGCCCGCACCAGATGAGCCGCGATATGTTGAAGAAGAGATTGACATTTTGCCCGAAAACGTAATGACGAATGCTGTTGAAGTTATTGACAGCGCATTAGCCCTCTTTGACTCGGACGAAATGAAAGCACCGCGACAGAAACGCACGCTCCCTTCACCGAGAGTCAAGAAGTTACGCAGGCCGCTTCCCCCCGTAAACACCTTCCCAGCTCCTGAAGGCGAGAAACCAAAAGAGGAGGCAATCCCTTCACCGTCAGAAACTCCCGAAATACTCCCGGAGGAAACAGCAAAGTACATCCGCGAGAAGTCATCATTTCCCCCGCCCGTTGAAATCTTCGGCACACGCTCAAAGTCTGAGCCTGACCGCGAAATCCTCAAGCATTCTGAGAAGCAGGCAAAAACAATCACATCAACACTGAAAAATTTCAGCGTAAACTCCTCAGTCGCTCATATCGTTACAGGGCCGACGTTCATTCAGTATCAGCTAGAGCTTGCGCCGGGGACAAAGGTCAACAAAATCTCCGGGCTTGCTGAAGACCTCGCAATGTCTCTCGCTGTCATGGCCGTTAGGATTGAAGCTCCCATCTTAGGCACAAGGTATGTAGGCGTTGAAGTTCCTCGTTCAGACCGTAAGACTATCGCACTGCGCAACATCATCGAGAGCGACGAATATATTTCCTCACAAGCAAGACTCCCTTTGCCGCTCGGAGTTAGGGTTGACGGGAAAATTTCTGTCGCAGGACTTGAGGAGATGCCGCACTTGCTCATAGCGGGCAATACAGGTTCAGGGCGCGCCATGTTCGTCAATTCGTGCATAATGAGCATGTGTTACAGGAGGAAGCCTGAAGACCTGCGCATGATTCTCATTGACCCCAGGCACATTGAGTTTGCAGTTTATGACGGACTCCCGCATTTGATCGCGCCCCCAGTGTATGAACCTGACTCGGCGGTTAAGGCTCTCACTTGGGCATTTGATGAGATGGAGAAGAGGACAGCCGCTTTTGCTTCAGCTCGCGTGAGAAATCTTGCCTCATTCAACCGCAAGCAGAGGGACGAAAACAAGCTCCCCGAAATCGTGATAGTGATTAATGAGCTTGCAGATCTGGTTTACAGCGCAGGGCCTGAGCTTGAAGGAATCATTATGAGGCTCGCGCAAAAATCCGGGGCATCAGGAATCTATATGATACTCGCGGCGCAAAGACCTTCACCCGATGTTTTCACGACAATGATAAAGTCAAACATCCCGGCTCGCGCGGCATTCACACTTTCAGCAGAGGCAGAGTCGAAGAACATCATCGGCAGCAATGACGCAATGACTCTCACGGGCAAAGGGGATATGCTTTTCAGGAACACAGGAAGCCCTCACGCGATTCGTTTTCAGACTCCATATGTCAATGAAGACAAAATTTCTGACTTCACCGAGTACATGTTCGCGAGTTTGGAGCCACCCGACATGATTCGATTCTGAGACGCTGAGTCATTCCGAGTCCCTCTGTGTTAAAGCAGGGGGATTTATTTTTTGCTACAATAGGCCATTCATGCCACAAAAAATTTTAGGAGTGAAAAGTTTTCCTGTCATGTTAAAGAATATTAACCGCGTTCACCTTATGGGCATTGGCGGAGCAGGTATGAGTGCGCTCGCAGTTCTCCTCAAAGATAACGGCCTTCAAGTTTCAGGGTGCGACTTGAAATCACCTCATTACGATTTAGGATCAATACCCGTTGAGATACCGCACTCACAAAATCACATCGGCAAGTTCAAACCTGAAGCATTAATCTTAAGCAGCGCAGTTTCACGAGACAATCCCGAAGTAATATACGCAGCCCAGAACGGAGTCAAAATACTTTCACGCGCACAGGCATTAAGCTATATGTTCAATCAGTCAGAAGGAATCGGAATCGCTGGCACTCACGGAAAGACAACAACATCATCAATGACCGGGCTGATATTCCTCAAAGCCGGAATGAATCCTACAGTCTACGTAGGCGCGAACGTCCCCGACATCGGAGCAAATGCCGTATCAGGTTCAGGCCGACAGTTTATCGCCGAGCTTGACGAATCGGACGGAACATTTGAGCTGTTCACGCCACAAGCAGCAGTTATCACTAATGCTGACTGGGATCACGTTGACCATTACCCGACACGTGAAGCAGTGATTGAAGCGTTTGTGCGATTTGCTGACGGAAGGAAAGAAGGAGGGACTCTGATTCTCTGCGGTGAGGATGACGGAGCCTCTAAAGTTTTCGACATGTGCAGCAAGACTCGCGGGGAAATTCTGCGCTACGGTTTCGGAAAAAGTTACGACTGGGGAGCGTACGACATCACCAAGAATCACGGCGGGGGAATCTCGTGCAGGGTATCACATCATGGCCGTGAGCTTGGGACTCTGACTCTTTCGGTTTCGGGCGAGCATAACATACTTAATGCGCTTGCTGCGGTTTCGGCGGCTGAAATTTTCGGGATTGATTTCGGAACAAGCTCGGAGATTCTCAGGGGCTTTCACGGCTCTGAACGTCGTATGCAGGTCAAAGGAACGACATCAGACAACATTCTCGTGATGGACGATTACGCACATCACCCTTCAGAGATTCGCGCGACGCTTGAGGCCGTAAAAGGTATTTACCCTGAACGCAGACTCGTTGTGGTGTATCAGCCTCACAGGTTCACGAGAACAGCAATTTTTGCCGGGGACATAGCGCGGTCTCTCAGTCTTGCGGACAAAGCATATATACTCCCGGTTTATTCGGCGGGTGAAAAGGAAGCACCTCACAGTTCATCAGAGGAAGTTATACGAATGAGCGCGGGAAAAATTAAGGCGGTAAATTTTGATGACGCTGATTTGCTTCTGAAAGCTGAGATGAGGCCGGGCGATTTGCTTCTCACAATGGGAGCAGGAGACGTATACAGGACGGGCGAAAAGTTTTTGACTGAGAATTAAAATGTTTAGGGTATAATTACCAGACAATTACCAAGATTTTATGAATGTGTGATGCCGTTGAAAAGTTTTTACCCTAACTCGCCCGACATAATCATAACTGAGAATCAGCCGCTGAAACAATTTTCCACGCTAGGCACAGGAGGAACAGCGGAGTATTTCGCGCAGCCTGAAACGATCTCACAGCTTCAGGAATTAATCATCAGTGCCAGAAATATGCCCGTGTATGTTATCGGAGGAGGCAGCAACATCATCATACCTGACGGACTAATACACGGCCTCGCGATCTCAACACGAAGACTTGACGCTGTATCGTGGCAGAATGAATCGTCAGCAGAAATTGAATCAGGTCATAACCTTTCACATCTCGTAAAAATTCTCCGTGAAAAGAACATCGGCGGACTCGAATTTTCAGCAGGCATCCCAGGCACAATTGGCGGAGCGGTTTCAGGCAATGCAGGCGCAGGGGGGCGCGGAATATGCGAGTTCATAGAGTGCGTGAAGGCTGTCGATATTTCCGGCCGTCTCGTAACATTAAGGCGCGGTGAATTTGATTACGGTTACAGAATGTGCAGCATATCGGGAGTCATAATAGCTTCAGTAATAATGTCATTCACAGATTGCCCGGCGTGGAATGAGAGTCTCTATTCTGATTTCATGTCTCGCAGGAAGAGTCAGCCGTTGAGATTCCGCAGTGCCGGCTGTACGTTCAAGAATCCTCCGGGTAACTCGGCGGGGAAATTGCTCGATGAATGCGGCTGCAAGGGACTCACGTTCGGCGGAGCTTCTGTGTCTGACATGCACGCAAACTTCATCATTAACAGCGGCCATGCTACAAGCTCTGATGTCCTGGGGCTTGCGGAAAAGTGCGCGCATAGAGTTTATGAATGCACGGGGATAAAACTAGAGCTTGAAATAAAGACTCTCAGTCCGTGCTTCAGTGTATAGTGATTTGCTGTGCGTTTCCGTTCGTCAAGATTATTTTTTCTGGCACTGGCAGCGGGAGGCTTGATGTATATGCGGGACTATAAGTACTGGTTCACGCTGAGTGATTACAGGGTAGAATCTCAGTCGCCTATATTGGAGCGCAGATTGTGGGAAGTGTTCCCGAAAAGGTGTCTTACGTTTTGGCCGTATATGCTGAAAGATGCTGACGGTATGAAAGAATTTCTTGAACGAGACATGCCCGTAACAGTTGACACTCATATGTCCGGGCTTGGGAGCTTCACGACAAAAATCGAATGGCTCGCGGCGTGGGTAAAAGTTGATTGGCGCGGTAAAATTTGGTGCATTTCGCGGGACGGCCGAATGTGGCTCTTTCAGAGAGGACGACAGAACGATGACAACGCCGGGCGTTTGGTGTGGAGGATCCCTGAAGAAGGAAACATTGAGGAAGGAATAAAGGTACAGACACCGACAGCGGGAGTCTTCAAGTCGCCGATTTCTACGGAAGTGATAGCCTCATTCCTTGATGAGTTTCGCGGGTGCAAATGGTACGAGGCAGCAGACGATATTATGTGGGAACGGCGCGCGGGAATGGACTTGTTTGTTCTCAGGCTCTCGCACAAAGGGCAGAAGTTTCAGCTTTACATTCAGCGGGGAAAGTATTCAGGTCATGACTTAGGAGCTGAGATTGACGAGCTGTTTACGAGACTAATATCTGAGGGCGGGAATTACATTATAGATGCTACATATGAGGGAAAAATTGTACTGCACAAGCTATAATTCATATACAAAATTACAGCAATAAAGAAGGGGACGTAAAGAAAAATGCCGGGAAGATCTGATAATCTCCTTGTGGGATTAAGTATAGGGACTACGAAAATTACTGTGATAGTAGCTGAGAGGGACAGCCGTTATCCCGATGGCATTCGTGTTGTGGGATTCGGTTATTCTCAGTCGCGTGGAATCTCTAAAGGTATAATCGTAAGTCATCAGGATGCCCGGCAGTCAGTAGAGAAAGCCTTTAAGGACGCACAGAGCATAACGGGAATTTCAGCGAAACGACTCAGCAATGTAGTAGTAGCCTTCAACGCAATGGATGTTCAGAGCGAGTCGACTCACGGAATGGTAACGCTTGGAGGCCGCGAGTCAAAAGCTGTAGAGGAGTCAGACCTTGACCGGGTAATAGACCGTGCGCGCGCAAATTCTGTCCTTGCTACAGCTTCCCGCAACAATATGTACTCCCTTCACCTTATACCAACGAGCTATGAGCTTGACGGCCGTCCGATTGATGAGCCTCTCAACATGAACGGAAGCCAGCTTGATATATGGATGCAAACAGTAGCAGTGCCGACGACTTACGCGCAGAATATCGTGAACTGCGTGCAAACTGCCGGGCTTGAAGTGAAGGGACTCGTTCTGAAGCCGTTAGCCTCGTCGTTAGGAGCAGTATATGATGAGGAAATGCGCGCGGGCTGTATATCGATCTGCATAGGCGGAGGGACAACGGGAATCGTTCTTTACCGTAACGGGCGGGCCTTCAGGGTCATGAGCATACCTATAGGCGGCGAGCATATACGCAATGACCTTGTGCAGGTTCTCCACATATCACCGGGGGAAGCCGAGCATATCAAGAAGCGTATCTTTGCGGCTGATCTTGACGATGAGGAAATGAATCGCTACGGTATAGATATAGAGTATGCGTATCAGATAATCCTTGCGCGAATTGAGGAGCTTTTCGGGAAGTATATACGTGAAGCCCTTGCAGAGTGCACGCCTCAGCATTTCCCAAACGGTATAATCCTCTCAGGAGGAGTCAGCGCGACTCCCGGCATTGAGCAAATGCTTGAAGATATTTTGCAGATGCCCGTTCGCAAAGTCATTGAGCCTATATACGCTATGCCCCCCGGACTCAATAATGCTTCATACGTTAGCGCGGCCGGGATTCTCAGGTATCAAGTCCTGGTTGAGCAGGATCCCTACATGTTCATGGAGTCAGATCAGATTTTGCCGGGACTCTCTCAGAACTCAGAGCAGCGGGGACGGCAGGAACAGAAGCGCGCAGAACGCAGGAGTCGCAACACTGACGGAATATATGAAGACGAAGAGCCTTACGACCAGGGAGAATATGAGTCTGGCTATGACGAGGGAGATGATTATGGTGATGGCAGTGATGACGGCGGATATGAAGAGCCTGAAGAGCCAAAGCGCGAGAATGTCGGACAGATGGTAAAGGCATGGATGGACAGGTTCAAAAAGTTGTTCTAACCTGCTTGTCATGCCGTGAAAAATAAAATACAATCACAGACAAAGGAGGAGAATACGCCAAAATGAATGATAATTTATTCAAGCTCACCAATAACAATATCCGTCAGAATGAAAAGATAGTAGTCTTTGGTGTAGGCGGCGGAGGAGGAAACGCCCTGAATCACATCATAGAGTCTAACGTTCAGGGAGTGGATTTTGTAGCAGCCAACACTGACGCAAGAGCACTCGACATGAATCAGGCACCGAACAAAATCATACTGGGCGAGACTCTTACTCGCGGACTCGGCGCGGGCGCAAATCCCAAAGTCGGAGCAGATGCCGCAAAAGAAAGCATTGACCGAATCAAAGAATATATTACGGGCGCGGATATGCTTTTTGTTACGGCGGGCATGGGAGGCGGAACAGGCACAGGAGCAGCCCCCGTTATCGCAGAAGCCGCCAGGGATATGGGAGTCCTTGTTGTCGGAGTCGTTACGAAACCTTTCGGCTTTGAGATGGGCAGGAGAATGCGAACCGCTGAGGAAGGAATAGAACACCTCAAGAAAAATGTTGACGCGCTTCTTATTGTCGAGAATGACAAGCTGCTTCAGATGGAAAACGGCCTCAAAATGAAAGTCGCCGACGCTTACAAGAAAGTTGATGAAGTACTCCGTCAGGCAGTTCAGGGAGTAACGGACTTGATCACAAAATCCGGCTTCATTAACCTTGACTTTGCTGACATAAAAGCAATCCTCACAGGCGCAGGCACGGCAATAATGGGAATGGGTGAGGGCGAAGGCGAAGACCGCGCAAGAAAAGCCGCACAGAATGCAATCGACTCGCCGCTGATGACAATGCCCGTAACAGGCGCGACAGGTATTCTTCTCAACGTAACAACAGGCACTGAGATAATGCTTCAGGAAATGACCGACGCAGCGAAAATCATTGAGGAGAAAGCAGATCAGGACGCTCAAGTGATCTGGGGTCATGTTTTTGATGACACACTCGGCGACAAAGTACACGTTACACTGATAGCGACATTCCCGGAAGAAGCACAGAGTCAGGCCGCAAGAATCAGAATCGCAGGACGCGGCAATCAGGGAGTAATTCAGCAAGTCCCTACAGCACCCGTTACAGGCCAGACAATTCCGATGCCGCAGCCCCCGGCACAGCAGCAGCAGCCCCCTCAGCAGGTCATACAGACTCCCGCGCCGCCTAGAAGGACTCTATTCACTCTCTACGAACAGAAACGAAGACAGCAGGAAGGAGTCGGACTTGAGGAAGCAAGACTCTCACAGCCCAATCCTAACGAGCGCGACGCTTTTATGGGTATGCCGAAAAAAATCTACGATCAGCCAGCAATTTACAGAAAGAACCGCAGGGATTAAATCATGAGCAGAAGAACAACTAACCGCAGAGGACTCAAAAAGCGCGGTATATTTCCGTCGTTCGGTGATATGGTTCTCCCGATTGTGGGAGTTTCAGCATTAGTACTCCTTGTGCTTGCAGGCCGTCATTTTTTCACGAGCGGCGTTCAGACTTCACCGGAAATCACTTCAACGCAGGCTTACGCAGACTCACCCGCTGTCTTGGCCGAAAGAAATAAAACTCCGTCCCGTCAGGAAGAGACAAGCGGAATCACAACAGCAGAAAAATCACAGACTCCGTCAGCAAAAAAAACTGAAATCAAAGCAAGCGACAAAGCAGCAAATGAGAACATCGTTCTTGCAGTCGCAGAAAATACCGTCAATCCGAAAATTTCTGACGTGAAGCCGGCAGTCTCTCAGCCCGCTAAAACTTCTGAGCCTAAAAGAAACCCAGCCCCGGCCATGCCAAGAGGACAAGTCAACATGACTAACCTTCCGCCCGAAAAACAATGGCGAGTCCAAGTCGGCGCGTATCCTTCAAGAGCTGAGGCAGAAAAAATCGCAAAGAAAATCAAGCTCGCAGGTTACCCCGCAAAGGTCTACCAAAATCCTGCGTCAAGGCACACAAAAGTTTGGGTTGAGGCAGGAGAGAATAAATATCAGGCAGGCTTGATGGTCGACGCAATGAAAAAACTCGGCTTCAAATCAAGTTTCTCATTCCCTCCAATGAAGCAATAACTCTCAGAATCACGACAAGGGCAGGGAAATCACCTGCTCTATTTTTTTACCCTCTGAAAAGGAGAACTTATCATGAAAAATTTTGACTCTCTCGAAAAACTTCTCTATTCACATTCAGACAACAGAATCATCCCAGGACTCGAAAGAATTTCACGCCTCCTTCAACGCATGAACAATCCGCAAAACTCCTTCAAGTCTGTTCACATCGTCGGCACTAACGGCAAAGGCTCTACAGGTTCTTTCATCTCGTCAATTCTCAGCGAGTCAGGTTACAAGACAGGGTTCTATTCAAGCCCACACCTTGAAAGCCCGGGTGAAAGACTCATGATTGACGGCCGGGAATTATCCGCTGAGTCGTGGGTTGACGCTGTGAATTTCGCCGTGAGTCTTATTATGCCCGGTGAAGATCTGCCATCATACTTTGAGCTTCTTACGGCGGGAGCTTTTGAGCTTGCGAGGCGTGAAGGGATCGAGGCGGGAGTCATTGAGGCGGGACTCGGAGGAAAGCTCGACGCAACTAACACAATGAATAACACCGTGTGCAGCGTCATTGCTTCAGTGTCGATTGACCACACGGAATATTTAGGGCCGACGCTCGAAGGAATCGCAGGTGAAAAATTTGCAGTCGTCAAAGAAAATGTACCCGCTGTATTTTCGGGAGTCGATTCGTCCCTTGTCAGCATGTTCAGGAATATTTGCGCGGAGAAAAAAGCACTGCCCTTTGTCGTAAATGAGCAGGCAAGAGTCGACAATGTTAAAGTTACGGCTGAGGGAAATACTTTCGACTTTTACGGGAATAATCTTGAGCTGAGGAACTTGCGCACGAGTCTTATCGGAGGCTATCAGGTCAGCAACGCGGCGTTGGCACTCTCGGCTGTGTCGTTCATTCGTGACTCATTCCCGAAAATCACGGAGGACTCAATACGTGCGGGAATGCTCAAAGCAAAATGGCCGGGGAGACTCGAAACAGTCAGCAAGAATCCTCTCATCGTTCTTGACGGAGGACACAATTATGACGGCGTTATGAAACTCTGCATGAGCGTCAAAGAGTTATGGCCGGATAAGAAAATCTGCGTTGTTTACGCGGCAATGAGAGACAAGAATTACGCGGGCTGCCTTGAGCTTATGAGCAAAAATCTCAATCCCTCGCTTTATGTTACAACTGTTCCGGGAATGGCAAGAGCCACAAAACCTGACGAGCTTATGAGGTCAGCGCAAAAATTTTCGTGGCGGAGTCTTTCTGCGTTCGATGAGCCAATAGAAGCCGTGAAAGAATCCGTGAAGAATGGAAATGATTTGACTCTAGTCTGCGGAAGCCTCTATTTGATCGGGTACATTAGGCCGATGCTGTATAATCTCGGAAAATGAATCACAAGGAGGATATTACATCATGAAACGTTTTCTCGCAGTTGTAGCACTCGTATTAATTCTCGCTGCCCCGTCGTTCGCACTCAGCAACAAAGAGTACGGAAGATTGATGAGCAATGAATCATTCGCGCGCGCTGACAGAAGATTGAACCAAGTATATACCGACCTGAAACGGAATGTATCAAAAGCAGTGTGGAGAGTCCTCAGCGAGGAACAAAAGCAATGGATCGAATGGGGACGAGATGAAGACGCTGAAGCATACATTGATGACGGTTACAGCAGGACAAGAGCATACACTCAGGCAACGAATGACAGAGCGGACTACCTTCCCGACAGAGCAAAGGAAATAGCGCGGGAAATCGCACGGAAAAGAAGAAGGTAGCAGCCTCTCACAGTTCACAAAAATATTTCTGCTCTCGAAACAAAAACGGGGGCAGATTTTTTTACCTCATTTCCTTATTCATTATTTAACCTTTCTTGTAACTCGCCTAACTGGCCTAACTGGGGAGGTTTTCCCAGAGGAGGTATTAGTTACCTTAGTATTTTCTTGTGACTCAAAATGATATTTTGAAATCCGTTTTTCAGCTTCTGTTAATTTTTGAGATTGTACGATTTTTTCAGATTTAAGAATTGCAATCTCTTTCTGAAGCCCGGCTACCTGAAGTTGCGATGCCCGAAGTTGTGTCCTAAATTCCTGCAACTTTTCAGCATTGCTGTCAGCTATGTTTTTGTTGCTGGCAGATTGGGCTTCAAGCTGGCGTATAGTTTCATCTTTTATTGCAATAGTTTTACCTGTTTCAGAGAGTCTCCTGTTTTGTGCTTCTATTTCAGCTTCAAGGCTTGCTATAGTCTTTTTGCCTGTGTCAATTTCTTTCTGAAGCTGAGATATTGCATTATGAAAATCTTCTGTACTTCCGTTACTAATATTTCTCTCTTTAAGCTGGTTTAGTGTTTCATTAAGATGCTTCTCAAGCCTCATGTTTTTATCATCCAAATATGCAATGCGTTCATCTCTTCCTGCATACGTCCAATAGAGAACAGTACACACTATTCCAAGCACAAATGCTAATAAATATCCCCACATTTTGCGCCTGTCAATGAAATTCAGAATGACATCCCACATGAAAAAAACTCTCCTCGATTTTTGCTGTATATTATCATAAAGCGCACGTGATAAAATTCTTCACTGATACTACACAGGAGGTGCAGAAATCCATGCCCGAAATCACAGAGACACTCGAAAAAATAAAATCACTCGCCGAATCAAAGAACATACGCGAACTCAGAGCAATCACGGAAGATATGAACGACGCAGACATAGCCGACGCTATAGAGCAGCTAGAGCCGGAAGAAAGAGTCGTATTGTTCCGGGCATTAAGCAGGGACATGGCCGCAGAAGTTTTCGCGCACCTTATCCCCGACACAAAGGAAGCTCTCGTATCACAGCTCACAGCTCCCGAATTAGGACGCATTGTTGATGAGTTATTCCTTGATGATGCCGCTGACCTTGCAGAGGAACTCCCCGCCGATGTCGTGAACCGCATACTCGCAAACGCAAGCCCGGAGACTCGCAGGGGTATCAACCAGCTTTTGCAGTATCAGGAAGACTCAGCCGGAAGCATTATGACCACCGAATATATTTCCCTTCGTCCTGACATGAACGTTGAAGAGTCCTTCAGGCACATCCGCGAGGTCGGAACGGACAAAGAGACCCTCTACACCTGCTACGTTACTGACCCCAAAGGAATATTAATCGGAGTCGTTACAGTAAGGACTATGCTTTTGTCTCAGTATGCTGACAAGATCGGCGACATTATGACCGACTCGAACCTAATCACCGTCAACACGAACGATGACCGCGAGAAAGTTACGGAGATATTCCAGAAATATGACTTTATGGCCGTTCCTGTTGTCGACTCTCTGAATCACCTTGTCGGGATTGTTACGGTTGATGACGCTATGGAGGTATTAGAGGAGGAAAGCACCGAGGACTTTCACAAGATGGCGGCCATGCTTCCGATGGATGAGCCGTATTTGTCGATGGGAGTCGGTGAGCTTGCGAGGAAGCGAGTCATTTGGCTGATGGTGCTGATGATCTCCGCGACTCTCTCAGGGTCAATCCTCAATCATTACCAGTCTGTATTTGCCGCCCTTCCTGCTCTGATTGCGTCAATACCAATGCTAATGGACACGGGCGGGAATGCCGGCTCTCAGTCTTCAACGCTCGTGATTCGCGGGATTGCTGTCGGTGAACTCAAGCTCCGGGACGCTTTCACCGTTCTGTTCAAAGAGATTCGAGTCAGTCTGATTGTGGGCGGGGGGCTCGCGTTCGTCAACTTCTTTTACAAGTACGCTATGAGCGGGGACTGGCTTTTGTCGCTAACGGTGGGGATAAGTCTTTTTGCGACGGTGATATTCGCTCAGACTGTCGGAGGAATGCTGCCCCTTCTCGCAAAGTCCCTAGGGTTTGACCCTGCATTGATGGCAGCTCCTATCGTAACGACGATTGTTGACGCGGGAAGCCTCACGATGTATTTTGCGGTTGCGAGTCAGATTATGAATGTCGGAAGCGTTTAATCACAAAAAAAATTGCAGTCAGAGAGTCAGAATCTCCGGCTGCAAAAATTTTCTCATTGTTACTTCTTGCGAATGTGAAGATACTTCGTCCAGTCGTAATATGACTCTGACAGTATGACCCCTGAAGGCACATCGGGCTGTACACCTTCCCCGGCTCGAACCTGAAACCAGAAAACCACATCAGCACGCCCGGACGCTAAAGCCGAAGCCCTGGCAGCCGACTCAATGTTCAGCAGCTCAATGTTCACTTTAAGCCTTTTGCCGATCTCCGCAAGTATGGCCGTGTTGAAGCCCGCCGGAGTCCCATCCGCCGCAACAAAATCTATCGGGGGCAAATCTCCTGTTACAGCAACTTTGATTGTGTCAGCTCCCTCGAACTTGTTGAATCTCACAGCCTCAAGCGGACCTGTTCCGGGATTCACTACATATTCCATACGCAATGCCGCAAGAGTCTTGTCTGCTTTCATGGCCTGCAATGCCGTGTTGAATTTGTCCCGGAGATTCGCGCCGTCCTTTTCACGGAAGCCAAACGCAAAATATATCGGCTTGGTTACAGCAATGGCCGCGATTGAGTAGTTCGGATTTGTGTTGAGCATATACTCTGCGACAGCCTCCGGGAGATCTATTTCATCAACTTCACCCTTGTCAAGCCCTAGCTGCATTGCAACGAGAGAATCATAGAACACGAAGAATGCCGGGTCTGCAGCCTCCGCCGTGAAAAGAGTCCAAAGCCCTGACGACAAAGCCGCGTCCATATAGGTCTGGAACTCAGCCTGAGTCATGTTGAGCTGTGTCAAAAGCCCGACATTGTGAGAAGCCGCCGAAGCCGCGCCCGCAAAAATCATTGACGCGAGCAAAAACACACATAATAATTTTTTCATAATGGTATGCACCTCCTGTAGAATTATGATTATTATACTTGCTTTGCGTGATAATGTATTTAGCCCGACGGACGCAAAATTTTCTTCCTGTTACTTCTTTCGTATGTGCAAATATTTCGTCCAGTCAAAATATGAGTCCGACACAATGACTCCTGAAGGCAAATCCGGCTGAGTCCCGTCCCAGCTGTAGACCCTGAAGCAGAATATAACGTCAGCACGCTTGGAGGCCAAAGCAGAAGCGCGCGAACCTGAGTTTACGTAGATAACCTCAATGTTGATCTCAAGACGCTTCCCGATCTCAGCAAGCAAAGCAACGTTGAATCCTGAAGGCTTGTCGTTCTCGTCAACATAATCAACAGGCGGCAAGTCTCCAGTTACGGCAGCCCATACAGTTTGCGCTCCGTCAAAATTCGTGAAGCTCACAGGCTGTAAAGGAACGTTAAAATTTGTGATGTACTTCTCTTTGAGCACCGCTAATGTTCCGTCGTCCTTCATGGCCTTGATTGCTCCGCTGAATTTCTGCATTAACTCTTCGCTGTCATTCTTCCTGAATCCCATCGCGAAAAATACAGGGCGTGAAATCGATTCGGCAGCCGTGAAATATTCCGGGCGCTGCGAGAGTATATATTTGCCGACAGCTTCAGGGACATCAATCTCTTCAATTTCCCCGCGGTCGAGTCCCATGACCATCGCCAGAAGTGAGTCATAAAACGTAAACAGCGCAGGGTTATTATCAGAGTCAACCACGCCGGAGTCATACCGGGTCCATAACCCCGCAGACAGCGCGCCGTCCATAAAGTTCCGAAACTCTTCCTTTGTCGTGTTGAGCTGAGTCAATATTCCTACGTTGAGGACTCCCGCGAATGATACGCCCGCGCAAAACAGAATCGTCAGCAGAGAAAGCAAATACTTCTTCATGAAATCACGCTCCCAAAATGAATTTGATGATTAAAGATTAACGCCTTCAAGTTATATTCGCAAGAATAATCTGCGCATTAAGCTATAATTATCTGCCGGAAAAATTCAAAGGAAGGATTAGACATGATAAAAGATTCTGAAGTCCTCATGCCTGAGATTGAACGTTCGTTTTCAGAGGCTCGGAAATGCGCGGAGAATTTGCGCTGCTACATGGGCAGGGGCAGGAAAATGTTTCATGGCGATGCTCAGGAATATATACGGGAGCTTAGGAATTTTGACAGGGATTGACAGAATTTTTCTTGACACCGCGCCGCTGATATATTTTCTTGACAATGATGAAAATTACGCTGAAAAGATGAGGCAGATATTCTATGATGCTCTGACTTCGGGCGCAAAAATTATCACATCGGCAGTAACTGTAACGGAATATTTGACTTACTAATGACAAGCAGCTTTGCCAGTTCTCAGAGATAAGATGCGTTACTGTTGAGCAGTTTGCGTCAATGAATCATGATTAAGCTATAATTATTTGTCGAAAAATTTTCACAGGAAGGATTGTTCTTATCATGAAAAAGTTTTTTGCGTTATTACTCGTTCTTGCGTTATGTTCCTGCGCTTTTGCTGACGGTGAAAAGCTCAAGGACACCGACCAGCTCAAAACAGAAAGGCTTGCGGCTCAGCGCGGTACTGTCGGACAGCTCATAGCAGAAGATCTTCTCGGCGACAAGAAAGCAGAGCTCCTCACGACATACGAGAAATATGTTGACGCAGTAGCAGCTTTACGGCAGGGAAAAATCCGCGCGGTAATCATGGACGAAATGCCCGCGAAAAGATTCGTGAATGAGGTCGACGGACTCGCGATAATGGAGAAGCCTTTGACGGAAGAAAGCTACGCGATCGGATTCAAGAAGGGAAATACTGAGCTTGTCTCACAGGTCAACAAGATACTTTCTGAGATGAAAGCTGACGGGACATTAGCCGCGATTATGGCGAAATACATTGACGGCGATTATTCGTCAGTGAAGCCTGCGGATATAGACTTCAACAAGGGCGCGAAGGGCGGAAAACTCTACGTAGGAACAGAGGCCGGATTTGCCCCCTATGAGCTGAAAATCGGAAACGGCTTCATAGGAATCGACGTGGAAATGTGCGCCCACATCGCAAAGAAGCTCGGCAAAGAACTCGCAATCATCAACATGAATTTTGACTCGCTCCCCACAGCAGTATCAACGGGAAAAGTTGACATGATATGCGCGGGAATAACCGTAACAGACGAGCGCAAAGAGAATATGGACTTCTCAGACAACTACGTTACAGGCGCGAAGCAGGTAGCATTGATCCGGGCAGATGACTATGAGAAGTAAGACGTATTCAGGAGCAGGGCGCGGAGATTTATTGCTGTGGATTGTCGGCGCGTTCCTGCTTTATTTGCTGTGGGAGTCGGGATTCTTTACGGCTGAGGCTTGGTCGGACTTCAACAGGAGGTTTTATCAGAATTTCGTGAAGGATGACCGCTATATGATGCTTGTTGACGGCCTTAACTCAACGCTGTTCATGACGGCTGGCGCGACGGTTATCGGCGTTGTTGTCGGATTGATACTGAGCGTTATACGAGTCGCGTACAAAGGCGGCGTGCATATTCCCATTCTCAACAAGTTTGCGGAGATGTACATAACTGTTCTGCGCGGGACTCCTGCAATGGTTCAGCTGCTGATATGGAACTTCACAATTTTTGCTTCAGCGCGGGATCTCAACACTCAGTACATAGCGATATTAGCATTCGGGCTTAACTCGGGCGCATATGTCGCGGAAATCTTCAGGGGCGGAATAGAGTCGATTGACCCGGGACAAATGGAGGCGGCTCGGTCATTAGGTCTCACATACGGCTCATCAATGAGGCACGTTATATTACCGCAGGCGTTGCGCAACGTTGTCCCGATGTTGTTCAACGAGTTTATAGCATTGCTGAAAGAGACATCAATAGCCGGGTATATAGGCATTGACGACTTGACGAGGGCGGGACAAAACATTCAGGCTTTGACGCTCGAACATTCACAGCCTCTTGTCATGGTAGCAATAATCTATCTGATAATGGTTATGGTTTTGAGCAAGCTCGTCAAGAAGCTCGAACAATGGTTAAGCAGGGGCAGGAGGTAACAGCATGGCGGTTATTGAAGTGAAAGACCTTCGCAAAACTTTTGTGCGTCCTGACGGTACAGAATTGCACGTCCTCAACGGGATAAACACAAAGATTGTTAAGGGTGAGAAAATCGCGGTAATCGGCCCTTCAGGTTCGGGAAAATCTACATTCCTCCGCTGCCTTAACAGAATGGAGGAGCCTACGTCCGGGACAATCACATTCAACGGAGAAGATATTACATCCCCTTCATGCAACATAAATCTTGTACGCCGTAAAATGTGCATGGTGTTTCAGCACTTTCATTTGTTCCCGCATTTGACCGTGAGGAAGAATCTTACGCTCGCGCCTGTCGACCTGAAATTGATGACTCAGGAAGAAGCTGACGCAAAAGCACATGAACTTCTTTCGCGTGTGGGACTTGCTGACAAGATTGACGAATGGCCTGACAGGTTATCGGGCGGGCAGAAACAGCGTGTAGCTATTGCGCGTGCTATGGCGATGAATCCTGAAGTGCTTCTGTTTGACGAGCCAACGAGCGCGCTTGACCCCGAAATGATCGGCGAGGTTCTTGACGTTATGCAGGAGCTTGCAGACTTGGGAATGACTATGTATCTTGTGACTCATGAGATGGGATTCGCGTACAAGATCGCGAACAGGGTTTTGTTCATCGACAAGGGAATTATCAGCGAGGAAGGCACGCCCGATGAAGTATTCAATCACCCCAAGCAGCCGCGTACAGTAGAATTTCTCTCAAAAGTTCTGAGACGTTAGCACACAGAAAAAATGAATCCCTTTGCCGTTAATGACAAGGGGATTTTTTTGTTGCCGCTATTCAAACAGTGAGTCAAAATTTACCCTGTCAAAAACTTCTAGTTTTCCGCCCCTCGTAGCGTTCAGGATTCTTACGCCGTGCTCATCCGCATAATGTTTAGCCGCAATGAAGGCATTTGTCGCAAAATCAAGCGGGAAAATTACAGCCTCTTCATCTTTCTGGCCATTCCCCCAAAATTCATTGGTCTGGTAATCCTGAAAGTGATTCGTTACTCCCGTGTTCGTTATGATTTGTCCGTCTTTGGTCTTCTCCCTCGCGAATGAATGATCGACTCCAAGAAGTATTATCTCCTTGAAGCCCATGTACACCGCGCACTGAATGCTGACGTAGGTAACCGTTCCGCCGTCGTAAACGCACTCGGATATGTCATCGGAAAAATGTATTTCACCCTCTGACGGTTCAATCAGCCTAAGCAGGACAGCCCCGTCAATGTCGTAGATTCGTCCTGCCGCGCTCATCGCAACAATTTTCAGATCAGACTTGACCGCCGAAATTTTGTCGCGAGTCTTCTTTATCTCCTGAAAGTCATGAACGGTGTAGATTGTCGGCCTCCATTCTGTTTTCGGGAACAAGTTATAGATGCTGTTTGATGCTATTGATATGTCGCCGGACTCCTTCAGCCTGTCTAGGTCTTTGATTGTGAGGCTCGGACCGTTCCCGATGATGAAGCAGCGTTTGCCGTCATAAAGATTCCTGTATCCTTGAATTGTCAACTTTCCTTTTTGAAAACGGTTTACATTTATTATTCGCTTTATGCCCTTCTCAACCGTCCGTGTTATTTTTCTGAGAATGGGATAAAGCCGGCCAGCACGGAATCTATTTTTCAGCCCGTCAATATTCGGCATGTTCATTATGTGCTACAATCCTCCAAACATTTATTTTGTTCATTATATAGTATCTTTCTCGGAGTGTTGTTTACGTTGAAAATTATTCATATAGTCCCGGGATTTGAGGAAGGCGGAGTCGAACGCTACGTGCTTGAATTATGCCGGGAGCAAATATCTTCAGGCCATGAAGTTACGCTTGCGAGCTGCGGAGGAAGACTCGAAAAATTTCTGCCCTCAAGCGTCAGACTCATTCACATTCCAGTACACAGAAAAAATTTGTTTACCGGCCTTTACTGTGCGAAACGCATAATATCTTCAGGGAAATGGGACATACTTCACGCGCATTCAAGAGTCCCTGCGTTTGTGTCGTGGGCTGTATCATCGCGCACAAAAACTCCGTGGATAATGACCGCTCACGCTCAGTACTCGCTAAACTTGGGCATAATTCCCCTGAAGCACGCAAACGGTGTAATCTGTGTGTCCGAGTCAGTCCGCAGACATCTTGAGTCGTATCTTCCTCCTCTGAACGCAACAATACCGAACGGAATCACGGAGCCTTCAGCAAAATGGGAAGGAAAATATTTCCCGGAGAACAAGAAATTTCTTTACGTGGGACGGCTGACTCACCTTAAGGGACTCGATGTCGCACTGAAAGCACTTGAGCCGCTGAAGTCTTACGAGTGGACTCTTGACGTACTCGGAGACGGCCCGCAGAGATCAGAGCTTGAAGCACTCGTTAAGGATCTGGGACTCTCTGAGCGTGTGAAGTTTTACGGATTCCGTGATGACGCAGAAAATTTCATGAGCCGCTCGGCATGTCTCATTTTCCCGTCATATCAGGAAGGCTTCCCGCTCACAGTGAACGAGGCTCTTGCAGTCGGCGTTCCTGTTCTTGCGTCAGACATTGAGGCATTGAGGCCGTTATCGTCGGGGGAATTGATACAGCCCGGTGATGTTCCTGCGTGGACTGAGGCAATAAGGCGGGTTATTGACGGAGGAAAAGCGAGTCCATTGTCAGCGGAGAAACTCACAAAATTTTCTGAGACAGCGAGTAAGACAGAAGAATTTTACGGGAGGGTTATTAGCGGTGAAAGTGCTGCATTATGTTGACGCTGATAATTTGTCGTGGGCCGCGTCGTATATCGACCACATGAAGGCACTTGCTCATTTCGGAATTGATCAGGCTGTACTTTGCAGGGCCGGCGGAGATGTTGAGAGAAACGCGAGGGAGAACAACATACCCGTATTCACATGGAGGCCGGTAATGTCCGGGCTTCCTGCATTGTCCCCGGGTTTCGTGAAGCTCATACGTGAAATCAGGCCTGACATAATACACACCCGGCTTTCATCAGCTGCTGGGATTGCTGGCTTCTGGAAGAAATATCACGGTGTCCCGGTAGTCTCGACATTCGACAAGCCCGCGAAAGCAAAATATTACGTTCATTCGTCGTGGTACATATCGTGCGCTGAATGGCTCAAGAGATACATGGTAAACGTTCAGGGGATTGACGCTGAAAGAGTAACAGTGATTCATAATCATGCTGACATCTCGAAATTTTCACGGGACGAAGAAACGCGCTGTGAGTTCCGCAAATCTCTCGGACTTAATGATGACGATATATTATTTTCGGGAATGGGAATCTATATTCACCGCAAGGGCTTTGATGTGCTGATAAAGGCTTTCGCTAGGGTATGTGCTTCTTATGCGGGCGATAAAAGTCTAAGGCTTGCTCTTATCGGGGGAAGCGGTGAAGAGGGAATGCGCGAAAAATATTTGACTCTCGCAAGTGAACTAGGCGTGAAGATAATCTTGCCTGATGGATTCGTTGATGATGTACGCAAATGGCTGTGGGCTTCCGACATATTCGTTATGCCGTCTCGCGCTGAGGGTTTCAGCATAGCATTGCTTGAGGGACTCGCGTCTGGTCTTCCTGCTGTTGTGTCAGACATTGAGCCGTTCACGGAAATAATTTCGGCTGAGAGGGATAACGGACTCGTGGCAAAGAAAGATGACCCGGAAAGTTTTGCGGCCATGATGCTTAAGATGCTGGAGATGACTCAAGAAGAAAGGCAGAAGATTACCGCCAATTCATTCAAGGTGCTGAAGGAATTTTTCACGCCGGAAATTTCAGCCTCAAAGACATTCGCGGTATATTCCTCGCTTTGCTCACGGTAAAAAAAATCCCCCGGTCGCGACATGGCCGGGGGGTAAAATTGTTTTACGCTTTCACCTGAGACTGTATGAATTTGTAGTATTTGCGCCAAGTGAAAAGGCCGCTGAACATTCCTGACATTATGATTCTGAAACGCTTGAATCTCGGAGGGCGCGCGAATGCTTTTATCGCCGTGATAATGGTACGGATGATATGTTTGATGAGGGATTTCCTGCTTTCATAAATAATTATGTTCGTAACGGTGTTGCGGTAAAGGTAGTAATAATTATTGAGACGAGGAGAGTCAGCTTCAGTGAGTACTGAGAATGTCTTTGTCGGCCTCTTGTGGCAAACTTTGCTGTGCCCGTCAAAATATCCCGGCCCGTAATATTCCGTGAGCCTTAAGCAGTATTCAGAATCATCAGCCCATATGAAATAATCCTTGCACGGAAGGCCGCATTTCTCAATAGCCTTGCTGTTTATGAGCAGTGAGACAAAAGTCGCGCCCCTGACTTTCAGGAAGCCTTCAGAGAGTCTTTCATTCCACCGCGCATGACCGTTCAGTCTTTCGTCAAGCACGCCAGCCGGCAGAAGATTATTATCTTCATACTGTGTGCTTTTCACGAAGCTGATTCCATCGCCGAGAATCTCCGCTGACTTAACGAGATACTCCAGCGCGTCGGAGAAAGGTATCGTATCATCGTCCATTATCCAGCACCATTCGGAATCTTCATAATCACGCGAGATCTTTATGCCCTCATAGAGTCCGCCGGAGCAGCCGAGATTTTTGGGCATAAGGTGATAATCAAAATTGCTTTTGCCGAAGTATCCTGCTTCTTTGAGGGCTTCTTCTGTTCCGTCTGTGCTTGCGTTGTTGATGAGTATTACTTTCTGTACGGGGTAAGTCTGAGAGTAAACAGCTTCGAGGCATTCAAGGAGTAAATTTTTGCGGTTATAAGTTACGATGACACAATTAATGCGTGGTTCGTGGTTCGTGGTTCGTGGTTCGTGGTTCGTGGTTCGTGGTTCGTGGT
>CAMHMH010000006.1 GCA_946186205.1 uncultured Fretibacterium sp. | reverse complement strand
TGTTACGCACGCCGCCAGCGTTTATCCTGAGCCAGGATCAAACTCTCAGTAAAAATTTTGTGAGATTTATTTGATTCTTAGCTTCGTATAATCGCAATTCAAAAACTTACATCTCATCTGTTAATTTGCTCTGTCAATATACTCGAAACATCGTTGCCGTTTCGCTCGTTGTCTTGCTTCTGAGGTCTTAGCTCTCTGAGCCGTTTGCCTCCCTCAAGCGCAACAGGGAGAATTATACACCCTTTCTTTTTCCTGTCAACAAATTAATTTCATTTCTTTTCATCCCTCGTCGCCCTCAGACTTCTTTTCATATTAATATATATCGGCCAAAAACTAATCAGCCGTCCCAAAACAAAACCGCCAGCAATGAGCCAACCGCATCGAAAGCAAACCGACGACTCAAAACTCAATCGGCAAAAACGAGGCAGCATCATCAAGAGCAAATCAACAACTCAAAACTCAATCGGCAAAAACGAGGCAGCATCATCAAGAGCAAATTAACGACTCAAAACTCAATCAGCAAAAACGAGTCTGCCGTATCAAAACCGAATCAGCTTCACAGAATTAAATCAGCAAAACAAAATCAGCGTGCTAAAATCAAACCATTCACACAAAACCAAAACTCTCAGATTAAAACGGAGGACTCAAAGTTGAACCGCCCGGAGTCATATCATCATGTCGAAACAGAATCATTCAGCGAGAAACAAGATACCCAAAAATTTTGGCTCGCTTTCATCCGCGACAAGTTCGGAATCATTCAGCCGGAAGATTACTTAGACTTTGAGAAAAAAGTCGAGATCGATACAGCACACTATATTGATGTCTTCGTCCCGTCAACAGGAATCATCATCGAGCAGAAATCACCCGGCAAAAGTTTAGAGGCCGCTTTCGTTCAGGCAAGAGAATATTACAACTGGCTGCCGTTCTCGCAAAAAGGAAGATACATTCTCACTTGCGACTTTCACGACATTCACATTCACGACATGGACGAACCGACAAAAGCTCCCGAAATTATTCCAGTCTCACAGGCCACAAAAGACAATCTCTCTTTCCTCGTTGTGCCGGGAAAAACTTTGCCGCATGAGGAAGCAATCTCAATCGAGGCAGGGAAGTTAGTAGCAGGACTCTATGACGCTCTCATTCACTCAATGCACGCAAGCAAAAACTTCACCGAGTCTGACAAGCACACGAAAGAATATCAGTCAGCACTCGATGACATTAACATTTTCTGCGTGAGACTCGTGTTCCTTCTTTATGCTGAGGACTCCGGGCTGTTCCCGCAAAAGTCCCAGTTTCATGACTACCTGAAGCCCCGCTCCGTTATGGCTCATGACGCGCTCGAAAAATTATTCGCTGTCCTCAAAACTGATTACCCGCAAAGAGACTCATACCTCGATGAGACACTCAAAGCATTTTCCTACGTCAACGGCGGACTGTTCGACAAGAGCGTGAAATTTCCCCAGCTCGACAAAAAATCGATCGACATCATCATTCACGACATGGCCGAGCGTTTCAACTGGTCAAAAATTTCTCCCACAATATTCGGCGCAATCTTCGAGTCAACTCTCAACCCCGACACACGAAAACAGGAAGGCATGCACTACACTGAACCCGAAATCATTCACAAAGTCATTGACCCTCTGTTTATGGACGGGCTGAACGAAACATTTTCGGGCATTCTCTCAGAGGCTGACTCATTCGCAAGGACTCAAAAGCTGCTCGCGTTTCAGGAAAAATTATCCGCGCTCAGATTCTTAGACCCCGCTTGCGGATCAGGCAACTTCCTCACAGAGTCATTCATATCATTGCGCCGGCTCGAAAACAGAGTCATTGAGGCAATCCCGGAGAATCTCAGGCCGTCAGCAAAAGTTTCTATCACTCAGTTTCACGGAATAGAGGTTCACGATTTCGCCGTCAACGTCGCAAGGACTGCCCTGTGGATCTCAGATCATCAAATGTGGAAGGAAACTCAAGAGATTACGCGCTCGGAAAAATCTCCCCTTCCGTTAGTCGACTATCATCACATCAAAGAAGGCTCCGCAATGGACTCACTTCCCAATTTAGGATGGAAGCTCGCGGGATGGAAAATCATTCATGACGATATGTTATACATTATGGGCAATCCTCCTTTCTTGGGGCGCGCAAAACAGAACAAGGGTCAAAAGGATGACGTACGCAAAATTTTCGGCAACGGGAAAATTGATTACGTTTCGTGCTGGTTCGCGAGGGCTTCGGAATATCTTCAGGAGAAAAACACTAAGGCCGCCTTCATCGCTACGAACTCTATAACTCAGGGTGAGCAGGTCGCGTATGTCTTCAAGCCTCTGATTGAACGCTGGCACATAAAGATCGATTTCGCTTGTCAGTCTTTCGTGTGGAAGAGTGAGTCAAAAGATATGTCGCATGTTCATGTTGTGATTATCGGATTCAGCATTGACCCGCCGGAAAAAAGAAAGCTCTTCACCGCAAAGGGAGCCGAGTCCGTCAGCAATATCAATTTCTACCTTCATGAAGGGCCTGACGAGGATATAGCAATGAGGACTGACACGCCGATTTGTGATAACGTTCCGGCCATGACAGCGGGAAATATGGCAGCAGACGGAGGAAATCTCATCATTGAGGCTGACGATTACGCAGAGTTTATCAGGCGTGAACCGGGAGCGCAGAAATATATCAAACGTTTCATTATGGGCGATGACTTTATCAGCAACAAACCGCGTTATTGTCTGTGGCTTGTAGGGACGACTCCTGACAAAATAAAAAGAATGCCGCTAGTGTACAAAAGGGTGAAGGCTTGCAGGGAATTAAGGCAGAAAAGTTCACAGAAAAGACTCGCAGATATACCGCACCTTTTCAGGGAGCAAATGAATCCCGCGCACTATGTAGCAATCCCGAAAACATCATCAGAGAAACGCATATATATTCCGATGGCCTTCCTTGACGACTCTGTGATACCCGGCGACTCATTACGCATTATCCCCGGCGCAACGCTGTACCATTTCGGAGTGCTGACCAGCCGCGTTCATATGGCATGGGTTCGGAGAGTCAGCGGTCGAATGAAGAGCGATTACAGTTACTCGAATGAAGTTGTGTACAACACGTTTGCATGGCCGAGTCCCACAGAGAGTCAGCGCAAAAAGATTGAGGAGTCAGCGCAGGGGATTCTTGACGCAAGGAGTCTGTATCCTTCTGCGAGTTTTGCGGGACTGTATGATGACTCACTTATGCCGGTAGAGTTACGCCGGGCGCATGAGAGAAACGACAAGGCAGTGTGTCAGGCTTATGGATGGGATGAGAATATCAGCGAGGGAGATATAGTGCGGGAATTGTTCGGGCTGTATCATGAGCTAGTGCGATAAAATTTCCGGGAGGTGATAAATATGACAGCGATAATGGAGAGACAAAGAACGGAGAATGATTGCCTGTTTGATCACAAGCTGAGTCCTGAAGAGCTTGAAGAAGTCCTTGCGAACTGGGAATATGATCCAAGCTATTACGATGATGATGATGATTGCGACACGCCTGCGCCTTTGTGGGACATTTACGGGAATCCCACGCGTGAGACTCTTGATGCTATGTACGAGGCGAGGCACGGAATCGGCGAGACAATGACGTGGGAGGAATTTTGCGATGAGCTTCAAGAACTGTATGACGAGACAGAGCCATGCGTGAAATCAAACAGCGGGCAGCCTTTAAGAGCGATTTGAAGCGCGGCCTGAGAGGTATATACCGGGAAATTCTGAAGCCGGGCGGAGAGTTTCAAGCTGTTGTTAATATGCTGAGACATGATATACCCCTTCCGGCAAAATACCGGGATCATCCGCTTCACAATAACTTTGAGGGGTTCAGGGAGTGCCACATAAAGCCTGATTTTTTGTTGCTGTACAGTCTTGAGGGCGATGATGTACTGAGGCTTGAGAGGCTTGGGAGTCATTCTGATCTTTTCGGGCTTTGAGATAAAATTTACGAGAGGTGATAAATATGGTAGCAGGAATGACAGAAACAACGGTGCCTTTATCGGCGTTTAATGATGGCAAAGCGGGCGAAATTTTCGCGGAGGTCAGGCATTCGGGGACTCGTCTTGTTGTGGGAGATGATGACTCTCCTGTGTGCATGATCGTCCCCCCTGAAACATACATAAGAATGTCGGGTGAGTTTTACGACAGGGGAGCGATGGCGGTTGCAGGGGAACGGCTGAATCACATTGACCGCTCGCGGCTTGTTTCAGAGGAAGAATTTGACAAGAGATTCGGTTTCACGGAGGAAGACCTCAAAGGCTGGGAGGACATCGAATTAGAATGAACTGGGGAATTAACTGGAAACTTGTATTTCTTTACGAGGCAACAGAGGATTTCGAGAAACTTGACGGAAGCCAGAAAAAGCGCGTGCGTAAGGCTATAAAAAGAGTGCTGACGAATCCATTTCCCCGGAGCAAGGGCGGTTACGGAATCGAGTTAGGCAACAAAGGCGGTGTAAATCTCACAGGCTGCTACGAGATAAAATTGCGCGACGAGGGATTGCGGGCAATATACAAGCTCATACACACAAGAACGGAAATGCTTGTAATCGTAATAGATGTGCGTGAAGATGAGACTGTCTACGATGTAGCGGAGGAACGTATAGCGCGCTACGGACTCTGAGCTGAGATTTTGCGTTAAGGCGTAAACTGTGATATATTCTCGCAGGCTCTCCTGTTCGGCTTTTGTGCTGACGGGGAACTAAGAAGCCAATACTCTGAATCTATACGCATATAACAAGTCAGGGAGTAAGGCTTTGAGGAATGAGCCGCCCTGATTTTTTTATGCAAACAACACACAGCTGCGGCAGATTTTGAAAGGAGGAGGAATTTTTGCCCGGCAACGAAGAAAATACCCCGCGCATTAATGAGGAGATAACATCATCACAGGTGCTTCTTGTTGACGAGAACGGGGTGAAAGTTGGAATCACCAGCACGATCGATGCCATAAGGATGGCGCATGAGCAGTCGCTTGATCTTGTGGAAGTAGCACCGTTAGCACAGCCGCCCGTATGCAGGATTATGGACTACGGGAAATACCGCTATCAGCTCCAGAAGAAAGAGAAAGACGCACGCAAGAAACAGAAAGTCCAGGAACTCAAAGAAATAAAGATGAGGCCGAAAATTGATGATCATGATTTTGACTTCAAGACGAAAGCCGTCAGACAATTTCTTGAGAAGGGACACAGGGTAAAAGTGTCGGTGTTCTTCAGGGGGCGCGAGATGTCGTTCCTTGAGAGGGGCGAGGAAGTATTGAACCGCGTATTAGCTGAGTGCGAAGACGTAGGCAAATCCGAATCAAAGCCCATCATGGAAGGAAGATATATGCGGCTCTTGCTGACACCGATAACAGGCAGTACAAAACAGACGGCAAAAACGAAAGGAGAAGAATAAATTGCCCAAACAGAAATTGAAATCACATTCCGGCGCAAAAAAACGTTTCTTCAAGACAGCTTCAGGGAAATTCGCATACAGGAAGTGCAGCAGGTCTCACATCCTCGTCCACAAGAAGCCCTCAAGAATGCGCCGCCTCAAAGAGACAGGCTACGTAACAGAGACACTCACCGAGCAGATGAGGCACTTGCTCCCCTACGACTAGAAAGGACTGACACGCAATGAGAGTAAAAGGAGCTTCACAGAGCAACAACAAGCGCAAGAAGTTATTCAGCATAACAAAAGGCTACTGGGGCCAGCGAAAGAACGTTTACCGCCGGGCAAGAGAAGCATATTTAGCGGCACTCTCACGGGCATACGGCGACAGGAAGCGCAAGAAGAGAGATTTCCGCAAGCTATGGATCACGAGAATCAGCGCGGCAGTCAGGGCTGAGGGAATGAGCTACAGCGTATTCATGAACGGCCTTAAGAAGCAGGGAATCACACTCAACCGCAAAGTGCTGTCAGAAATGGCGATACATGACGCAAAAGCCTTCAGCGATTTAGTAGCAAAGGTAAAGGCCGCCAAGTAATGCCGGAAGAAAATATTACTGTAAATGCTGTGAGGGATTCATTCCGCGAGTCCCTCGCAGGAGCTTCAACACTTCAAGAGTTAGACGAAATCCGCGTAAAATTCACAGGCAAAAAAGGATCATTGACGCAATTACTGCGTTCACTCGGAAAACTTCCCCCCGAACAAAGAAAATCTACAGGCCAGGAAGTTAATACCCTCAGAGACGAAATCGAACACGAATTAGACCAAGCCGGAAAAAGAATCCGCGACGCTGAGAACGAGAAGCAGGAAATCTCACAGCGTATTGACGTAACATTGCCAGCACATGGCCGGACTTCAGGAGCTTTTCACCCGGTCTTGCAGACAATGCACGAGATCGCCGACATAATGCAGGGACTCGGATATTCTGTAGCGTCAGGGCCTGAGGTTGAAGAGGATTACTATAACTTTGAGTGTCTGAACGTTCCGCCGTGGCACCCGGCGCGAGATATGCAGGATACTTTCTATTTTGCTGACGGGACATTGTTACGGACTCACACATCGCCCGTGCAGATTCGCTCAATGCTGAAATACGGCGCGCCGCTGAGAATCGTTTGCCCGGGAAAAGTTTACCGCCGCGACAATGACACGACTCACTCGCCTATGTTCAATCAGATGGAAGGACTCTTAGTCGACAAAAACGTACCTTTCAGCGTCATGAAGGGAACAATGTCGGAAATGTTAAACGCCTTTTTCGGGAAGAGTCTGCGATACCGATTCCGCGCAAGCTATTTCCCGTTCACAGAGCCTTCAATGGAGCTTGATATAGAGTGCGTAGAATGCTCCGGCCATGATGAACACTGCCGGGTTTGTCATGGAACTGGCTGGCTTGAGGTCGTCGGCATGGGAATGGTTCACCCGAATGTTATACGCGCAGGAAAAATTGATCCCGACGAGTATAACGGGTTCGCTTTCGGAATCGGCCTCGACAGAATGGCCATGCTCAAATATGGGATTGGTGATTTGCGTCTGCTTTTTGACGGGAATGTGTCTTACTTCATGTCAGGATTCGGGGGTGCGGAAAAATGTTAATCTCGTGGGAACTACTGAAGAACTTTATCGACATTGAGCCGCTGAACTTAACGCCGGAAGAATTAGCAGAGAGACTCACATTCTCAGGCTCTGAAGTCGAAAGCATTACTTACACCGCCGGAAAAATGAAGGGAGTCGTTGCCGCAAAAATTAACGCTCTCGAAGCTCATTCCAAAGACGCAAAATATTCCATCGCTCACCTTGACACAGGAACGGGGATTCATGTCTGCGTTACGAGCGCGAAAAACATGAAGAAGGGCGACAATGTATTTTACGCGGGCGAGGGAGCAATCCTGCCTGACGGGACGGAGTTAGGCACGCGGGATTTTCACGGCGTAATGAGCTACGGAATGATGCTGTCAGCGGAAGAGCTTGGGCTTCATGATGTTGATGATCCGTCGGGACTCTTAATCCTTCCGAATGACGCGAGGCCGGGCGACAAAGCAGAGAGTCTCTATCATGTCGGTGATGTCATTCTTGATGTCTCAATCACACCCAACAGAGGCGACTTGCTGAGTCTTCTCGGAATGGCGCGCGAAATAAAAGGCTTGTACCCAAAATCAACTCTCAAGACTCCCGAATGGTTACGCCCCCTCAAGCAGGACAAAGAATGGTCTGAAGAGTTCGGGAAAATTTCGCTCCCTGATAAAGGCTGTTACGCTTACCGTTTGGGACTCGCAACAGGCGCAAAAATTTCTGACTCTCCTTTAACCGCAAAAATTGATCTCGCTCATCTCGGAATGCGTCCCATCAATAACGCCGTCGACGTAACAAATTATGTCATGCTCATGTTAGGGCAGCCCCTTCACGCTTTCGACCTTAATACGTTACCAGCAAGAGAAATCACAGTAAGGGCAGCTCATGAAGGCGAGCACATGATGACGCTTGACGGAAAAGACCGCGCATTAACAGAACGCGACATGCTGATTACTTCAGGCGGTGAAGCAATAGCCCTCGCGGGTGTAATGGGAGGAGAGCAGACCGGCATCAACGATGACACAAATACGATCGTCATTGAGAGCGCAAGTTTCTCGCCCGTAAGAGTCGGACATACTTCACGCAGACTCGGAATTAACTCAGAGGCAGCGTTCAGATTCTCACGGACTGTTGACCCCGCTTTGAGCAAATCCGCCCTCATGGCCGCAACGACTCTCATTCGCGACTGGTGCGGGACTGTAGTTGACTACAAGCCGTTATCCGCTGAGAATGACATTCACGAACCCAAGCCCGTAACACTCACTCGCAAAAAGTTATCCGTTTATCTCTCGTGGGACAACATGAACGAGGCCGCAAAAATTCTTGACGGTTTCGGAATCTCTCAGGTGAAAGACAACGGAGACTCGCGAGTCTTCATGCCGCCGTCCTCACGTCCCGACATAACGATAGAGGAAGACTTGATAGAGGAGATTGGGAGGTTCAGAGGCTACAATGAGACAGAAGAGAGACTCCCCGGCGAAATGCCCAAGCGCGCAGACATCGGCGACTCTATGAGGCTGTCAGCATTCGTGCGCAACACATTAATCCCGCGAGGCTACACGGAAGTATTAACGTACAGTTTCCTTCCTGAAGATTTCCCAGAAAAGCTGCGGCTTAATCCCGATGACATTCGAGCAAAGCCCCTCACAATCTCAAACCCGATAAGCCGGGATCAAATGTCAATGAGAACGACTCTTTTGCCCGGACTCCTTGAGGGACTCAAAGTCAGCATTGCTTCAGGATGGCGCGAACCAGTGAGAATTTTTGAGCAGGGAAGAGTCTTCATCATGGACGGAGATTCACACACAGAACCCGAACACGTCGCGGGACTCATCTTCAACGGAGTCGATACGCGCTCGCCTTCAGGGAATCGCAATGAGGACTTCTACAGCATAAAGGCAGATATTGAGTCGCTGATTACTTCACGGGGATACAGAGTCGATTTTGTTTCCGGCCATGAAAATTTTATGCACGCAGGACAGACGGCTAATATTTTTGCTGACGGAGTGAAGCTCGGTTACGCAGGAAGACTCAAGCCCGCGATCGAACAGGAGCTTGATGTTTCTGGAGTGTATGTGTTCGAGATTGACGTTACGAATCTGACTGAGGCAAGAAAGCCCGCGTTCACACCTGCAAGTTCATTCCCCGCGTCATTCCGGGACATTTCGCTTCTTGTCGCCGACACTAAGAGCAATGATGACGTGATGAAAGACATTCGGCAGTGCGTGAAAGATTCGGGAAGTGATATTACCCTTGAGAGTCTGAGACTGTTCGACATTTATTCAGGCAAGGGAATCCCGGACGGTTTCAGGAGTCTCGCTTACAGTCTGAGCTATCGTTCACACACAAAAACATTAACCGTTGAGGAAGTAGAGTCGCTTCACAATGGAGTGCGCGAATCGTTAAAGGCAAAAGGCTACGTAGTGCGCTAGAATATAACGCTGATTAATCGCCTCTCTGTTACAATTAGCAGCGAGGTGATTTTTTATGGCCGCGAATTTGAATGACGCTGAATATTTTGCTGACACGATCATGAGCCGGGTTGAACAATTGCTGAATGAACGTAACATTTTGCGCCGCGAGCTTTCGAGGAAGTCAGACGGAACACTTGAACATGACAAAGCGTTCGTGCGCGCGTTTCAGAACAGTGTGATTGATAACTCTTATGCCTCAGAGAAAATTGCGAGGCTTGAACATATGCTGCTGACAAGGTGATAAGGTAATGAGGACTTCACGCGATGTATTTCTCACGATAGGCAAGGGAAGCTACACGATACACACCCCGCTTGAGAATGACGAGATCGACAGGATAAAAGCATTAATTGATGAGGCTTGCGGCGAAATCATAAAGGGCGCGACTCAGGAAGATATGTTAATGCTTACGTGCCTGAAGCTGGCATATAGTCTTGACAGTGTGAATGAAAAGCTCAGGAAGATTCTTGAGAAGATAGACAGCGAGAATTAGAGCCGTGAAATATGAAAGAAGAGTCTTCACTGACGACGGCTCTATATTTTTAGTGCTGAATTTCAATCACATATCCGCTCTTTGCTTCTCCATCCTCAAGAACTCGCGCAAAGATTCCCTCGCGTGGCATCACACAATCCCCGGCAGCCTTCCGAATCGCGCAGTCATTATGACACTCCTTGCCTATCTGCGTTACTTCACATAATGCCGAGCCGATTCGTATCTTTGTTCCGACAGGCAAATCATGAAGCCTTATGCCCTGAGTCAAAATATTCTCAGCGAATGAACCTGCCGGAAATTTCATGCCAGTAACCCCTTCGAGCCTCGCAACACTTTCAACAGCAAGAAGACTAACCTGCCTGTGCCATTTCCCAGCGTGAGCATCGCCGACAATCCCCCAGTCCCTTTTGAGCGTGATACTTTTTACCGCGTGTTTCTGCTCACCTTTATGTTCACTTATGCAGACCGCTAAAATTTTGGGCACTACGACTCCGCAGTCCTCACTTTTTCCCGCAAGCATATCAGTTCCGTGATGCACCGCAGCTTTCACGGCACTGAAACATTCACGCGCTGCCTTCTCGCTTCCGGGCAAATTGATTATCAGTGACTCGCCTCTTATGCCCGCAACTGAACGAGACAAGCACCCCATAGGCGTTATCTTCATGCTCTCGGCTCTCATTGCCTCAGGTATTCCGGGAGTCTCTCGCTCAATCACTGCGAGGGTTGCTTCAGGCGTAACATCACGAGGTGAAAATCCTGTCCCGCCCGTCGTAAGTATCAGTGTGATTCTCATCCCGTCAGAACACTTCAGAAGCTCAGACTTTATCATGTCAAAATCATCCGGGATAATGCAATTGTAAACTACTTCCCAGTTGTCAGACTCAAGAATCTTAATGAGTGCCGGCCCGCTCGTGTCGACTCTTTCTCCCTTTGACCCTTTATCACTTATCGTTATTACTGCCGCCCGCTTCATAATCTCCGTGAACGCCTCCGCTCTTTGATATTAAGTGTATATCTGTTATTGTCATATCCTTTTCCACTGCCTTGCACATGTCGTACACTGTCAGCAATGCAACACTTACCGCCGTCAATGCTTCCATCTCGACACCCGTCCGCCCTGAGCATGATATTTCAGCCGTAACATTCACCGTCAAATTCTCAGCGTCAAGAGTGAACGATATATCCGCGCCGTTAAGGTTCAGAGTGTGGCACATCGGGATTAAGTCAGGTGTCCTTTTCGCGCCCATTATCCCGGCAACCTGCGCCACCGTAAGAACATCGCCCTTCTTGATGCCTCCCGTCTGAATCAGCCTGAATGTCTCTGCGTTTACGTGAATGCTTCCTGATGCGACGGCCTTGCGCTGTGTTATGTCTTTGTCCCCTACGTTTACCATTTTCGCCCGACCGCTGTCGTTGAAGTGCGTGAAGTCCATGAATATATCAGCCTCCGATTCTGTTCATTGTCCGTGATGATTCTGTGATGTGAGTCGCGTCAAGGTGATGGCGTTCCGGTTTCGACATTACGGCGTTAATGATCAGGGATTTGATTTCGTCCTTCGTCTTGTGCCGTATGAATATCTCCGTGCCAGAATGCAAACACGGCTTAATATACCCGTCAGCAGTCAGCCGAATCCTGTTGCATGAACCGCAGAATGAGTCGCTTATCGGGCTGATGAATCCTATACGGCCCTTTGCGTTTTTGAGCCTGTATATCTTTGCTACTCCGTCAGACTCTAAAGGCTCAAGCTCAGGAAGCGAGTCAAAAATTTTCCGGGCAGAAATGAATCCGTCAGCAAAAGATTCAGCCATCGGCATTAACTCAATGAAACGTATATCAATGTCATTCTCAAGAGTCATCCTGGCCATGTCTTGAATCTCGTCATCATTGAAGCCCTTAATCAGCACAGTGTTAATTTTGACTCTGAATCCCGTTTGTATTGCCGAATCGATTCCGCGCAGAACGTCAGCGATATTCCCTCCGCGAGTAATGTACGAATACTTTTCGGGACTCAGTGTGTCAAGGCTGATATTTACCCGTTCGACTCCTGAGTCTTTGAGACTCTCCGCGAACTGTGGCAATAATATTCCGTTTGTCGTAATGCATATCTCGTTAATGCCGGGGATATTGTGAGTCCTTCTGCAAATTGATACGATATTTTTCTTCACTAACGGTTCTCCCCCCGTGAAGCGAATCTTTCTGATACCGAGTTCGGAAGCTGACTCAATCACCGCTATAATTTCTTCCCCGCTCATAATGTCGTCATGACTCTTCTTCATGACACCTTCAGCCGGCATACAGTAACGACACCGCAAGTTGCACAAGTCCGTAACAGACACACGCATATACGTTATCTCGCGCCCGTAAGAATCCCTCATGCTAATACCTTCCGAACGTGCAGACAGGGTAACGGCATTCCGCGCAGAGCTGGCACAATCCGCCGTCGCCGAGTCGAATCAAATCATCCCGCGTAAACTTTATCCCCGTGAAAATCTGAGGCAGCAATACATCAAACACCGTTACGGGCATCATTATTGCAGCTCCCGGGACTCCGATTATCGCCGTGTCATTCAAGTATGCTAACATCGTCATGTTGCCGGGCTGAGAGGGGACTCCGTATGAGACAATCTCCGCGCCTGTGTGAGCGATCGCCGATGGTGTCAGGTCGTCAGGGTCTACGGACATTCCGCCGGACATGATGATAATATCCGCGTTTCGAGTCATGAATGATGTTATTGCATCGTTCAGCATTCCGGGGTCATCATCGCAGAGAGTAACGCCCAGAATTTCGCACGGATAATTCGCCAGCTTCCTGCGCGCTACTGCCTCGAACTTGTCGCGAATGAGTCCGTGATAGATCTCTGAGCCTGTTATGATTATTCCGGCCTTCATTGGCTTGTAGGGATGGAGGGAGATTAGCTTTTTCCCCTCGCAGAGTCTTTCGGCCATGATGATATTCGACTCATGAGTAACAAGCGGAATGATTCGCATTGAGGCGAGGCGTGTATTTTTGCTGACGGGGTAATGATTCGGCAGTGTCGATATTGTTACGTCATCAACAGAATTAACCGCCCTCAATAATTCCGTGTCAACCGTGAACAATCCGCTAGTGTCAGCAGTCATTACTATTTTTCCCTCAGAAGGCCCTGTGAAGTGAGTCCCTTCCGTTTTGCACATGGCCGCGAGTCTCAATGCTGCGTCATCCTCGTGAATTTCTCCTGACTCTGACTCCCAAATGAACACGTGCTTTTTTCCGAGCCGCAAGAGTTCGGGAATATCATCCGCCGTTATGACATGGCCGCGTTTGAATGCAGCACCCTTGAAGCCGTCGCGCATGGCCGTAACATCGTGGCACAATTCGAGTCCTAATGCGTTTTCAGTTTTTACTTTCCTCATATCAGAAATCCTTTCAGTTTTTCGCCCGCCTGAAGTTTTCCGCTCCCCGCCGGAATCACTGCCATTACGTTAGCTCCTGACATCGTACGCAAAATCCCGTTGCCCTGCTCTGAAGGAACGCGCATAAATATTTTCCCGTCAATGAATGCGAGAGTCCCGCGAATGATTCGTGTGATTGGACTCTTTTTGCCGAATGAATCCGCGAGTGCTATATCAATTTCGTGCGGCATAAAGTCTTTGAGGCCGGATAACTTTTTGAGCGCAGGCAATGCGACCGCGTAATAATTCGTGAGTGCTGAAGCAGGATTGCCCGACAAACAGCAGATGAGCTTACTATCTTTCACGGCATATATGCATTTCCCGCCCGGCTTGAGTTCTACATCACGCACGAGAATTTCAGCGCAAAGAATCTTCAGGGCTTCCGGCATTCGGTCATAATCCCCCGCCGAGACTCCCCCGGTAACAACAAGGGCATCACACGATGAGAGAGCCTCCGACATCATTCGGGCTATTTCGTTCTCATCATCTCTTGAAACGCCGACAAATTCCAGGATAAACCCTGCGAGAGTCAATGCTGTCTCAAATGTATAGCGGCTTGTGTTGTAAATTTTCCCCGCTGTTAATTCCGATTGTAAACTTATTATTTCATTTCCGGTTGACAATATTCCGATTACGGGCTGACGGTACGCGCTAATTTCTGCGATTCCCTGCGACGCTATGAGTCCTGCCCTGCCTGCGTCAATAATATCTCCGTTCCTCACTAAAACATTTCCGGCTTTAACGTCCTCGCCAGCTTTGATGATGTTTTCACCACTCCTGAAAGTTTTTGTGATTATCACCTCGCTGTCAGTGTATTCTGTGTCCTCGTATTTCGTTACAGCGTCTGCGCCTTCAGGGATCATTGCGCCCGTGAGAATCTTTGCGGCTGTTCCTGACTCAACCGGCATATGCGGCACGTCTCCTGCTCGAACCTCCTGCGTGACTCGCAACGTTGCTGGTACATCTCCGGCCATGAATGCGAATCCGTCATAGGGTGAACGGTCAAATGATGGCACATTGATTCTTGCGGTGATGTCTTCTGCTGAGACTCTCCCGGCTGATTCGGACAATGATATTTTTTCTGATGATACGGGGACTGCATGTTCAGCGACAATATTTCTTGCTTCATCGTAAGTCAAAATCTCTCACTCCTTCAGCATCAATAAATTTTCGGGCGGAAATGAAATTTTCACGGTGTCAGACTCAATTTCACGCCACAAAGTTTTATCCGCTTCCCAAAATACCGGGCTTGCGTTTTCTTTTGCGAGCAGCATTACGGTGAATGAGAACGGATTCTCGACGGCCTGAATGACTCTGAACATGAACGAGTTGACTCCGCCTCCGTGAATAATCTTGTGCGATCTTATTCCGATATATTTTGCGTCAACGTGATAGTCCGGGCATTGAAGCTCTATGTCCCAGTCGGAAGCGTGAATTTTTCCGTCATGAGTCCCCAATGAGCGTGATATATTCTTGCAGCCTGTGAGGATTGCGGCTTGTTTTGTTTTGGGACTTCTGAAAACGTCATCCGTTGCGCCGGAAATTTCGACATGCCCGCCGTGAAGCACCGCTGTTTTTCCGCAGAGCCTGTACGACTCCTCCATGCTGTGAGACACAAGAATGACAGTCCCGTGAAACTCCCGGAAGACTTCTGAGAGTTCGCGCTCCGTCTGAAAACGCAAATGGCTGTCCAAAGCTGAGAAAGGCTCATCAAGCATTAAGATTTTGGGACACGACAAGAGAGTCCGTGCTAATGCTGTGCGCTGCTTCTGGCCTCCTGAAATTTGAGACGGCAATAAATTCCTCACGCTCTCAAGACCGAACCGCCGTATTAATTCGTCCGTTTCATTCCCGCAATGCCTCCGTGAGACTCGTATATTCTCCTCGACTGTCATATTTGGGAACAACGCGTAATCCTGAAACATCAAGCCCGTGCGCCTTCTCTGCGGAGGAATGTTGATGCCCTTCACGCTGTCAAAAACTGTAACGCCGTCAATGATGATTCTTCCCTCGTCAGGCTTAACGATACCCGCGATGCATGAGAGAGTCAGACTCTTCCCTGAGCCTGACGCGCCGAGAACCGCGAGACTCTCATCACCGACATCAAACGAGACATTGAGACTGAAGCCCGGAAATTTTTTGCGAATGTCAAGACAAAGGCTCATGATTTCCCCCGCTCAATAACATTCAGAGCAATCAATACAGCGAATGATATTGCGACGTTTACGAGTACCCATTTCATAGCAAGCTCATCATTACCCGTCCGCCAGAGATGATATACAGTCGTTGAGATTATCGCGGTCTTGCCGGGAATATATCCGGCTATCATGCTCGTAGCTCCGTATTCACCCAATGCCCTCGCGAATGACAGAACAGCCCCCGCCGTTATGCCTTTCTTGCAGCAGGGTACGACAATCCGCCAGAACGTGAACGAGTCAGACAGTCCGAGAATCTTTGCGGAGTGAATGATATTTTTGCTGACGGACTCGAATGCCCCTCGCGATGTCCTGTACATTAACGGGAACGAAACGACAACGGACGCGAATATAGCCGAGTGCCACGACATAGACAGCCTCACGCCGAAATGAGACATAACCCACGCGCCAATGAGTCGCCTCGGCCCTAAGAGTCTCAGCAGGAAATATCCCGTAACAGTCGGAGGAAGCACAAGAGGAAGAGTCAGAATCACATCAACGACTCCGCGAATCATGGCCGGAAGTTTTGACACGTGCCAGGCCGCAATTATCCCCGTGAAGAACACAACAACGCACGAGACAAGCGCGACTCTCAGCGAGTTATACAGCGGGTAGAAGTCCATGATTTATTTTGCCAGTGTGAAGCCGAATGACTCAAAAACTTTTTGCGACTCTGAGTCTTGAAGGTACTTGAGGAACTTTACAGCCTCGTCCTTGTGTGATGACGTTGAAATCACAGCGGCAGGATAAATCACGGGAGTCTTGAGAGTCCCTGAAGGAGGGAAGGCAATAACTTTCAGGCCGTGAGTCATTGCGTCTGTCGCGTAGACTATTCCGCAATCCGCAGCACCCTCGCGAACCTGTAACGCAACTTCAGTAACATTCCCGGCAAAAGAGATTCTGCCTTCACGATTCAGTTTGTCCCACAGATTCATGGCCGTAAGAATTTCTTGCGCGTACATTCCTGCGGGAACGTCAGAATTTCCCAGCGCGATTAGAGTCAGTTTGTCCGTCCCTAAGTCAGCGAACGATTCTATTTTTGCGGGATTGCTTTTTGACGAGGCCAATACGATTTTGTTCTCAAGAAGATTGACTCTTGCTGACGAGTCTATGAGGCTCTCAGCTTCCAGCGCGTTCATTTGCTTTTGAGCCGCCGATATGAATATGTCGCACTCTGCCCCCTCCATAATTTGAGTCTTGAGAGTGCCGGATGAGTCAAAGTTGCACGTGATTTGTGTATCAGGGTTGTGAGTCGTGTATAGTGTTGTAATTTGTTCTACTGCTGACTGAAGCGAGGCCGCCGCAAATACTGTGAGTGATTCGGAAAATGCTGCCTGTGAAAACGCAAGCACTATTAATGACGCGATTAATGACGCAAATTTTTTCATGATATTCTCTCCTTCTCTTAATGGAAAGCATAACCGTTTCCCGTTATACTCTGAGGCCGTTAATGACCGTCGGCCAGACTGCCATAGAATTATCTTTAGGCTGAATGACTCGGATTGTTATTGAGCCAGAATCTATACTCTTCCGGCGTGTTAATGTTCCGTAAAAACTCCCGCCCCCTTTCGTCAATGTCAACATAATGAGCGTCAATGCGACTCAGAAATTTCTTCACGCTGAAATCTCTCGCCCTTAATGCCTCATCAATCATTCCCGCGCATGACACGCTATAGATTCCCGTCAAAGGCTGAACGTTCGCACCGACAACAGGCACAAGGCACGAATCATTTTCACGGAGCTGTGAGAAAAGACCGTCAACAAAATCTGCTGTAACATCAGGAACATCACAAGGAGTCGTGAAAACGAATCGAGTCTCAGACATAGTGAGAGCCGTATAGATTCCTCCGAGAGGCCCGCAGCCCTTCACAATATCCGGCCATGTCTGCAAATCATATCCGCAAATTTGAGTCTCATCTCTCACTGATAACGCGATGACTCCGAATCCCTCAAGCTGAGAGACTATGCGGTCAAGAAATAATTTGTGCTTGGGAGTTCCCATTCTTGACGAGAGTCCCCCGCATAAAATTACGGCTGTTGATCCTCGCTTAGTCATTTTTCTGCCTGTAACGCGATGAGATTTGCGCGCCCCATATGCCGATCTCATAAAGCACAAGAAGAGGAACGGCCATTAATATTTGTGAGACGACATCGGGAGGAGTCAGAATCGCCGAAACGATAAAGATTATCAGCACGCAGAATTTACGCTTTGACCTCAGCGACTCAGGACGAACGAGTCCGATTAGTGCGAACAGCGACAAAAGCACAGGAACTTGAAACGCAAGACCGAACAGCATAATGAACGTCCAGACGAACGACATATAATTATTCAGTGTGAACATTGGCTTTACTCCGCTGATGTTCAATCCCGTCAAGAAACTCAGCGCGCCCGGTATCACCGCGAAATACGCAAAGAGAGTCCCAAGCATGAATAACCCTGCTCCGATTATGAGTCCGATGAATAAATATCTCCGCTCATTGTCCCTCAGTCCCGGCCACAAGAACGCGCAGAGCTGGTACAGTATCACAGGCGACGACGCAAATAACCCCGCAAAAAATGCCGTCTTCAATCCTTCCATGAACAACTCAGCAGGACTCACCGTGATTAACTGCAATCCCTCAGCGTGAACAAGCAGCAGCGAGAATATATCCTCCTGAAAGAAGTAACAGACTCCAAACGCGACACACAGCGAAAGAACGCTCCGTATGATTCTCGTTCGGAGTTCGGACAAATGACCCGTGATTGTCATCATGCCCCCTTCAGGTTTGCTCATGATTTACGCCTGCGGTTTGTCGGATTTTTCCTGCGAGTCGGTCTTCTCGGTGCTGCTTGACGGATCCCGGGCATATCCGCGAAATTCTGCGATTGCTTTCCCGAATGCCTTGCCTATTTCCGGCAGCTTGTTAGGCCCGAAGATTATCAGCGCGATTATCATTATTACGATTAATTCAGACATTCCAAGCCCGAACATTTCACATCACCCCTATAATTTTTTCCCTGAACATGAAGCGCATAATTCCTGCTCAGGCTCATTCACTGTAAACCATTTCCCGCAATGACGGCAGCGGACTCTCTGAAACTCTTTTTTGACTTTCGACTCAATCGGCCATGAAAATTTTTCCCGTAACTTTATCGCTTTAACCGGGCATTTCTTCACGCACAGCATACAGCCCGAACATGATACGGCATTGAACGTTAATTCCGCTTTTGACTCTGACTTTTTGAGACTCCACGCTCCCGACGGGCATAACGCCTCGCACATTCCGCACGAATCGCAGGACTCAGACACGGAGAAATCATAGAACACTCCAGGCGAAATTTCAGCATGTGAGTCTTTGAGTCTGTCAGAAAGAAATTCACGCGCAAGAAAGATATTATTCTTGTCATGAAATATTACATCCTCAAGAACATTGCTGCCCTTTCTTTTTCCCCTCGCGAACATCATCGCAAGCATATCACGACGCGAGCACTCGCTCTCAAAACTTTCATCACGTATGATTCTCACATCATGACTCACCTTCAGAGAGTCAAGAAACCTGAAGGCCGTATCAAAATTAAAGTATCGAATCGCACCTGAAACGTTTGCTGAGAGTTTACAATTTTGACAGGGCATCACGAAATTGCTTCCTTTATTCACGATTACTATTGCTGAAATCAAAGCGGGACTCAAAGATTTAACGCAATAATTTCCGCCAGCCTTCAGACATTTCACGGTGTCGTTTGCGGTCAAGTCCCGGAAAATTTTGTAGTCTCTCAGTCTTAATGCTTCAGACGGACAAACGGAAGCACACAATCCGCAGCCTGTGCATTTCCCCTCGTCAACAAAAGGAAGCCCCGCAGAAATTTTGAGAGCGTCAAAAGCGCAGGCACTCTCACAAAGTCCGCAAGGCTCAAAACGATTCCGGCGGTTAAGGCACATTGACTCATTCAGGAACGGTACATTGTCCGTGAAAAGTATCTGCGATAATCCGCCGAGTAACATTTATGCTCTCATTCCCTTTTTGGGCTTGTAGTAGAGATTCGGTTCTGTCTTTTCGGGTGATACGTCATCATTGACCGCCCGGACGAGTCCCGACTCTTTGCGCAGTTCGTCAATGTCCGCGAGAGTGAGACAGCGACTCGTGCATGAAGCGACACACACAGGAAGCTCGCCTCTCTTCAGCATGTCAATACAGCCGTTGCACTTTGCGGCCTTCTTTGTGTCCTCGCGAACCTGAACAGCTCCGTAAGGGCACGACTTAGCGCAAGCCCCGCACCCTATGCAGACATCTTCCTTAACGTAAACCATCCCGGTGTCGTCGTCTTTCGTCATCGCACTTGTGGGACATGCCGCAACACACGCAGGGTTTGAGCAGTGCCGGCACATTTTCAGCGTGAACCAAACGTAAACGTCCGGGAATTTCCCGCGCTCCCTCTCCTCAATCGCGTTGAAGTTCACACCGACGGGCAAATCGTTTTTGTCCTTGCATGAGACAACACACGCACGGCATTCGAGGCACTTGTTCATATCGTGGCGAAAACCTTTCTGGCTCATAGTTTATTCCCCCTCTAACGTTAGAATATTATTCTCTGAGGCCACAAAGCATCGGGCAGTGAAGGCTTGTCATATTTCGCGACTTCCGCAATGCTCACGAAAGACTCAATGTCCGGCCCTGAAGGGAATGTGCCTGTCAAAACGTTCGGGCATCCTCCTATGTCATAGCCGTCTTCATTGAGCTGTACCCATGAACCCTCGCCGAGCATTACGACTCCGGGCATGACTCTTTCTGTGATGTGGAGCCTGCGTACTACAGTCCCGTGATCGTTGAAGATTTTGACGGTATCATCTTCCTTGAGTCCGCGTGAATTTGCGTCAGCGGGATTCATCAGCAGCGGAATCGGGAAAGCCTCACGAAGCCACAATGAATTGCTGACATTTCCGTGCGCTCCTCTTGGGACGTGAACACTGCAAACCTGAAGCGGGTATTTCCCCTTTATGCCCTTCTCAAAGTCTGAGAATGTAGCCTCGTAGCCTTCTGTTGACGGCTCATAGATTGCTATCGGGTGTCCCTCGTTCCATCCTGCTTTTGTTACCATTTCGGCCAATTCACCGCAGTAAATCTGAATTTTTCCGTCGCGTGTCTTGAGAGGATTTTTCTCCGGGTCATCGCGGAATGATTTATTGTTGATGTAGTAGAAAGCGTCATCCATTTTTCTGGGAACTTGATAGCTTCCTGCCTCGCGTAATTCGCTGAGTGTGATTCGTCCCTGCTGAGGCTGTCCTTCAACGCCCATCGCTTTAATGTCATCAGCGGTAATCGTGAGCAGAGTCTCCATACCGGAATTGTCAGGCTTTGCGACTTTCGCCCCCGCTAACATGTTGAAGTTCTGCTGCTTCAGTGAAACGGGTTCGACTTCTTTCGGGTCAAGTCCGAGTCTCTTGCCTAACTCTAACGCTATCCAGCCGTCATCTTTTGCCTCAAACAACGGATCAATAACTTTCTGCGTCCATATGATTACCTCACGCGCTCCGCCTAAAACCATTCCGTCCCGCTCCCACGGTGTTGTGATTGGGAGTACGACATCTGAGAACATCGCGTTGCTGTTGAGGAGGAATTGATGAGTAACAATGAAGTCAACCTTTTTGTGAGCCTCGATGCTTTCCATCGTGTTGGCTGTCTGTGAGACTATGTTGCTGTGAGCATGATATATCACGTGAACGTCCAAATCTTTTTTGTCGCCCTGGCCCGCTGTGTATTTCCCTGTGAGGATTGCCCGCCAATGTTCATTAGCGCACATTCTCTCGCTGTTGGGAATGGGATTCTTGATTGCCTTAACGCCTGTTGAGCCGGGAGCTACAAGAGCCGGGCCGCCTTCCGTTGAACGTTCCTGACAACTGCACGAGAAAGCTCCGCCCGCTATGCCTACATTGCCCGTCATGGCCGCAAGTGTTGTTTGAGCGAGGCAGACATGAGTCGCTTTGTCCGCCCTTGCAGAGTTCCACGCAAAGAGAGCTGTAACGGGCTTCGTGAGTCCGACTTCACGCGCAAGACGGTAAATCGTATCGACAGGAGTCCCGCAGATTTTCGATGCCCATTCGGGAGTCTTGGGAAGTCCGTCAAGATTCCCTAACACGTAATCTTTGAAGTTGAGCTTGGGATCTGCTCCTTCAGGCATATGCTCAGAGTCGAATCCTACTGTACAGCGGTTGAGGAAGTCCCAATCAATCATGGGCTTTTCGGGGCTGTCTTCCTTCAACATAACGTAGGCCATCGCGAGAATTAACGGCGTGTCGGTCGCTGGTCTTATCGGGATATACTCATCGGCGATAACAGAAGCTGTTGTTGTGTACATGGGATCTATCGCGATGATTTTAGCTCCGGCTTCCTTTGCGCGAATCAAGTTGTTCATTGCTGACGGGTAACTGTTCCACGCAGGATTGCTTCCCCATAACAGTATCAGCTTTGCTTTCACGAGGTCGAGTCGGTCGTTCTGGTTGTGAAATTTCCTGTCGTAACCGAAAATCGGCCTCATTGCCTGCCGCCATGCGCCGCGAGATCTGCTGCCATACTTTGACATGTACCCGCCGTAGAGTCCCAATACCCTGAAGATTTCTCCGCCCTGATTGTTGAAGTTCTCATCCATCAGGAATATTGACTTGGGGCCGTACTTCTCTTTTGACTCTCGGATCTCTGACGCTACGATGTCTAGTGCCTCGTCCCATGAGATTCTCTCCCACGTGTCGCGCCCGCGTAATGATTTGTCGCCGCCTCCGTGTGTCCAGTGAGTCCGCTTCATAGGGTACTTCAATCTGTCAGGCCCGGCAACCTGCTGACGCTGTGCATGTCCCCTCGCGCACGCTCTCAACTGCGGGTAATCGATTGAGTCGGGGTGAGTGTCATCGGTTTTGAGTCGTACGATTTTTCCTCCGCTTACAAGTGCTTTGATGTGGCAGCGTCCTCCGCAGTTATGCCAGCACGGTGCGTTTTTCCATTCGCCTTTCTCCTGTGAAATTTCCTGAGCCTCAGCGGGCGTTATCTTCTTGAGTTCGTTCTCATAGCCCGTTAAAGCTGTTAATGCCGAAACAGCCGCGCTCCATTTGAGGAAGGCACGCCGTCCCAGCTTGAATTTTGAGATCGTGTCAATTAATCCCATTGTGCAAAATGACTCCTTTCGTGAAAATTTTTGTATGTCAGCCGAGAATTTCACCGAGAAGATTCATATCCTCAAGCACAAAGCCTTTGAGAATGATTCCTGCCCCTCTGTAAAATTCTGTAAGCGCGTACTTCTGTATGTCCCGCGAAAATTCCGAGACCCATTGCGACAAATGATCGTTAAGAAACTTCCTGCTGTCCTTCAATGCTCCTTCATTCCCCGCAAGCTGTAACAAAAAGTCAAGCTCGAAGCCTATATGATCGTCTGCCTCATGAGGATAATTTTTCGGGATAAAGTTATATTTGAGATACTCCTTGCGAACCTCGAACGCTGTATCCTGATACAACAAATGCTCGTTGCTACGGTAAACCGACTCCCAAGGCGGAGCAGGGAGCGCATACGGCCCTACGAATAACTGCGTGAAATCCCAGCGGACTTCCGATGTCATTTCGTCGTCATTGTCTTTCTTGTCTGCGAAAAATTTTGTGATGAAATTTATTCCCGTGTCGATGAGATTGCCTTCTTCTCGGAACGGAAAGCCCTCGAAAATTTCATTGTCCCTCATTGTCTGAAGAAGTTCCTTTGACGGCTCAACGTAAAATACTTTCTTCAGAACGTCATAGCCGTATTGCCTCATCTCCATAATGATTTTAAGATCGTCGCTGTTAAGTTTTTCCCCCATGATTAATTTCACCCTCAGAATATTAATGACCCATTAACCGCCGGGACTCTGAACGCAAAATTTTCAGGGAGAATGTGCAGAGGCTACAATTTCTCACGCCGGCGATAACATAATGCAGCACGTGCAAACTTGCAGGCCGTTCATGTTACTGTCAGACGCAATGAAATTCCCCTCCTCGTTTGTGATAAGTGAATAGTGAAATTCTAAGGCCGACTCAATTCATGCGCAATAATCCAATATCATTAACAAGCCATTCAGCAAACGCGCAGTAATCATTCACATCAAACACAGGCACTTCACACTCAAAAGGGACATCACTAATCACCGCGATATATTCACCGTCAGGAAGGCCATAATCCCCGCGCCGGATTCCGATTCGCTTCAAGCCTTCATGACTCTTGAAGCCCTCAGCGATAATCACATCGACATCATGAATGCGAGTCAAAATTTCCTCAAGCGGTGTGAATCTGTTCTCCATTATTGCCGAGTGAGTCCCCGAAGTTATTGCTACGATCTCCGCGCCTGCCTCTGTGAATCTGAATGTGTCTTTGCCTTCACGGTCAATCATAAAATCATGCGCATCATGTTTCACAACAGCGACCCTTAGTCCGCGCTTCCTCAGTTCGTGAATGAGTCCCTCAATGAATGTCGTCTTGCCTGAACCTGACCACCCGCTGACCGCGTAAACAGGTATGCTTTGAATAATGAAAACCTCCAATTGTTTTTGATGATGAGTATGACTTAGAATAGCACAATCAATCCCACAACAGGAGGAATTTTCTATGCCGTCAAAATCAACGTGAGCAGAAAGAATTAATGCACGTGATGCAGATTGCCGCGTTTCGATTTTAGGCGTTAAGTTTGTTCCTGATCCTTTCAGAAATTCCCGGCAGTCTTAATTTCAATCCGTTAGATATTAACTTGCTGACTCAATTTTAATTCGCTGATTCAGTTTTGAAGTCTGAGGATTCGAATCGATGAAACCGAATCGACTCCCTCGGATTAATTTATAAAGGAGTGATTCTTTATGCGCAAATTTTTTGGCGTACTCCTCGCTGTTGCAGTAGTGTGTTCATTCGCTGCTGTATCATTCGCAGAGTACAAAGGCACAGTAACATTTGACGTTAATCTCAAGGACGCGGCTAAAGCTGACAAGGCTGAACTGTGGCTGCCCTACCCGATGTCGGACGCTAACCAGACAGTAACGCTTGTTGATGTGAAGAGCAACGGCGCGAAAGTCGGAGTCGAGAATGACCCCAAAGGCGGAGCAGTTTACCTCCATGCAACATGGACAAAGCCCGCAGAAGTTCCGAGCCTCACGATGTCGTTCAAGGTCGACTCGCATTACGCAAAGAAACCCGCGGCGGCACTCAAAGAGACAAAGGACGCATTCCCGCCCGAAGTCAGGAAATATCTTGAGGCGACTCCCTCACTGCCAATCGATAAAGGCTTCTGCGCCGAGGCAAGCATGGAGTTCCTCAAGAAAGATACGATTCTCGAAAAGGCTCAGAGTATATACATGTGGGTTCTTGAGCATACATTCAGGGACGAGAGCGTGAAAGAGGGCTGCGGACTCGGACTTCCTGAGCGCACAATCTCTGAGAAGAGCGGCGGCGGAAAATGCGCGGACATCAGCTCGGTGTTCGTTGCACTCGCGAGGGCTTCAGGGATTCCGACAAGGGATGTTTACGGCTTGAGAGTCGACCCGGCCAAATCAGGCGAGATCACCGGGAACTATCATTGCTGGACAGAGTTTTACGTCCCCGGAACAGGCTGGGTGATGGCCGACCCTGCTGACGTTCGCAAGAAGATGCTGAATGAGAAAATCGAGAAGGTAGAAGACGCAAAGAAGTGGGTTGATTTCTTCTGGGCCGGTGATGACCTTCTGAGAATCGCACTCAACCGCGACACAAGAGAGACCGTTCTCAGCGAATCAACAGAAAAGACTCCGTTAACGTACTTCATGTATCCTTATGCTGAGATTGACGGAAAAGCTGTTGACTGGTTCAGCCCGAAAACGTTTGAGTTCAAGGTTAATCTTGCGTTAGATTAGTCCTCTAACATTTGCCCTGCCTCCAAAAAAGACGGGGCATTATTTTTTTACCGCGATGAAAAATCTTTCTGCAAAAATTTTAATCCTCTCAGCACTCGTTATCGCTGTCGTTTCGTATTTCATTTTCCCGTCATACAAGAACTTTATCGATATGACTCTCTCTGCGTTTGCGTCGGGTGATTTCGGGGTCATGCGCGAGTTTATTGCTGACTACGGAGCATATGCCGCAGCGGTTTCGTTCTTCCTGATGATATTTCAGTCGGTGGTGGCTCCTCTTCCTGCGTTCATAATCACTCTTGCGAATGCGAATCTTTTCGGCTGGGTGAAGGGTGCTGTCCTCTCATGGTCAAGCGCGATGGCCGGGGCTGCGTTATGCTTCTACATTTCGCGTGTGCTCGGACGGAATGCAGCAGAGAGACTCACAAGCCGTGCGGGGCTTCAGTCTGTCGATAAATTTTTCGAGCGTTACGGGACTCACAGCATACTCATTGCGAGGCTGCTCCCGTTCATATCGTTTGACCTTGTGAGCTATGCGGCGGGATTAACGTCAATGCGATTCTTTCCTTTCTTCGTTGCAACTGGAGTCGGACAACTGCCCGCAACAATCGTATATTCATATGTCGGCGGAATGCTCACGGGCGGGGCGCAAATGCTCATGACGGGATTGCTTGTTCTGTTTGCGCTGTCTGCTATCGTTGTGATGATGAGACAGATTTACAGGGAGAAGCACAAAAGTTGAGACGTTACACGAAACCGATAGCCTTTGTGATTTTGCTGACGGTGATAATCTTGCTGGCTCATTATGTCGGAGGCACTGAGAAATTCATTGAGGCCGCTAAAAATTTTCGGTCTCTTGCTGACGATTACCCATTAACGGCCATGATGATATACATTCTCGCTACATCATTTTGCTGTGTCGTTCTTGCTATGCCGGGGGCGTTCTTTGCGGTTATCGCGGGGATTCTCTTTGAGCCTTTCACGGGTACTGTGCTGTGTGTTATCGCTGCGACTCTCGGTGCTGTTCTTGCGTTTCTTGCGGGAAGATATTTCCTTCGCGACTCAGTACGTCCGATGATTGAGAAAAATTCCCTGCTCAAAAAATTTCTGATTGATGACGTTCAGCACAGCGGAGTGATTTTGCTGATGGTAACGCGGCTTGTTCCGTTATTCCCGTATAACCTTCAGAATTTCGCTTACGGACTCACCGACATAAAGCTGCTGCCTTACACGCTGTACACGTTCGTATTCATTGCTCCGGGTTCTGCGGTGTTCACATTGGGCGCGGCTGGCATCGGGGACTCTGAGCGGAGGAGTCTATATTTGCTCATGGCCGTATCAGTTGCAATAATCGTAACAATCGCAGGAGTCATTCTGCACAAAAAATTCATTAGGAGGTAAGTTGTCATGAAAAAATTTCTGCTCGTCATGGCCGTATTGTGTGTGATAGTTTCAGCTTCATTTGCTGAGGAGCTTTCGTTAACCGTCGACAAAGAGAAGGGAGAAATCATAATCCCGGCGGAAGTAAACGGAAAATATTTAGTGAGTCCCACAAAGCACGCACTCTCTTACTACAAAGGGGGCAACGGCGAAAAGTCAATCATGCGCGCATTAGTCAGCGAGATAGATTACTACAACGCCTTGACCGAACTCGGAGCGATTCCCGGTAACAACATCAAGCCCGAAGACATGAAAGCACGCAGCAGCTCAGAGGGCAAATCAACAGAAGGCTCAAAGCTCGCGGCGTTCATAACGTGGGAAGGCTCAAACGGTGAAATCCCCCTTGATAACGCTGTAATAACCACGTCCGCAAATGGTGAAGTGAGACCTATAGACCTGAGATTTACGGGTAATCTCGATTTCGCTATGAGGAGTCATCCGGGCTGCTTCATATGCTTGGACTCATGCGCCGCAGGAATAAGCACTAATGCCGCGTGGCCTACAGGAGCAATGAACAATAAAGAGGTCAGCTTCAAGGGGAATGCAAAAGTCCTCCCGCCTGACGGAACAAGAGTAAACGTAATCGTAAGGCTCGTGAAATAATGATTGCTATCCTCTACAACTCCGTAACACTGAGCATGTTAATCAGCGTGTGCTTGTTCCTCAATGAATGGCTCGAAATGCGCGTTAATATCGGCTGGGTATTCTTTGCTTTATCCGGACTCCTCTTTCTTTTGCAGACTGTCATTCATCCGCTGAAAAAATTTTGCGCAACGTTCAAAGCCTCAGCGTTAAGCCTAGTGATTTCGTGTTCGGGAATATTCCTGCTTCTTGACTCTGAGAGCGTGAAGATCATTCCTGCGTCAATAATCCGTGAAGGACTGATGATTAACCGAGTCCCTTTTGCTGCAATCAACACGGCCATGATTGCACTTGCGGTTATCGGTCTGATATTGATATACGTAACGAGGGATAGAAAGTGAGCATCAGAAAATTCTTGTTCCGTTCGGCGATTAATGCTGATATGTTTCTCGCTGCCTCGTCAATTCTTCAACAGTCATCGGGAAATTGTGAGACCGTATTTTTCCCCGGATGCAGTCTCACGGGCTATAACCCTGAATATGTCTTCGCGGTCCGGGATTACATCATCGGGAATTTTGACTCCTGCGGAATATTCACAGCCTGCTGCGCAAAACCCTTAAAGCTCATGGGAGAGTCAAAACTGTTCACGAAACGAATCGACAGCGTAAGGCGAAAACTTGACGGCATGAACGCACGAACAGTAATAACAGCGTGCCAGACCTGCAACAACATTCTCAGGCAATACGACACGGAACGGGAAATATTATCCTTGTGGCCATTGATAGAGACACACGGACTCCCCGAAAGACTCCGCAATAAATTCTCAGGACTCGACGCAAGCATTCAGGACTCATGCACGAGCCTCCCGGAAGTCTCATCAAGCGTCAGAAAGATTCTTGAGTTTCTCGGCGTTAATGTTATTGAGTTCCCGTTAAAGAAATGCTGCGGAGGCATTCAGACTCTCTCGGCATGCGACTCACGTTACGGAAGAAAATGCAAGATTGAGCGCGCTAACGAATCACCCTGCGAGAATATTATCTCTTACTGCGCCGCTTGCAGGTCAGCAATGAGTCTCGGAGGTCATAACAGCATTCACATACTTGATATGATATTCGGGGAGGGCGACCCGTCAGCAAAAAATTCTAACCTTTACAACAGATACATCACAGCAAGGAGAGTTAAACATGATACCGTTTGAAGATATGATTGATAATCCCGCGCTGAAATTAACGGCTGAAAAGTTACGGGTGCTTCAGGTCAACATAGGAAGCCTCTGCAATCTTTCCTGTACTCACTGCCACATTAACGCCGGGCCGGGGCGAAAAGAAATAATGACACGAGAGACTATGACTCACATACTGCGAATCCTTCCTGAGTTTGAGACTCTCGACATCACAGGGGGCGCACCTGAAATGAATCCTGATTTCCGCTTTCTTGTTGACGAGGCCGCAAAGCTCGGAGCTCATATCATCGTGAGAAGCAATCTTGTTATCATGACGCAAAAAGGCTGCGAGGATATACCCTCCTTTCTTGCTGACAGAAACATAGAGATTGCCGCGTCCCTTCCCTGCTACACTGAGGAGAACTGCGACTCAATGAGGGGTAAAGGAACATTCGCCGCCGCTATATCTGTGCTGAAGACTCTTAACTCATTAGGTTACGGCCATGATGAGAAACACATTCTTGATTTGGTCTACAATCCTAACGGTGATTTTCTCCCTCCGAGTCAGTCCGAGCTTGAAGAGGAATACAAATCGCGACTCATGTCCGAGCACGGAATCACTTTCACCCGCCTGTTCACAATCACAAATAATCCGATCGGGCGTTTCGGTGAGTCTCTGAGGAAGTCAGGAAGTTACGACAGCTATATGAAGCTCCTTTTTGACTCGTTCAACCCTTCAGCCGTAGAAAACATGATGTGCAGATTCCAATTGTCTGTGGGCTGGGACGGAAGATTATACGACTGCGATTTCAATCAGCCATTAGGACTCACGATAAACGGCCCGGAAAATATCAGAGACCTTCACGAGATTCACAAGAGGCGAATCAGATTCGGGAATCACTGTTACGCATGCACAGCCGGAAGCGGTTCAAGCTGCGGAGGAACAACCGTATAAATGATCTCGGTGATTGTCCCGGTGCTTAACGAGTCCGAAAGAATCACGGGGCTAATATCATCTCTGAAGAGTCTTGACGGCGAAAAGGAGATAATAATCTCTGACGGAGGAAGCACGGACGGAACTCAGCAAAAACTTTCAGCCCTGCGAAATATCATGCTCATCGATTCACCATCAGGACGCGCAAGACAGATGAACGCAGGAGCAGAAATATCATCAGGAAATATTTTATGGTTCGTTCACGCTGACTCGATCGTATCACCTTCAAGCCTGAATGACATTGAGCGGGCAATTTCTGACGGTGCTATAGGGGGATTCTTCCGGCTGAAATTTTATGACGCTGGCGACTTGTTCATGAGATTCATTGAGAGGACTTCACACACGAGGGCAAAGAGATTCGGACTCATTTTCGGGGATCAGGGGTTATTCATCAGGCGGGATATTTTTGACAAGCTCGGAGGGTTCGCGGACGTTTCGTTGATGGAGGACTGGGAGATTTCGAGGAGGCTGAAACGTTTTCACAAGCTCGGACTCATTCACGCTCTTGATACTCTGATAGGGACATCGGCAAGACGATACATTGTAAACGGAAGACTCAAAACTTGGTTTACAATGAATTTTGTGAAGGCACTGTATATTCTTGGTGCTGACACTGAGACATTGAGGAGGATTTATGACGGCGGGAAATGATACGGCACTGATAATATTTTCGCGGCTTCCGGTCGGCCATGAGACAAAGACGAGACTCGCAGGATTACTCAATGAGACTCAGCGGGCAGAATTACACCTTGCTATGTGGCATGACATTTTCACAGAGGCATTGAAGCTCCGCAGCACCGACATATATTTATACTGGACAGGAAGCGAGGACGCTGAAGACTATCAAGAGTACATACCGCCTTCATTCATTCTCAGAAAGCAGGAGGGGAATAATCTCGGTGAAAGAATGAAGAATGCCTTGCGTGAAATTTTTGCTGACGGATATAAACGGGCTGCGATAATCGGCGCGGACATTCCTTCAGTGAGGGCGGGAAATATTGTGAGAGCTTTTGACCTGCTGAATGACTCTGATATTGTGATTGGCCCGTCGGAAGATGGCGGATACTGGCTAATAGGAATGAATAAATTTGTCCCTGACGCTTTCAATGTATCATCATGGGGAAATTCGAGCGTTCTTTCTTCAACGTCAGAAAATCTCACAGCCTCAAACATATCATACAGCCTCGCGGAAACTTTGCAGGATATAGATACCCCCGAAGATATTTCACTCTTCACGTCAGACAAAAGGAACTCAGACAGAAGCGCGTACAAATATCTCAAAGGATGCCCGGCAATTTGCCCGCGTTCCATTGGGGACTGAGATATTTTTTCCTCATTATCTCGTTCACATTGTCATAATTATTCTGGGTCAGCGTCAGTTTGTCGGATATGCCCATCCCTTTGCGTATTGCCGTAATGAAGTCATTGACCGAAATATTATCCCTCAGCAGCGGCTTGATGTTGGTGACTTGTCCGCAGCGTCTCAAAACCTTTGGGATAACATCAAGATTTGAGTCAAATAACAGTGTTCCGTGATGAAGTATTCTACCGTCATGATGATACTGCGCGCCGCCGGAAATCTTCAGACCGCCAGCAAGAATATCATTATGCCGGAAATCGAGTCCCTTAACGCCCATTCCCGAAAGAATACCCATGATTATGCGCGAGAAATGCTCAAGAGTCAGCCGCCTGTCATCCTCAAGAACAAAGCTGTAATTCACGTTGCCCAAGTCATGATAGACCGCGCCGCCCCCGGAATTACGCCGTATGATCTGAATCCCGTTGTCCCTCGCAAAGTCCGTGAAAACTTCCGAGTCGACATCCTGAAAGCGTCCTATGATTACTGACGGGGAATTACGCCACAGCATGAAGGCATCAATTTTCAGCCCGCAAATATATTCCTCGAACGCAAGATTGTACGCGGGTGATGTGTTGTCGTTCTCAACGTAAAGCATCATCAATAATCCTGAATATCAGGGCGCAAAATTTTCACGGTCTCTTCTGCAAACCAGTCGTAAAACATCGTCTTGACTTCCTGAGTCCGCAAATGCTCAACGCTTGTCCCGATAATGTACATTGGCCGGGCAGGGTCAACGAGAGAATTACCCCATGACCTTAGAGTCTGAGTCAGCTCGCGCAGTTCTGAGGCAGTATCTGTTACGAGCGTCAATAACTTCATAGGCTCTTGCTCCTCCGAGTCCATGTCGAACCATCCCGGAATATATATGCGTCTCTGAAGGGTAAAGAGAATGTGAATCTTCCCGATTAACGGCAATAAATCTTGAGGCTTGCTTCTGACCTTGTGAGCGAAAATGAGACTCGCGTTGACGAACCCGAATATATCACCTTCAGGTGTGAATAGCTGCCTGTAATGCTCGAAGTCATGATGATGCCTCAACACAAAATCTACTGTGAAATTTCCGCAGGGTATATGATTCTTGCTGACCCACGAATCAAGAGCAGTTTTCCCCGGAGCAGGTAGCTTCCTCGCCTCGTAGCTTTTATCGGGAAATTCGGCCATGAACGAACGCACATAATCATTATCAGGCCACAACGCTTTGGCACGTCCATTAACCGCGAAATACTCATCATCATTCAGCATCGGCGCAAGCGGGAACGTTTCATGAATTGTAAACTCCTTTATGCCCCACTGAGTCATGAATGCACGGTCAAGAAGCTGACTCATTCGGTTGATTTCAAGCTGACGGTTCGCCGTGTCGATGTCAGTGATATTACGTGTGATTCTGCTGACTGGCACAAAGTTTTCACGCGATATATTGTCCCGTTCATGAATGCCCGACTGCGTTATGACATAGCCGTTGCCGAGCTGCGAAATTCTGCCGGAAGACTCAAGCCCTGCGAGTGAGCCGGGATTTTCGCCGACAAGACTCACAGTCTCAGAGTCCCAGCAGGGGTAATCATCAGAGAACAGCAGCAGAATATTATTCTCCGTCATTCGTAATCCGGCCTCAATATTCTTATTGTTTCCTCGTCAAACCAATCGTATATCGTGCGCTTCTGCTCCGTCTGATTTCTGAGTCGCTCAATGCTTGTGCCGATGATGAAAAGAGGGTTGACGGGGTTAATAAGCTCATGGCCGAACGAACGCAGAGTCCGGGTCAGAGTCTCAAGCTGTGATTCAGAGTCCGTAACGAGCGCGAGCAAATGCCAGTCTTCATTCTCATCATGATCAATGTCGAACCATCCCGGCAAATATATTCGTCTCTGAAGCGTCAAGAGTATGTGCAATTTTCCGATGAAGGGCAGCAAGTCTTCAGGCGACCCGGTAACCTTATGCGCGAAAAGCTGATCCGAGTCGAGGAATTTATACCTGTCGGACTCTAACTGCGGGTAATTCTTGTAGTGGTTGAAATCGGCGCGGCTTCTCAGAACAAAATCAACCGTGAAATTCTCATACGCAAGATTATTTTTCAGCGTCCATTCATCGAGTCCCTTTTGACCGGGGGCAGGATATTTCCTTGCGGCGACTCCTACATTCGGGAAGTCAGAAAGAAATCTCTTCACTGTGTCATGTTCCGGCCATGTCGCAATGACTCTTTCACCATCGAACGCGAAATACTCATCATCATTGAGGCGCGGCGAAAGGGAAAATGACTCGCGAGTCGTAACTTCCTTAATGCCCCAGTCGGTAACAAATGCGCGGTCTAAGAACTGAGTCATGCGGTTGATTTCGAGAAGTCTGCGAGCTTCTGACTCGTCCGAAATTATTTCAGCGTGTGTTACGGGAAGGCATAAATCTTTTGCGGCATTCTCGCGGGTAATGAGTCCTTTCTGTGTGAGCACGTAACCTCCTGCAACGGGCAGCAAGTCCCCTGACTCTGAAAGTGCCTTGAGGCCGTCAGGATTTTCGCCTGAAATTTTCACGGTCTCTTCGTCCCAGCAAGGCAATGACTCAGTGAAGAGCAGCAACAAACTTTCCATGCAATAAACCTCCTAACAAAACGTTATAAAAAATGGAAGCCGGATTTTATTCACAGCTTCCACCGTTCAATGTTCACAAAAAATTTTAGGCTAATGCGCTTTCGACTTCTGACTCACTCTTGAGGGTTGTTACTTTGTCGACGATGCCCTTCTTTATCACTGCGACTGCGGGCATTTTGTCAGCGAGTCCGAGCTTGTCGATCATTCTCGCGTTCCTGTAGCCGTCAATCACCGGGACTTTCACGCCTTTAGCTTTCGCGCAAGTTTCGACAGCGTTTGAGAGTTTCACCTGTGCTTCGTCAATGCTTGAGTAGAAGAATGCTTTGACCTCTTCAGGCTCTAAGAGTGTTGAGCGCAAGTGAAGCTGTTCATTGATGTATGAGCTTGCCGCCATAGCCGCGACTGCACCGTCAGCAGCTGCCGTGATTACCTGACGGAGATATTTGCTTCTGACATCGCCCGCCGCGAAAATTCCCTCGACTGATGTCTCCATGTGGTCATTCGTGATGATCCATCCGCCCTTCTCGGACTTCACGAGACCTTTCACGCAGTCAACATCCGGCTCCTGACCTACGAACATGAACACGCCCGAAACAGGAAGGTTTGAGATTTCCCCGGTGCGCACGTTCTTCAGCACAAGATTTTCGACCATTCCGTCGCCCTCGATTTTCTCAACAACGGTATTGTAGACGGGTTCAATTTTAGGATTTGCGAGAGCCTGAGCGATTGCGGCACGGTCAGCGCGGAACTCATCACGGCGGTGAATGATATAGACTTTTGACGCAAACTTTGTGAGGTAGCCGCCCTCTTCAACCGCTGTATTTCCTCCGCCAACAACAGCGACTTCAAGATCTTCAAAGAAAGCACCATCACACACAGCACAGAAACTTACGCCCTGCCCGATATGCTCCGCTTCACCTTCACAGCCGAGTCTGCGGAAATGCGCTCCCGTTGCAACGATTATAGCTTCGGCTTCGATTTCGTTCTCTTCTCCGCCCTTTTTGGTGATGACTATCTTTTTGTCGCCGCGTAATTCTACTCTGCTGTTGTCTACCATGCGGAACTCAGTCCCGAATTTGAGCGCGTGATTCTTCAGCAAGTCTCCGATCTCCGGGCCTGTTGCGTGAGCGACTCCGGGGTAATTCTCGATCTCGTCCGTGATGTTGATCTGTCCGCCTGTTGCCGCTCTCTCAAGAACGAGAACGTCAAGACCCGCGCGCCTTCCGTAAATTGCCGCCGACATTCCTGCGGGGCCTGCTCCGATGATGACAAGTTCATGCTTTTCCATTGTGGTAATTTCCTCCTTATTAGTTTCCTTCTACCTGCTGTATTTCTTTCTGCATGTTGACGGATAAATCTTTTTCGTTGAAAGTCTTTCTGTTGGGAACAATCATGACAAACTCGCTTATTGAGTCCATTTCGAGAAGGCAATCTTTTGTTGAGACGTTCAAGACATGGCCGCCCTTTGTCCCGTCTTCAGAGACAAAATGAAGATGCCACCCGGCTGAATTGAGTCCGCTCATGTAATTCGGGCAGTAAAGAGCTACGATTGTCCCGCGAATGTCTTTGTACTCAAATTCCCGCTGGTCAGTCTTGAGAGCGTCATTCAATGGCTTGTAGGGTTCTTCCTGCTTAAGCTCACTGCGGACGAGGATATGAGACATTAATCCGCTGACTTTTGCCATGTAGAATTGATTCCTGCCATGCTCGCGGATTATCGAGGTCATAATTTCCGTAAGCGCACCGAAATTTTCTGCTGTTACGCCGTCTTTCTTTATGTCCGCGTCAAAAAATGTAACGTTCGCAAATGGGACTGTCTCATCATCTGAAGCAATCTTAACGCTGCCATCCCACAAAGCCTGATAGACTTTTCCGCCTGACATAACAAGCTCGCCGTTCACGCCCTGAAATGTTCCGATTCCCGTATCGCCGTAAGTCTTCAGCTCCTTAACGGTAATAACGCCGTCATATTCTCCCTGCATTAGTGACTGAAGCAACGCCGTCTGAAACAGCTCATCGCCCGCCGCAAAAGCCGAACTCACTGACAACACAACAACCAGAACCGCCAAAAATTTCCTCATGTTAAAGCCTTCTTTCACTAACAATAATTCTGCCATTCCCTTTCGTGAACACGCCGATTATTTCTGCCCTGCTGAATCCCTCCTTCCTAATGTGATTCAAGAGTGCCTGAGATTTTCCGGGACTCACAGCAAGCAATAAGCCGCCCGATGTCTGAGCGTCATATATCATATCAATATCCGCCTGCTGAAATTCCCCGTCAGCGTCAACATTGTCTTGATACATTGCCATGTTCCTGTACGCGCCTTCAGGGACTAATCCCATGTCAGCAAGTTTCTTAACGCCCGCGATTGTTGGCAAAATTTTCGGGTTGATTACGCAGTCAAGATTTTCGCCGAGCATGTCCGACAAATGACCCGCGAGTCCGAATCCTGTAACATCAGTCCCGGCATTAACGGCCATGTGCAAATCTTCCGGGAGATTCACAATGTTCAATGCCTTCATGCTGTTTGTAGCTTCTGTTACTGTTGACTCATCCTCAATCATTCCGGCTTTGATGGCTGTTACCGCTATTCCTGTTCCGAGCGGCTTTGTGAGAATGAGTTTATCACCTTCACGCGCTCCCGTTGTGCGCCAAAGTTTTGACTTCTCCGCCTCACCGTAAACAACAAGTCCGTATTTAGGCTCATCATCCTGCACGCTGTGTCCTCCCACAAGAAACGCGCCCGAACTCCTCACACGCTCGAATCCTCCCTCAAGAATCGATTTCAGAACGTCAAGCGAAAGATATTTTGTCGGGAAGCATACGACATTAAGCGCGACAATCGGACGGCCTCCCATCGCAAAAACATCACTAAGCGAATTAGCCGCCGCAATTTGCCCCCACGTGAATGCGTCATCAACTACGGGCGTTATGAAGTCTACCGTCAATATGCCGTAACGATTCTCATCAAGCTCAAAAACAGCCGCATCCTCGTTGCCGTTCCATGAAGCTAGAATCCTGTCGCCGTAAATTTGGGGAATGCCTGACAATACTTCTTTTAGATCCGCCGGACCTATTTTTGCCGCTCACCCGCTGGAGTGTGAAAGCTCAGTGAGTCTCTTTTTGCCGAATTGCGAATCATCACAGCACGACACGAACATCACCCGCCCTTCTTGTGAATCCCTTTGAGTCGAAATATTCGAGGATTGGGAGAATGTATTTGCGTGTGCTGCCTGTTGCGTCTCTCACCTGCGCTAATGTTACTTGGCTTCCGAGTCCGCGCAAAAGACTCCGCATTTCGTCTTCAAGCTCGCGTATTAACACGTAGCCTTCCGGGATTAATGCGAGTGATGAGTCATTCCTCATTGCCTGAATAATTTTCGTGAAGATTTTCTCCGGGAGTGATAATTCTTTCCTCAGTTCGTCAAGCGTAGGAAGCTGCCATTTGCGGGACATGCAAAAATTTCTGACCGCCTCAATATTAGCGGTGAATGCCTCGTCATTCTCAGGGACAAAATCAGGTGTGTGAAGTTTGCTGTCAGTCATCGCTATAATTCCTCGTTCGACAGCAAGATTTATGACCGAGCGTGAAACGTTAGCGTCCTCAAGGGGCATTCCTTTTTCTGCGGGATAATGAGATTGATATTGTTTCACGGATTCTTTAAGGGAGTTCATGATTTCACCGCAGTAATTTTCCGACATGATGTTATTGTCCGCAATAACTATTTTTCCGGCCGACGATAATTTTTCCGTTAATGAGTCTAAATTCTCCTGCGTGTCCTGCAACACTTGAAGGGCTTCAGACTTTGGCATGACTCCGGCTTCATTGATGAGGTATGCGAATCGTTCTGCGGGATTTTTTGCTGACTTTAGGCTGTCTATCCGCTGTAGGATTCGTGTACGCATGGCCGCTCCTCTTGGCTTGTAGGAATACGGATAAATTATTTCCCCGCCTCCGACTGTGATCAGCGGGCTGTAGAATCGGAGAATGAATCTTTGTCCGTATGTGCAAACTACAGGCTCTTCAAGTACGAGCTGTGCGGGCTGAGATTCTCCCGGCTCAATCTGCTTTGTTGTGAGGAGTGAGACTCGCGCTAATGCTTCCGATGTTCCTGTGCAGACGTGTACCCGTTGCCAATGCTTTACGGGTTCTTTGACGTTCGGGAGAATTTTTATGACGGCCTCAAAACATTTCGTTGGTCTGAATATTCCCTTGTGGCAGACGACATCACCGCGTGAAATATCATCAATATCAATCCCCGCGAGATTCGCCGCAACTCTCTGTCCTGCGTATGCGCTCTCTACATTCTGCCCGTGAACCTGAAGAGTCCGTATTCGCCCCTCACGCCCGGACGGTAATACTTCTATTCGGTCTGAGGGATGAGCCGTGCCATGATACGCAGTCCCGGTTATGACAGTCCCGAATCCTGAAACCGTAAACGCACGGTCAACAGGCAAAAAGAAAGCCCCGCTTCTCGGTCTCACTTTAACGCGGTCAATCAGTGCTGTGATTTCCCGGCGCAAATCGTCAAGCCCTTCACCCGTAACACTCGACACAGGCACAACGGATTTTTCCTCTAAGAATGTCCCTTGCACAAATTCTTTCACGTCATCAACAACAAGCTCAAGCATTCCTTCATCATCTTTAACGCGGTCGATTTTTGTTACAGCTATTAGCCCGTCATGAACGCCAAGCAATTCCATAATCGCTAAATGCTCGCGTGTCTGAGGCATTACGGACTCATCAGCCGCAATCACCAATAACGCCGCGTCAATCCCTGAAGCCCCCGCTACCATCTGGCGAATGAATCTCTCATGGCCGGGAACATCAATAACGCTTACGACTCTTCCGTCTTCAAGTTTCAGAGGCGCGAACCCTAACTCTATTGTGATTCCGCGCTTGCGTTCCTCTATTAGGCGGTCGCAGTTTATTCCCGTTAGGGCGTTGATGAGTGCTGTTTTTCCGTGATCTATGTGGCCTGCTGTGCCTAAGACTAACGATATTTCACGCATTGAGGACACCTGCCAGACTCGCCGGAATAATATCAATGTCGCAATCTTGCAGCGTCCGAACATGAATCACAATCTCATTTTCACGCGCCCCGCAAAGAATCGGAACATCGAGTCCGCGCAATAGCTTCTGAATATATCCCGCTCCGTATGTCTCATGCTTGACGGCGACTCCATATCCCCGCAGTTTTATTTCAGGGCAGGAGCCTCCCCCGGTTGCGTCTTCAGTCTCAATGACTCGAATCTCAGCTTTCACTTTTTGCCGCAAACTTTCAGCGAGCGACTCAGCCTGTGATTTCATTCCGTCAATGTCGCGCCGTATCATTCTGAGAGTCGGAATGTCATCATATTTTCCCTGAGCGTAAAGCCTCAATGTAGCCTCGAATCCCGCAAGTGTAACTTTGTCGCACCTCAACGCACGCGCAAGGGGATATTTCTTCAGGCGGTCAATGTATTTCTTCTTTCCTGCAATCCCGCCTATCTGAGGCCCGCCGAGTATCTTATCGCCCGAAAATGTTACGATGTCCGCGCCTGACTCTATACATTCGCGTATGCTGATTTCCCCGCTGTTTGCCGACAGGCCGATTATTTCACCGTCAACAATCAATCCGCTTCCAGCATCTTCCATGAATATTAGTCCGTGTTCTTTTGCGAGGCGTGATAATTCTTTGCGTTCGGGTGATGATGTGAAGCCTTCAATCCTGAAATTTGACGGGTGAATCTTCATGAGCATTTTTGTTGACTCATTGATTGCTCGCTCGTAATCGTAAAGGTGAGTCCTGTTTGTTGTGCCGACTTCGTGAAGAGCCGCGCCGGATAACTCCATTATGTCAGGGATTCGGAATGACCCGCCAATCTCTACAAGCTCACCGCGTGAGACAATGACCTCCGAGTCTTTTGCGAGTGCCGACAATGCGAGCATGACAGCCCCGGCATTATTGTTGACGACGAACGAGGACTCCGCACCCGTCAGCGCGCACAATAAATCCTCAACGTGCGAATTTCTCTGGCCTCTTGCGCCAGCCTTCAAATCATATTCGAGGTTTGAATAATGCCCGGCAATTTCCGACATGGCCGAGACAGCTTCACCTGCGATTAATGAGCGTCCCAAGTTCGTGTGAATTACAACTCCCGTAGCATTCACGACGCGCCGGAGAAGGGGACGTGAGGCAGAAGCAAACGCATTCAGGCATGAGTCACGGAAATCATCAGGCGAAAATTCCCCGTCATCCTCAAGAATAGACCGCCGAATCTCTGAAAGCTCACGTGTGATTATCCGCTTCACTCTCATTCGTCCGAGAGACTCCAGCCACGATTGCACCCATTCGAGTCCGAGAACTATATCCATTGCGGGAATAGCCCGGAGCTTCTGCCCTTTGTCCATGTCAAACACTCCTCAAAAATTTTTGCGATGACCCTATCATATCACGCGCTACAATTTGCCTTCCTTTTCGTCTTTGCAAAGCGAGTGCCACAATGACCAGCAGGCGCACACCATTATGATCGCGAAAGGAGGAGCAGCCGTTAATGATATTGTCTGCAAGTTCTGAAGTCCTCCCGTCATCAACAGCACTATAGCAAGCGCGGCCATGAGGACTCCCCATACGCCCATCTTTGACTTTGAGGGATTCAAGTCGCCGTGATTCGAGTACATTGACAGGACGAACGTTGCAGAGTTAGCAGACGTAACGAAAAATGTTGTGATTAAGACGAGCATTGTTACGGACATGATGAAGCCCATCGGGTAATACTTGTAGAGCGCAAAGACTCCCACAGATATATCTTTCGTTACCTGAGTCGCGATGTCGATTCCTTTAACGAGCTGCAAATGAAGCGCAGACGTTCCGAAAATCGCAAACCATGTGAAGCTCCCTAATGCCGGGACGATTAACACTCCTGCTACAAACTCGCCGATTGTGCGTCCGCGTGAAATTCTCGCGACGAATGAGCCGACAAAAGGTGCCCAGGCAATCCACCACGCCCAATAGTAGAGCGTCCAGTTCTTGAGATGATCCGCGTATTTTCCTCCGTAAGGTGCCATCATGAAGCTCTCTTTTACGAGTCCGCTTACGAAATCGCCGATGCCAGTCATCAATGACTCAAGAATCGGGAGCGACGGCCCTACGAAGAATAACAGCACCATTAACGCGAGGCATATTACGAGGTTAAGATTCGCCACAAACTTTATGCCCTTGTCGATTCCCAATACAGCAGATCCCGTATAAAGCACCGCAAGTATGACGATGATCGTAATCTGTATCATCGTTGTTTTGTCGATACCGCCGATTTCATTCAAGCCGCTGTTAAGCTGTAACGTTCCGAGTCCTAATGACGTTGTGATTCCTGCGAGGGTTGCGAAGATTGCGAGAACGTCAATAAATTTCCCGAACCAACCATCAACGGCCTTCTGCCCGAAAATCGGAATGAACAATGAGCTTATGAGTCCCGGAGAATTTCTCCTGAACTGGTAATAGGCCATAGGCATAGCGATTACTGCATAGCCCGCCCAAGGGTGAAGCCCCCAGTGGAAGAATGAAATCTGCATTGCGTCTCTTGCTGCCTGAATTGACCCCGGCTCTGCTCCGAACGGCGTATTCTGGAAGTGTATTAACGGCTCTCCTGCTCCGTAGAAGACGAGTCCGACTCCCATTCCTGCAGAGAAGAGCATCGCGAACCACGAAATATTGCTGTGCTCCGGGCGGTCTTCAGGATTTCCGAGTCTCACGTTCCTGAATCTGCTGAACGCCATTACGAGACAGAAGATGACAAACGCATTCATTGTGAGGAGATAGCCCCAGCCGAAATATTTTGTGAGTCCTCCGAAAAGCGCGTTTGCGAACCCTCCGAAATTTTCGGGAGCTATATATCCCCATGCTACGATTGCGAATGTGATTGCGATTGAGATTATGTAGACGGAATTTGTTTTTGCTGCTGAGTTTTCCACGCCGCTCACCGAACCAGTAACGAGAAAGTCGCGGCCTTCGTCTTTCTTTTTGTCAGACATGTAATTTTCAGCTCCTTTTGTGATTTTTTGCACGTAAAAAAATGCCGGGGGCTGATTCTCACAACTCCCAGCATGATTTTTCGCTTAGAATTTTGACGGGAAGACTGTCGGCTCTTCAACCGGGGTAGCAAGGGCGTTAAGGGCTGCTTCAACACGTGAAGTTCTGAGCTGCCATTCTGCCTCTTTGCTGAGTTCGGGGTCTCCGAGCGGGTAAGGCACTGATACTGTCTGCACCATTCTGTTTGACCCGACTGTTTTCGCAACATCGATAAGGTTGCACATTACTGTTACGGGGATTCCTGTACGCTCTATTTCTTTTCCCATCGTTGCACCGCAACGCGTACAAGTTCCTCAGGTCGATGTGAGAATTACCGCGTCAACTCCCGCCTCGTGAAGCTCCTTTGCTATCTCACGGCCGAATTTCGCCGCAAATGCCTGTGTCGTTCCTGTTCCGACTGTAACATAGAACCAATCGTAGACCTTGCCGATTTTGCCCTGCTTCTCAAAGTAACGCATAGCATCAAGCGGGATTCCTCTGTCAGGCACTGCGCACATTGCCGCGGGGTCAAATCCTGCGTGAATCGTCTTGTACACACCCTCAGGAAGATTGTCCCTGTCTGCGATGTTGTACTTGCCCCATTTCTGAGCGGAAGCACTCTGAATCCTGTCGGGGTTGTCGACGGGAACGACTCCGCTTGATGAAACAAGAGCGATTGTTGCCTTGCTGAGATCCTTCAGCGGTGCTGCGGGCGGAATCTTCTCCATGCTCGGAATGATTAACTCTGTCTGGAACGGTTCGCCGTTAATCTTCTTGAGGAGCATATCAATAACTCTGTCAGCCGCCATGACTCCGTTAGGCTCAGGAATTTCCATACGGATTCCGCGCGGGAAATAACCTTCCTGTGCCGCCGGGAGCAGCTCTTCACCCTTTGCGATCTTTTTCGCGAATGCCGCCATCGGTGTAACGTCTGCCTTCATGAACGTAGCCTTGCGGCCGCCCTTGAAGATATACGCCGATGCTTTGTACTCCTCAACGCCGGGGTTCTCCTCGTTCATTGAGGTGATTACAGGCACGTGATAGCGTTCTGCTACGGCCTTGCAGATGATTCCGCAGCCGACTCCGTAACGCCCGGCCATGAATGCAGGCCCCGCGAAGAATATCCCGAACTCCTTTGTGTCGAGGAACGCAAAAATTTCCTTGAGTGCTTCCTCCGTGTGGTTCGTGATGTAGTTGTCTCCGCAGACGATCGTGTTTGTTACTTCGATGTCAGGCTTGCACATGGCATTGAGCATCATTGAGCAGCCGATTAATTTGTCGTGGAAGACTGGAGTCTGATCTGCTTTCTCTTCTCCGCCGATTCCCGCGAAAAACTGGTTGATGTAATGTATAGCTTTCATGATTCTGATTTCCCCCCTTTATACTAGAAATCCGCGCATGTCCTCATGGAGTAACCGCTGATGTGATTCGCGCAGAACATTCCGTTGTTCTCCATGACAAATGACCCGTCCGGCTTTATGCAGCCTTCCCAGCCGCCCGAATTGCCGTCCCTCGCAAGTGCTTCAAGCTCTCCGATAACTTCCATTCCTGCGGGGAACTCGTACATCTGCGAAACGTTGCCGGTCGTAACAAGCGCGTTAGTTGCGGGGTTCATTGACACAAGGGGCTGTGATGCACCGTCGCGCCCTGTGCATTCGTCCGAGAGTCCTACCGTCTTAATGCCAAGCCTCTCAAGCTCAACAAGCATTGCCGTGTAATCAACATCGGGGTTGCCGTAACCCTCTTCAGCGACAACTGCCGCCTGAACGCCGAGTGCTGTTGCGATCTGCCCGGCCATTTTCACACAGCGGACTTTCTCATCCATTTTGACGTTAAGCGTTGACATGATTACGCCGATGAAGTTTATCGTTTTTCCGTGCTGTGCGTAGAGACGCTTAATCATCGGATTTGTCGCAAACTCGTAGGTTGAAATCTTTGATGACGTGGGCATGAATGAGCCTGATACCATGCAGCCGTCAAGGAGTTCGTTCGGGTGCATGAACGTGGGCAGAATGTGATTCCCGTCCCAGCCGTAAATCAATGTGTTGTAGCCCATTGCTTCCATCTGAGTCTGAGGCTGTAATACGTATACTACTCTCGGAAGTTTGTTGACTTCTTCGCTTCTCTCGTAGATTGACGGAAGATCGTAGACCTCGATATTTTCCGGCTCTAAGTCCTTTACGCACTGGCCGATATATTCCGCGAGTCTCATTCCCGCCCATCTGAGAGCGTGATTCTTCTTCTGCTGTTCGTGCCGCTCAAAATCTTCGTCAGTGTCAGCAACAAGCACAAGATTCACCATGTCGCCGAAAATCGTATGGTGCTGATATTTCCCGCCCATAGCGATAACGCCGTCCTGGAATCCGCCTGCGTGTTCGCCAACTACGATAAGTGAGCAGTCCTGAAGGCAATGTGTACGGCCTGAACCCGCTACTTCCATCTCAGACAGAACGCCGGGGAAAATTCCGTGTCCGCCTGAAACTTTGCACCGCATCTCTACGGCTTCCTTCACGGGGCAGAGTATCACGTTGTCGCCCGGATGCACGATTCTGAAATCCGCTGTCGTTATATGCTCGTCTTCTTTTACGACCTTGAGCAGTTCTTCTTTGTTCACCGTAAGGACTCCGGCACTGTATGCTGTCTTGTCGCCGAATTTTATATCCTTGACGTGAAACGCTCCTATTTCAAGTCTCATTATTGAATTTCACATCCTTATTATTGTTGAAACATGCACGCAAAATTTCACGCGCACAAAACCGAATTGACTTACCCGGAAGCAAACTTGCAGTTACGAATAGAATCACTCAAAACCGAATCGCCAAATCAGAATCAAATCGACTAATCAGAGTTTACATTTTCAAAACCAAAACGCCGACTCAAAACTGAATGAGTTAAAACCAAACCAGCGACTCAGAATCAAATCGACGAATCGGAGTCAGCCTTATCAAAACCAAAACGCCGACTCAAAACTGAATGAGTCAAAAGTAAACCAGCTGAGTCAAAACCAAATCAGCAACTCGGAATCGATCTTCTCAAAATCAAGTCAACGACTCAAAACCAAACCGAAAGCCCCGGAATAAATCTGCCGTCTCAAAATGAAATGTGTAAAAAGTTTTTATTGGAATAAAAATGTTATCAGCATGTCAAATTTTAAGTGCATGAAAATCTTTCAGCCATAACAAAATTCATTAACTTGCAATCTTGTGAATCACGTATTGACGGAATCAAAGCGAATAACGAAAATACAATCATTCCACACATTAAGCGAGGTGAAAATCAAAAGATGGCAATCACCGAAATCACAAAGGAAAACTTCGAGGCCGAGTTCAAGAACAGCCCCGTACCCGCAGTGTTAGACTTCTGGGGGCCTAAGTGCGGGCCTTGCATGGCGTTAATGCCCAAGTACCACGAGTTAGCCGACAATCCCAAGTATGAAGGCAAGTTCAAATTCTGCTCAGTCGACACATCAAAGAACAGGAGAGTCGCAATGATGGTACGCCCGGCAGTAATGGCACAGCCCACGTTTTTGTTCTACAAGGACGGCGCGGAAGTGGCGCGGCTCGGAGGCGATGACCTTACAATCGAGGCAATCACCGCTAAGGTTGACGAGCTTATGGCGTAAAGTGGAAGTGTAAAAATCAGCAAGGAATAAAAATCAGTCAGCAAACAAAAAAATTTCAAGAAGGGATGGTGTCTAGACATGGGGAAACTTGCAGGTAAGAAATTATTGCTTCTCGGCGAGCGCGATGGTGTTCCCGGGCCTGCAATGGAAGCATGTCTCAAAGACAGCGGAGCGGAGATAATATTCTCAGCTACCGAGTGCTTTGTCTGAACGGCCGCAGGAGCGATGGACCTGCAGAATCAGCAGCGTGTAAAGGACGCTGGAGAGAAATACGGTACGGATTGCGTTGTAATTCTCGGATCATCTGACGCAGAGGGCGCAGAGATTTACGCCGAGACAGTTACAGCAGGCGACCCGACCTACGCAGGACCCCTCGCCGGAGTTTCGTTGGAACTCCCTGTATATCACGTATTTGACCCGATAATCAGAGCTGAATGCGACCCCGCAGCATGGGAAGAGCAGATAAGCATGATGGAAATGGTGCTTGATCCTGAAGCATTAACCGCGGCAGTCAAAGGTATGCGCGACCAGTACAGCAAGAACGCTATTGAATAAGTAACATCCATGACACAAACAGCCCGGGGGAATCCGTGAAAGAATCCTCCGGGCGTTAATTTTACAGAAAGCAGAGAAAATATCATGTCAAAAGTCGGAATCAAAAGCTATTCATACTGCCTCAACCACGCACCCGAAACAGGAAGCCACTACGGCGGGACACCTTATGAGGCATTCCACAGCGGAAAAGAGCAGGAGTATTTAGACGCGCTCCCGAAACATTTGCAGAGCTACGATCACGCTTTGCACTATGCGCCGAATCAGACATACATCGGCGGAATCTCCTATGAAGAGTTCGAGGGACTCAAAACTCCGTGGGTTGATAACCTTCTTCCTGACGAGAAAGCAAAACGCTACGGGAAATTCGGCGAGCTTATGCCGGAAGATGAGTTTCTCGGATTAATAAGCGCGTGTGATGAGTTCGAGCTTGTGTGGCTTGAGAAATCATTTGCGGAGGAAGTCAGCAAGAAATTGGCGGAAGACCCCGTAATCACAGAAGCGATTGTGAAAAGAGTCGTACGTCCCAAGAACATGCACGAGCTTTCAGAGATTGAGACGGAGTACAAAGAACGCGCCGGGCTTCCTCTGTATTTCGGCGGGAAGGTTGTCGGCTGTATCAGGAGCGGACATCCTACAGACCAGTGCTTGACGGCTCATGTGCTTATGGAAAATCTTGCGGGCAAAGCGTCAGGAGTCCTCGCACTTCTTCACCTCCTCAAGAACAGCGGAATGAATCCCCTTGACCTTGATTTTGTGATTGAGTGTTCAGAGGAAGGAGCCGGGGACGTAGGACAGAGGGCAGGCGGAAATTTCGCAAAGGCAATCGCTGAAGTTGCCGGATGCACAAACGCTTCTGGCTGTGATGTCCGGGGATTCTGCGCCGGGCCTGTCAACGCCATGATTAACGCTGCGGCTCAGGTTGCTTCAGGCGCGAGGAAAAATATCGCTGTCGTTGCGGGCGGATCAATTCCCAAGCTCTACATGAACTCACGCGACCACGTGAAGAAAGGACTTCTTGCGCTTGAGGACTGTGTCGGAAGTTTCGCGGTGTTGCTTGTGCCTGATGACGGGACAATGCCCGTAATGCGTCTTGACGTTCTCGGGAAACACACGGTAGGCGCGGGCGGTGCTCCTCAGGCCGTAACAAGTGCATTGACGTTTGAGCCTTTGCAGAAAGCCGGACTCACGTTTGCAGATGTTGACAGATTTGCACCGGAACTCCAGAACCACGAAATCACAGAACCCGCCGGAGCTGGTAACGTACCTTTAGCGAACATCAAAATGATTGCGGCACTCGCTGTAATGAAGAAGGCAATCGAGAAACCGGCCATGATGGACTTCATCAAGCAGCACGGCACAATAGGCTACGCGCACACGCAGGGTCATATTCCCGCTGGCGTTCCCTTCATCGGCCCGGCCTGTGAAATGATTAACGAGGGCAAAATCAAGCGCGCTATGATCATCGGCAAAGGCTCATTGTTCCTCGCGAGACTCACTAACCTTGCTGACGGTGCGTCATTCCTCATTGAGAAGCCCGAACCCGTCGCGCCTACATCAGCAGTCAGCAAAGACGACATCAAAGCAATGATACTTGAAGCGTTAGGCGAGATTGCCGGAAAGCTGGCCTAACATGTCAGACGCTATCAAAAAATTGGTTGGCGAGGCACTGACCGAAATTATAGAGAGCGCAAAGACAGGAGGCCCCAAGGTCAGAGTCGGACTCATGGCCTCAGGAAGCGAACACGGCGCAAAGGAAATCGCAAAAGGCGCAAGGTTAGCCCTTCAGACATCAGCAAGCGTTATCCCCGTCATGATTGGCCCGAAAGTTGAAGGCTACGAGGATTTAGAGTACATTGACTGCGCGGAGTGCGACATTCCCGCGAGGCTTGAAGAGGCTGTGAAGAATGGTGAAGTTGCCGGAGCTGTCGCAATGCATTTCCCGTTCCCGCTCGGTGTTACGACAATCGGAAGAGTCTTCACGCCCGGAAGAGGACGGCCTATGATTCTTGCGTCAACAACAGGAACATCATCAACCGTTCGGGGCGAGGCAATGTTGCGCAACGCAGTCTACGGAATCGCGGTCGCAAAATCTCTCGGAATCGCAAATCCTACTGTCGGCATTCTCAACGTTGACACAGCACAGCCCGTATTCAGGGCATTATCACGAATGAAGGAGAAAGGCTACGCGATAACATTCGGAGAGTCGACTCGCGCTGACGGCGGATCTGTTCTGCGCGGAAATGACATCTTAACGGGAGCGGTTGACGTTTGCGTTACTGACACTCTTACGGGGAATGTTCTCGTAAAAATGTTCTCGTCATTCACGACAGGAGGAAGCTACGAGGCTACAGGCTGGGGCTACGGGCCTTCATGCGGTGAAGGATGGAAGCATGTTGTCTCTATCGTATCGAGGGCATCAGGCGCGCCAGTAATCGCTAATGCTCTTGCGTTCACAGCGGCAGTGATTCAGGGAGGACTGCCGGAAAAAGTTGCTGACGAACTCAAAGCCGCGAGAAATGCCGGGCTTGATGATGAGATTGACGGACTCACGCCGAAAGCAGCTCAGGCTGAAGAGGAAGTGAAAGCACCTCCCGCAGAGCCTACAGATGATGAGCTTCACGGAATTGATGTTCTTGAGATCGACAACGCGGTTAAAGTTTTGTGGAAGGAAGGAATTTACGCCGAGTCCGCAATGGGCTGCACAGGGCCGGTAATCAAGATGCCCCGTCGACACATGGAGAAAGCAGCGGAGATACTCAAGGTTAACGGCTATCTGTAAACATGTTCTGCCTTGCCACATTCAAGACAACAAGCGCGGCTTTATTGTTCGAGAGAAGCTGCCGCAAATCAGGAATCCCCGCGCGCATTGCGCCAGTCCCAAGAAAATTATCATCATCGTGCGGATTAGCGTGTGAATTTCCCTGTGACATGAGAGAAAATGTTGAAGGTGTTGCGAGTGAAAAGAAGATTAACGTTGCAGGGTATCACGAAATAATTGACGAATAAAAACGCAGGGGGCGAATCGGATTTGCTCCCTGTATTTTTTGTCTTTCATTCTTATCTTGCTGCTTAAAATTTGAGGCGTGAAAAAATTTCTGCGGATTGTAATATAATACGTTCATTCACAATTCACACATCAAAATTTAGGGAAGGTGTTTATCACTATGGGGGTACGAAAACCCGAAGACACTCGGAGCTTCGCACTATGCGCCCACGGCGGAGCAGGCAAGACCTCTCTCGCTGAAGCAATGCTTTTCGACAACGGAAATATTACCCGCATGGGCAACGTTCAGAACGGAAACACGGTAAGCGATTTCCAGTCAGAAGAACAGAAGCGCAACATCTCAATATCAACATCACTCCTCACACTTGAACGCAAAGGAAAAACATTCTACGTCCTCGACGCTCCCGGCTATGCAGACTTCACCGGAGAAATGAGCGCGGCAATCAGAGTCGCTGACACTGCGGTGATACTCGTAAGTTCAGTCGGAGGAATAGAGGTTCAGACATCAAAAGCATGGGAGTACGCAGAGCATCATAACGCGCCTGTGTCGTTCGTTGTCTCAAAGATGGATCGTGAAAATGCTGACTTTGAGAAAGTACTTGCTGACATTAAGTCTCAGTTCTCACAGAATGCACTGCCCGTGTTCTTGCCGATAGGAGCCGGGGAAAAATTTTCGGGCATCGTTGACGTTCTCAAAGGGAAATCATACACGTACAAACCTGATGGCACCGGGAAATTCACGGAGGGCGAAATTCCTTCAGACCTTGCGGACGAGTCAGCCTCAGCGCGTGAAGCTCTCGTTGAAGCAGCCGTTGAGATGGACGACGCATTGATGGAAAAATATCTTGAGGGCGAAGAAGTATCACAGGCAGATTTTGAGCGCACACTCAAGAAAGCAATCGCCGCAAAAAGAATCATGCCCGTGTTCGCACTCTCAGCAACCGCAAATATCGGTGTCCCTCAGTTTATGGACTTTGTAGCGGATTACTTCCCTTCACCCGTCGACATCGGAGCGATTGACGCTGACGGAGCAAAAGCAGAGCCGAAAGTTGACGCGCCTTTCTCCGCATTGTGCTTCAAGGTCATGGCCGACGCTTTCGTGGGCAAGCTCTCATTTATCCGCGTGTATTCGGGTTCTCTCTCGTCAGAAGGCAGCAACATATACAACGTCGACAAGGACGAGGACGAACGCATATCATCATTCAAGCTCATGACGGGCAAAGACGGAAAAGACGTTAAGGAAGTAATAGCCGGCGACATCGTAGCGATTCCGAAATTGCAGAGCGCGAGAGTCGGACATACTCTCGCGACAAAGGGAGGATTCTCAGCGAAATTCCCTCCGATTGAGTTCCCGAAACCCGTCTACAGCGTCGCAGTCATCGCCAAGACCCGAGCGGATGAGGACAAACTCGGCACGGCGATCTCACGAATACTTGAAGAGGATTGCTCGCTCACGTTTGAGAAGAACGCAGAGACTCGCGACAATGTTTTGTCAGGAATGGGAGATATGCACATCAACATCGTGCTTTCAAAGCTGAAGGAACGCTACAACGTTGACCTTGACACAAAGACTCCTCAGGTGCCTTACCGTGAAACAATCCGCAAGATGTCAGAGGCTCAGGGAAAACACAAGAAGCAGTCGGGCGGTCATGGTCAGTACGGAGATGTATACATACGCTACAGGCCTTTGGAGCGCGGCGAGGGCTTCAAGTTCATTGACAGCGTTGTGGGCGGTGCAGTTCCTCGCAACTTCATTCCGGCAGTCGAGAAAGGACTCAGGGAGTACATGACCTCCGGGCCTCTTGCTGGCTTCCCTGTTGTGGACTTCAGCGCAGAGTTGTATTACGGATCGTATCACGATGTCGACAGCTCCGAAATGTCGTTCAAGCTCGCGACTCGTCTCTCGTTCCGCAAAGGCATAATGGACGCGAACCCCGTATTGCTTGAGCCTGTTATGGACGTTGAAGTAACAGTGCCCGATCAGTTTATGGGTGACGTAATGGGCGACTTCAACTCACGGCGCGGTCGTGTCATGGGCATGGAGGCTCACGGAAAATTGCAGGTCGTGAAAGCTCAGGTGCCTTTGTCGGAAATGTTCAGGTACGCTACGGACTTGCGCTCGATGACTTCAGGCGAGGGGTCATTCTCGATGGAGTACTCGCACTATGAGGAAGTCCCCGGCGACATCGCAAAGAAAGTTATTGCCGCTCACAAGAAAGAAGACGACGAAGAAGAGTAAAAGATTTTCCCCTCCTGACTCAGATTCGGGAGGGGGTTTTTCTGTAAACAGTGAAAATATTTTATGAAAGGTGTTGACAAAATCTCGATGGCGACTATAATCGTCAAGTCAAGTCAAGTCAAGTCAAGTCATCCTATTGTCTTTTAACGGGTCATCACGCGAGCAGGAAGAATATCTGCCCCGTTTGTTTTGCGTCATCAAAGCGCGAATCAGGCGGGGTATTTTTCTGTCCTTTTGAGGGGGCGCGGAAATGGTGAAGAAATTTCTTGCGTACCTTCACGGCTGGAGGGGAGTTGCTCTTACGGCGTATATGTGGCTGATTCTTATGGGCTGGGCTGTAATGTATGTAGACATGTCCAATCCTATAATGAAGAAGAGAATGTATGCTGTTTCGGTTGCCGAGATTGTGTTGATAATTTCGCTGCTGATATGCCCGCGTCTTTTGAGATGGGCTGAGGGTCTGAGCATGAAGCCGGATTTTGATGCGCTGTCTGTTCAGGAGAGGAGAAAATTTTTCCTGCGTACATGGTTTTATGTCTTTCTGGCATTCCTCGCAATGTACATTATCTTTTATCCCGGCGGCTTTTCTCCAGACAACGTAGACCAGTATTCACAAGCTATAGGCATGAGACGTTACAATGATCCTCACCCTGTGTTTCATACTCTGTTTTCGATTGAGCTTCCTCTCAGGCTGACAGGAGGGTGGTTCGGGTCAATAAACCTGTTCCAGATAATAATATTCTCTTTGTCTCTGTCATATATGGCCTATACTCTGTACGAGTACGGGAATTATCTTTTTGCGAAACGTTTTCTTCTTTTCGTGATGCTGAATCCCGTAACGCTGTTTATATCAATAGTTCCGCTGAAAGATGTTGCGTTTTCGTTAGCATCGATGTTGATGATGACATTTGCTGTCCGTGTTCACTTCACCGGGGGCGAATGGCTGAAGAGCATACGTAACACAGTAATTTTCGTGCTTGTCATGACAGCAGGGACTCTCTTCCGGCATAATGCAGTTCTTTTCACGCTGCCGTTGTTTTTCGCCGTCTCGCTTTACATCAGCAAGAAAAAGGCACTTGCAATCTTGGTATGTTTTGCCGCTCTGATATGGGCTGTGAAATATCCGCTTTATGACAAACTGAACGCTCAGAGACTGCAAAATAACAAACAAATATTGAGTTGCGGGCTTTGCATGACGATAATAGGCAACGCGGTAAAAGAAGCTCCCGAACGCCTTGACAGCGAGATACTTGATTTTGCGTACACCAATGCTCCGAAAGAAATATGGGAAAAATATTTTGACGTGTTTCTCGGATGGGATTACATAAGATTTCTGCCTTTAAATGTCAGGCTCAATAATGTTGCCGAATTGAAATTGTCTGAGGATGACATCAAAGCGGTCATGAAAATAGACAATCAAGTTATCGAACGCACCGGGTGGAAAAAGGTTCTTATGATGACACTGCGCTGTTTCAGGGAAGCTCCGTATGAGGCGCTGAGGGGGCTGCTTGGAGTTACAGCTGTGAATTACGGAATAGCAGGCAGCATGAGCAATCCTATTCAGCCGTTCATAGCTGAAAATAGCACCGGGCTTCCGTTTGAGCTGCCTAAAAATATTTCTTTGCGCTTGGGTTTTCTGCCCGGTTTTGTCAGAAAAATTATCCCTGAAAACGCGAACAGTCTTCAGAACATCAGAGACGGAGATGTGACCCTTCAGTCGCTTCTAGTAGTTGCGGCAATAGGAGTAACCATCCTTTTCAAGCATATTTTCGGCATGATAGGAGTGATAAACCTCGCAGTAATAGTATTCATTCTCGCGAGGCTGAAATTTAACCGCGTGTATGACTGGAAGAGATTGTGTCTCGCGCTCCCCCTGCTGGCGCATAATTTCGGTACTATGTTATTGCTTCCCACTTCAGTGTTCAGGTATTTCTATGTCTCATACCTTGTTTTGCCGCTGATAATTCTTGTGCTTATGAGCGGAGAAGAAAGAAGCTGAGAGATATGGACGATATAGCTGTTCTCATACCGTGCTTCAATGAAGTATTGTCCGTAAAGAAAGTAATCGATGACTGGCGGAGAGAGCTGCCCAAAGCAAAAATTTATGTCTACGATAACAATTCGACAGACGGGACAGCAGATGCGGCGCGTGAGGCCGGAGCAATTGTAAGACATGAATACAGGCAGGGAAAAGGCAACGTAATCCGCAGCATGTTTCAGGACATAGACGCGAAATGCTATATCATGGTCGACGGAGATGATGCATTCCCAGCAAAAGACGGCATAGAGATGTCATCAATGGTTCTTGACGATGGTGTAGATATGGTAATTGGCGACCGATTATCGTCAACATATTCACAACAGAACAAAAGACCATTTCACAATTTCGGCAATTCCCTTGTAAAAACGTTGATCAACCGAATTTTCAGCTCTGATATTCATGATGTTATGACTGGCTACAGAGCGTTGAGCTATCGTTTTGTGAAGTCGTTCCCTGTATTGTCACAGGGTTTCGAGATTGAGACGGAGATGACTATTCATGCGGTCGACAAGAACATGAAAATCATGAATCGTGCTGTTAATTACCGTGAAAGGCCGGATGGAAGTACGTCTAAGCTCAGAACGATACCAGACGGTTTAAAAGTCATAAGGACAATATTTCATCTGTTCTGCGACTACAGACCTATGTTTTTCTTCAGCCTTTTAGCAACATTTCTGCTAATTCTTTCGGGGGTAATGTTTGTTCCTGTGCTTAATGATTATTTTGCCACAGGACTCGTCGCGAGATTCCCTACGCTTATTGTCTGCGGGTTCGGAGCGGTTGCGGCTATAATTTCGTTTTTCTCCGGGCTTATACTCCAGACCATCAAGAACAATGAAAGACGTGAATTTGAGTTCAGACTCCATCAGGTAAACGAATGGTATAAATCTGCCTTCAAATAGCGTTGCGACAAAAAAGCCCTCCTCATGAAGCGGGGAGGGTTTCTTTATGGCCTCTTACAGGAAGAAGTAGCGTATCACGAAAAGCAGAATGATTAACGCGCCTCCGAGTAACCCGAAAAAGAATAAATCTCCCATGAATGAAAGTCCCTGTTTCGGCTGTTCGGGTTGCGGCTGCTCCTTCACGCGAATCTTTATGTCCTTCGTTATCGGAACATACCCGCGAATCTCATCGCTTATTTTTACGTAGATAAACTTCTTCCCTTGAGTCTCTCGTATTTCGTCAACCGGGAACAAAGGCTCAATGTTATTCTCCTGAAGGTATTTATTCACGACCGCGCTTGTGCCATCTCCCTCAATCGTTACTCCGACAATATCACCCGGCACGATCTCTGATGACGCTTTGCCCTTCACGGGGTCAACTTGAGGATTGCACTTTATGATTGTCCCCTCAAAGTTGCCTTCCTTTTTGGCTTCTTCTTTTTCTTTGGCTTCCTTCTCGGCTTTCTCTTTCTCTTCCTGCTCGCGTTTCATCCTTTCGAGTTCAGCAGGCGACGGCGGAAGGGGCTTGATTACTTTTGCGCGTTCAAGCTCAGGGCGTGCGATAGGTTCTGCGTCAGTCTGTGCGCTGAATACACACTGCGATGTTGCCTCAAAGCTCCGGCGTATTATGCTCTCAAGCTGCCGTATCTTTACTTTCGTGTAGTTCTCAAAAAGTTTTTTCTTCTCGTCAATCGTGAGAATCTCTTTGAGGTTTGCCTGTAACTTTTCTGCCCACTCTTTATCAAGCGGACCCATTGAAGGAAGACTCTTCACAAAATTGCGCCAGTCTTTTCCGGGTTCGGGTATTTGTCCGTTCGCGTAGGGTTTTGCGAGCCAGAAGATCTGAAACACTGTCTTGCCCGTCTTGCCCTCAAAGATAGTGCAGAAGCCTCCGCCCATATCACCGCGCGAGGGTGTGAAAACTGATTTGAGTCCGAGAAATTCGGGGTCTGAATTTTTCCTGGCAGGTTCAGCAGAAGGGGACAAATCATCTTTCCTTGATGCCGATTCTGTCATGCTCTTTACGTCTTGCACTGTGAAAATTTCGTCCGGCATTTTGTTTCTACCTTGCTGAATAGCTCTTTGCGCTCCAGGATTTGCCGCGCGGAATCTCTCCTGATACTAGCTCAAGATAACGGCTCATACATTCCGGGCATTTTCGGTCTGAAGCAGGCGAGTCATTCTCAAACTCCTTTTTGCACACAAGGCACTTGAATTTTGCCATGCTGAAATCCTCCTTGAAAGTTAATTTGCGTGTGAACGGTTGCATTATAGCCCCTGAAATATTTATGGGCAAATTGCTTAGGCATGGTGTGAAACCGAGTCGACAAAATCCGAAATAATTACGTAATTTTTTTCACGGCTTATTAATTATAATATTGCTCAATTTCACACAACAAAAATTTTTTGGAGGCTGTATTTTTGAGGCTGAGTAAATTTTCTGCAATCCTCTTCACCGTCTTCATGTTCAGATTTTCGGGTCTCGCATTTGCTTCGGAGATCTACATTCATTCGCCGTCATTTTCTCCCTACAGCGCGGGATCGGTTAAGCGTGAAGTTCTTGACGAGGCATTAGCGGAACTCAACTATGCACGATGGCTTTCAGGAGTCCCGAACAACGTAACACTCAACGAGGAGTATACACGGCGCGCGCAAATGGGAGCGGTTTTGCTTGATGCCAATGACACACTGACTCACACTCCCGAAAAGCCTGACGATATGCCCAAAGAGTTTTACGCTCTCGGCTTCGACTCGACGACTCACGGCAATATTGCTTACTCAAAAATTACTCAAGGCTCAAAGACTTGGGGCAATCTGAAGCTCAAAGACACAACAAAAATGTACATGGAAGATACAGACGGTAAGAATGTCGGCGCATTGGGTCATAGAAGATGGATAATGAATCCCAGACTCAAGCAAGTAGGATTCGGAATAAGCACGCGGCTCGGATATTCAGTAACGTATGTGATTGAGGAGTTCCCGATAAGGAAGCAGAAACTTTCACGGGCTGAGTACCAAAAATATTTAGACTGGCTGAAGTGGCCGATAGCTGACGAGTTCATCACGTGGCCTTCAAGCAAGCACCCTCATCCGTTAAGCTGGTTCGAGTCAAAAACTGCGTGGTCTGTAACTCTCAACAGGAATGTTTTTGACAAGTGCAGACCTGAGTCAGTGAGCGTGAAAATGATTCGGCTTGACGACGGCAGAGTCTGGAGCTTCGGCGCGGCTGGCAATGACGGTTACTTTGAGATTGCCCCGGATAACGTAGCGTATGACGAGTGCATTATCTTTTGTCCCGATGATATAGCGAGATATTCACCCGGTGAGATGTGGCGCGTTGAAGTTGACGGACTCAAACGCAGGGACGGAAGGCCGGGGAAATTTTCGTACATAGTCAGCTTCACAAAATGAATCAGGAATCCCGCGCAAATATTCACGCGCTGGAAAATATATTAGGAGGTAAGTTTTTCCATGAAGAAACATGTTGTATTACTCGCAGCAGCAGTATTAGCATTGTCGGCACTCGCAGCATTTGCCGCAACGGACGCGCTTGTGGGGGCGTGCATCTACAAATTTGATGACACGTTCATGACAGGAGTCCGCAACGCAATGAAAACCCAAATGGACAAAGAAGGCGGAGAGCTTGAGATCGTCGACTCACAGAACCGCCAGCCCACTCAGAACGACCAGGTTGACGCTTACATCTCAAAGGGCGCGAATGCTCTCATCGTAAACCCCGTAGACCGCACAGCAGCTCAGCCCCTCATGGAGAAAGCAAAAGCTGAGGGACTCCCGATCGTGTTCGTGAACCGCGAACCCTACGAGGAAGTAATGAAGGCTTATGACAAAATATGGTACGTAGGCGCAAAGGCTGAGGAGTCCGGCACGCAGTCAGGGCAGATCATCGTAGACTACTTCAAGAAGAATCCCAAAGCTGACAAGAACGGCGACGGAAAGATTCAGTACATCATGATTCGCGGCGAGCAGGGACATCAGGACGCAACACTCCGCACAGAGTACTCACTCAAAGCGATAAAGGACGGCGGATTTGAGGTTGTAGAGCTCGGCAATGACACAGCGAACTGGGACAAGGTTCAGGCAACCGACAAAATGAAGGGCTTTATCTCGGCTGTTGGTGTCGATAACATCGAGGCAGTGCTCGCTAACAATGACGATATGGCACTCGGAGCAATTGAGGCACTTAAGGCTGAAGGCTACAACATGGGCGACCCCGCAAAGTATGTACCTGTTGTAGGAGTTGACGCTACAGCACCCGCACTTGAGGCCATGAGCAAAGGCGAGCTTCTCGGAACAGTCCTCAATGACGCAGACAACCAGGGCTTCGCGGCTGTGAAAGTTGCAGTCGTCGCGGCGGATGACAAGCCAGTAACAGAGGAGTCAATCGGCTACAAGATCACGGACGGAAAATATATCTGGATACCCTACAGACCCGTTACAGTCGAAAACTACAAAGAGTTCATGAAATAAGCACAAGGATTAACCGTTGCCCCCGTTGTTTTGCGGCGGGGGTTTCTTTTAATGGAAGAGGTGATTTTTTTGCGTAAAGTTTTTGTTGCAGCATTGATACTCGTGCTTGCTCTTGCTTCTTGTTCATTTGCTGACGGCGTGAAAATCGGCTCATGTATTTATCGTTTCAGTGATGCTTTCATGCTGAGATTCAGAAACGCAATGTCTGCTGAAAGTGCGAAAGAAGGAGCAGAGTTAGTGCTCGCGGATTCACAGAATGACCAGGCTATTCAGGACTCGCAGGTTGACGAGTTCATAGCAAACGGCGTGAACGTGTTAATCATTAACCCCGTCGACAGATTGTCATCACAGAACATAATCGACAAAGCAAAGGCCGCAAATATCCCCGTCGTATTCATCAACAGAGAACCGACTCCCGAAATGTTAGCGACATACGACAAAGCATATTACATCGGAGCAAAAGCAGAGGAGTCCGGGACAGAAGCCGGCGAATTAATAGCGGCATATTTCAAGAGCAACCCTAAAGCCGACAAGAACAAGGACGGAAAATTACAGTTCGTTTTGCTTCGCGGTGAAAACGGACATCAAGATATGATTCTCAGGTCAAAATATTCTGTCGAGGCCATCAGGAACGCGGGCATTGAACCTGTAGAGATTGCCGGAGCTATAGCGAACTGGGACAAACTTCAGGCCATGAACATAATGAATGCTTTTATCATGTCGATAGGCCCGGAGAATATCGAGGCAGTAATCGCTAACAATGATGAGATGGCATTGGGAGCTGTTGAGGCACTGAAAGCGAATGACTACAACAAGGGCGACCCGGATATGTATATTCCTGTTGTCGGTGTTGACGCTAACGCCTCGGCTCTTGACGCTATGAATCGCGGAGAAATGCTCGGAACTGTTCTTAATGACGCTGACGGCCAAGGATCTGCGGCGGTGAAACTTGCTGTTATGCTCGCAAAAGGCCAGGACGTAAGCAAGGAAGTTGTTGACGGTAAATATATCTGGGTACCTTACCAGAAAATTGCAAGGGGTGAGAAGAAGTGAGCGAATATTTGCTAGAGATGAAGAACATCACAAAGACATTCCCCGGCGTAAAGGCTCTCGACAATGTTAATCTCAATGTCCGCAAAGGCACGGTACACGCTCTCATGGGTGAAAACGGAGCGGGCAAGTCTACGCTGATGAAGTGTCTTTTCGGGATATATGAGCCTGACGGAGGAGAAATTTTCTTAGAGGGCAAGAAGGCAGAAATACATTCAGCGCGTCAGGCAATGGACAAAGGAATCGCAATGGTACATCAGGAGCTTCACCCGATTCGCTTCCGTTCGGTCATGGAGAATGTTTATCTCGGAAGATTCCCCGGCCATTTCGGAGTCGTTGATCACAAAGCAATGTACGAGAAGACTAAAGCGCTCTTTGAGGACTTGGAGCTTGATGTTGATCCTTTAGCGATGGCGGGCGAACAGTCAGCGGCTATCCTTCAGATGATGGAAATTGCGCGGGCTGTCGACATGAAAGCAAAGATAATAATTCTTGACGAGCCTACATCATCATTATCAGACAGGGAAGTAGATCACCTCTTCAAGATCATTAACCGTTTGCGCGCTCAGGGCGTGGCGTTCGTGTATATCTCGCACAAAATGAAGGAGATACTAGAGATTTCCGACGAGATTACAGTCATGCGTGACGGAACATACGTAGGCACATGGCCGGTAACAGACTCAAACGGTGAGAAGCTGACGATTGACTTCATCATAAAACAGATGGTAGGGCGCGAGATGACTAATCAGTTCCCGGCGAGAGAGGGCAGACCGTCAGAAGAAGTTGTGCTGAAAGTTGAGAATGTATGCTCCACTGCAAGAAAGTCATTCCAGAATGTGAGCTTTGAATTGCACAGGCAGGAGATACTTGGCATCGGCGGTCTTGTCGGTGCGCAGAGGACAGAATTTGTTGAAGCGTTGTTCGGACTCAGGGGCATTGCGTCAGGAACAATTACCCTCAACGGCAAAACGTACGTGAACAAGTCGCCGGGGTTCGCAAAATCACGCGGGCTTGCATTGCTTACGGAAGAGAGACGCGCAACGGGTATATTCGGAATCCTTCCCATTCTCGAAAATACAGTCATCGCACATCAGAAGCATTACGCTCATTTCGGAGTCCTGAACGATCACAGGAGACGCATTGACGCTGACACCGAATGCAAGAAGCTCAATGTTAAGACTCCCTCATTGAACACGCTGATACAGAATCTTTCAGGAGGCAACCAGCAGAAAGTTTTGATTGCGCGCTGGCTTCTCACGAACTCGGACATTCTGATTCTTGACGAGCCTACACGAGGAATCGACGTAGGAGCAAAGTACGAGATCTACAACATAATGCTTGAGCAAATCGCGCAGGGAAAATCTATCATCATGATCTCGTCCGAAATGCCCGAACTTATGGGAATGTCTGACCGTATCATGGTCATGTGCGAGGGGCGCGTTACGGGTTTCCTAAACAAGGGAGAATACACGCAGGAAAAAATCATGGCACTTGCGACTCAGTTTGCCGGGCGCAAGGACACAACAGCAGCATAACAAGGAGGACAAATCATAATGGCGGAAACAAAATCACGTTCAAAGCGTCTCATGACAATCGGGGGATTAATATTCCTCGTACTGGGCGTTGCGCTTTACTTTCTGAAAGAACCGATGGGACTCAACAGGAAGATTTACGACCTTCCCATATTCCTAATCATCATAGGCGTATGCTCCGCGCTGAAAGGTTACATGTCGAAGGACAAGACAGAAGAAGAAGCAGCACTCGCGGGGAAAACATTCACAGAATTTTTGACGAACAACGCAATACTTCTCGCAATGTTAGTACTTGTTGTTGTGATTTGTATCCTTCAGCCGAGATTCATGCAGATAAGAGTCGCGCTTGATATTCTCACTCAGTCGTCCACAAAATTAATCATGGCACTTGGTATTTGCTTCACGCTTTTGATAGCGGGCACAGACCTTTCAGCGGGGCGAATGGTTGGACTCGCGGCTGTAATTTCGGCCTCAATGATGCAGACAGCAACATACGCAAACAGATTCTTCCCTGACCTTCCGCAGGTCGTTGTGTGGATGCCAATCATCATAGCTATTATTGCCTGTATGGTATTCGGCGCGCTGAATGGATTCTTAGTCGCGAAATATGACATGCACCCGTTCATTGCGACTCTTGCTGTTCAGGTTATCATTTACGGCGCGTGTTCTCTGTATTTCGACATGCCCCCGAACAACTCGCAGCCCATCGGAGGAATAAGACCCGACTTCGCGCAGTTAGGTCAGATGAGACTCTTCAGCGGAATCTACAAAGGCTTCCCCGGAATTAGCATATTGATTCCGATTGCTGTAGTGATTTGCGTAATAATCTGGTTCATTCTCAACAAGACAGTGTTCGGGAAGAACGTCTACGCTATCGGCGGAAATCGTGAAGCGGCAGTTGTGGCAGGAATTAACGTTTTCCGCAACATCATGGGCATCTTCATTCTTGCGTCGTGCCTTTACGGTATCGCGGGAGTACTTGAGGCGGCGAGGACAGCAGGAGCTACGAACAACTACGGGAACGGCTACGAGCTTGATGCTATTGCGGCATGCGTTGTCGGCGGTGTCTCACTGAACGGCGGTATAGGCAAGGTCGGCGGAATCATCATGGGCGTGTTAATCTTCACGATCATTCAGTACGGCTTGCAGTTCATCAACGTGTCGCCTATGTGGCAGCAGGTAATCAAGGGCGTAATCATAGCGGTAGCTGTTGCGATTGACTTGACGAAATACCGCAGGAAGTAAAAAATTCTCGGTGAGATAAAAACATTGAGTCTCCTAATCAGATTGGGGGACTCTTTTTTGTAGGTCAAATTAATTCCCTCAGTGCAAAAAGTTTTCCCCTCTGTCATAATTACATCACCCCCAAAATTTTTACAGAAAGGCAGAATGATAAGGATGATTCATACGTACACATTTGAGCTTGATGATGTTGACGCGAAATTCGCTGAGGCTTGTGCAAAGGAAATCGGCTGCCCCTTAGGAGAGATCGCAAAAGAAGCTGTACTCGAATACATGGAGGACTTTATGGACGCAAGAGCAGCGGATAAGGCATGGGAAGAATATCAGGCTAACCCCGTAACGTATACTCATGAGGAAGTCGGCAGAAGGCTGGGGCTTATTCAGTGAAGTATACAGTTGATTACGACAAGAAAGCATATAAGCAGCTCAGAAAGATGGACACTTCCGAAAGCGAAAAGATATATGACTGGATTGATGAAAATCTTGAAGGCTGTGAAAATCCACGCGCTTACGGGAAACCTCTGAAGGGAAACCGCAAAGGCTATTGGCGTTACCGTGTAGGTGATTACAGAATCATTGCAGACATTCAGGACAATAAAGTTTTAATCCTTGTTACTGAAGTCGGACACCGCAGAGAAATCTACAAGGAGGTTCAATAATGCTTGAAGAAATGTACGAAGCATACGGAAAAATTTTCGGCTCAGATTTAGTTGCAGAACCGTTCTTTTCACCCGGAAGAGTCAATCTCATCGGCGAACATACAGACCATGAAGGCGGATACGTATTCCCCTGCGCAATCGATTTCGGAATTTACGCGCTCGCTCAGGTAAACTCACTCGGAAAATTGCGGCTCTACTCAATGAACTTTGACGCAGATTATGACTCACCGTTCGAGATTGAGTACGACAGAATCACAGAGAAACTCAAAGGCCCGCGCTCTTGGGTAAATTATCCTCTTGGAGTCGTAAGCGCAATCAGGAGTCATTGCAACTCATTCTTATACGGCGTTGATATTCTGTATTATGGCAATCTTCCTGACGGGGCGGGACTCTCATCTTCAGCAGCCCTCGAAGTCTTGACGGTGAAAATATTCAGCGAGCTTTTAGGGTTCAGGATTGACGGAGTAAAAGCGGCGTTATACTCACAGGAAGCGGAAAATAATTTCGTCGGAGTCCGATGCGGAATAATGGATCAGTTCGCCGTAAGCATGGGCAGAAAGAATCACGCTGTACTTCTCAACTGCTCGACACTCGAATATTCATACGCTCCCGTTGAGCTTGGCGCTCACAGAATAATCATCACAAACTCAAATGTGCCTCATTCCCTCGCAGGAAGCGAATACAATTTGCGCCGCCAGCAGTGCGAGCAGGCATTAGCTGACATAAAACGAGTCCGCGATATATCATGCCTCTGTGATTTGTCGATGAATGAGCTTGACGAATTGTCCTACACGGTGAAAGACCCCGTGAACTTGCGCCGGGCTTTTCATGCAGTCAGTGAGAACGAACGCGCTAAAAGAGCTGCTGAGTCGTTAAAGGCCGGGGATCTGATGACATTCGGAAAATTAATGAACGCTTCACACGTATCGCTACGGGACAATTACGCCGTAACAGTTCCAGAGCTCGACATATTAGCGTCGCTTGCGTGGGAATTTCCCGGCGTTGTAGGCTCAAGGATGACGGGCGGGGGATTCGGAGGCTGCACAGTGAGCATAGTTGAGGGCGAGAAGGTCAATGACTTCAAGAATCATATAGGCTCAGAGTATGAGAGGCTCACAGGACGCAAAGCAAGTTTCTACGAGACAGGAATCACAGACGGTGCAGGAAGAATCGAACATGCGTAAACTTTCACAGGGCAACAAAATACCCCCGGCAATCTCTCACCGGGGGCAAATTTTTCTCATGATGCTTTCTCTAGCTTTTCGCGTTCTCTCTCGTGCTTCAGAATATATTCGGCGGCCTCATTCGCAAGGTGCATAGCCTTGATTAACACGTTCTTGTCGTCCGTTATTCTTCTTATCCACTCGCCTACATACGCCGCGTGATTGTCGAAATGCTCCTTTGTCTGATCGATCCCTGTCTCCATTGATACGAACATTGAGCCGATTTCCGCTACAAGCTCCTCAAATGAATACGCCTGTATATCGCTGTTCATATCGCGGTCAAGCCTGCTCTTGTGTCCCGTCCAGTGCACAAGCTCATGAAGTGCCGTCGCGTAATAGTCAGCATTTGTCTTGAATGTCTCACGCTCAGGAAGTGTTATCAGGTCAGCAAGATAATCGTAAAATGCCTCGTCCCCTCCGAATATGATTGACGCTCCAGACTCGGTGATTATACGTTCGGCCTTGTCGCATTTTACCGGGGGTTCGTGAATTTCGAGTGCCGGCAAATGTGTATCAGCTCCGATTACCTGCTCTGCGTTGAAGACATAATGAATTATCGTTACCCAGTCATGAGTCATCTTTGGCGTTCCGTCTGGCTTGCGCAAAATTCTGCCGTTAATGTCCCTTGCCTCCTGCGGGTTGTCGATTATGAATGCTATTCTCGTCCCTACCTCGCCTGCTTTCACGTGGCAGCCCATGTCTAAAGCCTGATTGTATGTCATCCAACGCGGGTCTGTATAGCCCTTCTTCCTGCTTCTTGCGTAAAGCCTCATTGCGTTTGTGCGTCCGTATATGTTTCCTGTTACTGCGCTTCTCGGCCATCCCTTTCGTATTTCGCTCCAAGGCTGCTGCCAAGGGGCTGTACCTTTTTCGAGTGCTTCGCTAAGTTCCTTCACCATTTCCCTGCGATACGCATTAACATTGAACCAGCTCATATTGTGCCTCCTGTTAAAGGTCAAAAAAAGTGCGCGGAAAATTATGAGTGCCGAATATGAATCCTGACGGGTGCAAACTGAATGAGTCCGCAAAAATCCCTTCAGCATTGTTTTTCAAAAGACGTGGAATTTTTTCAATCGATTGGGTTGCGTATAATATCGCGGGTTTCTGAAAATGTCAACATTCGGAGGGCGATTCGCTTCTGAGTCTCCCGGAATTGAATCAACGATTTGAACTTGAAACGCTCAAAACCGAACGTACAAATCAAAACCGAATCGATGAGTCAAAACTGTGCGAGTCAAAACCGAATCGACAATCAAAATTTGAAACGCTCAAAACCTAGTCTACGAGTCAAAACCGAATCGATAATCAAAACTTGGCGAGTCAAAACCGAATCGATAATCAAAAATTGAAGCTCTCAAAACCTAGTCTATGAGTCAAAACCGAATCGGCGATTCTTTTCTGAGTGATTCGATTCGATATGAGCAATAATACTATGTTGACCGCAAAAATATCAGCCGATATAATTTTCATAATTTCCACAAAAATATATGTCCATCAAAACAACAAGGGAGGCTTTCACATAATGGAAGGCGTAATGTTGGATTCTACCCGTTTGATAGCGGGCGCGTTAATCGGTCTCATCATTCTTCTGCTTCTCATCATCAAGTACAAAGTTCACGCGATAATCTCAATACTTGTCGGCGCGATTGCAATCGGACTCATTGCGGGGATGCCATTGACGGAGATTGTGAAGTCTGTGAATGACGGCATGGGAAATACTCTGAGGGGAATAGCTCTGCTTGTAGGGCTCGGCTCAATGTTCGGAGCTATTCTTGAGGCTTCCGGCGGAGCGCAGACTCTAGCGGTTACGATGGTGAAGAAATTCGGGGACGAGAAAGCGGCTTGGGCATTGGGAATCACCGGGCTTGTTGTTGCGATTCCTGTCTTCTTTGACGCGGGGTTAATCATTCTCATTCCTCTTGCGTTCTCGCTGGCAAAACGCACGAACCGTTCAGCCCTCTTCTACACGATTCCTTTGCTTGCGGGACTCGCTGTCGGCCATGCGTTTATACCTCCGACTCCCGGCCCTGTTCTTGTCGCGAATATGATCGGCGTTGATTTGGGGTTCGTGATTCTCATCGGTATATTCTGCGGAACATTTGCGATGATTGTCGCCGGGCCTATATGGGGCGCGTACTGCGGGAAGAAATATTTTGTCCCGGTCCCTGAAGCAGTACGCAATCAGGAAGACTTTGAAGAGTCGAAACTTCCTCCCTTCGGAACAATCGCGGGAATAATCCTGATACCGCTCGTATTAATCATACTCAAGTCAGTATTTGGACTCATTCCGGCAATGTCTGACGTTATGCCCGTGTTCAACTTCTTGGGAGAGCCGTTTGTCGCGCTTCTCATTGCTACGATATTCGCGATGTACAGACTTGGACTCAAGCACGGCTACACGATGGAGCAGCTCGAAAAGGTCATGACGAAATCCCTTGAGCCTACCGGGCTGATACTGCTTGTTACGGCTTGCGGCGGAGTCCTGCGTTACGTCCTTCAGTATTCGGGGATCGGCAATCTCATCGGGAATGCTGTAGCCTCCGTGAACATGCCGATAGTAGTAGTTGCGTTCCTCGTTGCGACTCTCGTTCGTATATGCGTGGGAAGTGCTACAGTTGCGATGACTATGGCCGCCGGAATCGTCGCCGCTATGCCCGCAGTGCAGAGCCTCACACCGTTATACAAAGCGTGCGTAGTTGCTGCCGTTGCTGGAGGGTCAACAGTCTGCTCACACTTCAACGACTCTGGCTTCTGGCTTGTGAAGTCTCTTGTCGGACTCGATGAGACTACAACGCTTAAGACGTGGACAATAATGGAGACTCTTGTGGGACTCGCAGGGTTTATTGTCGCGCTGATAATTTCTCTCGTGTTCTAGCTGTGAGAATCTGAGGGGGTAACATCATGGAGCTTACGAGCCAGAAATTACGCAGACTTGCCCCGGAGCTTGACCCTTTGAGGATAGGCACGGGGTGGAAGCCTGAAGACTTAGGCAAGGTGCAAATCATCATCGAGAGCACAGCAGGAGACAGCCACCCGGGAAGCGGTCATTTGTTCAGCCTTGTTGAAGCTGTGAGAAAGGGAGTCTCTGAAGCCGGGGGATATGGAGCAAGATATTTCTGCACTGACATTTGCGACGGTGAAAGCCAGGGCCATGACGGAATAAATTTCAGCCTCGCCAGCCGTGAAATGATCGCGAACATGATAGAGATTCACGCGAACGCAACACCTTTTGACGGCGGAGTCTTCATCTCGTCATGCGACAAAGGAATGCCCGGCAACTTAATAGGAATGGCGCGCGTAAATATCCCGTCAATAATGGTAACCGGCGGAACAATGAGCGCAGGCCCGGAATTATTGACTCTTGAACAGCTCGGTATGTACTCGGCGAAATTCGAGCGCGGAGAAATCAGCGAGGAAAAATTAACGTGGGCTAAATACAACGCCTGCCCGTCATGCGGAGCTTGTTCGTTCATTGGGACGGCCTCAACAATGCAGATCATGGCCGAAGCGTTAGGACTCTCACTGCCCGGAAGTGCTTTGCTCCCTGCTACAAGCCCTGACCTTGTAGACTACGCATATAACGCCGGAAAAAGAATCGTAGAGCTTGCGAGAGAAGGCACAAAGCCCCGCGACATAGTAACGCTGAAAAGTTTTGAGAATGCAATCATGGTTCACGCTGCAATCTCAGGCAGCACAAACTGTTTGCTTCACCTTCCGGCAATCGCTCACGAGTACGGCATAACAATAACGGGTGATACTTTTGACCGTCTTCACAGGGGAGCGCATTACCTTCTTGATTTGCGTCCTGCTGGGAAATGGCCGGCTGAGTTCTTCTACTATGCAGGAGGAGTCCCGGCTATCATGGAGGAGATAAAATCAGTCCTTCATCTTGACGCAATGACAGTAACAGGAAAAACGCTCGGTGAAAATCTTGATGAGCTTAAAGCAGGAGGCTTCTACGAACGGTGTCAGAAATGGCTTGACGAGGCCAACAGGAAATACGGCATCAGCATAACGAAAGAGGACATAATACGGCCATACGACAAAGCGATCGGCACTGAAGGAAGCATAGCGGTGCTCAAAGGAAACTTAGCCCCGGAAGGAGCTGTGATTAAGCATACAGCCTGCCCGCCGGAAATGTACAAAGCTGTGCTGAACGCCAGACCGTTTGACAGCGAGGAAGAATGCCTTGACGCTGTACTACATCACAAAGTCAGCAAGGGCGACGCAGTATTCATTCGCTACGAAGGCCCCAAGGGTTCAGGAATGCCGGAAATGTTCTACACCTCCGAGGCTATAAGCTCAGACGCGGAACTGGGAAGGGCAATAGCTCTCATAACTGACGGAAGATTTTCGGGAGCTTCAACTGGGCCGGTGATAGGACATTGCAGCCCCGAAGCAGCAGCGGGAGGACCGATAGCACTTGTTGAGGAAGGCGACATGATAGAGCTTGATGTTTTTGCGAGGAAGCTAAACATTGTTGGCGTTAAGGGTGAAAGGAAGAGTCCTGAAGAGATTGACGCAATACTTTCTGAGCGCAGAAAGAACTGGAAGCCTCGTGCGAAAAAATATCAGCGCGGAGTGTTGCGACTCTTCAGCGAGCTTGCGGCGAGTCCGATGAAGGGCGCGTATTTGGAGTACGAGTAAGAATAATTTTTCCCCTCTGACATGTTCGGAGGGGTTATTGTTATTTCAGGAGGTCAGAAATTTGACACCAGACCCGTCAGAAATATTCCCGGTGAACGGAGCGAATATCACATACATAAAGCCGACAATCACGAACCCAAATATTATTGTAGGGGACTTCACGTATTTCGCTGACAAAGATTTTGAATCTCACGTTACACATCATTATGACTTCATAGGCGACAAACTGATTATCGGGAAATTCTGCCAGATAGCAGCGGGAGTCGAATTTGTCATGAACGGCGCGAATCACCAGATGAATGCGGTTACTGCATATCCGTTTTATATCTTTGACGGATGGAATCAGAATCCCCCGGCCATGTCGGATTTGCCTTTGAAGGGTGATACAGTTGTCGGCAATGATGTATGGATAGGGCAGAACGTAACGATACTTCCGGGCGTTAATGTCGGCGACGGTGTAATTATCGGCCTGAACAGCACAGTAGCTTCTGACCTTGAGCCGTATGGAGTTTACGCGGGAAATCCTGCAAGACTCATCCGCAAACGCTTTGACGATGAATTGATTGATTTGCTGCTTCGCTTCAGGTGGTGGGATAAGAGCATTGACGAAATTAACAGGCTCATTCCGATTCTGACAGGCAGCGACCGTGAGCAAGTGAGAAATTATCTTAGAATACAGCTATAATAACTTATCACTACCCTTTAACATTTAGGAGATGAAACATGTTGATATTTGAGCAGTTCAGCAAGATAGGAATCATTCCCGTAGTAGTTCTTGATGATCCCAAAGACGCAGCATCGCTCGCAAAAGTTTTGTGTGAAAACGGACTGCCCTGCGCTGAAGTAACATTCAGGACATCAGCAGCAGAAGAGTCAATCCGAATAATGTCGCGCGAATTTCCCAACATGCTCGTTGGAGCCGGTACAGTCTTGACGAAGGAACAAGCCGACAGAGCCATGAACGCCGGAGCAAAATTTATCGTTTCGCCCGGGCTGAATCCCAAAATCGTACAGTACTGCATAGACAACAGCGTCCCGGTAACACCCGGCACACAGACTCCCAGCGAGATGGAACAGGCGTTAGAGTTAGGGCTGAAGGTCGTGAAGTTTTTCCCCGCTGAAAACGCCGGGGGACTCGCAATGATTAAGGCTGTCGCGGCGGCGTATGTTGACTTGAAATTTATGCCGACGGGCGGAATCAACGCAAAAAATGTGCGTGATTACCTTGCGTACAACAGAATAATTGCTTGCGGCGGAAGCTGGATGGTGAAGAAGGATCTTGTTTCTGCTGGCGAATGGGACAAAGTAGCAGCCCTCGTGAAAGAAGCATCAGAGATCGTAAAAGAAATAAGGGGGTAAATCATGGAGCTTAATTTGAGACCTGCGAATGAGTGCAAGTTTGACGCAGTGAGTCTCGGTGAGGTAATGCTGAGGCTTGACCCCGGCGAAGGGAGAATACGTACGGCGCGTTCATTCAGGGCGTGGGAAGGCGGCGGAGAATACAACGTGATTCGCGGCCTTCACAAATGCTTCGGAATGCACACGGCGGTAATCACAGCTTTTGCGGATAACGAAATCGGAAGGCTCATGCTTGACCTTATCGAGCAGGGCGGAGTCGATACGAGCTTGATACACTGGAAGAAGACAGACGGAATCGGGCGCATCTGCCGCAACGGTCTTAACTTCACCGAGAGGGGCTTCGGGATTCGCGGTGCTGTGGGCTGCTCAGACCGGGCGAACACAGCTATATCTCAGGCGACCCCGGAAGATTTCGACTTTGATTATATTTTCGGCAAGCTCGGAGTAAGATGGCTTCACACCGGCGGAATTTACGCGGCATTGTCCGAGCAGGCATGTGATACAGTAATCGCTGCTTGCAGGACGGCCAAAAAGTATGGGACTCTGATTTCTTACGATCTCAATTACCGCCCGTCAATGTGGAGCGCGATCGGGGGACAGTCAAAAGCTCAAGAGGTCAACAAGGAAGTAGCACAATATGTTGATGTCATGATAGGAAATGAAGAGGACTTCACGGCGTGCTTAGGCTTTCAGATTGAGGGGAACGACGAGAATTTGAAGGAACTCAATCTTGACGGCTACAAAAAAATGATAGGCGAGGCCGCGAAAGCATATCCTAACTTTAAGGCAGTAGCGACGACATTGCGCACAGTGCGAACAGCGACGGTAAACGACTGGAAAGCAATTTGCTGGGCTGACGGTGAAATCTATATGTCCCGGGCTTATGACGGCCTCGAGATTATGGACAGAGTCGGCGGCGGTGATTCGTTTGCTTCAGGACTCGTATACGGGTTAATGACAACGGGCGACCCTGAAAAGGCAGTGAATTACGGCGCGGCTCATGGCGCGTTGGCGATGACGACTCCGGGTGATACGTCAATGGCAAACGTTAAGGAAGTCGAAGCGATAATGGGAGGAGCAGGAGCGAGAGTAAAGCGATAAAATGAACGGAATACTTCAGGAAATCACGACAGCATTAGACGCAAAGAGCGGAGAAAACATAATCACGTTAGACCTAAAGGACAAAGGCGGGCTTGCAGATGCGTTTGTTCTTGTTACGGGAAACTCAGAGACTCACATGAGGACTCTTTCTGAGACGGCCGAGGAGATTCTGACTCGCTCCGGGAGAAAGTGCCGGATTGAGGGCGAGCATAGTTTGAACTGGCGATTGCTTGACGGCGGGGACGTAGTTGTTCACGTTTTCAGCCACAAGGGAAGAGATTTCTACAGGCTCGAAAGACTCTGGGAAGAATAATTTTGCCCCTCCTGACACAGAATCGGGAGGGGAATTTTTTTTGCGCTCTTACAGTTTGCCTGCGAGGTCGTCAACGCGCCTTGTTTTTTCTTCAAGCTGTATTTTTGCGCGGTAATCCTCAAGGAATCTGCGGGCTTCTTCGTGTCCTTTGTCGGCGGCTTTCTGAAGGTAGCTCACTCCCTCGGATTCGTAGCCTCTGTTGACGAGATTGCGTCCGAGTTCATATTGCGCTTCAGTATCACCATTGAGGGCAGCTTGTGCAAGTTTTTCGTTGCGCTCGCGTTTTTCTTTCTCTTCTTTTTCTTCTTGACGCTTCCCTAACACTGAAAGAAGATATGGGAACAAAAAAGCGATTCCGACCGACATAACCTTAAAATCACCCGTGAATAATCCGCCAACAGCACCAATAATACCAAGCATGGCCAAAACGACAATAACACATCCGCAACCTAATTTGGCATCATCATCCATGCGATAAATCCCCCTTGACGATAAAATTAGCTGTAATGATAACTTATAAGGGGGGGGGGGGGGCTTTGTCAAGTAGTACGTAATTTATGCAACAAGTATTGACTGAATGATTTCATTTATTATCAGTAACTTTGTGAAGGAAAATAAATTTTTACCCCTCCTGAGAATTTTTACGGGAGGGGATTTTGTTACTCAGCTGACGACTCAGCCTCTGCTTTGTATTTGCACTTGGCGCAGAATATCGTTGACCCTTTCACGTACAAATCCTCGCCGCACTCCGGGCACTTTTCACCCGCAGGACGATTCCACGCAACATAATCGCATTCAGGATAACGCGAGCAGCCGTAAAATGTCCTTCCCTTTTTGCTCTTGCGCTTCACGATCTCGCCTTCTCCGCACTTGGGACACGTTACGCCTATCTTGCTGAGAATGGGACGGGTATATTTGCACGCAGGATAATTCGAGCAAGCAATGAACTCACCGAAACGCCCCCGCTTTTTCACAAGGTCATGGCCGCAGTCAGGGCATAATTCACCGATCGGTTCAGGTTCAGGCAATGGGACTTTCGGCGCGTCTTCTGCCTCGTTGAGAGTCGCTGAAAATTCATTCCAGAACTGACTCACTACATCAAGCCATTTGCGCGAGGCTTCTTCCACCTCGTCAAGCTCCTTCTCCATTTGCGCCGTGAATCCTGCGTCAACGATTGATGACAAGTCTTTGCGGTTGAAGTACTGCGCTAGAAATTCGTCAACAGTCATTCCCAATGCCGTCGGATAAAATCTCTTCTCCTCGTTCTTCTCAATATACCCGCGAGACTCTAACGTCCCGGCTATCGTTGCATACGTTGAAGGACGGCCGACTCCGTTTTCCTCAAGCGTCTTGATTAGTCCTGCCTCTGAATATCTTGCGGGCGGCTTCGTGTACTTCTTCTCGCTCTGAATGTCATTGAGAGTCAGAACTTCTCCCGCTGAAATTTTCTCAAGCTCGCTCCCTTTGAGATCTAATGGCCACAAAAGACTCCAGCCGTCAAAAATTAATGTCTCGCCTTCCTGCTTTAATGTTACGCGCCCGGCTTCAGCTTTCAGAGTCGACTTTGCTGTGATTGCCGGGGTCATCTGACTCGCTGTGAATCGCCGCCATATTAACGAGTAAAGTTTGAGCTGCTCAGGCGTGAGAGTCCCTGCGAGTGCTTCGGGCGTTAGTATTATGTCAGTCGGTCTTATTGCCTCGTGTGCGTCCTGAATTTTTGTCTTGCTCGACGCTCCGTAAACATTCGGGTTCTTAGGGAGATAATCTTTCTTGTAGTGAGCGAAAATATATTCACGGCATGACGCTATAGCCTCGTCAGAAATTCTCAGGCTGTCCGTTCGCATGTACGTTATGAGTCCTATATGGCCGCGTCCGGGAATGTTCAGTCCCTCGTAAAGTGCCTGAGCGATTCTCATCGTGTGAGCCGGGACAAAGCTGAGCCGCCTCGATGCTTCCTGCTGTAACGTGCTTGTCCTGAATGGTGCCGGGGCTGCGTGAGGGCTGTTCTTCGATTTGAAGTCAGTAACAACAATCTTATTTGCTTTTATCTCCGCTATTATCTCCTGCGCTTTCTCTTCAGTGTCAATCAAAAGAGGCAGTGAACCTTTCAGCAAAGATTTTCCGTCAAGTTTATACGGTTTAAGCTCGTAATGATTCCCGCCGTTTTCAGCGAGTGCCGTAATCACAAAATATGGATCAGGGACAAACGCTAGAATTTCGCGCTCACGTTCGCAGATAAGATTTAATGCTACGGACTGAACACGCCCCGCCGATAACCCGTAACGAATCTTCTTCCAGAGCAATGGACTCAGCGTATAGCCCACAAGACGGTCAAGAATCCTCCGCGCCTGCTGTGCGTCAACTTTATTCGTGTCGATATAGTCCGGGTTCTGCACCGCAAGTTTCACGGCGTTCTCTGTGATCTCGTAGAATCTAACGCGGCATTTCTCAGCCAGATTCACTCCGAGTATGTCCGCCAAGTGCCACGCTATAGCTTCTCCCTCTCTGTCAGGGTCTGAGGCAAGCAATACATTTTTTGCGGTCGATGCTAGCTGCAGAAGCTCATTCTTGAGGGCGGCTTTTCCCTTCACAAGAATATATTCGGGCGTGAAGCCGTGCTCAATGTCAATGGCCATTCGACTCTTGGGCAAGTCCTTCATGTGTCCTTTGCTCGATTTCACTACGTAGCCTTTGCCGAGCATGTTCGAGAGCGTCGCGGCTTTTGACGGAGACTCAACGATGATTAGAGTCTTGTTGCTTGATGAAGTTTTGAGTGCTGAAGATTTTGACGGTGATTTGCGTGCTGAAGTCTTTGAAGTCTTTGATGAGGTTGATTTTGATGATGATGATTTTGTGCCGGCCTTTGAAGTTTTTGATGACGATGACGCTACAGCCTTCTTGATTCGCGGGGGGGCTTTCGTTTCTGACTCTGACAAACTGCTGGCTGTTTTTGATTCTTGCGACTCTGATTCTAAGACGGCCTTTATTTTTTTGGCTAATGCTTTCTTTTTAGTATCCTCTTTTTTTGGTGAGGATTCTTTTTTAACAGGTATGATAATTACCCCCATTTGCATTTTTTGAACAGAGTAATTTATATCACAATTTTTAGAATATAATTAATGAAATTTTTTCAGGATGTGAATTTTATCGTGCGCTTTTTAGGTTCACTCGTAAAATATCTCGTGTATATCTCCGTCATAATTATTGCGGCGGGAGTTGCGCTCTTTTGGTTCGATACAGGCTCATGGCTCGTTCGTCCTCTTGCTGAACGCGCTGGCAGCTTCTTTCTTTCTCCCATGAAAGTTGAGATTCAAAACGTTGAAGGCTCATTGAGAAATGGTTACTCAGTCGGAAATTTGCGGCTCATTTCAGGGGACAAAGATCTATTGACTCTGAATCATTTTTCCGTGAGTCCTGACTGGGATCTAGTGCTTGCCGGGATGGACGGACTCCCCTTCATCAAGTCGCTTAACGTTCACGGAGTCAGCACAGACCTTGACAGCGTCATGAAGATAGCTTCAGTTTTCCCCCCATCATCTGAAGACAAGCCCGAACCGATCGCCGAACCTTTCGAGCTTAGACTCAACCCCGCAAATATTTCCGTGAAAGATATGTTCTTCGGGACTCCGTACGCAAACCTCAAACTTGACGCGCTGACTCTCAACGAGGCCGGGCGATTCGTTCTTGACGCAAAACTGTCATCACGCGACAACGTATTACCCTTGAAGGCAAATGCGACTCTCAATCTCTCACGGCTTGAAGTAACGAACTCCGACATACGCATAGGCACAAAGGGCACAGGGAAAATTGCAGGAAGACTTCAGCCCGTCGACGCAAAATTATTCCTCTCGGCTATACAGCTTGAAGACTTCACGAGGCTAATATCTCCCGATATGAAAGCAACGGGACGGATTGACGCGAAAATTTCAGCAAAGGATATTGACGGCGCAATATCAGCTTCAGGAGTCGTATCAATGCCCCGCGCTGAGGTCATGAACATTCCGCTTAATTTCCGGCTCCCATTCACGTGGAACGGCACAAACATTTTCACGCTTGATGACGCTTCATTCAGCACAAAGGCAGCGGGACTCACTCTCAGCGTATCGGGCGACATTGAGCGGATGAGATTCGCGGCAAAAGGCGAGGGCAAAAATATTTCGCTGACAGAAATCGGGAGTCTCTTTGCTCCTGACGTGAGACTCAAAGGTGAAAACGGCCATGTGAAATTTGACGTTGCTACAGAGTACACAGAAGACGTTATGCAGATGCTTCTTCAGCGCACAAGGGCATCACTCGCGGCTAATGTCCCGTCAGTCTCAGCAATGGGAATAAAGACAGCGGAGAATCTCTCAGCAAACGTGAAACTGACTCCCAATCAGCCCCCGAAAATCTCAATGAGCGGAAAGGCTTTCGGCGGCAAAATTTTCGCGCGGGGTGAAGCAACGAAAGACTCGCAGGGCAATATTCTCCCTCACAGCGTCGTAATGTCGATCGTTGGTCTTGATGTTCCGTCAGTGATTGGGACATTCCCCGAACTCGCAAAGACCATCGGCAAAACTTCCGGCAAAATCACAGCAACCGTGCGAATCTCTGAGGCTCTCAACGTTACAGGCAAGATTACTTCAGACAGACTCAGCGCATACGGAGTAACACTCACAGGGCTTAACGCTGAGGGAAATTATGACGCTGCGAACAGCACGGCGGAGCTTGAAGATCTTTCTGCGAACATAGGAAAAGGGAGAATTTCCGCAAAGGCAGGAGCGAATCTTGTTACGGGAGTCTTCACGGCCAATGCTGACGCGAACAATATAAATCTCGGAGGCATTCCCATTCTCAAAGGTGTATCAGGCTCGTACAGTCTCAAAGCTAACTCATCAGGAAATTTCAGCGACCTCAAAACGATAACGGCAGACGCGGTTTTGACGGCTCGCAACGCAGGGTATGACAAAATCACGAAAGGCAACATGGACATACCCATAACATTTTCGGGAGGAGTCTTGAGAGTTTCAGACGCGAGCATACGTTTCCCCGGCAGTTCTGCGAATGTCAGGGCAGAAGCGGACATCAACAGCGGGAATTTTGCGGCGGTTGCTGACGCTGAGAATTTAGACCTGCGATTCATTCCTCAGCTGAAAGATCTCAAGGGAAAGTACTCACTCATTGCTGACGCTTCCGGGAATTTCTACGACACGAAAACCATAACGGCGGGCGCGGTATTGACTGCACAAAACGCGGGCTATGCGGGCTACACTCTCGGAAATGCTGAAGTACCTGTAACATTCCGCGACAACATTTTGACGGTCAGCAACGCTCACGCAGAACTCCCGAAAGGCTCGGCGGCTCTCAATGCAGAAGTGAATCTCAACAACTCAACATTGAGCGCAAATGCAAATGTTCAGGATCTGGAGCTGGGATTCATTCCTGAGCTTAAAGATCTTGAGGGTACTTACTCACTTAAGGCTGATGCTTCCGGGAAATTCACCGACATCAACGCGCTAAACGTAAACGCTTCAATCTCAGCTCGCAATTCAGGATTCAAGGATATGACCTTCGGGAACGCTGATATACCTTTGTCATTCAAGAATGGAGTCTTGACGATCAACGGCGCAAAAGCATTACTCCCCGGCGGAAATCTCAGCGCAAAAGGTACGGTCAACATCAAGAACATGAGCAATCCTCTCTTAGATGTTACAGCGTCAACAGGAGGCATAAATATTTCTCAGCTTCTCGGAGGATTAAACATTACTGATGTCCCTGCTGAAGGAAACGTGAAAGGCTCCGTGTCAGTGAAGGGACGTGCGGACAATCCGAGAGTCTCAGCCGCAATTAACGCAACGAACATTAACATCAAAGCCGCCGAAATGGTGAAGATACCAAGCGCGAATATTGTTGCTGACGGTGATATGAAGCGAATCAATTTCGTGAAGCTGAATGCTGAAGTAAACGGCGCGGAAATTAACGGCTCAGGGAAAATTCTGCCTGACATGAATAACATAATGGCCAGCGGAGTAGACATCAACACGACAGTTAAGCACCTCGACTTGAAAGCGTTGCTCAAAAACTTTATGGAGAAAGCACCCGTTGAAGGAGTCATTGACGCTGTGGCAGGTGTTACGGGGACATTTGAGCAGCCGACAGCATTCTTGAAGCTCACAAGGCCGGTGCTCTATCAGAAGTCCGAGATTCACGACATAGCAGTAACAGTAAACTCACCCGAACCGAATCACTACCTCATAAACGGCAAAGCGAGAGTCGACAACTTCAAGCCGGAGTCGGACATTGACATTCAGATAAAGGACGACGGTATATATTATGCTGTTGACACAAAGCCGCTTGATATTGAGAGCGCAATAGAGTCGCAGATGCCTGACATGGCCGGAATCGCTAAGGGATTCGCAACAGTCAGCGTCAAAGGAAGCACACGCCCCCACGACAACATAGCAATCAACGCAAAATCACAGGGCATAACGATAATGGACAAGATAAAAATTGAGGACATAAATATACCCGTTCAGTATCTGACAGACAGCGGGCGAGTCCAAATGAGGAAGGCTCGCGCGAAACTCAGCGGAGGAATCATTGAGTCGCGGTTTGACTTTGACACTGCCACAAACGAATGGAGCGGACATGCTGACATTTCACATTTAGACTTCGGGAAGCTCGCACAGCCCTTTATGCCTGAAGGTGAATTAGTCGGATCTGTTGACGCTCGTGTTGACATGAACGGAAGCTCACCGGCAGGAATGACTCTGAGTTTTGCTGAAGGAAGATTCAAGACCGGGCCGGGCTGCCTTCAGAAAGTCGAAGCACTCAAACGCATAACGCCTACAGAAAAAATAACGTTTGAGGAAATAACCGGGTCATTCTTCTGGAACGGCAATGATTTATTCCTCAACCCCGGAACAGGAGCGCGCGCGGGATTTGATGAGCCTCTGTACAGATATGTTACAGTCAACGGCTCTGCGGGAGTCCCGGGAAAAGGATTGAGGCTTCTTTTTGACGGACGGTTTGACATGAATCTTCTTGACAGACTCTTGGGAGCGATGAAGGGAGTCTTTCAGTACATGACCGGGAGTCTCGCAAAGAATGTACTGCGTGATGCCGCAAGCAGGGTATTGGGCTTTCAGGGCCGCGACTTTCAGAACGTCTCATTCACTCTCGCTAATTCGTGGGAAGAACCTCAGCTCCGTGATCTGAAAGTAACGAAACCGATAGAAGACTTCCTGCCGATAGATGTCCTTAACAAGAACGAGGAGAAGCAGAAAGAGACTACGCAGTTCAAGATGAGCTTCAAGCTGCCTGTCGGTGAAGGCGCGCCGAGTGCGGAGGAAGAGAAGCCCGGCGATCAGTTCAAACGTCAGCTGATAGATAACTTGTTCAATCTCGGAATGTGATTCAGTCCTGAAACTTTAAGGAGGCTCATAAATGACAACAGAGACAAGATGCCATTACTTTGACTTTCTGCGGGTAGCCGGGGCGTTTGCGGTGATAGTGGTTCATGTTGCAACGTCAAAATGGTACACAACGGATATTCACACGCTTGAATGGGAAGCGATGAATTTTTACGACAGCATAGCGCGGTGGGCAGTTCCTGTTTTCGTTATGATAAGCGGGGCATTGTTCCTCAACAGGGATATACCCGTCAGGAAAATTTACAGCAAGTACATCTTCAGGATATTCACAGCGTTTGTATTCTGGTCATTTTTCTATGTGTGCTTGAATGACATACTGGGTGTATATTTTATTCAGGGGCGTTTTCTTCACATGTGGTTTTTGTTCATGATTGCCGGGCTGTATATGATTGTATCGTTTGTGAAGAAGATTGCGGAGTCGGAGTCTCTCACAAAATATTTTCTTGCGCTTGCGTTTTTATTTGCGTTTGTCCTGCCTGAGTCCGTCAAAATCATCTCGCTGTTCTCAGATGAGCACGGAAAAATTGTCGGGACATTTGCAGATCATTTTCACCTTCACTTTGTCGCGGGCTTCACCGGGTATTTTCTCTTGGGATATGTCTTGAACAATGCGCAGATTTCACGCAGAGCCGAACGCCTGATATATTTTGCGGGGATTATAGGATTTGCGGCAACGGTGTTTATGTCTCTTCGTGCCTCGCTGTTCATTGGCAAACCTTCCGGATTTTACAATGACCATACTGTAAATGTCATGTTTGAATCGATAAGTGTATTTGTTTTCTTCAAGTCAAAATTCAACCGGCCTTCGAGAATCATCCGAACATTGTCGCAGTATTCATTCGGCGCGTACCTTGTCCATGTTGCTGTGATAGGTCTTATTATTAACAAGCTCGGACTTAACACTCTGACGTTCAATCCGTTGCTTTCCATTCCTGTAATTTCTGTGATAGTGTTTGTGATCTCGTTCGCAATTTCCGCAGCACTGAATCAAATTCCATTCATCAGCAAGTACATCGTCTAAGCAAAACAAAACCCCCCGCCGTAAAAAGCAGGGGGCAAAATCTTTCTCACACTCTCAAACGTTGAACCGAATCTCTATCATGTCGCCGTCCTTCACTATGTACTCTTTTCCCTCGAGTCTGAGCACTCCTTTTTCACGGCACTGCGCTATGCTCGCGTTGTTGGCGATAAAATCATCATACGAAACAACCTGAGCACGAATGAATCCCCGCGCCAAATCCGAATGAATCGTCCCGGCAGCATCAACAGCAGTGCTTCCGGCTTTGAGTGTCCATGCTCTTACCTCGTCAGCTCCTGACGTGAAGAACGAAATCAATCCCAGAAGTTTATACGCCTCGTGAATGAGCCGCTCGCGCCCGGGCTCTGTTATCGACAAGTCCTTCATGAACTCGATCCGGTCGTCCTCGTCAAGCTGCTCAAGCTCCATCTCCGTAGCTCCGTAAACCCGGACAGCTTTCATGTTTTTCGACTCAAGCTCAGACATTAACGGCGAAATTTCCGGGACATTACCCGCCTGTGTGTCGTCAAGATTCAGAACAACAAGCTCAGGCTTCAGAGTCAGAAACGCATAGCCCGATAACATTCTCTTCTGCTCATCATCAAGCGGATATTCACGCAATGGCTTCTCGTCAAGCATGTGCGCTTCAAGCTGGCGGATTAGTTCAAGCTCGGTGATTTCCTGCGGAGTGAGTTTCTTCTTTGCTTTCTTCTCCTCAAGACGCGCAAGCCTGTTCGTTATGACTCCTAAATCACGGTAAATCAATTCGGCCTCGACAATGTGATAATCCCTCAGAGGATCAATGTTATTCTCAGGATGAGGAACTGAGTCATTCCTGAAGACTCGCACAACATGAAGCAGCGCGTCAGACTCCGAAACGAATGACAAGAAAGAATTTCCGAGCCCCGCTCCTTTCCCCGCGTCTTTCGACAGCCCGGCAAGGTCAACAAATTCTACGTCAGCAGGCTTCTCACTCTTTGGCTTGAAGATCTCAACGAGCTTGTCGAATCTCTCATCCGGCACATTAACGAGGGCTTTATTCGGCTCAGTCTTTCCTGATGCGTAGGGTTTCACCTCAGCTCCCGCGCGTGTGATTACGTTGAAGACCGTAGATTTTCCCGACAAAGGAAGGCCGATTATCCCGCACTTAAGCATGATTATTCCTCCTCTAGTATTCGCGGATCGTTACGGGCATGTTCCTGTACGCATACTGCCTGAGCTCGGCTATATCCTCGTTGTTGAGACGTATGCAGCCTTCAGTAGCTCTTGTCCCGATTGAGTCGGGGTCATGAGTCCCGTGAATGCCGATTCCCTTCCAGCCTTTAGCCTCAAGCCTCAAGAACCAAGGACCGTAAGCACCTTTTATTTTCCCTTTGCCGTCGCGGAAATCATGAGTCCATTTCGATGCGTCTTCTATCGATACGACTCTGAAGCGTCCTGTGGGAGTCCTGTTGTCGCCGACTCTCTGTTTGTCGCCGGGATTCCTTCCGACCGCTATGGGATATTCCTTCACTTTTTCGCCGTCCCTGTAAAGCGTCAATGTGTACGTTGATTTGTTCACGTCGACGCTGTACTTTGTCTTGTCGGTGATTCTAGGAGCGGGCGTTTTCTTTGCGGGGGTCTGAGGTTCTGGCACTGGGTCTCGCTTCAAGTTTGCTGACGGGGATATGATTCTTCCGGCTGAAGGGTCTCTCTCTGAGGGCAAAATGATTTCGCTGCGTTTTGCTGAACGTCGTTTCGGTGATTCTTCCGGGGCTTCCTGCTTTTGTGCTTTGGGAGTCGCTGAGGCCGCAAGGGGTATAACCAGCTCATGCCTTACGGGGGGAGCGGGCTTTACTTCGTCAGGCTCAGGGAGAGTCGCGACTGTTTTCGGCTCTGCTGTCGGTCCTGCTACTGCCTCTGAATGATGAGGATTGTTGAGACTCGAATATATACCAGCGCAGACGATGACAGCAAGTACCCAGAAAGCCGAGCGCAACAACGGGTGAAAACGTTTCTTCACCGCCCATTTTCCGCTGCCCTTGTCGATCCAAACCGTACGCATTGTGAATAAATCTGTAATGAAATTTATCACGTCTTCTTTTTTCATGGGCAAATGTCTCCTGATATGCAAATTTTTCTGTGATGACAAAATATTAACGCACTCACGCGCAAAATCAAGAGTCCTTATCGCTTTTTTCTTCGGGGGCTGAAAGTTTTTTCATAACGTCAGGAAGTTTCGCCCGGTCTCCGAATAACAATAACGTATCATCATGTTCAAGAACAGTCCCACCCTTAGGGATAAGATACTTGTCGCCCCGGTTGATTAACAGTATCGTTACTCCGTCAGGGAAGCGCAGATCCTTCACGGCCTTTCCGATTACAGCGGAGTCATCCGGCAAATCAAGCTCGCGAGTCTCATCTGTCCCGGAAGCCGGCGTGATGTCAAAATTAAGCGTCCATGTTTTAGCCTCGCGCACAGCCTCATCAATTCCCAGAAATTTCGCGAACCATGCAAGAGTCTTCCCCTGAAGCATTACCGACGTAAGCACAACGAAAAATATCACGTTGAACATGTACCTTGCCTGCGGATGTCCTGCCGTCAACGGATACGTAGCGAGGATGATCGGCACTGCTCCGCGCAAGCCTGTCCATGACACAAACAATTTTTCCCTCCAGTTGAAGCGGCTGAACATAGTACCGACAAAAACAGCTACAGGTCTCGCAATAAACATCAGGCAGAAAGAAATAATCAATCCCATACTCATAACGGGAATGTTCACAACCTCAGAAGGTGTTACAAGGAGACCGAGTATCAAGAACATTATTATTTGCATGAGCCAAGCGAATCCGTCATGAAATCTCTGAAGGCTGTACTTGTAGAGGAAATCCCCTCCGCCCATCACGATGCCGCATACATACACCGCTAAATATCCGTTGCCGTAAAGCGTCTCAGTGATTCCGAACGTAGCCATTACGATTGAGATTCCCCACACAGGGTATAACGCTTCATTCTCGACATGAAGACGCTGAATCGCCCAGCAAGACAAACGCCCCATGATATAGCCCATTGCACCGCCGGCCGCCATCTGAACGACGAAATTCACAGCAAGCTCATCAACAGGGACATCGGGAGAAGTAAGCCACGTCATGGCCGTTATCGTCAAGAACACTGCCATAGGATCATTGCTGCCCGACTCAAACTCAAGCAAAGGTTTCAGCGCGCCCCTTACGCCGACCTTCTGAGTCCTCAATATCGAGAAGACAGCCGCCGCGTCTGTTGATGATACGATTGCTCCGAGCAAGAATGCGTCCTTGTAGCTGAACATCGGAAGGAATGCTATCGGTATCGCCATCACTACAGCCGTAAGCAGAACACCGAGAGTCGAAAGCACTACGCCTTGAGTCACGATCGGCTTTATGTCGCTCCATTTCGTCTGGAAGCCTCCCGCAAAAAGTATGAAGGCAAGCGCGAACGTTCCCACACTGTTTGCCGCGTTTGCGTCGGAAAAATCGAGTCCGCCCGGGCCGTCAACTCCCGCAAGCATTCCGATACCCAAAAACAATATCAGCGCAGGAACTTTTATCTTCTCAGACAGCGCGCCAGCAACAAGGCTCAGGAAAAACAACAAGCCCGTAACAAGAAAGGGATTTATAGCCTGTAACATAGATTAGTGAATCAATCCTTTCATTTTTTTGTGAGTATAGCAGAAAAAAGACTCCCCGTTTGTTTCGGAGAGTCCCAAAAGTGAATCGCTTTTATTTTTTTGGAGTGCCTGATAATGTATGAGTGCTTTTACTTTTTGCGCGCAATTATGAATCCGAGTCCCAAAAGCAAAACGGGCAATGTTATTCCGGGATTGCAGCCTCCGCTTGATGATCCGACTCCGTACTCGTCACCATCAGTCCCACCGCCTGAAGATGTCCTTGTGATTGTCGGGTAATATGTATTAGCCGCTTCGAGATATGCCGCAACGTTCACGTGCTTGTTCGCCGGGACTGTATCAACTTCATTCCCGCTGTCATTCATGAAGATCGCTGCTTCTTCCTCGTCCGCCGCGCTGAGAAAATCTCCCGTTGCTTTCACGATTGCGTTTGAGTGCCAGTGAATCGAGTCGCCCGATGTGAACTTGTCGAGTGATACGCCGAACACGTAAATTTTATCCTCGCTGACCTCGATTATAGGAAGATATATCACGTTTGAGTCTGAAGTCGCTGAACTCTGCGCGCCCTTAATGGCTGAAGCTGGGAGTTCTGAAATTCCTGTTGAGCTTGTGATCTTGCTGCTGAGGAGTGAAAGTGCTGTGAGGATTTCGGCCTTCTTTGAGTCAGTGAGAGATATTGCGGGCTTGCCGGGCGTTACGGTGTCGGAATAAGTGCCGGGAGTCCTGTCGCCTGAGTCAGTCCCCGGCCTCCTGTCGTCTGACTGAGTCCCCGGTCTCCTGTCATCTGAGTCAGTGCCTCCGCTTGAGCTTCCTCCCGGTGTCGTAACGTACCATGTTGCTGTGAGCTTAGAGTCAAATGCTCCGTCGCTCATTGTGCCTTCTCCCTCGTCTGAAAGCGCGTATACTTTTCCTTCTTCAGACTCCGTAAACACACGGTCAATCAGAACAGTTCCGTATGTGAAAGTTATCGTGCTTCCGTCGACTCTGAGTCCGCTTGAGATATAGCCGGTAATGTCGCGTGATACTCCGTCAGGGTAAATCCCCGCAACAATGAGTCCAATATCTTTGAGCTGACTCTCTGTCGGGACTCGCCAGCCGTAAGCTACATCAGGGAGCGCGAGAATTTTTTCTGACATGGCCGAGAAATCATTGCTTCCGATTTTTGCCGGGGTAATCTCAAGATTCTTGCTGAAGCCCAATATGCCCCGCTTGCCTGAAGGGACATTGTTCAGTGTTACATCAAGCGTAAATCCTGAGCCTTCAATCATACTTGCGCCCGTGAAATTCTCCGTATAATTCACGTCAACAGATGTATAGTCCGTAGCATTCACGAAATTCTGTGCTGTCAAAACTGCGTCCGTTGAGTCGCTGACTCCCGCAGGCGTAAGAAGGAACATCAATCCCGCCGCGTTTTTGTCGGCCGAAATGATTTTGTCCGTCGCGTCTGTCGTGAATACGTTTATGACCGCTGAAATATTCGCGTAAGTCTCATCGCTGAATGTCGCAGTGTAGACTCCCTCTTTAACATCGCCGGAAATCGTGAGGACTCCGCTTGAGAATGTGCAGCCCGTTACAGCTGTTCTTCTACGTCCAGTCCCGAAAGTTACGCCCGAAAGTGAATAGCCCGCGCCTGAAGGAACATTATCGAATGACAGAGGGACTCGAACATTACGCCCCGCCATGACAGCATGATAACCAGTCTCATAAACAGGTGAGACACTCGCGCTTGTCTTGAGCTTCAGAAATACATCACAGCTTACGATCTCGTCAGGAAGATTCTTGAGCATGTACGTTATCTTTCTGACTCTTTTGCCTTCCATGTCTGATGTGTATTTATAGCTGCGTGAGACTCCGTGAACTTCAACAAATTCTGCTGTCGATATTGCGAGGTCTTTTGCGTTAAACCAAAGATTATTGTTGTGCCTCATCGCGTAGATTTTGCCGTCTGATGTCTCAACCAACGCTCCGAGATAATATCTTGTGTCCCCGCTGCCTAATGTGATGTCTATGCTCTCAATGTCGAGAAGATAATCTCCCCAAGTCGCCGGGGCTGTAAGACTCACTGTCGCTCCGTTCTGATTGTGATAGTCCGTAACCATTGCGCCGAATGTGCCGTTTGCGTTGACGGGCTTATACTCGCTGAAAGTATCACTTGCGAATGTGTAGCGCGAGTCATTGCTGAGGGTGTTATAGACTGTGTCATTCATTCTGACCTGAACAGCCGCGACTCCTGTGATGCTTCTTCCGCCGATGTCATTCGATTCGCTCGTGAGCTGTGTGAATCTCGTTGCGACTCTCGATGTCGGTGATGATATTGCGTCAAGCCCGGCCGAGTATAGATCCGCTGAAAACGGTTCGCCAACTTCAGCCGCGTAAAATTCCGCCCATGTCATATCCGTTGTTGCGTAATGAAAATTTCCGACCTCAATCGTTGCTGCAATGTCAGCGTATTCATCACTCGTGAAAGTCGCGACGTAATTTATCGCCTCAGAGCCTCCCAGAATCGTAAGCACTTTGCTTGAGCTGTCGTAGGTGTAATCAGTCCCGCTTGTGAGAGTCGTAGCTCCTCTTCCTGAACCTTTTGTTACTGAAGCGAGCGTGTAATTTGCTCCGTCTGGAATGTTGCTGAAGACGAGAGTCGCTGCTATGTCGCTGGAAGTCGGCGTGAATGTCTGAGAAGGTCTTATTGTCGCGTCAGTTCGTTTCTTGAGATAAATATTCAGGTTGCTTAATACAACGTCAGGACGATCCTTGAGCATGTACGTTATCTTTGTTACTGTTTTTCCCTCAAGGTCTGAAGTGTACTGATAGTATCTCTTTGTGCCGACTCCGTGAGGCTCCGTGTAATTCGCATTGACCGTGAAGGCTAAATCGGTGTTGCTCCACAAATTATTATCGTGCCTCATGCCGTAAATTTTTCCGTCCGATGTCTCAAGCAACGCGCCCAAGTAATAATCACAAAGCCTGTTCGCGCTGCCTATCGTTATGTCCGCGCTTGATACGCTGAAAACGTAATGCCCCCATCTTGCGCTTGAACCCGTTGCGAGTCTCACACTTGCGCCCGATGATGTCGCGTCTGTTGACTCGCTAACCATTGCGCCGAATGAGCCGTCAGAGTTTACTTCTTTGTACTCGTCAAATGAAGCTGTGCTTACGGTGTATCGTGAATTGTCCGCGAGTGAGTTATACACGTCCTGAGTCATTCGCACCTGAACGCCTTTAAGCCCGGTGATAGTTGTCCCCTTGTCGCCTGACTCGCCCAAGATTAATGGGAATCTCGCAAGGCCGTGAGTTGTCGGTGTGCTGATTGCGTCAAGACCTGCCGAAAGCAAATCCGCTGACGTTGAGCCTACCTCGCCCGCGTAAAATTCTGCCCACGTCATGTTTGTTGTTGCGTACACATAAGAGTCTGAAGCGTAACTGACTCCCACGCTGAGAAATAACACAAAAGCCATCAGAAACAGTAAGATACTTGCCCTTTTCATGAAAATACATCTCCTTGTTAATTTTTATGGATTGTTCGGTAATTAAAACACTCAAAGTTTGCACTGTCAAATTATTTCTAATCGTTAATTTCAGGCTTATCGTAATGTAAACTTAGATTGCAAAAAGTAGTTTACAATTTTTCACCCGCTCCGAATGCGTTAAAGTTGACAGAATAAATTTTCACGTTTAGAATTTCCCGCAAATATTCCAACAATTTTAAGAAGGGAGCATAAATCATGTCAGCAAAATTTTCATGTGTTGATGTGTTTGCTGCTTCCTGCGCGTCGTTCCTCAAGATAAAACGTAATTGTGCCATCTTGCCTTAGTGAATGACGGACTCAGACACCCGCATAAAATCAGCCGCTCATTTCCTAAGGTGGGCGGTTTTTTTGTGCGTATAAATTCGTGAAAGGAAGATTATTTTATGACAGACAAGCCGATTTTCAGAGGAGTAGCAACAGCACTCATTACCCCGATGAATGAACGCGGAGTCGATTATGACTCGTTCGCAAAAGTTATTGACTGGCAGTGCGAGCAGGGAATCAACGCTCTTGTTATTGCCGGGACAACTGGAGAAGGCTCGACTCTTGATGACGCTGAACACAAAGCGGTTGTAGATTTCGCCGTGAAGAGAATCGCGGGAAGGTGCGTTGTTATCGCCGCGACAGGTTCAAACGATACACGTTACGCCGTTCAGCTCTCGAAATACTGCTGTGATGCCGGGGCTGACGCATTGCTTCTCGTTACACCGTACTACAACAAAACGACTCAGGGCGGACTCATCAAGATGTACGAGACAATAGCGGACGCTTCAAGCAAACCCGTAATCCTCTACAATGTCCCCTCACGCACAGGGATAAACATTGAGCCGGAGACCTACGAAAAATTATCGTATCACCCTCGAATCAACGGCATAAAGGAAGCGAACTCCAACATAAGCAAGATAGTACACACAGCGCAGTTAATCGGCAACAGAATGGATATATATTCCGGCAATGATGATCAGATTGTGCCGATTCTCTCGATGGGAGGCCAAGGCGTAATCTCCGTGCTGTCGAATCCTATGCCGCGTCAGACGATGGAAATATGCGAGAAATTTTTTGCCGGTGATGTCAAAGGAGCTGCGGAATTACAGTGCAAGTACCTTCCGTTGATTAACGCTCTCTTCTGTGAGACGAATCCGATTCCCGTCAAGGCCGCAATGAGCGCGATGGGATTCTGTGAGGATTACTTGAGGCTTCCTCTTGTGCCGATGGAGAAAGCGCACAGGGAGAAATTGTTTGCACTCATGAAAGAGCAGGGGTTGATTTAGCATGAAGATTATCATTAACGGCGCAGGGGGGAAAATGGGTCATATCCTCGCTGACATGGCAGGGGCTGAGAGTATAGCGGCTCTTGTTGACGTTGCGTTTGCGACTGCTGACGGGAAATATCACGCGCTTGATGATTTTGGCGGTGAAGCTGATTGTGTTATCGACTTCAGCAATCATTCAGCGACTCAGGCCGTAACATCTTACTGTGTGAAAAGAAATTTGCCCGTCCTCATTGCGTCAACAGGACAGACAGAAAACGAGATGACTATAATCCGTGAAGCCTCCGAAAAAATTCCCGTGTTCATTTCCCCGAATATGTCGGTCGGAGTTGCGTTAGTTGCTGACATCGCAGAGAGAGTCGCAAAACTTTTCGGCGACTGCGACATAGAGATGATAGAGGCTCACCACAACCAGAAGTTAGACGTTCCCAGCGGCACGGCGTTAATGCTCGCAAAAAGATTACAGGAAGCACGCGCAGACTCAACGCTCAATATTGGCCGTCATGAGAATGGCAAAAGACCCGCGAACGAGATCGGCATACACTCATTGAGATATGGCACAGAAGTCGGGACTCACGAGATTATTTTCTCGAACGGACTCGAAACGATAACAATCAGACATGACGCAAAGAACCGGGCATTGTTCGCGAACGGAGCATTATCGGCGGCAAAATGGCTCATCAGTCAGAAGCCGGGACTCTACGGAATGAAGGACTATATAGCAGGGGCATAACATGGAAGCTCAAGAGATAATCAGATTCATAGCAGACGCAAAGAAATCAACGCCCGTAAAAATTTACCTCAAGGAAAAATCATCAATTGACTTCAGCGGGACTCACGCGAAAATTTTCGGTGCTGGCGACAAGATTATATTCGGCGACTGGTCAGAGCTTCAGCCCGTAATAGAGTCAAACCGTGACTCAATCGCTGACATTGTGATAGAAAATTCTGCACGTAACAGCGCGATTCCCCTGCTCGATCTCAAAGACATTCCCGCAAGAATCGAACCGGGCGCAATAATCCGGGACAATGCCACGATCGGCAAAAACTCCGTCATAATGATGGGAGCTGTGATAAATATCGGCGCGGTTGTCGGTGAAGGAACAATGATAGACATGAACGCAGTACTCGGAGGCCGCGCGACTGTCGGGAAAAACTGCCACATAGGAGCCGGAGCAGTCCTCGCAGGTGTAATCGAACCAGCGTCAGCAAAACCCGTAATCGTTGAAGATAATGTTCTTGTCGGCGCGAATGCTGTAGTGATTGAGGGAGTAAGAATCGGCCATGACTCTGTAGTTGCGGCGGGCGCGGTAGTGATTGAGGATGTCCCGGCCGAAAAAGTTGTAGCAGGATGCCCCGCGAGAGTCATTAAGGACAAGGACGAGTCTACAACCCTCAAGACAGCGTTGCAGGAATCATTGAGGAAGATTTGACGATGGGAATAAATTTTCTTTCTGAAGCTGAGAATCTCAGGGACAAACTTACGGCGATACGCAAAGAATTTCACCGCATACCCGAAATCGGCGACAACGAATTTCACACAGCGGAATTAATCGAACACTATTTAGACATGGCCGGAATATCTCACAGGCGGGTAATCAGCACGGGGATAATCGCAAAGGTTGAAGGGAAATTGCCCGGCAATCACTGCGCTGTACGTGCTGACATTGACGCATTGCCCATAACCGAGAATACCGGCTGTGATTTCGCGAGTCAGAATCCCGGAGTAATGCACGCATGCGGCCATGACGTTCACATCACGGGTGCATTAGGCGCGGCGATGATTCTACAGTCTCACAGGGACGAACTGCCCGGCACTGTAACATTCATCTTTCAGCCTAACGAGGAAGGCGACGGCGGAGCAAAGCGAATGATTGAAGCGGGATGCCTTGAGGGAGTCAGCGCGGTGTTTGGGTGTCATGTTGACCCTGCATTGAAGGCCGGACATGTCGGTATAAAGTACGGTGATTTTTACGCGGCTTCAGCTACGTGGGAATTAACGGTAATCGGCAAATCCTCACACGGTGCGCAGCGCGACAAGGGCATCGACAGCATAGAGGCAGCAGCTCACATTGTCCCGGAAATTCTGAGCATACCGGGCGGAGTCGTAAGCGTCGGGAAATTTCACGCAGGAACGGCGAATAACATTCTCGCGGGTCGTGCTGAATTGGCCGGGATAATCCGCACTTACGGACTCGAAAAACGTTCGGCCATGTGCAGGGAGCTTGAGAGAGTTTCTGCTGACGTTGCGAAAAGATTCGGCGCAAAATCTCAGTGCGTCATCACAGACTCATGCGCGGGAATCGTCAACAGTAACGACAAACTTACAGCAATGTGCGAGTCTTCAGCGCGTGAAACTTTCGGGGACGAACGAGTCGACATCATCACAAAGCCCCTATTCATTAGCGAGGATTTCGGCAATTACATCATGGCTAAGACAGGCTGCTTCTATCATGTAGGCGCGGAGTCTGAATATCCGTTGCACAGCGATAAATTTCTCCCGCCGCCTGACACAATAATTGCGGCCTCAGCAATGCACTCATCAACAGCATACAACTATAACAAGACAGGAGATAACGTTTAATTGAGGACAATCACGGCAAAATTCGGAGGTACATCACTCGCGGACGCTTCACAGATTCGCAAGGTCGCTGACATCATCAAAGCAAATCCCGAAAGAAAGTATGTAGTAGCCTCTGCGCCCGGCAAAAGATTCAGCGATGACATAAAGGTTACGGATCTTCTTTACAGCTGCTACTCAGAGTTCGCGAAAGGAAGCGAATACTCGGACATTCTCGCAAAGATAAAGGCACGTTACGCGGATATAATCTCGGAGCTTGGGATAAATTTCGACATCTCAGCGGAAATTGAGACGATAGAATACGAGCTGAGGAAATATCCCCCGGCGGATTACTTAGCGAGCCGCGGCGAATATCTCAACTCAAAAATTATTGCTCAGTTATTGGGCTGGGCATTCGTTGACGCGGCAGAAGCAATATTTTTTGACGAGAACGGAATATTTGAACCCGCGAAAACTTATCAGGCACTCGGCGAAAAGTTGAAGGCTTTACCCTGCGCAGTGATTCCCGGCTTCTACGGCTCAATGCCTGACGGACGAATCAAAACTTTCTCACGCGGAGGAAGCGACATAACCGGCTCAATCGTTGCGCGTTCGGTTGGTGCTGACTTGTACGAGAACTGGACCGATGTATCAGGCATGCTCAGTGCGGATCCCCGTATCGTCGACAAGCCGAAGCCGATAGAGTACATCACCTACACGGAGCTGCGCGAACTCTCCTACATGGGCGCAAGCGTTCTTCATGAGGATGCCGTTTTCCCTGTGAGGACAGCAGGAATCCCCGTAAACATTCGCAACACAAATTCCCCCGATGACAATGGGACTCTCATTGCCGCGTCGATTCCTCATGACGTAAAGCGCAACCCTGTAACAGGTATCGCAGGCCGCAAAGGATTCAGCAGCATACGAGTCGAGAAATCACAGATGAACGGGCAGACAGGATTCGGAGCGAGACTCCTTCACATTTTCGCGCGCAACGGTGTACCCTTTGAGCATTGCCCGACAGGTATCGACACAATAAGCGTTGTCGTAAATTCTTCAGCGTTCGACTCAAAGCGTGATGACATTCTCCGCGAGATCAAAAACGAATTGTCCCCGGACTTTATCACAATCGAAAAGAATTTAGCCGCGATTGCTGTAGTCGGTGAAGGAATGATCAGCGTGAAAGGAATGGCCGCGAAAGTTTTCACAGCTCTTGCTGAAGCCGGAGTCAATATACGAATGATTGACCAGGGATCTGACGAGCTTAACATCATAATAGGCGTTGACGAGTCAGACTACGAGAAATCAATCAAGGCACTTTACGCCGCAATGATACAGTAAGAATCACAAGCCCCCTTCAAAGCGAGGGGGTTTTTTTTCGCGCTGACAGTTATAATTATCAATGTAAATCCCACGCAACAAAATATGAAAGAGTGATGCTTTGTGAACGATGTAATTGTGTCGAAATTCGGAAGCGCAGCATTCTCGACTCCCGACATGATAATGAAGACCGCGCAGATTATTCTGTCTGAGCCTCGTCGGCGTTACGTGATAGCTTCAGCACCGGGGGTGAGATTCGGAATCCCTGAAGACATGAAGATGACCGACATGTTATTCATCATGAATGCGCGATACATGAACCGTGAAAATTTTGACGAAATGATGACGCAGGTACGTGATCGATTCGTTGACATAGTTCGGGGGCTTGGAGTCGGATTTGACGTTGAAGCTGAAATTGTGCAGATGAAGAAGAATCTGTTCTTCGGGAAGGGCAATGACTACGTAGTCAGCCGCGGTGAATATATCATGTCAAAGATTCTCGCTGAGTTTCTCGGATGGAAGTTCATTGATGCCGCTGACTTTGTATTTTTCGGGAGGGACGGCACTCTTGACCGTGAGAAGACGTTCGCGGCCGCCGCAAAAATTTTCGCAGACACAGAGCACGCAGTAATACCCGGATTTTACGGCACAACACCGGGCAATGCGATAAAACTTTTCCCGCGGGGAGGAGGAGACATAACAGCGGCAATAACAGCACGCGCAGTGAATGCGGCTCTCTGTGAGAAATGGAGCGAGACAACAAAAATCTTCAGCGCGGACCCCGGAATCGTCAGAAATCCCGCAGTAATCCGCAACATAACTTACGAGGAACTGAAGCAATTAACCTACATGGGAATCAATGTCATTCATGAAGATGTCATATTCCTTATGCAGAACATCGGAATCCCGTGGAGAATACGAAACATTAACGACATAAACGACCCGGGAACATCAGTAACTGCTGACCTTCCCGAAGAAAGCCACAGAAGCGTCGCGGCATGTATCGCGGGAAAAAGAAATTACCGCATAATTCACATCGAGAAATTCGGACTCAACCGCTTAACGGGAATCGGCGTGAAAGTTTTCGGAATCTTCACCGAGCGCAATATATCCTGCGAGCATTACATGTCAGGTATCTATCGTTTCTCAATTGTCGTAAAAAATCCATTGTTCGACCTTAAGAGGGCAGAGATTTTAGCAGCTCTCAACGAAGCAATAAAGCCCGAAAAAATTACCGTAGAGAAAAATTTATCGCTTATCACAGTTGTAGGCAAAGGAATGGGAACAACAAAAGGAATCTTTGCGCGCATCTTCAACTCTATAGCAGAGGCCGGAATAAAAGTACGAATGATTGAGCAGGGAAGCGATGACTTGAACATAATAATAGGAGTTTACGATGAGGATTACGAACAGGCAGTGAGAGCTTTATACAGCGCAATGATTTTGCCGGAAGGGGAATAATTTTATGGCAGCAAATAACACACTCGGATATATTATCGTTGACGGAAATGACTCGCTCATAAGGGGCGCGGCACTTGTAACTGACGCGAAGGGATTCCCTGTTGACTTTGTGAGATCTGAACCCTTGAGGCCCGACCAGCTTTCGAGGATCTTATACGGCGACTCGTTCGGGAAATATGCGAAAGAAAAACTTGTGCTTGAGAGTCTTCTTGACGCAGTAGAGACTGACCCGCAGTTATGGATCTGCAATGACCCGGACATTCTCGAACCATTGAGAGTGAACAGCCGAATCAAATCCGTGCTTCTTGAGGAGTCTCCGCATGTACCGCTTGACGCAGCCGGGCATATTGAGACGACAGCAGACCCGGGAGTCTTCCTCATTCAGGCGAACGCAAACGGCGCGCCGTTCAGGGCAGAATTTCCCGGAGGAGTCAAGCCTGAAGAGATTCAGCAGACCGCAGCAATACTCACTGAGGCAGCAGAGACAATGAATATACTTGAGCCATTCACGAGAGTCGAAAAGGCACTGAGCTTCCTCGCGTCAGGAGTCAGATAAATGGGGCTGCGTGATTTTCTTGCGCGTCATATTTCGCGTCATGTGAATGTTTATCGCGTTGACGATTTCAGCGTTGAGCCTCCCGAAATTGTGAGAATGATTAAGCGTGTCGACGTTGAGAGAATGAAGCCGGAAATTTCCTGCACAGTCTCAAAGCCTTTTGACCTTCACGAAATGACAGAGCGACTCAAAGCTAAGGCCGTCAATGTAAAATTCACAGGGAAGAACGCAGAGGCAAAAAGTTACCGCATAAAACGCTACGTGAAAGAAGACGTGAAGACTCACCGCCACAAGTTAGCAGGAAGGCCGCAGATAAAAACGGTGCTCAAACAGTCGCAGTCTTTACCTGTCGAGCTGCCCAACATAATAAGGAGCATGAAGAAACGCCCTGAGTCATTAAAGGGAGAAGCTGTGCTTGCATGTTACGGGCCAATAGTTGAAGGCTCCGTGTTAAAATTAGCGTTGAACAAACAGCGCGGGACTTTGCTAGTCTGGTACAAACCGGGAAGCCGTCAGCTCAAGGCAAAATATGTATACTTGATTCGCCGTCTTGGTCTTGGCGGAAAACCCGAATGGCGCTGGGAGTAAAAATTTATTTTAGGGGAGTAAGAGTTTCACATGGCCGAGGCTAATAGCGTTGTAACATCAGCCGGAGTTGAAGTCGGAGAAATTGTTGAATGCACTGTAGAGCAGCTTATGCCTTACGGGGCGTTCGTGAGAATAGCGAAGACGGGCCGCAAAGGAATGATACACATTTCGGAGCTTTCGTATTCGTTCGTGAAAGACATAAATACTGTCCTGAAAATTTCTGACGTGGTGAAGGCGAAAGTCATCAAGATAGATGAGAAGGGCAGAATAGACTTGTCATTGAAGCAGACGCAGGAGCCTCCCGAAAAACCTTCAAGGCCGCCGAGAAGATTTTCACAGCCCGCGCAGGACACAAACGGAAGACCGCCCAAAGAATACAGAACCGTAACGCGAGAAACGAGATCTGCTCCGCGTGAGATGAGACCCGCAAGAGACTTTCACGACATGCAGGCGGAATACAGAGAACAGAATCCCGAAGAGGCAGACAGCTTTGAAAAGAAGATGGCCTCATTCCTCAAAGCGAGCGAGGCAAAAATCACTGACCTCAACACGAGGAACTCTGCAAGGTCAGGACGATCATCACCGCGGCGCAGGAACAATGGCAGGGATTACTAGTACAACGGGGAAACATTGCGGGGGATGTGCAAAAGCATCTCCCGTTTTTGTTGCCGGGGAAAAGTTATGCAGGTTCGGCCATGTGATGATTCAGATCTGCCGGCCATGGGGAAGAAAGATTTTCCCGACAAGTTTCTGGCTGAAATGTCCCTATCTCGTAAAGCTCGCGGGAAAAATTGAGAGTCTCGGCGGAGTCCATGAGCTTGAAGAGTATATAGCCTCTCACGGACTCATTCATGAATGGCGGAAATACAACATCATTCACCAGTCGCTGCGGGTGATTCTTGGCGGAAGGTATGAGAATGACTTTGCACGGCGTTACAGGACAAAAATTTTTAGGGACATTATGCGCGGGGGAGTCGGAGGGATTCGGGTCGGCGAGGGCGTGAATGTGAAGTGCCTGCATTTACAGACGGCTTCATACTTAGGACTTGGCTTTCATCCTGCAAGCGAATGGCTGAAAGCTCACGGACTATGCTGTGAATGTGAAAACGGATTGTGCTGTGAATAGTACTGACTCATTGTTGCTGAGACTCTCTGACTTGCTTCACTATATTCATGAACTGTCTTACGCGCTCAGGGTCAACGGGAGAAGATGTGCGCCCGTTCTCTTTGAACCATGTCCCTACTATAGTGCCGTCAGCAACTGCGAGCTGTTCGCGGCAAGTTTCTTCTGTCATTCCTGCGCCGACAAAAAGCGGGTAATCTCCCAAAGCATCACGGAACAATTTTATCTTCTTGATGTCCGTCTTCTTTCCTGTTCCTGATCCTGTTACTACTACAGCATTGCAGCGTTCCTTGCCTAGTGAAATGTCTTCTTCTACAGTGCGTCCTGATTTCACAGGCTGATACTTGAAGCGCACTCCTCCTAAGACAAAGACAGGATATTTTCTGCGGAGTTCCTGAAGCCTTGCTGCAAAAATTTCATCCCTGCCAGGTTCGAGATGTCCGCAAACTGAATCAATCTGAATAAATTTAGCGTCATATTCAGAAGCGAGAGAGAATGACATTTCGTCAGAGCCTAAAATATTCACGCCGTACAAGCAACCGCTGTATTGTCTGTGAAGATAATCCAACGCCCACGCAGCATCATCAGCAGTCCCAAAATAATTTTCAGCTAAAACAGCGTCGACCCCGTTTGAATACATCTGCTCTATTTCTCTCTTGGCAAGGTCATGCACTTCACGGGGGGAATAACCGTTAAGGTGAAGCATTCCGATTATAGGCTTGCAGACTGGGAAAATATTTTGACTCACGTGAAACACTCTCCTTTTTGGGGATTGTATCACAATGGAAGGGGATAAAAAAAACTTGCCGTTACAGCAAGCTCGTGTGTGTTATGGAATGGAGCTGAGGAGATTCGAACTCCCGGCCTCGACAATGCGAATGTCGCGCGCTCCCAACTGCGCTACAGCCCCATGTGTTTGTGTTGCTGAGAAGATTACGTGCGGGCGACCTCAAAATGCCAATGTGAAGACGCTCACTGCTGGGATATAGCCCCGTGTAGTTTTTGCTGACTAAATTACGTACAGGCAACCCCCAAAATACAAACGTGAAGACGCTCACCGCTGAGATATAACCCCATACATTCATTGCTGAAAGACTACGTAAAGGCAACCCCAAAATCTTAATGTCAAATGCTCACTACTATACACAGTTTCAAAACGCAAAGTATTTTATTCCCCTCATTATTTCTTGTCAACTCAATTCACCAAATGTACAATCATTAATCATTCTCACAAAAAATTTTCGCGGGGTGAATTTTATGATCGTCGCAACTTTCAACGTTAATTCCGTAAGAACTCGCCTTCCTATTCTTGGACGTTGGCTGAAGATTAATGCGCCCGATTTCCTTTTCATGCAGGAGACAAAGACTCAGGATGAATTTTTCCCTGAGCTTGCGTTTCATGAGATGGGCTACCGTTCGTACTATCACGGCGGAAAAAGCTACAACGGTGTCGCGGCTCTCGTCAAAAATTGCATTGATGATGTTGATGTGTCATTCGGATTTGATGACGGTGAATTTGACACAAGGGTTATGACTCTCAGGCACAAAAATTTTACCGTGCTCAATACGTATGTCCCTCAAGGAAAATCTATCGACAGCCCGGACTTTGTTGTGAAGAAAAAATTTCTTGCGCGAGTCAAAAATATCATTGAGCGCGAAAAGGAAGGCTTGTTCTTGTGGCTCGGTGATCTGAACGTTGCGCCCGAACCTGAAGACGTTAATCACCCGGAGGCAAAAAGGAATCATGTATGCTTCTGCGACGAGATAAGAGACATCTTCCGTGAAACAAAAAAGAGCCTCGTTGATGTATTGAGACTCTTCAGCAAAGATCCTAATGTCTACACTTTCTACGATTACCGCGTGAAAGATTCTGTTGACCGCAATATAGGCTGGCGGATCGATCACATGATGGCTTCACCGGGACTCGCTGGCCTGGCAGAATGGTGCCGACCCGACATTGAGCCGCGAAAATGGGATAAGCCTTCGGATCACACGCCGTTAATCGCAGGTTTCAGACTCTGAAGCTACAACAGTCCGTAATATTCGAGTCTCTTCCTGCATTCCTCACGCCCCATCAGTTCAGCGACCTCGAAAATTCCCGGGCTTACTTTCATTCCTGTTAGCGCAAAACGCAAAGGCATCGCGTAATCCTTCATCTTTGCTCCCTCATGCTCACTTATCCACGAGCGCGCAGCCTCTTCAAGCTCTTCTGCCTTCCAGTTTTCATGTGAGAATATTGCCGCGAAAAATGGCTTCAGCTTCTCACGGTCAACACCTTCCGCGTTCCATCGTGCTTTGACTGGCTCAAACGACACAAAGTAATCCGCGAACTCTGACATTTCTTTTGCCGTGCGTCCTCTTCCGGCCATGAGCGTCAATGCGTCCTCAAGATATTTCACGCCGCGTGACGCTTCAACCTCTTCAACAGGCAGGCCCGCTTCAACCCAGAAAGGACGAATCATTGAGAGCCTCACGGAAGGTGATAACGCTTTAAGATGCTCCTGATTGATGTGGTTCAGCTTGTCGAAATCAAACACTGCCGCTTTTCTTGTTACCCTTGAAAGCTCAAAGAGACTCGCAGCTTCATCCCTCGTGAAAATTTCTTTGTCGTCCCCTGCTGACCATCCCAACAGCGCAAGGAAGTTGAACATCGAGTCGGGCATATATCCCATGTCCCTGTACTCGTAAATGCTCGTCGCTCCGTGACGCTTGCTGAGTTTCTTTTTGTCCCGGCCAAGTATCATAGGAAGGTGCGCAAATTCGGGAACGTCCCAGCCTAACGCACGGTAAATTAATATCTGCTTGGGAGTGTTTGAGATATGATCCTCACCGCGTATTACGTGAGTGATTCTCATCAAATGATCGTCAACAACAACAGCATAGTTATACGTCGGCATTCCGTCGCTCTTAATGATTACGATGTCCTTCAGCTTGTCCGAGTCTTTCTCCCTCAGTCCGTCGCTCATTACGTCAATTTGTCCGTACACTAAATCTTTGAACGATATATCCTGCCCCGGCTCAACGCGGAAAATTATTGCTTCGCCATCTTTATACGCTTTACCCATATCGACGAGCTTATTCGCGTAGTCCCGGTAAATTCCGAGTCGTTCGGACTGCCTGTAAGGCCCGAAATCCCCGCCGATGTCAGGCCCTTCGTCCCAGTCGAGTCCAAGCCAGACCATTCCCGACATGATTGTTTGCTCGTATTCTTTCGTTGAGCGCGCAAGGTCTGTATCCTCAATACGCAGAATGAATTTGCCGTGATTATGACGCGCCCATAACCAGTTAAACAAAGCCGTATGTCCTCCGCCGATATGAAGCGCGCCTGTAGGACTCGGAGCGAATCTCACTCTTACTTCTGACATGATGAATCTTTCCTCCTGATGTGAAATCTTGAATGACTCGAAAAATTATACACGCACGGAAAAATTAACGCCGCCGGAAATCTAATGCACTGGATGTAGCAGGAATATCGATGTATATTATCAGATAAATTCCAACATAATAGGAGGAGATCAAATGTCAATAAGTCTCACGAAAGGCCAGAAAATTGACCTGACAAAAGGCAATCCGGGACTCTCAAAAATTCTTGTCGGACTCGGATGGGATGTAAACAAATATGACGGGGGATCAGCGTTCGACCTTGACGCTTCAGCATTTCTTCTCAATGCAAACGGAAAACTTCAGGACCCCAAAGATATGGTGTTCTTCAACAACCTTAAGCACTCTTCCGGCTCAGTCATCCACACTGGCGACAACCTCACAGGTGAAGGAGAAGGCGACGACGAGCAAATCAAAGTTGACCTCAGCAAGATACCGGCCAGCGTCGAAAAGATAGATTTTACCGTAACGATATATGAGGCAGACTCACGCAAGCAGAATTTCGGGCAGGTCTCAAACGCATTCATACGCATAGTAGACGAGTCGAACGGAAAAGAGTTAATACGCTACGACTTGGGCGAAGATTTCTCGGTTGAGACGGCTGTTGTTGTGGGTGAATTGTACCGTCATTCGGGTGAATGGAAGTTCAGCGCAATAGGTTCGGGCTTCAAGGGCGGACTTCAGGCACTGAGAAATAATTTCAGCTAGACTTCTCAAATTTTGCACGCAGAAATAAGCAGGCACTCTCAGAATTTTTCCGGGAGTGCTTTTTGTTACGCGCTAATTTCCGTTTGCCCTTGACCACTCGAATATACCAAGAGCCGCCGCGACGCTCGCATTTAATGAGCTGACTCCGTTCTTATTGATTGGAATCTTCTTCAGCATGTCGCAATTGTTACGCACGAGTCGTGAGAGCCCCTCGCCTTCTGCGCCTATCACCAGCGCACAGCGTCCCGGCAAATCTTCAGCCCAGATTGATTCCTCAGCGTTTGAGTCAAGTCCTACTGTCCAGAAATTAGACTCCTTGAAGCGTTCTATTGTCCTCGTGATGTTGCTGACGGCTATCAACGGGAGTCTTAGCGACGCACCCGCGCTTGTCTTTATCACTGTGTCATTCGGGATCGCCGATCTCCTTTTCGCGTAAACAACACATGATGCTCCGCCCGCTTCCGCTGAACGTATCACCGCTCCGAGATTATGCGGGTCTTCTATGTGGTCAAGAATCACTGCGAGCGATTTCGATTCACCATCAACATTCTTCAGGAAGTCTTCAAGGTCTAACGTTTTCGACTGAGTGAGTCGGCAGATTACTCCCTGATGCTTTTCACCGCCTGAAAGTTTGTCGAGTGCTTCGGGTGCTGCTATCTGCCACGTAACATTTGCTGCCCTTGCCATGTCTAACAATTCGTCGAGGAACGGCGGACGTACATTGTTTGCGATTATGAGCTTCGCGCAGCGCGATGGAGTTTTAGTGAGGAGGTCTGCTACTGGTTTTCTTCCTCTGCAAATATCATCGGTCATGATTAACCTGCTTTCTTGTGAAATTTTTGCTGACGCTGAAATTATACTAAGCGATGTAAAACTTCACGGGGAAAATTTATTGCATGGCCGTATATCGTATATAATGAATCTTATCTCACAAAAGAAAAGGCCGTGAATAAATCCATGTCAGAACAATATAATGTTACAGGTATGAGCTGCGCTGCATGTTCGGCGAGGGTTGAAAGAGTCGTAAAGAAAATCCCCGGCGTAACTTCATGCGCGGTTAGTCTCCTCACAAACTCAATGACCGTTGAAGGTTCAGCAAGTTCAGACTCAATAATAGCCGCCGTAGAAAAAGCTGGTTACGGAGCATCGCTGAAAGTTCCTGACGCGCCGCAAGTTTCTCACTCTCAGGAGGAAGAAGCATTAGCCGACCATGAGACTCCAATTCTCAAACGCCGACTCATTTCCTCATTGTTATTCCTCGCCGCGTTAATGTATTTCTCGATGGGTCATATGATTGGCTTGCCGCTTCCTGAGTTTTTCGTGAACAATCATATAGCACAGGGACTCGCGCAGATGATTCTTGCTGGAATAATCATGATCATCAACCAGAAATTTTTTGTTTCGGGATTCTCTTCGCTCCTTCACGCCGGGCCTAACATGGACACTCTTGTTGCTATGGGATCGTTTGCTTCATTCTCGTGGAGCGTTTACGTTCTTTTCATGATGACACGCGAACATGCCGGGCTGTTTTCGACTCATGATTTCTACTTTGAGTCAGCCGGAATGATTCTGACTCTCATCACCGTAGGAAAAATGCTTGAGGCAAAATCAAAGGGACGGACAACCGACGCGCTGAAGAGTCTCATGAAGCTCGCGCCCAAGACAGCAACAATCTTCAACGGCCGCGAAATTTCCGTGCCAGTCGAGCAGGTAACAAAAGGTATGATTTTCATCGTCAAGCCCGGCGAGAATATCCCCGTTGACGGAGTAATCACAGAAGGTACGACAGCAGTAAACGAGTCAGCATTAACGGGTGAAAGCATACCAGTCGACAAAGCACAGGGCGACTCAGTCTCAGCAGGAACTCTGAATCAATCGGGCTACATAAGGTGCAGAGCTACCCGGGTCGGCCATGACACAACGCTGTCTCAAATCATAAAGATGGTGAGTGATGCCGCCGCTACGAAAGCTCCCGTCGCGAAAATTGCCGATAAAGTCTGCGGAATATTCGTGCCCTCAGTGATAATTATTGCGGTCTGTGTCGTAACAGGATGGCTCATAGCGGGCAAAAGTTTCGGCGACGCTCTGTCTTACGGAATAGCGGTTCTTGTGATCAGCTGCCCATGCGCATTGGGACTCGCGACTCCTGTTGCTGTTATGGTTGGGAATGGAGTCGGAGCGAAGAACGGAATACTCTTCAAGACAGCCGTATCACTTGAGGAGACCGGGAAAATAAAAATTGCAGCTCTCGACAAGACCGGGACAATAACGAGCGGTGAGCCTAAAGTAACGGACATATTCACGGCGGGAGATTACCTTGAAGAAGACCTTGTGAAGCTGGCTTATTCATTGGAGTCAAAGAGCGAGCACCCGTTAGCAAAAGCTGTAGTGAGTTACGCAAAGGAGAAGGGCATAAACTTTCAGGAAGTCAGAAATTTTCAGGCATTGCCCGGCAACGGATTGACAGCGACTCTTAATGACGGCTCAACGCTCACGGGAGGCAGCGTGAAGTTCATCGGCGAAAAGTATTCATTCAGTGAGAGATTCACGAGGGAGGCTGAAAGATTTTCTGAGGCGGGGAAGACTCCGTTAATGTTCGTGAGAGATGATGAGCTTGTCGGAATCATAGCAGTAGCAGACACGATAAAGCCGGACAGCAAAGAGGCCGTGAAGGAATTGCAGTCGATGGGAATCCGGGTCGTAATGCTCACGGGAGACAACGAGAGGACAGCAAAGACTATCGCGAAAGAAGCTGGCGTTGACGATGTAATAGCGGGCGTATTGCCTGACGGAAAAGAGTCGGTGATACGGGAACTGCAGAAGGGCGGAAAAACTGCGATGGTTGGCGACGGGATTAATGACGCTCCTGCGCTCACACGTGCTGACATTGGGATTGCAATCGGAGCTGGGACGGACATAGCGATAGATGCCGCTGACGTTGTGCTCATGAAAAGCTCATTGAGTGATGTATCTTCAGCGGTGAGACTCAGCCGTGCGACTCTGCGGAACATCCGCGAGAATTTGTTCTGGGCATTCATCTACAACGTGATAGGCATTCCGTTAGCTGCGGGCTTGTGGGGATTGAAACTTGATCCCATGTTCGGAGCTGCCGCAATGAGCCTCTCAAGTTTCTGCGTCGTAACAAATGCGTTGAGGCTGAATCTTTTTGACGTTCACGGAGGCCGGAGATGATGAGACGTGCTGCAGTATGCGTAATATTTCTGCTGATTGGGACGTACGCAAGTGCTGACGTTGAGGAGTTCCGATATTTTTCACTTGATGTCCCTGAAGGATGGAGCGCGAATGAGTCGGGCGATGTTGTGAGTGTTACGGCTGATGACAGATCCGGCTCGCTCGTAATAGCTTCAGGGAATCCCGGCGGTGAATCGATAACGGCTCTTGCGCTGAAGTTGTCGCATGAAATGAGAGGCACTGAACCTGTGAGCGATGATGAGGGTGATTACACGTTCGAGTACAACAACGGAGTGAGTCACGTAACTGTTACGGGTGATGAAGATTTCTACATGGTGATAACGGCTTCGGGTTTCGTGAGAAATGCTGAGACGCTCGGAGAAATTTTATCTTCCCTCGAAATGAGATAACATGATAAAATACGCACATCAAATCACAATAAATTCATGCAAAAAGGGGTAGACAAAATTGATTCAGGCCGCTAAAATCGGTTATCGGTTATCGGTTATCGGTATCACTTTGTCTGAAATCCCTTCACAGTAAATCACAATCCCAAACAATAAATCATAAACACGGAAGTAACAGCCCTGCTTTGTGTGTAACGAGGCGGGGTAATTTGTCGTGTGCAGAAAGGAGTCTTATCATGGGTATAAAAGCATGTATCAAGGCATTAACTCCATCGCCAATATGGGAATACCTGAGAAGAAAGAAAGCAGAAAGAAAAATGTTATCCCTTGCGAAATATTGTATTAAGACATACAGGAAGTCTCCTGAAAAAGCAGGCGGCTTTATTGTATTGGACAGCTGGGAAGAACGCTTAAGATTCACAGAGGCTTTCAGCGGTGAGAAATATTACAGCCAAGCATGTCAGGATTGTTTTCTCGACAGGTTTATATTCAGCGGGAAAGAAGGCGGATTCTTCCTCGATATAGGAGGCAATGACCCTGTAAACATTAACAATACTTACTTCTTTGAGAAAAACAGAGGTTGGTCCGGGCTTGCGTTTGAACCTATGTTGGAACAGCGCGAAAAGTGGAAGACATCACGCATTACAGAGTGCCTTCCTTACGCGCTTGGGGAAAAAGATGGGGAAGCCGAGTTCTGTGAGTATGAGGATCATTACATGTCGGGATTCTCTGATGAAGTCAACTATGGCGGCAAGGTAAAAGCACGCTGGAAAGTTCCAGTGAGGAGGCTTGCAGGAATACTTGAGGAACGCGGAATAAAGCACATTGATTTTGTATCGCTTGATGTTGAGGGTGCTGAAGTTGAAGTGCTGAAGGGTATAGATTTTTCCCGCGTTGGGATTGACTGCTTCACGATTGAGAATGACAAGGGCGCGTCAAGGGAGCGGGGAATAAGAGATTTTATGATTGAAGCCGGCTACAGGATAAAGGCTAAACTGTGGCTTGATGAAATCTGGATAAAAGACAGAATAACGCAATAACAAATAACAGCGTACACACAAAAAGAAATTCCCCCGGCCTTTTACGACTGGGGGATTAATTTTTCTCTGTTATGCTGAAACGATTTCTTTTATCTTCATGAGTCGGCTTAATGTTGAGCGTTCCTGCTCGTCAAGTTTCATGCTGATGTATCGTATTGTCTCAGCGAGATTCGGAATCATGACGTACTCCAGCGCGTTGACTCTCCGTCTTGTGCGCTCAATTTCTCCGGCCATGAGTCGAATTGCTTTCTCCTCCGCCGCAAGATGAAGCAGCTTAACAATAATTCCGCTGAACTGTTCAAGTGCCGCGTCAAGAAGCAACGGGACATTCACGAAGCCGTAATTCACGGGGTTTCCTTCCTGCTTAACGTCATACTCAGGAACCATTACGCTCATTACGTTGTGCCAGCTCACAGAAAGCGTTGACTTTGCGCCGGGGAAGATTAACGCCTGCTCCAAAATCTCCGGGGTTGTCTGCGCTCGTGAAAGTACGAACGTCCCGTAGCATTCAGCTAATTCCTTCTCGACTGACTCGCGGAGTTCCTTGCCTGCTTTGGCCTTCTCAAGAAATGCTTTGATTAATGCGTCCTGCTTGTCTTTGAGGAGCTTATGTCCTCTTTTTGCGACGGCAAGACGTTTCTTGAGGCGGGACAATTCCATTCTGTTAGGGTTGACGTTGATTCGTGCCATCGTCAATTACCCTCCTTTACGCTTCGCCCTTCTCTGATTTTGCCTTCAGCAGCGGGTTCAAATACTTCTCGATGTAAGCGTCGCGGATTCTCTTGAGTTCCTTCACAGGAATCATTGTCAGCAGTTCCCAGCCGAGTTCGAGAGTCTCCTTGATTGTCCTGTTCTCGTACTCGCCCTGACGAACATATTTATCCTCAAAGACCGTTGAGAATTTCGCAAACGCTTTATCCTCTTCAGACAGCGCACCTTCGCCGAGAATGACTGCTAACTCTTTTGCTTCTTTTCCGCGTGCATAGGCCGCAAAAAGCTGGTTCATCAAGTCCGCGTGATCTTCCCTCGTTTTGTCGCGCCCGATTCCTTTGTCTTTGAGTCGCGAAAGGGAAGGCATTACGTCAACAGGCGGGTAAATTCCCTGACGATGTAAGCTCCTGCTGAGGATGATTTGCCCCTCCGTGATGTAGCCGGTAAGGTCGGGGATTGGGTGTGTCTTGTCGTCTTCAGGCATTGTGAGAATGGGAATCTGCGTGATACTTCCTGATTTGCCTTTGAGTCTTCCGGCTCTCTCGTACATTGTCGCAAGGTCTGTGTACAGATAGCCCGGGTAACCTCTTCTGCCTGGTACTTCTTTTCTTGCCGCTGAAATTTCGCGCAAAGCCTCGCAGTAGTTCGTTAAGTCCGTGAGAATTACAACAACGTGCATGTTGCATTCAAACGCAAGATATTCCGCCGCCGTCAAAGCAATACGCGGAGTCGATATACGCTCTATTGCGGGGTCATCAGCAAGGTTGATATACAACACTGTGCGCTGTAACGCTCCCGTTCTCCTGAAGTCCTCCATGAAGAATGACGCTTCCTCAAACGTTATGCCCATCGCCGCAAAGACAACCGCAAAATCTTCATGGCCGCTTATGACTGTTGCCTGACGCGCAATCTGTGCCGCCATTCTGTTGTGTGGAAGTCCCGACGCTGAGAAAATCGGCAGCTTCTGTCCTCTTACCATCGGGTTAAGTCCGTCGATTGTCGATATTCCCGTCTGTATGAACTCTGAAGGATAGTCGCGTGAGAACGGGTTCATAGGCATTCCGTTAATGTCGAGATTCTGTTCGGGGATTAACGCCGCTCCGCCGTCAATGGGTTCACCGCGTCCGTTGAAGACTCGCCCTAACATATCGCGTGATACGGGAAGCGTTAAGACTCTTCCGAGAAATCTTACTTTAGTGTCTTCATTCTCGATTCCTGTTGTGCCCTCGAAAACCTGTACTAATGCCCTGTCGCTTTCGATCTCAAGAACTCTGCCGCGTCTCTTGTCGCCGTTTGCCAGCGTGATTTCAACAAGCTCATCATACATAACGTCCGCAGTTTTCTCGACCATCATTAACGGGCCGGAAATGCTCGATATTGTGCGATACTCTCTAGGCAGCATTGTTATCACCTCCGACAGGGATTATTCCGCTGATCTGCTCCTTGATTGTGTCGTCGAGCTTGTCAATCTGTGCAATGTCTTTCTCCTCAAGGTAACGCATTCTCGCAATCTGCTCACGTACAGGAAGGTTAAACAGCTTGTTCATGGGCGCGCCTTTGTGGAGTGCGTCAAGTCCGGCATGATGGAACGCAACAATAGTCTTCAGCATCTTGAACTGTTTCTCCATCGAAGCATACGTATCAATCTCGTGAAACGCATTCTGATGGAGGAAATCTTCACGTAATGACTTTGCTGTCTCCATTACCATGCGTTCATCGCGTGAAAGTGCATCGATTCCAACGAGCCTCACAATTTCGTTAAGCTGTGACTCCTGCTCAAGAAGGCTCATTGCTTCAACACGGAGTCCGCTCCACTGGTCGTCAAATTTTTCGTCCCAGTAAGGATCGAGTCTCTCTGTGTAAAGTGAGTAGCTGCTCAACCAGTTTATAGCGGGGAAGTGTCTCTGATATGCCAAATTCGCGTCGAGTCCCCAGAAAACTTTTGTGACTCGCAGTGTGTTCTGTGTTACGGGTTCTGAAAGGTCTCCGCCGGGAGGTGATACAGCCCCGATGACGGTGATTGAACCCTCGCGGCCTTCTTTGCCATTCACGATACAGCGTCCGGCCCTCTCGTAGAATGACGCAAGACGTGTACCGAGATATGCGGGGTAACCTTCTTCGCCGGGCATTTCCTCAAGTCGTCCTGACATTTCGCGGAGAGCTTCTGCCCATCGGCTTGTCGAGTCGGCCATGAGTGCCACAGAATAGCCCATATCACGGTAATATTCAGCGAGGGTGATTGCTGTGTAAACGCTGGCTTCACGGGCTGCAACGGGCATGTTTGATGTGTTTGCGATGAGTGTAGTACGCTTCATCAAGGGCTGGCCTGTCTGCGGGTCGTCAAGCTCCGGGAACTCAAGAAGAACGTCTGTCATCTCGTTACCGCGTTCACCGCAGCCGACGTAAACGACTATCTGAGCCTGCGCCCATTTCGCGAACTGGTGCTGAATGACCGTCTTACCTGAACCGAAAGGCCCGGGAACACATGCAGTGCCGCCTAACGCAACGGGGAAGAATGCGTCAACGACTCTCTGTCCTGTTGTCATTGGGACGTTTGGAGCGAGACGAGTTTTTACGGGGCGGGGCTTTCTGACTGGCCATCGCTGTAACATTTTCACTTCGTGCTTTGTGCCGTTGTCATCAATCACCGCTATAACGTCTTCAACGGTATGTTCACCCTTCTCAATCTTTGCGACTTTTCCCTTAACGCCGTAAGGAACCATTATTCTATGTTCAACAACAACGGTCTCCTGAACTGTTCCGAGAATGTCGCCCGGGATAACCTCATCGCCGGGTTTCACTTTCGGGGTAAAGTCCCATTTCTTTGCGCGGTCAATCGCAGGGACGCTTATTCCCCTCGAAATGTAGGGACTCTTTGCGGCCTTCTCGATGAGTTCAAGCGGTCTCTGTATACCGTCATAGAACTGCTCAATAATCCCCGGCCCTAATTCAACGCTCAAAGGTTCTCCCATTGATACGACAGGCTCGCCGGGTTTCAAGCCGGATGTTTCCTCGTACACCTGGATTGATGCCTTGTCGCCGTTTACCTCAAGTATTTCGCCGACGAGTCCGAGTTCGCCTATATGCACAACGTCCTGCATACTTGCGCCCTCCATACCGCCCGCGATTACAAGAGAGCCGGAGATCCTCTCTATTACTCCTTTGACTTCTTTTTTCTCAGGCATTTTCTTTATCTCCTGCCTCCGTTTTTATTATCTTTCCGCAAATATATCCATACCAACGGCCTTTTCGACACTTCCGCGAATTGACGCAAGCCCGGCACCTGTCGCGCCAGACGGCCCGGGTACAGGCAAAACGCTGGTATGATACTTATCGTTGACTTCCTCGACTTTTTCGGTGAACTCAACAAACAAATCTTCCTGTATGAACACGACCGCGTAATCTTCCGCCGCTAATTTCTCAAGCGTTGACTCAAACGTCCCGCGAGTCTCAGGAGTCAATACAACGCTTTTCACTCCGACAGCCTGAAACGGTAACGTCATCTCGTAGCTTCCGATTGCCGCCATAGGTTTGTTATCTGCCATTGCTCAGAAGCCTCCTCCCAAATTCGCGGTCAAGCCCTCCAGAAATGCACACAAGAGCTACCCGCATGTTACGTGTTTCAGCTTCCTTTGTGAGAAGGTAGAGAAGGACATTCTCCGGGGCATCCATTGAGTATTTCGCGTTCTCAAGCACCCGAATCAAATAGTCATCGAGCGATTTCGACACGTCAGACAGTGAAGCCTTAATGTCGCCCGTATCCTGCAAAGCTCCGAGTACCGCGCCGATGTCCGTGTGAGACAGCAAACGACTCCATGTCTCTTGAGGCTCATTGAGGAGTCTGGCCATGTCATCAGGCCGAATCGTTCCGCCCTCGTGGAAGAACGGTAATGCTTTCGCGCTGTCGTATTTGATTCGTGCGAGACGTACTGCGCTCCGCAAGTTTTCAGCGTCGATTCGTGATTTGACCCAGTGAATCACGGCGGGCATTTTGAGTCCTTCAGCAACATTCAGCATTGCCCGGAACATCGCGTGATCTATTAACAGCTCGACGGCCTGCGGATTCTTTGACGAGTCCCAAAGCTGCCAGCACTGCGGAATCAAATCCGTGAGTCCGTAAGGCAAGAACCCGTATTCCTCAGTCTCAATAGCCGTCTTCAATTCCTCTGTGTCAATCGTTCCGAGTTTCGACAGCAAATCGTAACGCCGTCCCTCTGATTCTCCGCCCCTGACTTTGAATAACCCTTTGAGCAAAACTTTCACATTGTGGAAATCGTAAGGGATTCTGAAAATGTCAATTAATCCCTTGTCAGGCACAAACGATTCAAGCTCTTTGCATGTAGCGAGCATTTCCGAATCTATAGCCTTGTCGAAATTCTCATTTCCCGAAATCCACTGAGAGTATGACGTTTCGCCCAGTGCCTTCAGTGCGTCATCAATGCCGGAGCTTTCCATGAGCCGCGAAAAAAATGCCGTGTCCAGTATGTGATTTTCCATACCCCGCAAACGTGCTACGGTGTATACGTAACTCACAGCCGGCACCCCCTTACGCAAACAACCGTTTCACAACTTCGGTCTCAATGTCAGCGCGGGAGTCAGCAATGAGCATTTCCCACGAACAATTTGTATCTACTCTGTCATTCCTGAGAACGAATCCGCCCGAAATCGGCAGCCTGTCGCCCGAAAGAGTCAGCTTTGTGTTATGGGAAGCGTTGTAGCCGTCAAGCCATCGCTGGTCTAAATTCTTCTCGTTCTTGCCGACAAAGACAACTTCACTTCCTGTTACGACTGCCTGAGCAAGCAACTTGTCCGCAAACTTAACGTACTTGTCCGGTGCCATCGCTGTCATCTGAGCAAGTGCCGCGTCAAATGCTTCACTCATCAGCTGCTGACGGACTCCCAAGTCAACACGTTTCGCGTCAAGCTCTGCTACTATCTCGCGCCGTCTCAAAACTTCAGGCTCTTCACGTCCGAGTCTTGCTGCGTATGAGTCTTGAACCTCTTTGATTTCGGCGTTTACTTTGCGGCTTATCTCGCGGACTTTCGCGTCATTCTCCGCCTCTAATGCTTTTATTTGCGCCTGTGATTCTGCTTTGATTTTTGCTTTGATGTCTGCAAGTGCCATTCTTCAACACCTGCCCGATTAGCCTACCTGTACTCCCATGAGCATTAATATACTCGTAAGAAGCGCAAGAACGGCGTATGTCTCGACCATTGCGGGGAGGATTATTGCTTTTCCCATCGCTTCAGGCTTCTTGCCGATCATCTGAATCGATGCCGCTGACGTTTTGCCCTGCCAGATTGCCGAGTACCAGCCGACGACCGCTATCGGAAGGCATGACGCAAGAATCTGGAGTCCCTGATTCCACGTGAGAGCAACCGCGCCAGCTCCGCCGAGAAGTCCGAGCTTGTTCAGGACAAAGAATGCAATGAGCAATCCATAAATACCCTGCGTCCCGGGAAGTGCCTGAAGGATTAAGCATGAGCCGAATTTATTGGGGTCCTCTGTCATAACGCCTGCTGCCGCTCCGCCTGCAACGCCGATTCCGATTGCTGATCCGATTCCTGCAAGAGCCGCCGCAAGTGCCGCCCCGAACAGCGCGAGTGAAAGTCCAAGATGTTCCATGATGATTTACACGTTCCTTTCGTGAATAAATATTTTGTTACTGATTTACGCCCTTACGTTTACGTATTCCTGTGAGAGCGTCAGAGGGGTAAACGGTTCGCCGCCCCCGGTGTAAAACTTTCCGAAAAATTCAACATACTGAAGCCTTAACGGGTGAACGAATGAGCCGAGTATGTTTATCGCTATGCTGAAGATATGCCCGCCGATTACTACGGTGATTGCCACGAGCCAGCCGACATACGGAATATCAGCCGCGAGTCCGCCCAGAAGGTTTATCACCATTCCGATGACCGCAGAGCCGAATCCTAATGCCAACAACCTGCTGTAGCTGAGAATATCCCCAAGGTATGACGTTGAGCCGTATAACGCTAAGAATCCGTTTATGACCTTCTTAAAGTAATTAGGTTCACCCTTGCCGGCGTAAATGAAAATTATCACAGCTCCGATTATCGCCATCGCTCCGCCTATCTGCACGAAATGAGGAGGAAGCATACCACCGAGTCCCACACCGTATAAGCAGAGTCCGACAATGAAGAAGAACCACGATATTTTGTCGCCGATTGCAGCAATGATTTCTCCGTTCCTCAACATGTCATACGCCGCAATCAGAAGCCCGAACATCAGGTGAATCACACCGAGTAACAGCGAGATTCCTAATACCTGCATGGGATTCGTCATCGGGTCAACAAGCATTAACGCATTCTTCATAGGGATTAACGGGGGCAAAAATGCGTCAATGAAATTCCCGAAAAATGAGCCGGAAATTACGCCGTAAATGAACGTTGAGACTGAGCAGAACAAAAACAGCGTTATGAAATCCTTAACGCCCGGTGCTATCTTCTTATACTTCTTAAAGACATACAGAATCAGGCCGAATACAACAATCCCGTAACCCGCGTCGCCTAAGCACATTCCGAAAAATATCCAGAAGAACGGCGCAAGCAGCGGAGTCGGGTCAATTCCTCTGTATTTCGGCGAGGAATATAGCTCCGTCAGAATGTTGAAGGGACGTACTGTATTTCCGTTCGCTAACAGTGAGGGCGGCTCTTCATCGGGCGCAGGGTCAGAGAGTACTAATTCTACGTCCGTGCTAATAGCCTCAATCTTTGCGCGTATGTCGTCTGCCTTGTCAGCAGGAAGCCAGAAGCGGGTCAGCATTACCGTGTCTGTCTCGTCGCTCATGGCCGTACCGTTGTAGCGCGCTGAAAGGCTGTTGTAGTAGTCTGAGAGTTTCTGCACTGTCGGCACGTTCTCTTCAGCAAGGGCTTTGAGTCTCTCGTCAAGCTCTGACTCTTTTGCCTCAAATGCTGAAATTGCCCCGGCAATTCTCTCTTTCTCCTCTTCAGCCGTTCCCGTCAATGTGGCTGGGACTTCAACGGGTGAAAATCCATGTTTCGCGCAGACTTCTCTTATTTCAGCCTCAATACTGCGCGAGTAAATCAAAGCCGCGTAAATATCGGTCGTTTTCTCGTCATAAGGAGCGATGATTAACTCTGAGTCGTCCTTGTACTTTGAGAAATCGCCTAACGCTGCCTTGAAGCCGCTGACATTTTCGGGCTTGATAGTGCCGACTGTCCCGGTCAATGTCTTTGTGCCTTCCGTTATTGCCGAGAGGGGATAAGGGAAAAATTCAAGCGATGACAAAATTAACGCCGTGTTTCTCGCGTCTGAGAGTTTCTGCCTGTTGTCCCCTGTCTCGCGTTCAACTGCGCGTGTCTTATCGCAAACCGCTTTCAAGTCCGTTTTCGTGGCAAGCTCTTCAAGCTCCGTCATCGTAACTTCAGGGCGTTCACCTAACATTCTGTCGAGTGCCGGAACTGGGTCGACATAATGAGGCGTTAGAGTCCTTGTAAGGTAGCGGATGTCCGAAAGTCTTTCATCAGTTGCGGAAATAAGAGCCTCGACTCCTGCCGGGCGTGAATGATTTTCTTCTGACGATGAGATTATCTGACATGCTCCCGTCTCCTGAAGTGCCGCCGCAATCTGTTCATGAATGGATTTGTGATAATAAAGCTCCGCCTTCTTAAGCCTGGCTACTCCCATATTTTTTCATCACCTCTTCCATTATGAATGAAGCAGCTGCCGGGATCTTGTCCTTGTGCTTCTCGTAGAAAGCCTGCGCGTCTGATTCACGTTTCGCGAGTATAGCCTTTGCTCTTGTCTCGGCTGCCTCTTCTGCCCTGCGGATCTTGTCGCGGAATTGCCGGGCTGCGTTCTGCCTTGCTTCCTTGAGTGAATTTTCTGCGTCTGAAGTTGCGCGGTTGAGTTTCTTCGCAGCGTCCTCCTTTGCTTTCTGAACAGCATTAGCGGCTTGAGTCTCAGTAGCTTTTATCTCAGCGATTGTGGAGTTCTCCGCCATGAAATACTCACCTCCGATCCGAATGAAATGATATTAAGTTGTCGTATGGAAATCTGAACAAAGAGGAATTATACATAAAAAAGTTTTGCATTCAATCAGAAAAACAACGGCATAAAAAAAATTTCCCCCTCCGTTTTCTGAAGGGAGAATAATTTTGACTCATTACTTCTTCATTAATTCCGCGCCGACCCGCCAAGCCTTCGCGATTTCTTTTCCGGCTGTGTAGTAAGTGTTCCTGAACTGGTCGAACATTATCGCGTTGAGCTTCCCCGCGTCAACTTTGCCCTTCTCATCAAGCACTCTTTCTTCAGCGAGAACATTTACGATTGTCCCTACGACTCTCTGCTCGCCGAAACAGTCGCGGATCTCCTCAAGTTTGCACTCCATTGTTACGGGGAACTCTTCAATCACGGGCGCGTCAACGTGTGCGCTTTTGTGAGCATGAAGCCCGGTCCGCTCAAATTTGTCGGCCATGACATTCCCGGAAGCTGTGCCGAGAAAGTCTGCTTCTTTGATGTGCGATTCGTCAGCAAGTGCTACGGTGAATGCTTTCTTAGCGCGAATGTTCTTGAGTGTCTTGCGTTCCGTTGCAAGGTTGAGGGCTATTTTGTCCATTCCGCATATGCCGCCCCACGCTACATTCATGATGTCAATTTTTCCGTCCTCGCCGTATGTCGCCACCATCAAAACGGGCATAGGAAACACAGCAGGCAGTGAGCCCAAATCTTTAAGCATGATGATAAATTGTCTCCTTTTGTTTGTGATGATTATATTATGGCAGGGCTGTCAAGTTTTGAGACATACAAGACCGAATCGGCAATTTGATTTTTGTGTGTGAAAATGCTTCCTGCTGGCAAAAAATAAACCCGGCTATGTCGTTCATAACCGGGCTGTGTATGTTCTTTCTTTTGCGTGAGATTGTTACACCGTCAGTTTCAGGAAGAAGCTCCCGTCTAAAACATCATCCGCTACATGATACGGCCTTATTGCATCCTGAAGAATTTTCCGGCGGTACTGTATCATTTCTGTGTGAAGCGCGTGCGTTCCGGGTTCGTTGAAGAGTATTCTCACCGGCTTTGATGTTCCCAAGATATTGGCGCATTCTTTTGCTATGTCGTCTTTGTCTGACTGGGACATTTCCGAAGCCCTCTTGAAGTTGTCCCCTGAATACGCAGGCTCAAGCACCAAGCTGTAGCTTTCATTTTCTCCGTCATATATGAAGATGTAATCCGCTGTCTGAATGTCCGATTTCCTCACGAACATTTTCACCGCGCTGTACACTTTCTCTTCCGTTATGCCCTCCATCGACTGAATGTCATAGTCCCTCGGGCAGAGCTTGCTCACCGTTACTGTATCTTTGCTGACTTCCTCACACCGCACAAGTACATTTGTGCAGTACCTGTAAAGCCCTGAATAACCTGACACTATTACGCGGTATTCTCCACCCGGTTCAAGCTCATGTGCTGCGACGGTCTCACCTCCTGTCAGCGGCATGAACTCATAGAAATTCGCCGACAAATCAAGCTCGTACATGTCGGTGTTGGGAACTGACCGGGCAATGAAGGCTTCCTCCGTTGCAAGAAAATTATTGTTGAATTTTATGTGCCTCATGTTGTCCCGGATTATGTCCGCGTAAATCGCATTGCTCCCGGTTCCGTCAGCAATTATTTCAACGAGCGAAGGCCAAATATCTTTGACAAGAGGCAATATGTTTCCGTCCTTGCATGAGGTGAAAATCTTGCGGAGTTCCTTTGCTCTTTCAGGGTCAGGAGCTATGCGGCTGTTGAGCTTCTTGCGTTTGTCATCCGGGAATCGTTTAAGCTCGCTTATTCGTCCGGCTTCAATGTCATCGCAGAGTTTCTCCCAGTCTTTAGCGAGTCGGTGCATACTGTCTAGGAATATACCTGCGTTCGGAGCGTAAATTGTCGTTATGTCCTTCTCTCGGAGCGCAAAGAACAACCGCGGGTACTCAAGCTCCATAAGCTCATCGGGGAATAAGAGTTCAGCAGGCGTAGTGATGTCTGCTCTCTTCCGTGAAAGGCTCACTCGCAGATTGTCATTGTAGAACTCTGAGAGAATAAGCCCCGTCAATGTGCTTGTATATTTCGTGTCGAGATTGAGAACGGGACTACGATGTCTCAGGCTTTCGGCCATGAAGAAAACTTTTTTGCCCGATAACATTCTCTCCATTTCTTTCAGGTACGGCGCAAGATGCTTTTGTGTTACTGGCAGCCTCTTGGGGACTCCGACGCGGCCATAAGACAGCATGTAGCCGGTAATATTTTCGTCCGTGAAGATAGATGACTCGTCAATGCGCCTCGCCAAGTCTATCATTGGCTGGTACATGTCGTAATTCGTCAGCGGAAGAAGTGAACGGTATCCCCCTGTCGTGCTTATGTCGGAGAAATCGTAGCGCAGTCCGTAATCTGATTTTCCGCCGTTCTCCAGTATGTTATACAGCGCACGTATCTGGTAATCCTGCACTGTTTCAGGCAATGTACGCTTGTCATAGTAGAGAAGACCCTCCGCTGATATTTCCGACGCATTCTCATCCGACAGAAAATATTTCACCATGTTGTTCAGGTCATCTATCTGACGGGGAGGATATAATTTTGACGGCTCAAGAGGCTTGATGACTTTTGCGTAGGGGGTCAGAAGCTCAAAGATCTTACGCCGCACTTCTTCGGCTACGTTTCCCTTCTTCAGCATGAATGCTCCCTCGAACATCAATAAATGCGCTATCGTATCATCCGCATAAAAACCGTAATGAAGAAGCGTGTCGCAAATCTTCTTGAAACCCTCCGCGAATCTCAGAAGCCTTGCGTCATTCTCATTTCCACCGGACTGAACACCCGACGCGCTGTTCACGAAATACACATACCCTATCAGCTGAGGAAGAAGACATATATTCCCTGCCTTGCCGTATGCGTTGACACTGAAAGCGCAATCCTCCGCAAACTCTATTGACGGGTCGAAGCGAAGATTATTTTTCTTGATGAAGTCTGCCCTGTATAGCTTGTGCGTAACCATTCCCCACATGCCGCAGAATATCTTTTTGCCGTCCCAGTTGTCCCGGTTCACAACTATTTCTTCACGCGTCTGATCCCATAATACTACCTCGTTCAGCAGTAATGATGTTTCACTCTCAAGCTCTACTTCACGGCGGAAAACGCAAATGTCCGCGCCTGTCCTCTTGATGTGCCGCAATGCTGTCTTGAGACAGTCGGGCGTGTACATGTCATCGCCGTCAAGTATGCCGATGTATTCTCCGGTAGCCAAATCAAGACCCATGTTACGAGGACTCGAAGGCGAATTGTGCGAGTCGTGGAGTATCTCTGCCCTCACATTCTCATAACCCTTGAGAAGCTCAAGAACCTGACGCTCGTATTCTTCCGCTGAGTTATGAATGACTACTACCCACTCGATATTCTCAAAGCCGAGTGTCTGATTCTTCACTGACTCAATTGTCCTCTTGAACATGTGAAGACCAACGTTGTGAAGCGGGGTTATAATTGAAACCTCATACCTTTTCATGCAAAATCACCTGTAAATCTTAGTTTTGTTGTGAGCTACGCAAGACGCTCATGTGAGGCTAGAAATTCCGTTACGTCAAAATCACTGCTGTATATGAAGTCAAGATTGTATGATGTCATGTTCGAGTCGCGCTTTCTGGTTATGGACATGTCATCAGCAACAAATGAGATTATCTTTGCGCTGTCGCTCTTCTTGCGCTGTTTCTCAAAGTCGTACAACTGACCGCTGTCCTCAAACGTAATCCTCATGAAATCCCTTAAGCATGTGCAGTAAAGATATATATCTCCGACATCCTCAAACGCATTCAGTATCCTTTCTGTGAGCATTTCCTCGCAGGCCAGTCTTATACGGGCGGCTCTCTTGGAATTGAAGCCGAATGCAAGCGCATACTTCTCAACCATCGACACTAGCGGAATAATTGCATATGAAGTATTCTTTATGCCGACTTCAAGAACTCGCACTCCCTTTTCAAGCTCATCATCAAGTTCCATTTTACGCAGACGTTTCAGCATGTCGGTGTGAAGAGTCCTCTGGTCAATTTTTCCCGTCGCGTTAAGGGGGAATGCGTCATATATGAAGAAATACGCCGGGACTTTGAACGAGCCTATTTTGTCGCGAAGATATTTCCTTGCCGCGTTCTCGTCAAATTTCGCGCCTTCCTCAAGCCTTATGCAAGCCCCTAAGTTTTCACCGTAAAGCCTGTCTTTGAAGCCGAATACTTTGCACTCTTTCACGCCGGGTACGTTGATTGCTTCCGCTTCTATTTCGCTGGGTGTGATGTTTTCCCCGCCCTTTATGATTATGTCCTTGATACGTCCCATAATGCGCACGTTGCCTTCATCATCCATGACTCCAAGGTCACCAGTGTGAAACCAGCCGTCTTTGTCGATGGATTGCTTCTCTGCCGGCAGTTTGTAGTAGCTGTTCTTTAGGTGAAAACCCCTCGTTACTAGCTCGCCTACTTCACCAGATGGGAGAATGCCGCGATTCTCGTCATAGATTCCTATCTCTACATCTGGAACGCTCCGGCCTATCGTGTTGTAACGTACCTGCACAGAGTCTTCAGGTCGAGCCATTATGAAAACGCAAGATGTCTCTGTCATTCCGAACATGTTCAGGAACGTCGAATGATTCAGTGCCGCTTCAAACCTCGTGAACTGCATCGGGCTTGTGTAGCTTCCGGCGATCGCGCACATCCTTATGAACGGCGCGCATTTGTCCATGAACTCTTTGCTGTCTATTATGCTCTGAAAGACCGCTCCTACTGACCACAAATCTGTAATCCGTTCGCGGTTCACTATGTCGGCTATGTCCTGTGCCTTCACTTTTTCGGGAATGTATACCGTTCCTCCAAGACTCAAATACATACATGGCACTCCAAGACCAAACGCATGGAACAATGGAAGCGCAACACATGCTTTATCACCGTGAAGGGTCTTGCACTCTTCTGCTGTCCTCAATACCGTATTTATCATCGAATATTGTGAAGTAAGTACTGCTTTCGGAAATGCTGTCGTACCTGACGTGTATATTATGTATGCGTCATCATGCACATCTCTTGTGTCGTCTATCTCTCTCAGAGTCGCAGAGTCAAAATCAGTCTCAAATATCGAGAACAATTTTTCCTCACTAAGACCGAATGACTTGGCTAATGATTCCGCCTCAGAACTTTCGCCCTTTGTGTCATGCGTCGTCCCGTAAAAAGCATACTTGCTGTCCGCAAACGTTACTAACGGCGTTACATCTTCTACAGTGTAATTCGAGTTCAGGCACACCGCTACTCCCCCGGCATGTATTATCCCATAATACACACACAGCCATTCAGAACAACCGCTTGACCAAAGCACTACATGATCTCCGCTCTTCATTCCATGCTCAACAAGAAATGATGACACTTTATCTATCTTCATCATCAAGTCCGAATAGCTAAGGCGTTTTTCTCCCATAACTATCGCAGGCTTGTCAGGATGTCTCTTCGCGTTCTCTTGAAGTATGTCGTAGTATTTCTGCTCCGTGAATTTCATTTACACTCTCTTCAACCTTTCAAGATTCAAAATGTTGTGAGCTATTAGCACGTTGTCCGCTATTTTTGACTCTATACCTGCTTCACTCAGCTTTTCGCATATCGAGTTCACTAACTTGTCGCCATCGTAACGCTGCACTGATGTTATGCTCATCTCATCGCGGTATGTCGTAATTTGCAGAAACGATACTCCGAACGGGGAATACATTATTATACTCTCTAAAAGGTCGTCTGCACCTTCTGGCATGTTAAGTATTCCCGGATATGTTATTCCCATTGTGATGGATTTTACAAGCTCTGATGTCTGTGTGGTAAGCTCGCGGCTCTTGGCAATTATTCCTTCAGGCGATGACTCAAATCCTCTGAGTCGCTGCGATTTGTCGTACAGAAGTACAGCAAAATTCTCTGGCCTCCTCTGAAGGTTTATTAGCTCACGGAAATCTCTGCATTGTTCCTCTATCCGCAAGGCATATTCCTTAACGCTTGAAGGCAGAAATACAGACTCAGAAAAATTCACTATCGTTTCAGCGTTGAACACCCTGCGGAGATCTGCAGGAAATCCCATAAATATATTCTTGTCGGTGTCGTATGCTTCACGTATTGCGCTTGAGGCAACGTACAAAAGGTATGGTACAAAGCTCGTGTTATTACCCTTTGCTGACTTCAAGAATTGTGATGTGCTGAGCGTTATGCGTATTATTCTGGCTGACGGTGAAGCAAAGCTGTAATTCTCTTCTGGAAGCGTGAATATATCATCTGGCATTTCGAGCTTGTATGATGGTATTGCATCCTTGCTCGCATAATACTCGTAGGGGTTCAGGTTCGCTTCGTTTTCCCATTCGCTTTTGTCAGGTGCTTCAGAACGTATCACTCCTTTGAAGTAATCTTCCGTAAGTCCCTTCACGTGCACTGCATAACGGCATATTACTGCCTTCACAAATCGGCTTAGCCCGTTCCAGTCTGACAGACCGTGATATATGGAGAATGTTACCTCATTTTCTTTCGACGAGTCGCACTGAAAGCAGAACAAGTATCCGTTCATATCATCTGTGCCAAAATCATACCTATTCTCTGCTGGAAGAATTGCTACGTGATTGCGATTCTCCTCGTAGAATAATCTTCCGTCCTTCAGCACCGTACGAACTGAATACTCAGGGTACAACCTCAATGCATCATCTGCCGCCGCTATTAACGCCTCATGATTCACAGCTGTCTTGAAGACTAGTTTTAACCTTATGTCCATTGTCATCCCTGAACCGGATGCCGTGTAGTAAAAATATTTGTCCGATACCCCTAATTCACGCAATATACTTCCCTCCACAAATTATTTCTTTCATCGTCCAGCGGCTGTATCTCCTTCATCACTCCTGCGCCGATTATGTACAGGCTGTTTCCGTCAGACGGCTTCCACGAAGGCAGATTATCAGCTTCAGGCCTTCCCGTTTTCGCAAATCCCGCTAACCTCGTTACAAGTTCATTCCCAAGCTCGTAATCTTCATCACGCCAGTATTCTTTTCTCACATCCGAAAAATGATTGAGCCAGTACGGTACATCCGACGTGTGAAACGCTCCCCATTTATCTGACTCTGGACCGGGCATTACGTGCCGGAACTCACCTAACCATGTATTAGATTTCCTCCTCAACATCGCAAGCATCATCATACTTGCCGCGTACCTGTCGTGCGATATTCTCAGCACAAACTCTTCAGCATTTCCGGTAAAGGGATAAAGTCTCATGGCACGGTCAGCATTTTCACCAAAGAAATTACACATTGATGACTCATAGCTTTCTTTGTTCGTTACGTCCGTCATTATCGCAAACATTCCGCAGTCGCTCCACATATTATTGCTGTATGTGTACGTCAACATAAAATCATATTTATCCGTCAGCCCAGACATTACTCCGTCTTTGAATGTACCCGTCAGTACATGGCCGTCAATACTGTACGAGTAAAACTCTGGCATTTTCAGAAGCTCACTAGGAGGCAGCGAGCGCATTTCATCAATACTACGCCCGCAAAGAACTTTATCTCCTTCGCTTTCGCATTCTTTCTGCGGCTTGTACAAATCTACAGGATGTATCCTACCGCAATCGTCTGGCACAAATGATATAGGCATGTTCAATGTGTCATGGCTCATCGCAAATACACGCCGGAACAAATTACACGCCATCGGTGAAACTGAAAGCGTACATACCGATGCTGCTCCAGATGACTGACCCATTATCGTAACATTCTCAGGGTCTCCCCCGAATGAAGCTATGTTATCCCTTACCCATTTCAGCGCGGCTATTTGGTCAAGCAGCTGATAGTTTCCAGAAATTTTTTCAGGGTTCTCACTTGAGAGTTCAGAACAGGAAAGAAGTCCGAGTATGCCCACACGAAAATTTACTACTACAAATATTACTCCATGCCTCGCTAACTGTTCTCCGTCGTATATGTCGTAGGAGTTCCCGCCTGACACAAAGTTCCCTCCGTGAAAATATACTATTACGGGCTTCCCTTTCACATTCACGTCTGAAGGGCAGAATATATTCAGCGAGAGTGAGTCCTCTGAGTATCCTCTTGAAGTGTCAATGATGAACTCTTCTGTCCACATTAAGAACGGTGATTGCGGCGGCTGTATTGCACTGGGAGAAAAATTTGTGCATTCACGGATATTCGGCCATGAGGGGAATTTTTCGGGGGCTTTCCACCTGAGACGGCCTTCTGGTGATGCCGCGTAGGGAATGCCTTTGAAGATTATTACAGCTTTATCACTCGTCATTGCTCCTGAGACTTTTCCGCTTTCTGTCTTTATCATTTCTACCACTTGCATTTCTCTTTGAGTTTATGTGCAATAATAATACAAACCATTTCATATTGCCAAATTTTTTTTCACGGTTACAATTTACCGCGTTCATTCAAAGGAGGAGAGCTTATGAAAAATTTTTTGGTTATTCCGATTTTCCTCTTTGCGCTTTTTCTCGCATGTCCTTCACAAGCCGCGCAACTTATTAACGTAACTGCACGCAAAGCTCAGGAAGGCTCTGCAGATATAACAAAGGAATATATCGGAACTGTGGAAGCAATTCAGCGCGTTACTGTCAGGCCAGAACTCTCTGCTAAAATCTCAAGGGTTCACTTCAATGAAGGCTCTTACGTCAAAGCAGGCTCAACTCTTTTCTCTCTCGAAAGTTCTCAGTACAAAGCAAATGTAGATCTCAGGAAAGCTCAGCTCGCACGCTCTGAGGCAGCTTTAGACAGAGCACAAAAGTACATGAAACGGTTAAAGGCCGCTGACAAAAAGAGTATTTCCGCTTCTGACATCGACAACGCTGACAATGACATCAAACAGGCTCAGGCTTCAATCGCTGAAGCAAAAGCTAACTTACTACTCGCACAAATTGATTTGAACAGAACTAGAATTACAGCTCCTATTTCCGGCGTAACTGGCAGGGCTTCTTTCACAAAAGGTAATTACATCACTACAAATTCTGAATTAACATCCATCATTCAAATGAACCCCATCAGAGTCGCTTTCTCCATTTCTGAGCAGGACTATGCTTCGTGGCATAACAATTCTTACACCACTGAGCTTATTCTTTCGGACGGGTCTTCATACTCTGAATCAGGGTCGGGAAAAATGGATTTCGCTGACAATTCCGTAAACACTTCTACGGGCACTGTCTCTATGCGATGGAGCTTCACCAACAACAATAATATTCTGCTCCCGGGCGCTATGGTCAGAATTGTCTTCAAGCCTATTAATGAAACAAAAGGTGTCTTAGTTCCTCAGGCTTCTGTCTTGTCTGACTTAGACGGAAATTATGTGTTCGTCATAGAGGGTGATACGGCTAAAATAAAGCGCGTTAAGAGTCTTGGCACTTCTGGTGAAAACATGGTAGTGTCAGGCGTTAAGTCAGGAGATATTGTCGCGCTCTATGGCATACAGTCTCTTTCTGACGGAGCAAAAGTTAATATACAGGATAAGTGATTAACATAAAATGTTCTCGAAATTCTTTATACGCCGTCCCCGTTTCGCTATCGTCCTTTCAGCTATTCTCATGATTTCTGGCGCGTTGTGCGCTCTCAAACTACCAATCACGCAATATCCCAATATCGCACCTCCTCAAATTATTGTCGTCGCTTTATACCCAGGCGCTGACGCTCAGACTATCGCAACTACCGTCGGCACTCCCATCGAAGAAGCCATCAACGGCGTTGAAAGAATGCTCTATATGAACTCATCTTCCACAAACAACGGAGCATACGCGCTGACTATCACTTTTGAAAGCGGCACTAATCCCGATATGGCTCTCATTAAGGTTCAGAACAGAATTCACGGTACTACATCACGCCTTCCGCAGGTCGTTAATACTATGGGCATCAGCATAAACTCTTCTAATACCGGCATGATAGGAGTCCTCACTCTGATTTCTCCCAAAGGGACAAGGGATGATTTGTTCCTCACTAACTACGCTTCGGCAAATGTCATAAACAGGCTCAAACGTATTCGCGGCATGGGCGGTGTCTCTGTCATGGGCGCAAGCTACAGCGTCAGGATATGGATTGACCCGGAAAAGTTATCTTCCATGAATCTCAATGCCTCTGATGTTGCGGCGGCTATAAGAAGCCAGAATTTACAGGCGGCTTTAGGCACTGTAGGCGCGGCTCCGTCAACTGGAAACCAAGGGCCTTTAGTCTATTCTATGGTCTCAAGAGGAAGGCTCTCTACTGCCAGCGAGTTTGAAGAAATTATCATCAAGCGAAACAGGGAGGGTGATATAGTCAGGCTGAAGGATGTCGCACGGATTGAGTTCGGCGCGGAGTCTTACAGCATGAATGCCACTTACAAGGGACAGCCGTGCGCAATGCTTATGATGTCTCAGACTTCGGACGCAAACGCCCTTGATGTCATGTCAGGGGTTAAAGCGGTCGTTGATGAGATGAGCAGGAGCCTTCCTGATGATGTCGAGTTCGTCATACCGTATGACTCTACTAACTTTGTGAAAATATCTATCCGCGAGATTATAGAGACGCTTTTCATTACTTTCGGGCTTGTTATTCTCGTATGCTATTTGTTCCTGCAAAACTGGAAAGTTACTCTCGTCCCAAGCGCGGCTATTCCTGTCTCACTCCTCGCGTCTTTCATCAGCCTGTCCGTACTGGGGTATTCAATTAACACATTCACTCTTTTCGGGCTTGTGCTGGTTATCGGAACTGTTGTTGATGATGCTATTGTTGTCGTTGAAAGAGTGCTTTACGTCATGGAACATGAAGGCCTTCCGCCTGCCGAAGCCACCGAACGCGCTATGAAGGATGTCAGCGGCCCTATGATTGCTACTACTCTTGTGTTCCTCGCTATATTCGTTCCTGTCGCTATGATGGGAGGCATTACGGGAGAAATCTACAAGCAGTTCGGCGTTACTATGTCATTCGCTGTAGTCTGCTCAACTTTCGTCGCTTTCACTCTCAGCCCGGCTATGTGCGCTTACCTCCTCACCGACATAACCCCAAAGACTAGAGGCCCGCTCGCTTGGTTCAACAAGTCGCTTGAACTAAGCACAAATGTTTTCGTCAGAGGCTCTATGCTTATTGCGCGAAGTTTTATCGTCCTTATGCTGTGCCTTGCCGCATCGTGCGCAGCGTCTTGGTTCATCATGAAGTCAACTCCTTCAACGTTTATACCCGATGAGGACCAGGGCGCAATTATGGGTATGGTTCAGCTTCCTGAAGGAGCGTCAAAGCAGAGAACTTCCGACGTAGTAACTTCACTCATGCCGGAACTCGCTGAAATCCCCGGAGTGAACAATGACACGGGTATAGTTGGTTACAGCATGACGGGGGGAACTGGCGAAAATATGGGAATGTTCATCATAACTCTTGATAACTGGGACGAAAGAAAGTCGCCGGATTTGTCGCAAAGTGCTGTCATGGCTAAAATGAATGCTCTGTACTCAAAATATAACCAGGCTTCTATATACTCTTTTGCTATGGCAGGCATACCCGGCTTGGGAATGTCGAACGCTCTCGAAATGAAGCTACAAGTTACAGGCCAGTTTGACACAGCCGGGCTTGAGAATACCGCAAAAGATTTCGCCGCTAAACTTAATGCCGCTGAAGAAATCGCATATGCTTTCACTACATATACCGCCCAGACTCCTCACCTTTTTGTTGACGTTGACAGGGTTAAATCTGAAAGAATGGGCGTTGCTCTGTCGGATGTGTTCTCGGTGCTCGGTATGTATTTCGGACAGAGCTACATCAATGATATAAATATCGGCTCACAGCTTAACAAAGTAATGCTTCAAAGCGACTGGCGTTTCAGAAACTCCGCTGACGACATAAGCAGAATCAGGCTGTCTAATATATGGGGTGAGCAAGTGCCGTTATCAAGCGTTGTTAATGTCAGGGAAATCACAGCTCCACGCAGTATAGGACGCTACAACATGTATCCTTGCGCTGACTTTACTGTGATGCCTGCTGAAGGTTATTCAAGCGGCCAAGTGATTCAGAAAATAATAGAATTATCAGGCGGGCTTCCTGAAGGCTACACATATGAATGGTACGGTCAAACGTATCAGGAACAGCGTGAAGGCAATCAATTCATCTGGATAATCGCGGCGGCTGTCATATTCGGTTATTTGTTCCTAGTCGCGCAGTATGAAAGCTGGCTTACTCCTTTAGGCGTTATGCTCTCGCTTCCTATTGCGATATTAGGCGCGCTTGCCGGTATACTAATAATGGGCATAACAACAAGCGTTTACACTCAGTTAGGAATACTTCTGCTTGTGGGGCTTGCTACAAAGAACGCTATATTAATCATCGAGTTTGCGAAAGAAGAGCGTGAACAGCGCGGTTCATCAATAATTGCTTCAGCGGCTGAGGCGGCTCGTGAACGATTCAGGTCTGTATTGATGACGGCATTCACGTGCGTGCTTGGAGTTGCACCTATGCTTTTTGCGACAGGTGCAGGAGCTGCGAGCCGTATACATGTCGGCACTGTAATGTTTTTCGGGATGTCGCTGGCTACTGTGCTGGGAATATTCCTGATACCCGGGTTGTTCGTGATGATGCAGACATTAAGAGAGGGCGTAAAGTCCATGCTGGGAATGAGAGAAAGAAATGATGACGATGATGAATATGAAGATGATGAAGATGATGAATATGATGATGAGGATTAAGAGTTTTCTTCTGCCGGTGATGATAATTATTGCGCTTCCTGTTTATGCGTTCGGCGGAAGTGTTTTGACAGACAGCGCGGACAAAGACTGGCTAAATCTTGTGAGGCTTTACACGTCAGCGGATGAAGTGAATTACGAGGGTTCAAAGTGGGATAAACTGATAAGCTCTCACACTGGAAAGAAACACGTAAACACGCTTGCTGAATGGTGGAGCAGTTTCGGTGATGAGACTCTGACTCAGTTAATCGAGATGTCATTCGCAAACAACAAGGACATGGCTACAGCCCGCGCAAGAGTTTTAGAGGCAAGAGCGCAGGTCGGCGCAACGATGGCGGGAATGTCCCCGAAGGCAGACGGCGGAGCATTGTGGACAAATTCGCGGGCTTCTGATCATTCGACAAAAGCAGGAAGCAACAACTTATACCGTGTCGGAATGGATGCGAGCTGGGAGCTTGATTTTTTCGGGAAGAAATCAGATGAGCTTAAAGCTAACAAGATGGCGTTAGAGGGACAAGAGGCTACACTTCAAAGCGCGTGGGTAAGTTTATCGGCTGAAGTGGCGACAAACTATATAACCCTGAGAATGTTGCAGGAGCGTTTGAAAATTGCTGAGAAGAATATAGAAGTGCAGAGAGATATTTACGAGCTTGTGAAGTCTCAGCATTTGGCCGGGTTACGTGATGAGCTTTCAGTTCAGCAGTCAGAATATACCCTTGAACGCACTAAATCAGCAATTCCATCTATTATTCAGTCAATCAGCGAGACTATGAACGCGCTTGCTATTCTCACAGGTGAAATCCCCGGGACGCTCACAGAATTATTGTCAGCAAAGAATCATGATGTGAAGATCCCTGAAGCTGATACGTCAAGGCTTGTCGGAATACCTGCGGAGTCATTGAGGCAGCGTCCCGACATAACGGCGGCTGAGAAGGCATTTACAGCGCAGATTTCGCGGCGCAAGTCAGCAGAGAAGAGCTATTATCCTGTAATATCACTTGCGGGGTCAATAGGTCTTGAAAGTTTTTCGACGGGTAATTTTTTTGACGCGGGAAGTCAGGCGTTCAGCATAGGCCCTCGAATAACATGGCCGGTATTCAACAGCGGCGCAATAAGGAAGAACATACGCATTCAGACGGCACGAGAGGAACAATATTTTGCGGCTTATGAGAAGACTATACTTCAAGCTGTCTCGGAAGTCCGCAACGCTCTCACAGCAAACGCTCAGGAGGCCGAACGCAATACCATCCTAAAGCGCGGACTCTCATCGGCTCAATCTGCATTGGACATAGCGAGGGACAAATATTTTCAGGGTCTCGTTACGTTCAATGAAGTGCTTACGGCGATGCAGGCGGTTTACTCCCTTGAAGATGACTGCGCGACGAGCGACGGACGGAAGATGATGAATCTTGTCGCGTTGTTCAAAGCATTGGGAGGAGGCTGGGAACCTTTCACACAGCAAAAGGACTCAGCCCCCCTCAATTAGTTATTTTGTGTCGAACTGACTGCGGTAAATGTCAGCATATACTCCGTTCATGGCTAGGAGTTCGTCATGCTTCCCAGTCTCTACTATATTCCCGTCCTTCATGACAAGAATCAAATCGGCGTTCTGAATTGTTGAGAGCCTGTGAGCGATTATGAATGATGTTCTTCCGGCCATGAGCGTATCAAGTGCTGACTGTATGATTTTCTCCGTCCTCGTGTCTACTGATGATGTCGCCTCGTCAAGTATCAGTATCGGTGAATTTTTTGCCATCGCTCTGGCTATTGTTATGAGCTGTCTTTGTCCCGCTGAAAGGTTTGACTGCTCATTGATTACCGTATTTACTCCTTCAGGCATCGCACTTACGAAATACATCAGCCCTGACGCTTTGAGTATCTCATCAAGTTTTTCATCTGATACATTGTCATTTGAGTACGTTATGTTATCCCGGATTGAGCCTTCAAACGTCCATATATCTTGTGGAACTAGACCGATAAATTCATGAAGGTTTCTACGCTTCAAGTCGGCAATAGAAATCCCGTCGATAAGAATTTCACCTCCGTCAAGCTCGTAGAACCTCAACAGAAGATTTATCACCGTGCTTTTCCCTGCTCCTGTAGGGCCGACGATTGCGACTTTGCTCCCGGCTTTTACGTCTGCCGAGAAGCCGTGAATTATTATTTTGTCCTTCACATATCCGAACTTTACATCAGAGAATGTTATATCACCTTTCACACTGTCTAATACTTTGCCTGATTCATTCTCTATGAACTCTTCTGCGTCAAGAAACTCTATTATTCTCCCTGTTGCCGAAAATGCCGGCTGAAGCGACGAGATGAACTGCGAAATGCTCGTGAGAACAGATGAGAATATTCCCGAATAGTTTACGAACGCAACAATAACGCCTATTGTTACGCCGCTTGCATTGTGAAGCATCAGGAAAACGCCGGAGCATACTACAGCAACATGGCAGAAAAGCCCGCCCGCGTTCATTATTGGCATCATCATTCCTGAAACAAACTGTGAAATCCATGCGTCTTTTGCAAGTTTGCTGTTGCTTTCTGAGAAATCTTTTTTTGCTCCGTTCTCGCCGCCGAAAGATTTTATTGCCAGATGGCCGGATATAGCTTCCTCTGCTTTTGCGTTGACCGTTCCGAGAAGCTCCTGCTGTGAATTGAAGTAAGGCTGGCTCTTTCTCATCAGGAATGCGTTCAGCGTGAAGAATGTTATGCTTAATGCCGCTACTATAAGCGTAAGTATCACGTTGATGTAGAGCATCATGGCCAATGACCCCGCGAGCGTAACAACAGATGATATTATCCCGCTGATGTTATTCGTAACGGCGTTCGTGAAAATATCAACGTCAGTAGTTATTCGGCTCAAAGTGTCTCCGTTCTGCCTCGTGTCGAAATATGACAGCGGTATTCTGTCTGTCTTCCTGTTCATGTCCCTGCGAATATCACGGCTCATTAACTGCGAGACTTGCGGGAGTATTGCGCTCTGCAAAAACAAGAATACGAACCCCCCTGCCGTAAGAAGCAAACCAGCGAGCGAATAACGTATCACAGCCGGTACGTCTATGGATGAGCTTAGTCCAGCCGCAATAGTGTCAGTGATTTGCCTTACGACTTCAGGGAATGCGACATTCATCAATGACCCTGCTGCAGTGCAAACGAACGCCGCCAGCAATTTGAAGCGGTATTTCTTTACGTAGGCTGATATGCGCATGATTAATTTTAGGACTGACATAATTTTTCGCCGCTCCTTACTGTGTGATTGACTGGGACTCTGCCATCTCTCTGTAAATTCCGCAGGATGACATAAGCTCTTCATGCGTTCCTGTCCCTGCGATGCGTCCTTTGTCGAGAACGATAATTTTATCGGCGTTCCTGATTGTGCTGATTCTCTGGGCTACTATAATTATTGTGGCGTTTCCTGCTGTTTCACGTAGTTTTGCGCGCAAGATTTTGTCGGTCTTGAAGTCAAGCGCTGAGAATGAGTCATCAAAGATATATATTTCCGGGTTACGGTTTACTGCGCGTGATATTGTGAGTCTCTGTCTTTGTCCTCCTGAAAAATTTTTCCCGCCCTGCTGAACCTGCGTATTGTATCCTGCTTCCTGAGCCTCGATAAATTCTCTTGCCTGCCCGGTCTCTGCGGCTTCCTTTATGTGTTCGAGGGTTGATATGAACCTTGAGCTTTCGCCGTACCCGATATTTTCAGCGATAGTCATTGAGAACAGCATAGTCTTCTGAGGAACATAGCCGAGCCTTTCACGCAGGTCATTAAGTTTGAAGTCTTTCACGCTGAACCCGTCAATTAACACCTCGCCTTCTGTAGCGTCATAGAGTCTTGGAATGAGATTGAGAATAGAAGTTTTGCCTGAGCCTGTAGGGCCGATAATCGCGGCGGTCTGCCCGGGTGATACTGTGAAAGTTATTCCGCTCAAAGCGTCTTTGACTGCTCCGGGGTATCTGAATGATACATTGCGAAATTCTACCCTGCCCGTGTCATTTTTGCTGACTGATACTCCCCCGCCGTCCTTAATCTTTATGTCCTCGCTTAGTACTTCATTGATGCGTCTCGATGAGGCTATGACCCTTGGTGTCAGCATAAGAAGATATGTCAGAGAGAAGAACGCGAATATTGCCTGCCCAGCATATGACACAGCGGCTATCATGTCGGAGAACGCCTGAAGGTTTTGCGTTTTGCCTTCAGGCTGGAGAATGAATACGCCTGAGAAATATATCAGCAGGAAAGTAACATTAGTGAAAAGAGTTACAGACGGATACATGAGAGCCATTCTGTTATTGATGTATATATTTGTGTCAGCGATTGCGTCATTAACGCCGTCAAATTTTTTCTGCTGAAACTCGTAAGCGTTGTAAGCATGAAGCACACGAAGCCCTGTCAAATGTTCGAGGCTGATTCTGTTTAGCTTGTCTGTGAGCTTGTTGACTTTCATTGTAGCCGGTGTCAGAAAAATAATCAGGCATATTATGACCATGAGCATTAATGCTACGGAGCCTCCTGTTATTGAAGTCCAGATTATATTTTTGCCTAATATCCCTGCAGTTGCCATACATCCTGTGAAAAGTGCGCGGGCAAGCATAGGAGGAGCGGCGGAAAAGAAGAACTGAATCTGCATAACGTCAAAAGTGCATCTTGTGATTAAGCTAGGAGTTGAAAATTTCGCAACTTCCTCAAGCGAGAAGTCCATGATTTTGTCGAAAACTCCCTGCCTTATTCTTGAGGTGATGACAGAAGACGGAAGCGCGACGGACAGCACAGTGAGGACGGAGCAAATCAGTGCTCCAGCGACGAACGCGAACATTTTGAGGCATGATATTTTGAGGACATGGAAATCAATAGTTTCTGACTGAATGAGGAGAGTAATATTCTTCAAGTATTCAGGGAAAAGGAGTTCAAGTTTAACCTGGGCGGCAGTGAAGAGCAAAGCGGCGGCAATGAAGAGCCATTCACGGCGGCGTATGTATTTGAGTATAGTATTCATTTCCTGAATTACTTGCGTTCCATGATAAATTCTCTGCCGGCTTCTTTAGCTTCTTTGAAAGCGCGCCTTACCTTGTCCATAGCGTCATGGTCAAGCACGAATAACTTCGGGAGCTTTGGATAAGTTTCATGGAGCTGGAAGAACAAGAACTCAACGTACGGAGCGTTTTCGCCGAACTCCTCATTGAAGAATGCTGATAAAGCTTCGTCATCTCTCAGTAGTTGCTGACCTGCTTCCTGATAGTTAGGCCTGACGGCAAAATCTTCAGTTGTTTTGAGGATGGTATTCACAGCGGCGGTGAAGTTAGCTTTGTCCTTAAGGAATGGTATTCTTTCAGATATTTCTCTGAGGCTTTTTATGACCTCTAACTGAGAGCCTACAGCATTGATGATTTTTGTTACTGTTTTTGCTATTCTTGTAGCTGAAGTGTCATTGAAGCGTATAACGTACCATCCTCCCGGCATGAGGACATAATTTTTTGCGGCAAGAAGGCACTGAAGGCAGAAGAGGTCATCTTCAGACAGCATAGTACCTCCTTGCAGTTTAGCTTCAGGGAAGCTCAGAGCATTATCAGCAATCAATGACCGCCGGAAAAGTTTATTGCCCACGTGGCAGTGAAGTCCGCCATTCTTCCATCGGCTGAATCTCTGCGACAGATCCGCCGGGAGTGTCTGAATGTCTTTTATTCCTTCTCCTATGTCCATTTTGTTTATGATTATGTTGTCTGGATGGCTGAGCATTTCAGCGGGTATAGTATCATCCTCAAGAGGCAGCATAATTCTCAGCGAGTCATTGTGAAGGACATCGGCATCATGTTCTTTTGCGGCAGAGAACATTTTCTGAAGTTGTTCGGGCATAATTTCGTCGTCGCTGTCGAGGAAGGCAATATATTCCCCGCTTGCTTCTCTTATCCCCCTGTTGCGGGCCGCGCCCGGTCCGTGATTCACAGGCTGCTGGAATATCTTCACTCTCTCATTGCCCCCGTAAATCTCGCGGCATAAATTAAGGCTGTTATCTGTCGACCTGTCATCAACGATAATCACCTCAATATTTTTCATTGTCTGGTTCAGCGCACTGCCAACGCATGGACGTATGAATTTCCCGGCGTTGTACATTGGCACTACGACAGAAACATCACAGCTCATTATTTTTTCTCCTTTTCACGCAAACTTTTCGCAAATTCTTTGAAGCCTTCTGTATCTCCTGACTGCCCTATGTAATCAATAACAGGCTCATAAATTCTGTGAAGCTCATAGAACAGGAACTCAACATAGGGTGCTTTTTCTGCAAATTCCTCACGCATGAATTTGTGAACGAGATTGTCAGAGCGTATAGCCTCCTCGCCAAGCTCCTGATAAGCCGGCCTTATATACCCCCGTTCGATGTCATCGATTACTTTATCAAGCGCATATATACACTTTTCCGGGTTCTGAGCGAAGAAAGGTATCTCATCAAGTATTTTTCTCATGCTGCTGACTGCTCTTAGTTGTGAATTGAGAGCCGTAACGATTCTTGCTGAAGATTTCTTTCCTCTTGAAAGTGATGACCCTGTTATTCTGAGAACGTAGCTTCCTCCCGGGAGAACGACATAATTTTTTGACTTGAAGAGGCACGCGAAGCAGAAAATCATATCCTCAGCATATTTCATTTCAGGGAAGAATATATTATTGCCGAGAAGAAAATCACGCCTGAACATTTTCCCGCAAACGCTCCAGTTAATTCTGCGGTTCTTCCAGCCGTCAAACCTTTCGGCCATGTCATAACTAAGCGGAGTAATCTCACTGTATGAATCGCCTCCGATAGTGCTTCGGAAATATTGCACGCTGTCATCAACAAGCTGAAGGGGTATATTTCCATCCTCATCAGGAAGAGCATAAACGAATTGTGTTGAATGAATAATATCCGCGCTGTACTTCTCCGCAGTGTCAAACATTTTGCTGAACATGTCCGGGAGAATCTCGTCATCACTGTCAACAAAGACAATATATTTTCCCATTGCGTTTTTTATGCCAGCGTTGCGAGCCGCGCCTGGCCCCATGTTTTTGGGCTGCTGAATTATTTTGACTCTGCTGTCATGGCCATAAGTCTCACGGCAAAATTCGAGGCTGTTATCCGTCGAGCAGTCATCAACAATTAACACCTCAATGTTAGCGAGTGATTGATTCAATATGCTGTCGACAGTGAACTTCACTAACTCTTTTGCGTTGTACATTGGCACAACAGCCGAAACATCATAGCTCATTGCTTGCCTTTCTCCTTTTCACGCACACTTTCAGCGAATGCCTTCAAGCTCTCTATGTCTCCTGCCATGCCTATATAATCAATAACAGGCGCATAATTATTGTGAAGCTCATAGAAAAGAAATTCTACGCAGGGTGCTTTGTCTCCGAACTCTTCAAGCATAAATTCATGAATGAGATTGTCTGAGCGCAGAGCCTTTTCACCGAGTTCCTGATAAGCAGGCCTGATATAACCGCCCTCGATGTCATCAAGGACTCTTTCAAGCGCGTAAACTGCCTCGCGTTTGTTCTGCGTGAAGAAAGGAATACTGCTGAGTATCCTGCCCATACTGCTGACTGCTCCGAGCTGTGCTTTCAGTGCCGTAACAATTTTTGCTGATGTCTTTTTCGCCCTCGAAAGTGATGCGCCTATCATCCTGTAGACGTAATTCTCTTGAGGTATCATGACATAATTTTTAGCCTTGAACAAGCATTCAAAGCAGAACACCATATCTTCAGCAAATTTCATGTCAGCGAAATGTATATTGTTGTCCGAAAGAAATTTACGGCGGAACATCTTTGCGAACACGTTCCAGCTTATACGTCGTTTCTTCCAGTCTTCAAGCCTCGCTGAAAGGTCATCACTAAGCCGCGTTATCTCATTGTAACCTTCACCGCTTGCATTCCCGGAGATGGGAAATAATTTCACGCTGTCATCGATCATCTGAAGGGGAATGCTGCCGTCCTCATTAATCAGAGGCATGAAATATTTCGTGTCATGAACAACATCAGCGTTGTACTTTCTCGCAACATCTGTCATCTTGCTGAACATGTCCGGGAGAATTTCATCGTCGCTGTCAACAAAGGATATATATTCCCCGTGCGCCTCGTTTATTCCTCTGTTGCGTGCCGAGCCCGGCCCCATGTTCTTTGGCTGCTGAATTATTTTGACTCTCTCATCATGGCCGTAAAGCTCACGGCAATATTCAACGCTTCCGTCTGTCGAGCAGTCATCAACAAGAAGCACTTCAATGTTTGCGAGCGTCTGATTCAATATGCTGTCCACTGTGAACTTCACTAACTCCCTTGCGTTATACAGGGGCACAACGACAGAAACATCACAGCTCATTTATTGCCATGCTCCTTTTCACTGAAACTTTTTGCCAAAGCCTTCAAGTTTTCCACATCACTGAGCTGGCCGAGATAATCAATAACAGGCTCGTAATTATTGTGAAGCTCGTAGAAAAGAAACTCAACGTACGGCGCTTTGTCTCCAAATTCTGACAGCATGAAATCATGAATGAATTTGTCAGAACGGAGGGTCTCCTCGCCAAGTTCCTGATAAGCGGGCCTGATATAACCTCCTTCAATGTCATCAAGGACTCTTTCAACAGCATATACTGCCTTCTGCGGGTTCTGAACAAAGAAAGGTATATCCTTAAGGATTTTGCTCATGGTTGACACTGCGGTGATTTGGGATTGAAGCGCGGTAACAATTTTTGCTGAAGATTTCTTTGCCCTCGACAATGAGGAAGCTATTACCCTGTAAACGTAATCTCCTCCCGGCATCATGACATAACTTTTTGCTTTGAACAGGCACTCAAAGCAGAAGACCATATCCTCGCCAAATTTCATGTCAGAAAGGTATATGCTGTTGTCCACGAGAAAATCACGGCGGAACATTTTGCTGCAGACGCTCCAGTTAATTCGGCGGTTTTTCCAGTCCTCAAGCCTTGAAGACATGTCATCGCCAAGCGGCGTAATCTCGGTGTAGTCATCGCCGTTAATATTGCCGGAAATGGGGAATAATTTCACTTTGCCGTCAATAAGCTGAAGGGGTATATTTCCGTTCTCGTCAGGAATGGGGAAAAGAAATTCTGTGTTGTGCACGATGTCCGCATTATACTTTTCTGCGGTCTCAAACATCTTTCTTGACCTGTCCGGCAGAATCTCATCATCACCGTCAACAAAGACTATGTATTTGCCGTGCGCCTCGCTGATGCCTCTGTTGCGGGCTGACCCCGGCCCCATGTTATGAGGCTGCTTGAGTATCCTGACTCTTTCGTTATGGCCGTAAAGCTCCCGGCATAATTCGAGGCTTCCGTCTGTAGAACAGTCATCAACAATCAATACTTCTATGTCTGCGAGTGTCTGATTCAATATGCTGTCAACTGCAAACTTCACATAATCTTTTTTGTTGTACAGGGGGACGATGACAGAAACTTTTGCGTTCATTTCTCGATATTTTTCCTCCATTCTTCCGGCGGATTCTTGCTCAATTCTACGTAGTCAATTATGGGCGGGTATATCTTGTGCAGCTCGTAAAATAAAAACTCAACATAGGGAGCATTCTCACCAAAATTTTCAGTGAAGAAAGAATGCACAATTTCTTCTTTTCTCGCGCCTTCCTCGCCTAATTTCTGAAACGAAAGTTTGATGAAGCCGTTCTCCATGCTGAGAAGTATCGTATCAACAGCGCGCCTCGTATTGTTCTCGCTGTCCCTGAAGAAAGGCATATCGCTTGTGACTCGCTTCATGATTCTGATGATGTCAAGCTGGGCGTTCATGGCCTTGACGAGTCTTTCGGCGGGATTTTGGGGACGGGACAATGAGTCTGCTGTGAGTCTGTATACGTAGCTTGCGCCGGGACGCACGACAAAACGCCGGGCTTTGAACATGCACTGAAAGTAAAATACAGTATCTTCAGAGTATCTCATCCCGTTGAACGTAATGTTCTTCTCACTGAGGAACGCTTTCTTGTAGAGGCTGTTCCATGCGCAAAAGTGATAGCTGTGATTTTCCCAGTCATCGAGGCGGGAAGAAAGATCATCATTCAGCACTGCAAGCTCTGTGAGTTCCTTCATGTCTGAAGTGTACGAGACAATTTGACTTCCGATCATTTCGAGCGGGTATGCTCCATCATCATCAGGAATCGGCGAATAAGTCCGGGTGTTATGCACGACATCAGCGTCATACTCTTCAGCCGTCGCGAACATATTGCTTAAATGATCCGGCAGAATTTCGTCATCACTGTCAACGTAGCAGATATATTTTCCGCTCGCATATTTCGTGCCTGTATCTCTCGATGCCCCTAAGCCTGAATTTTTGTCATGATGCACAATCTTTACGCGCTCATTTTTTCCGTAAAGCTCCGAGCATAAAGCAGGGCCGTTATCTGTAGAACAGTCATCAACGATAATGATTTCAAAGTTGGTAAGCGTTTGTGCGAGAACACTGTCAACGCACTGGCGGATATACTTTTCTGTGTTATACAGAGGGATAACAACAGAGACATCATAATTCATCTGAAACAGAAACCTCCTGACCGCAAATAATAATGTCATGAATGAAAGAGGGATTTTTCAGCGCATTTTACAATATCGAAAAATAAGAGGCAAGAATTTCAGCTAAGTCTTAAAGACAGGGCATCAAAAAAAAGAATGTGGCTGACAGATACGAGACCCGCCAGCCTTATAACATGAACTACAGCATTTATTAGGTATGCTATAATACAAATCATCCAAAAAGACAGGAGAGATTATAACATGAATAACCAAAACGCAAGAGAAAAAAATCATCATACAGAAGCAAATCAGACAAAACAGAATAAAGCCTCCAAGAAGACAGCCCATTTCGCAAAGATACCCAGAAAAGTTATACGTGACAAGGAAATCAAAGCGGCCACAGAATATATTTACAGCGTTCTTGTGGACATGGCAAACTACACCACGCACATATTAGAGGCAAGAATTTCTTCAATCGCATCCGTCGCGCAAAAATCATCGCGCACAATCCAGAGGCATATTGCCATTCTCATAAACCTCGGCCTTGTTGTACGCATTCAGCGCAAAGATCCAAAAGCTCCAAAGTTAAACATGCCCAGCCTTTTCTACATTCGCGGGGATGATGCTGAACGTTATTATGAGGCTGAGGATGACAATGACACAATGCAAAAAATGTCGCGACTTTGCGACAAAAATGTCGGGCAAGAAGATAAGAGAGAGTCTTTAAGAGAGAATCTAGAATCTAACCTTACGGGAGAAAACGACCTCCCCGAAAACACACGCGGGACTCATGAACCCGAAGCACTTCACTCACACACAATCACCATAAGCACGGAAGAACCTCAAAAACAAAAAACTCCAATTAAGGCAGAAATATATGACCTCTCGGAACTTCCTGAAGCTATGCGACCCATCGCTGAATACCTGCTCATGAAAACAAACAGACCCACACTCAGAGACAGTGAACGCGAAATACTCAAAGAACTGGACAAGCATCACACAACTGCACGTTTGCTGAAAGAAATTGACAGGTGCTGCGAGATTTTCATGCGCGAAGGAAGAGACATTCAGCAGCTCACTTTCAACTACATCGGCAAAATTCTCGCCAATCAGAACAGCAGAACTCACGCAGAAAAATCATCCACAACTAATACAAACGGTGATATTTCCGCGCCAAAAGATAACAACATAAGCGAAACCATGCCAGATATTTCCGCGCCGATTATGCCCATCAAAGAAGCTGAAAAAGTAATTGCTGAATATGTTCCCGCCATTAATGTACAGGAAGGAATACCCGCACAGCTTGAAGAACTCTACGCCAAAATATCAGAAATTGAGATTGAAAATGAAGAAGCGTTAATAGAAAGCCTGCCGATAAATGAAGAAGGATTACCAGACTTGAACAAAGCAGAGAAAAACGAGAACGGAGCCATCAAAATACCGCCAATCACAATGGAGCAGTACTTAAGGCTGAAATTCCCAGAAGCTGAAGAAGAAGAGCTGCGTACTGACAGAGTGCAGGACAAACGTGGGCTTGAAGAAGCACTCAAGATAGACCGTACATGCGCTTTATGCTGTTCGTGCGATGGTTGGTGTCCGCTTACCAAGAAAAAAGAACTTCCAAGAGGAGGCCGCCCAGTAATAACCCTCAAAAATCACAGGCTTCAAGTAGGATACACAACACGCATACGCTGCAAGAACAACAAGCCAAAGTATGACCCAGAATTTGAAGGCAGAATGAAGCGAAGCGGGTTGTCAGTCTCTCAGTCAATGCAGACATTCTCAAGTTACACACACAAAGATATGCCGGAAGAAATTATCTCGGCAAAAGCAAAAGCAATCCTCGCCGCAAAAAATCACACCTCACTGATAATCGCGGGCAAAGCTGGTACAGGAAAATCACATCTGGCGGCGGCAATAGCTATTGAAGTAATGCATACAGGCAGTCAGGCTTTATTCATATCAGTGCCGGAATTGTTGAACGAAATGCGCAAATCATATCAGAATCATGAGTTTTTCAGCGTCAGGAAGAAATTCTACAATGCGCCGTGCCTGGTTCTTGATGACTTAGGCAAGGAGAAAGCAACAGAAAAAGGCATAGAATACCTCTATCAGATAATCGATTACAGATACCGTCACGGAATGCAGACTATCATAACTACCAACGCAACAAACATGAACGAGCTCGCAAACTCATTGAATGCCAGCGTTATAGAGCCGTTAGTGTCGAGGATTGTGGAAAATGGCGAATGGGTAACGATACGGAATGCAAAAAATTTCAGGCTCACTAAAAAAGTGAACATACCCCCGTTTTAAGAAGCGGGGGCTTCCTGCTTCAACGAAGACTGCACAATAACCCTCAACGA
>CAMHMH010000005.1 GCA_946186205.1 uncultured Fretibacterium sp. | reverse complement strand
TACCCCCCCCCCCCCCCCCCAAGTACGCCGTATTACGTAGAACAGAGTACCGATTACTACCCATAAGAACAGAAGGGTATACGACTCATTTCCGAGCGAGACATTAAGGCCGGGCAACGGGAACAATAAGAACACCGCCATCATCAATGAGAGAATGAATCCCAGCACGCCGAATATCAATATGTCCGTACGTTTTTCCTGCCACGAATATTTAGCAGCAGCTATCGACGTGTACGCAAATCCTATCGCGGCTCCCGTTGAGGCCATGTCGAAAACCCATCCCATCACAGCGCGTCCCATCAGGCATGTGAGAGCAGCTATCACCGTGCAGAAGAGTCCCGCGTGTGTAGGCACTCCGTTTTTGTTGAGGTAAGCGAACCATTCCGGAAGCATTCCGTCACGCGACATCGAGTAAAGAAGCCGGCTCGTTGCCATGTAGAAGCCAATCATGCCCGTAAGCATTGCCGCAAGCACTGACGCTGTGAGAATGATTAATCCCTTGCTGCCCATGACGATCCGCGCCGCGTTGAGTGTCGCAATTCCCGCTGTGCCGGATTGATTCGGAAGGTCTGCGATATATGTCGGCCATGAATGATGATACACATACGGAACGACAGCGCACGCAAAAATTGTCAGAGCGATATACACGGCTCCCCCGCAAATTATGCTCGTATCCATTACGACTTTCACGCGGTCTGACGAAAATTTCGACTCCTCCATGAGCTGAGGCACAGTATCAAAACCAACGAACGACATCGGCCCCGTAACAAACACTGCGATTATTTGAGCCGCGATTCCTTTCGTGAATGATGAGTCTATCGGGTGAAACATCGGGTGAAGGTTCGAGACTGAAGCGTCAGGGCTGAACATCGCGCCGCCTATCAGAATCAATATTCCCCCGAGAAGAATCATCACGAGGAACGTTTGAATCTTACCCGTAACATGAACACCCGCAGAGTTAATCAGCTGGAACAAAAACAGCGCGCCAATCGCAAGAACCATCTCGCCGAAATAAACATCATAGCCCGATACTACATAGTGAAACCCAAACTGAAACGTGTCGCCCGCAACCGCACGCATGATTAAGTTCATGGCCGTAGCGTTAAGAGGGATAACAGATAAATATGAGAGGCTCAAGAACCACGCGCATAAAAATCCGTGTGTCTCTCCGAATGCCATCTTCGCGTAAATAAATTCTCCCCCGGTCAATGGGAATTTCTTTATCATGTAGCTGTAGTTGTACGCAATTATGAGCATGACAAGAGTCGCAAGCTCCATAGCAATAAGAGTCCCTAATGGCCCGGCGTTAGGAAGAAATACAGTGCCCGGCATTACGTACGCGCTCCAGCCTATTACGCAGCCGAATGCAAGCGACCATACATTGAGGGGCGTTAGTCGTCGTTCTAAGTGCCTGTTAGTGTCAATCATGAATAACATTTTTATGAGGCCTGTCCTTTTTTGGGATATGTGAGGGCATTATATCACGCGCCGAATCGGTCAAGGTGCTATACTCAGTTAATCACATTTTCACACAAAAGGGGCTTTGCTTTTCACGATGGCTTTACATTTTAACGAGGCTTTTATAGAGCTTTCTATGATTCCGTTTCTCTGTGTCCTCTCTGCTTTCCTGGGCGGGAGAATGGCTACTAAGTCCGAGATTAACAGGCGGTATCTTCTTCTTGTGATTTCGACTCTTGTCGCCGCAATCTTTGAGGCCGTACTCGATATTACGACGGGCATGAAGACAGCTACACTTTGGACGAGAGCATTCTACGCGACAATCAATTTCAACGCTTACTGCTTAATGTGCTACGTTGCGGCTTATACAAACGTAATCAGCAGGAGATTCACGGACATACATTTTCTCATTCTCACCATGAGCATTGTACTTCTCTTTGTGTTCAGGAGTAATGACAGGCTGTACATGGTATTTTCACCGGGCTTTGCTGTTCTGTTTGTGATTGAAGGATTCGTATTGCAGCTTCTTTATCAGGAGCATTACGGAAAAGGACAATTCATTGTGATGAACCTGCTGTTTATTCTGCTGATCGACTCATTCGTCATGCAGTACCTTTTCAGTATAAATCTTCCTTTCGTCTACACCGTCGCAACAATGATGCTTGTGTTCACGTTCTTCTACCTTGAGGCACCTACATACAGACGGCTCATAAGCGCGCAGAATGAAACGGAAGAAGCAAGGCTCGCGGCAGAAGAGTCAATGAGGCAGGCAGGAGCGGCAAACAAGGCAAAAAGCAATTTCCTCGCTAGCACGTCGCACGAGATTCGCACGCCAATGAACGCGATACTCGGAATCAATGAGATGATTTACTCAGAGGCAAAAGATGACGAGACACGAAAAGCATCGAACGACATCAAGGACGCGGGAGAACACTTGCTGAACATCGTCAACAATATTCTTGACATCTCAAAGATTGAGGCCGGGAAAATGGAGCTTTACGAGTCAGATTATCACCTGTGGGAGATTCTCAAGGACTGCGAGAGCTACATTACACCGTTAATCTCAGGGAAACCCGTAAAATTCATCCTCAGCGCAGAACCGACTCTCCCTGAACATCTTCACGGCGACTCGCTCAGGCTTAAGCAAGTTTTGACTAACCTTCTGAACAATTCAGCAAAGTATACGCAGAAAGGCAGCATAACTCTTAACGTTGCGGGAAATACTGCGGGAGTCGGAAATTCAGCGGTCATTCTCTCAGTGAGCGTTGAAGATACAGGAATGGGAATGAGGGAGGAAGAGAGCGGACGAATCTTTGAGCCTTTCGAGCGGGCGAATATCATTGAGACGAGGCACATACCCGGAGCGGGACTCGGACTTGCTCTTGTGAGGGACATAATACACATAATGAGCGGGAATATACAGCTTGAGAGCAAATACGGCGAGGGCACAAAGATAACATTCAACGTTCCTCAAAGGATCTCGCGCGGGGACAACATAACAATCAAAGAGTATGAAGAGTTCATGCAGAACGCCGCCCCCGAAGAGGCTGTGAATGATGACGGGCCTTCGGTGTGGCCGGGAGCAAAAATTCTTGTTGTTGACGACACGCCGGTTAATCTTGTTGTCGCAAAAGGTATGCTGAAAGAGTCCCTTGCTGACATTGAGACAGCCGAGTCAGGTGAGGAAGCATTAGAGAAGATAAAAGCGGCTCATTATGACATAGTATTTCTTGACCACAAAATGCCCGGTATGGACGGAGTAGAGACTCTCGGCCATGCGAAAAAGTACGCGCCCGGTACGTCATTCATAGCACTTACTGCGAACGCCGGGGGAAATGCGCGGGCTGAATATATAGCGATGGGATTTGATGACTATCTTCCGAAACCGTTCAAGAGCCTCGAAATGATGAAGGTACTTAAAGAATGCCTCAACAAAAAATAATCTTTCACATCATGGCCGTATCCTAGCCATAAAATTTTGGGCATATAAAAACGGGGGCAATGTCTCAGCGGCAAAGCTCCCGTTGTTTCTTCTGCGTGTAATGTGTGCAGGGATTTATTTGCGGTAATTGCTCGCGTGAAGCTGTATCTCGTCGCGGACTGCCTGAGGGTTAGGGATACTCGGTGCTTGGATCTCTTCGCGTCCCGTCCCTGATGAGGCTATAACTATGTCGCCGATGTTCAGAAGTGCCTGCATCATTGTCTGCTTTATCTCTATGTGCTCAATGTTTGCGAGTCCGATTTCGATTGACTTCTTGAAGTCTGAGCTGAACGGCTTGCAGGGGTTGCACTCCGAGAATGATACTTCCTGATCGTCAGGCTTTGAGGGATTGTCTTTGAGAGTGAGAGAAATTGTCCAGCGTTTTGCGAAAATGTAAAGCACTATGAGAATGTCAGCGACACATGCGGCAATCCATACCCATTTGAGCCACGACTCGCCGGGCTTGAAGTAATTTGCGACACCAGCAAGAACGAGAAGAATAATTGCGAGAAACCACAGCTTGAAGAAACCTCTTTTTGCGGGCTTGTAGGTCTTGTATAACGGTTCCATGATGATTAATGATACTTCCTTTCACAGCGTAAATTTTTTCATTGAGTGTTCAACATTATAGCATTAATTCTTTTCGCCTCCTTAAGAATCACAACAGCACGCGCTAATTTATAATGACAAAAAAATTTTTCACGCGGAGGACTCTTGCAGATGGAAATAATAAAGACGGCTTTGCGATCACTGTTAAGCAATCGGACTCGCTCACTCTTAACGATGCTCGGAATAATCATCGGAGTCGGAGCGGTTATCACGATGGTAGCAATCGGACGAGGGGCAGCGCAGCAAGTAGAGAGCGCGTTATCGGGATTCGGGTCAAACATGTTAATCGTTATGCCGGCACCGCCAAACTCAACGGGCGCGAGAGGGGCAGCAGGTTCGGGGCAGTCATTGACGCTTGAAGATTCATACGCGCTTGCGGAACAGACATTCTCAGTCGCTAGGACAGCGCCGGAAGTAAATTCGTCAGCTCAGGTGATTTTCGGCAATTCAAACTGGAACACGAGCATCACAGGAAGCACGCCGGATATATTGCAGGTCAGGAACTGGACGATGGCAAGCGGGGCAATGTTCACGGAACAGGACGTGAGGAGCGGCGCGAAAGTCTGCGTGATAGGACAGACAGTAGCAAAGGAATTATTCGGATATTCTGACCCTGTAGACATGACGATACGAATCAGGAGCATTCCTTTCCGTGTTGTGGGAATGACTACGAAGAAGGGCGCAAACTCATGGGGGCAGGATCAGGACGACTTCATTCTTGTGCCGGTAACGACAGCGCAGAGAAGACTCTCACGGGCCGGGACAAGAGCCGACACAGTGAGAAGGATTAACGTTCAGGCAAAAGACAAGGACTCTGTTTCGTCAGCAGAGAAAGAAATAATATCATTGCTCCGCCAGCGTCATAAACTCACGGAAGGAGTCGAGAATGATTTTGACGTGCGCAACATGACGGAGGTACAAGAGAGCATGGCAAGCACAGCAAATGTTATGAGTATGCTGCTCGGTGCTGTCGCTTCAATCTCTCTTCTTGTCGGCGGAATAGGCATCATGAATATTATGCTGGTGTCAGTGAGCGAACGCACCCGGGAGATCGGTATACGCATGGCCGTTGGCGCGAGGCCGTCAAATGTCCGTGTCCAGTTTCTGACTGAAGCGGTTGTGCTGTCATTGCTCGGAGGCGGTATAGGAATCTCAATAGGCGTTGGAGTGTCGAAAGCTGTTACTGAGTTTGTCGGATGGGCGACGATAATTTCGGGTCAGTCGATAATAATTGCTGCGGGATTCTCTGCGTTCATTGGGATATTGTTCGGTTTCTGGCCTGCGTGGAAGGCTTCAAACCTTGACCCTATAGACGCATTGAGGACGGAATAAGGAGCAGGGGTTAGGGATTAGGGATTAGGGGTTAGGGGTTAGGGGTTATCTTCTTTACTCTGTATTCTGTCCCCTGTCCCCTGTACCCTAAATATTTTCAGCGTGATTTACGAATCGTGTGAACTCTCTCTTGAATACGAGCTTGAAGACTCCTGTTCTGCCGTTTCTGTTCTTTGCGACTCTTATTTCTGCCTCGCTGTCCTGCAAGTCGTTGTTCTCGTTCTCGCCGTAATAATCCTCCCTGTACATGAGCAATACTAGATCCGCGTCCTGCTCAATAGCTCCTGAGTCCCTCAAGTCTGAAAGTTGCGGTTTCTTCTCAGTCCTCGACTCTACAGCGCGGGACAATTGCGACAAAGCGATCACCGGGCATTCAAGCTCCCTTGCTGACACCTTGAGCATTCGTGAAATGTCTGATACTTCCTGCTGCCTTCCTTCCGTGCGTCCTTCTCCCGAGCTCATGAGCTGCAAATAGTCAACGATAACAAGTGCTAAGTCAGGGTGCTTTGTCTTGAATCGTCTGCATCTCGTTCGGAAATCCATTGCCGTCAGCCCTGAATCATCATTGATGTAAATATTGCGTTTCGACAAAACATTGCAGGCTCTCTGAACTTCTTTAAGGCCGTTTGTGTCGAACGTTCCCGCGCTCATTACTGAAAGATTTATGCCAGACTCCGCAGAAAGCATACGGAGCACTAATTGTTCTGCTGGCATCTCAAGGCTGAATACCAATACAGGACGGTTGGACTCTCCGCCTCCAAACTGCGCGATGTTCACGGCGAATGCAGTTTTTCCCATTGAGGGGCGGGCCGCTATTATCGTGAGGCTTCCGGGCTGCAATCCTCCAGTGAACGAGTCAAGATCCGTGAAGCTCGTAGAATAACCCGCTACACGGTTATCATTATCCTTGTATCTTTCTTCAACTCCCGTAAAAACAGGCCCGATTATCTCGCGCACATGACGGAAATCATTTGAGCTTCTGTTCTGCGCCGCCTCAAAGATTAATCTCAGTGCTTCCTCAATGATGCTCTTTGTTGTGTTGTCAGTCTTATTCGCAAGGGCTATGACTCTTTCGCCCGCATCAATAAGCCGCCTTCTTACAGCGTAATCCTTCACAATTTCAGCATGTGTAACAATATTCGCAGTGGTTGTTACTGAGGACATAAGCCCGGCTATAAACATCTGGCCGCCGAGAGTCTCAAGAAGATTGCGCGCTTTAAGCTCCTCCGAGAACGTGAGAAAATCTATCTTCTTGTCATCAAAATACATTGACGAGAGAATCTCAAACACTGTCTTGTACGAAACGTTGAAGAAATCATCCGGCTTGAGAATCTCAATCGCTGTCCCTAATGCTTCAGACGAAAGAAGGCACGAGCCCAATACGGAGCGTTCAGCGTCAGGGCTGTTAGGGAGTGAGGAATAATCCTGCGTCATGAAACTTTCACGGCCAGAGTCATATCAGCCTGAATGCCGGGGTAAAGTTTGAGTGATACCGGGAAATTTCCGGGCTGCTTTATTGTGTCGTCAAGTTTGATGTTCCTCTTGTCAAAATCTTTGAGACCGTGCTGTGCCTCGAGAGCTTCCGCAACCTGAGCCGCTGTGATGCTGCCGAATAATTTTCCGTTCTCGCCTGCTTTGCCCTCAACTGTTACGGATTTCCCCTGCAATTTTTTCTGAAGGGCTAATGCTTCAGCGCGGAGCTTCTCATCTTTTGCCTTGAGTCTTGCCTGCTCATTCTTCCATTCGTTGAGCTTGCCGGGAGTCGCCTCGATTGCGAGCCCTTTGGGGATGAGGAAATTTCTTGCGTGCCCGTCGCTTACGTCTACGAGTGCTCCTGCCTTGCCGAGTTTCGACACGTCCGATTTCAGTATTACTTTCATGAATGAATCTCCCTTCTCAAAATTTCAACGCGCAAATAATATCACGTCCGCAAAAATCTTCTGCCCTGTTCTACTGCATGAGGCTCATTACGGACTGAGGGATCTGATTCGCCTGTGCAAGCATTGAAGTACCCGACTGATTCAGAATCTGGAGTCTCACGAAATCCATCATCGTTTTTGCCATGTCCGCGTCGCGCAGTCTTGACTCTGCTTCTGTGAGGTTTGCGCTTGTCGTTGTAAGGCTGCTCATTGTGTGCTCGAGGCCGTTGATGTATGCTCCGATTTTAGCGCGCTGTGATGAGATACGTGTTATTGCGCGGTCAATTATGCCTATGCTGCTTGCTGCTGACTCTCTTGTTGAAAGGTTTACACGTGAAAGGCCGAGGGACTTTGCTGACATGTCGCCGAGCTGTATGGAAAAATCTTCCCCCATGTTCGCGCCCGTGTGAAAGGTTATCCCGTTGTCTTTGAGGTGAAGCATCGTCATGTAGTCATCATTGCCGCCGAAAATGAATCGCTTTGTGTTTTCGTCCCAGTTTGCTGAAATTGTCGTTGTCATTGGGTCAATTTCAATATCAATTTCGGGCGGTATTATGCTCTTGAACTTCCCGCTTTCAGCCGTCATTGTGTTGACCTTCGCGCCTGAATGAGCGTCATATACTGAGGCTGTGAATTTAGACTCTGAAGATTCCTGAATGGTATTGAGTCCAAATGCGTTAAGCAAATCCTGATTATCTGACGAAAATACTATTTCACCGTCCCTGCCCGGTACAGCTGAACGGATAACGAATGTTCCCGCTACAGTTTCATAGCCTGCTTCGCTCTCTTTGCCGGATTCTACAAAACTGACAAAACTTCCTCCGTTTGAAGTGTATGCTGCCTGTCCGAGACCGCTGGCTATTGCGTCATTGAGTTTGTCGCGTACATCATAGATAGTATCTTTGGCGTAAAGCATCACTTCGGCAGTTTTTCCATCACCCTGAATGACGGTAATTTTCTGCGGCTGAGTTACCATGAAGACACCCTGCGAATCGTAAAACTCCGGGATTTCTTCAATACAGTATCTTGAATTACCGTGAAACTCTACGTCATTGTAAAGTCTCCCTGTCAATGCGCCGTTTCTGCCTCTTCCTATGGGTTGTGAACGTCCGTTTTCTGTATCTATCCAGCCTTGAAGTGTAAGTTCTGCCGCGCGGTTTATTCTTATTACGCCGCTGTTGCCTCCTGCACCGCCTCCGATTGCCGCCGAGCCTGCTCCGCCCCGTGCTTTGATAGTTCCGCCGTTGATTGTGATGTAATCCACGTTGCTGCTGTCATAAAGGCAGGCTACTCCGCATCCTATTCCTGCGCCGCCGCCGCTGACTGCGCTTATATTTCCGCCGTTGATTGTAATCTGCACATGCGCTCCGGGTTCTTCGCTGGGATGGTCTGAGAAATGCCCTCCTCCGCCTATTGCCGCTCCTCCTGCAGCAGTTGCGTTAATTGTTCCGCCGTTGATTGTGATTTTCCCGACGCTGTAACCTACATTTTCTAACGGTGTATGGCACGAACTGCCTATGCCTGCACCGCACCCGGAGCCGTGCGCGTTAAGTATGCCTTCTTCAGAGCCTAAGCCGCCGACGCTGTTAATTTCTACAGAACCTTTAGGGCCGTCATCTTTTGCGTTCCTAACTTCAAGGCCAGCCTGCTCAGGTCCTCCGCCTGAAAGAGTATTCTCGCCTTCAAGAAACACTCTTACATTTGAGCCGGTTATCTGGAATGCGCTTCCTGTCGCAGATTCGATATTTACGTCACGGAGCTTTACTTTTGCGTTAATCCCTTCAGGGACAACTATACGGTTTGCTGTTGACGTAGTATCGCCGACTATGCTGAAATTTCCGTCTCCTGTTATAGTCAGGACTCCTCCCTCGAATTTCCAGTTTGTACCTGACGCAAGCCCTGTAGATGTATCCATGCCAGTATTAATATTTATTTCGCAGTCATATGTACTTGCATCTCTCACAGGCTCAATTTTCTTTATGGTGAATATTCCGCTCTTCTGTACCTGAGCTTCTCCCGGTTTCGCTTTGATCTCGATTTTGTAATTGCCCTCGCTGCTGACCTTCTGCCCGAAATTGTCCGTCCTCGTCAAACCGCCGTTCACCCTCACGCTGACTCCCGGATCACTCGATGCCCACAAAGCACCCGATGAGCCGTCAAGGATTCTCTTCTTGTTGAACTGTGTCGTGTTCGCAATCTGGTCTATCTGTTTCATTATCTCGTCAATCTCAAGCTGTATATACTGCCTGTCATTTGACGTTAGAGAATCATTGCTTGCCTGGACAGACAGATCCCGCATCCTTTGAAGCATTGAGTTCGTCTCGCCTAACGCACCTTCAGCAGTATGCAATAAAGATATTCCGTCCTGTGAATTTCGCAGAGCAGTATCAAGCCCGCGAATCTGAGAGCGCATCTTCTCACTCACAGCGAACCCGGCTGCATCATCCGAAGCCGAATTTATACGCAGCCCCGTCGAAAGCGCGCCGATTATTTTCTGCAATGAATCGTTTGTAGAATTTAGCGACGTGAAAGCCGTCAGTGCAGGAATGTTATTCATTATTCTCATCGTGGTTTGCACCTGCTCTCAATTTTTTTTGCTTTGCTTTGGGAATCTTATAAATTATCGGAAGTATATTAAACATATTTCATCACGTGAATTTTATCCGGCTCAAAGTCTTTCTTTCACAAAAAACCGGGACTCCCAAAAAGGAATCCCGGCTTCTTGTCTCTATCGGGGCGAGAGGATTCGAACCTCCGACCTCATGGACCCGAACCATGCGCGCTAAGCCAGACTGCGCTACGCCCCGCAAATCACGAAACGCATTCTATCACGCGCAAATTATCACGTCAAACTTTCACGAACGTTTTCGCTTCACTCCCTGTGATTCATTCTGAACATGAGCAGCCCGGGCCTTCAATAACGCTTGTGCCTTCAGACTTGCGAATCACATTAATCCTTGCGGGTATGCGTTCGCTTATGCCTGAGACGTGAGAGATGATACCGATCATTCTTCCTTCGCGCTGGATTCCTCCGAGCGCATCGAGCGCGGCATTCAGTGAGTCTTCATCGAGCGAGCCGAATCCCTCATCAATGAACAGCGAGTCAACCTGCGCTTTGCTGCCTGAGATCTGAGAGAGTCCAAGAGCAAGAGCAAGGCTGATGATGAATTTCTCTCCGCCAGACAAATTTGACGTTGGGCGAATCGTTCCGGCCTGTTCGCTGTCCCTCACGCTGAGTCCGAGATTGTCATCTTCCGGCGTAAGTATCAGAGTGTAGCGGCCATTCATTTCTTGCAGGTACAAATTTGCGTTGTTCACCACAAGGGCAAGCGTTACTTTCTGCGCGTATACCCGGAATTTGTACCCGCCTGCCGAGCCTATGAGACCGTTTAACATTTCCCAGTCATCACACGAAACTTTCAGAGCGTCATACTGAGACTGAAGAGCTTTCACTTTCTCCGCGCTGTCTTTCACGTTCGCCAGTCTCTGAGTCAGAATGCCTTTCTCCTGCTGAAGCCTTTTGAGTTTCGAGTCCTCCTCGCGGTGAAGAGCTTCAATCTTTTCGGGAGACTCCTGCGTGAGATTCTCAGACTGTTTTGACTCAAGCTGCTTCCTTATGTTAGACAATGCCCCGTTAATCATGGCCGATTGTGCTGACAGCTCATCGCGTTTCGTCCGTAATGACTCAATCTCGCCTGAATGACTCAGTGCCTGCCGGAATGCTTCTTCACCGTCAAAATTTTTCTTCCTCATATTGTCCGCAAATGATGATTCGAGTCTGTCAATTTCTTCTGAGAGTGCCTGAAACGTTTTGCGCTTTTCGTCGATGGACTCACTGTCAGAATTTATTACTGCCTGTATGCTGCTCATCTCATTATGTGAAGTCTGTATGCGATCTTCGAGAGCCTTAATGTTTGCTGCCCATTTGCGTATGAACGTTATCATTTCTTCTGTGTCATCATCAAATGAGATTCCCGCCGGGCGTATCGCTTCAGTGAGTGTTGCTTTTGCCTCTAAGAGTTTTCTTTTTTTTGTTACAGAATCTTCCACATACCGCGTGAAGTTTTTGAATGCCGCCATCTTTTCCGCGCATGATGCCTGCCATTTTTCGCGAGCTTCCTGCAATTTCTGTTCCGCAGTTCTCACGGCCTCTTCTGCTTTCCTGCATTCCTCGTTAAGTTTGGCTTTGAGTGCAAACAAGCTGTCAGGATTTTCGCCGCCTGAAACTTTATGAGCGACTCCGGGATGAGTCATTGAGCCGCACAAAGGGCAGGGGATTCCTTCTTTAAGTTTTGCGCGTTCCTCATCCAATACTGCCTCGCGTGTCTTTGCGTCCATGCTCATGAATCTGTCGTGAAGCTCCCTGCGTCTTTCTTCAAGTCTGTCTCTCTCTGCTGACAATTTTTTCCCCTGAGCTTCTATCTGGCTGAGATTATCTTTTGCAGCTTTCAGTTCACGGCCAGCATTGTCAGATGCCATTTCAGACTCCGCAAAATCTTTTTTCTTGGACTCATAATCTTTCACTGCCGACTCGATCCTCGCAAGAATTACGCCGGGATCATCCGTTATATTTCCTTTCAGACGCGACAGTTCAGACTCAAGAGCGGGAAGACCTTCCGAGATATTACGGCATTGTGATTCTTGTGCTGAGACTCTTGCTGACAGACTCGAAATTTCATCAGCAGCTTTATTTTTCTCATTACGTTTGGCGATTAGCGTCCTGTATTCGCCATCAAGACTCACTGCCCTTTCTGCAAGCTCTAAAATCTTCCGTTCAGGCTCGAAACTTTCTGCGCGCCTCTCGTGAATCCTCAATGACTCCTCTGCTCCGGCCATGTCATTTTTCAGCCTCGCAATGTCTTTGTGCCACGCCAATAATTTTTGGGTTGACTCGTGCTCTGACTCTGCCTGTGAGATTTCTTCTTCCTTGCGTGAAATTTCTGACTGCAAACTCTCTTCACTCATTCCGGCAAAACGAGTCTGTTCTGTCTCAAGCTCCTTTCGTTTTGCTTCAAGTGATTCATGTTCCCTCCTGTTGCGCTCATAAACATGCTGTGAGATTGTGCTGTATATTCCTGTTCCTGTGATAAGCTCTAAGACTTCAGCGCGTTCACTTTTCCCGGCGTTAAGGAATCTGTCGAAGCCTCCCTGTTCAAGCAGCATAGCCTGAACGAATCGCCCGAAATCCATCCCCGTTATTTTCTCTACAAGGTCTAATGTTTCTGAGAGCCTGTTTGTTTCGTTGAGCTGTTTTCCGTCTGATGATATTGTGTGCTTGGTCTGGAGTTTGCCCCTTGCTCTGTACTGCATCCATTCGCAGATATAAATTGTCTTGTTGGACTCGAATTTCACCTTTGCCATGCAGTTGTCAGTGTGCTTTGACATGATTTCGTTATTCTGGCCCTCAATTTTTCCGAGCCTCGGAGTCTTTGCGTAAAGCGCGAGGCATACCGCGTCAAATATTGTAGTCTTTCCTGCTCCCGTAGGCCCTGTAACCGCGAAAATCCCGGCTGATGTGTACGCTTTATCCTCAAGATTTATCGTCCATGTTCCGCGAAGTGAATTAAGATTCGTCAGTGTGATTGCCAGTATCTTCATGATTATTTTTCCTCCGCTCTGACTTCCTGCAATATTTCCCTGTAAAGCTGCTTCATTTTGTCTTGCTTTTCTTCCGGAACGTCTTTGCTTGTCATGAGTCGTTCAAACATTCTGAGGGGTTCAATGTCGCTGAGAATTTTACCGTCAAAATCATTCGCGCCGTCTCCCGGTATCTTATAGTTCATCTTGTCTATGATGCTGAGTATCTCAACGGCTGAGTCCTTCACCAAGTCTGAAAGCTCCTTCTGAATGTCAGCAGGCCGCACATCTCCCGTGTAAATAACTTCAAGCCACACTGATTTATTTTTGCTGACGAGCTCCCGTATACCGCTCTCAATCCCGGCCATGTCCCCCGAGACTCTCGCCATCTCCTGAAAGACAGGTATATCAATCTCACGCACTCCCGCAAAATTCTTCCCGTCGAAATCAACAACGCTCACAGTCTTTGTGACTCCCAATTCCCCGAACGACATATAGACAGGCGAACCGCTGTAACGTATGTTAGGCCGTCCGATTTTCTGCGGTGAATGAAGATGACCTAATGCGACATACGCTATATCCTCCGGGAAAATGTCAGTCCCGACTTTTATCGCCGTCCCTACGTAGAGTGAGTGCTCTCCCTCGTCAGCTCTCGTTGTCTCGGCCTCAAGGAACAAATGACCCGTCGCAACTATAGGTATGTCATTGTCGCCGCGAGTCTCAAGAGCGCGTGAAAATATTTCGGCGTAATGATTCTTTATCCCCGTTTTGATTTGCCGCTCAACGTCCGTGAATGTGTCCTCAGCTTTTACCGTCCTCAAGTCTTTATCCCTGAGGAAAGGCACGGCACATACGATCATTTCCGGGCTTCCTGATTCATCTTTGAGGGTAATGATTTCGTCATCCCGCGAGCGTCCCACAAGATGAATTTCGAGTCGGCTCATAATCTTTGAGGGCGCGTCAATGAATGCTGCTGAGTCGTGATTGCCTGATGTGATTACGACATGCCGACATGACTTCCCGGAGACCTCAGCGAGGAATGAATAATAGATCTCTTGTGCTTCTGCTGAAGGGCTGCGCGTGTCAAAAATATCTCCCGATACGATGAGGGCATCAATATTTTCACGGGCTATAACGTCTCCGAGCCACGCAAAAAATTTCCGAAACTCTTCGGCGCGGTCATGCTCTTTAAGTTTCCTGCCTATGTGCCAGTCTGATGTGTGTAAGATTCGCAAGTGCATAAACACTCCTTTTATGAGGGATGAGATTATATTAGCACAGAAAATTTTTCTTGATTCGCTGCGTAAATTTCAGTATAATTCGCACATCCACAAAAACAAATGCAATGAGAAAGGGAGTCCATGCTATGAAAAGGTTATACGGGCGTTTTGTACGCAAAAAAATTGATTCTCCCGCTTGTTCATCTGAGACGGTTTACGACAATGCTATGAAGGTCTACAAGATGTTTGCTTACGTATCGGGAGCTGTTGTTACTGCAGCATACTTAATCTCGCAGCTGTTCTAAGTCTGAAGCGTTATCTGCTTGTCATTCTCGGCATTGCGCACCGCAGTGTTGAGTCTTCAAGATTAATTTGCCTGAATGCCCTCACATTTTATAGCCGTCAGGTAAATTTTTGATATAAAAACTTCACCGCTGAGTCAAATCCCAAAAATTCACGCACCATATATCACTCTCAGGAATAAATGCCTGCATGTTAAACTTAGCGCAAAATATTCCACATGGAGGCATCAACTTGGTACACAGAATTTACACGGAGCGCAAAGACTCGCACAGTCCCGAAGCGTTATCACTCCTCGCAGAAATACAATCCCTCAAAGGTTCTGAGTCAATCACAAACTTGCGCATACTCAGCCGCTATGATGTTCAGGGCCTGACCGACTCACAGCTTGAGGAATGCAGAGACTCAATTTTCGCAGAGCCTTTCACGGACAATGTGCTGACGGAGATTCCGAATGACGCTGATTATGTCCTTGCTGTCGAATTTCTTCCGGGCCAGTACGACCAGAGAGCAGACTCCGCAATGCAGTGCGCGGGATTGCTGTTAGGTTTCAGGCCGCTGATAAGGACAGCGAGAGTCTACTTGTTTTACGGTGAAACGTCCGACTTCATGGCCGTGAAAAAACATCTCATTAACCCCGTCGAAGCTCGCGAGGCACAAATCGGTGAATATGAATCGCTTGATACTGATTATCCCGTTCCTGATGACGTGAAGAATATCGATGACGTAATGAGACTTCAAGGACTCGCAATGAGCAGTGAAGATCTATTATGCGTAAAGAAATATTTTGATGACGAAGGACGAAAGCCGACTCAGTCCGAAATCAAAGTGCTTGATACTTACTGGAGCGATCATTGCAGGCACACGACATTCACGACTCAGATTGACGGCGCGGAAATCCTCGACGATTCTGTGAAGTCTGCTTACGAACAATACATGACAATGCGCAAAGAGCTGGGATATTCTGACTCTCGTCCTGTTACTCTGATGGACATTGCCACGATAGGCGCGAAATATTTGCGGTCAAAAGGACTCCTCAATGACATTTACGACAGCGAGGAAAATAACGCCTGCACAGTAAGGATAAATGTTGACGGTGAAAAATGGCTGCTTCTCTTCAAGAACGAGACTCACAATCACCCGACAGAGATCGAGCCTTTCGGAGGTGCCGCGACATGTATCGGCGGTGCGATAAGAGACCCTCTTTCAGGTCGCGCATACGTCTATCAGGCCATGAGAGTCACAGGTGCTGCGAGTCCGTTTGAGTCCACATTGCCTGGCAAGCTCCCCCAGCGCACAATCATAACGAAAGCCGCTCAGGGTTACAGCTCATACGGGAATCAAATCGGACTGCCAACAGGAATAGTGAAGGAATTTTATCACGAGGGCTACAGGGCAAAGCGACTCGAAATCGGAGCAGTAATAGCAGCCGTGAAAGAGTCAGACGTTATCCGCGAGAGTCCCAAGCCGGGCGACATTGTTTTATTGTTAGGAGGCAGAACAGGCCGGGACGGAATCGGAGGGGCAACAGGGTCTTCAGTCTCACACACCGCAAAATCACTCGACACTTGCGGGGCTGAAGTCCAGAAAGGCAACGCGCCAGAGGAAAGAAAGTTACAGCGTCTCTTCAGGAATCCCGAATTTACGAGGCTCATAAAACGCTGCAATGATTTCGGGGCAGGAGGAGTCAGCGTCGCGGTTGGTGAACTGGCTGACGGACTCGACATAAATCTTGACGCTGTTCCGCTGAAATATTCCGGGCTTGACGGCACAGAAATTGCAGTGAGCGAGTCCCAAGAGAGAATGGCCGTCGTGATTTCACCTGAGAATGTAGAGAGGGTTAAAGCACTCGCGCTTTCAGAGGACGTAGAAGCAACCGTAATCGCAAAGGTTAATGACTCAGGAAGAATGCGAATGACCTGGCGCGGAAAAGAAACCGTAAACATCTCGCGGGCTTTCATCAACACGAACGGAGCAGCCCGGCACATCACGGTGAAAGTGAATCCCAAATCACACGCAAAAATTTCACGCTCAGAATTTCCCGGATGCCTCGCGGATCTTAATGCGTGTTCGACTCGCGGACTCTCTGAGAGATTCGACTCAACTGTCGGCGGTCATACTGTGCTGATGCCTTTCGGGGGAAAATATCAGAAGACTCCAATCATGGCCATGTGCGCGAAAATTCCTGCCATGCGTGAGACTGATACATGCTCGCTAATGTCGTATGGCTTTGATCCGTTCTTGTCTGGGCAGTCGCCTTTTGACGGAGCATATATAGCGGTGCTTGAGTCATTGTGCAGGATTGTGGCGGGCGGAGGAGATTTGAGTCATTGCTGGCTGACTCTTCAGGAATATTTCGGCAAGCCTGAGAATGACCCGCAAAGATGGGGGCTACCTTTCGGCGCGTTATTGGGAGCGTTGAAGGCGCAAATTGATTACGGAGTCGGCGCAATAGGAGGCAAGGACTCAATGAGCGGTACATTCACGACTGCTGACGGAGAAAGACTCGATGTCCCTCCGACTTTGGTGGCGTTTGCTGTCTCGGTCTCAAACGTGAACCGAATCATATCGCCTGAGTTCAAGCGGCCCGGCTCAAAGGTCATAATCCTTAAGCCTGAATATGACTCTCGCGGACTCCCTGTGAAAGACTCAATGCTGAAAATTTTTGCTGACATCAAAGCCATGAATGAGCAGGGGAAAATTCTTGCGTGTTCTCTCGTTTCGTCTGACGGAATCGAGCCGGAGATATTCCGCATGTGCCTCGGAAATAATTTAGGCTTTGAGTTCTCGAACGTCCCGGAAGTGAGTCGCGGAGTCTTTGTCGCAGAGGTTGAAGATGATTCGTTCGGTTATCCTGTTATAGGTCGCGTGATTGATGAGCCTGCAATAATCGCAAATAGTGTGAAAATTCTTTTATCAGAGGCCGAAAAGGTGTATGATTCCCGTATGGCTGAAATATTCCCGTCATCAACGAAAGAGCCAGAAGAGATTCCGAACGTTACCCCAATTTTTGACAACCAAAGAGCAGCATACCCGCATAACCCCGTGAAGCGCGCAAAATTCTTGATACCAGTTTTTGCGGGGACTAACTGCGAGTACGAGACAGCAAGAGCCGTAAGCAAGGCCGGAGGAAACGCGCAAATTTTTGTAGTGCGCTCATTAACGCCGGACATGATGAAGGATTCTGCGCTGAGATTCGCAAAGGCACTGAGAGATTCGCAAGCTCTAATCATTCCCGGAGGATTCTCAAACGGTGATGAGCCTGACGGAAGCGGGAAATTCATTGCGATCTTCTTGCGGAGTCCTGAAGTGCGGAGTGCTGTTGAAGAATTGATTGACGAGAGGGGCGGACTTGTCTGCGGAATCTGCAACGGCTTCCAGGCATTAATCAAAACGGGGTTATTGCCTCATGGCCGGTTCGTGAAGCCTTCTGAGCTGTCAGCAACTTTGACATTCAACCGAATCGGGCGGCATCAGTCGAGAATAATACGCTCTGTTGTCGTGAGCAATAATTCTCCGTGGATGAGCTTGACTGAAAGGGGTGATGTGTACTCGATACCGATCTCACACGGCGAGGGAAGATTCATTTGCAGCGAGTCAGAATTTTCACGGCTCATGAGAAATGGCCAGATTGCCGGGCAGTATTGCGGCGAGAACGGCAAACCGTCAATGCTGACTCATGACAACCCGTCAGGATCTCAATACGCTGTTGAATGCATCACTTCACCGGACGGGAGAATAATCGGGCGTATGGGTCATATAGAACGCGCAGGGGAGAATCTTTACAGGAATGTCCCGGGAAATTACAGCATGAAATTTTTTGAGGGGGCCTGTAAATATTTCGCAAAATAAAATTAATGGAGATGGTAATCTTTGGAACGCAAGAATATTGAACAGTATCTCGGAAAATATGTCGAGATTATGTTGATGCCGGACGGACGCAAAACATCCGGCTTGCTTCTCAGGTGCGAGGAAGAACTAATAGCACTCGGAAGCGAATCAGGCGAGGCACTCTACGTTTACCCGATGATATGGGGCATAAGTCCGCTTGCAAAATCTCCCGCACAATTTCAGCCCCCCGCAATTCCGGCAGCACCCGTATATATTCCCGCACATCACGCAGCAGAGATTAAGCCTTCAGCACCGGCAGTGTCATTCATTGATGAGCTTGACGAATGTTATGATGATATCGAGTCTAAACTTGAGGGCTATACTCTAAGCGCGGATTACGTCCGGAAGTTCAAGACTGACAGGCAGGACAAAGTACAGACAGCACTTGAAAGCATACTGACGAAATACAGTTACGCCGTTAAAGTTCAGGAGGACAGGCCGTACTCAATGCGAATGCGTCAGATATCGGACGAGGCAAAAAATTTGTGGAGGTCCAACAAGTCGAGCATAGCCGCTTCAGAAGTTTACGGATTCATTCTCTACCTTATGGGCGAAAATGCAAAGAGCGTGAAAACTTTCATGGGAGTTCACGACTTCCGGGCAGCCTTCACCGCTTCAACGTCAGCAGCAAACAGAATGTTAGCCGCCGCATGTCTGATTGTCAGCGAGCCTTTAACGCCTAAGAATTTTGCCGTATTGCTGAAACTTGAGCCCCCGCAGGTGAACGCGCTCCTGCGATGGGTAATTGACAGCGTGATTTTGAACAGCGATTACCCGGAGGATTACAGGGAGTTTTGCTTCAAGGCTGTGTGCTCTGTCTCATGGAAATTTTTAGAGTATCAGATTAAGGCACTGCCCGACAAAGAAACGTTAAACACTCAGGCAAATATTGACGCTTTAAGAGAATGGCTTGAGACTCAGCCGACCGACTCGAAAATTATTGATGACGCTCTGAGGATTTCAGACAAGGCGAATATAGTCGTCCGCAAAGAACCTGAAATGAAGCGAATCGACTGGAAGACTCAGCGTTTCGAGGGAGATTTTGACTACTTCAACCCCAACAGGGACAAATTGTACGGGTTCATTAAGTGTCCCATTCTCAAGAAATATAATATCCCGTTAAGGTCTGAAGGCTCCGTGTTTGTCCATCTGAATCAGGTTGAAGACCGCGTATTGCGCCGGAAGCTGCTGACCTGCGGGAAAATGAAGCCTATGATCCGCGTAACTTTCAGGCTCGGCAATAACATAGAAGGCCCAGCGGCTTATGATGTTAAGGAGAAGACAGAAGAGATTCCGTCGCTTTCGGTTGATGTCATGTCGGTTCTTTCGGAGGAGGGCGAGATAGAATTTTTCATGCGATACAATGATCCGCCGTTCGGAAAAGTACGCACTAAAGACAGAAATTTATTCACCTTCAACGAGAAGAATATTATTGATCCATTGCTCGCGGTGTTCCTTGAGGTTGAGCCGTCAGCAGAAGGACACCCCGTGAGATTCACAAGGAGCATGAACGACAGCGGTAAAATTCAGATTCAGAATGTAGAGTCAGCAGTCCCATTCCCTGAAGAAAAAATAAAGGCGTGGGAAAATTCCGGCCTCATCAAGAAAGCGCGTGAAAGACTCAATGCCTTTAAGCCCGCAGGAGATTCGGAAGGCGATTCGATACCTGACATCCCGGACGACATTGACCCGGAAATAGAGATGCTAATCACACGCGGCTATGTCCCTCTCGACCCCTACACGCCAGAGTCAAAAGGGCACAACAATTCACCGCAGGCATCACAAGAATTTTTGCCGAAAAAAGCGTCAGTCCCGGAAACATTCAGCGAGCTTCCGAAATTTTTGCAGGACAAAATCATGAGCATTCCCACAAACGGTAAATACAGCTCCGCATATCTCACGGACTCATTTTACGCAAAGGGTCATTTCCGCGAAGTCAGAGCCGATTACCTGTCAATGGTCAGCCGCTTCAACAATGACGACTCATCGCTCACGAACGCGGAGCGCGCTGAAAGATGCTTTGTCATGGCCCGGTACGTTTACAATTTCTTTCTTTTTGCTGACGAGGATGACAAGAGGCAGTACCCCGCCAGCGAGGAAGACAACATAAGGATTATGGCCTACAAGGGGCTTGAGTACCTGCTATATTCACAGCTTGACGGAGCATCAAAGGACGACTCAAATTACGACACGGCGCGGCGGTATTGTCTGCTGAGGATTGCCGATGAGATTCAAGAGACCCGGCGGATCGACTCAAATAATGCGTGGCTGAGGATATATATATACTCGTACTTTGTGAACGGCCTTCACTTTCACAGCTCATCGGGTAAATGGTCGGCGCAGAAATTCTCGCTCTCAGGGTGCAGCCTCCTCGACATAAACGACTTCGGGAAATTCTTTGAGGGCTTGCTGACTCTCGCATACCTCGCCGGGGCTGAAGTGATTCTGCCGACACTCAAAGCACTTCTTCAGAGCCTCGAATATTCCGGGAGCCTCCTCGCGAAACTGGGACTCGGCGCGGACGTTTTCTCACATGAAAATGCTGACGCTGAAATTCTTTCGTCATTCCAGAAAGTTTTGGACGAATACGACGGGAAGAAGCGCGACATTCTGATTCAGGACGCGGAAGTGAAATTATCCCCGGAGCTTTTGAGGATTCTCAGCGTTCAGAAAATGATCGTAAGGCTCATGAAGGACGAACTGACTCGGATACTTAATGCGACACCTGAGACATTAGACGAGGCACTCAAGAAAGCGAATCCCATTCTCGGCTCTGAGGAGTACGCAAACTCTCTCGAAAAGACAAAGCGGAAGTACAACCCTGAAGCCGGACTGCTCGATGTCCTGCCGATAAACGTACTCGGAGCTGTCATGCGCAACTACTGGTCTGAATGTTTCGGGAAATATTTCGGTAACAAGCCTTACAGTTCATACTGGCGGGACAAGTTCGCAAAATTGCAGTGGGTAAGAGACCCTGTGTTTCACGCTCACCCGGAATACATCAAGGACGAAGACATAGAAGAAGCAAAATCAGTCTGCCTCGAAATAACAGAATGCCTCAGCGTTAAGAAGTAAATAAAGAAACAAAAACCCGGTCTCACACAAAAGGCCGGGAATTTTTTTGCCGGTTACACAAGCAAGTCAACAATTAATCCGTTAAGAAGTGAATACAGAATCACGAACGCCAAATAGCCCGCGAATTTCCACGAGGGCAATACGATTTTGAGCGCGCCGAGATTCGTTATCTTTGTAGCAGGCCCGGTGATCATGAATGCGCTTGCGCTCGCCATGCTCATGCCGTCAGCAAGCCACATTTGCAGCAGGGGAATCGTACCTCCTCCGCATGCGTATAACGGGACTCCTATCGTCGCGGCCATGAGAACACCGAATCCGTTTTTGCGCCCGAAAAGTTTCGCGAACGACTCCGCAGGAACATAGCGCATGAATAACGCCGTCAGAAAAATTCCAGCGAGAAACCATCCGCCTGTCGCTTTGACGTTCCGCCCGAAATTTTTCACGTAACGCACAAAAATATTTGGGTCTGTGTCTCTGTTCGTTGTCTCGTAGAATCCTGAGAAGCTGAAGAACTTTTCACCCGTCAGTTTGCCGTAAAGATTCACAGCAAGCCCCGCGAAAATTCCGCACATAAAGCACGAAATCACACGCACCGTTAAAGCCGTTGTGCCTAAAGCTGAAGAGTATACGATTAACTGAGGGTTGAGAAGGATTGAAGCCATCATGAAGGACGCAAGCCAGTCCTCGCGCATTCCCTTTTCACTGAACGAGGCCGCTATAGGAATTGTGCCGTACATGCAAAGCGGTGAAGCAATCCCCAGTATACACGCAGGAACAATCCCGAACAGGCTCAATCTTTTGCTGCTTAATGACGCGAAAAGGGAGTGTATTTTCTCTTTGCAGAAGACCGAGACGAACGATCCTATTGCCATACCTAACAGCCAGTAAAAATATATCTGCTCAAGCTGAAGGGTAAAATAATACCAGAGATAAATAAACTCCCTGCGGAAGATATTAATCAATGCTCACAAGGTCATATGTTCTTGAACCGAGTCCGATTTCAGCGGCGTGTTCAAGAGTGTGAATGCCATGACGCGACTCCATGCGCTTGATGAGTGATGCTCCGTCCGGGGCTTTGTAGACTAAATCAACGCATGCCTGATCGAGCGCAACAGGGTCAAGAGATCCCAATATACCGATGTCGTGCATGTCAGGTGCTGCAGGGTTGCCGTCACAATCGCAGTCAACGCTCAAATGATTCATGACGCTGATATACATAATGCGCTTGCCGTTGCCGAGGCTGTCGGAGATTGCTTTAGCCGCTTCAGCCATTGACTCTAAGAAGTCGTCCTGCTTGTCGTACCATATTGAGCCAGACTCTTTCGTGCCTGCGGTGTGAATGATGACTTTTCCGCGAGGTGAAGCGATTCCGATTGAGATGTTCTTGATTGCCCCGCCGAAACCGCCCATCGCATGACCCTTGAAGTGAGTCAGAACGAGAACAAAATCATAGTTCTTGAAGTGTGAGCCTACGACATCTTTTGTGAGGTGCTTGCCTCCCGTAACGGGCAAATCAATCTCGCCTTCCTCGTCAAGAATATCAACCTTTGCGATTTTCGTGAAGCCGTGATCCTCCGCTACCTGCTTATGCATGGCCGTGCTTGAGCGTGAGCCTCCGTAAGCGGTATTGCCCTCGATGATTGTGCCGTTGACTTTCTTCACGAGTCCCTCGATTAATGCGGGTGAAAGGTAATGAGTGTTTCCGGCCTCGCCTGTGCTGAGCTTCACTGCGACTCGTCCTTCTGCTTCACGGCCCAGCTTGTTATAGATTGCCATGATGCCGACGGGTGATATGTCTTTGGTGAAATATACGGCGGGTGCTGCGAATGATGCTGCCGCGAACGTGAATACGAAAATTGATGCGATAAGTAATGCGATGTGCTTCATGCTTATAGCCTCCTGTAAATTTTTGTGGAATGAGGCAAAAATAAACGCTGAAGTTTGGTTTACGTCAAGGGAAATTTGCGGAGTTATGAGCGCAGACAGAAAGATGCCCCCATGAAAGCATAGCGGCTGTTATGTATTCCGGCAGGGCTTCGCTCTCAAGGGGGGCTTGTGAATATGACGGCGACAGACTCAGGCTATGAGGAGTGAGACGGCTTCAAGGCTCTCTTAAGCCGGGCATATAGTTTAGGGGCTGCTTTCTTCATGAGACTTTTTACGAGACCTTTTGCGCGTGAAGGGAACAAGTAAAGCCATGCCGTTAAGTATGATGGGAGCTTCATTCCGTGTGAGACAAGAAACTTGCTGAGGCTCGGATCATTATCAACCATGAATAAACTTGAAAGCCCTATAACACGCTCGCAAAGATGCTTAAAAACATGCTTTCTGTATGTCTCAATGCTGAATATACCTGCAAAGTTATTCAGCTTCCCAACAGCCTCAAGAGCCGTCAGCGTGGTCAAACACTTATGGCACTTTGAGCAGTTATGACCTTCTGAGTCCGGGGTCACGCATACATTCAAGTATCTCTGCGCTATGTCCCATCCGGCTATATGCTCGGTCTTCTGGCTTCTCTCGTATTGGCAGCCATCGGAAATAAGTTCAAGGCGTTCTGTTCTTATGAGCGGCACTGAATACGACTCGGAAAACTCAGAGAAATCATTGTTACTCCTTCTTAAGCCGAATGTCAGTATTTGGCTGTAACTGTATGCGCTTGACACGTAATATTTCTTCACAGCTCCCTGAAAGCCAAGTATACATGACCATGTCGCGAAATACCCGGCTTTAGTGCCCCCGCCCTGTATCATGTGCGTGAAGGCGTGAAAGTTCGAGTCGGCCTGATACACCGGAAGCCCAAGCTCATCCGCGCACTTCTTGTTAAGCTCGTACCTTGCCTGCCACAATTTTGACGATCCCTCGCCGTAATCGCCGTGAGACCCGCAGTTGAACAGAAACAGGCCGTTCACCCTGTAATCCGGGTCAGCCTCATTCACGTACCTGTCGTATATCGTCGTCAGCGAGTCAACTCCGCATGAGATTCCCGCACCGATGATATTCTGTTCCCCGCCAGCCTCCGCGAAACCGTCAGCCGTAACATTCACACGCGACAAATCCGGGCTGAAGTCGCACAGTATGCGCTGAAGGTAATTCATGACGTTCTTGTACAGACGCTTTGACATGTTCCCGTGAATGTGAAGGTCATGCTTGAAGTACATCGCCATGTACAGAGGCACAAGAACAAACGCATCATACACATCATCAGCAAGCATGTGCGCGTTCTCGTCCTTTACACTAAGCCAAATTACTTGCTCTGTTGTAGGTAATACCCCCCCCCCTGATACGTAATATCCGCAATGAGCTTCGTCCAGCCCCCTTCGGATTCTTTCCTGAGATTGCTTATGTTGATCATTTGCTAAACCTCCTTATGTTGTCTTTCATTTTTTTCATGAATGAGGCAAGGCGCGGGCAGTAACGGTAAAGGAAGTATTTTGCTTTCTGCCTGAATGACGGAAATTCCTTCAGCGGCGTTAATACTCCCGCAATCCTGTCTATTTTTGCCTCACTCTCGGCATTAATTCCCCTGAAATCATGCCTGCCCGTAAGAAACTCAGTAAGGCATCTCGTGAGTCCCTCGCGGATTGGAACAGGGGAAAAATCTTTCACGGCCTCTTTGATTTTGCTGATGTCGAATCTCCTGTCATAAAGCCTGCTGTATCTCAGCTGCGGTGTATCCTCTATTGCCCGGTCAATGTACACAATCTCCATTTCACGCCCGGCAATATCAGCAAAAACTTCCCTGTAGATTTCAGCAATATCGCTCCACTTCATCGAGTCATCAGCCGTAATGTGATACGCCTGCCCGAATGACTCGCGACTCCCGGCAAGACACGCAATCGCTCCGGCAACATCACAGCCCCATGTCATAGTCGTATACTTCCCGGCAATGTCCCGCGAGAATACAATCGGCCTTCCGTGCATTGCCCTGTAAAGCCACGATTCTTTCTCGTAGACTCCAAGCTGCAATCTTTCACTGCTGTACGTGATACTAGGGCGTATTATGGTGAAATTGCCCGCTTTACCTTCAAGCAGTATATTTTCTTCCCTTGCCTTTGCGAGCGCGTATTCATCTGTTGCGAGATATTCTTTGTCCGTGCATACGTCAAGAAGGCGCGGTGAAGTTTCCTTTATCGGGACATCTGATTTTGCGTACACCCTCGCCGAGCTGAGGAACATATAATGACCAGTCCCGCCCGTGAGGATTTCCGCCCTTTTCCTGAAGTCCTCCGTGCCGTAAATCATGAAGTCGACAAAAACATCATAGCTCCCGGCATCAAGAGTCTTCCTGATGAAGTCAATATCATGCGCGTCCCCCTGTATGTATCTCACATTTTCCGCTGAGGATTCGCGATTCTTCCTCGTCGTAACGTCTACTGTATTCCCGGCCTCTGAGAGTATCTTCACAAGATAACCGCCCATTGCCCCGGTGCCGCCTGTAACCAGCACTTTCACTTCTGACTCACACTCCCCCGAAATTTTCAGCATCACCGCTTCCGTTTCAGGGGATATGCGAATCTCTTTACCTGTGAAGGGTTATTGTCCCGCTTCCACCCGTAATGTAGAAGGTATCGCCGACAATAAGATCTCCCATGCTGCTGGCCATGAAGACCGCTAACTCTGCTATTTCCTCCGGCATTGAGTAACGCCCCGAAGGGTTGTACGGGTTATATATGCTGTCGCCCTCATGTTTTCCCAGCATAGGAGTCGCCACAGGGCCGGGCGCGATCGCGTTGACTGTTATCCCGTAAGGCAGAAGAGAGTCCGCAAGCCCCAGCGTTAACCCCCTCACAGCCCATTTGCTTATCTGGTAGGGAGTCCACGCAGGACGGAGCGATGATGATGATGAAACGTTCAGAATATGCCCGTGAATTTTCCGCTCAATCATGAACTTGCTGACAGCCTGACTCATAAAGTACGTGCCTTTTGCGTTTATGCCCATGATTTTGTCGTACTCTTCCTCGGTCATTTCCTCAAAGCCCGAATGCGAGACTACCCCGGCGGAGTTCACTAGGATGTCTATTCTGTCTTCCCCGAAAATCCCGGCGGCCTCGCTCACTTTTCCGGGCATGGCCTTTACGTCAAGTACATCAAGAACTAGCGACTCACAACTTAAGCCCCCCCACGTCAACCGCTGAATTACGTATCTTTTGCAGACAATGAGAGAGCTTCTCCGGGTTTGTCCCTGCGATTATGACTTTTGCGCCGCTTCTGAGGAATGCTTTTGCGATGCCCATTCCGATTCCGCCGCTGCCGCCTGTGATGAGAGCAATTTTCCCCTCAAGCAGTGAATTTGTGTTGACCGGGGACGGGATCGGCACCATCTCGCGCTCTTTCATCAGGAGTATTAATTTCCTCAGTATGTTTTTCACTCCGCGTTTTATGCTCATTACTGCCTCCCTATGATTTTCTTCACCGTGCTGATTCCTCCCTGGCCTAACACGCTTTTGACTGTCTGTTTTGCGAAATTCTTTGCCCTCATTGAGGCAGGGAGAAGCTCCGAAACATCAATATTGTTGATTGCGTATAATGCGTCGCTCTCGTCTTTGGGGTCTGTGAATACCTCGAACAGCACCGGCCTGCTTAGTGTCTCTCGAGTCGTGAATCGCACAACACAGGAAAGGTACTCTTCCTTGTTCGCGGCTGACATGTACTCAAAGCCTAAATCCTGCGCGTAATGCTTCACCAAGTTCCGCGACTGCTGCCCGAAATGACCCCTCGCGGCCATGAACTTGTCAGCGTCATCACCGAACCTTGCCGCCGGATGAGAGTACAGCTTGAACTCAGCCCCGCAGCCGTTGCTGATGAGCATGATACGGATATTATTGCTCACGTGCCTGTTTCCGATTGAGTTCATGTCGTAGAAGAATGTCAAATCCCCGATTACGCCGAAGAATAATTTTCCGGGAGAAGCAAGAGACGCGCCAATCAGAGAGGACACATCACCGTCAATGCCGCAGCAGCCAGTATTACAGTAACCGTTTACAGTTTTGGGAAGCTCAAAGAAATTCCAGCAGCGGCGAGTATTGCTGACTCCTAAGTGAAGTACTGAATTGGGAGGAAGCCTGTCTATTGTATTCTGTGCTATCCAAGCATTTGAGAAGGGGAGTTCCGGTACTCTTGCGCGGACATAATCATAATCATTACGCCACGCCGTATAATAACTGCAATTGACCCCCCCCCCCGTTGTAGGTATATTTACGTATCTTGAGAAAAATTCTTCCTCGCTCATCTGGAAAACATAGCGCAGTTTACCGAATCTATCTCTTACAATGCCGTCAGGATTAACCAGCCATACTTCACTCGGCCTCAGAGCTGTATACGCTCCTTCAGTAGTGCCGATATAAATCATCAAGTCCATTCCCTGACGCGGCGACAATGGCACAAGAGTCGGGTGAATTTCGTATTTTCCGCTGTAGTTGCTGATATGGGAACAGAGAACAGCTCCGTTATATTTCCCGCAGAACGAGTCAATCAGTGCCGTGAGTCTCTCTGTCATTGGCGGGTGCGCTCCGATGAATATTCCGACAGTCCCGGCTTTAAGCGGGGGCATTTCGTCTTCAGGCTCTATTCTGTCTATCACCTGAACGGGGGGAAGCTCGTGAACGGAAAAATCCGGGCTGTAATCCGTCTCAATGTTTATCAGGACCGGGCCTCCTCCGTTGTGCCGAAGCTCCAATATTGCATCGTTCATCTTGACTGTATACAGCTGCCTGTCTTCGGCTGTGTGCAGCATCGGTATGTTGACATTCATCTTCACGCAGTCAACAGGCGGGCGCGAGCGGTCTAACATCTGCGGGCTGTACTGTCCTGCCCGGGCAAAATGCTGGCTTGCTGTTACGGCCAGTACCGGAAGTTTGCGGTAAAACGCTTCTGTCAGTCCGGGTATGTAGTTGCGCGAGGCTGTAGCACCTGTGCATGTCAGGACAACAGGCTCACCGGACTCAGCTGCCATCCCGCAGGCCATGTACGCGGCGGATCTCTCGTCAACGCTGGAATATATCTCGAACCACGAGTCATTCTGTATGCTGCCTATGAATGTTATATTTGTCGCACCGGGGCTGGCTATGACTTTGCGTATATTGTGAGCTTTGAGAAGGGAGATAAGAATCTGCTTGTTGACTTCTGACGTGTAGAATTTCTGCTCTGCCATAAATCGGTCTCCTTTCTTGTGGGAATTTGACCTAAATTATAGCTTATCGGGCGCAAAAAAATACCCCGCACAAAACGCACGGGGTAAAATGTTTCTTATGAGTTTAACGGTTCGAGTCGCCTGAATAATTCCTCTTTGTCATGGCCGAGTATGAGAGTCAGTGATGTAGCTCTCTTGTCGGGCTGTATGAGTCTCTCGTTCTTTATCCCGCATAACTCAGCAAGTGCCATAGCTCCCTGCTTCACGGACTCGTCGCTGTCGGGCGGGTATATTATGCTTGATGACCTGTAGTCGTAGTGCCTCGCGTTTCCTGTATAGGGCACTTCGATTCCGATTCGCTGGAAAATTTGCTGCGCTCTTCTTCCGATTCCCTTTTCGCCGTCGCCGTTCAATATTCTTATGCTCATAATCTGGTCGCGGAGCTCTGCTATCTTCTCGCTGTCAAATCCTGACATGTTTACAGGTTCGGGGGTGAAGTCAAGCTCTACAGCGTCAGCACCTTCAACGGTCGCATTGTCTGACGGTGGCAGTTTCGCCGCAAGCTGTAATGAGAATGCGTTGTTGTCGAGAATCCAATAGCTTATGTTTTTGCTTGAACCAGTCCGGCCCGGTGCCATGAACATTTTGATTCTGTCGGGTGATAACGAGTTAGCGAACTGCACGAGCTTCAACGCCTCCAAAGGTGCAAGATCCGTATCAATTGAGTCGTAAAGCTCCGTAACAATCGCGGGTATACGCGGCAAAATCGACGGAGTCTTTATCTTCTTCATCATTATGTCTATGAAGTTCTGCTGCCTTCTTACGCGCCCGATGTCGCCGAGCGGGTCATGTCTGAACCTCACATAGCCCAATGCAGTTTTGCCGTCCATGTGCTGCCGTCCCGCTGGAATGTTTATGAACAATTTCCCGGAGTAGTCGTTGTAGTGAAGCCTTTTCTCCACGTAAATGTCAACGCCTCCGAGTATGTCAACGATTCGCGGGAAGCTCTTATAGTTTATCTTGACGAAATAATCTACAGGCATCCCCGTAAGATTCACGAGAGTCTCGCGCAATAGATTTATTCCCCCGTAAACATAGGCATGATTGATCTTGTCCCAGCTCCGTCCGGGAATATATACCCGTGAGTCTCGGGGAATTGATGCGATTCGGAGAGCCTTGTTCGCAGCGTCGAATATCGCGAGGGCTATTGCGTCTGTGCGTGATCCTCCTTCTACGTTATCCAGTCCAACAATCAAAACATTTACGGTGCTTCGTGATGTGCTTTCGGGCTTTTGTTCCTCGCCTACTGCTAACTCTGCTGTAACAGACGCGCTTTCAGGGTGAAGAATTTGTGAGGGAAGCTCCGTTTTTGTCTGTGAAGTTTTCGGAATCGGCAGCGGGTTAGGGTCATTCAGAACTTCCATTAAACGCAAGGCCGCCCCGCCTACAGCAGAAGCTACTACCATGAAAATTATCCCCAAAATTTTTAACACTTTCATTAGCTCACCTCTTAAAAGTTTTTGTACAGGTTATTTGACTCTATATATATTTCGACAAGATGAGGCACTAGAAATCTTATGCCCTTTCCGTATTTTACCCTCTCTCTGATTTCCGTGCTTGAGACTGAAAACTGAGGAATCTCGATATACTTCAGCTTTGAGCGTATAAACTCCGGGAGAGTCTCTATTCCGCTGACAGGGTAACCCGGCCTCCTCGCTGTAACAAGAGTGCAAAGCTCCGGGATTTTCTCATACTCATACCACGATGTTATAGACAGCATAGCATCAAGCCCGGTTATGAAGTACAGATCTTCCGGCTTTATACCAGTGTCAAGAAACGCCCTCAGAGTGTCGACGGTGTGAGTCTCCTCCTGCCTGTCAATCTCGATTCGTGATACGGAATATTCAAGCACCCCTGCCGTAGCAAGAAGAGTCATTGCGTAACGGTCTTCAGCGGGCGTGATGTTCCTGTTGTGCTTGTGCGGGGGGTCTCCTGTAGGCACAAAGATCAGGCGGTCAATTCCGAGATTTATGCGAGCTTCCTCAGCTGCCAGCAAATGACCGTAGTGTATCGGGTCAAATGTTCCTCCCATTATGCCCGTCTTCATGGCCTATGCTACCGTGTCAGGCTCAAAATCAAACTCGACATCGCCAATATAAACCTTGTCGCCCTCTCTCGCTCCGGCTGCCTCTAATGCTTCCTCAACGCTGAGTGCCTTCAACAGTCCCGCGAATTTCTGCAAAGCGTCTTCATGCTCAAAATTGATTCTTGCTACTGACTTCTCAAAGTTTGCGTGTTCGACTCTGAATGACCCGTCAGACTGCCGGATTATTTTCACCGGCTCGCGTGATGATTTCCCTGCTGTTTTCCTCATGGGAAGCTCGATTATTCCGGGAGAGTCAGTTTCTGGAGTCGTTACGGGAGTCCGTCTCACAAGGTCAGCAATCGCCCGTATAAGCTCGTTAATGTTTGTCCCGAATACCGCGCTTACGGCCATGTATGGAGCTGATAATCTTTCTGCCTCTTCTTTGAGTGCCTGAGAGTTTGAGTCAGTTCCGGGAATGTCTATCTTGTTGCCGATGATGATGCACGGCCTTTTGTCGAGTCCCGCTCCGTATTCGTGAAATTCATTCATCAACGCCCTGAAAGTAGCGACGGGATCAGGCTGTGAAAGGTCGATGACGTGAAGCAGGATTCGAGTCCTCTCAACGTGGCGCAAAAACTGTAGTCCGAGTCCTTTGCCTTCGTGCGCTCCCTCAATCAGTCCGGGCAAATCAGCAATAACAACTTTTGCATCGTCAACCGCAAGTACTCCTAAATTCGGCGAAAGTGTCGTGAATGGGTAGCCCGCTACTTTGGGTTTTGCTCCGCTAATGGCTGAAAGGATGCTTGACTTTCCTGCGTTGGGGAAGCCTGCGAGTCCTACGTCAGCAATAAGTTTCAGCTCAAGGGACAAAGATTTTTCCTCGCCCGGATCGCCTTTCTCCGCGAATTTCGGAGCGCGCCTTGATGATGTCGCAAAGTGGGAATTTCCCCGGCCTCCCTTCCCGCCGTGAGCAGCCGTGAATCTCTGCCCTGGTTCTGTTAGGTCAGCAAGTATTTTGTCATCGCCAGACTCACGAATCAGAGTCCCGCACGGTACGTGAATGATTAAGTCCTCGCCGTTTGAGCCTGTTTTCATTGCGCCGCTTCCGTGTCCTGCGTGGCCTGCCTGAAACCGCCTGTCATACTCGAAATCAGCGAGCGTTACGACTCCTCCGACAGCCTCAATGATGACATCTCCGCCCTTGCCACCGTCGCCACCGTCAGGACCTCCCTTTGGCACAAACTTTTCGCGCCTGAAACTTAACGCGCCGTTGCCGCCTCGCCCGGCCTTTACGTAAATTTCTGCTGTGTCTGTGAATTTCATTGTGATGATGATAAAAAAATTGCCCCGTCTTTCAGGGGCGTGCGTGATTTCATGTGTTATGCCTGTGAAGGCTCAACCGATACGAATTTGCGTCCGAGCTTCTTGTGATAGTTCACTTTTCCCGGCACTAACGCAAAGAGCGTGAAATCCCTTCCGAGTCCTACGTGCTTTCCGGGGTGAACTTTTGTCCCGCACTGACGCACTAATATGCTTCCTGCTGTTACTTCCTGGCCTGCGTAAACCTTTATGCCCCTGTATTTCGGCTGACTGTCGCGGCCGTTGGTTGAGCTTCCCTGACCTTTCTTATGTGCCATAATTCTGCCTCCGTTATGCTTCTATGTTCCTGATGATGACTTCTGTGAAGTACTGACGATGACCGCGCATTTTGCGGATGTTCTTCTTGCTCTTGTACTTGAAGACTAACACCTTGTCCCCGCGCCCCTGCTTGACGATCTCAGCCGTGACTCTCGCGCCCGTTATGTAGGGATCGCCGAAGCGTGTCTCTGTGTCATCTCCGCCGACTGCAAGTACTTTGTCGAAAATTATCTCTGTGCTTGTTTCACCGGGGAGCTTCTCGACTCTGAACTTGTCCCCGGCATTCACGCGGTACTGTTTTCCGCCTGTCTCGATTACTGCGAACATGAAAATTTTTCCTCCTTACGCTGAACTGAGGCCGTATAAAACGTTAAAGCCTGATTCATGCGAGATGTGAGAAATTATAGCATATTGGTTTTGACTCGCTGATTCGATTTTGTGAGACTAAAAACTGATTTGCCGATTCGATTCTAGGTACGTTAAAACCGACTCGATGACTCAAAACCGATTCGCCGATTCGATTCCGTGAGACTCAAGACGATACCGAATGCCGAAATTTTCAGCAGCTGATTCATTATGTGTGAATCAAAAGCAGACTTCCGACTCGCTTCCGTGAAGCTCAAAACGAAACTAACGCCGCAAAATTCAGCCGCAAGTGCCGGGAATACAGCGCAAAAAAAAAACGGGCTGTGCATTTTCACACAACCCGCTTGTGATTCCTGTTACTGTTACGCCGCTTCTATCTTGCTGACCTCGTAGCCTGCTTCATCAATCGCCGCGATTATCGCAGTGTCAGCGACATCATTCGACATTGTGATTACCGCCGTATTTGTGTCGAGGCTCACTTCTGCTGACGCAACACCGTCGAGTCCTTCAAGGGCTTCTTTGACGTGCTTCACGCAGTTCATACAGCCCATGCCTACAACGTGAATTACTTTCTTCATGATTGAGTCCCTACTCCGCTTTGTTGTAAGTCGTGAAGTAGAATATAAGCGCGAACAATACAGCGACACCGATTCCGATTCCGTAAGCAAGATTTCTCTCAAGCATCAAATAGCACTCAGGAGCAATGCAGAAGTATGTTACGCTGACAGCTGACATGAAAGTAGCCGGGATTGCGGCCATGAGGCTTGAACCCTTGCTGACGTTCCTGCAGAGATATACCGCGCCTGCCCATAAAGCTATCATTGCGAGCGTCTGGTTTGACCATGAGAAATAACGCCAAACGATTCCGTATTCAAGCCTTGAGACATAATAGCCCACAGCAAGAAGAGGTACTGCAAGAAGGAGTCTCGGTGCCATTCCCTTCTGGTCAATCTTGAACCAGTCAGCGAGAGTCAGTCTTGCGCTCCTGAACGCCGTATCACCTGACGTAATCGGACATGCAACAACGCCCAATAACGCGAGAATGCTTCCTACAGGCCCTAAGAGTCCCACAGAGATCTGATATACGCTCGTTGAGTTGCCGCCGCCGACCGCAAGAAGTCCCGCTGTAGAAAATCCGCCGTCTGTCGCATTGTAGAACGCAATACCCGCACTTGCCCAGATGAGCGCGATAATTCCCTCAGCTACCATTGCGCCGTAGAATACGAATCTTCCCTGACGCTCTGAAGTCAAGCACCTTGCCATTAACGGTGACTGCGTGGCATGGAATCCCGAAATCGCACCGCATGCCACCGTGATGAACATTAACGGCCATATAGGCATCGTGTCAGCTTTCGGGTGCATGTTATAGAGGCCTTCCCAAAGCTCAATCATCGGTTTTGTTCCGTTGATGTGATTCCAGACCGTAACGCCGCCGATTCCGATTGCCATGAAGATCAAGCACAGTCCGAAAATGGGATAAATTTTGCCGATTAACTTATCGATAGGAAGGAGGGTAGCGAGGAAGTAATACACAAGAATTATGACTGTGAGAATTTCCGTCCACTGTTTAACGTCATAGCCCATAACGAGAGCAGGAGCAGAACCCGCAGCACCTACAGCCCCGCTTGTGCCCTGAGTCACCATGAGCGCGAGCAAACCTGCAGGCCCTACCATGAAGACGACTCCGACCATAACGAGAAGCACGACCGAGAACAATCTCATCACCTGAAGCATGAAGCCTCCGAGATATTTCCCGGTGATCTCTGAAACGCTCGCTCCGTCATTCCTCACTGAGAGCATGCCGACGAGATAATCATGAACAGCCCCCGCGAAAATCGTACCGAAGACTATCCACAAATAGACCTGAGGTCCCCAGATAGCTCCCGTTAATGCGCCGAATATAGGCCCAAGTCCGGCGATATTCAGAAGCTGAATCAGGAACGCCCTGCCCGGTGTTATGGGTACGAAGTCTACGCCGTCAGGATGAGCGACGCACGGAGTCGGGTTGTCTGTCGGAGCAAATATCTTGTCGACAATTGCGCCGTAAATCATATAGCCAAGCACAAGAAGCACTAGGCCGCCTAAAAATGAATACATGAAAAATTTTTCTCCCTTCTGAAAAGTGTGGTAGTATAAGCGAAATTTTATTCCATTCCTAAATATAATCAAGCACAAACATTAAAGGAGGCGTTACCATGTCAGCACGTCCTGAAAAAGTGTTAGGCGTATTGGGCGGAATGGGTCCGGCTGCCTGCGCTGAATTTCTCCGCATACTCGCACGAGACTGCCCCGCCGAAAATGACTCCCAGCACCCGAAAATCATCATGCTTTCAGATCCTGAGACTCCCGACAGGAGCGACGGACTTATGGGACTCGGCCCTGATCCTCTTCCCGTTATCCGCAAGAATTTATTGCAGCTCGTGAAATGGGGGGCTGATGTTCTCGCTGTTCCATGCAACACAGCTCACTACTTCATAGACAGGTTCAGGGATGAACTGCCCGTGCCGTTGATACACATCGTTGAAGCTACCGTTGAGGCCGCAAAGGAATTGAGTCGGGGTAATTGCTCTTGGCTTCTTGCGACCGATGGGACTCAGAAGAGCATGATTTACCCGGAGTGCGCGCAGAGAATGAACTATCACTTCCTCAAGCCCTCACCGGGTCAGCAGGAGCGAGTCCAGTTATGCGTGAGGAGAGTCAAAGCCGGCGACATGAAATCGGCGGGAGAGATCATGAATGACGTTGTGAGTGAACTGTGGCGCGAGCGTGATGTTCCTGTAACAATGGGATGCACTGAGCTGCCTCTTGCGTATGATGCTTCAGGCCTGCCGAATGAAAAGCAGGTATCGAGTCTGAAAGCTCTCAGTGATGCGTGTATCAATGTGCTTTACGGGTGCTAATGCTATAATCAGCCGGACAATTTCACACGAAAGGATTTGAATCATCACATGCCGTATGAAGAAGAGAAAGAATTAACTCTGCTTGATATATTCAATATTATGTGGAGGAGAAGAGGATTAATTTTCCTGCTTACGTTTCTTTTCGGGGCTGCTGCTACAACGTATGCGTTTATATCTCCGTTCATATACCGCGCTGAATGCAGGATACTTCCTCCGGGCAGTTCAGGGGGAGGCGGACTCATGGCGCAGCTTGGAGGCCTGGCAACTTTCGTAGGTCTTCCGAGTGTATCAACGAGCGGGCAGATGCTTGTAGGAGTCTTGAAGGGCGACACTGTAGTTGATGCTATCATCGACAAGTTTAACCTTATGGAAGAATACGAGCAGGAAATACGGCTCAGCGCGAGGCAGGCAGTGCTGACGAATCTTGATGCAAGCGAAGAAAAAGAAAGCGGCATTGTAACAGTGGCATTTATGGACAAAGACCCGAAGAAAGCCGCAGACATAGCGAATGAATTTGTTCAGCAGCTTCAGAATAAGATGCGTGAGATGGCGTATCGTGATGCACTGGAGAAGCGCGAATTTTTCGAGAACCAGCTGAGGCAGGCACAGCAGCAGTTGAGCGACGCGGAAGAAGCCATGATGAAATACCAGCAGAACAGCGGAGTGCTTGCGCTAGGTTCACAGACAGCCGCCCTGTTAGGTGCAATAGCTGAACTGAGGAATCAGATCGCCGCCAAAAATGTAGAGATCTCTTCACTCTCAAGCTATGCGCGAAAGGACAACCCAAGACTCAAGCTCGCGCAGTCCCAGCTTGAAGCAATGACAAAAGAGCTCCGCAGAATGGAGGAAGAACAGAAGCGCACCGAACGCCGTCAGGGAAGAGTCCTCTCAGGGGATTTGCTTTCTTCATTGGGCAATGTTCCTGAACTCAGCGTTGAATATATGCGCTATGAACGTGAGCTCAGATTCGCAAACGTGAAATATGACACGCTCCTTAGGCAGTACGAGAACGCAAAACTTACAGAAGCCAGCGACTTCTCAACAGTGCAGATAATAGACCCTGCGACCCCGCCTGACTGGAAATACAAGCCAAAGCGCGCGCAAATCATGATAGTCGGAACGTTCTTGGGATTCGCGCTCGGCATGTTCTGGGCGTTCCTCTCAGAACATATACGCTCAATAAGAGAATCGCAGGATTACTACGAAGAATAAAAATAATCCCCTCGCCTTAAGCACAAAAGCGGGGGGAATTTTTTTGCCTTATCTCCCGGACTGCTGGCGGTAAGTTAATGCTTCTGCAACGTGCTTCCTGTTCAGATTCTCATCGCCCGAAATATCTGCAATAGTCCTCGCAACTTTCAAGACTCGACTCATTCCGCGCCCGGACAAGTTGAATCTCGCCGCCATTGCCGCCAAATATGAGCGAGTCTCATCATCAAGAGTCAAACATTTCTTCACGAGCTTTTCGGGGATTTCAGCGTTGCACGTGTAGCCGTATTCTTTCCACCGTTCAATCTGAATATTTCTTGCGCGTATTACTCTCTTTCGTATTGATGCGCTCGGTTCGGGGGCAATTCCTTTCTGATCCATCGACAATAATTCATTAGGCGTTAATCGTGGCACTGATATTTGAAGGTCTATTCTGTCCATGATGGGCCCGGAGAGTTTGCGCTTGTAGCGTTCAATCTCATACTGCGAGCACTTGCAGGGTGTTACGGGGTCTCCGAGATAACCGCAGGCGCATGGATTAGCAGCGAGTACAAGAAGGACTCTTGACGGATATTTCACCGAACCAGTAGCGCGGCTCACAACAATTTCTCCGTCCTCAATCGGTGCTCTCAGACTCTCGGTCAAGTCTCTGTGAAACTCTGTATACTCGTCAAGGAACAATACTCCCCTGTGGGCTAATGAGACTTCACCCGGCCGCAAGTCAAATCCTCCTCCGCAGATTGACACGGTGCTTGCTGTGAAGTGTACTGTCCTGAAAGGGCGAGTCCTTCCCGGCTCCGGCCTGAGTCCCAAAGTGCTGCGTACCAAAAGAGTCTCGACAAGCTCATCATCAGTGAGAGGGGGCAATATCCCGGCGATTGCTTTTGCTATCATTGTCTTGCCGCTTCCGGGAGAACCTACGAGCAATAAATTATGATGGCCAGCCGCGGCGATTTCTGCTGCTCGTTTCGCCTGTACCTGTCCTTTTATGTCCGCGAAATCGGGATCAGGATTCACCGACAACTCCGGGATATATGCGGGGGGTAATGGCCGGGGCTTTTCGTCTCCTTTGAGCATCATAACGAGTTCGGCTAAATTGTCAGCGCAGTAAGCCTCGACTCCCTGAACTAACGCAACCTCGTCGGCATTCTCTGAAGGAATATAGAGCGGTATTTTCTTCTCACGCGCAAGAAACGCTGCCGGAACTGCTCCCCTTACACGCCGTAATCGTCCGTCAAGCGCAAGTTCTCCCATGTATAACGCTTTGGGACATTGCTTGAGCGCACCCATCGCCGAAATCATTCCCAGTGCTATAGGAAGGTCAAGCAACGCTCCTTCTTTGGGTATGTCAGCGGGTGCAAGGTTGACTGAGACTCTGCCCTTGAGATTGAGTCCCAATGAACGCAAAGCAGATCTTACGCGCTCCTTTGACTCTCTCACAGCTACGTCAGGCATTCCGACAATGTTCACCGCAAAAAGACCGCCGGTTATTTCTACTTCAACTTCAACGGGAAGAGCTTCCATTCCTCTCAGCGTTACGCCAGGTATACCGCTCATGATTTTTTCCTTCTCCTTACGATGCAGATATATCCTCCCGCGATTATCACAGCGAGTCCGACACATGCAAGCGTTATCACATGCAGATATTCTTTCAGCAGGTCTTGATGTTCTCCGAGAAGGTAGCCCGCTAACGTAAGAATTATCACCCAAGCTCCCGCGCCGATTGTCGTGAAGAGCAGAAATGTTTTCATCGGCATACGCGCAATCCCGGCAGGAAGAGAAATATACTGTCGTATTACGGGCAGCAATCTTCCTACGAGCGTGCTTACATGGCCGTGCTTCTGGAAAAACTTGTCGGCTTTGTCGATTGACTCCTGAGAGATGAAGAAATATTTTCCGTACTTCAGCAGAAACGGGCGGCCCAACTTCACCGCAAGCCAGTAATTGAAAAGCGCGCCCAAGATACTCCCGGCAATACCAGCGAGAATTACGAGGAGCAGAGACATTTCACCTTTCCACGCGAGATAACCTGCAGGGGGCATCACAACTTCACTGGGAAAAGGAAAGAACGACGATTCGAGAAACATTAGCGAGACAATGCCGGTATAACCCATTCTGCCGATGGTATCAACAAGCCAAGCAGTTAGCGCGCTGATTATGTGCATTACAGTCCGAGCTCCTCTTTTACTGACGGATCATAGGCAATATTCCCGCCCATTTCCTCAAGTTTTTTCTGAGAATGAGTCGCTGAGATAAATCTTATTGTCCCTGAGCTGCTCCTCATGCAAAGAGAATTTGTCTCAATATGCGCCCCGTGATAGTGAACCCCGCGCAATAAATCACCGTCAGAACCTCCCGCCGCCGCGAAGAATACATTATCGCCCTTCACAAGATCGTCAATCGTCAAGACAGTATCACGGGTCAATCCGCGCTCCTTTGCTCTTGCTTCGTCATCGTCATTCCTGAAGTAAGGCTGGCACTGCATGTTAGCATCAAGACACTTCATAGCGCACGCAGTAATTACAGCTTCAGGTGAGCCGCCTATGCCGAGAAGTATATCTGCTGTCTCATGGCCGGGAAGACTCGTCATCAATGCGCCCGCTACATCTCCGTCGCCTATGAGCCTGACTCTTGCTCCCATTTTCCTGACGCGCTGAAGTATCTCGTTGTTTCTCGGACGGTCAAGCATTACTACGGTAGTCTCTTCTATCTTTTTGCCTTTTGCTTTTGCTACTATTCTCACGTTGAACTCAACGGGTGCTTGTATGTCTATGTACCCTGCCGCTTCAGGGCCTGTAACGATTTTGTTCAGGTAGAATAAATTATCCGGGCTGAACATTGAGCCTCTCGGAGCTGCCGCGATGACACTTATTGCGCCGTCCTGGCCTTGTGCCATTAAGCGAGTCCCGTCTATAGGATCAACAGCAATATCGACTTCAGGGCCTTCACCTGTTCCGACTTCCTCGCCGTTAAAGAGCATGGGTGCTTCGTCCTTTTCACCCTCGCCGATAACTACAACGCCTTTCATGTCGACACCGTGCAACACGTATCGCATAGCCTCAACTGCAGCGCGGTCAACCTCGTTTTTGTCTCCGAGTCCGAACCATCGCCCCGATGCCATTACGGCCGCTTCTGCAGAGCGCACTAACTCCATAGCAAGATTCTTGTCCTGTGCGAACAATGCCATGATGAGATTACCCCCTATGAAAAATTTTTATGTGTGTGATTTGTGATAGGTCAGATTATATACTAAAGTACGATTATATTTGCATAAAAAAAGGGCGGGAGTGTTTCGATCCTCCTGCCCCGGTGAGTTTCCTAAATCATAGGAAGCCTTGTCTCGTCTTCTGCTGAACTTGCTGAATTGCTGCCTGCTCCTGAAGTGCCTCCGCTCGCTGTGATAATGTCTGCGTTGCCGAAAAATATCACTTCAGCTTCGAGAGGCTTGTATTCTTTTCCCTTGCTCATTATTGGAGTCCTCCTTCTTTGCTGGCGACGAAAAATTTTGCTGCCTGAAAGTATAGCATATCATAAACATCCTCACACCTATGGACACGCTTGCTGTCGCTCCCTTTCGTTAAATTTTCGGGGCAAACATATTCATCTTTATCATCTTGTTGACTTGGTACTGAAGATAAGCCGCGCCGAATAATATCAGCATGACATTTGACGGTGCCACAGAGTTTACGGCCTGGGACTTGTCCATGAAGTTAGCTGCGTGTTCCTGAAGAACTTTGCGCGCGATGAATGCCAGCCATCCCGACGACAAAATCACGAGCGCAAGAACAATATCATAGACAGTGTACGCTGTTTCATCATCGACTCTGCTTAGTGTGTAGTCTGAAAGATTCGGGGGCATCAGGAATATTCCCGCAAAGAGAACCGCGAACAATGCGACGAGCCACGCAGGAATTTTGCTTTTTGTTCCGAGGGAGTTAAGCGGCTTCATTCTCATTGCGTACCACCAGACCGAGTAAAGCCCCATCGTGAAAACGTAAAGCACCGGGATAAATGCATTTGCCACGAACTTCATGGCCGGGAGATTCTCAAGAGCCTTCTTGCGTTCGTCATCTTTGAGTTTAGACTCGCGCTCCCGGAATTTCTCTTCACCGTAGGGCGTAACTGTCCCGCAATAGGGGCATTTCTCACAGCCGATCTCTATCGGTGCTCCGCAGGACGTGCATTTGTTCATTATTAATCACTCTCACAATCTCTGAAATATTTTCCGCAATCTTATCACCGAGACGATAATACACAAAAAACCCCGGCCATGATCAACCGGGGCTTATCCCTGAAAGGAGGTGTGATGTTGTGCTGTTATGTTTTATTCTGCTGAAAGGTTCTTGAGCGATTCGACTTTGGTCTTCTGCGCTTCAATCTGTGCTTTCAGTGCTGCTTCTTGTGCTTCAAGATTCGCGAGACGGTCTTCTTCTGCCTTCTGCAAAGTTTTCACGTTCTCTGCAAACTGTTTCGATACAGCTTCCCATTTCGCAAAATCTTCCTTGAGATTCACAACGTCAGTGAGTCCGCCCTGCTCTATCTTGTCGAGCCTGTGTTCAATTTCTGACAAGCCCGCTTTAACCTCGTCAAGTTTGGGCGCGAATTTGTTCTGCATTACCGTCCACATGATATTGAGAAGGACAATAACGGCGATGACTCCGATGATGATTTTCTTTTTGTTGTCGGGTTTCTGGGGAGTTTTCTTGTCTTTCTGTGCGCTCATTGCAAAAATCCTCCGTATCAATAAAGAAAAGAGGCCCGAATCAATGAGCCTCAATTTTCACTAACTACTTAACCTCTACTTCTGCTCCTGCTTCTGCGAGCTTCTTGCGGATCTCTTCAGCCTCTTCCTTTGACACGCCTTCTTTTACGTTCTTGGGCGGGTTGTCAACGAGTTCTTTTGCTTCTTTGAGTCCGAGCGATGTTATCTCGCGCACTGCTTTGATGACTGCGATCTTGTTTGCGCCGGGTGCTTTGTAGACGACATCAAACTCTGTTTTCTCTTCTGCGGGTGCTGCTGCTGCGCCTGCGCCGGGCATGGCCGCCATCATAACGGGAGCTGCTGAAGCTGATACGCCGAATTTCTCCTCAAGAGCCTTCACGAGTTCTGAAAGCTCAAGCACTGACATTGTTTCGATAGCCTGGATGATTTCTTCTTTGGTCATAATAGATTTTTCCTCCGTAATAATAATATTGTGGTGCTATGCTGCTGCTTCTTCTTTCTTTGCGCGAATCTGATCAAGGCACGTAACGAAATTCCGCATTGTCCCTGCAAGAACGTTGACGAGTCCCGAAATAGGCGCGGCGATTGTCCTGACGACCTGACCTCTGAGAACTTCTTTTGACGGAAGGTCTGCGAGTGCCATCAACTGCGCTAGATTGAGCTGCTGATTTTCGAGCTGTCCTCCCTTAAGGATGAATGCTTTCTGCGTTTTGTCATTGGCATATTCCTTGAGGACTTTTGCGACGGCTACGGGGTCATCATAGCAGAGCGCGTAAATATTCGGGCCTTTTGTCATTTCTTCGGGAAGCTCTGAGAGTCCCGCTTCTTTCATGGCGATTGCAAAAAGTGTATTCTTTGCGACTTTAAGCTCTCCGCCTGCCTCGCGTACCTTGTGCCTAAGTGCTGTGCTCTGCTCGACGGTCATTCCGCGATATTCAGCGACAAATACGGCCTTAGTGCGCGATAATTTTTCCTTCAGCCCATCAACAAGACTGTATTTCACTTCTGCCGGCATGTTCTTTATTTCACCGTTACTGAAAACTTATAAAAAGTTGTAAATCAACCCTTATGTTTCATTCCCTTTTCAACGTGTCCACTTTCACTGGTAAAAACCGCTACTCATGTTGGCATGACACTCCGAGGGCGTAAATTCCCCGCTAACGAACGGGTACACACGATACTTACCTGAAATGTGGCCTAATATCGTGCCAGTAACTTCTCCTTTCTTCCTGAATTTGCCAAATTTTTTGTGCTTGGTTCTCGCTCATGCATTATTACGACGGCAGCCCCCGTTCAAGCTACCCGCAGGCAGACAGTGCGACGTCTTATGGACTGCTATTTGAAGCGCCGACCTTCAAGGGTTTGACCTTTAAGGATTTTTTGTTCTGAATATTTATCGTTCCTCCTTCATATAAAACAAGCTCCGCCCATTGTTACACAGGAGGAGCATTTACACTCTCAGTTTCTCACTCCTGGGCAGGATGATTAAGCGTTGAAGCCCCTGCTGTCTTAGGAATATATTTATGTTGAACGAAAAATTTTTATAACGCTAATTCTTTCTGCGCTAATGCGGGGTCAACAGCGATTCCCGGCCCCATTGTCGGAGCGATTGCTATGCTTCTTACGTACGTTCCTTTTACGGCGGCGGGTCTCGCTCTGTATATCGCCTGCAGTAACGCCTTCACATTGTCGTAAAGATCATCAGCGGTGAAATCACGTTTTCCGGCTGCGTTGTGAGTGATTCCGGTTTTGTCGGCTCTGAACTCAACTCGCCCGGCTTTGATCTCCTTCACTGCCGCGGCAAGCTCAAATGTTACCGTACCAGTTTTCGCGCTGGGCATTAATCCCCTTGGGCCTAAGACTTTGCCGAGACGGCCGACGGACTTCATCATATCGGGAGTCGCTATTACCGCGTCAAAGTCCATGAAGCCGCCCTGAATCTGCTGCACAACGTCATCTCCTCCGACTATATCCGCGCCTGCGTCCTGAGCCTCTTTGATCTTTTCGCCCTGAGTGATTACGAGGACTCTTTTCGTTACGCCTGTTCCGTGAGGAAGCGAGACGGTGCTTCTTACCTGCTGATCCGCGTGTTTCGGGTCAATCCCTAAGCGCACGTGCACTTCTAAGCTCTCGTTGAATTTCGCCGTTGCTATTGTCTTGAAAAGCTCGACAGCCTCGCGGAGTCCGTATAACTTGCCTTCCTCGATTTTGCCGGCTGCTTCCCTGTAGCGTTTGCTTCTCTTCATTCTTTTACCTCCTGCGGTCATTAACGGGTCAGATAATACCCTTCCGCTTGTCCGTGATTAGTCGGTGATTTCGAGTCCCATTGAACGCGCTGTACCTTCTATCATTCTCATAGCGGCTTCAACGTCATTCGCGTTAAGATCCTTCATCTTTAACTCGGCAATCTCTTTCACTTTTGCGCGGGCTAATTTTCCGACTTTCGTTTTGTTCGGAACTCCTGAGCCTGACTCAATCCCTGCCGCTTTCTTCAGCAATACCGCCGCGGGGGGAGTCTTAAGCTCAAATGTGAAGCTCCTGTCAGCATACACCGTGATAACTGCGGGAATGACTAATCCGGCCTGATCCTGAGTCTTCGCGTTGAACTGCTTGCAGAACTCCATAATATTCACGCCGTGCTGGCCTAACGCAGGGCCTACAGGGGGCGCGGGCGTTGCTTTTCCGGCGGGCAATTGCAATTTTATCTGCCCTACTACTTTCTTAGCCATGATAAAAATTTTCCTTTCTGTCTGTTACTCAAGACCCTATATTTTCTCAAGGTCTTTGTAATCTATCTCAACTATTGATCCGCCCAGCATGTCATTCTTGAATTTCACTTTGCCTTTTCTCGCGTTTATCTCAACCACTGGCCCCGTGAATCCTTTCCTGACTCCTTCTGCCGTAACTCTTACTGTGTCGCCGGGCTTCAGGTCAATTTCTACTTTCGGGCTTTCTTCTGACTTCTTCATGCCGGACATTATTTTCTCTACTTCCTCTAATGAAAGCGGCATAGGGTGAGTCCCCGCGCCAATGAAGCCCGTTACGCCTGGCGTGTGCCTGACTGTGTACCATGACTGCTCATCAAGCACCATCTCTATCATCACATAGCCGGGATAAAGTTTGCGTGTAACTTCGCGGCTTTTTCCGTCCTTTATGACCGTATTTGTCTCAGTCGGTATAAGTACCGTGAATATTTTGTCCTGCATATTCATGGCCTTTATGCGCTGGGTGAGATCGTCCTTCACACGCTTCTCATAGCTCGCATACGTCTGGACAACATACCATTTTCGTTCGCCCGGCATGATGATACCTTAACCCAATAGCGTGCGGAAAATCCACGCAAGAAGGAAATCGACCATACCAAGATACAATGACACGCACAGAGTGAAAAATATCACTACTAGCGTCCAGTACCATATCTGTCTGCGCGTCGGCCATGTAACTTTTTTGAGTTCGGCTTTTGCTTCACGTATGAAGTTCATTAGCGAAGACATCTTTGTGGGTTTCTCTGCTGCTGATTTTGCCATTATGCTTTGTCCTTATTGATAAAGAAATGGCAGGCCCGGCAGGACTCGAACCTGCAGCCCCCGGTTTTGGAGACCAGTGCTCTGCCAATTGAGCCACGGACCTGCGTGAATTTTTTACGGGCTGAATTTTACAACACGCTTAATCTTTTGGCAACACTACTTTGATTCCTTGTGAAGCGTTGAAGCGTTGCACCACTTGCAGTATTTCTTAAGCTCAAGTTTCTTTGCCTGCTTCTTTTTGTTGACGGTCGTCGTGTAGTTGCGGCGTTTGCACTGTGTGCAGGTGAGTCCGATTATGTCTGCCATGTGAAAAAATCTTCCTTTCATGATTGTGAAAACTTGAAGTATTTTAGCACAGCCGGAATTAATCACAGTATAATTTTTGCGTTCAATGAGAATTTTTATACGGGAGGCCGTCATGAGATATATATTTGAATCTGCTGGCCGCGTTTTTGATGCGCTGGGTTTGGAATTGTCAACCTTTTTTTTAATCGCTGGTTTACTATTGGCATTTTTGATTCTGCGCCGGCTGTTCAGGAATAAGGCTCGCGAGAATAAAGCTCAGAAAAATTCTAAAGGTGATGGGAAGCAAACAGCGATTGAGATTCAGAAGACGTTAGAGTCATACCGTCGGGAAGAGAAGAGACTTGCTGAAGAGATTCGGCGGGTTGACGAAGCGTTGAGAGCGGCAAAAGTTAAAGAGGCAGAAGAGTCGCAAAGGCTTCAAGAAACAAAAGGACAGCTTGACTCTCAGCATGAGGAAACTTTGAGCGACTCACAGCTTCAAGCGCATCAACAGCCGCAACAGTCCCAGCAAACAATAGGACAGCTCGACACTCAGCATGAAGAGACCTTGAGCGACTCACAACTTCAAGTGCATGAACGACCGCAAGAGTCCCAAAAAGCAAAAGGACAGCTCGACACTCAGCATGAAGAAACTTTGAGCGACTCACAACTTCACGGGCATAAAACACCGCAACAGTCCCAGCAAACAATAGGGCAGCTTGATACTCAGCAATACGAGACTTTGAGTGACTCACAGCTTCACGGGCATCAACAAGCGCAACAGTCTCAAGAAACAATAGGACATATTGACTCTCAGCATGAAGATACTTTGAGCGGCTCACAACTTCACGGGCATGAACGACCGCAAGAGTCCCAAGAAACAATAGGGCAGCTTGACTCTCAGCATGAAGATACTTTGAGCGACTCACAGCTTCAAGGGCATCAACAGCCGCAAGAGTCCCAGCAGACAAAAAGACAGCTTGATACTCAGCATGAAGGGACTTTGAGCTATTCACAGCTTCAAGTGCATCAACACTCGCAACAGTCTCAAAAAGCAAAAGGGCAGCTTGATACTCAGCATGAAGAGACCTTGAGCGACTCGCAAAATCAAGCGCACGAACGACAGCAACAGTCCCAGCAAACAAAAGGACAGCTTGATACTCAGCATGAAGGGACTTTGAGCTATTCACAGCTTCAAGTGCATCAACACTCGCAACAGTCCCAAGAAACAATAGGACAGCTTGATACTCTGCGTGAAGAAACTTTGAGCTACTCAAAACTTCAAGCGCATGAAACATCGCAAGAGTCCCAACAAACAATAGGACAGCTTGATACTCGGCATGACGAAACTTTGAGCCGTTCACAATCTCACGAGGCCGAAAAGATACAGGAAGACTCAGAGCAAACAGCCTCACTTCAGCAGGAAGCCCACGAAAAACACCGTGAAAAACAAAGACTCATAGCCCGACTGAAGCTCCGTGAAGAATCCGAAAGACTAGCGCATGAAAAAAAGCTCATGGCCGATGCGGAAGCAAAATACAAGTCAGGCAGGAAATTTTACGATACTGGGGACTACGCACGGGCTTTGTACTATTACCGGCGGGCAGCAGAACTCGGACATTCACGGGCGCAAAATGATCTGGGCTTCATGTACTCGCACGGAAAAGGCGTGAACGCGGACAAATCAGAGGCTGTGAAATGGTATAGATTATCAGCTGAGAAAGGATATGCCCCCGCGCAATATAATCTCGGCTTGATGTATTTCAGCGGCGAGGGAGTCAGCGCAAATTACCGTGAGGCTTTCACGTGGTACAGGAAATCAGCTGAGCAGGGGTACGCAAAGGCGCAATACAGCTTGGGAAATATGTACCTTAACGGCGAATTTGTGAGGAAGAATGACCGTCTTGCTGAGAAATGGTACAGGCTAGCGGCGAAACAGGGATATTATCCGGCGCAATTGGCTCTGAGAATGGCTGCTTACGGGAACAGCTCAGAACCGTTCACAAAATTTCAGTATGAGGCAGGCAGGAAATTTTACGAGGCTGGAGATTATGTGAATGCCGCAATTTGTTACCGCAAGGCCGCTGAAAGGAATCATGCCGGAGCGCAGTATAGTCTCGGCGCAATGTACATGAACGGCATCGGAGTGAGCAAGAATTTCTCAGAGGCTTTCAAGTGGTATCACAAGGCAGCATTGCAGGGACATGACCGGGCGCAATACAATCTCGGAGTGATGTACACAAACGGTGTCGGAGTGAGTCAGAATTACATGAAGGCTTCCATATGGTATCAGAAAGCAGCATTGCAGGGGCATGTTAAAGCGCAATACAATCTCGGAGCAATGTATGAGAACGGCGACGGAGTGAGTCAGGATCTCTCAGAGGCTCTCAGGTGGTACATCAAAGCCGCAGAAAACGGGCATGAGTCAGCAAAGTCAGCAGTTGAACGGCTCAGGCGAACGTAAGCGGAAATTCCGTGAAGGGTTTATTTTTTGTGGGACGCTATATTTTTGTGGGACGCTATAAAATATGCAGATAAATTTTCACGGAAGGTGATTCACGAATTGACACGCAGAAAAATTATCAGCTACTTCACGATTGAAGATGCCCCCGGCGGTAATCAGGACTGGCTGCCCGAATGGGATATGAACATGGGCGGATGCGCTGCCGTTACAGCCTGCGACACCTGCATATTATTATCACGACGGAACGAATACAGATCGCTTTATCCCTATGACCCCGGAAATTTATCCCGCTCCGACTTCGTGAAGTTCGCGTCATCAATGAAGCCTTATCTTTACCCCCGCTATCACGGAATCGATTTCCTCGAAACATATATTTGCGGCTTCTATGACTACATGACCCACGCGGGCAATAACAGACTCATTCTTGAGGGACTCTCCGGCAATGTTCCCTATGATGATTTCGCACAGGCAGTAACGAATCAGATCGACAGAAATTTGCCCGTCCCGTTTCTTTTGCTTCATCACAGAAATCCCCGGCTTGATGATTTCCAGTGGCACTGGTTCAACCTCGCCGGCTATGAAGAGTCCGACACAGGCATAAACATTCTCACAGTAACTTACGGCGAGTATCAATGGTTCAGCCTTGAGGACGTTTACGAGACAGGCTACGAGCGTCGCGGCGGAATGATACGGATAATTGAGCGCGCATTGTGATATGATTGCACAATCCATAAGCAAAGGAGTAATTTTGCATGAACGAAAGAAACGGCCCTAAGAGACCGCGGGGAAATAATACAAATTACCGCATAGACCTTGACGAAATGCTCCTGAGAAACCGAATGCACCAGCAGAAAATGAAACGCCAGCAGGAGAACGAAGAAGCCCGTCAAAAAATGTCTCAGCCGAAACCGGGAAAGCGCAAAAGAGTCTCAATCATGAAGATCATACTGATGACTCTTCTTTTTGTTGTGCTGCTTGCGACCGGGGCATTAAGCGCGGGAGTTGCGTGGTATGTCGTGAAACTTTCTGAGGATTTGCCGAGCATGGTTGAATTAGCGAATCCCCGCAGCAGTCTTCCATCTATTATGTATGACAGAAACGGTGAAGTTATTGCGCGATTGTTTATTGAGAACAGGACTCCTCTTGAGCTTCATGAGATGTCCCCTAACATCATACGGGCTGTGCTTGCTGCTGAGGACTCTGCGTTCTATCAGCACGGAGGAATACGAATCGGCTCAATAATGCGCGCATTGTGGACTGACGTTGTAGAGGGCGGAAAAGTTCAGGGAGCCAGCACAATCACACAGCAGTTAGCGAGAAATTTATTTTTGACTCACGAGAAGAGCATAACCCGAAAGGCAAAAGAGATCATTATTGCGATGAGGCTTGAAAAGTTGTTCCCGAAAGACAAGATACTTGAGCTTTATTTGAACACGATAAATTTCGGCCGGGGCGCATGGGGAGTCGAGACAGCGGCCCGCACATATTTCGACAAGTCAGCAAGAGATTTGGACCTCGCACAGTCGGCAATACTCGCGGGATTAATCGCAAACCCCGGACGCTATAACCCACAGTCAAGCATAAGCAACGCAAAAGCACGACAGAATTACGTTCTCGGAAGAATGGAGACTCTCGGCTGGATAACTCCCGAACAAAGGCAGGCGGCATACAACGAGGAGTTAGAGTTCCGAAGCCGCTCAAACAAGATTGAAGAGTACAACATGGCACCTTATTTTGTGTCTCACCTTCTGTTTAATGACTTGCTGCCGAAATACGGAAAAGATGAAGTTTACAGCGGAGGGATGGAGATATACACGACTCTTGACTTGAAACTTCAGGACAAAGCCCGCGAATGTATACAGGGACTCAACAAAAACGTAATGGGCGCGTTAGTCTGCATAGAGTCCGAAACTGGAGAAGTGTTAGCACTCGTAGGAGGGAAGGACTTCAAAGAAAGCAAATTCAACCGTGCGACTCAAGCGGTGAGACAGCCCGGCTCAAGTTTCAAGCCAATAGTATACGCGGCGGCAATGGAAGAAGACGTAATGCCCAGCGATCATTTTCTCGACGCTCCGATAACGTTCAAGCAGAAGGGCGGAAGGGGCAAAGGATGGTCCCCGCACAATTCCGGCGGAGGCTACGCGGGCGAGGTAACATTGCAGAGAGCCTTGACGAGTTCATACAACACCGTAGCAGTTAGAGTCGCGGCGTATATTGGCACTGACGCGATTGTGAAGATGGCGCGCAATATGGGAATTGAGACGAAATATCTTCCCAATGACTTGTCAGTTGCGCTAGGCTCGGCGAGTCTGACTCCTCTTGAGATGGCTGTGGCGTTCAACTGCTTCAACAACGGCGGAAAAAGAATCGTCCCTCTCATGATACGCGAGATAAAAGACCGGGACGGAAATACTTTAGAGAAACGACAGACGGCAGAGACCCAAGCAATGAGACCTGAAACGGCGTATGCTTTGCGCTCAATGATGCAGGACGCAGTGAGGGCAGGAACAGGAAAGCCCGCGGCAATCTCAAAAGTTAATGTGTTCGGCAAAACAGGAACATCAAACGACTTCATTGACGCATGGTTCTGCGGAGGCGTTCCCGGATTAACGACGGCTGTTTACGTTGGGCGCGACGATCACAAAACGATGGGAAGGCGTGCTTTCGGCGGAACGATGGCGGCTCCTGTGTGGAAGAAATTCATGCAGTACGCAGTTGAAGAGCAAGAGACTCCCGCGAATTTCCCGAACCCGCCCGACTGGGTAGAAGTCGACAAGGTATCAATCTGCCGGGCTACTGGCTACCTTGCGAGGGGAGGCTGTCAGGCAGTCCCGCTTTATTTCCCGAAAGGAAGATCCCCTACTGCTTCATGCCCTGTTCACGGAGGAAGCTACAGAGCCGCAGACAATGACCCGAGAGGCCCGCGCTTGTTCCTGGTTGAACAGGATGATACATATCTTGCGCGTTCGTACTCAGAGCCTAAAGAGTCGTCAAAGGGCAAAAAGAGATCCTCAGAGGAGTCAGAAGCAGTATCATCACATGCTCCCCAGCAGGTCAGCGCGCCTTCAACAAATGCGGCAGTCCCTCGACCGTCAGCAGCTGCCCCGAAACGAAGCGAGCCTAAACTCAGCGAGGTTGAAATACGTTACAGGCAATTGCTGAAACAATACGGCTTGGAGTAAGAGAAATGAACCGCCCCCGGTGTGAGAGCATCGGGGGATTTTTTTGCGCAGAAATTTTGACGGTGCTATACTCCTTTTCACTTTCACACAAAGGAAGAAAAATATTGTGAGACGGTTCACAGTATTGTGTATTCTGTCTGTGTTCATGTGCGTGATTTTTGCGCCGCGTGCATGGGCAGATGTTGCGATTGATGAGACGAATTTCCCGGATGCAAACTTCAGGGCGTATGTCAGCAGTAATTTTGACAAGGACTCAAACAGTTCTCTCAGCGATGAAGAGATTGCGGCTGTAACAAATATCGAAGTTCGATATAAGGATATTTCCAGCCTGAAGGGTATCGAGTATTTCACTGCTTTAACGACTCTGGGCTGCAATAACAACCAGCTGACAGAACTTGACGTGAGCAAAAACACCGCGTTACAGTCTCTGTACTGCCACAGCAACGGTCTGACAGTACTTGACCTTAGCAGCAACACAAAATTTATTATTTCGAATTATGTTAGGTGCGAAGGGCAGAAAGTTTCAGGCTCAAACATCATCTACACAGGCGATGTGACATACCCATACGAGCATATATTCAGCTGGGACATTTCCGCGGATAAGATCGCTAATATCTCAGATGTTGCGGCAAAAGACTCAAGCGACGCGGCAATCACAATATCATAGGCTGACGGCACAGCGCGGTTTTCCTCACGCCCGTCGACAGTAACCTACAATTACGCGACAGGCAAAGTCAATATGGACGTAACACTTTCTGGACTCGCTTTGAAAATCAACTCGGAAATTTTCCCGGATGAAAACTTCAGGGCGTATGTCAGCGGGAATCTTGATACGAACAAAGACGGGTATCTCAGCGAAGAAGAGATGACAGCGGCAACATTTCTTGATGTCAGCGGACAACGTATTTCAAGCCTGAAGGGAATTGAGCTTTTCACCGGGTTAAAGACTCTGTACTGCAATGACAACCAGCTTACATCACTTGACGTGAGCAACAACACCGCATTGACGAGGCTGAACTGCAACAACAACAAGATTGCGACTCTTGACGTGAGCAATAACACCGCATTGACGTATCTGAACTGCGGCAAAAATCAGATGATCTCTCTTGACGTGAGCAATAACACCGCATTGACGTATCTGAACTGTGCCAACAATCAGCTTGCCGGACTCGACATCAGCAACTGCACAAGCCTTGCCCCTGATTACCTCACCGCCGACTCAAACATCATAATCACTCACGGCACGCGGGACGGCCTTCCCTCATTCACGGCTCACTCGCTAATACTCAGCGGGCAGTTAGGACTCGACTTCTACGCAAATGTCCCCGAAGGCACAAACACAGAAGGGGCGTACACTGATTTCACGGTCAACGACAAAACAGGAAGCCCGGAAATGTTGAGCAATGCCGATAAAGTCGGCGATGATTACCGATTCACATACTACATAAATTCCGTGCAGATGGCAGACACAGTTACAGCAAAGTTATGTTACAGCGATGACACAAAGAACATGGCCGCCGTTCAAGATTACGCCGCAACAGATTACCTTGACGCAATAATCTCAAGCGAGGAGATTAAAGCAAAATCCCCGGATCTTGTCGCGCTCGCCGAAGCAATAAAAGACTACGGGCATTACGTTCAGATTCCTCTTGCGAGATACAACAGCTGGGACATTGGCACTGACCACGCGGAAATCGAATGCGTGAATCAGAACATCGACTCAGACAGCGCGGATGTCAAAACGAAACTTGAAAACTACAAGCACAGCAAGAATATTGACGGCTCAGGAATCGAGTCGCTTATGTTTGACCTTGAGCTTGATTCGGAGATTACGCTAAATATTTATCTCTACCCCGGTAATGACGCGGGGAATGTCAGCGCATATATCACTGACGACGATAACGAGTTCGACGGCAAAACTAACATGGCCGTGTATAAACCTTCTGAGAATGCGTACGTTGTAACAATCAGCGGGATTTCAGCGCACAAGCTCGGGAAGGTCTACACAGTCAGCATAACAACAGGCAAAGGCAGCGGCTTCACCGTTAAGATGTCTGCCCTCTCGTATGCTAATGCAATAATGCAGTCCGACAATGACGGGGAAAATATCGATGACGATCTCAAACGCGCTGTGATTTCCCTGTACAAGTATTACACCGCGACAATGAAGTACAGGGATCCGACATTCACAGAGTAATTTATGCCTGATGAAGAGCCTGTGATGACTCTCGAACTCACGTCAGCAAGAAAGCAATACAACAGCAGGTTAGCAAAAAAATCCCCCGGTGAAAAATTCCGGGGGCGTTTTGTCTCTCGTTACTTTGAGTTCTTCACGTAATCGTTTCTTTCACGCAATGACCTTTCAGCGAGCGCACATGCCCTTATCACTGACTCTGAGTCCTGACTCTTTGCTACGTTCTCAATATCATTCACGGCGTTTTCGAGTCCGCGTTCGAGTCTTCCGCTTGCTGGTGTCGGGTCTGAATACTTCACGGCCTCCGAGAATCTCATGACCTGAGCAACCGCTTCTTGAGTCATTCCCGCCGTCCTCATCTCGTCAGCAATATAGCCCAAGCGTGAAGCCATTGACGAAATGTTTACGCGCCCTTCCGCCTGCTGCCTTGCTGCTGAGTCTGAGAGCTTCAATTCGGCCATGTTGATTAGTCCCATAGGAACGAGGAACACTACAAGTCCTCCGATGTGAACAAGCACATATTTCGTTACGCTCCATGAAGCATAAGCACACCAAACAGAGACCACAATCACGAAAAGGAAATATACGCCGCCGAGTACAGCCTTTGAGAAGCTGACAGGAATATTTTTCCCGTTGTTTGAACGCCACGCGATTCCTGCAAAAATTAACGTCTCAAATATCAGCGCAAAGAGAAGAAACCCCGCAGAGATCCAAAATGTTGTACCGCGCTGTTCAGGTGTCGTAAGATAATACGCAAAGACCGCTGCCGCAAGCCCTATCAGTGCCATAATCAGAAATATGTTCATGACCTGGCGAATTTTGCTGAAGAAATTTCCCATCGTAACAATCACTCCTTTATAGTTTTTGGCCGCAGTTAGGGCAGAATTTCGCGCCGGGGATCAAAGCATTTCCGCAGTTTGAGCAGACTAGACGCGCCCCGCAGTTCATGCAGAATTTTGCGCCGGCCGGGACATTCTGACCGCATGAGGGGCAAACATTCCCGGAAGGATTCGCAGGAGGATTAGCAGAAGGGTTGACGGGATTCTGAGTCTGATTCGGGCTGATGTACTGCCCCATTTGAGCCGCCATTTGTCCGAATGCACCGCCCATACTCATGCCCGCACCGAGTCCCATTCCCGCACCCATTAGTGAGCCGCCGCCCTCGTTCTTTGCCGCCGACTCCATTACGTCAAATGAGCGTTTCTGCTGGTAGTTCGTTCCCATAACATTCATGCTTGCACGCTCGGCCATTGCTGACTTGAGCTTCTTTATTCCCTCGTCATCATCAATCATATTCACTGAGCCGAAATAGAAATTCAGCGGTTCGATTCCGTAAAGCGATAATTCCGGGCGTATCCTCTCGACGGCTTCATTCGACATGTCCTCAAGGTATGCGCTTATCTCAAAGATATTTATCTTCTTGTGTGCTATGTATGTCGCTATCATGTCGCCCATCCGTGAAAGTATTAAGCCCTTGAAGTATTCTGAGACCTCACCGCGAGTTATTGATGACTTGTTGCCCGAAAGTTTCAGCACAAACTGACGGCTGTTGTCGACTCTGATTCCGAACTGGCCGAACGCACGAACGTAAATCGGGATCTGATATTCAGGGTCCCGGAGCATGATGGGATTCTGAGTCCCCCATTTGATGTCGGGAATGTCTGCTTTGTTGACGAACCACACGCCAGCTTTGAACGCGCTCTCACCGCCAGTCGCAAGATTGATGAGCCGTCCGAGCATGGGTATGTTGTTTGTTGAAAGGGTATGACGACCCGCGCCGAAGAGGTCTAATGCCTGGCCGTCCTTGAAGAGTATTGCTTCTTGAGTCTCGCGCACTATGAGCTGAGTCCAGTTGCCCAACTCATCACTTTTCGAGGGATTCTTTCTGTCGACATAACGCCACGCCAATACGTCGTTGGTGTTTATGCTGTCGTCCCACTGCACTACTTGTACTATTGCCATCTCTGCACGTCCTTTGCTCTGCTGTTTTTGAATCTGCCTTCATGCTGCTGTAGGTATGTCCTTAAAGCCTCGCGGAATTTTTTGCTGTCCCGTTTGCTTTTATTTTAGTTCATTGTAACTGATTTCAGCTACGCATACAAAGTTCGAGTCGACTCTGTCCTCTAATGCACCGTTATCAATCTGTGTCATAAAAATTTTTCTCTGCTACAATATTTCAAATTTCCACATAAAAAAGGAGAAGTAAATTTTATGGCAAGAGTTTACTATGAGAAGGACTGCGATTTAGGCAAGCTCACGGGCAGGAAGATCGCTATCATTGGTTACGGTTCACAGGGGCACGCGCACGCAATGAACCTCAGGGACTCCGGCTGTGATGTCATCGTCGGACTCTACAAGGGCGGAAAGTCATGGCCTGTCGCTGAGAAAGATGGCTTCACGGTTATGACAGTCGCAGAAGCAACGAAAGCCGCAGACATCATCATGATACTCATCAACGACGAGAAGCAGGCAGACATGTACCGCGCCGAAATGCTGCCCAACCTCACAGAGGGAAAGACAATAGCATTCGCTCACGGCTTCAACATCAGGTACAAGCAGATTGTCGCGCCCAAGGGAGTCGATGTCTTCATGGCCGCACCCAAAGGACCGGGACATACAGTGAGGAGTCAGTACGTTGCCGGGAAGGGTGTACCGTGTCTCGTAGCTGTGGAGCAGGACGCTTCCGGGAAATGCCTCGATACCGCGCTGGCATATATCGCCGGGATTGGCGGAGCAAGAGCGGGTATCCTCGAAACAACTATGCAGCAGGAGACCGAGACCGATTTGTTTGGTGAACAGACTGTACTTTGCGGCGGAGTCGTTGACCTCATGCAGTGCGGGTTTGAAGTTCTCTGTGAGGCAGGATATGACCCCGTCAACGCGTATTTCGAGTGCATTCACGAAATGAAGCTCATCATTGACCTCGTGAACAGAGGCGGAGTCGCGGCCATGAACTACTCAATCTCAGACACTGCGGAGTTCGGCGAATACGTTTCAGGGCCGAGAGTCCTTCCTCATGAGGAGATCAAAGCGAACATGAGAAAAGTTTTGCAGGACATTCAGGACGGAACATTCGCGGGAAGATGGATAGCCGAGAACAAAAACGGAAGGACATTCTTCAACTCACGCCGCGATCAGCTCGCAAAGCACCCGATGGAAGTAATCGGAAAAGAGTTACGCGAGCAAATGTTGTGGAAGGACGGTTCAAGCCTCGATGAAGTGTCGAAGTGATAACATCAAAGCCGGAGTCGAACGCACGCCGAATGTGAGTCTCCTCTACGCGTTAGGGCTGACAAAGGAAGAAATTTCCCGCCCGATAATCGGAGTCGTAAGCTCATTCAGTGAAGTAGTCCCCGGTCATATGCACCTCGACAAGATAGCTCAGGCCGTGAAGGAAGGAATTTACGCGGCAGGAGGGACTCCGATGATGTTCCCGGCAATCGCTGTGTGTGATGGCATTGCTATGGGTCATGTAGGAATGAAGTACTCTCTTGTGTCTCGTGATTTGGTTGCTGACTCAACTGAGGCTATGGCGATCGCTCATCAGTTTGACGGGCTTGTGATGATTCCCAATTGCGACAAAAACGTACCGGGACTCTTAATGGCTGCTGCTCGTCTCAACATTCCCGCTATATTCTGCGCAGGAGGGCCAATGCTCGCAGGACATCTCAAGAACGGAAAGCGTACCTGCCTGAGTCATATGTTCGAGGCTGTAGGTGCGTATCATGCCGGGAAAATTGACGAGGCCGGAGTCGATGATTACACCGAGAATGCTTGCCCGTCTTGCGGTTCATGTTCGGGAATGTACACGGCTAACTCTATGAACTGTCTTACGGAAGCTATCGGAATGTCGCTGAAAGGAAACGGCACAATCCCTGCTCCGCTGTCAGCAAGAATCAGACTCGCGAAATTAACGGGCATGAAGATTATGGAGCTTGTGAAGAACAACATATGCCCCCGCGACATAATGACCCCGGAAGCGTTTGACAATGCAGAAGCGGTTGACATGGCTTTGGGCTGTTCGACAAACACAATGCTGCACCTTCCGGCAATCGCACATGAAGCGGGCGTAACAATCAATCTTTCACACGCAAACGAAATCAGCGAGCGCACTCCTAACTTGTGCCACTTAGCCCCGGCGGGTGATACGTTCATGGAAGATTTAGACCGTGCCGGCGGAGTCTATGCTGTCATGAATGAGCTTGCGAGAAACGGACTCATAAAGACGGACTTAATCACAGCGACAGGGAAGACAGTAGCCGAAAATATATCGGGCTGTGAAATTCTTGACGGTGAAATAATACGCTCCGTGAAGAATCCGTACTCGTCAACGGGAGGCATTGCGGTACTTAAAGGCAACCTTGCGCCCGATGGCTGTGTCGTGAAACGTTCGGCAGTTGCTCCTGAGATGATGAAGCACGAAGGCCCCGCGAGAGTTTTTGACTCAGAGGATGACGCAATAGCCGCGATTTACGCGAGGAAGATTAACCCCGGCGATGTCGTTGTGATTCGCTACGAAGGCCCTAAAGGTGGTCCGGGAATGCGTGAGATGCTGAACCCAACAAGCGCGATTTGCGGAATGGGACTCGACACAAGCGTGGCATTGATTACGGACGGAAGATTTTCGGGTGCAACGAGGGGAGCAAGTATCGGCCATGTTTCACCGGAAGCAGCTTCAGGCGGCAATATCGGACTCGTTCATGAGGGTGATATTATTGCGATTGACATCAACAACTACTCAATCACGCTGAAAGTTTCTGACGAGGAATTAGCCGAACGCCGAAAGAACTGGACTCCCAACGAACCCAAAATCAAGACAGGGTATCTTGCGCGTTATGCGAAACTCGTAACATCTGCTGACAAAGGAGCAATCTTAGAATAGAGTCATAAGCGTAAAAATGAATCCCTCGGTCGTGAATGGCCGGGGGATTTTTTGTGCATAAATATTTTCTCAGCGATTCATTTTTGATTCCTTCCTGAAAAAATTTTTGTTAGGGTATTTTTTTTTTTTTGCGTAAAAGAGGTTATAATACCTCCGAACAAATTTCCCAAAGAGGTGATTATTTTGTTGAAACGTTTTATTTTTGCGGCGCTCGCTGTCGTGCTGGTCATGTCGGCTTGTGCTTACGGTTCAGATATCCCGGTCTCGTATGACTTGCGGACATTGGGTCGCGTTACTCCTGTGAGAGATCAGGAGCCGTTCGGAACATGCTGGGCTTTCGGCGCAATGGGTGCGGTTGAGAGCAACTATCTCACGAAATATGTGAGCAATGACTCTTCAATCGCAACAGCACGCACAATTTTAGGCGATGCACTAAGCGCAGACTTGTCCGAGCTTCATTTGGCGTGGTACTTACGAAATGACCCAGACAAACGCAAGCGCAGCACTTCTGTAATGCCTAGAACTGTAACTCTCAGCTCGATTAACGGTGCTTTTACGCTTGAGGCGGCTGCGTATTTTACGAGGCTTGATGGCCCTGTTCTTGAGTCATCGCTTCCGTATCTCTCAATAGCCCTGCTCAGAAGAATGGGTTTCTCTCCTGTGATACCTAATCACTGGTACGACACAAAAGAGTATCCTACGTATGATTTTCTTCAGACATTGGCAAACCAGCAGTCGCAAGATCAGCTATCAAATGATCATGTTCCTATTCTGCCCGGTCTCAAAGAGTCCCCAAGAAGCTATGATGTACAGCTGAGGCTTACGGATATTCTTTTCAGCTCGCAGACTCCTGTAACTCTCACTAGTGCAAACAATAACAAAACAGACCGCTTAGACCCCGAAAAGGCGAAACAGTTAATCATGGATCACGGCGCAATCTCTATATCGTATCAAGCAGGAGGCCCATTGAACGGCGCAGCATACTACGTTTCCGGGGACAGCATGAATCATCAAGTAGTAATAGTAGGATGGGACGATAATTATTCAGCCGACAATTTTGCGTCAAAAGACCGTCCTTCCTCAAATGGCGCGTGGATAGTCAAAAACTCCTGGGGAACTAACTGGGCTGAAAGCGGAGATTTCTACATGTCCTACCAGCAGCCAATAGACGAGGGAGCAGCGTTTATCGTTGAGGATTTGCCCGCAACACTCAAAGTTTACCAGCATGACCCGTTAGGATGGTGCAACGCTTACGGAGCGAGCGCGGATACACTTTACGCGGCTAATGTCTTCAAGGTACGCTCAGACAACGAAACTTTAGAGGGAATATCATTCTACACGACAGAAGCAGGAGCTACGGTTGAATGGCAGGTATTCTACAATCTCGGAACGAACAAGCCGACACTCGCGCCATACACAGCCGCAGCGGTCCGCATAAGCGGCACTGAGACATTCCCGTATTCAGGCTATCACACAATCAAGATGACGGGTACGAACGCTGTATCACTCAAGAAAGGAACGTACTTCTCTGTTGTGCTGAAGGTAACGAATCTGACAGCAAAGCACCCTCTTGTAGTCGAGCGCAAAATAGATGGTATGTCAGATTTCGCAGCAGTACATGACTATGAGAGCTGGTTCTCTGAGGACGGTTCAGACTGGTGGGACGGTATCACCGCGCTTGACGGCAGGAAGCACATTCCTATGAACGCCTGCATAAAAGCATTCACGACCGGCGGAACAGGCACGGAAGCCCGGCCGGACAAGATGACAATTCTCGGCAGAAATCTCGACCCATACATGAGCGCAGCCAGCGTGCAGGATGCAGAGTCAGCACCATACGTAAAGCCCAACAGCAAAATACCTGATGAGCCTCTCATTACGAGGATGATATTCGCGCCTAAAGTTGAAAGCGGAGATACGCTCTACCCCGCAGGAACGCCAATAAGGTATTACCTCGTGAACGTAACAGAAGCCCATGAATTTGTTGAAAACTATGAAGCAAACCCGGACACAACATATCCCACAGGCTTTGTGCCTTATGACCCTGACAGAGAATATGACCCGCTCTTTGAGGAAGGCTATGAACCTGATGTATTCTGGCTTGCGTCTGACGGCGGCGAGTATCCTGTTTACGGGCCTTTCATTACGTCGGTCGATAAAGAAGGCTATGTGTATCTCAACGTTCAGAATTTGGAGTACGGCACAGAAAGCGGCGACTTAGGCTCGATCCCGAAAGGCTATTACGATTTCGTGTATATGTCGTCTGAAGGTAATGACGGTTTTGTCGGGAATGTTGAGCTTAGACTCGCAGCGTCAGATTTCAGCGAACCTGACAGCGGAGACATCACAAGCCCGGATGTAGTTATCAGATACGTAAGCCGGGATGTTATCGTCAGCCGGGACGTGATACGCTACTTAAGCGGGGACGTACTCGTAAGCCGTGAAGTTGTTGTGCAGTATGTGAGCCGTGATGTTCCGTATGGAGTCAGCAGCTCATCATCTGGAGGATGTGCTTCAGGACTCGGACTCGCAGGTTTGATTCTCATCTCAGGACTCGCAGCGTCAAAGAAGAAACGTTAGACTCAAATCGTAAAACGTAAAATGAATCTCCTTGTCTTAAAACGGCAGGGAGATTTTTTGTCGGCGAATCTTTTGCGAGTGCTAATGCTATAATACTTGCCATATTTCACAAACAACGGAGGATTTATTTATCATGGCTAAATTTTGCGAATGCTGCGGGCGCGGGCCTGCTTCAGGAAACGCAGTGAGTCATTCAAACCGTCATACACGAAGACGCTGGAACATCAACCTTCAGACCGTAAGAATCGATGCGGGCGACGGCGAATTGATGAAGGTCAAAATCTGCACCAAGTGCCTTAAGTCCGGGTTCGTAAAGAGGGCAGCTGTCAGCGCAAATGCAGATTAAGCACTGGGACAAAGATCACTCGGCGGATTCGCTCTTAGTGCTTTTGCGTGAGGAGGACTGCAAGGATCTCGTAGCCTTTGACGGTGATTTTCGCGCGGTTCTCGCAGACCTTGTTTCACGCAGAGACTTCAACGGCAAGAAAGGCTCTCTTCTGCGCGTTCCTTTGGTTGAAGGCTGCCTGTATCTTTCGGGACTCGGCAAGAAGGAGAAATGCTCCCTCAGTGTGATTCGCGACTCCCTCTTTCAGGGCTTGCGGAATATCGGACAATCACGCGGGAAAATTGCGGACGTAAAAATCTCTCACCTTTCAGAATATGAAGGCTTGTCGTTCGCATTGGGCGAGGCAGGCGGGTTATGTTCGTACACATTCGACAGCTACAAGACAAAGGATAAGGATTACGAGCCTTTCTCACTCACTGAAATATATTCGGACGTTTGCGGCGATGAAGTTTCAGCGGGGATGAAGTTTGCGGAAGCTCAGATATTCTCGCGCAACATTGCGAATGAGCCGGGCTGCTCCGTATGTCCGTCAACAATGGCCGAGAAAGCGCAGGCATTAGCGAATGAATACGGACTCACGTGCGAGGTTTGGGACGAAAAGAGACTCGCGTCTGAAAAGATGGGCGCATTGCTCGCGGTCGGGAGCGGCTCAAAGAATCCCCCGCGCCTGATTCACCTGACGTACAAACCAAAAGCAACACCGTCAAAACGAGTCGCGTTTGTCGGGAAGGGAATAACATTCGACAGCGGCGGACTCAACATCAAGCCGGATAACTACATGCTGACGATGAAGGGCGACAAGACCGGGGCATGCAACGTACTCGGAATAATGAAGGGAGTCGCTGAACTCGGACTCGGAGTCGAGGTTCACGGCTTCATGTCATGCGCTGAGAATATGCCGTCGGGGAGTTCGTACCGTCCTGATGACATAATCACAGCCCGCAACGGAAAGACGATAGAGATCAACAACACAGACGCGGAAGGGAGACTCGTGCTTGCTGACGCTTTATGTGCTGCTAGTGAGCTTAAGCCCGATGTGATTATTGACATGGCCACATTAACGGGGGCTTGTGCTGTTGCGCTTGGGAAATACAGAGCGGGACTCTTCACGAATGATGACGGACTCGCGGCTGAAATTCTTGACGCTTCATCACGGACTGGCGAGCCTTACTGGAGAATGCCTCTTGAGGATGAGCATATATCCGAGTCGCTGAAGTCTCCGTTTGCTGACTTGGTGAACGCTGGCAACAGATACGGCGGAGCTATATTCGCGGCGTTGTTCCTGAAGGAATTTGTTTCTGACGGAATCGCATGGGCGCATATGGACATTGCCGGGGTAGATTTCTGCGAGAAGGAGTACGGCGTTTACTCGAAGGGCGCGACATCATTCGGAATCAGGACATGCCTTGAGTATCTCATGAGGCTTTAGCGCAGGGAATAGATATTCGGAAGCCGTGAAGGTTTTGCAAGTCATGACGCTGTGAAGCCCTCGCGGTTTTTTTTGTACTCACAGAAAGAAGGGTTATTATGGCAAATATAGGACTACTTATAGCGGGCGGTTCAGGCAACAGAATGCACCAGGACATACCGAAACAATTTCTTACGGTTTATGAACGCCCTGTTATTGTGTATACGCTTGAGGCATTCGAGAAACACCCGGAAATTGATGCCGTATGCGTCGTGTGTCTTGCCGGATGGGAAAATGTCTTGTCAGCTTACGCAAAGCAGTTCGGCATAACAAAGTTGAAATATATTGTAAACGGCGGAAGATCCGCGCAGGAGTCTATCAGAAACGGAGTCTTCAGCCTTGAAGGAAAATGCGCCCCGGATGACATTGTAATAATCCATGACGGAATACGGCCTCTTGTTGACGAAGGCATCCTGTCCGATGTCATAGTGAAGTGTCGCCAGTATGGGAACGCTGTAACATCACTGCCATACAATGAGCAAATATTCATCATTGATGATGAGATTTCGACAATGCGCTATATTCCCCGCGAGACTTTAAGGCGCATTCAGACTCCGCAGGCGTATAAATTCTCGTTGCTTGACAAAAAATATCACGAGGCATTTGAAAAGGGAATCGGGATTCACGGTTCATCATACGTAAATACGATGATGGCTGATTTAGGTGTAAGGCTGTATTTCGCTGCAGGCTCTGAGAAAAATATCAAGCTCACCACACTTGACGACATAGACATATTCAAGGCGTTACTCAAAACGGAGCGGGCTTCATGGCTGAAATAAATAATATTTACGCGGGGGGCTTGTGGCTCTCTGACATTGACGCGGTAATATCCTCACTTCCTGAGCTTGAAACGCTTGCGGGAAAATCCGTGCTCATTACAGGCGCAGGAGGACTCATCTGCTCAACAGTCGCCGATATTCTCATACGATGGAACGAATCCGGCCATGACACAATCAGAATCATCACAGCAGGAAGAAACGAGTCAAAGATACGCGAAAGATTCGGGGAATTTTCCGGGCGTGATTACTTCTCATTCATTCAGTATGACGCAGCAAGCTCAGATTTTCCGGGACTCAGTGCTGATTATGTCATTCACGGCGCAAGCAACGCTCATCCTTCGGCAATGTCATCAGAACCAGTTGAAACAATGCTCGCGAACATCATCGGAGTCAATGCCATACTGAAATCTTCAGCAGGCAGAACAAAACGTGTGCTTTACATTTCAAGCAGCGAGGTTTACGGCAGAAGGTCAGAAAACAATACAGCACCTTTCACCGAGAATGATTACGGATATGTTGACATTCTCAGTCCGAGAAGCTGTTACCCGGTCGCAAAGAGAGCAGCCGAAACTTTATGCGCCTCTTACGTTTCAGAATACGGAGCTGATGCAGTCATTGCGAGGCCGGGACATGTCTACGGGCCTTCAGCAACGGAAAAAGACAGCAAGGTATCTTCAGCGTTCGCATATCTTGCGGCCAAACGTGAAAACATCATCATGAAGTCTGACGGACTCCAACTGCGGAGCTGGTGCTACTCTCCTGACTGCGCCGGGGCGATCATCAAGATACTTCTCTGCGGTGAAAGCTCAAACGCCTATAACATTCCCGGCGAGATTATGACGATACGCGAAATGTCAGAGAGCCTCGCTAAATTCGGAGGGGTTAAGGTGATTCGTGAAAGTGCTTCTGAGAGTGAGAGAAAATCTTTCAACCCTATGAATAATTCTTCAGTTGACGGGAAAAAACTTGAGGCTCTCGGATGGAAGAATCTTTTTGACGCGCAGGAGGGCTTCTCACACACCGTAAAAATTCTGAGGGAAAAAATTTTCGGAGGAGAGGTGCTTTAATGACTCCTGAAGATGAAATGCTGAAGTATGTACGTTATTCGTCGGTTTTTCTCACGCTGTTTGTGACTGTGTGCCTTGCTGTCTCGGTTGCTCTGAGTGTTGCGGGTCTGCTGAAACTTTCTGTATATCCTGATTTGCCGGTGTCAAAATTGGCCTTGCCTGTAGGGTTATTGCTGATTGGATTCGCGTTTGTGCCGTCATTAAGCTACAGGAGGATGATAAATTTTCTCAGGAACAACGGAATATATCAGGAAGCAATTTCTGATTTCACGTCTGCAAAGCCCTTCATGAATGACCGTATGAGAATGGGAGATAAATATATTTTCTGCAGAAGGAAGTATGTCATTCTCAGGTATTATGACATAAGCAAAGTGGTTCAGGATTATCATATTGAGAACGGACTAAAGACAAGCCGGACTCTTAATGCCGTTGATATTTACGGTAATGTGTGGTTTCTCTGCAACCTTGAGACTAACACGGACAATCAGCCCGGGCTGAAAGAAGCTCTTGACTTCATGACGAGCAGGAACAGCGGAATAACGATAGACTTCTGAGCCTGTAACATCAGAGGGAGGGAACTTAATGAATACTGAAGATGAAATGATCAAGTATGTGCGTCCTTCATATATCGATATGTTTTTGCTCACGCCTTTTTCATTTGTTGTTTCAGCGATTGTTGCCGGGAGTGCTGTGTATAAAATGATCATCGGGGAGGACATTTATTTGTTCCTGATAGTTTTGTGCGTTGGCATGTTCATGATGTGGTTTTCTATATCTTCGTTCAGGGACTACAGAAAGATGACGAAATTTTTCACGGACAGCGGCATATATCATGAAGCGGCTGCTGATTTCATTTCGGCGCAATCATTCATGAAAGACCGTATGCGAATGGGGGACAAATATATTTTCTGCAGAAGGCTTTGCACTGTTATAAGGTATCAGGATATTTGCAGGGTGTATCAGGATTCTTTTGAGGATAACGTAACGGAACGCGCACGGGAGCTTAAAGCTGCTGACACTTCCGGCCGTGTATGGAGGCTCTGCGGTCTTAAGCCTAACACCGACAATCAGCCCGGACTGAAAGAAGCCCTCGATTTCATGTTAAGCAAAAACAACTCAATCACAATAGAGAGTTGAACGCAAAAAGAAATCCCCCTTGCCACAAAGACGAGGGGGAATAATTTTACAGCAATGCGGGAATGATTCTCGTGTTCACAAAGTCTACAATGCTTCCTCCGAATATCCCGGTCATCACAGCTCCAGTCGCAAGAAGCAACAACGGCACAATCATTTTCAGCGGCAGCAGCTTGAACGGAACGACGCTCGAATAGTCGTAATCATCGCCCGGGAAAAATGCATCAGTAACAATCGGCAGCAAATATCCCGCCGTAAGCAATGCGCTAATCATCAGTATCACGATACCGAACATTCCGAACGTCCCGAAACCTAACGCACCCGCGGCCATGTACCATTTTGCCGTGAAGCCCCCGGTAACAGGAAGACCGATTAATGACACTGACGCAAGAGCAAAGCACGTCATTGTGATTGGGAGCTCCTTGCCTACTCCGCGCAGCTGGTCAGCATAGTGATAGTTCGCGCCCTGAAACGTAAAGTATATTACGACTCCCGCGCTCAGGAACAAGCAGCTTTTAGCCATAGCATGAGCCGCAATCTGTAGCACAGCCCCCCGAATACCGTCAGGCGTAAGAAGCATCATCGCAAATACGACATATGAGACCTGACTCACGCTTGACCACGCAATTCGCTTCTTCAAGTGAGGCTCTATATATGCCATCATCGAACCCGTGAATATCGTCAGCAGTGCCATGCATAACAGCGCAGTCTGAACCCAAGTTCCCCGCAGAAAGTCATCTCCCACAACGTAATACACGACACGGAACATCGCAATCACTCCGGCTTTCGTTATGAGTCCTGAGAGAACCGCGCTTGCGGGAGTCGGTGCCTGAGGATGTGCAGTAGGCAGCCACGCATGAAGAGGAACGATTCCGGCCTTCGCTCCGAAGCCCACGAGAGTCAGAAATGTTACAGTCAGCAGCATTCCTTCATGATTTTCTGCCGTAATCCTGGCCATGTCGAGGACTCCTCCCGGCGTGAACTCCATCGATACCCCGTAAACCTGAAAGAAGAAGAATCCCCCTAACGCCAATGCCGCGCCCGTGAGTGAGTAAAGCAAGTAAGAAATTGTAGCCCGGATTGACTCGCGTTTCTGTGAGTGCATGACTAACGGGAGAGTCATAAACGTCATAAGCTCGTAAAACATGTAGAGGGTCAAAAGATTCGCAGCAGACGCAACGCCGATTAATATTCCGAATGTTGACAGGAAGAACGCGTAAAATCTGTCGACAGGAGGCCGCCTCCGCAAGTACTCAAACGCATATAACGTAACAAGAGGCCATATGAACGCAACAAGGCACGAGAAAGCCCGCGCAGGGTAATCCATCCTGAACGCGATCGAAAGAGTGTCAGTGATTCGCCACAAGGTTACAGCTTCACCGTCAGTCAGAATCGCAGCTCCGAATGTCGCCAATGATGTCAGGAATGTCATAACGCCTACGTATATATGCCTGTCCTCGAACAATGGCCGAGTGAAAAGCGCGAACCCCGTCAGAATCGGAAATATTATCGGTGAAAGTATCAGTATCGATTGACTTGTCATAGTACGTTCACCCCCCGTGTGATTAGCCTGAGAAGAGGCACGCAGAAGAGTCCCAGATAGAAATTCAGCGCAAGAAATACGAACATTGATACTTTATACGACAATGTAGGAGCATGAGCCGTGAAATTCTTCTGAGCGTCCTTGTTACGAGTCAGAACAACGATAACAGCAGGGACATAATACAGCGCGTTAAGCACCGAGCTTGCAGCAAGTGCCGTTAATGCCCATATGACTGTCGAATGATCGAACGACGCAAGAGTCAGACTCAGTTTTGACGCAAACCCCGCGAATCCCGGTATGCCCATCATTGACGACGCGCCCGCGATGAGTCCGAGTCCCGCCCAGACGTTTACGTAAAACGTACCCATGAGAGCGTGAAGACCCTTCTTGTGTCCTGCTGCGTTGCTGAGTCCTCCTGCTGCTGTGAATAACATCGGCTTTACGCACGCATGAACGATAATATGAAGACATGCCGCGGCGATTCCTGCTACGGTATTGAGTCCGACTCCCATGAAGATATATCCGACTTGTGCCACGCTTGACCACGCAATCATTCGCTTGACGTTCTTTTGTCGCAAAGCATGAACAGATCCCATAATCATGGCCGTGATTCCGAGAATGAATATCACAGTGTCCATTCTCAGAAGGTGAATCACATCGAGACCGAATACCCGGTAAAATATTTTGATGATGGTGAATATATGACCTTTCAGAACGAGTCCCGATAATATTGCGCTTGAGGCGTTTGTTGATGAGCCATGAGCGTCCGGAAGCCATGAAGCGAAAGGATATAACGCGCTCTTTATGGCGAGTCCGGCTGTGATTAGCGCAAGTGAGACTGTCAGGGGCATCATGTATCTTTTTGTCGCGACAAGCTCGCCTATTGCCCGGTGCATGTTCTGCATGAGCAAATGACCCGTCAAATCATACAGGAGGCATATAGCTATCATCACGAGTCCCGAACCTACGAGGCTCATAACGAGGTAACGCAATGCGGCTCTTACTGTCTCTGCGCTTTCTTTCACTGCGACGATAGCGCACGCTGCAATAGTGTTAATCTCAATGAACACATACGCGGTGAAAAGGTCATTGGTATATGTCAGTGCCAAAAGTGAAGCCGTCAGCAAATTCACTAGGACGCAGAAAATGTTGCGGCGTTTCGATGCTATGTCCTCAGCTGTTGATGAGAAATTCCCCGTCAATGAGAGTAACATTGCCACGCAGAACACTAACGATAATACAGCCTCAAGAGGCCCGGCGCGGAGTTCATTCCCCCATGGCGCGGGAAAATGTCCCATCGCAAAGTTGAAGCTGTGAGTCTGTCCTCCTGCCGTCAATGCGTAAAGGAGATATGCTGACATTAGTCCGACAAACGAAATTGCGAGGCACGATAATTTTTCGGGGATTCTGTTTCTGTTCGGCAAAAGCGGAGTGATTATCGCGCAGATCATCATGACGAAAATACTAACGAACGGGATATTGTATGCGAGCATTCCGATCATGAAAGCACTTCCTCTTCCGCCGCGTCAATTTTGGCCTCAATGTCTTTCTGTTCCTCCGTCATTCTCATTAACGCCTCGTCAATGTTGAGAGTCCCGTAGCTCTCGTAAAGTTTCAGAGTCAAAGCCAATGCGAACGCCGTAACACTCACGCTTACGACAATTCCCGTCAGAACGAGTCCGGCAGGAACGGGATTAACGTAGACCGACGCAGAATTAATCCATCCTCCTGAGCCGTTCTCAATAAGAATCGGCGCGGCTCTTCCCTCAACGTAACCCTTTGCAGCGAGGAAGAGATACACAGCCGTGTCCATGATGTTAAGGCCGATGATCTTCTTGATGAGATTCCGCTGTAATAACAGGTTGGTGAGTCCAATGCCTGAGAGAATTACGGCGGCGGCCTCGTAATGATTGAGCAGTAATTTTTCGAGCATGATTAAATATCCCCCTCGCTGAACAATGCATAAAATCCGTAAAGAGTCCCGGCAACAATGAGTCCCACGCAGATATTCAGAGGGAGTATCAATCCTCCGCTGAGAATGTCGCCGATTGTGCCTTTAGGTATGATTGAGTGAATATGATTTGCGCCAGTGAAGAATGAATAGCCTTTTGAGAGCGCGTAAATCATTAGAGCAGTTGAGCTTGAGACTATGAATGTGCGCTCATTGAAGAAGCTGTGAACCCGTCCGAATCCGTAAGCATTAGCCGCGAGTATTAATGCTGTGCTGAGGATTGCGCCACCTGAGAAGCCTCCGCCGGGGGATAAATGGCCGTTGATGACGACGACGCAGCCCATCATGAGGATAACGGGTATTGAGAGGTTAGCGACTCCGCGCAAGATTGCGTCATCCTTTCTGAGAGTGCTTACGGGGGGCGCTCGCTGCAAGAAATTCCGCCCTGCTGATTCTGTTTTCGGGGACTGTGAGTCATCTGCCTTGTTCCGCCGTGAAGCTCCCAATAACATCAAGACGCTTACAGCCGCCGTGAAGAGAACCGCCGACTCTCCGAATGTGTCAAACGCCCGGTAATCGAGAATGAGTCCGGCAACGATATTCTGCGCTCCAGTCTCACGCGCTCCGTGCTCAACGTAACGACGAATCACTTCATTGTTCGCGGGGTTTCGTTCATGGCCGAAAGGGGGTAACTCTGCGACAGTAGCAAGAAGCAGCGAGACAATGACGACACATGTCAAGACGCTGAGTCCTGCATAAAGCACCGAGAACAAATGCAGGCCGTGAATCTCCAGCCACTGGTTATAGCGTTCTTTGAGGGTTGCCTCATGGAAGCGTGAATATTTGTCCTTAGGTCTTTGCGTGAAGGGTAAATCGGGGGGCGGTTCGGGGGGGATAACTTCATTTTCGGGTCGCGGGCCAATGCCCATTACCCAGTTGAAGAAGGACTGCCATATTCTGCGTAATTCTTCGTTCAAGGTTGTGTATCTCCTTTCGTGTTTATGTGATGTCAAGAAATTCTGACGCGCTCATGATTTTTGTGGACGTTATGCCGGAGCTGAGAAAATCTTTGTCGCCTGTGATGAGAATATCTGCTTTTGCGTGTATTGCGGCTCTTAGTATTGGGCGGTCTTTCACGTCTCTGACTCGGCTCTCTGAAGGGGTTATGCAGGGCGGAATAGGAACGAACATCAGAGCTGGAACAGTGTCGGACAAAAATTTTTCCAGCAGGTGAAGACGGTTGCGGAATTTGTCATAAAATGTGCTTATCATCTCGTCTATATTCTGCTGGCATATCATACCGATATTCGGGAATGAGCGAGCTTTGTAGAATGCCCTTGCCGGTTTGCTGTCAGACCATAAAGTAGCGGAAATCAGAATGTTTGTGTCAATAAATATCTTCATCGTGAATTTCTGCGCATGTCCATAATGTAATCAACAACATCATCATCCGATTTCCATCCCGCTTCTTCTGCCGCGCCCTTCATGGCCTCCTGAAGCTCACTGAAAGCGTGTATTGCCGGATTGATGATTCGGACTTCTTCACCGTCAGGAATTAACATGACTCTTCCTCCGTCAGAAACACCCAGTAATTTCTGGATTTCGCCGGGGATTATGATTTTGCCGTCCTGAATCGTGCTGATGTTGTCCGTGAATGTCTGTGTGTTCATTGCGTGAGTCTCCTTTTGTGCTGGCTACCATGTTTCGCCGAGCTGTTTTAGGGCATTCTGAGCATTTATTTGTCCTTGTCTTGCAGCCATTCGCCACAACCTAACAGCCTCTAACTTATCTTGATTTACCCCGTAGCCGTTGTAGTACATATATCCTAGACTACTTTGTGCTTGTGCATTTCCTTTTTCAGTAGCTTTACGATACCACTTTACGGCCTCTATGTAATTCTGTTTAGTACCATCGCCATTTACATACATAGTACCTAAATTGATCTGCGCCTCCGCCATTTCCTGTTCGGCTGCTTCGTGATACCATTTCAAAGCCTCTGATTTATTCTTTTTCACTCCTTCACCTTTGTAATACATGTTACCCAGATAATATTGTGCTGTAGCATGTCCATATTCAGCTGCCTTGCGATACCAGAAAAATGCCTCAGAGTAATTTTGTTTTACTCCTTTACCTGCACTGTACATATTTCCTAGCCAACATTGAGCAGTGGCATTTTCATTCTCAGCTGCTTTGCGAAACCACTTTACAGCTTCTGCATAATCTTGTTTTACTCCGTCACCTTCATAATACATGAAACCTAATTTTGACTGAGCATCAGAGAATCCTCTTTCAGCTTCCTTACGAAAAGATTCAACTGCCTTGAGATACCATTTACGGGATTCTGTTTCATCTCTATCTACTCCTTCACCTGAGCGGTACATATCCCCCAGTTGTAATTGAGCATCAGCATCTCCATTTTCAGCAGCACTGCGATACCAGAAGAAAGCTTCACTATAACTTTGCACAACTCCTTCACCGCTATAGTACAGATTACCTAGTGTCCGTTGAGCTTCAGTACAATTTTGCCGAGCAGATTTATGAACCCACATTAAAGCAGTTTCATAATCTTGACTTAGTATTTTGCCCTGAAAATATATACCACCTAGACAGTATTGTGCTTTTGCATGTCCTTGTTCAGCAGCCTTACGATACCATTTAAGCCCTTCTGCTTCATTCTTTTCCACAGATGCAAGCATTCCAGTACAATAAACATTGCCAAGTAAGTATTGAATTTCAATATCACCGCTTGCAGCTCTAATTAGCCACTCATCCAAAAATGTGTTTTGTTCTGCAAGTGAAATATCCTCAATCCCTGTTAAAGTAACACAGAGCATTAACATGACAATCTTCCGCATCATTTCTCTTCCTCGTCCTTATGTCCCATCCTCCCAATCTTACGCAGCGCAAGAAAGAACAGCACGCTCGTTACCCCCGCGCCTACAGCAGCTTCCGTAATTGCCAAATCCGGCGAACGTAACAGCACCCATATCACCGCCATCACCAAACTATAGCTCATGAAGATAATCACCGAGTTCAGCAAATTTTTCGAGATCGACACAGCTACAGCGCAAACTATCAGGAACAATAACAGCAGCCACTCAATTATTATCATTGCCGTGTTCCTCCGTAAGGTCTACAAAATCACATATTTGCTCCAAGTTCGGATTCGTCTTCACTTCTGCACGCGCAACCAAATGACTCGCCGCAGGGTTGCACAGCCACAAAAACACTATCACCAGTCCCAATTTCAGCGAGAACACCGTGAAACCCGACAGCACGATTAATCCCGAAAGCATCAGCAGCGCGCCGAGTGTGTCGCATTTGGCCGCAACGTGAATCCTGTTCAGCATCGTCGAGAACCTGAATATCCCAATCGTAGCAATTCCCAGCACAAAAAGACCCGCAAGCATTAACACTCCCGCTATTATTACCCGTATCATTCCTTTTCCCCTTCTTTCTTTTCGATGACCGAACGCGCAAGCACCACGACAGACAAGAAACTTATTGCCGCGTATATCAGGCAGATGTCAGCAAGATAGCTTTCACCCACAATCAGAGACAGCACAGCGATAAGAAGTATTATCTTTGTCCCGATTATGTTTGCGGCTATTATCCTGTCTGAAAACCTAGGCCCTAATGCAGCACGCATTAAGCACAAAAATATTGTCGCAGAAAGAAATACAGCACTCCCGATTAGCAGGACTTCACGCAAATTTTCAGCACTAAACATTCAATGCACCCTCCATCCTTGAAAGCAATCTCTCAAACATGCTCCCTTCAAGCCCGTCTGCAATCTCTTTGTTCAGTGCGTGGACAAGAAGATTATTCCCTTCAAGCGATACCGTTATTGTCCCCGGCGTAAGCGTGATTGAATTTGCCAACGCGACTCTTGCTGCCTCAGTCTTAAGCGGAGTCCTGAACTTAACGAGGCAAGGCTCAACATCAATCTGCTGTGAAAGAACAAGTTTTGTGATTGCGAGATTGGAACGGATTATTTCAGCGAGAAGAACAACAACATACACGGCAATATGAGGAAGAATTTTCACGGCCATGAATAAATTTCTGGCTGTGAGATTGAGACGAAGCACCTTGCGTATGAACACGTCAAGCATGAATGATATGAACGCTCCGGCAACGATAATCTCAAAGGTAATCCTGCCGTTGAAGATTAACCATAACAAGAAGTATACGAGGCTCAAATATATACACCTCCGGCGTGATTTGAATTGTGTTGAAATGTGATTGATGACTGAAATTTTAGCATAGCCCGTGTAAAATTAACCCATCGCGAATAACAAAGGAGAAATATTTTCATGAACGACATAACATACAATGAAGAATGCGTGCACGTTGTCTTTTTGGGACTGCCTAACGTGCCTGGAATAGCCGCAGAAATTTTCGGCGCGTTGTCGGCTCACTTTGTCGAGGTCAGCATGGTGACTCAGAACACAATGCGCGGAGGACGTTCGGACTTGTCATTCCTCATCCCGAAAGAAAAACTTGATGACGTTATCCCCGTATGCCGTGAAGTCTCAGAGAGAGTCGGCGGACAGGGCGTTTCGTTTATGTCTGAAGTCGCAGCGATAACTGTCGCGCTGAAATCCCCGGCTGACTCGGCTCATGTACTCGCGAAAGTCTTCAGGGTTCTTGCGTCCGTGAATGTCAACATCGAGATCATAAACTCGACATCAGAGAGCGCAATCTGCATCGTGAGTCTCACACATGCCCGCGAAGGTCTCGAAGCTCTGAAGCGTGCGTTTGAGTAATTGCTATAATTCCGTCATCACACAAAAAGGAGGAAACATTCAATGTCAGTAGAACGTGTAGAGTACGAAGAGTTCAAAGAGAAGCTGCCCGAACTGATGGGAAAAGTTCAGTACGGCAATGAAGAAATTGTTATCATGAAAAACGGTTTGCCTGTCGCAATACTCACTGATTACTACAGCAAGCCCCAGAAAATAAAAATCGGAGTCGCTGACGGAAAATTCATAATCCCTGACGATTTCGACACGATGATGAGCGATGAGATTGCCGAAATGTTCGGGGTGAAATAACATGAAATACCTGCTCGACACACACATAATGCTTTGGCTTGTAGGAGAGTCCGACAAAGTCCCGGACAAAGTGAATGAAATAATCAGCAGCAAGAGCAAAGAAGATGAGATATACTACAGCATAATATCAATATGGGAAGCCGCAATAAAACGCATCGTACACCCGGACAAAATCACAAAGCTGACACCGAAAGAGCTTGCTGATTTCTGCTATTACGCAAAAATATACGAGCTTCCCCTGAAACTTGAGCATGTCTACACCCTCGAAACCCTCACGCGCCCGGATGATGCCCCGCCTCACAAAGACCCCTTTGACCGCATTCTCATCTCTCAGGCTAAATCCGAACACATGACCTTCATCACTCATGACGACAGATTAACCGCCTACAATGAACCCTGCATACTATACGTATAACTTCACGCGGGTATTGCTGATTTTATTTATCAGTAAAATTACGTATAGGAAAAAATAATCCCGTGTTGTAATATATGCACCGTCCTACGGGAATTACCTAGTAGGAAATCGTCAAAAGACGCACAACTTGATTAACCAGAAGGCAAAGAAAGGAGATGCAGTGATCCCCGTTCAGCCATTAAGGGAGAAAAGTTAATTGCGGGAAAAAGCGCAGGAGGTCATGAGCGTATGAGCCTCTGTGAACTGCAAAGAGGTTGTGAAAGGAAACAAGGAAACTTTCTGAACCCCCCGCAGACTCAGGGCTTAACGGCTAAAACTGAGTGCGCGAGACGATAAAGCATATTGACAATTTAATAGGGGGTTATTCGTAATGAAAAAGATAGCAGCATTATTAGCTATTGTAGCAGTAGCAGCACTTGCAGCCCCGGCGATGTCGGCAACGAACCCGTTCATGGACGTACCGATGAATCACTGGGCATATGACGCGATCGGCCAGCTTGCAGCGCACGGAATACTTTCGGGTTATCCTGATGGTCTCTACAAAGGCAAGCAGCAGACAACACGTTACGAGATGGCATCAGCACTTGCCAGAGCGTTGGCAGTTGTTGACATGACAAAGGCAAGCAAGCAGGATGTCGAAATGCTGAAGAGACTCGTTGTTGAGTTCAAAGACGAGCTTGAAGCACTCGGCGTAAGAGTTGATGAGCTTGACGAGAGAGTATCAGTTCTTGAGAGCAGACTCGGCGGATGGCACATTCATGGAACAGCGGTAGTTGATGCGAGATACAGGAAGGCAGAAAGTTCATACACAGAGAAGCCTGACGGCACAATTACGTTTGATGAGGCAAGGCTGTGGTTTGAGCGCACATTCGGCGAGAATGATGAGTACTTCTTCGCAGCAAGAATCCGCGACGAGGGCGGCAAAAAGGGCAAAGACAGCGATATCCGCTTCGACAGATTCTATGTATCAATGCCTTTCTTCATGGACTCAAAGTTCACGGTTGGACGCTTCAACTACAACATGGGCAAGGCATATATACCGTCAGTAGCTAACACAGGCGGCTGGTTCGGCGACCCGGTACTCACAAACCTGACAGTAACAGGATTTGCTCTTGAGAAGAATTTCGGCGTAGGCAACTTCCTTGCTTATGTAGCGCATGATGACAAAACTCCTAACGCTGAAATCAAAGCTGATCGTCAGATTAAGAACCAAGCGGATGGCCTTACTCCGTTCAGCAGCATCAACAAGTATTCATGGCAGATTTTCGCTATGGGTCAGTTCCAGTTCACTGAGAACATCGGCTTTGATTTAGGTGGCCAGGTATTTATCGGAGACAACTCATCAACAACACCTGAAATCCGCACTGGCAATACCATCGCTCCGGAATCACGCGGCAGAGTTCTTAACTGGGAAGGCGATGAAAACTTCAAGAACTTGTGGACGATCTTCGCGGGTCTTCGCTTCAACGTAAACGAGAACATCGCTATCAAAGGTATGTTCTATCATCAGAAGATCAATGCTGAGGAAGTTCGCACTGACATAACAAACAACACTATCGGCTGGAGAGATTACGGCTACGGCTGGAGAGACAACGGCGGCGGCATAGTTGATTCAGCTAACCACTGGAGAGCAATTATCGATGTGAAGCAGGAAGCTCTGAAGTTCACAAGTTTATGGCTCGAATACGGCCAGTATAAGGAAGGCTTCTGGGCACCTCAGGGCATGAGCAGCATATTCTTCAGCGAGAGCAGCGTTCTTGAGCCGTTCGTAGGTTACGGAAGCCAGGTAATAACAGACCTCAATTACTGGAGAGTCGTACTCGGCCAGGAATGGAACGAGAAATGGGCTACTTACCTGTTCTACTATGGCTTCAAGGCTTCAGATGTTTATGTCAACGACAACGGCAACTGGGAAGATGCAAAGCCCTATGAACTCGGCGTTGGTATCCAGTACAAGCTCTACGGTGGTGGACACACCGACAGTGACGGAGTAGAACATAGGGATGACTACTCAGTAACCATGGGTCTTAACTACGTACATGTTGACAGCGATTTGCCGGCATGGGACAACGAGACAGAGACAAAAGACGACATCGTAAGGTTCAGAACAGCAGTCAGCTTCTAGTCTGACAAGTGCATTAACGAATATTCAGAAGTAAACATAAAGGCGGGATTTTCCGAGCGTGGGAAGTCCCGCTTTTTTGTATGCAAAGGAGGTGAAAGCAATGAAGGCTAAAGAGGTCAGAGAAAAAGCAAAACTCACCGTAACTCTTGACAAGAAAATGAAGCAGGAATTTCTTCAGCTCTGTGATGACATCGGGCTGCCCGCATCCGCTGTCGTAAGCGCGCTCATGAGTCAGGCCGTAAGAAAACAGGAAGTCAAATTATCCTCGCTCGATCTGAACGGTTTCACACCGAAAGAAGCAGCCGAACTCAAAAGACGCTGGGAGGATTTCAAAGCTATGAGGTCAAGACCTTACACAACGGAGAATGATTAAGCTATGAGAAGAGGAATATTTTGGTATGCCGGAGCTTGGGACGGGTATCTTGATATGCAGGATCAAAAGTCTTTGCTGAAAAAAGTAAATACCCTGATCAAAGATATTCAGAGGAACGGCTATTTGTGTTCTTACGGTAAGCCCGAAAGGTTAGCAAGTAATTTGTCAGGACTTGCGAGCGTCAGAATCGACAGAAAAAATAGACTCGTATTCAGCGTTGAGATTGACAGAGTGAACATAATCGAATGCGGGAGTCATTACGGCGATCATTAGCCTTGTGTACGGCGTTGCAGATTCACAAAAAATTTTCCCCTCAGTCTTTCATGGCCGAGGGGATTTTCATGTCATGCTTCGGGATTCGCGCGGGGCTTCTTCGGCTTACGGCGTTTAGGTCTCGCGGCTTGCTCCGGGTTCGCGGGATTGGGCTTCGCTTTGGGCTTCTGTTTCGGGTTGGGCGTTTGCGAGTCGGGCTTCTTCGTCGGCATTGACGCTTTTGGTTTTGACGTGCGGGAACTTCTTCGCAGCGCACGGTTCTTCAGACGTTCGGCACGGGCTTTCACCGCTGCCATTCTCTCAGCTGCTCGGCGTTTCTTCTCCGCAAGCTCTTTATCTTCTCCCCATTCTTCTCCACGTAACACCGTCTCTTTGAAGTCAGCAAACTCACTTATTGCTACAGGTATCAATCTCCCTCCCGGAAATCGTATATTCACTTGCTTGCTGCCTACATCAAGACTTTCAAGCGTGTATATTCCTTTCTCCGTCTTTATCTTCGCTCCGGGACCGGGCAATGATGACCATAATTCTGAATACAATTCCTTCTCGTAGGACATGCAGCACATCAAACGACCGCAAATCCCGGAGATCTTCATCGGGTTCAACGCGCTGCGCTGTTCCTTCACGATCCGTATACTTATAGGAGAAAATCCTCGAAGCCAGTATGAACAACAGCATTGACGGCCGCATGAAGCTATTCCCTGCACTATTCGAGCCTCGTCCCGCGCTCCTATCTGTCTCATCTCAATACGAGTCCGAAATTCATACGCAAGCTCACGCACATATTCTCGGAAATCTACTCGCTGTTCTGCCGTAAAGTAGAAATATAACCGCCGTCGGTCTAACATATATTCAGCGTCAACAAGTTTCATGTCTATCTTGTACTCAGCTAATATATCACGCCCGACTAATAACGCTTCGTCCTCTTCGTTACGGCAAGTGTAATAGTTCTCTATGTCGTCAGCGTCTGCCTCTCGCACAAAGTCTACATCCTGTAACATTGCCTCGGAGCTGTCATCAAATTTCGCTGTCGTTTGTCGGTACATCTCTTGCTGCTCCGGCGTTATGATTCCCCCGGGCAGTCCCATCTCATAGCCTCGCGATGTCCGTATCACTGCCCATTTCGGACGCTCTAAATCAAATCCGCTTTCCTCGTTTATGTTCGCAAAGCCTAAGTAACGAGGCTTACCGAATATCGTCAAGTATGTATTCAATCTCTGCATTTCCTTCCATTAGTGCCAATATTATTATGTCGCATAGCATCGGCACAGATAAGTTTTTCCGTGATGATATTATTCTCAGCTTCTCAATCTTTTCTGCAAGCTCAATGTTCCCTGTGTTAAGAGCGTACTCGCGCCACGACTCCAAATCAGGCGTTATTGTATCGTTATCGCTTGTGCTCTTCCGTGACTCTGAAAGCCATTCTGACCACTCGAATGCGTCAAGGGGGATTCGTTTTTCCGGGATTGAGTCATCGTCAGTTATCGTGCTGAAACGTGAGCGACTCCGCAACGTAGGCAGGAACAATCTCCCGTCCTCCATCAGAAATAACAAGTATGCGTGTTCGGGAGGTTCTTCCGTGAGTTTGAGAAGTGAATTTCCCGCCGCTTTGTTCAGTTTGTCAGCACAATTTATCACGCCTAAACGCTTTGTGCTTTCCATAGGTCTCAACGCTATATTCTCGATTAACCATCGGCAAGAAGATTCATAGCTCGGTTTCCCGTATTCACCGATTGAGGGGGGCTTGTCAGAACTTCCGATTATCAGCAAATCAGGGTGTGAAGGTCTGTACGTACCAAGAATAATTTCAGACATCGTTTCTATTATCTCAGTGTGATATTTTAATGGTGCTGAAATTGCGCGGGAATGGGGAATATTTCCGGCTCGTGTCTCGCTCACTATTTCACGCCACGTTACATTAGAAGAGAAATCAGACATCCTTTTATTTCCTCCATTAATGCAAGTGCTTTCGTCCTGTCGCCCTCGTACCTGAATGCGTCTTCTAACTCGTCCATTGCCTTGTTGGCGCGCTCGATTGTTATGTACATTTTGCGGTCAGTCTTTCGCCATCTCATGTCACGTTTGATTCTGAGTCCCTTTGCGGCGCGTTTCAAGAGTTCGTGCAAAACATTCCGGTATTCCTCGATGAGTCTTCCGCCGGGGAAAACTGATAACTTGTCGGATAATTCATAGAGACGGTCAAGCAGTTCTTCAAGCTCTGTTGACTCCATTGCCGCGTCAAAACTAAATGCTGATGATGATATTGATCCTGCCGGGGCCGGGCTGTTGCCTGTGCTGTGTCCTCCGTATTCTATTCGTGGCTGTGAAGAGGCTGCCGGGTCATTCCCTCCGCGCTTTATCTGTATCGCCATAAATGAGCCTCCAACACCTTTGTTATCTCAGTGAATACGTCATCTTCTGTGAGTCCCCCGCAATGAAGCACTACGAATTTTCCGGGCTGCTCGTCCGCTATCTGCCTGTAGCATTCTGACACTCTGCGCATTAACGTTAAGCCTTCTGATTCAAACTTGTCTGACTTCTTGCGGGATCTTATGCGCTCTATCGCGAGTTCCGGCGGTATGTCAAGAAATATTTTCACGTCAGGCTCAGGGAAATTGCAAGCCGTTATTATCCGTTTCACCTGCGAGGGGTTAAGCTCATGGCCTCCTGCCTGATATGCCATCGTCGACTCGTTCCAGCGTTCGCAGATTACGTTGACATTCTGACGCAACGCAGGCAATATTACGCGGTTCACATGCTCGCTTCGGTCAGCAAGAAACAACAAAAGCTCCGACATCGCGCAGAATTTGCCGTGAAGTATCATCTCCCTCAGTGATTCGCCCTCGTCCCATCCGCCCGGCTCATATGTCCGTAACGTCTCTTGTCCCGTGCGAACTGAAAGCCATTCCGCTATCCTCCCGGCCTGTGTCGATTTCCCGCTTCCGTCAATGCCTTCTAGTGTGATGAATTTCCCGGCCATGTCTCAGTTCTCCGTGTGTATTACGCGCCTCATTAAACCGTCAACGTAATACTCACTGTTCAATATCTTCAGCGTTCCTTCTTTTATGCGGCGTTCTTTCGTCTCGCTGAGGTATTCTTCTTCCTCTGGCAGCAAATCAGGCTCGCGGTCTTCCTTCTTCTTTGTCGTCTTCGCTCCCTTTTTGCGCGCATTCTTTATCTTGCTGATTATGTCCCCGGTTCGGTCAGCGTTCAGCTCTATGATTAACTGATTGTTTCCGTCAGCAAAACGAAACTCCGTCAGCATTCTCTCAAGGCTCGTTATCGTCTTCCAGCCTCCATTGATTCCAGCTTGGCCCATCGACTGAGTACCGCCCCCGCGCACTATCATTTCTACAACGCCGGAAGCATCATCAGGAATCTTCAGCGTGAATTTTCGCGTTATCGGTTCAGTTCGCCAGCCCCGCAATGTTACAGTAACATCTACACTTTCTCCGGGCTTCGCGTCCGTTACTGTCTCGACATCCTCAATCAATAACACTTTGGGATTCTGCGTAACTTCTGCTGTTACACAAAATCCCGCCGGCATTATCTCCGCGAACGGCTGAGACAAATACGCGCTCGTTATGATTTTCACCTGCTTGAATGCCTCATCAATAATATTCTTGTCCGAGAAAAATATATCCTTCCTCGCAAAACCTTTAGGCACGTTCTTGCCGTCAATACGCAAGTTTATGCTCATTGTTCCCTGACCTTTTCGCCCCCAGGACTCTTCAGCCAGCCCCTTGCAGACTCCTTCAAGAAGTTCATCAGTCAGAAACTCATCCGCTATCATCCGGAACTTGTACTTGTCCTCTGTCCCACGGTCTAAATCTCTGAACACAAATTCCCCTGCCACTGACGGCGCATAATACCCGAAACGCCCGGCGATTCCGTTCTCCCTGTCTTGCGTTATTGTTCCGTTTATGCCTCGTGTGCTTGCCAGCTTCACGGGAAATGATGTGCTGTCTACTATATCATGTATATATGCTCCGCCTGAAGGGTAAGCAACTTTGCCGCGCTTCAAAAAGTCATGGCCGAACGCTAGAAACCTTCCGAACTTGTCGACAGCCGTTACAACTCCCGCCGCTGAAAGCTCAACATCCCCCCATACCAGCATCGCCGATATTGAGTCGCCTGGACTGAGTCGCGGTGATGATGTTACTTCCGTATTGCCCGATGTCAGACCCTGCATGAATGTTACTCCGAGCTTCTGAGACAACTCAATCATTGCTGACGTGTTCACGCTGAGTCCCGTTAAGGTTATTGGTGAAAGTGTAAAGGCTTTTGACGGCACATCATCATATTCGTGTATCTCGCACATCGACTCTATTGGCATTACCAACGCTAATGTATGGTCCGAGTTCTGCCAGCCGCTGCGTATCGCTCCGATTAATTTCCCCTGAACATATACAGGCGAGCCGCTCATGCCCTGCGCAAGTTTCTTCCCGATGAGCTTCACGAGGATTAATTCACGGTAAATCTTTGAGGGCTTCTGAGGAATAACGCTGACGATTTTCACGGGGACTCGCGATATTTCCATACCCTTTAACACCGTAAGCATGTAGCCGCTCATGCCCGCTTTGAGTTCTGAGACCGGCATTATTGGGTCAAGAGGGATAAATCTTTGCGCATACGCCGGGACATTCAGCAACATTATTAACGCCAGCAAAATTATTACACGCCTACACATTGCCTTTTGCCCTCTGCCTTAAGTACTCCATTATGAAGCCGCTTATGTCTCCGTCAAGTACTCCCTGAACATTTCCCCTCTCGTAGTTCGTACGATGATCCTTCACGAGTGTGTACGGGTGCAATACATAGCTCCGTATCTGGCTGCCCCATGTCGACTCTTTCTTCTCGCCTACTACTGATGACAATTCCTGCTCCCGTTCCTGTATGGCCATGTCGTATAGCCGACTCCGTAACACGTGCATTGCTGTCTGTCGGTTCATGTGCTGTGAGCGTTCATTCTGGCACGTTACGACTATTCCCGTCGGTATGTGCGTTATCCGTATCGCTGAGTCTGTTCGGTTGACGTATTGTCCTCCCGCGCCTGACGCTCGGAACGTATCAACCTTCAAATCTTCCGGGCGAATCTCTATGTCTACATCATCTGAGATTTCCGGCGAAACTAATACGCTTGCGAAGCTCGTGTGCCTTCTGTGCGCGCTGTCAAAAGGCGATATTCTCACAAGGCGGTGCACTCCCCTTTCAGCCTTCAGGAAACCGTATGCGTATTCACCCTCAACAAGTACTGTCGCATTCTTTATCCCGCTGTCATCATCCGTCGTCGCCTCTATCACTTTTGCCCGGAAGTTCTCACGCTCGCAGTAACGCAAGTACATTCGCAGTAACATTCCCGCCCAGTCTTGTGAATCAAGTCCCCCGGAGCCGGCATGTATCGTGAGTATCGCGTTTGATGAGTCGTATGTGTCATTCAGCAACAACAATAAGCTCTCATGTTCAAGCCGTGAATGAAGGTCTGAGCTTCTCCGAAAAAATTCGGCTTCAAGCTCTGAGTCGTCCGATTCGTTCAGCATCTCTTCTATCACGCTCAAATCTTCATACTCACTGCGCAATGACTTCAAGCTGTCGAGACGGGAATTTACCTGCGACAATTTCTTCAGTGTCTCCTCGTGTCCTTCACTGCTCCAAAATTCCGGGGCTGATGTGATTCGTGATAGCTCTCGCGACTCTTGCTCTAATTTTTCTAAGTCAAAGACTGTCCTGCATAACGCTTAACATATCATGCAGTTCTTCCAGTTCTGTTTTTATGTTGGGATTCATTAATTAATCCTTTCACTGTGATTGTGATTTCGCAAATAATGATAACACTTTCTGCTATACTCTGTTTAATTCATTTATCGTTTATCACAAGGAGGTCTTCACTTTTGGACGCTAATATTTTCTTCACAATTGCAGGAGGAGTCGCACTGTTCCTCTACGGCATCAAGCTGCTTTCGTCATCACTTCAGAACCTCGCAGGCGATAAGCTCCGTCAGCTCTTGGGCACTCTCACTAAGACACCTTTACGCGGAATTTTCGTAGGCATTCTCGTTACCGTCCTCATTCAGTCGTCAGCTGGCACTACCGTTATGACTGTCTCATTCGTCAATACGGGACTGCTTTCACTCAAACAGGCGTTAGGTCTCATAATGGGAGCAAATATCGGAACTACTATCACAGCTCAGTTAATCGCGTTCAACATTGATACGTTAGCTTTGCCCCTGCTGTTTGTCGGCGTGTTCTCGTCAATGATATTCAGCAAAAAGCAATTGGCTTACTTCGCAAGCGGGCTTATAGGATTAGGGCTTGTGTTCATGGGTATGAGGACAATGAAATCTGCCTCGCACATTATTTCACAGTATCATGATTTGCTCCTCTTCCTTTCGTCCAATCCTTTAACGGGAGTCCTTGCGGGTATCGTCCTCACAGCATTGATACAGTCTTCAGCTGCTACGATAGGTTTGACGATTGCTATTGCGTCGGAGGGTTTAATCACTCTTGACGCTGCACTCCCCATAATCTTGGGCGATAACATCGGCACAACATTAACGGCTATAGTTGTCTCGCTGAATGCCTCGCGCCCGGCTAAACAAGCTGCCGCCGGCCATGTACTCTTTAACCTCATAGGAACGCTGATATTCTTGACGATACTTCCTTTTTACAGGGAAATTGTTGAAGCTACTAGCCCCGACATCGGACGGCAAATCGCTAATGCTCACACTATCTTTAACGTTCTCAATACCGTATTGTTCTTCCCGTTCGTCTCTCTCCTCGCAAAGTTCATCTCTAAAATCATTCCTATCACTCAGGATGAAACCCCCGAAGATGTTATGTACCTTGACCCGAAATTAATCGAGATTTCAAGCGCAAGTGCAGTAGAGGCTGTGAAAGACGAATTAATTCACATGGGCAATATCGTTCAGAAAATGTTCAGCCTGATTCACAAGACATTCTTTGAGTATGACGAGTCAAAGATGGAGGAACGCCGAAAGAAATTCGACAGCCTTGAAGATGCCGTGAACAAAATCACGCGGGCTATATCATCGTATGCTTCTGAGATATGGCAACGAGGAGTAAGCGATGAAGTGTCTACGGTATTAGGGTGCTACGTGAATGCGTCGCTTGACCTTGAGAGAATCGGAGACAGGGCCGAAAATCTCATAGAACGCTCCGACGTTATGAACCATTATTTGAGCGATGAAGCAATCGGCGAGTTCAGGGACATGTACGACACAACAAGCCTCGCTATCGATAAATCACTATCATCAATCGAACACGAAGACAGCTCGCAGGCTTGGGAAGTAATCCGCGACTTAGAAAAGAAAATTGACGGCCAAGAACGAACGTACCGAAAGAAACATATTGACCGTCTCAACCGCGGCGAATGCGACCCAGAAAAAGGCGTGAACTTCATAACACTATTAAGCAATCTCGAGAGAATCGGCGACCATTCAAACAACATTGCAGGCTATACTCTCGACATCCTCGCAATGAACAAGAAAGCATAATGAAGAAACTCTCAGCCCTCATCATAATATCAGCGTTAATATACGCATGGTTCAGCATAGACATCAGCCCCGACAAAGTTACGGTGATTTATGGCTCTCCCGCGTTCTACGACAGGAACGGCATATTGTTTCACGTGAGATTGTCCCCCCGCTCAGAGTGGCAGATACCTATACCGCTTGGCGAGATGGGCAAATGGCTTCCTCTTGTCGCGGTTAATGCAGAAGATGGAAGATTTTACCGGCATTTTGGGATTGATGTACTTGCGTTGATGAGGGCTGTGTTTCAGGATGTAACGAGGCTCGATACAGTTTCGGGAGCGTCAACAATAACAGCTCAGACCGTAAGAATGTCAGTCTCAGAACCTGAAGGAAGAAAGCGTACACTGTCAACAAAATTCCGTGAGTTTGTCATGGCCGTGAAGCTCGAAAGATATTTGACGAAACATCAGATACTCGAAGCATATTTGAACCTCGCGCCTTTCGGAGGAAATATCAGAGGAGTTCAGGCAGCCTCATTGATATATTTCGGGAAAAAAGCAGACCAGATTTCACCGGGAGAAGCATGTCTGTTAATCGGAATGCTCAAAGGCCCGACACTTTATCGCCCTGATAAATATCCCACGTCAGCAATCAGACGAAGAAACGAAATCATTTCCCTCATGGAACGCAAGAAAGTCTTTGACCATGACACAGCATTAAGAGCCTCGCTTGAGGAATTGCCGCGTCAAAAATTCAGGCTTCCTTCAAGAGCATGGCACTTCACCGAGCTTGTGTTGTCCCAAAATCCCGAACACAAAGAAAGATTTGACACAACGCTTGACATTGAGATACAGACGAAACTTGAAGGGATATTGCGAGCTTCATTAGCAGAAGTCCCGAATGACATAACATTTTCAGCGGGGATTTCAGACAACGAAACAGGAAGCATATTAGCGTGGGTAGGCAATGCACGTTTCAGCTTCAAGAGTGATGAGAAGTCAGCGTCATGGGTAGACTGCGGAAGGTCTTTGCGTTCTCCCGGGTCAACTCTCAAGCCATTTGCGTATCTTTCAGCCGTCGAGGAAGGAATATTAACACCGTCAACATTGATATATGACACGCCTTACGCATTTTCGGGACGCGCTCCGAGAAATTTTGACCTGTCTTATAGGGGAGGAGTTACAGCACGCACCGCGCTTTCTGAGAGCCTCAACGCCCCCGCAGTTCGTGTGCTGAGGATGACGGGCAACGATAAAATTCTGGGCTTCATGAGGTCATTCGGGTTGGGTCATTTGACGAACACGGCAGAATTTTACGGAGACTCATTGATACTCGGAGGATGTGAAGTCTCATTGCTTGAAGAGCTTGAAGCATACACCGCGCTTGCGTCTGGAGGGCTTCACAGGAGGCTGAAATTATTGCGGGATGACAATCAGGTTAGTGAACGTCGAGCATCAGAGGGAGGAAGCTGGATAATAAGCGACATATTGAGGTATGGACGTGGCAACTTTGCGCTGAAAACAGGAACATCATACGGGCTTCGGGACGCTTGGTGCAGCTCGTGGGGAAAAGATTACACGGTCTGCATATGGGCGGGTAATCCTGCCGGAAATACTTGGGAAGGTTTAGTAGGAGCAGAGATCTCTTTACCTGTAGCGGTGCAGGTGATGAGGAACATTAACCCGGGCAAATGGTTCGAACGTCCTGAAACCGTGAAGCGCAGAAAAGTCTGTGTATTGTCGGGAAAACCGCCGCTGAAATTATGCCCGTCAGCAAAATATGAATACTTCATCGAGGGAGTAACGCATAGTATACCGTGCGACATTCATAACGTACCCGGAAAATCTCAGAAGGAAGGACTTACGGCAGAAGGCGCAAGAAATACACGTTTCCGAATCGTATCACCCCTCGATGGAGCGAAATACTTCAACGCAGAATATTACGGTAAATGCCGGGTGCCATTGAGGGCGGAAGGCACGAACGGAAAAATATCATGGTATCTTGACGGCAAATATATCTGTGAGAGCACAGCAGGAACGGTGAAAATGTACAGCCTTCATGACGGAGTGAATATTCTTAGCGCGACAGATGAGTCCGGGAGAAGCACATCATCAAGGGTAGAAGTTCATACGCCCGGGAGAAGCTCAGAGAGTGAGAAATTGTTTTAGGCGTAATACTCTCAGCACAAAACTATAATATAATACACTCATTCTCACACACGAAAATAAATCCCGCATTACGGGTTAAAGATACAAAAATTATACTCACACATAAGGAAGGCTTTTATGACACGAAACGGAATGCACAGAAGACGATACCCCGACAAAGAATCGGGGAAATTAACATTTGTAGCGTTAGGCGGATTAGGCGAGATTGGCAAGAATATGTATGTCCTTGAGTACGGAGATGACATACTAGTAATAGACGCGGGGTTGAAGTTTCCTGACAGCGAATTGCCCGGCGTTGATTACATTGTCCCGGACATAACATACCTTGAAGGAAAGCGGGAACGAATCCGCGCAATAATCATCACACACGGCCATGAAGACCACGTAGGAGGACTGCCCTATATATTACCCCGATTAAACGCGCCGTTATACGGTACGCAATTGACGCTGGGACTTATTCGGAACAAGTTACAGGATGACTTGCCTACGTTCCGGCCCGATATGCACGAGATAAGAGCAGGGGACGTAATCAAAATCGGAGTGTTCACAGTGAGATTCATAGCTGTTGCACATTCGATACCCGACTGCGTGGCACTGAGCATAGAGACACCGTTAGGCCGGGTAATACACACGGGAGATTTCAAGCTCGACAGCACTCCAGTAGACGGACGAGTTACAGATTACGGAGCGTTTGCGGAAGAAGGCGACAAAGGTGTAATGCTATTGTTGTCCGACAGCACTAACGCAGAACGAAAAGGATTTACGCCCTCCGAACGAATCATCTCAGGCACTCTTGATACACTTTTCAGGCAATACCGAACACGCAGAATTATAATCTCATCATTCGCAAGCAACGTTCACAGAATACAGCAGGTAGCGGATGTGTCAGCACGTTTCAACAGGAAGATAGCATTTCTCGGACGAAGCATGATACGAAACGCCGAATTAGCGCGTGAGACAGGATACTTGAAGATTGACAGCAAAATGATAATCTCAATCGAGGAGATCTGGAAGTACTCGGACAATCAGTTAGTGATAATAACGACAGGCAGTCAGGGCGAGCCATTTTCGGGACTAGTAACGATGAGTCGCGGTGAGAATAAGTTAATGGATTTGGGAGAACATGACGCAGTATTCCTCTTAGCGTCGGTGATACCGGGCAACGAAAAGTTAGTGAACAGTACGATAAACCGATTATTCGCGCGAGGGTGTGAGGTAGTCTACGAAAAGGACAGGCAAATTCACGTATCCGGCCATGCCTCAAGCGAGGAACTGAAAATAATGCTGAACCTTACGCGACCACAATATTTTGTACCCATTCACGGAGAATACAAGCACATGGTGAGGCACTCTCAGTTAGCACAGGAAGTAGGAATTGCACCGCGTAATATATATTTGCTGACGAACGGGGACATATTGACGTTCACGGACAACGCACCGCCAAAGAAGCACGGACATGTTCAATCAGGAGCGGTAATTGTTGACGGGAACGCAGCGGGCAGCATAAAGTCAGAAGTGTTGAAGGAACGCCGCGAAATCGCAGAAGACGGAGTAATAGCTGTAGCAGTAACAGTAGATGAACGAGGAAAACTCATAGCACCCCCGGCTATAGCAACTCAGGGAGTATTTCTCTCAGATGACAGCGGAGATATATTCAAGGAATTACACGCAGTAGCAGAACAGGCAGTGCAGGAATTATCCGGCCGACGCGCGAATCCTGACGCAATAAGGAAGGCAATAAAGACGAGAGTCCGTGATGTATTACGCAGCGGCAACACCTCATTTGCTGTAGTAATGCCCGTAGTAAGTGTGAAGTCGCACGACAATACTAACGTTTACGAAAAGGAGTTCTTTTAGGATGACAGAGTCAATAATATTGGGAGCAGTACAGGGATTATGTGAATTTTTGCCGGTGAGCAGCTCAGGACATTTAGCACTGTTTCAGATATGGATGGGATTTTCTGAGAACATGCTGACGTATGACATACTGCTTCATTTTGCGACATTGCTTGCGGTTGTGCTGTATTTCTGGCGGGACATAGTGCAGATATTAGCGGATTGGTTCGGGGGATGGTTCAGCGGTAAGCGTCATTCTGGATGGTCATACGGTTGGGCGATAATCATCTCAACAATAATCACATCAATAATCGGCCTGATACTGAAACCATTTGCGGAAGAAATCTCCGAGAGCCTTTCACTTGTTGGAATGGGAGAAATCTTCACGGGGTTAATACTCGTAATGATACCGATATATTCGAGCCGTCGACCAAACTCATCATTGCTGAAAATCGCAATAGCTGTAGGAATAGCGCAGGGCATAGCAGTATTGCCGGGTGTGTCTCGTTCGGGAATGTCTATAGCAATGGGCTTGTTCATGGGAATGGGAATAAGTGAGGCGTTCAGGTACTCATTCTTGATTTCAATCCCCGCGATATTGGGAGCAACGCTGTTAGAGTGCGTGAAAATGGTGAAGGACTTTGACAGCATATATTTACCAGAAGGCTATATATACGGAGCTGTGATAGCGTTCATACTCGGTCTTGCGTCGTTAATATTCATGCGGCGAATCGTGAACGCAAAGAACTGGGCATGCTTTGGAGTATATTGCCTGATAGTCGGGGTCATAGCTGTGCTTCTTGGGACTGAGATAATCTGATGGAAATAATATTGTGTTCAGGAAGTCCCCGTCGTAAGTCATTGCTAGAAAGCATAGGGATAAAATTCACTGTGTACAAACCAAACGTTGACGAGTCGCGGGAAGATAACGAGCCTCCCGAAGAATATACGATGAGGCTTGCGCGTTCAAAGTGTGAAGAAGGAATGAGGAAGTACCCTGACGATGTAATAATCTCAGCTGACACGATAGTAGTAATTGACAGAGAAATATTAGGGAAGCCCTCAGACCGTGAAGACGCTTTGAGAATGCTGCGTAAACTTTCCGGGCGCGTGCATGAAGTGATAACGGCTGTAGCTATTTGCGTTTCGGGAAAAATTATCGTGAAGGCAGTGCATACCCTAGTGAAGTTCCGTGCGTTGAGCGAGCGTGAAATATCAGCGTATGTTGAGACGGGCGAATGTGATGACAAGGCCGGGGCTTATGCTGTACAGGGTCTCGGCTCATTGATGATTGAGGGCATTAACGGCGACTATTATAACGTTGTCGGGCTTCCTCTATGCACTCTCGGCGAAATGATGAGGGCTGAAGGTCTTAACCTGCTGAAAGTTTAGCGTAAACCTTCTCCCTAATTCCCCATCCTAAAGCATCATTCGTGAAACGTATTACATCATCACACGCGCCGGGCATACCCATTCTTTCACGGCCTGTTTGACTCATGAAGCCGTAAAGATTTTCGTCAGCAAGAACCCTCAATGCACATTCGGCGATTGCTCCCGCTGAGTTATGAGTGAGTATCTCAGAATCGCCGAGCAATTTTTTCTGAACACGCTTCCCCTTGTTGTCAGGAGCGATAACAGGCACTCCCAATCCCGCGCATAATTGGTTAGCAGTACCGCCCATGCCCAAAAGAATTTTCACGCCGTCAGAAGCCCTTGCGATTTCGTCATGAGTGAGTGAGATTGTTACATTGTTTTTTGTGAGAACGTTATCATTATGCGTCCATCCTTCAGCTTTGCATGACGTGAAGAACGCTTCAAAGTCTAACGTCGGAGCTAATACCATTCGGAAATCATGATGACCCTTTGACGATAATATTTCGACAGCACCAAGCAATATTTTCACATCACGGCTTGCACTCTTACGGCTACCGGGCAAAAGAAGTATCACATTTCCCCTTTGAGTTTGAGCGTCTGAAAGCAAATCCATTATCGGACTGCCTGAATATGAAGCATTCCCCGAAATCTGAAACGCTGTAGGCTCATCCCTCGTCCAAGTTTTGAGGGTGAACGAACGAATTAACGCTCTCTCCGTCCTCCAATGCCCCGAAATATATACGGTCTTAGCTGTTGCTACAAACAAAGGCTTTCTCCCTGAACCCCATAACGTATTCAGCAGCAAATACACATCACCCACACAAACAGGAGTTAATATTCCGCGTGATATATTTCGCCAGTCATTGAGCTGTTCGGAGACTTGATGAAGCAGCCCGGCTTTAATGTCGCTCCACAGTTCACGCAATGAATACTTGAATATTCCCGCAGAAGGTGTTACGGATTTTGCTGACCTGAGATTAATACCTGCCTTCCTGAAAGCCTGACCGCTTCCGACGAGAGGAAACGCAGAGACATCAGCGAGGGGATATTCTTTCTTCATCTTAACCGCAAGCACTGAGGCTATAGCGTCTTCACCGTAACCATTTGAAGCGATGACGATTTGAGGCTTCATGATTTCTGCTACTGTAGCTGAGAATTTGCCGAACTCTTTTACGATGACTTTAACTTTTGGCACAGCGAGAGGGAGTGAAAACTCTTCGGGAGAAATACCGGGCATATTCGCGAGGTCTTTTTCTGTGCAGGCCATGAATGACGCGCCAGACATTTCCGCAAAACAATTTAGCCTCACAACGTCAGAATGTGTATATCTGTGATGGTCTCTGAATGAAGTGCTTCCTGAGACGATACATCCTCTTTCTTCAAGCGAGCGCGTGAAAGTTTCCGGGCTTCCTGTCGCAGAGAACGCAAAAACTTTTGACCCTTCAACGGGGGTATTAATCAACCATCCGTCAGCAATAATATCCGACATGAAAATATTTTCCGGCCTGACGAATTTCCTCACAGCGTCATAAACTTTGAGGAGATTACCCGCTGTAGCCATAGAAGATTTTGTGATGACAGCGATATGAGCGCGTCTGAGAGCAGAAATATTTTCCCTCATAATTCCTGCTGGTGATAATCTCCCATTACCGAAAGGGCATAAAGCGTCAACCAAAACTATATCACAGTCGCGATACATGGCCTTGTGCTGAAAAGCATCGTCAGCAATCACTAACTCAACTCCCAAATCACGCAATGCATTAATCCCGTCAATTCTTTTCTTTGAGACAGCGACGGGGATATTCGGCAGCTTTCGTGAAATCATTAGTGCTTCGTCGCCTGTAATATCTCTGTCGCCCTCGCCGTTAATGATTGTCGTAACTTCCTGAGCTTTTCCCATATAGCCGCGTGTAACGATTCCGGTTTTGATACCTTTTGAGGCAGCAAATTCGGCAAGCATTATCGTGAAGGGAGTTTTGTTAGTGCCTCCGTAAGTGAGATTGCCGACGCTGATAACGGGTAATGAAGGCTCATCAGTATTAATCATTCCTCTTGTCCTCATGAAGTCCGTACAAGCCGTGAACATTCCCATTACCCATGAAAGCGGAGTTAGTATCACGTCAAAAATCAAGCTGTAACTTTTGCCCTTAGCGTAATTGATGTAGTGATTATAGATTTCCGTAAAGCTCAGAATAAACCCCTCCCAATGAAATTAGCTCATCATGAGTCCCGTTCTCAATAAATCTGCCGTCCTTAAGAACATAAATAGTGTCAGCGTTTTTGATGGTGCTTAACCTGTGTGCGATGATGATAGAAGTACGTCCGTTCATGGCCTGATTGAGAGCTTTTTGCACGGCGTGTTCTGAGACTGTATCAAGCGAGCTAGTAGCCTCGTCAAGAATGAGTATTCGCGGGTCTCTGATGACGGCTCTTGCGATTGCGATACGTTGTCTTTGACCTCCTGAGAGTGTAACGCCTCTTTCACCGACTATAGACTCGTAACCATCGGGCAATGACTCAATGAATGCGGAAATGTCAGCGATTTCGGCGGCTTCTTTGACTTTGGCCATGTCAATATCTCCCAAACCGTAAGCGATGTTGAAAGCTATTGTGCCACGCATGAGAATGCATTCTTGAGGAACGATACCGATTTGCCTGCGAAGGTCTTTAAGCCCGAACTGTGATATATCGACATCATCAACGAGAATTTTTCCTTCTGACGGCTCATAGAATCGCGGTATCAGGTCAGCAATTGTAGACTTACCCGCACCAGTAGGGCCGACGATAGCAATTTTCCCGCCTGCGTTGACCGTAAAATTAACGTCATGAAGTATTTCCCCTTTGTCATAGCTGAAAGATACGTGCTGAAACTTGAGACTTCCTTTTATGGTTATGTGCTTCTCCGAGTGAGTATCATTTTCGGCCGGGACATTAAGTATCTCGCAAATTCTCTCCGCGCTCGCAATCCCGGTTTGTATTATGCTCATCTGATTCATTATGCTTCTTATCGGCTGAACCATGAACGCAATATACCCTGTGAACGATACCAAATCCCCCGGCGTTAATTCTCCGTCAATAACGCTCCTTCCTCCGAACCAGAACACCACCGAAAGCGAAAATATCAGGAACACTTCTATCACTCCTGCTAATACTCCCTGAACGCTTACTGCCTTAAGAAGCGCGTCATAATTTCCCTGTCCTGCCGCTCTGAAACGCTCTAATTCTTCATCCTCATTCGCAAACGACCTTACTACCCTGACTGCTGAGAATGCCTCTTGAGCTGTTGCGGTTATGTCGGCTAAATGTTCCTGAACGTTATGCCCTGCGGCGCGCAGTTTTTTTCCCGCATACGATAGGAGAATACCCACGAAAGGAAGCACAATGATTATGAGGCAGGTTAATTTCCAGTTGATATAGATGATGAAAGCGAACATACCGATGAAGGTCAGAAGGTTGAACATCAAATCAATGAATGTAGTTGTAACGATGTTCTGAAGTGTAGAAGCATCGCCCGTAATCCTGCTCATAAATTCACCGGTTCTTGAGGCGTAAATAGTGCCGAGCTTCATTCTCATCATGTGATTGTACAGAGTGTTTCTTATGTCCATGACGACACCTTGTCCGGCCTCGTTCATAAAGTAACGCTGAAGGTACATAGTTACGGCCTTTGCTCCGAAGATAGCTACTACACACGCGCACATAATGTTGAGCATGAAAATATTCTTTGAGATTAATACATCATCGACGACTGCCTTGAACAAGTACGGAGGAATGACGTTAAGCCCGGATGACAGGAGCATGAATACTGCGGAAAGAAATATTTTTAGCCTGTATTTTCTCGTGTAAGAAAGGAGCATTCTCACGGCTTCGGAAATCATAGTGTGTCTCCTTTTCCCGTCGCAATATCACATATCCTCGAGGCGGCTCCATAATCCCCTGAAAGTCTCAATAGCTCATCACGAACTGCCTTCAAACCTTCAGTATCATCAATATCACGTTTGACCCTTTCTGCAATCATGGCGGGAGTAACATTGCCCCACATTTCGACGAGAATATTTTTCTGAAACGTTCGGTTAGGGAGTGAGATGAAACCGTTCCATTTTCTGACGGTGTGAATAAGTGCCTTCCTTCTGATGATATTTCCGACGATGGGTATACGTGTGAGGATATTCGCGACTCCTGATACGGGCATGTAGGCTAAAAATTTTTCGGGGGCAGTAACGAGTCCCGGCAAGCCTGAGTGCATCATCTCAAAGTTATTAGTACCGGGCTGTGTGATTGCGTAGTCAGAATTATTCATTGCGACTCCCGCGCCGGCTCTTATGGGATTGAGTCCTTCCTTGCGCCATATATTAATCTCGTATTCTGGCATAAACTGAGGGAACAAAGACCTTATTCGTGCATTGGGTATCAATTTCGTTATGTTGTCTCGTAGTTGACAAATCCATTTGATGACGATGGCTCTGATTTTAGGACGGCTTCCGGGTAGGATGAGAATACGCGGTGAATTATCTTTGTACCAGTCCCACGAGCTTAAAGCCTGCGGAGTAATATCCATCTTCACACTGTCTTTCACCAAGTCCCCGATTGCTGTAACAGACTCAAGATTGACTTGCTCATGATAGGCTGTCAAAAGTTTTGCGCTTGGAATGTTTTTTCTGTGCCTGTAACTGTAGACGGTGAGGGGAGCCTTAGCAGACTTTGACATTCTGAGGCCGAAAGAAATATCACCGCCCGCCTGAATAATGCAGTCAGTATTCTCGTTAGCAATTTCGCTCCAAGTTGTTGAAGCTGATGAAGGCCCTTCGAGCTTGTCGACCCCCAAGAGTGAAGCAGCTTCCCTTTCATGGCCAGAAGAGAAAGGACACGGCAATAACCATAAGGAAATGGAATGCCCTCTTTTTCTTAATTCTGAAGCGACAGGACGAACCCAGCCCCATAACTCCCCTGGGCCGTTTGTCAAAATAGTAACTCTCATACAATTTTCACCTTCTGAAATATTGATGTAGTAATAATATCTCATAACGCGCTGAATCAGTAACACAAAATCTTCATATGCATTAACTAACATTCATTCAATCCGAAGAAAAATCAAAGGGGAGAAAATGAGTGATGAAGAAAATTATAGCAGTGATGATAATGATGGTTCAGGTGAGAGGTGCGAATGCGTTGGGCTGGAATGATGTAACGCAGTACGCATCAGACATGTGGGAGAGCATGACAGATTACGTTATGGGATGGTTCAGCCCAGACAACACGACACCATCAGCTGAAAGCGTGTACGTGAACGGGGAGACGTTGCCAGCGAATATAGCGGATAAATGGGAGAAGCTGACGGGGGACTTGAACGACGCACTGACATTGAGAGACAAGCAAGAGACGTTGCCAAAATCGGCGTGGTTTGGGGAGGACAAAATCAGCAATGCAAAGAAGATAAACGAACTGTTAGACCAAGCAGTGATGATATTGTCAGACGGTGACGCAGGAAATACGCGAGCGCAGGCAGTGAAGCTGCGGGCAAAAATTACGTTGTTAAGGACAGAGCTTGACAGACTGAGAAATGAGAGGATTACGGCGCCCGAAAGCACGTATATGTTCTGGCGAAAGACGAAAGGGAAGATTGACGCAAAAATTTCTGAGACTGAAAACGAAATCGCCCGCACTGAGGCTCAAGTGTCAGCAATGACATCAAGGTTATCACAGGAGCTTCAGAACATTGGACTTGAGCTGACAGACTCACAGACGGAGATACTAATCAATTCAGTAACGGGCGAGGACATATTACAGAACACAGTGATATTCGACAATGTGAAAGCAGTAGTAACGAAACTTGAAGAGCTGTCTCAGAAAGACACGAACAGCCTTGAGATAATCAAACGCTACACGGGAATGTATTTAGTGCTGAATGATTTGCTGATACACACGGAAGAAGAGCTTGTGAGGAAGATGGACGGTGAATACAAGCCAATGCTCTCGGAGATACAGAAAGAGGCAGAGACATTGAGACGTGAGGCAATCTCAAAGAGCAACGACAAAGCGTATACGTTATCACAGCGACAATCATTTTCACAGAACGCGAAATCGAACGCGACGACAATTGAGGCGGCGAAACTCTACGGAAAGTTATTAGACAGTCAGAAAGTCTCATTGATGGAGAGCATAAAGAGTTTGCGACTAAACCGAGACTTAGCGGAGAACACGTACAGGACGGTGCGAAGCTCAAGCGAACTGAGGAGGCTGATACATTCTGGGCTTGAAGCGTTTGACACGGTAACGAATATAACGATGCCTGAGCTAAAAATATTTGAGAGCGGTATAATGCGTTCAGAATTTGACGAAATCAACAGGAGGCTGAAGAAGTAAACGTGAAGGAAATCGGAAGGGAAAGACTGAGGGAAATCCAGGTTGAGATACTTGACGAAGTAAAGAGCTTCTGTGAAAGGAACGGAATAAAGTGCTGGCTGAATGGAGGAACATTGCTCGGCGCGGTGCGTCATAGGGGGTATATACCTTGGGATGATGATATAGATTTGGGAATGCTGAGGCCTGACTACGATAAATTCATGTTGATGTTCAACGAGGGTAACGGCCGCTATAAGTTCACGAGCTATGAGAATGACCCTGAGAGCTTTACGCATTACGGGAAAGTTTTTGACAGGTCGACGATACTTTACGAGCCAGACGAGAAGGGGGACAAACTTTCGGTGAACATTGACATATTTGTGATGGACAATGCGCCGCTTGATGAGGCCGAACAAAAGAGAATGTTCCGTAAGCGCAAGATATTTTTCGTCTGCAATCTCGGAAGGAAGCTGCCTATATTCCTGAAGCCTACAAGAGGAGGTTTTCTGAGGAGCTTGGCTGTATATGCGTTTCGTGCGATGCTGAGGATATTTCCGCGTCATTATTTCGTGAAAGGTCTTGTGAATAATGCGAGGAGTTATGCTGACAAAGACACTGGATTAGTAGGAGATTTCACTGGTATCAGGGACGCAGTAATAGAGCGTGAGAAGTTAGAGGAGATGACCCAGCTTGAATTTGAGGGTAAGAAGTATAACGCACCAGCATGTTATGACGAATGGCTGAGGAAACTTTACGGTGATTACATGGAGCTTCCGCCAGAAGAAAAAAGGGTCTCGACACATTTCTACAAGGCATACGAATTAGATTAGCTCATAAAAAAATTTCCCCCGGTGAGAGTGCCGAGGGATTTTTTTGCTTACGGATTTACATTTCTCCGCGTTCAATCGCAACGATACCCGTCCTCGCAAGGTCTATTATCCCGAACTCCTTCAAGAGATCCTCAAATGCTCCCGTCTTCTGGTCATCTCCCGTAACAGACACCGTAATGCTGTCGGGCGTAATGTCAACAACTGAGCCCCGGAAGATGTTGCATATCTGAATAATCTCATTCCTCGCGGCACGGTCAGCGGCATGTACACGCACTAACATCAATTCACGCCGTACTGATTTAGCCGGGTCAAGAATTTCAACGTAATGTATCGGCACGAGCTTCCGCAACTGACTGCAAAGCAATTGCACACGCTCATCATCAGAATATATTTCTATCGTGAAGCGCGTAACATTCTGGTCAACCGTCCACCCCGCCGCTATCGTCTCAATGTTATATCCTTTTCGTGAGAACAAATGCGCGAGCTGAGAGAGTACACCGGCTTCATTGTCCATAGCAGTAACGATTGTGTAACGCTTGAGGGATTTGCTGTCTTCTTTTGCCTGCATAATCATTCACTCCCTAATAGAGCATGAAATTTGTGATGAAACTGTTCCCGCCGACCATAGGGCGAACCATTTCGTCAATATCAATCCGGCAGTCAATGACCCATCCGAGACCGTCAGAACGAGAATTTACAGCCTCATGAAGCACCCTGCGTAATGTCTCTTCATCTCTCACTGTTGCGCCGTGAATGCCGTATGCCTCAGCGAGCTTCACGAAGTCCGGCCCTCTGTCTAATGTCGTCTGCGAGTAATGCTCGTGATAAATGAGGTGCTGCCACTGTCTTACCATTCCGAGCGTCTGATTGTTGAACAGCAGAGTGATAATCGGCATGTGATAGTACTGCTCTGTAGCGAGTTCGTTGCAGTTCATTCTGAATGAGCCGTCGCCGGTAACATGAAGAACAGTTTTGTCCGGGTTTCCTGCCTGAACGCCTATAGCCGCGCCGAGTCCGAATCCCATTGTGCCGAATCCGCCCGACGTTATGAGCTGCCCGGGGTAATCAAACCTGAAGTGCTGAATCGCCCACATCTGATGCTGTCCGACATCTGTCGTTACCATTGTGTCTTGAGGGAGGATTTCAGCTGCTGACGATAATATTTGTTTCGGGGTCAAATTGCCGTTCTTGGGGTCATCATATTCAGTCTCACGCCGGAATGAGAATACATAATTTTTCCAGCCGTCATTGTTCTTGTCGCGCTTGAGCTTTGAGAGAAGCATAGACAGTATTTCTTTTGCGTCTCCTATAATGCTAAGGTCTGCTTTAATGTTCTTGTTGATTTCTGACGGGTCAATGTCAATGTGTACGATTTTCGCATTTTTCGCAAAGCCCGCCGGGTTAAGCGTAACTCTGTCTGAGAACCTGCACCCTACAGCTATAAGAAGGTCGCAAGCGTCGCAAGCCATGTTTGAAGCCTGTGATCCGTGCATACCAATCATGCCGGTTTTGAGAGGATCATAACCGCCGAAAGCCCCTCCGCCCATAACGGTAATTGCGACAGGTGAGTCCATTCTCCGCGCTAATGTCCGAAACTCTTCAGAAGCTCCCGAACGCACGACTCCTCCTCCGCATATCAATAACGGCTTCTCTGACTCGTCAATCATTCCCGCGAGAGTCTCAACGGCTTTAACGTCAATTTCCGGGTAACCTATTGCGGGGTGATGAGTGTCTCTCATTCGCGCAATGCGTTTGCTTCCTGATGACACAAAATCTTCGGGTGTTGTGGGAGTGTAGATACATTCATCGGCGGTTGCGTTCTTCTGAATGTCAATCAATACGGGGCCGGGACGACCCATTTTCGCGACTGCAAAAGCCTCCCTCACAGTGTCAGCAAGATTCTTAACGTTGCTTACGATGTACGAGCATTTTGTGATTGGGAGTGTTACGCCGGTAATGTCGACTTCCTGAAACGAGTCGCGGCCAATAAGATCCGTGTTTACGTTGCATGTGATGAATACGACAGGTGAAGAGTCCATGTATGCGGTTGCGACTCCTGTTGTGAGATTCGTTGAACCCGGCCCGGAAGTTGCGAAACAGACTCCGACCTTGCCTGTTGATCTTGCGTAACCGTCAGCGGCGTGAGAAGCTCCCTGCTCATGAGCTGTAAGAATGTGGCGGATTTCGGGATGTTCATATAACTTGTCGTAAACGTTCAGTATTGCCCCGCCGGGATAACCGAATATTGTATCTACTCCCTGCTCTAAGAGGCATTGTATTAATATCTCTGAGCCGTTTATTTTTCTTGATACTTTGTCCATTAATACCCCTCGTAAAAAAAATTTCCTGAATTTTAGCACAGTACTATAGAATATTGGCATTTAACACGGAGGCTTTAACATGCACAAAAAATTATCAGCGTTAATTCTATGTCTCATTCTCACATCATCAGCTTCATTCGCTCATGACATAATCATAGCGGGCGGGGGAATGTCGGGAGTCTCAGCAGCGATTCAGGCGACAAGACTCGGAGCAAGCGTACTCATCATTGAGACTACAAACATGCTTGGAGGACAGGCAACAGCGGCGGGAGTCTCAACGATGGATGACATGTCCCGGCTTAACGAGAGCGGAATTTACCGTGAGTTTATGAACAGAGTCAGGAGTCATTATTCGGCCAAAGGGAAATCGATAGCGACATCATACTGGAAGACCGACGGAAAAGCATTCGAGCCGAGAGTCGGTAGCGAAATCCTAAAGGACATGGCCAAAAGCGCGGACGTGATATATCACTCTGAAATCGTCAGCGTGAAACCGTCATCAAACGGAAAAATCATCACAGCGAAAACTCCTGAAGGCACGAAAGATTTCACATGCAAGATTCTAATTGACGCGACAGAATACGGAGATGTTATACCGCTTGCAGGGTTGCGCTATCGTTCGGGAAATTCTGTATCACCCGACATGAACCCGGACTCTATGATTCAGGATATAACGTGGACGGCGATAATCCGAAAATATCCTGAAGGAGTCCCTGAACATTTGCGGCCTAAGAAGCCATTGCCCGAATACGAAAAAGCACGGAAGAATTATCTTGCCTATGTATCACGGAACAATTTCGGAGCTGGAGACCGCTCGCCGTTCAAACTTCCCGCAGAGTTTTCAGCGCACAACGGCTACAGGGCAGTGCCTGACTCATACTCACCGGGGAACTACACAGGAGCGCGCAAAGACTGGAAGCGAATCACAAAGACGGGCGTAAACTGGGGCAATGATTACCCGGGTCAATACGGATGGGACGAGAAATACGGAATACCAATCGCATACCTTGAGGACAAATCATTCAGGGAGCATATTAACCGCGAGGCACTAATCAAGACTCTTCATTTCATCTGGTACATACAAAACGAGCTTGGCGAGTCGTGGTCAGTTGATGAGAATGAATATGACGATCTCCCGAAAGAAGCAGAAGGACTCTCGGACGAATGGAAGAACATTGCGCGTCATTTTCCGCCAGTGCCATACGTGAGAGAGTCCCGCAGGATTGTGGGTGATTACACGTATAACTCACAGGCAATCTACACTAACTCCGAAAGCTACAGGAACGGCAGAAAGAATCAGGAACTCCACGACTCAATAGCAATAGGAGGATATATTCTTGACCTTCATACGGGTGATGATGATGATGACTTTGAACACGAACTCGGCGAGCGTCAGTCGGCAATGAGGACTCACGAACCCGCCGGAGCGTTTCAGGTGCCAATGAGGATATTTATTCCTGTGAGTGATGATAATTTTCTTGCGGCTGAAAAGAATCTCTCAATGTCCCGCCTTGCTACAAGCGCATTGCGTCTTCAGCCTGTGTGCATGATGACCGGGCAGGCTGTCGGGACTCTTGCGACACTCGCTGTAAGTTATGACGTTAAGCCCCGCGATATTCACGCATTGCACGTGCAGAAAGTTCTTGCTGACTCCGGCGTAATGCTCTCGCTTGCTGAATATATAGATGTCCCCGAACGGAGCGCATATTACGGAGCTGTTCAGATTGCGACTCTGTATAGACTCGCTGAGCCTGAGAAATTCCCCGTTTACCCCAAGCAGAGAATCAGCACGCCTTCAAAGACACGCAGAGTCCCGGGCAGATTCGGCATTAACAGGAAGGTAACAAGAAAAGAATTTGCAGGAATGATTTCACGGGCAGAGTCGGCCATGAAGAAAGCAATCAAGGCAGAATATCACGACGGAATGACACGGGGCGAGGCAGTACAGATTATCGTTGACGCAATGAACGGATCATTTTCCCACGCAGAAGCGGCTGAACATGGAGTCGAGAAGCTCATCACCGGCATCAACTCCCAAGACTCTCAGCAGCCTTAAACGCGCAGAACCTACAAGACCCGCCGTAACATCATCACCGAATGCGGCGGATTTTTCCCCTTCCTTCAAATCACGCAATGCCCCGCGAAGTTCCTCAAGCTGATACGCTGATACGTTAAGACCCGCATTAACCGCACAATCTTTCACGGCCATGTCATAAATTGCTGACTTCAAAGCGTCAATGCCTTCACCGTTTTTTGCTGACAAGTGAAGAACCTTGCACGATGACTCTATATCGCCGACATGATTCGGAAGGTCTGACTTGTTCACCGCTATTATTGCGTTTCTTCCTTCAATAGCGCGCAGATGCCTCGAATCTTCAGCCGCCAGATCACATGAGCCGTCAAGAACATAGATGCATATATCTGACTCCTTCATGGCCTCAAGAGCTAATCTCACTCCCTCAGACTCTATGACATCATCAGCCTCACGAAGCCCGGCAGTGTCAGACAGCCTCACGGGGACTCCTCCGATAATGATTGCCTCCTCTATGATGTCTCTTGTTGTTCCGGGAATGTCAGTAACGATTGCGCGCTTATGTCCGAGAATCGCATTCAGGAGTGATGATTTGCCAGCGTTGGGACGGCCAGCGATCACGACATTAACGCCATGACTCAGAATCATTCCCGCTGAGCATCTCGGTATTAATTCCTCAAGCGATGAGACAATCCGCGCTATTTCACCATGCACATCAAGCCCGGTGAGAGTCTCGCCTTCCGGGAAATCGAGCTGTATTTCTATTTTCCCCTGCAAAGCTAATATGTCATCATGAATTTTCATGACAGCCCGCGACAATTCGCCCGTGAGAGTCCTGGCCGCTGCTTTGAGAGCCTCATTGCTTCGTGAAGTTATTGCTGAGAGGACTCCTTCTGCTTGTGCCAAATCAATATGGCCGTTGACGAACGCTCGCCGTGTAAATTCTCCGGGGTCAGCGGTTCTTGCGCCGTTCGACAACAAAAGCTCTAAGCATGACCGGGCCGCAAAGATTCCGCCGTGAGTGTGAATCTCTACAACGTCTTCTCCCGTGTAACTCTTTGGACTCCTGAAATGCACGCACAAAACGCGGTCAATAATATTCCCGTCATTGTCATGAAGAGTCGTCAAGTACATCCGGCCATGTTCGGGGAAATCCTGACGGGCTAAAACTTTTCGTGATACAGAAACGGCATCAGGCCCGGAGATTCTCACTATTGCGATTGCTCCCTCGCCCAATGCCGTAGATATTGCCGCTATTGTGTCATTCATGCTACTTGTGATTTAAGCCATTCCTCTGCTGCTTTCCGTGATGACACTTTTCCCATTCCTACAGCGAAATCGAGTCCCTCTAGGAGTTCGCCGACTCTTTTTCCCGGCTTCATGTTCAGAAGGTGCATTACTTCACGGCCTGTAATGTATCGTGAAGCACCCTGAGTCTGAAGCTCTACCGTGTTGAATCTCCTCAGTACCTGCTTCAAGTTCCAGTGATTATTGTCGAGAACATCGCGGTATTTGTCGACATTTCCCTCAGCGATCGCGGCGCATTTTGCGAACTGTAACGCGACAAGCATAGCTGTCCGGGAATAGTTCAGGGACTGGCGGCAAAATTCTTCCTCGCTCACAGGCTCATAGAATCTCCTGTAGTTGTTGATGATTGCGAGAACGTTTCCGATTGTCTCTGATGTGATATTCCAGCGCGTCATATACTCTGTGATTGTTCGGTCTGCCTGCTTGTCTCTGTCGCTCAAGTCGGGTTTCACTGAGCCGATATGACCGAGAAGCCCCGCAAGCACAACTGTGTCATTCTGTATTATCTTGTTGGTTTCGAGACGTTTCTCTATTATCTGGAGAATGTGAAGAACATGGCCGTAAATCGTGCTGCCCATTCCGTCAGGTACTTTCTTCAGCTCCTCAAGGTCAGGAACAAAGAACGGCAGAAGGTCATAATCATCGCAGTACTCTATGAATCTCGCCGGCCTGCGTCTGATACCCTTCAGGATTTCGCGCCCCCATCTTTCTTGGGGAATGCTCTTCATTCTCCCGGCATGAACATCAAGAAATTTACGCACGTCAGCTTCTGTCTTCCAGAATATATCCATGTTGAACTCAGCCGCGAATCTCAGCATACGCAGAATCCTCAAAGGGTCAGCGTCAATGAGATCTACGTTATCGCCCGTGAGCCTCAATACCCTGTTGCGAATGTCAAGCCGTCCCCCAAAAGGATCAACGACTCCGCCGTCAGAACGTATTGCGATTGCCTCAATGCTGAAATCCCTGCACGCTAAATCATCCTCGATGCTTCCGCCCCTGAGTCCGAACGCCCTGAATGACGCTCCGAGAATTTCCCCCCTCAGTGCCGGAAATGGCCCGCGAGCGTCTACCGTGCCTGTGCCGATTGCCTGCGAGACGGAGTACATGTCATCAGAGTCTATTGCGAGGGTAATTGTTTCGGGCTGTATTCCCATCTCAATCATTCGGACAGTATCGCCGACTAACCACGCTTTAGCTCCTGTCTCTTCTATCTTCTTGAGAACATCAAGGTAATTACGCATGATTAACACTCCTTAAGATGATTGAAAAATGTGATTAGAGAATTTTAACATGATGTGAAAGATAAGTATTCAGTGATTGATAGTACTAGTTTGTGATAATATAATTAATTCCAAATCTAATGAAACGCGGAGGCAAGTCGGCTTTGAAAAACAAAATCACCGTAAGCAAAGCAAACGACATGATAACATTCTACCTTCATGTCGGCAAAAGACGCTTCTTCCTCTTCGTTCAGAAATACAGCAAGGGAGTCTATGATTTCTTCGCGGGAGGAAGGTCAGAGGACGAGATACGGAACTTCCGAATGTGGAATCGTAATCCCAGACTCGACAAAACTATAAGCAAGATACCTCTCTACACAAAATACGTCATGCGCTACGAAATGTAGAAGGCCAAAACAAAACAGGATGACCGATTCGCAAATGGCCGTCCTGTTTTTTATGAATCAAAAGTGGTTTACAATTCAAATTTCTGACTCGTCGATTCGGTTTTGATGGACTCAGATTATTATTGATGATATTGCCTTAGCGAGCTTCAAGAAGTCCTTGCACTTTGAAGTGTTTACGCAAAAATCATAGTTTGACTTCAAGCCCCATTCCTGCCCCGTGTAAAACTCGTAGTACTCCGCTCGTGAGTCGTTAATCTGCTCAATTCTCCGTGATAATTCCTTGTCTGAAAGCTCTGCTCCTTTGTCGTAATCGTTGCTGCTGTTCTCGCGGCATCTTTTGAGCTTTGAGTCATCATCCGAGTAAACGAATATGCGGTAAGGGTTTGAGTCTCTGAGAATGTAATCTGCTCCCCTTCCGACGATAATGCAGTCAGATTTCTCTGCAAGCTCGCGTATGATTGAGTGCTGCTCCTTCTGAACGTCCTGCCCGTAATCGGGAATGACAGCCCAGAATGTGCGCCCCGTGTGAATCGGGAAGGGTATAACCGGCTTGTGTTCTGCTACGTTCTGAATGTATTTCTCTGAAAGTGATGTGCGTTTTGCGATCTCTGAAATGATTTCGCGGTCATAGTACGCAAAGCCCGTTACGCTTGCGATGTGCCGAGCGAGTTCGCGACCTCCTGAGCCAAATTCGCGGCCTATAGTGATTATTCTGTTCATGAATCTTTCACCTCTGGGAAAATATTAGCACATTCGGGATACAAGTTGCGGACTCGTTTTGGTGATGTTGACATACTCCCCACGCTTAAAGGCGGGTGATTCTGGTATCTTCAAACCTTGCACTCCGAAGAGCGTCTTGTGCTTGCATGCCGTAAGGCACAAGTTCTCCTCCACTGGCTGGCTGCGTAAGCGCAAGCAAGTATGTCTCAGCCATCAAAATGTTTTTTGCCGCGTTCTTATCCCTGTCATGTCTAGTGTGGCAGTTGGGACATTCCCATTCCCTTATCTTCAAGTCCTTTACTGCCTTGTTCTTATACCCGCATACACTGCAAAGCTGGCTCGAGGGAAAATATCTGTCCACAAATATTATCTACGTTCCTAACTTCTTTGCTTCATACTTTAAGATTTCTACAAAACTATAGAAGCCTAAGCTGTGAACTTTCCGTCCCCATCGCCGCGCCATCCCTTTCATGTTCAGCGTCTCTAAGCATATTACTACATATTCTTCACATAGCCTTCTTGCTGTCTTGAAGTGGAAATCTTTGCGCTGGTTATTCGTTTTCCTATATGCGCGTGCTAATTCTTTTCTTGCCCGGTTACGGTTGCGCGAGCCTTCCTTTTTTCGGGATAAATTGCGGCACTTCTTACGGATATTCTTTATGTTCAGCATGAAGAAATACGGAGACTTAATGTTATGTCCATCACTCGCTGTGAGAAATTGTTTCAGTCCGAAGTCTAACCCGACGCTTTTACCCGTTCGCGGCTTGACTGTATCGCACTAAGTATCACACACTAGATAGACGTATATATCACCGACTGCATTACGCTTTATTGTTACTGTTTTTATTTTCCCCTCTGTCTTTCGCGACTTGAAGTACCCGTACCACTTTTTGCCTATGCGGATTTTGCCGTTAAATTCGTCCAGCTTCCAGCCCGCTTGTTTCAGCGTGAATGATTTATATCTGCGTACCTTCTTGAATTTTGGCGGTGAACATTTCTTCTTGCGCTTGAGATTGCTCCAGAAAAGGTTATATGCGCGGTCTATCCTGTCGGTTACATCCTGCACTGCCTGTGAGCCGATTTCACATATATATGCAAATCTCTTGTGTTTCTTCAGCTTCACCAAATGTTTTTGGAGCTGAGACTTCTCAAGATATTTGCCGTATAACCTGTAGTACCATTCATTCCCATAGCTAAAGCTAGGGGCTTTCTGGCTGTCTTTTGGTAAACTAAAAGCCAGTCGGGGTTAATGTGGCACTCACGGTAGCCCTTGAATTTTTCCGCTCAGTTTGTGATCTTTGTACTTAGGCGGCAAAGGCTCATCATTTTTCAGCATGACAACAACTTCATCGAAATCCTCAGAGCTGAGACCGCGCTTTTTTGCCCTTGCAAGCTCTTTCTTGAAGCCCGATGTCTGTACAACACTGTATACCCTGTTCATTTCGCTTAATCGTCCGGGAGATTGCTAACGTCAAACCCTGCGTCCCTGAGAAGTTCTTTGACTGATGTATAGTGCTTGTACTTTTCCGGGTGCGCTATTATATCTTCAGCTCCTTTCATAGCTTCTTCCATCGCCGCGCAAAACTCAGGGTCTTCATACAATCTCCGGTCTTCCTCGTAATACTCATCATACAAATCTTCTTCATCTTCAGCAGCGGGCATTACTTCTTATGCGACTGCATTCATCATGATTATCACCTCGCGCAATATTCTACATGAAAACAGAAAAGGCCATGAAGCCCACGACTCCCATAATAACAGCCGTCCTTAGCGGCGCAAGCTCCAAATACCTGCACACGAAAAATATCACCGCTCCGCACCCTGTCCATGCCGTAAAATAATTCCATCCCACAGCGTAAGGAACAGCCGAAAGAAACGCGCCCGCTATTTTTTCCCACAAGATAAATATCCCTTCTACGGTCATCATGAAGTAATTGCTCAGCGGAAAGTTTATCAGCCTCAAGATCCCTCCGAATGAAGCTATCGTGAACGCAAACGAGAAATATACAGGCGCAAAGAGATTCAGAATGACTCCGACAAGAGGAACTCCGCCGAATGTATACGCTACCTGCGGAAATGTTACGAGGCTCACAGCAGGACTCACCATCAGCCAAGAGTAACCAGCCTGAATCATTGCTGAGATCGTGAGGGCAGCAATCACCGACAGCCTGAAACCTATATCCCAGAAAAGAAACGGAGAATATATGAGCAGAATAACTCCGGCGCAGGCTACACTGTTCACAGCTTCAGACTTGCGGCCGAATATCCCAGCGCATAACCATATCTGAATCATCAGTCCCGCCCTCATTGCGCTTGCCGCTGCTCCCGTCAAGAATATATACGCCCATAAAATTACCGTGAGGATTAGAGTCTTCCGGCCAATGTAGAACATCATAACCATCATTACGACTCCTACGTGAAATCCTGAGACTGCAAGAAGATGACTCGTTCCCCAAAGCCTGTGCTTATCATTGAGACTCTTGTCACGTTCGCCGAGCCACGACGCTTTGAGATATGAGCTTGTCAGGTTAGGCGTGTATATAGTGAGCTTCCTCGACAACTTATAGCGCATCAGAGCCAGGCTGAATCGTCCGGGAATCTCCTCAGCGTTATACATCGTCATTATTCCGTTCACATCACGGCCGCGCCAGAACCGCCCCTCGTCAAAATCTGAAGCGTTCCTTTTCGGCCTGAAGTCCCGCGTAACTCCGTCAAATTTTATCCTCGTCCCCTTCATGAAGTCCGCAAAGTGTGAGAACGTTACGTATTTTCCCCGGCTGTCTGTCTCAACAACAAGCGCGTATATCCTCCCCCATTCGCGAACGTCCGTTACTGTTCCTTCCTCAGCAACAAACACCGCGTTTTCAGGAGGAGGAGACGAAATCACAGAATAGACTCGCCATGAGCATATCACCGTGAAAATCAGAGTGAACGCGAAAATCTCCCATTGCCCCGGCAAATCACGCTCATACGACAGGAACATCAAGCCCGCAAATGTCAGAGGCACAAGAAGAACAAATGCCCAGACTCCGAGCCTGTCATAAAGAGCAATGCCCGCCGTTAATGAAGCAAGTACCGCGAGCATCGGTGAACGTCTCAGAATTTCCATCAGCGTATTAAGATCTGATGCCTCATGCTGTTGAGTTTTGCCGCGCCAATCCCGCGAATGTTCATGAGGTCTTCAGGTTTCGTGAAGCGTCCGTGCTGGTTACGGTATTCGATTATCCGCTTTGCTGTAGCCGGGCCGACTCCTGTCAGACGTTCTAATTCTTTCTGGCCTGCGCGGTTGATGTCGATTAGTCCTGCGGTTGATTGAGGCTGTGAAGTCCTTGCGCCTGTGGTGTAGCTGGTGCGTGTGCTGTAACTTCCTCCCGTGTTCATGGCCGTAACGTGGGGCAATATCTGAGCTAGTTTCGACTGTCCTATTCCCCGTACGTTAATCAGGTCTTCAGGGCGTGAAAAGTTCCCGTGATTGTTCCTGTAGTCTATTATCCTTTGAGCCAATGCAGGCCCGATACCCGGCAGGCTCTCAAGCTCTCCTGCTCCCGCTGAGTTGATGTTGATTTTTCCCGCCTGGGCCTGTGAATATGTGATTGCTGAGGTTGCCCGTGCGTTTGCGTTTTGAGGCTGAATATTCGCGGGCATTCCCGGTATTGTAGGTGATGCGTACTGAACCTGAAACTTTGAGCCTATATGAACGTGCGAACCGTCAACAACATTTTCTGCGAGGTTAAGCGATTCAGTGTCAGCTCTCGGCGTGAAGCCCCCGGCCATTTCGATGAGCTGGAAGACTCTTGAGTCCTCCGAAAGTTTATAGACTCCCGGCTTTGTGATCTCTCCTGTGATATATACATATACGACTCTTGACGGCTGATTCGATTCTGAGTCAGCAGTTTGGTTTTGACTCGATTGATTCTGAGTCGTCGATTCGTTTTTAGCGTTTGAGTTTCGAGTCGCCGATTCGTTTCCTGAGTCTGTGAAAATCATCGTGAGCATTCCGAATATGAGAAACAGTATCACACCTCCGCCCGTAATTATGGCCTTGCGGTAACGGTCAAATATCTCGCGCATAAATTTTTCTCCTTCATAATGTGGGATTTATGCACAAATTATAACGTAACTGCACGAATTGACGCGCCTTTATGACCTGCATAAAATATTTTTCACACTCACTTGAAAGGATTGATACATCATATTCACGCCTGCAAATTTCCTTCTGCCTGAAGTTGACGACATATCACAATGGGCTTGCGTTGCGTGCGACCAGTTTACGAGCCAGCCAGATTATTGGGACAAAGTCAGGGAATACGCCGGGGACTCTCCGTCCGCTTATCGTCTCATACTTCCTGAAGCATTCCTGAAAGATGACAACTCAGAGTCAATTTCCCGCATAAATTCGGCCATGAATGAATACCTGTCGCAAAATATTTTCACCGAGTACAAGAACGCATTTATATATGTTGAACGTGAAATGATTGACGGCTCAATACGTCATGGAATCGTGGGAGTGATTGACCTTGAGAAATATGATTACAGCCCCGGCAAAACTCCTATGATACGCGCTACGGAGCTTACTGTTCAGGAACGAATACCGCCGCGAAAAATGATACGGGCAAATTCACCGTTAGAACTCTCACACGTTATCTTGTTATGTGATGATGAGAAACACGAGATAATAGAGCCTCTTAGATTCGCAAAACACTCAATGCCTAAGCTGTATGATTTTGACTTGATGCTAGACGGAGGGCATATACAAGGCTGGCTTGTTCGAGGGGACAGCAGGCGGGCTTTGAACATGAGAATAGAGTCGTACATTAAGCGCAAGAGCAAAGAATATTCGTTAGTGTTTGCTGTTGGTGATGGTAATCACTCACTCGCGGCTGCTAAGGCATGTTACGGGGACGGAATAACATCACGGTATGCGATGGTTGAGCTTGAGAATATATATGATGACGCTGTGAAGTTTGAGCCTATACACCGTCTTGTGAAGGGGGCTGACTTTGAGAGCTTCATAACTGATGTGAAGGAGAATATCTGCACGGGCGGTGACTCATGGCCGGTGAAGTTTTACGCTCACGGCAAGAAGGGAATAATCCGAATCAGCAAGTCAAAGGGAGCTTCAGCCCTCGTAGTTTTGCAGAATTATCTTGATGAAAAAGGACTGCTCATTGACTACATACATGATATTGATGCGCTGAAGGAACTGTCGAATGAGGAAGGCAATATAGGCTTTGAGCTTCCTGCGTTTGATGACAATGCGAAGAGTGAATTTTTCCGTGTGATCTCAGAGAACGGAGTCATGCCCCGCAAAACATTCTCAATGGGACATGCGACGGAGAAAAGATATTACCTTGAGGCGCGGAGAATAAAATAATGCTTGCTGACTTAGGGCTGTTATTCTGCGCTGTCTTCTGGGGCGCGAGCTTCCCGACGATGAAAATACTTGTGGGAATTTACCCGGCATGCTGGCTTTTGTTCCTGAGATTTTCCGCCGGGGCATTGATGATATACATCTTCTTTCACAGGAGGATTCATGAGTCATTCTGCAAAGTCATAAAAGGCGGCGTAATAATCGGCGTAATGCTCTTCATAGCGATAACGACTCAGACAATCGGACTGCGGTATATCGGCGGGGGGCGTTCGGCGTTCATTTCAGCGACGTATGTATTAATGGTGCCGTTCATGATATGGATTGTAAACCAAAAATTTCCCGGCTGGTTTACAATTCTTGCGGCGGTTCTGTGCGTTCTGGGAATGTATTTGCTTACGGGGGATGACTCCGGCGGTGAGAGTCTGTCAGGCGACATTCTTACGGTGATATGCGCGGTAATGTTTGCGGTTCAGGTTATAGCGATAAGCCGTTACGCGCATGACTCAGATCCTATAGCGTTAAGTTTCGTGGAGTTCGTGTCATTCGCGGCGTGTTCGTTAGTTTCGTCAATAATCTTTGAGTCTCCTGCTGAATATCTGAGCATGAACGGACTTGCGGAATTAATCTTCACGATAATATTTTCTACATTCGGGTGCTACATGGTGCAGATAGTCGCGCAGAAATACGCGGAGCCGTCTCACGCCACAATAATAATGAGCCTTGAGTCAGTGTTCGGGCTTCTGAGCAGTATTATCTTCCTGAATGAGTCTGTAACAGTCAGAATGCTTACGGGCTGTGGATTGATATTTATTGCGGTGATGATTTCTGAGCTTTCGCCGTATCTGAGAAAAAATGTTCCTGAGATTTCTTGAAGACATAAACATACTGCCAATAGTTTCGGTGATAATAATGAGCGCGTTATTGTCGGTTCTCGGTGACTCAGTCGGCACTAAATGGGGCAAGAAGCGCGTCTCAATTTTCGGTCTTCGTCCAAAGCACACGAGCAGACTCATCACGGCATTAACGGGAGCGGTGATAGCAGTCGGGATTATTGGAGTCATGGCCGCATTGTCTCAGGATGTCAGGACTGCCCTGTTCGGCATGAAGATGTTGAAGCAGCAATTGTACGACTTGCAGTTTCAGCTTAGTATGAACGAACGGGACACGGAACAGATGAGGGCATCACTTGCGGAAGCGTCAGCGAGTTTGGATCTTACTGGCTTTGAGATTGACTCAATGAGGAATGACAAGCTGATACTTGAGCAGGAGAAATCCGAGCTTGAAGCGGCACTGCGGGTAATGCGTGAAGAATCGTCGCGCCTGAAACGTGAGATAAAAACTCTCAGAAGCGAGTCGGTAGCATTGAGCGCAAATATATTGCTTGGGCAGACAGCATTTGATGAAGGGTCATCGAGGGAAGAAATAATTTCCGGGCTTGAGGAACTGAAGCAGCAGGTGAGATTGAATGTTCTTGCGAGAATTTCCGGGCAGTCATTCGCGAGGCTTCGTGATATTCCGATAGAGTTCGACGCGGAGTCAGAGTCAAAATTAATCGCTGAGATATTGAGCGCGGATATTCGGCAATACGTTCGTGCGTTGTCTGCTGAGAATTACACGGCGGGAGAAAAACAGCGAGTGATTGTGCGTCTTGAGAACGGCGCGAGCATATTAACGTATCGTGACGGGATGCCAGTGTACCGGAAATTTTTTGACGCTTCCAATGCAAAGTCATCACCTGAAGAAACCCTGCATATATTTCTGCGTGAGCTCCGCAACAAGGTCATAAAGGATGGAATTTTGCCGGAGCCTTTCACGAAAAATGTCGGGACTCTTGACGGTGAATCATTCTTTTCAGCAGTAGAAACTTTGAGCCGGATAAAGTCCCCGGTGATAATCTCAGCAATTGCATCAGGTGATATATACACTGAAGGGCCTGTAGTGATTGATATAGTATTCGAGGAGTGAGACATGAAACCGCACGTAATAATCTACACAGACGGAGGAGCGTCACCGAATCCCGGACTCGGAGGCTGGGCGGCAATACTCTATTCACCCGAACACGGAAAGGAGCGCGAAATTTACGGCGGCGAGAACGACACGACAAATAACCGCATGGAACTCACAGCTGCGATACGTGCTCTTGAGGCTCTGAAAGTCCCGTGTGAAGTTGACCTGCATACTGACTCGGCGTATTTGCAGAATGCTTTCGTCAAACGCTGGCTCTATAACTGGAAGCGAAACGGCTGGCGGACATCAGGAGGAAGCGACGTTCTTAACCGCGACTTGTGGGAGGAATTAGACCGGCTGACTCAGATTCACCGCGTTCATTGGCACTGGGTCAAAGGACATTCGGACGACGAACGGAATAACAGGTGTGATGAGCTTGTACACATTGCGCGCTCTGAATTGTCGTAAACTCGCTGAATATTTTCTCCATCTCATATGGCCTTCAAGCTGTGAGATTTGCGGGAAGATTGGCGAGAATCCGTGCGACTCATGCCGGGCGGAAATCAGGCGGCGTGAAATTGAAGCAGCAAGGGCCAGAGGGTTCGACAGAGTATTCACGAAAGATATTATTACCCGTCATCTTGAGAACGTAACAGTATACTCTGCATTGTTCCATCACGATATGAGCGTCAAGAAAGTAATTCACATGTTCAAAGAGGAAGGCCGCAAAGAAATCGGTCATCCTTTGGGTGTGTGCATGGCCAAAAGTTTCGGTGAGACTGAAGCGGATTACATTATGCCGGCACCATTGAGAATGAACAGCGAGCGAATGTACAATCAGACACTCGAACTTGCGAAAGGAATGTGCGATTATTGGGGCGTTGAGCTTCTTGATGTCTCAGAAAGGACTCGCGAACGTCCGCACCAAATGAGTCTCAGCGCAAGAGACCGAAAGAATAATATTGCCCCTGATGATTTCAGATTCACGAAAGACATTCACGGCTTGAGAGTCGCGCTTGTTGATGATGTATGCACAACGGGATATACACTCATTGCGTTTGCGGAGGCATGTCGGCTTGCGGGTGCTGAAGTGATTTGCGCGTATACACTCTCTTCAACAGATAAATAAATCCTCAAGCTGTGTATAATTCTGCCGGGTGATAAAACTTTGCAGAATAATAATGATAACAAGACTAACAAGAGTCCCTCAATGGTGCGTCATGCAATTTTCATGATGGCCGGAACATTCTTAAGCCGTATACTTGGCCTTGCGCGTGAAGTGCTTGTAGCTGCGTTTTTCGGAGCGACAAAATACATGGACGCATTCAACATAGCGTATACCCTTTCGAATTTGGCGCGCCAGTTATTGGCTGAAGGTGCATTATCGGCGGCGTTCGTCCCGGTGTTTTCGCAGTCCCTCGCAAAGAGCCGTGAGAAAGCATTAGCATTAGCGCGGGGAACGATGACGGTCTTGCTTGTGGCGGCGTTAATAGTTGTTGGGATTGGGATAATTTTTGCGCCCGGCCTCGTTAAGATTATGGCACCGGGATTTGACGGTGAGAGTCATTCACTTGCGGTTGAGCTTACGCGGTGGATGTTTCCTTTCTTGATAGTGATCTCTTTGAGCGCGCTGACGATGGGCGAGCTTAATTCATTGGGATCATTCTTTGTCCCGGCATTATCACCAGCATTCAGCAACTTGATATTTATCGTTACGGCTCCGATATTTGCGGCGCGTTTTGGTGTTTACGGCTTGGCATTGTCGGTATTATGCGGAGGGTTCGCGCACTTCCTGACTCAATGGCTGTACAGTTTCAGATTGAAGGCTGTACTTTATCCGAGTCGGCCTGACATGAAAGACCCTGACTTGAAGCGGATAATGAAATTGTTTCTTCCATACGCGGCGGGACTCTCATTGAATCAAGTCAACCCGATAATAAGCCGTATGCTTGGCTCATTCCTTCAAGAGGGAAGCATCTCCGTCCTGAACTACTCGAACAGAATTTTGCAGCTCCCGTTAGGCTTGTTCGTGATCGCAATATCACAGGCAGTATTGCCGCAATTGTCGCGGGCGAAAGATGACGAGGAATTTATTGACACGTTAAGGCAGGCAGTGAGGTTCGCATTGTTCGTAGTGCTTCCGGCTTCATTGGGAGTGATAGCGATCTCGGACGAGTTCGTACATCTTGTGTTTGTACGCGGTGAGTTTGGTGCTTGGGCGTGGTCTGCAACGTCATCAACGTTAGCGTTCAGCATGCTGGGCTTGCCGGGTATGGCGTGCTCTACGGTCGTAATGCGTGCGTTATATGCGCTGTCGATGCCTAAGGAGGCTTTCAGGGTTACGGCGTTCAGCGTGTGTGCTACTGCGCTGCTGTCGTTCGTGCTTGTGTGGCCGATGGGGTATAACGGTCTTGCGCTTGCGCCGGGAATCGCGTTCACATTGTCGGGGCTGTTAGGACTGTATTACGTCAAAAAGAAACTGGGCCGTCCTCTGAAGATTATCACGTGGGATCTTGCGGGTGATTATCTTGTTGCGCTTGCGGTGATAGACATTGCGGTTATGGTGTATAGGTTCGTATGGCCGTATGATGTTTCATCGGGAATAATGATTCGTTCGCTATGGGTCTTGGGAGTGATTGTGTTAAGCGCGGGAGTGTATGCGGGAGTAACATTGCTGAAGAATTTTGAGGAGTGGCAGCTGCTTCGTCAGGCGTTCGGGAAGAAATAGAGATATTGAGAAAGAGAAGAGTCCCCCTGTAGGCGCAAGGGACTCTTTTTGCATTGTACATTATCTTCACGATGTATTTGACGGCATAAGTAATGGCATGTTCAAAGGACAAGCGCACGACAATGTTATAACTTCCCAAAGTGCCGCCGGAGGTCTCACAGCTGGCGTAAGCGGTTTTTCTGGTGAATGCAGGTACAGACATCCGGCTATATGCAGTCTGCATGAAAGCGCGTGCGGATATTGATCTTGACAGCGCGAATATTGTCGGCATTGAATTTCCAGAAGGCTCAACAGCTTATGCTAATGTAAACTCAGAGACTTCCGCCGGGCTTTATGCAGTCGACTCTGACGGAAGATATTACGTATCATCATCGCTCGCCGGGACTCAATGGACTTCAGCGGAATTTGCGCGGGGGAACGGTAACGGCTGTGTTCCCGGACTCAAAGAAGGAACAGCGACATTAACAGCAAGTTTCAGAGGACTCACAGCGTCAGTAAATGTAGAAGTCTCAGCTGCCATTGATGAAGACACACAAGAAGAATTACCGCCCTAAATCTTGACCGAGACTCTCAGCAACGCAATCACGAATCAGCCTTACTCGTTACAGCTCACAGCTTCAGGGGCGACTCCGCTCACTTGGACTCTCAGCGGCAAACTGCCAGCAGGACTCTCACTCAGCGAATCAGGACTCATCTCAGGAACTCCCACAAAAGCAGGCAAGTATACATTCACTGTAACAGCGTCAAACTCTTGCGGCAAAAACTCAAAGGCTCTCACTATTCAGACTCTTGACCCCGTAACCATCACTACAGCGAGCCTTAAGGCAGGGACAATCACAAAATCTTACAGCGTAACAATGAGGGCTAAAGGCACAAAGACAATCACATAGTCAGCAGAAGGACTCCCGGACGGACTCACTATTAACGACAGAGGCAAAATTTCAGGCAAGCCGACTGTTTACGGATTGTTCAATGTGAAACTTAAAGCGCAAAACGGAGCAGGGTCACCGAGAAAACATTGCAGCTCGCAGTGAAAGCAATTCCGCCGACACTTTCAGGGACTCCCGCGAAACCGACTCTTAACGTTCCTTACTCTTCAGGGCTTAAGCTCTCGAAAGGAAGCACGCCGGTAACATGAAGCGTTGAAGGGAAACTGCCCGGCGAGATTTCAGCAGACAAAGAGGGATTGTATGACTTCGAAATTGAAATACCTGATTGTATACCTAAAGGATCAGAATTAGTTTACATTTCAAACCTGAGAGAATCTACAAGCCCGTTATAGCAGTAAGATATTAACCGCTTTGGCCGGGATTAATCCGCGAGTCCCGGCTTTAAGTTATAATAGCTTCATGAAAATCACAGTGCCTGTTCACGGAGCTAACCCGCAGAATTTATACCGCGCTTTCAGTCTCACGCCGCCCGAAAATATTCTTGACTTCAGCACAAACACCAACATTCTTTCATGGCCGGAAAATTTTTGTGATGTTGATATTGAGTCGCTCGCCTCGAATTACCCTGACCCGGAATGCTTGAGACTCCGAGAAATCATTTCACAGCGCGAGAACGTATCACCGTCAAAAATTCTCTTCACGAACGGAATCAATCAGGCAATCTTTCTTCTTGCAGGAATTTTCCCGGATGACACAGCGATATTGCAGCCGTGCTACTCAGAATACGCGAGGGCATTCACGAAAGCGCGCGGCATTTTCACGCTTGATGAGGCCGGGAGATTCTCACACGTCATAATCACCAATCCCAATAACCCGACAGGCAGATTCATTCCCGATCTTTCACGGACAATCGCGGCCAGTCCTCAAACGCTCTTCATCATTGACGAGGCATATATAGACTTCCTGACACGCTCAAAACCTGAGAGGCTCACAGATTTTCCGAACGTGATAATATTGCGGTCTCTCACGAAAATATTTCACCTTTCAGGAGCGAGAGTCGGTTATGTGATTGCTGGCGAGGATATTATTGACGCGCTGAAAGACCGTATGCCGTCATGGAGCGTTAATGCTTTCGCGCAGGAATTAGCGTTAAGATTTTTTGCTGACGGTGAATTTCTGAGACGCACGGGAGATTTTTACCGCGTGAATGCTCCTTTGTTTGCTGACGGACTCAGGGAGGCGGGATTTTGTGTTATGGACTCTGACGTTCATTATTTCTTGGTGAAAGTTGATGATGATATTGATATGGTGCGGCGTTTGCTGACGAAGGGAATAGCTGTGAGGCACACGAGGAATTTTGCCGGGTTACACGGGTCATATATACGAGTCGCGGCGAGAAGACCGGAAGAGAATAATATACTCATTGCGGCCATGATAGAATTTTCGCGGGAGTGATTATCATGAAATACACAGTAATTATTAACAAAGACATTCAAGAGGGAGGCTTCTGGGGTGAATGCTCAGAGCTTCCCGGGTGTTACAGTCAGGGAGAATCTATTGATGAGCTTATGCAGAACATGAAAGAAGCGGCAGAACTTTATCTTGATGAGGCTGACTCCGCATATATTTTTCCAGTTGAGGGCATCAGGAATTGACGTAAACAGCATAAGGCGTTAATCATGAACGGAATAATGATACAGGGGACATCAAGCGGAGCAGGAAAAACTTTCATCGTCGCGGGGTTATGCCGGCTCTTTTCGGACAAAGGGATTCACATATGCCCGTTCAAGTCGCAGAACATGAGCAATAATTCAGCACTAACTCATGACGGACTCGAAATCGCATCAGCGCAGGCACTTCAGGCACAAGCCGCCCGGCTCATTCCTGAAGCATTCATGAATCCCATACTCCTTAAGCCGCAAAGTGATCACTCATCGCAAATCATTCTCAACGGAAAAATTTACGCGGACTCGAATCCCAATTACCGGGAGTTTACGCAGACCGCCGGAATTAATGCAGTGCGTGAGGCTCTAGCTCATATCGCAAAAAATTTCGAGGCAGTAATCATTGAAGGCGCGGGAAGCCCGGCAGAAGTGAATCTCAATCACTCTGAGATCGTCAACATGAGAATAGCCCGTGAAGCAAATGTGCCTGTGCTTCTTGTCGCTGATGTTGACCGGGGCGGATCTCTCGCCGCTGTCGCCGGGACTCTTGCGTTGCTGGGAGATGATAGAGAGCGCGTGAAGGGGATAATCTTCAACATGTTCCGTGGCGACATTGGGTTGTTCACTGACGCTGTGAAATGGACGGAGAATTACACGGGCGTTAAGGTGCTGGGAGTCGTTCCTTTCGTGAAGGGAGTCAAGATTCCTGAAGAGGACAGCTTGATACGAAGGGGAGCAGAAAAAAGCAGCGAGCATGAAATTTTCACACCCGCCGCGATTGATGACTCTTTTGATGAGATTGCCCGGGTTTTGTCGGACTCTCTCGATATTGATTACGTTCTCAGACTAATTCACCGTGAAGGCACCATGCCTCAGCAGATTTGATTCTCACCTTCACGAACTGACCGAGAATAGACTCGTCGCCCTCAAAGATTACTACCTTGTCTGAAGGAGTCCTGCCCTGCAAGAGTCCTTCACCTTTGGGCGCAAAGTCATCCGCTAAAACCTCGAACGTTTGTCCCGTCAGTGCCTCGTTAATCTCAAGCGTTATTGAGTCCTGAAGAGCGTTAAACCTGTTGAGCCTCTCTAATCTCACTTCAACGGGTAATGCGCCTTCCATTTTTGCGGCAGGAGTCCCGTCACGCTCCGAATATGCCGCGCTGTGTACAAGGTCAAATCTTACCTCACGAAGCAGGCTCATAGACTCGTCAAAATCTTCTTCAGTCTCACCGGGAAATCCTACAATAAGATCTGTTGTGAGGCCCAATCCCGGAATTTTCCCGCGTATCATTCTCACTTTGTTGATATACTCATCGCGTGTATACTTGCGGTTCATGAGTCGCAATATTCTCGTGCTTCCAGACTGAACAGGGAGATTCAGCGACGGGCAAATAGTTTCATTCCCGGCCATGACGTTCGCAATGTCTTCTGTGAAATCCTGCGGCAATGAAGTAACGAATCTCACCCGCCGAATCCCTTCAAGACCCGCGACTCTCTCAAGAAGCCCGGCGAAATTGAGTCCGATGTCCTTCCCGTAGCTGTTTACGTTCTGCCCCAGTAACGTAATTTCCTTCACGCCGTCAGCAATTAACATCCTGCACTCGTCAATGACATCTTCAGGCTTCCTTGAGACGAAACGCCCGCGCACATAAGGCACAATACAGTACGTGCAGAAATTATCACAGCCGTGCGCAATAGTAACGTAGGCTTTGTATTTGTTCTCGCGCTTTATGGTGATATTGCCCGGGTCAAAATTGAGTCCGTAAAATTCTCTTGGGTCATCATCAAGAAGGTTAATGCGTGATTTAGGGTGCGTAAAAATCTGCTCTATTGCGTCAGGAAGAAACCCAATATGCCGGGGGCCAGCAACGAGTCTCACATAAGGAAACCGATTCAGCGCGTTTAGTCCAATCCTCTGCGCTATGCATCCCGTCAATGCGACTAAGGGACGCTGAGTCTTCTTCCACGATGAGTCGTAGAGTCCCAATTCGCTCCAAACTTTTTGCTCTGCCTTTGCGCGTACGCTGCACCCCGTAATCATTATCACGTCGGCTTCTGACTCTGGCACTTCATTCCATCCGCGTGAACAAAGAACAGTCCGTACCCTGTCAGCGTCGTAAACGTTCATCTGGCAGCCGTAAACTTTTACGCAGAAATTTTTATTGCTCATTACTCCTCAAAGAAGCGCGCGAAAATCTCATCAACATAGCGCAGGTAAAAATCATTCTCAAAGAGTGCCTTCAGTCTTTCAGGGTCAACAGCCTTCATACGCTCATCACTCAATAACAGGTCAAGGAACGCGACTCCGCTTGAAGCTGTCTTCATTGCGTTCTCCTGAACAATAGCGTATGCGTCTTCACGCGACAATTTCAGCTCGTCAAGAAGGAACGTCAAGACTCTCTGAGAGTATACGAGTCCGTTCGTCTGGTTGATGTTGTGTCTGACTCTCGACTCGTCGACAACAAGACCGCGCAAGATTCTCGTCATGCTCCTTACCATGAACGCGGCAATGTTGAAAGCGTCAGGCCATATTACCCGCTCTGTGCTTGAGTGTGATATGTCCCGCTCATGCCAAAGCGCAATATTCTCCATGCCCGTCAAAGCATAGCCCCTCAGAAGCCGCGACATTCCGCAGATCCTTTCACACTTAACGGGGTTTCGCTTGTGAGGCATGGCCGATGATCCCTTCTGACCTGCTCCGAAAGGCTCAAAGGCTTCACGTACTTCCGTTCGCTGAAGGTTGCGGATCTCAAGCGCGATTCGTTCGAGCGTGCTGCCCATCACCGCAAGGGCATTGAGGACTCCTGCGTGTCGGTCTCTCTGCAAAATCTGGTTTGAGACTTTAGCGGGTTCGAGTCCGAGAAGCTCACACACACGCGCTTCAAGTTTGGGATTGCACATCGCGTATGTTCCGACAGCCCCGGAAATTTTCCCGGCTGATACGTCCTTTCGTGAATATTCGAGCCTCCCAATGTCGCGCAAGATTTCCGAGTGCCAGTTAAGGAACTTGAGTCCTAATGATGTAGGTTCTGCGTGAATGCCGTGAGTCCTTCCGATTGTGGGAAGATGCTTGTACTTTTTCGCAAGGCCGGCAACAACATCATCAAGTTCACCGAGTGCCTTAATGATTATGTCGAGAGAGTCGCGCAGCATTATCGAGCTTGCAGTGTCGAGAATATCGCTTGAGGTCATGCCGAGATGCAAATACCTTCCATTCTCCCCGACGTTTTCAGCTACCGCGCTGACGAACGCAACAACATCATGCTGAGTCTTCTTCTCGATCTCCTGCACACGTTCAACGGTGAAACTTGCATGCGCCACTATGTCCTCTAATGCTTCCTCCGGGATTCTTCCCTGCTCGCACCATGCCTGACACACAGCGAGCTCAACATCAAGCATAACTTTGAGCCTGTTATATTCGTCCCACAAGGATGAAATATCACGCTCAGAATATCTTTCAATCATGTTAATTTTCTCCAGTGCTGTAAATTTTTAGGATGACAAGATTTTAATTGCGCGTTAAAACTCAGTCAAGGTTGCGTGATTCTAAGCGATTTAGTGTAAAATAAGCAAAAATTTCCATGAGGAGCGATTTATTTTGCGGAGGGTAATTTTATGTTGTCCCGTTATAATCCTGACATTAATTTTTTCATCGTTTGCTTTTGCATCGACGGGAGGAAATACGGGGCTTACTGGTTTATGGGAATATCCTGCCGCTGAAATGCCCGAAGACGGAGCCGGGAGATTCGGTTTCACTTACAACTCGCCTTATCAGTATTACTTCTTAGACCTTGCGTGGCTTCCCTGGCTTGAAATCAACGCGAGGTTCACGACTTTTGACACTATCTCAGTAAATGAATTTGGTCATGTCGCCCCTGACGCTGAAGGCCGCAGATATATGGACAAGGCTATAGACCTGAAGTTTATGCTGTGGCACTCAAAGAACCCGCAGAACTGGATAATACCATCTATAGCAGTCGGAGTTGTCGATATGATGGGCACGGAGTTAATGAAAGCGTATTACGGCGTTGCGACATGGAGAGTCGGAAACTTCGCGGCGACTCTCGGCTATGGCTCGGACAGGCTCAACGGGTTTTACGGGGGAATAGAATACGATGTTGCTGACTGGCTTACGGTGAAGGCTGAATATTCTCCTCTTGATTACGCGCACGACAAAGCAAACTCTTACAGCGTGATGGAAAAACTGCCGTCCCAGAAATACAACGCCGGAATAGTTCTCAAAGCTCCGTGGGGAATGCAGGGTTCAGTGAGCTATCAGCGTGGAGACAACTGGGCATTCACGATCTCACAGAAGATTCATCTCAGCGGCCCTTTGTTAGGAGACGGCCACAAGAAATTCAACGCTCCCGGCGGCTTCAGGTGTCCGAACTGGGACGACGCAGAGTCACAAGACCTTCTTTTGCGCATAAAGTCAGGAATCGAAAAGTACGTGAGAGTCCGCGATGTTGAAATGAAGGTTGAGGACTCAGACGAAAGCGGCAGAAGGTTATTGCTGTCCTACGAAAATTACGGCTACGCTTCACACGCTGAGGCAATGACTCGACTTCTTATCATTCTTTCATCCGTAATGCCTGAAACAGACTCGCTTGTTCTCATCGCAAAGAACGCGGGAGTCCCAATCGTGAAGGCAGAATTTCCCGGCACACTTCTTTTTGACATAAGAGCGCGTTCACTTAGGGAAGACGACTCAATGAGCAGCGCGGTATTTTCTTGGGCAAGCTCGGACATTGAAGGCCCTGACTCGCACGTTCTTGCCTCGAAAGCCGAGCATGAGTTCAAAGCAATGTTAGCTTATGACCCGCGAATAGACCAGACAGTCGGCAAAGCATACATGGACAGGCTTAATATTGACGCTGTGTACAAAGGACGCTACACAAACGGATGGGGCGCGCAGGCAACTATACGATTCCCAATCAACAACGAGGTAGACACGTCACCGCACACGGGCTTGTGGTGGGAGCCTGACTTGAACAACAAGATACGTGTGCAGGACGCGGCCATGACATACGCAAATCACTTAGGCAGCAGCGGGCGTGCCTGGTTCTTCGGCGAAGGAGGCTACCTCAATGAAGAATGGCTCGGCGCAAACTTGTGGGCGAGATATTACGGCGAGTCGGGACTCTGGTGGATAGGCGCGAGATATGCGGCACTTCATGACAGAGATCCCTGGACGTTCGCGGGACTCACAAGAGGGAAGCTCACCTACAATTACGGCAGGGCGTTTGATGATGAGGACGCTTCTCCGTGGCATCATGGCGCATGGGTTCAGGCAGGATTTCACATTTCTGACTTGAATGTTGACCTTGAAGCTGATTACGGCCGTTTTGCTGACGATGACAAGGGCTGGAAGTTCTCAGTTACAAGACACTGGGACGATACAGCTATAGGCTTCTGGTACATCAAGACAGATATTAACGCTCCCAACAAGGACTTCACAAAAGCGGGCGTGCATATGGAGATACCTGCTGACAAATGGTTAGGGACATGGTTCGGTAACTCAAGCGCGCATATCTGGGAGCAGGATACAAATTTCCTGTCGACGTGGATGCCACATTCAGGGCGCGAAGGAGGAGCAGTGAGAACGCCTGAAAGATTCATAAGCCAGCTCCGCCCCGTTTCACTGAGGAAGAATGTTGCGATAATGCTTCAGGAATACTGCACATACGATGACAAAGACACGGAAGGTGATAAAGAGGTAAGCAGCATACTAGAATATATTTTCCATTAGGCATAAAACGATTCATAAAAAATTTTTTGAGGTGATAATGTTGAAATCAGTAAAATTTTTGCTGGCAGGATTAATAGTATTTGCCTTTGCGCCGTGTTCTTTTGCAGTTGACGCAGGAGGCCCGGCAGTACTCGCAGCACCTTCACCGCTCACAATGCCTTCAGGACCGGGAACGGGTACGACTCCTTCTTTGGGCACGGGTGCAAATCCTTCTTTGCCGTCATCGCCTACAGTGCCGAATGTCCCGGCGAGGGGAATGGATTTGTCTGGACTCGATTCGACTCAGCCTTCAAACCGCACTGAGAATATAGACCTCACGCAGGGCAATTCACAGCAGCAACAGAATGACTCAGATGCCGCGAATGCCAATGCCAACGCCCCCGGCACACAGCAGGAGGAAACAGCACAGCTTACAGAAGAAGAAGTAAACGAATACTTTGACGCGATACTTTCATCAGCTAATGAGGGCAGTTCTATGAGCGTTTTGTTCAGGAGGCTTCCGCGCTACGGAATGTCATTCTTCAGGAGGCCGCCTTCAACATATGCTCCTATGAACACAGCACCAGTAACACAGGGCTACAGAATCGGAGTCGGAGATGAGATGACTCTTACGGTCTGGGGAATCCCTGAGGAAGGCAACTTCAGATTCAGTGTCAACCGCGACGGAATGGCCTCGATCCCTCACATCGGAATGGTGCGGCTTGCAGGATATACTCTCACGGAGGCCGAAAGGATAATCAGCGCACGGCTCAGCCAATACTATACGGGCTTCCAGATGAATCTCTCAATGGGTCAGCTAAGCTCAATCATGGTATACGTAACGGGAAATGCTGTGCGTCCCGGAGCATATACAATTTCTTCATTCTCGACTCTCGTCAACGCTCTTATAGCATCGGGCGGGCCTTCACTGAACGGAACACTGAGAAATATTGAGCTTAAGCGCGGAGGAAATACAGTAGCAGTTTTCGACATGTACGCAATGTTAATGCAGGGCGACAAGACTCAGGACGTAAGGCTTCAGGCCGGGGACGTAATATTTATCCCTCCTGTAGGGCCTCTCGTTGGACTCGCTGGTGAAGTTCACATGCCGGGTATCTATGAGCTTAACGGCGCGACAAGAGTTCAGGATCTTCTTTACATTGCAGGGGGACTCAACGCCAGGACATTCACGGGGCGCGTTCAGTATTACAGGATATACAACAGCACTTACGCGAGCGCATTTGAAGGAACACTTTCAGAAATTGAGAACAACGAGCTTCACGACGGCGACATAATAAGGCTCTACCCTGTCTACAACCTTGCTTCTACTGTCGTCATAACAGGTCCGCTTATAAGGCCCGGAAGTTTCGCTATCACTCCGGGAAAAACGAGGCTGTCTGACATCATAAACCGTGCAGGAGGACTCACAGCTACAGCTTCTGACATTGCAGAGATTACCCGCGTTACTCCTTCACTTAACGGCCCTGTAAATGAGCGTTTCACAGTGAACATATCACAGGCAATGCAGGGAGACCCAACGCATGACATTGTGCTTGAGAATATGGATCAGATTACAGTAATGATAATCCCGGACTGGAAGAGGCAAATACGGGTTAATATAACCGGAGAAGTCAAACGGCCCGGAAATTACTCGATGTTTGTCGGCGAAAAACTTTCAGACCTCATAGAACGCGCCGGAGGATTCACGCCGAGAGCATTTCTCAGGGGAGCAATATTTACGAGACTCAGCGTTGCAGTGGAACAGCGCAGATCATTAAACGAAATGGCTGACAGAATGGAACGCGACCTTCTTGAGTCCTCTCAGAATACATCACGGACAGCCAGCTCATCAGGGGCAGCGCAGGGACTCAATCAGGAGTATCAGCGCAGAAGAGATCTCATCAACAACCTGCGGAATATGCCTATCATGGGCAGGGTAGTAACAAAAATTGACACGCCCGCAAATATCCGTAACACAGCTTGGGACTATGAGCTTCAGCAGGGCGACAATCTTTACATTCCGCAAACGCCTTTGACAGTGAACGTTCTCGGAGCTGTATACACATCAACGACTCAGATATACCGTCCCGACATGGGCATAAACGGATACATTAGTGCGGCAGGTGGAGCATTAAGGAACTCTCACAAGCGCATGGTGTATGTCGTGAAGTCTGACGGAACTACGATGAGGCTGACGAGAAGCACGGCTATGCTTTCGAGCAAACAATGGACTGCCCCCCGCGGTTTCTCTGCTGCGATTGAGCCCGGCGATACCATAATCGTCCCGCTGAAATACACTGACAGGGAAGGCATAGAGGGCTTCAAGGATGCTGTTGATACCATCTACAAGATCGGTGTTGCAGCTGGCGTTGTCGTGAATGCAATCAGAAAGTAAAGGGGGAATGAATGCCGTGAAGAAATTTATTGCAGCACTGTTGATGACGTTGTGCTTTGCTGGCTGCGCATGTGCCGAGCGGGTGAAGTATGAATACAAAATAGTCCCTCTCGGTTCGCTGACTTCATTGCAGAAGAGCAAGGGAGCTTCACAGAAGACAGCAGAAGTTGAAGGGCTACTGAATGAGAAAGGCTCTGACGGATGGGAGATCGCCGAAATTTTTGCGGTGCGCACGACCTTTGACCCCAATGTATTTTTTGCTGTGATGAAACGCCCTGTTGAGTAGATGCTTGACGTATAGGGAATTTGCGCTAAAATAACTTCCTGTTACGGGACGTAGCGCAGTCTGGCTTAGCGCATCTGCATGGGGTGCAGGGGGTCGGAGGTTCGAATCCTCTCGTCCCGACCATAAACCAGAAATCAACAGTGAGACTCTTGCATGAATTGTGAGGGTCTCATTTTTTGTGCGTGAAATTTTTCGTGAACATGCGCCGTAAATTTTTGTCATGAGATTCTTTCTTCAAACCTTCAGCGTGAAAATTTTTTGTGAAAGCCTCTGCACATTGAGTGATATTAGCTTAGTGTATGCTATAATCTTTCACGCCCTGCCTTTCGTGAGAGGACGCACAAAGCGGAAGGCCATAAGACCATAGGGAGGAGGTGCAGAAGAGTGCGCAGTTATGAGATGCTTGCCATTCTTGACGCAGGGACAGAGAACCAGAGCGAAGAGATTGCGAAAATCGAGGAAGTAATAAAGAATCTGGGCGGCACTGTGTCAAAGTCAGATGCTTGGGGAAAAAGAACTCTTGCTTATCCCATCAGGAAAAAGACAGAAGGATATTATGTACTGTTCAGCTTTGAGCTTGAGCCTTCGCAGACGTTTGAGCTTAGGCGTATATTGGGCTTGAGAGCGAATGTATACCGCCAGCTTATGACAGTTGTCGGTGAGTAAGGGAGGCTTTGAGCGATGAGAGGATTTAACCGCGCTATTATTGCCGGAAATCTTGCAAGAGACCCCGATGTCAGATATACAGTCAACAAGAAAGCCTACGCAAGATTTACTGTTGCTGTGGGTAACCGCTGGAGAAATGCTAACGGTGAAATGCAAGAAAGTACCGACTATATCAGTGTCGTAGCTTGGGGAAATATAGCCGAAAATGCGGGAAAATATCTCAAGAAGGGAAGCCCCGTACTTGTTGAAGGCCGTATACGCACAGGAAGTTATGACGCAAAAGACGGTTCCGGCAAAAGGTACACAACAGATATTTACGTTGACAATCTGATAATGTTAGGTTCGCGTGAACAAGGCGGTTCAGGCTATCAGCAGTCATCATCAGTAATCGGAGTTGATTACAGTGTTGCCGGTGATGACAGTTTCGGCAAAAACATAGGCGACAGCGGATTCGGCGGTGAAGGATTTTCCGGGGGATTCGCTGACAACGATAACGGAATGTCAGACACAACACCGGACAGCGGCATACCGTTTTAGGAGATCACACAAAGAAGGAGGAATTTGCACAGAATGAATGAGCGCGAGAACACAGAACGCGAGGGCAAATCATCAGCCCCCCGCAACGGAAGCGGAATACGCAGAGGCGCATCAAGACGCAGGCCGAAATTCTGCTATTACTGCGTGGAGAAGCAAGAGCACGTAGACTATAAAGACGTTGAGAAACTCCGCAAATACATCAGCGAGAGAGGCAAAATCATTCCTAGGCGCGTAACCGGGAACTGCGCAAAGCATCAGCGTCTTCTCACTGAGGCAATCAAGCGCGCAAGATACATGGCCTTGCTGCCTTACTCACTCGACTAATAACTATGAAGCGTATAATTCCCTGCGTAGTCATAACACTTTTTATGATGCTCGCAGGGAGTTTTTTGCCCCTTTTCGGCTTCTTGGGACTCATGTTATGCCCTCTTCCTTTGGCGGTGTTAGGCTGTCTTGAGGGGCGCAAACGTATGAGCGTTGCCGAGCTTATGATAGAGGCGACATTGTTTCTTGCTGTTTCTCCGTCAATGGCCGCGTATTTCCTTCTTGGGTGCGCTCCTTTGTCAGCAATTCTTTTCGCGGTCTCTCAGGAAGGCTTCAAGGACGCAAAGAAACTCACAGGCGGCGAAAGCCTCATCATTTGCACGGGAGCTTCAATCATATTCAAGACTCTTCTTATTGCAGCATTCTTTTTCTTCACTGGCAAAAATATTTTGTTCCCCGATGCCGCGCAGATGAGAGATGTTATGCTTCAGATGTACGGAGATCAGCCAGAACTCACAGCTACATTGCAGCAGGTCTTGACGATACTTCCTCATATGCTGCCTTCATTGCTTGTCATTTATTCGGGGATTGAGACTTACCTGAATTACTCGCTGTGCTGTTCCGTAATGCGCAAATTTTTCCCAGCGTATAAAAATTTTCCCCCTGAGCTTCCTGCCTTCAAGTCGTGGAAATTTCCCGCGTCGTTATTCTTCGTGTCATTGGGAGGATTCATTCTCGGCTGGTTCGTCGACATTGATACGTGGTTCGAGGGCGCAATTTTCATCATGAACCTTCAGATTGCCGCAAACGTTTTGATGTTCATTCAGGGGTTGTCGTTAGCGTTCTGGATCATGGACGGCTTCAGACTCAGGAAGGGCATAAAGTTCCTCATCTGCTGCGTATTATCGGTGCCGTTCTTCTGGCCCTGGCTGATCGTTATCGGAATGTGCGAGATGACTATCAGCGTCCGCGAAAAGATAAAGTTCAAGGGAGAATAAATACCCGCCGTTTCATTCACAGCTTAAAGCATAAGCACCCCGCGTAATGAGTCATGCCGGGACTCTGACATGGCCGGACAGTTTCACATTCTCAAAATCTCAGCGCAAATATTATCCCGATGTGTTAAGGGCGTTATTGCTCCGTCAATTTTCACACGCCAGAAAGACACCGTAAACTTCAGAATGAGTTTGCTATAATTTTTTCACGCCATCAGAAATTAATCATCAGTGCAAAATTTGAATCGCAGCGGGGGAATGAGAGCCATGAAAATTGATACGCGATACAACAGCATGTGGGACAATTTGCCGCCGAGATATGAAGGCCGTATACCAGAGTCGCAAGAGGAGCTTAAAGACTTTTACGAGGCAGCAGAGGCAAGCAGGCATGACGCGCTAATGAAGACGATTGACGCGCACAATGAATCGATGAGGGAAGCCGCCGAACTCAGAAGGAAGACTCAGCGCAAGAAAGAAATTGAGCAGCAAGTGATAGAACGCCGCGAGAACCAGCACAGACTCTTTGAAGCAGAAGCAGTAAAACGCCGCGAACGTGCTATAATTTTCGCATGATGACAATAAAATTCATGACGTTGAAGCGAATATGACGCGGAAGAAAATCCCGGTCAGGGGTTAAATGTCATAACGCAGAAAATATTGTGAGCGATACAGGCTTGGGAGAACAAAAATTTTCCTGAGCCTGTTTTTATTGTCTAAATCTTTTCACAAACAAAAATATATTTACAGGAGGTTATATTCATCATGGATGAGCTGTTAAGAATCGTATCAGACGCTAACGGCTTTCTTTGGGGTACAAGTTTCCTCATTCCGTTGTTGTGCGGAACAGGATTGTACTTCACGATTCGGCTTGGCTTTGTTCAGATAACAAAATTCGGGACAGCCTGCCGGAAATTGTTCGGGAACTTCTCATTGTTCGGTGAAGCTGCCGGGGCGCATGGCATGAGTTCGTTTCAGGCACTCGCAACAGCAATCGCGGCGCAGGTAGGAACGGGGAATCTTGCTGGTGCTATGACTGCTCTTGTGTCTGGCGGACCGGGCGCGATCTTCTGGATGTGGGTTGCTGCTTTTTTCGGAATGGCTACGAATTTTGCGGAAGCCTGCCTCGCTCAGTTGTACAGGGAAAGAGACGAGACAGGACAAATTGTCGGCGGGCCTGCGTATTACATCTCGCGGGGATTGGGGAATAATTCCTTTGCGAAATTTCTCGCGGGCTTTTTCGCCGTCTCTATAATATTAGCACTCGGCTTTATGGGCAATATGGTGCAGGCTAACTCAATAAGTGATGCTTTCAATGGCGCATTCGGTATTGACACAAAGATTATCGGGGGAGTCCTCGCTGTCGTTGCGGGATTGATATTCATCGGAGGAGTCAAGCGCATAGCCTCAGTAACAGAAAAACTTGTGCCGATAATGGCCATACTGTATGTTGCTGTAGGACTCGCGTTGATCGTCATGAATATTCATCATCTCCCGGCTGTATTCGGTGAAATATTCTCGTGCGCGTTCGCTCCCAAAGCTGTATGGGGAGGCATGGCCGGTGTAGCAGTCTCACAGGCAGCACGTTACGGAATCGCGCGGGGACTCTTCTCGAACGAGGCCGGAATGGGTTCAACTCCTCACGCCCACGCAGTCGCTAATGTCTCACATCCCGTTGAACAGGGCGTGCTCGGAATCATCGCGGTATTCATTGATACGTTTGTCGTCCTGAACATCACAGTGTTTGCGGTAATGAGTTCGGGAGTCCTCGACAAGAATTTTGTTGAAGGCGGCGCGAATCTCCGGGGAATATCATTAGTGCAGGCGGCATTCTCTGAACACTTCCTCGGCTCATGGGGATATTCATTCATTGCGGTGTGCTTGCTGTTCTTCGCGTTCTCGACTGTCATAGGCTGGTACTATTTCGGCGAGACGAATATACGCTATCTTTTCGGGGCTAAAGCGTTATTGCCGTATCAGCTTCTTGTGATGGCGTTCATATTCGTGGGAAGCGTCCTGAAAATCGATCTCGTTTGGGAGCTTTCAGACTTCTTCAACGGAATAATGGTTATCCCGAACCTTATCGCAATATTATTCCTAAGCAACAAGGTAGCGAGACTCCTCCGCGAATACAACGAGGGCAAAAAGTACAGTCAGCAGGAATTTCTGAAAGGCTAGAAGATTTTGTGCTGTCTCAGAATTTTACGGGGCAGCACTTTTTGTAACAACAAGCGGTATATTTCACATTACAGTTATACGTTACTTAGGGTATAATTCCCTTGTAACCCTGAATGAAGGATACACGAGAGAGTCGTAAAAGGCCGCCGAAGGTGCAAACGTAACAGTGAAACTCTCAGGCAAAAAGACTGTATTCTGACAGGACTTCTGAAGCCGCTTGCTTATGGCAACAGATGCAGAAAGTTCGAGGAGGGTTAATGATGTTAAGACTTATCACAAACAATGCAGGACTTCACGACAGCGCGAAATCATCAGAATACGTTGACGGATCATCGCTTGATGTTCTGATTTGTGTTCGCGGGCTTGTGCATTCAGGAAGCATAATCTTAACCCATCCCCTTTGCGGTAATCTCAGGCCCAATCATCAGCCGTTCAGATCCATAATCGTTGATGTTAAACCGGGCTATGTGGATTTGGACTCCCTTTCAGCAATCGAGTCAGCAGTAAACGTTTACCAGTCAGCAGAAATTATCGCTCCGAAAGATTTAGACGCATTAACGCGGGCTGATTACGCATATATTGACGCGGAACTGATGAGGGAGAGTCTTGGGCGTTACGGGTTAATCAGAGATGAGAGACTCTGCGACGCTCCGTCATTAAGAGTGAAGGAGGTATAAATCATGAAACTTGAGCTGCACAGGCTGAAAGTCAACGGCCTGAAGTTAGGAGAGAAAACCGGCTTTGAGAATGGAATATTAACCGTGAACAAGGCCGAAATTCTCGCGCTCATATCGGAAGACCCGCTTTTAGGGAAAAATATTGATGTCGATATTGCGATGCCCGGCGAGTCAACAAGAATAATGCCCGTGAAGGACGTAATCGAACCCCGCTGGAAAATTTCGGGAAAAGGCCAGGTGTTCCCCGGAATGATCAGCGATGTTGAGACGGTCGGCGAGGGGCAAACGTTAGTGTTATCCGGGTGCGCTGTTCTCACAACGGGGAAGCTCGTACGCTTTCAGGAAGGAATAATAGACATGTCCGGGCCGGGAGCGGATTACACGCCGTACTCAAAAACTTGCAACGTTGTACTTGTTCTTGAGCCTTCAGACCCGAATATGGACAAGCACGACTACGAGAAGGCTTGCAGGCTCGCAGGACTCAAAACAGCCGCGTATCTCGCAAAATCCTGCGCCGGGTGTGCTGCTGACTCGGTGGAAGTCTACGAGCGTCCCACAATCCGCGAGGCAATGAACGAATTTCCCGGACTCCCGAAAGTCGGATATATCTACATGCTTCAGACACAGGGCTTGCTTCATGACACGTATCTTTACGGCGTTGATGTCAAGCGCATACTGCCCACACTTGTTTCACCGCTTGAGGTAATGGACGGCGCAATAGTTTCGGGGAACTGCGTATCAGCCTGCGACAAGAACAGCACGTATTCACACCTGAACAACCCCGTAATAGCTGACATGCTCAAACGTCATGGCAAGGATTTCAACTTTGTGGCGGTCATCGTAACAAACGAGAACGTAACACTTGCCGACAAACGCAGAAGCTCATCATACGCCGCGAAACTGGCCGCTATGTTAGGGCTTGACGGTGTTGTGATTACGGAGGAGGGATTCGGGAATCCTGACGCGGATTTAATCATGAACTGCCGGAAATGTGAGCAGCTCGGAATCAAGACAGCGTTACTCACGGACGAATACGCCGGGCAGGACGGCGCGAGTCAGTCTTTGGCCGACTCATGTCCCGAAGGCAACGCATGTGTTACGGCAGGAAACGCGAATGAGGTAATACACCTTCCGGCCATGTCGAAAGTCATCGGATATGCTGAGGAAGCTAACGTTATCGCGGGAGGCTGGCAGGGTTCACTTGCTGAGGACGGCTCAATCACCGTAGAGCTTCAGGCCATCACAGGCGCAACAAGTGAGCTTGGCTATACGAAACTCGGAGCTTACACACTATAAGGGGGTGAAAGAAATGGCATACAGAATAGTACACTACATCAACCAGTTTTACGCGGGCATAGGCGGAGAAGAGAAAGCAGACTATCAGCCCGAAATACGCGAGGGAGTCGTCGGTCCGGGCATGGCACTCAAAGCGGCGTTCAAAGGCGAGGCGGAAATCGTAGCAACCGTGATTTGCGGGGACTCGTATTTCGCCAGCAACATGGACGAGGCATCAGCAAAAATTCTTGGCATGATGAAAGAATACAAGCCTGACGCATTCATAGCCGGGCCTGCGTTCAATGCCGGGCGTTACGGGACAGCGTGCGGGGCTATGTGCGACGCTGTGTCAAAAGCATTCGGAATCCCGGTCATCTCAGGAATGTACCCGGAGAACCCCGGAGTCGAAATGTACCGTAAATCCGCGTGGATCATCGAGACCCCTGACTCAGCAGCAGGTATGAGAAAAGCTGTTCCCGCAATGGCAAAACTTGCGCTGAAACTCCTCAAAGGCGAGTCAGTCGGCAAACCGTCAGAGGAAGGCTACATTGAGCGCGGAATCCGCAAAAATATGTTCTACGAAAAGTTAGCGGCTGAACGTTGCGTTGACATGTTCACGGCAAAAATCAAGGGCGAGCCTTTCGAGACTGAATACGTTATGCCCGTCTTTGACCGCGTAGACCCTCAGCCCGCAGTGAAGGACATCAAGCACGCAGTAATCGCCCTCGTTACGTCAGGCGGAATCTGCCCCAAAGGCAACCCCGACCACATAGAGGCTTCAAGCGCGAGCAAGTTCGGAGAATATGACATCACCGGAGTAAATGACCTCACGAGCGAGAAATATTGCACGGCTCACGGAGGGTATGACGCTACATATGCTGACCAGGACGCAGACAGAGTACTTCCCGTTGACGTTATGAGAGACCTTGAACGCGAGGGGGCAATCGGCAAACTTCACAACAAGTTCTATACGACAGTAGGGAACGGCACGGCAGTAGCAAACGCAAAGAAATTCGGCGCGGAAATCGCAAACCGTCTTGTTGCTGACGGAGTCACTGCGGTCATTCTCACGTCAACCTGAGGAACCTGCACACGTTGCGGGGCAACGATGGTAAAAGAAATTGAGCGCAAACTTCCTGTCGTCCACATGTGCACGATAGTCCCGATCTCGCAGACTGTCGGCGCAAACAGAATCGTTCCGACAATCGCAATACCTCACCCGTTAGGCGACCCGTCAAGGACTCCTGAAGAGGAGAAAGCATTGCGGCGCGGACTCGTTGAGCGTGCTTTGAAGGCATTGCAGACGGAAATCACAGAACAGACTGTTTTCACTGAGTAAGATTCTTTACGAGCAACAAAAATTTTTCCCTCTTGTCGCTAAATGGCAGGAGGGATTTTTCTTTATACCCGTCATTCTTCACTTAGCGTATAATCTCATTCATCACACAAAAATTTTCACAGGAGGTTTCAACATGAGCAGCAAAGGTTTCACAAGCTCGCTTCCGTTCAAGCTGATAGTAGCTCTTGCGCTTGGCACAGCAGCAGGACTCGCGCTCGCTTCATCGGAAGGTTCATTTGTCAACGCGGTAATGAACATCGTAGTAACAGTGCGCTACATAACGGGGCAGTTCATAAATTTCTGCGTCCCGCTGATCGTGATCGGCTTCGTAGCACCGTCAATAACTCGAATGGGCAGCAACGCTTCAAGAATGTTAATCCTTGCGCTGATTCTTGCTTACGTCTCATCAATAGGCGCGGCGTTCTTCGCGACATTCTCAGGCTATACGATTCTCCCGTTCATGAATATTGCTTCAGAAGTCGAGGGGCTGAAGGCTCTTCCTGATGTCGTATTCAAGCTCAACATTAACCCGATTATGCCGGTGATTTCTGCCTTGTTCGTGTCAATCACTGTAGGTCTTGCGGCGGCGTGGAACAAAAGCAAAACGGTCATCGCTCTTCTTGAGGAGTTCCAGCAGATAGTACTCAGCATCGTAACAAGGCTGTTGATTCCCGTTCTGCCCTGGCTCATCGGCACGACATTCTGCGGACTTGCGTATGAAGGCTCAATCACTGAGCAGTTCCCCGTGTTTGTCATGATAATATTGATGGTCATGGCCGGGCATTATATCTGGCTCGCATTGCTTTACGGGATCGCCGGGGCATATTCTGGTCGCAACCCGTTCAGCATTCTGAAGCATTACGGCCCCGCATACATGACAGCAGTCGGCACAATGTCGAGCGCGGCGACTCTCTCTGTTGCTCTTGAGTGCGCGAAGAAGTCAGAACCGACTCTGCGTGATGACATGGTGAATTTCGGCATTCCGTTGTTCGCGAATATTCATCTTTGCGGCTCCGTCATGACTGAGACATTTTTCGTCATGGCCGTGTCAAAGATACTTTACGGGGTATATCCTTCTGTCGGCAATATGATTCTCTTCTGCTTGCTGCTGGGAGTTTTTGCGATTGGCGCGCCAGGAGTCCCCGGAGGCACTGTCATGGCATCGCTCGGACTGATTACGGGTGTACTTGGTTTTGACGCAACCGGGACTGCGTTAATGCTGACGATTTTCGCGCTTCAGGATTCATTCGGGACTGCCTGCAACGTTACGGGCGACGGAGCTTTGACGCTTATACTTACGGGATATGCAGAGAAGCACGGAATCAGTGAGGCGAAACTAGAGAACGTATTAGCATGATTGAACGGTGAAAATAAAATCCCTCTGTCATTTTCAGGCAGGGGGAATTTTTTTTTTGCTGAGATTCAAGAAGGACGGCGGCATTTTGTGCGCTTATGTCTGAATCAGCAGCTATGATTTGCAGGCTTTATGAGTCCCATGATAACGTCAATATTGTCCCTGTCATTCTGTTTGTAGTCTTTATTGCCGTGCGTGATTGAGTTTTCAGCCTGTGAAACATCGTCGAGATTATCCCAGCTTACGAGGCACACATGCTTCTTTGCTTTCGTGTCCTGTCTGGGAGTTTCACCGGGTTCGAGCGTTCCGGCTTGCTTCTTTTTGAGACGGTCAACAAATTCTTCAATCTCCATTGGCTCATACCCGAATGTATAGTGAAACGCGCACCATCTCAGATGCTCACACTTTGCGAGATTCTCTCTTTGTTCGGGCGTTAATGAGTTTGTGCCCGCTGTGATTTTTTGCAGAAGCGGTATCAGGTAATCGACGCTTGCTCGGCTGCTCATCCTGTGGAAATATCCGCACTGCGTCCAGTCTTCAGCCAAGCTATTGCCCTTGCTGTAGTAATGGTGAAGTTCTTTTGCGTACCTGTCGAACTCCTCAGAGTAAAGCAAATCCGAGTCATATATCGAGAGAGGCTCGCAATTTTCCGAGTCATGTGAGTAGCACCTTATGCTTTTTGAGTCACAGGTATAAACATTCTGCGGGCATCCCATAGCCTGAAGCCTGTCGACCATCCGCAGGGCTATATTCCTCGCTGTCTCTCTGTCCTCAAGGCATATGACTATGTACTTTAACTTTTGTGCGTGCTCCTGAAGGAACTTGAAGCAATCCCCGCTCCTTATGTCGTAATGTTCAAAGCCTATATCAGCGTCGGGAGTAGCAAACATTTTATAGTACTGAGATCCTACGAACCCTGATTTGTCTCCGTATTTCGGATCGAATATCTTGATTGTCAATTTGCTTCCCTCAAAGCGGCCGTTAGCAAAAATTTTACGCAATACTTCATGACCGATGCGACCGAAACCGCCTATAAGCACTTCTACATCTTCTGTGGCCTTCCCGTTTTCGTCAAAATTTATGAAGCTGCAAAGAGGGTACTTGCAAAGCAGAAGACGGGCTGTCATTTCGTACTCGTCGAACGCGATGACATTTCCGTAACCGTATCTTTCTCCGCTCGCCTGAAAGATCATTCCTTTGCTTTCATTCGTTCCCAGAAGTATCAGCTCTGTTTGTTCGGACGGTATGTGAAGACCCTCAAGACTCTTCAGCATCTTCTGCGCGTACTGAATGTTATTGTCGTAATCATCTGAGAGGGCAAATAGCCTCAGTTTTCTTTTGCGCCCCTTAATGCTGATTCGTTTCAGGAATGACTCAGAAGCCTTCAATGCATCTGTGTCGGAATATACGATTCCTCCGAGTCTACTTATTGATGACTCGTAATCGTCCTTGCTCATGCTGTCGACGTACACAAGCATATTGCCTTTTATTTCAGAGAGCTTCCTTCCAAGCGCGAGCGAATTTGCATTGACCCCGAAAATCAGATCCGCATCGGAAAAATTAGAGATTTTGTTTTTCACTATGCTGGCCCATTTCCGCAGCTCATTTCCGAAATATATCAGGAGCGCGCTTGCTGTTATGCCGAAAGCGGCCAGGTGAAGAAGGCTGAAGAAGAAAACCCATGCAGGATTTTTAGAGATCGGCAGACTGTAAAACAAAGTGCTGTTGCCGTGCCCGTAGAACATCATTCCTACATCGATTACTGCTTTCATGACTACGTACGGAACATAATACAGCCATGCGGAATCATCCTTCACCCACTCCAGAGTCTTCTCCAGATACTTGTTCTCTAATTCACCTTTGAAAGCCAGCACAAGACTTTGGCAGTGCCAGTAGCAGTATATGGCGACTCCGCAAGCGAACATTCCGATAAACAGACGTTTCAGGAACTTTGTATCTTTCTGCGGGTGCTTTGACATGTACATTATCAGGCACCCAAAAATAAAGGCCGTAATAACCGGCAGTGCTATTTGAACAGCAATATGTTCCATGAAGTGCATGATTCATATCCTCCCTAAAAAAAACCGCCGCCCCGTAAAAAGGACAGCGATTATATTTTTGTGCTGACAGTTTACTTTGACTTAACGAGAATTGCGCTTACGGGAGTCTTCTCAGGGAATGAGCTTGCCGGATATTGTGAAGGATTCTCAACAGCCGCGACGAGTCCCTTCAGTGCAGTAACGCCGATATTCGCGGAGTCCTGCGCAACTGTTCCCGTGAGATTTCCGTCCTTCACCGACTGTATAGCGTCAGAGTCTCCGTCAGTCCCGCAAACGTAAATTTCTCCGAGCTTCCCCGCGACTATAACAGCCTGAATCGCTCCCATCGCCATGCCGTCATTGCAGCAGTAAATAGCTTTGAGATCCGGGAACTGCTGTATCCACGTCATAGCGGTGTCCATTGCTATCTGCCTGTCCCAGTCGCACGACTTAGCCGCAACAATATTCATACCTGCTTCATTGAAGGCAGCCTTAGCACCTTTCGCGCGGTCTTCTGATGACTGGTTGCCTGCAAGTCCCTCAATCACTGCTACATGCGCGCCCTTCGCGAGGAGTGATGCGAGATATTCGCCGCCCATGTGCCCGATCTGAATGTTGTCCGATGAGTCGAACCCTACGCAGACAGCTCCCTGACGTTTCATTTCGCCCTCGTCGAATCTCTCGTCAATGTTCCAGATTGTTATTCCGGCCTCGTTTGCTTTCTTGACTCCTGCGATGAGGTTGACTCCGTTGCAGGGTGCTATAGCTATTCCCGCGTAAGTCCCGGAGTTGATGCAGTTCTCAAGAATCGCGAGCTGTCCCTCGTAATCAATATCGCTCTGTGCCGCGAACATGTCGACTTCAAGCCCGTTGTCCTTTGCGTACTTTGCTGTTCCGTCGTGCATTGTGCGCCAGAAGTCAGAGTTTGTTGTCTTGAGGATTACGGCGTATTTCTTCGCGGCGACTGCGTTTGATGCGAACGAAACAACAAGGCAGAGGGTTAATAGTGCAACAAGAAACTTTTTCATTGTAACAAGTCCTTTCACAATTTATTTGCCTGAATCACTCATTGCGATTCGGGTTTACTATTTTCTTGATGAGGCTGACACAAGGTGATCTAATGTTACTGCCACGATGATTAACGCGCCCATTACAACTTTCTGCATTGAAGCGTCAATCATAAGCACGGTCATTCCGTAGTTGATGATTCCGATTATGAGTCCTCCTGCGACAACTCCCGGAATTTTCCCGACTCCGCCGAAGAAGCTCGTGCCTCCGATAATCGTTGCAGCAATCGCGAATGTCTCATAGCCCGTTCCTGCTGTAGGTGCCGCCGCGTTGAGTCTTCCTGTTAAGACGATGCCAGCGAGTCCCGCGCATGTCCCCGAAATCATGTAGACGATCATTTGATGACGGTGAACGTTAATGCCTGAGTACCAAGCTGCCTCGCGGTTGCCTCCGAGTGCGTAAAGATTCCTGCCGACTTTCGTTTTTGCCGTAACGAACCAGAGAATCCCCGCCGCAATCAATGCGATTATCGCACCGACAGGAAGGACATTCCACAGTGTAGCGTTCATGAATTTCGAGAAGCCCGCCGGGAATCCGTAAACGCTTGACGAATTTGACACAACGAGCATCAGCCCAAAGTAAACCGTCTGCATACCAAGCGTAATAATGAAGGGATGAAGCCCGGTCTTGTTGATCATGAAGCCGTTAAGCGCGCCGATGAGAGTCCCGCAAAGAACTCCGGCAATGCACGCGATGACCCAAGGAGTCCCGGCACGCATGAGGAGAGCCGAGCACATACCAGTAAGACCGCAAGCAGCAGAGATTGAGAGGTCAATATATCCGAGCAATATCGCGAAAAATTCACCGAGCGCAAGAAGGATATTCACGGCTGACTGTCGTAATATCTGCGGGATTGATGTTGATGTGAATACCGCTGTCGGTTTTGTTACCGCAAGAATGACAAGCAGCAATAGAAGTATGCTTATTGTTCCGAATCTCTGCCAGAACGCCGCAAAGTTAAACGCTTTTTTCTCACTCATTGTTTTGTATCCTCCCTGTTATTCGCTCGTTGATATTCGCACAATTTCTTCTTCTGTTGCTGTCCGTCCGTCAAGAATCGCTTTGAGTTCCCCGCCGTGAAAGACTGCTATACGGTCGCAAACTGATAATAACTCTGTCTGCTCTGACGAAATCATGAGGACTCCCCGGCCATGTTCTGCGAGTCGTCTCATCAATATGTATATCTCGCTTTTGCTGCCGATGTCGATTCCTTTTGTGGGTTCGTCAAAGATGAGTATCTCACTGTCAGCCGCTAACCATTTTCCTAGAATGACTTTCTGCTGGTTGCCGCCGGAAAGGTCTACTGTCATTTGCTCCGGGCCTGTGCATTTCACATTGAGGGCAGTAATCTGTTCAGAGGCCCATTTGTTTTCTTTTGACTCATTGAGGAGTCCGCCGAGTCCTCCTGCTGTTGACTCTTTTATGTACGGCTCAACAGCAATATTTTCTTTGCAGGTGAAATTTTTTGCGAAGCCAAGTTTGCGCCTGTCTTCCGTGAGCATTCCGAGTCCCTGCTTGATTGCTGCGTAAGGCTCGTGAATGTCAAGCTCCTTGCCTCTGAGGAAAACTTGACCCGCGCTTTTTGGGACTGCACCGAAAACGGCCTCCATTGTCTCAGTGCGTCCTGCTCCCACAAGCCCGGCGAATCCGAGAATTTCCCCCTCGTGAAGCTCAAACGATACATTTCTGCATGTCCCATCGGAGCGCGTTATGTTCCTCGCCTCAAAGATAACGGGATTCTTCACAAGCTCGTCTGCTGTTTTGTCCGCAAAATATGTGCCTTTGATTTCACGTCCTACCATCAGTTTTATGATGTCATCAAGAGAGAGAGAGTCCGCCGGGTAAGTGCCGACATATGTCCCGTCTTTGAGAACTGTTATTCGGTCTCCTATTGCTTTAAGCTCTTTCATCTTGTGGGAAATGTAAACTATTCCGCAGCCTTTTGCTTTAAGCTCGCGGATTAGTCCGTGCAGTCTTTCAACCTCAGACGTTGTTAATGATGTAGTAGGCTCATCGAGAACGATAACCCTTGCGCCCGAGACGAGAGCCTTTGCGATTTCACAGAGCTGTTTTTCCGGGACTGCGAGATCTCCGACGAGAGTCGCGGGGCTGTGGCGTATACCTACTTGTTCAAGGACGGATCTTGCGCGGTCTTCCATCGCTTTGAAGTCAACAATGGGAATGCCGAGAAATTTTTTCTCCGGGAGCTTTCCGACAAAAAGATTCTCAAGAATCGAAAGCTCATTTATCACGCTGAGTTCCTGATACACAATCGCTATGCCTTCCTCAACAGATGTTTTTGTTGAAAGCTGTGTGTATTCATGGCCGTTGCAGATAATTTTTCCTGAAGTAGGCTGATAGACTCCCGAAAGGATTTTCATGAGGGTAGATTTGCCCGCGCCATTTTCGCCGACAAGCACATGAACTTCACCGGGCATAATGTCGAAGCTGATTCCGTCAAGAGCTTTTACGCCGGGAAAAGTTTTAGTGATGCCGACCATACGAATCAAAGGCTCCACAATTTGACTCCTCCTTCTGTTTTTGATGACGTGTCAATGAGGAAATATTTTAATTATTTGGGTTTCTGTAATATAATTTAGCAGAAAAATTTTGTCAATATTATTCATTTCCCAAACACAAAAATTTCATAAGGGGGTAAGTTGTTCCATGAAGTATGGAATCTATGCGCCGTATTGGACTCACGAATGGACATCCGATTACGAGTACTACATCCCGAAAGTGAAGCGGCTCGGCTTTGACATCCTCGAAATTTCCTGCGCCGCGTTCATGGAGAAGTACACGACAGAGTCGGCAATGCTTGACTTACGCAAATGCGCCGAGGACAACGGAGTCATTCTCACGTCAGGTTACGGCCCTACGCAGCAGCAGAATATTTGCTCAACAGATCCCGAAATCGTCAAAAGGGCTATGGCTTTCTTCCGGGAGTTACTTCCCAAGCTCAAGGTCATGAACATTCACATTCTCGGAGGCGGACTCTATTCCTATTGGCCGCTCGATATGAGTCTCCCGATGGACAAGGAACGCGATCTTGATGTCTCAATCCGTAACATGAAGGAGCTTGCGAAAGTCGCAGAGGATTGCGAGGTTACATTAGGGATGGAAGTCCTTAACCGCTTTGAAGGCTACATGATTAACACGTGCGAGGAATGCAAGAAGTATATTGACGCAGTAGGAAGCCCCCGCGTGAAAATCATGCTCGACACTTTCCACATGAATATTGAGGAAGACAACATGGCCGCCGCTGTTCGTTATGCTGGCGCGGATTTGTGCCATCTTCATTTGGGTGAACAGAATCGCAGAGTCCCCGGAAAAGGTACTATTGACTGGGCTGCATTGGGTCAGGCATTACGCGACATAAATTATCAGGGCGCGGCAGTGATGGAACCGTTCGTGCTTTCGGGCGGGACAATCGGAAAAGAGATTCGCGTGTGGCGTGATTTAGTTCCGAATGCGACGGAAGAAATTTTAGACCGCGATGCAGAAGGCGCAGTGAAGTTTGTGCGTCATGTTTTCGGGCTGTAAGGGATAAATTTTCCCGTGAAGCAAAAATATTTTATCGGAGGTATAAGCATGAAAAAAGTATTATCGGCGTTGCTTATCGTTGCAGTGTTGTGTTCCGTGTCATTCGCGGCGGAATTACCGAAAGGCTATCAGGTCAAGAACGGCTATAACCCTGCGGATTTCGTCTCAAAGAAAAACCCTTCAGAGTTCCGCATGGCCGTAATCGTCAAGGGAGTCGCGGACTGGTTCTCACGTCTTGAAGTCGGCGTAACCAAATTCGCGAAAGATTTCGGCGTTGACGCAAAAGTCCAGTTCCCCGCAACAACAGACGCGGCATCACAGCTTGAGATTATCGACTCACTTCTCACACAGAATTATGACGCAATAATCGTTGTGCCGAATGACTCAAGCGCGTTAGAGGAATCACTCGGAACTGCATTAGCTCACAAAATCGTAGTCATCGGCCATGAAGCATCGAACCTCGTCAACTGTCTGTATGATACTGAGGCTTTCAACACGTCGCAATACGGCGAGGCAATGGCGGACGCTCTCGCAAAAGCTACAGGCGCAAAAGGAACATACGCGCTCATGGTTGGCTACACGACATCGATAACTCACATGGAGTACGCGAAATTTGAGGCTGAATACATCAAGAAGAAATACCCGGAATTAAAGCTCCTCAATGACGAAGTGCCTACGTGCGAGTCTCAGGAATCAACAACAACAGCTTACGAGCAGGCAAAGCAGATACTCAAGAGCAACCCTAACTTAGCGGGATTCATCTGCCACTGCTCAACAGACGGAGGCGGAATCGCTCAGGCCGCTGAAGAAATGGGACTCAAAGGAAAGGTGAAGATTGTTGCCGCCGGTGTGCCGTCATCATATGCGCGTGAGCTGAAAGACGGAGCAATCTACAGCGTTACAACGTGGGATCCTGCGCTTTCGGGATATGTCGCATGCCTCACAGCGTACAACATTCTTACGGGCGTTCCTGTCGGCCAGGGTTCGGACTTGTCAGCAAAAGGAGCAGCACCGGGATATGAGTCAGTCAACCTCATTGTAGGCGATAACAATTGCTTGATCGGAAATGCTCCCTGCATCGGTACAGCTGAGAACGTAGACAGCTTATTCTAGGCGAAATTCAGAGAGTGAAAATTTGAGTGAATGACCGTCCGAGCAAAAGTGAATTGTCCGGGCGGCATTTCTTTTTATGGAAGGAGGAATTTTTGTGCCTGACTATATTTTGAACTGCAAGGGAATCTGCAAATCATTCGGCGGAGTCCATGCGCTGAGAAATGTTGACTTGCGAGTCCAGCGCGGTGAAGTTCACTGCCTCGCGGGTGAAAACGGCTGCGGGAAATCGACAATCATCAAAGCCATCTCAGGATTCCAGCCGCAAGACTCCGGCACGATTGAGTTCAACGGCGTAACGTACAAATCATTATCACCCGTTCTTTCTATCGACTTAGGGATTCAGGTCATCTATCAGGATTTATCGGTCTTCCCTAATTTAACGGTGCAGGAAAATTTAGCGATTAACACCGTGCTATCTCACAAGACAAAAATCTACAATCACCGTCAGCAAAGAGAAATCGCAAAAAAGGTAATGGAGACTCTTAACCTGAATTTAGACCTTGATGTGAGAGTCGAGCAATTGCCCGTAGCGTCGAAACAGTTAATCGCAATCGCACGAGCTTTATACGCAAAGGCTAATTTCCTCATACTTGACGAGCCTACAACCGCATTAACGCGCAAGGAAGTAGATCGACTCTTTGAACTTATACGGGGTCTCAAGGAGAAAGGAATGACCGTTCTTTTCGTCTCACACAAACTCGATGAGATGTACGAGATTTCCGACAGCATAACGATAATGCGATCAGGCGAGGCAGTCTACACAGGAGAAATGAAGACATTGAGCGAGGATGATTTCACGCGGTACATGACCGGCCATGATATAGCATTTGACACGAACAAGAACCCGGAAGGACGAATCCGCAAAGACGTTCCGCCCGCGCTTGAAGTGAGTGATTTGTCGGGGCCGGGATTCCGTCATGTGTCATTCTCGGTTCAGCCCGGCGAAATTCTAGGGATTACGGGGCAGTTAGGCTCAGGAAGAAGCGAGCTGTGCAATACTCTTTTCGGAATCACAAAGTCGGAAGGCGGGAAAATTTCACGCGACGGAAAAGAGACCAGTATTCACTCCGTTAATGACGCAATACAGAACGGTATAGCCCTCGTACCTGAAGACAGACTCACAGAAGGGTTATTTTTGCCCGTCTCAATCATGGAGAATATTACCCTCGTAAACTACAAGGACTTCACACACAGCGGAATATTGAGCCAGTCAGCGCAGGAGTCAAACTCTTCCGAATGGGTCAAAGAGATTCACGTGAAGACGGATGATCATTTATTGCCCGTTCAAACGCTGTCAGGAGGAAATCAGCAAAAAGTTGTCCTCGCCAAGTGGCTGTCAACAAAACCAAAAGTATTAATCCTCAACGGCCCGACAGTAGGAGTTGACATAGGAGCGAAATATGACATCTACCAGCATTTGAGGGACTTGGCATCTTCAGGAATGGCCGTGATTGTCGCGTCTGATGACTTAGCCGAGGTTGTGAGATTGTGCGACCGCTCAATAGTAATGCGCAGCGGCGTAATGTCAAGTGAAATTCCCGGCGAGGAGCTTACAGCGGAGAATCTCACGAAAGCAATAATGTAGAAAGGAGGCCTTAACGTGAAAAAACTTTTTGGGAGAAATGAATTTTACGTTGCGTTAATCATCGTGCTGCTTGCGGCATTCATTCAGGCGAAATCGGGATTATTCTTCGCAGTCAACAACATAGTAGACCTCTTCAGGGCTATAACAGTCAACGCAATTTACGCCCTCTGCGCTATGTTCGCGTTCGTAAGCACGGGGGCTGATGTCTCGTTCCCAATGATCGCCGGAATGAGCACGTATATCGTCTTCAAGCTCGGTGTTGAGACTGGACTCCCTGCTTTTGTCCTCGTGATTATCGCGCTTGTTATAGGGGCGTTATGCGGATGCGTGAACGGATTCTTCATCGTAAAGTTTCATTTCAACTCGCTGATTGTTACATTGTCAACGTCATCAATTTGTTACGGGATCGCTTTCGGTGCGCTGAAGGGAGTCCGTATTAATGTCCCTGATCCTTTCATGCCGTTCGCAAACTGGAACATTCTCAAGGTTACGAGTGAACAGACAGGACTCGGAGCTTCACTTCATGGCGCGTTTGTCGTGATGCTATTGATGTATCTTTGCGCATATATAGTCCTGAATCATACGATGATAGGCCGTGCGATTTACGCGATCGGAGGCGATGAGGTTTCAGCACGCCGGGCAGGGTTCAAGGTTGACGCGATTCGATTCTCTGTGTTCGTTGCGAATGGTATTGCGTCGGCGATTGGGGGACTCTGTTACGCCTGCATGTGCCGCAACTGCTCACCGATGGAATATTACGGAGGCGAGATGATTGTCATTGCGGCGATTGTGTTAGGAGGAGTCAGACTCACGGGCGGCCATGGGACTCTTCTCGGCTGCTTCTTGGGAACGTTCCTTCTTGGGATGGTCTCGAACTCTCTTACGATGATAGGAGTCTCGGTGTACTATCAGAATGTCTTTCTCGGAATCATAATCATTCTTGGAGCGTCAATAGCGGCTATACAGGCTGCAAGGTCAATGAAAACTGTATCAGCTTCAGACAAGGAGGCGGCTAACTCATGAGGAGGAACAATGATTTTATCCGTATGCTGATGATACTGGCTGTGCTTCTGATTTTCGCCGGGATTACTCGCGGTTCTGCGTTCATGAGCGTGCTTAACTTCCAGACGATTGGCAAGCAGCTCACAGAGTACGGGCTTATGGCAATGGGACTCTCCCTCGCAATGATAACGGGAGGCATTGACTTATCGACTGTATACATCGCTAACTTGTGCGGTGCTTCAGCGGCTCTCATAATGAAGTCGATAGCTCCTCACGGTGAAATTTCGGGGATATTGATTGCGTGCGTCGTAGCTCTTGTGATTGGACTCGTTTGCGGGGGGCTGAACGGTTTCCTCGTGTCAGTCGTGAAAGTTCCTCCGATGCTTGCGACTCTCGGAACGTATGAGCTTTTCTACGGTATCACGATCGTATTGTCGAACGGTAAATCAATCACATCAATTTCAGCGTTCAAAAAATTTGCGTCGACGATGGTATTCGGAGTCGTTCCTCTTCCGTTTGTGATATTTGTCGTGGCTGCGATAATTTTATCGGTCATCATCGGTATGACTCCATTCGGAAGAAGGCTTCATCTTGTCGGAGTGAACTCAAAGGCGGCGGCGTTCTCAGGAATCAATAACGTACGAGTCATAACAGCGGCGTATATGATCTCTGGACTCTTGGCGGCGGTTGCGGGACTCATCAGCTTGTCTCGAGTCGCTTCGGTCAAGGCGGATTTCGGAAGCAGCTACGTTATGATGACGATACTAATTGCTGTACTCGGAGGGTGCGACCCTGACGGCGGATCGGGTGAGATACCCGGAGTCGCTGTTGCTGTTATCGTTCTGCAAGTCATTTCCGCGTACCTTAACACAATATCGTGGATCAACAATTACTACAGGCAGGCACTTTACGGACTCTTGCTGTTAGGATTCATGACGTATAAATATTTCCGCGTGAAGAAGAGACGCTGATGAAATTTCCGGCCTTCTCCGAAAAAGGGGGAGGCTTTATTTTTTTCTGACACGCAAGAATCAATCAGGCTGTGCAGTATTTAATGTGTTGTGGCAAGATTCGATTCGTGATAATCTTTTCACATCTCATATACAAAGGAGCAAACATGTTTCTCGATAGCATTAAAAAAATTCTTGGGCTTGACCCTAACGACCGGGCATTGAAAAAATATTCCGGCCTTGTTGATATTGTAAACTCATACTCAGATGACATCCGCGCAAAGTCAGACTCCGAAATCAAATCACGCTTCCACGAGCTGAGGACTCAGATTCAGGACAACGGATCTGATTTTGATGACGTACTCCCTGAAGTCTTTGCGATAGTCCGCGAGGTCAGCGAACGCACAATAGGACTCAGGCATTATGACGTTCAGTTGATCGGGGGAATGTCGCTTCACGATGGCCGAATCGCTGAGATGAAAACGGGAGAAGGTAAGACACTCGTTGCGCCTCTTGCTGTTGTGCTGAACGCTATGAACGGTCAGGGAGTCCATCTTGTTACGGTGAATGATTATCTCGCAAAACGCGATGCCGAATGGATGTCCCCGGTCTATAACTTCTTGGGACTCACAGCTGGCGTGATTTATCCCTATATGCCCGGCGACGAAAGAATATCAGCCTACAAAGCAGATATTACTTACGGGACAAACGCGGAGTTCGGGTTCGATTACCTTCGCGACAACATGGCAATGAGTCCTTCAGAGATGGTGCAGAGGGGTCATAACTTCTGTATTGTTGACGAGGTTGACTCAATTCTCATTGACGAGGCACGAACGCCGTTAATCATTTCCGGCCCGTCAGATGATGACGCAGGTTTATACGTCAAAGCCGACTCAGCAGCTCGGACTCTCACTGAAGGCCCCGACTACGAGAAAGACGAAAAGGAACGCAGCATATCAATGACAGAAGCAGGGATTCAGAAGTGTGAAGACTTCCTCAAAATGCCCGGGCTTTTCTCTGACGCGGCACACTCGGACTTAGCACACAGAATCGTTCAGGCTCTCAAAGCTCACAAGCTCTACAAGCGCGACACAGATTATGTTGTGAAGGACGGAGAAGTGATTATTGTTGACGAGTTCACCGGGCGACTCATGATAGGACGGAGATATTCAGACGGACTCCATCAGGCAATCGAGGCAAAAGAGCGCGTAAAAGTTGGCAGGGAGTCTCAGACGCTCGCAACAATTACCCTTCAGAATTACTTCAGAATGTATCACAAACTCGCGGGCATGACAGGTACGGCGGCAACTGAGGCTGAAGAGTTCAGAGAGATTTACGGCCTTCAGGTAGTGAGCATTCCGACACACAGGCCGATGATCAGAGTCGATAACCCCGATGTGATTTACGCGACAGAGCATGAGAAATTCAGCGCGGTTGCTGATGAGGTTGCAGAAAGGCACAAGGAAGGACAGCCCGTTTTAGTCGGCACAACGTCAATCGAAAACTCAGAACGAGTCAGCAAGCTACTCAAAGCCCGCAAGATTCCTCATCAGGTACTCAACGCAAAGTATCACGAAAAGGAAGCGTACATTGTCGCGCAGGCAGGCCGGGAAGGTGCTGTAACAGTCGCAACGAACATGGCCGGACGCGGTACGGATATTATGTTAGGAGGCAATCCCGAATTTCTCGCAAAGGACAAAGCACGCGATAACCCCGACGAATATTCACGGCTCCTCAAAGAGTTCACAGCCTCATGCAGTGCGGAACATGAACGAGTCGTAAAGGCAGGAGGACTCGCCATAATCGGAACGGAACGGCACGAGTCCCGGCGAATCGATAACCAGCTCCGGGGGCGTTCAGGCCGTCAGGGTGATCCGGGCACTTCACGATTCTATTTGTCGCTTGAAGATAACTTGCTGCGTTTGTTCGGGTCAGAAAAGATTCAGCCTCTCATGGGCAAATTAGGACTCAAAGACGGCGAGGCTATAGAGTCGTCAATGTTGAGCCGGATAATCGAGAACTCGCAGAAAAAAGTTGAGGAGCTTCACTTTGACATAAGAAAACAACTGCTTGCTTACGACAACGTAATGAATCAGCAGAGGGAAGCAATTTACACGGAGCGCGGGGAAATTCTCTCAACTCCTGATGACGAAATGCCCGAATACGGCTGGGAAGTAATACGCGGAGTCGTCAATGACATTCTCGACAAATATTTCCCTGAAGGACACGAAACAGAGCCGGACCCGTCAAGAGCAGCTGCAAGATTGCGTTCTTTGTTCGGCGAGGGCGCAGAGGGGAAAATCGCTGAGGTTGATACACGTCTCGACATGGAGGGAATGAGGGACGAAATTTTAGAGGGCGTTAAATCACGTTACGACTCAAAAATCGCCGAGCTTAACGCGAACCAGGAAGCCGCGAATATTGCAGGCTCAATCATACGCTATATACTCCTTGAGACTCTCGACTCAGCGTGGCGCGAACACCTTACGGGAATGGACGAATTACGCAGGGGAATAGGACTCCGCGCAATAGGACAGAAAGATCCGCTCATTGAGTACCAGTTCGAGTCGTACAATCTTTTCACCGAGATGATGGACAGGGTAAAAGACACATTCACGAGTCAGATATTCAGGATTCGAATCATGAGCGAGTCAGCAAGAAGAGAGCGCAAAATGAATCTTGAGAAGAAAGAGTTTCAGATGTCAGGAGGAGGCGCAACAGATTCACCCCGCGAGCCTATAAAGAAAGCCGCAAAGGTCGGACGCAATGACCCATGCCCCTGCGGATCTGGCAAAAAGTACAAGTATTGTCATGGAAGGGGGCTGTAATTCGTGGCGAGAAAATTTTTGCTGATACTTGCGGTTCTCGTTACGGCTTCAGCGTCATATGCCGCGAATCTCATTGACCGCTCAAAAGTTAATGTGCCGAGCGTAAACGATATGAGCATGGGCGACAAAGTCCTTCCGAATTACACGGGAACAGGAACATTCATTGAGGTCGAAACACCCGGCTTCAATCTGACACGAATGAAGGAAATGAACCCGGACTTTACGACATACCCGGAAGCAAGCGGAATAATATGGCACAAAAAAGTTACTTACGAACGCTCAAAATCCGGCGGAATCGACATCACACGGCTTTATGTGATACTCGGCCGGCGCGGTCTCTCGTCAAAGTGGCTTACGTGGAACATTCAGAAACCCGCAAAAGGAAGCACTGAGATTCTCAACGCGGGAGTCTACGATTTCAGGAGTCTTGCGAGAATCAGCAGCGTAACAAGCGAGGAAGATATTACAGCCGGAATAAAGCAGGTTCGTTTCGTGGGGCTTCCTGACACATTCATATTCTCTATTTCGTGGCGTGAGACTCTTCCCGATATGCTAAGTTTCGAGGGGCTGACATGGTTTCAGGAGGACTTGCGGGTCTGGGAGTCGATCGTTGAGATTCATTCACCGCAAAAATTAATTCACAGGACATTCCCCGCGCCTTTGAGTCCGCAGGTTGATGATCTTGGCAATGAAGTAATATACACTTGGCGGCGGCTGAACATTGACCCGTATAATGATGCCGCGAATATGGCGAGATTACAGCGGGCGGGAGTCGCATTCAGCACAAAGCAGGGCAACGCTAACCTTCAGGCCATGATGAAAGACATCGAGTCCGCCGGGAACATTTCAGCACCTTCAGACGCTATGTCAGGCTTCAATCGCTCGAATGACACGGGGACTCAGAGGCTCATAGAATGGTTAATGACTCAGCCGGAAGTAACATTATCGGAAGGAACGCCCCGGAAAATTCCGTCTTCAGGAGAATGGACTAAGCGCGAAAAATTATTGCTTGCTAGGTCGTGGCTTGCCTCGCAGAAAGTTAATGCCTCGCTAACGTGGAAGATGCCTTTTGACCTCGACGAGAGAACCCCGATGTGCCCGGCCATGTTTGAGAGTCCAATTCTTGACGTTCAGGAGATTCGCGGCGTAACGTTCCACGACATGAACAGCCCCGCACTAATCGGAGGCACAAAAATTTACAGCATGAATGACAAAGGGACATTGACCCCGCGCCGTATACCGTCGTCAAAGTCAGCGGACAACAGACTAAGCGCAGTGATGAATCTGAATATCACCGAGCACGGACTCATGAGCGGTAATATAAGGCTGATATTGCGCGGAGCATGGGCAGATTTTCTTGTCGGCAGCAATCCTTCAGAAGGAGTCGCAAGAGGAGCAGTGCTTTCACTCTTTCCGAATCTGACTAACTACAAAGATGTGAAGTACAGAGTCGCGAAGGGAGTCCCTGAGATTTCATTCACGCTTGAGAATAAGCCGGGCATAGGCGGAACAGGCCGGGGAGTCTTGGCGATACTTCCATTTTTTGAGCCTGTTTTTGTGAGGATGCTCGGAACGTTTGAACCTCCCGTAGAAATAAAATTCCCGTTTATAATTGACAATACCGTAACGCTTTTATTTCCCAAGAACGCAACAGAAGCTCTTGTATCAGGGAAGACAGGAAAGAATCCCGACAAGATAAATTACAGCGACAAGTACCAGAACAGGCGGCACAGGTTAGAGGCCGAGTCTCGCTTTGAGCTTAACATGACGAGCGTAACAGCGGGGAATATGTCATTGCTCCGGCGTTGTCTGGAAAACTGGCGGGTGTTCGCGTCGAGACATATACCAATTAGGATAGAGGGAAAATGATGACAGGTGAAAATTCAGCAGTCTTGAAACTAAACGAGGCACTTAATGACGCAGTGAAGTCTCTCGGAGTTGATGATGTTACAGCGGAATTTGAGAGGCCGAAACACGAGGGACATGGAGACAGGGCAGCAAGCGTTGCAATGAGGCTCGCAAAAACTCTGAAGGCTAACCCCCGCGACATAGCACAGAGAATCGCGGAGGCTCTGAAGTCTGACGTTGTGGAGAAAACAGAGATTGCCGGGCCGGGCTTCCTGAATGTGTTTCTCTCAGGAAAATTTTACGCGCAGGCAGTCGCGGACATTCTCAGGCAGGGAGCCGTCTATGGAGGAGTCAACATCGGAAAAAACCGGCGTGTTCAGGTTGAATTTGTCAGCGCGAATCCTACAGGCCCTCTTCATATAGGACATGGCCGGGGAGCTGCTGTAGGTGATTCAGTTGCGAGGATTCTCAAGTTCACGGGCTGGGACGTTCAGAGAGAGTACTACGTGAATGACTCAGGACTCCAAATAACAAACTTGGGCAAATCGACTCAGGCGCGGTACTTTGAGATTCTCGGAAGAAATGATGTGCCATTCCCCGAAAACGGATACAAGGGTGCGTACATTTATGACATTGCGCGGGAGATCATAAACCTTGAGGGCAGTAAATTTCTTGACGCTCCATTAGAGGACAGCTTGGAGTACTTCAAGAAATACGCGGCAGACAAGATCATGGCCGGGATTCGTGATGACTTAGAATTATTCCGCGTGAGCTTCGATAACTTTTTCCCGGAAGGTTACTTGCACAAAAACGGGCTTGTTCAGTCAGCAATGAATGAGCTAAAAGCTAACGGCTATGCTTACGAGCAGGACGGCGCGTTATGGTTCAGGACAGAGTCAACAATCGGCGACGACAAAGACAGAGTGTTAATCCGGGCTAACGGCATTCCGACTTACTACGCTTCCGACATCGCATATCACCGGGACAAATTCATAACCCGTAACTTTGAGCGTGTCATTGATGTATGGGGCGCGGATCATCACGGCTACATTGCACGAATGAAGGCGGCAATAAAAGCGATGGGCAAAAATCCTGATGACTTTATCGTGTTGCTGATACAGCTTGTGAATTTATTGCGTGAAGGAAAGATTGTTACCATGTCGACAAGAGCCGGAGAATTTATCACCCTGCGTGAAGTTCTTGACGAAGCCGGAGTCGACGCGGCAAGATTCTTCTTCCTCATGAGAAGGAGCGACTCACAGCTTGATTTTGATTTAGACCTCGCAAAGAAACAGGGCAATGAAAATCCGGTGTATTACGTTCAGTACGCGCACGCGAGAATCTCCGGGATAATCCGCGAGTATGTGAACAGGGGCGGAAGTCTCGACTCAATTTCAGCAGAAAGAATACCCGCAGAAATTTTTGACAGCAAGGACGCAAAAGAACTCGCCGACTCATTATCGCGGTGGCCTGATGCGGTACGTGAAGCCTCGAATGATTTAGCACCGCAGATACTCACGGGCTATGTGCTGAACCTCGCGGGAATCTTTCACTCCTTCTACAACACAAACAGGATCATTGACGAGCAGGACTCAGGCATAAGGGAAGGGAGAATAAATCTTGTGAGAGCAGCAAAAATTGTTATCGCGTCATGCTTGGGGCTTTTGGGGGTAAATGCCCCTGAGAGAATGTGAGATGCCCTCTCTGAAGCAGATAGTATTCATTGCGCTTGGTCTTCTTGGTCTTGCCATTGCACTGAGCTATTACAGGTTCGAGCTTGACAGGATAGCCGAAATACGCGGGCAGATAGCAAAAAGCGAGGCCGTGCTGAAAGAGAAGCGCGAACGAGTCCGGGAGTACAAAGAGAAAGTAGAGTTCTACAAAACGCAGGAAGGAGTCGAACACCTTGCGCGTGAACAGTATAACTTGATCGGCCCGGGCGAGAGAGTCATACTGCTTAGGAGTCCTGACCAGGAAATAGAATATTAACGCACAAAAAATCCCCCCTCATTCAAAAGCGTGAAGGGGGAAAATTTTTATCTGGTTACTACCATGAAGGATAGCTGTATGTCCTGCAGCCGCAGTCCGGGCACGATGAACCGTCGCACTTAGGGCAGTAGACTCTTCCGCACTTCGAGCACTTCCGAACTTCTTTTCCGCAGCTCTCACATTTCATGCTCATGTTCTTTCACTCCTTCCGTGTGTTAGAATTTCTTTCACATGTTACATAGGTAATCTCATAAAATCGAATGCAACTGACTCTCAGGAGGAATTATTATGCCGTCTTTCAATCTCCCAAATGAATATGTCCGACGAATATCCGAACGATTCAAACGTTACCGCAAAATCCGCAGCCTAATCGCAAAAAATGTCGACAGCTATATAGCAGACTACAAAAATTTTCACGGCACAAAAGAAGAACGCTCCGAATACCTCGAAACTACATACAGGCCAAAAGCACCGCAGGAAAATTATCTTGCTGTCATGGCCGGGGACATTGTGCGCTTTCACGTGAAGGACATTGCGATTCTCATTGGCCGCGACCAGTCATCAACATCAAGACTCCTCGCTAACCTCGAACGCTCTGAAGGATGGTATTCACGCCTAGCAGCATTGAGGCACGAGTCAAAGTCAGCAAACAATAACACGATATACATTTATGACCGTGAAATCTTTGACCTCATCATGGACTACCGGGAGCATCAGTATCTTGAGCGAATCAAACGCGCCGGGGCTGTCGATTTCGGAGAAGTCATGCGCTTGTGGGAGTACCTGAAGCAGTCTGCCGAATACGAAAATCATAACTCATCAGGAAACATCATCAGCAATTTTCAGAATGACACGGAAGACTCAAAGCCCGCAAGTTTACCTGACATTCCCCCGGCAAGCTGGAAAGACGTAATACACATCATCGGCTCAAAACTCTTCAGCGTGAAAGCGGATCTCATTTTCGCGTTCATGTTTGCTGTAACGTTCGGGCTTGCTAGAAGATGGACTGCGTTAATACCAATCTTTGCGGCGGCTTCAGCATTGCTTCTTGTCATTTGCGCGTTAATGCTCCGTAAGCGTTCACTGCACACAGAAATTTTTGCTGACATCGGCGCGGTGTGTACATTGCTTGCGCTCTTCTGGGGAGTCAATCTCACGATGGACAACGGGATATACACTCCGGGCGGCACTGTAATGAATCTCACAACGCCTGAACCCGGACTGAAGGTTACAGCCTCAAGGGGTGAATATATGGGACTGAGGCATTACCCGATTGTGTTTTTTGTTGACGCTGACAACGAAGCAGACATCAAAGAATTGTTTTACCGTTCAGATTCTGGGGAGTTCAAATCAACCGGCAACGCTGAGACAGGCTATATCAATTTCCGGCTCACTCCTGAAATCAAAGGCGACAAAGTTACGATTGAGATCAAGTACACGGACAAAGAAGACAAAGAGCGAGGGCCGTATAAATTCGTGTTTGATGTTGCGGAGGAGAGATTCAAATCAGGGAAGAACGCCGTGAAGAATCACCCCGATATTTTATGGCTCATGCCCCAAAGAGGAAGCATCGTCATAAACTCGTTCATGAATGACACAGTTAAAGCGGTTCATTATGGGATTAATACAGCGAGTCCCGATAAAGTTTATGTGCCTGATTTTGACGAAGGGTATACAGGCGACGGAAGCTATGTTGTTGACGTTGTGAAAGATGATGTTGACTTTGTGAGTCTCTACACAGAGTTTACTGACGGGACATCAACGGACATTCACATAAAGGTAAACGAAGAGGGCAGAAAGAAGAAAGCCCCTGCCCCCGTGTTTGATATTTAGTGCGAGGCTTTGAGGTACTGAAGATCACCGTACCAGTATGAAGCTGTAGTGCCTCCGTCAATCAGGAAATCGCTTCCCGAAATCCATCGGCCTTTGTCGCCCATCAGGAACGCGGCCATGTCGCCAACTTCATCAGGAGTCCCGGCTCTTTTCGCAGGACAAAGACTCAGCATCTTTCGGTAGCCCTCGCCCCTCGGCCCGTGAAGCTCGTCATTCGCAAGAGGAGTGATGATTATTCCCGGGCTGATTGAGTTTATTGTCGCGCCGCGTCTGCCCCATCGAGTCGCCTCGTACATAACCCTTAATACATTGCAGCGTTTGGAGTACTGGTATGCTTTGAGGGTATCTGTTATCTCCGTAATGAATGGGAGCGTCAATAATTCTTCAGCTGGTGATGTCGCGAGCTGTGTATTCTGCTCCTCAGTCAATGCGCCTAATCTGTGTCCTGACTGCGAGGAAATTACGACTCCCGATCCCCCGTCAGCAATAATCTTCCCGAACTCCTCAAGCAATACCGCAGTGCCGTAAAGGTCAACGCGCAATATATCTTTCACTGACGCTTGGGACGGTGAGACTCCCGCGGCATTCACAAGATACTTCACAGCTCCGAACTTCTGCGAATGCTCAATGAGTCTCAGAATGTCATCACGAGAGCCGAGATTTACGGAGATTGTACTTGTCTCAAATCCTGCGTCATCAAGAATCTTTGCGGCCTTCTCTGCGTTCTCAATCCTCAAATCAGCAAGCACTAAATGTTTTCCCGCGCCTGTTCTGCGTATTATCGCCTGGCCTATTGAGCCTGTACCCAGAAGCACGCATACTTCTTTTGCCATTTCTCACACTTCCTTTATGATTCTTGCAGGGACTCCAACAGCAGCGCAGTTGTCCGGGATGTTATGAGTTACTGTTGACCCTGTTCCGATGATAGCATTTTCGCCGATCGTAACGCCCGGAAGTATATTGACCCTCGCGCCTATCCACGCATTTTTCTTTATGCGAATCTCTTTCGTCATTATCACGCGGATATTGTGAGGCTCATGGTTGACTGTGAACAATCCTACTTCAGGCCCTAACATTACGCCGTCTTCAATCGTGATTGTTCCTATAGACATTGCGGTTAATCCGTGATTCGCGAAAACGTTTTTGCCGAGATGAAAGCAGCAGGCTATATCAACCTGAAAAGGCGGTGTAATGAATGTGCCTTCAGGGAGTCCGCCGAACAATTCCCGCTCAAGTGTGAGGATTGAGTCTCTGTCGTCAGGGTTCGTGCTGTTTATCCGCCAGCAAAGATTACGGCAGCGGCTCATTTCTCCGTGAGCGACTCGCAAATATTCCGGGTCTCTAATGTCGTAAGGGATTCCGTTCCGCAGGTCGTCAAAAACATTCATGGCCTAAAATGCGTGCTGCTTTGTGTGAGCTGTGTACGGTGCTTCGAGGGCTGCGACTTCTTCCGGCGTAATCTCAATGTCAACTGCTGAAACGGCTTCTTCAACGTGCTTCACGCTTGTAGTACCCACGACGGGCGAGCAGATGAAAGGCTTGCTCAACATCCACGCTAAAGACTCCTGCGCCATAGTCCGGCCATGTTCACGCGCTACACGTTCGAGGTTGTCGACTACTGCTTTGTCCTGAGCTGCTGTCTTCTCCGTCCAAACCGCCGGGGATACTGCGTCAATTTTCGTGCGTGCTGTTACAGTCCCCCAAGGATGAGCGCACCTTCCCCCCGCAAGAGGACTCCAAGGGTTTACACCTACTTTGCGGTCAAGGCACAAAGGCATCATTTCGTGTTCTTCTTCCCTGTAAATGAGGTTGTACTGATTCTGCATCGTGATGAATTTCGTCCAGCCATGACGCTCCGCAAGATTCTGCATTCTCTCGAACTGCCACGCGTCCATCGTGCAAGCTCCAATGTAACGAGCCTTGCCGCTTTTGACGACATCGTGAAGTGCCTCTAATATTTCCTCCATCGGCGTGAATGCGTCAAGCCTGTGAATCTGGTACAAGTCTACGTAATCGAGTCCGAGTCTTTCGAGGCTGTGATCTATCTCGGCCATGATATTTTTGCGTGAAGATCCTCCGCCGTTGGGTCTTCCTGCTCTCATCTCAAAGTTTACTTTTGTCGCAACAACAATCTCATCACGGCTGAGTCCGAACTCGCGAATCAATTTCCCGGTGATTGTCTCACTGCTTCCGAGCTGGTATACGTTTGCTGTGTCGAAAAAGTTTATGCCCGACTCGATTGCCTTGCGGAAGATTGGCTTTGCGTCGTCAAACTCCATTGCCCACGGAAAAACGCCGTTCTCTGTTCCGGGCTTGCCGAAGCTCATCATGCCGAGACATATGCGCGACACATCTACACCGCTGTTGCCGAGTTTCACATACTTCATTGATTCGATCTCCTTTGCTTTGTGGAATGGAATTAATGATAACGGGACAAGATTAATTTCTCAAATTGAAGTCTTTAATGAACAATCAGCAAAATAAATCCCCCTCACGCTTTCACATAAAGGGGGAATAAATATTAGTCTTCTGGAGTCCAGTCTAAGAATCTCTGTGATGACTCAAATGTTCCTGTGTAGAATCTCTTCTCACCGTCAAGAGCTCGTATCTTGTTCATGTCATCTTCTGACAGCTCAAAGTCAAGCACCGTTATGTTCTGCCGTATGTGATTCTCGTTTCGTGAACCGGGAATCGTGCTGAAGCCTTCCTGAACGTGCCAGCGCAAAATTATCTCAGCAGGAGTCTTCCCGTAACGCCCGGCAATCTCATTAATCACAGGGTCAGCAAAGAGTACGTTATTCCCGCCGTGAGTCCCTCCGAGAGGATACCAGCCTTCAACCGCTATATTATTTTCGGCGCACTTCTTGCGGAATGCTTTTCTCTGCGCGTAAGGGTGAAGCTCAATCTGAACGATCGCCGGCTTTATTTCGGCCTTTTCGAGAACGTCATCAAACAATTTCTCGCTGAGGTCAAAATTCGACAGCCCTATAGCCCGGACTTTTCCCGCCTTCACAGCTGCTTCAAGACCACGCCACCCGGCCATGTAATCACCTACAGGCTGATGAAGATATACGAGGTCAATATAATCCGTGCCGAGTCTCTGTAACATTTTGTTGATGGACTCTTCTACGTTGCCCGAGTTGTAATCAGTTGGCCATAATTTGCTCGTTATCCATATTTCGCCGCGGGGGATTCCTGAGTCTTTCACGCCCGAACCGACTCCGCGCTCGTTCTGGTATGCGTGAGCCGTGTCAATATGACGATAGCCCGCCCGCAACGCCGTAACAACTGCGTCATGTGCCTGCTGAACGTCTGAACGGAATGTGCCAATCCCGAACTGCGGAATATCGAGTCCGTTGTTGAGTCTGATTTTTGCGGATGATGCCGGCTCATTGATGATCTTCAGCATTCGGAGCCACGCTAAAAACTCTTCCGGCCAAAGATAATTAGTGAAAGGCTTATGACCCATTCCGAAATTATGACCGCCCTGACCGTACAAATGAAGCTCAACGATTCCGCGCTTCTGCCACGCCTGAATGACCTCGAAGCCGCTTTGCCCGGACAATTCATCATCTGATGACATGGCCGCAAACATCGGAGGAAGTTTCCCGCTCATCTCACGCAGGACTAACTGGCCGTAAATTGACGCGATGAAGTCAGCTTTTGACTCTGACGGCGCGCACTCTGCATTGTAGACCGCCATCAACGCCCCCGCCGAGAATCCTACAATCCCGATTTTGTCCGGCCTCACGTGAAACTCATTCGCCCTTTCACGAATCAATTTCACAGCCGCGTTAATGTCCTCGTAAGCATAATCAGGAGTCACAGGGGCGTAATTTCCGCTTCTGCCTCCCGCCCTGTAACCCTCCATCATTTTCGCAACGTACGCTTGGTACTCTGACTCCTCTCTCGGTGTAATCTCGACTCTGTACTTGAGTATGAATGTCGCGAACCCCTGAGACTTGAACCACTCCGCCGCCTCATAGCCTCCGCTGCCGAATGTATGATGAAGGAACGCTCCGCCCGGCGCGATGATTATTGCGGCACCGTTAGAGTTTTCCGGGGAAGGGAGATACGGAATCAGTGTCGGTACTTTCACATTGCGGACGAACTGGCCGCGCCCGGGAATCTCGTACCATTGCTCGAACTCTATATCTTCCTTTGAGGGCTGGCCGTAAAGATATATTTCTCCCGCGAATTTCGGAGCGTCAATATACTTCACTTCCTGCGCGAATGACACCGCCGTGAATGCCATGATGATTAGTGCTGCCGTTATGATTTCTTTCATGTTAATGCCTCCTTAATACGTTGAGTTCCTTCTGTCTTGGTTGAGGCCGGCTATCTGATTCATTTCGTCATCAGTCAGACTGAAATCCCAAATGCTGAAGTCCTCGATTATGTGCTGCTCGTTGCTGCTTCCGGGTATTGCGATGTTCCCGGCCTGAAGATGCCAACGCAGGATGACTTGCGCCGATGTTTTTCCGTGAGATTCTGCTATCGATGAGATTACCGGGTCAGTGAAAAGCTCCTGAGTATGTCCGCGCCCGCCGAGAGGATACCAAGACTCTAATATTGTCCCGTACTGCGATATGTGAGACTTCATTGTTCCGCTTTGATGGTACGGGTGAGTCTCATTCTGCAAGACTGCCGGGGGAATCGTTACGGCATTTGCGAGACGGTCAAAATCTTCCGGCGTGTAAATAGTTCGACAGACCGACAGCCCGGAGTTTTCCCGCGCTCAATGCTTCCTCCATTGACTTATACGCAGCGACATCATTAGCCGGCTGTGAATGGTGCAGTATCATCAAGTCAACGTAATCAAGCCCAAGCCTTTGCAGTGATGAGTCAATTGCTGACTCTCCGTTTGAGTAATCGGAAGTCCACATCTTTGTCGTAACAAAAATTTCTCCGCGTGTTACTATGCCTTCATCAATAGCGCGCTTAATCCCGCGTCCGACTCCGTCTTCATTGCCGTAAATCCGCGCTGTGTCTATGAGACGGAAGCCAGCCTTCAGCACCCAGTACACAGAGTTTTCAGCCTGTGATGACGTGAGAGAGTATGTGCCGATTCCTAGTATGGGCATTATGACTCCGCTGTTCAGTGTTACAGTGCCAGTGTCAAAATCAAAGCTCTGAGTCTGTATCGTGATGTCTTGACTCGGCGTTACAATTTCGGGAATCGGATTCGTATCCTGCGACTCATTTTCGGGACTCGGAGTCGGCTCTGTGATGTCGCGGGATTGAGTCGGTGATTCATTTTCGGGAGTCGGTGCTGTGATGTCGGGCGAATTTTGCGGGATTGAAACGCTTGAAGATGATGACCCCCCGCACCCTGAAGACAGAATCACAGCCGCAATCACAAAAAGAATGACTCTGACTCTCATTCGTCAAGTCCTTTCTCTTTGAGCCATTTCGATAACAGGTCAGCAATCTCGATGTTATTCAGATCGGAGAACATGAAGTGAGTGTTGCCCTTTATGCCGATTTCGGGAAGGTGAATCACTTTGCAGTCCCCGCCGTATTTGTTGACGAGTTCAGCAAAAGCACGACCCATAGCAAGCTCTCCGCGCCACTGATCCGCGCCGTAATTGTCCGTAGGTTTGTCGGCTATGTGATCTCCGTAAAATATGACGATTGGGAATCGCGTGAACTTCCTGAAATCCTCAAGGGGAATCGCTGTGCCCTCAATGAGTCCGAATGATGTCGGTATTGCGTCAGGCACATCACCTTCAGGGAACAAGCGCGGACTTCCTCCGGGTTCATATGCCACGATTGCGCGGATATTCTCAGACTTCAGAGCCGTGTACCAACCTGCGCCGCCTCCCTGCGAATGAGTCACAAGAATCGCCGGGCCTGTTTTCGACAAGACAGCGGACATTGCGTCAGAGATTACGCCGAAATCAAGCGGGCCTGTGTTGGGAGTCCCCTGCCTGTAAAAATTTTCGAGGCTCGCGGGGTCTTTCGGGAACTGAGTGTCATCGTAATATTTCGGCCATCGTCCGAGCCTGAACAGCGTGAACATTGTGCGGTCGTAATACATCGGTGTGATTGCGTCGCCTGAAGAGAGCGTGAAGCCAGCGTCGCCCCTTCTCGGCTGATTCACAAGATAAACGCTGAAGCCCCTGCGCAAAAATATATTCGCGAAACCTTCCCGGCCGTCTGGGGTTGTCTCCCACGTTTTCATTGACTGCCCGCCCCCGTGAAGAAAGACAAGCGGCAACTTCTTTGCGTTCACGGGAATCTGATAACGGACAAAAGCATTATCGCCGTAAGCGGTCTGCCCCGATTGATTCCACAAGTCAGAGAAAACAAATTCCCCGCCGTTTTTGAGAGTCTTCCCTCCTGCCGTGAAGCTCCCCTGATCCTGAATCACAATCGGCTCTGAGGCATTCACCGCAAAAGGACAAAGAACAAGCGCGAGACAAAGAAATATCTTCCTCACTCTCGAAACCTCCTGCACTAAAATTTTTTGGATGGGCTAATCCAAAATCAAAGACGATATAATATTCAAATCACAAATTTTTATCATGGCCGGAAAATTTTTATGGACACGAAACAGATTGATTACATTCTGGAGCTTGCGAGGACAAAAAATTTCAACAGGGCCGCTGAGAAACTTTTCATTTCACAGCCGGCTCTCACATATCAGATTAAGCAGGTTGAGGAGGAAATACGGTTCTCACTCTTTGAACGCTCGCCAAAAGGAGCGGTCTTGACTCCTGCGGGTGAACAGTTCTGCGTGACTCTCAGGAACATTCGCGACGAACTGAAACGGGCGGTTGAACAGGGGCAGAATTACGGCACACGTTACCGGGCGAATATCACAATCGGACTCCCGATGAGGTCAGCAATATATTTCCTTCCTGAAGCTATAGAGTCCTTCACGAAATCACACGGGGGAGTCTCAGTTACTCCGCATTTCCTTGCGCTTTACGACTCAGCTTCATTCCTGAAAGGCGAGGAAGATATTTTGTTCGCAAGACGCAATGACGTTAAGCACATTCCGGGTATAAGGCTTCATTTTCTTTTCGACAGCAGAATATATTTGATTACGCTAAAAGATGACGAATTAGCCGGAAGGGATATTGTTCACGCTGAGGATTTGCGCGGGCGTGTGCTAATGGTCGGCGGCGGTTCACCTCCTGAGCTTAAAGCGGTTCAGCAGAGAATCATAGAATCGATTCACATTGAGTACTTCAATAGCAATGACCGCGAGACTACACTAACGAACATAAAAGCTCACAGGGGAGTTTGCCTTGCTCCGGGATTCCTGAACGATCATAACGGGGAATTTGCTTGGACTCTTTTTGACTGCCCGGAGAAAATCTGCTGCGTGTTGTGCACTCATTCAGGTGATAAGCGTGAGAGCGTGAAAGATTTCGTAGAATTGCTGCAAAAAATTTACCGTGAAAATTCAGAGTTTCAAGCATGACGACAAAAATAAAGGGCGGGAATCATTTTGACTCCTGCCCTGCGTTTTCATGTTAATACGGATTCTCTTCTGCTTCCTTCCTGTAACGCCTGTAGATTTCTCCGATTGCCTCAAGAGGATTCCCCGTTCGTGATTTGACTGCTCTGTCATTGCTCGCGTTTTGCGTTCGTTCATTCGGTGAAGATATTGCGGAGTCATGGCCGGATTTCATTCTCAACAAGACGTAACAGAACTCAGGCTCCGAGTCTGTGTCATACTTTGTATCTTTCTGCATGATTTCGAGGTAGTAATCTTTTGGCGACGGTGAAAGACTCACAGTTACGGGATATTTCCTGCTGTCCTCATCAGAATTTACTTCAACGAGCTCACCATTTGAGTCAAACAGTCTCACCGAGTAAACATCATCCCCGCCCCAGTCAGAAATTGTTACGGAATTTCCCCGCGCTGTGATCTCTATAGGCTCGCCGGGATTAAGCAGACTGTTTTCACGTGATGGGACATTGCCTCGCTGAACAGGAAGAGTCGAACGCAATTGCCCCGTTATCGTTATGTCAGGAACAGGAAGCCCGTCAAGATTCTGTCCTGCATTATCGCTGACATAAACGAAATCATTTCCGCCCGAAATCTTTTCAGCGTTCGAGATTACGACATAAGGCGGCATTACGTCAGCAAAAGAAATCCCGCAGAGCATTAACACGGCCATGACGCACAAAAATTTTTTCATGATAATTCCTCCTCACAATAATTTCCTCGCCCAAGCACGAACAGCCGCGGCGGGGTGATTTTCGAGCTCGTGAAGCCTCTTCCTGTGGTTTGATGATGAACGCGCAAAATTTATCCTCATCGCACCCAACAAGGGAACAAGTATCCTCATGTCATCCGACGCTAAGAGAGTCCGCAAAACTGAGTCGGTCATAACTTTCCCGGCTGGCCACCGGCGCAATATCACTGAAACATTTTCGGGCGAAGCGTGAAGCAACATGCTCTCCATTGAGTCAGAGTCATTCCCTATGAGGCTTATGATTAATCCGGCGGGAAAATTCGCGGCATTGCTTGAAGTGTCGAGTGCGATTGATTTCCGCGTGCTTTCGTCAAAAGGAAGAGACCCGGCAATGTCTGCTGTTGTTGAGTCTATTTCGGGGCGTTTGAGAATTTCTGTCAGAGCCTTGCGGAACTCCACACGGTTGGCGAATGGCGCGGAATGTTTCAGAGCTGCGTTGATGACTCTCGGCTTACGTGATTTCATTCTGAGGATTATTGCTTTCATGTCTGAGTCATCGCCTGATTTCCTTTTCGCGTAATAGTCTCTGAAGTCTGACTCATATTTCGCTATTATGCTGTCAATTTTTGCTGAACGTTCGAGTCTCGCGGCTTCCTCGCGTCGTTTCTTCTCTGCTTTCTGAATGCGTGCCTTCTCGTGTTCGGGAAGACTCTCGGCGAGGGACTCTAATTCTTCCGGCGTGATGTTCTTCAGTGCCGTGTATGCTCCCGTAACCTGCTGAAACTTTACGCTGCTCTTCTCTCCTGCAACATCGGGGTGAAGCTCACGCGCCAATTTCCTGAACGCCGAATGAATGTCATCAGCTGTTGCTCCCGGCTCAAGCCCTAATACACGGAGGCTTGATATGATTTCGCGGCTGTCTATTGCGGCTTCCTCCTTTCGTGTTTCGCGGATTGCCAAAAATTTGCGGTCATGTCATTATTCTATTATATATTTTCAGGAGGTAAAAATTTTGACGGCAGCAATAGCATTAGTGTTAGCTCTCACGGTATCAATCACAATAAATGTAATGATGGTTCTGCGGAAGAAAGCGAATCAGAACCGCTCAGTGAGGACGGCGATATTATCGGGCATTGAGAATGTCAGCGAGCTTGCTACGATCCGTGAGCGTTTTCAGTCAATAATATCCTTCTCGGAGGGCATGAAGATTCCCGGCCTGAATATTTATTTTCCCGGAACAACCCGCAAGTTCATGCTGAAGTATTACGGAACAATAGTATGCGGGTGCGACCTGTCGAAAGCGAAAGTGTCAGAAAGGTTTGACGTGAACAGAGTCAGAATCACTCTTCCTCACAGCGAGATACTTGACATTTACGCGGACGTTCACAGCTTTGAAGTGTACGATCAGAGCGCGGGGATATTTACGAGCGTGAAACTTGAGGACCAGAACAGGGAAGTAAATTCGGACCTTGAGAAAGTGAAAGTGCATGAGCTTGAGAAGGGAATACTTGCGCATTCAGACGACAACGTGAGGAAAATATTAACGTCAGTCGTAGCGTCAACGGGAATGGAAGCGGAGATAATTTTCACGGACAACGAACGCTCGCAGCTTCCCGGCAATGAATCAGTGCTCCAGCTTGAGTCATTAGCGCAGTAAATCACAAGCCCCCGCGTTAATGTTGGGGGCAAATTTCACGCTTCAATCATCAATGCAATCACCACAGAGACAATCACAGCAAGCCAGCACGAGACATCAAGAACACGCCACGCCCTTACGATGTCGCAAACGCCCGGGACATTCCCGCCCCCGTTGAGAGTTTCTCCCGGCTCAAATTCTCCTCCGTAAAATGCACCGCCTCCGAGTCTCACGCCTAACACACCTGCAAACGCGCTTTCACCGTGTGCGCTGTTGGGACTCTTGTGCTTCAGCCTGTCAGAAAGAAATACTCTTAAAGCCTCCCGGACATTTCCGCCCGTAAAAGCTCCGGCCATGATGATAATGACTCCTGCGATTCTTGCGGGAATGAAATTGAGAATGTCATCGAGTCTTGCTGACGGAGTCCCGAACCTGCCGAATGATTCATAGCCGAGCATAGAGTCGAGGGTGCTTGCTGACTTGAACAGCCATACAGCCAGGCACATACCGCAACGATCATTCACGAAATGTCCGAGTGCCGCAAAGAATATCACCGACATAACGCCGTCAACAGAATTTTCCGCTACAGTCTCAATGACAGCGCGTGAGATTTCCGCCTCGTTAAGAGTCTGAGTATCACGACTGACGACGAACGACAAAGATTTTCGCGCCTCATCGATATTATGAGTCATCAGCGACAAGAGCACGGGCAAAGTTTCGTCCTTGAGATCGCGCCACGCAACAGCCGAGTAAAGCAGATAGACCTGAAGAATGATGCTGCATTCCGTAACATGAAGAACCGCATAAACAAAAAGCCCCGCCGTTAAGAGAGTCATAATGACAACAGCGAGGCCATGTATAAACGAGTCATGCCTGAAGAAAATTTTGTGCCAGAAATTTATCGCGAGTCCTATGAGCCTTACGGGGTGAGGGAAATTTCGCGGGTCTCCGAGTATCTCATCAAGAATTACCGCAAGTGTTAAAACTATCGCAAACTTCACGGGCTAATCCATGTCCGTCCTGCTGCCCTCGAAAAGTTCAACGCGGTATACGGTTCCTTCTCTGTCGTTTCCTTCTCGTCGTTCGAGGACTGAGAGAGTCATATCCCTGTCCTCAAGCTCATAGTACAAGAAGCTGTATTCGGGATTGTCATACGGGGTCTCGCGGAATGTGGGAGTACCGAGCTTTGAGCGCACTTCGGGTTGATCCCATCCGATAAGGTCAACGCCGAGAAATTCGCGGCATATTTCGTAGTCGCTTGTGCTGAAGAATACATCTTTGACTCCGCGCCTGCCTTCAACAACTTTGAATGTTGCGTCGCCGTTCCTGCCCTGAGTCTCATAGACTGTTACGCCGTCTTCATCTCTTGATGACCAGCTGCGCGGCCTGTCCATAACTTTGCGGCGTGCTCTTGCGTAATTCCTTGCGATTTTCGTGGCTAATTTGCTTTTGCCTCCCATCTTGAGAAGGACTCCGTTCTGAGGGAGCCAGCCTGTTTTGCCGTTTACGCTGACTTTGTACCACAAATAATTGTCATCATCTCTTACTGCGCTGGGGACGCTGATCCATTTTCGCGGCATTCTGATTTCCTCGCTGCGTGAATCTCCGTCGGCTCTCCTGTGAAGATTCATACGGCCTTCGAGGGGATAAGCCCACTGGCCTTTTGACGGCGCGGAAGGAATAGCAAAGGCTGAGGACGCGAATATTACTGCAAAGAGAACTGCTAACAAAGCTGCTTTCTTCATGAGTTATGCACTCCTTGTGTGAATGGATTTTGGGAGATTATATTACGTGTGAAGGCTCAGTGCCAATTAATATAACTGGTACAGAAGGATTTGACCGTTGTCCTGTAAGCTGTGAATCCCCGCTCCTGAATTATTCGCCTCTGTTCGTCCTTGTCCTGAAGGTGAACGATTGCGCGTGTAGTATTCAAGTCCTCGTTCACAAAGTAATCATGTCTGACTTCATGCCACCCGTAAGAATTGAATTGTTCCTGAAATAATTTGTTACTTCCATTCGTCCGGCCTCTGCGCTATTTTGTCATCGGGTGAAGGCTCATAAATTGTTTTGTATATCGGCCTCGTAATTAATGTACCTTCTTTGAGCCTCTCTATTCTCTCATTCCCTATGTCAACATATTCTTTCACATGCTCGCTGCCTAATGCCCTTCTGTCATTCTTCAATGCCGCAATAAGAGTCGAACCGACCCCCGCAAAAGGATCATATACACAGTCGCCCTTGTCGGTTAATGCGAGTATGCACCGTTCAGCGAGTTCAACAGGATATTGGCAGGGGTGATTGAGTTTCTCCGGGTGATTGTTCTTGACGTTCGGAATGTCCCAGATTTGCGCGTCCCAGTCATCAATCAGTCTTTCTATTGTCATCTCCCAAAGGTCTTCGGGATTCTTGCCTTTAGGATTTCCGCTGAGAGTTCCTTTTTTCGCGCCCTTGAAGTATTTTTTGCCGGGATATTTTGACGGTATTCGGACATCATCAAGATTGAAAGTGTAACTGTCAGATTTCGTGAACCATAATATTGTCTCGTAACGCCCGCTGAATCTCTTTGAGCAGTGCAGGCCGTGCCCGAAATGCCATATGATTCTGTTGCGGAGTTTTAGCCCGTGTGATTTGAACATGGGATAAAAATATATATCGAGCGGGAAAATTTCACCGTCATCAACAAAATTCCCGACCTGCCAGCAAATACTGCCATCATCAGCAAGCATTCTCACAAGCTCAGAGATTAACGCCTCAAAGCCCGATATATATTCCTCAATGTTTCTGCGAGTCTCGTAGGATTTTCCGATGTTATACGGCGGTGAAGTGATTACGAGCTTCACAGACTCAGCCGGGAGAGTCCGTGAAAACTCTAAAGCATCAGCGCATTGATACGTGTATTCGGGAAGGTCTGAGAGTCCCAGCGTGAACTGGCTCATACATCAAGGCAGCTCCCGCCGATAAACTCACGTATAACCGAGTTGTTCGGAATCCCGTCATTGTTCAGGGCAGGAACGAACCGCAGTATATTCAGCAGCCTTAACGCCTCACTGAACACGCTCGAATTTTCGTCAACAGTGTGCAATAACGGCTCAACATACGGCTTCAGGACTCCAAGCTCATACGGCAATGAAGAGTTGAAGATAGCATTAGCCCGGCTCCTGTACGGGAATATATATTGCTTTGCCCCCCGTATAACTTTCGGGTAAACTTCAAGCGTAACTTGCGCCGACTTCCCCCGCGTCCTGTAATCGCGTATTATCCTCCGCAACAATCTGTTATCGCTCGTGCTTGTCCTGTTGTGAGGGTCAATGCATATCCCCGTGAGAGGCGAGACAAACACGCCGTAACGCCCGTTCTCAGGTATCATCGCTAAAATCTGGTCATTGAGTCCGTGTATGCCCTCCATGATTAACACGTCTGAAGGCTTCAGCTTGATGACTTTGCCCGGCTCTTTCTTGCCTGTTATGAAATTGTAGACAGGCGTAACAACTTCTTCTCCCGCTAATATCCTCGTAAGGTTGTCCCCTAACAGTTCGAGGTCTAATGCGTCGAGTCGTTCGTAATCATATTCGCCGGTTTCGTCTTTGGGTGAGTCTTCGCGCTCCTTGAAGTAATTATCGAGCGGCAATGTTACGGGAGTTTTTCCGCAGACCATGAGCTGAACTTTGAGTCGTTCTGAGAATGTAGTCTTGCCTGAACCTGAAGGGCCTGCGATTGTTACAACTTTCACGGGCTTTGCTGCTATGTCTTCTGCTATGTTGCCGAGACTCTGAGAATGGAAAGCCTCTGCGATTAAGATTAATTCCTGAATGCGTCCTTCTGTAACACGGTGATGAAGTTTGTTGAGATAATTTAGATCCAAAACTTGAAGCCAGTGCGCATAATCAAAGAAAACTTTTCCCATTGACGGCTCTAATTTAAGCTCCGGCATTTTGTCTGGCGCGTCAGGACGTGGGAACCGCAATAACATTCCATGCTCATAAAGTACAACGTCAAACATACGCAATGCACCTGTTGAAGATGCTAACGGACCTCCGCAGAAGTAACCGTATCTCTCGCCGCATCTGTACACTTCAACGGGGTCAAGATTCGCCCTCACGAATAACTCTGCGATTTCGGGTTCTCCCTGGCGCTGAAAGACTCTGCGTGCTTTGTCGATTGTGAGTATCTCGCGTGTGATTGCTGAGTCGCGTCGAATAATGTCGCTCATCTCTGCTTTGATTCTGTCAACGTCAGACTGAGTCACGGGGCCGTCTTCAAACTCCCAGTAATGAGAGTCAGCGATTGAATGACGGAGTATAGCTTTTCGCTTTAAGACTCTCGCACATGCGATAATCAATACGAAGCCTAATGTGCGCTTGTAGATTCGCTGTCCTGTCGGTGAAGTTGATGTGATAAATTCGACAGTAGCATCTTCATCGACAACCCAGTCTAACGGGCGCGTGTAATTGTTCACGAACCATGCTATGACTCTGCGCTGGGGCATGTCGTGCTTAGTGATCATTTCTTCCATAACGTCATGGCCTGTTACTGGTGCTTCTCCTGCTATGTAGCTGGCTATGTATGTGTCGCGTTTTGCTGCTGCTGTTAATACGCAAACTGTGAATGCCATTGAATTAAACCTTTCTGTGAAAATTTCTGCTATTATAACTGAAATCACACAAGGAGGCTTTGAACATGGCGACTCAGATTGCAGCCACTCCGATTATACGAGGCAAAGAAGCGGTGAGAATATACAAGGAGGCTAACAAAAAATTTGGCGCGGAATCAAAAAAAGGTGCTGAGATATTAAAGGCTAAATTCAGCGGAAAATTGAAATGACAGACTATGAGATTCTCAGGCTCTCGGAAGAAAACAAATATTTGACCGGGGGCTTTACGTGTGTTGAGACTGACTCAATGCTCACTGAATACACCTCGAAAGAACGCAGGAGAATACGCAGACATTCAAAGGACATGGATAACTTTCTTCACAGTGAAGCGTTTGACTAGCAGGAAAAAGGATTGAGCCGTACATATTTGTTTGTTGATGAAGACGGTAAACTCTTGGCGTATTTGTCTCTGTGCAATGATGCTATACGTCTTGAATTTGAGGAGCGCGATAATATGTCTCTGCCTTATGCGACGATCCCGGCGATGAAGGTTGCGAGGCTTGCGGTTGACATCACAAAAAGGGGAATGGGAACGGGGTATTACGCTCTTCAGTTTGCTGTATATGTTGCGCAGGCTGTGAGGGATTACAGCGGAGTAGTTTTTCTGACGCTTGACTGTTACGGGCACAGAGTGAGTTACTACGAGAGATTCGTTTTCAGGAGAAATTTATATCAGCCTGTGTTGCTTGATTATGATTCGCCTGTAAGTATGCGGCTTTGGATTGATGAATATCTTGCCGGACAATCACAATAAAAATTTATGAGAAGGCACAAAAAAAGATAAGGCTTTGTGCTATAATACTCTTGGTCTAAAAAATATGCACATGATTATGAGAGTATACTTTTCCATAATCTATTACCTTATCTGAGGTAATTATAACACATGGCAGGGTATAGCGTTAATAGTTGTGTGCAAAAATTTTTTTCCCGTTTCACAAAGTAACAAGCAACAAGCGTTCAGGGTTTGCAGTAACCATTCTGCAAGAAGGACTCATCTGTAATAGGCGGCAGGTGAGACAAGGAAAAATAATTAGGAGGAAAGATTCACATGAAGAAAGCACGCAAAGGATTCACGCTCGTGGAGTTGTTAATCGTCATCGCGATAATAGCATTGCTCGGTTCAATGGGTTTGGTGTCAGGCAAAGAAGCAAACAACATCGCCGAGGCTCAGAAGATAGTCGAGAATTTTCACATCATCGGTGCAGCAATGGAAATGTACTACGCAGATAACAACGTTGCGATTGCGAAGGGTGCAGGCGTAACAGATGGTGATTATTCGGCTGCCAAACTTCCCACAACAATAATGAACGGACTCGCAGCATACATGAAAGAAACAAGCCTTCTTGAAGTTGTAGCTGCTGAGGGTACAGCAAAGGCGGGTAAATACGCTATCTCGGTAAGCGGTAATCAGTGGTGGCTTTGCTATACGCTTGATGCCGCCAACACAAAACTGTCAAACATTCTTGCGAACAAAGCGGTTCAGGAAGGCTTCAGAAAAACGCCTGAGGATTTAGACGAACTACCAGTAGCTGAAGGAGCTGCTGAGGGTACAGAACCTACACCGAATATTTACACAGCGGACGGCACTTCAATTTATCTGAGAGTCCGCTAAACGATAATCGACAAACCTATAACCAAACAACACAATACATTTTAGAGTCCCCACGCCTATAACGGGGACTCTTCTTTTTGCCCGTTACTTCTTCCTGAATGCCTGACGAAGCAGCTGCCACTCCTCAAATTTCTTCAGCAATGTTACTCCCGCATACACTCCCGCGCACAAAGCAATCACTCCCAGAACCCACAGCGAACGAATCATTATCCCCGACGAAACATCATACGGCCAGACGAATCTATACACCATCACCGCAATGTCTATCACCGCAAGCGCAACAAGATAATCACCCGCAAGATCCCACGTGATAATCTTCAAAGGCCGTCCCAATTTATTGCGGACGTAATACAGTCCTAACAGCCCCGACAATGTGAACGCTAACGTTGATGAAGAAGGAAGCCCCCACAACCGCAAGGAGGGGTAGTTCACTGATGCTGAAAGTTCTTTGCGTGAAAGTGATTCGAGCTTTGCTCCGATGTCGTTATAGCCGCTGAATGACACAGTGCCGGGCTTGTGTGTTTGACCCCGGAGAATCAGCCGTGAATTTCCGTCCGCCGCGAGTCCTGATTTCAAGTACTCAGTTCAGGTTGTATATTGCGTTCCCGGTCAGCGTTTGTTCATCTGTACAGCAGTCCTCTTTAATTCCCCCGATGATAAGTCCGTCAATGTCAAATCATGAGCGTTCTATAGGTGAGAGACATACTCTTTCAAATTGACTTCGTATTGAGATCACTTCTAGTTTGATTTGCGAATGAATATGAAAACCCAAGATTGTCATTGCATTAAAACGTACTCAGTGCAGTACAGCAGCTTACATCAAAATATACGATCTCATTTTCATGACAGTAAAGTTCAGTTAAAGAAGTCAGGCCGACAGCGTCAAGGCTTGCTATGTGATTCTATTCGCAGTGAATCTTCTCCATATTGTTGCATCTGCTCGCGTCAAGCTCATCAAGGTCATTGCTACTGCAGTTAAGAAAAGTATTAACGGTATCAAGAACAGGGCAGCTGCTCACGTTATCAGCTTCCGGATTTCCGAGCCGTCATTTTTCGCAGAACAGTTGATATATATCGTGTGAAGTCCGTCATTCCTGCGTGAAATATTTTCTGCTTAGGCCTTCACTGTCATTTGCATTCTGGATTTCGATATCACAGCGGACTCCTTTGCTGTTTTCCGCGTAAACATCAAGGCATACCGAACGCCCGAATCCCTGAAGCATTTTCTGAGTCTGCACATTGGGTACAAAAAATCCCCCGCCGTAATGACAGGGGATAATCTTTCTTCCTTCTCTCTTAACGCTTCGAGTACTGTCTCTTTCCTCTTGCGCCCTTCTGGCCGAACTTCTTGCGCTCAACCATTCTCGGATCTCTCGTGAGGAGTCCTTCTTTCTTGAGAGCGGATCTGAAATCGGGATTGAGTTTGATTAACGCCCTCGCTATTCCCAGCTTCACCGCTCCTGCCTGGCCCGTGAGTCCTCCGCCTGAAGCATTCACGAAAACATCTACGCGGCCTTCAACGCCTGCTGTTTTGAGTGCCTGATATACCTGCGTCTGCCACACCAAGCGCGGGAAATACTCTTCAACCTCGCGACCGTTGATTTTCACTTCGCCCGTTCCTGTGCAGATTCTCACGCGGGCTAATGCGTTCTTTCTTCTGCCTGTTCCCCATATGTATTTGTCTTCTGCCATAATCGATTATTCCTCCTTAAATCTCTAACGTTACGGGATTCTGCGCCGAATGAGGATGCTCCGAGCCTGCGTAAACTTTGAGCTTGCTGTCATACTTCAGCCTGTTGCGGGGAAGCATTCCTTTTACGACGTGGCGGAATAATTCTGCGGGCTTTGCTTTCACGAGGTCTCCCCATGTGCGCGACTTGTAGCCGCCGGGGTGTCCTGAATGATAGTGCCATGTTGACTGTGAAGCCTTGTGCCCTGTGAGCTTGACTTTTGCCGCGTTGATTACGATTACGTAGTCGCCTGTGTCAACGTGGGTGGTGTATGTGGGCTTGTTCTTGCCCGTGAGAATGCGCGAGATTACAGCCGCAAGCCGTCCTATTGACCTGTCAGCGGCATCAATTACGTACCATTTTCTTTCTACCTGGCCGGGTTTCGCCAAGTATGAACTGCTGCCTGTCATGATGTATTTTCCTTCCTGAGATTTTCTTTTTGCGGACGGGGGCTGCCCGCATGAACATTTATTTTACCTTAATTAACCGCTTGTTTTCAAGAATGCCGGGGAGTCTTCCTCTTTTTGCTACCGGTTTTCCGTCAACAACTTTCAAATCCATCGTCATATCCATCGGCACAGCATGAGCAATGTAGCTGCCGACTCCGAAAATGTCAGCTCCTGCTTCAGCCAGAAGTTTTATGCGTTCGGGATTGAGTCCTCCTGACACTACGATTTTGACTCGCCCGAAGCCTTCATGATTGAGTCTGAATCTCATTTCCCGGACAAGATCAGCCGTTACTCCGCCCCTTTCGCCGGGAGTATCAAGCCTCACAGCACCGAGTCTATCTCCCATAGCATGAGCCAATCTCAACGCCTCTTCGCATTCGTCGTGAAAAGTGTCAACCAAAAACGTGCGACCGACTTCCGGGGGCATAACTTTGTCGTAAGCCTCTGCAAGTTTCAGAGTATCGCCCATGATGAGAACTGCTGCATGAGGTACTGTGCCTGACGGTTCACGGCCTACAAGTTTCGCGCCGAGTATACAGCTTGCGGCAGAACATCCCCCGAACTGAACCGCAACCGACTCCATAACGGGAGCTATTGCCGGGTGAATATGACGCGCTCCGAAAACAAGAACGGGTTTTCCTCCGGCAGCCTCGACACATTCACGAGCGGCCGTAGCCCATGCCGATGAGCTTGCGAGGAGTCCTAATAGATTCGTCTCATGATAACCGAATGCCCCGTAAGGCCCGGTGATTCTCATGACGACTTCTTTCGGGGTAAAGTACTCGCCTTCCTTCATGGCCTCAATTGTTACGGGCGAATCCTTCAGAAGCTCTAACACTTCACCGAGTCCCGCAAACATTCCCGTTGTCCTCGCAAAAATTTCTGCCGTAACCTGAGTGTCAAGTTTGCTTACGGACGATAATACATCGCGGGTGTTTATGAAGTATATATCTGTTGTTGCTCCTGATTTGATTTCGTCATGTGAGGCACTGCGGAGTCTTTCGGGGTTAACCTTCAGGGCTGTAACATCTCTGAGGGAATTTAACACTGTTGATTGCTCCTTTGCGTATTGTTAGTTGATGAATACGATGAGGAATGAAGTTATCATGAAGACGATCGCAAGAATGATTGTGAGTTTCGTAAGCCCGGTGAACCTCTGCCACTGCCCTGCGTCAGGCTGAGTCCCTCCGCCGAATACGCCTGAGAATCCTCCCTGCTTGCGCTGCTGAATGAGTACCGCGAAAATCATCATGACCGACACAACGATATGAATCAATGCCAATAATGTACGCATGAAATTTACTCCTCCTATTTTGTTTTACTGGGGTTAAAACGCGGATTAGTATATAACAATGAAGCCTGAAAATACAAACGATGAGCAAGAAAAAAGACCCTGCGTTTTCACACAGAGCCTTGTTGATTTCGTGAATGTTGGAGCGGATGACGGGATTCGAACCCGCAACATTCAGCTTGGGAAGCTGACGCTCTACCGTTGAACTACATCCGCAGGACGTAATATGAGAAATTTTAGCGCATGATTAATTTTTCCGCAAGCAGGTTATTTCTTCCCTCTGAGTCTTTTCACAAGCAATGCGAGAAGGAACAATCCCGAAGCTGAAAGCCCTGCTTCACATCCGCCGCTTGTGCCGCCTAAGGGTGTTATCCCTGTGCTGCCTCCTTGATTTTTGCTTACGGTGATGGTGAACTGTTTGTCCGCTGACTCTGAGTCATTCTCGGCTCTTACGGTGAATGTGTAGTTTCCTGTTGCTTCAGGTGTGCCAATAATGTCTCCTGTTGTCGGATCGAGTTCGAGTCCATCGGGGAGCGAACCTGAAATCACAGACCATCTTGCGCCGGAAATGTTTGACTCAAGGGTTGCTTTGTATGATGTGCCGACTGTTGCGGCGGGAAGGGACGTTGTTGTGATTGCGGGTGTTGAAGGAGCTTCGGCGGGGTAGAATTGCCATTGATACAGTATTGATTTGTCAGGATTTTCCCAAGTACGATAGCGCACTGTAATGGATAGCATGTTGCTCAAGGGTTGCGGGTTATCAAGCGTCCATGTTCCTGATGATGTGTTGTACATCCAATCCGAATAGTAATAATCTCCCGTTGCATCAGGCGTAATGCGGTCAAAACGGAGCTGGAAGTTTGTCCTGTATGGGAGCGTCATAGCCGTTGATGTGTCTGATGAGGTAACCATCCTGAAGTTCACCGCTGTTAATTTCCCGTCAGCACTAACAAGCTCAATATACGGTACTCCCTCCGCTAACTGCTGTGAAGTTGATTTGAAGCTGCTGATTGTTGCGCTTCCGCTGAGATTGAGTTCTGCCGGGAATGTCCATGTCAGAGTCCTTCCCGCAAGATTTTCCGCTCCTCCAGAGAAATTAAGATTTACTCCGTTTTCGTCAATGGGCTGATATTCAACGTATGAAGTGCCGGGGTTTACTCCTCTGTTCATTCTCAGCTTGAATGTCTTGTCCGTGCCTTCTGGAATCGTTACGCCGAGTTCTTCGTCTGTGTTGTCATCTCTCAAACTGTAGCCTCCGCCGGGAATTGTTACGTTTCCTTCTGCCGTGAAATGACGGGCTTCAACTATTACATTATCTGCATAAATATCAAAGAAAATATTGCTGAATTTTGCATTGCTGTAATCTGCTTTGCCGTTCACTAATGAAGCATCGAAGCCGTGATTCTCGTATAGGTAAGGCTGAGGCACTGACTGCTTGAAGAATCCCCAGTCATAATCGCTGCTTGTTCCTGTCTCGTAAGTCCTGAGCCTGACTCTTATTCCCCATATTTCTGACTCTTCAACCGGCGTGTCAAATGTTACTGTTCCTTGAGGAGTCTCATTTGCAGCGATCTCAATGTTTGAACCGTTGTAGGCATTCTCATAGCCGGATTTGTAGACAGCACGCACCCTGAAGCGCATTCTGAAACTCTGAGCTACAGGGACTGAAGTATTACTGGGATTAATAACGCGCCACGTCAGCCCCGTAACCTTTGTGCCTGAACGTATATATTCAACGTATGGCACGAATGAGGCAAGCTGTTCTTGTGTCGTCCTGAACGCAGGAATATTGCCGCTCACATTGTACGACGGCTTGTCAGGGAAAACCGCGCTCCCTGATACACCTTTGAGTCCTCCGTCAGCCTCAGACATGAAACGCAAAAAACTGCCATTGTCATCAACAGGCACGTAATCAATAAATCCGCTTCCTGCCGTGCCGTCTGGAGCAAATGCCAGCGGGAATGTCTGCTGAGTCCCTGAGACTTTCTTCATTTCCGTACCGCTCCAATATGAATAGCTGCCCCCCGAAAGCGTAAGCGTACCCGTGATGCTTACGTCGTCAGCTGTAGGCACCGTATTGGTGTCGGTAATCTCAATATTCAGCCGCCAGAATCTCGCGCCGGAATAATCCGAATGTCCGTCCGTCAATCCTGCAATTGAGTAATGATCGCTCCAGAAAGACATATCCGCCCACGCACAAGAACACCACAACACTACCAACAATAAACACGCTGAAAATTTTTTGACCATGAATATACGTCTCCTCTCGACATAAAAAATCGCCCTCACATTCAGGATTAATTCTCCCAAACATAAGAGCGTTGGTCTCCGTATTCTTTCTTTCAGCTATTAGGGCATAGTTATATGCTTGTGGCTTGTGGCTTGTGGCTTGTGGCTTGTGGCTTGTGGCTTGATTATAGCCGCCAAATCGCATTGCGTCTACGTCCTTTCTGCTGAATTTTTTGGTAAAACTGCTGAAACTTTTTGTTGAGATTGGAATTTGAGAGATTATATCATGAAATCTTCTCCAGTGAGTCAGCGACACTCGAAAGATATTTCCCCGCGTCAGACTCTTCAATCCTCCCTGAGTCGCAAAGCTCCGCAAGCCCCGGCATTATGGGTATCTCAGACATAACATCAAGCCCCGACTCATTATGCCCGAAAATATAGTGCTTCTTCCCGCAGTCGGGACACTCAAAATACGCCATGTTCGACACGATTCCCAGCACAGGAATGTTCATTATCCCGGCCATGTTCACGGCCTTCTTCACGATCATGCTTACGAGTTCCTGCGGAGTCGTTACAATGATGATACCTTTCAGCGGCAATGACTGGTACACCGTCAAAGGTACATCACCCGTACCAGGAGGCATATCAGCGAACATGAAATCAACTTTTCCCCATTCGACTTCCTCCCAGAACTGCTGAAGCACTCCTCCCAACACAGGACCGCGCCACACTACCGGCTGAGTCTCATCAGGCAAGCAAAGATTCATAGAGATAATTTTCGTACCGTTCTTGCTGACTGCCGGCTGTATATAATGACCGTCAGACAATACAGCTCCGTGAATCCCAAACATCTTGGGGATTGATGGCCCGGTTATATCCGCGTCAAGTATTGCTGTCTTGAATCCCCGGCGGTTCATTTCACACGCAAGCAAGCCCGTAACAAGAGACTTGCCGACTCCGCCTTTGCCGCTTACGACTCCGATTACGTTCTTGATACTGCTTACGGGGTTGTTCGCGAACAGGAGCGACTCCGCTGTGCGTTCTCCGCATGATGAGCCGCAATGCTCGCAGTCATGATTGCAGTTAGCCATTGTTGCAGCCTCCTTCGTGATGATGTTCGTGATGTTCGCAGACTGGTGAAGGGTCATAGGACAAATTACCAGCAAGGAATGATTTCACAGCCTCGTCCGCATCACCTGAGACTCCCGCGTAGAATTTTATCCCGGCATCGTTCAGTGCTTCCTGTGCTCCCGCGCCAATCCCGCCGCATATTAATACGTCAACGCCTTCATCTTTCAGAAAGCCCGCTAACATTCCGTGCCCTTTTCCGCCCGTGCCGATCGTCTGAGCGTGTGTTACTGCTCCGTCCTCAGCGTCATAAATCCTGAAGTCCTGAGTCTTTCCGAAATGCTGAAATATATTGCCGTCTTCATACGTTACAGCTATACGCAAAATTATTCATCCTCCTTGTGTGAATGGTCATATTCTATCAGGGATTCGATTGCTTTCACTGCGACTCTTATTCCGCGCTCCGTGTCGAAATTGTCCGGGTCAATAAGCCCGGCTGACTCACGCTCCTGATTCCATATGACATTGAGGACGCTCCCGCATTTCACGCCAAGCGCAGACGCAACGACAAACAGAGTCGACGACTCCATTTCGCTGGCGAGGACTCCGAGTCTCTTCCATGCCTCCCACTTGCTGAGAAGCTCATAACTTATTGGCATTCTTCTTGGTGAGTGCTGGCCGTAAAATGAGTCCTTTGACTGAACGACTCCCGTGTGCCATCTTTCGCCGAGACTCTTCGCTGCCTCAACAAGTGCTGACGTGACTCCGAAATCAGCGACAGCAGGAAACTCTATCGGCGCATACTCGTTCCCGGTTCCGTCAAAACGTATTGCCCCCGTCGCAATGACAATATCAGAGCTTTTCACCTTCATGTTTATCCCGCCGCATGTGCCTACACGTATGAATGTCTTTACGCCGATCGCTGTCAGTTCCTCCATCGCTATAGCCGCTGAAGGCCCGCCGATTCCTGTTGATGTTACGAGTACACCCTCGCCTTTGAGAGTCCCTGCCCACGTAACGAACTCGCGGTTGTCTGCTACAAAGTGCGGATTGTCGAAATGAGCGGCGATTTTCTCACAGCGTTTAGGGTCTCCGGGAAGTATGCAGTATTTCGCCGACTGTGATTCGTCGAGTGCTATATGATATTGTTTCATCATGAATCCTCCTTGTGAATGGTAGAATGATACACGAAAAATATTGACGGAGGAATTTTATGTTAAACAAAATATTAATGGATACTGTTTCAGATTGGGAGGTCTGGAGCAGGTAACAAAAAATTTCCCGGCCTCCAAGAATCGAATCACAAAAATATTCAGGAGGTCTTACAGTATGAACAGAGAGAACAAGCGCAGGAGTCTCGACAAAAATTATTACAGGACTCACCCCTGCGAGGAAGGTTTTACGTGCAAAAATTGCGGCTGGAAAGTTAATCCCCCGATTTACGGCGAACGCTATCGGAATCACTGCCCGAATTGCTTGGCGAGTCTCCATCTCGACAATGAGCCGGGTGACAGGGAGTCAGACTGCGGGGGAATAATGGACGCGATTGGCGTTTGGGTAAGGAACAACGGAGAATGGGCGATTATTCACAGGTGCAGGCGCTGCGGTCATCTCAGCTCGAATCACATTGCGCCCGATGACAATCCTTTGAAGCTAATATCAGTAGCAGTGAAGCCGATAGCATTTCCGCCGTTCCCGATTGAACGCATTGAAGAAATGATGAAATAAGAAGAAAGAGTCCGGGATATTAAGTGCGTCCCGGATTTTTGTTTTCACAGAGTATAATTTTCACGCACGAAAATTTTTCAAAAGGAGCAATGTTTCATGAAGAAATTTCTTGTTGTGTTATGTCTGCTGATTATGGCGGTTCCGGCTTTTGCTGACGGAGATTTGACGGTTGATGAGGTTGTAGCACAGGCCGAAAAGGGAGACCCCGCTGCAATGAATGCGCTCGGAGCTATGTATTATGAGGGCAATTACGGAATGAAGCAGGACTACGCGAAGGCACTTGAGCTTTTCACGAAAGCCGCTGACGCAGGTAACGCAACCGCATTGACGAATCTCGGACGCATGTATTATTTCGGCAAGGGAGTCAAGAAGGACGCAAAGAAAGCAGCAGAATATTTCACGAAGGCCGCCGAAAAAGGAGAACCAGAAGGACAATACAGCCTGGCACTAATGTACGATAACGGCGAGGGAGGCTTCAAGCAGGACAAGAAGAAAGCAGCCGAGCTTTACCGTGAAGCGGCTGAAGAAGGCTACATGCAGGCACAGGCCAATCTTGCGGCTATGTACTATAACGGCGAGGGAGTGAAACAGGACAAGGAAAAAGCATTCTTCTGGCTTCTCAGGGCAGCCGAACAGGGCGACGCAGAGTCACAATACAATGTTGCAGTAATGTACGGAAAGGGCGAGGGAGTCAAACAGGATGACTCTTTAGCGCATGAATGGATGAGAAAATCCGCCGAACAGGGCTACGAACTTGCCGTTAATGAGATGAAAAATCTTGAGGAGTCAAAATAAGAAAGCCTGAAAAGAATCCGGGGTATCAGGTGCGAACCTTAAGCCCCGGAATTTTTTTTTGCCTACATCACCGCAAGCATTATCCACCGCGTAATCATGGCCGCAATCCACGCTATTACGCACTGCCAAATCACAACGCCTAATGCCCATTTTCCGCCCATCTCACGCCGGATTGACGCAACAGCCGCCGCGCATGGTGTGTACAACAAACTGAACACTAGCAGTGCCGCCGCTGACACCGACGACATAACCGCGCTAACATTGCTCCCGAATAACACCTCAAGAGTCGACACAACGCTTTCTTTTGCCAGGAAGCCGCTTATCAATGACGTGCATATTCTCCAGTCCCCCAAGCCCAAAGGAGCGAATACCGGAACAAGAAGCCCGGAGATTGCCGCTAAAATGCTCTCGTCCTGATTCGTTGTGAAGCTGAAGTGAGGCGTGAAAGTCTGCAAGAACCATATCACAACAGTAGCAACGAATATCACAGAGAATGCGCGCTGAATGAAATCCTTTGCTTTCTCCCACATAAGCATCAATACATTTCTCGCGCCCGGCATACGGTAATTAGGCAGCTCCATCACAAACGGTACAGCCTCGCCACGGAACAACGTATTTTTGTAGAGTAATGCGACAAGAATCCCTATAACGATTCCAAGTACGTATAATCCCGTCATTATGAGTCCGCTGTGTTCCTCGAAAAATGCGTCAACAAAGAATGCGTATATCGGCAGTTTAGCAGTGCAGCTCATGAACGGAGTCAGCAATATCGTCATCCTTCTGTCGCGCTCGCTGGGAAGAGTCCGAGTTGACATTACAGCAGGGACAGTGCAGCCGAATCCTATCAGCATAGGCACAATGCTACGCCCTGAGAGTCCTATCTTGCGCAATAACTTGTCCATGAAGAAAGCAACTCTTGCCGTGTACCCGGTATCCTCAAGAATCGACAAGAAGAAGAACAGCGTTATTATTATGGGAAGGAATGAAAGAACGCTCCCGATACCCGCAAATACTCCGTCAATAACAAAGCCGTGAATAACATCATTGACTCCCACCGCCGTCAAGAATGAGTCTGTGTGTCCCGTCAATGACTCTATCCATTCTTCAAGGACTTCCTGAAAGAACGCTCCGATGTACTCAAACGTAAGCCAGAATATCCCGGCCATGACAGCAATAAACAGAGGGATAGCCGTATATTTCCCGGTAAGTATGCCGTCAAGTTTCTGACTCCTCAGATGCTCGCGGCTCTCTTTGGGCTTGACGACTGACTGAGCGCAGACCTTCTCAATGAATGCGAATCTCATATCAGCCATTGCCGCGTTACGGTCTAATCCCCTCTCTTTTTCCATCTGAACAATAATATGCTCTAATGCTTCACGTTCGTTTGTGTCGAGGTTGAGTCTGTTGAGGATTAATTCATCGTTGTCGATAACTTTGCTTGCCGCGAATCTCAGGGGGATATTTGCGCGTTCTGCGTGGTCTTTAATGAGGTGGCATATCGCGTGTATTGCCCGGTGAACTGCTCCGCCGTGATCGTTCTCATCACAGAAATCATAGCGCGATGGTTTCTCCTGATACTTTGCGATGTGTACTGCGTGATTCACAAGCTCGTCAACGCCTTCATTCTTCAACGCCGAAATTGGCACAACAGGAACGCCCAGCAATGACTCCATTCTGTTTATGTCGATTGATCCTCCGTTGCCGCTCAGCTCGTCCATCATGTTAAGCGCGACGACAGTAGGAATTTGCATCTCTAATAACTGCACAGTGAGGTATAAATTTCTCTCAATGTTCGTAGCGTCGACGATATTGATTACGGCTTTGGGCTTTTCGTTGAGGATGAAATTTCTTGAGACTATCTCTTCGCCGCTGTAAGGGGACATTGAGTAAATGCCGGGCAGGTCAGTAATGAGTGTGTCATTATGGCCGCGTATGACTCCGTCTTTGCGGTCGACAGTAACGCCGGGGAAATTTCCGACTCTCTGTGAAGCTCCCGTAAGCTGATTGAAGAGAGTCGTTTTGCCGGAGTTCTGATTGCCCGCAAGCGCGAATGTTAATGTCGTTCCGTCGGGCAAAGGCTGAGACTCTCCCTCAACGTGATACTTTCCTTCCTCGCCGAGTCCGGGATGATCTATACTGTGAAGTGCCTCAATGAATTTCGCGGCGGCCTCTGTGTCATTTGCGGGCGTGATTGTGATGCGTGAAGCGTCTTCTGCTCTCAGCGTCAATTCGTAGTCATGAATCCGAAACTCTAACGGGTCTCCCATCGGGGCGGGGCGAATCATTTTGACTCTCGCGCCGGGAATTATGCCCATGTCGAGAAGGTGTTGACGGAGATGACCTTCACCGCCTACTGAATCAATGACGGCTGATTTTCCTTCTGATAATTCTTCAAGTGTCATGTGAACGTTCCTTCCTGTGAAAAGTTTTTGATGACTCAAAGTTCACCGTTCATGTATTTCATCATCGACTCGGCTGCCTTCTTCGCACCTTCAACAGCATGTACTACAGTTTTCGCGCCCGTAACAACATCGCCAGCCGCAAAGACTCCTTCTCGTGTCGTCATATAATTCTCGTCAACAATCAAGAGTCCGTTTTCGGCAGCAGTGAGTCCGCTTGTTGTCCGCACTAATTTTCCTCGCGGTATCTGGCTGATTGAGATTATCGTCGAGTCAGCATCAACTTGAATCCGTTCGTCTTCATGGCCGATTATCGTATCATTCTCGCCGTAAATAGTTTTGCAGAAGACAGGCCCTCTTTCTGTGATCTCCTGAACCTGCATTCCCGTCTCAATCTCTGCTCCGTCAAGTTCTGCGTATGCCACCTCGCTTGAGCTTGCTGCGATTTCTTTTCCCATCGCGTAGAGTGTTACTGACTTTGTGCCGTTGCGTAATGCTGTACGTGCTACGTCCATTGCCGCATTGCCGACTCCGATGACAGCGACATGATTCCCAAGGTGATGTGCTTTAGGGTTCGCAAGGTAATTCATAGCAAAGTGAACATTTCCGAGACTCTCGCCCCTTATCCCTAAAGTTCGCGGCCTCTCTGCACCAGTCCCGACAAAAACAGAGTCGTAGCCGTCGCGGAATAAGTCATCAATCATCAATATACTTCCTATTGTGGCGTTCAGTCTTATCTGTATTCCCATTTCTTCAAGCCGGGACTCGTAGCGGTCAAGAATGGATTTCTGCAATCTGAACTCAGGAATACCATACTGCATAACGCCGCCGATTTTGCTTTTCCACTCGAATATTGTTACGTGACAGCCTTCATGCGCGAGAATCACAGCTACAGTTATTCCCGCCGGGCCCGCTCCGATTACGGCGACTCGTTTGTCGATTCGCTTTGCTGGTTCTGTGATGTGCATACGGTCAAGATACATGTCAGAGATATACGTCTCAATGCTGGAGAAATGTACCGGGCTGTCTTTGCGTCCCCGAATGCAATTCCCCGCGCACTGCTTTGCGTGGTTGCAGACCATAGAGCAGACGAGCGACAAAGGATTGTTGCGGAACAAAATTTCTCCGGCCTCAATGAGCTTGTGTTCTTTGAAGAGCTGAATAACTTTCGGGATTGGCGTGTGAACCGGGCATCCTTTTTGGCACAATGGATTTTTGCACTGCAAACAGCGTTCGGCTTCTGTGATTATGTGCAGAGGCATTGAATTTTTCCCCCTCGTTTGATTTTGGAATGTGTGTGATTATATCATCGGGCAAAATAAAATCCCCCGGTGCGATCCGGAGGACTGAAAATTTTGCGCGTTATTTTTTCCGTGTGAGTATGAATGCGATTGCTATTGCGCTGAATATTGCTGTGAATGATGAGCAGCCGCCCCCGCCCGAACTTGAGCCGGTATTGTTCGGTGTCGGAGTTGGAGTCGGTGTCGGAGTCGGAGTATTTCCTGCTTCTGCCGTTAAAACTTTTATGCATGCGTTGCAGGGTTTCGATGAGCTGCCGTTAAGAATAGTTTTTCCGTCCTTCCAGTCTGCAAGTGAAGGTTTTCCATTTGTTGACGCAAAATAGCTTTCACCTACATGAACTGCGGCTGCCCTGAAAGTTCCGGGACTTTCTACTGCGCTGTAATATTCGTACCCTGATTTCCCAGTCAGCTTTACGATTACGGAAAAATATTCTCTGTCCTCAACGTCAATGGTGCTGTTCAGGCTTACAGAGTGATAGCCCGCATAAGGGAATTTTCCTGAGGCGACCGGGCTTGAAGGTGTTCCGGGGTTTACTGGGTGTGATTTTCCGAGCTTGTTTATATATATCTCGTAGCTCACGTTATTGTCGCGTGTGTGGAATGCAATTTCCTTTATTGTTTCGTTGCCTTCTGCCTGAAAAACATTTGCTGACCATTTCCAGCTGAGAGTGTCCGGGGTTCCGAGCTGGTCATAGCCTCTGCACCTAAGCCCCTGAGTGTTGCTGTCAGAAACGAACACTGCCGCGTTGTATATATTCTGGCTGTAGGACATCCAGCAAAATCCGCCGTCGCCCCAGCCTGAACCCCAAGAATTTTTGACGAGCCACGCGCCTTTGCCGCCGTTTGTGTTCATATTGTCGTCCCATCCTGCAATTATTACAGCATGTCCGCCGCCGCTCCCTGTTGAGTAATATGTGTTTGCGTTTGACGAGAAGCCAGAGCTTTTCCACTGGAACGATATTCGCAAAGCTCCGTGTTTCATGATCAGGCGTTTTACTTCATCTCTGTTTGATGATGTAATATTGCCGACGATATGAACATCTTTAAGCCTCAGCGGATTAGAATAATCTTCAGGGTATTTTCCGTTCGTGAGGCTTTCTATGTTTCCGGCCTGGCTGTAGGGAAGCTCATTCTCTGCTGCTGTTCCTGCGCGGGACAAGAAAGCCAATGACATTGTGAGAGATCCGCCTTGATCAAACACAGGATGCTCACCGAAGCCGGGAGTACCCAGACTGAAAGCATATCCTTCCCGCGGGTCTTTGTACGCGAACCATGCCTGATGAAGTTCCGACAAGTCATAAGCGACTCCTGCGTTCTGGTAAAGGCTGTTAGTTTCCATTGCGCCGAGCGAGGCAAAAGACCAGCATGTGCCGTAAGGATTTTGATTCTTGACCGATGAAATTTTCCCTGTGCTTCTCGGATCATATTTTGCGGGCAGGGTGTCTGAAGCATAAAGTGAATTGCTCAGGCTTGAGGCTTCTGCAGGATTGTCTGAAAGGTGCGAATAGTCTACAGGGTCGGGAAGCTCGCCGTAAAATTCTCCGCTCTCAAGATAAGACGCAGGGTCAGCAATATATTTCAGGTACTCAGAATTAAGCGGGGCAAATTCTGCCTGCACTGGCTCCCATTCGCATATGAATCCGTGTTGCTCAAGCGTAAGATAGCCGGCGTTCTGCGCTGAGGAGTCTGTGTCGTCCCATTTCCCCAGAGTATAGTATTCAGTGTAAGGAGTTTCGGCGTATATGTGCAGGACTTCCCCGGAGTCGTCCGGCATTCCTTCCGCCCAGTTGGTGTAACTCCATGCGCTTCCGTCAACCCATGACCATGCGCCCGAAGAGTTTTGCCTTCCTCCGAGCCAGTAAGAATATTTGTCGCCCGAAAGTATCATAGCCTCGACAAGATTCTGCTCCTCTTGGCTTGAGATTGTCGCCAGATGTCCGCCGAGTGATTCGCAGTATGCTTTTGCTTCATCCCAAGTCATAGCGAGGTTGAAGACTGTATATTTGTGGCTGGAAGCTGTAACCGGATTGTTAAGTATGATTGAAGGGTCATCAGGAAGATTGTTGGCAACGAGACCGATTTGAGTATATACATTCGGCCATTTATTGCCGGAAAGATTCGACTGTACCTCTGTGGTAGCTCCGCCGACTATACCTCCCTTGCTCTTGGCTTGGTTAAGCGCGACAGAAGTTGTACAGTTCCTGACATAGCCGCCGTGCATAAGGCCGATAATCCCTCCGGCATATGAAATTCCTGAGATTTCGCTCCCTGCTGCGACAATGCAGTCCTCAATATTGCCGCTTTGAAGTTCTGCTACAAATCCTCCGCCTGAATGCGTTGATGACGAAACTTTGCCGTTGAATGTACAGTTCCTTATAGTGCCGCCCCACATGAGATCCACAAAACCGCCTGCCCAATCGCCGTATGAATGAACATCTCCGTCAAATGCGCAGTTTTCGATTACTCCAGAGTCTATGCACCAAGCAAGCCCCCCGGCCCAGCTGCCTTTTACTGTGCCTTTTATGTTTAAGTTCCTGACAGCAATATCTCCGCTTTTTGTATTTATTGTGTGGAACAGCCCGGCAAGAATATCGGAGCTGTCAATATTTAAGGACACCGTATGATTCTGCCCGTCAAAATGCCCGCTAAATGAATCACCGCTGCCAATACCGTTACCAATACCTACCCAATTCACTTCTGCGCTAAGGTCAATGTCAGAAGCCAGCTTGTAATACTTGTCCCTTGCTTCTGTACGGTTGTTAGTTCTGTCTCTCATCAGCTTAATGTCTTCAACAGAATCAATCACATACGCTGTCTCCCAGCTGTCGCCGTCATTACCCTCATCATAATACGCGGCACATGCGCACGAAACCATTACGCACAAAATTACAAGCGCACAAAATATTCTCTTCATGTGAATCTTTCCTCCTGTAAAATTCTCACGTTCAGCCAAACCGAAAGCATTTAGCCTTCAGCAGTTATTCGCTCAGATTTTTACAGTTAAATTTCAAGGGGGATGCTTTTCTCTGGAATGATGGTTATTTCCTGTCAGATAAGAAAGCAAACGACAGGTTGACTTGACTTAACTTGACTTGACTTGACTTGACTTGACTTGACTTGACTTGACTTGACTTGACTTG
>CAMHMH010000004.1 GCA_946186205.1 uncultured Fretibacterium sp. | reverse complement strand
TTGACTTGACTTGACTTGACTTGACTTGACTTGACTTGACTTGACTTGACTTGACTTGACAATTTTAGCGGCCAATTTCATTTTGTCAACCTCCTTCATACTTAAAATGTGCAGGAAAAATTTAGAAGCGAGGCACAAAATATCACATAAAAATTTCAGTGTCAACAAAAAAACCGAGTCCCGCGAAAGAGACCCGGCCATGTCATGAATAATCCTTAATACTTTGCTGCTTCCTGTCCTGCGATTCTTCCGAACACTACGAAATCTGATACCGCTGTCCCTCCGAGCCTGTTGCCGCCATGAACGCCACCGGTAACTTCTCCGGCTGCAAATAACCCCTCAATCACAGAGCCGTCAGCACGAAGAACGCGAGTCCTTGTGTCAATCTTCAAGCCGCCCATTGTGTGATGGATTCCAGGCGTAACTTTTATCGCGTAATACGGTGCTTTGTCGAGAGGATTCATAAAGCTCGTGCGACCGAAATCAGGATCTTTCCTCGCCGTTACGTAGCTGTTCCAATCCGCCATTGTCTTTGCGAAAACGTCAGCAGGAATATTTATCTCCTTCGCTAATGCCTCGTATGTGTCGCCCTTGAATGAATACCCCTTTGCTATATAGCCCTGAATGAGTAATGACTCGTCTACCATTTTCTGATCTATTATCAGGTAAGCGAATGAGTTAGGCTGCTCAATTTCTGCCTTTGAGACGACATCGCGAGCAAGAACCTCATCAATGAATCTCTTTCCGTTCGTGTTGACGAGAATAGCACCATCACCGCGCAAACCTTCCGTTATGAGATTCGATGAGTCATACTGGACTGTAGGGTGAATCTGAATCTGCTTCATGTCTACCGTAGCCGCTCCGAGCTCCTGAGCCATTACGATTCCTTCTCCGTTAATGCCGGGTGCGTTCGTTGTCATGAAACCTTCAAGCGCGGGATTGAGTCTCGCAACCATCTTCAAGTTTGCGCCGAATCCCCCTGTCGCAAGAATTACGGCCTTTGCGTTGACGGTGATCTTTGCGCCTTTGCTTTCTGCCTCAATGCCTGAGACTTTGCCGTTCTCGTCGGTCATGATTGATTTCGCGGTTGTCTCCATAAGCATTGTGATGTTCTTTCGTGATTTGCAGGCCGCTTCGAGTCTCGGAACCATATAGCCGCCTACAGATACAACTTTCTTCTGCTCGTTCAATGGCCTGTGGATTCGTTTGACTGATGCCGCCCCGGCAAAACCGACAGATGACAGGTCAATGTTTACCGTCTTAAGCCATGCTATAGCGTCTGCTGTGTTGTCAGCGAGAGTCTTTACAAGTTCGGGATTGTTGATGCCATGTCCGCCGATGAGCGTATCAAGCTGCATTAATTCGGAGCGGTCAAAATATCCTTCGGGCTTTGCTTTGTATGCGTCCCATTCTTTTTTGACGGCCTCAGCAAGTTTTGTGATTGCGGGATGGTCTGACCATTTGTCTGCGGCATTCTTGAGGGTCTTTTCGACTCCGGCTTCCTCCGTGAACTTGTTGCTGTTCTGCTCTGGAGTATGAGCCGCGTTCATTCCTCCCGAAGCGCGCACAGAGTTTCCGCCCGTCATGGCCTGCTTCTCAATGAGTACGACTTTCTTGCCCGCGTCAGCTGCCGTTATCGCCGCGATCATTCCTGCACCGCCCGCACCAACGATAACAACATCAGCATCATATGTTTTGTCCTCAGCCTTTGCGGATGTTGCCGCCTTGAATGACTCAGGATTGACTCCCGCCGCTTTGAGCGCAGACTCTGCCGCCTTGATGATTCCTGTTGATGTTACTGTCGCTCCTGAAACGCCGTCAACGTTGATTGAGTTTCCCGCAACCATTTCGCCGGGCATTTTCTCAATTGCTACTGAGCCTATGCCGGGAGTCTCTTTCGGGCCTTCTGCTTTTACGTCAGAGATTTTGCCGTCCTTGAGAGTTATTGTTACGGAGATAGCACCGGGGCCGCCGAATCCGTCAGCAGTTCCTGAACCCATTACCGCCGAGCCTCTGTTCTGCTGTGTGATTACCATAATGACAATTATCACTATGGCCGAAACAAGCGCAAATACTTTTTTCTTCATGATTAGTATTGCTCCTTCTGAAAAAATTTTTGATTGGGTATGATAAGTATATAACATGTTGGGCTTGAATCGCTGAAAACTTTTCACAGCATCAAAAACGAATCGGCAAAAACGAATCACTCATTGCAATTCATAATCAGCGTCAAAAAATTTATGCGGCAAATCGCTTCTTAACACTTCAAAACTTAACCGCCAAAAACTTTTCACAGCATCAGAAACGAATCGGCAAAAATGAATCATCAGCATTAAAAGATTATTGCCGTCCTAAAATCGGGAGACTCATTATCACATTGATGTATTAAGATATAATCACAAAAAATTTTCCCAACACTCAAGGAGGAATCATCTTGCACAGAAAATTATTCTCATATCTTTTCGCACTCTTCATAATCTTAATGACACCTTCAATCTTTCACGGCGCGGAGAACACCGAAATTGCCGCCGACTATGTTACGAGAATCAAAAACGAAATCAGCGCGGACATCTCAAAGCTCAAGGACACAGCTGACACCGAACTTGCAGACATGAAGCTCACAAGCTCAGACATAACAAACCGCATTCATGACCTTGAAGCAATGAGTCAGACTCTCTCTGATGACATGGCCGCATGGGGCTATACTCCCGAGCAAAGAGAGATTCACGCGAACATAGTCTCAGAATTAATCACGGCATACTCCGCTTATCTCGGACTCGTTCAGGGGCAGTCAGTCCGTCAGGCAGACTCAGATGACGTAGCGACTCTCGGAAACATCGCTTCCCCGGACATAAACACGAGCGACAATTTACGGCAGGAGATCTCAAAAGTTTCACGGGGACTCGACGTTCAAGTGTTCTATTTGCAGTCGAAAGTCAGCAAGCTGAAATTAGACCTAGCGGAAGCATCATCACTCCGCAAACAGCTCAAAGCAGCCCAGGAAGGCGGCGAGGCTCTCGAATTTCCTCACACTCATATACTTATGCTTGAGAACGCTCGAATAGATTCGGCATTAACCCGGCTTCAGGTTCGTGAGCAGATGAAACTTTTTGACGCTAACGTCTCGGCAATTCTGCGGCTAAGAAGACAGCTTAACGATATGCAGGGCAAATTGTCATTCCCGCAGTCGTTATTAGACTCAAACATTGAGAAACTTAACGCCAGACTCAAAGAATTAAGCGCGGAAATGAGCGAGGCGCGCAAGGCTTTGGACTCTGCAAACTCATCACTCAAACGCGCAAGGGTGACTCTCGGTTCTGCTGACGTGAACATTCTCACAAACGCTTCGGCCTCATACATGGCAAGGAGCGTCAGAGTCCGTTACTGGGAATACATGATAACAATGCTCAATGAGGAAGCAGCATTTGTACGTGAGCTTCAGGAAGTCTGGCGCAAAAGATACAAGCTCTTCAGCGACATGGCTGCAGGCGAGGAGATATGGAATATGCGCGAGGAGTCCCAGGCAAGAATCGCAGAATTGCAGAGGCAGCTTGACGGAGTCCACTCAATGGAGAACGCAATGATACGCGATGTAAATTCCGCACAGTCTCAGGCAAACGCGGAGGGCATTGCGGGAATCATTCAGCAGAATCTTCTTCAGGTCGTCAGCAACAGGCGCAAAATTATTTCGGACATATTTGAAGTATACGGGCTGCTGATTCCCCGTATGGTTTTCTACTATCAGAGGCTATACAGCGAGGCAAACGACAAAATGAGCGCGGTGCGTCTCGCCGAAAAGGTCAGCTCATTCAGCAAAGAGACTGTTATGAATTTCCTTAACACAGAGTTATGGCAGGGCGAGGGATATTCCGTAACAGTAAGCAAACTAACGATAGCGGTACTTGTTTTTCTCTCAAGTTTCTTCCTAAGCTCATGGGGCAGCAGGTGGATAAAACGCAAAATAATGAAGCGCGCAAAGGCCAGCATTACGGCGGCGAATGCAATTCAGCGCATAACGTTCTATATCTTGTGGGTAGTGTTCGCACTGATTGCCCTGAACATTGTCGAGATACCTTTAACGGCGTTCGCTTTCATGGGCGGTGCTATTGCGCTCGGTATAGGTTTCGGAATGCAGAACATCTTCAACAATCTGATAAGCGGCTTCATAGTGATATTCTCTCGTCCCTTCAAGGTGAATGATATTGTTGACGTTGCCGGGACTCAGGGAGTCGTTGAGGACATCGGCTCACGTTCAACGACTATAAAGACATGGGACGGGCTCGACGTGGTATTGCCGAACAGGTATTTTCTTGAGAACACCGTAACGAACTGGACGAAATCAGACCTTAAGAAGCGCGAAATTCTGAAAGTCAGCGTGTCATATGATTCGGACTCGCGTAAGGTTGAGAAGATTCTGCTTGATGTTGTGAACGGTCATTCAAGCGTCCTGAAGAATCCTGCTCCGTTTGTGATCTTCAAGAATTTTGGTGATGACGGACTTGAATTTGAGATATATTACTGGTTCGAGCTTCGCAAAGGTTCGGGCGCAAAAATCTCAAGCGATATGAGGCATCATATATCAGCCGTGTTCAAGCGCGAGGGAATCGACATACCTTACCCGCAGAGAGTCATACACATGGCCGCGAATGACAGCGCAAAAATCCCGGAGGCCGAGAATGACGGAGACTCTGACTCTGAAAAATGATTTGACGGAGAATTTATGCCTTGCTTTTGCGGGGCTGAATGACTCTGAGAGCGTGAGAATATTTCTTGACGACATAGCATCGCCCGGAGAGATTCGCGCAATGTCCCAGCGTTTAGAGGTCGCAAGATTGTTGAGCGAGGCAAAAACTTATCCCGAAATCATGAGACTGACAGGAGCAGGAACGGCAACAATAAGCCGCGTGAAGAGGTGCCTTGATTACGGGCCGGGAGGATACAAACGGGTGCTTGAAAAATGAGTCATGATAAAATACTCGGACAATCCGAAAATTTTTTCAGGAGGTTGAATTTAGCATGAAGAAGATATTTTCTCTTGCTGTGATTCTTGCGATGATACTCGTTTTGCCTTCGTTCGGCAGCGTTCCTCTCAGCGGGCCATACAAAGACGGAACGAGACTCACATTTGCGACCGGCGGCCAGGAGGGCGAGTATTACGCATTCGGCACGGCAATTGCTGACATGGTGAGCAGGAAGACAACGACTCAGCTTCTCACAGTGGCTTCACGCGGGGCAATGAGCAACATAGCAGCACTCTACAGGAACAACGCTAAGATAGCATTCACTCAGAGCGACGTAGGATTTTACGCTTCACGAGGCACGAGACTCTTTGACATGAAGATGGACAACTTCTCGACAGTTGCTGTGCTTTACGCTGAACCCGTGCAGATCGTAACGCTCAATCCCGAAATAACTCACATCGAGCACCTGAAGGGCAAAACTGTTTCAGTCGGCGCGTCAGGCTCAGGGACATACTTCAACGCGGTGGATGTTTTCACGGCTTACGGGATGGACATCAACACGGACATTAACCCGGTGTATGAATCATTTGCTGACTCTGTTGAGGCTCTGAAGGAAGGAAAGATTGACGCGGCGTTCATCGTTGCAGGGACTCCTACTCCGGCAGTGAGTGAGCTTGCGAAGGCCGGGAAAATTTCTTTGGTGAGCTTCGACGACAAGCACATAATGGATCTCATCGCGAAATGCCCCTACTATGCAAAAGTTGAGCTGCCAAAGTCGACATACGGAACAGATGACAATGATGTTACTGTTGCGGTGCATGCTGTAGTAGTTGCGCGTGATGATGTGAAAGCGAATGACATCTACAACTTCATGTACGGAGTGTTTGAGAATGTTGACGAACTGAAGAAAGAGAGTCCCCGCGGCGAGTCATTGAGTCTGAAAACGGCGGCAGGTTATCCGGCAGTCGGCTATCACCCCGGCTCAATAAAATATCTCGGTGAAAAAGGAATCCTCGTGTCAGGCAAAAACAAATAGGAGGTAATAACAATGAAGAAAATTTTTGCGGCATTTGCAGTAATGATGATGTTTGCGGCTTGCGCGTTTGCTGACGGCATGCCCGGCGGAACAAAGCTCGTATTCACGACAGGCGGCGCGCAGGGAACATATTACGGTTTCGGCGGAGTCCTTGCTGGTAAAGTCGGTGAGAAGACATCAACGACAATCACGGCAATAACTTCCGGCGGATCAAAAGCAAACATTGAGGCGATGGATGACGGCGACGCGCAGTTAGGGTTCGTGCAGTCAGACGTTGGAGCATACGCCTACAAAGGAACGCGCTTGTTCGACGAGAGAATCACGGACTTCTCAACAGTCGCGAATCTCTACATGGAGCAGGTGCAGATCGTAACTCTTGACCCGTCAATCAAAACTGTTGCAGACCTCAAAGGGAAAAACGTATCAATCGGCGCGGCAGGTTCAGGTGTATATTTCAACGCTGTAGATGTTCTTGAAGCATACGGCCTCGATGTTGACAAGGACATTAAGCCGACGTACCAGTCATTCGGCGACTCGGTTGAGGCTTTGCAGGACGGAAAAATTGACGCGGCATTCATCGTAGCGGGTGCACCGACGACAGCAGTAACATCACTCGCGGCAACAAAGAAAGTCTACCTTGTCGGATTCGATGATGAGCATGTACTCGCCCTTATCGCAAAATCGCCCTACTACAGCATGAACGTAATCAAGAAGGACGTATACGGAACGGACAATGACACAGTAACGGTTGCTGTCGGAGCTGTCGTAATCGCCCGGGATGATGTCTCAGAAGCTGACGTGTATAACTTCCTGTGCGGAGTTTTCGACAACAAAGAAGAGATTGCGAAGGCTCATGCAAAAGGCGCGGAGCTTGATATGACATTCGCGGCTTCATATACGGCGGTTCCATACCACAAAGGCGCGGTGAAATATTTCGGCGAACATGACATAAAAGTTGCGGGCAAATAATCTCCTGCACAAGTCAGAATTTCAAGGGCGGCTGTGATTCACTTCATGGCCGCTTTTAATTTAGGAAGGAGGAAACTCAATGAGCGATGAAATAACACGTGAAGACATTGCGCAAATGGAAGCAGATGTTGACGCTGTAATGAAGAAATATGACCGCGAGTCAAACGTGCGAATATGGGAAGGGACTCCGGCTGTTATTGTTCGGTGGCTTTCGGCTCTGTTCTCGCTGTACTGCATATATGTTACTCTGTTCAGCACGGCCATGCCCGAAATAAGGCTGAATGTTTTTCTCGGATTGATTCTGATTCTCGGCTACCTTCATTACCCTATACGCAAATCATCCGGGACTCTGAAGCCTGGAATAAGCGACTCGATTTCGATTCCGCTGACGTTCGACACGACTCCCCGCGTGAACTCGCTGCCGTTTTACGACATAATATTTATGGCGGCGGGGGCGATACCGTTCTTCTACTTTGCGGTTAACGCCGAGAGCATCATAAAACTTGCGCTGAGAGTTACGAGTCCCCGAAACCCTAACTATTATATGATGGTGACTCTTGCTGTGCTTGCGATTCTTTCAGCGATGGAATTGTGCCGGCGGTGCGTGGGAATCCCGATACTTTGCGTTGTCGGTGCGTTGATGTTCTATGCGTTCTCGACAGTGAGATTCGGGAAGGTGATTTACGATTTGTTTTACTCGACAGGTGACGGACTCAGAAGCACGCCGATTGAGGTCTGCGCGAAATACATTGTGGTGTTCATAATATTCGGGGCATTCCTGGAGCGCACCGGGATTTCTACATTCTTCATCAACCTTGCGAACGCCATAGCAGGAGCTTCAGCGGGAGGGCCTGCGAAAGTCGCGGTGATTTCGTCAGCACTTTGCGGAATGGTATCAGGCTCATCAGTCGGGAACACCGTAACAACAGGAAGCGTAACGATCCCGATGATGAAACGAACGGGCTACAAGCCTGAATTTGCCGGGGCGGTCGAGGCTGCCGCGTCAACGGGCGGACAAATAATGCCTCCGATAATGGGAGCTGCCGCGTTCCTCATGGCCGAATACATGGGCATACCATATTCACAGGTTGCATTGAAAGCTATATTGCCGGCTGTGCTTTACTTTGCGGGAATATATATAGCCGTTCACCTTGAAGCAAAGAAGCTCGGCCTTAAGGGTATACCTAAAGAGGAGCTGCCCCGAATCATTTCTCTTCTGCCGAAAATATATTTGCTCCTGCCGTTAATAATTCTCGTTGTGATGGTCTCAATGAACATTTACACGATGCAATTCTCAGCGGCTATTGCGATAGGGTTTGCGATTCTCGTGGGACTTCTGAACAAGGACGAACGAATCACCCCGCGAAAGATCATTGACGCATTAGAGGCAGGCGGACGAGGAACGATAACGGTAGCAGTTGCGTGCGCTATGGCCGGGCTTGTTGCAGGTTGCATAACGTCGACGGGACTCGCGAGTGAATTAATCACGATGGTAGTAAACGTATCGGGCGGACATGCGTTTATCGCGCTGGTGCTTACGATGATATGCTGTGTCATTCTCGGAATGGGAGTCCCTACGACGGCGAACTACTGCATAATGGCTGCGACATGCGCTCCGATTTTGATGGCTCCTGCGATAGGTATCGAGAAGATTTGCGCTCACTTCTTTGTGTTTTACTTCGGAATTGTTGCGGACATCACACCGCCTGTAGCATTAGCGGCTTATGCTGGCTCTGCGATCGCGAAAGCACCCCCGATGCGGACGGCCTTCAATGCAACGAAACTCGCTATAGGGGCGTTCATTGTGCCGTATATATTCGCGTTCACACCTGCGATGCTTTTCGAGAACGTTCAGCCGATAATCGAGATCACAAACGCCGGGCCTTTGCTGACGAATGTACTTGTTGCGCTTGAGATAGTATTGATATGTGCGACGGCATTGCTTGGAATTTTCGGAGTCGCTGCGAGCTTGAACGGTTACTTGTTCGGGCCGATGAATATAATTTTCCGGGCAATAATTTGTGCGGGCGGTCTGAGTATGCTTGTACCTGGAATCGTGAGTGACCTTATCGGGTTAATGCTTGTGGGGTTCGTGTTCACTGTGCAATACATGAAGGGGCGTTCGAGTCCTGCTGTGTGAGAAATGAGTCCCCTGTCGTGAATGGCGGGGGATTTTTTGTTGACGCATGATAAACTTTGCGGGATAAATTTCTTTGTAGGTGTTACGGTATGGCAACGTCAAGCATAACTCACAACTTCATAATTTCGGATGAGAAAGCGATCGAAAGATTCATACGCGCCATTGAGGAGTCAGAAAAAGACTTGGCGAATAATCCTGAAACGCATTCCGGCAGGGTCAAACTTGCTACATAGGGAATGAGTAAAAAATTTGCCCCTAGTGTTTTGTACCAGAGGCAGAATGATTTGTGCTTGCTGACTCGTCAGACTTTACTTCTTTGCGTCAGTTGTTAGGGATGACTTCAGTATACTTCTTGCCGTTGACTTCATAGACTGCCGTGAAGCTGTCGGCGCGATGGGAGTCTCCTGTGGTATTGGGAAGCACGGTTATAATTTTGACTTCCTTGCCCTTTTTGAGATAGCTTGCCCACTTATTCTCAAGTTTCTTGTAAGCTCCTCTGTTTATGCTTGCATTCATGGGAGTCATGTTTTCAAGCCCGTTGGAGCCTCCGAACCTTTCGCCTATCATATGTCCTCTGTCATCATTTCCCTGCTCGTACCCCTTGCCTATAGCTGAAAGGCTGTCCTTGATATTGAGACGCGCCTTTTCACTTTCTTTCAGACGCAAGACATTTTCCCCGACCGCAGGACGGCCAAATTTGTCCGTTGTGTAATTGTAGCCGTTCATTGTATAGCTGTTGTTGGGAATGAGATTATCGCCTTCCCGATAAAGCCTGCCATTATCATCATAGTATTTTTTCGTGCCGGATGTGTAGTTCCCGCCTGAAGATTTCTGCTGACTCGCAACAACACCGCCAGTGCCGATAGCAGCAGTTCCTAAACCGCCAGCGATCTGCCCAGCTGTCAGTCCTCCTGTAGCAGTGGCAGTAGTGGCAGCAGCTCCTCCGGCAACAGCTCCACCGCCCGCCACAACACCGACAGCAGCAGCAGCAGCAGCTCCCGCCACGACCCCCGCGCCCGCACCAAATGCGCCAGCTCCAACCAAGACACCCGTATCTTTTGCGAGCGATTTTTCTTCAACGTTGTAACCGTAATACGCTCCCCCGGCCGCTCCGGCAACTCCAGCCACAGCAGCAGCACCAACCACAAAAGGAGTCGCAAGGCCGCCCGTGAAGAATATTAGAGCCGCCGCCCCTATTGCCGCAGCTGTCCCGGCACCCGCGCCGTATGCAACCGCATCACCTTCCCGCGAGCCTGTACGATTTCCCCACGCGAACGCAGGCTGAACAACTCCGAACATCATCACGCACACAGCAAGCACCGCAACTTTTCTTGACCTTTTCAGCATGATTATTGCCTCCCTATTTTTCTTTTGTCCCCGAATCTGAATTTCCCGCGACACTGCCAGCAACAGCACCCGCCGTAGCCGCACCTACAACAAGAGGCAACGCAGCTCCGCCAGTAACCACAACCGTAGCAGCTCCTAGCAATGCCCCTAAAACACCTCCTGCAACAGCTGAACCTGCACCGCTTTCCTGTTTCGGCTCTTCTTTCTTTGGCTCTTCGTCCCAGAACCATCCCGCGAATGACGGCTCAACGATCGCAAACATCATCACGCACACGGCCAATAATGCGACGACTTTTGACTTCTTCAACATAGTATTTTCTCCTTTCACTTAGTACACAATCGGACTCCAAATATCCAGACAGCCCGAACAACACCGACAACATTACTGCAAACGCGATTCTCTTTATCAATTCCTCCTCCCTTATAACACAAAACGCTGCGCCAAACAGCTCCCTTCACGAAGAAAACTACCCGGCGCAAGAGCAAAAGCACACAACTAACAATCACCCGCCGCCGCTATGCTATAATAAGCAACGGACAAGACGAATAATTTAGACTACATTAGAATAGTCAAGTGCTTAATATGAACTTTAAGACAGGAAATATTATAGCACAGTGTTGTTTTGTCCATATTTTTATCTCTGAATTTCCATAAATTAATCACATAAATTTTTCAGCACACAAAAAACCCCCGGCACTTTCACCGGGGGCATCATCTCTCTATATTCTTATTCAAACATCTGACTCAACGGCAATTCTTCATGTACTCTTCTTATTGCCTCAGCAAACGCAGGAGCTATTGACAGCTGCAATATCTTGTCCGTTTTCTTGTCCTCCGTCAACGGTATCGTGTCAGAGAATATCAGCCTCTCAATCGCAGACTCGTTTATGTACTCCATCGCCTTCCCAGAAAGCACAGCATGAGTCGCGCACGCAAACACCCTCTTGCACCCGCGCTCTATGAGTCCGTCAGCAGCATGGCAGATAGTCCCGGCCGTGTCGATAATATCATCAACAAGTATCGCCGTGCGTCCCTTCACGTTTCCTACAATGTCCATAACTTCAGACTGATTCGCTACGTCATGTGAGCGTCTCTTGTCGACAATCGCTATATCAACATCGAGCTTCACAGCAAATTTTCTCGCCCTCGCAACTCCTCCTACATCAGGCGAAACTACTACAACATTTCCCGCCTTCAAGTCGTCAGCAAGAAACTCACGGAAATAATCAGCAAAAAGATTCATGGCCGTCAAATGATCCACAGGTATGTCAAAGAATCCCTGTATCTGCCCCGCGTGAAGGTCAGCCGTTATTACCCGGTCAATTCCTCCGTGCATTATGAGATTCGCTACAAGTTTGGCCGTGATTGGCTCGCGCGGTTTCGCTTTCCTGTCCTGCCGGCAATATCCAAAATACGGTATCACAGCATTCACATAATGAGCTGAAGCCCTTTTCACTGCGTCAGCCATTATCAGCAAGTTCATTATTCGCTCGTTCGTCGGGCAGCATGTCGGCTGTATGATGAACACGTCCGCGCCTCTCACACTCTCGCCGAATCTTATCCCCGTTTCACCGTCGGAAAATTTGAAGCTCTTAACGTCTGCTAACGGGACTCCAAGTTCCTCGCTTACCTTGAGCGCAAATTCAGGATGTGCATTGCCTGATATTATTTTGAGGCCGTTACCTCTGGGCATGATTACTTATCCCCTTCCGTTGTAGTTTTGTGGTGATGGTTACGTAATGACCAGTCCGCTATGTTTGTCTGTCTCGCCCTCCCTACCCCTAATGAATTTTCCGGCACTCTCTGAGTTATCACAGAACCCGCCGCTGTCGTTGAACCCTCGCCGACCTCAACAGGAGCGACGAACATTGTATTTGATCCGATAAAGCAATTGTTTCCGATATGAGTCTTGTTCTTGTTCACTCCGTCATAGTTGCATGTGATGCTTCCCGCTCCGATGTTCACATCATGGCCGAGTGTCGCATCTCCCATGTATGACAAGTGAGGGACTTTTGAGCCTTCACCAATCCGCGAATTTTTCAGCTCAACGAATTTCCCCGCAAACGCTCTCTCCTCAAGAACTGTATGATCCCGAATGTAGCAGAAAGGCCCGGCCTTAGCGTTATTGCTGAGTATGCTGTTCTCGATCACTGCATAGGCCGTTACTATGACATTCTCACCAAGTATTGAACTCGTAATTATTGAGCCTGAACCGATATAGCTGCCCTCGCCTATTACGCAGCGTCCCCATATCTGCACATTAGGCATTATTGTTACGTCATGAGACAGAACTACATCAGCACCAATATATACGGTGTCAGGGTCAACAATTCTCACTCCTTCTTTCATCCAGTGAGTCAGAATCTCGCGGCGCATTTCACGTGATACGTTCGCTAGTTCTTCCTGAGTATTCACGCCCTGCATTTCACTTTCAGGCATGATGAAAGCTCCTGTTGTCATTCCTGATTCATTCATGAGGGATAATGCGTCTGTGATGTAGTATTCTTTCTGAGCGTTGTTGTTTGTGATTGAGTCTATGATTCTGAGAAGGGACTTTACTTTGAAGGCGTAACAGCCTGCGTTGACTTCGCGAATTTCGCGCTGTTCGGGTGAAGCGTCTTTGTATTCGACAATTGAGACTGAGTTTTTGCTCCGTATGATTCTTCCGTAAGCTCCGGGATTTTCTGCTTCAAACGTTATAACAGTGCAGTCATTTTGTCCGGCAGATGATATTAATTTTTGCAGACTCTCAGGCTTCATCATCGGCAAGTCCCCGTTAAGAACAATGAGATTCTCATATTCTGACCAGAAATCGCGGGCTGTCTTCACCGCATGGCCTGTACCTAGCTGTTCATGCTGCCATAAGATTTTAACGTTCGGGAATTTCTCTTTGATGTGAGCTTCTACTTCTTCTCCGCCTGAACCTACAAGCACCGCTAAATCTTCCTGATTTATTCCGGCTGATATTGCATTGCCCATAACGTAGTCAATAATAGGACGGTCAAGCACTGGCTGCAAAACTTTCGGCGTTGCGCTCTTCATTCGCGTGCCTTTTCCGGCGGCCATGACGAGAACACACAGATTTTTCATGACATGCGTCACCTCTATTATGAGTCGTGTGGCTGGGATGGATGGATTCGAACCATCATTACAGGATCCAAAGTCCCGCGTCCTGCCTTTGGACGACATCCCAAATCGAACACGCTAATTATTGCCGATTAACTTCAAGCCGTCAAGCTATGCGATAAAATCTCGTCCCGTTTTCGGTATCGAGTCTACCCTTGTGTCGGGCATTTCGGGAATGTCAGATTTCATTTCTTCATTGTTCGTGTCATTCTGAGGCTGTGAGGCTGAGTCCTGCGGGGTATCATCATTCACGGAGTACTCAAATTCCCGTGCGTCATTCGCTCCGTTCGATACTCCCTCTTTCATGAGCCTGTCAAATTCCTCGCCGTCAATCACTTCACGTTCAAGCAAAACTCCCGCTATCTTGTCCATCAAAGCACGCCTCATTGTGAGAATCTCTTTCGCGTTCTCGTAGCACTTGTCGATTATCGTCTTCACTTCCTGGTCGATCTGGTACGCTACCTGCTCGCTGTAGTTCCTGTCCTCCGAAATGTCGCGCCCTAAAAAAATTTCCTCGCGTTTGTTTCCGAGTTTCACCAAGCCAAGAGAGTCGCTCATTCCCAGCTGAGTCACCATTTGACGCGCTGTCTGAGTCGCTCTCTCAAGGTCATTCGCCGCGCCGCTCGTTACGTCGTTGAACACAATCTCTTCACTGACTCTCCCGCTGAGCAGCACTGAGATTCGGTTCATGAGTTCGGACTTTGAGATGAGGAATCTGTCTTCTTCCGGCAATTGAAGAGTGTAGCCTAGTGCCGCGTGTCCTCTCGGAATGATTGATATTTTGTGAACAGGGTCTGAACCGGGCAAAACTTTTGCGACGATTGCATGACCTGTTTCATGATACGCGATAATTTTGCGTTCGCGGTCATTAAGGATTCGGCTCTTTCTTTCAGGCCCGGCCATTACGCGCTCGATTCCTTCTTCAAGGTCTTCCATCGTGATTTTCTCGTGATTTCTTCTTGCGGCTAACAACGCTCCTTCATTCACGAGATTTTCGAGGTCTGCGCCGACGAGTCCCGGAGTCCTCCGCGCCAATACTCCCGTGTCTACATCGTCAGCAAAAACTTTGTCCTTCATGTGAACTTTGAGGATCTCCTCGCGGCCTTTAACGTCAGGGCGGTCAACCGTAATATGCCTGTCGAAACGTCCCGGCCTCAGCAATGCAGGGTCTAATATGTCGGGCCTGTTTGTTGCGGCAATTAGTATCGTGGTGCTTGTGTCGTCGAATCCGTCAAGCTCAACAAGCAATTGATTCAACGTCTGCTCGCGCTCGTCATGTCCTCCGCCGAGTCCCGCTCCTCTGTGCCGTCCAACCGCGTCCATCTCGTCAATGAAGATAATACACGGCTGATACTTTTTCGCCTGTTCAAAGAGGTCTCTCACTCTTGCGGCTCCCACGCCTACGAACATCTCCACAAAGTCAGAACCGCTTGAGCTGAAGAAAGGAACATCAGCTTCACCAGCAGCAGCACGGGCTAATAGAGTCTTGCCTGTGCCGGGAGGGCCTACAAGCAATACACCTTTCGGGACTCTCGCGCCTAACTTCTTGAATTTCTCCGGGTCTTTCAGGAAATGTATTACTTCTTGAAGCTCTTCTTTTGACTCATCACAGCCCGCAACGTCAGCAAATGTAACTTTCGGCTTATTGTCGAGGAATAATTTTGCCTTGCTACGTCCGAACGACATAATACGACCGCCGCCACCGCCCTGCATGTTGTTCAGGAAATATACCCATACGCCAATCAACAAGAGAGTCGGAAATAATGAGGTCATTAACGACATGAGCCACGTATTTTTTTGCGGAGCCTCAAACGTAACTGTAACTCCTTTTGCTGATGCTTTGTCCGCAATCTCTGAGACATCGAGTCCGTACGTCAAAAATCTCTGGCCGTTGTGAAGCTCGCCCTGCAATGTCGCGGAGCTTGACTCCCCCGGCACTGTGTTGTTTCGTATCTGAAGTATTCGGACATTACCCGCGTCCAATTCTTTAAGAAACTGGCTGTAACTTATCTCATCATATTGCTTCTGGACTTCTTCAGGTGTCAGGAACGTGTTGACCATCGTAACAACAACAAGAACCAGCACAAGATAGAGTCCAAGATTCTTTACTACCTTGCCCAAGATAAAACCTGCCTTCATTCGGTGATGTATTAATGAATGTCAACGATTATAACAGAGTGATAAATTCACGGTACAAAAAACAGCAGCCCCAGTGAAAATGAAGCTGCCGATTCGGTTCTGTGAGTCTCAAAAATTAATGCTGAAAAATTTTCACGCGCAGCACTTCTTGATGACTTCGGCGGCCTTATGAAGCAAATCATCCGGGATATTCAGCGCAGGAAGGAGTCTTATTCTGTCTTTTGCTGTGAGGCACAATACCCCTTCAGATATGCAGGCGTTCACGACATCTTTTGCGGGCTTCGTGGTCTTCAGTCCCATCATCAAGCCCATACCTGACACAGACACAATACCCGGCGCGCCCGTGAATGTCTCAAACAAAAATTTGCTCTTCTCCCTGACTCCGGCCATGAGTTTATCGTCAATTCGTTCGAGAATGCTCACACCCGCAGCACAAGCTACAGGATTTCCGCCGAACGTTGAGCCGTGATCCCCGGGCTTCAGTGTGTCCTTCACCTTTTCGCTTAACATTGTTGCGCCGAGAGGAAGTCCGCCCGCGAGTCCTTTTGCCGTTGATACTATGTCAGGGTTTATGCCGTAGTTCATGTAGCTGTATAGATGTCCCGTCCTGCCGTTGCCTGTCTGAACCTCGTCAACAATGAGAATAATCCCGTTATCGCTCGCAATCTTTGCGACTCCCTTCACGTATTCTTCATCAAGCGCAACGACTCCGCCTTCGCCCTGAACGCACTCGATCATTATTGCGGCTGTCTTGTGAGCGTCTGCAAGCACCTTCATGTACTCAAGGTTATTTGCCTCAGCGTGAACAAATCCCGGTGTCAATGGCCTGAATGACTCGTGAAATTTGTCCTGACCCGTTGCCGATAACATTGCGATTGTACGTCCGTGAAAACTGTTCTTGAGGGTGATTATTGTGTGATAGTCCGGGCCTTTCGTGTCAGCTGCGTATTTCCGTGCGACTTTCACCGCGCATTCGTTAGCTTCCGCGCCTGAGTTCGAGAAGAATACTTTGCTCATTCCCGTGCGTTCACATAACATTTTCGCAAGTTTCGCGCAAGGCTCGGTGTAAAACAAATTCGACATGTGCTGAATCTTTGCGGCCTGCTCACATACTGCCTTGTACCAGACATCATCGCACACTCCGAACGAGTTCACAGCAATTCCCGACGTGAGGTCTATATAGTCTTTGCCGTCAATGTCCGTTACTAGTGATCCTTTTCCGGCTGTGATTGTTACGGGGAAGCGCGCGTAAGTTCCTGCTACGTATTCGCGGTCTGTCTCCTGAATGTTCATGAATGAATCCTCCTTAAGCTAAAAACATTGTGCCGGCTCCCTCATCCGTGAGAAGCTCTATCAAGATTGAGTGAGGGACTCTGCCGTCCATAATTATAACTTTGTTCACGCCTTCATTGATTGCCTTAATGCAGCAGTCAGCCTTCGGAATCATTCCGCCCGTAATCACTCCTGACGCTTTGAGGGCTTGAGCCTCTGCAACTGTGATTTTGCTGATGAGTGTTGACGGGTCTTTGGGGTCGCGCAAGATTCCGGCAATGTCAGTCATCATTATGAGCCTCTCAGCGTGCAATGCCCCCGCGATATATGCCGCTGCCGTGTCGCCGTTGATGTTGAATGTTTCACCGTTTTCACCGCTCGCGATTGTCGAGATTACCGGGATATAGTTTTTTGCGAGAAGGTCATAAACGCATTCGGGATTAATCTTTGTGATTTCGCCGACGAGTCCGAGTCTCTCATCTTTGAATCTCGCCTGAATGAGTCTGTCATCGAGTCCCGAAAGTCCTACAGCCCTTCCGCCTTTTGTCTCAAGCAAACCTACAAGAGACTTGTTGACCTTCCCGGCAAGAACCATCTGCACAATGTCTATAGTCTCCTGGTCGGTTACTCTGAGTCCGTCAACAAATTCGGGCTTCTTTCCGAGTCTGTCCATCAATGAATTAATCTCCGGGCCTCCTCCGTGAACGAGAACGACGTTAACGCCAACGAGCCGCAATAACACAATATCTTCCATGACCTGCTGCTTGAGAGACTCAGAAGTCATTGCGTTGCCGCCGTATTTTATGACAACGATTTTTCCCGTGTACTTTCTTATGTATGGGAGTGCCTGAACTAAAATCTCTGCGCGTTCTGTTGCCTTCATGATGATTCCTCCTTAAACGTTAAGCCCTTCTGACTCATTGATGCCGAGCAGAATATTCATGTTCTGAATCGCCGCGCCTGAAGCACCTTTGCCGAGGTTGTCGAATCTTGAGACTAAGAGAATACGTTCATCATTACCGTGAACGGAGATCTCCAAGTCATCGCGCCCGGAGAATTTCCTCGCCGAAATGAAGCCGCCCTCATCTGAATTTTCCGCGAAATGAATAACTCCTTCATGATAATAATCCTTGTAGCATTCTTTCACGGCCTGAATGTTTTTCCCGTGAAGTGATACAGTAACTTCCATCCCCGAATAGAACGGAGCGACAATCGGACAGAACACCGGCTGAACTTCAAGCCCTGAGACCTGAGTCATTTCTGGCAAGTGCTTGTGAGTCTGACTCAGACCGTACTGCCTCGGAGCGTCAAGAAGTGAGTCACGCTTGTCATCTTCATACTGAGCAATCATCTTTTTGCCGCCGCCTGAATAGCCCGTGAGTGAAAAGCACGTGAGAGATTCATTCTTGCTGATGAGTCCCGACTGCACTAACGGAGCAACGAGCGCAATGAATCCTGTTGCATGACATCCGGGGTTTGCGATTCGTTTTGAGGCTGAAATCTTTTCGCGCTGTGATGAAAGCTCCGGGAGTCCGTAAACCCATCCGGGACTCACTCTGTGAGCTGTCGACGTGTCAATGACTGCTGTTGACTCATTGCTGACGAGTGAGACTGACTCTCTTGCCGCGTCATCAGGGAGGCACAAGAAAGCAATATCGGCCATGTTGAGAGCGTCCCGGCGTGCGTTGATGTCCTTGCGTGTTTCATCTGTGAGTGTGAGAAGCTGAATGTCTTTGCGTGAAATGAGCCGCTCATAAATTTTGAGTCCTGTTGTCCCTGCGCTGCCGTCAATAAATATTTTCTTCATGAATAATTTTCTCCGTTGGAATTTTTATTGCCGCGTATTATAACGGTGTGTGAAATTTTCTGTCAATCATAAGCCAGTAATGAACAAAAGTTTATTACTACTCGTGTAAAATTCAGTCATCAAAAATTGAAGGAAGTGTAATCATGGACGGTTATTACAGAGTGAAGCACAGCATGTTCATCAATGCCCCGGTTAATGAAGGCTGCGTAATATTTCTCGGCGACAGCCTGACGGACTGGCTGAGTCTCAATGAGCTTCTGCCCGGCGTGAACGTCATCAACAGAGGCATTGCAGGCGACACAACAATAGGAGTCCTTAACCGACTCGACGAGGTAATAAGGCACAAGCCCGCAAAAATTTTTCTCCTCATCGGCACGAACGATATTGCTATGGGCATGAGCGAGCGCAAACTTGCCGGCAACATTCGCGAGATCATCAGCAAGATTCATGAAGGCTCGAACGAAAGCAAGATATATCTTCAGACTCTCATCCCGGTTAACTCAAAGTACATGGGCTATCGGCACAACATGAAGATAGAAGCTGTTAATGACATGATACGGAGGATTGCTGATGAGACTGGCTGCACGCTTGTTGATCTCTATGAGCTTTTCGCGGAGGAAGGCGAGCTGCCATTGAAGTATACTTTTGACGGGCTGCACATTAACGGTGAAGGCGCGCAAAAATGGATTGACTTCATAAAGCCTCTTGTGTAACAAAAACCCCCTCACACTTTCTGCAAGGGGGAAAAAATTTTTACTTCACGAATTTGATTCTTCCTTCGGCGTTCCTGTATCTTTCCGGGAGAGTCTCAAACTGTTTCACGTAGTTTGCCAGTGTCATGTCATACGCTATGTAGTCAGGCTCGATGACTTTCGCGCCCCTGAACATATGACCGTCGCCCTTCATGTAGAGAACGTAGCTTGTTGATACGACCTTGTACATTTTCGCAGGGTCAAGGGGTTCGCCGTTCACTTTCACGTCTTTGACTCTTCTGTCGCCCGAAATCGCAACAAGCATATTTTTGTCGTCAACGATCACAGGAGTCGGGATTGTCGAGTCAACCGTGTATGTCATTCCTGAAACGTGAAGGAAGCCGCCGTTGTTCCCGGGAAGACCCTTCGCGCCTAATTCGAGTTCGTCAAGAAGACTCTGCCCCGGCACTTCGCATATGCACACCGTGTTGTTGAACGGAAGAACGCTCAATACATCACTGTACGTTATCTCGCCTGCGCTGATGTTCGTTCGGATTCCTCCGGCGTTATTGATGGCTATATCCGCTTTTCCTGTCTTTGTCTTCTTTGCTGAATCGAGGAAGGCATCTGTTACGAGGTTGCATAAATTCGTCTCGCCGTTTCTCACAAGCCAGTCTCCTTTTTCGTCCTTTGCAAGAAGATCAAAGCTCGTATTGCTCAAGTGCGCGCCAAGTGTTTCTTCAATAATAGCTCTCTTCTCATTGACGAGCGCGGCAATTTTTTCGTTTCTTCCGTCGACTTTGTTAATCAGCTCGGTTTTGATTTCGCCCTTTGTGTTTATTGTGAGCTTCCCGACATTGTGCAGCTTTGTGCCGGTCTGAGTAACTATTACGTCTTTGCTTTCTGCGTTCTTGAAGACAAGAGCGGGCGTAATTTCGTGTGAATGCCCGTCAATAAACACATCGATTCCCTTTGTGCGCGGCGCAATAAAAGGAACACTCCATGTGTCTACAACGTCTTCATATTCGCCCAAATGCCCGACAAGAATCACATAGTCAGCACCTTCTGCCCTCGCTGAGTCTACGGCTTTCTGTATCGAGGCTATGAGCTTCTGCCCGGTATGATCGCCGTCAAAATCGTAAATGAATTTCCCGTTCTCGTCCATGAAGTAATAGGGAGTCGATGAAGTAATTGACTCAGGAGTCGCAGCTCCGACAAAAGCGACTTTCACATCACCGTACGTTAGAATCTTGTAGGGCTTGAAGACTAATTCACCCGTCCGCAAGTCTCTTATGTTGCAGGCAATGAATCCGCACTTGAGATTCTTTGCGAAGTTCTCGAACTGGCTCCAGTTGTAATCAAACTCATGATTGCCCGGCACAGCTATGTCATATCCGACAGCGTTCATGATGTCGAGGATGTAACGCCCCTGTGAGATCGCGCCCATTACAGCACCCTGCGCCCAGTCTCCCGCGTCAACAAGAGTAACGTACGGTGTCTGCTTCCTCGCCTCGTCTGCGCAAAACGCGAACCCTGCATAGCCGATATTCTCATCGACTCCGCAATGAACATCGTTTGTGTACAGAATGATTATGTCCTTGTCCGGGGCTTTTGCGAATGAAGGAGTGCAGATAAGTGCGAAAAGTGAAAGTAAAACAAAAAATTTCTTCATGAAAATCACCTCAAGCGGAATTATAGCGCAAAAAAAATTCCCCCTCACGTTCTCATGAAGGGGAAAAATTTTATCTCGTACCTGTGCTGCCGAATCCCCCGGCCCCGCGTTTCGTTGCCGATAACGTTTTGACCTCCTCAAATTTTGCGTGAGCCACAGGGACAAACACAAGCTGCGCTATCCTGTCTCCAAATCTCAGAGTGAAGGGATCTTCTCCCATGTTCAGCAATAAGACTCGAATCTCTCCGCGGTAATCTGAGTCAATTGTTCCGGGGCTGTTGGGAATGATTATGCGGCTGTTCATTGCGAGTCCGCTTCTCGGTCTGATCTGGCCTTCATAGCCTTCAGGGATTTCGAGATATATACCCGTTGAGATTAACGCCATTTCACCGGGCTTAATCATGCAGTACTTCATCGAGCAAAGGTCAACACCAGATGAACCCGGAGTCGCGTATTCAGGAATCGCAATCGTATTAGCCTCGCGCTTTATCTTCACAACAATTTCATCAGGCATTAATTCTTACCTCCTGCCCCTGTCGCGCCTTGATCTTGATTCGCGGTCAAAGTCATTCCTTGTGGCACGGTTCGAGGAGTACCCCCGCTCTAAATATTTTGCTGACGGTGCGCCGCCGACTCTGTCCCGCATTGAGAAGCTCCCGTAACCCCTTTCACGTGAGGCGAGAGTCGTTATCAGGTTGTCGCGTTCACGTTCGTCAGGGAGTGCATATGCGAGTCCTGCTGACCTGATTTTGTTCTCATCGGCCATGATTCTGCGTCTCGTGAGATTCGCCCGGCCCTGTTCGTCTATCTCTTTCACCATGACAAGAACCCTGTCGCCCGGCTTGAAGATGTCTTCTACTCTTGGGACTCTCGCTGTGCTTACCTCGCTTATGTGAAGCAATCCTTCTTTGCCCGGAAGGCACTCAACGAACACTCCGAAATTCGTCATGCGCGTAACAGTTCCGTAATACACCTCGCCTATAGCAAGCTCGCGGGTCAGTGCCATCACTATTGCGTGAGCGTCCTCAACTTGTGCCATTGTAGGCCCGGAGATCGTTATTACTCCGTCATCCTCAATGTTCATTTTCACGCCAGTGCGCTGTGTTATGCTGCGAACGACTTTCCCGCCAGCACCGATAACATCGCGTATCTTCTCAGGGTCAATCTCAAACGAAATAATTCGCGGCGCATTCGGTGAGATTTTGTTCGGCACCGGGATTACTGACTCCATCTCCTCAAGTATCTGGAATCTCGCACGCCTCGCCTGGCCTAATGCTTTCTCCAGAATCTCACGGGTGATTCCTCCGGCTTTGTTGTCCATCTGCAACGCCGTAACACCTGCGCGAGTCCCGGCTACCTTGAAGTCCATATCTCCGTAATGATCTTCAAGACCCTGTATGTCTGTGAGGATTTGAACCTTGTCGCCCTCTTTGATGAGTCCCATTGCTATACCTGCAACATGACACCTTATAGGGACTCCCGCGTGCATCATTGAGAGGCTGCCTCCGCAAATTGAAGCCTGCGAGCTTGAGCCGTTTGACTCTAAGATGTCCGACACGACCCGGATAACGTACGGGAATTCCTCTTCAGGTGGGATGACAGGAAGCAAAGCCCTCTCAGCTAATGCGCCGTGCCCTATTTCGCGCCGTCCCGGGCCTCGTATCGCTTTCACTTCACCGACTGAATACGGCGGGAAGTTGTAGTGCAGGAGGAATCTTTTTGCGGGTTCGTTGAGCTTTATACCGTCCTGAATCTGATCGTCCTCCCCAATCATGCCGAGCGTTGTTGTCGCTAATGACTGAGTCTCGCCGCGTGTGAACAATGCAGAGCCGTGCACTTTCGGGAGTATGTCAACTTCACACGTTATAGGGCGTATCTGATCCATTTTCCTGCCGTCGACCCGTATATGTTCGTTGATGATTATTCCGCGCATTATGTCTTTCACTCTGCTGTCTACGTACGCACTTATGTATTCTTCTTTTGACGGATCTTCCTTGATGAGTTCGCTGAAATGTTCATTGGCTGAGTCTTTTACGGAGTTGATTTTCTTTTCGCGGGGCTTCTTTTCGTGGATTCTTACTGCTGAGTCTATTTCGCTGTCTAAATTTTCGCGTATCCAGTCTTCTATCTCCGGGATTTTTTCGGGAAGCTCGATTTCAAGCAACGGCTTTCCGATTTCCTCTTTCATCTGACGGAACAAAGCTATTATCTTCTTTATCTCATTGTGCGCTAACTCTAAAGCGTCTACTAATAATTCTTCTGAGACTTCATATGATCCCGACTCTACCATCGTTATACCGTCATCATGTCCCGCTACAACAAGATTAAGCATTGAGTTCAGCATCTGCTTTTCTGTGGGATTGACTACGAGATTTCCGCCGATGAGTCCGATTCTCACAGCTCCTACAGGCCCGCCCCATGGGATTCCTGAGATCGACAATGCCGCGCTCGCCGCGTTTATTCCGAGAATGTTCGGGGGATATATCTGGTCAACAGCAAGCACCGTATTCACAATCTGCACTTCATTCCGCATATCATCCGAGAAAAGCGAACGTATTGCCCTGTCTGCTACCCTTGAGCCTAATATCGCCGAGTCTGCCGGCTTCCCTTCGCGCTTGATGAAGCCTCCCGGAACTTTCCCCGCCGCGTAATATCTCTCTTCATAGTCAACAACAAGCGGGAAAAAGTCAATCCCTGTCCTTGCTGTGTCTGACATGCAGGCCGTCGAAAGCATTACCGTATCACCGTGCGAAGCTATTACAGCTCCGTTCGCCTGCTTTGCCATGTGTCCTGTCCTGAACACAAGCTCATCTTCTCCGATTTTCACCGAGTATGTTTTTTCCTGATCCAAAATCTATTTTTCCTTCCTTTGGTTTTTACGGGGTATATTTTACTCATGTCAACAGAAAAAATCACGCATTTAGGGAAAAAATGTAAACTAGTTGCTAACGTTCAATAAGTGTCCTGGAACGCTGAAAATTTATTTGCGATTTGCTTCTGATGTGTACGGTAGGAAATTGATACAAAAAATTTGCGGGCTTCGTTAGGTTCTAAGTGTCTCAAAAATTTTTGGCGATTCAGTCTCAGCACATGCAAAAACGATTCGTCAATTTGATTCTGAACACGTTAAAATCAACTCAGCGATTCAAAACGGAGGCGGTCAAAATGGCAATCGATGACACAAAATTTTTATCCCTGTGCAGCTCCGGGACTCTTGAGGAAGTAAAAGCAGCCCTGAATGAAGGAGCTAATCCCAACGCTAAAGATATAGAATGCATCACAGCACTAATGAAGGCGGCTCATTGCAACTGGGACTCACGAATCATCACAGCCCTTCTTGAGGCAGGAGCGGACATTCACGCAAGAAGCATTTACCGGATGACGGCTCTTGACTGGGCAGAAGGCATCACGAAAATAGACGGCAAAATTACGCTCTCACAGTCAGCAAGAGACAAAAGACTCTCAATCCTCAAATCCGCAATACTCTCAATGAATGAGATTGACGATGACATTTTCACGGTGTTGTGCCGTTACGCCGACTCAGATGAAGTAATTTCAGCGTTGAGGAAAGGAGCGGACATTAACGCAAGGGATATTTACGGCCAAAGCGTATTGATGGACGCATCACGCGATGAGAAAAAATTGTGGCTCGCTGAATTAATGCTCCGTGAAGGTGCTGACGTAAATTTGCGCGACAATGACGGACAAACCGCCCTGATGTATTCCGCATATGTCTGCAAGTCTCAAGCAATGATTCACGTTCTTGTTGACGCAGGAGCTGACGTTAACGCGAGGGACAAAGACGGAGTTACAGCCCTGATGATCTCGGCCAAGCACAGCGCACCCGGAACATTTACGGCACTTCTTGACGCAGGAGCAGAGATTAACGCGAGGGACAATCAAAGAAGGACGGCAATATTTTACGCGGCTGAAAACGAAAGCTCAGAGCCGGCAAGAATCATCACAGAGAGGCTCACAAAGGCCGGGAAAAATATACGCACGATAAGAGACTCTGACGGCAAAACTGTTCTCATGTATGCGGCTGAGAAAAGCGCGAACCCGGAAATCATTCGCATATTCATTGATGCAGGCTCGGACGTAAACGCAAAGGACAAAGACGGAACTACCGCATTAATGTTAGCGGCTGCAAAAAACATAAGGCCGGAAATTTTGTACTCACTCATTGACGCTGGAGCAGACGTAAACGCACAAAACAGCGCGGGGAATACAGCATTGATTCTCGCGGCGAGGAATCATTTTTATCATGCCATTCTTGAAGGGAAGATGCGAATCAAATCACAGAACTTGCAGATTTTGCTTGACGCTGGAGCTGACCCGGCCATGAAGAACAGCGCGGGCTTGACGTTTGCGGATTATCTCAGTAAGTCTTGACGCTGAGAGATGATGAATCTTTTTGCTTCGTTGGGTGAGACTCTGTATTTGTCCCCAATGATTTTCACGGTGTCTTTCACGCTCATTCCGTCATGAATCATTGAGAGTGCTTCTGACTTCCACGAGTCATTAACGGAGTCTTCACAGCCCGACACAACAAGCACCAATTCACCTTTAACGCCCTGAGTCACGCGCTCAAGTATCGAGCTGAGAGTCCCGCGTATAGACTCCTGATACACTTTGCTTATTTCCCGGACTAAAGCTGACTCCCTGTCGCCGAGAATCTGAATCATGTCAGCAATATCCTTCATGGCCTTGTGCGGGGAAATGTAGAAGCATAATGCCCCGTGAAAATTCTTGACGGCCTCAAAGAGTCTCACACGCTCCCCGTGTTTCTCTGGCGGGAATCCCGCGAACATAAACGGCTGAGGACTCAATCCCGACAAAAGCAAAGCAGGTATCACAGCATTCGGCCCGGGAAGAACATCAACGCTCAATCCCTCATCAACAGCACGCCGCAATAATATCCACCCTGGGTCGGAGATTCCCGGAGTACCTGCGTCAGAAATCACTGCGACTTTGAGTCCCTCATGAAGTTTTTGCAGCAGAAAGGGCAGCTTGTCATTCTCGTTGTGAATGTGAAATGACGTAAGCGGCTTGTGAATGTCATAATGATTGAGAAGTATTGCTGAAGTCCTCGTGTCCTCGCAGGCTATAATATCGGCCTCACGGAGAACACGAAGAGCGCGCAAAGTTATATCTTCAAGATTTCCGATTGGAGTCGGGACGAGAGTCAGAGGCATTAATCTTCACGGACAATATCAATGATTGTTACTTCAGGAGGAACAAACAATCTCATCATGGCCTGGTTGAAGCCTGAACCGTTGCTGACGTAGACATATCCGCCCGCCTTCTTTGTGAGTCCCTGATCGCTGTTAAGTGCCCTGCGCTTGAAGTAACCCAATGGCCAGAACTGCCCGCCGTGAGTATGACCCGCTAGCATCAAGTCAAATCTTCCCTCTGCGTCAAAAGGTATTCCCGGCCTGTGCTTGAGTACGAGAATGAATCTGTCTTTGTCTTCGGGTTTCTCAAAAATTTTCAGCCATCCGTAAAGCGTATCTTCAAGTCCGATTAATGTTATCCCGGCAACTTCGCGGCGTTCATCAATCAGCAAATCATATTCGCAGTCCCGGATTATTCCTTCAACATCTTCATCAAGAATCAAATAGTGCTCGTGATTCCCGTTGACCGCAAAAGCTCCGTAACGCGCATTCTTAGCGGCATGTTTCAGCATTGCGAGTTCACGCGGCCTGTACGACATATCACCGTCAATGACATCTCCTCCGAGCAAAAGTATATCGGGCTTCGCTTCGTCAACAATCTTCATGACTCTCTCAATGTGAGCTGTTGTTGCGAGTCCTCCTATGTGAACGTCAACAAGAAATGCTATTCTCAGTTTGTCGGTGCCTTCAGGGAGTTTGCGAGTCGGAATTGTTACGTATACGGGCTGAACGTAATACGCCTCCCACATGCTGTAACCTGTAATGCACAGCGTGAGAACGAACGCGCAAAGAGCCTTCTTCTTTGTGAAACCTTTGAAGCGCGTAACGAGGTCAACAAGAAAAGTCATTCCGAACCAATAGAGCAGAATAATTACGGCTGTCTTGTTCACGGCGCGAATTATCTCGTTAAAGTGAAGGGGGAATATGTCATACTCTGCTGCGTGAAAATCATATCCCGCTGTAGACGCTAAGACAAACCAAAGTAAAGCAATGAGAAAAAATAACTGCAATAATTTTTTGGGTACTCCTGCTTGATTCAGCTTCTTGAAAATGAAAAGCAACGCACCAATTGCTAAAGCCTCATACAAATTTTATCTCCTCATTTCTATACATGCCCGTCAATCTCGTATGCTCTCAAAATTTCGGGCGTGTAGTTGTTACTCTCATCCCTAACGAAAAGCGGAGGAAGTATATTCATTCCCTCGCCGCCGTCTTTAACGCATTCGGACAAGAATACGCCGGAATTATAATTCATTCTTGGGTAAACTGGGCGCAGTCTCTTGGGAATCATTCTGTGATTTCTCATCGATGACAGAAAAGAGTCGAGCCTCTGACTCGTGAAGATGGTGAAGAGTCTCCCTCTGCTCTTGAGAACCCGCCGCGATAACTCAGCGACATCATCAGGAGTGCAGGACACTTCAAGACGCGCTGTTGTGCGAGAGTCATCAGGGCTTTCACGTCCGGCCATGAGAGACGAATACGGAGGATTCATCACAACAGCATCAAATCTCCCGGAAGGCAATAGCTTCTTGTCGCGCAGATCTCCCGCAATGAATTTCACCCTGTCAGAGAGATTATTATTCTCAGCGTTGAGTCTCGCGATTCGAATCAGTTCCGGCTGAATGTCGACTCCTGTAACATTAACAACCCTATGACGCTGTGCGAGTATGAGAGATATAGCACCAGTCGCGCACCCTGCCTCTAATATCTCGCGCATTCCCGAACGGACTCTTACCCACGCGGACAATAACACCGTGTCCATGTTCACACGAGGGCCGCTGATGGGCTGAATCATTTTCACGCTGCCGAAAAGTACATCGTCAAAAGTTGTCTCAAGCATAATTCTCCGGGTTAATGCCGACGGTAGCAGAGAGTCCCGCCTCAATCATAGTTACGCCGTAAATAAGGTCAGCACGTTCCATAGTCGCACGCCTGTGAGTCATCGCGATGATCTGAATCCTCTGCGAATATTCCCGCGCAAGCTCCGCGAACCTCACAAGATTGTATTCATCAAGTGCCGCGTCAACCTCATCAAGTACAGCAAGAGAGCTTCCCGCCGCTTCAAGTGTCGCAAAGATGAGGGCTATAGATGTCAATGACTGCTCGCCGCCCGATAGCTGAGAAATGTTTTGCAGCTTTTTTCCCGGAGGACGCGCGAAGATTTCGACTCCTTTGTCCCACACCGAGTCACCGTCCTGCAATATCAATCTCGCCTCGCCGCCGCCGAATAATCTCACGAACAACTCATTGAAGCGTGAGTCGATTCGAGTCATTGAGTCGGTGAATGAGCGTTCAACCTGCGAGTCTGTGTCATCAATCAAGGCTTTCAGTTCGTCCGCTGATGTGTTCACGTCGTCAAGCTGATCCGTCAAGAAGTCTATACGTTCTGCGAGTGACTGGTCTTCAGAGATTGCGCCGAGATTGTACGCTCCCAATGCTTTAAGCTCCCTTTCGAGCCTGCGTAATGATGATGTCAATTCGCGCCCGCCTTCTGTGTCTCGTGCCTCGTTTTTGTCGTAAGGGTATTTCTCCTCCCAAAGGTCAATGAGCTGCGAGCATTCCGACTCGATGTGAGAAATTTTTGACTCAACCTGCGAGATATTGTTCTTCATGGCCGAAACGTTTTCAGATGACCGCGCAAATTTTTTCCGTAATGACTCGACTCTCTTCATTGCCCCGGCGAACTCGCTGTTGTGCTTTGCGATTTCATGACGCAGCTTCACTTCCTCGCGGTGAAGTTTCTTCTTGTCCTCTGCAAGCGTGAAAAGCTCCTCACGGTTAATTCTCTCGGTCTCAATCCCTGAAGAAATTTCTGACTCTCCCTTAGCGATTCTTTCTGACACCTTCAAATACTCGCCGTCGACTCGCTCATAAAGAGTCCTAGTAACATTGAGCCTCTCAGACAGCAATCGAATCTCATTCCTCAAAGGAGCGAGCAGAGAGTCAAAGTCCTCACTTGTTACATCAGGAAGAGTTGACAATTCATTTTCGAGGGACTCAATTTTCCCGGCCATGTCGTGAATCTCACGCGCTAATTTCTGCGAACGTGATTCGGAATCGGCCTGCTCATTCTTGAGTCGCTGAAGATTTTTGCTGACGCTGTTAATGTTCCGTGACTCCGAATTTATTTCGGCAATCAAATCTTGAAGCGTTGACTCGGACTCTTCAGCCTCAGTTTTGACTCGGCGTTCTGACTCTGAAAGTGCTTCGAGACTCCCGGCAAGCTCAGAAATTTTCAGCCGTAACTCGTCCGCTTTCTGCCGTGAAGTTACAGCCCCCGATTTGTTCCGAGATGCCCCGCCTGTTATTGTCCCTCCTGTCGCAAAAATATCGCCCTCAGTCGTAGCAATTGGGAACTTTGCGCCAGCCCTGATGATTTCCGCGCCTGTCGTGTAATCGCTGACAATCAGCAAGTCGCCCATCATGTGAGATATTGCGAGCCTCCATTCGTCAGCGACATTCACGAGGTCAACCGCCCAGCCTATTACCCCGTCAGCAAAAGCGAGTCTGCTGTCATGATTTCGTTCCCGGCATCTTTCGAGTGCGAGATACGTTGCGCGCCCGGCCATGTGAGTCTTGAGAAAGTCAACGCCTTCTTGAGCTTCCTCCATCGTGTGAACCAACAGCCAATATTGACGGCCTCCCAAGAACGCCTCGACAGCTTCCGCAACGTCAGGACTTGAGCAGGTGAAAACGTCAGCGGTGATTACGGGCTTTGAGCGAATGAGACTCTTTTCTGCTGCCTGAAGGATTATTCTTACGGGTTCGGGGTAATTTCCGGCTGTGAAAGTATGACTGAGCTGCGACTCTGTGTGCGACAAGTCCCGCCTTAACGCCTGAATCTGTGAGGCCTTCTGCTGAAGCGTGAATGTTAATTGCGTGTAGCGTTCCTGAAGTTTGTTCTTTCGTTCTGTGAGAAGGGATAAATTTTGCTGGCGTGATTCGTGTTCTGCCTGTAACGACTCTATTTCCTGCGACAATGACTCATGCTGTGATTCTGATGCTGAAATCTCTGACTCATTCCGCGACTTTCTGAGCTTAAGCCCGGCTATGTCATCAAGAATCTTTTTGCGCCGTGAGATTATTGCCTGTGATTCTTTCTGCGACTGCCTGAAGGTTTCTTCCTTCCGTGAAAACTCCTTCTGCTTTGCCTCAAGCTCAAGCCGTAAATTTTCGTGCTCGCTGTGAGTCCGCTCACGTTCATGCGACAATGCTTCCTTCTGTATTCTTAGTGTGTCAAGCTCATCATTCAGAGTCATTCGCCGGGACTTTATGCTCTGCACTTGTGTTGAAAGCTGAAATGCCCTGCGCTGAATCGAATCTTTCTGCGACGTTAGAGACTCAAGCTGTGAATTGTAGCCATGATTCTGCGGACTCTCCTGTAATTTTCCCTCGTAATGCCTGAGACCTGACTCCCATAACCGTAACCATCTCTCTAAAGTCTCAAGCCTCGACAATAATATATGACGCTGCAATTCTGAGTCGGCCTGTTCTTTCTCGATTGCGTAACGCCTCACAAAGTAGTAATCATGCCTCAATATCTCTAAGCTGTCGATTATTCCCTGAGCTGTTACGGCGGTCTCAACGTCTGAAGATATTTCCTGCCTCCGTGCGTCAAGCTCATCAATGAGAGTCTGAATCCTGAGTGCCTCCGATTGTGCGTCATCGAGTCTCTTGAGTGTGTCATCCCGTTTCTCTCTGTAACGTTCAATCCCGAAAAGTGAGTCGAGCTGCCTGCGTCTTTCTTTTGGGCGTTGATGAATCGTCTGTGATATTTCGCCCTGTCCTATCAATGCGAATCCCTCGCCTTCAAGATTGAAACGCTGCTTTACGCTTCCGAGTTCCTGAAGCAATATTCTTTTGCTGTCGAGGTATAACGATGAGCCGTCCTTCGTGAAGACTCTTCTGAGGCTTGCGCGTTCGGTGTCGTTCGTGAGTCTGAGTGAAACTTCTGCTGAGAGTGCCGGGGGTGATGAGCTGCTGCCCTGAAAAAGCAAGTCGCTCTGTCTTGTGATTCTGAGTCCTGCTGGCGAGCCTTCACCGAGAATCCATTTCAGCGCGTCGAGAATGTTGCTTTTGCCTGAACCGTTTGGGCCTACGATGGCTGTGAAATTTTTTGAGAATGTGAAATCGCATTGAGTGCCGAAACTCTTGAAGCCCTTCAGCCTTAATGATGAGATTGACAAATAGCGGCCTCCTTTTGTGCGTAATGATTTTGTTACAGCGAGTCCGTTTTTATGTGAGCGTTTAACTTTTTGAATGCGTTAGTTCTGTGTGAGATTTTATTTTTGACATGGCCGGGCAGTTCCGCAAAGGTGAGATAGTAACCATTAGGCAAAAACACGGGGTCATATCCGAAACCGTCATAACCTCGCGGAGAGTCAATAATTTTTCCGGGACAATAGCTTTCAGTGATGAGCGTGAATTTTTCCGGGACGCACAAGCATAACGCCGCCGCGAATCTTGCCCGCCTGTTTTCGACTCCTTCAAGCTGACCGAGAAGCCACGAAACTTTGTCGGAGTCCCCGCCCTGAATCACCCGCGCAGAATAGAGACCCGGCGCACCGTTGAGAGCGTCGACTTCAAGCCCGGAGTCATCAGCAAGACAAGGAAGCCCTGAACGTTCAGCCCAAGCGCGAGCCTTCAACATAGAATTTTCCGCGTAAGTTTTCCCGGTCTCGTCAACAATCATGCGTGAAATTTCTGGCGCAAAAATTATTTCGTCAGCAAAATTTTCACCCGCTACGTCTCGGATTATCTCGCAAAACTCTCTGTACTTCCCTTTGTTGCCAGTCGCTATAATTAACTTTCTGAACATTTCCGGGACTCCTAACTTTTTTTCGGGAGCTTCCACACTGACGAGAGGTCTACGATTCCTTCACGGCCCGGAGTCTTTGAGTCGATGAGAAATCTTACCTGCGAGATGGGCGAAAAGTTTTCCTGCATTGTGCGCACGATGCCTGTGATTAGGAGAAGTGATTTCTGTTTTCCCATTGAGTTAAGGGCGGAAGCAAACTGCCCCGGCATGTCAAGGAACGCTGTCTCATCATTCCTGAACACGTGAAGCAGTTTTATCTTGTCGGCATTCGGTACTCCGCTTAACTCTATAATCTCGTTGACGGCATCGCGTATATTGTCCTCGCGGGTGAGCGCAAGAAAATTCTTCCTAGTCTCGGTTATTGAGTTGTCCTTAACGTGATAGAGGTTGAGTGAAATTTGCTGAACATTTCCGCCAGACATGATTGCGTTCCGTGCTGCCTGCCTTCTTTCTGACTCCTCAAAATTCGACAGGTCTTCTTGATTCTCGATTCTGTTTTCGGGCTTGAGCAATAATTTTTTGTTGAGGAAGTCCACAACCCATGACGTGCCGAGATAACCAAGCACAAAGCATAACAGTATCACTCCGAGTATCGATAGTATTCTCAGCAAGAGGGGAGTCGGCTTCTTGTCGTCATCGTCATACCGTGAGGGCTTTGGCTTCTTCATCTGCTGATGACGTTTGCGGGCTTCTGCTTCAGCCATTGCCAATTGAGCCTGCCTGCGTCTGTTTGGTACTGGCCTTCCTGAGTCATTGCGTCTTAAAGGCGGCATAATCTTTTCACCATTCCTTTTACTTTATGTAGTTTGCTATGCCTTCGGACATTGCGTTTGCTATTCTCTGCTGGTACGCAGGAGTCGTAAGAAGCTGGGACTCGTTAACGTTCGTTACGAATCCGATCTCAAGCAATACTGCCGGCATTCCCGCGCCTCGCAGCACAAAGAAGGGTGCCTGAGCAACTCGCCTCATCGGTAGTCCGTTCCTCACTCCTGCATTGTAGAGCATGGCCGCAAAGTCTGTGCTTTCTGAGATCTTGTTGTTCTGCTGCATGTCGCCCAATATACGCAGAAGCATTTCTGTTCTTCTGTCGACATTCGCCGAGTCCATTCCCTTGCCTTCAACATATTCGCGGTTCTCAACTTTCGCGAGCTCCATTGCGTCCTTGTCCGTAGGAAGTGCCATGATATATATCTCGAAGCCTGACATTGATTTTCTTGACGGCAACGCGTTGACGTGAACACTTACGAACAAATCAGCCTCAACATTATTAGCTATGTCGGTTCGTTCCTGAAGTTTGAGATAAACATCTGTCGCCCTCGTCATGACAGCATTATAGCCTCTCGCAAGCAATGCTCTTTGAAGTTCGAGTCCTACAGCGAGGTTTACATCTTTTTCCTTCACTCCGTTGTCCATAGCTCCGGGGTCTTTTCCGCCGTGCCCGGGATCTATTACGATAGTTTTCTGACTCTTGCTGGCTCTGAGTCTCTCTGCTGCCTGCGGGCTTGTGGGAATCGTTATGGTGCTTGGAGGAGTCATAGTCGCTGGAGTCCTTGATGTCTTTGTGTCAGGAATGCGGATTATTGCCGGGTCAGATTTCTGCTCTGAAGGAGTCTGAGTCTTTGCGGGAGTCTCTGCTGTCTGAGTCCTTTCTTGAGTCTCTGAGACTTGGCCGGGAAGCTGAAAGTCAGTCTTTGCTGTCTGAGTCGGAGTCTCGGTGAAGTTCTCATCTTCAGGGTAAAAGAAATCGAACACTATACGGCGGGGATTATTGAGCACAAGTTTTTCGGCCTTAGTGATTCCTTCAGGCGTGAAAATCAATTCAGCTCCGTCAATGTTTGTTTTGATTTCGGCCTTGATATTCTCTGCGTAGGGTGAAGCGATGCTCTTTGAGTTTTCGAGGCTTGACGCGAAGAGGGCGTGAAGTTTTCCCTTCTCCATGTAGACTTGAGGGTCTGAACCTTCCTCGGCCATGACAACGGCGCGAATCTTTTTGTGCGCTCCCTCTTGTGCCGTCCATCTTATGCCCTGAATCGTTCCGCTGTAATTTTCCTCGTCATCATTTTTCGAGTCATCCGGCGTGAATGTCTCCATGCGCGGCTGAGATTTGCCCGATGATTTTTTCTCTGAAGCTGCGATTACGGGCTGTGAATCTTGAGGAGCCTCCACGATTTTGGGCTGTTCTGTTTTGGGCCGTCGCTTCCTTGATGGCTGATCGGGTTTCGGAGTCTGAGTCTGATTCTGATGACTCTGATTCTGTCGGTTCTGTGCGGTTTGTGTGTACGGTGAATTTGTCTGCACTGTCCTGTTGATTATCTCGTTGAGGTCTACAGAGGGTTCAGATTTCTTTGCGGTCTGATTTTCTTCAGCGTACCCGAAATCGCCGTAATCTGTTGTCCTCATGGCCGAGCTTCCTGCGATCTTTGCGAAACGAAGCCTGTTTGCCGTCCCCTTGCCTGAAAATCTCTGAAACAACGCCGCCGCGCTCTGAGAGTCTACCCAGAATTTTCCGCCCTCCTCAAAAGGCGCAGAGTATAACGGGATAATAGAATAACCGTACCACCCTGCTGTAGCACCGAGCGAGATTCGAATCAAAGCATTTCCGCGAGACAACGAAAGCTCATCATTCTCCCTCTTTGCTGAGAAGCCGAACATACGCCCTAAGTCTTCAACCGAAACACAGAGCTGTGAATTTTTGTCGACAGAAGGAACTGCACCGACGCTGTTTTGTCCCCTGTAAAGCATCGCATCAGCAAACGCAAAGGCACAAAAAGAGAGGACTAGCAGAGCCGAAAGCGCAAACGTAAAAATTCTGCGCATGATAATTACTCGCTGTCCTCTAAAATCTGGTCAAGCTCAAACAAGTTAGAGACATCAAGAAGCAATATGAGCCTGTCATCCGCCGGCTTCGCTACCCATAACACATAACGCCGGTCAATCGCTGATGACAATTTTGTAGCTACTTCAAGCTGTGAGTCATATATCGTCAATACTTCCCTTACAGAGTTTACTATCATTCCGAATGTTACTTCATTGACGGAGATAACTACTATTCGCGCCTCATCAGTGAGAGGATGACCGGCCATTCCGATTTTCATGTGCATGTCAAAAACTGGGACGATTGTTCCGCGCAAGTTAATCACTCCGCGAATATATGCGGGAGCGTTCGGGACTCTCGTGATAAATGAAGGGACCCGGACAATCTCGCGAACCATATTCACATCAACGCCGAAATTCTCCTGCCCAAGTTTGAAGACTAAATTAATATGCTCCTCGCCAAGCGACTCAACGTCTATGTCTCTGAAGTCCTGACTTGCTTCCTTTTTTGCCGGGGTTGTGTTCTGAATTTCTGCCATAAAGTTTACTGCCTCGATTCCTGTGATGGGATAATCCCCGCCCCGATTGCTTTTCCGTCAGGGCAGGGAAAAATTTTCGTGAACTGTTTTATTCTGCTTCTTCTTCAGCCGCCATTACAGCGAGCTTGATTGCGCCCATTATTCCCTGATTGCCGTTGAGGGCAGCGGGGGTAATATAGGCGTTCATGTTGCGGAGTTCCTTTGTGTCGATGTAGTTGTTGATGTACTCCGTAACATATTTCCTTATCATCGGGAACAGCTGAGACTGAGCCATTACGCCGCCGCCGAGAATTATTTTCTGCGGGCTGAGTACCATTGTTATGTCTGTGAGTGCCTGAGCGATATATTTTGCTTCAAGCTCCCAGACTTCCGGCATGTCAGCGAGTTCCTTCCCCGGTTTTCCCCAGCGTTCCTGAATTGCAGGGCCGCTCGCCATTCCCTCAAAGCACGCGCCGTGTGAAGGGCAATGACCTTTATATTCGTCGCCATCAATTTTGACCATGAAGAGATGACCCGCTTCAGGGTGCAGCATTCCGTGAATGAGTTTTCCGCCTGACATCGCGCCCATTCCGATTCCCGTTCCGATCGTGAAATACACAGCGTCAGTGAGTCCCTGAGCGCAGCCCCATGTAGCCTCGCCGAGTAATGATCCGTTCACGTCCGTGTCAATGCATACCGGGATATTCAGAGCTTCAGCAAGAGTCTTAACCACCGGATAATTGCGCCACGGAATTTTAGGGGTATTGAGAATGTTCCCGTAAGTCTTTGATTTCGGCCTCACGTCAACAGGCCCGAAGCACGCAATACCAAGAGCCTTTATTCTGTCATCTTCAGGAAGGTCTGCTGAAATTTTTGCCGTGAAGTATTCTATGATTTTCGGCATTGTCTCTTCAGGTGTCGTCGTGGGAATTGACTCCTGATCTAATATCTGTCCGTTTTCATTGCCGACGGCGCAAATCATTTTTGTTCCGCCTGCTTCTAATGCTCCGTATAACATCTAACTGAATAACCTCCCAAAAAATCCCTTCCGCTTAGGTGCCTGAACTGAGTCGGGCTTCTCTTCAGCTTCCGGGGATTCAGTCTCGTATTTCGACAGGTCAACATTCCGCACATTTCCGCGCAAAGGAAGTATGCTCTTCGGGTTGACTGAAAGCTCATCGACTCCCCACTTCAGGAAATCTTCTGTCAGCGTCGGATCAGCTCCCAATTCACCGCAGATCCCTACCCATGTGTTATGGCGGTGTCCTGCCTCTATAGTTTCGCGTATGAGCCTCAGTACAGCCGGGTGATGTGTGTTCGCGAAAGGCTCAAGGCTCGCGCTCTGTCGGTCAATAGCGCACGTGTACTGCGTCAAGTCATTTGTTCCCAGCGAGAAGAAATCTACTTCCTCTGCTAACTCATCAGCGCACAATGCCGCCGCGGGTGTCTCAATCATTATGCCGATCTCATATTTACCGATTGTTACTCCCTCTGCTTCAAGCTCCTTTTTGCACTCGTTCAGAATCTCTTTGCACTTCACAACTTCCCACTTGCTTATTATCATAGGGAACATGATTCCGAGATTGCCGAACGCTGAAGCCCGGAGCAATGCACGCAACTGACGCTTGAAGAAATCCGGACGGGTCAAACAGATTCTCACAGCCCTGAAACCTAACGCGGGGTTTTCTTCCTTTTCGAGGTTCATATAGTCGATAGTCTTATCCGCGCCAATGTCGCACGTTCTTATGATTACCATTCGGGGCGCGAGTCCCTCTAACACCTGCTTGTATGCTTTGAACTGCTCTTCCTCTGTCGGGTCTGTCTTGCTGTTGAGATATACGAACTCAGAACGGAACAAGCCGACTCCCTCTGCATCATTCTCGATTACTGCCTTGACATCTTTCGGGCCGCCTATGTTGGCATAAAGTTTCACCTTCCGGCCGTCTTTCGTTACGCTGGGCTGTCCTTTGAGTTTCTGCAGCTCCTCTTCTTTGCGCTTGTCCTCAGCCTGCTTTGCTGAAAGCTCGTCGATAATATTCTGGTCCGGCTCAATGTATATGCATGAGTTATAGCCGTCGAGAATCGCAAATTTCCCGTCCCAGTCATCCGCTATATCATGGCACTGAATCAGCGTAGGCCAGTTCATGGAGCGGGCTAAAATTGCTGTGTGGCTGTTTGAGCTTCCGAGTCTGGTAACGAGTCCGAGAAGTAATGACTTGTCGAGCTTCACTGTTTCTGACGGGGCTAAATCTTCTGCTACGAGGATTGCCGGTTCTGTTCCCTGAAGGCTTGAAGTGTCCGCGCCGAAAAGAACATCAAGCATTGAGTTTTTCAGGTCGATAACGTCTGCGCTTCTTGCGCGGAAGTATTCATCTTCCATCTCGCTGAACTGCTTCGCGGCCTCGTCAAATGCTTCTCTCACCGCGTATTCTGCCGTATGTCCCTCGCCAATAATGTCCTTGCACGGCTCTATGAGGGTATCTTCATCATCAAGCATCATCGCGTGAGCCTCGAATATTCCGGCGGTGTCCTTGTGTCCGGCTTTCATCTCTTTGTCGTAAAGAGCGTTCTGATCCTCCTGCACTTTCAGGCGCGCTGCCTCGAACCTCTCAATTTCCCCGGCAATGTCGCTGATAAGTGCTTCGCTGATTTCGTAGACGGGAGCTTTGTAGATTTTTATCTTGCCGATTGCTATACCGTTTACGATTTTCGTACCCTTGAAGGTTTCCATTTGGCTAGAAGTTCTCCTTCATGAATTTCTCCAGAGCGGCGGCGCAGGCTTCTTCGTCTTCACCTTCCACGCGGACGAGCACTTCATCTCCCTGCTTGATTCCCATTCCCATGAGCTTCATGAGGGCGGTTGCTTTCGCTGACTTCTCGCCCTTGATGAATGTCGCAGTGCTCTTGAAGTTCTTTGCCTCCTTGACGAGTAAACCGGCGGGGCGTGCGTGGATGCCTACAGGATCGGTGATGACATACGTAAATTCCTTCATGACTGTCTGCTTCCTTTCTGTATGAATGTATTGCTCTATATTGTAACGGGGTATTGTTATGCCAGATTATAATACAAGTTTCAATTTACGTGAAATCAAAGCGCGGTCAAAAAATTTCAGCGTCAAAAGTGAGTCGAGTCCGTCAAAAGCGAATCGACAGCCGCGAGTCGAATCTGCAAAAGTGAGTCGAGTCTGCCAAAAGTGAATCGCTGATTACGAGTCGAGTCTGCAAAAACGAGTCGAGTCCGTCAAAAGTGAATCGCTGATTGTGAGTCGAGTCAGCCAAAAGTGAGTCGACAGCAGTGAATCGAGTCCGTGAAAAATTAAGGCTTGACGCAAAAGAAGAGGGCGTGTAAAATCTTTCGTTGTTTCGAGCCGGGCCCATAGCTCAAGTGGTTAGAGCCACCGGCTCATAACCGGAAGGTTCCTGGTTCGAGTCCAGGTGGGCCCATGAAGATGATGAAGACTCCTTGATGTTAAGTCAGGGAGTTTTTGTTACGCAGGGACAAAAAAATTCCCCCGGAGGTTTTCAGGCTGCCGGGAGATTCTCGCGCTTTTGACTCTATATTCTTCCGTAAAGTTTGCAGGCCGCCTTTATCCTGTCAGCGAGTCCGTCAGGTATTGCATCACTTCTCATCCTCCACTCCCAATTACCAGAAGGCGTTGAAGGAATGTTGACTCTTGCGTCAGCTCCGAGCCTCAAATAGTCCTGCATGGCAATAACCGCAGTGTCAGCAACAGAACTCACTGCAAGCCGCGTTACTTCAGACGCAAAAATGAAGCCGTCCATTACTCCACGCCCGATATATGACGCAAAATTGTTGATTTCGTCCTCTGAGGCATCATTCTCGAACCATCCCCGCGACGTGTTGTTGTCGTGAGTCCCGGTGTAAACGACTGAGTCCCGCGTGTGATTGTGAGGGGCGTACGGGTTATCGGCAGGATTTCCCCAAGCGAAATGAAGAACGAGCATTCCCGGAAGGCTGTAATCCTTTCTGACCTCTTCAACGTCCGGCGTGATTATTCCGAGATTTTCCGCCCAGAATGGCATTGAGGGGAAATTCTCCTTGAGCGCGGCAAAGAATTTCTCATAGGGAACATCAACCCATTCACCATTTTTCGCGGTCTCCTCGCCGTAGGGAACTGCCCAGTACGCAACAAGCCCCCGGAAATGATCAATGCGAATCTTGTCGAACATTGCAAGAAGATTCTTCAGCCTCCGAATCCACCACGCAAAGCCGTCCTTCTCCATAACGTCCCACTTGTAGCAGGGATTTCCCCATAACTGACCGTCCGCGCTGAAGTAATCCGGCGGGACTCCTGCAACTGTTACGGGGTTCAAATCCTCGCCAATGTCAAACTGTGAGGGATTCTGCCAAACGTCCGCGCAGTCTCTCGTAACATACAAGGGCATATCTCCCACAATCTGAATATCAAGGTCATTCAAGTATTTGTGAAGTGCTTTAACCTGACGGAAGAATATATACTGGTAAAATTCCTGGCGCGAAATTTCAGCGGAGTATTCAGCCTTGAATTTGCGAATCGATTCGGGGTCTCTGTGCTTGAGATCTTCCGGCCAGTCGTACCAGGCTGCCCCGCCGTTCACCTGCTTTATCACACTGAACAATGCGAAATCTTCAAGCCATTCTGTTGACGCTGTGAACGCCCGGAAGTCTGAAGTATTTCCCTTCATGTAGCGTTTGTGCGCGGCATTAAGTATTTCCGTCTTGAAGGCTCTTGCTGACTCGTAGTCGACTCTCTCAGGATTTTTCGTGAAGTCATATTTTGCTGACAGCTTCTCTAACTCGTCGGGCGTAATCATTCCTTCGTCCGCTAAAATTTCAGGGCTGACAAGAAGATAATTCCCCGCAAATGCGCTCGTAGGACTGTAGGGAGAATTTCCGCACCCGGAGTCTATCGTTGTCATCGGAAGAACCTGCCATATCTTTTGGCCCGCGTCGTGAAGAAAGTCAGCAAACTTCACCGCTTCAGGACCGAAATCACCTATGCCGAATTTTGACGGAAGAGACGTAACCGGCAGTAATATTCCTGCACTCCTCATATTTTTACCCTCCTAAAGTTATATCGCGCCGGAGTCATAAACAGCACAGCCCGCGCAGAATGTCATAGCCGTATCAATCCCGGCAATTTCTTCCGGCCTCACCAAAAACGGATCTTGCTCAAGTATCACTATGTCCGCGTCATTCCCGACAGCCAATTCACCCCGGCGGGATTCGAGTCCTCCGTTCCATGAAGCTGACCACGTATATACGCTCAGTGCCTCAGCAACGCTCAATCCCTGAGACACAAAAGAGCTGATTATTCTTGCGGGTGATACGAGATCCGAACCGCTTCCCGCTGAGATTACGAGTCCGTTCTGGAATGCCTCGTGAACAAAATCATTCTCATTCCCGGACAGCGCAATTCCTCCGAGTCCCAATATCCTCATCCTGTCGATAAGATTCCCGGCCATGTTCCTTATTATGTGTCGTGAGTTTTTGCGGGATCTCTTTATGACTTTCTCAAGCGCGTTGAGGCATGATTTATTGTTGTCGCTTATCACCTGGCAGCCCGACAAGTGAGCGGAGTAAATCATGTTCTTCTGTTCCTGCTGGTCTAAATTCCCGTCTACAATAATTCCTCCGAGCTTGCAGAACGGAAGACCGTCCCCAGTCCGCAAACCTTCAGACAGAAATTCATTCAGCGAGCTCACGTTGTCAAAACCAAAATTGCAGCGCATTCGGAACGTCAGCAAATCATACGCATCACTGAAGAATATATCCCACAATCTTTTTGCATCGCCGCGAAATTCTGACCATATCTCAGTTACTCCGAGCGCGTTTGCTTTCGGCGCGTAAGTTTTCACCAAGTGTATTATGTCCTCTTCACTCAGGGGCGGAAGGTGCTGCGTGAACTCGTCAAGCTCTACATTGTCCTGCGGCATGTTGAACTCATTCATGGCCGGAGTGTTGAGAACAGCATGACTCCTCTTTGCGTCAATCACAGCACAGGGCAGCGCGGAAATCACCGAGTCCAAATCGTCGCGGGAAATCACAATTTCATCAGGAAGATTCACGGCTATGTACCATTCGCGCATGGGCTTGGGATTCGCGTGTGAATATGCTGTGAGAAGCTCTGACATTTCGCGGACTGAATGAACACCGGCAAGGCTGAGACGCTCTTGTGACTCCGCCCACGAAAGAAAATCGAGACTCGTATCACAGAAGCCCGGCACCGCTGTCCTTCCGTGAAGGTCAATAATCCTCCCGTCAAGCCCTAAATTTTCATCATCAACAGAAACTATACGGCCATGTTCAAATGTGATATTGGATGCTGTGCCTGACTGCGTGTGAATCCTGCCGTTAATGAGAGAAATTTTTTCGTCTTGGGTCTGCTCCATCTATAAGCAATTCCGTTACAGAAGACTTATAAAAAGCTATTGACTGTTACGCTCCTTTCCTCGTTCATCGCGTCCGCTTTCGCTGGTGTTGCTCGCTAATCACGTTTGGTGTAACGCTCCAGAGGCTTTAATTCCCCGCTAACGTACGGGTACATATCAATAATTCCGTTTCAGTGGCTGATTATTGATTTCCCATAGTGATACAAATTTATGCTGGCGTTCATATCCCGGTCAATAACAGCCCCGCAATTCCCGCAGTGATATGTTCTGTCTGACAGCTTCAAATCTTTCTTGATGTTCCCGCATATTGAACATGTCTTTGAGCTTGCGTAAAACCTGTCCGCCGTGATTAACTTTATGCCGTGCCATTCGCATTTGTACTGCATTATTCTGTAAAACTCCGCGAATTTCTGTTCCTGTACAGCACGCGCCAGATGTCTGTTCTTCATCATTCCTTTTACATTCAAATCTTCCATGACAATAAAACTTGGTTCTCGCTTTATTATCTGAGTCGTAACTTGCTGAATATAATTCGTCCTGATGTCCGTTAGCTTATGGGTTACTCGTAAAAGCTGCTTTTCACTTTTTACTATGTTGTGCGTCTTCTGGTAACTTCCTCCTTTCTTGTTCTTTTCGTATTTCCGTGAGATTTTACGCTGCAGCCTGCGCTGTTTCTTCTTTAACCGTCTCACACGGCCTGTCTTGTTAATGTTCCTGTAGACACAGCCATCACTGCATATTGCCAAGTCCTTAACTCCTAAATCAATTCCGATGCCGTCATTTGTGCTTGTTATAGGTTCTGGCGTATCAATCTCAATTCCTACTGTCAGAAACCAATTCAGACCGTCATAACTTACTCGCGGATTGCTATATTTTGCGTTTGTCGGTATTCGCTCGTGTTCTGCAAGCCTGAACCAGTTCGCGCTCTGGCGGTTTTTCTTTTTGCTCTGCGCTATGCTCTCAAGTTTTACATGCGTAGCCGTGAATTTTATCTTTACCGGGTCAGCATAAAAACTTGGCTTGCTGCGTTTGCGGCTCTTGTATTTCGGGTGTTCCGCCAGTCCGCTGAAAAACTTTTCATAGGCTATTACTGCGTCTTTTACTGCCTGCTTGCAAACGTTGTTGCCTATTGTATAAAGCCATTGATTATTTGGCTCATTCTTATAGACTGTGAAACGCTTGCGTAATTCATAATTTGACAGAAATTTTCCGCCTTCATCATGAGTTTTCTTCTCCTGTTCCAATGCCCAGTTATATGCGTATCTTGCGCTTCCGGCAAACTGGAATAACCGCGTCCGCTGTTTGTCGTTAGGAATTAACATAACCCTGATTGTCTTCAGCATCATCTCACCGTTTTTACAATTTTTTTATAATTTGTCTCCAGCTGTTACTAAGTCCCCTTTGTTTGTAAATATGATAAAGCCCGCCCGGTGTTTCAAGGCAGGCTGTGTGATTCTAGTACAATCCGCTGTGATTACGTCCGATGCCGAAAATCTGAAGCGATGTCTCCATAAGCTCATTCTGCTGTTTGACGAGCCATGAGCCTAACGCCATCTGAACTTTCGCCTGACTCATTCCCATTGAGGCTTCTGCTATGCTCATAGGGTCTGCGCCGCTTTCGAGCACCTGCGCGCTTGCTGCATTGGCTGTGTTGAGTCCCTGCTGCATCATTGCGAGCCCGTTCTGCCCGAGCGTGTCAAAACTCTTCAGATTAATCATGATTTCCGCCTCCTTATCTGAATGTGATACAGTTAGTATACTACGAGTGATTAAATTTTCAGGCAAAAGGAATTTTCTTGTTACATTAGTATCGTCATTGCGTGCTTGATTCTTGGAAGCCGATTCGGTTTTGATACGCATGATTTTGACTCATCGATTCGGTTTTGATGGACTCGACTCTGATTTATCGATTCGGTTTTGACTCGTTGATTCGGTTTTGATGGACTCGACTCTGATTCGCCGATTCGGTTTTGATGTGAATGATTCTGGTTTACAATTCGGAAATAAAATCACCTGTATAATTCTGAGCAATAAATTTTTGACAAAGGAGTCTGATACTTGATGATGAAATTTCCCGTTATCGTTATCGTTGCATGTTTGATTCTTGGGACTGTGATTCCTTCCTTCTGCGCTGAAGATGAGAGCGGCTTTTGGGTCTCAGAGATTGACGAGGCAACATTCGCGCGCATAAAAGGCAAGTCCTACAAAGATGACTGCCCCATACCCCTTGAGGATCTGAGGTATTTGCACGTTCTTCACAAAGATTTGCAGGGCATAACACATGGAGGGGAATTAATCTGCAACGTGTATATAGCTTCTGACGTTCTCGAAATTTTCCGTGCGTTGTTCCTCGCTGGTTATCCTGTTGAAAGAGTGAGGCTTGTTGATGAATATGATGCTGACGATGAAACATCAATGCGCGATAATAATTCGTCATGCTTCAATTTCCGATTCATTTCACACACGACAAGAATCTCAAAGCACGGTCTCGGATTGGCAGTAGACATAAACACGCTGTATAATCCCTATGTCAAGACAGTAAAAGGAAAACTCACAATCGAACCAGATACGGCAGGAGAATACACAGACAGGAGCAAGAAATTTCCCTACAAGATAGAGAAGGGGGATTTGTGCTACAAGTTATTCACTGAACGCGGGTTTGAATGGGGCGGAGAATGGAAGAGCGTAAAAGACTATCAGCACTTTGAAGTTTCAGACGAGGTCGCAAGAAAACTTTACCCGGATTACAGATAAAAGGAGGCTTTCAACAATGGAGACAAGAGTCGCAGTGATGAGCATCATTGTGGAGAACACAGCATCAATTGAGGCACTGAACAATACGCTTCACGAGTACCGTCAGCACATAATCGGCAGAATGGGACTCCCCTATCACCAGAAGAATATCAACCTGATAAGCATAGCCCTTGACGCGCCGCAGGATGTAATATCGGCGTTGTCCGGGAGAATAGGAAACCTTGACGGAGTAAGCGTAACAATAGCATTCTCAAAGTGAGGGAATTAATCAACAAGCTGTCAGAGACTCATTCACTGACGGTTGAAGAGTACGAACGGTTAATCACGGGGCGCGATGAAGAGTCAGCAAAGATTCTCCGCGCTCTTTCTGTTAAGGTCCGTCGTGAGATTTACGGCAACGACATCTACATACGCGGATTAATTGAGGTCAGCAACATTTGCCGGAATGATTGTTACTACTGCGGAATAAGACGGAGCAATTCACGGTGCGAGCGTTACAGGCTGAGTCATGATGAGATTATTGCGTGCGCTGATGAGGGCTATACATTGGGCTTCCGTACGTTTGTGCTACAGGGAGGCGAGGACTCATACTTCAGCGATGAGAGGCTCGGCGGAATCGTTCGCGGCATAAAGTCAAAATATCCCGACTGCGCTGTAACTCTCTCGATTGGTGAAAGGAGTCATGACAGCTACAAGTTCCTGAAGGCTTGCGGAGCTGACAGATATTTATTGCGACATGAGACAGCGAACCCGGAGCATTACGCGAAACTTCACCCGGCTGAAATGTCCTACGATAACCGCATGAAGTGCTTGCGAGACTTGCGGGAATTAGGCTATCAAGTCGGCTGCGGCTTCATGGTTGGGAGTCCGTTTCAGACATCACGGAATATTGCTGAGGATCTGAAATTCATTGAGACGTTCAAGCCTGAAATGTGCGGAATTGGGCCATTCATACCGCATAAAGATACGCCGTTCGGAAATTATCACGCGGGGACTCTGGAGCTGACATGCTATCTTCTCTCAATCATCAGACTCATTCACCATTCTGTTTTGCTTCCATCGACAACAGCACTCGGAACTATTGACCCTTTAGGACGCGAGAAGGGCATAATGTCAGGTGCTAATGTGTTAATGCCGAATTTGTCGCCCGTCAGTGTGCGGAAAAAGTACGAGCTTTACGACAACAAAATATGCACTGGGGAGGAGTCAGCACAATGCCGGGAATGCCTCAGCAGGAGAATGCAGAAAATCGGGTATGAGATCGTAACTTGCAGGGGAGATTTCAAGCGGTCTGTGTAAATGTTATAATTGCTAAAGACCATACGGATGGTTACGAGCGCACTACTTTTTGAACGAATTGATGAGAGCGGTTACGGCCTTTTTCAGGTTAATTAAGTCTCTCATCTTTTCACTCTCAAAATATTAATTTACTTTCACAATTTTTTCATGCCGCTGTGTTTCACTATGCTATAATGCGGTTTCACAGAAAACATCAAAAATTTATGCAGAGGTGATATTAATTTATGCTGAAGTTCTTTACACGCATAAGAATATTGTTATGGGTTTTAGCCCTTATAGGAGTGGGGTATCTCGTAAGCTCTCAGGTGAATGCGAAACTCGCGCAGGCCGCCGCTAATTTGCGTTCGCTTGAGACTCAGACCGAGACAGTTTACCCCGTAGAGACAGAGACGGTTAAGACATCAGACTGGGAGACATGGAGAAGTTATTACGGCCAGGCAAAGAGCGCGCACACTCAGAACGTAACGACATATGAGCGCGAAATAGTGAGAACGGTAAATGTTGACGTAGGAAGCCCCGTAAAGGCCGGGCAGACTCTAATCACATTGCAGGTCGCCGCAAGAGGAGCTCAGGTTCAGTCCGGGCAGACAGCATACGACGAGGCATTATTGAACTACAACAGGCTGAAGCAGCTTAACGCAAAGGGAGGAATCTCAAAGTCAGAAGTTGACGCGGCATATTCTAGAGTTAAGACAGCAGAAGCATCACTCAAAACAACACAGTCATCATTACAGCGCACGACACTCAAAGCCAGCATTGACGGAATCGTAGCGGCAAGGAACGTAGAGCCGGGAGAAGTTGCAGAGGCAGGAGCAATATTGTTATCGATTGTTGACCCTCGCGAAATGGAAGCCGATTTGATGGTGTCAAAGAAAGACATAACGAGAATCAACAGAGGAACGCCGGTAGAAATCAGAGTCGACGGAAAAACACACCAGGGATTTGTGAAACGCATTAGCCCTGAAGCGCAGTCAGGTTCGGGACTTTACCCCGTAACAGTAGGACTCCCGGCTAACTCAGGCATATTACCGGGAACATATGTAGAAGGAAGATTCAGAGTCGACACACAGCAGAGCGTTGTAGTCATCCCGTCAAATGTTGTGGTTTACAGGGGAAATTCTCAGTCAGTGTACGTTGCTGACGGTAACAGGGCGAAACTCACGCAGATAACGACAGGTGAAGGCCGCGAAGGAAGAGTCATAGTTACGTCAGGACTCAAGCCGGGCGACGCATTAATCACGAGCGGTAACAGAGTGCTTTATGACGGAGTCGGGATTGTGCGTAATGTAGGCATTGCGGGGAAATCTGAACAGGACGATTCAAACGAGGGATAAATTTTCATGAGAGGTTTCATAAAGTTTTGTATCACGCACCCGGTCTTTACCGGGTGTTCTGTTGTAATATGGATATTGCTCGGTATCTCAAGTTATTTCACGTTAGGCGTTACGCTTTATCCTGATGTTGAACTGCCGTTTGTACTCGTCCGCACTACCTATCAGGGAGCAGGCCCGAACGAAATCGAACAGCTCATAAGCAAACCGCTTGAAGACGCATTAGCTGACCTCGAAAACCTGAAATCAATCACGACTTACTCAATTGAAGGAATCTCAATGGTAGCTGTTGAGATGGAAGCAGGAACTAACCCGGACTTAGCACTCGTTGACGTGAACAACAAAGTGAAAGCAAAAATCCCTGACTTACCCGACGACGCGGACGAACCTGTTTCAAGCAAATTCGACATATCAGCACAGCCCTTCCTTATCGTTTCATTCACATCATCAATGCCGGAGAAAACCGCAAAGAAACTCATTGAGGACAGAATACAGCCCGTTATGGCTCGTGTTGAGGGAGTCGGACGAGTTGACGTTACCGGCGGAAGAGACAGAGAGATTCACATCAATCTTGACCCGGCAGCACTCAGCGATTACGGGATTGACTATATGCACGTCTGCTTAGTTGTAGCCGCGAACAACCAGACTACACCGTCAGGCTACGTGACTCAGACAAAAGACGAAGTATCTTTGCGACTCATGGGCGAGTTCAACGAGGTGGAACAGCTTGAAGACATACTCATACCCGCCGCGAATGGACTCCCCGTAAGGCTCTCAATGCTCGGTGAAGTTATTGACGGCGAGGAAGACCAAAGGAGCATGGCCCGCGCTGATGGTCATCCTGTTGTGCAGCTCAGAATTAGCCCGCGCTCAAATGCTGACGTTGTAGAGGCAGGACGGCAGATTAAGCGACTCATGACCCGGACGATGAGAGATTACCCCGATTTCACGTACGAATACACTTATGATGATACGGGCTTCGTAGAGTCGGCGGTCAAAAACATCATCCGTGATACTGCAATCGGAATCGCTCTGACTGCTCTCGTGATTTACTTGTTCTTAGGGAGATTCGGAGCGACATTTATCGTGGCGTTCTCAATGCCTGTTGCTTTTGCGGCTACGTTCGTCCCTCTTCAGGTTCACGGGTACACGCTAAACTTGATGAGTACATTAGGACTCGCGCTCTCAATGGGTACTCTTGTCATGAACGCAATATTAATCATACAGAATATATACAGGTTCAGGGACATGGGTTACGGAGCGTTTGAAGCGGCTGAAGAAGGCACCGTAGAGATCTCAATGTCAGTCCTTGCTGGAGTGCTTACGAACTTGGGAGTGTTCATGCCCGTCGCGTTAATGTCAACAATAGCTGGTCAGTTCCTCAAGCCTTACGCTGTTACTATAGTGTATGCTACGTGCTTTTCATTGTGGGTAACGATGGCGGTTACTCCGTGCCTTGCCGCCCGTATCAAGAAGACCGGCCATGACAATGAATTACCCTTGATAGGCAAAATTCTCACAGGCTGGTGGAACTGGATATTTGACGGCTTCCGGGATATGTTCTTCATCATTCTGCATTTGGCCATGAGATTCCCATTTCTGACGGTGGTATTCACTGTGCTTGCTACGTATGGTTCTCTCAAGCTCGGCGCGTTCATTGGTACGGAGTTTACGCCTACAACGGATGACGGTACAGTCCGAATCACATTGACGCTCGACAACAACTCATCGATTCACAGGACAGCGGATATGATTTACACGGTCGAGAAATACATTGACTCAATCCCCGAACGAAAATACATCAAGAACGTTGTCTCAACCGTAGCAGGCTCGATGCGTTCAAACTCAATCAGCGAGGCTCAAATAGCACTCTACATGAATGATGACCCTGACAGGCCGTCAACACAAGCACTTGCGGACAAGATTCGCCCGTACCTTTTAGAGCTTCCCGGAGTCGAAGTCTCAATAGCCGCAACACGTTCAGGATTCGGAAACCCGATAGAGATTCAGATAAAGGGGCAGGACTTGAATCAGCTCTATACAATTGCAGAAGAGATTCGCGCAAAAGGCAGAGTCATTCCAGGCATAAGAGACCTCAAAATAGAGATGGAAATGGGAAAGCCTGAACTCCGAATCACTCCGATACGCTGGAGGCTCGCACCTTTAGGGATAAACATTGCAGACCTCGCAAGCATAGTGAGAGGGTATCTCATCGGAAGGGACTCAGGAAAATTCCGTCAGGGCGGCTACGAGTATGACATCAAAGCGAGGATTTCACGGTCATTAGCAAGCGACATTTTCACCGCTCATGAGCTGCCTATAATGACATCATACGGGCTTGTTCCTCTTGATGAACTTGCTGACATTTCGTGGAGCGACGGCCCTACAGAGATTCGCAGGGTCGAACGTGAGAGGGCTGTTGTTGTTACTGGCCGTGTACGATATATAACATCAGGCGAGGGAAACGCAAGAATGCGCGATGTTGTGAACGCTATGACTCTTCCTGAAGGAGTATCGATAAATTTCGGAGGCGAGCAGGAAGACATGGCCGAGAATTTCACGGAGCTGTTGAGGACTCTAATCATCGCAATCGTCGTAACATATCTCGTTGTCGCGGCAATTCTTGAGTCGTGGACGTACAGTATCGTTATCCTCGCAACCGTACCAATGGCGGCAATTGGAGTCGTTCCTGCTATGCTCTTGTCGGAAGTCAACATCTCAATATTCGCCATCATCGGAATGATAATGCTTGTCGGAATGGTCGTGAACAATGCAATTGTTGTCGTCGACTATGCAGAAGTGTTGAGACTCAAAGGCACTCACCCTTACGAGGCTGTAGAGGAAGCGTGCCATGTCCGATTCAAGTCGCTGTTAATGGCTGTCGTAACGTCAATAGTTTCGTTAATCCCGTTATTGTCGACAGGTCGAGGCTCAGAGATGAAGAGGCCTATTGCAGTTGTGGCTATCGGGGGATTAATGGCGGGCGGAATGCTGGCTATGCTGTCGATACCTGCTGCGTATAAATTAGTGTGGCGAGTCAGATTCTTGTGGGCGAGGATAAGAGGACGGGAATACGCAGAGAATAACGAAGATGAATATGATGATGAAGATTCTGACGAGTAAAGCTGAGTCTCATTCACAGAAATAATCACATCAATCACAAACTTACATTCACAAAATGCTTTCACCAGAATTAATAGGGAGGCTGGCACTTGAGGCGATGCTGCTTGAGGTGTCAGCGACTCCCAAGCCCGGGCTTGTTGACCGCAGCAACTCAGGAGCGCACAAGGACATGAATTTTTTCACGTTCATGAAGAGCGCGGCGAGTCTCGCAAAAAGTTTTACGGAATTTTCACAGGAAGGCTTCACGGGAGGTGCGAATAGGATTCCTCCTGCTGAAGTTTTCCCGGCTGTGCGTGAGATTGGAGTCATTGCTGAAAAAAGAATGTTCGAGGCAACCGGGGGAGTCAACACTCACAAGGGGGAAATATTCTCGCTTGGTCTTCTGAGTGCGTGCGCGGGATATATTGCCGGGGCAGGGCGTGAAGTTACTGCTGAAGGAGTCATGACACTTGCGGGGGAAATGTGCGCGGGAATCTGTGAGAGGGATTTTGCTGACGTAAGCAGAAAGACTCCGGCCATGCTGACGAAAGGCGAGCGGGTATATCTGACTCACGGCATTACGGGCATAAGGGGAGAAGCTGAAGCGGGCTATCCTTCTGTGAGAATTGCGGGGCTTCCTGCGCTGAGGGAATATCTTTCGCGGGGAATGAGTCTCAATGACGCGATGTCGTTCACTCTGATTCACATTATGGCACATGCTCACGACACGAACATAATCTCACGGCATGACATGGAGACCGCCCACGAAGTTATGACGCTCGCAAGGGGAATGATTGAGTCGGGATTCGGGCTTGAGGACATTCGGAGGCTTGACGGTGAATTTATCGGGAGATGGATTAGTCCGGGGGGCGCGGGGGATCTTCTTGCTGTAACGTATTTCATGTATTCACTTCAGAATTGAATCCGCAATACGATTGTGATAGCCTGAAAGCAAATCTCACAAAGGACGTGTATATTCATGAAACACAAAGTAAGACTCACAGTCATTGACAAGAAACTTTACCCCGGCTTGCAGGAAAAATACTGCGCTGACCCTCAGTCCGGCGAATGCCCCTGCTACAATGTCGGCGATGAGTTCGAGTTCTTCCGCGACGATGAACGCGATGACTTCTGGCACATGGGCATCAACACTCTCACAAAGACAAACGCTGACCCCTCGACAGTCGCGGGCGGGCCGGAAAAACCTCTGTTCTGAGGCATGGGACGCAATTTCACGCTACATATACACAGGCTTGCAGGGCGGCTCAATAATGCGCGGATGGATGAAGGACGAGAATACTATGATCACTTGCTGCTCTGACGGAACAAGGCCGGTAATCTTCAAGATTGAGCGAATCGATTACGAGTAACAAAAAATCCCTCCCCTAATCTTCAGGAGAGGGACTCACTTTTCACACGTCTATATCCCAAGAAGAGAGCAATACCATTCCGACAATCTTTCGCCCTGAGTCTTAACGTCAAATCCTGACTCCCTCGCGTAAATGCTCATATCTTTTCTCACATGGCCGTCTGAAATCCTCAGTGCCTCTTGCGCCCATTCACTAGCAGACTGACGCAATGACATAAATTTCATGTTGTCGCAGAATTTCGCCTCATCAGGAACTTCACTCGACGCAATAACAGGAAGCCCGGAAATTTGCGCCTCAACCGCCGCCATGCCGAGTCCCTCGTAAAGGCTCGGAAATATGAACAAGTCCATAGCCTGATAATATTTCTCCATGTCGTGAACGCTTCCCAAAAATATAACGCTATCACTTAATCCGGCAGATTTCACTTTGTCCCTGAACATGTTGAACAATGGCCCGTCCCCCGCAAGAAGAAGCACAGAGTTTTCACGCCTTTTGCGAATCTCAGAGAATATATCCATCAGGAAATCATGATTCTTTACGTGAACAAATCTTCCTGCATGGCCGATTACGAATTTTCCCGTCAGATTCAGCTTCATTCGGATATCATTGCGGACTCGCTCATTATATGCGAATCGTTCTGTGTCTATTGCGTTAGGCCAGACTCTTACGCGCCCGGAGTCCATTGCGTTTTTGCCGAAAATCCATCTACCTGCATATTCTGAACACGCGCAGAGATGAGTCGGGAAAACTTTTGCGAACGGCCTCAAAGTGTACTTCATCATGTTGCGCTTGAACTCGCCCCGGCCTTTTCCTGCTGTGCTGTGATTGTGCGCGACCCGGATCGGGATTCCTGCCCTCCATGCCGCAAAAAGGGGAAATACTGAAAGCGTATTGAGATGAGAATATGCAAGCGGGTAATTGTTTTCCGTGAAAAGTTTGTACAGTGCTTTGTGATATGAGACTGGCTTCTGGTACGGGGGAATCGTTATGACTTTTCCGCCGAGTGATTCTATTTCGTCCTGCAATACGGGATTTGATGAGTCTGAGTCTATAATGAAGTCATATTGTATCTTTGTGCGGTCAATATTCCTGTAGTAATTCATCACAACGGCTTCGACTCCTCCGTTCTGCATCTTGCCTATTATGTGTGCGATTCTCACGGGCAATTCATAACTTACGGCCGGGATATTTCCTGCCATTGTCAAAAGTTCCTTTCATGCGGGATTTTCACGGATTATAGCACAACAAAAAATCCCTCCCCCATTTACGGAGAAGGGACAAAATTTTTCCTTCCGTTAATCCTCGTGATGTTCCATAGGAATCTCTTTCATTCCGTTTTTCTTCCTGTAATCGTTCAAGGCCGTGTGTATTGCTTCCTCAGCGAGTACAGAGCAGTGCATCTTTATCGGCGGGAGTCCGTCAAGTGCTTCTGCAACCGCGCTGTTCGTCAAGTCCCAAGCCTCATTTATCGTTCGTCCCTTGATGAGTTCCGTTGCCATACTCGACGAAGCTATAGCACTCGCGCACCCGAATGTCTTGAACTTCACATCCTCGATAACTTTCGTGTCAGGATTCACCTTCAAGTATATCTTCATGATGTCCCCGCATTTAGGATTTCCCGCCTCGCCTACACCGTCAGCATTCTCAATCTCTCCTACGTTGCGAGGATTCATGAAGTGATCCATTACCTTTTTGCTGTAATCTAACGCCATCTCTATTTACCCTCCTGCGATTTCATGTAGTCTTCCCATAACGGCGACATTGCCCGGCGTCTTGCTACAATTTCCGGCAGAACGTCAAGAACGTAATCTATCTGCGAGTCGTCCGTCAATCTCCCAATCGTGAATCTCAATGAACCGTGCGCCATCTCGTGCTTCAGTCCCAACGCTAACAATACGTGCGAGGGGTCAAGGCTCTCTGATGAACACGCGCTCCCCGTTGAGGCTGATATTCCTTTTGCGTCAAGGTCAAGAAGCAGCGTCTCACCTTCAACGCCTATAAAGCTGAAGTTGATATTGTTCGGGAGTCTGTGATTTCCTGTTGCGCCGTTGAGTTTTGCGTGCGGGATTCGCTCTAATATTCCTGCTATGAGTCTGTCTCTTCGTGCTGAATTTATTGCTGCGTCATCCGCGAGTCTCGTCTGCAATATCTCCATTGCCGCCCCGAATCCTACTATACCCGCTATATTCTCGGTGCTTGCTCTCCGGCCATGTTCCTGCGCTCCTCCGTGTACGAAATTTTCAGGCCTGAGTCCTTTGCGCATGTATAACGCTCCCACACCTTTAGGGCCGTACATCTTGTGAGCCGACATCGAGAGCATATCTATATTCATCGCTTTAACGTCAATCTTCAAATGTGCCGCTGCCTGCACCGCGTCAGTGTGAAAAGGTATCTTCATCTCCCGGCATAATGCGCCGATTTCCGCAACAGGTTCAATTGTACCGACCTCGTTATTCGCGAACATAACAGACACAAGAGCGGTCTTGTCGGTGATTGCTTTGCGAACGTCATCAACACTCACAAAGCCTTCTGAGTCAACAGGAAGATACGTTACTTCAGCACCTTCTACTTTCTTGAGATATTCACATGTGTGAAGTATTGCGTGATGCTCAATCGCTGTAGTGATTATGTGATTCTTCCCGGCAATTTTCCCCTTCTCTAACGTCCCTTTCAACGCCCAGTTATCCGCCTCAGTCCCGGAGCCTGTGAAATATATTTCGTCCGAATTTGCGTTCAATGCGTTTGCGACTTGCTGACGTGCTTTGCTGATTGCTTCACGGCTTTTCTTTGAGAATGAATAGACGCTCGAAGGATTGCCGAAAATTTCCCCGAAATAAGGAGTCATTGCCTGCAAAACTTCAGGGCTTGTCGGTGTCGTCGCTGTATGGTCTAAGTATACGAACATGAAAATTTACTCCCCCTTTGATTCTTGTGCTTTTCTCCTGGCCTCTATGCGTTCGGGGTCAGGCTGTGCGTCAAGAAGGGTTATTGTTTCGTCGGCTATGTCCTCAAGAGTCGTTGACTTCAGAATCTCATCTACTGAGCCTTTGACTTTGCGCCACAAGCTGAACGTGGGACATTTCACGGCGTTCTCGCAGCCTTTCTCCGTCTGGCATGACCCGAATATGAGCGGCTCACCGATTGCCTGCAAGATTTCAGCGATTGTTATCTCGTTTTCCGGGCGTGCAAGAATGTAACCTCCCTGTGAGCCTCTGACGCTCTCAAGTATCCCTGCCCTGCGCAATTTCCCGAACAACTGCTCAAGATATGCTGACGGGATATTCTGTCGGGACGCTATGTCGCTGACTGATACAGGCTCTTCATGGCACGTGCATAAGTCAGACAACGCACGCAGGCTGTAACGCGCTGAAGTTGAAAGCCTCACGAAATTTTATCCCCCTTGACTATTTTTGACGGCGCAAAGAATAACATACCCGATAATTTTTATCAACTTTAACATGATATATAATCGTGCTGATTTCACAGACAAATTCATACACATTCAGAGGGGGAAAAGTCTCTATGATTTCACATGACCAGTACGAAAACTACATAGCAATCCTTCGTGAAGAGCTTGTGCCGGCTATGGGATGCACCGAACCTATAGCAATAGCTTACGCTTCAGCAAAGGCGCGCGAAACTCTCGGCGAGGAAGCTGCACACCTTCATGTATCGTGTTCAGGCAACATCATCAAGAACGTCAAGGGCGTAATTGTCCCTAATTCAGGAGGGCAGAAAGGTATCGAGGCCGCAGCTATTCTCGGCGCTGTGGGAGGCGACTCATCACGTGAGCTTGAAGTCATCTCAGGCGCGACTGACGAGGCAAGAGAATTAACCCGTAAACTTGTCAGCGAAAATTTTTGTGATGTCTCACTCGCTGAGGATGTCCCGAATCTTTTCATCGAGGTTACAGCGGAGAGTCCCAATCATAAATCACTCGTGCGAATCGAAAACTTTCACACAAATATTACCCTCGTGAAACTTGACGGGAAAATCATCAGTGAACGTTCACCCGAAAAGGTCAGAGTCGATTCACAATCATCAACAGCAGACAAAAGCATGATGACTCTTCACGGGATTGTTGAGTTTGCTGATGGACTCAAAGTCTCAGACGTTGAAGAGATCTTAGCGCGTCAGGTTGAGTACAACGTGAGAATCTCACAGGAAGGACTCGACAACAAATGGGGCGCGTGTATCGGCAAAACTATGATTGAGACTTGGGGCGACGACGTGAGGACTTGCGCATGTGCCAGAGCCGCAGCAGGAAGCGACGCAAGAATGAGCGGTTGCCCTCTGCCCGTAATCATCAATTCAGGAAGCGGCAATCAGGGAATAACCGTAACACTTCCCATTGTCGAATTTGCTGAAAGATGGAGGATTTCACGCGCAAAAATGTTCAGGGCTTTGGCCGTTAGCAATCTCGTATCGATATACATCAAGCACTTTATCGGCTCATTGTCTGCTTTCTGCGGTGCTGTGAGTGCTGCTTCAGGAGCTGGCGCGGGCATAACGTACATGGCCGGAGGAGATTACGCGAGCATAGGACGCACAATCACAAACACCCTCGCTAATGTCGGCGGAATCGTTTGCGACGGAGCTAAACCGAGCTGTGCTGCAAAAATTGCTTCATCTGTTCACGCGGCTATATTAGCCCATCACATGAGCATGAATTATGACGAGTTCCGGGGCGGCGAGGGATTCGTAGAAGATGACGTAGAGCGAACAATAAAGAACATGGGCTATATCGGCAAGATTGGCATGAAAGAAACTGACCGGGAAATTCTCAATGTCATGATTGATAAGGTTGATGTTGACTCGTGCCTGTGATGTAAAAACTGCGGGCGGGGTTATGCTGTTGTCTGGTATAATCTCGCCATATCCCACAAAGAAAGGATGACAGTAAATCTTGACACAGGCAGATAACAACGCTACAATTAAGCCACAAGCCACAAGCCACAGCCAAAATTCTGCGCTCGTATCAATAATCATTCCCGCATACAACACAGCACCGTACATTCACCGCGCAATAGGCTCATCAATTCGTCAGACATACAAGAACATTGAGATTCTCATAATCGATGACGGCTCGACAGATGACACATTGAGAGTCGCAGAATATTTCGCAGGAACTGACAGCAGGATACGAGTCTTCACGCAGAAAAACGCGGGAGTCTCAGCGGCAAGGAATCACGGAATCAATGAGGCAAGGGGGGAATATATATACTTTCTCGACTCTGATGACTGGTTAGAGGATGACGCAATAGAGACTCTGCTTGACGCTCAGAGTGAACATCCTGACGAATTAATTTGCGCTAATCAGTGCTGGGAGGTAACAATTAAGGGTGATACCTTTTTGAGGAACGGCGGAAAAGGAAAATCAGCTTCTTCATGCACATTAGGACTAAAGGAAATTGCTGAGACTTATGCACATCTGCGCGGGCCTGATGTATTTCACAGCGCAAGCGCAAAACTTTTCCGCACACCTTTCAGCGCGAGATTCCCTGAAGGTATTACGCACTCTGAAGACGCTGTGTTTTTCATGAGATATTTATTGCAGTCAAGCAGGAAAGCATATTACGTCAGCAAACCGATTGTTAATGTGCTGGATCGTGAAGGAAGTGCAATCAGAAGTGGATATAAGCCGACAATTTTCGACAGCCAGACAGCAGCTTATGATATTCTAATTGACCTTATGAATGACGAATATTTCAAAAAGTTAATGCTGATGAGTTACAGTCATTTTGCATATAACTGTTTCTTTGACGCTGTGAAGTATCATGCTGATATTGGGGAAATCAAGCGCATTAAGTCAGCTCTCAGGGAGTCGGCATGGCTTACGGTAAAATGCAGGAGGCTTCCGCGAGCCATGAGGCTGAAAACCTTTCTCGCGGCTTATGCACCCGTCCCGGTCTTTAAGGCTTTTTTCTCAATGTGGAACATTCTGAAATCACTACGCGGGAAAAATGAGGCAAAGGGCGAAATTGTCCCCGGCTGGCAAGACTTCCCAAAAGCACCCGAAATATAATTTTTCCGTTAGTGCGCTGCGTTATTGCCTGTCCTAAAATATAGTCTCAACAAAAATTTTTCAGGAGGTTACGTTAATGGACAAGTCTTTAACGTCAAAGAACGGCCCGTTAATCGCAGGAGGGTTAATCGGGCTTATTGCTGTTGCGCTGGCTCATTTCGGCAACCCGGGCAATATGGGCTTCTGCGTCGCGTGCTTCACGAGGGACATAGCCGGGGCATTAGGTTTTCACCGCGCCGGAGTCGTCCAGTATATTCGGCCTGAGATACCCGGCTTCATTCTCGGCTCGTTCCTTTCAGCATTATTCTTCCGTGAATATTCACCCCGCGGAGGCTCATCACCTGCCGTGCGATTCGGTCTCGGTATGTTCGCTATGTTAGGTGCGTTAGTGTTCTTAGGGTGTCCCTGGCGTGCATACTTGAGAGTTTCGGGAGGCGACTGGAACGCGCTGTACGGTGTTGCGGGACTCATAGTAGGAATATTTATCGGCATCGTGTTTTTGTGGAAGGGCTTCAGCCTCGGAGCTTCTGAGAAAAACCCTAAAGCAGCAGGACTCATTATGCCCCTTATAGCCGTATCACTCTTAGCGTTGTTGTTCCTTGCGCCTAAGTTCGGGGAGAATGCGCCCGTGTTCTTCTCGGAGAAAGGCCCGGGCTCACAGCACGCACCCGCGTTAATGGCACTCGCGGCAGGACTCATTGTAGGATGGCTCGCACAGCGTTCACGGTTCTGCACTGTCGGAGCAATTCGCGATTTCTTGATGATGGGCGACGGGTATTTGCTCAAGGGCATAATCTCATTCATGATTGTAGCTTTCTGTGCAAATTACGCACTCGGAATGTTCAAGCCGGGCTTTGAGGGTCAGCCTGTAGCACACTCAAATCAGACATGGAACTTCTTGGGAATGGTCTTGTCGGGACTCGCGTTCACGTTAGCGGGGGGTTGTCCTGGCCGTCAGTTAATCATGGCCGGTGAAGGTGATTCAGACGCTGGAATATTCGTTCTCGGAATGATAGCAGGTGCGGCGGTCGCGCATAACTTCTCGGCAGCTTCATCAGGTGCGGGAATTGGTGCTTACGGAATGCACGTAACAATTGCGGGCTTGGTATTCTGCGTTTTCGTTGGGATTTTTTGCAGGGAGAAAGGAGAGTAACATGAGCGACATTATCACGGTTAATGCGTCAGGGCTTTCATGTCCTCAGCCTGTAATGCTCACTAAGAAGGCGTTATCAGGTCTCGAACACGGCCATGTTGAAATACTCGTTGACACAGCGACTTCACGCAACAATGTATCACGTTTCGCGAACAATAAGGGCTGGAATGTTGAAGTAAACGAACGCGACGAGGGCGGCTACAAGCTCATACTCACAAAATAATTTTGACGGGGTAAAACTATGGAGCGCAAAATAGGGGTAAAACTATGGAACGCAAAATAGAAGTCAGCAAGAACAAATGTATTCACTGCGGGCGGTGCATAAGAGATTGTATTGTCTCATGCCTGAAATTTGACGGTGAGAAAATACCCGTTTATTCTGACGGCGGAGTATCATGCGTAATGTGTCAGCACTGCATGGCCGTCTGTCCTATGGGCGCGTTGTCATTCGGCGGGAAAAAACCGGATGAGTCAGCTCCCTTCATGACCGTTAAGCCTGATGAGCTTCTCAACATGATGAAGTCAAGACGCAGTATCAGACACTACAAGGACGAGGACATTCCGCCCGAAACGATTCAGAAATTGACGGAGCTTTTAGCGTACACTCCCAAAGGCGGGAACGTTGACGCTCTTCACTTCTCAATCGTAAGCACTCGCGCTAAAATGCAGGAAGTCAGAAATTTATCTCACGACTCAATCATGAAACTTGAGACCGACTCGCCCATTCTCAACACGTTAAAGGAATGGTTATCTTCCGGCCATGACATGATATTCCGCGGCGCGCCGTCAATGATTGTTGTCTCAGTCGACAGAAAGAAAGCTGTACCGGGCTGTGAAGACGTTGACCCGATAATAGCATTGTCGTACTTTGAGCTTTACGCAAATTCGCTCGGCATTGGGACTCTTTGGGACGACGCGGCAGAAGGAGTAATCGCGAATTGCCCGGACGTTCGCAAGTTTCTCGGCATTCCTGAAGGTTATACGCCTAATTTTGCTTTACTCATGGGAGTTCCGGCAGTGAGTTACAGAAGAGCAGTCCAGAAAGAAGAAGCATACGTAACAATAGTGTGAAGAAAAACAAATCCCCCGGCCATGTCTCAACCGGGGGAATTATTGTCATCATTTGGCGGAAGCGTATGGGGATTGAACCCATCAGAGACAGCCATCACTGCCCCTCATCAGGTTTGAAGCCTGTGCCCGTCACCAGACGAATCTCACTTCCGATTTGTACCTGAAAAACTTCAACATGCATTATAATGTAACTATCACGAAAAATCTATCAGGACATGCAAAATCATAATGGCTATTTCAGACTCCGGCAAGCACTTTTCTTACAAGATATTATTTGAGCGCGTCTTTGACCCGATTGCGATTCACAAAATCATTGACGGCAATATTACTTTTGTTGACGTAAACCCCGCTTACGAACGTGTAATGAAGCTCTCACGCGATAACGTAATAGGCAGAAAGTTCCATGACGTTTGGCCGAACGCTGAGTCAAAATGGTCGGACATCATACGCGACTGCCTGGCACAAAACCGCACTGTTCATTGTGTCGGTGAAAGCCTTGACACTGGCAGCTACCTTGAGGCTATAGCGTTCCCAATTCCTACTGACATGGCCGCAGTGATATTCCTCGACCGCACAAAGCTCAAACGCTCAGAAGATGACCGCCGCAAATATCAGGCACAGTTGCGCGAACTCGCCGCGAGACTCACAATCTCAGAGGAAGACACTCGCAGGGGAATCGCAGAGGAGCTTCACGACAGAATCGGCTATGACTTGATTTGTCAGCTCAGAATGTTGCGGGAGCTTGAAGCACGGAATGACACGGAGATATTGCGCCCTCAAATTCAATCCCTAATCGCAAACACCGAACGCATTATCGCAGGCAACAGAAGCCTCATCTTTGAGCTAAGTCCCCCGGCACTCAAGGAAGCAGGACTCAATCCCGCGCTTGAAGAGTTAGCGCAGAATATTCTTGAGCCTCACGGAATATCATGGCACGTAATCACAAAAGGAAGCGAGGATGAATACAAAGCTGATGACTCCGTATGCGTCCTTCTTTACCGTATGGCGCGTGAACTCCTAATCAACACCGTAAAGCATTCGGGAGCGTCTGCCGTCAGCATCATCATCAACCGCAATCATGACAATATCACCGTCGCTGTTGAGGATAACGGAAAAGGCATTCAGGACAGCAATAAAGGCTTCGGACTGTTCAGCATAAAAGAAAGGCTCTTAGCACTCGGCGGAAGTCTCAAGATAATATCTGAACCCGGAGAAGGAGTTATGGCCGTTATGACCTGCCCCCTGAAGATGAAGAAAGGAGACATTCTGCATGACAACAAAAATACTTCTGGCTGATGACCACGAATTATTTCTTGAAGGACTAGCAGAACTCATGAAGAAGAAGCCCGACATTGAATTAATCGGCCGGGCAAAAAACGGTACAGAGGCAGTAATACAGGCGTATGAGCTTAAGCCCGATATTATCCTGCTCGATATAACCATGCCCGAATTAAGCGGGATAAAAGCCCTCAAGCAGATTTTACCCAAAGTCCCAACAGTCAAAGCTATAATGCTCTCAATGTACAACAGCCGCGAATTAATCGTAGAGAGCCTCAGAGCCGGGGCGGTCGGTTACATCCTCAAAGAATGCACGTCAGAGGAGCTTTACGAGTCAATAAAAACGGTGATGATGGGAAATTTCTACATTGCAAGGTCATCGCTTGAAGTCCTCGTTGAAGACTATTTGAGATTGTTGCGTGCTGATGAAAGAAACTCTGCGCGTTTACTGTCAGAGCGAGAAAGGGAAGTGCTGAAACTTTTGGCTGACGGGAAAAACGCAAAGGAGATTGCCTACGATTTATCCATCAGCAAGAACACCGTAGACGTTCACCGCAGGCACATAATGGAGAAAACCGGGTGCACGAGCATGGCCGGATTAGTGCGCTACGCTATACGGGAGGGCTATTAATGCCATATCTCAACAACGCCGCTACTACATGGCCGAAGCCTGAATGTGTTGCTGACTCTGTTCGTGATTTCATGCTGACGGGGGGCGCGAACTCTTCACGGGGAAGCAATTCACAGCGCGACATGAAGACTATGAATATCATCCTCGACTGCCGGATTAAACTTGCTGAGATGTTCGGTGCTTACGATGACAATCCCATGACAATAACATTCACCGCCAACATAACAGAGTCTCTTAACGTTGTATTGCGCGGTTATCTTCGTGAGGGAATGAGCGTTCTTACGTCATCAATGGAACACAACGCGGTAATGCGGCCTTTGCGGGCGTTAGAGTCTCGCGGGGTTAATGTCGGTATTGTTCATGCTGACTCACGCGGCTTGATTCACACTGAGGACTTCAGGAAAGAATTAACGTCAGCAAAATATGACCTCGCTGTGATGAGCCACGCAAGCAATGTAGCCGGGACAATTCAGCCTGTTGATGACATTGCAGAGATATGCCGGGCGTGTTCAGTTCCTCTCGTGCTTGACACTGCGCAGACAGCCGGAGTTATTCCCCTCAATGCGTCGGAACTGGGGCTTGCTGCTTTGTGCTTCACCGGCCATAAGTCATTAATGGGTCCTCAAGGCACGGGCGGTATCATCTGGCAACCCGAATTTGCAGAGAAAGTTACACCCATCATCACGGGCGGGACTGGAAGCTATTCACACCTTGAGACACAGCCCGAAGATCTGCCCGACAAGTTTGAATCTGGCACTCCCAATTTACCCGGCATTGCTGGACTTAATTCCGCGCTTGAATGGCTGAATGCTACGGGCTTGAAGAATATTGCTGACCGTGAGAATGATACAGGGCGTTATTTCCTCGAACGTTTGAAGGAGATTGACGGCGTAATGTTATCGGGAATGCCTGACATGAATAACCGCCTTCCTGTATTCGCTCTGAATATATCAGGTAAGGACAACGGGATTTTAGCTGACGAGCTTTCACGAATGGGATATGAGACGAGGCCGGGCTTGCATTGTTCACCGTCAGCACACAAGACACTAGGAACATTTCCGCAGGGAGCATTGAGAGTATCACCGGGGTATTTCACAGAGGAGGGGGATATTGATGGGTTCATTGACGCGCTGAAATCACTGTAGCTTTCAGGAAGGAAGACACAAAAAAAGAGGCTCTCAAAATTTCTGAGGGTCTCTTGTTTTTTCTTGTTACTTGGTTAATATCCCTTCCATTTGTTTTCAGTTCCGTTGATGATTCGCACAATGTTGGTACGGTGCCTCCACACACACAATAATGCAAGCAGCAGCGCAAGCACAGTGAATGTTACGGGCGCGCCGAGCATGGCAAAACATACTGAGATTGAGAAAAGAGATAACATTGACGAGAGAGAAACAATATGTGTCAGCCATCGGAGAATGTACCATAATCCCCCGCTGAACAATACCGCCGCGAATGACTGATACGGCCATATGAAGAATAATGTCCCGTATGTAGTCGCAACTCCCTTCCCGCCCTTGAACTTCAGCCACACAGGATAATTATGACCAACAACTACCGCAAACGCTGACACGGCCATGATTAACTCTTGTTCCTCTGAAGGTGCTATATGTGCAGCAAGCAAAAGCGCAAATGCTCCCTTCAGCATGTCCACAGCCGCAGTAAACCATGACCATACAGCACCCATCGCACGCCCTACGTTTGTTGCTCCGATTGCGCCTGAACCTATTGTGCGTATGTCTAGCCAGTCGCGTTTTCCGTCCTCGCCCCTGTGAAAGAGTTTCGTTACTATGTAGCCTGTAGGAAATGAGCCGATAAGATACGAGACTATTACCCACAAAATGATACTACGCATAAATTTTCCCCCTGTCTAATCTTTTCCGCTTATACGGTCTGAGCCTTTCTTGATGTTAAGCGCGGTCAAATCTTTGTCCTTGAGTATATCCCATCTGAAATTCAGCACAAGAAGAAACAATGCTGAGAATGGATCTACCCTCCACATATTATTGTCCTTGAAGCTGTCATGAAGTGTCTTGAGCTGCCGTAATCCTTTGTCTTCAGTGTCCATGTCAGAAAGAAATCTCCGAAACTCCGACAACGTATCAATCCCTGAAGCCCTCAGAATTTCGCACAAGTAACCGAAACTTTCACGAAGATATTTTGCGTCAGGCGTAAACTCAGGAAATCCCGCAGTAACCGCCGCTGCGTTCCATTTTCCCAACAATGACGGGTCATCATGAAACACTTTGTACAGTTCCTCGTCAGTAAATACAGTTTCAGCCGTTACAGGTTCGGGAGCTTTCTTCAAGTTTGCTGACGGTGGGACTAAGAGAGCTTCATTCTTTATCTCGTCGCGCAGTGTCAGAAATCCCTTGTCCGCCTTCTCAAGCATCGCGCCAAGCAAGAACAATTCCCGCGTAAATTCATCCTCTGATGTTGTGCCGACGGTCTGGCTTACTTTAGGAAGGATTGTAGCCCATGCCTCTTGAAGAAGTGTACGAAGCTCAAGACGGAAATTCAAATCTTTGTACTTCTCCCATTCTTTGAGGGTTGAGCGTGATTGCGACAACGAGAGAATGTAAACCACAGCAGGATAGCCGAAACGCCCGGGGTCTTTCAGCACACGTGAATTTGAAGGCAGCGAACGCGACGTATCAACATCAAACTCGGACTTAATGAGCGTCTCAATCCTCAGCACGTCAGCAGGAAAACGCAAAAGCACACGTATAGTTACGAGGTCAACCCCGGCCAAATCTTTCTCCTCAAGTGTCGTCAGCATTCTCAAAAGCTCGGCGGGAGGCTCTGCCCATCCCTCTATCGCGTAAAACTCTACTCCCTCAACTTCTACAAGGTCTTGTATCAAGTTCCGTATCCTCGCGGCGTATTCCTCGTAAAGTTTCAGGCTTTCAACGTACCTTATTCCGATTTCGTCAATCCTGCGCTTGTTCATGCCGAAATTTTATCACAATGAAAATTTTTTCAGGTAAAATTCTATGATTGACAGTATAATATTCACACACAAAATTTTTTACATGATGATTAATTATGAGAATACCAAACTTAAACTTGCTGAAAAAATTACGTAAGCCCGAAACTCACATAAGGCTCGAAAGAATGCATTACGGCATAAAGTTCACGCTCCCTGAAAATTTGTCAGAGGACGAACTCTTGAAGCTCTTAGTCAGAATACCGGCGAATGCGTACAGGCTTCCAGATGAGCAGGGCATAACGTTAGACTTTTCAGGCCGTGAATGTTCGCGCAGGTTAATCCTTCACATGCTGAACAGTATCGTGTGGGAGAAAAATATACGTGTCCTCGCTTGGCTGTCAGGTAATCCCGAAAGTGAAAAGCTCTTCAGATCCGCAGGCCTCTCAACCTCTGAGCCTCCGCTAAATATCAGCGCACAAGAAAACACAAAGCCCGCTGATATTCTCCCGTCAGAAAAAACTGAACGTAAGCGCATTCCTTCAGTCAAAATCGTTTACGGCTCTATGCGTTCAGGACACAAGGTCGAAACTGACGGCGACGTTCTCGTATGGGGGCATCTCAACCCGGGCGCGGAAATCACAGCAGGAGGAAGCATTATCGTAGCAGGAAGGCTTTCAGGTGTTGTGCATGCGGGAGGATTAATGCCGGTTCGTGAGGATGTATTTGTGTGGGCAGGGTGCTTTGAGACACCGCAGGTCAGAATCGCGAACAAGTTATGCTTTGCAGACCCCAAGTCTACAGCTTCATGGCGAAAGAGCGTGTTAATCACATTGGAGGAAGGAACGCCCGTAATAAGGGAGAATAAATTTCTTCCGTCAGCAAGACAATCAGCAACATTAACAGGAGGCTAAGTGCTGAGAGAATGCTAAAAACATTGCGGATTATGTTAATTCCCAATGATAAGCAGAAAACGCGGTTATTTCAATTTGCAGGAAGTGCGAGATTTGCATACAACTGGGCGTTATCGGAGGAAGAGAAAAATTATAATGCAGGCGGAAAATTTTTATCAGATTATGAGCTTCGCAAGCGTTTTACAGTGTTCAAAAATGAGCCTAATAATCAATGGCTTTACACCATAAGTAACAATGTATGCAAGCAGGCTGTGAAAGATGCCGTAATCGCATATCAGAATTTTTTCAAGGGATTGGCAGAACACCCGAAATATAAGAGCCGCAAGCACAGCAAGCCGAGTTTTTATGCTGACCCTGTAAAAATAAAGTTTACAGTAACGCATGTAAAACTTGAGAACATAGCGCAAAGCCTCAAGAAAAATCATCAGGGCGCAAATTGGTTCAGACTTGCAGAGCATGACCGAGTGCCGACAGACGCAAAATATAGTAATCCGCGAATAAGTTTTGACGGGCTGAATTGGTTTCTCACTGTCGGGATTGAGATTGAAGCACCGAAGCCGACAGCAAAAACAAATGACGGTATCGGGATAGATTTAGGCGTTAAGGATTTGGCGATATGCAGTACAGGCCATATCTACAAGAATATTAACAAAACGCGCCGAGTGAGACGGCTGAAGAAGAAACAGCGCAGGTTGCAGCGTAAAATCTCACGGAAATATGAGAAAAACAAGAAAGGAGAACGTTACCAGAAAGACACGCAACATTATAAAAAGTGAAAGGCAGCTTTTACGAGTAACCCATAAGCTAACGGACATCAGGACAAATTACATTCAGCAGGTAACGACAGAAATAATAAAGCGAGAACCAAGTTTTATTGTCATGGAAGACTTGAATGTAAGCGGAATGATGAAGAATAAACATCTGGCGCGTGCTGTACAGGAACAAAAGTTAGCAGAGTTTTACAGGATAATGAGCTATAAATGTTCATGGCACGCCATAAAGCTAATAACAGCGGACAGGTTTTACGCAAGCTCAAAGACATGTTCATTTTGCGGAAATATAAAGAAAGACCTGAAACTTTCAGACAGAACATATCATTGCGAACACTGCGGGGCTGTAATTGACCGGGATATGAACGCCAGCATAAATTTGTACCAATATGGGAAATCAGTAATTAACCACTGAAACGGAATTATTGATATGTACCCGTACGTTAGCGGGGAATTGAAGCCTTCGGAGCGTCATACCAAACGTAAATAGCAAGCAACACCAGCGAAAGCGGACGCGATGAACTAGGAAAGAAACATAAAAGTTGATGTATAGCTTTTTATAAGTTTTCTGTAACGGTATGAACAACTAAATGCCGGCACGAGTAATAGTAGTAACGTCTGGCAAGGGCGGAGTAGGTAAGACAACAAGCACTGCGAATATAGCCGCGGCTTTGGCGAAATTCGGAAAGAAAGTAGCTGCAATTGACGCTGATGTGGGACTGCGTAATCTTGACGTGATTATGGGACTTGAAAACCGTGTAGTCTACAACTTCATTGACGTTATAGAGAAGACCTGCAAACTTTCAGCCGCTCTCGTCAAAGACAAAAGAGTACCGGGGCTTTATCTTCTTCCAGCAGCACAGACGCGCACAAAAGACGCTGTAAACCCTGAGCAGATGGTAGCACTTTGCGAGGAAATGAAACCAGATTTTGACTTCATACTTCTTGATTGCCCCGCAGGTATTGAGGGAGGCTTCAAGAACGCCGCGGCCGGAGCTGATGAGGCACTCGTCGTAACAACGCCTGAGATACCAGCAGTAAGAGACGCTGACAGAATTATAGGTATGCTCGAAAGTATGGGGAAATCTCCTATAAGGCTAATCATTAACAGGTTACGGCCTAACATGGTTCAGGATGGCGACATGCTCGCAAAAGATGATATTCTTGACGTGTTATCCATTGAGTTAATTGGCGTAGTGCCGGAAGATGAGAGCGTTATACGTGCCACGAACAACGGCGAACCCATGACAATGACACTTGACAGCCCGGCAGCGCAGGCATATCTGAACATTGCGGAAAGAATTTTAGGGCGTGAAGTTCCTCTGATGGATCTTGAGAGTTACGCGGCGAGGGGATTATTCAGCTCAATAAAGCGTTTCTTCTCAGGAAAGCGCAAGAGGTGATTTAGTTATGGGATTTCTGAGCAAATTTTTCGGAGGAGGCAATGACGGCTCAAGCCAGAAAGCTAAAGACCGTCTCAAAATCGTATTGATACACGACAGAACAGACATATCACCGCAGTTACTAGACAATCTCCGCGACGAAATTATTGACGTGCTCGCCAAATATATGGACATTGACACGCGGAAAATCGAAATCAATCTTGACCACGATGACAACGCCGTAGCACTCGTAGCAAACATCCCGATACTGCGGATAAGGCGCGGAAAAGTAAACGACATCACATAAGCTCATGAATGATTTCTGGGCTTCACTCAAAAATAGCATATCCCTCGCAGACAAATTCATACTCCTTACACCTATTGCGCTAAGTCTGTGGGGGGTATTCTGTATATATTCGGCATCAGGCGGAGCGGGTTCGGCGGGCTTTGACTATGCTATGAGACAGGCCATGTGGCTACTTGTCAGCATAATAACAATGTTACTCGTTATGACAGCGGGACATAATAAATTTCTTGAAGGAGCTTACTACCTTTTCGGGCTGTCATTGCTTCTTTTGTTCCTGACACTATTAACACCAAAAGTTAAGGGCGCGCAGTCATGGCTAGGGTTCGGGGGCGTAAGGTTTCAGCCTTCAGAAATTGCAAAAGTAACAATCATCCTCACTATGTCAAAATTCTTCAGCCGTTATCCTCCGTTAGACTTCAAGACATTCATAATGGGATTGGGCGTAATCATGCTTCCCGTAGCACTCGTATTGTTACAGCCCGACGCAGGAAGCGCGATAGTATTTCTTGCGGTCTCATTCGGAATGCTATTAGCCGCAGGAACGCCATTACGATACTTGTTCGGGATAATCGGCTTGGGACTGTCGGCGATACCGTTCGTATATTTCTTTTTGCTGAAGGAGTACCAACGTAACAGAATACTAGTCTTCATTGACCCGATGAGAGATCCGTTAGGAGCTGGCTATAACGTGATACAGTCAAGAATAGCAGTAGGCTCCGGGGGATTTTCGGGTAAAGGGTTCATGATGGGAACGCAGAGCAAGCTGAAATTTTTACCAGAACCGCACACAGATTTTATCTTCAGTGTATTCTCTGAGGAATTTGGGTTTATCGGCGTAATGATATTGATGGCATTGTTCACTGCGCTTCTAGTCTGCGTGATACTTGCGGGGATAAGAAGCCGTGAGAGACGGTGCAAGATATTAACGGCTGGCGTTGCGTCATGGCTATGGTTTCAGATGTTCGAGAGTATCGGAATGAGTATAGGAATTATGCCTGTTACGGGTCTGCCTCTGCCTTTCCTCAGCTACGGGGGAAGCTCTCTGCTTTCAATATTTATCGCATTGGGACTAGTAGCAAGCGTATCAATAGAAGGGAGAAATTCACGCCATGAATTTTAGTGAGTTTTCACAACCTGAATGGGGGTTAATGTCGCAGGTGTCGAGGCCGTCTCGTTATTGCGGGTCAGAGTGGCGAGCGTCAGAAAAAGTCTCATGGGAAAAATCAGCGGTGAAAATCTGCTTGGCGTTTCCTGATGTCTACGAGGTCGGAATGAGCTATTACGGCTTCCAGTTAATAGAGGGATTAATTCACTCACTGGGGAAAAATTATCTTGCTGACAGGGTATATTGTGCGTGGCCTGACATGGCCGGATTAATGCGTGAGAGTGATACATTATTGCGCTCAGTCGTCCACAAGAAGCCCGTGAAGGATTTCGACATAGTAGCGTTCACATTGCCTCATGAGACAAGCTACACGAACGTGCTGACAATGTTACAGCTTTCGGGAATAGATATATTCTCGCAGGCTCGTGATGATTTGCCGATTGTGATTGCCGGCGGTTACGGAGCGTATAACCCTGCTGTAATGAGTAAGTTTGTTGATGTGTTCTGTGTCGGCGAGGCTGAAGCGATATTGCCTGATATGCTGTCATTTTTTGACGAAATGAGAGGCTGCAAACGCGCTGAGATACTTGCGGCCATGTCAACAATTGCGGGCTGTTACGTTCCTGCGATAGGGGGGACAGTTGAGCGTCAGTACACGGATAAGCCCTTCACGTTAAGCACAATGACAGTTCCGAGCGTGGGAATAATTCATGACAGGGCGGCGGCTGAATTGTTCCGGGGGTGCTCAAGGGGATGCAGATTTTGCCAGGCGGGAATGGTGAACCGACCTGTGCGCGAGCGTTCACGGGATGAAGTAATGCGCTCAATCCTCAGCATAATATCATCAACGGGCTATGAGGAAGCCGGGTTATTGTCGTTAGCGTCATGCGATTATTCTGGGATTGAAGGATTGATTGATGACTTGTCGCCAAAACTGAAGGAATATCACGCAAATTTGAGCCTTCCTAGTTTGAGAATGGACAGCTTTTCGGTTGGTCTTGCTGAGAAACTAGCGGGCGTTAGGTCTCATCACGGGTCTATAACTTTTGCGCCTGAAGCAGGTACACAACGCTTACGAGATGTCATCAACAAGAACATAACAGAAGAGATGATAACAGCATGTTTGACGGAAATATTTTCGCACGGATGGGATAAAGTGAAGCTATATTTTATGATGGGATTGCCGACAGAAACGGACGATGATTTAGACGCAATAGCCGAATTGTCGCACAACACACTAAAGTTAGCGCGCAAGATGGGACATAAAAGAGCCTCCATAAATGTATCAGTTTCGGGATTTGTTCCTAAGCCTCATACACCGTTTCAGTGGGAGCGTCAAAATTCTGTTGACGAACTGCGCGAAAAGGGAAGGCGTATCAAGTCCCAAGTCAAAGACCGCTCAATCTCCCTCAGCTATCATGAGCCGGAGCAGACGTATCTTGAAGGCTTGCTTTCACGCGGCGACGTGCGGTTATGCAGCGTGATATATGGTGCGTGGCAAAACGGAGCATGTTTCGACAGTTGGACGGAATATTTCAATCTTGCGAGGTGGATTGATGCATTTGACAGGTGCGGGATTAACCCTGACGATTACACCTGCGAACGTAACGAGGACGACTATTTAGCGTGGGACTTTGTGAATGTCGGTGTCAGCAAAGAATTTCTCCTGCGTGAGAGGCACAAAGCATACAGCGGTGAATTAACGGTTGACTGCAAGAACGGATGCGCGGCCTGCGGTATAGGGTGCAAAAATGAGGGTTAGACTTATTTACAGCAAAAGGGGCGGCGCATGTTTCGTTCCTCATATCGCACTGGCTCAAGTCTTCACACGTTCAGCAAAAAGAGCAGGGATAAAACTTGAGATGACACAAGGATTTTCACCTCGCGCAAAAATTTCTTTCGGCCCGGAGCTTCCCGCAGGTGTCGTCGCTCTCAATGAACCCGCAGATCTTTTCACCGACGGAGATTATCCCGGAATTGTCGACATGATGAACGCCGCAATGCCTGAAGGTTTCACGGTTTCACGCGCATTATACCCCACTGAAGGCTCGCCGAACTTGGGTAAATCCTGCAAAGCCGCTGAGTATCTCTTACGCACAACTAACGGCCATGATATAGCAACGTCAGCAATATCATTCTGGAATAAATGTATGATTTCTTGTGAGACTGTAAATGACTGGTTAAGGTTCATAATCACTGACCCCGCGCAATATCCTGTAGGCGGATTGATACGTCAATTTATCTCAGAGAATATCATTACGGGCTGGCATGAAGTCAACGCCGTGCGTGTTGCAATCGGGATTTATGACGAAACATCAGGGAGCGTGAATTTATGAGCGTGAAAATTATTGCTGACCTGAAAGAGAATGAGCAGCCAAGAGTAGCAGTTATTGAGGAAGGGAAATTAGCTGAAATCTTCATTGAGTTCAATTTTGACGAGGAAGGGAATTTATCACAGCGCGAAAAATCTTCATCATCTATCAGGCAAGGTGATATATTCAAAGCACGAATTGAAACACTTGTTCCGGCGATTAGTGCCGCGTTCGTCAAGTTATCACGCAAAACTCATAGCACTATCACAGGAGCTAACAACGCTTTTATGTACGTCAACGAGGCCGATAACCCGTCAGAATTGAAGCCCGGTAATGAGTTAATCGTTCAGGTTGTGAAGTCAGCACGAAAGAACAAAGCTCCACGCGTTACACCAAGAATATCGCTGCCGGGTAGATGGCTTGTCCTCGTTCCTAATAGTGATGAAGCTGGCGTATCTCGCAGAATTTCAGACATTAACGAGCGAAAACGACTGAAACTTTTGGCCGAAACCCTCAAATCTGAGCTTAACGGGCACGGATTAATCATAAGGACTGCCGCTGAAGGTATCACAGAAGAGTTTTTGCGCAAAGACCTTCATTCACTCGTCGAACTGTGGCACGAAATCTCGCTCAAAGCACAAAGACTTCAAGCACCATGCATGTTATATCGCGATATTGGTACATTGGGAAGGGTATTGAGAGATGATGTATCCGGGAAAATTGATGAGATTATTATCAATGACGCTGACGAGTTCCAGAACGCACGCAATTTTGTTGAAACCTTCTGCCCTGACTGCAATAACATAACTTTATACGACGAAATCACACCGATATTTGAATATTTCGGCGTTGAAGATGAAATCAGGAATGCTTTAGACCGTAAAATTTGGCTCAAATCTGGCGCATATCTCATTATTGACCAGACAGAAGCTCTTACCGTCATTGACGTGAACACAGGCAAATTCACAAGCGAACCCGACATGAGGCACACTGTACTTTCAGCAAACATTGAGGCCGCAAAGGAAATCGCAAGACAGCTCAAATTACGCGCAATCGGCGGAATTGTTGTTGTTGACTTTGTTGACATGGACAATGATAACGACAGGCATAAACTTTTAGACCAGTTCCAGAAGTTTTTATCTCATGACAGAATGAAACCCAAAATTTTCAGCCTCACTCGACTCGGACTTGTTGAGCTTACGAGGAAACGCGAACGCCCTGACATTAAAAGCGTATTGATGAGGAGCTGCCCCATTTGCGGCGATAATGGCTTCGTCGAACGTGAAGAAAGTATCTCCCTCACCATAAAACGCTTCATTCGCAAAATCACAAGTGCTAATAACGCTCAGGCTTTCATTATTGAGACTGACTGCTATTTTGCTTCATTTCTGGAACGTTATATTGATGAATGGGAGAATGAGTTCTCACGCAAAATATTTATCGCAGGCTTTGAAGGCTTCTCGCGCGGAAAATACCGGCTTGAATTTCAGGGTGCTATTGATGAGGCATTATCACACATAAAAGATTTGAGACAGTCCGGCAAAGTCAAAATCATAGTCAGCAACAAGAAATAATAAACTCCCTCCGAAACCCACAGAGGGAGCATTTTTTTACCGTTCAAAGAGCTTGCGGAGCTTCCCGAAAAACAAACCCGCTATCACAAAGATTATTCCCGCCGCAGTAAATCCCCATGCCTTTGGAAGGAAGCCAAACAAGTGGTCAAAGAAATATCTCGCCGCCAATAACGCAAAGAACGTTACGCCAATCCCCGAATGACCGCGCCATATGTTGAACAGCATTAACCCCGCCACTATCACCGCATTTATGACAGCGTAAACGCTACGGCCTGATACAAACTCTGAGCCCCGCCAAAATTCCGGCCACGTCAGCAATAATCCGAACACTCCTAGCATCAGCAATCCCATTATCTGAGCTTCCCTGTATCCAGCAAGAAATGACATCACCGCTCCTGTAACAGCAAGTATTATCAGCGTCCACGTCCCGCCAAAACACAAGCTCATTCGTGAGGCGAAAAGCAATATCGTCAGCATCATGTCTATCATTAATGCCGTCCGGTCTCTCACTGAAAACCATAAAAGCCACAATGCCCCCAGCAACGCAAACGCGCTCAGAGGCGCAAAAAATTCATCAGCAGAAATTCTTGCAGCTCCAACAAAATACAGCGAGAATATATTTATTGCTTCAGTCTCAGCAAACCATGATAGCGAAAGTGCTTGAGACAAATACATCTCCCATTCGTCACGGGTTATCGCCGACATTGCTACAGTCTCAACTATCCATAACCCGAGAAACTCTGAGAGTGTCAGCTCTATGTCGTACATGTGCGTTATCAGGTATATTCCTCCACCAAATACCGCGCTTGATAGCAGAAGAAATGATTTACCCGTCTTTGTCGAACGACCAGCAAATAGATACGCTATTATTGACGCTACGTAAGCACATGAAATTATGCACACTCGGAAGATTTTACCTAACTCGTGCCAATGTGCCAGCATAAAACTTACAGCACCAAGCCCAAGCAATATTATTCCAGCCGTAAGCATTATCAAGCGCAAATTTCGCTGTCTCACTTCATACAGGGATAAAATATTTCCGGCCTGCTCTGACGTTATTATTTCTGCCTCAACCCATGATGAAACCTCTGATTGAAGAAATTCCATCTCCCTTTTCGCGATTTCCGATGACGGCATTCACTAACTCACCCGGCTTCCAAGCGGTATGTCTCCTTCCGGCTTTATCAGTGTCAACTGCTCCGATATTCCGTCCTTCTTCACACTCGCCGCTAATATCATCCCGTTGCTGTCTACTCCGCAAAGTTTCGCCGGCTTCAGGTTCGTTACGAGGATTACTCGCTTCCCGATTAACTCGTCGGGCGTGAAGAATGCTTTTATCCCTGAACATACTGTGCGCTTCTCGTAGCCTAAGTTGACTTCCAGCTTGTAGAGCTTCTTTGAGCGCGGTATTTCCTCACAGCTTGTAATCTCTGCTACCCTCATTTCTACTGCCCCGAATGCTTCTATCGTGATTTCTGGCTCATGGTCGGGTTCATTCTTTGCTTTCTTTTCGGCCGCTAACTTCTGAGCTTCTTTCGCTTTCTTCCACGCTTTTACGTCAATGCGCGGGAATAATATTTCGGCTTTGTTTGGGCGGTTTCCTTCACATGTTCCCCATTTGAAGTCGTCAAATTTCGTCGTTACAGGGTCTCCGGGTGCACCTAACTGATACCATATCTTACGCGCTGTATCTGGCATAAACGGCGCAATAAGCAGCGCGGTGTATCTTATGCTCTCGTACAGGCTCGACAATACATAGTCAAGATTGGCCTGCTGGTTTATATCCTTCACAAGCACCCACGGCATTGTCTCATCTATATACTTGTTGCAACGCCCGACGTAATCCCATACTATTCTCAGCACCTCGTCAAACCTGTAATCACTCATGCTCTCATCATACATTGCCATTAACGTCGGCAATACATCAGACAGCTCAGAACCGCATTCACATATCGGAACTATACCATGCCGGTATGTCTCTATCATCTGCAACGTTCGGTGAAGCAAATTACCCAAGTCATTCGCTAGGTCAGAGTTCATCCTGTTCACTAATGCACGCTCCGAAAAATCTCCATCATTCCCGAATGATACTTCACGCAGAAGAAAATACCTGAAAGCGTCAAGACCGTATTCATTGATGATTTTCACGGGGTCTACTACATTCCCTTTTGTCTTGCTCATCTTCTCTCCGTCTACCGTCCACCAGCCATGCGCAAAGATCTCTTCAGGCAGGTCAACTCCAAGCGCAATAAGCACAAGCGGCCATGTTACGCAGTGAAAGCGGATTATGTCCTTCCCGACTACATGATGCACATTAGGCCACCACTTTTTGAACTCGTCTGTCTCAAGCCCTCCCAATGCTGAGATATAGTTCACGAGCGCGTCAAACCATACGTATATCACGTGCTTCTCATCCCCCGGAACTGGTATTCCCCATTTCAGGCTCGTTCGGCTCACTGACTGGTCATGCACTCCAGATTTCAGAAAGCTCATTATCTCGTTGTAGCGCGACTTAGGCATTACCCCCCTCATATGCTCCTCGTAATGCTCTATCAGTTCAGGCACATATTTTGACGCTCTGAAGAAGTAGCTTTCTTCCTCCATCAATGTTAATGGCCGTCCGCAGTCAGGGCATGTATGATTTTCGCCCATCGCGTTTTCTGGAACGTACGTCTCACATGGCACGCAGTAATAACCCGTGTATGTCCCTTTGTATATATCTCCCTGCTTCATGAGACGTGAGAATATATCCTGCACAACTCGTATATGACGTTCTTCAGTTGTCCTGATAAAGTCATCATTGCTCGCGTTCAGTATGTCGCACAAATCAGAGAATGTTTTGTGAACCCTGTCTACTAACTGCTGAGGGGTCTCACCATTCGCCGCCGCTGATGTCTGTATCTTCTGACCGTGCTCATCAGTCCCAGTCAGAAACTTCACGTCATATCCCTTCATACGCCAGTAACGCGCTAATACATCACATGCTACCGTCGTGTACGCATGGCCTATGTGAGGCTTGTCGTTCACGTAGTATATCGGTGTCGTTACGTAGAACCGTTTTTCCATCATATTGCCTTCCTTCATTAATGTGAATGTTGTCATTATAATAGCATGTCCCCCTGTGTTAAAATCTCTCTCATCAAGGAGGAATTTACCCCAATTATGAATTTCAAGAGTTTGAAGCAGCTCATTGCTTACGGTATATGCGGAGTGCTTACGACAATAATCAACATATTCGCGTACTGGCTTGCGAGGAAATTCGATGTCTCTATAGCTTCATCAACAACAATCGCATGGCTCGTCGCTGTATTGTTCGCTTACTGGTCTAACCGTAAGTTTGTCTTTGAGAGCACAAATACTTCTCTCATCGCTATATTCTTTGAGGCAGTTTACTTCTTCATGTGCAGGATTGCTACAGGCCTTCTTGACATTGCCATTATGTATGTATTTGCTGACCTTCTCGGCTGTCATGAGGTCATCACTAAAGCTGTCTCAAATATCATCGTCATCATCGTAAACTATGTAGCAAGCAAGTTATTCATCTTCAAGGAGGGCAAAAAGTGAACAAATTAGCCGCAACAGCACGGGGCGACATACTCGCAGACCTCGTTATACACAATGCTAACGTAGCGAATATTTTCACGCAGGATTATGAGCTTTCAGACGTAGCTGTCTACATGGGTAAAATCGCGGGAATTGCACAGGGTTATGAAGGCCGCGTAAATTTTGACGCTGAAGGACGCGCATTAATACCCGGTCTCATTGACGGCCATATTCATATCGAGGACACTATGATGACACCTCCTGCATTTGCCTATACTGCCTCGCTTCACGGAACTACTACAGTTTTTGCTGACCCTCACGAAATCTCAAACGCTTTGGGCATGGCCGGGCTTGAGTACATGTTCAGAGCCTCGCAGGGACTTCCTGTTGATATATATTATGGAGCTCCGTCGTGTGTACCAGCGTCAGAATATGAGAGTGCCTATGATGAGCTTGATATGACAGCGATAAAGTCAATGTTTGACCGCAATATGACACAGCACTTAGGTGAGATGATGAATTATCCGGCAGTGATAGATGGGGACAGTGAAGTATGGGGAAAAATATTAGCCCCCGGCGACGTACCAATTACGGGACATGCACCGGGGGTTACGGGTAAGGCATTGAACGCCTATATGTCGAGCGGGATAAACTCAGATCATGAATGCACGACGCTTCCAGAGGCAAGAGAGAAACTAGCGCGGGGAATGTGGCTTATGATACGCGAGGGAGCTACATTCTTTGACCTGAAGACTCTTCTTCCCATCGTCAAGGAAAATCCCCTCAATGCCTCAAGATGCATGGCCGTAAGCGATGACATAACAGCAAGATATTTGATTGAGCGGGGGCATATGGACGAGAAAATGAGAATAATGCTCCGTGAAGGGCTTAATCCTTTTGTCGCTCTGAGAATGGTTACGCTTTCACCTGCTGAATATTTCAGGCGTTACGACAGGGGGATAATTGCGCCGGGGAAAATTGCTGATTTCGTTCTTCTTGAGAGTGATACGATTGATGAGAAATTCCGCATTCATTCAGTGTGGAAGAATGGCCGTCAGGTAGTCCGTGATGATGATGTATTTGCGCAGACTGTGCAGGAACATTTAGCCCCCGTGATAAGAACGAGGGTAACGAAGCTCCCTTCGGCAGAAAGTCTCAGAGTGAGAGCAGAAACTCAGCCAGCAGAAATAAACGTAATCGGAGTAACAGAAGGAACTGTAATCACGAAAACATTGCAGATTACGCCTAAGATTATTGACGGGTATATAGTTCCTGACGCTGAGAATGACACAGCAAAAATCGTTGTTCTTGAAAGGCACCGTGATACAGGAAATTTTGCCGTAGGTTTCGTGAAAGGCTTGGGGATCCGTCGCGGCGCAATAGGCTCAAGCGTGGCACATGACGCACATAATTTTGTTGTGGCCGGAGCTGACGATACGAGCATAGCAGCATGTCTCAAGAAACTTGCTAATATGGATGGCGGCCTCGTTGTTACTGACGGTGAGAATGTTATAGCCTCATTCGCGCTCCCTATAGGCGGGCTGATGAGCTACCTTCCTCCCGAAAAAGTTTCTCACAATCTGAACATGATGGAACATGCCGCTTCTGATTTGGGCGTGAAGATACCTCATCCTTTCATGGTGCTGTCGTTCTTGTGCCTGAGCGTGATACCTGAGCTGCGTATTACCGACAAGGGCTATGTTGACATAACACGAGGGGGCATTCAACCTCTTTTTGTGAGATAATTACGCCTCAATCTTAATACGGAGCGTGATATTTCTATGTCATTGTTCAAGATACATGAGAACGGAAGCACCATCACAACAGAAATACTTGCGGGCATAACTACGTTCGTAACAATGAGCTATATCATATTCGTGAACCCTGCTATTCTGAGCAATACGGGCATGAATTTTGACGCGCTTGTTGTCGTAACGTGCCTTGCGTCTGCATTCGGTACACTGTGCATGGCATTGTTCGCGAATTACCCGATTGCGCTTGCGCCTGGTATGGGTCTGAATGCGTTCTTTGCGTTTGTCGTTGTGCTTGGTATGAAGATTAACGGAGAGCCGGTAACATGGCAGATGGCACTTGCGGCGGTGTTCATTGAGGGAGCAATATTCGCTGTCTTGACACTGACGAACATTCGCGAGGCCATCATGAACTCGATACCCAAATCGCTGAAAATCGGCATAAGTGCGGGCATAGGGTTATTCATAGCGTTTATCGGCCTACAGTCAGCCGGAATAATCGTGAAGAACGACGCGACACTAATCGGACTTGGACATTTGAGCGGGAACACGAACATGATGCTTTCACTTCTTGGACTGTTCATAATGTCAGTGCTTACGGCATGGAAAGTGAAAGGTGCGCTGTTGATAGGAATAATAGCGATAACAGCGATAAGCGCGGGATTGGGACTGACTGAACTTCCTGAAGAGATAGCTTCCGAGCCTCCGTCGATAATGCCTCTTGTTGGACAGCTTGATTTTTCGCTGGTAAAGGAGCCTCAATTCTGGGTGATAGTGTTCACATTCTTTTTTGTTGACTTCTTTGACACGCTCGGAACGCTTGTAGGTGTATGCAACCGTTCAGGGCTTCTTGACGAGAACGGGAATTTGCCTCGTGCGAAAGGTGCATTAATGGCTGACGCGGTTGCGACGATGGCGGGTGCATTAATGGGAACGTCAACGGTAACGAGCTACGTTGAGAGCTCATCAGGAGTAGCGCAGGGAGGCCGAACGGGTTTAACGTCAATAGTAACTGCGATATTATTCGTTTGTGCGATATTCTTCACGCCTCTTGTGAAGATAGTGCCGGGTTATGCTACAGCACCTGCATTAATCATCGTGGGAGTATATATGATGATGAGTTTGCGCGACATGAATTATGATGACTGGACTGAACTGATACCGGCTGTTGTTGGGTTCTTCATGATGCCATTTGCGTACAGCATAGCGACTGGTATTGAGTTTGCTATCGTGCTTTACGTAGCAATAAAGATCTTCACGGGAAAATTCAAGGATATATCATTCTTGATGGTAATACTTTCAGCCTTGTTCATAGCAAAAGAGTTCCTTGCTTAAGTTGCAGGAAGAAATCAGCCGTCCTCAGAAAATGGGGGCGGTTTTTTTTGTTGCTTGACATAAATCATTTATGCTATATAATACTCACCGTCGAGCCGGCAATGACAGAATGAAACGGAAGGAGGTAAAAGAACATGGCAGTATCGACAGTAAAGAAAGTATCAGTCAGCCTCAAACTTGAGAACGGAAGAGACGCGAAAGGAATGATGACATACGTAAGTAATTCGCTCGGCAGTCTCAACAAGGACAATTTTGACGGGGACAAAGTACTTGCAATTGTGGAACTTCTTGAACCGTGCCTCAGCAAGGACATAGGGAGCATAGAGAAGACAGAAACCAGCACCATCACAGCGGCATAGAGCCATCAGCAAATAACGCATAAAGGAGGTGTAAAGAAATGGCAGAAGGCACGAAACTTGTATTAGGATTTCAGAACGCATCAGGAACGAACATGACATTGAGCTACAGCCACGCGAAAGCCTCGGCGACTGCGGCACAGGTGAAAGCCCTCATGAACGGGATAATAGCGAACGGAAGCATATTCGCGAATGTTCCTGCGACGGCGAAGAGCGCGAAGATAGTAACGACGACGGAAGCGGAATATGACTTAAGCGCATAGCTCACAGAAGCAATCAGATCCCCTCAGGCTGAAGACGGCCGTGGGGATTTATTTATTTTTTAAGCAGTGATACGGCCATGACTGCGAACGATAATATTATCCCGCAAGTCGACGCATTTAGCCTCACACCCATAACATCAATGAACCCTCCGAACCCCCCGAATGTCATATACACCGTCAGGCCAGCACCAAGCAAAGCAGACATTACAGCCCCGAAATTATTCGCCCTCCTCGTGAACAGACCGAAAATTAACGGCGCGGAAAGTGATACGCTCATCAATGAGTAAAATATCGTCAGCGCAGAAATAATACTCTCAAGCCTCAATGCAAGAATCACACCAAGCACACCGCAAATCACCGTAACAATTCGTGAGAGCCTCAACAAATTTCTGTCGTTTACTCTGGGATTAATGAAGCGTTTGTAGATGTCATTGGTGATAGACCCTGCGAGCATGTACAAGACAGTATCAGCAGTGCTTACTTCAGCCGCGAAAATTCCGGCAAGCGCAAGGCTGGCAGCTATGAACGGCATCATTTCCTTCATGGCCGACGGAAGAGCCAAATCCGCACGGGTAAGCCCCGGAAGACATGCCCCCGCGCATATTCCTATTATCACAGGTATCACAGCAAAAACTAACTGAACGAGGCCGTTTAACGCGGTGCCGACTTTTACGGAGCGTTCATCTTTTGCCGCAAAAACTTTTCCGATTAACCCCGGCGATATGAAGAACGACGGAACAAGCATGACTATATAGCCGATAATCGCGCTCGCTCCCATTCCGAATGCGTCAAAGTATTTAGGGTTATTCACTGCTGACTTGATGCCCTCAATCCCTCCCGCATAGCTCAGAACGTAAGGGACAGCGACGACAAACCCCGCGAGAATCACAGCTACTTCGACGATATTGACGACCGCGCTTGAGAGGAGTCCTCCCGCCGCAAAGTAAAGCGTCGTAACAACCGCGCCGATGATTACGCCGTGTTCTTTTGGGATTCCTGCTGCGACTTCGAGTATCCACGCTATGCCGAGTAATTGCCCCGCGAACAATGCGAGAGTTCCCGCCGCCATCATCAGAGAGATTATCCCTGAGAATGCTCTGCTGTAACGGTCATCAAGATAATCACTGAGCGTGTAGAAATTTTTCTCCCTCGCAATTCTCCATATCTTTGGCCCGACTATGTACGCAAGAATCAATGAGCCTATACCCGCGCTGCCTATCCACCACCAAGCCGATACACCATGCGTATAAGCGAGTGCCGTAACTCCGACCGTTGAGCCTGCTCCGAGATTTGCCGCGATTAATGACGTGAAGAGAAGCCCGGCTCCGAATTTCCTACCGGCTACAAAAAATTCTGACGCTGATTTTACTTTGCGCCCTATGAATGCTCCGATTGCTACGAGAATTAATGCGTAAATGAAGATGAAGAGTAACAAAAATTTTTCCTCCTTATACAAAAAACCCTGCTTAGATTTTTACGTCTAAACAGGGTGTAATTTCATCCGTCATCTTTTAAGTTATTGGCTGGGAATCAGGGATTCGAACCCCAATCGCTTGATCCAGAGTCAAGTGTGCTGCCGTTGCACCAATTCCCAGAATCTTGGAGTGCCGATTAATTTCGAGCACCAGCAAATTTTATCAGCAATCCCGATTTTGTCAATCACTGCTATAATCTCCCGTAAAATCTCACGCACAAGAAAGGACTTAACATGTCAGCAAAAAGAATACTCGTTACGGGCGGCGCGGGCTTCATTGGCTCACACCTCTGTGAAAAATTGCTAGAACAGGGAAATGATGTTGTATGCGTCGACAATATGTTCACCGGCCAGAAGAGAAACATACGCCACCTCATGAAGAATGATTACTTTGAGTTTATACGCAAGGACATAATCGAGAATATTTACGTTGAATGCGACCAGATATATAACCTTGCATGCCCTGCGTCCCCTATTCATTATCAGTATGACCCCATCAAGACGACAAAAGCGTGTTTCATGGGCGCGCTTAACACGTTAGGACTCGCAAAGAGGTGTCATGCTCGAATCCTTCAGGCCTCAACGTCAGAAGTTTACGGAGACCCTGAAGTACATCCTCAGCCCGAAAGCTACAGGGGCTGCGTTAATCCTATAGGTATTCGCTCATGTTACGACGAGGGAAAAAGAATCGCCGAGACTCTCTTCTTCGACTATCACCGTCAGCACAATGTAGACATTAAGGTCGTCAGAATCTTCAACACTTACGGCCCGCGAATGAGGCCTGATGACGGACGTGTCGTAAGCAACTTCATCGTTCAGGCTTTAAGAGGTCAGGACATTACGATTTACGGGGACGGTACTCAGACTAGGAGCTTTTGTTTTGTTACTGACCTTGTAGAAGGAATGATACGGATGATGAACAGCCGCGAAGGATTTACAGGGCCTGTAAACTTGGGCAATCCCGGCGAGTTTACAATGCTTCAGCTTGCGGAGATGGTGATAAAGCTGACTGGTTCAAGCTCAAAGATTGTTCATATGCCTCTGCCTGATGATGACCCCGCGCAGAGGAAGCCCGTAATCGAACTCGCAAAGAAAGAACTGAACTGGGAGCCGACAATAAAACTTGAGGACGGACTCCGCGAGACGATAGAATATTTCAGGAACACGATAGATGTATAAGCTGTTCGGAAAAAGGCTGCTTGATTTATTCTTGGGACTATTTGCGCTCGTCGTACTGAGTCCCGTAATGCTTGCTTGTATCTTCATCATTAAGCGCGAGGATAAAGGCCCTGCATTTTTCACGCAGAAACGAATCGGCCTTCACAAAAAAACTTTCAGCATGTACAAGTTCAGGTCAATGAAAATGAACACTCCACATGATACACCGACTCACCTTCTCAAGAATCCTGAGCAATATATTCTGAGCTGCGGCAAATGGATGAGGAAATATTCACTTGACGAGCTTCCGCAAATCATCAACATCATCATGGGTGATATGTCGATTGTCGGCCCGCGTCCGGCGTTGTGGAATCAATATGACCTTGTAGCAGAGAGGGAGAAATACGGAGCTAATGACATCAAGCCGGGTCTCACAGGATGGGCGCAAATTAACGGGCGTGATGAGCTTGAGATTTCAGAGAAGGCGAAACTTGACGGGGAATATGTGAGGCGTGTGGGCTTTGCGTTTGATGTGATGTGCATATGGCGGACAGTCTTCAAGGCGGCGAGTCATGAAGGAGTCGTAGAGGGCGGAACAGGAGCAGGGAAATAATTTTACGACTCTGACTCTTCTATGCTTGTCCGCAAATCATACAGCCGGTAATCTTCACGGTACTGGCTCAGGCTCATATCATACGCGAGCGAGCCGAAAGCCTTGTTTACGAGTCCCGAAAACTTAGCAAGAACTCTCAGCGGAATCTCACAGCCCGGAAGCATCGCAATATTTTTCCCGTGAGACTCCGCAATCATCCTCACCATCTCTGATGTGTTTGTGTATTCTCCGTTCTGAGGCCAGAAGATTCCCTGCTCGTTATTCTCAATCATCAATCGGACGAACTCAGCAAAATTTTTCACGTAGAGCATTGAGCGAGTGTTGTTTATTTTCGGGAAGAAAGGAAGCCTCCTCGCAATTTTCGACAAGACCGTGTAATTTCCTTTGCACTTTCTCCCATAAATCATAGGGCATCTCAGAACACACACACGAAATTTATCGCCGTCAAGACCCGCTAACATCTCTTCAGCTTTAACCTTGCTTTCACCGTAATAGCTCTCAGGGTTCAGAGGTGTCGACCGCGTAATGATTTTCTCATGGCCGATTGCCGCCGACGCTCCGTAAACGATTGACGAGCTCATGAAGATGAATTGCCTCACTCCGTCATTCATTGCCTTCTTTGCTGCGTCAAATGTGAGCTGGGAATTTACCCGGTAATATGAGTCCTTGTCGCTTGATTTCGTGCTGTCATGCGCGAGGCCTGCCGTGTGAATCACTGTGTCGAACGCCCCGAAATTTTCAGACTTCCACGAGTCATTTCTCAGGCTGATTGATGAGACTTGATACTTGTCCGGCCATGATGAAAGATATTCGGTGATTGCGTTTCCTGTGTAGCTGTTTGCTCCTGTGATTAGTACTCTTTTCATGATGAAATTTCCTCCCGTCAAAAAATACCCTCCCCAAATTTTAAGGGAGGGCGAATTATTTTCAACTCAGCTGTTGAAGTAGACATGTTCGGGCGCACAATCTAATGTTTCGTCCCATACTATTGCGCCGTCCTGAGCATGTGCTTTCCTGAAGAATGATACATCACGCAGTTTCCTGAAGACTCCTTTATTCAGGTGGTCAGAGAAATCACATGTTTTGACTGAGCCGTCAGCAAACTCAACTTTCAGGACGTAATCATCAAGTGCCGTAACACTTATTGCGTCGGGGCATTCATGGCAGCCCATTACTTCAGCCCCCTTATGCTTGTTAATTCGCGTCCGTCTCTTGCATCATCCCAATTCTCTTCGAGTTCGCGCGAATGAAGAACAGCCCAGCCCGCAATTATCTTTGAGATTCGCGGAGGCATTGAACCCCTCAAAATATCGCCGTCAAAATTGTATTCGGCCTCTTCGCCGTCATATTTTGCGTGGAAGTGAGGCGGGTTATGCTCATCATAATACATGAAGATTCTGATTCCGTAGAAACGTGAAATCTCAGGCAACAGTATCATCCTTTCTTAATGAGCCGCCGCTATGTTCTTGTCAACTTTTGCCGTGAATAATTCCTTCCAGCAGTGAGACACAACAAGCACCGCAAGTGTCATCAATGCAACCGCTATTATCAGCTGCAATCCGTCAACCATGAATACGAATGTCCCCGCGCCGAGCTTCAGCACAATGTTGTACACGCTAATCACAAGCGCAGACATCGTTACAACAAACATAAACGTCATGGGAACGTAGAGCATCCATCCTTTGCGGCCCGTTACACGCAGGAACACCGCAAGAGCCGTAAGAACAAGCGCGCTCAAAAGCTGGTTAGCCGCTCCGAACAAAGGCCAGATGCTTGCATACCCCGCCAGGCACAAAGCGTACGCCAGCGACAAAGAGATTATTGTTGCTACGTAGTCATTTGTTACGAGCTTCACGAGGAAGCCGGGTTCTTCTCCTTCTGTCGACAAAAGCTCCTGCAATGACATTCTGCTTATCCTCGTAACAGCGTCGATTGTCGTCATGGCCAATGCACTAACGCACATCATGATCACGCAAGCCGAAACATGTGCAGGAAGTCCGAACATCGTAAAGAAATTCCCGACAGCATTCCCGAAAATCTGGAACGGAGTCCCCGTCGGTAATCCGCCATCCTTTGACGCAGAGCACGCAATAACAAGCGCGACGATTCCCAAAAGAGTTTCAACCAGCATTGCGCCGTAACCAACTGGAAGCATGTCTGTTTCGTTCGAGATTGATTTTGATGATGTGCCTGACGAAACGAGGCTGTGAAATCCTGAGACCGCCCCGCATGCTATTGTGATAAAAAGTATCGGGAATAATGGCTGATTCTTGACCGTCCAGCCCGCGAACATTGGCATTTGTATTTCAGGGTTTGCGACGATGATTCCGATTGCGCCGCCGAATATCATTCCCAGCAGCAAGAATATACTCAGATAATCGCGGGGGTGTTTCAGCAGCCACATGGGCAATACTGACGCAACAAAGCAGTACGCGAACACAACAAGCCGCCACGTATTACCGTCATAATACATAGGGTTAGCGATTCCAGCCCAGAGCATTCCGACAACGAGAACTACTCCGACGATAAATTTTGTCCATTCGCCAGACTTGATGAAGCGCATGAATACCCCGAACGCTAACGCCGCGAAAATATATATCACTGAGATTGAAGCCGCAGAAGCTCCCGGGATATTCTGTGAACCGTCCTTGCTGAAGCCGTTGAATGTCCCCGCGAGAATGTCAGCAAACGCCGCAATCACCAACAGCGTGAACAGCCAGCAAAACATGAGGAATAATTTTCTGCCTGTCTTGCCTATGTAACGCTCAATGATTAATCCCATCGATTTGCCTTCATTCTTGACGGAAGCATACAAGGCCGTAAAGTCCTGAACCGCTCCGAAGAATATTCCGCCGACCAACAGCCACAAGAACGCCGGAAGCCATCCGAACATAGCAGCGATAATCGGGCCTGTTACCGGGCCTGCTCCAGCTATCGAGTTGAACTGATGAGAGAATACTGTGAAGCGTGAAGCGGGTACGTAGTCTTTTCCGTCCTCAAAGCGGTATGCGGGAGTCTTTGCTGAAGGGTCAATGCCCCATGTTTTTACGAGCCATCGGCCATAGAGCAAATATGCCAGCGCAAGCACAACAATTGCTATGCCGACAAGCGTTAAACCGTTCATGAAAATAAATCCTTCTTTCGTTTTGGGTGAAAATTTCACGGAATATAACACTGTCAAAATTTTCTGTCAAACTCATTCCGCACACTTCAATATATACAAAACAAAAAGAGCGGGAATCGCATCAAGTATGACGGACTCACCGCTCAATTTTTGTTTCAGTCTTTACGCGCAGTATTTCTTCAGAGTCTCGCGTACAGCTCCCGGACCTGCAATCAGTTCACGGAACATTCCTTCTACCTTTTCAGCGAGTCCGACATCATAGAGATTAACGCCGAAAATATTCTCATTGCTGAGTATTGGTTTCAGGACTCCTTCTGCTGTCTCAGTATGTCCGAGCTTAACCGCGCTCAATTCTCCCTGAAGCTGTGAGAGCATCGGATCTGAGCTTACCGACATTTCGTGTCCTTCATCATCGACTCCGAGCAAGTATCTTAACCAGCCTGCAAGCGCGAGGGGTATAGCGGTCAGTGATGATATGTCCATGTTCGTATTGTCCCGGTAACTTTTGAGGGTCTCGCCGAAACGTACGGGAATCTTCTGGCTTGTGTCTGTTGCGATTCTCTGCGGGGTGTCGGGCATGAATGGATTCGGAAGCCTCTGCGTTATTACCTCGTCAATGAATGCGCGGGGCTTAATGATTCCCGGGTCTGTTACGACTGGAAGCCCTTCAGTGTATCCGATTCGTTCGACAAGAGTCGTCAGCTGAGTGTCATTCATTTCGTCGGCGATTTTCTCGTACCCTAAGAGGCATCCATAAACCGCAAGTGCTGTGTGAAGTGGATTAAGGCATGTTGTAACCTTCATGCGCTCTGTGTTGTTCACTGTGTCGCGGTCTGTCATATAGACTCCGGCTTTTTCGAGTGCTGGCCGTCCGTTTGGGAATCTGTCTTCAACAACCAGGTACTGAGGGACTTCAGCATTCACGAACGGGGCAATGTATGTATTACGTGAAGTGATTACGGGATTCATGTCCTCAATTCCGAGTGCTTCAAGCTCTTTTCTGACTGAATCAGCCGGGCGGGGCGTAATCTTGTCGATCATTGACCACGGGAACGATACGCATTTCTCATCAGACAGCCATTCTACAAAGTCATTGCTCACATGGCCGTTCTTCTTCCATCCTTCTGCAATCTCAAGAACACTTCCGCGCAATTTCTCACCGTTCCTGCTACAGTTGTCCATACTCACGACAGCGAGAGGAGCTTTGCATGAATTGAAGCGTTCAAGAAGCAGTGAAGCCGTAACGCTCATTGCATGTTTTGGACTCGTCGGGCCTGAAGCTATATCGTTTTCAGCAACCGGCAGAATATTTCCCTTCATGTCCCGGAGCGCGTAGCCTTTCTCGGTGATTGTGTAGCTGACCATTTGCAGCGATGGCGACGCAAAAATCTTCCTGAGCTTTTCCCATTCTGATTTGTCGCTGCTGTCTGCCCTAACTCCGCAGGCTATTGAGGCGATAATTGATTTGTCTGTGCTTCCGTCAGGCTTCAGGCTCACCATAAGAGTCATGCTGTCATGAGGGTCATAAATCTTGTCGATAATCTCAAAGTCAAAAGTTTCAGCCGCAATTATTCCGCTCTGCGCTAATTCCTCGTCAAGAAGTTTCTGCTGAAGCCCCGCAATGAATCCCCTGAAGATATTTCCTGCGCCGAAATGAATCCATACAGGAGTCTTTGCGGTTGACTCGCACATTTCCCGCCAGTCATATTTAGGGAGAACGACTCCGATTTTTTCCCACGAGGATTTTTCCTGAAGTCCGTTATAGTTCAGCTTCATTATTTTTCACCTTTCTCGATTGCTTCCCAAAGGCCATTGAGATACGCCGCGCCTAATGCCCTGTCATAGAGTCCGTAACCCGGCCGGGCTTTTCTTGTTCCGTCAGCTTCCTCAAATATCATTCGTCCGTGATCTGGTCTCACGTATGTGTCCGGGCATGTGTCATGTATTGCCTTCATGATTTCGTACATGTCAAGGTCTCCTGTTGACGAAAGGTGCGAGGCCTCGCGGAAATGATGATGCCCCAGAAATTTAACGTTCCTCACGTGCATAGCTCCGATTCTGTCCATCGTCCCGAAATGACGAATCACTGACGGTATATCGTTGTCCGGGTTTGAGCCTAACGAGCCTGTGCAGAGACATACGGAATTTGCCGGGGAGTCATGTAGCGCGACTATCTTGTCATAATCTTCCTGACTGTGTGCGATTCGTGGGAGTCCGAAAATCGGCCATGCAGGGTCGTCAGGGTGGCAAGCCATTCTCACGCCGCATTCCTCGCAGACAGGTATAACAGCGTCAAGAAAGTACTTGTAATTCTTCCTCAGCATGTCGGGTGTCATTCCCTCGTACTGTTTGAGAGTCTGTTCAAGAAGTGCTAACCTCTCAGGCTCCCACCCCGGAAGGCTGAATCCCTGTGAGTCTGAAGCTGTCTTCCTGACAATCTCAAGCGGACCCATCTCGCCGAGGTCTTTCTCGTCAAAGTAGAGGCTGTTAGAACCGTCTTCAGGAATCACGCGGGCAAGGTCTGTCCTCAGCCAGTCAAAAACGGGCATGAAGTTATAGATGATGACTTTCACGCCATACTTAGCGAGGCTCTTTATTGTCGTGATGTAGTTGCTGATGTACTCATCCCGTGAAGGAACGCCCATCTTTATATCCTCGTGAACGTTCACGCTTTCGATAACCTCAATTTCGAGTCCTGCCGAATGAACTTCATCAACAAGCGATTTGATTTCAGCTTCTTCCCAGACGACTCCTGCGGGCTTGTCGAGGAGTCCCATTAAGCCTGTCATGCCGGGAATCTGCTTTATGTACTTGAGCGGTATCGGGTCGGAGTTGCTGCCGTACCATCTGAATGTCATCTTCATTTTGTGAATCCTCCTTTAGTCAAAGAGAAGTGAAATTTTCCTGATTGAAGGGTCTCTGCTGTCAACAAAATCAAAAGCCTTCTGAGCTTCCATGAACGGGAATGTATGAGACACTGCGCCGCTGAGATTCACTTTGCCTTCATTGACGAGCTTTATCACTTCGCCGAATTTGCGGTTTTGGAGTCTTGAGCCTCTGACATCAAGCTCCTTTGACGTTATGACAAACTGATTTATTTCGTCAGGCGCGATGCTGAATCCCATTGTCATGACTCTCGTAGCATTTCCGGCGGCCTGGCATGCGCTGAGGAGGCTTCCTTTCACGCAGGCTGCATCAATTGTTACTGTAGGGCCGTAACCGTCAGTGAGTTCCTTTGCTCGTGAAACAATATCTTCATTGCGCGAGTTGATTACGGCTGTAGCTCCGTTCTTCATGGCCTCGTCGAGTCTTCCTTGGTCAATGTCAGCCATGATTATGCTGTGAGGGTTGAAGAGCCTTACGATTCGCAACAAGCTGCTGCCCAATGCGCCCGCACCGATAATCATAACGTCGTCTTCGCTTTCGAGCTGTGCGCGTGAGCAAGCCTGAACCGCTATTGTTGTAGGCTCAATCATAACCGCGTCTTTGTATTCGAGAAAGTCGGGGATAACGTAGCAGTCTTTTTCAGGTACGGCCATGTACTCACGGTAACCGCCGTCAATGTGGACTCCTCTTACCTGTAAATTGTGGCATACGTTCGGGCGTGATTTCCTGCATGCGTAACAATGTCCGCACGCTACAACCTGATCGATTATGACTCGTTCTCCTACTTTCCTGTCTTTTACGTTCGGGGCTGTCTCGATGATTTCGCCGACTATTTCATGGCCGATGACTCTCGGATAAGTAGCCGCCGCGTTAGTGCCGTGATATATTCCGACATCAGAGCCGCAAATACCGGAAGCCTTTATCTTGACGAGGACGTTATTTTTCTCGTCAATTTCGGGCTTGGGCATGTCAATTATTTTCAGCTCGTTGGGTTTAACGATTTGTATTGCCTTCATTGATTGTTACCTCCTAAATTCCATAAAGCAGACCGACAAGCCACAAAGTTACTGGCGGGAAATATGTTACGAGGAGAAGGACAATAAAGTTACAGATGAGGAAGGGGATTATTGCCTTTGTAGCATGAGCGATTGAGATTTTGCCGATTGAGCTTGTTATGAATAAGCAGACACCTACAGGAGGAGTCGTGAGTCCTATAACGAGATTCAGAACGCACATTACGCCGAACTGAATCGGGCTGACTCCGATTGATGTTACGACAGGAAGCAGAACAGGGAATAATATCGTCAATGCCGCTATCGTCTCCATGAAGCAACCGACAAACACAAGGAAGATATTTATGATTAACAGTATGATGATTTTGTTCTTTGTGATTGAGAGTATCCAGTTTGCTATCATCGTTGGGATCTGCTCTTTTGTCAGGACGTAAGCAAATACATTCGCGAACCCTACAAGCACCATTATGCCCGCAGCACCTACCATCGAGTCACGTATAACAGCAAGAGCCGTCTTCACATTAAGCTCCTTGTAGATGAAGAAGCCCACAAAGAGCGCGTAAAGCACCGCAATAATAGAAGCCTCTGTAGGTGTAACAATGCCCGTCAGAATCCCCGCAAGAATTATCACCATCATCAGCAAAGCCCAGAATGCCTCGCGCCCGCTTGCTATGATTTCGCGGAATGAAGCTCTCTTCTCGTTCTTGGGATAATTACGCCTGACGGAGATTACCCATGCAACAATCATCATGCCGACTCCCATCAGGATACCCGGAATGACTCCAGCCACGAACATTTTCGATACGCTAATGCCCGTAAGAGTCCCGGCCATAATCATTGGGACTGAAGGAGGTATTATCGGCCCTATACATGAGCTTGCAGCAGTAACAGCCACCGAATAATCAGCATCGTAGCCGTCTTTCACCATTGCGGGAATCAGAATCCCTCCCAATGACGCAGCATCAGCCGCAGCAGTTCCCGAAACTCCCGCGAATATCATCGACGCTCCTATGTTGGCGAGGCCGAGTCCCCCGCGTATGTGTCCTATAACTTTGTCGCAGAACCTCACAATCTGGTACGTTATTCCGCCGGTGTTCATGAGGTTTCCAGCAAGCATGAAGCCAGGTATGCATAACAATGTGAAGCTGTCGAGGCCGGAAAAGAATCTCTGCGCGAATGTTACGAGAGGCATATTCTCAAGCACAAAGTAAAGAAGGCTCGAAATTCCCAGACAGTAAGCAACAGGGAAGCCCACGAAAAGAAATACAACGAAGCTCGCGAACAATACAGCAACGCTCATTCAGTAACAACCTCCTCAACGTCATAATTTCCGACAGAAACTTCTTCAGGGGATTTCAGAAGGTCTTTTGTGTCAGTCCCGAAAAGAAGCATAATGATTCTCAGCGCGTATGAGACAGCCTGAAGTGATACGAAAAGAAGAATGGAGAAATTTATCATCTGCATTGGGAGCTGCATTGCTGTTGATACCATTCTGAAGCGGAGAAAAACGAACTTAGGAACGGAATAGAAAGCAAGGTACAAATCAAACACAATCAGGACGAGGCACACGGAAATTTCGTAGAGCTTTCTGAAACGTTCGGGGATTTTTGCTGTGAGAATGTCAACACGTGCGTATTCATCTTTCATTGAGACAATGCCCGCACCAATAGCGACCGAGTAAATGAAGAGATAGCGAGCGGCTTCCTCAGTCCATGAAGGGACGAACGGAAGAAATGTACGGCTGAATACCTGAATGACAACCGCACCGATATAGCCGATCATGCCGACAACAGCGAGGGCTGCAAGTATCCAGTAATAAATCTTTGCGAGAATTTTCATGATTAACGCTCCTTCATATGAAAATCCCGGCGCAGGAGATTTTGTTTTGTCTCTTACACCGGGAAATTGATTTTACTTTTTGGGTTCAGCGGCTTTGATTTTGTCGTAAAGGGGCTTGAGGTATTTATATTCTCCGGCCATGAGCTTTTGCATTGCGCCGTCAGCAAGTTTTGCGAATGCTGCCTGGTCAACGTCATTCACAATCGTCATTCCCTTTGAAGCGAGGAAGCCTTCAAGCTCTGCTTCATCCTTGAGGAACAATTCATGCTCATATTTCTGCATCTCTTTTCCGACTTCGCTCACGATCTTCTGAAGGTCTGCGGGAAGTGCCTGATAGCTTTGCTCTGACATTGCGAAATAAAGCCACGTGCGCAGATGTTCGGTCTTGCACAAAAACTTCTGAACCTCGTAGAAGTTCCCTGACTTTATCATGGCAAGAGGATTCTCCTGACCCTGAATCGTTCCGCTCTGAAGGCTCGTGAAAACTTCTGAGAATGCCATAGGCGTGGGCTTTGCTCCGAATGCCTCGAACGTTGAGACAGTAATTGTTGAAGCAGGAGTGCGGATAATCATTCCTTTGATGTCGTCAGGAGTCCTTATTGCCTTGTTGGCTGTAACATCTCGCGGGCCTCTCACGAAATACGCAAGACACCTGAATCCGGCTCCGTCCATCAGCATTAAGTTTTCGATCTCTTTGCCTATCTCACCGCCTGCAACCGCCTCAACATGTGCGTCACTCGTCATAAGGTAAGGCACTCCGAGTATACCGAGCTCAGGGACATAGGTCATCATTGACTCGCCGGTGATTACAACGTCGACTCCTCCGCCCGTCAAGGCTGACTGAATCGTGTCGATCTCATTTCCGAGCTGGCTGTTCGGGTAAACTGTTACGGCTATTTTTCCTTCCGAACGCTTTTCGACTTCCTGTTTGAAGAACTCGCAGGCTTTGTGCCATGAGTGAGTCTCATCGACGATGTGAGTCACGACAATGTTATACTGCGCGGCGGAAGCTGTTGCTGAGGAGATAAGGAGCAACGCAAAAACGAGTGCGAAGAAAAATTTTCTTTGCATAGAAAGAATACCTCCTAGAGTGAAAAAAAAATTATTGAGATAAATTTATTATATTCTAAATGGGGATAATGGCAATAAATCAAAGTGCTTGTTTCAAAAGAAGCAAACCGAGTGCATTAATTTTTCATCTGTAAATTGTAAACTGAGGAAGCAAATTTTAGTTTACAATTACGAATTCGGGCATGAAGAAATTTATGTAGTATTATATCTTCACACTTGAAAGAAAGAGGGCTTATTATGAGGAAGACAGCAATAATTTTAGCGGTGCTGTTATGTTTATGCGGCTGTTCTGAGTCATTGCCATTGTATGAGAGCGAATCACGTCCCGTTTTGATTCAGGGAGCAATGAAGATTGAGACGGATATTCTTATCTCATCGCTTGATGACTCGCATGACGTAACTATAGGGCACTGGCATTACGCAGCCGGGAAGATTGACGGTTATCCCGTTGTTGTGAGCGTAACGCGCTGCGGGGGAGTGAATGCTTCCGTGTCAACAGCACTTGCGATTGAGACATTCAGGCCGTGCGCAGTGATCAATCAGGGTACGGCTGGAGGACATGACCCGGAATTGAGTCGGGGCGATATTGTGATAGCGTCAGACTGCTTCAATGCCTCAGCATGGAAGGCAGTGCCAAGCGCAAAAGGTGAGGGAGTAAATTACCGTGATATAAATCTTCTTGACGTTAATTTTTACGACGAGTACGAGAACGGAGAAGAGATTACGTTTCTTCCTGCTGACGAGAAACTGAAGGCTTCAGCTTTGGCTGTGAAGGGGAAATATTCAGGCGGGAAAATTGCTGAAGGGAGAATAGCGACATATGACTCATGGGAGAACAGAGTCGACAATATATTATTCCTTCACGAGAAGTACGGCTCATCATGCGAGGGAATGGAGACATTCACGGTGGCTAAAGTGTGCAGGATTTACGGTGTTCCGTTCTTGGGGGTGCGTATAATCTCAAACTCTGCGCTGACTTGTGAAGGATTTATACCCGAACTCGGCCATGACTGCCAGAAGTTTGTGATTGAGATTGTGAAGAAGTATATAGGGGAGATGAATCGATGAGGATAAAATTTGAGACTGACTATCAGGAGGGAGCATCGCCGGAAATTTTAGAGCGTTTACTCTCAACGAACCTTGAGCAGACATCAGGCTACGGGGAAGACTCTCACTGTTCACGCGCAAAGGAGCTAATACGGCGTGAGATTGGCAGGCCTGAGTCAGCGGTTTACTTCATGGCCGGAGGGACTCAGACTAACACGACGGTGATAAAACATTTGCTTTCACCCTGCGAGGGAGTAATAGCGGCCTCAACGGGACATATTAACGTTCACGAGTCCGGGGCGATTGAGTCGACAGGCCACAAAGTTTTGACGCTCGCGGGTCATGACGGACTTCTTGACGCTGAGGACTTGCGGCGATACATGGAGGCATTCAGGGCAGATCCGACGAATGAGCATATGGTTCAGCCGGGGCTTGTGTATGTGTCGTATTCTTCTGAGCTTGGGACGGTCTACAGTAAATCACAGCTAACGGAGATTCGGCGGGTATGTGATGATTACGGATTGCGGTTATTCATTGACGGCGCGAGGCTTGGAACGGGATTAACGTCAAGTGCTTCCGATATGGCCATGAATGACATTGCGGAATTGTGCGACGTGTTTTACATTGGAGGGACAAAGAACGGTGCATTGCTCGGTGAAGCTGTAGTATTTCCGAATCCTGAGAGAGTTAATCTCAAGCACTTTACGACAATCATCAAGCAGCAGGGAGGATTGCTCGCAAAAGGAAGGCTCTTAGGGCTTCAGTTTGAAGTATTATTTGAGGACGGATTATTTTACAGGAATGCAGAACACGCAAATATTCAGGCGATGAAAATCAAGCGGGCATTCTCGGAGCGTAATATACCGTTCCTTATCGACTCACCGACAAATCAGCAGTTCCCGATTTTGACACGTCAGCAGAATGAATCATTGTCCGCGAAATTCAGCTATGAGTCGTGGCAGCCGTTAAGCGATGGACGATTAGCCGTAAGATTCTGCACGAGCTGGGCAACAACTGATGAGAATATCAGCGAACTAATACATGCAATCCATCAACTATAGGAGGAAAAATGACAACAAGGAAACGAAACAGGAACTTAGACAAGAGCTATACGCCGGACAACATCGAGCAGAAATGGTATTCTGAATGGATAGCTCACGGCCTCTTCAACGCGGAAATCAACCCTGACGCAAAAGCATTCTCAATCGTAATCCCCCCGCCGAACGTAACAGGTTCTCTTCATGTGGGACACGCATTCGACCACACGTTTCAGGATATTATGTGCCGTACGAAGCGCATGGAAGGCTACAGCGTATTGTGGCTTCCTGGGACTGACCACGCCGGAATAGCGACTCAGAATGTCGTTGAGAAAGATTTAGCCAAAAAGGGAATATCCCGCTACGATTTGGGGCGTGATGAGTTCGTCAAAAAGGTATGGGAATGGAAGAAAGTTTACGGCTCACGAATCATTGAGCAGATGAAGAGACTCGGAAATTCCTGCGACTGGAGGCGCGAAAGGTTTACGCTTGACGAGGGATTATCGCGGGCAGTGCGTGCTGTTTTCGTGAGACTGTATCAGAAGGGACTAATCTACAGGGGAAAATATATTGTGAATTGGTGTCCTCGCTGTGCAACGGCAATCTCAGATCTTGAAGTCGAGTATGAAGACCAGCCCGGAAATTTCTACTACGTTCAGTACCCATTGACGGACGCGGAAGGCTATATCCTCGTAGCAACAACGCGCCCCGAAACGATAATAGGCGACGTAGCAATAGCAGTACACCCGCGCTCGGAGAAATACAAGCACTTAATCGGCAAGCATGTGCGAGTCCCATTAACTGACAGAGTGATACCGATAATCGAGGACAACATGGTAGACCCTGAGTTTGGCACGGGCTGTGTGAAGATTACGCCGGCTCATGACCCGAATGATTTTCTTGTGGGACTGAATCACAACCTCGAACAAATACAGGTCATCGACTCACGAGGAATAATGAACGAGAACGCCGGGAAATATAAAGGTATGACAATCGAGCAAGCCCGCAAAGAGTCAGCAAAAGACCTTGAAGAGTCCGGGCTTCTTGTGAAGGTTGAGAAAATCACGCACTCAGTAGGACATTGCCAGCGCTGCGGAACAACTGTAGAGCCGTATTTGTCGGAGCAGTGGTTTGTGAAGACTAAGCCTCTTGCAGAACGCGGAGTGCAGGCGGTGAAGGATGGCCGAATCAAGTGGACTCCGTCTCAATGGGAGAAGACATACTTTAACTGGATGGAAAATATCCGGGACTGGTGCATTTCGCGTCAGCTGTGGTGGGGTCATCGTATACCTGCGTGGGAGTGCAAAGACTGCGGACACATTACGGTTGCCGAGATTGATCCGACAGAATGCGAGCATTGCCACAGCCACAACATAGAACAAGAAAGTGATGTTCTTGATACGTGGTTCAGTTCTGCGCTTTGGCCTTTCTCGACAATGGGATGGCCTGACAACGCCCCGGAGCTGAAATACTTTTATCCCACGTCATTAATGGTAACGGGATTCGACATAATATTTTTCTGGGTAGCGAGAATGATAATGATGGGACTCGAATTTATGGGCGATGTTCCATTCAGGGACGTATATATTCACTCGCTGATTCGTGATGAGCATGGAAAGAAGATGAGCAAGACAAAGGGCAACGTTATAGACCCTCTTGTGATGATTGAGAAGTACGGAGCTGACGCGCTGAGGATGACACTTGCTGCGTTGTCGGTTCAGGGCCGGGACATTCTTCTTTCGTCAACACGAATCGAGACATACAGATTCTTCATGAATAAATTGTGGAACGCCTCACGATTCGCGCTCATGAATCTTGATGACGATGTGAGAGAAATTGACCCGACTCAGTTGCAGCTTCATGACAAGTTCATACTCGCACGGACTCAGGAAATGGCGCGGAGTGTCCGTGAACAGATTGACTCCTACGACATAGGGACGGCGGCGCGTGGACTCTATGATTTCGTGTGGGGCGATTTGTGCGACTGGTATGTGGAGATGTCGAAGCCTGCGTTAAAAGGTGATGAGGGCGACGCGAGGAAGCAAACGACTCAGGGAGTAATCGAGCACGTGTTCAGGACTGTATTGCCTCTTCTGCACCCGTTCATACCTTTCATCACTGAGGAATTGTGGTCGGCGTTCGGATTTAACGATGACTATATTATGCGGTCTTCATGGCCTGAGCCTGTGAAGGAGTACGAATTTTCCGGAGCTGTTGACGATATGAGAGTGTTGCAGGAAATTGTGAGGACATTGCGAAATCTCCGGGCTGAAGCTCACGTACCGCCGCAGAAGAGACTCACCCGCGCTGTGATCCGGGTCGCCAATGACACAAAGACCGCTAAAATTTTGCGAGCATGTCTGAATCAGGTTGAGGGACTCTGCAAGGTTGATGATGTAATTCTTGAAGCTCCTTCGCCGGAATGGACATACGGGCCTTCATTGTCGAGCGTCTGCGGAGATTGTGAAGTGAAATTGCCTGTGGGTGATGTTCTTGATGTGCCGGAAGAGATTGCGAGGCTTGAGAAAGAAATAGCATCAATCATGAAGGCTGTATCATCAAGCGAGGCAAGACTCAGCAAGGCCGATTTTGTTTCACGCGCTCCCGCTGAAGTTGTCGAGAAGGAACGCGGAAAAGTTTCGGAAGGCAAAGCGCAGATTGAGAGACTGAAAGCAAATCTTGAGAGTTTGAGCAAATGATGAGAGATTCCCCCGGTAAACATAACGCCGGGGGATAACTTTACGGCAATGTTCAGCGATATTTTAGAGATAATCAGAGATTCAGAGGGCAGAAATTTTTACGAGACCTGCGGAATTTTGGAGTCCCGCATAAGTTCGGACGGAGATTTTATTGACACGCTCCGGCAAATCGGAATCATCCCGGAATTTATAGCGCACGATTCTACGGGGGAAAAATTATTCTCAAAGGCTTCGGATATGGTTTTGTCCCGCGCATTTCGTGAACTCGGCCTAAAATCGTCAGTGCTTCATGAACGCGCCGACTCCGCTGATGTTATAGCTGAGTCAGAAATTTACGGATACACGCTCGTTGCGGACGCTAAAGCATTCAGGTTAAGTAGAACAGCGAAAAATCAGAAAGACTTCAAGATTCCGGCGTTGTCATCATGGAAAAAGGATAATGATTACGCCGTTTTATGTTCTCCGTATTTCCAGTACCCCGCAAAGGCAAGCCAGATTTACGCGCAGGCACTCACAAATAACGTTTGCCTGTTAAGCTGGGAGCATCTCATTTTTCTTCTTGAGAACGGAATAACCGAATCGCCACAATTGAACCTGTCTACAATATGGGACTTCAGCGACAAATTTTCTCATAAAGTGCTTGTGTCTGACATGAAGAAATGTTTTATGCGGGACTTCAATAAATTTCTTGCTGTTTTTCTGAATATCGGCGGTGAAGTTTTTGATGACTCACTGAAGACGCAAATATTACACATAAGAAAGCGGAGCGGACTCGAAAAATCATACTGGCTTGAACGGATCGAACATATCAGGAATTATTCACGCGAACAGGCAGTAAACGAACTAATCAGCACACTGAAAATAAATGAGAAGCTGAGTCAAATTGACGCTTATGTCAGGAGCATATCATGACAGAAATAGACACGCTCATACACGGCGACTCAATCGAAATCCTAAAGACATTTCCCGGAAATTTCGTGCACGCGATAATCTCAGATATACCCTACGGAATAGGCTGCGGAGACTGGGACATTCTTCACAGCAACACAAATTCAGCATACGGAGGAAGCTCACCCGCTCAGGTTTCAGGAGGCGGACTCTTCAAGCGAAGGGGAAAACCGTTAAACGGCTGGAGTCAGTCCGACAAGAACATACCCCGCGAGTATCAGTCATGGTGCGAATCGTGGGCGGGTTCATGGCTTCGTGTGCTCAAGCCCGGCGGAACATGCTTCATTTTTGCGGGAAGGCGTTACGCTCACAGGTGCATTACGGCTCTTGAGGATTGCGGATTCACTTTCAGGGATATGCTTTCATGGGAAAAAAATAATGCCCCTCACCGGGCGCAGAGACTCTCAGAAATATACAGGCGCAGGGGTGATTCACAGAACGCGGCAAAGTGGGAAGGCTGGAGAGTCGCAAACTTGAGGCCGTTGTTTGAGCCAATATTATGGTTTCAGAAGCCCTACAGGACTGGCGGAACGATTGCGGACAACGTTATAGATTACGGGCTGGGCGCGTGGAATGAGTCGGCCATGTCAAAATATAACGCTCACGATGATATTTGCTCCAATATTATACGTGTTGCGGCCTCGCAGAATGACAGCGGACTCCATATCGCGCAGAAGCCCCTGAAGCTGATGGAGTTATTGATCTCTCTTGTTACTCTTGAAGGGCAGATTGTGTTAGATCCTTTCATGGGTTCGGGAACTACATGCGCGGCTGCAAAGAATCTCAGAAGGCACTACATCGGAATTGACATCGAAGCACAAAATATCATCACAGCAAAGGAAAGACTCAGCGCAAATTTTCAGTACGAAATAGCAAAATGATCCCCGCAAATATTTCACGGGGAAAATTTTTTCACGGGGAAAATTTTTCTACATTCTCGACAAACTAAACGCCTTCACGCACGCATTAGCCCCAATATTTTTTCCGTCCGTCCACTTCACGCCGTCAGCAGAAAACCAGCTCTCATTGCGATTCACTTCTGCATTCTCTGAATACCCTTTCACTTTCATCTCAGCAGGAACAAATCCACCCGCCAATCTCAGAACAACCGAAAAATATTCGCCCTCTCTTAGCGTAAATCTCTCGTCAAGATTCACTGTGTGATACCCGGCATATTCCTGCGTTCCTTTCACGCTCGCTATTATTTCGCCGTCAACAGGCCGTGCAGGGAATTTTTTCCCGTGATGATACACATACACTTCATACGCTGAATTATTCATGAGCGTGTAGAATGAGACTTCCTTCAGCGATTCCATTTTCCCCGTAACCTTAAAGACGTTCGCGCACCATGAATATCTTGCGGACTTGCAGAATCCCAAATCATCATGGCCGTAATGCTTCAGCCTCTTGTTGTCCCTCTCAACAATAAAAGCTGTCCCGCCCGTATTGTATTGCTCATATGGCATCCAGAAGTAACCGCCCTCACTGCCTCTCATTGTTCCCCAGGAGTTTTTGACGAGCCACGCTCCATTACGCTCAGGACGAGGGGAAAAATTTTCACGCGGGAAATCATCATCCCATCCCGCTAACAGCACATCATGATTCGTTGACCTTCCGTGCGTGTTGTTGAAGTACGTGTAGTGATTGCTGATTGTGTGATAGGTGTTAGGGTCGCTGTATATGCTTGCGACTATTGCGCCGTGATTCATGATTAATGATTTCTTTGCGGAGTCATTGAGAGTGTTATTGCCTGACAGAAAATATGCGTCTCTGAGTCTCATTGAGCGTTTGTATTTCTCCGGGGCTTTTCGGGTTAATGCTCTCTTCTGCGAGTCGTCAAGCGTCGTTGAGTATGGGAGACTCTTTTCGTCCGTCGGCCCTGAGAGTCTCGACATCATTGCAACTGTCATAAATACCTGGCCTTCAAGAGAGAGAGTCCCCGATTTGATTCGCGACGTGAAATTTCGTTGCTTCATTCCGTCCCGGTAACAATAAAACGCTATCTGCAATTCTGAAAGGTCAGGCACTTTTCCGAGTCGTTTCGTCAGCCAGTTAGACTCCATCGCTCCGATCGCCGCGAACACCCAGCAAGGTCCCGGGATTCCCTGATGCTTTACGCTTGTTACCCGTCCATGTTCGCGCAGGTCAAATTTTGAGGGAAGCGAATACGACTCGCCCGCCGTAATCAGAAGGAACAAAACGATCATAAACTTTTTCATTTGAAGGCACGCTCCTAATTATTGAGTCAGCGATTCATTCTTGAGGATGTAAATTCAAAACCGCAGAAAAATTTTGAGAATATATATTATAATGACGCAAAAATTTTTGTAACAAGGAGCAATGACTCTTGAAACAACATCCAAGAATCAAACTTCCTCGTTTCACTTCCATCATTCTCTTCATATGCGTATCAGTTGTATTACTTATCCCGGGGGGGGGGGCATTAGCTGCTGAGTATCAAGTCTCAACGCTGGCCAACCTCACAAACAGACTCGCCAGCGCGGACTACGGCGACACAATCAAAGTTGCAGCAGGCACTTACTCCCCAACAGAGACCCTCACAATCACCAAGAGGATTACCCTTTCAGGCGGATGGAACTCCAACTTCACGACTCAAACGCCGGGGGCAAGCATTCTTGACGGCGGGAGCAGCATTCAGATCCTCAATATTTCCGCAAGCGCAGATGTTGACGGCTTCACGTTCCAGAACGGCAGCAGCACATCAGACGGAGGAGGGATCTACGTCAGCAACAACTCTAACATTGCTGTGAATATCTCAGACTGCACATTCACGGGCAACACAGCGAAATCCGGCGGTGCTATGGGAATTGACGCTCCCACTACAATCACTAACTGCACATTCACGGGCAATAAAGCAGCGAGTAATTACGGCGGGGCTATTTCCTCAGGACACTACGGCAAGCTGACAATCACGGACTGCACGTTTACCGAAAATAGTTCTCAAAACAGCGGCGGCGGTATTTACATGAACGGCGAACCAGAGAGCAAAATCTCAAACTGCGTCATTACGAAAAATACTTCCGGCAATTATGGAGGCGGTTTTGCAACGGGCGCATTTTTCGGTGGGAGTTCTGCCAACGTTACGTTCGAGAGCTGCGACATCACAAACAACATGTCAACGGGCAGAGGTGCAGGTCTTTATCTCGGCGGCGGAACTCAGACACTCACGAGCTGTGATATTTCGGGAAATGTCATATCCGGCGATAGCTCCGGCGCGGGCGTTTACTCCATTCATGCAGGGCCGAAATTCATCAACTGCAATGTGTCGAACAATACGACAAATTATGGGTCAGGCGGAGGCGGATTTTATTTCACCAACGTCCCGGATGACAACGGCGTGGAAATCACGAACTGCACAATTTCAGGCAACAGCGCACCAGTAGGAGGCGGTTTAGCGTTTGAAGACGGCCCCGCAACGATCACGAACTGCACATTCACGGGCAACAGGGGAGGAGTGTATTCTAACCATGTTCTTTTTAAGGGAACAATGGACTTCATCAACTGCACAATCGTTAATAACACTAGTGCGGATGAGAGTGAATTTTATCTCCCTAACGCAAATTTAAGCCTGACAAACACGCTCATATGGAATGACTCAGCGGATAAAATCTTCAATACCAACGACAGAAGTGCACTCAGCCTCGATCATTGCGCGCTCCCTGAAAGTTTCGACAAACAAGTAAACGGAGCAATAACGAACGACAGCCCCGTTTACGTCAAAACTTCATGGCAGCCAGTCTCATACAGCGGAGAAGTTGACGGCGTGAAGCATACGGTCTTCAGAGTGCATGAGAACCCCGAATACCTGAACGTCATTGTGAGAGCAACGGCAGCAGACACACTTTCAGCAGACCAGCTTTTGACGGTGAGACAGCTCAAAACGATCGGTGCTGTTGAAGGCGTGAACGTTTACGACATCACAATAGCGGATGGAATCACACACGGCGCAATAAGTGCAGACAGAACAGCAGCACTTGAGGGAACAAAGGTAACTGTTACTGTTTCAGCCGATACGGGATATGAGCTCAGCAAACTTGCGTACAACTCAGCGAACGAGATAACATCTTCAGACGGTGAATACTCGTTCAGTATGCCTTCAGAGGATGTAACATTGTCGGCGACTTTCAGCGAAATAATTTACCCGATAAGCTATGACCTTCAGGGCGGGAGCGTTTCACCCGATAACCCTTCGGGCTACACAATAACTTCTCCCGATTTCACGCTGACGAATCCCACGAGAGTCGGCTATACTTTCACGGGGTGGACTGGCACGGGCATTGAAGGCTCTGCTGATATTGTAGCGGTTATCACAGGCTCATACGGTGATAGGAGTTATGCTGCGACATGGACACCGATAATCTACACAGTAAGCTATGACCTTAACGGCGGGAGTCTTCCTTCAGGCGCAACGAATCCAAAAGCGTATACGATTGAGAGTCCCGACTTCACTCTTACGAATCCAACGCGAGCGGGCTATACATTCGCCGGGTGGACTGGCACGGGCATTGACGGTTCAGCGGAAATTGTAGCGGTTCTCGCAGGCTCATACGGTAACAGGAGTTATGTTGCTACGTGGACACCGATAACCTACACGATAACTTACACGCTCAATCACGCGTCAGACCCCGGCAACCCCGCAAGCTATACGATCGAAAGCGGAGTAGTCAAGCTCACGAATCCGAGTCGTAACGGATATACTTTTGACGGCTGGACAGGAACAGACTTAACCGCAAAGACTCGGAGCGTTACAATCCCGGCAGGCTCGACAGGAAACAGAACTTACACAGCAAACTTCACGCCGATAACCTACACAATCACATACAATCTTGACGGAGGAACAGCGGATAACCCTTCAAGCTATACGATTGAGACGGAGACATTCACGCTCAACAACCCGGTGAAAGATGATTACTCGTTCACGGGGTGGACAGGTTCAGACGTTGACGCAATAATGACGACCGTAACAATCGCAAAAGGCTCTACAGGAAACAAGACTTTCACGGCAAATTACGAAATAATGTCCGCGCCCGTTCTCGCTGAAAGTTCGTACACGCTCAATGCATACAAGGGGCAGCCCGCAAGCGTAACAGTAACAGCTACAGAAGGCAGCGAAATAGAATGGACGATAACTCGCGGACTTCCTTCGGGACTCTCGTTCAGCGGTTCGGGGAAATCAGCGACAATTTCAGGAACGCCTCAGCCCGGCACATCGGGTACATATTCAGCAACAGTAACAGCGGCAAACACGAAAGGCACAGCAGAAGCCAGCATCACAATAACAATCGCGAATGACTTTGCACAAAGCGGAGACGTTACAGAAGGCACAAAGACAACCGCAGAGACTTCAGAAGGAATGAAAACGAGTAAATCGACATCATTCACGAACGGCGCGGGGAGTCTCATTCTTTCAGCAGACATAGCGATAACGGCGGGGGCTGAAGACTTCCTTGCTATAGCCGGTGAATCTTTCGAGACAAAAATCAGCGTTGACGTAACAGTGTCGATTGCTGACCCGGATTATGACACGTTCACGTACTCGCTTAATGTTTCAGGGCTTCCTGAATGGCTCACAGTTTCGGGCGATTTGACTTCCTCAGACACAGCCAATGAAGGCGCGAATAAATATCACTTCAACTTCACGCTTTCAGGAAAGACAATGACAGAGACAAACCCGCAGGCAATAACATTCACGGCACATGCTAAAGTTTCGGGCGATACTCCTGTTCTTGAAGCGACATTGAGCAAGGATATTATTGTTCAGGCTGTCGTTGTCGTGAATGAGATTGATGTTTCTATTCTGAGCATTGAGCCTGTGAATCTTACAGCAGGTACTGAGGAGTCCCGCGTAATTTCTGCGTCCGTAACAGCGTTATATTCTGACGGAAGATCGGAACTGATTCGCGGCGGTGATTACGGCATTACGTGGACGACAACAAGCAGGGATTTAGCATCTCTCGGAATGACATTCTCAAACGGAGTCCTCACTGTGAGTCCTTCAACGCCCGCGGGAGTCTACAGAGTCCCGGTAACAGCAACGGCGATATTTGAAGGTGCTGCGGGTACGGCCTCAAGCGTGATACTCGTAACAGTGAGTGATATTGCGCCGATTCTTTCTGCTGACGTTACAGCAATTACAGCAAGAAGAGGAAGCACGATAACTCCCATAACAATAACAGCGACTCAGGGTACAAACATAAACTGGTCGACATCGGGAACACTCGTTGACGGACTCTCGTACAACGCGAGCGGAAACAGCGTAGTGATAAGCGGTACAGTTTCAGAGGCAGCGGCAACAGGAGATTACACTTACACCGTTACGGCCTCAAACAGCGCGGAGGAAGCGTCAATCACAATCACAATTACGGTCGAAAGCTCAACACCCGTTACGCCGGAGACAACCGAGACTACTACGCAGGAAGTCAGCACGATGACGGACGAGCAATTAGCGGAGAAATTCGCGGGCAAAACTGACATCGCCATAACAGGAAACACTACCAACGAGGAATTTGCACAGACCCTTGAGAAAATCTCATCAGTAACAACCGTAACGACTCTTGATCTCTCATCGGTTTCAGGATTAACAGAAGTCAGCCTAAATGAAAACAGCACGGTAGAGAATGTCATACTTACTGGCAACGAGTCAGTGCAGACCGTAGCAATCACAAACAACACGAACCTGAAAACGCTTGAGCTTACCGGGAGCAATGTAACGAGAGTCGACGCGACTAACTGCGAAAACCTTGAGGAAGTGAACGTAGAAGGATGCGACACGATAGAATATCTTGATGTCAGCGGCTCAAGCATAACTTCACTTAACGCGCGGGACTGCTCGAAACTTCAGACGCTCACTTTTGCCTCATGCAACGTTTCAAGCCTGAACATCTCAGGATGCATTAACCTTGAGAATCTTACGTGCGACAAAAACAGCCTCATGAAACTTAACGCGTCAGAACTCAGAAGCCTGAGGGGACTTTACTGCGCAGATCAGCGTACAAGAGCAAAGGTTACGAGATTCAACGGGCGTTACATTTTCGCGTTCGCAACGATGAGAGCTCTCAGTGTTACGGCCGCTGACGACTCAGACTCATTCACGGCGGAAGATCTCGCAAAGGTGCAGGACGTTAAAGCATATGACTCAAACGGGAACGAACTCACAGCGGAATATGACTCGGAGACGGGAGAAATTATTTTCCCTGAGAACGCAGAAAGAGTTGTGTACAATTACGCGACAGGCTTTGAGGGTGTGCTGATGGACGTATCAATTTCGCCGGAAGCATCATCATCAAGCGGAGATGTTTACGGAGTCGGAAGCTCAAGCGGAGGATGCGAGTCAGGATTCGGAATCATCGCATTGATTCTCTCAGCAGGAGTCTTCAGTCTTAGGAATAAAGAAATAATCTGAAAAAATTTTTGTTCCCCTGTCAAAAACGGCGGGGGAATTTTTTTTGCGTTTTTCACGTATAATCATTTCTCAAACATTCCGCAATGAAAGAAGGACTGAACTTGTCATATCACTTTTACGGCTGGAAGGACTCCGGCCATGTTCATGCTGTCAATCACACCTACAAGGGCATAATTACTCCCTGCAATCTTTACGACGCTCTTCTTCATGTCTGGTGCGAATATACATGCACTCCGAGACTCCGCCATGAATGGACAACGGACAACCCTACATTAGGCCAGTGCGCTGTAACATCGTTTCTCGCTCAGGACATTTTCGGCGGGAAGGTTTACGGAATCTTGCAGGAGGGCGGAAATTTTCACTGCTACAACGTCGTTAATGATTATGCGTTTGACCTTACGAGCGAGCAGTTCGGCGGTGAGATTCTGAGTTACACGGGAAATCCTGAACAGCTCCGGGAGATTCATTTTCAGCGCGCAGAGAAGAGAGAACGCTACGAATATTTATGCTCTGAGCTTAGGGAGTGCTGCATGTAATGTGGTTCATTCTGACAATTGCGGCCATGTTCCTGTGGGGCTGCGCTGATGTGTTCTACAAATTGAGCATGGACAACGACAATGATGACTCGTATCTTGAAGTCGCCGTAACTTTAGGACTCATTATGGGATTTCTTGTGCCGGTTCTGACTCCATTCAGCGAATCAGGACTCCCATTAATGCAAGTCATGCGTGAAAATCTGCTCTTCATGCTCGTTCCTATTGGTTACGGAGTCTCAATGCTCTACAGCAACATCGGACTCAAATATCTTGAAGTCTCTATATTCTCGCCATTGCAGAACGCTTCCGGCGCATTCCCCGTTATCATTCTCACAATATATTACTTGGTCATGGGACACTCACAAAGTTTATGGCAGGAAGTCTCATCTCTCGACATGGCCGGGACAGTGTTAATCATCTGCGGAATAATTGCGCTCTCTTATGAGGAGCAGAGGTTAGCGGGCATTAAGATCGACAGAAAACACATAGGGGCTTCGGCGTTGTTGTTCCCGCTGATATTCTGCATTTTCGACACGCTGGAGACTGTGATTGGCGCGATTATCCTTGAGGGTGATGCTGTAGATGAGGCTGATTTGAGTCGTCTTTACGGCTCTGTTTTCTTTGTCATCGGGTTAATATGCTGGCTTTACATCTGGCACAAGCGCGGGCGAATCTTCAACCCCTTCACGAGGTCGAACGCTCCTAGAATCTTTGCGGCAGTCTGCGAGGGACTCGCGTATATCTGCTACGTTTACGCAATAGGCCAGAACCCTCTTTTTGTTGCGCCCATTATCGCGTCATTCTGCGTCGTCTCGGTCATATTGTCGCGCATTTTCCTTCATGAGAAGCTCGAAAGTATTCGCTTTGTCTGTGTCGCGGTAATAATATCGGGCATCGTAATGCTCGGCATATCTGAAGGCTTGTCGTATTAAGTGTACAGTATCAGGAATCTTTATGCGTCTTACGGGAAAAAGTTAATCCTAAGAAATATCAGCGTTGACATTCCCCCGGGACTCGTGTCGTTAATCGGCCCTAACGGTTCAGGGAAGTCGACTCTTCTGCGTGTTCTTGCGGGATTGATGGGTTATTCTGGTCATGTTCTGCTTAATGGCCAGGAAGTCATGAGATTCTCACGCCGGGAATTTGCGCGCAATGTTTCGTTCGTCATGAGCGGTAATACTCTGAGACCGTCTTACCCTTTTAGCGTCCGCGAAATTATCGAGATGGGCAGGCTTCCTCACAGGGGGATTTTCACCCGGCTGACTCATTCCGACATTGACACGGTGAATCAGTCAGCAAAAATTTTGGGCATTACTCATCTTCTTGAGCGCGACATTATGACTCTCTCTGACGGTGAAAGGCAGCTCGCTTTCATTGCGTGTTCATTGGCTCAGGACACATCAACAATTTTGCTTGACGAACCTACAAGCGCGTTAGACCCGGACAAGTCAGCAAAAATTTTCTCACTCTTGAGGACTCTTGCTGACGGCGGAAGGAGTATCATTGCTGCTGTTCATGACATAAACTTGTCGCTGTCATACTCGGACTGCTATATTGCGCTGAAAGGAGGCGGAGTGATTTCACACGGACAAAAAATTTCTGGTGAAGTCCTTCATGATTTATACTGCGCAAAGTTTATCCCATATCATAATGATGAAAGGAATGATTCAATGTGGCGCGCATTGCCGGAATAATATTAATGTTAATGGTGATGATATGCCCCGCCGAGTCTGAAACGCTCCGAGTGATTTCGCTTTACCCGGGGCATTCGGATAACATTTTTGCGATGGGAGGGAATCTCGTTGCTTTGTCTGAAAATGATGATGATGATTTATTGCCTGAACTCCCGCGAATTTCTCTGCGTTCCGGGGCTGAAAGAATATTAGCGTTACGGCCTGACGTGATTGTTACTAGACCTTTTGCCGAGCGAATCAACCCTAATATGTATGACGTTCTCAGGCGTTCGGGCGTTAAGGTGATAAGCATTGACCCGCCGAAATGGGACGTTTTCCCCGAATATCTCATAACGCTTGCTGAGAGTCTCAATCTCAATCCCATAAACGGAATCTCAAGGCTCAATTCCGCGCTTGAATGTAAACTGAACACATCAAAAATAGTTTACAATTCAGAATCCGAGTCAACGAAAACAAACCGTCCCCGCGTATTTCTCGAAGCAACATCAAGAGAGCTTCACACATGCGCCCCGGACTCATGGCCTGCGAGACTCATAGCTTTGTCGGGAGGCGTAAATATCGCTTCAGACGCAAAGCCCCTCAGACCTGAAAGCACGATAGCCCCTTACGGCGTGGAGCGTGTATTGATGAACGCAGAAAGCATTGACGTGTACATCATTCAGACGGGCGCAATGAATCCCGCTACAGTAAACAGCTTCAAGGCTCGCGAATGGTCATCAGCTTTATCACATGCGAGAGTGTACGAGATTCCCGAAAGGTATATCAGCCGTCCTTCACTCTTGGGACTCGAAAAGGGGATAAAGATTCTGCGTCAGATTTTCACGGAGGACTCAGAAAATGCCCGGTAAATTACAGCCTGATGTTTTGCGCTCGAATGTTCTTGATTTCACGGGGGCATTGAGAAATGATTTGCTTGTCGGCGGTGGAATAGGTGAGGACGCAGCATTGATTCGAGTCTCAGACGGAATACTAGTAGCGGCTTCAGACCCCGTAACAGGAGCGACTCGAAACGCAGGGCGGCTTCTTGTCCACATCAACGCGAACGATATAGCGTGCAAGGGCGGTGATCCTTCATGGCTCATCGTAACATTAATCGTCCCTGACTCAATGGGCGCGGGATATGTTCACGACATAATGAGCGAGATTCACGAAACGTGCGCGGAAATGGGAATATCAATCGCAGGAGGACACACGGAGCTGACAGACCGTTACGCACAGCCGGTAATCTCCGGGACAATGCTCGGAATGACTCATCACGAACTCAGCGCAAAGAAGATTCACGCCGGGGATGTGATACTTGTTACTGGTCATTGCGGACTCGAAGGGATGAGCATAATTTCACACGACAGGCCGGAATTGTTCGCTGACATTTTCACGCCTGAAGAGATGACTCTCATTCGTTCATGGGGTAATGATTTCTCGGTTGTGAAGCCCGCAAAAATTCTCCGTGATTACGCTGTGTACATGCATGATCCTACAGAGGGAGGACTCAACGGAGCGTTTTACGAGATGCAGGAGGGAAGCGGACTCGGCATTGAGTTATTCCGGGACAATATCCCAGTATCGCCTTTGACTCTGAGAGCTGCCGAAAGATTATCATTTAACCCGTACAATCTCATATCGTCGGGAATGCTTGCGGCTGTGATTCCTTCAGAGAGAGTTGCAAAAGCGCAGGCCGAATTAGAGTCAGCGGGAATAATTTCGGGGATTGCAGGAAGGTTTGTTGACGGGAAAAAATTATCACTGTCGACAAACGAGGAGTTATGGAAAATTCTCAGCATGTGAGATTTGATTACGCGGATATAATATACAGGTTTAACCCACAATAATTAAGAAGGGAACGTGCAAAAAGTTTATGGCAAGGATATTCAACAATGAATGGCAGAGAACGAAACTTTGCGGGACATTCACGGAAGAAGATGCCGGAAAAGAAGTTCGCGCAAATGGCTGGGTAAGGGCAAGGCGCGACTTGGGCGGAATAATATTCATTGAGGTTTGGGACTGGACCGGGCCTATACAGGTAGTCTTCAACCCTGAAGCAGGAGAGATTCACGACATGGCCGGGCGTTTGCGCAACGAGTACTGCATAGCGGTGAAAGGGAGAATGCGTATACGTCCTGAAGGCACCGACAATCCCGAGCTGAAGACAGGAAATATTGAGATTGTAGCGTCAGATTTGCTTGTGCTGTCGAAAGCAAAGCCCCTCCCGTTTGAAGTCGGAGATGAGACAGAAACGGTTGACGAAAATATACGGCTCAAATATCGCTATCTTGACATGCGCCGTGAGAAAATGCAGCGCAACATGAGGACACGCGCAAAGATAAACTCATTCACGAGGCGTTACCTTGAGGAGCGTAATTTTGTTGAGCTTGAGACTCCCATGCTGACGAAGGCGACTCCAGAGGGCGCGAGGGATTATCTTGTTCCTTCACGTGTGAATCAGGGCTGCTTCTACGCACTGCCTCAGAGTCCGCAGCTCTTCAAGCAGATATTAATGATTTCCGGGTTCGACAGGTATTATCAGATTGCGCGGTGCTTCAGGGACGAGGATTTACGCGCAGACCGTCAGCCTGAATTTACGCAGGTAGATATAGAGATGAGCTACATTGTTGAGGACGATATTATGTCGCTCATAGAAGGCTACATGAAGGGGTTATTCAAGGAGATACGCGGCGTTGATATTCCGACTCCGTTCATGAGAATGTCATACTGGGACGCGATGGACAAATACGGAAGCGACAAGCCTGACTTGAGGGTGAAACTTGAGCTTTGCGATTTGGCAGACGCATTCCGTGACTCAGGGTTTGAGCCTTTCAGGAGGATACTAGAGAACGGCGGAGTCGTACGGGGACTCAGGCTTCCGGGCGGAGCGGCATTATCACGCAAAGAAATCTTAGACCTTGAAGCCCGCGCAATAAAGTTAGGCACGTCAGGACTCGCAAACTTCCTCTACAAGGACGGCGGGTTAAAAGGCCCTCTCGTGAAGTTCCTGAAGCCTGAAGATTTAGAGAAGGTGAAAGAACTCGGAGCAATGCAGCCTGATGACGCATTATTTATCGTGGCTCATGCCTCACGCGCAAAAGCCTGCGAGATTCTCGGAACATTGCGGCTTGAACTCGGAAAGAAACGCGCTGACCTTTTCGACGACTCGCCGGATAACTGGCGGTTCTTGTGGGTAACAAAATTCCCTCTGTTTGAATGGAACGCTGACGAAAAACGCTGGGAAGCTATGCACCATCCGTTTACGTCTCCTGCTCTCGACAATGACACACCGTTTGACGAAGACCCCGAACACGCATTAGCCCGGGCGTATGACTGCGTGCTTAACGGCAATGAGGTCGGCGGAGGCTCAATAAGGATTCATGACCCTGATGTTCAGGCGAGACTCTTCAAGTGCCTGGGGATTACTCCTGAAGCTGCGAAGAGGAGATTCGGCTTCTTCCTTGACGCATTGTCATACGGTACTCCTCCTCACGGCGGACTCGCTCTTGGTGTCGACAGGTTAGTGATGTTGCTTTGCGGAGGGAACTCGATACGTGATGTTATGGCGTTCCCTAAGACTCAGAAAGCGCAGTGCTTGATGTCTGGCGCGCCTGATGCTGTCGAACAGGAAAGACTTGACGAGCTTGCAATAAAAGTTGTGAAGGACGAATAACGAAAGACAAAAAAATTCCCCCGGCCATTTTTTGACCGAGGGATTTATTTTACCCTTATTACTTGTTACTTGTTGCTTGCCTCGTCAACTGCCGCATTCATTGCACAGATTGCGCACGCTTCTTTTGCGCTGTGGACGCTTCCGCATTTCGGGCAGGTTACCATGTCGCCCTCTGTCGCATAGAGCCTTATTCCGTGGCATTCGGGGCATTCGTATATATCTACGTGAACGCGGTCAGCCTTGAGGAATGCGCTTCCCATAGGATAGCCTTTCTCACGGAGCTTCAATTCTTTCTTGCATGACGGGCAAATTCTTTCTGCCATCAAAATACATCACCTTTCTTAATTTTCCGCAATTATATCACGCTGTCTTTTTGACTCTCGTTGAATTGCATCGTTGATTCGGTTTTGACTCACTGGGTTGTTTTTGAGCGATTTGATTCTGAGTCGGCGATTCGGTTTTGAGTGACTCGGTTCTGATTCGTCGACTCGGTTTTGACTCGGCGATTCGGTTTTGATGATGCTGACTCGTAACAGTCAAAATGCTTTTGATGCGCACGGAAGCAAATCAGCGATTCGGTTTTGAGGAGGCTGGTTCATTTCTGGCTGCCGTAAAATTAAGCTCATCAGTCTTTAGTGTATAATGCAAGCCATTCATGACATTTCAAGGAGGATAATTTTATGAAACGCGGATTAACGTTTGTCCTTGCTGTATCATTTGTGCTTGTGTCTTCTGCTCTGTTTGCCGCGACAAGATACTTCACGCGCTTTTCGTGCTGGGTGCCTACAGGCTGGTACGCCGCAGAAAACAGAGATTACTCCGTGTCAATGGACAGCAATTACAGCCTGAGCGAGCGCATATGGGTGGGAGTCGGCACAATCGGAGGAGATTTGCTTGAAGATATTGCGCTGGATTATTACGATCTTCTGAGAGGCAGAGATTTCACCCGGGTAAGGGATTACTATACATTCACGTATGATGACGGCGGTTACACATGGTATGCTGAAGTTTTTGACAACCGTACTCAGCCAAACCTGACTTCAGACATTTTTGGCATTATCACTTACACGTCAGCTACAGATACGAGAGATGTCGCGGATGTTTATGACTCAATCGTAATCAACCGCAGCTGGTCATACGGCTACAGAGGCACAAGAACAAGCAGCAGCAGCGGCGGCTGTAACTCCGGGCTTCTCTCACTGTTCGTAATCCTCCCTCTGTTTGCGCTCCTCAAAAAGAAATAAGCCCTAAAGAGTCACAATGCGAATCAAAAAATTATCTGTGAAAATTCGGGGAGCTTTTGTTTTTCCGTTAAAGATAATACCGAAAATCACCGAAAATTTACGCGAGTCAGGAACGTAATAATCTTTCAAGAAGGAGGAGCGTAATAATGATTGGCAGAATCTCAGGGCAATATTCAGCCGAAGCCCTGAACAGCAAAAAATCAAGGCGCAGTGTGTCATACAACAGCGAAGCATTCACCGAGACCGACAACGCTAACATAAGCTCGTTCGGTTCACTGCTCGCAAAGGCAACCGCCGAGATGAAGAATATACCCGATGTCCGCGCAGACGTAGTAGCAGACTTCAAATCACGAATCGAATCGGGAACTTACAATCCCCCGCTCGACAAGCTGGCTAATGTTCTCTACATGGCCGGAATGCTCGAAGCTGCAGAAGAGTAAATTACCATGCGCCCGGATGCTGAAGAACTTATTGACGCTGTACTTGATGAGTCAGACTGCATAGACGACTTAATAGACGTGATTCGAGAACAGCGCGAGGCAATGAGGAAGAGAGACACAGACTCAGTGAATGCCCTCATGGATGAAGCCCGCGATTTGTCGTTTGAAGCACAGTCTCAGGAGAAACAGCGCGATGATTTGGCGCGTAAATTTTCTGCAAAGTATTCATGTGATACATACGCAAGCTCTTTAGCGTCAGTGATGGCGGATGATGAGAAAGAAGAATTTAACCGGGCTGTAGACAAATTAACGCAGTCCGTTTTTGTATTGAAGTCAGAAATGATGATATTAACCGGCCTTATTGACCAGCACGAACAGTATACGTCAATGCTCCTTTCTGAATGGCGCAGGCTTAACGGTGATATAGTGTCGCAGTCTGGTTCGGCTGATTTCAGGGGGTAAGATAAAATGAGCAGCACTTTCGGCGGTCTCGAAATGGGAAGAAGCGCGCTGAATGCTTTCAGGCTTGGTATGCAGACGGTCGGGCATAATATCTCCAACATGAACACGGAAGGTTATTCCCGCCAAAGAGTGAACTACACGACAGTAAAGCCTGAAGATATTTACGGAGTCGGGCAGCTCGGAAACGGAATGACCGTATCAAGCATTGAGAGAATACGCGACGAATTTCTTGATTTCCAGTTCCGCGACGTTCAGTCAACACTAGGCTATTGGGAGAAAATCAATGACCTTTACGAGACAATGCAGAACTATATCTCAGAGCCTAACTCATCAGGTGTGCGCGCCGCAATGGATACATTTTTCACAAACATGCAGGCGTTGCAGGAGAAACCCGAAGACACTTCAGTACGTCAGGCGCTCGTAACGTCAGCAAATTCACTCGGCTCAATGCTCGGAAATCTCGTATCAAGTTTCAACACCTACAACGAAAGCATAAACCTTGAGCTTCAGCAGGCAGTAGACGACGCAAACGGAATGCTTCACACAATAGCCGCCCTCAACAAGGAAATATACGAGGCTGAAACTTTAGGGCAGAACGCAAATGATCTCAGGGATCAGCGCGATGTGTTAATCGACAAGCTGTCAAAGATGATGGATATATCCTACAATGAGCCGAAAGAGTACAACGGCGTGAAGGGTGAATTTTTCCTTTCTGTGAATGGCCGTACTCTTGTTCAGGGGACAAACGTTAGGGAGCTTAAAGCCCATGCGTTTTTGTGGGACAATCAGATATATTATGATGTTCAAGTTGCGGAGAATGAGTTTGACATTGTAGAGAATCCGAATATTGCGGAGGCACTTGCTACAGGTGCGGAGGGTTCATATCAGCTCACAGTAGACAGAATAGCGAACGGAGTCGAATGGACTGCGGGCGGGGGTAATGCTCACTGCCTCGAAACTATAGCGGTAAAAAGTTCGGCGTTTGAGGACAACGTTTACGCCGGAAGCGGGAATGATGACGATCTCGTTACGTTCAAAGTAATCACAAAAGCATTTACGAACGGTATAGTTCTCAACAGCTCATCGGATGACGTGAACACAATCGCTATATCACGCTCCGACATGAACGGCAATACACTTGAAGACCTGAGAATAACAATCACCCGAATCAAAGACCCAACCGATGATACAGAGCCGCCGGAGGACAGGCGCGACATATGGCAAATCACAGACAACAACGGAAATACATTCATGAGCAGCTTTGACCAATCAGGGAGCAATCTCAAAGCGTCTGACTTGATAGACTTCATCAACACATACAGCACAGATATAACAGCTTCTCTTACAGACGGAAACAGAATCGAGATTACTCCCCCGGCAAACTCTGACCAGTCAGTGAAGGCAGTATGCAGCAACGGGATAATAGGTACTCCTGCTGCGTCAAAGATTACGACAGACGTATATCCGAACGGAATAGTCGCGGACAGTAATTCAAATTCGCCCGTAACAATACAAATTCCCCGCAATGACGCTGACGGCAATACGCTGAATCCTCTTACAGTCTCGATGACGCGATTCACGATTGGAAATCCACCCGTAACTATGTGGCAGCTTTCCTCAAACGGAATTAACTTTAACAATGGAAATCCCGTTACAGTAAACGATCTTGCAGACTTCATCAACACAATTCCCAACACAGGGATAACAGCCGCGGCCAGTGCAAACAACAGCCTAGAAATTACCCCCTTGGGTTCTCTGCGTGAGGAAAAAGGCCCGGGCGTTGAGGGCGAGTTTGACATCTGGGTAGGCAATCAGGGCGAGTCAAACATTTCGCAGACATTCGCGGGCGGCAGTATTACAGCGGCGGGAACATTCCGAATCGTAATATCGGGTGATGACGCACAGAATCATGTTGACGTAACTGTAGGTGCAGGAATGTTAAGCACAGACTTGGGCAACAGTTCAGAATGGGACGGCACTGTTGACGGAATGGTGAGCTTCCTAAATAGCACTTTTAGGACTGCACCCGGTAATACAGGACTTGCGGGGCTGATCGCACGTGCTTATGACACAGACGAGGACGGAGTAAATGACCAGTTCGAGATAAAAGTTAATGACAATGAGCTTGATTACGGCATATTATCGGTGGTTGACATTGACGAGTCAGGATGTGCAGGGAACATTTTCTCCGAAGCTGTCAGCACAAGCAAAAAATACACAGTCAACGTAACCAAAGTTGACACAATCGAAACTATCCGCGACAAAATCAACGGCCTTAACGCAGGACTCACAGCGTCAACCGCAAAGGGCTATCTTTCTGTTACTGCCGGAAATGACGAGATTATGACGTTCAAGTGGGAAAGCGACGATGACAAAGAGCTTCTCAGAAGACTCGGCTTAACTCGTGAGGAAAACACCATCACAGGCGGAACACGCACAGTTTCAAACTTAAACGAGCGCGGAACGATACTTGATTCCGACTCTGGGGATATACCGTATAAATTGCAGTTCAGGAGTCTCGATGACCCTGAGAATCCTTCAGTATTGACCGTGAAAATTGACCGTGTTGCAACTGGCTGGAAACTTAGGGCGGAGCTTGACGGCCAAGAAATGAAAGATGTTGACGGCAATTCGGTTTTTCAGCCTCTTATAATCTGTGCAGAGGATATAAATACTGAGGACATACAGAAATTCGTTAATGAGGCCGTAAAAGTCGCTAACAATCTTGACCCGCAAATCGCCGGGGCTGTCCTTACCACAAAAACGCTGAATCTCAACGCAAGGGATGACAACGGGATATTAAATTTCTGGACGGACAACGAAAAACAGCTCGAAGTTTACGACTACAGCGGCATGTTAGGAGCATTGACGGAAGCAAAACACGAGCTTCAGTCCGTAAACATGCGTACAGATCCTTCAGACCTCAATGACCCTCTCAATATTTCCGGCTCATTCCGCATTCAGGTAGGCACTCAGGGAACACGCGTAACGTCAAAAAATTTCGGCACTAACGCAGGACAAAATCTCAAGGAAGGCGAAATCCTTACAGCAATAAGCGATGAGGATACAACATCAGCACGAAAGCACACATTCAGAATCGGCGTGTCAGGGGATCAGGTAGATATTTCAGCAACATGGAACGCCGCAACAAACAAATGGGTGTTAAGCTCAGATTTAGGCTTCAGCGAAACAGCCGATGAGACTCTCACGGTGAAAGACTTAACGGAGTTTATATCGTCAGTTTTCACAAAGTCAGGAAATTCCGACAACCCCGCACTTTCAGCAATGCGCGTAACGTCAGGAAAATCATCATCAGGAACAATCACGCAATTCTACATTGAGAGCAAAGATAATCATCTCATATCAATTTCAGACGTTGAAGGGAATTTAGCCGCGTCAATGGGAATGGTGAATGAAAATCCCGTAATCACAATTGACGTTGAAAGCTCTGACAGCCTCATAACGATTCGCAACAAGATTAACGAAAAGTATCAGGAAGAATTTGGACTCACTCAGCCGGAACAATGGATACATGCTTCAACCGATAACGGGTATTTAGAGATTTCAGCAAACGTTGCAGGAGAAGCACAGCGCATTACGTTAATGGAATCTGAAGACGGAAATATGCAGGTGCTGCGGAGACTCGGACTCACCCGCAATCAGGCAATCACTTCTGACATTAAGGACGACAGCGGAAATTACCTGACAAGTTACAGGGAAGTAGCCTACATTCCTTCAACAGGAGTAGCGGAGGATGCTTCATTCAGCCTTAACGGTGTGAGATATTTATCGAGCGACAACAAATTCAACATGGCCAGAAGAATCCCGGCTGAGTCAGGCGACATTCACAGCAGGTACAAAGCTACAGAATTAACAGAAGTCAACCCGGGTATGTGGCTCAATCTCAAAAGCACAGGCATGACGACAATACATGTCCTCCATCACATCAAGGACGGAACAATAAAAGGACTCGAAGAAGCACGAGACGAAATGATTCCCAACCTCAAATCAGAGCTTGACGAAATGACTTACGGTCTCGTTCAGACTCTCAACGCTTATCAGTATTCAGGCTACGGGATCGCGTCTGACGAAAACACAACGGGAGTCGCTTTCTTCAACAGTCTTGCGTTCAAGTCGGGAGCTGCTGAACGACTCAGCGTTACGGACCGGGTATCTTATGACCCGTCATTAATCGGCGCGGCAATGGGCAAAAAGAACGCTGACGGACTCGCGGTCTCTGGTGTGAGCGGCGGTTCAGGAGACGGCACAAACGCTTCACGAATGGCAAATCTCAATTTCGAGAAAGTACTTGAGAAAGGCACGATGACTATAGGCGGGATATATGATGCTATGCTCTCGCAGATCGGAACGGAAGCAGGCCACGCAAAATTAATGTACACGACAGAAGCAACTGTTTCAGATCAGATTAATTCACAGCGTCAGGCATGTTCGGGAGTCAATCTTGACGAGGAGCTTATGGACATCGTGATTCTTAACCGTGCTTTCGGCGCAATGTCGAGATATATTACGGCGATGGACGAAATGTTGAACACCATCATTAACGGCATGGGTCTTGTAGGCCGATAATTTTTGCGTAAACCCGTTGAAAAATTAACACCCTCCTAATGAAACGGGAGGGCATTTTTTTATAGGAGTGATGAAAATGTACAGCCGTCTAACTACTGCTACTATGTACGGCAGCTTGATGGACTCATTATCACAGAGCCAGAGAAATTTGCAGAACCTTCAGAAGCAAATAGCAACAGGAAACAAATACACTACCTTGTCAGACAACCCCACAGCAATCTCGCGGTCATTGGGCATTCAGTCAGCCTTGAACGCAAATGACAAGTACCAGACAAACACCGCAAACGGAATCACAATGTTACGATACGCAGACTCAGCACTCACTAACATACTTGACGCTATGCAGTCCATAAGGAGCTTAGTGATTCAGGCGGGCGACGGCGCATTGGGAGAAGACCAGCTCAAAGACATAACAGCTCAGATTGAAGCAAACAAGCGCGTAATGCTCGACAACCTTAACACGAAAATAGCGGGGCAATATATTTTCGGAGGAACTGACACAAGCACTCGGCCTTTTGTCGAAATGCCTGACGGAAGCATTCAGTATCAGGGGACTGACGAGAGAATGAAATACGCGGTGAGTGAGAGTCTCTTGGGTGATATATCTTTCGCGGGAAGTGATATTGTCCCGGAGAATGAAGACTCTTACTTCATATGCTCGCACTATGTCCCGTTAGACTGGGAATGGACCGGCCGTGAAGAGAAAGTGCAGATCACCGTAGGCAGCCGAACATTGTCCGTGTTCATCCCGGAGAACTGGAGCGACTCAGACTACAACAAGACAAACAAATATTCAGGCGACGCAACAAAGCTCATAAATTATTCCGACAAAAACGAGTTCAGAGACCCTAACGAAAGCTCAGGGATAAGCCTTCAGGATTTGGCCGACATTGTGAACGGTTCACTTGAAGAGCAGGGAGCGGACATGCTAGTACACGCTTATATTGAGACAGACACAAGAGCAGGGACTCAGCAGCTCATTCTGAAAAGCAACACGGGCGAAAAGATTGGCATAACGGGCTGGCCTGATACTGACTATATGCCAATGGAAGCGGAAATTACGACTCTCGACATGAGCGGGGATGACTGGAAACCTGCTGCGGGCGAGACATCAATACTCCGAATATCCGTCGGAAGCACTTCAGTTTCACCACTTACTGACGAGCAAATAGCCAGCAAAACAGATGACGAACTCGCAAAAGAAGGCATTGTACGAATCATCGGCACATCTTCCCCGGACGACATAACAGCAGAAGATATTGCGAACAAAATCAACAATATCAACGGAGTATTTGCCCGGACAACTTCAGACGGAAACAGAATCGTAATCACAGCAGAAAGAGTCGGGGACTTGCCCGCTGACCCTCTCAGAATTGACGAGGCAAAAGAAGCCCTTCATTACCCCTCATTGATGATTAAGGCAGAAGGAAGCGCACAGAAAATTTTTGACTTCACCGACAGCAGCAACACAATCACGGCCAAAAGTGAGAGGCGGAAACTTGATCAGAGTCATATGGATGTGTTTGACGTTCTCGGAATGGAGACGGCCATGAAGTCGCGCGAGTTCGGAATGAATGACACTCTCAAGGTTGAGACCGGGAATCAATTGCACTGGCGGATGATAAGCGGAGGACATACAGCAGATATTAAGCTCAACGAGGGAGAATACACACTCTCAGAAATTTGTGACAGGCTCAAGAATGCCGGGGCAGGCTGGCTTGAAGTAACACTGAGTGAAGATGTCAAAGATACTTCAGGACAATCGACTCTCGACAATGAGGAGAAAACACAGCGGCTTGTTATTCGCGGCTATAACGGCGAGCAGGTTATATTCCTTGACATGAACACAAATAAATACGCTGACAGGCTCGGACTCTCAACAGCCCTCAGAACAGACGCATACAATGACAAGACCGGCTATAACGGAACGGGCATGAAGTGCGTGAATTTCCCCTCCGCGCCGTGCGTTGATGACAATATCGGGATTCCTCTGCGTGTTCAGATGAACTGCGGAATGTATTACGATGTCAATATCAGGAAGGCCGATGTCGCTGACCCTTCAACGGGATTCATTGACCGTGATTTAGTCATGAAGTCAATCGCTGAACAGGTGAATGATATTGAGGGCTATGATGTGATGGGCTTCGTTCAGCACGTCGACTCAGAAGGCAAAGAAATAGACGGCTCATCGTCAATATATTTTCTTTCGGGCGAAGCGTTCACGGTTGTTGATATGCCATTTGACGATCCCGAATGGAACGATTATTCCGGCGGCATTGCTGCACAGATGGGCATACACGGCGGCATTACGTCAAACCTTCAGCAGACGAAAATTCCCATGACAGACAGCTTAACTTTTGGCGATACGACAGACAGAGACGGAAATATAATCGATGGAGCATATACAAATGCCGGTGAAGTATTCCGCGAAGGGACAATAAGACTCTCGAATCTCTCGCACAGTGTTGAAATTGACATAAGCGCAAGTGATACAGTGAAAAATGTCATGGATAAAATCCGGGTTCAGGCGGGCGATTGGCTTTACGTGAATTATTATGACACTCACATGGGAAATACTCAGGACAGCTCCGTGAGGAACTCAGGCGATTACCCGTTAATATCAATCTCAAGCGTTGACGGCTCAGCGGTTAATGTTCTTGATGTGAAGGGGCATATTGCAGAGGACGCATTAGGACTCTCAACGGGCATTCAGGGAAGACTCAATGATGACGGAAGCGACACTTCAGACACGGCCGGCATAAAGCAATTTGAGTGGGACATAGCGAATCAAGATTTCCCGGCTCATGCTCTGAATATCACGGTTGCAGGGTACACGCACACGATAGACTTGACGGCAATGCGTGATGTTACTGCTGACGACGCTATAAAGGCTGACGATCTCGTTCAGTTCATCAACGCAAGAATGCAGGACTATGATGTTCAGTCTGAAATCAACAAGGACGGAGAGTTAATGCTCTGGTCGCCGCGGGGCTATTCGGTTCAGGTTGACTTCATGAAAAGAGAAGATGACTCTTACCCGTTAGACTACAGAAGTTTTTCGGCCTCCTCAGTGATAATTGATGTCGCGGAAAAAAGATTCACGGTTGACCTTTCAGCGGCAGAAGACTCAGACGCAAGAAAAGAAGCAATACTCGCGGCGTTCAAGGACAGCGGAATTACAGCGGAGGCAGATACTTCAGCAGGGACAATATCATTCAAAGACTCTGACGGAAATACATTGAGCGCGGAAATCTGGCATCTGTCAGCAAATACTTCTGACTTCCTCAGCGCAGGCACTTCAACACGCAGCTATTACCGGGGAGGCTATGACCTTGAAGGCTCTGCAAGCACGCGGGGAGTCGACTCAGGCTTCTACGATTACGGGATTCACTCGCAGAACGCGACAATCAGAAGCGGAGCAAACACAATGAAGCAGAACGGCTTCGGCGTAATCAACGACATAATAGCAGCAGTAGAGTCAGGAAACAGGGACGACATCTCAGAGAAGATGCTTCCGAGAATTGACAGCTTCATCAGCAACATTCTTTCGGTCATGGCCGAGAACGGAGCATTGCAGGCACGCTACAGCTACAACAATGAGAGGCTCGTTACTGAGAACATGATAATGACGGAGCAGAACGACAACTTGGTGAAGATTGACCCGGCCGAATCAATCTCGCAGCTAATGATCGCGGACTACATGTACCAGGCAAATCTCGCTGTGATTGCGCGGCTCATTCAGCCGAGTCTACTGGACTTCCTTAGCTAACAGTTATCGCGTTTTCCCTCTGTCATTAACGGCAGGGGGAATTTTTTTTGTGCTTCACAATCTCAGAGTGAAAGAAATAATTTACGACAACAGGCGGCGAGTCAAAATCTCTCTTCATGCTGTCATCGTTGCGGACGTAAGGAAGATTGTTCTTCATGCAGTAGTCCTTCATTAACTCGTCAAGCTCATACCAGTACGACAAGTTTTTTGCTGAATATATTTCGTGATACAGGCTCAAAAGCTCCGGGCGTTTCTCCCGAATCCAATCCATAATTACGACACGGAAATTTCCACGCAAGTTAAGATTCTCAAGCCACACTAAATTGCACTGGCTCTTTGCGCGGTCAATTATCGCAGGGACATCACTAATGCCCGGAAAAATCGGTGAGATGAAACACGTCGTGCGAATACCATTGTCATGAAAAATTTTCATCGCGTCAAGTCTTCTCTCAATGCTTGCGGCCCTGTCCATCTCCGAACGGAATGACTCATCAAGAGTGTTAATGCTCCATGAGACTCTAGCGTCCGGGAATGTCTTTATGATGTCTAAATCTCTCAGCACTAAGTCAGATTTTGTTGCGATACTGAGTCTTACGTTATGACCCTGAAGCTGTTCGAGAAGTCTGCGAGTCCTGCAAAATTTTTCTTCGGCTGGCTGATATGGATCTGTTACGGATGAGAGGAACACTTCACAGCCTGAATATTTTTCCGGGTTCTTTATGTCCGGCCATGTCTTAACGTCGAGAAATTCTCCCCATTCCTCCGGGTGATTCGTGAACCGTTTCATGAAGGAAGCGTAACAATACTTGCAGGCATGAAGGCATCCCGTGTACGGATTTGCGGAATAATCCGAGACAGGGAGGTTTGATTTTGTGAGTACGGACTTTACTGTGATGATTCTTTCTGAGACGCTCAAGATTTTACAGCTCCTTGTTGCGTTGTCTTGGAATTGCATGATTATATTATCGCGTGTCAGAATAAAACAAAACCCCCCGGACTTTTGCCGGGAGGCCGTAAATTTTTCCTTTCTGCTGCGTTTCGTTCTATGAGGCTTTGCGCTGAAGTGTCATTCCGTTCATGGCCTGCTCGATTGCAAGTGCTAACTGGTCGGCGCATGATGTCATTCTGTGCCCGCAGGTATTCCCCCGCAGTATTTCCGCCGTTATGAGCGCGTCTTTTCCTTCTACAAGTCTTGCGATTGCCTTCAAATTTCCGTTGCACCCTCCGAGAAAGTGAAGCCCGTAAATTTTTCCGTCCTCAATGTCAAACGTTATCAGTTTCGCGCAGATTCCTTCAGGCTGATATTCATAGTGTTCTCTCATATCGTTACATTTCCTTTCTGCAATATCTCTGTTATCTCTTCAAGGCTTCCTGACATCATTGCCCTCTGTCTTAATTCCGCTGATCCTCTCTCATTCCTCAATATGCTTCCTGCAAATCTCTTCATCAATACTACCGCTTTGTGTTCACCTGATATTTCGTACGCACGATGAGCAAAGTTTAACAGCTCCGAAATTTTCTCATCACGACTCCTAATCCGCCCGCAGTATTCCTCAATCATAAATGGGTTGCTGAATGCCCCCCTCGCAATCATGACTCCAGCACAGCCCATCGACAAATATTCCTCAATGTCTTTCACTTCACGAACATCACCGCTCGCGCTTATCATTCCGGGAAATTCCCGCGATGACCGGGAAATTATACTCCTGTCCGCAATGCCCTCGTAACGCTGTGAAGGCGTGCGGCCATGTATGCACACGTTATCAGCCCCCGCAGAAATTATCACGTCAGCAAAACGCAATGTATCTTCATCATCTTCAAGCCGTCTCATTTTCACCCACACAGGAACACCGAGAGTCTTCAAGCCCTTCACCATGTCAGCGGCGAGTCCGGGCTTCTTGAGTATCGCAGAGCCGCAGCCGTTCTTTGTGATCTTTGGCATAGGGCAGGCCATATTGATGCCGAACGCTGAAAACTTTCTGCACCTCTCACGAACAACTTCACCGCCTTCAGCCAAGACTCCCGAATCATTCGCGAATAGTTGCACGACTAAAGGCCCTTCACGTTCTGAGGACTCTAACATGTCGAATGTCTTTGCGTTGTCACGAATCAATCCCGCGCATGAAATCATTTCCGTGTGAGTCAATGAGGCTCCGTGTTCACAGAAAAATTCACGAACAGGAAGAGTCGTTATTCCCGCAAGAGGCGCAAGAAATATTTTCCCCGCTAAATCAAGTCCGCCAATCCTCAATTAACCGTTCACCCGCTCAAATATCATCTTCAAGCCCTCAAGAGTAAGCCACTTGTCCACAATATCAATCCGCTTTGAGAGCCTCGACATAAATCCCGCATGGCCGCCAGTCGCTATAACTTTTGCTGAACTCATGCTAGGCTCGGCGCGAATCATGTCAACGATTCTGTCAGTGAGTCCCGCGTTCCCGAAAAGAATCCCAGACTGTATAGCTTCCTCCGTTGAACGTCCTATTACGCTTTCAGGGATATTCAGCGCAACTTGCGGTAACTTTGCGGCCTTCGAGAAGAGAGCAGAGATTCCCGAATTTAGGCCGGGCGCGATCGCTCCTCCCATGTATTCGCCGGAGGGTGAAACAACATCGAACGTTATCGCAGTGCCATAGTCAGCAACGATTAAAGGCTGTCCGTATTTCTCGCGTCCTGCTACAGCGTTGACGATTCTGTCTGCTCCTACCTCGCGGGGATTTCGGCACAATATATTCATGCCCGTGTCTGCCGCGCCGTTCACCTGAAGAGGAACAACCGCAAAATATTTCTTGATGGCCTCGATTATCGGTATGTCGAGAGATGGCACTACGCTCGCGAATGCCGCGCCGTGAATGTCGGAAGGCTTGAGTCCTTTCGTGCCGATGAGATTCAGCAAGTACACGCCTAACTCATCGTGAGTCCGCAACGTTGACGATAAACGCCAGTGCGCTATAAGCTCTTCGCCGTCGTAAATTCCTGCTGCTGTTGTTGTGTTTCCTGTGTCAATTACGAGTAACATTTTCATTCACGCTCCGTTTTTGTGTAGGTTACTTTATGTGTTCGAGGGCTGCCTTTGCGAAATCTGCTACATATCCGCCCTGCTCTGCTGCTTTCTGATACCATTTGCGGGCTTCATGAAGGTCTTTTGCGACACCAGAGCCGGAGTGGTACATAACCCCCAACCCATATTGCGCGTCAGCATTGCCCTGTTCAGCGGCTTTGCGATACCACTTCAAGGCCTCCGCGTAATCCTGCTTCACTCCGTAACCGTTCTCATACATACCCCCCAGCCAGTATTGCGCCTCAGCATGTCCCTGTTCAGCGGCTTTGCGAATCCACTTTACGGTCTCTGATTTGTCCTGCCTCACTCCATCGCCGTTGTAATACATCTTTCCCAGCCTGAATTGCGCGTCAGCTCTGCCCATTTCAGCAAGTTTCTTCACTTCCTCAAAGGACAGCGAATTTATTAATTCTCCCCTTATTAATTCTCCCGGCAGATTCGCAACATCAATATATCCCCGCTTCATCTGTCCGAGAATTACCCCGCTGATTTCCCGCTCATATCTCGGCTCAATGTTCCCATATTCCACGCAGTTCACAGCCTCGTCCTTATTGCCCAGCGCGAAATACACTATCCCCGCAAAGAGATTACTCTCCCAATCTCCCGGAGCCGTATAATCCCTCAGCGTTTCAACAAGCCCCCTAAGCTCATTCACCGTCTCACCTTCAGGCACTCCCTTTTCCGCAAGCTCACGTATTCTGAACTTCACGGCCTCCAGCTTGTACGGGTCATAATTCAGCACAGGCCGCCAAACTTCATTGAACCTGTCGAAACACTTCCGGCATTCCTGAGAGTTTCCCGCCCTCATGGCCGAGTCTGCACGGAAAAACCAATACGGCGGATATACCCGGAATTTCCGCTCAATGAAACTCAGACGGCCGAGTCGTTTTGCGGGGTCTTGTGCCTCCATTGCCGCGAGGAACTCACGTACATTTTCCTGCGTAAGCCGGTATTCATTCGGAAGATGATACTTGCTGATGAGTCCCCACGATAAATTGAGTAGGGTTGACTGTAGGCGGTTGCAGTCTTCAAGCTCCTGACGTGTGAGCTTCCACGACTCTGACGAAATTTCGCGGTGAATTTGCTCCTTTGAGGCGTGATAGTCATAGTAGCCAGTTCCAGCAGATGACGCAGCAGACACAATCATACTTGCTACCCAGCCCCATAACGAATCATTTTCCGGCGCGTGAACATTCTCATACGTTCTCGACATTGAGCGGTAATATGCTTCCTGCTCGCGCTGCTTCCGGCTTTCTTTGAGGCGTTTCAAGTCTTCCTGCCTGAGACGCTTCCCGCTGATGAACGATAAAAGCTCATCGAAGAGAGTCCGAATCTCCGGGTCTCCCTCAATGTTTCCGATTGCGAGTCGGTTGATGATGTTCTCATATTCCCAGTCAAGAACCGTTCTGTCCTGCGTGGTTAGTATCCTGTTCACAGAGACGATAGCCATATTCAGCGCAAGCATTGTGTGCTGAGGATCATATTCCGCCCGCAATGGCGAGACCGTGAAGAGAACCGCAATAACCGCAACAATAATTTTTCGCATGATTATTCCCCTTTCTGATCGTTAATGCTTCCTGCTACATATCCCGTACTCCAGCAAACTTGAAGATTGAATCCCCCCGACGGCCCGTTAAGGTCTAAGACTTCTCCCGCGAAATATAGATTGTCGCAGAGTTTCGATCTCATTGTTGACGGGTCAATCTCCTTCAGGCTGACTCCTCCGCGTGTCGTTACGGCGTTCCCGAATCCCCATAAGCCGTTGATGTTCATTCGTATATCTTTGAGCAACGTTACAGTGTCAGAAATTTCTTCCTCGCTCATGTAGTCCGTAGGTTTGTCGTGCGGAACGTCTGAAAGCTCAAGGAATAATGCAACCATTTTCGCAGGCACTAAAGAGCGTACAAGCCCGGCGAATCTTCCATGCCCGGAATGTTTCTGAATGTCGCGCTTGATTCTTGCCGTCAAGATTTCGTGCGTCAATGTCGGCTTCATGTCCAGCGAAAACTGAAGCTCGGTTGACTCGCCGTCGTTGCGTTTCTGCCAGTCGGGAATGAATCTGCTTATGTCCATAACAATCGGCCCGCTGACTCCGAAGTTCGTGAACTCCATCTCACCGAATCTTTCAGCAACATTTTTCCCGTCAGCAAGAACAGTGAGTCTCACGTTGCGCAGATCACATCCGCTTGCGAGTTTCGGCCATGTCTCGCGAGTCCTAACTGGCACTAACGCCGGGTAAAGCTCCGTTATCGTGTGTCCTGCCTGGCGCGCAAATTCGTAGCCGTCTCCTGTTGAGCCTGTTTTCGGGTAAGATTTTCCGCCTGTAGCGATGATGTATTTGTCCGCTGAGTACTCGTCATTCTCCGTTATCACAAATTCTACATGGCCGCCGCGAACCTTCATAGACTTCACGGGAGTCGACCGCATAATCTTTACGCCGTATTTCCTGCATTGCATTAACAGCGCGTCTAATACTCTCTGAGCTCCTCCTTCTTTCGGGAAAATTCTTTTGCCGCGCTCCTCAATGAACTTCACGCCGATATGACTGAAATATTCACGTGTCCTCAACGGGCCGAACTTGCTGAATGATGAGTACAAAAATTTTCCGTTATCCCCGTATTGTGATATGAATCTGTCCATGTCCGACTCCGCGTTCGTGAAGTTACAGCGTCCCTTGCCTGAAAGTAATAATTTGTTTCCGAGTGAGTGATTCTTTTCGAGGATTGCGACTCTTTGTCCGAATGATGATGCCCGAATCGCAGCCATTAATCCCGCTGGGCCTCCGCCGATTATGAGAGTGTCGAAATGTTCCATGCCCGTCAAATTTCCTCCGTTTGATTCGTTTCTGAGTGCTTGAGATTGTAGCATGAGATTTGAGCCTGGACTGTCAGCAGTGAACCGAACGCCAAAATTTTGGGAATGCGATTCGTTTTTGATTCCGTGAAATTTGAATCGCCAATCCATTTTTGATTCTGAAAGATACCCGCATTTACGCTCAATCCTGAATGTGTCATAATAACTTGCAAAATATTTCAGCAAGTTAAAGGTGTGAACTTATCGTGAAAATCCTGAAACATCAAAAATTTTTGGCCGTGATGATTCTAACGGTGATGATTTTCATTCCTTCAGAATCATTTGCTTCCGTCGCGATGACTCTTCCTCAGTTCATCCGCGAGATTCTCCTCAACAACCACACGTTAAGGGCCGGCATGAAGAATGTTGAGGCAAGTTATTACTCCGTGCTTGCGTCCGTAGGCTATCAGCGTCCCTCAACAAGCGGAACATTCACAGGCTCATACGTTACGAAGCAGGGATCACAGGAGCATGTTTTTGCGGGGAATATCGGACTCAGACTCACTCAGCGTATCGACATCAGCGGAAGCTACAAACTTGACGAGCAGCAGAACATACTCGGCTATGAGGTAACGCGCGCTAATTTCGACAACAACATCAACACAATGATAGCGGCGGCTGAGGATGCATGGTGGTCGGCAGTATTAGCCCGTGAGAACATGAAGCTACAGCACGAGATACTGTTGCAGCGTTCGGAGAATCATAGAGTTACGGTTGAGAAATACAATCAGGAGTTAGTCCCGAAACTTGACATTGTGAGAAGTGAAGCCCAAGTTGTAGCAGCTGAGACCCTCGAAAAGACAGCCGAGACTGCATACTTGAATCTTATTGCCGAATTGTCGCTCATGGCCGGGGGGCTTGATGTTGAACCTGTTGACGAAGAACTGAAAGTCCCGGAATTTGACGTTGCACTTAACTTTGAGGACGCATTGCAATTCCGCCCTGACGTTCGCGCCGCAAGACTCACTCTTGAACGCGCAAAACTCGTTAAGAGACTCACAGCAAAAGGATTATCACCGACGCTTGATTTCGCGTTCCAGATTACTCCGTGGTCAGATCCTGAAGGTTACGCGACACCGAATAACCAGCAGGCCGGAGGGTCTCTCGTTTTCAGCGTGCCTATCACTGACGGCAAAACAACAAAGTACAAAGTCTTCAACGCTGACAGGCTCATTCAGGCAGCAGAGTCGAGTCTCAACGCTCTCAAGGAAGAAACGCGCCGGGACATCACGGTAGCTATGAACAACTGGAGGAACGCTTCAGCAGCAGAGCATGACAAGCAAAGGCAGGTTGAACGTGCAGAAGAGGAGCTGCGAATCACCGAGCTTATGTACGCTGAAGGAATGGGGGCGCAGATAGATCTGATTAACGCCCAGACGGCATATCAGTCAGTGAGGACGGAATATCTTGACGCTGTGAGGAATATGTATGTCGCGCTCGTGGCCATGCGGAAGGCTGTCGGTGATTATTCGCCTGATGAGAGCGGCACATGGAGCGAGGCTCTCTCACGTTACGGAAAAGGAAACGAAATCGTAGGCGAGCTCGGCGTGAAAAATCTCAGGACTGGCCCGAAAACTTCAGCAAAAGGCACAAGGATAAACCCTAAGCAGAGATACCCGGAAGCTATGCTCACTCCCAAATCTGACGCAAAAGACGCAAAGTCAGACTCAAAGGACACAGAACAGGACACAAAGAAGCAGGACACAAAGAAAGCTCCCAGAACAAAAGCAAGGAAGAAGATAAAGCCTTCAGAAAAAACTAACACTGAACAAAGCACAACGCCTTCAGCAGAACAGGCAGAACAGAAAGACACAAAGGAGACGGATAAATGAGAGGACGAAAATTTTTATGCGCCGTGATATTCGTCTTCATTCTCGCGGGGGACTCACATTCTGCGGACAAGACACCCGACAGGCGAGCGCGGAATATCTACCAGCTTTTCACGAGCGTTAATCCCAGGCTTGAACAGGCAAGCGCAAAGAGATACGCCGAAATTGTTCTTGAAGCGGCAGAGAAATTCAAGCAGGATCCTTACATCATAGCCGGAATAATCGTTCATGAGTCGACAGTCAACAACAAAGCAGTGTCAAAGGGCGGCGATTACGGATTAATGCAGGTTCGCTGGAACGTCCACGAGAAAGCAATCAAGCAGAGATTCCCCAATGTGAGACGGGCAAATGATATGTTTGACGCGAGGACAAATATATTTTTCGGGACAGAAATTTTCCGGGACTGCATGAGGAAATCTGACGGTGATTTTCGCAAAGGACTCATGCGTTACAGCGCGGGCAACACGAAACTGCGCGACAAAGTTACGGCTACCGTGAACGGCTTGCGGGCAAAAGACAGAGGCACAGAATCCAGAATAACAAAAGCTGACGAGACAAAAAGACCTGACACCCCGAGAGCTGAGACACCTAGAGCTGACGAAACAAAAAGAAGAGCTGACGACACGCAAAGAAGAAACAGCTCCCCGAAACGTGAAAGGCATCAAAGCGAAGCCGACATGATAATATCAACATTACTGCGTCAATATAAGAAGGAGAAATAAACTTATGCTGAGGAAATTTATACTGTCATTAATGATTCTGCTTTTGCCCTGCGGAGTCTCATATGCTGATTTCATCTACACTACTACAGAAGGCATGCTCGGCACAATATGGACTAATCAGTCATCCGACATTGAGCTGTCTTCAACACACTACAACCCGGGTATACCGTCGCCGTTTCTCACATCATACTGGAGTGGCAGCAATACAAAAATACTTCTGCTTGACCGTTACGCTTCAGACTCCGGGGACAAAGGGTATGTGTTCAGCCCGTCAAATCTTGGGGAAATCTCAGAGAGCCATGATATTGCCGGGGTATTCGGCACTGAGCACGCTGGATTTTCGGAGAACGGCTACAGTATATTCCTGACATCAGGCGCGAGGATATACGACGTAAGCGCGTCAGCATTCAGTGTCAAAAGCTCTTTCGACTGCTCAAAAGTCATAAGCCGGGACGGTTACGACACAGAGATTTGCGACATTGCGGTAGACACAATAGTCATACACGTGCTCGCAAAGGCCGGGGATGATCTGAGATATATACGGTTCGACGGCCAGCTGAAAGATGATGTGAAAATCTTCAAGAGCTTTGATGTCAGCCCGGGCGCTTCAGTCATACTCGGAGCAGCAAACTCCGCCGCGTTTATCGGACATTCTTACGGCATTGATGTTCTGCGGAGGACTGGAAGATCAGAGAGGGTCATAAGCACTGATTATCCCGTGAAGGCTATGTGCCCTGACGAAAGCAACAATTTATTTTACGCAGAGCAGAGGCAGAGCGGAGATGTTTATGTGAACACGATACGGCATTATGCGGAGCGGTCATTGTTTGAAGAAGCTGAAATAGTATCATCATCGCCAAATATAAAGCTCATTCGGGACAACACACGGCGTGAAGTGTTTGCGGCCATGACTGACGAGAAAATAACAGTCTTCGTTTACACAAACTACGTAACAAGCAAACGGGAGTTTACAGCCTCAGAGCTTGAGGGGACTCCGGCGGGAATAACTACTGCCACCGTAACAGGCTATGACCCTAAGAGCAGCAGTTCGAGCGGATGCAGTTCAGGTTACGCGGGAATGATTATGCTTGCGGTGATTCCGTTCATGCTGAAGAGAAAATAGCGCAAAGGATTTATTATTGTCCCTCTGGTTTAACGCCGGGGGGATTTTTTGTTAGTAGTGTAAAATATCTGCAAATTAAATCCCAAGAAAGGACTGAAAATTTTTGAGCCTCGAACTATTCAACGATCTGACCCGGAAGAAGGAAGAATTTATTCCCATTAAGCCCGGGCATGTGAGCTTTTATTCATGCGGCCCGACTGTATATGACTTCTTTCACATAGGAAACGCAAGGCCGTTCATTGTGTTCGATGTGTTAAGGAGATGGCTTGAACATGAGGGCTACAAAGTAACGTTTGTGCAGAATTTCACGGACATTGACGACAAAATGATTCACCGCGCGCACAAAGAAGGAATCACAGTCGCGGAACTCGCTGAAAGATTCATTGCCGAGTACAATAAGGACGCGGACGCTCTCGGAATAAGACGGCCTGACGTAGCACCAAGAGCAACGGATCACATTCCCGAAATCATAGCGACAATTCAGCGCATAATCTCAAACGGACATGCTTACGAGTCAAACGGTGATGTTTACTTTGACATAAAGAGCTGGCCTAAATACGGCTCATTGTGCAAACAGAATCTTGAAGACCTCGAAGCAGGTGCGCGAATTGAACCCGGCGAAAAGAAAAAAGATCCCCTCGACTTTGCATTGTGGAAAGCAGAGAAGCCCGGCGAGCCTTCATGGCCGAGTCCCTGGGGCAACGGCAGACCAGGCTGGCACATTGAATGCTCTGCTATGTCATCAAAATATCTCGGCGACAACATAGACATTCATTCAGGCGGAGTAGATCTGATGTTCCCTCACCACGAGAATGAAGCAGCACAGAGCGAGGCAGCGTCAGATTCCGGCAAACCTTTCGTAAACTATTGGCTGCATAATGGCTTTCTCCTAATCGACAGTGAGAAGATGGCGAAGTCCCTCGGAAATTTTGTTACAGCACGCGACGCACTCAAGAAGTACCCGCCGTTAGCGATAAGATTCTTCATGCTGAGCGCGCACTACAGAAGCCCGATAAACTTCACGCCCGAATCCCTTGAGCAGTCAGCAGCAGGAGTCGAACGTCTCAGAAATTGCCGGAGTGATTTAGACTTCGCGGCAAGGAATCGAGTCGGTGAGTCAGGTTTCGACATGGCCGGATTCGAATCACAGCTTGAAGACCTGCGCAAAAAATTTTCTGACGCAATGAATGACGACTTCAACACAGCCGCCGCTATGGGTATATTGTTCGATGCCGTTTACTTAATCAATACAAGCCTGAAAGAGAATGAGACTCTCCCGGAAAAATTCTACACGCTCTCAAAGAATGCTCTTGATGAATACGACTCAATACTCGGCGTGATTGGCAGTGATGACGCAGAGACAGAACACGACGCAGAGTCAGCAGAGATTGAGAGACTCATACAGGAACGCGCAGAAGCAAGGAAGGCTAAAAACTTTGCGAGGTCAGACGAGATTCGCGACTCGTTAAAGGCTCGCGGGATTGTTCTTGAGGACACACCGCAGGGAACGAAATGGAAGCGGGAATTATAGTGAGCAGTGGAAAGTGTGAAGTGATTAGCAATGATTAAGCTGTTATTTGTGAGAAGGTTTATGCCGTTGTTCTGGACGCAGTTTCTTGGAGCGTTCAATGACAATTTCTTCAAGAGCGCGTTAATGATGCTCATAACGTACCGAATCGGTGACGCTGCCGGGATTGACCCGCGTATACTCGTGAACGCCGCGGCGGGGATATTCATACTTCCGTTCTTTGTGTTCGCTCCGACTGCTTCAGATCTTGCTGACAAGTACGACCGCTCCGACTTGATGAGATGGATAAAGTTTGCGGAGATTGTCGTGATGTCTGGCGCGCTGTTAGGGTTCTGGCTGGGTAATGTCTGGCTGTTGATGTTCGTACTGTTCATGATGGGTGCTCAGTCTGCATTCTTCAGCCCGGCGAAATACAGCATACTTCCTCAGCACCTCGCAGAAGACGAGCTTATAGCGGGCAACGGACTAATACAAATGGGCACATACCTTGCTATACTCTCAGGAACAATCGCGGGCGGGTTAATGATTCTCAAGGAGAACGGCATATACTGGGTAGGAGGACTCGCGGTAGCAATTGCGACATTGGGCTGGCTCTTCTCAATGTTCATTCCTCCGACGAAACCTATTGACCCCTCGCGTGAAGTCTCATTCCGAATCGTCAAGCGCACGAAAGAAATGTTTGCTGACGTTTACCCGATGAGGAAAGTTTTCGGCTCAATGCTGGCAATCTCGTGGTTCTGGCTTGTGGGTTCAGTGTTTCTCGCGCAGTTCCCGACATACGCCCGTACGATTCTCGGAGCTGATGAGAGCGTCGCAACGTCATTCCTTGCTATATTCTCATGCGGTATCGGAGTCGGCTCTATGTTCTGCGACTCACTCCTCAAAGGCAAAGTAACATCAAAGTATGTTCCTGCTGCTGCTTACGGTATAGCAATCGCGAGCGTGTTACTGTGGTATGTGAGCAGCCGTCCTCCTGTGCCTGAAGGGACTCCGATAATTGACGCATGGACTTTCTTCAGCCGCCCGGAGAACTTCATGATTACTGCGTGCCTTTTCGTGATAGCTTTCTGCGGAGGGCTGTACATTGTGCCATTATACGCTGTAATGCAGACGAAAGCGGGCGACAAGGTTTCAGGGGTAATAGCCTGCTCGAACATAAGCGACTCTGTTTTCATGGTGCTTGCTGCTGTAGGTGCGAGCGTGTTGATTTCGTTGGGCGCGAGTATTCCGCAATTGTTCCTGACGATGGGGCCTGCAACTTTTATCGTTGGTCTTCTTGTGGGACTGCTGTAACGTGTGAAGCATAAAATTTTTTGCCCGGTCTCTTTGCGTGGGACTGGGCATTTTTTGTTGGGTTAGTAAAAGTCGAATTGCGCAAGCGTACCCGTTCCGGTGTCGAGCGGCAAAGGCAAAATCATTAATCCTCCTCGTAGAATTGAAGCCCTCAGACGTGAATGCGCGAATAATAATCTTGTTCCGTGTGAAGTTCTGAGCCATGACGGATATATAGCGCATGTCAGCTTTGCGGGTTCTGAGGACATGAGCAGGCTTTGCAGGACAAAGGGAGCATGTGTGAAATACAAAGGGATAAAACATTTTCACACAGCCGAATAAATTCTGACACAAAAAAATCCCCGTCTAAGTTTCATGACTCAGGCGGGGAAATTTTTATCTCTCGTTATGCCTTTATTGCTTCAGCTCTTCCCGGGTAAACTTCAAGCGCGTTTTTGAGAATGTTCAATGCTTTCTCTAAGTCTTCTTTCTTGAGTACGTAAGCCATTCTCACCTCGTCCATGCCTAAACCGGGCTCGGCGTAAAATCCGCTTCCGGGTGCCGCCATTGTTGTCTCGCCGTTGATGTCGAAATTCTGTAACAGCCAGATGATAAACTTCTCGGAGTCATCGACAGGCAGTTTCACCATCGTGTAGAACGCTCCTTTAGGCTCATGGCACACAACGCCGTCAATCTCCTTCAAGCCCTTGTACAAAACATCACGCCGAATCTTGTACTCCGCGTTGACTTCCTGAAGGTAACTCTTTGGTGTACGGTACAATGCAGCCGCGCCGACCTGTTCAACCTGTGAGACGCTCAATCTTCCCTGACAGAGTTTCATTACTTCAGCGAGAAAAGCCTTGTTCTTTATCGCAATGCAACCTATACGAGCACCGCACGCGCTGAATCTTTTCGACACTGAGTCAACCATAATAACGCGGTCTCTTGCGTCTTCAACAGCTCCGAAGCTCATAAAGTCCCCGGCCTCGTAAATAAATTCCCTGTAAACCTCATCGGCAATAATGAAAATGTCATGCTTCTTTGCGAGACGGCACAGCATTTTCACTTCGTCGGGAGTGTATGAGACTCCTGTGGGGTTGCAGGGATGAGAGATCCAGAATGCCCGCGTCTTTGAGTTGATGAGACTCTCTATGACGTTTTCGGGCGGAAGGTGAAATCCTGTCTCTGCTGTCGTGGGAATCGGAGTCAGTTTTGCGAGCGCGAGCTTTGCGAACGTGTTGTAATTAGCGTAGAAAGGTTCAGGAACAAGAATCTCATCGCCGGGATCACACAGTATCATCACCGCGAACTGAAGAGCCTCGCTTCCTCCGCACGTTACGTAAACTTCATCAGGCTCATACGGTACTCCCATTGCCTTATAGTAGCCCGATATGGCCTCGCGCAATTCCTTTATGCCCTGCGAGGGCTGATACGCTACTGTATGCGGGTGAAAGTTCCTTATCGCCTCGAAATATTCATCGGGTGTCTTTATGTCGGGCTGTCCTATATTGAGGTGATATACTTTCTTGCCTTTTGCTTTTGCCTCATCCGCATACGGTATCAATCTTCTTATAGGTGAGATCTTCAACGCCTGTATTCTGTCTGAAAGGTGCATGATGAGTCCTCCTTACTTTTTCGCGCTTCCCTGTGATGCTACTGCTGCCTGAGCTTTTGCGATTGCTTCCGCGTCCCCTAAGTAACGGTGTGAGACAGGCTTCATATTTTCGTCAAGCTCATAGACCAGCGGGACTCCTGTCGGTATGTTAAGCTCAAGAATATCCTTCTCCGAAATGTTGTCGAGGTACTTAACGAGGGCGCGCAATGAATTTCCGTGAGCAGCAATGATGATCTTCTTCCCTGATTTTACGGCGGGAACGATTGACTCCTGCCAGTAAGGAACAACACGCGCTACTGTGTCAGCAAGGCATTCTGTGAGGGGCAGCTCTGCTTCAGTGAGTCCTGCGTATCTCGGATCATGGCCGGGGTAACGCTCATCATCTTTCGTGAGCACAGGCGGCTGAATGTCGTAGCTTCTTCGCCAGATTTTGACCTGAGCGTCTCCATATTTCGCGGCGGTGTCGGCCTTGTTGAGTCCCTGCAACGCTCCGTAGTGCCTCTCGTTGAGCTTCCATGAGTGCTGCACGGGTATCCACATTCTGTCCATCTCCTCAAGGACGAGCCACAATGTTTTGATTGCCCTCTTAAGAACGGACGTGAACGCATAATCGAACGCAAAGCCCTCTGACTTTAAGAGCCTTCCTGCTGAGCGTGCCTCCTCGACTCCTTTGTCTGATAACGGTACGTCAGTCCAGCCGGTGAATCTGTTCTCTTTGTTCCACGCTGACTCGCCGTGACGTATTAACACGATTTCGTACATGATGAATTTTCCTCCCTTGTTGGATTTCACGTTAGGTTAGCAGAAAATTCTAATTTTTCATAGCCTGTTGACTTTATTTTTGATTGCTGTAAAATTTCCTGCGTTAATCAATTGGGCAATTGGCACAGGGGTTAGCGCGCTTCCTTCACACGGAAGAGGTCACTGGTTCAAATCCAGTATTGCCCATCTCCTTATCTCAAAGCATCCTTCATCGTTTTCACATATTCACCAACATAACCCGCCGAGTCAGTTCCATACCTCGCAATAATCTTCATCACAGCAGAGCCGACTATTACACCGTCAGCAATCCTTGACATCTCACGCGCCTGTTCAGGTGTCGAAATCCCAAAGCCTATTGCGCAAGGAACATCAGAATTTTTCCTCACTGACTCAATTATTCCCGCAAGATCTGTCGTTATCCTCTCACGCACTCCCGTAACGCCCAAGCTCGAAACAACGTACAGAAATCCTTCAGCCTCACGCGCAATCATTGCGACTCTCTCTTCTGACGTAGGAGCTACCATTGAGATTAAATCAACGCCGTAACTTTTGCAGACGGGTAAAAATTCTCCCTTCTCCTCAAACGGCACATCAGGCAATATTATTCCGTCAGCAGAAATTTCTTTGCACGCTGACATGAATTTTTCCGCGCCGTAAGAGAACACCACGTTTGCATACGTCATGAACACAAAAGGAATATCAATATCAACGCGCAATTCTCGTACCATGTCAAAAATTTTGTCCGTTGTTACTCCGTTCCTTAACGCCCGGTAGTTTGCTGACTGTATCACGACTCCTTCAGCAGTAGGGTCTGAAAACGGTATGCCAAGCTCTATAATGTCCGCTCCGTTCCTCACTGCCTCATGTATGACTCTCTTTGTCGTATCAATGTCAGGGTCTCCGCATGTTATGAACGGTATGAACGCCTTCCCTTTTGCGAATGCCGCGCGTATCTTACTCATCAATATTTTCCCCCCTGTATCTTGCAACTGAAGCGCAGTCCTTATCCCCTCGTCCCGAAATCGTTACTACAATAATCTTGTCGCGGGTCATTTTGGGCGCGAGTGTCATTGCGTGTGATACTGCGTGTGCTGACTCGATTGCCGGGATAATTCCTTCAGTCCGTGAGAGAAACTCGAAAGCGTTCACGGCTTCCTCATCCGTAACAGGGACATACTCAGCCCGCCCCGTGTCATGAAGGTACGAATGCTCCGGCCCTATTCCCGGGTAATCAAGCCCCGCTGAAATCGAATACACCGGCGCAATCTGTCCGAATTTGTCCTGACAGAAATATGACTTCATTCCGTGAAAGATTCCGACTCTCCCCGTCGAAATTGTCGCTGCTGTCTCAAATGTATTAACACCACGCCCGGCAGCCTCGCACCCTATGAGTCTTACGCATGAGTCATTGATGAAGTGCCAGAAACTTCCGATAGCGTTAGACCCTCCGCCGACGCACGCAATTACAGCATCAGGGAGTCTCCCTTCACGTTCGAGAACCTGCGCCCTAATCTCACGGGAAATTACAGCCTGAAAATCTCGTACTATCGTCGGGAAAGGATGAGGCCCCATCACCGAGCCTAAGCAGTAATGTGTATCGATGATTCGTGATGTCCATTCCGCAAACGCTTTCGACACTGCGTCTTTTAGAGTTCCTGTTCCTGTTGAGACTGATACGACTTCCGCGCCAAGCAATCGCATTCGGTAAACGTTGAGAGCCTGACGCTTCATATCTTCCTCGCCCATGAAGACAACGCACGACATACCCATTAACGCGGCGGCTGTTGCAGTTGCGACTCCGTGCTGGCCTGCTCCTGTTTCGGCAATGAGTCTAGTTTTTCCCATCCGTTTGGCTAATAGTGCCTGGCCTAATACGTTATTGATTTTGTGCGCTCCCGTGTGATTGAGGTCTTCACGCTTGAGGTAAATTTTTGCGCCGTTAAGAGCTTCTGTCATTCTCTTTGCGTAATAGAGTCTTGACGGTCTCCCGGCGTATTCATTGAGGAGTGATGACAATTCTGCGTTAAAATCTGGGTCATTCTTGAAATGGTTATATGCCTTCTCAAGTTCGATTACCGTGTTCATTAATGTTTCCGGGATATACTGCCCGCCGTAAATACCAAACCTGCCCGACATTATGATTTTTCCCTCCTTAGTGTTGAAATGAAAGCTGACATTTTCACCCTGTCTTTATGTCCGTCAGTCTCAATCCCTGAGCTTACATCTACAGCGTAGGGACTCAGAGTCTTTACGGCCTCTTTCACGTTATGAGCGTCAAGGCCGCCCGCGAGGAAGTAAGGACGATTTATCCCGCGTATTAATGACCAGTCGAATAATTTTCCCGTTCCCATTCCAGCGTCAAGCAGAACGAAATCAGCCATCGATTTTTCCGCCCTCATTACGTCATCAGCACTCTTAATCCTGAATGCCTGAATGATTTTCGCATGTGTTATCGTTCGGAGATGTGATATATATTCGCTGTCTTCATGGCCGTGAAGCTGAATCATGTCGATAATTCCCCCGGCCATGTCAGCAATGACTCTCGGACTCTCGTCAACAAAAACTCCCACTGTGATAATTTCACCGCTCAGAGACTTGCGGAGACTCAATGCGTTTTCGGGTGTGATGCAACGTTTGCTTTTTGGCCAGAAAACGAACCCGACATAATCCGGCATTAACTCATTCACCGCGTCAATGTCGCATGGCCGAGTCAGTCCGCAGAATTTCACCTTTACCATCACAATAATGATTTCAGGCTCGCAAGCATGGCCGATTTATCGCTGGCTTTCATGAGAGTCTCACCGACAAGAATCGCATTCGCCCCGAAATCTTGAGCCGCTTTAACGTCTTCAGGAGTCTTTATGCCGCTCTCTGACACGAAAATTACATCAGGGGGAATGATTTTGCGGAGTCGTTTGCTGTTTGACGTGTCGACCGTAAAATCTTTGAGGTTTCTGTTGTTCACACCGATAATTCTTGCGCCTGAGTCTATTGCCGTATGAATTTCTGACTCATCATGAGCTTCAACAAGCACGGAAATCCCAAGAGTGTCGCAAATGTTTATGTACTCCCTGAGCTTTGAGCCTTCAAGAATCGCGCATATCAGCAAGACAGCGGAAGCCCCTAAAATTTTTGCCTCGTATATCATGTACTCATCGACAACAAAATCTTTTCGCAGGACAGGAATCTTCACGGCCTCTGAGATCTCACGCAGATATTCATTCTTGCCGAGAAAATATTTCGGCTCAGTCAGTACGGATATTGCGTCAGCTCCGGCGGACTCGTATTCGCGCGCTATATCGACGTACGGGAAATCGTCAGCAATTATTCCTTTTGACGGTGAAGCCTTCTTGCACTCGCATATGAACGACAAGCCTTCACGACTCAGCGCGGACTCAAACGCAAAATCACCAGCAGGACTCGACAATGCAGACTCACGAATCACATCAAGCGGTAAATTTTCCTTTGCGACTCTGACTCTTTCACGCGAATGTTCAGCAATCTCATCAAGAATAATCATCTACTTGTTGCTGACTTCAACGAACATTTTCAGGGTATCGAGTGCCTTCCCTGAGTCGATGATTTTTCCCGCTAACGTTATTCCGTCCTTGAGAGTCTCAGATTTCCCCGCAACATAGAGAGCCGCGCCCGCGTTCATTAGTACAGCGTCCCTTTTCGCGCCTTTGTTCCCGCTGAGAATCCCCCGCAAAATTTCGGCGTTCTCGGAAGGAGTCCCCCCGCGAATCTCTTCACGTGATGACGTTTTGAGTCCGAAATCTTCAGGCTTTATGACGTAGGATTTGTACCAGCCGTTATTGATCTCGCAAATTGTTGTAGGTGCGCTGATTGATATTTCGTCTAATTTCTCATGGCCGTAAACAACCATTCCCCTTTTCACGCCGAGACTCACAAGAACTTGCGCCAGCGGGTTCACTAAATACTCATCGTAGACTCCAAGTATCTGCATTGACGGCGACGCGGGATTAGTGAGAGGGCCTAAGATGTTGAAGACTGTACGGAAGCCCAGCTCTTTGCGGATTGCTCCGACGTACTTCATTGACGTGTGATATTTCTGCGCGAAGAAGAAGCAAATCCCCGCCGTTTTCAGAAGCTCAATACATTTTTCAGGCGACTGCTCAATGTTCACCCCTAACGCTTCAAGGCAGTCTGCTGTACCGCACTGTGAAGAAGCCGCCCTGTTGCCATGTTTTGCGACTTTGACTCCTCCTGCCGCCGCTGTGATTGCTGACGCTGTAGAGATGTTGAAGCTGTGCGAATTGTCCCCGCCTGTCCCGACGATTTCGAGAACGTCAAAAGGTGTTATGACTCTCGTTGCATGTTCCCTCATGGCAGCAGCGCACCCGGCAATCTCATCTGTTGTTTCAGCCCTCGCGCTTTTGGTTGACAGTGCAGAGAGGAACGCGGCGTTTTGCGTGGGAGTTGTTGCGCCGTTCATTATCTCGTTCATTACGGTGTATGCTTCGTGATAAGTGAGGTCTCCTTTGCTGACGAGCTTTATTATTGCTTCCTTAATCATAAAAAAATTTCCCTTCATGCAGGAATTTTCAAGTTTGCAGATAATAGCATGAAGGGTTAAAGATTTGCCGGTGATTATTCGTTCATTAATGAGAGATTGTTACTTCCATTCGACACTAAGCGACAATATAGCCGCTACGATAAATATGTACAATCTTATACAAATTTATACTGTGGCACTCTCGCGATATGCCTTCCTGCTTCATAGAACCCGATTTCGCCGATATTGCTGGCTAATTTCGTTTGGTGTAGCTCTCCACAGGCTTTAATTCCCCAGTAGCGATGGGTACATAATTTTTTTTGCTCATTGATTATGGTTGAACATCTTACGGACAAAACCTGTTACGCTTGGTTTTCGCACTTATATTTTCTTCGTCCAGCCGCAAATATTCAGTTTCAACAGCTCACCAAATATAAATAATTATATCAGGAAATCTATATTTGAGAATAGCTTTATCTAACATTGTCTAAATTTTTTGTAACAGTTAATAACCCCATGCGCTTTATCTCGTCATTGCTTCTTGAAGCGTTGAGGGTCAGAAGTGCCAGCGCGAAAATGAACAATGCGGTGAAAATTTTTCGTTTCAACTTTGAGTCCTCCATTCGGTTTTGAGAATGCCAGAATTATATCGCCGATTCGGTCGCGTATGTCTCAAAATCAAATTGCCGATTCGCTTCTGAGTGAGTCAAAACCATACCGCTGACTCAATTCTGAAATTGTCAAAACAAAACCATACTGCCGACTCGGTTCTGAGTATGTCAAAACAGATTCGCCGATTCGATTCTTGCACGTCAACACCATACCGCCGACTCAGAAATAAAAGCCTCAATTCTTGCGGGGAATGATAAAATACAGGCAATTTTCCAGATTGCTACAGAACGGGGATGACTTTCACAATTGGCAGAAGCTGCGGGCGCGTCAATTCCTTCAATGCGCAAAAAAGTTCAGAGCTATTCAGACATCGGCGTGGCTCTGTTGATGGTGCTGATTATCATAATGATGGTCGTACCCCTGCCCACATGGTTAATAGATATACTTCTCTCAATGAATATCACATTGGGAGTCGTAACGCTTCTTGTTACGTTTTATGTGAAGCGCGCTTTAGACCTCTCAATTTTTCCGACGCTGTTATTAATCTCTACGCTGTTTAGACTCTCTCTCAACGTCTCAACAACGCGGTTAATTTTGCTTTACGGGAACGCGGGCGAGCTGATAAACGCATTCGGGAATTTTGTTGTCGGAGGAAATTACGTTGTGGGTATAATCATGTTCCTGATACTCGTAATCATTCAGATGTTAGTCATCACGAAAGGCGCGGAAAGAGTCGCGGAAGTCGCAGCAAGATTCACACTTGACGCAATGCCCGGCAAGCAGATGTCAATTGACGCTGATTTGAACTCAGGACTGATAGATGAGCAGGGAGCAAAGCAGCGAAGGCAGGACATACAGCGCGAGGCAGATTTTTACGGAGCAATGGACGGCGCGTCAAAGTTCGTGAAGGGAGACGCAATAGCCGGACTCATAATCACAACGATAAACATAATCGGCGGACTCTCGATAGGAATCTTCATGCGGGGAATGGACGCAGCACAGGCGGCAGGTCATTACAGCTTGCTTACGGTAGGCGACGGACTCGTGGGACAAATTCCGGCTCTCTTGATGTCAACGGCAATGGGCGTAATTGTTACGAGGGCTGCTGCGTCATCAGAATTAGGGCCTGACCTCATTAACTCATTCACGAAATACCCCCGCCCGCTTTACATCGCCTCGGCCATGCTGTTATCGATGGGACTGATACCCGGACTGCCTACAGTGCCGTTTTTGACTCTCGCAATGTTGATGGGCGCATTAGGCTATACAGTGAGCCGTGAAGCAGCCGTGCAGGAGATTACAGCAGAGGAACAAGCCGCAATGACACCCGGAGCGCAAACACCCGCAGGACAGCCTTCAGCACCCGGCGCACCTTCAGCACCCGGAGCAGCTCAGGAAGCACCGAAAGCCGAACCCGTTTCGCCTGAAGATGTCATGAAACTTTTGACGGTTGAGCCAATGGAGGCCGAAATAGGTTACGCGATTATTCCGCTGATTGACCCGGGACAGGGAGGAGACATGCTCGACAGAATCGGAACAATCCGCAAGCAGATGGCGTTAGAGATGGGAATCGTTGTTCCTCCTATAAGAATACGCGACAACATTCAGATAAAGCCGACAGAATACATTTTGCGTGTGAAAGGTGCGGAAGCCGGGCGCGGTGAATTATTGCCTGACCACTATTTAGCGATGAACACGGGAGCGGCTGAAGAGGATTTAATCGGAGTTCCGACAAAAGAGCCTGCATTCGGTCTCCCGGCTTTGTGGATTTCGCCTGACCTGCGCGACAAGGCCGAAGCTATGGGATATACGGTTGTTGACGCTCCTTCAGTGCTTGCGACTCACCTCTCAGAAGTCATCAAGAAGAACGGTGCGGAGCTTCTCACACGTCAGGAAGTCCAGAAACTTACGGACATGGTGAAGGAGACAGCACCCGCCGTAATCGATGAGCTTTTGTCGTCATTATCGCTGGGAGAAATTCAGAAGGTCTTGCAGAATCTCATACGTGAGCAGATTCCTATACGAGACCTTGTTACGATATTTGAAGCACTTGCTGACTTTGGGAAAATGTCTAGGAGCGTGGATTTTCTCACCGAACGCGCAAGAGAGTCATTATCCCGTTTAATCTCGCTGAAGATTCAAGGGCCTGACGGAATAATCACAGCCGCTACTTTGTCGCCTAACTGGGAACAAAAAATCATGGCCGGTGTTGACGGAGATTTGACTCGCGGATGGCAGCTTCATTTAGATCCCCGCGAAGTGCAGAAGATGATAAACGCAATCTCTCGCGCAATGGATGAGATGATAGTCAAAAATCTTCCTCCTGTCTTGCTTGTTCACCCTGATGTGAGATTGATTGTACGTCGGCTCATAGAAGGCTCAATCACAAATATATTTGTAGTGTCATATAATGAGATAGTGCGCGGAGTACAGGTAAAGACGGTCGGAATGGTGGAGTAATTTATGAGAGTAACGAATCAGATAACATTTACGGCAAAAGATGACGCGGAAGCATTGCGGCTTGCCTCAGAGAGATTAGGCCGGGACGCGGTTATACTTTCGACTCAGATGATAAAAGAAGGAGGGGTATTAGGACTCTTTCAGCGTTCAGTGTTGAAAGTTACGGCAGGTATTCTTGAAGACGATGACCCTAAGCCCGCGCCGAAATCCCGGACTCCTTCAGTAACATCTTCAGCGTCAACAATGGACGAGGATACGCGCCGCGAGAATCTCATAGCGTTTCAAAAGCTGATGGAGTTCAAAGAGCGAGGAAGCATGGCACCTTCAGCACCTTCTATAATGCCGTCAACCGAACTAGGCGAGGAAGGATACAGACTCCCAAGCGATAACGTGAAAATTTCCCCTGAAGGACTCCGAAACGCTTACGGACTCACTACACGCCCCGCACCCGTTCAGCCTCCGAGTCAGCAAGCACAGAATCTCGCGCCAGTCGCACCAGTTCAGCAGCAACCGCAACAAGTCCCGGCCATGTCGAACGATGACGCAAAAATCCTGAAGGATCAAGTCGGAGCATTGGCAGATAGGATTGACGTATTGCTTCAGAGATTGACGGCTGTTGAGAACGGAGTCGCGAACGCAATACAGAGTCCCCGTCAGCAGAATACATTTCAGGCGGGAATGCCACAGCTTTCGACCGATGAAGCGAGCGTTGAAGGCCGTCTCAGATCTTCAGACGTTGACGAGAAATATATACGCAAACTCATGGCCGATTACAGCGTTATGACCCGCAAGGACAAGACGAAAAAATTACCCTTCACGAAATGGCTTGCGACTCAAATAACATGCTCAGGCGATAACGGAGAAGACGCAACGGGAGGCCGAAAAGTAATGCTCTTAGGCCCTACAGGAGTCGGAAAGACTACAACGATAGCAAAGCTCGCGGCAATAAAAGCACTATGGGAGCATAAGAGAGTCTTATTGCTTACGGCTGACACATACAGGATTGCGGCGGTTGAACAGCTCAAGACTTACGCAAAAATTTTAGGAGTTCCGATTGAGATAATATTCGACATCTCATCAATACCGGGAGTTTTGAACGAACATGACAACGCGGATATTATTTTGCTTGACACTGCCGGAAGGTCTCAGCGCGACAAAAAGAACATGGAGCTTTTCGAGAGCATATACAACTCATTCATGCCCGACGCTGTTCATTTGGTTCTTGCTGCTAACATGAAGTACAAAGATATGCTTAACGTTGTGGAACATATACCGAATATCCCCGTGACTCATTTGCTTTTCACGAAACTTGACGAGACAGTGAGCTACGGTTCAATCTTCAACATTCATCAGGTGATGGGCTGCCCCGTTTCATTTTTGACGGTGGGTCAGAACGTCCCAAAGGATATAGAGACAGCTTCAGGCTCAAGGATAGCAGATTTCCTCATGAAGCCCGAAGAAGAACGGAAACGCTGAAAATGCGCCGTTATGATAATGGCTACGATACTGACCAGGCTGGAGAACTTAGGCGAATGGTAACAGACAACAGACAGAAGAAGAAAGCAGAAACACCGCCCGCCCGACTTCATACACTCTCAATATTGAGCGGTAAAGGCGGAGTCGGAAAAAGCAACATCGCCGCGGCATTGTCATTCGCGCTTGCTGATTTCGGAAAAAGAGTCGTACTCATTGACGCAGATTTGGGAATGGCGAACCTTGATATTTTGTGCGGCGTGAGAAATGCAAAGTACAACATAGCGCACCTCATAGAAGGCTCACGGAGTCTGAATGAGATTCTCGTACACTTCAAGACCTCCGAGCGTGCGACAAAACTTAACGGTTCTGTGTCATTACTGCCGGGCGGTTATGGCATTCGTGAAATTGCTGACCTTGACGAGTTCGCGTTAGAGCGGCTGTTTGAGTCATTGTCTGACCTCGAAATGATGTCGGATTATCTCATCATGGACGCGGGAGCAGGGATTCACAAGGGGGCATTGTCATTCGCTTATGCCTCAGAGATTACTCTTCTCATTACGACACCTGAGCCGACAAGTATACGGGACGCATACGGCGTAATAAAGTCTCTCGGTTCAGCGGCGTGGCAGGAAAGCAAAGACAGCGCGACCGGTGTAATGCTCATTGTGAACATGGCAAGCTCAAGCCGTGAAGCCCAGGAAGTCGCCGAACGAATCCGACTCGCTTCAATGCAGTTTCTTGGGAACGCTCCAATGTATTTGGGCTATGTCCTTAAGGATGATGTCATAGAACGCTCGGTGAAGAACTGCCGAATCTTTTACAGGTCAGACCCGGACTCCAACGCGGGAATTTGCATTAGGAATCTTGCTGGCGATTTGCTGAGAATGTGCGAGGGAATGAATGTCGAGCATGAAAAATTACCTGAAAAGAAAAAAGGCATAAGGGGATTTTTGTCTCGTCTGTCTGAAAAATTATTTGCCGAAAATAAATAGAGTGCGTGAAATAAAAATATAAAGCTATAATTATCATCATAACAGGAAGGAGGTGCAATCTGCTGCCGTATTGCTCAAAACATTACAGACAGCAGAAAAAGTATAATGCCCCCCAATGGTAAAATCAGGGTATTAGTAGTAGATGACAGCGCATTGATGCGTCAGTTCATCAGCGACATATTACGCTCAGACCCAAGAATAGAAGTGGCAGGGACAGCGCGCGACGGCAAAGACGCTCTTGCACAGATGAGAGTCATAAAGCCCGATATTGTTACGATGGACGTAGAAATGCCGAACATGGACGGACTTAAAGCACTTGAAGAGATAATGAAGACTAACCCAATCCCCGTAATAATGGTAAGCACAATGACACAGGAAGGAGCAGAGACAACATTAAAGGCTCTTGCTCTCGGCTGTGTTGACTTTATCGGTAAGCCTTCAGGATCTATATCACTCAACATTAAGGACGTAGGGCGCGAAATCATCGACAAGGTTATAGCCGCAAGCACCGCAAAGGTACGTACACGCGCAGGATTATTCGCAGCACCCGCAAAGCCATTAACCCCCGCAAATGATTTCAGAAGAATGACTCCTCCTATGATGGGTACGGGACGTTATGACATTGTAGCAATTGCATCATCAACGGGCGGCCCTATGGCGTTAAGTGAATTGTTGCCGAAGCTCCCGAAAAAATTCCCCGTACCAATCGTAATTACTCAGCACATGCCCAAAGAATTTACAGGTTCATTCGCAAAACGACTCAATGAGTCCTCACAGATAGAAGTTGTTGAAGGCTTTGAAGGACTCACTCTCAAGCCTGGCCGGGCTGTAATCGCTCCGGGCGGAAGTCATCTTGTCGTAAAACGGAGGCAGGGAACAGCGGTATGCGGATTGTCTGACGCACCCCCGGTTTTGTCGGTGAAACCTGCTGCAAATATCATGTTCCTGAGTCTTGCTGACGAATACGGCGGGAATGTTCTTTGCGTGATACTTACGGGAATGGGCCGGGATGGCACGGACGGAGCAATAGCACTCAAGAAGCGCGGAGCATATGTTATCGCTGAGAGTCAGAAGACATGCGTTGTTTATGGAATGCCGAAAGCAGCTGCTGATGCCGGAATTGTTGACGAAATTTTACCGCTCAATGAAATTCCTGACGCAATGGTCAGGCTTGTAAGATAGGGGGAATAATTAACTTTGGCAGATATGGATATGAGTCAGTACTTGGGGGCATTCCTCGATGAGACTGACGATAACGTACAGAGATTAGATGATTTATTGCTTGCCCTCGAAAAGAATATGACCGACATGGACGTAATCAATGAGATATTCCGTGCGGCTCATACGTTGAAGGGCATGGCCGGGACAATGGGCTTCACGAACATGATGGGCTTGACTCACGCGATGGAAGACAGGTTAGACGCAGCGAGAAAAGGAACGAGACCATTAACGGAAGCTGACATGAACAGATTGTTTCAGGGACTCGATACACTTCAGGAAATGGCAGACGCTATACGCGGCGGAGGGAATGACGCACATATAGATGTCTCAGAAATGGTTCACGACCTGAGAAATGAATCCCCTGCTCCTGCTGCTGCGGCTCCGGCACAGTCAGCCCCGGCTGAATCATCTGGCGGAAGCATGGTATCTTCACAAGATTCAGAATGGGCGAAAAAGGCAAATGCTGAAGGCTCAAACGCATACAACGTTCATGTTACGCTGAGTCAAAGCTGCCTGCTCAAAGCTGCCCGCGCATATATGGTAGTGAATCGTCTTGAGGAAATGGGCGAAATTTTCCGCGCCGAGCCTCCTACAGATGCACTTGAGAAGGAAGAATTTGAGTTTGATTTCAACGTTTACGTAGCGACTCCCGCACCTGCTGACGAGGTTAAAGCCGCGATTGAGAAAATCGGCGACGTTGAGAAAGCAGATGTTGCAGAAGTGAAAGCAGAGGAATCATCCGCCCCCGCTCCGGCAGCACAAGCACCAGCCCCGGCACAGTCAGCAGCACCAGCACCGACTCCCGCGCCCACTCCGGCAGCACAAGCCCCGGCAGCAGCTCCAGCACCAGCAAAGCCCGCCGCGCCCGCTAAGAAAGATACCGCCAAAAAGGGAAGCCAGACCGTAAGAGTCGATATTGGCCGACTCGATAAGCTGATGAATCTTGTTGGTGAATTGGTGATCTCACGCGCAAGAATCGAACGCCTCGTACAGGAAGCAAGACTCAGACAGTTTGATGATACATTGTCCCAGCTCGGCAGGATTTCAGGTGACATTCAGGAACTCGTAACAAAATTGCGAATGGTGCCTGTAAGTTTCACGTTCGACAGATTCCCGCGACTTATCCGCGACTTGTGCAAGACCCTCAACAAAAACGTAGAACTCGTATTAGAGGGTGAAGACACAGAGCTTGACCGAACAGTCATTGATGAGATCGGCGACCCTATGGTTCACTTGATACGCAACTCAATGGATCACGGAATCGAACATCCCGACGAACGCAAAGCATTAGGCAAGCCCGAAAAAGGAACGCTCAAGATTGCAGCCTATCAGGAAGGAAGCGGAGTCGTTATTGAGGTCTCAGATGACGGAGCCGGAATTGACCCCGAAAGAGTCAAACAGAAAGCAATCGAGCGCGGAGTCATAACAGAAGACAGAGCCGCAATAATGTCTGACGAGGAAGCGCAGCAGCTTGTGTTACTTCCCGGCTTCAGCATGGCCAAGCAGATAACGGACTTGTCCGGGCGCGGTGTAGGCATGGACGCGGTCAAAACGAAAGTCGAACAGCTCGGCGGACAATTTGATCTCGTCAGCAAAAAGAATGAAGGAACACACGTTTATATTCGCCTGCCTCTGACGCTTGCAATAGTGCTTTCACTGTTGATAAAAGTCGGCAAAGAAACCTACGCAATCTCACTCGAAAACGTAGAAGAGACTATCATGGTCAGGCGCGATGACATAAAGACAGTTCACGGAGAACCCACGACACTTTTGCGCGGTGAAGTTTTGTCGCTGAACATTCTCGGTGATATTCTCGGTTCTGAAGGAGTCGAGCATGACCGCAATGAATACCCCGTTGTTGTTGTGAAAATCGGCAAGAACAAAATCGGCTTCATCGTCAGCGAATTGATAGGCCAGCAGGAAATAGTCATAAAGTCATTGGGCCGCTTCCTGTCGAAGATTGACGGCATAACAGGCGGTACGATTCTCGGAGACGGCAACGTGGCATTGATTCTTGACGTGGCATCGTTCTACTCTACAAAGGGTTAAAGGGGTAAATCAAAATGTCTGACATGGTTTCATTCAATGAAAGACAGCTTGACGCGATACGCGAGGTCGGCAACATCGGAACAGGAAACGCCGCAACAGCTCTCAGCGGGTTATTGTCCCGTATGATTCATATGGACGTGCCTAAAACGGAGCTTGTATCAATATACGAACTCGGAGAACATTACGGAGATCCGCTTCAGATTGTCGGGGCGGTCTTTGTACGTTCAACAGGGGGCTTTCAGTGCAGCCTGATATTTATTCAGCCCGAAGAAGACGCGCAGTTAATGGTAGAGCTTTTACTCAAGCAGCAGTTCGGAACGTTTATCCCGGCCGGAGAAGTCCCGCAGGAAATGACCGACAGCGCATTGACTGAAGTCGGCAACATCGTACTAAGCTCATTCCTCAACGCAATAAACATGTTGTTAGGCACTCAGCATCAAATCAGCGTTCCGGGAGTCGCTCATGACATGTTAAGCTCAATACTTGATGTTGTTGCGTCAATATATGGCCAAATGGGTGAGACTGCTCTTCTTGTGAACACTGAATTAAAGGTTGAAGGCCTCGAAGAAGGGCATAAAATTTCAGGCCACATAATATTAATCCCTGATCCCGATTCGTTAGAGCTGTTACTCAAGAAATTGAAGGTGATGTGATGGCTGAACAAAGTATAGTATTGGGAATGGCTGATTTGATGGTTGTATCGGCACCCATAAAGTTAATCACTCTCGGACTCGGCTCGTGCATAGGGCTTGTAGTTTATGACTCGTTCGCAAAAGTCGCGGGCATGGCTCATATAATGCTCCCTGACAGCCGCGGGCTTCACGGTTCGGAAAAGGTCGGGAAATTCGCAGACACAGCAGTCCCGGCAATCATAGAAGAAATGCTCAAGAAGGGTGCAACACGTCCGCGAATCAAAGCCAAAATCGCAGGAGGGGCGCAAATGTTCTCGCTTCCCGGTGCAAGCGCAGAGTTTCTCACAGTCGGCGCAAAGAACGTAGCAGAAACAAAAAAACGTCTCGCACGTATGGGCATTGCTCTTATAGCTTCAGATACGGGAGGCAACAAAGGACGCACAATCGAATTTTCCACAAGCAACTGGATGCTGAAAGTAAAGACTCTTGGGAAAGGAGTCAGCGAGATTTAGTGTGAAGAGATGACGACAGCAGAAGAAAAATTATTGTGGCAGAAATATTCAAGCACAGGGCAGGGGCGCGACGAATTAATCATGCGCTATTTGCCGCTGATAAAGTACGTTGTCGGAAGAATGGCCGTAACTCCTCCGCAGGGACTCGACTATGAGGACATATTATCGTTCGGCGTTTTCGGACTGATGGACGCGGTAGAAAAATTTGACCCGGATAAAGGCTACGTGTTTCAGACATACGCAATCCCGCGCATAAGAGGGGCAATTCTTGACGAGCTGAGAAAATGCGACTGGTTTTCACGCACAGGCCGCGAGAAGGTTCAGAAGTTCAACCGGGCAACAGAAAAGATACTCCGCGACAAAGGGCAGATGGACGACTCATTAATCATGGCCGAAATGGGAGTCTCTGAGGATGAGTACTACGAGATTCAGGACTTGGCCTCACGGGGTTATATCACGTCGCTTGATGACACAACGCCGCTTGATGACGGTGATGTTTCTGTTGAAGCTACACTTGCTGACGACAGAGAGACAGCAGCAGACCGACTCGACGATGAGAGCGACAAGCAGCAATTAGCCGAAGCACTCGCGGAACTTCCCGAACGTGAGCGGCAAATGTTGAGCCTGTATTACTACGAGGGATTAACGCTGAAGGAAATCGGCGCGGTAATGGGAGTGTCAGAAAGCAGGGTCTCACAAATTCACGGAAAAGGACTCTCAATGTTACGCGCAATTCTCAGAAGGAAAATCAACGAAATGTAAGAGGAGGTGAAAAAATTTGTTCGAGAAGGATAAATTTTACCTTGAGGCAAAACCCGACGGGATCTATTTGTCGTGCTACACGGAGGACTTCAAAGAGAGCGACCTTTACGCCTTCCTGAAAGAATGGGGAGTAGCGCGCTATGACTTCAAAGCTGTAAGGCAGTTCATAAAGGACAAGAAGACCTGCAAACTTTGCGTTAGAAGTGAAGCGTTTGAGAAGCCCGCAAGAGTCAAAATTACTTTGGACGCTCCGAAAATGAATGCTTTCGTTGAGATTGAGCCGCCATTTTTCACAAAGCCTTGGCCGACTGTTGACGACATAAAAAAGAGTCTCGACGCTCACGGCGTGAAAGTTGGAATCAGCGACGATGCTATTCAGTCATTGTTAGCGCGGAAGCTCGCAAATGAAGCTGTCGTTGTTGCGACCGGGGTTCCTCCCGTTGAGGGTAAAGACGCAGAAATTGAACTCATCAAAGATCCCGACAAGCCTTTTGATGTACGTGATGACGAGAAAATAGACTTTTGGAGTCGAAGCACAATCGTTACTGTTCACCCCGGACAGGAGATCGCAATCAAGCACCCTTTAGTCAACGGCAAAAACGGAGTCGATGTTACCGGCGGAGTCGCAAAAGCTCAATCAGTCCGCAATGTAGATTTCTCGTTCGGCGAGGGACTCAAGCGCGACGAAATGAATCCCCTTCTCCTGCTCGCAACTGCTGAAGGACAGCTCAAGAATGAACGAGGGCGGCTAGTCGTTCTCCCTGAGCTTGATATTCACAGGGACATTGATTTTGCGGTCGGAAGCATTGACTTCACTGGCGCGGTGAAAATCACTGGTGCTGTTCGTGATGGCTTTCACGTGGCGGCGCAGGGAAATATTATGATCAACGGCCCTGTAGAAGGTGCTGACATTGACAGCCAGGGAGTTATTGTCATTCAGGGCGGAGTCAGGGGGATGGGTCGAGGCTCTGTACGCGCAAACGGTGATATTTCTTTGAGTTTCGGCGACAACGCTACAATCAGGAGCGGAGGTTCTATACTCGTCAAAAACGCAATACTTCACAGCCATCTTTATGCGCAGACAGCCGTTATTGCTTTGGACTCCGGCAAGCACTCACAGATTGCAGGAGGAAGAATCGAAGCAGGACTCGAAGTCGCATGTCATATTCTCGGCTCTGAAATGGGAACAAAAACAGAAGTCGTTGTAGGACTGCCGCCCGAACAGTTAGAGAAGCGCAAAATCTTCACGACAGAAATAAAACGCTGCGAGGAAAATCTCGAACGCTTAGAGCCTAACATGAAGATACTCAAAACTCTTGAGGCAGCCGGGAAACTTGACGACAAGAAACGCGCCATGATGATGGACTTGACGAAGATGAAATTTCAGCTTCAGGCCGCAAAGGAAGGAATGCAGAAGGAGCTTAACGCGCTTGAAGAACAAATAGCACTCGTGAAAGACAAAGGCATAGTGCGAGTGAAGGATATATGTTACCCCGGAGCAGTCATAACCGTAAGGGGCTTGACGTACATTGTGCACGAAATCTGCAAGTACACGGCGTTCATTGCCAATGACGAGAAGCGCGCAATAGAATTAGTGCCGTATGACTACATGGCCGGGAAAATAGGAGGAGGCTAAATCATGCAGCCCGTAAGCATGTTGATGTCAAATATGAATGTCGAAGCTATGACCCATCACGCGCCCAACGCTCTCGCAGCAGCTCAGGACACAGGGCAGAATCAGGAGATCGTACGCGAGGGCATAAGAGCGGTTCAGACTGTCCAGGCAAGCGAGGCAGCAAATGAGTCGCAGAGAGTCCACCGTAAAACAGAGAATGACGAACGCGAGGGACAGCGCAGAAATAATCAGCGGGACTCTTTCGTGAAGTCTGAGGAAAAGAAGGGCGGAAATGAATTAGCTGCTCCGCTCAAGTCTGAAAATGTCAAAAGTAAAAAGAGTTTCAGCTTTCTTGCTTGACGGAGAAAACTTATGAATTTTCCTTTGCTGTTTCTGCTTCTGCTGCTGTGCTGTGTATTCAGCGCGATAGAACTTGCAACAAACAGAAGCTACGGGATATTTTTTTCGGTTTTAGCTGTCTTGTTTGTCTTTGTTCTTGCTTCAAGAGGTGTATATAACACACTTGATACTGGAGCTTACGTTGAGGCCTTTGAACAAATAAATATCAACAGCGGCTTGAATGTTTGGGAATGGAACAAAACAACCTTTGAAAGCGGCTATATGCTGATGAATCTGATACTGAAATGGGCAGGCTTTGACTATCGCGCCGTGTTTGTTGTAGTTTCGCTGCTTGATATGTTCGCTTACTTTTACGGGATTAATAACATTCTCACGGAGAACAAATTTTATCGGAGGAAACATTTTTACTGCGTGAGCTTCTCAATATGGTTCGGGTACTACGGAGCGTACTATTCAGGAGTAGTAATAAGGGCCGGTGTCGCGCTTATGTTTTCCTTTCTGGCTTATACGTTTGTGAGGCGCAGAAAGTTTTTAGTTGCAATATTTCTTGGCTGCTTTGCGTTTACGTTCCATAAGTCTGTGATAATTTTTTTCTTCATTCTTTTTCTCTCAAAATATTTCAGGCTTCAGAGCAAATCCGCAATTCTTACCTATATTTCAGTAATAATAGTGCTGGAGACTATTCATTTTGAACGCATATTTTCTGCTTCCCTGATAAATTTTTTGGGAGGAATAGTATCAGGAGTCGAGTATTTCAATAAATATACGTACTACTACGACATGGATAAATTTCTTCAGACAACAACAATGTTCAGCAAGAAGATACCCATTTTTGCCGCCTTAATGGTTTTGCTCAGAGACAAAGACAACCCTATACAGCGTGATATGATGAGGATATTTATATTTAATCTAAGCATAACGTTTATAGTCAGTGCTGTTCCTTCACCAAACCGCATATTTTCTCTGTGCAATATTTTTATGCTCCCAGCGTTTTATTATTATGTTACGGGCAAAAGAGTTAAGCTGCTTGAGAAAATTTTTGTGCTGGCTTCCTTTACGTTGTGGCAGTTCAGTGTGTCATATCAATATTTTCCACATTAGACAGCACTATTAATGACTCAGTTTCAAAAGTCTTCGAGGCTCTGAAGGAAACAGAGTTATGGTTTGTCTTTGCAGTCTCAGAAAAAAGCAATGAAGGTAATATACTTGCCGCGTGAGAATGTATAATGCTTTATGATGCCGGGAAATAAAGACAAAAGCATCTCAGGCACAAACTGAACCCGGAAAATTTTTTTATGCATACAGGGATAATCAAAATATGCCGGGCAATGTTACTTACTTGGAAAGGAAGACTCAGTATTTGTTTCGGAAATTCATGCAGATCAAGCGGGCATTAGGCATGTACATTTCACACAGCAAACTTCTTAAAGGCCCCGCAACAGATATAAACCTTGCTATTTTTCAATGGGACAAGAGGCAGCAGCATAAATCTTTCGGGACGCTCAACCCTTCATTGAAATTCTATGTCATTCGCAGCAGCGGAACGGATGAAGGGCTTCTGTCTTTGTACCTAGGACGTATACAGCAGATACATTCATTGAGGCAAGCAGGATTTGTCCCCGTTGTAGACTGGGAAAACTATAAGACACAGTACAATGTCGATTTCCCGGTGAACGGTACACGCAACGCATGGGAATATTATTTTGAGCAGCCTTCAAGCTATACCCTCGAGGAAGTCTATAAAAGCATGGACGTAACATTGTCCGGCTGGAGGTTCTTTCAGCATTACAAAACTCACAAAGAAGATTCACGGGTTATTACTTATGACATGATGCGAGCTGCCCCGGTCAAGAAATATATTGCTGACATTGCGCGAGAGAAAGCAAACGCTGACGGAATAAGCGAAATGATCGGAGTGCTCGTTCGCGGAACTGATTACACAAAGCTAAAGCCGGCAGGACATCCCATAGCCCCGACTCCTGAAATGGTCTCAGAAAAAATTGATGAGTTCCTCGCAGAGTATGGGACAAGAAGAATATTCCTCGCAACGGAAGACTATGACATTTATTCTTTCTTCACGCAAAAATACGGGAGCTTGATATACACCACAGACAAGAATTTAATCACGAATTACTCCGGCCATGACTACATAGCAAACTCAATCGGCGCGGAAAATAAATACCAGTTCGGACTCGATTACCTTGTGAAGATGTTATGCCTTTCCGAATGCAGGTTCTTCATAGCATCCGGCACATCAGGAGCAAAATTCGCGCGCGTCATGAACAACGGCAGGTATGAACGCGAATATTTATTCAATCTCGGTGTATATTAGTCCCTGAAAGTATATCCCCCTGCTTCAGGGACTTTTATTTTGCACACGCACAGGAGATATTTACATGTTACCCAAAGAAGAATTACTCAGGAATATTGATGAGCTTTACACGGCTTATCTTTCAGCAGAAGCCAAGAGAAAACAATCTGAAGCCGAAAGAAACAGGCTAAAGACTCTTAACTCAGCACTGAGAAAAGAAATAGAAAAACTCCCAAAGCCCGGCGACATCTCAGCACTCAATGAAAAAATCTCAGCACTCGCAAAAGAACTCTCTGAACGTCCCGCACCCGCAGAAGTTGAAACGCTCAAAGCAGATAATGAAGCCCGCAAAACAGACAATGAAAGACTCATAGCAGAGAATGAGTTCCTCAAGGCTGAAAATGAAGCCGTCAAATCAAAACTTGAAGCAGAAATCGCCGCTCTCAAAAGCTCATTGATTGCTCCGCTCTCACCTTTGCCAAGAGAATTGATGTTCATAAGAGATGACATTAACACGGGCGGAGTTGACGGAGCTAATTTCTGGCCGGCATATTTCAGAAATTTTGGGCTGAATGAAAGTGCCGGAAGAAGAACCCGTTATGTTTTGTACGTAGGCTATCTTTTTGAGCGCAGGGGCTTCACTGTCGAGTACTGCGGAATAACTAACGGTGTTTATGACGACGGAATGGATCTGATATGCAGGAAGGGCAGCAGGGTAATTTTAGTTCGGTGCAGGGAAAGGGGAATGAACAAAGCATATATGTATTACCTTGCGGCGAGGGCATTGCGTTTCAAGATGGACGACCCGGCACTTGAAGTAAGCGCGCTGTGCGTCATGTCAGAACAAAGACTTTCAGCAGAGGCAGAAATCGTTGCGCAAAAATTCAACATAGCCATAAAAGAAGATATGCCCTTCAGGAATTTCCCTTACGTAAAATGCAAAGTACTCAAGAATGAAAGCAACGGTGAAAGAAGAGTATATTACACTCCCAAGCACAGAGACTACATCACACTGCAGATAATTCCCGAAAACGGAGATATGTTTTGCAGCACAGAAATTGAAGCAGCTGAAAAAGGATTCGAGTCTCCGTAAAAGACAGTCATGAAGTCTCAGAAAAAAAGAGGCGATAATGAAAATAATATACTTGCTGCGGGGGAATGTATAATGAGAAAAAAAAGTGCCAGCGTTATGGCATTGGGTAAAGATAAATCATCTCCGGCGCAATTTGATTCGGGGAAAATTTTTTTATATGCTCACAGGGGAAATCAAAACATGCCGGACAACATTGACAGCCTGCAGGCAAAATATTTGCGGGCTGAAGCTGAGAGGACAAGGCTAAGGCAGCTTAACTCGGCTCTTCGGGAACAAATCGCAAATATCACACGTCCGAATACTATGGAGCTTTCACCAGTTGCGGACGATTTTCTTGCCACAGACGAAAAATCACAGAATGAGAAAGTCGAATCCATAAGCCTGTGGAGAAATTTTGCGTCAAACAACATGGGAATCAACAAACGCTACAGGATATTCATAGGCTATCTTTATGAGCGAATGGGCTGGGAGGTTGATTACTTCTGCGGGAAAAACTTAATCAGCAGGAAAAATGATCATATCATCGTAACGCTCGCTGAGGCAGCCGCAACAGTTGACCTTGATAACATGTATTCGCTTGTCGGCGCGGCTATGGAGTGCAGGAAGGACAACGCATCGTCAAAAGTCAGCGCAATGTGCATAACATCATCGGCGTTAATAAGCAGAGTGAGGAGTCTCGCGCAAAAGTTCAGCGTTTCAGTGAGGGAACATTTTTACTTCCGTAACTTTGCGTGCGTAAGGTGCAAGGCAGATCATAACGGCGGGGGAGTGTATTACGTTCCTGATGATGATGAATATTTGTCGGTGAAAGTGAATCTCTCTGAGGGCGACAGATATGCATGGTCAGAAGAAGACGCAGAATATGTAGGCTTCAAGCGGTTCAAGGCTTCATGAGATGGACAAAGATTTATGGCTCTCTAAGCTCTGGGATGAATGGCTCGCTTCTCCCGTAAAATCACGGAGAAATGCTGACGCTGAAACTTCCGGCCTGCTGATGGGAATGAAGAATCATAACGGAGTCTTCACGACAAACAGGCTCAGGGCAGCGCGGAGACTCACAGGGCCGGGAAAATTCCCCTTGTGGCCTCTCACGTCTTACTCAAGAAATATCACGCTCAATATCTCAATGATTACTCGTCCGAACCGCAAACCCTCCGTAAAATTCTCATGCCCCCCGGAGATTCTCAGGCTTCCCGAAAATATGCCGTCCTTGTGGTCATGGCTCAAAGGCTTATGGGGCAGCACAGGCGGGTTATACTTCCCGAAAACAGGCTACTATTTGACGCTCATTGTTTCTGACTCTGAGCTTTCACGAAAGGTGCGGAGCTTCCTCGCTGAGACCGGACTCACCTGGAGCGAACACAGGAACGAATTTACTCTGAGGAATCACGATGACATTACGACGTTCCTTTACAACGCAGGAATGGAGTCAGGCGCGCTTGATTTCGAGGAGATGACTATAATCAGATCTGCAAGGAACAAAGCTAACCTTGTGAGGAATTATGACACGGCCAATATTGCGCGGTCTGTTAAGGCAGCGAATGAACAAAAACGAATCGCACAAAAGATTTTGGAGTCAGGACTCATTGACTCACTTCCTGAAAACTTTCGCGAGCTTCTGAGAATGAGACTCGACAACCCGGACTTATCACTTCAGGAATTAGGCATGAGGCTTAATCCCCCCGTCAGCAAAAGCACAGTCAATTACAGATGGAACAAGATACGAAAAATTTTTGAGTCTTGATTCTCAGCGGGCTTATAACATGCAAACAGACTTACAGAAAATTTTGCTGTAAAATATCCGGCAGGTAGAAACCAATCCACAGACAAAAATTTATACGGAGGAATAAGACTCATGAAGCTGAAAACTTTCACCCCTTCAGATGTAGCAGGGAAAAAAGTACTCATGCGCGTAGATTTCAACGTACCCTTCAAGAACGGAAAAGTTACGGACAACGCCCGCATACTTGCGCACACAAGCACGCTTAAGAAACTTCTTGACGCAGGCGCAAAGGTCGCATTAGTCTCACACTTCGGAAGACCCAAAGGCAAAGTAGACCCGGCATTCTCACTCTCTCAGATTGTCCCCGATGTCGAGAAAGCATACGGCCTCAAAGTAGTGTTTGTTGATGACTGTGTCGGCGACAAGGTAGCAAAGGCTGTTGACGCACTCAAGCCCGGTGAAGTCGTAATGCTCGAAAACTCACGCTATCACCCTGAAGAACAGAAAAATGACGAGGAGTTCTCAAAGAAGATGGCCGCGCCGTTTGATGTCTTTGTGATGGATGCATTCAGCGCGTCTCACAGGGCGGACTGCTCAACATGCGGAGTTATCCCGTTCGTCAAGGCAGCATTTGCGGGTGATCTCCTCATGCGTGAGGGCGATATGCTCGGAGCTGTCAGCGAGAATCCCGCGAAACCCTACGTGCTTATACTTGGCGGCGCAAAAGTCTCGGACAAAATCGACATCGTAGGCAACCTTCTCGACAAGGCAACAACGATTCTTATCGGCGGAGGTATGGCATATACTTTCCTCAAAGCACAGGGAAAAGAGATCGGGAAATCATTATGCGATGCTGAGAGGCTCGATTTCGCGAAAGACACACTCAAGAAAGCCGCTGACATGGGCGTGAAGATTCTTCTTCCTGTTGACAGCGTAGTGGCTTCAGGAATGGACGCGACAGACACCGAGACAGTATCAAGCGACAACATGCCCGCCGACAAAATGGGACTCGACATCGGCCCGGAGACAGTCAAACTTTTCACGGCAGCACTTGACGGCGCAAAGTCAATTTTGTGGAACGGCCCTATGGGAGTCTTTGAGGATCCGAAATTCGCGGAAGGCACAAAGAAACTCGCTGAGGCAGTAGCAGATATGACCCAGAAGCACGGAACAATAAGCGTAATAGGCGGAGGAGACACAGCCAGCGCGGTTCGTCAGTTCAAAGTAGCCGACAAAGTATCGCACGTATCAACCGGCGGAGGAGCAAGCCTCGAATACTGCGAGGGCAAAAAACTTCCCGGCATGGAGCCTTTCAGGGTATAAGGAGCGCACATAATCATGAAGAAAATATATCTGTATGGCAACTGGAAAATGAACAACACCTACAGCGAGACGGAGAAATTCTTTGAGGAGTTCCCCGCGGCATATAACGCAGTGAAGGCTGAAGATCTCGAAGTAGGAATATTCGCCCCGTTCACGTCATTATGGCCGTTATCGCAGGGCGCAAAGAAGTGCGGAATCGTTTTCGGCGCGCAGAATGTATACTATGAGGCAAAGGGAGCATTCACCGGCGAAATTTCAATACCCATGCTGAAAGAATACGGCGTGACTCATGTCATCATAGGACACAGCGAACGCAGGCACATTTTCGGTGAGTCAGATGAGCTTATCGCAAAGAAAGTGAAAGCAGTACTTGACGCGGGAATGATTCCCGTATTCTGCTACGGTGAAACGCTTGAGGAACGCGAGTCCGGCAATACATTCTCAGTGATGGAACGCCAGATAAAGAGCGCGATTGAAGGATTAACGCCCGCAGAAGCCGCGAAGATAATCTACGCATATGAACCCGTCTGGGCAATCGGAACGGGAAAAACTGCGACTCCCGCACAGGCTGAAGAGGTCTGCAAATGGAGTCGGGAATTAATCGGACAGCCCAAAGCGGTAATACTCTACGGCGGAAGCGTCAAAGGCTCAAACGCAAAAGAGCTTCTTTCACAGCCCGACATTGACGGAGCGTTAGTAGGCGGGGCATCGCTTAAGGTCGCACCGTTCCTTGAGATTTACACAGCGTACAAAGGCTAATTTGTCATGCCCTCCTGCTGTAACATCAGGGGGGTATTTTTATCGCTCAAAGGAGGAATAACCGTTATGAAACTGAGAAAAGTTTTGTTTCTCGCAGTAATATCCGTTGTGATTTCGGCGGGTATAGCGTCAGCATTGAGCCTCGGAGAAATCAACAGCAAAATTCTCCCGAAAGCCTCAGAGTCTCTCCCGGAAGATTCGTTTATCGTCAGGCCGGAAGAGTCTGTGTATTTCGTGCTGAAACTTGACGACACGGCTTCATTCTTGAGATGGCTTGCTTCAGACGAGAATATTAACCTCTTCATGCCGTTGATTCTGAAATCTGAGGACTCGAACGACATAATCGGCGGGATTGAATTTTTCCGCGCTTTTGCGACAAAGACACCGTTAAAGTCGGCGGCGATAATTTTCGGAATGAATGACCCTGACACAAAGAAGCCCCCGTTCTTTCAGATGGCTTTCACGGTTGACGCAAGCATGGCCGGAACAGTCAAGAAAGTTTCTGACGGAACAGCAGAGGACTCAGACTTCGCAAAACTCATTCTCGGAAATGACAACCCGATAACAGCAATCGCACAGACTATGATCAAGGCCGAAAAGCTCAAGGACGGCGGCTACCGTCTCGACAATGAATTATTCGTAAAGGCTGAAGGTGAGACTCTCATTCTTGCGACGACACTTGATGAGCTTGCAGAGGGGTTATCAGCGTTCAATGGCGGTGAAGCAAGACTTTTCAGCAGCGTTAAGCGCAAGTTCACGGAGAAAGATTTTGCGTTTATTCACGTGGACTATAAGACGCTCGACAAACTCGACACGGGGAAAGCTCTTGACAGCGCGGACAAACTCGTAACAGAACTTTTTGACAAGCCGCTTGATTTTGAGATGGCATTCGAGAGCAAGCCGGACAAGTTTATATTCTCACTCGCAGTTAATCTCATTGAAGCCGTGAATAAAAAATACGCCGCAAAGATGGAAGCTCCTACAACGCCCGTGAAGGGGTCATATCTCAAACTTGCGGGAACAAAGAGTCCTCTTGTCGCGTTCGGAGGAGTCATGAATATTGCCGCGCTCAAAGACACCAAAGAAACAAAGCAGGGGTACAACGAATTTGCACGCCAGCTGCGCGCGAGGTTCGGAATCACTGAGGAGGAGACGACAGCATTCTTCAAGGGGCCTTTCTCGCTCACGGTGAATGACAGCGTAACATTTGAGAGCTTCAAGTTTCCCGCGCTCTATGTCTCACAGACTGGTGAAAAGGGAGTCGCCGCGAAAATTTTTGCCAAGTTCGTGAAATCGCCCCATTTCCAGAAAGTGCAGGACGGAATTTTGCAGCTTGATACGTCAATAAGCCCGGTGTCATGCTTGATTCAGGACAAAGGCGAGGCACTCGGAATAAACTTTGCTGAACTCGCAAGCCTCAACGGTAATCCTTCAGTGAAGCCGGCACTGCAGAGTCTCATTGACGCGGAAGGCATCTCGGCCATGTGGATAGACTTTGACGGTATTCGCTCGTGGATTCTTGACGATGAGAACGGAGTCATGGCTACAGCTGTTCCGATGGGCAAAATGTTCGGGCTTGGTGATTTAATTGACGCTGTGAACGAGATACTGACAGCAGAATATTCTGTTCCGTCATTCTCATTCAGGGCAGAAAGCGCAGAGAAATTCCGCTTTGAGTTTGCGAACGTGAAAATAAACTCCGAGAACGGAATCATTGCCCGGGCGATCAAGATATACCAGAAATTCAGCAAGTAAAGACTTAATCAACAACAAAAAAATATGAATGCAATCAGCCCTCAGACTCTCTTGAATGGGGGTCTGGGGGTAATTTTTTGCAGAAAGGGGAACAAGTATTACATCAAAATGGGCAGACAGGACATAAAAGAATACTTCAGCACAGAGATTAACGCCCGTGATCTTGAGCCTTCAGAAACTCCGAGGCTCTCAGAAAATGCGGTGTGGCTTCTCGATCAGCGTTACTATGTGCAGAGATATGACGCGGAAATTGAAGCAGTCAGGAAAGAGAATACCTTTGAGGAATTTGCGCGGAGAGTCTCAAGGACAGTGGCAAGCGCGGAAGTGAATTATTCCGATGATGCTGACTGGATTCGCACGGTTGAGATGAACATTGCCGATGACATTCTGAACCGTCGCTTTCTCTTCAACTCCCCGTGTTTGTTCAGCGCGGCGGCGGGATTGACCGTGATTCCTGAATATGCCGGGATAATCTACAAGTCGCCGGATGAGATGACTTATGACGATTACAAGAAGCTGTACGAGTCGCGCACAAAGAATCAGCAGCTATTCGCATGTTTCGTGATAAGCGTCCCTGACAGCATAGAGGGAATATTTGACTCGGTGAAGAACGCCAGCATAATCAGCAAGTTCGGAGGCGGAGTCGGCGGTAATTTCGGACACCTCCGGGAACAAAGCTCAGAAATTGCGGGCGGCACCGGCGGCAAGGCTTCCGGCCCTGTGTCATTCATGGAGACGTGGAACACAATGGGCGCGGTTGTTGTTCAGGGAGGAAAGAGACGCGCGGCGTTAATGGGGATGTTATTCGACGATCACCCGGATATTTACGACTTTGTTGACTGCAAGACAGAGGACGGGAAATTGTCATACTTCAACATTTCTGTGGCGGTCTCGGACAATCTCATCAAGTTGGCGAAAGAGGACGGAGATTTTGACCTTCATTCGCGTGTTGACGGCAGCGTTGTTCGGACAGTGAAAGCAAAAGACCTCATGAATCACATCTGCGAGTCTGCGTGGAAGAGAGGAGACCCGGGAGTCTTCTTCATTGACCGGGCGAGGCAGGACAACATTCTCAAGATGGGCGGCGCGGAATGGGACATAGAGTCAACAAACCCGTGCGGTGAACAGCCGTTACCCAATTTCACAAGCTGCAATCTCGGCTCAATCAACGTAGAAATGTTCGTGAACGGCGAACGGAAATTTGACCGTGAGAAATTCAGCGCACAGGTCTTCAGGAGCATATACTATCTTGATTTGGTGATTGACGCATGCTCGTATCCTCTTGAGAAAATCGGAGTGAGGACGAAAGCGATTCGCCCCGTTGGACTCGGCATAATGGGACTCGCTGATGCTTCTATAATGCAGGGGATAACATACGGCACGGACAAATTCAGCGCGTTCTGCAAGAAACTCGGCGGGATAATGGCACGTTCAGCACTGAGCGCAACGATACAGATTGTTACGGACGCTGGCAAAAATCCATTCCCTGAACACGGGCTCGTACGTGAGCTTTTCGCGGGCGTTAAGATTCCTGAGAACAACGGCGAATACAGAGCAATGTTACGCGCAATGAGGGAAGAAGGAAAAATCCCCGCAACACTGATTAACACGCTTGAAGAATTTGACTTTGAGGACGCAAAATTCATACTGTCGAATTTGTTCAAAGGCAACATGCGCAACAGCCGCCGACTCTCAATCGCGCCTACAGGATCAATATCAATGCTGATGGACGCAAGCTCAGGGATTGAGCCTAATTTCGCGTGGTCATGGAGCAGGCATGTAGCAAAAACTGACGGCAACGGCTTCGAGGATTTAGAGTTCTGGCACAAGCTGCTGACTCCCGAACTCAGAGCCGAATACAGATCGACGGGAGGTCATATTTCATCGCCTGAATACGTTACGGCCTATGACATAACGCCTCAGCAGCACGTGAATGTTACGGGGATATTTGCTCACTTTGTCGACAGCGGAATCAGCAAGACGGTCAATCTTCCTGCCTCAGCGACGGTTGATGATGTTCGGCGGGTATATCATGACTGCTACAACATGGGCTGCAAGGGAATAACGATATACCGGGACGGTTCTCGGTCATTCCAGCCTATCGAGACAAAGAAAGAAGAGGTCAAAAATCATCCTGAGCCTGAAAATGAGAAGTCAAAGCGCGTGAAGGAACGCCCCGGCCCTGTGGTGTTCGGGAAAACAATAAAGGATACGACCCCTTGGGGAAGCATATATGTTACGCTGAATCTTGACGGCAAAGACCCCTTTGAGATATTCATAAACGTCGGCAAATCCGGCTCAGAAATGAAAGCGATGACTGAAGCATTATCGCGGGTGATTTCTATCGGATTGCGTTCGGGCTGCCGTCTTGAAGATTTCATTGACACGCTGAAGGGCTTATCGGGCAAACAATACTGGATGCTGAATTGCGATGATGACCATGTAGCGAGGTCGATACCTGACGCAATAGCACTATTACTTGACAGGCTCATAGACAGGAAAACGGCTGATGCTCGGAGGTCTGATAAGTCTCTGATATGTCCTGACTGCGGCGCGCCTCTGGAAATGATTTCGGGGTGCGAGTACTGCTTCAGCTGCGGATATTCACCCTGCAAGTGAAACTTTTTCCCCCTCACTGCGCAACACAGAAAGGGGGATTTTGTTATCAGCCTTGAACTTTAAGGCACTCGCGAAGATACTTCATTGAGCTTTCACGCATAGCACTTAACTTTTCATTGACAGAAACAGAGTCGACTGCTTCGAGCCTCGATGTCATTCCCGGAACGTAAACATGATTCATCAGCCCTGTGTTTGTGAGAATGCTCTCAATTCTTCCGAACATATTATTGAAATCATCATCGTTTTCATCATGACGCTTGAATACGATAAAATTTTTGCTGAAGTTCACAGAAAAAGCAGTCCCGTGAAAAGAATCTGTAACAACACAATCGGCATGGTCAATCAGGTAAATGAACTCGCCCGGGTGTGTGCTGTAATGCTCTGCGTTATTGATGTCTAAAACGTTGATTATCGGAAGCCCTCCGGCCATGTCATGAATTGCCCGCGAATATTCCGGCGTAATATCACCGAGAAAATAGCACATCACGTAACGTTCCGGCACATCATATTCAGGCTTCGATGAGACCTTACGCCACTGCTCCGGCGCAAGAAGCAATGTAGGATCAAGCACTAACTCCGATTCCTGCCCTGTGAGGCCGCTTATAAGCCCCTGCATTTCCTGCTCGCGGCATGAAAGACGGTCGAAACCTTCAAGTCCTTTGCGATGAATCTCTATGTCTTCTTCCTGAAATTTTGAGAAACCGAAACTCGGCGCATAACATACACGCTTTTCACGCTCTATAAACTCAAGATAATAATATTCAAGCTCCTCGCGTGCGTGAGTCCAATTATGCCAGACTTGGTCGCTGCCAGTAACTGCATAATCATACTTGTCCCATTCTGATTTGTTTTGTCTGAGCACTCCGCCGTATGATGAAAAAATTTTCCTAGCCGTGAATTTGTCCTGAAACTTTCTGAAGCGTTCCATTCTGAGAGAGTCAGCCCTTCTTATCTGAAACTGCCTGCGGAATTTCTTTGACCCCAAAAGCGCAAGGATATACTTTACAGGCAGCTTAATGAAAGTTTTTAGTTTTTCCGAAAAAGGAGGAACGTCGCAAAGGTGAGTAACCTCGAATCCGAAACTTTCAAGTGTTCGTGTCATTGCGTATCTCTGAAGTACATTTCCGTAATTGTATTCACCGTATTTAGTTAGGAGAAGTATTTTGCGTTTTTGAGCATGAGCAACAATCTGGTCAGTTGCAGCGGCCATTTTTGTTTTGTCAAGTCCTTTCACTGTGAGAATTTCCGAGATTATATCATGAAAGATGCGCGAGCCTCCCTGCAAGTAAAATTTTTCCCCCTCACTGCGCAGCACAGAAAGGGGGATTTTTGTTGAGCGTCTAATATGCTCCTTCGCCTTTAATCACAACGGGAAATGTTTTCAGAATAAGTTTTATGTCCTCAGTTATGCTCATGTTCTCGATGTAATCAAGATCCATTTCAATCCATTGAGCCCACTTAACTTCCGCCCTTCCTGAAACCTGCCAGTAACACGTCAGGCCAGGACGAATTAGCCATCTTTGTTTGTCGTAATCGTCGCAACTCTCCATATTAAGCGTGATAATCGGCCTCGGACCTACAACGGACATGTCGCCCGTAAAAATATTCCAGAGCTGCGGCAGTTCGTCAATGCTGTACTTCCTGATGAATTTTCCGACTCTCGTTATTCGCGGATCATCTTTTATCTTAAATGTGTGGCCTGTCATTTCGTTGTCCTTCATCAATTCTTTTATGTGGCTCTCTGCATCAGGTATCATTGAGCGGAATTTGAGCATGTGAAATGTTGTCATGTCTTTTCCGTAACGTTTTGCGCTGAAGAACACCGGCCCGCCGTCCTCAAGTTTTATAGCGATTGCCGTAACCAAGAACAGCGGCGACAATAACACGAGCGCGAGTCCTGACGACAATATATCAAACGCCCTCTTGATGAACAAATATATACGGCTCTTCTTCCTGAGTATGTCCTTCATGTTGTGCCTGTAATCTTTTCGGAGTGATGTGTCATTCTCAATCTCAACTGATTCAGCATAAGCAGGAGATGAGGCAAGATATTTGCGCAGTGAGTAACGCAACCCCAAATTCACGGCCATGAACGCAATCAGAGTCACAAGAACCGGGAATAGCGGCAGCACATAATCCGACGTGAACGCAAAAAGAACAGTGAGAAATGTTACGAGTGTCCAGACTCGCAGAAGCGCGGAAATTTCTCGGGAGAAATCACGCCCGAAACGCCCGAATTTATACAGCCCCCCGAAAGCATAACAGAGAACAATTATCCCTGAGGTGAAAATTCTTGCCTCAAACTCTATTGTCTCAGAGAAAAGCGCGAGGACTCCCGATAATATAAGCTGATGAATCCCGAAATCTATTGACGCTTGAATGAGTGATGATAAGAAAAAAAGACAGCTAATTAGTGTGGTGTGGTGTGGTGTGGTGTGGTGTGGTGTGGTACACGCCTAAAATCATTATGTCAAGTCCTTTCACTATAATATTTTTGCGGGAATTTACGAGATTATATCATGAAAAAGCGGGAGACTCTTTTGCGAATCCCCCGCCGTGAGTTTCTGAGATTATCCCTGATGATGTGCGAGCATTACGGCTCCGGCGATTGAGAGTAATTTTGCTCTCGGTGAGTCTGCGCGGCTTGTGAGTACTACGGGCGCGGCTGCTCCGATGATGAGTCCGGCTGTCTCGCTTCCCTTTGCGAAGAAACTTATTGACTTTGCGAGGGCGTTGCCGACTTCAATCTGAGGCACAAAGAGTACATCCGCATGGCCTGCTACGGGTGATTTGATGTGCTTGATTCTCGCGGCTTCCTCGTCTATTGCGTTGTCCAGTGCTAAAGGCCCGTCAACTACGCAGTTCTTGATCTGGCCTCTTGCGTTCATCTGCACAAGTGCTGTTGCGTCAAGCGTGCAGGGCATATCGGGGTTCACCATCTCAACGGCTGCGAGACATGCGACTTTCGGCATTTCGACTCCGAGTGAGCGCGCAAAGTTTACTGTGTTCTGAACGATGTCGGCTTTCATCTTCAAGTCCGGGTACATGTTGAATGCTCCGTCAGCGATGAAGATTACGCGGTCATATCCGGGAATCGAGTGGAAGTAGCAATGAGAGATTGCGCGTTTTCCGACTCTGAGTCCGACTTCTTTGTTGAGCATTCCGCGTAAGAAATTGTCCGTGTGAAGCTGGCCCTTCATGTAGATGTCGGCGCGTTTTGATGACACTTCTGTTACGGCGACGATTCCGCAGGCTGCCTCGTTGTTTTCGGCGATTATGTGATAGTCCTTCTCGCTTGCTCCGGCTTCGGCTATGCAGGCTTTTACCTTTTCGGGATTTCCTACGAGTGTCGCGTCAACAAGCCCGCACTTTCTTGCTTCCTCGATTGCTGAGATGAGGCCAGCGTCTTCTGCCATTGCTACGGATATGCGCTTGCGTCCCTTTTCAGCGCAGAGTTTCGTTGCTTCCTCAATTAACTGCGACAATGAGCGAATCTGTTCCATGAAAATTTTTTCCTCCTGTTGAAATTTTATGTGATGACTCCAAAGCATAAACTCTGAAGGTGTTGCCGTTATTCTAACCAGTTCTCCATATATTTTTTGTAAAGCTCAAAGATTCGGCGCGTTACTTTTCCCATTTTCCCGTCAGAGATCGTAATCCCTCCGATTTTCACAGCAGGTACTACAAGTTTCATGCTCCCTGTAATGAATGCTTCTGAAGCTGTCGTTAATTCTGACCAGAGCGGGCAGCGTTCCTCAACCGTATAGCCGTCCTTTTTGGCAAGCTCAATCACTGCCGAACGTGTTGTGCCTTTGAGGACTCGCGATAATGGAGCTGTGATGATTTTGTTGTTGATGACAAGAAAGAAATTGCTGTGCCCGCATTCGGTTATTTCACCGCCGGGGCAGTAAAGTATATCGTAAGCATCTTTGGGCATCTTGTAGGTTGCGCGGTAGTTGACGCTCTTAACGTCGGGATTGTCTCGCCCGAATGTTACGGGATGAAGTTTCACGCCCTTTTCGCGGTCTTCCTCGCTGATTAATCCTGCGTCATCGAATATCACAAAGAATCTCGGCTCAGGGAAGCAGCCTTTCTCCGTGTCAAAATCATCTCCGCCCGTCAGGAATGTGCGTATTCTCACGTCATGGCCGACTCTCGCAATTCCTTCGCGCACAACATTCTTCATGTACTCAATATCCGGGATATTCGCGATCTCAGAGCTTTTCGCGCTGGCTATGAATCTCTCCATGTGGGGAGTCAGCATCAAGGATTTTCCGCCGAATGAAGCGAACGCCTCAAACACTCCGACTCCGCGCTGTATGATCAAGTCTGAAACGGGCAAAAATGCTTCTTCAGGCTTAACAAATTTTCCGTCAATAAAACAAAGGTGAATCACTGTAACTGATACCAACTTTCTCTTCTTATTTTTCCGTCATTATCCGGGACATCATACGGCCTGTCGAACGGGTCAACATCTATCTTCTGACCGAATGCCGCTGACCTCTCCGGGAATGCCTTCAGTGATATGGTCAGTCCTATGGAGCTGTTGCCGTTCCGTGTCTTGTCATTCTTGTAGTGAAGATCCCAGATCATGCAGTCCGTATCCCACTGTACACTGTAGAATGTCTCATCAATCATTGAGTTGAACAAGTCATAGCTTCCCCGGAATCCTAAATAGACCTCGCGCCCGACCGGGAATCTAACACGCTGGTGTATCCTTCTCCTGTTGCTGTACTGATCCCAATACATAGCACTGTCGCCCCATGAGTATTGCCTCTCGTATGCTGTTCCTAGTTCGAATACTCCTATTTTATAACGCAGTCCCATAAAACTCCTCAGCATTTCCTGGTCTGATCCGTCGTTATACGCGAGAATTACTCCCTCAGTGTTCGCAAAAAGTTCAACCTCGCCGGCTTTCCTCTCAGCGTAATTCCTGATGCCGACTCCGTAGCGCGTCTTTGTTCCTTCTGAAGGCCGCCTGTATAGTGTCTCTTCATAGCTGCCGATTGTCGCAAAAACTCTCGTCCATGAATATTTTGAATTTCTGAACCACGGTGCCCACACAATTAACTCCGGCTTGCGGTCAAGTTTGCCTTTGTATTCATAGTAGCTGTCTTTCTTGTCTGAAATATATTCGTTGTGCGACCAGTTGAGATGAGCTGCCCAGCCGTTATGATCGTACATGAGTGAAGCATACGGCCTCCATACTTTTTCGTTCCACACGTCATCCCAAGAATATGCTGTGCCGACTCGAATCGCAAAGTCCCGGTTAAGTTCCTGCTCAACCTCTATCATGTATTCAAGCCCTGAATTTCTCGCGTACGAAAGCCCTAATGACACTGACCCTGTTTCCCATCCTAATGTCCCCGTGATTCCTCCGTGCGAGCCTTTGACATCTGTTCTCTGGAAAAACGGAAGCATAGTATATCCGAGCTTCTTGCGTTTCAACTGGACGACGTAATCAAGAGGGGACGTGAAAAGATATGTATTTCCGAGATAAACGCGGGGCTTCTTAGCAATGACTCTCTTGTTGGGAATGAATGTAATCAGCTTCGTTTCCAGCCTGTAATGAGGGTGATCAAGAGCACATGTTGTCATTACGACGTTCTGCCACTGCATCATGTAATCTTCCGCAGAGCCTTTCACGAGTCCGCGTTCCTGCGCAAGCTCCCAGGGGATGACGTTAATCTCTCCTCCGTAAACGTAAAGTACTTCTCCATGTTCGCCGACAGAAAGACGAGTCGCCGGGCCGGATAATATTCCTTCTCCGCTGCTAAGGTCATAATCAAGCTGATCTCCGTTAATGGTTCTGTCAGCATTCTTGAGGACTACTTTGTCGCCGGGAAGGGGCATAGCTTTAACCTTCTGGCTGTCCGCGTCATATTCTATTCGCTCGGCCATGATTGTTGTGCCGTTGTATTGAAGAACTGCGTTTCCTTCTGCTAATGCGTGGCCTGTTTCGTCGTTGAATGATACGCGCTCTGCATTCAGTGTAACTTTGTCGGGAGCAGCTGCGGGAGGTGGAGAAGAAATTTCCTGCTGAGTCTCGCTGACCTGATAATTCTGGAAATCAGCGGGATAACTTTCAGAAGTGAGCAGAAAAATTACAGCCAATGATAATATTACCGCGTTAAGGATTTTGCTTTTCGCCATCTGATTACGCCTCCATGCTGTAATAATATCACGCGGCTGTTATCTGTGCTTGCAACCGGGGTAACAAGTGAAAATTCTTCATCACGAATCGTAAGTCCCTCGGGAAAAGTGAACGTTGTATTTTTGTCCTGCCATGTAAATTTCGGGCTTTCAAGAACCCATGTCCTATTGTTTTCCTGAAGCGTTCCCGTTAAACCTGTAATGCTTGCGGTCTTTGCGTCATCTGAATATGTGCCTGTCCTCCCGAAAAATGACCATCTTCCCTTGTCGCCGCTGAGTGTGCGTGAAATATCCGCTGACATAAAGATCAGCAATTTATTTTTCTCCTCAACGTAGGGGAGCTTTACCTGCCACAAATCGCCGGAAATCTCGCGGGAAAATCGTATATTCTCCATGACCATGCCGGGCATATTGAGGAGGCTTTCACGCAGTAGATCAATGTCAAGATTCATGTCGCTGATTGCGTATTGTACGAGCCTGACTGTACCGAGAATTACGAGTGCGAGGATTATTTTTTTGGGTGAAATTCTGATCTTCATTGCGTTTTACTTTTTGTAGACATCACCGCGAGAAGCAAGCATGTAGACGGAAAATATTTTCTCTTCCTCGTATACGTCCATCAGCAAACGCCAGCCGCCTACCCTAAGCCGAAAAGTATCACGCCCGGTTAAAGGCTTTATGTCGAGCAGTTCGGGGTTTGTCTCTAAATACTTGAGTGCCTGCTTTATTCTTGTTTTTTCCGGCTCAGGTATACGTTCTATTTTCCGCCTTACAATTTTGTTGATTGCGACTGTCCACATAATGCCGCCTCCTATAGCCCCTCAAGAAATTCTGCTAACGTGAGGTAATTACCGTTCTTGAAGTCCTCGCGTCCCTGCCTGAGTGCTTCTTCTTCTTCCTCTGTCAAAGGAGCGTCAGCCCAGTCATCATTGTCATCATCACCTGACCATCTGAGAAATTGTGCGAACTCCGCGAGTCTCTCAAGTTTTTTTTCCGTCAGCAAAGGCAGTACCATATCGAGAGTCGCATTTCCTGTTTTGATTGCGGGCTTTTCTGCTGTTGCTGTAGCCATAAAAATATTCCTCCTTGTGTGATAATCATCAAATTGATTTGGGATTTGTCGATTTTACCACACGACGCGCCACGAAGAACCCTCGCGCCTGACTCCTATCGTGCGACTCGAAACCGTGCGGAACACAAGAGTCTTGCGAACTGTTATGACCTTTGCGCGTTCATCGCCTACCCAATCGATTCGGAAATCCCCGCCCTTAATCCCTGCGCGAATGTCTGAGGCTTTCCCGGCTTCCTTCGCAAAATTTTCGGGGGATATGACTTTCTTTGAGGCTTCCGACAGCATGTCATACATTTCACCGTAAGAGCCATCTGCCCAAAGGTTGAGGAATCTCCGCAGAACTGTCTCACGGCTCGTATATGCGCTGTCTATATTGTCGCGTGGTTTGGGTGACTGAGTCGGCGGCGGTGTGTCTTTGCGCGTGTCTTTCTGCGTATCGTTCCCGCGTTCCTTCACTGACTTCACGAACTCGGCCATGTCGCTTGACTCCTGCTGGAATATCGGCTTGATCGGCTTGGGCGGAATCGGAGGCGGTGCGGGCGGCTCAGGTTTCTTGACGGGAATCGGCACGGGCTTTCTGGGCTTTCTCGGAGGGACATTAACGACAACAACATCGGGCTTCTGCGGTGAAACTGGCGGGGGCGTTTCAGGCGGAGCAAACGAAAATATGCGCTCAGTCCGTCCCATTCCCCTAACGCCTATAACGTAGTCTTTGTTCGTCTGCTTTGGGAAAAACACGAGGCCTTGCACGACTCCTGCTGACGGGTTATCTAGTGAGCCGTCATATTTCACCGGCTTGATTCTTTCTCCTGTTGCTGAAAGAAGAGAGACATTATCACGGACGGGGTATAAATTAACCGGCCTTGCTCCGAATGAGTAAACGCTGACTAAAAATGTTTCCGACGTTTTGAGCTGCAGCTCTGACACAAAATTTTCTCTGAACCGTTCCTGCTCTGCCTCGCTCATTCCCGCCCGTATAGCTTCAGACTCAGCCCAAGGGCCTGCGAGTTCTTCAGGGTAATGCACTACCCATACAAAGCAGTCCTGCCCCCAGTGTGAAGAAGTCCAGCGTTCAAGGATTCTTATTGTCTGGTCAAAAGCTGTCATTTCTGCCCCGTGTGCTGAGGCAAAAAAAATACCCGCCGTAAATATCGCGGCGAGTAATAATTTTCTTGTGCTAATTAACATTTTGTTCCGGTGGAAGCTCAAAGTCTCCTCCTGAATTTGCGTTTGCGGGCGTTCCGTAAGAGTTCCTGTTGAAAACGTCCCCCTTGATTATCGTATCTCTGTCAGGGTTGTAGCCTCCTGATGAGTCTTCTTTGGCGGGCTGCTTTGTTACTATGTTGTTGTCGGGCTTCTGAAGGCTGATAGGTATCGGGTAAGCTGCCACTGTGCAGTCTCCCGAAATCTGAAGGAATGTTACTGAGCCTGCCGGAATCTTTATCGAGTTGCCGCGAATGAAAACGCCGCTGACGAGTCCGACCGGTCCGAGCAGTGCTGCTCCTGCTATGCTCACTGCGCCAGCTCCGATTACAGCACCTTCACCCCTTCCGCCTGTTGTGCGCGCTTCCTTGATGGCTTTCTGCGATTCACTGCCTGCCCAGACTGACGGCCTTTGAGGTCCGAGGGGCTTCAGCTCGCTGAAAGTAAGCCTGACTTCACCGGGCATTCCGAACATGCCGGGACGCTTCACAGACTTTACTTCAGTCAGCAGTAATGACCCTGCCGGCGCAACTAGATTTTGATTCACAATCAAGTCATTCGCAAGCTCAAGCCTCACTGAATCACCTGCTTTTGATTTCGCGGGACTCAGTTCGTCCATAAACCTGAATTTCATTACCGTGTTTGCCGGGATTGTTACGGGGACTGCTGAAACGGGATCCATAATCAGAGTCGCAAGCAGACTTTCTACCCTCATTACAATGGGATTGCCTGCGCGTGATGCTCCTGTCAAGTTTGTCTCTAAGTCCTCAAGTCTTCTTATGGCGGGTTCAGAGGCGCGAATCTTTTTGTCGACTACCCATTCAGCAACACCGAGCTTGAACATCATAGAAGGCTGCTCATCTGTGCCGTTCTCAAGAAAATTCAGGATTGCGGCGTGCCTTTCCGCTATTGTTCCGGGCAGACTCCTTCCGAATAAATCCTCCTCGACTTTTCCGAGACGCTCAATCAGTCCTCCCTTTGCCACATAGCCGTATATTATCTGCTCAATCTCGCCCATCATCTGACGCGATGAGCCGGGGCTGTTGTCAGGGTCTGGGACTGCCTCAGATGCAAAGCATACACTTGCGGACAATACGAACATCATCAACACGCAAATTTTTACAGCCTTCATTATGTGCTTTACGCCTCCTTATGTTTTCTCATGTAGTCTGAAGCTGCCTTTATGAATCCGTCAAAGAGCGGGTGCGGCCTCACTGGTCTTGACTTCAATTCTCCGTGAAACTGTCCGCCAACGTACCACATATGACCGGGCAATTCTACAATCTCCACTAAATCGCGCTCCGTGCAAACCCCAGCAACCTTAAGCCCGGCATTTTCGAGCCTCTCACGGTAAGCGTTGTTGAACTCGTAACGGTGGCGGTGTCTTTCTGTGATGTGAAGAGTCCCGTAAGCACTTGCTGATTTCGTTCCTTCAACTAAATCGCAGGGATATGCTCCGAGTCTCATTGTTCCGCCGAGATCGCTGAGGTTCTCTTGTTCTTCCATCAAGTGAATAACAGGGTGAATCGTGGCGGGGTTCATCTCTTTGCTGTGAGCTTCATGGAGCTTGCAGACATTCCGCGCAAACTCAACAACCATCATCTGCATACCGAGACAAATTCCGAACAAAGGCACATCATTTTCACGCGCATATTTCGCCGCCGCAATCATTCCTTCAACGCCTCGTTCACCGAAACCGCCGGGGATTAATATTCCGTCAGCAAATTTCAGCTTCTCCGAAACGTCAGAGCCTTCGAGGTCTTCAGACTCAACCGAGACAATATTCACTCTCACATTGTTTGCGATTCCTCCGTGATGCAGTGCCTCGACAACGCTCAAATATGCGTCCTTGTGCTGAACATATTTTCCGACGAGGGCAATTTTCACTTCTTCAGGCGGATTCATGTACCTGTCGACAACTCGCGCCCAGTCGCTTAAATCCGGCTCATTATCACAGGGAAGACCCAAATATTTCAGAATGAGTCCGTCAAGGCCTTCACGGTGCAAACTTATCGGAACATTGTAGATTGTGGGCTCATCGCGCACTTCTATCACAGCCTCGTGCGGAACGTCGCAGAAAAGAGCAATCTTGTTCTTCATGCCCTGATCCATAGGATGACTCGTCCTGCAAACGATCATGTTCGGGAGGATTCCTATTCTCCGCAATTCCTGAACACTGTGCTGAGTGGGCTTTGTCTTGAGCTCTTTAGCCGCCTCAAGGTAGGGTATCAATGTTACATGACAGTACACCACATTTTCACGTCCTGCCCTGACTGCCATTTGTCTTATTGCCTCAAGGAACGGCTGACCCTCAATATCTCCCACAGTCCCGCCGATTTCGACAATCAGGACATCGAGCCCGCTTCCTGCGCGTATGATTCGCTCCTGAATGTCGTTAGTAATATGGGGGATTACCTGAACAGTTCCGCCCAGATAATCGCCCCTTCTTTCTTTCTTGATTACGCTTGAATAAATCTTGCCGGTCGTTATTGAGTTCTTCTCGCTCAGTGTCTCGTCAATAAACCGCTCGTAATGGCCTAAATCTAAATCCGTCTCGGCTCCGTCGTCCGTAACAAAAACTTCTCCGTGCTGAAATGGATTCATTGTCCCCGCGTCAACGTTCAAATATGGATCTATCTTCAAGATTGAGACTTTGAGTCCGCGCTTCTTCAGCAATGCGCCGATTGAACCTGCCGTTATTCCCTTGCCTAATGACGAGACTACCCCGCCGGTTATGAATACGTATTTTGACATTTTATCTGCTCAGGTACTTTATCGGGTTGACCGGGCTGCTTCCGTTCCTGACCTCAAAATGTAAGTGCGGGCCTGTTGAACGTCCTGTAGTCCCGATTTTTGCGACAAGCTGTCCTGATGATACACTTGCTCCCTTTCCTGCTAATAGTGTGCTGCAATGAGCGTAAAGAGTTGACTGCCCGTTGCTGTGCTCAATCACCAATACTTTGCCATATCCGCCCATCCAGCCCGAATATACTACATGCCCGGAGCCGGCTGCCTTTATGGGATCATTCCTGCTTGCTTTGATGTCTATACCCGTGTGGAAGTCTCTTCTTCTTGTTACGGGGTGAGTCCTCCATCCGAACGGGCTGTTGATTCTTCCCATGACCGGCCATCTGAAACCCGATCTCCTTACGGCAACTTCACCGCGCTGTCTATTTTCAGGTTTTGAGACGGTCTTGACTGGCGCGGGCTGAGGTTTCTTTGTGATTTCGGCCTTCTTTGGTTCGGGCTTGGGAGTATTGGCGAGCTTCGGAGCGGGCTTTGTGTCTCTGATTGCTTCAGGTTTTGCGCCGGGAAGGAAGATTTCATCATCTGCTTTAAGTTTCGCTGTGTTGATTCCCTCATTGACGAGACGAATTTTTGTCATGCTGACTCTGTAGCGTTTTGCGACTTCCTCGACTGTTTCACCGTCTTTGAGAGTGTAGAATATTCCTTCCTGATTCGGAATCCTGAGCTTTACGCCCGGGCGGAGTGCTGACGATGTTCGGAAATAGTTGCTTCCTCTGATTGTGTCCGAGTCTATGTCCATCTTGTGAGAGATTGACCACAGAGAGTCACCGGCTGTTACCGTGTATTCCCTTACCTTTAACGGCTCGAACTTCTCATTGTTGGCGGCTATTCTCATCTGCCTTGTGTGAAGCTCGTCAAGGGTATCTTCTGTTCTTTCAGGGCCGTTGGGGATAAGAAGTATCTGATTCTCCCTTATCTGAGCAGAGTTCGTAAGCTCATTTGCCCTCACTATATCCTGCGCCGTAATATTTCCGTAATCCGCTGCTATCTCTGAAAGCGTTTCTCCTTTCTTCACAGTGTGTTCGCGCCACCCCGGGCCTTCCTCAGACAATACCGGCTGTGATGAATCGGCTTCAGCGTTTGTGATTCCGGCTTCCTCTGAGTCGTCTTCTTCCTCGTCATCGTGATGCTTGAGCGTTTTTCCGTCATCAAGAGTGCTCAATGTTATACGCTCAAAGCCCGATAAATAGGAAGGATAAGGCCCGAAATCCTCAATCGCCGCGCTGTTATAAGCCTGTGCGTATGTTTCTGCGCTTTCCGGCTCTGAGTCCAGCTGCATAACCTCAACATTCAGAAGTCCGCGCGTGGAAGCAAAATTCTCATCAATGCTCCCGTGTGCAGGTTCAACGCCGCCGAGACCAGACGAAAAGCTGTCAAAATGACCCGCCGAAAACATCAGGAACGAAGCCAGCCCGAATGTAAAGCAGACGACAACACCAAATCCCCAGCAGAAGCCAACCGAAGCCCCTGCATGCTTTTTACTGCGTGAAACAGCCCTTTTCCCGCGATTGGGACAAGAGCCACGCAGCCTGCTACTATCTGATCTCAAAAAAGATTCCTCCCGACCTGCCGCGCAATTACGTAATTTACGACATGAAATTTTGATACCTCTGAAAATGTGAAATCATGATTGGACACTACGCATTATAACATAGCTGCAACTAGTCATAAATACTTACCCCGAAACAATGAGTTCACCTGCTCACGAATGCGGAAATTATAGCACAGTGAAAACTCAGTCAATCAGCGTATTTTATGCGTATTTTCCTCAGTAATCCATATAGGCCAAACTTTTCGCAGACGTTCCGAGAGCCTGTGAGTCAATGATGATGACTCGCCCGCGCTGCACACTGAGACAGCAACATTACCGCAATTTATCAGCGACGGGAAAAAGAATGAGCATTCCTCTTTGCAGTCAGCAACATTCACAGGAAGACCAAGAGCCCCGGCAAGACAATAAACTCTGTGATTTGTAAACCTGTTATTAGTCGCCGCGATTACAATCGACAAATCGGAAGTAACATCTTCAGGAACAAATTCACGTTCGATTCTGAGACTGACGGAAGGAAACTGAGGGCTGAATTTCGGACTCACTGCTTTGATTTCGGCTCCGCAATTCTTGAGAGTCAATGCTCGTCTTGATGCTACGAGTCCTCCTCCGACAATCAAAACTTTTTTGCACGATAAATTTATCATCATCGGGAAAAAGGGCGGGCGGTTCGAGTCTGACATGTTCAAAAGCTCCTTGCTGATATAATTTTTGCATCACGAAATATTTTCACAGGGAGCGGGGAAAAAATGAAGAAGGGATTTTCATTCGCGGCAATGCTTTTTGCTGTGCTGATTCTTGTCGGGACTTCAGAAGCTCTTATAAGGGACGGAGCTATACGCGGCAAAAGACTCTCATTCAGCGCGGTGTCGTACACGTTCAAAGGGTTAAGCGTAACGATAAAGAACCCTTCAAAGTATAACGTGAATTTCGGGGGGACGATGATATTTCTTGACCGCAATTACAGGGTCATAGCTAAGGCTGAATTGCTGACGGCAAAAATCAAGCGGCGGTCATCGAGAAGGTACAAAGGCTTCTTCAGCTACGGAACGGGCGAGGAGGCGAAACGTGCTCGCTATTTGGAGTGGGAGTTCTAGAGAATGGGAAAACAATACAGCAGACGAGAGCTTATAGCAATAGCATTAAGCAGGGGCTGGAGCGTCAGCGAAAAACGCGGCAAGGGAAGTCATGCTCTGGCCATTAAGGAAGGTGAACGGCCTTTCCCGATACCGCAGAAAATATCACCCGGCGTTCATGACATGATAAAGAAAAGACTAGGCATAAAAGATTAAGGAGTGATGAAAATGATTTACCCGAAATATTACATGTACCCGGCAATTTTTCAGCCTGACGGTGATATGTGGACAGTGAGATTCCCGGACATTGAGAACGCTTTCACGTCAGCAGAAAGTCTTGAAGAAGCTATTATTGATGCGCGGGCTGTGCTTGAAGACTGCATGTATTTCCGCGAGATTCAGAATGATGATATACCTTCACCGACAAAAGCAAGTGATATTGATATTCCTGCAGGGGGATTCGTACAGATGGTTGCGGCGTTCATGACTCCAGTCCGTGATATGTGGAATGAGCCTGACGGTGCTTTGGCGTGAGACAATAAATAATTCTGAAAAACAACCTGATATTCTGAGAGGATTCAGATTTATGGACAAATACACGAGAATAATATACTGGTCAGATGATGACGGGAAATTTATAGCTGAAGTCCCCGAATTAGCCGGGTGCATGGCCGATGGTGATACGCTCGAAGAAGCCCTGAAAAATTTCGGCGTTATTGTCTCGGAATGGATAGAGACAGCAGAACTTTTAGGGCGTGAGATTCCAGCGCATGAGGTGATAAGATGAGGAAGATAATACTTGCGGTGATGTTCCTGACACTTTCGGCGTGTGAGTCATTGTGCGCTAGTAACAGCTCGGAGGCGTTTTTGTCGCTTCCTTTCGGACATACTTACGCGAGGACTCAAAAACGAATGGAGAAGAGCGGCGCAAAAGTCTTAACCCCGCGTAAAGACTCTCTCACAATGGAAGGAATGTTTGAGAATTACCCGGCAACGTTCATATTCGGCTTCCACAAGAACAAGTTACTAAAGACAAAGAGCGTTTACCTTCAGAGCATGGGCAGCGCGGAGTATGACAGGAAATTTTACGAGGCATTGCGGGCGGGAATGAATGCGCTTTACGGAAAAACGCAGGAGACTCCCACAGCAAACACTAGGGCGGCGGGTAAAATCATGCTCAAAAACGTATGGACTCCAGACAAGTACACGACAATAACATTAACGTACAACTCCGAAATGTCGAAACGATTTCCGGGAAGCTCACTCACAAGCAAATTTATTCAGTTAATCTACAAATATGACAAATGGGATGACTGAGAAAAATTTTCCCCTCCGATGATGAGTCAGAGGGGATTTTTGTTGACTCACTCAGCAGACGCGCCGCAAGATGTACAGTTCAGAACAAAGAAGTGTGAACCTGCTCCGCCTTCTGTGAAGATTCTGCACATAGCCTGAGAGAGTTTTCCGGGTTTTCCGCGAACGATCGCAATCATCGTAGGGCCTGAACCTGAAATCGCCGTCGCTACACAGTCCGGGTGATTCGCAATCTCGCTGAAGAATTTTTCGCCAGTCTCGCCCGGAAAAAGTTTAGCCCTGTGCGCCTGGTGGAGTCTGTCCTCCATTCCCACGCGCAATAAGTCCCAGCGTCCCATAGCCCAAGCAGCGCAAAGAATACTTGCGTGACTCACGTTGAAGACAGCATCACGAAAAGGAACACTTTCAGGCAGAATCCTTCTTGCGTCCTCCGTGCGAACCTCGAAATCAGGTACAGCCGCGATAACGTTCAAATCTTCAGGGAGCGCAGGCAGCCTCACATAGCGCAAAGACTCTCCGTCCCAGCATGATACAGTCATTCCGCCAGTGTAGCACGGCACAACATTGTCCGGGTGTCCCTCGATTTTCGTCATCACTCGCAATAATTCAGCCTCATTATGTTTCACGCCCGAAAGAATATCCGCAATCATTACGCCCGCAACTACAGCGGTTGATGAGCTACCGAGTCCGCGATTCAGTGGCACTGCGTTACAGCTCTCGAAAGCGAATCCCTTTGGCGTTACGTTCCATTCATCGCAAGCCTTAATGTAGCTCGTAACGAGCATGTTCTTGCGCGCGTCTTTGAGGAGGTCGACTCCTTCGCCCCAAATTTCTGACGTGTATTCACCCTCTGGCAGGATTTCTTTCACGGTGAAAATGTTGTAGAGATTGAGAGCCATTCCGAGAGTGTCGAAACCTGAGCCAAGATTCGCGGTTGTGGCAGGAATTTTCAGCCGTATCATTTTCCCTCAAGCACCCGCATTAAGTCGTCTAATGTGTCGTTGATCTCTATCGGCCTTCCTACTTGAGACATGGCCGTGTCGGGGTCTTTGAGTCCGTTCCCAGTAAGAATCATTGTTACTGTGATTCCTTCCGGGAGTCGCCCTGAACGTTTCAGCTTGAGGAGTCCTGCTAACGGCGCGCATGATGCAGGCTCTGCGAACACTCCCCCTTCAGCCGCAAGAATCCTCTGAGCCTCTAATATCTGTTCATCTGTTACTGCGTTGAACTCACCGCCCGACTCACTGACTGCTGCCCGTGCAAGGTGTGCGCTTACGGGATTTCCGATTCGTATTGCGGTCGCTATTGTCTCAGGGTTAGGGCATGGCTTGTTGTAGACGAGGGGAGCTGCTCCTTCAGCCTGAAAGCCCATCATTTTCGGGAGCGCGTTAATTTTTCCGAGCTTGTGATACTCGTTGTAGCCCGCCCAGTATGCCGAGATATTTCCCGCGTTGCCTACGGGTATTGCGTGCCAGTCGGGAGCATGTCCGAGAACGTCGCAGATCTCCCAGGCCCCCGAACGCTGTCCGATAAGACGATAGGGGTTGACGCTGTTGACCATTGCACACCCGGTTTTCTCCGCGCCATCTCTCGCTAACTCTAACGCACGGTCAAAATTTCCTTTCACGGCGATAACCTTTGCACCGTACATTAACGCCTGCGCCAGTTTTCCGAGAGCGACTTTACCCGCTGGCAGTAACACAAAGCACGGTATGCCCTGACTCGCCGCGTATGCTGCCGCTGAAGCTGACGTGTTCCCTGTTGAGGCGCAAATCACAGCGCGTTTTCCTTCCTCAAGTGCCTTTGCGACTGCGAGAACCATTCCGCGATCCTTGAATGAGCCGGACGGGTTGCAGCCCTCAAATTTTCCGTATAACTTTATTCCGAGCCTCTCACTTACGCGGGGCAAATAGATTAATGGTGTCATTCCCTCTTCAAGATTTACTGCGGGCGTTTTGTCTGTTACGGGCAATAACTCACGGTAATGTTTAAGTACTCCCATAATGATTCCTCCTGTTGATGTTGATAATGCTACATTATAGGGGATAATTCCTCCCTGAATACGTCAAAATTATTCGGTGACTCTGAGTAACACTTCACAGCGAACGCAACGAGGTCAAATTTTTCGCGGTAATCTCTCAGTGCTTCACGCCACGCACGCGCCACAATAGCCGGGGGATTCTTGAATGCACCGCAGCCGAATGCGCCAGTGATGAGAATATCAACGCCGTTATACGCACATACACGCAGAATATTCTTTGCGCGTGAAAGGTGAATCGCGTACAAACCCTCGTCAGAAATTATCACGCTCCTGAAAATATGAGGGGCAGCGCATGTAACAACATCAATTTTCACGAACTCTTCACGGGATAATCTCGCGGGGATATAGTCATCATCATTTTTGCAGATAATCACATCAGGAGTATATATGCATGTGTCGCTTGCGAGCCATCCGAATCCGCCCTTTTCGTGAAATCTGTAGAAACCCTCACGAGCTGTATCAGTCCTCAATGACGGGTAAAGAGTCGAGCTTCTGCAAAGGCTTTCTTCCTGCGCCCGGCTTCCTTTCCAGATTCCTCCGCCGGGAGTCTGCGAGGCCGCAAAGTTAAGAACAGCTATTTTCTTGTCCGGGAATTTTTCATGAAGGTCTAACGCTGTCTGCAATGTCCTGCCGGGGATAACGTCAATTTTTCCGGCTTTGTGGGACTCAGTTTCAACCGCAAAATTTGAATTGTAAACCCTTGTTTGATGAATTGAGTTTACAATAGAATCGTGAAGAATTGAGTCCTCGTCAAAAAATTTCAGCGTGTCATTGAATACTTCAATCATCTGCTGCCTTGTCGGAATCATTGGGCTGTCCTCTACTGTTCTGCAAATTCGTTCCTGAATGCGCGATAATTATTGCTCTCATCATCACCATGCGCGTAAATCGCAAACAATATGAGGCTGAATTTCTCCCGGTAAACTTTCAGAGCCTCGCGCCATGCCCAAGCAACTATATACGGGTCATTGTGGAACGCTCCGCACCCAAAAGCACCGCCGATGAATATATCGACTCCGTTGTGAGCGCAAACTCTCAGGATATTTTCTGCCCTCTTTACGTGGATTCGGAAAAGCTCTTCAGCCGTTATTACGTCGTCCCTTAAGTGAGGAGCAGCGCAAGTAACAACGTCAACATTCACGAAATCTTCAGGCCGCAAAATTTTGGGAATCTCATCCGAATCATCACGGAATATCACAACGCCCGGTGAATATATGCAGTCATCCCATCCCCTGAACGTGTAATTTTCCTCGTGCGGAATGTAGAACGCTCTCTTCATTTCGTCGGTGTTTATTGAGGGATAAAGAGTCGATGAACGGCAAATGCTTTCTTCCTGCGCTCTGCTGCCATTGATCACACCGCCGCCGGGTTTTGTTCCTGACGCAAAATTGAGTACGGCGATTCTTTTTCCGGGAAATTTGCGGGCAATCTTCAACGCTGTCTCAAGAGTCCTTCCTTTAACGACTCGGATCTCTCCTGCCTTGTGCGACTCTGTCTCAATGCTGAAATCTGCGGGGTAATGTTTCGTGCCTTCCGTTGAAATTCTCACGGCCTCGCGGAGAGTCTCATTCTCACGGCATAATCTCAGAGTGTCAGCAAAAACTTCTGCAAGCTCATATTTACTCGGCAATATCAAAATCTCCTTTTCGTGGGAATTACGGCTATTATAATTCACGGTGCTATAATCGCAGACGGGCAAAAATTCACATTCACACAAACAGGAGGCCGGAACAATGGCACAAAATCTCAGGGGCAAAAGTTTCCTGACTCTAATGGACTTCACGCCCGGTGAAATAGATTATCTCCTCACACTTTCAGCTGACCTCAAAGCAAAGAAACGTTCAGGCATTCGCGGTAACTTGCTCGCGGGAAAAAATATCGCGCTCATATTCGAGAAGTCATCAACACGAACCCGGTGCGCATTCACTGTAGCATGCAACGATGAAGGAGCATTCCCGGAATATCTCAACAAGAACGATATACAGCTCGGCGCAAAAGAAGACGTTAAAGACACGGCGCGGGTTTTAGGCAGAATGTTCGACGGCATAGAGTTCCGGGGCTTCAAGCAGTCAACCGTAGAAGACCTCGCAAAATATTCCGGCGTTCCTGTCTGGAATGGACTCACCGACTCGGATCATCCGACTCAAGTTCTCGCTGACTTCCTGACTTTGCGCGAAAATTTCGGGACTCTCAGGGGACTCAAACTCGCGTATTTGGGTGATGGCCGTAACAACATGAGCAACGCTTTAATGATTGGCTGCGCGAAAATGGGAATCGATTACGTAATCAGCACTCCGAAAGAATTAGAGCCTGACGCAGAATTATTAGCAAAATGCCGGGGCATCGCTTCACATTCAACAATCACAGTCATCAATGATCCTTTCGAGGCCGTGAAAGGCGCGGACGCAATATATACAGACGTGTGGGTCTCAATGGGCGAGGAAGCACTCAAGGAGGAACGTTATAAACTCTTGGGGTCATGGCAGGTTACATCAGACATCATGAAAGCTACAGGCAAGGACACTACAATATTTCTTCACTGCTTGCCCGCCGTGAAAGGTGCTGAAGTAACAGAGGAAGTTTTCGAGTCGGAATGCTCAAAAGTTTTTGACGAGGCCGAAAACAGAATGCACACAATCAAAGCCGTAATGGTTGCGACTCTGTCATGACAAAAGACTCGCCGCGAATAGAACTGCGCGGAAAGCTCGACAGCCTTAACGCACAAATCATAATGTTTCAGACGGACTCACAGTCGCAGGAATTTGTTGCTGACCTTGAAGAAGTGAAAGCGGTTGTGAATCGACTCCAAAGGTGCGAGGCTTGCGGGAAAATTTTTGCTGAAGGATTCACGCTGAGGGGGATTGACTCGGAGGAACTGTATCAACGTTCACATAATCCGGCGGAATATTACGGGCTGAGTCATATTCTCCCTCATTATGAGATGGGAAGGGAGTCGGCCATGCTGAATCTATTGCGGACTCTTGTTCGTGAAACTGAGTTATGCGCGGTAAAAGTTTTCGGCCATGAAGACCCGCTGAGAATCTGCCACATTCTTAACCGCTTAAGCAGTGCCGTATACACACTCATTTATGAATATTTACCTGAAGGCTACAACAAAGTAATATCGTTCGGAAGAAAGGAATGATACTATGAGCAAATACAAGTTTGAGACAATCCAGCTTCACGCGGGCCAGGAACATGCAGACCCAGTAACAGACTCTCGTGCAGTCCCAATTTACGCGACAACATCATATGTCTTCAAGGACTCGGCGACGGCTGCGGGAAGATTCGCATTGACTGAGCCGGGGAACATTTACACACGGCTGATGAATCCGACAAATGACGTTTTCGAGAAGAGAGTCGCGGCAATGGAGTCGGGAGTCGGCGCGCTTGCTTGTGCTTCAGGATCGGCGGCGATTGCGTACGCTGTGCAGAACATTGCTAAGGCCGGGGATCATGTAGTCTCGTCAACGAATCTTTACGGCGGAACGTTCAACCTTTTCGCAAATACTCTCGCTGAGCAGGGAATAACAACGACATTCGTAGACCCTTCAGACCTTGCGAATTTCGAGAAAGCCATAAAGCCAAACACGAAACTGATATACGCTGAGACTCTCGGCAATCCAAATTCTGACGTGTTCGACATAGAGTCAGCCGCAAAAATCGCGCACTCTCACGGCATACCGCTTGTGATTGACAACACGTTCGCGACTCCGTTCTTGTGCAGGCCGATAGAATACGGAGCTGACATCGTGGTTCATTCTGCTACAAAATTCATGGGCGGACATGGTACAGTGATGGGCGGAGTTGTTGTTGACGGAGGAAATTTTGACTGGGCATCAAGCGACAAGTTTCCGGGACTCTCTGAGCCGAATCCGTCATATCATGGTATAGTCTTCACGAAAGCTGCGGGAAATCTCGCGTACATCATCAAGCTGCGCACAACGTTAATGCGTGATTTGGGCGCGTGCATTTCTCCGTTCAATTCGTTCTTGCTTCTTCAGGGGCTTGAGACTCTCTCGCTGAGGGTTGAACGTCATGTGCAGAACGCCTTGAAAGTTGTCGACTTCCTCAAGAATCACCCGAAAGTCGAGCGTGTGAATCATCCCTCACTCGCAGCGGGTAAGCAGAAAGAGCTTTACGCGAAATATTATCCTAACGGCGCTGGATCAATATTCACGTTTGACATAAAGGGGAACGCTGAGACGGCAAAGAAATTCACTGAGAGCCTTGAGCTTTTCTCACTGCTTGCGAATGTTGCTGACGTGAAATCGCTCGTCATTCATCCTGCCTCTACGACTCATTCACAGCTTGACGAGAAAGAGTTATTGTCATGCGGGATTCGTCCTACAACGATAAGACTCTCAATCGGAACAGAACACATTGATGATATTATTGCGGACTTGTCGAAAGGCTTTGAGTCTGTGAAGTAAAATTTCACTCCCCTGATTACGAGTCGGGGGAGTTTTTGTATTATAATCCGAAAAAAGAAGGGGGCGTGTGAATATGACAAGCAGCGACAGCGAGATTATACGCTCAGAAATAAGAGGGCTAAAACTCTACATAGACGGGCGCATTGTTGATCTTGAGAACAAACTTGATGCCAGGACAAACGAACTGAAAGACCAAATCAGGGAAGTAAAGACAGAATTGCGTGTGAACGCTGTGAAAACAGAAGAGATAAAATCGTCAGTAAACTGGCATTTCACAACGCTTGCGATTGTTGTCGGCATTGTGGGATTTGCCATAACACTTGCGCCGATGTTCCGTGAAATTTTCAGGGATAAGAACAAATATACAACGTCCGATGATATTCGCGGAATAATCCGTGATGAACTGAACAAGCTGAAGGGCAATACCGAATAATAATGATTCCCCTGAAATTGACTCAGGGGAGTTCCTACACAACGAAATTCACAAACGCAATCAATGCGCCGAGTGTTACCTCAATGTCAGCAATATTAATCGTGAGGGGTATTAACGGAAGGTGTATCCAGTCAATCACATAGCCTAGTATTAATTTCTCCGCGCAGTTCGACAACGCGCCGCCGAGCATTATTGAGTAACCGATTCTTTCAGCGTCATTGAGATCCGCAAGGACAAAAACCGACGCAAGCATGAGGCACGCAATCACAGAAAGCCACATAGTGAAGGACGGATAATCGCTGAAGAGACTGAACGCCATCCCGTAATTGAACACGAGACATTCAGAATCAGCCAGCAATATCCGCCCTATATGCTCAAGATTTATGCACAATGCCGCGATTGTTACTGTGCGAAACAAAATCTCTTTACCCCTTCGGCGACTCCGTTCTCGTTGTTGCTTGGCGCAATGTAATCTGCAATTTCTTTAAGCTCCGGGATGCCGTTCGACATGGCCGCGCCGACTCCGGCAGATTGAATCATGCTCATATCATTAAGACCGTCCCCGAACGCGAGAGTCGACTCAATCGGAATGCTCAGATATTCAGCAAGAAATTTGAGTCCGTCTCCTTTGTTTGCTTTGGGGTCATTGATTTCTATGTTGTTGGGAACTGAGGACGTGAAAAGCAGCTTGGGGAATACATGAGGCAATGACTTCAGCAAATTTTCACGGAGAGTCTTATCGAGCGTATATATCTGCATTTTCTGGACTCCGTTTTTGCCGCGCAAAGTCTCATAGACATCATCAACAGGCAGGCGCATATCACGGACGACTTTCACCTGCCATTCGCCTATCATGACATCCGCGAGACGGTCATAAAGATCACGCCTCATATAGCCGCTACCCTCAGCAACGAGATCATAAATCACTCCCAAATCATCAAAGACACGGCACAAAGTTTCAGCCCTGTGAATCGGAATCGCACACTCATAAATAGTCCTCCCGGCTTTTACGTCGAATATAGCCGCGCCGTTTAGAGTCAGAGCGTAATTCACGAACTTCATGGCCTTGATGCTTTCGGGGATTGCATTCCAAAAACGCCCGGTCGCCGGAACAATTTCGACTCCCATGTTCGCAGCCTGTTCCAACGTCGCAAAAGTTTCGGGAGTAACTTCCTTTTTGTCGTTGAAGAGTGTGCCGTCAAGATCAAACGCAACCAGCTTTACTTGTCCCATGCGTCTAACCTCTCGTCAAATAATTTCATTGTCCGCTCGAATGGCTCATCGCTCATAAGGTCAACGCCTGCCCGCCGTAAAATGTTGAGGCTGTAATCGCTTCCGCCGCTCTTGAGGAAATGCAAATATCTTCCTGTCGCTTTGTCCTCGCCAGAAAGTATTGATGACGCAAAAGCATTCGCCGCCGTGAATCCCGTAACGTATTTGTAGACGTAAAACGCTGTGTAGAAGTGAGGAATCCTCGCCCATTCCGCGCAGAGTTCCGGGTCAATTGTCATCTCTGGGCCGTAATAATTCCCGTTGAGCTTCTCCCACAATGAGCAGAGATAATCCGGCGTTAAGACTCCTCCTGACTCGGCGCAAGAATGAGTCTCGCGCTCAAACTCGGCGAACATTGCCTGACGGAAGAACGTTGCCCGAACCATGTCATAATAGTAGCTCAATAACCATTTGCGGTTGTCATCGCTTGACGAGTGATTGAGGAGGTACTCAAGCAGCAATGACTCGTTTGTTGTTGACGCGACCTCAGCAAGCAGTATCGTGTAATCGGCGTAAACTTGCGGCTGATTCTTTCGTGAGTAATAGCTGTGCATGCTGTGTCCCATCTCATGAACGAGCGTAAAGACATCGTGAATTGTCCCGTCATAATTGAGAAGGACATACGGATTTGTGCCATACGCCCCCCATGAATATGCGCCCTTCCTTTTGCCTTTGTTCTCGTAAATGTCGATCCACCGTTCAGAGATTCCGCGCTTGAAGTCAGCAATGTATTCATCACCGAGCGGGGCTAATGCTTTCACCGCCAAATCTACAGCTTCAGGGAAATCGATTCGCGTTTCAGGTTCTTTCGTTAATGGTGCGTTGAGGTCGTAAAAATGAAAGTCGCTGAGTCCCAAAACTTTTTTGCGCAATGCTACGAGCCTGTGCAGTGAGGGTGAATATTTCCGTGCTGTGTCTACAACATGGCCGTAAACATCTTCCGGGACATTCTCTGCGAACAGTGCCATATCGAGCGAGCTTGCGTACTTCCTTGCGGTTGACGAAAATATATCTCCCTTTACTGAGCCCGAATAGAGCGCGGCAATGGCATTCTTGAATTTCGCGTATGTTCCGTAGACTCCCATGAAGGCATCGTGCCTTACCTGCCTGTTGCGGCTCCTGCTGAACCTGTACCATCTTTCCTCCGTAAGCTCTGATGTATTTCCGTCCTCGTCCGTAATGTCGGGGAACTTCATATCAGCGTCAGTAAGAAGCGTGAAAGCGTTTGAGGGAGTCGACATAACTTCAGCGGCTTTTGCTAAAAGTATTTCCTGCTCATGAGGGAGTATGTGTTCACGTTCGCGCAGTAACTTGCGGAAGAAAAATTCATAGCGCGTCAGTTCATGCTCATTCTTTATGCAGTCGTTGATGTAGTCATGAGGAAGCGACAAAATTTCCGGCTCAAAGAATGCTACTGCGGCGGCATATTTCACAGTGAGAGATTCTGCAAGCCCGGCAAGCTCCATAGGCTTTGACTCGCGTAAATCCTCGTGGCTTTTCATGTTCGCGTATACATAGAGTCTCTCAAGCTCAAGCGACACAGACTCATCAGCCTTAATGAATGCGAGCAAAGTTGCTGAACCCTCGCCAAGTTTCCCGGCGTAATCTTTAAGCGCGTCAATCTTTTCTGAAGTCTCACCGTAAACTTTCTGCCACGTCTCAAAATCCGGGTATATCGCTTCTAAGTTCCATCTGAAATTTTCGGGAATGTCTTTTCTTTCGGGTACTTCATTTTTGTTTGTCATGTTTCAATCTCCTGTAGTAACTTCACAGCCTGTGCTTTGAGATCCTGCAGGCTGCCTTCAGTCCGTATAACATAGTCGCAAACCGCAAGCCTTTCACTTTTCGGGAGCAAAAATTTCTCGCGCCTCATTAATTCTTCATAGCTCCATCCGCGAGAGTTCCGACACCTTTCAGCCCTCACGGAAAAATCTGCCTCAGTATAAATGACTCTGTCAATCCATTCAGGCCGCCCGGCTTCAGGGAGTAACGGAATCTCAGCAACAGCATCAATATTTTCTGTGAGAGCGTGAATCTCATCCATCACAACCGGGTGAATGACTGAGTCGCAGAATTTATGCTCTTCATCGTCCGTGAAAATTTTGTCCGCGATTTTTGCCTTGATGATGTTTCCTTCAGCGTCAAGAATTTCATTGCCCCATCTCTGAGCAAAGACTCTCTTAACGTCCGGGCGAGTCCAAACTTCAGCGGCTGTTTTGTCCGCGTCAATCAGAGCGCACTTCTTGAGCCGTGATAATATCCGTGAGAGCGTCGACTTACCAGAGCCTATTTCCCCTGTTACCGCGATAACCGCCATATTTGTTTCTCTCCTGCGTGTAAAGTATTCTCGGTTCGCTGCGGAATGCTGAACCCCTGCCCCTGTCGTCAGTTTTCTTGCAGTCGTCGGGAATCTCAAACAAGAATCGTGAGAGGCTGTTTGATTTCACAGTGCCGTAGATCCTTCTTGACTTTGCGGCAGTGAGATAGAGTCTTTCCTCTGCGCGTGTCATTCCGACGTAACACAATCTGCGCTCCTCTTCAAGTTCGTCTTCATTGTCCTTTGAGCGTGAGTGAGGGAAAATATCTTCCTCCATTCCTACGATAAAGACTACGGGAAATTCGAGTCCCTTTGAGGCGTGAAGAGTGAGCAAACCTACAGCGTTATTGTCAGAGTCATCTTTATCCGCGTCCGTGAAGAGTGCAGCTTCTGCGAGAGTCTCGGATAAATTGCCGTCAGGAACGATTGACTTCAATTCTTTCACGTTGTCGAGTCTGTCCTTGAAGTTCTCAGTGTCATAGCCCTGCAAATATTTCTCATAGCCCATATCACAAAGCACATAATCAATCGCGGGCTTTATTCCTTCATCGGCCATGTCAAGAATCGCGCACATGTGGGACGCAAAAGCCTTCATGTTTTCGCTGAAAGCCCCTTTAACCGGCCATGCTCCCCCTGCAGTGAGGCTCCAGACTTTTACGGGGTCTTCTGTTACGTCATGAGGCTGAGTCGATAACCATTCGTACCAGTTATCGCGGCGGGATGCTCCCATACCCTTTATTGCGAATCCTGCTGACCTTGCGAACGCGGGTTTGTCAAAAGGATTCATTGCGGCACGTAGAATCGATAATACGTCGCGGACTTCCATTCGGTCATAAAACGAAAGCCCCTTGATGACTCTGTAGGGTATGCCTTCCTCAAGAAATTTATTCTCGTAAAGCCTGCTCATAGCGTTAGCCCTGTAAAGTATTGCTATGTCGCTGTAATTGTAATTGTAAACTGATACGAGCCGTTCGATTTCCTGCTGAATGAAGTCTGCTTCCTGAAAGTCATTCTGTGCGACGAGGGTATAAATCTTTTCGCCCTTTCCTTTTGCCGTGTGAAGATTCTTTTTGAGACGTGCTTTGTTGTTTCGGATTAGAGCGTTCGAGGCTGTCAAAATATTTCCTGTTGACCTGTAATTCTCATCAAGAACAATCGTTTTCGCGCCATCAAAATCTCTCGTGAAGTTCAGAATCATTCCTATCTCCGCGCCCCGCCAGCCGTAAATTGACTGGTCAGGATCTCCCACGACATTAACGATACAGTGAGGCCCGGCAAGATACTTGATGAGCAAATATTGAGGATGGTTTACATCTTGATACTCATCAACGAGAAGCCAGCTTATGTGATTCTGTTCAGCTCTTCTTGCGTCAATGTCCTGTCTGAGAATCTCAAGCGGGAGAATCATTAAGTCGTCAAAATCTGCTGCGTTAATCTCGCGGAGTCTTTTGCGGTATTCAATTGAGAGCTTGTACACTGCATCGTCATCAATTGTAGTGTCATGAGGAATCGGACTCCAAGTCATATAGTCGCGTGAAATAATTTCGAGCATTGAAGCGGGACTTGTTTCTTTTTCGTTGAAGCCCATCTCGCGCATAATCTCCTGAACAAGTGAGCGGCTTTCTCCTCTGTCAAGCACCGTAAAATCACGCCTTAACCCTGCAATTTCTTCCGCCTGCTGAGGATGTCTGAACAAAAATTTGAGTCCGTAAGCGTGGAAAGTCCCTGCGTAAAGCCCTGCTGATTTCGGGACAAGGGCATTAATTCGTGATTTCATTTCTCCGGCTGCTTTGTTGGTGAAAGTTACGGCCATGATGTTTTGGGGGTCTGAAATATTCTGAGAGATGAGCCAGGCTATTTTGTGCGTCAAAACACGGGTCTTACCGCTCCCGGCACCTGCGAGAACGAGCAAAGGCCCGTCAATATATCTTACTGCTTCCTTCTGACGCTCCGAGAGTGAAAGCAGTATATCTTTTGAGTTTTCAGTCATAATTTAACGTGTCATTTTCGATTTCGAGGGCTTCAATGTTAAGCTCAAGCCCTGATAGTATTTGTACATTCTTGCTTCCGCATAGGGGACATGCAAATTCTGGATCCTCGCTCACAGAAATTTTCCCGCATGATAGGCACTTCACCGTAACAGGCAAAATCATCACAGACAGCAAAGCACCTTCAGCGGGAGTATCTTTAGCAGCAGCCGCAAAGACAAAGGCCATCAGCTCAGGATTAACTTTTCTCACACCGCCGACTCTTACGAGAACCCGGCGCACTTTCTTCCATCCTGTGAGACGGCATAATCTCTGCAGAGCGTCATTGATCGAATTTGTGAGCGTGAACTCAAACATAACGCGCTAATTCTTCGTGTAAAGGAACGGGCCTGCCGAAACGAATCCGATTTTCTGATAGCCGAATATCTGCTCAGTTGACCCGACGAGGAAATATCCCCCCGGTGCGAGCGCGTCATAAAATTTGTGATACAGCTTGTCTTTTGTCTCAGCCGTGAAATAAATTACGACGTTGCGGCAAAGAATGATGTCGAAATTTGCGCCGAAAGGATCCTCTATCATGTTCATGCGCTTGAATGAGACTCTGCGCTTTATGTCGGCGTTAACGTCATATGTAGCACCTGCGTCGCGTGTTGTGAAATATTTTGCGAGATATTCTTTCGGGACGTTGAGCAGCTGTGCTTTGCGGTAATTCGCTCTCTGCGCGAGAGAGATTGCACCTTGGTCAATGTCAGCAGCGAGTACGGGATTCATTGTGTCGAGTCCGCAGACGGCAGAGAGGATAGCGAGTGAGTAAGGCTCTTCACCAGTTGCACAGCCCGCGCTCCATAATTTGAGTCGTTTTGTCTTTCGCTTCTGAATGAGTTCGGGAATGATTTTGTCCCTGAGCTTCCACCACTGAGAGTCATTGCGGAAAAATTCTGAGACGTTTATTGTGAGGTGGTCAAGGAACTCGCGTAACTTCTTTTCGTCCTTGCTCATCATGTCGTAATACTCGTCATAAGTTTTGCAGCCCCAGCGCGACATAAGCTCGTGAGTCCTGCGGTGTATCTGCTCTTTGTAGGAGTTAAGGTCTATGCCGATTAACTTCTTGAGCTTCATCTTGAATGTTGTGTAACCCGGTGAATTGTACTGGCTTGCTTCTTCCATTCTGAATTATTCCTCCTTTTGTGTATGTATCATGCGTTTTTGACAAATTGGAGCGGCAGCTTCAACATTTCGGCTATCTGCTCATCTGTCATTGTTCCTCCTGCGCGTATTGTCCGTACAATGTCTCTGCGTTCCTCTTCGCGCCCTTCTGTGAGTCCTTCATCGCGGCCCTTCACAAATCCTTTAAGGAGTCCCTCTTCGCGTCCTTTTGCGAGTCCTTTCACGATTCCTTCCTCAAGACCTTTTGCGATTCCTTCCTCAAGACCTTTTGCGCGTCCCTCTTTGAGTCCTTCTCTGCGGCCTTCTTTGAGTCCTTCTTCACGCTCGTATTCAAGATTAGCAAGGTAATCATAGTGTGCTCGCTCCGCAAAGACATACTGCCTCATCATGAGCGGGTCTGACCTGAACTCCTTTTCGTATTCAAGAAGGTCAGCGACAACGGGATTATGTTCTGCAATTTCCTGTACTAAAGTATCTCCCATGCTTTTGCCTCCTACATTGCCGAAATAAAACATAAGCTCCTCGAATTTTGTTGAAGGCTTATGCTTGACTCTGCGCCATTTGCGCCGGAGCAGCGACAATTCAGCAAAGTGCATATCCAGCAAATCACAATCACATTTGTGCGTAAACATATTCAGCACCTTGTGAAGGCTGTACCATTCCGGCGAACCCGACTCTCCGTGAAGCCCGAAATTGAGAAGCCCGGCGAAAACTACAGGCTTGAAATCTTCATAGCTGTGTCCGCGCTCTGACTGCCCCGCGTAATCACGGCATGAGTAAAAAAATCCGCGTTTCATGAAAAAATTGTCCTTTGCGTCCTGCACCTCGATATGAAACAATCTTTCCTCAATGACACGATTCAGGAAAAACGCACGCAGAAATACATCAAAACGCGGCACTTTCTCGCCTTCCCATTTCGTTACGGCCTCACGGTCAAGAAATTCTACGTCTTCAACTTCCGGGAATCCTTCCGGATAAGCATGAGACATTAACGCATTGAGAAAAGCTATCGTGATATGCTTGCGTTCAGGAGAGGCCATGACGCTCTTGAAGTACGAGTCATTAAGCCTGTTGAACGGTTCAGCGAGTGCTAAATCGTCATCAGTCTTCAAGTACTTCTTTCTCCTTGACCTTGTAGACCTCATCAATTTTCTTGATGTATGAGTCTGTGATGTCCTGCACGTCTTTCGTGAACTTCTTCAGGTCATCTTCTGTAATCTCTGAGGCTTTCTCCTGCTTCTTGAGTGCCTCTATTGCGTCGCGCCTGTAGTTTCTGATAACGACTTTCGACTCTTCAGCCTTACGCGCCAATAATTTCGTAAGCTCAACGCGGCGTGCCTTAGTGAGCTCGGGAAGAGTCATGCGTATCACAGTGCCGTCGCTCTGGGGAGTCATTCCGATATTGGCCGCAAGAATTGCTTTCTCCATTGCCTTCAACACTGTCTTGTCGAACGGGGCAATCTGTATAGATCTGCTTTCGGGTATTGTTACGTTAGCGAGGCTCTTTATCGGCGTGGGCGTTCCGTAGTAGTCTACTTTGATGTCGCTGACGAGTCCGGGGTGCGCTCTTCCTGTGCGTATCGAGAGAAATTCATTCTGCAAAAACGATACTGCCTTCTCCATATTTCCGCGAAGCTCCGAAAGTATATCTTTGGGCATGATTAGTCCTCCTTTACGATTGTTCCTACGTTAGCACCGTCAATGATATTCTTGACCCATGCGCCTGAATCCTGAACATTTATTACCCATATCGGTATGTTATTCTCGCGGCATAATGCGAATGCTGCCGTGTCCATTACGTTAAGACCGCGCGAAATTGCCTCGCTGTACGTAAGCTCAGGGAAAAATATTGCGTCATCAAATTTGTTCGGGTCTTTGTCATAAATTCCGTCAACTTTTGTCCCTTTGATCACGCAGTCAAGCCCTAATTCTGAAGCTCTCAGTGCAGCCGCCGTATCTGTCGAGAAAAACGGATGACCCGTGCCGGCTCCGAACAAAAGAATATTTCCGGCCTTCAGGTATTCACGAGCTTTTTCACGGCTGTACAATTCCGCAATTGGTGATATTGAGACCGCTGAAAGGACTTTTGCGGGAATGTTCATGCTGTCAAGAGCTGTCTTAACCGCAAGGGCATTCATGACAGTACCGAGCATTCCGATTCCGTCGAGGCTCACACGGTCGAGTCCGTAATCATGAGAATCACGCCCGCGAATCATATTCCCGCCTCCGATAACAAGAGACAATTCGATTCCTGCGTTCCTGATTTCTGAGAGCTTCTCCGCAAAATCTCTCACAGTCCCGAAATCAATCCCAATATGCTTTTCACCCGCTAAGAGTTCACCTGACAATTTCAGAAGCACACGCTTGTATTTGGGCATAATATCAGCCTCCGTTTATAGAAATACCCCCGGCGCAAAGTCATTCACACCGGGGATATTCACTTGTCTTGTTACTCGCCTATTGCAAAACGTTCAAAACGTCTCACAGTTATTTTTGTGCCGAGCTTCTTTCCTGTTTCGGCTATGAGGTCTTTAACCTTCTTGTCAGTGTCGCGTATATATTCCTGCTCAAGCAAGCATACTGTCTCAAAATATTTCCTGAGCTTGCCGGGGATAATCTTCTCTACCTTGTCGACGGGCTTCCCCTCGTCAATAAGCTGCTGGCGGTATACGGCTTTTTCACGGTCTAATACATCTTCAGGGACATCATCAGACACTAAATACTGAGGAGCGGCGGCGGCAATCTGCATGCAAATTTCATGGCCGAGTTCAGCAAATCCGTCTGAGTCGAGTACCTTCTTGTCATCCGCTTCAAGCTCAAGCAATGCGCCTACTTTGTAGTTGCTGTGAATGTAGCAGAAGGCTTTTCCGTTTGCGGCATCATAGCGGGCGAATCTCTTCAGCACGATATTCTCACCGAGCTTTGCGATTATCGCCGTAACAAGATCATTGATTGTGCTGCCTGACTCGTGAACGCTCGCAAGCAATGAGGGCACATCATCATATGACTTTGCTGCAAGGTGAGCCGTAATCTTGTCGCCGAGCCCGTTAAATTCATCTGTCTTCGCAACAAAATCCGTCTCGCTGTTAAGCTCAATCATGACTCCTAATTTGCCGTCCTTGCTCAACACGTGGAAGATTCTGCCGTCAGCGGCTGTGCGTTCTGCTTTCTTAGCGGCCTTTGCGAGTCCCTTTTCGCGTAAGTAGTCTATTGCTTTCTCCATATCTCCGCCAGTCTCAGCAAGTGCCTTCTTGCAGTCCATCATTCCTGAGCCTGTGCGTTCGCGTAATTCTTTCACCTTTGCGGCTGTAATTTCTGCCATTGTTGTTAGTCCTCTCTGGTTTCGTCGTCAATGTTGCCTTCGTATTTCTCGTAGAGTCTCTCGCTTGCGGCTATAAGTTCCTCGTTGCTGATCGCTTCCGGCTCGCTGAGTTCCTGAACGGGGATAATAACAGCGTCTTCACCCTGCCTGCCCTCGATTACTGCATTCGCCATCAAGCCCGTGATTAACTTTATCGCCCTGATTGCGTCATCATTTCCGGGAATGGGGTAGTCTATCATTTCGGGGTCGCAGTTTGTATCTACGATTGACACGACGGGGATATGAAGTTTGCGTGCTTCTGCGATTGCGTTCTCTTCTCTGCGGGGGTCAATGAGGAATATTGCGTCAGGAACTGCGGCCATGTTCGCAATACCGCCGAGATATTTCTCAAGTTTAAGCTGCTCTTTCTTGAGGGCGGCGATTTCTTTCTTGTTGAACTCTTCCCATGTTCCTTCCTCGTCATACTTGCGAAGCTCAAGCATACGTGAAATCCTGCGCCTGATTGTCGGGAAGTTCGTCATGAGTCCGCCGAGCCATCTCTGATTGATGTAGTACTGCCCGCACCTTGTCGCCTCATCGCGGATTGTGTCCTGCGCCTGCCTCTTTGTGCCGACGAAAAGAACATGCCCGCCCGCTGCTGCTGTCTCACGGATGAAATCATATGCGCGGTCGAGTCCCTTCACTGTCTTCTGAAGGTCAATGATATAGACTCCGTTGCGTTCGGTGAAAATGTAGGGCTTCATTTTGGGATTCCAGCGGCGTGTCTGATGTCCGAAATGGACTCCGCATTCGAGCAACTGTTTCATGCTTGCTACTGCCATAAAGAATAATACCTCCTAAAGGTTATTGTCTTGCGCTCAAATTTAATCACGTGAAAATCAACATGACACCTTTAACGTTAATATGAGCGTGTGAAATTTGAATCGTTGTTAGTATATCACAAGGGCTTTGCAAAAATTTTCGGCGCAAAAAAAAATCAGCCTCCCATAATGTGAGAGGCTCAAGGATTTTACAGAATAGCTACTGTTGAAGTAATCATGTCTCCGTACTCTATTGAGTCATTCCAGCGGCCAAGCCCTATGTCGGGCCATTCGTAAGCATCGGGGCGGTCTATGCTGAGAGGGAGATTTTCTGCGTAGTCATCAGAAATAGTATATGAATCACGGCGAATATATGAGGCTTCCATAGTGTTGAACCAATTTTTGTTACCCCATGAGAAATAACTTAGTCCCCAGTTGCAGGGGTGAAGATGTATAAGCTGATGAGTTTTGTTGAGTTTCTTTAGCAATTCAAGTACTTGCTCAAACGGAAATTTACCGTTCAACATGCCGTGAAGCTCGAACGTTATCTGTCTGAATTGTGCGAGAGTCTCAGGTTTCACGCTCTCAAGGAATCCCCATTCAGCTCCTTCAACGTCCATCTTCAGAATCATATCGCGCTGTCCTTCATGGCCGTTGCGTGTAATATATTCCTCAAGAGTTTTCAGTTTCTCATTTTCCCCGCTTCCATCCCCTATACCTTCTCTGAAATAGTGAAAGCGCGGATTCTTTTCAGGAAGGCCGTCAATTGTATGATCATACATGAAGACATCATAGCCGCGTGAAGCCATATCCCTGTCCCAAGAAACATCCTCCCCTAATCCGAATGAGTACGCAACACCGCCCGCGTGGAAATCATCCAGCATGATATACCCGCAGTAATCACCTATCCTGATAAGGTTGAAACCTTCTGCTTTCCCAATGTGTAACAAGCTGTGAAACTGTTCAAGGTAATCTTTCGAGACTATGAATGTTCTGCTCTTTGAGTATTCATTGAGCCTCAGCATTTTGCGTACAGGTAAAAGATACAGCGAAAGCGCAGTGTATTTCAGTGGAGATTTGCTGAAATTTTTTCTGAGTACATTTGAAAGAAATGGATTTTCACCGTAAAACTTTTTGAGCAGACTTCTTCTTAATCGCTTGAACATGCCAGTCTACCCCCGTTCACAAACAGAAAAAGACGCTCTCACATCATTATGGCATGAAAGCTGAAAATTTCTTCCGATTATGTTATGGAGTATTAAGGCACAATCAAGGCTGTGAGCTGTGAGCTGTGAGCTGTGAGCTGTGAGCTGTGAGCTGTGAGCTGATTATAGCCGCCGAAAATCACTTTGTCTACGTCCTTTCTTATGAATTTTCCGAGATTGTATCATAATTCTTGATGAACTTCACGAGAGATTCCGCGAGCGCGTCAATCCCTTCACGTTTTTCTGCTGACGTTATCACAGGAACATCATACGAGAACATGCCGTCCCTTATGTAGCTATCACGTGTTGACCTCCATTTGCCCCGCGAAATCTTGTCGCCCTTCGTGAAAACAACAAGTATATTTTTCCCGCAAGCCCTGATCCATTCTTGAAGCTCTCTGTCATTCTTGAGGAGGCCATGACGGAAATCAACGAGATGACACACAAGCCGCAAACTTTCACGCCCATTCATGTACGCTGATATGAGTCTCTGCCATTCGTTTCGCTCGTCCTTGCTCCGTTTTGCGTAACCGTAGCCGGGAAGGTCAACAAATCTCACAGTGCCTGCGGGAGTCTCAGCGCGGTAAAAATTTATGCTGCGAGTCTTGCCGGGAGTCTGTCCTGTCTTTGCGAGTCGAGTCCCTAAGAGGGCGTTAATGAGCGATGACTTTCCGACGTTCGAGCGTCCTGCGATTGCGATTTCGGGTATGTTATTGTCCTGCGGGATAAGCTGGCCCGGGTTAAAGCATGTCGCCTCAAGCCGGGCTTTTGTGATTAGTTTCTCAGTCATGCAATAAATCTTTCAGGGGCGTTACGGGATTGTTCACATATTCGGGAGTGATGATTAACTTTTTGCCGGACTTCTCAGCGTCAGCGATTGACGGAAGCTCGTACTCAATATCAAGCATAAGATTCTCCATGATAGCCCGCAAACCTCTTGCGCCTGTCTTGCGTTTCACGGCCAGTTCCGCGACTCTATCTAGTGCTTCAGGCGTGAAGGTCAGACTCACTCCGTCCATCTCAAAAATTTTTGTGTACTGCTTGACGAGGGAATTTTTCGGCTCCTGCAATATTCGTACAAATGCTTCCTTGTCGAGTTCCTCAAGAGTAACAAGAACGGGAATACGTCCGACAAGCTCAGGGATAAAGCCATAAGTTACGAGGTCTTCAGGCTGTACCTTGCTGAGAATTTCATAGCTCCCGGATTTTTGCGCAAGTTCTCCGCCGAACCCTATAGATTTTTGCAGCTCTCTTCTTGCTACTATAGGTTCGAGCCCGTCAAAAGCTCCTCCGCATATGAACAAAATATTTTCCGTGTTGATCTGTATGAAGTCCTGATGAGGATGCTTGCGTCCGCCTTTCGGGGGAATGTTCGAGATTGTGCCCTCAAGAATCTTCAAGAGTGCCTGCTGTACTCCCTCGCCTGAAACATCACGGGTGATTGATGTTGACTCGGATTTGCGCGAAATCTTATCGATCTCATCAAGATATATTATTCCGCGTTCGGCAGCCTTGAGGTCATAATCAGCAGCCTGCAACAGCCGCACGAGTATATTCTCTACGTCCTCGCCTACATAGCCCGCTTCCGTCAGTGTCGTAGCATCAGCAATCGCAAACGGCACATTGAGCTTGCGCGCTAAGGTCTGTGCTATGAGAGTCTTTCCTGAACCAGTAGGGCCGAGAAGCAAAACATTGCTTTTCTGGAGCTCAACATCTGCATTTTTGCTGTCTAAATTATTCCTGACACGCTGATAATGATTGTACACTGCAACAGATACAACCTTCTTTGCGCGAGACTGTCCAATGACATACTGATCTAAATATCCGCTAAGGTCTCTTGGTTTTATGGGAGAATTTGAGAATTTGCCGCCGGGGTTTTTTGCTGAATGGGATTCTTCCTCGTCAAAAATTATGTCCGAAAAGTTATCATTCTGTCCGTTCTGCTGAAACAAAACATTCTGACCCGGTTTTCCCGACATCATGAGATTGCACAACGCCACGCACTGATCGCAGATTCTCACGTTGCCGTTCGGGCCTTCAAGCATGTCATTCACCATTGAGCGGGGCTTACCGCAGAATGAGCAGCAAATTTCGTCGTTCTTGTTCTTGTTCTTGTCTGAAGGCATAATCTATCTTGCCTCGATTATCTTATCGATCAGGCCGTATTTCAGTGCCTCATCTGCTGTCATGTAGTTGTCGCGGTCAGTGTCTCTTGCTATTGTGTCGTAGTCCTGCCCTGTGTGAGACGCTAATATACGGTTCATTCGTTCTTTTGTCTTGATGATGTTCTTTGCTTGAATCTCTATGTCGCTGGCCTGACCTCTTGCACCTCCGAGGGGCTGATGAATCATGACTTCTGCATTCGGGAGGGCGAGTCTTTTTCCTTTTGCGCCTCCTGCGAGGAGTATTGCTGCCATGCTCGCGGCGAGTCCCACACATATCGTCGAAACCTGCGGCTTTATGTACTGCATTGTGTCATATATCGCAAGCCCGGCCGTAACACTTCCGCCGGGGCTGTTGATGTAAATGCTGATGTCCTTTTCGGGGTCTTCGCTCTCAAGAAACAGCATCTGAGCGACGATCGAATTTGCTACATCATCTACAATTTCTGAACCGAGAAATATTATTCTATCCTTAAGAAGCCGACTGTAAATGTCATAGCTTCTTTCACCGCGCCCGGTCTGCTCTATTACGTATGGTATGTAGTACGCCATGAAGTTTTATTCTCCCTGATTCTGACTCTCAGTCTGCGCTTCAGGCTTTGAGAGTTCTTTTACTTCTTTCACGGCCATGTGAGTCAGCATTATCTCTACTGTTCTGTCCCATTTCATTTGGTCTATGAGGCGTTCAAGCTGATTCTTGTTCTCGTAGAAATATTTTGACACGAAGCCTTTTGTTACATGAAGCTCGGCTGCTCTGCGCTCAAATTCCGCTTCTAAATCTTCCTGCTCAATGTGAACATCATAATGCTTTGCTAATTCGTCCATCACAAGAACATTGCGCACTGACGTTTCTGCGCGTGTCCTTAAAAGTGCCTCGTAACCCTTGCGGCCTTCCTCTGTTCCGACTCCGAACGCCGTATTGAGGTCTATACCGTTTGAACTCGCCCATTCTGCATCTTCCCGGCGGAGCGAGGCTAACTGGCGGTCGATGAATTTGTCGGGAATCTCTACAGATGATTTTGACGCAACGAGATCTACAGCGCGGTTATAGAGGTCTGATTTGTTCTCCTGCTCAACTTCCCCGGTTATGTCCTGCCTGAGCCTTTCACGGTACGCGGCATCGTCTTTTATGTCAGTGTCAGGGCCGAAAACATTGCGGTAAAATTCCTCGTTCACTTCCGGCTGAATGTATTCTGAAACCGTGTCTATCTTCATTTTGTAGCTTACGTGCTTTCCTGCAAGTGCCCGGTCTGCATGGCCTTCTTCAACGTCAAATACTGCTGTAACTTCCTCGCCTTTTGACTTGCCCATTAATGCCGCGCGAACTTCTGCCCTTATTGTTTCGTCAGCAAGGTTGATTTTCTCGCGGGTTGTTACGGGCTTGGGCTGCTCTTCTGCCTCTGAACCGTCAGGATTTAGCACCCTTATTGTGAGGTCAACGTCAACTAAATCTCCGTCCTGTATCGGTCTTTCAGCCTCTTTGATTTCCGAGAGCTGCATACGGATTCTCTGCGCGAGCCTGTCAACGTCAGCATCTGTTACTTCAGTTATGACTTTCTCAATCTCCATGCCGTCAATCTCAGGCAGAGTAACTTCGGGCTTTACCTCAAACGTAAGCTCACAGAAAACGGGCTTGCCTTCCTCGATTGCTTCCGTAACGTTAAGAGTCGGTGTCTCGATGGGTTCAAGCTCGTAGTCGGTGATTATCTGCTGAAGCTCATTGCTGACTAATGTCTCTATTGTCTCGTTGTAGATTGCAGCGCGTCCGAATCGCATCTCAACTATCCTGCGCGGCGCGTGTCCTTTTCTGAATCCGGGGAAATTTCCCTGCTGTGATAACTGCGAGATTGTTTTGTTGATTGCTTTTGTGAAATCGGAGGCTTCTATTTCGGCCTTGATCTTGATGATATTTTTCTCCTGCCCCAGCAATTCTGTTCTCATTGTGAAATCAGGACTCCTTCTGTGAATTGTGAAATGTGAAATTGCCCTGACCTTTTCAACAGGGCGTAATTATGGGAAATTCTATCACAAAAATTTACGCATTGTATAATCACAGCAACGTAATAAAAATCGGAGGGCGTTACAATGTCAGGCAGCTTTGATTTCATGCGTTCAAAATTTCCTGAGATTTCAGAGGACGGACAGAAGGCCGAAAATTATCTCTTCAAAGACAACGCAGCTTGTGTGTTTTACATCTCGCGTGTGTTCGATAACATTCTCAAAACTTTATGCACTCTCAATAATATTAGTCTCAAGTCTGAAGGTAAAGACCGGAACTTGTCGGATCTGATTGACGAGCTTAAAGACAAAAGGATCATCAGCGGCAAAATTCTTCGTATCCTCCACAGCATGAGGATGTTCAGAAACAAGAACGCTCACAACGAGGACACATCACAGAAAGACAGCGTTATGCTCATGAAGCAGGCTCGGACTCTATGCGAATGGCTCGTGAAGAATTACGGCGGCAACAAGTCAGTCATCACAGAAAACACTAACCTTTCACACGTAACCATATCGATCACTGACATCATGAATGAATACGAACAGGACTCATCATCAGCCGGGAAGAAATACAACGGAAGGCGAGTCACAATCACGGGCGGCCATGTGCTTAAGGTGAAGCGAGTCGGAGATGCTTTTGTCGTAACTCTCCTGTCGAAACCTCAAGACAATTCTGCATTAATGACTACGGTACACAAAGTAGACTGCTATTTTCCGTTAAGCCTTGAAGAAAGACTCAGCACATTAACACCGGGGAAAAATTTTTCGGCGACAGGGACGTGGCAGAATGGGAAGCTCAAAAATTGCACGTGGAAATCTGAAGGAAAGAAGAGAAACATTTTCTCGCGGCGGAAATACGAAAGCGGCAAAGCATGGTACAAGAACAAAATTCTTCTGCCTCTTCTAATCATAATGATAATACTTACGATTCTTTTCGGGAGGCGTTAAGGGCAAATAACAATCAAATATGCGGCACATGAAAATTTTTCCCATGCACTATAATAACGCCCATTACTAAAACAGGAGGAAACAACATGAACATACCCTACAAAATATACTTGGACGAGTCAGAAATTCCATCATCATGGTACAACGTAAGAGCCGACATGAAGAACAAGCCCGCGCCTTTAATCCATCCCGGAACGCTGAAGCCTTTGACGTTCGACGACATGAGGCCGATATTCTGCGACGAGTTAATACGCCAGGAGCTTGACGACACGACAGCATACATACCGATACCCGACGAGATTCTGAGCTTCTACAAGATGTACCGCCCCTCGCCTTTAACGCATGCGGTGTTTCTTGAAGAGCTGCTTGACACTCCCGCGCATATCTTCTACAAGTTCGAGGGCAATAACACTTCAGGCTCTCACAAGCTCAACAGCGCGATAGCTCAGGCATATTACGCGAAGAAGCAGGGACTCAAGGGCGTAACAACTGAGACGGGCGCAGGTCAATGGGGAACGGCTCTTGCTATGGCATGCTCGTTCTTCAAGCTGGGCTGCAAAGTCTACATGGTGAAAGTGTCGTACGAGCAGAAACCTTTCAGGCGTGAAGTCATGCGCACATACGGTGCGAGCGTAACACCGTCGCCGTCAATGGACACAAAGATAGGCCGCAAGATTAACTCGGATCACCCCGGCACAACTGGCTCTCTTGGCTGTGCGATAAGCGAGGCTGTAGAAGTCGCGACATCAACAGAGGGATACAGGTACGTGCTTGGCAGCGTTCTGAATCAAGTATTGCTTCATCAGTCAGTGATAGGGCTTGAGACAAAGGCGGCCTGCGACAAGTACGGGATAAAGCCTGATATTATTATCGGGTGCGCTGGAGGAGGCTCAAACTTGGGAGGACTCATTTCTCCGTTCATGGGCGAAAAACTCCGGGGAGAAGCTGACTACAGGATCATTGCTGTAGAGCCTGCGAGCTGTCCTAGCTTCACGCGGGGAAAATTCGCGTATGATTTCTGCGACACCGGGAAGGTCTGCCCTATGGCGAAAATGTACACACTCGGCCATGACTTTATACCGTCAGCAAACCATGCGGGCGGACTCAGGTATCACGGAATGAGCAGCATATTGTCTCAGCTTTATCACGACGGAATGATGGAGGCTGTATCTGTCGAACAGACGAGTGTATTCGAGGCGGCTGAAATGTTCGCGAGGGTTGAAGGGATTCTGCCGGCACCTGAAAGCGCACATGCTATACGCGCCGCGGTTGACGAGGCTTTGAAGTGCAAAGAGACAGGAGAAGAGAAGACGATAATTTTCGGTCTCACTGGCACGGGATATTTCGACATGACAGCATACGAGAAGTACAACAACGGTGAAATGAGCGACTATATTCCTACGGACGAGGATTTAGCGAAAGGATTTGCGACGCTTCCGAATGTAAACCTGTAATGCTGAAATGTAAACCAGTGATTCGAGTCTGAATTAACGGGGCAGGTTTTTGCGCGGAGAATTAATGCGTGAGGATCTGCCCTTTTTGTGTACTAGTAACCTATCTTGCGTGCGGTGTTCCTCACAAAGCGTTCGAGCCATGAAGGGACATATTTACGCAGGCTCATGGGCGCATACGCAATCAATCTCCTGAATATGCTCTTTCTGAAAGGGTCATAGCCGCGTGCTTTTCTGAAGGCTGATGCGAATCTCGGTGAACTCTTCATGAGGCAGAAATTCAAGAATGACTCATCAAGTATATTCATGCCTCGTTTCGCCGGAGTCTGTATGTCGTCCAGCTTTAATATGTCCGTCTGAATTACACTGTCAGGCTCTTCTCTTGTTGGACGCTTGCCGGTAAGTATCTTTGTAGTTACACGCGCTGAAGCCCCTAATACATCTCTGATTTCAGCCCTGAAACCTTTGCGCCATATCAACATCGAGTCAGAGCCGGCTGATGTGATATTCCACTGGTGCATACCGTATTCAAGCTCGCGCTGTGCTTCATTCTCATAATGACTCAGCCTGAGAGTCCCACCCTTGCGAGTAACTTTCAGCATCTCAAATATTCCCGTGAAAGGGTCATAGCTGTGATCCAAAGCGTTGCTCATTCTCACAATGTCAAAGCTGTTCTCCTCGTACCTGTCTGTGAGTCTCTCAACGAATGAGAAATCAATCTTGATATGCGGCGTGATTCCGAAAAGTGAATGAAGAATGCTATACGGTACAGCAAGAGCATCACAGCACGAAAGGGAAATGTTATGTCCTCCTTCATTGGGAATGCTCCCGGCAGGATAAGGGCCGCAGCCTACTTCAAGGACTTTGGGATTCGGATACAGCGCGAGAAGGTCGGAAGAATTGAAAGGCTTGTCTGAGGCATATTTTATTCGGCTCTCGGAAGGTGTGTTCTTGATGATGTTGTACCAGCCTATATATTCAGACTCAAGCGACATGATATATTTCTCGGAGAACAAACGCACATCATCTTCATTGAGTTTCAGGGGAGAAGTTACAAACATAACCCGGCCTCCTGAAGTGAAAGCGCAAATATTTTTCTGTGAGTTTCGGAAATTAATGAAGGGTTAAATGAGCAGACAATACGCACAAGGCACAAGGCACAAGGCACAAGGCACTATACAGAACCTGCAATGAATGTCAACGTCCTTTCTTGGGAAATTTGCATTAAGAATTATAGCAGAAAGAATCGCATCATAAACGGCCTGAAAAAATTATTGTGCTAAAATTGCGAAAAAAAATTTATCACAAACAGGACTGAAAATTTTTACATGCAATCACAAGACGCAAAGAACATCCGAAACCTTGCCATTGTCGCACACATTGACCACGGAAAAACTACCCTCATCGATTCAATCTTCAGAGCAGCGCAGACATTCGCGGCACACACACAAGTAGCCGAGCGCGTAATGGACTCAAATCCCCTCGAACGCGAACGAGGAATCACAATCAGAAGCAAGCCCTGTACAGTCTCATGGAAAGGCTATCAGATTAACATCATTGATACACCCGGGCACGCTGACTTCTCTGGCGAGGTTGAGAGAATCTTATCGACAGTTGACAGCGTTATTCTTATCGTTGACGCTAACGAAGGCCCAATGCCGCAGACTCGTTACGTTTTACAGCACGCATTATCAATCGGAATGAAGCCTCTTGTCTTCATCAACAAAGTAGACCGTGAAGGAGCAGATCCGAATCGCGCGTTAAATCTCACGTTTGATTTATTCTTTGAGCTTGGAGCGAGTGATGAGCAGGCAGATTTCCCGGTTCTTTACGGTTCAGGCTTAAACGGCTGGGCAGTTAATGACTTAAGCAAACCTCATGAGGGTATGGACGACTTGTTCCAGGCGATAATAGATTACGTTCCTGCACCTGACGTTGACCCGGACAAACCGTTCTTGATGCAGGTCAGCACATTGGCGTGGAATGAATATGTCGGGCGAATCGGATGCGGCAAAATCCTTCAGGGACATATACGCAAGGGCGATCCGTTCACGAGAGTGTCAACAAAATGGAACACCACAGACCACACGGGCGATGACTGGGAAATCACCGGCCATGAAAACGCAAAGGCAGCTCAGTTATGGGTAACTCGCGGGCTTGACCGAACGGAAGTTGACGAGGTTAGCGCAGGCGATATAGTGTGGATTACCGGCCCTAACGAGATTAATATCGGCGATACGTTCTGCGCTGAAGAAATTTCTGACTCACCCCTGAAGCCTTTATCCATTGAGGAACCTACCGTATCAATGTTCTTCCTTGTCAATTCCGGGCCTTTTGCCGGGCGCGAGGGTCAAGCAGTAACACTAAGGCAGCTCAAGGCGAGGTTGCAGCGTGAAATGCACGTGAATGTTTCGCTTCGTATGGAGGATCTCGGACGGCCTGACGGTGTGAAAATTTCCGGGCGCGGTGAATTGCAGCTTGGGATTCTCATTGAGGAAATGCGCCGCGAGGGTATGGAGTTCTGCGTCTCAAAACCTGAAGTCATTGTTGAGTATCACGACGGGAAAAAGTTTGAGCCTTACGAGCTTGTTACTATCGATGTGCCTGAAGAGTATCAAGGGATTGTGTTTGAGAAAATGACACGGAGAAAAGGAAAGGTGCTTAACATTGAGAACCCTGACAGAGGACTCTTACGTATTGAGATCGAAATTCCTACAAGAGGATTAATCGGTTACAGGGGAGAATTTCTGACTGACACCCGCGGGCTTGGCATCATGTCGAACTGTTTCAGCGGCTATAAAGAATGGGCAGGAGATCTCATCACGCGCAACAGAGGCTCGCTCGTAAGCATGGACACGGGAGAAGCGACAGCGTATCAGCTTGAGAACTTGCAGAGCCGGGGCGTTCTTTTCATCTCACCTCTTGAGCAGGTCTACAACGGAATGATTATCGGCGAAAACTCTAGGCCGGGCGATATTCCCTGCAACCCCACAAAGAAGAAGCAGCAGACTAACCACCGTTCAGCAACAAAGGAACTCACAACAAAACTTGATGTGCCCCGCCGTATGCCTCTCGAAAAGGCTATGGAGTGGATAGAGTCGGACGAGCTTGTAGAAGTTACTCCGCAGTCAGTCAGACTCAGGAAGGCAATACTTGATGAGCTTGAACGAAGGAAGGCAAGAAGAGTCGCCCCGGGCACTCAGGAATAATCACGGAGAAAATATTTTCCCTCTCATGAAAAAGTGAGGGGGATTTTTTTTGCGCTGAAAATTTCATCACAGCCCGTTAAAATATGAGCATCCCAAATCAGGAGGCTATATCGTGGAAGCTGTCATTAATTTTATTGCTGAAGCACTGAGGAATTTTCCGGATGAAATTATTGCAGGTATTATGATTGTCGCGCTGCTTTTATTCCCGGCTTTCGGCTCAATTTTCAGGCACAAGAATCAAACCATCGTCAGCAAAACAAAACAGCCCGGTGAAAATGAACATTCTGATTCTGAATCGCATGATGAGATTCAAAGCGGGCTCGAAATTTTGCGTCAGGAAGAACAGAAACTTTCACAGCTCAAAGAGGAGCTTCAGCACAAAGAAGAAGCCTTGAAGCAAACGCAGGAACAAATAGCAGAGGAGATTCAGCAAAGAGAAAATATACAGAAGCAGCTTGATGAACGCCGCCAGCAGGAGGAAGAAAGGCAGAAGGCAGACATACGGAAGCAGATTGAGGAAAAACGGCAGGAAGCAGGGAGAATAATAGCCGAGCTTCAGCGCAAACATCAAGAGCTTAAAGAGGCTGAAGAAAGGAAAGCGCAAGAAGAACGCCTCAGAGAAGAAGCGCAAAGGCAGCTCGAGTCGCATGATCATCCCGAAACAACAAAGGACAGCTCAGACATTCAGCAGGAAGACAACGAGGCTCAAACCACAAGCGAACCGCAAGACCCTCAGTCACAATACGAGCTTGGCAGGAAATATTATCAGGCAAAAGATTATGAGCATGCTTTGTATTATTACAGGAAGTCAGCAGAACAGAAATATATTCCCGCGCAAAATGCACTCGGTGATATGTATTACAACGGGCGCGGAGTCAAGCAGGACTACAAAGAGGCATTCAGATTTTACAGCAGGTCAGCAGAAAACGGAGATGCAAAAGCACAATACAATCTGGGATCAATGTATTACAACGGCCGCGGAGTCGTTCATGACTATGAAGAGGCTTTCAGATGGTATCACATGTCAGCAGAAGGGGGATATTCAGAGGCTCAATACATGACCGGGATTATGTATCAGAGGGGCTGCGGAACTGAGCAGAGTTACCCGGATGCTATTGAATGGTACACAAAAGCAGCAGAGCAAGGACACGCAATAGCACAGTTTCAGCTGAAAGATATATACGCGAAAAGTTACAGCTCCCTTCAGCCGGAGTCAGACTCACAGCACGATGACAAGAAGCCCTCAGAGATTCAAATCTTCACCGAACCGACAGACCCGAAATCACAATATGAACTTGGCGAGAAATATTACGATGCTAAAGACTACGCGCAGGCTTTGCACTGGTTCATGAAATCCGCCGGACAAGGTTACGCCCCCGCGCAAAATAATTTAGGAAGCATGTATCAGTATGGCTATGGAGTCGAGCAAGATTACGCGGAGGCCGTCAGATGGTTCAGGTTATCAGCTGAGCAAGGCAACGCAGGAGGACAAAACAACCTCGGATATATGTACCGTTACGGGCGGGGAGTCAGCAGAAGCCACAAGGAAGCCGCAAGATTATTCCGATTGTCAGCAGAACAGGGAAGCGCGGCAGCACAGGCAAACTTAGGATACATGTACCGATACGGCTACGGAGTCGAGCGGAATTATGACGAGGCTGTGAGATTGTTCCGATTGTCGGCAGAACAGGGAAGCGCGTCGGGCATGTCTCATTTGGGATTCATGTACGAAAACGGAAAAGGCGTGGCAAAGGATTTAGATCAAGCCCGCAAACTATACGAGCAGGCAGCGGCGCAAGGTGATGAATGGGCGCAATACGCACTTGGCCGACTCAAATAGCATATAATATCCCACGAAAGGAATGATACTCACTCATGAAGCACAGATTAACCGCCCTGTTTCTTTTCACGCTCATACTATTATCATCATCAGCATCACACGCGGCATACACGCGCCCGGCAGTGTTCGTTATTCCTCCTTCATTCCAGGAAGCAAGAGACTTTCACGAGGGACTCGCGGCCGTGAAATCAAATGACCGATGGGGGTATGTCGACTATCTCGGAAGGATTGCGATTCCTTTTGTGCATCGTGTTCCTGAAGCCGGAGATTTCTCAGAGGGATTCGCGTTCGTCGGGGATCACTATATTGATACGGAAGGTCAGCCCGCATTCGTCCGAATTGATCCTGACACTGACGAACGTACAGAGAGATTCTTCACGAACGGCTTGCCTTTCTCGCAGGGCATGGCAGCAGTACAGGTAGCGGGGCAATGGGGATATATTGACATGATGGGGAATTACCTGATACCGCCGTCATTCGAGAGAGCCGGGAGATTTGTTGACGGACTCGCCCCCGCCCGCAGAAATGGACTCTGGGGATATATCGACGTTCGGGGAAACTGGGTAATAGATCCGAAGTTTGTACGCGCAAGGGAGTTTCACGAGGGACTCGCGGCTGTATACATCCGGGGCAAATGGGGCTACATCAACAAGGAAGGAAAGTACGCAATACGCCCGCAATACACAGAGGCAGGAGATTTCGCCTACGGAGTCGCGCCAGTAAGGACACGCACAACTTATCGCGGCTGGGGCTACATAGGACACTGGAACAACAAAGCGATTCCACGACGCTACAACAATGCCGGGAATTTCGGCGACGGACTCGCGCCTGTTACGGGAGACTCTCGCTGGGGATATGTGAACATCGCGGCAGAATGGGAGATAGCAGCGCAGTATGAGGACGCAAGAACGTTCAGCGAGGGATTAGCCGCCGTGAAAGTCGAAAACCGCTGGGGATATATACGGCAGTGAGTCATTCACGCCCGAAACGTTTCAGCAGGTCATCATTCTTAAGCTCAATCATCACCGGCCGGCCATGAGGACACACAAAAGGCTGTTCGCACTCATGAAGATTACGCCACAAAGTTAATGCCTCGTCCTGTGTTAATTTTGTGGTGAGCTTCACCGACGCTTTGCACGCCATCGTTGCCCACATACGCCACAATATATTTCTCGTATCACCGTCATGATTATTCTTTAACGCCTTCAGTGACGCACGCAGTAACGCTTCAGGTTCAAAGTCAACGCTTCCGATTGCGGGTACGGATCTCATCTCAACGCCTGATGCTGTATTCTCAAACTCAAAGCCCGAATCTTTCAGCGCGGACTCAAATTCTGCCGTCTCAAGAGCTAACGTAGGATGCAAAATCACAGGCACTAATAGCTTCTGAACGTTCTGCGACTTTTCAGCCGATGACTTTATGCGCTCGTAGTTTATTCTCTCATGCGCCGCGTGCGGGTCAATTATCACGAGTCCTTCCTGCGTGTCGAAAACTAAATAGCCTCCCGAATTTTGTCCCATAAAAATCACACCGCCCGTTTCATTCCCGGCGTCTGAAAAAAGACTCGCTGACTCCGAATCGTTTTGACCAAAATCATCATGGCCGTAACCTTTCGAGTCATTGATTCGCGATTCAGAGTCGTGAAAGTTCCAGCCCGGTTGTGTTCTGGGAGTCTGAGTTTTGACTTGATGATTCATTTTCGCTGGTGATGGATTGATTCTGACGGGTGAGTCTGTGATTGCTGAAATATATCCGGGGCTGCCCAGACGTTTGACGGCGGCATGAAGCGCGGAATAAATTTCATCAGGATAACGGAAGCGCACTTCAGCTTTTGCGGGATGAATATTAACGTCGACGAGTGAAGGCTCAAGAGTGAAGAACAATGCCCAGTTCCCTGCGAGCTCTCGCGCTGCTGTTGCGACTGCGGATCTTATGACGGGATCATTAACCGCCCGGCCATTAACGAACGACATCAGATCGCCCCGGCCCGATATGCCTGCGCGGGACTGAAACCAGCACTCAAGAGTCATGTGTTCGGACTGTATATTTACCGTCTGAATCTCTGCTCCTTCAGGCCAGATTTTAGCGAGGACTCTTTTTCGGTCGCCTGAACCGTCAGTGCTGAAGATTTCTTTTCCGTCATGCTCAAGGAAGAATGACACAGCCGGATTGCACACGGAGTACTCGCGCAAGAACACGGCCGCCCTTCTCAATTCACCGGAAGCACTCTTGAGGAACTTTCGCCGGGCCGGGAGTCCTGAGAACAAATCCGAGACCTGGACGCGAGTCCCCTGAGAGCATTTCACGCGGATATGCTCAGAGATTTTTCCGTCATGAGTCCGAACGAGTCCGCCTTCTGAGTCGTCAGCCTGCCGACTCCGAATCTCTACATCCGCTACGGCAGCGAGGCTTGCGAGTGCTTCACCGCGATAACCCAATGTGCTTATGCGTTCGAGGTCTGAGATTTCACGGAGCTTGCTTGTTGCGTGGTACATTAACGCGAGGGGCAAATCGTCAAACGCTATTCCTTCTCCGTTATCATCAACTGTGATTCTCAGCCTTCCTCCGTCTTTGAGTGATACTGCGATTCGGGTTGCTCCTGCGTCGAGTGCGTTCTCTGTGAGTTCCTTCACTGCTGATGCGGGGCGTTCAACGACTTCACCGGCGGCGATTCTTGACCATACATTTTCGGGAAGTGATTTTATTGCGGGCATGATTGACTCCTTTTGTGAGATTATGCCCGTAATATTATCACCTGCTACTTACAGGCCACTTGTTTTTGATGTATCTTCCCGGCCTGCTATAGTTGAGAACCTTCGCATAGTTTCCTGCGGCAGTGGCATTATCCGGAATATCTTTCGTAACAACGCTGCCCGCGCCTATGGTAACGTTATTTCCGATTCTGACATATTCCACAATGCAGACTCCAGGACCTATATAGACGTTGTCTCCTATGACGGCTGCCTTCTCATGATTAGAGCCTATTGTTGTGAACTGCGACAGGTTGACATTATTCCCGATGACGGCTGTCTGGTTTATGATTACCGGGCCGCCATGACCTATGTAAAGCCCATAGCCTACACGTGTCTTCAAAGGAAGCTGTATATATTTCCGCATACCGCTCACTGTCCGCAAGAACAAGCCCAATAATTTAGCGAATCCCTTTCCCTGAGCTAATCTGAACGCAACCTGAAGACGGAATGTCCTGTTCCTGAAATACTCACATACAAAGGTAAGAAAACTACATTTCCCGCAGTACCGAAATAAATCACTCTTAATGTAATCAATCATGATTTATTCTCTTGACGGGACAGAAAAATGGACAGATTAAGTTACTGCTGACTGCTGACTGCTGACTGCTGACTGCTGACTGCTGACTGCTGACTGCTGAC
>CAMHMH010000003.1 GCA_946186205.1 uncultured Fretibacterium sp. | reverse complement strand
ACGGAGGAGACTGCACAGTTATAGACCTTCCGAAAATCGGCATAAAGGGCAATGAACATTTCATCTTCCAAGACAAAAATAATGATGTCGTTGCTGAACATGTAGCTGAATGGCTCAAGTCAAAGGGGCTGTAATTCATGCGTACTTGGCTGATTACAGGCTGTTCTTCAGGAATTGGGCGGGGAACGGCTGAAGCTGTTTTGAAGCGCGGAGATTGTGCCGTCATCACCGCCAGAAATACCGCTGATATTAGATTCCTCGCGGAAAAATATCCCGACACAGCATTAGCCCTCGCTCTTGATGTTACGGACAATGACAGCATAGACAGCGCGGTGAAAATTTCGCTTGAACGTTTCGGGAAAATTGACGTTCTCATGAATAACGCGGGATTCGGTTACCGCTCCGCAGTTGAGGAAGGCGATATGAAAATTATCGGCTCGCTGTTCCAGACGCATTTGTTCGGGCCATTTGAGCTGATACGGAAAATTCTGCCGGGAATGAAATCGCGGGGGCATGGCGTAATCATCAATGTGTCATCAATCGGCGGCATACGGTCAGCACCTAATAACGGCTGGTATTCTGCCTCAAAAGGCGCGCTTGAGCTGATGAGCGATGCTTTACGGAAGGAACTTCAAAACTTAGGCGTTAAAGTCCTTACGGTAGAGCCGGGAGCATTCCGCACAAAATTTTACGAGTCAATAGCGGGAAAATCTGCGGCTAATGAGACAGGCCAGCCCGGAGCCCCTCACAGAGCCGGGAAATCATCGCAGGAATCATTGAGCGTCCAGACTGTCCCAGAAGATTATTGCTAGGCAGCGATGCCGTTAAAATCATTACGGGAGAATTTGAGTCGCGGCTTGATGAGATACGCAAATGGAGCGACTTAAGCAGGAAAACTGACTATAAGGAGGAATTATAGTGAAGAAACTATTTGCACTGTCATTCATGATAGTTATCGCGTTATGCTCGGTGTCATCAGCGGAAATTCTCGCAGGGCCGGGCATAGCAGTAGCAGAGACGGAGAACGGAAAACTTCAGGGCTTCATACGCGACGGAATATATACGTATCACGGAGTCCAGTACGCAACAGCAGAACCTTTCATGCCCCCGGTGAAAGTCTCATCATGGGACGGCGTAAAGCTCGCGCTCAATTACGGCCCTATGTCCCCTCAGAGCATTAAGCCCGAAGATGATATGTTCCCCGTTCATTACTACTGGCCTTTGTGGGAAGGAAGGAATTACCCGCAGGATAACAGCTGCCAGAACCTTAACATCTGGACTTCCGGACTCGATGACGCTAAACGCCCGGTAATGATATGGCTTCACGGCGGAGGATTTCAGGCTGGCTCTTCTCTCGCTGAAGATGTTTATCGCGGCGAAAATCTCGCACGTAAAGGTGATGTCGTTGTCGTCAGCTTAAATCATAGGCTTAATGTTCTTGGCTTCCTTGATTTGTCTGCTTACGGCGAAAAGTACAAGTATTCCGGCAATCTTGGAATGATGGACATCGTTGCGGCTCTCGAATGGGTAAGGGACAATATATCACATTTCGGAGGCGACCCGAGTAATGTTACGCTGTTCGGTCAGTCAGGAGGCGGGGCGAAAATTTTAACCCTAATGGCTATGCCGTCAGCAAAAGGACTCTTCCACAAGGTTATAGAGCAGAGCGGCGCGGTTCAAATGATGGGAATAACTCTGCCGGATCAGAAAATTTCACGCAGAGTCGCAGAACTTGTGCTTGCCGATTTGGGCATTGACCCCGCGAATGTCGACAGCCTCAAAGATGTTCCCTTCGAGCGTCTCGACATGGCCGGGAAAAAAGCTCTTGCTGAAGTCAAAATCTCGTGGGCTCCAGTCAAGGACGGAGACATTATCCCGAAAGACCCGGTGAAAGGCGGCTTCAGCGATTGGGCAAAAGATATTCCCCTCATGGCCGGCTCTGTCCTCAATGAATGGATAAGTGTACCTCTCGTTGTGAATATGGCAGAAAATCAGAGCGATAACAAAAATTTCTGGGACGAGGCTAAAACGTCAGCAAAACTCCGCGAACGTTTCGGCGACAAGGCAGACAAAGTTACAGCAGCATTCCTCAAGGCTTACCCGTGGAAAAAAGCCGGCGACTCTCTCTATGTTGACACACGGCTGCGGCTCGGAGCTATTGAGACTCTCAACACCAAAGCAAAGCAGCCCGCGCCCGTTTACGCATACATATTCACGTGGGAGACTCCCATTATGGGCGGCTATGCTATGGCTTATCACTGCTCGGAGCTTCCGTTTGTCTTCAACAATATAGCCCTCAGCGAGAAAACTACAGGCGGCGGCGAAAAATCTCAGGCACTCGCGGACAAAATGAGTCAGGCATGGATCGATTTCGCCAGAACCGGCAATCCGGGATGGGAGGCGTATACACCTGAGAACGGCGCAACAATGATATTTGATGACGTTCCTGTACTTAGCAATCATCATGACGCTGAACTCTTGAAACTTCTGACGGAATAACACGAAATTTTTTCCTGCTTCATGTGAATGTGTGAGGCAGGAATTTTTTTACGGAGGAATCGTAATGAGACTCAAAATTTTTTTGCTGATGATTCTTGCTCTCACTACATCAGGCTGCGGGGGGTCAGGCGGAACAATGAACACCGAAAACACAAACAGCAACAATACGACAGACAATAACAATACTGCACAGCTGACAGGATTCACAGAATATCTTAATGCAGTACCATCATCATATTTCACACAATGCACAGAGAAAGGCACAATCATAACTGAGCATTACAAGAGCCGCGACTACACTAACAATCAGGAAATCACAAAGACTGCGTATATATATCTCCCTTACGGCTACAGCGAGTCGGAACGCTATGATGTCTTCTACCTCATGCACGGATGGACTATGACGGCGGGAAGTTTCTTCAGCGACTGCGATTTGCCTGATATGCTCGACAACATGATTCATGACGGGCTTATTAAACCGCTTATTGTCGTATGCGTTACGTTTGACGCGCAGAATCAGCCGCAGAGCTTCTCACGTTCTCAGGAAGAATTGCTTGTCTTTCACAACGACTTTCGGAATGACTTGCTGCCCTATATAGAGTCAAAATACAGGACATTCGCGGAGAACACGACTCCCGAAGGTCTCAGAAATTCGCGGACTCACAGGGCATTCGGGGGATTTTCTCTCGGAGCTGTTACTACGTGGCATCAGTTCATCTACAATCTTGACCTCGTGAAATTCTTTCTGCCTATGAGCGGGGACTGCTGGATTATTGGGACTTACGGCGGAAGATATTATCCCGATGAGACAACAGAATACCTTGAAGGAGTCGTGCGGGGCGGAAATTGGCGCGATGATGACTTCTATATTTACGAGGGGATCGGCACGGATGATCCTATATTCACTCAGACGGACAATCAGATTCAGGCCATGATGAAGACGCAGGCATTCACGCCCTCGAACCTGCATTACGCAATAATTGACGGCGGACGGCATGACCTTATAGCGTGCGAGACGTACATGTACCACGCGCTGAGAATATTCTTCGGGAGGTAACATAATGATGAAATATATACTTTGCGTACTGATGCCCGCGCTGATATTTTCTCTGGCAGGATGTTCAAGCGGAGGAGGGACAGAGACAGTGAACAACGAAAATTTGACTCCTGAAAGAGTTACGGAGGCTGCAAGAATTTCTGACGTGATAAATAATCCTGCTTTCGGGAATTGGGGACGGATGATTTTCCCGCTTAACGATTATTATTACAGCGGCAATACTATCGGCGATTTGCGACTCACATGGTACAACTACATTAACCCTTCAAGAACTGCTGACGTGATAAATTACATGCTTGACGAGGTAAGCAATGACCGACAAATATTCTACCCTATATACCCGCCTGATGACCCGCGAGCAAACAGCACAGGATTATTTTTCTTCAGGGGCAATCGCGGCGCAAAGTTCGCGGTCTGCAATGCGGGCGGAGGATTCGTATACGTCGGAGCGATTCATGACAGCTTCCCACATGCATTAGAGCTTTCACGAAAGGGCTATAACGCTTTCGCTTTGATATACCGTCCGGGTTCTAACACAGCATGTGAGGACTTAGCGAGAGCGATTGCATTCATTCACGACAACGCGGAGAGTCTCGGAGTCGATGTCAGCGGCTATTCATTATGGGGAGGTTCTGCGGGCGCAAGGATGGCGGCGTGGCTCGGCTCATACGGCACTGAGTCATTCGGCGAAAAATCATATCCGCGTCCGTCTGCTGTCATAATGCAGTACACTGGGCTGTCGGAAATAACCGGGCGCGAGCCTCCAACATATGCCTGCGTTGGAACATCAGACGGTATAGCCTCGTACAGGTCAATGCAATCATACGTTGACAGAATCAAAGCTAACGGAACGGACTCAATGATTGAGATTTTTCCGGGACTGCCTCACGGTTTCGGGCTTGGTGAAAATACCATCGCTGAAGAATGGCTTGATAATGCCGTGAAATTCTGGGAAGCTCATATGTAATTTACGCAAAAGGTCAACTGTTATAGGTATAGCGGTCTGGGTTGCCGATATTAATTTACACTTTATGACATGCTAAAACCCCCTCCCTAAATTTTGCAAAGGAGTGATTATGCGCCGTGAGTACACAAGAACTACAGGTTGACAACGATTTTAAGAGCCTCATTCCGCCACTTACTAACGACGAATACAGCCGCTTGGAGCAGAGTATTCTCACCGAGGGCTGCCGCGACCCTATTATCACTTGGAACGGCATCATCGTTGACGGCCATCACAGATTCAAAATTTGCAAGATGCACAATATCGACTTTCAGATCGTTCAAAAGGAGTTCGCCCCGCGCAAAGAGGTCTTTCTATGGATGATTCAAAATCAGTTAGGCAGGCGCAACCTTAGTGATTTTCAAAGCGTTGAGATTGTTCGTAAATACGAAGAGGCCGTCAAAGCTCAGGCTGAACAGAGAATGCTCGCTGGGGTATCTGGCTCTACATACGAACACGCTACTAAAGTTATCGACCATGCTCCTACCACCATCGTCAACGCCGCCCGGAATGATGAAATTTCAATCAATGCCGCTTACGAGGTTACTAAACTTCCTGAGTCTCAACAGTCGGAGATTGCTCAACGTATTGAACAGGGCGAATCTGCTAAGTCTGTCATTTCTCAAGTCAGATCTCGCAACCGAAAATCTCAACCTGATACTAATACTGCGAACTCTGCCGATTACGTACAACCTCAATCAACTACCTCTGAGGCTTCATTCCGCAATGAGGAGCTAAACTCTCAACATGAGGCTAATTCTGCAACCATGAATGAAGAGAGGCAACCGAAGGAAGTCTCTACTACACAAGAGGCACAGATACAGCATAAGGAGATACCCGAACAACTTCAGCAGGAAGAAGTTACCGAGCCTTCAGACAATGAGACTTGGCAACCATCGCAAAATGAGCAATACTATGAATGCGCCACACAGTATGATCAGTATGATTATGAGGAAGAAAGCAACTCTCACGATTATGACGACGATGAACGTGATGTATTTGAAGAATATAATGAATATGAAGAGTACTCAAGAATCAGTATCTACAAAACAGACCTCCGCTACAGCATAATCTATGCTGCCCCAAGTTGGGAGTATGACCAATCTCTCAAAGAACTGCTCACGTTGCCTGTGGGGCAGGTCGCTGACGAAAATTACGCCTTACTCATATGGGTAAACCCATCTCACCTTCATGAAGCTCAAGAGGTTATAAAACAATGGGGCTTCTCCAACGAAAAAATTGCTTTCGTTTGGGTTAAAACAACTGAGGATGATAACGGACAACAATCTTATTATCCCGGTCAAACTGGCAACTGGACTCGTGAAAACGTTGAATTTTGCTTAATTGCTACAAAAGGAACTCTTCAGCGCGTCAATGACAGAATCCCGCAGGGCGTTCTATGTCCTATAGAAAAAGAAAAGCCTGATTATGTCAAACCTGAACTATTCAAGCAACTTACTGTTCAGTTACTGGGAGACCTACCAGCCCTTGAACTCTTCCCTGACCATGAAGCTCTCTTCAATGAACACCAATTCTCTACCATATACAACGGAAAAACAACATATTGGCACATGGCCGCTCCTGAGGATTTTATAGAAGAACAGATCGCCAATGAAAGAAGTTGGGAGATACTAGATTAGCAGAGAAAGTATGTGAAGTTTCCTATACCGTCTTTCAACAGTCGGCGAGCTATCGCTATACTCGACCACTACCATACGCTCGCCGGCTACTAAATTTTACCCCCTTCTTCCTATACATCTCTCTCGGGTACGAACAAATCATATTTCGCGTAATACTTGAAGCTACAGCTGTAACTGCTTATTCCGTAACGGTTTTTCAGGCACACAAGCTCGATTTCACGCGGGTGCGCCGCTTTTGCCTCCTTCACTGCCTCTCGCTTGGCCTTCAGTTTCGCTTCACGGTCAAAAAGCTCCTCATTCATTATACTCAACTGCAATCCCCATATCACATCCGCCGTATACTCGATTCCTCCGGACTCCTTGAACGAGGAGAAGTCTATCGGAGTCAGATAGTTCTGCCGGTTCAGCGAGGAGATTACCAGTACTACCAAATCATTCTCCGTCTGTAACTTCTTCAGCGCACGCACGTTGTAGTCTACTACATCTTTGGTCGTCTGGTGCGTACTCACGGGCGTTATTATTTGCAGGTAGTCCACCATCACTACTGGCTTCACTCCTGTGCGCGATATATAATCTTTCACCGTTCCTACTATCACATCAACGTTCGTGTCAAACCCGCATTCCACTATATACTCATTCTTTCCGCGTGATACGTAGACTTCCCGCGCCGCTTTCAATCCTTCTGAACTCATACCCCGACGGATTTCCATTGAGGTCAGCGCACTACGCATATCCGCCTGCGCCATCAGACGCGACAGTCCCTTCGTTACAAGTTCAAGCCGCGTCTGCTCAAGCGAGAAATAAAACACATGTTCACCAGCAAACGCTAACTGATCCGCCATCTGTCCGCAGAACGTCGTTTTGCCCAGTGAACTTATCGCGCCAAGAACGTAAAGCCCGGGATAAAGGCTCATCTTCGCGTCCAAGTTGCTATAACCAGTCTTGCGGTCTCGGTACTTGCTAAACCTTTCCAGCTCCATTTCTAGCGTTACTTCACCGCCCTCACTCTCTACATATTTGCTGATACTCGATATTCTATCAGCTTCCGTAACTACTTGAGGCAAGGTTTTTATCTCAGGGGTTGTAATCTCTCTCACATATGATTTACTCGCATTTATGCTCCTATATCCTTCTCCCGCTATTAACGCCTTCGCCAGTGTCATCGCTCCGTATGTCTGATTTCCGCGCTTCTCGTCCCACTTAGAGCGCATTAATCCCGACTTGCGGAAAAGGCTGTCCATCATCTGCAAATCATTATTCGTCCAGAACGCCAAGTAACTGCACAATGCCAAGTCTGCGCAACTGTCATCTTCTCCGTAACCTGATACATCGCCTTTGTACAACCCGCGTATCTCTGCTCCATGCAGGGAATTGAACATCCTCTCAAGCAAGTCATTGCCAGACAAGCCTTCAAGATTTACTCCCTCTGAGACATCTGAAAGCACCTTTTCCACTCCTTGACTCTGAGACTTAGCCAAATACTTGGCGTACACTTTCCGCACTGCTTCTGTACGTTCTGAGACTGGCCGCGCTTCCCCGTATACATTGCCAGTTACTGTGAAGAAACGCCCACTATCATACATCTCTATTCCAAGCTCATCATTGCGCCTGTGTGTTCCAAACTCCGACAATGGCTCATTCAGCTTAAACAAGATATGCAGCCCCTCGCCGCTTGGTGAATACTCAGTGTAACTTTCCATCGTCCGCACTACTTCCGCCGCAAACGGCTTCAACGTTCCCCCAGCAACAATTACATCATCAAGATCAATTCCTGCATACCCATTTGCAAACTCAAATCCTATACCGCCTGCATTCCCTGTGAAGCCATTTTCTACCGCATACCGCCGCGCATCATCAAACATTCCCCATGTCCGCGCGTCATTGGCCTTCGCATTTGAACCGTCATGCGGATTTATCGGCAATTTGTCATACCTGCCCTTGCCCGCATTCCACACTCGACAATAAGATACCCATTGCCGTAATTGTCGCAATTCAACAAACAATTCACACACATCACGCAACAATTCGGTTTTTTCCTCCTTTCAATTATCCACAGGGGAATAGGGGGGTGTTTCCTCTCCTGACTTTTTCCGAAATTCAGACTTTCTCTCCCTGAACCGCTCCCGTTGGTCGCTCCTGATTCCCCAGAATCTTTTTCCCCTCTACAACGCTCCCGTTGGTCGCTTACTTCTTCCTTACCCGTAAACCTCTTTGCGCGTTCCCCGGATACTTGGGTTTTTCCTCGGACTCTTCTTCGCCTCGAACCTATTGGGTTACCCGTATACGTCTTCCTACCTATAACCCCTCGCGGATCAAAGGAGCGAGGGGTTCTGTGGAAAAGGCTTTTGACTTTAAGAGGGGGTTAGGGGTGGGGGGCGGGAACTTCAATCCGAGAATTTCGAGCGTAGCGAGAAATTCTTCCACGCCTTTCGTCTTTTTCTGTGGTTAACCCCGGACTCACTAGCGGACGGGGTGCGGGTGTCCACAGTGGACCCCGCCCGTTACTGGTACATTAGGGTACTAGTTTATTAGGAATTTTCAACATGAGCTAAATTTAGTGTTCATCATGGTTTTCGTAAATGACCTCTGCCCACTTCAGAGCGATTTTCTGCCCACTTCAGAGCGATTTTTCGAGACACTCAAACTCATAACAGCAGTTGTTACAAGCAGTTATGAAAATGCCATAAAATTTTTACAAAATGCAGTGTAAACTAGGCGCGTACATTCTTTTTCTTACCCTTGTGCCTGAAGTTGAAGACATGATCCAAATTGCCGAAAGTAGGGATCTGCTCGATGTCATTGGGGTCAGGAAGTTTGATGTCTTCATAAACCTCAAGAAGCAGTGTCTGTTCGCGCAGGAGCTGCCAAGTTTTCTTGAACACTCTGCTTAACAGGCGATGAGGGTGAGTGTCTCTCTTCAGTCTCCACATTAGAGCTTCGTTGCGCTCAATGAGAGTTTTAGCTTTGATATGGGCAATCCCTTTGTCTCCTGCCTGCTCTATGAGCTGAACGATGATAAAGACATTTTCAACAGCGGCCTTGTTTCGTTCAGAGATGATGGAGGGCTTTATAAGGTATGAGTTGCTTGGATAAAGCATAGGCTGTCCGTTGCGTTTTATTCTGGGATTACCTTTCTTGTTGCACCTTATGGACGCTGAATATATTTCTTTGACGATGTAGCTGAGGTACGGGCTGAAGAAAGAGATGGTGTTAGTTTTAGAATCATAGCCCTCAAAGTTCATAAGAGGGAAAAAGCTTTTATCCGGCTTTCCGTTTCTTGTAATGTGATGTATTCCGACAATAGTGTGGAATGCTCTTGTTTTCCTCATGATCGCAGAGATTTTTTCTTCATTAACTCCGCTGCCTTCACTAAGAGTTCCAAAGCATTTTATGAGGTCAGGAGCGTAGATTCTGGTAATCATGTCAGTGGCAATCCTGAAATCACATCCCTGCTTAATTCTTTCCTGAAATGAGGTGAGAATAATATTATATTACATGGTGAGTAGAGGAATGTCAATCTCTTCAATGCCCTTATTAGTACGCATATCCTGAAGCTCAACAGTGCTGATGGGTTCGAGATCTCCATTGAAAAACATCTTGCCGTTCTCGAACTGGAGACCATCGGTGCTGACAGAGAGGTTCTGTAAATATGCTTTTCCATCCTGATGAAGGCTGATGCTGTATTCATAGTTTGGCAGAGTAGGAACGGCAAGCCTCTCCGGGCAAGGGACAAGAGGATTATCTTTCTCAGCAATAGCCTTTGTTCTGTAGGATTTACTCATGGATAGCCTCGTTGTGAAGTGAAATGTTGCGCGAAGTTTCATAAGTTCCCGAAATGTTGAAAGGAATGCGCTTCTCACACAGAAAGTTTTTGATGAAAAAGTTGACAGCGACAAAGACATTTAGACTGACAGAAGAACAGAAATTACGTCTGTTGTCAGCGTCAATGCGAGCGATGATAGTAGCAACAGACATATACAATCAACTCCTTGTAGTCGAAGTGATAAGTATTGTATCATTAAAATATATACGAGAATACATGGGCGTGATTAATTCATCGGATAACTGACTCTGACATCGGAAGACGAGGCGTCATCGAATATCAGATACGAAGATATAAAGCTGACATTTTGAGCGTTAAGTGTGAGCAGTTCATAGATACTAATATCATAAATGCTGACTGAAGTATCGGGCGAAGAGGTATTAATGCCGTATACGAGCAGCAGAATGGAACATGACCGTATAATTAGTACTTAATCCGACTAACCCGAATATCAGAAGAAGAGCTGTCATTGAAGACCAAATATGAAGAAACGGATTTAATATAATCATCAGTAGTGGTGAAAATAGCATATGGCATTTATCTGGGGCAAGGGAGAAATCGAGACGAAACTAGATTACGTAATCTGCTGGTACAAGAAGGCGGTGGACTACATCAAGGGGACAGCTGTAAAAGTTGCGTTTGTCTAAACAAATTCAATATGTCAAGGAGAATCAGTGCCAACATTCTGGAGAAAGATGATTGAGGACTACGTAGCAGTAATAAACTTTGCGTATAAACCGTTTGTATGGAGTAGTGAGGCAGTGGAGGAAGCGGTAGTTCATTGCGTAATAGTCGGTTTTACGAGTTTTGAGAGTGGAGAAGCGAAGTTTATCTATGACCAGAACAGCTGCACTGAACGTATCGATTTATGAGTTTGCGGTGTTGACCTCAAGTGTTCATATGGCATGGGTACGAGTTGTAGCCGGACGGATTAAGAGTGATATTCGTTACTCACCAGCAGTCTATAACAATTTCGTGTGGCCATCGCCTAGTGAGAAACAGAAGGCGAAAATCGAAGCGACAGCGCAAAGAATTTTGGAAGTTCGCGAGAAGTTCTTGAATAGTTCGCTTGCAGATCTTTATGCGCCGTTGACAATGCCGGAGGAATTGTTGAAAGCTCACAAAGCTAACGACGCGGCAGTTTGCGAGGCATATGGCTGGCCGAAGCATATTAGCGAAGAAGAAATTGTGCGAAAGCTGTTCGGGCTGTATCATGGGCTAACGGCATGAATAGCAGTAGAATGTAATGTAACGGGGTCAAGATGTTCTTTTTCCGGCTTCAAGTCAGTCGGCCTGAATGAGACTGTAGCGGTCTTGTCCGTTGCTGTCTTAACGCTGTCCCGAATCATCTCGCGCTCAACACGCACCCTGACTTTTACGGAATAGACTCCCTCATCAGCTTTAGAGCCGTCCTCTGAGAGAATATCATAGCCCGCAACCGATCCGCGTGAATAGGCTATAATCTGCTCGTTAAGCTCGTCATTGTTCAGCTCAGTTTTTGAGTCGATGAACTGCCCCGCTGCTGTCCGTATCGCCGTGAGAAGAGCCGCGTTGATTGCTTCGAGTCTTGTTGCGCCCTGTCTGTCTGTTTCGACAACAATATACTTGTCATCGTCAGCAAATGATGAAACCGCGAAAAGTGAAAGTACCAAAAGTGAGCATAAAAACTTCTTCATGATAAAACCTCCTTATTATTTCACAGGGGAATATTTGTCCCCGTCATGCACGTAGATTTTTCCTTCCGGCGAAATCGCGTACTGTCTGTAGCTTACTGGTGATGTAAATTCCCAGCAAGTTGCGCCGTCAATCTCTGTTGTTCCGTTAGCGTCAAGAGTCTCTGTCGGTGTAATCTCGTCCAGCTCAATCAGTTTGTCTGTGAGAATTTCCTGAGCTTGTTCCTGTGAAGACACTGCTGCTTTCTTGGGTTGAGGCTTCTGCGGTTTTGGCTCATCCGGCAAATCAGGCAAATCTCCGGGAACATCATCGGGTAATTCGTCATTCGGTGTGTCATTGGTCATGTTATCAGGCAAGAGTAAGCATGCAGTTAGCCTCATTGTCTCCCTGCGAGTATGTAATCTCAGCGTATGTATCAGTTTCAGCGTCAAACGTTTTGCCTTCAGCGGGAGTGATGGAGCATTTGCTTGTAACGTCCTCGCTTGTGCCGTTGGAATAATTAGTAGTGACAACTAAGCCCTCATTTGGGAAGCGAAGAAGCCTGACACTTTGAAGACTTCCTCGCTGTCCGCAGAGGTTATTTTGCAAAAAGCTCCAGCAAACTCTTAATCTCTGTGAGCCTGTCCGCAATTAGTCCACATTGAAACGATTTCTCGGAAACAATGAGTGCTTGCGGGAATTCTTTCCAGTCTATAGCAGCGATTCCCTTGATTTCGTTATTGTAGAGCTGCATAGTTTTGCCGTCTTTGAATTTCCGGAAAAGATTTTGAAGCGTTTCGGATATGTCATAATTCAAAACGCCGCCATACATTTGAGCCGCCTCACGGTTCCCCAAAAACGCCGCTGCTGCATCAACCGTGCCTGACCCCAGTTTCTCAATCAGAGGCTTTACACCCCAATAAAGAAGGTAAACTTTGTTTCCGCTCTCTGCTAATTCTTTTGCGCAGTAATAAATCATCAATGCGTAGACTTGTTCAACAATATTTGCTTCCACTTCCAACTTTGAAGTTAAGGCTGTCTGCTCTTCGATGTATGTCCTGACATCATTTGCTTTTTCCGGGCTGACAGCATCAAGATAATTCAGGATATAGGCCAATGTTTCAGACATAAAATTCCCGTATTTCTCGTTTCCGACAGAAGATTTGTAAATTTGCGTTTCATTGCCGGGTATTCCGATTATAAATTCAATGCCCGAAGCTGAATCGGCCCTGTAAGCCGCGTACACGTCAGCAGGAATTAATTTCCCGTCCAGGGTCGGCGCGAACGACTCCGACATAAGTTTTTGGGACGCTTCTTTCAGCTGTTCGGCACTGAGATTGACAAGTTCAGTCATTGTCGTTGTTGAAGTTTCCCGCATGAGCTTCTTCGCAAAGTTCCTGGATTCTTTCGGCGTTTCGTAAGTTTCAAAAGGACTGCCGTGAAACATGAACGCCTTTTGAAATAAACCTTTTGCTTTTTCGCACACGGCAAGAAGGCTTATTGAGATAACTCCGGCCTCGAAGCCCATGACCGTAATTTTCTCTGGATCGCCTCCAAACGCTGAAATATTTTCTTTAATCCACCGGAGCGCAGCTATCTGGTCAAGCAGTCCGAGATTAATCGCGTCAGGATATTCACCGCCGCCCGGAACTTCGGAAAAATCAATGAAGCCCAATATTCCAAGACGGTAATTGAAAGTTACGCACACAGTATCAGGATAGATTTTCAGGAAATTGTCAGCATAAAACAACGGATCAGCGGAACTGCCATAAGAAAAATCGCCGTGATGAAAAATCACAATGACAGGTTGTTTCTGTACAGTTTTTTTGCAGCCTGTGCAAATGTTCAGGGTCAGGCAGTCTTCGCTTTGACGGTGATGTTTTAAGGGCGAGCCTTCGTAATCGGCCTGAATCGCAGACGCGCCGAAATATTTTGCCTCGAAAACTTCATCTGATTCGGGCAGCGGCTCGGGAGCTTTCCAGCGAAGTTTGCCAATGGGAGGCTTTGCGTAAGGAATTCCGTAGAAGAATAAAGAATCTTTAACTTTTTTACCTACGAATGTACCGTTTTTTGTCTTGATTGAGCAGTCTGAATCAAAACCGCCGTGAATTTGCTGATTCTGACGGTTAATTTCATCTAGTGCGTCTTGTTTCAGCACGTCATCAAACATAAAGCCTCCGCTGCCGTCTCCATAACGTTCGTGAATTTTCTTTGAACGATACCAGCGCAGAACCATTCGGCAAGCGAAAACTATAATCGGCGGGATTATGACATATATGATTTCTACTGCTACGTGTTCAGACAGATCCATTTTCATAAATTCCGTAGCAAAATACCGCACGGCCAGGAACACTGCAACAATCGCAGCAAGTGCCATAAAACGGTGCGAGTTTTTTTTCTGAACGGCACGGCTGAAAACAATCTTTTTAACCATGTCTTCAACCAACATACCGACAACAAGACAAATAACCGCACTCAGCCATATTGAATAGCCCATGAGCTTCGGGATTTCAAAGCCGAATCCATAACCAAGAGCAGCAATTAAACCTACCGCTAAATCGTAAATCGTCAATAATTTCTTCATGTTTATCTTCCTGCTTTAATGAAAACCCCCGAGCGTTTTCACGTTCGGGGGCATGTCCTTACAGTCAATTTTTCCTTCTGAAGGCCATAAGACCGCTCAGTAATAAGGCCAATGTTCCAAAGCTAAGCCCAGCGTTACAGCCGCTGCTTGATGAGGAATGTATCCCTCCGCTGTTGTTCCCGTCATCTTCTGCGTTTTCTGTGTTGAAGCTCAAAACTCCCGCATTCGTCCATTCATCGCCGTCTGTGGATCTCTGAACGGTTATCTCATAATCTCCTTTGGGCGTGTAACCTGCTATTGAGCTTACCGTTATAACCGCCTCTTTGCCGTAGTTCTCAGGCGCGATTTCGTCCTCGCTGGCGGTCTTGAGGGTCTCAAGGGTGATGTCGAGATAATCTCTGTCATCGTCTTCTTCATCTGACGTTGAAACCGTTCCGCTGTGTTTTACGCCCGATACCATCCAGAAAACATTTTCGTTTGCGCTGAGCGTGTAAGTTCTTCCCGTCGCGCTCGAAACTATGTCATCGGAGATTGGCTCAAGCTCAAAATCAGGATCTTCGCCCTCGTAAAATTCTTTCTCAAAGGATTCCAGCACCTCGTCAGTCAGAAGCAACACTCCGAACGTGGCTGAACTTGCCGCCGCCCTTATCTCACTTTCCGAAGCCAGTAACTCAGAAGGCGATACCGTGAACGTAACCTGATTGTTCCCTTTGAGCAGAGCAATATCACTCACCATAAACACGTCAGCTATATCACCAGCCGCAAGACGGCTCAGGTCAACCACTGTATTGAGGCTCGCTCCCGGAAGTTTCTGACGGCCTGACTGAGTCAGCAAACTACCCATGAATAAAGCATAAGGGATTTCTTCCCCGGAATAGCTGAAGTTGGCCGTTATTGTTACGAACGAGTCATCACTGTGCGCCCTCATGTAAGCTGCCATATCGGTTATCCTGTTGTTATCGCCGTCCGTGAAGTACACCGGAGTCAGCCGCACTTCATCAGCCGCCGCGCTGAACATTCCCGCACCGCTTGCAAGAACACTTCCGCCCTCCGGGTCTGTATCACCCTGATTGTAGACCTTGAACGGATAAAATCCCGTGTTGTTCCCGCCGTAATCGTTGAGGGTAGTATTGTCTGCTCTGTAGCGTCCCTCGTGAACTTCGGTGATTGCGTTTTCCGGGTCTATCTCTACATAGAAATAGTACTTGTCACCTTTCGGGATGTTCGGTCGCCAGTTGAATACAGCCGTTCCCCTGTTGTTGGTCTTGTCGTTACGCCAGCCGCCAAGAGTCATTGATACTGTTCCGATAACAGTCTTCGGAAATGTCGGAGAATTGTCCGTTGTCCACGAAAGACGGACGTTGAATTTTCCCGTGTCCACAAAACTCGCGTTATACAAAGGCACACGGATCTCATAATTCTGTCCGTTCACAAGACGGTTATCCGTTAAGAATGAAAAGTCAGGCATATAGAATCTTATTCCCCTGATTTTCATTGCTGACTTGTCGTATGTGTTTGCCTTGAAATCACTGCCGCTCTTGACAAACTTATGAGGAAGCAATAAAGCAGGATCGGGCATCTTACGGTATACGCTGGTATTTTCCCATAGTTTTGCGTAATTAGTGCTTGAGAGTTCTACTGCTGTCCCAAGCGTCATAGCTCCCTCTTTGGCTACGAATGGCTGCATTTTGATTGTGTGATCCGCCGCCTGCATTGACGTAAGTTTCGAGCTGCCCTGCAAACTGTAGCTTATGCGTTCGGATTTGTTGTATTCCTTCGAGAACGTTTTAGGGTTATCACTGTCAGGCATCTTTATTCCTGTAGCTTTGTCCCCGTTAAAAAGTCTGTCAAAGAATGATATTGTTGAAGTGAACCCGCTCGGAGTTACCTTCTTTTCCGTGTGCTGCATGTTTGAGGTTGCTTTCGTGAAAGTTATTCCCGTGTTGTCCAGCGTATTGCCAAATGTCCACTTGTTCTCGTCCGCAAGAATGCCAGCGTCGTTATAGCCTTCGACATCTCCAATCTGAGACGGATACGAGAAGAAATTGCCCTCCTCATGAAGCGGCTGATAAAGATCGTCATTTATCGCGTCCACCGTAAAAAGCGCGGAGTTTTCGCTCATCGTGAACGTCAGGAAAAGCTCCTTTTGACCCTGCACTGTGCTGGGACGCTCTATCGGATTCGAGTCAATTCTCGGCCCGGCAGCAAGCCACAGCGGAACCGGCCTCGTCAGCACCGGATAACGCCATATATGCCTCGCAGTGTCAGTAAACAGAATGCTGTCGTAAGTCGTTGCCGTGATGGTCTTGTCAATCGTTGTCGTTGACGCTTCAGAGTTAGTGCGCTGGTCAATCGAGTCAATTTTGTCCGTCAGGAAGTCCATTATCTTTGGAAGTTTGGCTGTCGGGCTTGGAGGCTGCCAAACCGCGGCTCGCTTCTGCTCCGTAGTCATATTCTTGACTTTTATACCGTGCGCTATATTGCCGACTGCAGACGCGAATCCTACCATACCTTTTACTTTCCCAAATTTTTGCTGAACGTTCTTGTCAGTTCCGGTTGGGTCGGCCAAAAACATTGTTTCAATCGACTGACTCAAGTCCTGCTTCACGGTGTTTGTAGTGGAATCAGTAGTTGAGCTGCCGTATGAAACTGTCATATTACCGCCGTTCGCAACTTCGCTGTACGTGAAGTTTACAGGATTTTCTGTAAGGGCTGTTCCGTCCGCGCTCACATTGTCAACGTGGTAAGGAATTGCGCTGAGTGCCGCGACATAACTTCTGTTTGAATGCTTCCTCATGTGTGAAGGAGTGCCGAGTTCAACGCCCTCTCCGGCAAGGTCAACCGCCACAAGTCCGCGCCACGTTTGATTCCACCCTTGGCTGGAAGTTGCTTTATCACGTATTGCGATTTTCCCGTCCTCGAAACCGTCAAATTGTTTGCTGGCGTTGAGTTTCGTCTTGAAGATTGTTACGTAGTCGTTGCCGTCTCTGTCCTTCCACGACACAGCAATATCATCAACAGTCTTGAATGTTCCGATTTTGCCGGTGAAAGGCCCTGCCGCTATCGAGAACATACGGGGCGCATACATATTATATATGTAGTCGGGGTTGTTCCCCTCTCTTTTGTTTTTGCTTTCGTTCTCTTCGTCCCAAATGTATCTGTACTCTAAGTGAGGCTGATTCATGAGAAGTCCCTTGCTCTTATTATCAGACATATCATACAGCTTACCCCAGTTATATCTGTATTCGCCGCTTTCTCCTCCGCCCTTCACGTGAGAGTCATGAATAGGCTTTATCGAACCTCTGTTGAATGTCCAGACAGCAAGGTGCGGATAAGCGTAGAAATCATCGCGTCTGAATTCATAAGCCGACCTGAGAAATGAGCTCTTTGAGGAGTCCCAAGCCTTACGGTGATAATATCCAAGCAGAAGAGTAACTATCTCGCTTTTGCCGTCTCCGTCGAGGTCAGCCGCTGCTGCTCTCAGTCCGATAACTCCGCTGACTGTTGCTTGCGAGTATATGTTCGTAGTGCCGTTGGTAACATCTGTCTGAGTGTACGACTGGGATGTCTCATCTATGTCGTAAGCACCTCTTCCTGCGTTCCACTTGTGAATCTTACAGTGAATGTCTCCGACCATTGGTCCGTCAGGCCAGCCTTTTGCGTCTTTGATGTCTTTTGCATTTGACCTATTTGGAATCTTGAAGAGCAGGGCTATTTCGTCCGTACCGTCTCCGTCAAAATCTCCTGCGACCATGTCTGTTACCGGCTGACGTTCGATGTCGTTATCCCACTGGTTTGTTGAGAAAGCGTGAATCCCTCTTCGATCGCCCAGAGATGTCAGCTCCAATTTCCCGTTCGAGTAATTCAGCCTGTAAACGAAAATCCAGATGTCTTGTAGCGCGTTAATCATCAAGGCTACTTCGTTGTTGTACTTGTCGCCGTCAAAATCTCCGACCGCCAATGATACGATATACGGTTTTTGCCTGAAAGGAGTTGTACGCGTCAGGCCGGTCAAAGCCTCATACTTCATATTGCCTTCATTGTCAGCACCGACGGCGAAAAATTCAAGTCGCACTTCCTGATCAGCTTGGGAATACCTGTTCACACCCGAAGCGGCAACAAAAATTTCGCGGTCATAGCCCTTGACGGACATAACCCCTGTTCCGTACACCTCGCTGATATAATTTTCAGCATTTGAAAACGCCGGTGATGTATATGTGCCGAAATCCGAAATGCTTACCGTATTTGCGAGATTGTCAGGTGTTGTGTCGGTCGTATTTTCGTCTTTGGTGCTGGAAAGAGTCTTGAAGAAATACTTGAGGCTGCCGTTAGGGGCTATGTTGTGGAGCATCAACACTCTTTTGCCGTTGTACAGTCTGCGTGATACGGCAGGGCGGTAAAACTTAGGCTCGCCTTCATACTTGGTAATGGACACGTCCGGGTTAGGGTTTGACCAAATCTTCCGCTTTGCCGACGCTGAACCGTCCTCTCCGAACAATGAGGCGAATACGTCAAGATAGGTTTTGTCTTCGTCAGCCAAGCATCTGACGGTGATTAGTCCCTTCTTTGGGAGTGAGAGCTCTCCCCCGTTGACTTCCTTGACTATGTCGTCAACGCTTCCGATTGCTTTGCCGTTTATCGTCTGAGCGGCTTCCGCAAACTCTCCGCAAAACTGAAGACAGAATACCGCCATCAGAATTGCCGTGAGTAATCTTAATTTGCGCATGATATTGATACTTCCTTTCGTTAAAGATTATTTCATTATCTATTCTTGCTCTGTTGCAGTCAAAGTTTGTTTCCAGACTGTCAAAACTGCTCCGCTGCATTTTTACATCACGCCGATTTATCATAAGCTAACATAAAACAGGAGGTGCATTGATTGAATGAAGACTTTATTTGCCAGAACTCTGCGCACACTTCGAGAAAACAGAGGGCTTTCACAAAGACAGCTCGGACAAAAAATGTTCGTCAATCATTCTACAGTTGCACGCTGGGAAAATGCCAGCAGACTGCCCGACGCTGTTATGATTTGCCGGATTGCTGACTGTCTCGGTGTTGATGTCAATGAATTGTTCAGGCTCGCGGCTCAGAGCGAAGAAAATCCAAACGTCATTATCGTTGACGACAGCAAGGTAATTCTCTCTGACTGTCTGGCTGTACTTGGTGAAGTCATGCCTAACGCTACAATAACGGGCTTTATTTGGCCGTTGGAAGCGATTGAATACGCGAAAAAGAATCGTGTCGCTCTTGCTGTTCTCGATATTGAGCTGGGAACATCAAGCGGTCTTGATCTTTGCGGCACTCTGCTTGAAATCAATCCCCGCACAAACATTGTGTTTCTTACTGCCTATGCTGATTACTCACTCGACGCATGGAAAACTAAGGCAAGCGGTTTCATGCTGAAGCCCCTGACTACAGAGGACGTAAAGGAACAGCTGAAGAAGCTGCGTTATCCGTTTTCAGCAGGAGATGTTGAGCAGTGATTTTCTGGTACGATTTCTTCTTCTACTATTTTGCGAGCGGCGCGACTCTTCTGTTAAGTTTGCTGGGACTGTGGTTCATCACTATTATGCCCAATGTAGACCGCTGGAGCAAACGTTTTTTTCGGATACTTTTTGCCGCTTTTGTGCTGTTGAGCTTGAACTGTATCATTCAGGTTGTTTTGTACAGTCATACAGTCCCGATTGCGTCTCTATATATCACATTCATTCTGGAATCCCTGCTACTCTCGATGACTCTGCCTATGATTACGGTTTATCTTCTGCACTGCTGCGGAGAAGATGCGCGCTCAAGCAAGCTGTTTTATGCCGTGCTGAGTCTATGGGCAGTCTTTTGCGCAATGCTTGTAATTGCTCCGTTCATTGGAGTCTGCTACTATTTCACGCCTGACAATAAATATTACCGCGACTCTTGGTATCCGCTGCTGATGGTGCCGCCGCTCATTCTCTTAATGCTCAATATCGGAGGCCTGATGCGGAGGCGCAGGTACCTTTCACGTAAAAAATTCCTCAGCTTTCTAATTGCCCTGCTTCCCATAACAGGAGTGTTAGTTATAAATATATTCATCGAAGTATACCCGCTCGTAGACATATGCGTTGTCATGTCCGCACTGTCTATGTACAGCCTTATATTGTCCGATCAGGTTGAACAGTATTTGAGCCGGCAGCGGGAAATCGCCAATCAGCGCAACAGCATTATGGTGCTGCAAATGCGGCCTCACTTCATCTATAACACTATGACGAGTATATATTGCCTCTGCGGTCAGAATCCAAAACTTGCCCGGCAGGTTATCATGGATTTCACAACATACCTGCGCAAGAACTTTACCGCCATTGCGAGCGCAACGCCAATTCCGTTTTCTTCGGAGCTGGAACACACACGCGCCTACCTTGCTGTAGAACAAGCTCAATATGAAGACAGCCTGTTTGTTGAGTACGACACTCCGCATATATGGTTCCGGGTGCCTCCGCTGACATTGCAGCCCATTGTTGAGAATGCCGTAAAGCATGGCCGGGATCCGTATGCCGGTCCGTTCAGAATTTCCATCAAGACGCGGAAAACGGATTCAGGAAGTGAGATTGTTGTTGCGGATAACGGGAAAGGTTTTAACCCTGCCGATGACGGCGAGCCTCATATAGCCCTCAAAAATATTCAGCAAAGACTCGAAATTATGTGCGGCGGAAGCCTGACGATAACGCCCAATGACAGCGGAGGAACTGTAGTAACGGTGATAATTCCGGACAGTTCTGAAAGACAAAAAGAATTTGACTCTCTGGAAACCCTCTTACGCTAACGGAGAAAAAATAATAACATATCATTGTCGGGATATACGCGCTCCCGGCGAAAATATCATAGGAGGAGATAATTATGAATCTCTCTAAGAAAGCGTTTAATGTCTTACTGGCTGTACTCATAGTTGCAAGCCTCACTGTTACAGCTCAGGCAGCCCCCTTCACAGCTCCCAAAAAACTGGCCGATTACCTCTACTACATGGAGTTCACCGACTACGTTCCCGACCTCGCGACGGGCGAAAACATCAAAATGGGATTCGCTTGCTCTGCCGTTCGCAACGGAAACTTCTACGGCCGTAATTTGGACTTGGATTACGCTGATGTGCCGGAGTTTGTAATCAAAGTTGCCGCAAAAGAGGGACGTTACGCAAGTATCGGAATTGCCGCAGTTCTCACGCTGAAATCCAGTACGGTTGATAAAGCTTCGGAAGCTGAGTTACTCGCAATGCCAAACCTGACTTTTGACGGCATTAACGAAAACGGCGTGGCCATGAATTGCAACGTTGCTCCTGCAATCGACCTTGATTTCGCTACTAAGCTCTCAACCAATTACGGCAAACCCCGCATTCACGCTATTGCGGTAGTCCGCTACGTTCTCGACCACGCAAAATCCGCCGCTCATGGCGTGGAGCTGCTGAAGAACATGGACATTTACGGCGGTTACGGCTCATGGGGGCTTCACTGGATGCTCTCTGACGCAAAGGAGACCTACATCATTGAGTGCATTGACGGTGAACTCATTGCAAGAAATGACACGGATAACATCATGACAAACTTCTACGTGAACTACGCACCGAAGACTGCCTACGCAAAGCATGTAGCTCAGACAGGGCAGAAAGTAGCCGGAAAAGTCTATGAGGGTTTCCCCGTCCTTACTCCACATGCCTGCGGTGTTGAGCGTTACGCCATACTGAAGGAGCATTACGCGGAGGGCAAAGAGTCAGCTGATGGAATGGCTCACTTAATGGAGCGCGTGAAGTATACTCAGGCTTATGAAGCGGACACAAATCCTTTCTGGTACACAGAGTATACAGAAGGAAATCTGACAATCGCAGACGCTCCTATGGACTTCAAAGCCGTGATTCAGCATAGCATGGATACATACAAGCTGCATGACAGGAACGTTCAGCCCAATAACTTCTGGCAGACATGGCACACGGCGGTTTACGACCTGGTGAACAAGACACTACGTCTGAACGTTCAGGAGGATTACACGAAGCATTACGACTTCAAGCTGAACTAATAAAATGATTACTAGGGAGGTTAATGAATGAACAGATTGTTTAGGAAAGCACTTTTTGCATTCATGGCAGGAGTGCTGATTGCGCTCTTTGCATCAGGCTCAAGTGCAGTTTTTGCCCAGTCGAAATTTTCGCAGGAAGAACTGGCATACATGCCCGCCGTACAGCTCATAGAACTGTTCAAAAAAGGTGAGACAACGCCTAGCGAAGTTCTTGAAGCACAGATTAGCCGTGTAAAAAAGTACAATGGCGAATACAACGTATCGCGCCGGGACTTGGTGAACGAGCTGGACACGTTCAATGCCGGTAAGGTCAATGCCATCACCTTCGACAACTTTGACGAGGCCAGGAAGCTGGCAAAGGAGGCCGATGAACGCTATCGGAAAGGCTCCGCTCGCGCTCTTGAGGGGATTACCGTCGGCGTAAAGGACGATATTGCAGTCAAGGGATGGCGCGTTGATGCCGCGTCCCTTCTCCTGAAGGATTCCGAGCCGCGCACCGATGACGAAGCCATGATTCAGAAACTCCGCGAAGAGGGCGCAATATTTGTCTTCCAGACGACAGTACCTGAGCAGTACATCAGCCCCATGACATGGTCGCGCCTCTACGGTGTCACACGCAATCCGTGGAACCTCTACTACGGCACAGGCGGGTCGTCTGGCGGTTCAGGCGCAGCACTGGCTGCGGGCTTCTGCACGTTGGCCACAGGCTCCGATATGGGCGGCTCAATCCGCATTCCCGCTGCCATGAACGGGCTGTACGGTTTCAAGCCACCGTTCGGTCGCGTTGCCACATCGGATAACGCATACGAAACTTACGGACCGATAGCTCGCACTTTTGCCGACTTGGTGCTAATGCAGAATGTCGTTGTCGGCCCCAGCCCTAAGATTCATGCTTCAATCCGTCCCAAGCTCGACTATCCTCAGGAATACGCTTCGATTGAGGGGCAGAAGGTCGCCGTCGCCTATTTCAAGAACTGGATTAAGGGCGGTCTGAGCCAGGAATCCGACCATGCCATAGATACCGTAGTCGCGGCACTGGAGAAGGCCGGAGCGCAGGTTGAACGGATAGAACTCGACTTTACCGCCGAAAGCTTCATGCCGACCTATCTCAGGGGACTCATGTCGACAAGCATGTACTCAATATTCGATGGTTTGGAAGAGCATCGCGACATGTTCTGCTCGTACGTGAGGAACATAGAGACGTACGCGGGCAAGCTGACTCCGCAGAATCAGGTTGACGCGGCAAATCTGATTACGAAGCTGCATCAGGACGTACAGCGGAAGGTCTTCGAGAATGGTTGCATTGCTCTGGTCATGCCCACGCTGGCAACGCCGCATTTCCCCGCAGATCTTGAAGCGACACCTGATAAAGCAGCACAGGTACACGGGAAAAAACATTACAGCACTAACCTTGTTTTGACACCGATTTGGAATCTTGCCAGCAGATATCCGGTTGTGTCGATGCCAGTTGAACTGTCCGACAAAAACGTTCCCGTCGGCGTGCAGATTGTCAGCAACACCTATGATGATTTGAATGCCTTCCGTGTGGCATACGCCCTGTCAAAAGTCATTGCTCCTCTTTATAGGGATGGGCGTTTCCCGGATTTCAGGAATGCAAAATAGTAAGTACAAAAAGCAGATGACCAACGTGGAATAGGACACGATGGAACACATTGGATATAACGAACGGCACTCGGTATCGCACCGGGTGTCGTTTGCTATTACAGCACGCAACTATACTTTTCGTGTTAAACTCAAGACTTCACGGTATCGCAGAGCTTACGAGTTAGAAGAGACATTGCTCGGCTTCAGAATGACCATACAGCAATAACAATGAGGGAAGCTGTTACTGAGTCAGAAAATTTGACGGTGAACGAAATTGTGAGGGCAAAAGAAATTTTTGAGCGCGAAATTACGGAACATATCGCGGAGGCATTACGCACAACAAAAAGTGAAAACGGAATCCCCCCTTCTGTTTTCGAGATCCTGAATAATAAGTGCCTCGTGTATTTTTCTGATTTCTAGTACATATACATATTCTGAGAATCATCACTCCGTAAAATACTCTCTTCCTTGTTCCTCATTTCTTTTCCTCATTATCACCGTCATTCTATCTACCAGCCATTTCCTGAAGTCATCATTGCTCTGATAACGACCATACAGCTCTATGCTGTCTGCCGCTACTACGTTCACCGCCCGGCGCAATGCTTCTTCTATCTCTATCCTTGCTCCCTGCTCATCGGAGTTTCTCAGCGCATTACGGCACGTCCTATCCTCAGCAAGCATTTCTGCAATTCGGCAAATCTGCCAGCACACATTATCCCCGTCTTTCCATCCCGCGTTGCTGAACATCATGTTGAACTCATACACTATCACCGAAAGCAAATCTTTCTCTGAATCTTTCGGGGAGTCTTTCACTGTTGCAGGGGATATTTCTTTGTCATCATCATCAAGCGCAAGGGACATCGTTTCTTTTGCCTCAATTCGGTAGCTCTCTAGGTCTACTGCTTCATACAGTCCAGCGGGAAAATCATCATCCCTCACCGCAGGCAGCTTAGGCAGCAGCAGCGTCAGAAAGATACACAGCCTCTCCCACTCCGCATTGCTATATGGCAGTATTGCTCCAAGAAAGTTATACAGCTTCACGAATCTTCTTGCCGAACGCTTGAATTTTATCTGCAAATCCTTATCTAGGTTGGCGAATATTACCGCATGTTTATCGAGAACAGAATCTATCTTTTCACGGCTTCCACCGTCTGTATACAGCTTCACAAGCTCTTTCACTTCGTCCTGCGTAAACACTTCGCATTCCATCACTATCGCTTCAAGGTTATATAGCTCGTTCGGGTCGGTCTCCCCTGATAGTATCGCCGTCTTGTAATACCGCGAGAAAGAGTCCGCAATCACTCCCGCATCATTCGCAAAGTCAAGTATGAATGTCTCACTCTTACCCGGATATGTACGATTCAGACGTGATAATGTCTGCACTGCCTTTACTCCGCTTATCTCATTGTCGATATACATCGTGTGCAGCAGAGGTTCATTAAATCCTGTCTGGAACATATCTGCCACAATCAGCAGCCTATATTCATCTTCACGGAATTTCACGGGAATCTGTGAGTCAGGGAAACCGTTAATCCCCGATGAGGTTAGCTCTTGCCTGAAATCACCATTTGTCCCGGAAAACGCTATCAACGCTTGGTATGGAGTTTTCATCTCAGAGAGACAATTATTCACAGCCCGGTAATACTCTATGCAGTTATGTATGCTCGATGTTACTATCATCCCACGCGCTTGGCGGTGAAATGGGCAGTTTCGGGACGAGGGATATATTCTGTATGTCTGAAAGTGATTTGGACAGGCGTATGAGAGAAGCCGACGTGAAAATGGGCAATTACGGCTTCACATACGCATACGGGAAAAGATACGGAGAAGAGAATCGCCCAGATGAATATAAAATTGACTGCATACTTTTTGCGAATGATGAACACTGCGCGGCGATGCTGAACAGATACGCGGAGGATAAATTTCACGAGCTTGATGACAAGTACCATGTATATCTTGCAAGCAAGTCGGAAAGCTGCCGGAGTCAGTATGACGAAATCAAGAGGGACGGAGAATGCGTGAGCAGTCATAATTTCCGTCTGCCTGAAGATTACCGCGCCAAGAGGGACGATAACGGCAGAACCTTCACGAAACATCTATTCGCCGACACGGACGGAAACGCGCGAATAAGCCTTAACGGGTTGTTTTTGTACCTGTACATTTCCTGCGGGTAGAACTTTATCGCGCGTCCTTGTTCATCGGTCTCAGGAATGAGCGACTGAATTAACTTGAAACGGTATCCGAGTAGAATAATCTCATTATGCGCTTTTGGGCAAATCGCTGTGTTCGGGATTACGCAGTATCTTGATGTGCGCCCACGATTTGCGAGCCTCACCGATGACGTCGAAGCCCTGCCAGACTGCATCACCGAATTCCGTACAGACTACTGGTGGCATCTGGTCGAGAAGGTCACGGTGCATCGGAAGGGTGCGATGACCTTTACCCTCTCCTGCGGGGTGGAGATTGAGATTTGAAAGCACGACGGCCCTGCCGGGACATGGTTCCTGGCAGGGATTTTTTCTTGTTTACACTTTTTTTCTTGAGAAAGGGGCATGGCAGGATTATACTAATATGCAGAGGCTGGACGTCTGCCCAGCCGCACAAATCGGCGTTTGTGGAGGCGATATAGATAGAGCTGAGATTGGCAAATTTGCAGGAAGCGAGAATATGCTACCAATGCATTGAAGATGCGAGAGCTTATCACAAATCTTTGGGCTTTGAACAGTGGCATCCCGATTATCCCACTGAACAGACAATTCTTGATGATATTGCTCAAAACATCGGATATGTGTTTGTGAAAGAAAATGAGGTCATTAGCTACTGCTGCATTATAATCGGCGATGAGCCTGCGTATGCAAAGATCGATGGAGCCTGGAAAACAGAAAAGCCTTATGCTGTGGTGCATCGAATGGCTTTCAGCAGTAGAGCCAGAGGAGGCGGGTTGTCACATAATGCTTTCCAGCTCATCAAGGATTCTTGCCGTTTAAATTGCATTGACGCAATCCGACTGGATACGCAGGAAGAAAACAAAGTAATGCAACACATACTCAGCAGGGAAGGCTTTAAGTATTGCGGTTTGGTCCAATTTGATGGTGGTCCAAAGCTGGCATACGAATGGGATGGATAGATTCCAGTTTATCGTACTAAGCAAGCGTCTCTTCTACAGAGGAGGTGCTTTTCTCATGCGATTTTCACCCCCTTTTCAGGCTTCACCCCTTCGTTAGTCGGGTGGGGGTGAAGGTATGTGCTTGTATCAAATCCTCGATGCTTGGGAATGATATATATTCGTTCGATGAGGTGCTGAAACACTGCCCCGTGAATGAGGATGTAGAGTTCATATATCAGGGTGATTTGTTCACAGACAAGATGGGTACGTCAGCAGGGGAAAATCTCATAGACGGAGACTCTTACTTCATGGAACATTATCACACGGGAATGGTAACGGGCTGCATGTCGATACAGTTCTTCTCAACGAACGGCCTCTACAACATGAGGATAGAATATCGCAATGAGCGTTTCTCGGAAAAATACGTTAAAAGTTTTGCTGAAGATTTCTTCACGGTTGCAGAGAGCCTGCGTTACTTGTGTTTAATGTGTGTTTTCTTGACTGTTGCTCTATCGGGCTTATCGCGACTATTGCGCTCGTAACGATGAGACTGCTCGCAATCAGCGCGACTTCTACAAGGTTCTCGATGAGGCGGGCTTCACGCTCTCTCGTTCATCGAGCCGCGTGTGTCCATCGCCATGAAGGGAGAAGCACGTACTCATAGAACCTCGCGCATTATGCCGTACCGCATGGACGCTCGTACAGCTCAACGGGCAACTTTCGTAATCGCGCTCAAACACAACCCACTGCACGCCGTATAGAGCGCGATTGCCACATTCGCAATACCTTCCTCATGAAGGGTGCGGCGTAGCTTCACACCGATGAACATCATCGCGCCGTCAATGCCTCCAGCGCGAAAGATTTTCAACGATAACGCCTTTGGCGCGTTAGTACAACTTGCTTTATGACGTATGACGATTCAAAACGCCTACTTCGTCATTGTACGAAGTGCACGCATATCAACGTTTACAACGTATGACAATCATGACAATTCCTTTTGCCGTCAAAATACCACTAACGCCGAATCGCTTTCAAGGCTTATCGACGATTAACGCGCATTATTTGGTAATTCATACCGCTTGAGGCGTATACAGCACTTTCATCGATGTTCAATCAGGCACGCCTCGTTGCGTCCGTGAATATTGAGGCATTAATGGATTGCCGCTCTCCGCACTTCCTCATCATGAAGGGTACGCGCATATTGCCCCCGACTCGTACCCGACGAGCAGCCATCGCCCTAGACGCTCCAGACGCTTATTAGTACTCGCGCTATCAACGCCGCAAAAGTACATCGCTTTCAGTGCCTCCAGCGCAAAAAGATTACTCCCACTGTGTGCCTGTACAACCTGCCGTACGACATATGACGCTTCACTTTCGACCGTACAAGCACCACTAACACAGAATCGCTTTCTCCGCCTCTCGCGCTTATAGGGGAATAACGCGCACCTACGATTTTGCCCGTTCACTATCAGGCGCATATCGCTCCTTGACTTCTGGAGCTTCCCTCTCTGTTACAGGAATGTTTTTGAGGCGTTCCAAGTGCGCCCTACGACCTCACGCGATACTCATTCCAAGATTGTTGGCTAATTTCCGTATCGCGTCCTCTGAGAGCTTGCTTATCTTCGCTATTAACGGGAGCGGTAATTTCTCCTTCAGCATATCTGTGGCTACACGTCTGCGGTCTTCGTTTACTGCCTGCGCTAAGACTTTTTCTTGATCATACTCCGTTAGAAACATACCCTTTACCTCCGCTTTGTTCATCAACAGAAATCTCTTTATCACAAACTCATCGGGCATTTCATCGATAGCTGCGTCTATTGCCGTCTCAAGATTTCTCATTGTACGTTGATTTTTCCTGATAGTCTCAACCAGCCAGGCATATTCGCTCAACGGTTCACATGCTTCCATCAGTTCACGATTCTTCCCGTAATTGATATTCAGCATGGTAACTACTACCTCAATATCGCCCTCGCTGCCGAATGCCTCACTCAGTCGCAGGATTTTGCGTTCGGGTTGACTGGCCGTTCCATTGTAGAAGCATATGCACTTAGGACGCGGCGCAGGCTGCAACACACTGCTGTACGGGTAGTAATCACTTCCTGCAATGTATTTCTCATAGAGCTTTGCGGCGTAAAGAAAAAAGCGCATCGGCATATTCGGATTGTACGTACTCTGATGTTCCCATAGATTCAGCTCGTCTACGATTATGAACGATACATCATTCCTCATGCCCAAATACACCGCGTCTTCGATTGTGTTGTACTCTATTTCCTCTGGATTGTCGTAGTTTGAGCCATTTACTGCGTTGTACAGCGCAAGCGTCCACGCTCGATTCGCAGGATTGCCGAAAAGGTATTTGAATACACGGTCTTTATACTCGTCATTTACTTCCAACTATCTCACCTCTCGTTTCTCTGCGTCTGCTACTAGTACCGCCGTAATTATCTCGCGCCCATCGCCGCCGTAACTCTCCGCATAACCACGCTCCTTGATTTGCTGTGCGCCTAGACGTTTCATCTGTTCAACACCCGCGCTTGTTTTCGATAACTTAAACTCCAGTACTACAGTCAGATTCTTGAACTGAATTACCACATCAGCGCGTCCCTTTGAGGTATGAGGCTCACTGTACGAGATTATTCCCGCACCACGCAACAACATGACGAACATCGAGCGATACCAGAACTCATTGCGATTTGGAAAGTCATCATAAGCAACTCCCGCAAGCGCAGTATTATACAGCCTCACAATCTCTGGTATATCCCCCTCACGTAATGCCTTCCATATCTGATTTCCCAGAAGTGCATATCCCTCAACACGGTAGACTAGCTTTAGGTACATGCTTGATAGTGAGTTTTTCACTTCACGGTTCGGATAATCAAGCGTCAATAGCTGTTCCTCTTTCTTTTCGATTGTCAGATAACCGCTCTGGTAAAGGAAACTCGCCGCGTCTGCCTGCTCTATCTCCTGTATGCTTATAAAGTCGTTGCCATTTACTACAATGTGCCGATATTCTTCAGGGTCTAGTATCTGATGTTCTTGCATCCAGTTGACTATGAAGAAAGGTGAGCCAGATTCGTACCAGTAGTTTCGGAACTCACTTGTACCGAAGAAACTTAGAATCGAGAACGGGTTGTAGATTCGGTTCACGCCGTCAAAGCTGAAGCCGTCATAGTAGTTCTTGAGGCGTAAGAGTATTTCATCTCGACTGATTTTTTTTCTGTCCGCTGTCGAACTGAGCCAGTCTGAGAATGAGTGTTCCAGCTCGTCCTGGGTGTACCCCGCTATATCGCCATACTGTTCCAACATGGAAATATCAAGCAGGTTATTCATAGCGAAGAACACGCCCATCTTGCTAAATTTAGAGATCCCCGTTATGAACACAAAGCGCAGGTACTCATCACAGCTTTTCAGCACCGTATAGAACGAACGCAGCACTTCACGCATTTCGTTCGCTTTCCTTATATCCGAGAGATTGTCCAGTATCGGCTTGTCGTATTCGTCTATTAAGACTACGACATAACCTCTTTGCTTTTGGAGCTGCTTTATAAGGTCAATGAATACTCCTCCTAATGTCTGACTGTGAACTTTAAGGTTAAAATCTTCGGCCATACGGTATATTGTTTCCTTCAACGACTGCTTCATCTCTTCTGAACTAGTCGCTTCCATTGTTGACATATCGAATCTTAGAACAGGCGCAGGACGCTCTGACTGTCTGGTTACCCATTCTTCCGCCGCAAGTCCTTTGAAATACTCTTTGCGTCCCCTAAACATCGCGTCAAAGGTCGAGAGCATTAACGACTTTCCAAAACGACGGGGGCGCGAGAGGAAATATCTTCGTCCATTCTCGATAAGTTCGAGTAATCTGGCTGTCTTATCTACATACAACAGGTTATCCTGCCTTAACTGTACAAAGTCCTGTACCCCTATCGGCAGCTTTTTCATTCTACGTCAGCTCCTTTACATCAGATTATATTATCTGCTGCGTTGTCCTCGATTGCATCCTCACGCTGGAAGTACTCGCGAAGCACTTGCGTTGACCTGTGGCCTGTTTGGTTCATTATAGAGCGTTCTGTTTTTCCCTGCCGGATTGCCGTCGTTACGAAACCTGAGCGCAGGCTGTGCGCTGTCAGGTCTAGCGATAATCCCGCTTTCGCCGCCGTATGTTTCACTATCAACCGCACGCTCTGAGGCGTAAGGCGTTCGTCCGTCATATGCTCGCCCTTCAATATCCGTGTGAACAGTGCGCCCTCTGAACCGCGAATTTTCAGCCACCTCTTTAACAGCTCAGTCGGTGATACAGTTTTATCCGGTGATACAGTTTTATCCTGACTCGGAAATATCGCCTTTGTCATTCCACGCCCCTCTTGGTCAGTCTTCGAGCGTTTCAACTCAATTAATACGATTTCCTGCTTCTCACGAAATACCCACTTCAGATGCTCAACATCTATCGCGCACAACTCCGAACGCCGGAACGCTCCTGCGAATCCCATAGCAATTATCGCTTTGTCCCGAACATTTTTAGGGGAATTGTCATCGGGGATCGATTTCAGAAGGTAGCGCACTACCTCAACCGTCGCTGCGTCATGCTTCTTATGCGCTGTCCCGTATTCACGCCGAAATCCTCTCAGTACTTTCTTCACCAACAGGCTCTCCGTCGGCGAATTTAGTCCCTGTGCTTTATGCGTTGTCGAAACTGCCGCCATTGTCTGAGTTATTGTCGCATTCGATAATCCGTCTCCGGCCATGTCTGTTATGTACATCGCTAAGATTTCTGGCTCAATCGGATACGTGCAACTTAATCCCTTCTCATTGCACCAGTTCACAAACCGTTTCAGCCGTGAGGCATATGCGCGCCGCGTCTCGGAGGCTACCGAGGCTTCTATAAGGCGACGTACTTTTTCGGAATATGAGAGAGCGTCTGCCGTTATTGCTACGGAATATATTTGAACTTCATTCATTACAGCTTATATCTATTTATGCGTTCTTGGGCTATTTCGTAAACTTCTTCATCTTCTCGAAGTCCGATTACTATCACAAGCATCTTCGTTGCCGTTCGCTTTAACTTATACACTATTCTGATACCTTCGCCTCGCAGCTTGATTTTAAGATAACCTGTGAGATTTCTGCCGCGCTTATGTCCCAAGGGTTTGCCGTAACCTCCCTCATTACTCGGTAACGGATTCTCCTTCACTCGTTTTAGCATTTTGTCTGTCATTAACTGCTGACGACGACTCAAATTATTATAGTCGCCTTCAACTTCAGGAAGATAAATCAGTTCCCAGCTCATTCTATTTCTACCTCGCCGATACTGTCTAAATCCTCCTGCGTTATTCCAAGACGTTTATCCATTTCTGACTCTGTTATCACTTTCAACGGGTCATAACTTTCCATTCGCTTTACTGCCATCGTCAGCAACAAGTAATCATTCAGCGCATCCGTTATCTCTAAATATTCATCTGGCGGCACTAAAACTACTTCCGGATTGTTATTCTTCATTACTACTTTTGAACCATGTGTCTTAACTTCAGAGAATATTTTTCCGGCCATACCGCGATTAAATTGTGAGAGTGGTATTGTGTCCTTTATTGCACTTACTACTGATGACATTTTCTCAGCTCCTTTTGAGAATATTATACAATATAATTATCAGTAAATAGTATAATAAATTCTAAGAGAAATTCTAAAAAATATTTATTGTTAAGGAGGCGATGTAGATACTGCATTTAGCGATATGAGCAGCGACTGAGCCGATATTACTTTCGCCGCTGAGAATCATTTTGCCAAGTCCCATAGCGAGGGACAGAGTAGCCAGCCCGATGAATAATTTTCGAGCGAAGGATAGGAGCTGCCCCGTAATGCCAGAAGTGAAGCCTTCGACAAATTCAAGAGTGGCATTAGTGCCGGGAGTGGCGGCGTAAGCAGTTAGTGCCAGACCCAAAACGCAAATGAGCGAGAAAAATGCGATGAAAAATTTTCTCATGCTGAGAACTCCACTACTTGAAGCCCGGAGTGAAAGTTTGACCGGGAGCTTGAAGATTTTGTAGGGACTTGTAAGCCTCGACGATACTCTGTTCAAGCTGTTCACATTTATCGACATCATCACGTTCAGCCTCAAGGAAGACAGTCAAGAAGCCTTGAAGAGTCTGCTCGTTGCGGGCAATAATGGAGCTAGTATGATCCAGCAATGCGCCGAGAGCCTGTAAAGCCTGAACCTGTCCCCCCGAGTTAGATAGAGCGGATAAAAGTTTTTCGCGTGTTTGCTCGTCGTTCTTGAAATCCTTAGCAGTGATGTTGAGAGCCTTTAAGTAAGCCTCAAAGGTGTGTTTTAGCTGTTTGTCTCGTTTTTTGTTACGCTCTTTCAGCTCGTCAATATTCAAGCCCTGTTGCCATTCAGGGTGTCGTGATTTGAGCATGTTCTCGATGTCGTCAGTGAAGTGAGTAATGCTGTCAACTTGTTGCAGAATGCCTCTGACCTGCGAGAAATTCTCGGAGAGAAGTTCTTTCATGCCGTTAATCTGATTGATAACGGATTGAGGAAGTTGAGCCAACATTTTGAGCTGATTCAATTTCATATCAATGGTATTGAGCTATTCAGCGACGGCCTTAATCTTGACGGTGATCTGAGTAGTCTCCTGAGCGATGAAACACTCCGAGCAAGAAGCCCAGACCCCAACCCCAACGAGAGCTAAAAGTACGAGAGTAAAAATTCTGCGTTTCATGTAAACCCCTCCCGATTATTTGAATCCCGGAGTAAAAGATTTGCCGGAACGTTGAGCCTGAGAAGCATTTTTCCCCATCTTGGTAATGTTCTTCTTAGCGAGTTGCTTGCGTTGCTTTTCAGCTTGTTGACGAGTAATGTAGTTCTCCATGAAGCCGCTTAATTCCTGATTGTTTCTATCAAGGAGGAAGGAAGCATGATTGACGATAGCCCCAATAATCTGAATGGCCTTAGTCTGACCTGAATTTGGATCGGTCTCATTCAATGTCTGAACCATTTTGTTCCTGACTTCCTGCTCGTTGTTGAAGTTCTTAGCATTCATGTTGAGGACTTTCATGTACCCTTCCTCGACCTTGCGCCAGTCATCAGCGAGACGTTTCCCCTCAGTAATGGCGGAAGTGATGTTCTCGTAGTCATCAGGGAAATGTTCCTTAAAGGCGTTGCCGAAGTTGGAGACCCCAGCGGCGAGGCTTTGAGCGTTTTGTAGGACTGATTGAGCCTCATTGAAGACCTGCATAATCTGACCGTTGCCCAACAGCAAGAGTCGAGATTGAAGGGACTTGAGCATGGCGAGATGATTCTTGAGCATTTCTAGTTGTTCATCGACTTCGTGAATATCAGCGGCGAGTTTGTCAAGCTGAGTACTCTCCATAACAGGAAAGCCCTCAACCCAAAGCCACCAAGCGTGAGCCGGAGCAGATGTGAAAACGAATAAAGCGATGAGAAAGACATTAAGAGACCTTATAATTTTGTACATTGATATTATCTCTCCATTCTTTGCGTAAAGTTTGAGCATCAAAAGAGCGGTCAACTTTCTCCCAAGCGTCAGCCCAGTCAGGTAACTCACGTTCTTTGAGCCACTGGACAGGCTATAAACGCCCGTAATGTTCTTTAAGTTCCCGAACTCTGGATAAATCCTCCGCCCCGCTTGAGCCGACGAAGGCCAAAGCAACTGGGCCTAAGCCGAGACTGGATAATCGACGGCCTTTGCCATGACCGGGCAGAGACCCCAAAAACGCCTCAAAATTATTGATGGATTCGAGTCGAGCGTTACAGCCAGCGCGTTCAAAAACTTTGACGACCTCACGAGCAGCCTCTTCCAGAAATTGAGGATTGGAATGACGCAAAACGACAGTAGAAGTGTGATTGCCGAAAGCGACCTCACCCGAATGAGCGTCTTGCAGAGCGTTATCCAAGTCCTCAACCATAGCGACCGCGTCCTGATTAACCCTGTTAGTCTGAATGCCCGTAATCTGAGAGAAGAGACTGCGCATTTTTTGGACCCATTGTCTTCGTTTAGTTTCAATCTGACCCATAGCCTCGCGCATGTCGGTTAAGATGAAACGGTTAGACCATCTGAAAGAGATGGGCAAAGTCTGCAAGTCCGATAGAATAGACGGGAAAGTCCCCGCCGGATAATTAACAAGTGAAACACATTGAACGTACTCATTGTTGTATTCAAGGCTTTTACCGTTAATGCAGTCTTTAGCGAGAGTGCAGTCAAGGTAATATGGAAACGCCGGAAGCCTTATAGGATGCCAGTTACCATTGACGCAAGCATTGACAGCCTCCAGAAGTTCGGAAGTTCCCGAATATGGGTCAGGTACGTTATCAGGCTGGAAGGTCATGCGCCGAACCTTCATAATGAGACTAAGAGAATCCTTCAGACCGCGAATAACTTCCTCGAAGCGTTCAAGCTGTTTTTCAACAACCATATCCTCATTATCCGTATCCGAGCCAAAGAGGAATTTCTTGATACGCTGTAGTAGAGGGCTTTTCTCAAAAGTGGGAGGGACGTAAGTAACGAAAATCGCCTGAATGGATTCGTAATGACCTGCTTCCTGCTGAAATTGTGCGAATCGCTCCATGTCGATGAGTTTCGTGGTAGTTTCGTGAAAATGGCCGTCCGGGTAGTTATGAGCCTCGCGCCTGAAGAACTCGAAGTGAACGCAGTACCTGACATCAAGCTGACCGATAGCCCTAGCCATCATCTCGCTTAAATGCTCCAATTCCTGAACAGTAGAGCTTTCGAGGTCAGGGCCAGTGAGCCAGAAGCCTGCGAGGAATCCGCCATTTTTAAGCCCTAAGACTTCAGGAGCGACCATGTGAGAGAAGTTGAGAAGTTCAGCGAAGCCGTCGCCCTCCGAGAAGTTAGGCATAACAAAGCCCCCTTTCGGGAGAATAGAGAGTGCGGCAGAGGAAAACCCCTAACCGCACGTATATTGGAAAAAGTATGTCAGATACGAACATCAGTATTTTTTGTCCTGTCTGTGAACATGGGACGTAGAGACGTAAGCGTCCTGATACTTTATAGCCCTGCTGAAAATCAGACTAAAAAGCGGGTCATACTTAGCGAGTACGGCCAAAATCTGAACGCCGACGACGAAAAAGACGATGCCGATTAAGATGTTGACATAATTGCCTGACCCCAGCCCACCGGGGAAGATGAGGGCAATGCAAAACAGCATCAAGAGCAGGAACAAGACGCGATCACAGCCGCAAATGAGCTGAGGACGAGTGAGACTTTTGCGCACGGGAATAACCCTTATTTCTTCGTCGTTGTATAGCATCAGAGAATGAGACAGCCCTCAGTGCTGATGAAATTGCTTGCGATGGTGGAGAGTGCGCCCATCATAGAGCCGACGAGAACAATCATCATGACCATTTTGCCGAAGTTGCCCAAGTCTCCGCCGAAGATGAGCATACCACCCGCGAAGAAAATGCCAATCATGGAGACGAGGAGAGCGGTTCTGCCAGAGAAGGCATTGACGAGCCTTTCGAGGGCGGTGTTCCAAGGCAAATCGTTATTGCTTGCAAATGCTGCCATAGGAGAGCATAGGAGAGCGACGAGGACAACGACCGCGAGTACGGCAGTTCTGCGCCCAAAGAGCCACGTAGAAAAACGTTTGTTCATAATACAAAAACTCCTTTCGTTATATTAGAGAAGAAAATAAATTTGTACCGCCAAGCCGAGTAAATAGCTGAGAACGCTTCAAGTAACCACCTCCTTTAAGTCGTGAAAGACATATTGGCCATCAAGAAAGCCGTCAACGGAAACGAGTTCTGAAAGTTTCGGGCCGATATGAGGGTCTCTGACGAGAAAAGCGACGACATCAATAGCCTCAGCGATAAGCTCGCGCATGGGACTTTGGGAGACTTCGGAAATGAGTTGTTCAATGCGCAGGAGACCAGCACGAGCGTCATTAGCGTGAACAGTGCAGACCCCGCCGGGATGACCAGTATTCCAAGCCTTTAGCATATCGAGAGCTTCCTTGCCCCTGACCTCGCCGATGATGATTCTGTCTGGCCTCTGTCGCATGGTAACTTTCAATAAGTCCTGCATGGACTGGTCAGAGCTAGTACGCATGGAGACGAAATTATCTATAGAGCATTGAAGTTCGAGAGTGTCCTCAAGGATAAGGAGGCGATGATGGGGTGTAAGGTTTTTCATTTCGTTCAAGATTGCATTGACGAAGGTAGTTTTGCCCGTCCCCGTACCGCCAACGACGAGGATATTTTTACGAGTCGAAATAGCCTCACAGAGAATGTGAACGTCCTCATGAGTAGCACGACCCGATTTAATGTATTCGTCCAGCGAGAAAATAGCGGAAGCCTTTTTCCTAATGTTGAAAGACGGATTAGGGACGATAGGAGGAATAACGCCCTCAACACGACTGCCATCGCTTGGAAGTTCGCCCTCAACAATGGGGTGATGGTAGTTGATGACCGTACCGAGCATGTGAGCGACAGTGCCGAGCATTTGTAGAGCCTGAACAGCGGACATATGGCATAAAAATTCCATGCCGCTCCCAATTTTGTCAACCCAGACCCTGCCGTCAGGATTAAGCATAATTTCAATGACAGCGGAGTCGTCCATAGCCTTCCTGATGTCATCGCCCATTTCCCTGCGCAATTTTTCAAGATTACGCCTTATGACTTCATCATCAAAACTCGCACGCGGATACCCCTTGCTTTAGCTATGGTGAGGAAGTGTGCTACTTTACTTTTTACTTTTCCTCTCTTAAAATTCTTACATATGTTTAACATAGGCGTTCTGTAACAGGAACGGATAAAAATACACAACGGTCTTAGAGCCGTTCCGGGCTGGCATGTCGCCCTTGCGATTTCCGCAAAAAAATTGCCAAAACATGAGGCGGGGGAGTGAGCCGTAAAAAGTAAGCGGATAGGCTTTAGGGTCTTACCGTATAGAGGCGAGTAAGCACGCCCCAGTGAATAAGGGTATTCTGAAGCGGTAACATGCGTGTTCAGACATTTGTCCGTGTACCATACTTCTCTGAAAGCCTCCGGCTTTAGCCGTGAGGTGGCTTACTCTCCTTGTCTTCATTGAGGCCATTCCAGACTTCTTGCGGTAAAGCCAAAATGTCGTGAGCCATGAAGTGGCAGAAAGTTTTTTCGTCAACCCCGATAGCTTTGCAAAGCCTCCGAGTAGTTTTGAAACTTGGCCAGTGAAAGCCGTCCTCAAGTCTTGAAACTTCCGACTGAGCAATGCCCGCTCTTTTTGCGACGATGGCCTGAGTTAAGCCAGCGTTTTCCCTGAAGTGCTTAAATGCGTTAGCGAACATCCGTTGCATAAGCAATCTCTCCTTCTTTAGACCACACGAGAAGTGTGTGAAAATTCGCACTAAAGAATGTGAGGAATGACGCATAGCAGCAAAAGAGCGACGAGTAGAGCGGCAGATAAATTGAGGTACTTAACTCGTCCTTGTTCAGTAAGGCCGCGAAAGAGAGCGACTCCGCCGACAGGAATAAGAGCGAGGGGAATAATCCAACCCGCCGGAGCATTAAGCAGGGCCTCAACGGGAGAATGTCCCCAGCCCTTGCCTGCGACAGCCGCCCCCCCGACAAAAGAGATAAGGCACAGGAAAAAGATTCCAAAGCAAGCACAAGCCAAAGGCAGGAAGAAGTCATAAAGCCACATATTTTTTCGATGCTGCTTCAAGATGTTCTGAGAAATGAGCTGTAAGGTGTCGGACAAATCAGCCATAGCCTTTTTAGTTTCCAGTTCAACAGCGGAAGCGGCAAATTGTTTGATGTAGTCAATGATTTCGTCCCTTTTAAGAGCGAGAGCGTCCGAGATACGTTGAGGAAGGTTGTTATTCTCACGGTTTATAGTGAAAAAGACCTTAACGAAAGCCCAAATAGCGTCATTATCCCTGATACCGAGAGTACGGAAAAATTCGTCAATGATTCTTCTTTCATTCTCGTTGCAGTCGCCGAAGAAAGAGGCTACAAGATTCTCAGATTTTTGTAGTTCCGAAGACTCGCAAGAAACTTGACCCGCTTGTTCAGAGTAATGAAAATCCTGTGCGTTATCCATGATTAAGACCGCTCACTTTTCTTAGGATTTTTTTCTTCCTTTGCCGGTAAAGGTTGAGCGATGCCAATCTCATCAAACATCTTCCAAGCGACGGAACGCCAACGTTTGAGTTCAGCTTTGTTACCCAGTGGCATAGTCTCCAGAGCTGTAACGATGGAAAGACGTTTAGAGTACAAATCATCAGTAACGCGATCAGCGAGATCAGGCAGGTCGATAGTAGCCCCGCGCTTTTCAGCCTCAATTTTTGTCTTAGAGCCGTTGAATAACTCGAACTTTTGAGGTTCACCGTAAAAGGTATTGCGGACGACGTGCAATTTACCGGGAACAACGTCCATATATTTTTTGAGAAGCTCGATACTGTCTCTCTGACGGTTAATGACCCAGAAGGAAACGAGCTGTCTATGAAGTTCGTCGAGACTGCCGATGAGAGTGCCGCCAAATTTTTCGACAGCTTCGCCCGACCGAGCGGCAGAATTTATGACGAGGTCTTTGTCGCTTGCCTCGCAGTAATTAACAAGTTCAATCCACCCGTCGGCCTCATCAAGAGACAGGGAAAGAACTTCTACATCATCGCTGTGAGTAAAAGTTTTGCCCACGTCAGGATTGCTAGTATCGCTTTCGACAAGAATGATTTTTCTCTTTCTGTATTGAGTAAGGAAGTCAGCGAGAAGCATACTGAGAATACTTTTGCCAACGCCGCCCTTACTACCCCCGATGAAGTACAAAAATAAATTTTCTTGTGTTGCCATGTTTATAAATCCTCCGTATCAGGTGGCAGTGGAAAATGCGCGCTGTTTTGTTGCGTAGAAATTGCGGTAGATTTCTCCTCGTTATGATTTTCATTTTCTGGAGCTTGTGCTTCATTTTTCGCGGCATTGAGATTTTGTGCTTCAGGTTTTGAAAATTCACTTCCTTGTGATTGTGCCTCATGATTAGCAAGAACAGCGTCTATTGTTTCCTGCGATTTATGTTCATTCTGCTTGACGGAAGAGTGAGCATGTTCACTCTTTTCTTTCCCGGCAGACGTAGGGTTAGGTTTCTTTTTGTTAGATGTTTCTTCCTCAAGAGTAAAGAGGCTCCAGAAATATTTGAAAGTGTTTTGAGTGATGTGCCAGCCGACTTTGCCCATGATTTGAAAAATCTCGTCTTTTGTGTAATTTTTCTTGATGGCGAGTTCTAAAAACGGTATTAGAAAAACGACAGCACTTTTGAAGTCGAACATGACTTTTTCCTTTTCAGGTAGATTTTCCAGTTCCGTCCCCAGAGCCTTCAAGATTTCAATATGGACTAAATATTTCGATCCAATTTTTGTAGTAGCGGCTAACATAAAAAAACCCTCCTTTTCGTTTAATTTTTATTGTCCCAACTTGGTAGAACGATTAAAAAGAAAATAGTACAGCGTCTAAATTTATGCATTTAACGCATATTTTGAGAGGGACATATATACTCAGAATGATTTGTAAAGGCATAAGGGAATAAGGGGACAAGCAGGCACATGTGTACACAAACTCACTGCGTAAGTTATGTACAAAGTGCTTAGGACGCAATCGGCTGTACCAGTCTCTCGCGTCAGTTTGTCATGGAACTGACCCTGCACCCGAAAAAATCAGAGGGAGGCCAGAAAGTTGGAAGGCGTAATTTTCAATAGGGATATACATATCCGAGTAACGCAAGAGGAACAAACGGAGATACGAGAGAAAGCGGAAGTATCAGGGTTATCAATGTCCGAATATATCCGCCGTCGAGCGTTAAGCCGTAGAGTGCCGTCGAGGATAGAGACAAAAATGCTTTCAGAGTTGCGCCGTCAGGGAGGATTATTGAAATACGTGTTTAAGGAATCGCAGGGCATGTACAGCGAGAAGACGGCAACCGCGCTAGAGAATCTGAACACGTTTATCACTGGACTGGAAAAGGCGGTATTAAATGATAGCGAAACTCCCAGCTAAACGGCGTGATAGCCGGAGCAGCTTTAAGGACTTAATAAATTATTGTCTCGGAGTAACAGGACATGCAAAAAATTCTGTACTTTATGTAGGGACGAAAAATTTGAACTCGCCGCCAGAGAAAGCGTACCTAGAGATGGAAGGACTTTCGTATGAGAACGTGAAGTGCAAGAATCCTGTGCTTCATTTCATCTTGTCATGGAGAGCAGAAGAAAGCCCAACGAATGAGCAAGTGGACGAAGCGGTAGAAATAGCATTAAGGGAATTAGATTTGCAGGACTGTCAAGCGTTATGGGCATTGCAGGCCGATACGGATAATCTTCACGTACATGTAGCAGTAAATCGAATCTTACCTGAAACATTCCGAGCGATCCGCCCCGCTGGAGGATGGACGAAGAAAGCCCTAGAAAGAGCGGCGCGAAAAATAGAAATTACACAGGGCTGGGACGTGGAAAGGACGGGACGTTACGAAGTAGATGAATCCGGCAATATTTTTGAGAGGGAAACGAACGCCAGAAAAACGCCGGAAATCTCGCAGAAAGCCAGAGACATAGAAGCGCACACGGGAATAGAAAGCCTAGAACGTCAAGCGAAGCGGGAATTAGCGACAATATTAGAGACAGCGGCAAGTTGGGACGAGTTGCACGTCAAATTAGCGTCGAAAGGATTTTTGTTTGAGCGTAAAGGGAACGGAGCAGTCTTGAAAAAGGGAGACAGAGCAGTGAAGTTGTCCCAAGTATCGCGAGAGAGCAGTTTTAAGAAACTGGAGGCGAGATTAGGCGATTATCAGGAACGGAAACTAGAAGTGAAATTGCAAATGTCAGTCAAGCCTAATCAAGATGAAATCCAATCGTCTCCGCGACCAGTAGGAAGAAAATCCATGTGGGAAGAATATCGTGCCGAGCGAGAAATTTACATCAGGAGCAAGAATAGAGCGATACGAGAATTAAAGGCGCGTCAAAAGCAAGAACGCGAAAATTTATATTGGGTGCAAAAGAGCCGCCGGACAGAAATATTTAGCGAGAACTGGAAAGGCAGAGGAGGAGAATTAAATCAAATCCGAAGCATATTTGCGTTTGCGAGTCAGAGAGAACGGCTTGCGCTGAGAGAACATCAGGGCGAAGAAATCCTCGAACTGAAATCGCATTACCTGAAACGTTTTCCATCATTTAAGGATTGGTTAGCCGACCAGAGCCGCGATGACATGTACCAAGTGTACCGTTATCCGGGACAGTTATTACTTTCGCCGGAACAATCAGGAGTGAGAAACTCCGCCCTGCAGAGGATAGCTGACCTTCGAGATTACAGCGCGAGGCGTGGAGCTGGAAGCAGTGTTTTGTACTGTAAGGCCGGAACGTACACGGCGGATTTTTCAGACATGGGCAGAAGGATAGTGCTAAACAAGAGGAAGCTGACGGAAGAATCAGTAGCGGCGGCGTTACAGCTTGCGAATCAGAAATGGGGAGCAACGGAAATTACAGGTAACGCGGAATACAAGGAACTTTGTATCTCAGCGGCGGTGAAATATGGCCTGAAATTATCGAACCCCGATTTAGCGGCGGAAGTGGAACGTCGCAGACAGGCACAAAGGCAATTCCAGTGGCCAATAACAGCAGAAGAAATCTCAAGATTGAAGTTAGCGGACAAACCCAAGATTTATATAAATCCGCGAACAGATAAGCAGCAGTACAAGGGGCGAATAGTGCATGTAGATGAGAAGCGAGGAATTTGCGTCCAGTTGGTAGGACAACACAGCCTAATTGTCCACAGGTTAGACCGTCTTGAAATGCCACCGTTGCCGGGTGAGACGGTAAAAATCGCATACAGCGAAGAAGGACAGAGGGCAAGAATCCAACGTGAGGAAGAACGCCGCCGGACGCGAAGCCTATAAATCATTGACCTGTAAAGAAAAAGAAGGAGGAATTTTTTAGTAATGGACAAGGAATTAAATGAAATTCTTGAATATTACGGAGCGAACTTGGACGACAGTGGTGAGCCAGACGAAGCTCCTGAATCTGAAGGAATAGTAACGCTTCCCACGCTGGAGGAAGAAAAGCAGTTAAAGCAGGACTGGGAGCGCAAAGTCAAGGACTGGTACAAGGCCGGAGGTGAAAAGCAGTGATTTCCTCGAAGGCGCAAGAATATCGAGAAGAACTCGTGAAAAAACTGTGCGACGCAATGGAGAATGGGACAGCCCCGTGGCAACGGACATGGACGGACGGAGACGCACCGTTTAATGCGGTAAGCGGTCGGGCATATCACGGAATCAACTCGATAAATTTAGCATTACAAAGTCAGGCACTAGGACACGCAGATGCCCCCCGATGGGCAACCTTCGACCAAGCGAAAGAAAAAGGCTGGCACGTGAAGCCGGGCGAAAAAGGCACACACGTAGAATTTTACAAGTTTGACGAGAAGCCGAAAGTGGACGAGTTTGGCGACCCCGTACTAGATGAGGACGGGAAACAGGAAGTAGAGAAAAGCGTACTCGTGAGGAATTATGTTGTATTCCATGCTTCTCAGATAGAGGGAATCCCCGCTTACGAACCGCCAGCACGTAACCCAATCGAGACGAGTGAAAAGGCGGAGAGGATACTGCAAGAATCAGGAGCAGAAATCCGGCACGGAGGAAATGAGGCATTCTATAACCGAACGAACGATTATATCCAAGTGCCAGAACGCGGACAGTTCACCAGTCAGGCGGATTATTACGCTACTTGTCTTCATGAATTAGGCCACTGGACAGGCCACCCCAGCCGATTGAACCGAGAGACCTCCAGCGATATGCACTCCGAGAGTTACGCGAAGGAAGAACTCGTAGCAGAAATCACCTCAATGTTTGTATCAGCGGAGACAGGAATCCCGCAGACGCAGGAGCATTTTGACAATCACGCGGCGTATGTAGATTATTGGGTGAAGGCAGTGAAAGAAGACCCTAACGCGCTTTTTCGAGCAGTAAATCAGGCACAGAAAGCGTCAGAGGAAATCCTGAAGTATGAACGTGTCCGAGAACGAGAACAGGCGCAATCACAGTCAACGCCCGAAGGTCAGCCCCCCGAACAGAAAACCGCATTGACGGAGCAGACAATCCGAGACATGAAGCTAATTGAAGGCGACACGAAAGTGTTTCTGAAGCCGCGAGTGGATGGTCAGCAGTACAAAGGAAAAATTCTTCATGTAGATGAATCACAGGGATATTGTGTCCAGCAGGTAGGCCGTCAAAGTCTCGTAGTACACAAGCTGGAACGAATGAGCGCAGTCCCGCCATTAGGAGAGGCCGTGAAAATATCTTATGGCACAGGTGTAGAGAAAGCAAAAATCAGTGTTCAGGAAGAACGGCATCACGGTCAGAGGCGTTAGGAGCGAACAATGGCAGACGAGACGACGCTAGAGGAAGCGAGGCGCAGGTTTTATGAAGTAAGAGATAGAGTGAGGTCAGACGGATTTAACTGGTCAGAATTTTTGACGTGTGCGGCTCGGAATCATAAGTACGACTTCCGAGATCAGCTTTTAATCTACGACCAGCGACCGAATGCGGTAGCGTGTGCGGACATAGAATTATGGAACAAGCATTTTAGCCGTTACGTAAACAAGGGAACAAAGAGTGTAAGATTATTAAGTACGGACGGTCAAAAGGTGAGGCACGTATTCGACATAACGGACACGCGGCCGGGCTTTGGGCATGAATTTGATGAACCGCCTTATATCTGGCAGGTTGAGCCGGAAGACGTAAACGACGTATCAGCGCAATTAAGCAAGTCATATGGAGTAAGCGGAGATTTGCGAAGCCAGATAGCGGGAATAGCGCGAAACCTAAGCCAGCGTTTAGAGGAGAGCAACGACGGATTATATTCGAGAGCGCAGAATCCTGCCGAACGCGAGAAACTAACGGGCTTATTGAGGGACAGCGTAGAATATTATTTGCTGACACGGAGCGGATTAGAGCCGTATGTGGAAAACTACGACTTTGAAAAAATATCGGAACTGGACATGCCGACAGTAATGCGTCTGGGAACGGTAACGAGCGGATTATCGCGGCGAGTGCTTGATAATATCGAGCAGGTAGTACGCGGAAACTACGAAAGGAGACAGGCAAATGAAGAAGAGCGACTTTCCGGCTGGAGTATCGGCAGTGAACTTCATGACGAGCGAGGAATTGACGGAAGCGGAAGACCGGGTGTTCGCGGAAGTGAGGACGAAGCCGGAGGAAGACCTGACGATATATCACGAGGAGGAACTGACGGACGCGGACAAGGAGGACTTGCCGGAGGGTTCATTGATGAGGGAGACGGGGGACGGAATGATTTACGTGAAAGTAGTGGACATCTGGACTCCGTACCAAATGGAGAGATTGAGACAGCCCCCCCAGCCGCTGACGAAATACGGAAGAATGCGTCGGAAATATCTGGAGGAGTGGAAAGTGCGGACAGCCCTAGAATTGGGAGAGAATCTTCTAATCCATTGCTGGGAGATACAGGAACAGGCCAAAGCGATGAAAAGCGAGCTAATGGCACAGCTAGAGAGCCAGAATCCGCCGCCCGACAGAGGAATCGACCCGCTGGGTTGGGTACAGCACATGAACAGTCTGGACATGGAAGCAGAGGAAATAGTAACGACCAGCGTAATATACAGTTAGATTTATTTGATGTGAATGATATGCAGGAGAATACGAATGAAACGCAAAATATCTCTCCTGCAACTAATGCAGAAACGCCAGAAAAAGTAATTACCACAGATGAGACACAACCCGCCCCTGATTTAGACAAGTCAGAGGAAGCAGCTCCCTCAACGCAAGCCGAGTCCCTCGAACCGCCTCTACTTGAGACAGTAATAAATCTGCGACCCGACCCGCCAGAACCAAAAATCCCCAGCCAGCCCCGAACGAATTACCGAATAACGGACGATGATTTAGGAATAGGCGGAGCAAAGACAAAATTCAGGAATAATGTGGAAGCAATCCGAACATTGAAGGCAATCGAGAGTGAAGGCCGACTCGCCATGCCGGAAGAACAGGAAATTTTATCGCGTTATGTTGGTTGGGGCGGAATGCCACAGGCGTTTGACGAAAGCAATGAAGACTGGAAGAAAGAATACGCCGAGTTAAAGGAATTGCTGACTGCTGAGGAATATGCCTCAGCACGAGGCTCAACGTTGAACGCGCACTACACTTCGCCAATGGTAGCGCGAGCGATGTATGAGACGCTAGGAAGAATGGGCTTTTCGACAGGAAATATACTAGAGCCGTCATGCGGAACGGGAAACTTTTTCGGAGTGCTGCCCGACAGCATGGAGCAATCAAAGCTATACGGCGTGGAACTGGACAGCATAACAGGGCGAATAGCACGCCAGCTTTACCAGAAAGCGGACATAACGATAGACGGGTATGAACGAGCGAAGTACCCAAATAATTTCTTTGACGTAGCAATCGGCAATGTACCGTTCGGCGGTTATTCACTTGTAGACGGAGAACACAAACGAGAACGAGAAAATCTGAAGATACATGATTATTTTTTCGCGAAGACGCTGGATAAGGTAAGGCCGGGCGGAGTAATAGCATTTATCACATCGAAGGGGACACTCGATAAAGCTAATTCTTCAGTGCGAGAATATTTAGCGCAACGAGCTGAATTATTAGGTGCTGTAAGACTGCCTAATACAGCATTCAAGAGCAACGCGGGAACGGAAGTAACGGCGGATATAATATTCCTCCAGAAGCGCGAAAAAATAGTAGACGATGTACAAGCGGACTGGATACAGACGCACGAGAATGATGACGGGATCCGCGTCAACGATTACTTTATCTAGCACCCCGAAATGGTACTGGGAAAAATGGTGCAGGATAGCCTCATGTACGGTAATGAAAAAGAGACAACGTGCGAGCCTATAGAGGGAGCGAATTTATCTGAACAGCTCCACGAGGCATTAGGAAGAATTGATGGCCGTATAGAGGAGCGAGAAATCCAGACGCAGGAGAATACGAGAGAGACAATCCCCGCCGATCCGAGAGTGAGAAATTTCAGTTACACGCTAGTGGACGGAGAACTTTATTACCGAGAGAACTCACAGATGTACAAGCCGGACTTGTCGCAGTCAGCAGTGAGCCGGGCGAAAGGCATGGTGAAAGTCCGAGACGCTTGCCGAGCGGTAATCAATGCGCAGATGGACGGTTGCGATGATGATACGCTTGCAGAACTTCAAGGGAAATTAAGTCGAGAATATGACAGCTTCAGCCGTAGATTTGGAAGGATAAATGACCCGCAGAACGCGAGGGCGTTTGACGAGGACAGCTCATATTACTTAATCTGTGGACTGGAAAATCTTGACGCGCACCATAAATTTATAGGGAAATCGGACATGTTCACGCGACGAACAATCCGGCAGAACGTAGTGCCGACGACAGCGGGAACAGCGCAGGAAGCCCTTTTGTTATCTATGTCCGAGAAAGCGCGTGTAGATATGGACTATATGAGTTCCCTGACAGGGCGAACGGAGGAAGAATTATTCTCTGAGCTGAAGGGAGAAATCTTCAAAGTTCCCAATCCAGCGGTAAATGGAACAGGAAAAGCGGAATATCAGACAGCGGACGAGTATTTATCAGGAGATGTGCGCCTGAAGCTGGGAATAGCGAGATATTTTGCGGAAAACGATCCCGAATACGCGGATAATGTGAAAGCCCTAGAAGCGGCACAGCCCGAACCGTTACAGGCGACAGAAATAGATGTGAGATTAGGTTCAACGTGGGTGCCGCCTCAATACGTAGAGCAGTTCATGCACGAGTTGTTAGAAACACCGGGTTACATACAGAGCCGAATAACGGTAGATTACTCCGAACACACATCAGCGTGGAATATATCAGGCAAGAGACTGGACGCAGGGAATGTATTGGCAAACACGACCTACGGAACGTCATCAATCAATGCTTACGATATAATCGAGGAAACACTAAACCTGAAAGCGGTAAAAGTGTTTAAGACAATCGAGGATGCGGATGGCCATGAACGTCGAGTAATCGACAACGAGGCGACAACGTTAGCCCAGCAGAAACAGGAAGAAATCAAGGAAAAGTTCAAGGGTTGGATATTTGAAGACCCTGAACGGCGAGAACATTTAGTAAATATCTACAACGAACGGTTCAACTCAACGAGAGCGCGGGAATATGACGGAAGTCATCTGCACTTTGGAGGAATCAACCCCGAAATAACGTTACGCCCCCACCAGAGGGACGCGATAGCCCGAATCCTTTACGGCGGAAATACGCTTTTAGCGCATGAAGTAGGAGCAGGAAAGACGTACGAGATGGTAGCGGCGGCAATGGAATCGAAGCGTATCGGCTTATCACATAAGAGCCTTTTCGTAGTGCCGAATCACTTGACGGAACAAATGGCAACGGAGACGCTAAGGCTTTATCCGGGAGCGAACGTACTTGTAGCGACGAAGCGTGATTTTGAGACAAAGAACCGCAAGAAATTCTGTGCGAAGATAGCGACAGGAGATTATGACGTAATAATAATCGGGCACAGTCAGTTCGAGAAAATCCCGTTATCACGAGAACGTCAGGAGAGATTTATAGACGCGCAAATCGAGGAAATCACGGAAGGTATCCGAGAACTGAAAGAATCGCAGGGTTCACGCTGGAGCGTTAAACAAATGGAAGCCAGCAAAAAGACCTTAGAGGCGCGATTAGAGAGATTACAGGCTTCGCACAAGAAGGACGACGTGATAACGTTCGAGGAACTAGGAGTCGACCGCCTTTTTGTGGACGAGGCACACAGCTATAAAAATCTGTACCTGTATACGAAAATGCAGAACGTAGCGGGAATATCGCAAACTGAAGCGCAGAAATCCTCCGATATGTTCATGAAATGCCGTTATATGGACGAATTAACGGGTGGGAGAGGAATAATCTTTGCGACAGGAACGCCAGTAAGCAACTCAATGACGGAACTGTACACAATGCAGAGGTATCTTCAATTCGGAAGATTGCAGTCAATGGGATTGCAAAATTTTGACGCATGGGCCTCAACGTTCGGAGAGACGACGACAGCACTAGAATTAGCCCCCGAAGGGACAGGATTTAGAGCGAAAACGCGATTTTCAAAATTCTTCAACCTGCCAGAGCTGATGAAGACGTTTAAGGACGTAGCAGACATCAAAACGGCAGACATGCTTAATTTACCGCGACCAAAAGCGAATTTTCACGTGGTGTCGGTGAAGCCGACAGAGGAACAAAGGCAGTTAGTAGCAGGACTATCGGAACGAGCGAGCCGAGTGCATAATCGGCAGGTAGAGCCTACGGAAGATAACATGCTGAAAATCACGTCAGACGGAAGGAAAATCGGCCTCGACCAGAGATTGATAAATCCGCTATTGCCGGACGATCCCGGAAGTAAAGTGAATACGTGCGTAAGAAACGTATTTCAGATATGGCAGGACACGCAAGCGGACAGGCTGACGCAGTTAATATTCTGCGATTTTTCAACGCCGGGCAAGGATAAAGGATTTAACGTTTACGACGACATCAAGGAGAAATTGATAGCGAGCGGAGTTCCCGAAAGCGAAATAGCGTTTATTCATGACGCAGATACAGAGAAGAAGAAAGAAGAATTATTCGCGAAAGTGCGAAGCGGCGAGGTGCGTGTTCTGATGGGTTCAACGCAAAAAATGGGAGCGGGGACGAATGTACAGGACAGACTGATAGCCCTTCACGATTTAGATTGCCCGTGGCGACCAGCGGACTTGGAACAGCGAGCGGGAAGAATAATCCGACAAGGCAACCAGAATGCGGAAGTAAATATCTACCGCTATGTAACGGAAAGCACATTTGACGCATATCTTTATCAGACAGTAGAGAACAAGCAGAAATTCATCAGCCAAATAATGACGAGCCGAACGCCGTTGAGGAGCTGTGAAGATGTAGATGAATCCGTCCTGAGCTATTCAGAGGTGAAAGCCCTTTGCATAGGCGACCCGCGCATCAAGGAAAAGATGGAACTGGATATAGACGTGAACAAGCTGAAAATGCTAGAAGCGAGTTTCAAGAATCAGCATTACACGTTGCAGGATAGACTGAGGAAGACGTTGCCCACGTTAATCTCAGGGACGGAAGATAAAATCGAAAAGTTAGAGCAAGATTTAAGGATGACCGAGAAGACGAAGGGCGCGGACTTCAGTATGACGATAATGGGTCATAAGTTCGGATTAGACGGGGACGGCAATCCTCAAAAGCAGGAAGCCGGAGAAGCTCTTTTAGCGGCGGCGCAAACGATTGGGAATAATCAAGGAACAATCGGGGAATATCGTGGATTTAAGATTAGTTTCTACACAGATCAGGCGTTCGGAAAGGTGTATCTGAACATTCAGGGAGCAACGACGCACAACGTAGAACTAGGAACGAGCGCATTGGGAAATCTGACGAGAATTGAGAATGCGATAAACGGAATCCCGCAGAGGATAGAAACGACGCGAGGGCAGTTAGAGAATTACCATAATCAGGTGAAGGCGGCAGAAGAAGAATTACAGCGGCCATTTGCGCACGCGGACGAGCTGAAAGAGAAAACGGAACGTCTAGCAAAATTAAATGCGGAGCTGACAATACAGGAACACCCCCAGCCCCCAGTACAGGAAACCCCGCCAAGCGTAGACCCAGCAAGCGTAGAACCTGAAACACCAAAGGTTGAGAGTGAGCCTTCAATCGTGAACCCCATTACAGTAGAGAAGCATCCCGAAATGGGAGAAGCGGTGAATTTCAAAGGAGTGCCTGAGACAGAGGGCAAACTTCATTTCGGTATCCCGGAGGCAAAATCACCCTTATCAGAGCAGACGATTAGGGATATGAAATTAGTAGACGACCCTGTGATATATATGAAGCCGAGAACGGACGGCCAGCAGTACAAGGGTGAAATTCTGCACGTGGACAAAGAACAGGGATATTGTGTGCAGTTGAGCGGAAAACACAGCTTATTTGTCCACAGTCTTGAAATGTTGGAGAGAACGCCGGAAGTTGGAGAAAACCTGAAACTTTCGTATTCCCATGATGATGGGCAGAAAGCGACGTTATCCATTCAGGAGACACAGAGCCATACGCAGACGCGAGGCCGCAGATAGGAAGGAGTAATAACCATGCCAGACGGCAATGAAAATTTAAGCCAGTTCCACGAAGAACACCGCCGAATATTTGAGGAGTTGAGGCAACAGCAGATTTCAGGGCGTAAATCTTCAGCGAAGCCGCGAGCAATAATATTATGCGGCCAGCCGGGAAGCGGAAGAAGCACGCAAATTCCGACTGTCATGCAGGAGTTTTCGGATAGCGGAGCAGTGTTGATAGATGAAGCCCAGACACAAGGTTGTCCCCAGAGCCTTTTTGATGAGGCATTGCATGTGAAATTAAACATAGTAATCAAAGACACGCTTCCGAATAGAGAAGTGTTGACAAAACTTCGAGAGGAAGGTTATACAACCAGAGTTTATGTAGTCTCAGCGCATGAGAGGGAAAGCCTTTTGAGCCTTTACCAAAAATACGAGGGTCAGCTTGCGGCACGAAGGATCGGAGACAAAGCGAACGTAACAGAGCATGACGAGATATACAAGAAAATGCCGGAAGCCCTCCAAATGATAGAAGACGAAGGATTAGCGGATGAAGTAGTAATCCGTGACCGCAAAGGCAACGAGATATACAGCAATAATCAGTCCAATGGCAGATGGGAACAAGAACCACAAAGCTCACAAGCTCTTGAGGAAAATCGTAATCGTAAATGGACACCCGAAGAAGTAGCCAAATATCAAGAGGATTGGGAACATGTAATTCGCAGCATGTACGCACGAGGAGCATCTGAGGAAAAAATCGATGAAGCGGAACGAGTGCGAACCCGTTGCTTAAAGAGCATAAGGACATTGCCACAGGAGAAAGTGGCTGAATTGAACAAAGTAGAGGAGAATGAAATCGAATCAGCGGTATCATTGCTGAAGAATCCGCGTTCACTGGATAACTCATTATTTAGGGGTTATGAAGCGTCAGCCCAGCAGAATGACACGCTTGACGTATTAGACCAAATCAAGAAGAACGTACAGGAGAGCAAAACCGCGCTTGAGAAGTTGAAACGTGCAGGATTATCACCAGAGAAGGATATAACGAAAAATAAAATCGTTCGTCCGGGACAATTCTCTAATTTGAAGGGAGCGGAAGTAATTTCGCGAACGAAGGACACATTAACGCTAGTGAAAGGCCGTAGTTTGTTCATCTATGAGCTGAAACGTCTTGAATTGAAAGCCCCCGCATTAGGGCAACCCGGAGAAAAATTAGACCTGCGATGGCCAGCCGGGCAAGACAAAGCGCGAGGCACGAAAGCCCTTGAACGAGAACAGCATCACAGCCTAGTGCGCACCCAGCAGGAGGACATGAAATGAAAACAACAATCAAGGGAAATTACTCGTTCCGTAAGGCATCGAAGCGTAAAAGCTCAAATGTGCTTGCCTTCATAGGGCTGATATTGATATTTCTCTCGTTAGTGGCCGGGACGCAGTATTTTGCATGGAATGTAGGGAAGAACCGATTACCGAATGAGTTATTTAGTTACGCGAAAATAAGAATCTACTCGCCACTAGAGATAATGGACTGGCTGAAACTTTGGCAGAGTTAGCACCGAGACATGGGAGACTTCACGGAGAGTTTAATTTTAATGGGCGGTTGTGCGTTAATGGGAGTTGCGTTAATCGGAGTAACGATAAGGAACAGGAATGTGAAACAGGACGCGGCGAATTTATACGGCTCTGCTCAATATGCAGAACTTGACCAGATACGTGAAGCTGGCCTACTGCCCCCGAAAGGCGAAAAAGGAAAGGGAGTTTACGTAGGTGGCTGGATAAATCCGAAGGACGGCAATCAATATTATCTGCGTCATAATGGCAAAGAGCATGTGATAGCGTTAGCTCCGACCCGCTCAGGAAAGGGCGTAGGCTTAGTAATTCCGACACTTTTATCGTGGGAGCATTCAGTAGTAGTCCTCGACATTAAGGGCGAGAACTGGGCGTTGACTTCCGGCTGGCGACATGAAAACGGCCACAAGGTTTTACGCTGGGATCCGACAGACGCGAAAGAAGGCCGGAGCGCAAGATATAACCCGCTAGCAGAAATCCGAATCGGAACAGTTTACGAGACTGGCGACGTTATGAATGTAGCGACGCTGTTAGTTGACCCTGATGGCAAAGGAGTAGACGGGCATTGGGAGCAGACAGCTCGGTCATTGTTAATTGGAGCGATAACTCATGTAGTTTATCGAGCCAGAAACGAAGGCCGGACGGGAAATTTATCTGAAGTCCTGCATGAATTGACAGGGGACGGGTACGAGGACATGGCCAATTCATGGAAACAGTACGAACATAAGCGAGAAGGTGATGTATTTTATGACCCTACAGGCAAAGTACGAGAAAGTCCGTGCCACCCAGTTGTCGAGCAGGTAGCAAATGAAATGCTGAACCGGGCGGAGGAAGAAGCCTCGTCAGTGCTTTCGACGGCAGTAGCGAAATTAGGACTTTACACTGACCCCGTAGTAGCAAGGAATACAGCGACGAGTGATTTTCGCATTCAGGATGTAATGGATAACGATTCACCTGTGTCGTTTTATCTAGTGCTGAACCCGATTGTATTTATCTTAATGCCAGAAATGGAATTTAGCGGAGGGCAGATGAAAGCCCCGTACAAACACAGGCTGTTATTGTTACTTGACGAGTTTCCAGCGTTAGGGAAGTTAGGAATATTTGAACAGGCGATAGCGTATTTCGGAGGATGGAACATTAAAGCGTACTTAATATGTCAGGACAAAGCCCAGCTAGACGCGGCTTACGGAAAAGATGAATCGATAACATCGAACTGTCATGTAACAGTAGCATATGCGCCGAACAAGGTAGAGACAGCAAAATATCTTTCCGACCGACTAGGGGTAACGACAGTAATCAAAGAGCAGGAGAGTATCTCATTTCAGGGAGGAACAGGAATATTTGCGAAAAAGAGTGTAACGAAGTCTCAGCAGGAAGTTCAACGAGCGGTACTAACGCCAGACGAGATAATGAGATTGCCCGGCCCGATAAAGGATGTATACCAGAATATAACCGAACCCGGCGACATGTTAGTGTTTGCGGCCGGATTTCCGCCAGTGTACGGGAAGCAAATTCTGTATTTTCTTGACAAGACATTTTCTGAACGCTCAAAGATAGATGCTCCAGAGAATAGCGATGTTATTAGCTGTGAATTATCTTGACACACTCCTCATGCCTAAACGCAGTGGGTTCTAGCCTCAACGACACTGTCAGATTAATCTGGTCTTAGCGTGTCTCCGCTAATGGTTGACCCGTGCAACGGCAAGTATGCCCCAACTATGTTTAGTCTCTTTTTTCAATACTATATTGCGCCTTATAAAAATTATTCTGCGTAAACGTTGTTTTTTCTGCGTGAACGTATACTTGACTATCTTCCAAAAATCATTCTTCCCTGAAAGAATAATAAAAATTATAGGAGATGCTCAAGTTGTATGGAAACGATTATTAGAATAAACAGAGTCATAAATAACTTCGTATGGGGTATACCCGGCCTGACGTTATTGGTGGGTACGGGTATTTATCTGACACTTCTGCTGAGGTTGCCCCAGTTGCGATATTTTCGTTCAGCAATGGCAGAGGTATTCAGTTTCAGAAAAGAAAATGAGAATGATAAATCTGTTTCTTCTTTTGCGGCAATGACGACAGCTATAGCCGCGACTGTTGGAACAGGCAATGTAGCAGGTGTAGCGACAGCACTTCACCTTGCTGGGCCAGGTGCGCTGGTATGGATGCTAATATCTGCTTTTTTGGGAATGTGTACCAAGTTTGCTGAAGTAACATTAGCAGTTCATTACAGGCAGAGGGACGCACATGGTGATTGGCGTGGAGGAACAATGTACATTCTTGAGAATGGCTTATGTGAACGCGGAGGTATATGGAAGCCCATAGGTAAAATACTTGCGTTTCTGTTCTCACTCTTCACGATTCTAGCTGTTTTAGGCTCTGGAGCGGCAACAGAGGCAAACTCAGTAGCGGAAGCACTGTTCTTAGGCTGGAATGTGGATCACCTTTACAGCGGCATAGTAATGGCTGTTTTAGTGGGGCTAGTCATTATAGGCGGCCTCTCCAGTCTTTCACGAGTTACTGTACTAATTGTTCCTTTCATGTCCGTGTTTTACATTGTAAGTTCCCTAATTATCCTAGTAAGTCATGCAGAACATATACCCTCTGTTATCGCTGAATCATTCCGAATGGCTTTCAGCAACCCTGATCCCTCAGTCATAACGGCAGGTCTTGCAGGCTGGGGAGTTAAGGAGGCAGTACAGAGGGGCATTGCGCGCGGAGTATTCTCCAATGAGGCGGGCATGGGTTCAGCTCCTATGGCGCATGTTACGGCAGATGTAGCACATCCAGTTCAGCAGGGGTTCTACGGGATATTCGAAGTATTCTTGGATACTATAGTTATCTGCACCATGACAGCCCTTATAGTTCTTGTTACAGGCACATTGACCGACACACCAGAACTGACGGGCGCACAATTAGCACTCCGAGCATTTGAGTTTGCGCTAGGGCCTATTGGTAAGTATATTTTTTCCATTGGCTTTCTGCTATTTACTGTTACAACAACGCTGGGGTGGTATTGGTACGCTGAGACGGCAATAACGTATATGTTTGGCGTTAGGGTTAAGACCGTCATGAAACTTCTGATGATTACGATGATTCTGATTGGCGCGGCCGGAGCACAGTTCTTCGGCTTGGCAGGCAACGAGTTTTTGAACAATCTATGGGACATATCTGACACTCTTAACGGCTTAATGGCATTGCCAAACCTGATTGCATTGTTGCTTCTATCCTTCACGCTCAGAAGAATAGTGAACGATTACGACACAAAAAAGAAGCGAGCTATGGCGAAGAAAAGTACGATGTCAACTGATATGCGAAAATTGCTGATTGTCTCATTGTGCGCGACGTTGCTTTCTATGGGAATGGTTTATTTTGGCGGCGGCTTGCGGGATAGAAGTTACGAAAGAGATGTTTCACTGCAAAGAGTGCTTGAAGCCGGACATATAGTTCTTGGTGTTGACAGCGCATTTCCCCCTATGAGCTTTGTGAGTGAGAACGGTGAAATAGTTGGCTTTGACATCGAGCTTATGCGTGAAGTAAGCGATAGGCTAGGTATTGAGCTTGCGGTACGGCCTATTGAGTGGGGCAACAAGGAAAACGAACTGCGGGACGGAACGATAGACTGCATAGGCAGCATGTCGGTTGTTTCCGAAGCGGCAAAGTCTATTAGCTTGTCTGAATCGTATGTGAAAGAAGACCTTATCTTTGTCATTCGTAGTGACAGCAAGATAAAGTGGTTGCGCGACCTCAAAGGCAAGACGATTGGTGTGCAGGCAGGTTCAACTACGCAGGACGCACTGAATGCGACTGATATTATCAATGATGTTACGGTCGTGCCACTTGCTGATAACATGTTGGCTCTTAGGCAGTTGAAGGAGGGTAAACTTGATGCTGCTCTCGTGGATTCTCTTGTAGCGTTTTATTTCATATTCTCAAGTAACGAACGGTACTTTGTCCTTTCCGATAATCTTGGCGAGGAAGAACTAGCAATAGGCTTCAGGAAGAACGACCGAAAACTAGGAGATAAGGTGCAGGATATCATCAGCGACATGAAGGCTGACGGTACTTTAGGCAAAATATCTCAAAAATGGTTCGGAAGTGATATTACAATCGTGAAGTAGCGTCCATAAGGAGAGAATGAAAGATGGATACAAAAGAAGAAAAGAACGGCAGCTCCGCCTTGAAGAAAGTTGATGTAACTACGATAATAATCCTGTTTTTTCTAAGTGTTGTCATGGCCTACTACGCAATGCTTCAGCACGAAATGAAGCAGAGAATAATCGTGAACCTAGAACTCACCGCAACAAAATCAGCCGAACAGATAAATGAATACCTTTCTACAGGTATAGACATCTTAATGCTGGCCTCGCATACACTTGATGACATGATTCGTGATGATAGACCACAGAAGGAAATACTTGACTTTCTTGTGAACCAATCCGCCGCTATAGTCAATATTACGTCTGGAAAGTCAACAGGTATATATGCCGCCATAGGCAACGATTTTCTTGACGGAACTGGATTTGACACAGGAGACGATTTTGTCCCGTCATCACGCCCGTGGTACATTGGTGCAAGAGCCAACATCGGAAGAGTTGCTGTCATAGACCCATATATTGATGTGCATACTAAAACGATAATGATTACGCTTGCGAAGACGTTATGCGATGTAAAAAGCGTTGTGGCGTTGGACTTTTCAATGGAGCATCTGCAAGCCTTGACAGAGGAGCTTAACGCCCGTAGTCAGACAGAGATGGAGATAGTTCTTGACAGAAAATATAAGGTAATAGCGCACTCCGACAGGTCTAAAATAGGTCAAAGTTATATCAGCGAAAAGGGTACATTCGGCAGTACGCTGATAGAGAAGTTGCGTTCTTCCAATGAAAATTTTTTCTCGTTCAGGTTTGGTGATTCTGATTACATAGTGTACACGATGCCAGTGGCGAACAACTGGCTATGCCTGTCTGTATTTGATACAACGTCAGCGTTTGTTACACTGAGAAAGATATTTATTCTTACAATTATAGTATCATGCCTAGTCATTACTGTGTTGTCGCTTATCATTTGGCACTCAGACAAGAAAGCCCGGCTTGCTCAAGAGTTCAATGAGAGAGCCGAACGAGCGGCAGCAGCGAACGAAGCGAAGTCCTCATTTCTGTCGAATATGTCGCACGAAATCCGAACGCCTATAAATGCTGTTCTTGGCATGAATGAAATGATACTGCGCGAGAGTGAAGAGCCAAACGTTATTGAATACTCCGAGAATATCCGAGCGGCGGGGACTACGTTGCTGGGTCTTATCAATGATATTCTCGACTTCTCAAAAATCGAGGCTGGCAAAATGGATATTATTCCTGTCAATTACGACCTTTCATCAGTAATCAACGATCTTGTTACGATGATACAGACTAGGACGGATAAAAAGGGTCTGCTGTTAAAACTGGACTTTGCCGAAGACATACCCAAAGTGCTTTATGGAGATGAAGTTCGTATAAAGCAAGTAGTTACGAATATTCTCACAAATGCTGTAAAGTACACAGAGAAAGGCAGTGTAACATTTCATATAGGCTATGAAAAGATTGCTAATAATCCTGATAGCGTATTTTTGAACTTCTCCGTAGCGGATACTGGCATAGGCATAAAGCCTGAAGATATGGCCAAACTGTTTTCCGAATTTGAGCGGATTGAGGAAAAGCGTAACCGCAACATTGAGGGTACTGGATTAGGAATGAATATCACGAAACGCCTGCTTGAGATGATGGGTACATCGTTAAAGGTTGAGAGCGTATACGGTGAAGGGTCAATGTTCTCATTCCGGCTTCAACAAAAAGTCATAAAGTGGGAACCGCTCGGCGATTATGAGGCAGCACACAGAGCGTCGCTGTTGTCTATGAAGAAGTATAAGGAAAAATTCACCGCACCTGACGCTCATGTACTTGTTGTTGATGACACGCCGATGAATTTGACAGTGTTCAAGGGTCTGCTCAAAAGGACACTCGTAAAAATTGACACTGCTAACAGTGGGTTAGAAGCTCTCTCACTTGCTGGGGATAAGAAATACGATGTCATTTTCCTTGACCACATGATGCCGAATATGGACGGAATAGAGACACTTCAAAGACTGCGGGCAAGAACGGAAGGGCCGAATATAAAGACTGCCACGATATGCCTGACAGCGAACGCAATATCCGGCGCACGTGAGGAGTATCTTGCTGTTGGCTTCGATGATTACCTGACCAAGCCGATAGATGCGGTGAAACTTGAGGAAATGATGATACGTTATCTTCCTCCTGAGAAGATAATTGCTTCCGACAGCGAATCAAATAGCGGTGCTGAACCTGAACAGAAAACCGAATTGCCGGAGTGGTTGTACGGAATAGATGAAGTAGATGTAAAAGCCGGGCTAAAACATTGTGGCGATGAAGAGGCTTATCTGGACACTCTCAAAATCTACGGCAGTTACTCCGCAACAGGGGCGGACGAAATTGCGGGCTTCTGGCGAGTTAGGGACATTGTGAACACTACGGTAAAGGTTCATGCGCTGAAGAGTACATCACGTGCTATAGGTGCTGAGTCTCTGGGAAGTCTTGCGGAGAAACTTGAACTTGCTGGCAAGGCAGGTGATGAGACCGTGTTGGACGCTGAACTAGCTGGACTGCTGGAGCGTTACAGGGCTTTGGGGGCAGCATTATCCCCGTTGTATGCGTCTGCAAAAAATGCTCAGGACGACAAGGAGCTTCCGCTTATTTCAGAAAATGAATTGCGCGAGGCATATAGTTCCATACGTGAGTGCGCGTTGAGTCTTGATACCGACGGTGCGGTGTATGTGTTGGACTATCTGAACGGTTTTAGCCTTCCTGAGAACGAGAAGCAGAGAATCGAACAGCTCCGTAATGCTGTAAACGATTTTGATTGGGATTGCGTGAACGCAATTCTAGCATAATTTTAAGGAGGTATTCATAATGGCAAAGAAGGTTTTGCTAATCAACCAAAACGCAGTACTGATAACCGGCAGACTGCTTCCGCTTCTGAAAAGTTCAGAGGTTGAATGTGTCAGTATTGAGCCGAATACAGAGAAACTAATGCACGAGAAGGACAGCACGGATATTTTCGTGCTAATTGCGGGGGATTTTGTATACGAGGCCAAAGATTTCCTTGTGTCATTGAAAGATGTGTATTCTGCCGTCAAAAAGCCGCTTTGTGTCATGGGTTATGACAAAGAAATAAATGTAATAGAACAGAGTATCCCCAAAAACATGATAGCGCGCGAATTTGTCCGTCCCATAGACATCATTACTCTGTCGAATGAGTTGAAGATGATGCTTAACTCTGATGACGCGAGCAAGGAGAAAAAGCAGATTTTGCTTGTGGACGACGACATTACATTTCTCAAGATGATGCAAAAGTGGCTTGGAACAAAGTATCGTGTTGCCGCAGCACGTTCCGGCCCGCAGGCACTCAGTTATCTGGCGGAGCATACGGTTGACCTAATACTTCTGGATTACGAAATGCCACTGATGGACGGCCCGAAAGTTCTTGAAGCAGTCCGCAGTAAGCCGAAAACAGCGAATGTCCCCATGATATTTCTGACTGGTAAGAGCGACCCGGAGAGTGTGAGGAGCGTAATGAGCTTAAAGCCAGCAAGTTATCTTCTGAAGTCCAGTAACAAAGAGGCGATAATGCAATCGCTGGACAGTTTTTTCGTGAATCATTAGGAGGTTTTATCATGAGGCGTTTATTTATGGTTATTGCGGTGTTGTTAGTGATTTCTGCTCCTGCGTTCGCACTCAGTGATTCGGAATACCGCAAAATGATGAAAGACCCGGAATTTTCAGCGGCTGACAGAGAATTAACGAGTGCGTACAATGAGGCAAAAAGAATAATGAGTGAGTCTGAGTTTGCTGGCTTCAGACGGGATCAGCGCGAATGGATAGCAAAACAGCGAGATGTCCGCGCAAAAACTTTTATGGAGGACGGATATTCACGAGTCGAAGCGTACACCAAAGCCACGCTTGAGAGGGCAAGAGGAATCCGGGCAAGGCTTCATGTGATTCAAACGTGCGTAATTGATGATGTCGGTGAAATTGACGAGGCATATTATGACAACGGCAAAGGCTCATACCTTCATTTGTCTCTAGTGAGCCGTGCGCAATTCTGGTTTGAGGTGTCATTTGCCGGACAGGGCGACAAAGTTGTGATGATGGGGCATTTTGACCCTGACGACAATACAATCGCGCTTGAGGATGGCGGATTGAAGGCAGTTTTGACGTTCTCAGACAAAGACACGTTAAGCGTGAAGGTAAACGGCGCGTTCAGGAGAGCTTTCACCGTTGACGCTAACGGAACATACACAAGGCATTACGGGAAATAGAGAGTTGGAACTGAATATAGCAGTAGTAGATGATGCATTGTCAGACGTTTTCAGGCTCAAGAGTTTTGTAGAGAGCTGGTTCGCGGCAAGTGAGCATAAACTCACCGGGATAATGACATTCGCGAGCGGTGAAGAAATGCTGAGAGCTTTTGAGCCTAAAATGTTTCAGATAGTGTTCATGGACATAATAATGAAGGAAATTAACGGAGTCGAGACAGCAAAAATTCTGAGGGATTACGACACCGAATTGTTGATAGTGTTCACGACAACTTCACGCGAATATGCCTTTGACGCTTTTCCCGTTCACCCGTTTGATTACGTCCTGAAGCCCTACAGCAAAAAGGATGTCAGCAAAGTACTTGATGAGGCATTGCGCTTCTTTACGGCAAGCGATCCGGCAGTAAGGATAAAATCAGCCCGCTCCGAATGTACAATCCCATTGCGTTTAATCAGCTCGGTAGTCTCAAATAATCATACTGTCGAGATAAGATTAACAGACGGTAAAACCATATCAAGCACAATGACATTCAGACAGGCGGAAAAACTTTTTGCGGTCGATTCGCGCTTCCTTCTGTGCAATCGAGGAATAATCGTGAACATGTCGGAGATTTCAGCGCAGGAGGAAGGAGTCTTTATCATGAAGAACGGAACACGTTATCCTATTCGCGTAACAGGCCAGTCAAAAATCAAGGCGGCATTCTCTCAGTACCTTATACAAAAACTGAAAGGGAGTATTGAATAATTATGAATATGAATATATTTTTGAGGTACGTTATTGAACTTGCGATAATAATACCTGACGCAGTATTTGTATTTTTGCCGGTAATAGACTCACTGTGCTGGCGCAAATGGGTAACCTATAGTGTTTCGGGAGTGCTTCTGCCTGTTTTTGTGGTTAGTGCGGCATGGGTGAGCAGCATAGAAATGTTCCCTGTTATTCCCGTTCTTGTAGTGAGTGTGATGTTTCTGTTCTTAGTATTTTTCTTCTCTGTGAGAGTGAGTCTTGGCCGTAAACTTTTCTGTTTCTTCAGTTCCATAATGCTTGGAGCGTTCTGCCTGTTGTATTCGATTTCGATTATGGCATCATTCGAGGCTGAGAATGAGCTGTGGGCCTCAACACGTCTTCTTACGATTGAGTCTGGGTTAGTGTCATTATGTATTTCGTTGTTCATAGGTGCAATAACATTCAGTCTGCCTATAAAAAAAATCTCCGAGCTACTGAATGAGGAGCTTGTGAACGGAATGTGGGATTATCTTTTTCTGTTGCCTTTAGGTGCAACGGTATTAATATGGTGGCTGACACCGATATGTCCCAAAGTGCTTTTGATTGCGCGTTCTCGCGTGTTTATGCTGGTGCTTCTGCCGTTAATACCGCTGATGATTCTGCTGATTTACTATTTGCTCTGGTGGACTGCCTCTAAATTCTCGGAAAGCGCGAGGCTTCAGCAGGAGAATATGCTTCTCACAATGGAGGGAAAACGCTACGAGGAATTGCGGAATTATATGGACGAAACACGGACACTCCGTCATGATTTCCGCCAGCATATATTAGTGATGACTCAGCTTTCAGGAGCTGGAAAATTCAGCGAGCTTCAGAGTTACTTACAGCAGTTTAGCGTGGGAACAGAGGCGAATTACACGAGGTACTGCGATAATGTGGCCGTTGACGCAGTAGCCTCACATTACACGGCGTTTGCGGAATCTCAGTCAACAAAAATCGACTGGAGAATGACTCTTTCTCACGATTTGCCAATGAAGGAGTCAGATTATTGCGTGATACTGGGGAATCTTCTTGAGAATGCGTTGAAGGCTGTGAAAAACTTATCAGAGGAACGCCGTAAAATAACGGTGATCTCATCACTTCTTTCAGATACGATAATAGGACTCTCAGTCGATAACCCTTACAGCGGGCGAATCAGATTCAGGCGTAACGGCCTCCCGCGTTCAGACCGTGAGGGACACGGAATAGGACTTACCTCAGTGCTGAATACTGTGAAGCGTTATGACGGCTCAATGAATATCACGGCGGAGAAGAATAAGTTTTCCGTTGATATAGTCCTGTATTGCAACGGGCAGTGATTACGCCTGCACTATAATTAAACATAATATTAAAGAAGGAAGGCGCATTATCAAAAAAGCGGCGTAATACCCCTAGCTTTAGCTATGTGGATATAAGGCGCAATGTAATATAATATATTTGCGGTTAGTCGTTCCGCATTAACAAAAATGTAGTAACACTATCAAAAGCAACACAGGGGAACACTTCCCTCTCGCCGCAGCGTAGCACTTAGAGATATAAATCTCTGGACTGAGTGAACTATGACGGGTTTTAGGAGAAAAGGTGCGAGAAGTAAGCAAAGTAATGTTGTGTCCCTTTTGGGGCTATACAGTAGGGGCGGACTGGCCACGCCCTTGAGAATAAGGGTGCCTGCTATTGTAGGTGGAAACTTAAAATCACACTTCTCAAGAACCCCCTGCGTTTAGGCATGGGGAGGCTCAGGAGGGAGATTCTTTAGTTGCCCTTGTTGATATAGGACATCACGACATCTTGAAGAAATTTTGACGAACGACTCTGCGTAAACGTTGTTTTTTCTGCGTGAATGTCGTCTTGCCTGTATTGTATTCTGAAAGTCGCGCTGAAATAATAACCCCAAATCAAAACAGGAGGCGTTTCCAGCATGAAGAAAATTTTTGCGGCTGTGATTGTTGCAGTAATGGTTTGCGGCTCGGCATACGCTGAAAGGTTCTCGAACTTCCCGGCTTACGGAATTTGCATGGGGGACAGCGTAAGGTGCAGGGAAAATCCCGGCAAAAAGTCAAAGATAATTAAGCGTATCAACAAGGGCGATGAAGTTCAAGTTGTTGGACAGCGCAATGCAGGCGGTGAATTGTGGTATGAGGTTTATACCAGTCCTGACAGTGAAGACGAGGAAGGCCCTTTCTGGGTATCGGCAAGATTCATAGAGCCGGAACACTAAGGAGGGAAAATCGGCTATGAAACGTATACTTTCAGCAGCATTATTAACGCTCATTCTTGCAGGGGTGGCATTCGGACTCAGCGACAAGGAATATACCCGTATGAAGAAGTCAAGCAAGGCATTCCGTGAGGCCGATAAATTCATGAATGAGTGCTACAAGGAATGCAGGCAGACTCTTCCGCGTTCAGAGTTCGAGACTGTAGCGAAAGAACAGCGCGAGTGGATAAAGTCCGGGCGTGATGAAGATGCTGCCGCGTTAATGGATGAAGGCTACTCACGCGCAGAGGCTGATAGATAAGTGCGGAGGTACGTTTGCGCAAGAATGTACCCCAGACACGTTAGTAACGCTAAGAAATAGATTTATAGGAGGGCGAGACGTATATAGATTTAAGAAAGGGACGTTAGTTGGGCGTTTGGATATAAAGATGGAGGAACAAGAGCAACTAGAAATCTTGCGAGAGTTACCAAAGCAAGACGAAGAGGGGGTCGGTTGTTCAGCAGGCGCAGAAAAAGAGAGTCCCAGAATATGTATTATTGGGAGTCTCAAAAGCGAAATATTATCGAGATAGGAGGAAATATAAGGAAGTCAGCCGGAAACTTAGGGAAGTTTATGCGCGGTTTTATGTATTATGCTGGTTAATGCAAGAAATCAGACGCACACAGGGTTTAGTTAAATTGTCTATACAAATGAGACTCAGAAACTCAACATATTATGAGGGGAAGGATGGAATTTCGAGAAAAAGGTATTGGGGTCTATGTGGGGGGAGATGTGGGGGGGGGGGGGGGTATTAGAGCGTGTAAGCGGATATTGCGATTGAAGAGAGGAGGGGGTATTGGTTGTAGTATGGTGGTGGTTCGGAGAACGTTCTGGAGTAGGTTGGGTAATCTTGGGAGGAGTAGGCCGCCGCCTTAATGTGAGGGGCGGTTCGGGTTGGGGCTTGATGAATGCACTGTAGTGTGGGGAGGGAACAGGATGGGGGGTGTCGTAAGATGTGTTTAGTTCTTGTGTGTGGCTTGTAGTTTCGCTCGGTATATTGTCGTTACGCTGATGCCTATCATGGCGGCAACCTGCTTGTATGAGTGTGTTTGCAGTAATTCCAGTGCGTGATTGATTTGTACTCGTTTGAATTTCTTGGGACGGCCTTCTCGGTAGTTGGCGTTTTGCTTGGCGATGGCTTTGCCTTCCGTAGTACGCTGAAGGATCATGTCGCGCTCGAACTCGGAAAAACACAGCATGATATTACGGATGAGTTTGCCCGTAGGAGAGTTGTCGATAATGCCCATGTTGAGAACATCAATAATAACGCCCTTGTTGCTGAGAGTTTCAAGAAGCTGGATGCCCTGAACGAGACTTCGAGCAATGCGATCCAGCTTCGTAATGATGAGCGTGTCCCCGTTCTCGATGACCTTCAATAACTTGTCGAGCTGAGGACGATTGTTCTTAGAGCCGCTGAACACGTCAGAGAAAATTATTTCAGCCCCAGCGTTTTTAAGAGCATGAACCTGAGCGTCAAGGGAATTGCCGTCTCTAGCTTGTCCGTTAGTGCTGACACGAGCATAGCCGTAAAGCATGAAAAAAGAACCTCCAGTAATGAAAATGAGAAATGAAAACGTAAATAAAAGGGATTTTACAGGAAGGGAGAAGAATTTTCAAAAATGGACACTTGAGAAGGTTTTAGAGTGCCTGAATTAAGGAAGCAAGGGCAACAACATAAGAGTGGATAAAGATAACGCAAGGAACAATCTCCCAGTCGTAAAGACAGGGAGAAGATGAGATGAGGCGTTAAGAAAGTTACAGAGTAGCTTCTTTCATCTGAAGGTATGCTTGAATAATTTTCTGGTATTGCTCATTGGCCATAGCTTCCCTGATGAGAGTGAGAAGCATAGAGTTAAGATTAAGGTCTTTGACCTTAGCGAGGATTTTGACATTATCCAGCAAGTCCTTGTCCGGGTAGATAGTAACTTGCTGTCTTGTGTTTGTGTCTTGAGTGTCGACAGGATTCTTTTTGCGAGAGATGAAACGAGAGACATCAGAGTCAGAAGCAAAATCTCTTTTCTTAGCCATGAAGATGACCTCCTAAAAATTCGTCAATGAAGTTGCCGTAGTCAATAGCGGCCTTAGTAGTAGGGAAGTCGAAGATATTTTTGCGGTCAGACTGAGAGACGCTGATAGTGTTGCACCTGCGAATGAAAGTATTGTAGACCTTAGTGTTCATGACGTGAGCGATTTTTGAGAGCTGTTCCTTAATGTGTTGTCCGATGATAGTTCTGGGATTGAAGATGGTGATGAGAATGCCGTCAACAATGAGAGCCGGATTCATGAACTGATGAACGTCATCGAGAGTAGTAGAAAGTTCCATGAGACCGTCAAGAGCGAAAGCCTCAGCGGACGAACAGATGATGATTTTATCGCTGGCGACAAGAGAATTAGCAACGGCAACGTTGAGAGCAGGAGGATTGTCGATAATGCAGAAGTCGTAAGCAGAGTGAATTTGACTGAGAGCTTTCTTGAGCATAAACTCACGTCCTGGCTTGTTGAGAGCGACATCAATAGAGCTGAGTCGTTTATCTGCGCCTATGAGGTGATAGAGAGGTAGTTCCTGAATGGCCTCATTGATGTTTTCTTTGCCAGTGAGGATGTCGAAAGAGCCAACCACGTCGTCCTCGCCGCCACTAGCTTTAGAGAAGTTAGCTTGAGCATCAAAGTCAATAGCAAGGACATGAAAATTACGTTTAGACAAGCCACTAGCAATAGCAAGAGCAGTAGTAGTTTTAGCGACCCCGCCCTTCTTATTGACGATACTAATGATTTGCATGAAGCAGTCTCCTTTTATGTGATAATTTAATGCATTATAACATTTATACAGATTTAATGTTAAAAGTTAAAAATGTTAATGATAGAGTTATAGAGGAAGAAATGACGTTAGTTCCGTAGGATGAATGTGTGAAGACTAATATTGAGCGAGCCTTTTACAGTAATAAAATAAAAAACGAAGGGGACGTTGAAAAGACTTTATGATTTCAAGCAGTGAAGAATCTAAATTCTTGCTCAAGTCCCCTGTAGGAGCGCGACCGCCTTCGACTTTAGGTGCAATTATAAAGAGCTTATCTCATCGAGGGATAAATTGGTGGCCTTTTGAATATCGTTATCAATCATGCCCATAGCGCGTAAGCGTCTGGCGGTTTCAAAGTTAGCTTCACGCCTGCCTTGTTCAATTCCTTCGTTAAGTCCTTCGCTATGAGCTTTATTGAGGAAGTATTTTTCGACAAAAGTTAATTGAGCCATAGTATCATCTCCTTGAAAATCATGAATGTCATGAATGAATTTTTGCTGTAGAGCTTCGTCTTTTAGGTTGACAGCGCGAACGATGAAATTGAAGATGTCTTTGCGTTCTTCCTTGCCCCAGCCTTTAGAAGCGAGTAGCCGAGTGAGTTTCAACAAGTAGGAGAATTTCTTTTCTTCCTTGCTTTTTCCGCTGAGGCCGATGGTCTTTTTAGTGGCGTAGAAAATGAGGTCGAAAGGATTATCGGAGTTAAGGAGATAGTCATCGTCGAGAGCGTAGACCTCGAAGCAGTTGTACTTGTATGAAATACTAGAACCGTACTGTTCAAGGTGATAAGCCCCGATAAATTCGTCTTTAGGACGGCGTTTAGTGAGGATAGCGAGACCAACGGGCATTTTTCTGTGATGAGCGAAGATGAGACAGCAGTAAAGCATCATGCGGAAGGAAATATCCTCGCCGCCGCTGCCTTGAACCTCAATGTGGAGCAAAATCCATTCAGTTCTGCCATCTTTGAGGAAAATTTTGATGAGTTCATCAACAAAGAGGGGAGAATTATGCTCATCAGCAACAGGACGTTGAATTGAATCGCGAAGCTCTTTAGAGAGGAACTCCGGCTCACGAGAAAAATCCACGTCCTGATAAAGAGCGGGTAAAGTGCGCTCAATAAGTTGAGGAAGGAAACGTTTAATAGCATCCTTCCATAAGCCGTCGAAGTCAGCGCGCTCAGAAGCAGTAGAAATGTTGTCAGAAAAATTGTTATCCATGTAATAATCCTCGACAAAAAATAATGATGTAATTATACATGTAGAGGAGACGGAGAAAATTAAGGAAGAGAATTTTGCTCGCAAAAAGAGTTAATGAAATAAGCGAGGCGATAAGAAAAATCCTTTTGAGAAATGTTGAGAGCCTTGCAAATATGTTTAATGGTATGAAATTGAGGCCATTGTTCGCCGTTTTCAATGCTGATCCATTTTTTGAGGGACAAGCCGGAGAGTTGAGCGGCTTGTAGTTGAGATAATCCCTTCTCTAAGCGAAACTGTAAAATGACGTTAGCAAACATGTTTTTAACGTAGTTATTGGAGTCATCATAGTGGGACATAGAGCCACCTCCTAACGAGAAAAGAGATGAAGATATTATATTATTAAGGAGTGTAAATATCTACGAAAAGTAGATAAGTATTAGCTGGAGAGAGGGTAATGCCAGTTCGGAGAGTAAATAGCGGCAGGTCTAGCCCAAGAACGTTGGAATCTGCGCCATTCAGGAGTAGTATCACCTTTGAAATCTCTGTAAAGCATAGCCATAGGACAGAAACCGAGAGCCTTTACAGTTTCGAGTCTTTTAGTAGCGAAGTCGAAAGAATCACCTGGATAACCAATGAGAACGTAACAGCGAAGAATATTCCTGTTGCCATAGTCCGCCTCCCTGAAAAGTTGAGCGGCATGTTCAAGAGGAGGCAGATCGTCAGGAGTGTCATAAGCGAAGAAAATCTGTTTAGGTTTGACTTCCCTGAAGAGTTCGATGTGCCAAGACTTGAGGAGTTTAGCCTCGATCCCGCCCGTAAATTGTGGTCTGTGCTTCTGGAGTTTAAGCATGTCAAAAACAGCTCTGATATGTTTTTCAGAACAAGCGAGTATATTATTATCAAGCAAATTCCAGCCGTCGGTAATGGGAAGCTCGCGCAAAGTCCCTTCACGTTTAGGAACAGAGCAGAACCAGCAATGATTATGACAGCCGCGCGAAGTGATAGTGTAGCCGTGCTTGAGATACATACCGGGCGTGAAAGCCTCACCGCGCATTCCAGTGGCCGGGCCGCCAATCTTGACGTTGCCGTAGCGAGACCAAGCGTAAGCGAGTCTCTCAGCCTCAATTAAATCCCAAGTGAAAGCAACAGAAATGTGAATCTCAGAGATGTCATCAGGAATGAATAGACCGGGAGTTCCAATAGCAATATACTCATCTTCAGGAGTAGCATTAGTTTTGCGAGGAAAGACTCTAAGAATAGGCATGATTAGAAAATGAGTAAAGGAACGGCTTTATAGCACCTGAAAATGTTAGCCGTACCCAGATAACGAGAATCGAATCCGAAGGGAGACTCACTAAGCAACCAAATCTCATCAGAGGCGAGAGTAATGGGTAGATTGAAAGCCCTTAAAGGTCGTCCCGCCCTGTCATGAGAAAGGGGCGCACTGTTTGGGAACGGAAGGCCGTTAATGAGGATAAGGCCGTTATCGCCAAGTTCGACAGTATCACCATGAGACCCGGCGACGAACTTTAGGAAGGGCTTGCGTTTATCCCACATATTTTTCCTGAAATATTCTTGCGGCACCCACTCAGTAGACGAGAAAGCGTCAATCGGGACTAGAACGAAGTCGCCTTTTTTCGGGAGAGTATCGAGTTTCAGCCATAAGCCGCGAGGAACAGACGCGGTAGTGTTGAGAATGAAGCATTCCGAACAGATGAGAGCGGCGATAATTGAGCCGACAAGAATAACGAAGAGGGCATTGCGTTTTTGTTTAAGTCTGGACATGATAAGCCTCACTTTCTGAAAACGGGCTTGCCGTTCTTGTCATCAGCGGTCATTTTGCACTCCGGGTAATTAGAACAACCCCAGAAAGCACCGTTTTTGCCATTGCGTAAGAACATGACCGCCCCACAGCGGGGACACTTAACGTTACTTTTCTTTGATGACTTTTTGCTGTCGGATTTCTTAGACTTTGAATTTTCCGAGCCTTGAACGGTGATGGGCTGTGCAGAGGCAATGATTTCCTTGATATTGTCTTGAATGTAGTTAATGACTTCGTCGATGGACATTTGAGAGTCTTTAACTTTCCTGAAGTAAGTCTCCCAAACGGCAGTAAGATCAGGAAGAGTAATGTTTTCAGGCAGAGCGTGAATTAGGCTTCTTGCGGCGGGAGATGAAATCAAGTTTTTCCCCTTCTTAATCAACATGCTACTGTCGATGAGTTCCTTAATGATTCCTGCCTGAGTAGCCGCCGTACCGATGCCGTCAGTTTCCTTGAGGATTTTCTTAATCTCAGGGTCGAGGACATAACGGTAAACTTCATTCATAGCCTTTAGCAGAGTAGCCTCAGAGAATCGAGCCGGAGCTTTAGTTTTCTTATCCAGCATGTTAATCTCGTAGCACGAGCCATTTTCGCCTTCTGAAGTTTCAGGCAATGGAGCGGAATTGCTATCCTCGTCGTTATTATTCTCGTTATCGTTGTCCTGTGAATCAGCTTCAATAGCTTTCCAGCCGTCATTGAGAACGTGTCGCCCCGACGCAGTAAAGAGTTCGCCGTCAATGTCAGCGTTAATGTTGACCTGCGAAAAAACGTAGTCCGGCATGAAGAAGGAGATATAACGCTTTGCGACCAGCTCAAAGATAAGAGCCTCATCGCCCTCAAGAGGCTTTGTACCCTTACAGGAAGCAGAGGGAATAATGGCGTGATGTTCCTCAACTTTTTTGGAGTTGAAGACAGGAGAATTGCGGCTTTTATCGACACTTTGAGGGACTCTGAGAGAGGATAATTTTTCGATAACATCGAAGACCCGTTGAGCATCATCATGGTGAGCGTCCGGGAGAAATTCACAGTCAGAGCGCGGATAAGTAAGAATGCCCTGCTCATATAGCTTCTGGCAAATGTCAAGAACTTTAGCAGGGGACAGGTCAAATTTTTTCGATGCAATCATCTGGAGCTTAGGAAGTGAGAACCCGACAGGGGGCTTTGAGGACAGCTTTTTGCTTTCATACTTGGTAATATTAGCGAGCTTTCCTTTTAGCCTTGTAACGAGAGCTTCGCCAACGGATTTATCAATGAGCCTTTTATCCTCATCAAGCCCCTGCTGTTCATCATGAGGTTTCCAAGTAGCGTAGAACATCCCATTTTGAACGGCGATATTAGCCTTAACAATCCAAAAGGGTTTAGGAGAGAATGCTTCAATATCTTCATCCCTGCGAACGACGAGGGCGGTAACGGGAGTTTTGACCCTGCCAATTTTGAGAGGGCCGCCATTGTAACCGTTTCTTTCAGCCATCTTAGTATAGAGTCGAGTAAGATTTATCCCGTGTAACCAGTCAGCGCGGCTACGAGCGAGAGCAGCATCACGGTCTCCGTGAAAATCGGAATCAGGCTTTAGGTTATCGAGAGCATTTTTGACAGCTTCGGGGTTGGTATCGCTGATGAGGATACGCAGAACTTTTCCCTTGTAACCACAGTAGTCGAGAATCTCATCAATGAGCAGTTGGCCTTCCCTGTCGCAATCTCCAGCGTTGACGACGACATCAGCCTGTTTCAACAATTTTTTGAGATTGTCGAATAAGTCCTTGCATTCTTTCTTGACGAGCATTTTCCAGACTTGGGGGAAGATAGGCAAGTCATCAACGTTCCAGCGTTTATATTTATCGTCGTACTGTTCGGGCATAGCCTGTTCGAGCAAATGGCCAGCCGCCCAAGCGACAATATTCTCACCTGCCTTAATGTAGAGTTTGTTGTTCTCCTGCGGTTTAGGAAGGACAGCGGCAATAGACCGTGCGAGACTGGGTTTTTCAGCAATGAATAAGCGCATAAAAAGGACTCCTTTCGTTATTTACGCCAGACACGAGGAAAAATGATGTCGTGCTGGATGAAAATCAAGAACCTGTAACCGGGCTTAATTTTGATAGTAGGCTGACGGTTGGCTTCTCTTTGGATAATCTGAGCGATAGCGTCGGCGACGGCAGAAGCGGCATTCTCAGCGAGTATAGAGCGAGGGTCATTAGTGTCTCTTTTATTGTTGTCACTAGGAGCGATAATTTCCACGCCCGCGCCGAGTAGAGAGACAAAGAGAGCAGAAGAGATGATAGAACCCCAATGACGATTAACTGCTCCTTTGAAGCCCGAATAGCCCGACTGATCCGCGCCCTTGAGATTATCGAGAACGAGGCTAGAGCCGTCCGGGAAAATGAGCCTGCTCCACATGACGAGAACCCTGCTTTGACCGTAGGAAATCTGATTGTCGTAAGTACCGATGAGCCTAGAGCCGCGGGAATGAGAAGATAACGCCCTGTAGCGGTATCGAAAACGTTTTCTGAAACCTGAGCGGTAATGTTGCCGGGCAAATCGGAGTTGAGGCCGGAGATGAGGACACAAGGAAGGAGAGTGCCAGATTTCAGCTCAAATGTACTTTGAGGAGATATGACAGAGTGCTTTGAATATTCTTCTGGTAATGCTTGCTTAGTAAAAACGTCCTTCCTATTCCAACCGTTAGGGTCAGGCAGAGAGTTCTGCTGTTGAGGCATAAAGGGCATGGCCAACTCAGCGGCAGGGTTAGCGGTACTAGCCGGAGCATTTGACAGACCCGCTTCCAGAGGTCTGTGCGCCACTGCTCTACTTCCTCATTTACAACATCTGTAACTTTTGAGATCAGGGAGGGAGATACTTCTACGTGATACAAATCCTGTAAAGTAGCCTGAATATCCCTTGTGGTCATGCCTTTTTGGTATTATCTGAGGCTCGAATGTGCTGTGTCTGTCTCGGGGAGTTGACAGCTCCATTAAGCCGAAATTGCTCTTGAGCGTTTTCTTGCCGTAGCCGTTGTGTTCGAGCAGAGCCTTGTTAATCTGAGTGATAATGCCATCTTTGCCCCATAAATCTTCCCGAGTTTTAACGCCAACGAGCATAGCATTAAGCAACTCATTGCTGATTGTAAGCTTTTTCTGTCTATTGTCTTTCATGAAACTAACCTCCTGTGTATTTTTCTCTTACACAGTTCATTGTACAGTCTCAGTATTACTCGTAACATTTCCTCTAAGCAAGGAATATTGTCCTACGAACTTCCGCCATTCCTTCACCTCCGACTCAATCTTTATCGCCATTGTCTTACTTTATCTGTTCCTTTCAAAAAAATATCAAACAGTGAGCGCAGTCATGTTCCTTCAGATGAATAATGCTTGTACTCGTGCGCTGTCATGTACATGTAGAAATCTTCGGGGCTGAAATGATAACCGTAATTATTCCCTGCGTCCTTTATCAGGCGACTCTTCATGTCCGTATAGTAGTCATGTATCCTTTTATCGAACGAAATATCGAATAACTCCCTGTGCATCTCAAAATTACGCAGCAGTTTATGAAAGATTATTTTTTCATATGTTACAATTTTAAAACTTTTATAACTTAATCAAAAGATAGGTGATTTATCATTAAGCGTGTAGAAGCATTAGCGGAGGTTTGTTGCCAGAAGAATGCGGTAATGAGATTCTGCTCGCAGAACAGAGAGATGACTCTTGCCGAATTTCTCGACATGCAGACCGAAAAGGTGAAAGCTAACCGCAGAATTACTCCGCTCTGTGAGCCTGAAGATTTCATCGTGCAGGCAGAGAGTTTCGCCGCCGAACGAGTCGGCCAAGAACTTGCCCGAAAAGTCAGTGAGGCATTGAGGCTCAGTGCAATAGGTACTGCGGATCATCACGGCGGGATATATTGTGCGCAGACGTTCCAGTCAGATCTGCTGTTCGGCCAGATTCTGAAGAAACTCGGAGGGGGGGGGGGGGGGGGGACTAAGTTAGGTAAAGTAATACCGATATTATCCTGCGGTCAGGTTAGAATGAACAGCTCAACCTACCAGCGGGGCATCTCCATTTTTACCAATCGTGATAATATACACAACCTTCCCATTTTCCCATTAACCAGTAAACTTCAATTAGCGTTCAGCGCATCAAAAATCGACCATGAATTGATTTCGAGGTTTCGCCACCACTATGTGGATTTGTCTGAAGCAGGACGATTGGAGAAGGCTCTCGACGAAATACTACGCACAGCATACGAGACAGCCTATGCACAAAACAGCGTCAGGTTTGAGGATCAGGTTACGAGAATAGGTACAGCTCTTTCTTCTGGACTATTCAGCCCGTCAAGTGATGCTCCTGTGATTATCTATCTTGAAATAGAAAGCCTCTTGACCCCGCTGCTGCTTCGGGAACTTTCCAGCCGCGATACCCTCACGTCAAAGCTCTTGTTCGATGAGCGATTCAACAAATATTTCGTGACGGAAGTCTTGGATGATGAGGCAGAACCCTTGTCAAGCGTTCTATTCAAGATGGTCGATGACAAAGGGCAATATTTCAGGGTAGATTTGACCTCAGAAAATACACTGTGCGGGAAGGATCTGGAGGGCAATAAAATTACGATCCCGATGACCCCTCAAACCGTCATAGATTTGATTGAACAGCGCAGATTAGTTCCCGGCCTCTTCTTGACCACACTCCTTACTGTTTTTGAACGCGGCATGACATGCATGAACGGCGTGTTTGCTTCTATGTATACCCCACGATGGCAGAAACATCTTGTTCACATGCTCGAGGCAGAAGGCATGAAACAAGAAGCTGATGTGATACGAGCGTACGATACGTCAGGGTATGTATGCGGGCCGGTGTTCGCTGTGTGTAAGGGAGATGGGTATATCACTCCCGCCGGGCCTGTAGAGTTCTGGATGGGCAAGCCTGATTTCAGCACTGTCGAAAAACTCATGAACGAAACCCGCTTATGGGACGCACAGTTAATGGGGCTAACTATTATGTACGACGACCTCGTCAGGTATAACGAGCGCGAAGATGGATGGTACCGAGCCATAACAGAAGGCTCGAAAAATTCTTTCAAGGAGAATGTTATTATCAATGTATAACAGGAAGAAGTTTTTTGTGTCAGCATTGTCTTTATTGATGATGCTTTGTGCGTATGTTCCTGCTGTGTTCGGTGCGCAGGAATTTGACATGACTCCTCACCTGAAACAGGACGGGAGCAAGTATTGCTTTGCATACGTCGATTACGACGAGTATATGCCGGCAAGCACGCAGTTTTTCCACATCCTAGCCGGTCTTCAGGAAAAAGGCTGGATCAAGGAAGGCAGTCTTCCCTTCACGATTGAGGAGATAGAAGCAAAGCGCATGTCTACCAGAGAAATGTATTCGGCACTGCAGGATGCAGACTTGGGAGACTACGTAGAGTTTGCGAAGGGTGCGTTCCACTATCTCGGCTACGAAGAAGCACAGAATATCGAGCAGGATCTCAGGGCTCGTGCTGGAAAAGGTGTAGACCTGATAATCACATTCGGGACGAGCGCAGGATTGTTCGTCAAGAATCTTGGCCTGTCCGTTCCGATGGTGGACTTCTCAGCAACAGACCCGGTAGCGTCAGGGATTATCGCGTCATCAACAGAGGGAAGCGGCAATCCTAACGTGTGGGCACAGGTCGAACCCGCCTACGCGCTCAGGCAGGTAAAGTATTATCACTCCCTGAAGCCGTTCAAGAAGCTGGGCGTGATAATCTACGGAGACGAGATAATCTCAGGACTTCCCGACATAAAGCGGACTGCAGAACAGTTCAGCTTTGATCTCGTTGTGTATCATATCGATGAACAGCCGAGAGAGACTGACGAGGAACAGCAGAAGTATTATCAGCTTGTCGAGGACAAGTTCCGGCAGATGGCAGGCGAGGACATTGATGCGTTCTACCTGACGTTAGACCTGATTAACGACCCTGCGAGAGTGTACCACATCATCTCACCGCTTTACGAGAAGAATATTCCAGTGTACCTGATGGACGACCCGGTGAACGTGAAATACGGGGTGCTGATGCTGGTTTCGGCGTACGACTTTGAGAACGTCGGGCGTTTTGTGGCTGATGCCGTCATCAAAATCTTGGGGGGTGCGGAGGCAGGTTCTCTTCCATGCATCTATACGAGTGCGCCGAGCATCTACTTCAACTACGATGTTGCCCGCAGAATAGGTTACCCGCTGCACTTCGAGTTTCTGGCGGTGTGCGATGAGATATACACGAAGGTAGGAGCACAATGATAGCCAGCAAGAGAAACGTACAGCATTCGTATGTGCTGATGCTCGTTGCCATCGCGGTATTCGCCGTGAACTTCGTGGCTGTGCTGAGCTACCTGAACTACCGCTCAATGGTCATCGAGATGGAAGAGAATCTGATTGCGCGCGTCGAGAGGGAAACAATCTCCTCGATGGAAGTTGCGCTGAGTTTCGGCAAGGACTTCCGCAACTATTACGGTATACAGGACGTATTCAGGACTTTCGAGGCTCAGCTCAAGGGGCCTCACACGTTCATCCTTGACGCAGATTTTAAGCTCCTCTATGAGACCAGCGGCAATACTTCAGCAACTTCGGAGCAGATTACGAGATTCCTCGTGGATGATTCCGTACGCCGTGCGATGAAGGATGCCGCATCACAGGACAGCCTTAAGGCCGCACTGAACGAACGCAAAGCAATATTTACTCCCATTCATGCGGACAAAAACATAGTCGGCTACTTCGGCGGCATATACACCAACGAGATATTCAGCGAGGGACTCAGGCCTATATTCATGAGAGTCGTGATATTCGATGTGATTTTCTCGCTGATTGTGTGCGCGGCTCTCGTTGGCTTCATCTGGCTGGTGCACAGAGAGTCATTAGTCCAGAAATACGGCAGAATCAATAACGCATTGATGCGGTTCTTGTCGGTGCTGCTCATCGAACTTGTCATCTTGGGGATTTCCGGGACGGTAATGTACAGCTACCAACAGGATTACAGGAGCAGGATCGAGGACTCCGTAAGATTTTCCCTCCGCAGCATCAGCGAAACCATCATGCGCGTCCATGAACAGGGGGTAGACCTTTCGGCAGTCCCTGACCTGAAAGACTACATAGAACGCCGGGTGAAATCGCTGGAGATTCTGCACAGGACAAGAATCACCTCCAACATTTCGGACGTAACGCTGACGAACGAAAATCCGCGTCAAATGGTGTTCCAGCTCGATACAGGGGATTCAAACGTTTCGTTCTACTTTGAGGCGGAAATTTCGGAGAGAGCAATGCAGAGGCAGAGGCGCGAGACATTCTTTGTGCTTCTTTCGACGATGATAATCCTGCTTATATTCATCTATGAGCTCATCAACCTCCTGAAGATTTTCGAGATAAAGGACGAGAGGACAGATGCAGGGTTTTCTGAGGGGCAGATTGCGCTATCACTGCGGTTCTTCAGCTTCCTGTGCTGTGCAGGAGAATATATGTGCGTCCCGTATGCGGCTATGATGATCCGTGAAGGCGGCGAAGCACTGTTCGGCCTGTCGGTCGGAATGACAGCGGCACTTCCCTTGACGGTGGAGTCGTTCACGCAGTTTATCGCGACGACGATTTTCCCGCGCGTCGAGAAGAGAATCAGCGTACGTTTTGTGCTGATATTCTCGTCCGTACTCATGATTGCCTGCAACGTTACAACGTTCATTGTCGGCGGAGCACTGACTATCGTAGCATGCCGTGCCCTTGCCGGTATAGCTTACGCCGGGACAAAACGCGTCTCGAACCTCCTCATCACTCAGGGTTACGAGACAGAGATAGGACGCAGCAACAATATCGCTCAGGACAGTGCAGGTGTAGTTGCCGGCCTTACGTGCGGTGCAGGTATGGGAGCTATCATCGCTTCGAACGGAGGCTACGGGATTACGTTCCTGTGTTCGTCCGTAGTGTTCGTGTTCTACTTTATGAGCACGCTCACTATGATCCCGTGGAAGGCCATCTATGACCGCAAGAACAGCGTCTGCGATCTGAGAGAAAGGCCGGTGCGCATTATCGACCTCGCGAAGATACTCGTGTCCCGTGAAGTGGCATTCTTCAGCGTAGTCATTGCTGCTCCGCTGTTCATCGGCACAATGCTGTGCATGACTCTGATACCCGCAATCTGCCAGGAACAAGGCATCTCTGCCGTTACGCTGTCTTACTGCTACATCGTCAACGGTTTGTCGGGAATCTACGTCGGCCCGGCTCTCGTCGCGAAGGCGAAAAAGTATTTCGGTTCGTACCTTCCCGTTGCGTTCGTGTTCGGGCTTACGGCGTTTGGAATATTTATCGCGAAGCTCCCGCCCGTTGCAATGATGGTGATTCTCACGAGCCTTATTCTCGGCCTCATGGACGGACTGGCTACACCAATAGCTACGGACAGCTTCATGAGCCTTGACATCGTGCGGAACTACGTCGACGAATCCACAGCCCTGACGTTCTACAACATACTCTCCTACCTCCTCATGATGGCAGCCCCGGTAGCCGCAGAATTGCTGCTCCTCCCGTCGAACGGCATAATCTCACCTATGGCGATAGGTGCGTTCCTTTACGGGCTTGCGGCAGTGGTTATCGTAATGAGCAGGATGTTCACGGGACACAGGAAAGCCGCCGCATGACGTGCAGAATTTCATCAAGGAAGGTAATCTGATGTCAGACAGAAAGAAAATGCCGCGTTCATATGTGCTTATGCTTGTTGCAGTTGCTGTGTTCGCGGTGAACTTCATAGCAGTCTTGAGCTATCTCAACTATCGCTCTATGGTAATGGAGATGGAAGAGAAGCTCATAGCCCGTGTCGAGAGAGATACTATCTCGTCAATGGAAGTGGCTCTGAACTTCGGCAAGGATTTCCGCAATTACTACGGCATTCAGGACATATTCAGGAGCTTCGAGATACAGTTCAGCGAACCGCACTCATTCATTCTTGATACTGATCTGAATCTGCTCTATGAGACGGACAGCAATAGAGCGATAACTTCAGGCCAAGTTGCCCGGTTTATTGCTGACGAGGCCGTGCGCAGGGAGATACAGGACAACGCCGGAGAGGGAAGCATACAGGCCACGCTGGACGAGTTCAAAGCTATCTTCACCCCCATACACATTGGCGAGGAAGCAGTCGGGTATTTCGGGTGCATCTACACGAACGATATGTTCAGGGACGGCATGAGCGCGATTTTCAGGAAGGTTCTCGTTCTTGACGGGATATTCTCGCTGGTTGTGAGCCTTGCACTCGTGATATTCGTGTGGGTTGTGCAGAGGGAGTCATGGATCGAGCAGTACGGAGAAATGAGCAACGGCCTAATGAGGTTCGTAGCCGTCCTGATAATAGAAATCGCGGTATTGAGCTTCTCGCGTTACATCATGAATGACTTTCAGCGGGATTACAGGACGAAGATAGAGAACTCCGTGCGTTTGTCGCTGCGGAACTTGAGCGAAAGTGTCAGGCGCGTGCGTGCGCAGGGAGTCGAGCTCTCAGAAGTTACGGACCTAAGAGAATACATCGAAAAGCGCGTAAGCTCTCTGGGCATACTTCACAGGACGCGCATTACCGACAATATTTCGGACGTAATGCTGACGCAGGAACAGTCGAATCTGATGATGTTCCGCCTCGAGACAGGAGAGAACACCCTTCCGCTGTATCTTGAAGCCGAAATCTCGAACACAGCGATGGAGCGGCAGCAGCGGGAAACGTTTTTCGTGATTCTGTCGACGGTAATAATCCTGCTGATGTTTGTATTCGAGCTTGTGAACTTGCTGAAGATATTTGAGGACAAAAACAAGAAGTCAGAACTCGGTTTCTCTGAGAGCCAGATAGGACTTACGGCGAGATTTACGTGCTTCATTCTTTATGCGGCCGAATATATCTGTATGCCATTCGCGGCAATGATGATTCGTGAGAACGGAGAAACTCTTTTCGGGCTGTCAATCGGTATGACGGCGGCACTTCCTATTACAGTTGAGGGTTTGGCGCAAGTGCTCACGGACATGTTCATTCTTCCCAAAATGCAGGGTAAAGATCGTAGCAGAGTGTTTTTAGCGACTATCCTTATGGTTGCCTGCAATATCACAACGTTTATAACTGGAAGCGCACTGGTTATCATAATATGCCGTGCGCTGGCCGGTGTTGCATTCGATTGTCTGCGCTGTTCAGACTTCATGATAGTGTTCGGCTCTGAGACGGAAGAAGGGCGAACCAGCATTATTGCTCAGGGCTCGGCAGGAGTGATGGCAGGAGGCACGTGCGGAGCAAGTATGGGAGCTATCATCGCGGCGAACGGCGGTTATGCTGTAACGTTCTTATGCTCTACGGTGATGTTTCTTTTATACTTTGCGAGCGTGTTCGTAATGGTTCCGTTCAAGGCTCTGTTTGCCCATAAGAATGATAATGCCGAAGAGGAATCCGTAAGCCTGAAAAAAATATTGCAAGTCTCCCTATCTCGTGAAATGGGATTCTTCATTGCAGTGGTTGCCTTACCTATGTTCATTGGGACGATGCTTTGCATTACGCTTATCCCGGCAGTGTGCCAGGAAGAAGGCATATCGGCTATCACGCTGAGCTACTGCTACATCCTTAACGGTATTGCGGGAATATACATCGGCCCGGCTCTTGTGTCATGGGCAAAAAAATATCTCGGCTCATATATCCCTGTTGCGGTTGTCTTTGCTTTTACAGCGGCGGGTATATTTGTCGCGAAACTCCCTCCTGTCGTAATCATGGTAATCATCACGAGCACGATTCTCGGCCTCAATGACGGTCTCGCTTCCCCGCTGGTTGCGGATAGCTTCCTGAGCTTGAAGGTTGTTACAAGCAATATCAGTGAGTCTGCGGCAATGATTCTCTATTCTTGTCTGGCTTCACTCGCCGTGATGGCGGCACCTGTAGTAGCCGAATTGCTGCTGATCCCGTCAAACGGTGTCATATCGCCCATGGTGATAGGTGCTATGCTCTATGTTCTTGCGGCGGTGCTTATCGTGGCCATCAGAATGTCAGCGAGGGTCAGGAAGTCAGCATGATGAATGAGTTTCCCGTAATTGCAGGACGCTTGCAGGAGCTGGGTTACCGTCCTGTTACAGCAGAAGACTATAGCGTGTTCGCGCCGTATTACGACGCAATGAACGAGGCGTGGTCTTCTGCGCTCTCCTTTCCATGTATAATTGCGTGGAGTGATGCTATACCGGCTTTCTACAAGATAACGGGCGGTATGATATGCTGCCTGCAGTATGACGGTACGATTCAGAAGTGGACAGCAATACCCTTCATCGGGCACTACTCGAGCGAGAGCTTCAGCGAGGCCTTCAGTGTTATGCGTTCTGACATGAATACGCTGGGGCTTCAGCTGCTTATCGTTGACATGAGCGAATGGATGCTACCGTTCTATCAGGGAGTGAGCGGCATCTTCTGGAACGTCGAGCGTCCCCGCCAATGGATGGACTATATTTACCGGCGCGAAGATTTCGTGGGGACTATGGAAAGTGCTGATTTCCGTTACCGTTACCGCTACTTCATCCGGCACTTTTCGCCAGAAACAGTTGTTCTGACTTCCGAGCACCGTGAAGAGTGCATGACTCTTATGCGTGAAGTCTGGTGTCCATCTCATGAATGCTCTGAGTGTTTCGCGTGTCCCCTTAAGGCTGTCGAGAGAGTCGTCGGAATGATGGACAGTATAATTCTTACTGGTGGGTGGTGGGGTACTCTTGTACGCGTGAACGGAAAACCGGCCGGGTTCTGTATCGTGTCGCAGTATAACGATGTCGGCCTGTATGTGTTCAAGCACGCCAACAACCGCATGAAGGGCATCAATGAATATCTGCTGAAAGAATGCTTCACACGTTTTCTGTCGGGCACGGACGAGATTAACTTCACGGAGGACATAGGGAACGAGGGCTTGAGGGCGTACAAATGCAGGCTTGCTCCCTATAGCTTGTCAGCAAGAATAACGCTAAGCGCGATGGAACTGCGGTGAAGAAGTCCGGCTGGTGTATGAACGTGATCTTGTTCCGGCGTTTCCGTATGAGGAGCTGCGGACTCTGCCCGAAATTGAGGAGCTCATCCGGCAGGGAAAGTACAAGTTTCTGTGCCTTTATGACGGCTCGGAGATTGCAGCAGAACTCCTTCTGTATTCAGTGAAGCCTGGCTGGATGTTCTGGGATTATCTTCATGTTGTGCCTTCATATCGTAAATCAGGAATCGGTTCGTCTCTGGTTCGCTATATTACGAAACATTATCATGACAGCGTCATAATTGCAGACGTAGAATCCCCTGAACATGCGCCCGATCCGTCATTTGCGGCAAAACGTCTGGCATTGTACAGGCGTATAGGAGCATTTGTTTCGGATTTTGAGGTGGAACTGTGGGGTGTCCGCTACAAGGTAATACACTGGGCGGACAGAAAGCATCCCGATGACGAAATCATGCGCGAATACGACTACATATGCCGGGTAATGTTCACGCCTGATGAATACGAGAACTTTATAAGGATACCATACAATGAATAATTACAGGAGCAGTGCTTCATTTCACAAATACAGTATCATCAATCATGAGGCTTTACATCCACCAAATGAGGAGATAAAAATCTGAACAGTGCAACACATAACCTCAATAACTATTTTTCAGTCCATGTATCTATCAAGTAGGTTACGGTTAAGTTCACTGTCTCACAGAGAATAATGTATTGGAACGCTTCCCATTCATAAGAAATGTCAATTCCTACAGACATCTGTGCGTCAAACGCAACCAAGTTCAAACAGTACAACGCCAATACGAGCAACTATGGATACTTGTTTGACAAAATTTGGCTGGATAGATGGTGCTGGTTACGATGCTGGACTGCATGATACATTTGAGGAGTATCTTCGCGCACAAAAAATTTCTCTTGACGGTGTACTCGCAGAGTTGAAGACACTCGGATTGAGCGAAGAAAACATCGAGCGTCTCAAAGATACATCGTTGATGCACGCCTACTACGTACTCGACAAGCTCAAGAATGATGTTGTCCCTACGCATGAAGAGTTAATCAAAGCCGAGAAGCTCTACACATGTGTAATGCGCCTCTCAAAAAGGGACATGCTGTACGTAAATCGAAATACGCCAATGGTCTTTGCGGTGTTAGAGGGTATGCCAAAGGCTGGAACGCTGACGATAAGTTTTATCAACTTTGATAAGTTAACTCCGACAGATCGGAAGGCTCTGATTGATGAACTTCGTGGCATGGTGAATGGCCGTATACAAGAATATCTGCAAAAAACTAAAAGCAAGACGACCTCCAAGTAGTCAGCCTCTTGACTTTTAGTATCTCCTGATGTTGAACGGCGTTACGAATGATTAAAGCAGCTCCCTCTCGACCTGCTTATGGTGTGAAGTTTCCATGAAGTATAGTCTGAGAGGGCTACCTGCCTCAAAGTAAATCAAGACAAGGTGATTAATTTTGCAGTTAGTCGACTGTCCGCCCTCATAACAAGCAGCCGGAGTGATGAAGCCATAACTGCCGAAGCGTGAATCGTTGAATCTCTGTCGGTAATTGCGCGTCTCACCGATATAGAGGATGTTACCGTCTCCATCAGTCAGCAAGTACACGCCTGCGACTTCCTGAGCGATAATCGAGAAGCGGCAGAAAGCCCCCTTGCCGTGTCTGTGTAGCTTTCTGTTCCCTTTGTACTCATTCTGCGGGTAGAACTTTTTCGCGCGGCCGGATTTATCGCTCTCGGGTATAAGCGACTGAATGAACTTGAAGCGGTAACCGAGGAGAACAATCTCTTTTTGTGGCTCATGCGCTTTTGGGTTCTACCTCTTCTCTTTCCGGGTCATTCAGCAACTTGATGTACGTCTGCCATTTACCGCGCTTGCCGGGGGTTGATGAGTAGGTTGTAGAAAACTCTATAACCTTGAACTCAGTCATACTCTGGATTGATTTCATAGCGGACGAACGATGCACTCCGACTTCTGCGAGAATTTCCGAGAGATTTATCTCCCCCTCTTTTGCTCCGTTCAGAGCTTTCTTGAAAGCGTTGAACAGTATGCGGTGTGAGACGGGCATTATTCCTGCTTTATACGCTTTGAGTATCTGCGAGTTCGGTTTGTGTGAGCTGATTTCCTTTGTAGCTGCCTGCACTGTTTTCTTTGACATGATATTACCTCCTGTGATAGTGAAAGGGGGCAGATGGAAACGTATTCACCTGCCCGATTTTGATTGTTACCTGTCGTCTGTGAGCCTGATAATGCTGTACTCGTCCTGATTGTTCAGCAGATGGTTATGAAAGAAGTCCCTGAACGCTGCACGGCGGTTAGCTTCACTGCTACCCATGTTGCAGATAGTACCCTGCGGTTTCCACTGGCCGTTTATCTTGAGTGAATATACCAGTCTGTTGTGTCCGTTGAGCTTCAGCAATCCGAGTATGAGCCGCTTCGTTTTGCAGTACGCTCTTGCGATGGAGCATTCATCACCGACCGAGTACTGTCCGTTCTTCCAGATGAGCGCATATTTATGTTCGTGTCTCATGTGCGCTGCCTCCTTACACAGCCTGCGGGAGTTGTTCAGGAGAATTGTTGTGAGTGTCCAAATTGGCCTGCAACGCATTGAGGTCGTCAACTGTCCACTCCTTAGAGCCTCTGCCCTGAGTTATAGCCAGTATTGCGTTCTGAGCTTCCTGCTGGTTGCCGTTGAAGTATGCGAGATATGCCTTGTAGACTGACTGCTTGCGTTCGTTGATTTCTCTGACATCGGGAATATCTTTTCCGGAGTTGAGCCACGCAAGAAGTGTTGCGCCCGTTTCTGCTGAGAGAGTGAAGTTCTTTCCGTCAAATATTGATGTCCTGTCCTTGCTCACGGTTACTGTGTGTTCATTGTTCAGGTCAAAGACCACGGAGAACTCATAATCCATCCCATCACGCTGAACTGGTGCAAGTCCGACTTTGCGAATTTCTGTGCGCCCCTTGTCGTTAACGCACTGCACATAATCTGTCCTGCTCCTCATGGTCGCTATTATGTGGCATTTCGATGTGAGCATGGCCTCAATGAGCTTGTTCTGTATCGGTGTTACTTTGCTCCATGCGCTGAATGAATTGTACTTTCCAGATGTCGCTAACTGCTCCTTCATGTCAAGCAGGCCGCCTTCGGAAATCCAGCAGTGCGAGAGGCTGTCGATAATCAGGACATCGTAGCCTTCATTTTCCGCGTCATGTATTGCCTGAATGTATTTGCGAGGGTCAAAAGGTGCGTTGATGTTCATGATGTCATACTCGCAGATTGAGGAGTACAAATCTCCGCTTCCGTTCTCCGTGTCAATCATTGCTATACGTCCTCTGAGGCCCTGCGCTATCTGTAACGCTCCGTAAGTCTTTCCGCTCCCTGCCGGGCCGGTTATCGCCAGACGCAATTTAGCCTTGCGCCGTTCTGCTTTCCTGAATATACTCATGATTACGCGACCTCCTTCAAATCGTACCTTACTGATGATGACTGCTTCATGAACTCGCTTACTAATTCGGGATGAGCCTTTTTGAGCGCGGTTGTATCGAGGCGCGAGGACTTTATCTCGTTGAGAATGAGTACGAGGTTGCCAGCTCTGAGAGACTTAATACCCTGCTTGCGGACTTCCCTGTCAAGGACAGCTTTTGCCTCATCAGATAATTCTTTAGCGGCCTTCTCCATATCCCTGCTTTCGCTCAGAAGTTCCACAGCGTCTATGACTTCCTGATTGTCGGTCGCAGGTACACTCTCCTCCCCCACAGCGGTATCCTTCTTGCAAAGTTCGCACAGATGAGCATAACCGCAATAGCCACAGCACCAGCCCTGAAATCTGTCGCCCTGTTCTGGTGCCTCATTGAGCGCGAATATCATCTCGGCACGTTCCTTCAGTGCCTCGTACCTTTCCGGCTCGAACGTGAACAAGTCGATATACCCCTCGCAGTTGTTCTTGTTGAGCGCGACTATTGCAAGCTGCTCTATCTGGTGTCCGCATTCCCTGAGTGCCTGTGCGTATATTGTGAGCTGGTCTGCGTACTGGGGGTGAGACTTGATTGTTCCATCACGCTTGAGGCTTCTGAATGAGCGGTCGTTCATGGTTTTGATGTCCGCGAGAATTAGGCCACCCTCACGTGATATTATGCAGTCAGGGTGAGCCGTGATTGTTCCGCCTGCTACCTCAAGGCTCAGACTCATTTCCTCATTGGTGCTGTCGAACATGTTGCGCTTAACGTTCCAGCCGTCATTGCGAAGCCAGCTCACTATCACGGGTTCGAGGACTTTGCCGACTTCAAATATCCTCTGCGATTTCTCCGATGTGATTTCCTCTGCTCCGGCTACAGAGTAGAAGAGAGCGCGGTCGCAAAGTGTTCCAATTCTTGAGGCACGTAATACTTTGTTGTTATCCATTATTATTCCTCCTGTATAATATTAATGCCGAGTGCTTTCAACACCCGGCGAGGTTCGGAGACTGTCAGTTACACAGTCCAGTTATTAGCGCATTTTGTTTACAGGGCATCACCTCCTTTAGTCGTCCTCGAACAGCGCATCGTGAATCTCTGTGTTCTCAATGCGCGTGAGCAAATTCATAGCTACGGCCTGTAAGTCTGTTACTGTAGGATCGCCGTATGCTATGCTGTGGATGAACTCATACATAGCGGGCGAGTTGGCGGCAAGTTTAGCGTCAGCCTCCTCAGCGCACACTATGAAGTCGTCTGTGTACGGTTCGCCGCTGTCGGGATAGATGTAGTATTGCTTGGGGTTGAGCGTTATTCCATCAAAGTACTCCTCGTGAATAAGCCACTTCCCTTTGGTGAACTCAAGCATTGACTCTCAGCTTCTTCCCTAGTCCACGTCCCTGTAGCACATGTAGTTGATGAACGTCAGCCAGCGTTCGCGCTCCCTGAATGCGTCTATACGGTAAGGCAGTCTGTAGACCTTCGGGAGCTTGCGCCGGATTATGTTGCGTTTGACGTACTTCATGCGACATTCGCCTCCTTTCCTGTGGCACGAATGATTGTTGTTGCGCCTTTGTACAATCCGCTGACGAAAATCTCATCAGAGGTGATTAACTTCCATTCCTCAATTACAATCTCCGAATTAGGATAGAGGATTGAAAGACCATTAGCGCGATTAATCGCTTCTTCGTGGGAATATGCACGTTCCTGAAGGCTGTCCGTAGGTGTTCCTACTACGCTTATAAGATATTCGCAGACCTCGTTACGCACAGTTCTGCTCCTTGAGATTATCTTCGTTCCAGCTACGAATAGCCTCATCGACTGAATACGCCTGTGAAGCCTCGTTCCCACAGAATGAGCATGTTACGTAATATGTGTTCTGGTACTCGTTGCGCATGTTGTAGCTTTTCACCTTAACGATAGGCATTGAGCCGCACAGTTTGCAGGGGATCGCGTTCATGCCTCAGCCCTCCCTATGAATGAGAAGTCCGTATCGGTGATTTCGGGATTATCCATCTCTATGCAACCCTCATTCCAAGCGTCGGAAATCTTCTCTATTGCCTCTGCGCTGTTATTTGCCTCGACGGTGAATACCTGCGACTCAGTGCGGGTGATTGCGACTTTGAACTTTGCCATGACTAGAACGGTATCGGCTCTTCGCTCGCCTGTGCGTCTGCGTTGGACTCTGTGCGCTCAGTGTTCCTGCTGGTGCGCTGGTCGCTGTGGTCAAACATTGAGACTATGAGAAGATTGCGCCCCTCCTCGCGCGGAAATCCCGCCAAGTTCATATACGGCTTCAGCAGGATGTAGGGGCTTCCGTCATCTATCATCACGCCGATGTTCTCCCAGTTGACCTTCTCGCTGCCGCTACGGTCGGTGTAAGTTCCGCTCTTTACGCATAAATCGTACTTCTTCATGAGTTTCTCCTTTCATAAATACAAGCCCCCTGAAGTTCTCAGAGGGCAGGCTATAATTACGCGCTTAGTTTCAGCTTCTTTCGAGAGGCTTCAAATTCCTCAATAGCTCTCCTTGTCGCCGTGTAGCTCATAGGTTCACCGCGAAGGCATTTTGCGACTTCATCGTAAGTTTCCCAGAAGCCATCCCAGCCGCATTTGTCCGAGAGCGTGTAGTGCGGGACTTTCCTCATCAATAGAGGGCATAACCCCCGCTTCCATGCCTCAAACGCATGTTGAAGGTTGTCGCGGATTTCCTCGTCAACTTCCACACGATGAGACAGCACCGCTATATGGGACTTTACGAAATCGCATATATCGTTCAGCATTCCTGAGAGCCTCAGAAGGAACACTGTATCGTCATCCGCCTCATACAGCCGCTCCTGATACTCCCAGTTGTCATCGTAGAAGCATTTAGTCTCGAATACGTGCGCTACTTCGTCCCGAAGCGGATAGAGTTTCTCGGAATACTCCTCCCACCTGTAAAGCGTCTCCTGCCAGTCCAAAAATCTCACCTCCTGCAATCAGTCTCGATAGCGACCGTATTCACCTGCAAAGAGCGATCACTATCACCATAGTTATATCCATCAGAAAGTGGAAACATATTCAGTGAAAAGAAGCGCGTGATTTCTTTGGGAGAGTCATTGATAATCACACTCATAACAAATATATGGAGTCATGAATAGACTTCATGTAAATAACACAAGAAAGGTTGTGAGAAGATGAGAAAATTCTTCAGTCTCTCCATCGACGAAGAACTACTCAGCAAGCTGCACAGCGTCGCGGCATATAAACAGCTTGAGACGGGGGAGCGATTTTCAACCACTGCCGTCATCAATGAGGCCGTCAAACTTTATCTGAAAGAATATCTGAAGGAGGAATGATTATGCAGTTCACACTCTACAACGCTAATTGCCGGGAGAAGCCTCAAAACTGCAACTACCACAACAAAATCGTCGTTACTGATGAAGCAACTCTAGCCTCAGCAGTGCAATGTGATTATGTCGCAGCCGAATACCTCAACTCTTACCGCAACGTCGCAAACTTCGTGAAAAGCGACTGCCTTGTGATGGACATCGACAACGACCACTCGGACAACCCTGAAGACTGGAAAACACCTGATGATGTTAGAAGCGCATTCCCGGATGTCGCGTTCGCCGTTCACTATTCCCGCAATAACATGAAACCCAAAGGTGATAAATCTCCACGTCCGAAATTTCATGTCTTCTTTCCCATCGATGAGACTACCACAGCAGAACAATATGCGGTCATGAAGCAAGAAGCAGCTCGGATTTTCCCGTACTTCGACAAAAACGCTCTCGACGCTGGACGCTTCTTCTTCGGCACTCAATATCCGAAAGTTGCATTTTTCGCGGGCAATCGCAATCTTACGGCCTTTCTCGATGAATATCACGCTACACTCTCTCAACTTACCGTACAGACTGCGCCTCCTGCGCCTCCTGCAACACCTGCGGAAATTTCGACACCTGCCACTGATAACGTCAACGTTCGCAACGAGCATCTGGATGTTATTCCTCAAGGCACGCGCAATTCCACCTTGCTCTCCTACGCTGAAAAGGTTCTTACAAGATTGGGACGCTGCGATGAGGCAAAAATACTATTCAGCGAAAAATCTAAACATTGCAAGCCTCCACTTACACAAGAAGAACTTTCTGACATCTGGCGCAACGCTGTACGCCACTACGAAAATGAAATCGCTACAAGCTACGGATACATACAGCCTGAAGATTTTAACGCGCCTCATGCCTCTGATACTCAATCGCCATCCCTCGCGCCTGAAGATTTCACCGACATCGGACAGGCTAAAATTCTGGCAAGAGAATACTCAGACCGCCTCAGATATTCAGATGCTACAGGTTTCATCTGCTTCAACGGCACTCACTGGGAAGAAAGTGATTCACATGCGCATGGGGTTGCTCAAGAACTTACTGACAGACAACTCGATGACGCTAAAACATCTATTGAATATGCAACCTCAGCACTCAAAATTTGCAACGCTCTGGACATCGTAATTCAGCACGGAATCCAAAAGGCTCACAATTACTTACATCCTCCTGCTCAACAATCCGCTCTCGTACAATATAGATACGTGCGCGAGTACGAGAAGTTTGTCAATGGGCGCAGAAAAAGCAGCAACATAAATGCCGTGTTAGAATGCGTGAAACCATACATAACAATCAACCCCGACAAATTAGACGCAGAGCCTTTCCTGCTCAATACGCCGGGCGGAACTGTCGATTTGCGTAACGGCACTATGATGGCGCATAATCCTGATGACCTCATCACGAAAATTACGGCGGTTTCGCCTGATAACGCAAACTCGCAGATGTGGCGCGACGCTCTTGATACCTTCTTCTGCGGCGATGTGCAACTCATAACTTACGTTCAGAAAATCGCCGGACTCGCTGCTATCGGCAAAGTTTTTATGGAAGCTATCATCATCGCTTACGGCAATGGGAGCAACGGTAAATCTACCTTCTGGAACACTATCGCGCGCGTTCTGGGCAATAACTCCTATTCTGGCAAACTCTCCGCAGGCGCATTAACTCTGGGCTATCGGCATAACGTCAAAGCTGAACTGGCTGAACTGTGCGGCAAACGTCTGGTCATTGCTTCGGAACTCGATGAGGGGACGCGACTCAATACTGCTGTCGTCAAGAACATATGTTCCACTGACAACATTCAGGCGGAAAAGAAATTCAAACAACCCTTCAACTTCACGCCTACGCACTCTCTCATTCTATACACTAACCACCTTCCTAAAGTTGCCACTAACGATGACGGCACTTGGCGGCGCTTAATCCTCGTTCCATTCAATGCTAAAATCGCCGCTTCGCAGGACAGAAAAAACTACTCAGACTTCCTCTTCGAGAATGCGGGCGGCGCAATTCTATCGTGGATCATCGAGGGCGCACAGCGTATCATCGCTCATCAATATATCCTCGATACGCCGGAGATCGTCTCAAATGCAATTAACGAATATCGCGCGAATAACGATTGGTTCGCTGGCTTCCTGCATGAATGCTGCGTGGTCGCGTCTGACGCTTCGGAACAATCAAGCGCGGTCTATAACGCCTACCGCAACTATTGCGCGTTCAACGATGAGCCTGTACGAAGCACTACGGATTTCTACAAGGCACTGAGTGCTAACGGCTTCTCTCGTAAAAAGAGCGCGAATTGCGTTACCATCTACGGCATGAAGTTGCGTGCTTACCCTCGCACTAGTTGCTAAAGCGCACGATTGCGTTCAATGCAGGTCATGCAGGTCATTTCCAATATTTACATAATAAAAAAAACTTCGTTTGTATTATTATTTTATTTATTGGATTTGACCTGCTCGACATGCACGTCGTTTATCGCGCTATTGCTTGTTGTGCGCGTGTTGCGTCTCTTGCCATGAAGGGTGGAAGCATGTATATCGAACCTAGCGCATTACGCCCTTACTGCACAGACGCTAATACAGCTCCACGTCGCACCACATCGAAAGCAACTCAACGAGCAACTTCCGAAATTGCGCTCTAATGCAACTTGCATACAACGCATAGAGAGCGATTGCCGCATTACGCGATACATCATCATGAAGGGGGAACGCGCATACCGTACCCGACAAACTCATCGCACTGGACGCTCCAGACGCTTATACATCTTCACGCTGTCAATGCCGTATGACATAGGACGCTTCACAACGCATACTTTGTCATTGCGCCGTTGCCGTCTGTCTCTGCGTTCTTCACGTATGACATTCATGACAATAGAATTTCATCCAAGTATATCGGCTTATCGAGGAATAACGCGACCTACGAGGTTGTTCGTTCCCCAGTGAGGCGCATATCGCTATGGATTATCGTCCATAGTTCCTAATGCCGTAACTATCTCACACTATACCCATTCCAAGATTGTTAGCTAACTTCCGTATCGCATCCTCCGCAAGTCGGCTGTACATCACTATCTTTTCAAGCGGTTCGCCGCCCTTCAGCATATCTGTGGCTACTCGTTCATTGGCTAATTCAATGCCTTGTTTCATACTATCACGCCGTTCCTGCGCTAAGACTTTTTCTTGGTCATACTCCGTTAGAAACATTCCCTTCACCTCCGCTTTGTTCATCAACAGAAATCTCTTTATCACAAACTCATCGGGCATTTCATCGATAGCCGCGTCTATCGCAGCCTCAAGATTTCTCATCGTAAGTTGATTTGCTCTGATTGCCTCAACAAGCCACGCATATTCGCTCAATGGTTCACACGCTGCCATCAATGCCTTGTTCTTACCGTAGTTGATGTTCAGCATCGTTACTATGACTTCAATGTCCCCATCGCCACCGAACGCCTCACTAAGACGCAGGATTTTACGTTCCGGCTGAGTGGCCGTTCCATTGTAGAAGCATATGCACTTAGGACGCGGCGCAGGCTGCAACACACTGCTGTATGGGTAGTAATCACTTCCGGCTATATATTTCTCGTACAATTTTGCCGCGTACAACAGGAATCTCATAGGCATATTCGGATTGTAAGTACTCTGATGTTCCCACAAATGAAGCTCATTCACGATTATGAACGATACATCGTTCCTCATGCCCAAATACACCGCGTCTTCGATTGTGTTGTACTCTATCTCTTCGGCATTCTCGTAGCTTGAACCGTTAACCGCGTTGTACAGCGCAAGCGTCCACTCGCGATTATTAGGATTGCCGAAAAGGTATTTGAATACCCGGTCTTTATGTTCGTCGTTCACTGCCAACTATCTCACCTCCCTATTTTCTGCGTCCGCAACAAGTACCGCCGTAATTATCTCGCGCCCATCGCCTGAGTAAACATCCGCATAACCGCGCTCCTTGATTTGCTGTGCGCCTAGACGTTTCATCTGTTCAACACCCGCGCTTGTTTTCGATATTTTGAACTCAAGTACTACTACCAGATTTTTGAACTGAATTACAACGTCAGCGCGTCCCTTTGACGTATGAGGCTCACTGTTCGAGATTATTCCCGCTCCGCGCAACAGCATTACGAACATTGAGCGATACCAGAACTCATTGCGGTTCTTGCCGTAATCTTCGTAGGCTACTCCAGCAAGCGCAATGTTATACAGTCTCACTATTTCTGCTATATCACCTTGGCGCAATGCTTTCCAGATTTCATTCCCCAGAAGCGCGTAACCTTCGACCCGGTAGATCAGCTTCAGGTACATGCTTGATAGTGAGTTTTTCACTTCACGGTTCGGATAATCAAGCGTCAATAGCTGTTCCTCTTTCTTTTCGATTGTCAGATAACCGCTCTGGTAAAGGAAACTCGCCGCGTCTGCCTGCTCTATCTCCTGCGCGCTTATGAAGTCATTGCTGTTAATTACTATATGCCGGTACTCTTCAGGGTCTAAGATTTGGTGTTCCTTCATCCATTCTACTATGAATGACGGCGAGCCGCTCTCGTACCAGTAGTTGCGGAACTCTCCCTTCTTCAGGCATTGCAGGATTGAGAACGGATTGTACAGTCTTGTATAGCCGTCAAAGCTGAAACCGTTATTTATTATAGTATAATATTTTTGCAGTTAGTCTTCCACATTACCAAAAATGTATAAAGTAATGTTGGCTATACAGTCCCTTACGGAGCTACGCTAGGGGCGGACTGGCCACGCCTATAAGAATAAGAGTTTAACGTCAAACTTCTTGCAAACCCTCTGCGTTTAGGTATAGGGAGATTCAAGGGAGGAAAAAAAAAAACGGACACCCTTAAGATTTGGGCATCCGCTTTCCTTCATGACACAGGTTAATAGCTATTTCCTGCTGTCGAAAACTTCATTTGCGATCCGTAATGCGTTAAGCGTCCGGGGAAAACCGATATAAGGATTCATCACCGTGATTACTCCGATTACTTCCTCATTTGTCGCTCCGGCCTCAAGAGTCCCAAGCACGTGTGATTTGTACTGAGCTTCAGCAGTCCCAAGAGTCCCGATTACCGCCATCGTAATCATCTCGCGGGTCTTCATGTCAAGAGTCCCCCGCGTGTATGTGTCGCCAAAGCAGAACGCAGACAAGTCATCCTGCAAATGTTTCTGATAATCCGGCGTTGCGTCCCTCATCTTGTTGATACGGTCTCCATACGCATTGACCTGAAACGCGAGTCCTTTCTCGAATCTGTCAGCGTCAGTTGTAGTCCCCTGATTTTCCAGCGGCAATTTGATACCCCTCGCTTTGAAAATTTCATTGACGACATCGAGAGCCTCAAAGACTTTCGGGAATCCTATATACGGCGCAACGTGATAAAGTGCCTCGCGGATCTCAATCGGCTTCACTCCGAGCGCAAGAGCCTCACCAGTAACACGCGCAAGAAATTTATGATTCTGGTTCGTCGTCAGCACAACTATTTCAACCAGCTTTCGTTCTGTCTGGGAGATTTTCGCCTGCCTCACTATGTCTGCATAAATATATTTCTTCATGACTGCTGACAGCTCAGGGTCATTGGCGGCTTCCTTCATGGCCGAGTCTCCGTTTGCGAGGGCGTAATTTTCATCGGCGAGCTTTGCACGGTCGTAACCGTCGAGGGTGCTGGCACATGCTGATGACACAAGCACAAGAATCAGCGCGGAAATTATTGCAGCCCTCATAGCGTCCTCCCGAAAAATTCCTTCAGCTTGTTGATTTCCTGCTCTACATATTCAGGAACATAATACGTCTGAATGTGAAATGCTCCCTGTATCAGGAATAATTCTTTGTCGTTCGTGCCTGTTGCTTTCTCTATTGCGTCCTCTGACATGTAGAGGGAGTCGGCTGTGCTTCCGGCCATCATGAGAAGCGGGACATTAATCAGCTTGATGTTGTCTGTTGCGTCCCACTGCATTAACTCTGTGAGGCTGTAGCGTGTGTATTCAAACGTTGAATTAGGGTGTCTGTGAGTTTTGCCGTAATACTTCATGCCCTCGCGGTAAAGGTCATTAGTGATTGCGCTGATTGATTCGTCAGTGAGAGCGTCAAAATCTACCGTCCCCGCCGCAACATCTTTGCCCCTCGCTGATGAAGCCTGCGTGAGTCTTTCCTGAATGTCGCGGATCTGGCTGCTCATGTAACCTTCACGCCTTACGCGCCCAGTGTTGAACATGCTGAGAGTCGCAACGGATTTCACGCGCTTTTCCGATTTCGCCGCGTTGAGAGTATAACCGCCTCCGCCGCAAATGCCGAGCATACCGATTCGATTCGTGTCGACTCCGGGATAAACCGTAAGTATGTCAACCATTCCGTGAATATCCTCTGTCCTGAAGAAAGGTATATCCGTGTGTCTGGGAAGCCCGCCGCTTTCACCCTGATATGCCGCGTCCGCAGCTATTGCGATGTACCCGGCCTCCGCTAATTTCTGCGCGAAGAGTCCCGCAACCTGTTCTTTCACGCCTCCGTTAGGGTGCGCGACCGTAACAGCAGGATATTTCTTTGACGGGTCATAGCCTGACGGGGTATAGACATTCGCGGCGATGGTTATTCCGTTGAGCTGGTAGCTTATCGGGTGAATGTTGACTTTTCCGGGAACGTTCTCCATGATTGCTTCAGCATAAACGAGTCCAAACGGGTTAGCGTTGTGAGTCTTTGGCTGTCGTTCGGTGAAACTTTTTGCGGGCATCATATCAGCAAAAGCAGTCCCGCATACGAGCATTAAGCATACGGCCATGAATATTATTGTGAGTCTCATGAAATGATTCCTCCTGTGAAATTTTTGCAGGGTAAATATATTTTGCGGTTGTTACTGTCTGTCTATACTGCACGAACACGGTAAAAGATTACTCACATATTCCGCCACCCCGGACAAAACGCCGTCATAAAATCCCTGCTTGCCGTCAATATACTTCACGGCCTCTTTCAGCTCCTCGATTTGAGCGCAGAGTCTTTCACGTGTCCTGCTAAGTATGACTTTGCGCTGAGGTATGCTCTTCTCACCTTCAAGGCACAAATTCATGTACTCTTTTATATCGCTGAGACTCATTCCGCATTTCCGCAATTTTCGGAGGCTCTTAATCCACGCTATATCATTCTCATCAAACACACGGCGGTTAATATTGTCGCGCTTCACGTTCGGCACAAGTCCTTCATTGCAGTAAAATTTGAGTCCCTGATATGTCATACCTGTTTCGCGGCAGGCTTCAAGCATCGTATAAATCATAGTCATTCACTCCCGGCAGAAATTGAGCGTTTGTTACTGACGGTTATTATAATTTGCGGCATTAACAATCACACAAGGAGGCGCGTTTCTCATGAAGAAATTTTTATGCGCTGTAATAGTTCTGACGCTCGCAATTCCCGCAAACGCTGTCAACATTAAGGAGCAGGGAATCTTTTCAGCGGGCGGTGTTGTTCTTTCGACTGACGGGACATTTGACCCTGTTCACGGACAGTTTGATCCGAAAGGCCAGACTCATCACGCAGATCACGCAAATGTTCTCTACCAGATTCCAGAAGGCAGCAGCAAATTGCCGATGGTGTTCCTTCACGGCTACGGACAGTCGCGAATGGGATGGATGACGACTCCCGACGGCAGACCGGGCTGGAGCGATATATTTCTCCGCAAAGGTTACGGCGTTTACCTCGTTGACCAGCCCAGAAGAGGCGAGGCAGGACAGACAAGCAAAGCCGCAGAGATTTCGACTCTCACGCAGGATCAGAACTGGTACACGCAATTCCGTATAGGACTGTGGCCGAAAACATACGAGGGTTCGCAGTTCCCCGATGACCCGGAGAGCCTCAATCAGTTTTTCAGGCAGATGACTCCAAACACGGGAGATTTTGACGTTGATGTGATTGTCGCGGCGTTCGTGAAAATCTTTGAGCGTTGCGGAAATGGGATTCTCTTCACACATTCGCAGGGAGGAATCCCCGGCTGGAATATCGCGGTTGAGTCCGACAAAGTGAAAGCTGTAGTAGCTGTTGAGCCGGGCGGATTGTTTTACTTCCCTGAAGGCGAGACTCCCGAAAATATTCCCACGAATTACGCACCTGTAAGAGCGCAGGCAGTATCACCCGAAAATTTTGCGAAATTAATCGATCAGCCAATCATAATTTATTTCGGCGACTTCATACCCGATGAGCCTGTAGAGATTCCCTCGCGTGATTACTGGCGCGGAGTCAGAGCTATGGCCTTCAAGTTCGCGGAATGCGTCAATAAGCACGGAGGAGACTGCACAGTTATAGACCTTCCGAAAATCGGCATAAAGGGCAATGAGCATTTCATCTTCCAGGACAAAAATAATGATGTCGTTGCTGAACATGTAGCTGAATGGCTCAAGTCAAAAGGAATGTAGCACTGCCCGGAATTATGCTCATAATTTCAGCGGCTGAACCTGTACTCGATATATGATTTTTCGGGCTGTCCTGCCTTGATGACACAATCGGGGAAGGACGGCTCATTTATTGCGTTGGGAAATTTCTGGCACTCCATCGCGAAACCGTCAAAGCTGTTATAGATTGCTCCGTTTTTCCCGCGAACATGGCCGATCTGATTCCCCGTGTAGAATTGCATCGCGGGCATGTCGGAAAATACTTCGAGCTTTATACCCGTAACATCGCTCACGGCTTCAGCGGCTTTTGTCCCGGAAATCTCGTAGCAGTGATCGTAACCGCCTCCCGCGCTGATTATTTCCTTCGAGTATGGCTTGACTGTATACGAATATGGGAAGATCCTGTTGATGATTTTGCATCCATTCCTGAAATCAAACGGAGTCCCCTCGACATTAACGCACGGTGCGAGCGCGAGCAGCTCATCATTTGCCCGGCAATATCTCTTTGCGTTAATCTTCACAGTATGATTCATGATTGAGCCCCGGCCATGACCGTTTAAGTTAAAGTAATTGTGATTGGTGATGTTCGCGGGCGTGTCCTTGTCGCAAACATATTCGTACTGCATCATGAGTCGTCCTGCTTTGAATGAGACTCTCACCTTCAGCGTGAAGTTGCCCGGGAATCCCTCGTCAAGGTCCGGGCTGTTCAGGGTGAAGATGACTGAATCATTCTCGCACTGTGAGTCAAAGGCCCGTTTGCTGAATCCGTTAAAGCCTCCGTGTAGTGTATTGTTGCCGTCATTCTTAGGAAGGTGATATGTTACTCCGTTAAGTGTGAACATTCCCCCGGCGATTCTGTTCGCGTACCTTCCGACAGTAACGCCGAAATAGCGCGTGTCATTCACGTATTCATTCAGAGAGTCATAACCGAGTGCCACGTCATGAAGTACTCCGTCATTCCCGAAAACATTAATCGCCAGTAACGCGCAGCCGTATTCAGAGATTGTTACGCTTTGGCCGGACTCATCTTTGAGCGTGTAATTGTAAACTTGTCTTTCAGGATTGTAAACCCCGAATAAACTTTTGGCTATCATCATCAAATCAGCCCTTTCACAAATTGAATTTTTTCCGCGCTTGTTGTAGGATTTTTCTATCTCAATTATACAATTCACAATTTCATAAACGGAGGGAAATTTTCTCATGAAGAAAGTTTTATGTTTCACCCTTGCGCTAGTGCTTCTCGTTTGCGTTTCAGCGGCGAGCGCGAAAGATGTAGTGATAGCTTTCTCACAGATAGGGCAGGAGTCCGACTGGAGAACAGCCAACACTGACGACTTGCGTTCGGCAATCGAGAATCATCCGGGCTGGAAGCTCGTGTATGATGACGGCCAGCAGAAGCAGGAGAACCAAATCAAAGCACTTCGCAACTTCATCACGCAGGACGTAGACTATATACTCTTTACGGGCGTTGTGTCTACAGGATGGGACGAGGTGTTGAAGGAAGTCAACGAGGCCGAAATACCGTTATTGCTCATCGACAGAATCCCGGACTGCGCCGATAAGATCGACTATGTTGCGGCGTTCGGCGGAGATTTTGTTGAAGAGGGTAGAAGGCAGGTAGCTTGGGCAGGCGAGTACCTGAAGAAAGCCGGCCGGGGTGATGAGGATGTAAACATCGTAATCATGGAAGGCACAACGGGAGCGAGTGCGCAGACAGGACGCACGGAAGGCAACCTTAAAGCCCTCAAAGAATACCCGCACTTGAAGCTTGTCGGACAGCAGTCAGGAAACTTCACACGCGCTGAAGGCCAGGCAGTAATGGAGAGCTGGTTAAAGTCGATCCCGAAAATTGATGTCCTCATCGCGCAGAATGATGATATGGCACTCGGAGCGATTGACGCAATCAAGGCAGCAGGTAAAGTCCCGGGCAAAGATATTATCATTGTAGGCTGTGACTCAGTGAAGGCCGCTTTTGACGCGATTGTAGCGGGAGAAATGAATTGCACGGTTGAATGCACACCGCTTTACGGCGCGTTTGTCGTTCCCACGATTGAAGGACTCGAAAAAGGCGAGAAGTTCAGCAAGCAAGTCATTCACCCTGAAGAGGGCGTATTTGACACAGACGGCGGAATCGATCTCGGAACAGTGAAATCAGTGAAAGCCGCTGACGTAATTTCACAGCGCAGATATTAATTCAGCAGGAGGAAAAATTCTTATCATGAAGAAAGCAATTGCATTATTACTCGCAGCATCAATGATTTTCTCAGCAGCCCCGGCAGTGTTCGCAGCTCCCGTGAAGATCGGAATATCGATTTGGTCATCAACAGACACGCTCGGCAGTGAGTGCAAAAGAATGATTGACGCGGCCGCAAAAGCCCTCGGAGTAGAGACTCAGTGGGTTGACCAGGCGCATATCTCAGAGCAGGTAACATCAAGCGCAGAGACATTAGCCCTTGCCGGGTGCGACGGAATAATCATCTGCAACAGTGCTTCCGCCGAAATGGGATCAGTCATCAAAACTTGCGATGAAAATGAAGTCTATGTAGCTCAGTTCTTCAGGTCAATCGACAAAGACACTAACCCGGAGGAATACAAGCAGGCTGTCGAGTCAAAGTACTATGTCGGAGCAGTGCATGAGTCAGAGTTCGACAACGGCAAAACATTAGTGCTCATTCTCGCGGGTCAGAAGGGATGCAGGAAAATAGGCCTTGAGGGATGGGAGCCGGGCGACGCAACATTCTTGGGACGCTGGGCAGGATACAAGGCAGGAGTCGAGGAATGGAACGCAAAGCACCCTGACGACAAAGTAGTGCTGCTTGATCCTCAGTACGGACGCACAACGACAGACACAGGACGCGCAACAGCAGAAGCAATCATTGACGCAAACCCGGACATTGACGCGCTCATAGTAGCGGGCGGCGGCGGTGACACGCTTCTCGGAGCAATCGCGGCCATCGAGGCAAAAGGCTTAACGGGCAAGATTGCTGTCGTCTCAACAGACTTCCTTCCTGACCTTGACGCAAAACTCAAGAGCGGAGCAATGGCGGCTGAGTCCGGCGGTCATTACGCAGATCCTTTCTTCGCGTTCCTCATGGTCTATAACACAGTGCGCGGAAAATATGAACCCAGCACAACGGGCTTTCATGATATGGTCTTCCCGTATATGTACGTTGCTTCCCCTGAAGACTACGAGAACTACGCGAAATACTTCACGGGCGATCAGCTTCCCTACAACGCGGACGAGATTAAAGCCCTCGCTGAGCTGAGCTATGAAGATCTCGCGGCGGCCTGTGCAAAACTTTCTGTTGAAGACGTTGTATCACGCCACGCAAAGTAGGCTGTAATTGTGGCATGTGCAGAGTCGGAGTCGCAAAATTCCGGCTCTGTTTTTTTTGTTGACTAAGGATGTGAATTAATCATGCAAGGTTTCAGAAACTCGCGCTTTTTCGGCTTCATGATTCTTGCGGCAATGGTAATCTTCTTTTACGCCCTCTTCAAAGTCCTTACGCCCTCGAATTTCGGAAGCCCCGCTAATCTCTTCTCTTACTTCCAGTCATCAATCATTTACTCCGTCGGCGGCTGCGGATTGTATTTCATTGTCGTCATGGGACTGTTTGATTTCGCTGTCGGAGCAAACATCGTGCTATCGTCAATCGTCGGAGTCATTCTCTCTGAGAAGCTCGGCTATCCGGGATTCATTCTCGGCTGTCTCGGCTGTGGTACGGTCATCGGAATCATAATCGGCTTCCTCTATAACAAGCTCAATGTCCCGTCAATGATTGTTACTGTCGGTATTATGCTCATTCTTGAGAGCGTTGCTGTTTTCGCGGCGGGCGGAGTGAAGCAGACGTTAGCACCTGAGCTGAGATTCTTTTCTGGCGCGCCGGGCAATATCATTCTTGCGGCTCTTGCGTTCGCGTTAATGTGGTTCATTCTCAACTACACGCGAATCGGAACATACTGCAACGCTATCGGAAGCAACGAGTTCACCGCCAAGAATATGGGAATCGATGTCAAGAAATACAAGCTCATAGGATTCGCGCTTCTTCATTTCTTTGTGGGAATCATGGCAATCTTAACGGTGTCTTACGGTACGACAATGACAGCATTAACCGGAATGTCAACGATGAGCCGTAACTTTCAGCCGTTAATGGGTACGTTCTTCGGCGTTGCGTTCAGGAAATACGGCAACCCGATTAGCGCAATCGTAATTGGAGAATTTATCATCGCGATAATATTCAACGGCTTTGTAGCACTCGGAGCACCCACGACGATTCAGAATGTTGTTACAGGCGCGGCACTTCTCGCAATCGTAACGCTTACGGCTCGCGGCGGGCGCGGCTCTGTCGTAAAGTAAGGAGGGGCGTAAAATGTCAGACAAAAAAATTCTCCTCAAGGCCGAGCATATCGACAAGAGATTCGGAATCACTCACGCGGTTAATGACGTTAGCATTGACATTTACGCCGGGGAAATTCGCGCGCTGATTGGTGAGAACGGGAGCGGAAAATCAACGTTCTGCCAGATGCTTTGCGGTATCTACACGATAGGCGGAGGAACTTTCACTCTTGACGGCCAGCCCGTGAACGTCCGCAATCAGGTTGAAGCGAACAGACTCGGAGTCTCAATCATCGTTCAGGAAATGGGAACTCTTTCGGGACTCACAGTTGCAGAGAATATATTTCTCGGCCATGAAGACCCGTTTATGCATCACGGAATCAAGGACACGCCCGCAATGATTCGCGAGGGTCAGAAACTTCTTGATGAGTACGGATTCACGAACATAAAAGCGGGCGCGATGATTGACAGCTATAACTTTGAGGACAGAAAGCTAGTTGAGATTGTCAAAGCCACGTACATGAAACCGAAAATCCTAATCGTTGACGAGACAACAACCGCGCTTTCACAGAACGGGCGACTCGAACTCTACAAGATTATTGACGCTGTTCGTGCTGACGGCCGGAGCGTAATTTTCATCAGCCACGACCTTAACGAGATATTGACTCACTGCGACACAATTTCGATTCTCAGGGACGGCGAATATATCGACACCGTCAACGCAAAGGACGTGAACGAGGACGACATTAAACGCTTGATGGTAGGCCGCGAAATCGGAAGCGCGTATTACAGGACGGATTACGGCAAAACTATATCGCCTGAAGTTGTGCTGAGTGTGAAGAATGTTACAGTGCCCGGGCAAATTGAGAATGTCAGCTTTGAGCTTCACCGCGGGGAAATTCTCGGTTTCGGCGGCTTGAGTGAATGCGGAATGCACGAGGCAGGAAAGGCCGTATTCGGTGCCTCGCTCGACAGGGAAGGAACTGTAACGCTTGCTGACGGGACTCAGATTAACGACATTCCGACGGCAATACATCATTCAATCGGTTACGCCTCGAAAGACCGCGACAACGAGTCAATAATCCTCAACGAGTCAATCAGAAATAATATTGTCCTTCCGTCGCTTGATGACCTCGCCGAAAATCACATACTCAAAGCGGGAAAGCTGAATCGATTCGCGCAGGAGTTCGCCGACAAAATGCAGACGAAAATGCAGGGGATCAATCAATTCATTTCGGACTTGTCCGGCGGGAACAAGCAAAAAGTTGTGTTAGCGCGGTGGCTCGGAAAGGGCAGCGACATTCTTGTGCTTGACTCACCGACTCGCGGAATTGACGTTAAGGTGAAGCAGGCGATTTACGCCCTAATGCAGGAGCTTACAGCGCAGGGGAAATCCATCATCATGATCAGCGAGGAGATTCCCGAACTTCTCGGAATGTCCGACAGAATACTCATCATGAAGGACGGCAGAATCAACGGCGAATTTATGCGTAGCGAGTCCCTCAGTGAAGAGGACTTAATCGCGAAAATGGTTTAGGCGGTGAAAATTATGGCAAGAAATGACGATATGAATCAGTCAAAACTTTCTGCGTTTCTCGAAAGTGATACGTTCAAAGGGTTACTGCCGTTTATCGGGCTTGTTGTGATACTCGGCGCGATGTATTACCTTACGGACGGGCGAATCATGCAGCCGAAAAGGTTACGGCTTTTGTTGTCGCAGGTATATTATCCGATGATAGTTGCGACGGGCGTATTCTTCGTTATGACTCTCGGCTCAATCGACTTCACGGAGGGTTCGACTCTCGGTGTTGCGTCAATCGTTGTGTCGGTGCTTTCGTTCTACAATATTCCCCTTGCGATTATCGGCGGCATTCTCACGGGCGCGGCTATCGGTGCTGTGAATGGATTCTTTCACGTGAAATTCAGATTGCAGAGCTTCATTGTTACGATATGCACGATGTATTTGTTCAGAGGAGTCTGCGCTTACTTCACGACAGAGACGGCTATTCCTGCTTCAGCGGCGATTAAGGCACTTGACAGCGACAACCTCAAAATCGGAATCACTGTTGCGGTTCTGATTGTTGCATTCTTCCTCTTCAAGTTCACGAGGATCGGCAATGATGTTAAGGCTGTAGGCTCAGGAGAGACTGCTGCGAAATTCTCAGGCGTTCGCACGGACAAAGTGAAGTTCCTCGCGTTTGTTGCTGCCGGGGCATTAACGGGACTCGCTGCTTTCGTCAACGTCATCAAGGTAGGCTCTATAACATCGACAGCAGGGAATCAGCTTGAGACTCAAATATTAATCTCGCTTGTTTTGGGCGGGCTTCCGATTACGGGCGGCGCAAAAGTCCGTTTCTCAAATATTGTTGTTGGTACTCTGATGTATACGGTTCTGAATAATGGACTCGTCATGCTCGGATTCGAGTCAGCGACTCAGCAATTGATTAAAGGAGTCGTGTTCCTGATATTTGTTGCGCTGACGATTGACCGCAAAGCCTTGAAGGTTATCAAGTAAGGAGTGTTTAACTTGCCGGGAAAAAATATCCTTGAAATGAGGGGGATAACGATAGAATTTCCGGGAGTTAAGGCTCTTGACGGCGTTGACTTCTCGCTGAGGGAGGGAGAAATTCATTCCCTTCTTGGCGAGAACGGCGCGGGAAAATCTACCCTCATCAAATGCATCAACGGAGTAAACCGCAAAGACTCCGGCGTGATTCTTCTTGACGGAAAAGAAATCAACCCTTCCGGCCCTTATGACGCAATGCAGCTCGGTATATCGACAGTCTTCCAGGAAGTGAATCTTTGCCCGAATTTGAGCGTGGCAGAAAATATTTTTGTCGGCCGTCAGCCCATGAAGCACAACCAGATCGACTGGAAGGAAATCAACAGACGCGCAGAAGAATTAATGTCGCGGTTTCATCTTGACATTGACGTGACTCGCCCGTTGTCTTATTACTCGACAGCAATCCAGCAAATGACCGCAATAGCAAGAGCCGTTGACGTTCAGGCAAAAATATTAATCCTCGATGAGCCGACAAGTTCTCTTGATGAAAATGAAGTGCAGCTGCTTTTCTCGGTCATGCGTGAGTTGAAAGCGTCAGGAATGGGAATAATTTTCATCACGCACTTTCTTGATCAGATATACGCGGTCTCAGACAGGATGACGATTTTGCGCAACGGTCATTTAGTCGGGACGTATGACATTAACGAGCTGGGAAAAGTTGAGCTTGTTACGAAAATGGTAGGCAAGGACATGGATGTGATATTCAGCCTCAAACGCGCAGAAGTTTCACCAGACGCGCCCATAATGTTAAAGGCTGAACATATCGGGGACTCCTCGCGGATTGATGACATATCCATTACCCTCAAGAAAGGCGAGCTGATTGGATTTGCGGGACTCTTGGGAAGCGGAAGAACAGAGACCGCCGAGATGTTGTTCGGGGCATCGCGTGCTGTTCACGGTGAAATTTTTGTTGACGGTCAGAATGTCAGCATTAAGACTCCTTTTGACGCAATAAAATCCGAGATTGCGTTCTGCCCTGAAGACAGGAAACGCGACGGCATAATCGGCGATTTGTCGATACGTGAAAACATAATGCTTGCCGTTCAATCACGCAAAGGATTCATGCACCCGATGACAAGACAAGAACAGACCGAATTAGCAGACAAGTACATAAAGTTATTGGGGATTGCGACTCCTGACTGCGAGAAAAAAGCGGGCGAATTATCCGGCGGGAATCAGCAGAAAGTAATTCTTGCGCGATGGATGGCGGCGAGTCCGAAAGTGTTGATACTCGACGAACCCACGCGGGGAATCGACATCGGAGCAAAGGCGGAAATTCAGCGGCTAATGCTCGAAATGTGCGGTGAGGGAGTCTCCGTAATATTCATCAGCTCGGAGCTTGACGAAATAATACGGTGCTCAAACAGGATAATCATCATGAGAGACCGGGCGAAAGTCGCGGAGGTTGACGGGGAGTCTTGCACACAGCAGGATATATTACGAATCATTGCGGAAGGAGCTGCGTAACATGGCCGGGAAAAAATTTGACCTCTCGGGACTCATGCAGTCAAAAGTAACATGGGCAGTAATCGCTGAGGCGTTAATTCTCCTCGTATGCTTCATAATAAGGCCGGACTTCTTCAGCATAAGCTATCAGCCTTCAACGGGAATGCTTTACGGGAGTCTGATAGACATCGTGAACCGTTCAGCCGAAATCACAATAATCTCAATGGGTATGACTCTCGTTATAGCTTTAGGCGGTACGGATTTGTCTGTTGGCGCGCTTGTTGCTGTTGCGGGGGCTATTGCCTTGAAGTTTTTGCGCTGGGACGTTCTCACCTACACAACGCCCGGAGATTACACCGTTTACCCGTATATTCTCGTTATCGCAGTGCCTCTTGTTGTCTGCGCGTTAATGGGACTCTTCAACGGCTTCTTAGTCGCAAAGGGAGGTATTCAGCCGATAATAGCGACATTGATTCTTATGGTCTGCGGAAGGGGAGTCGCTCAGATTCTCACGGACGGCAAGCAGTTCACTACCGGCTATTCTCCGTTCAGAGTCATAGGTCAGGGGAGCTTCTTATGTCTGCCCATGCCCATAATCATAACAATAATCGTTGTGGTTGCGGTCGCATTGTTCACACGCAAGACAGCTTTCGGGGCGTTCGTTGAGTCAGTCGGAGTCAATCCTAGCGCAAGCCGTCTTTCAGGCATTAAGGCCGGGAATGTCATATTGCTTGTCTTCATGATAACGGGACTCTTGTCGGGGATTGCAGGACTAATATACTCAAGCCGAATCATGTCGAACGACTCCAACAATGCCGGATTGAATTTCGAGATGGACGCAATACTAGCTGTCGTTATCGGAGGCACTAACATGGCCGGGGGACGCTTCAGCCTAGCGGGAACGGTGATAGGCTCTCTCATCATTCGCACGATTGTTACGTTCGTGTATTATTTCGGGATTGTCGCAGAAGCAACGATGGCATTCAAGGCGTTAATCATCGCTGTAGTTATTGTGCTTCAGTCTGAGCCGGTGAGGAAATATTTTGCAAAACGCGCGGCCATGAGAAGGGCAGGTGCCAAGTCATGAGCAAAAAACAATCTCTCTTTGCGCGACTCACTAATCCCAAATACATAATGGTGTATGCAACGATAGGAATCTTCCTCGTAATCTATGCTGTAGGAGGAATGCTCTACGGTGATAAAGGCTTCCTCACTGTGCGTACTTTCGTCAATCTCTTCATCGACAATGCTTATTTCGGCATCTCCGCTGTAGGCATGACGATGGTGCTGATTACAGGCGGTATTGATTTGTCGGTCGGTGCTGTCGCTTCATTAACGGGAATGTTCATCGCTTACGGCACTACAATATTGCACCTTCACCCGATGACCTGCATTTGCGCGGCGTTAGTGATGGGAGTCGGATTAGGCTTGCTTATGGGATGGGTGATTCATTATCTCAATGTCCCTCCGTTTATCACGACATTAACGGGAATGTTCTTAGCGCGGGGAGTATGCTCACTAATCAGCCGTGAGTCAATCGACATACATCACCCAATGTTTGACGCTCTCGCAAGCTGGAAAATTTATCTCATGAAGTTTGCTGACGGGAAATGGGTACGAATAAAGCCGATCGCGTTCGTGAATTTCAACGTGATATTGTTCCTCGTGATGATTCTTATCGGAGCATTCATCTTGCAGCGGACTCGGTTCGGACGGAACATCTACGCTATCGGAGGCAACGAGCAATCAGCTTCACTAATGGGACTCCCTGTAGGACGCACAAAAGTTTTGGTTTACGGCTTCAACGGGCTGTGCTCAGTCCTCGCGGGGATAAGCTATGCTCTTTACGTCAAAAGCGGCTGGAACTTGTCATTGCAGGGCGGCGAACTTGAAGTGATTACGTGCGCTGTTATCGGCGGTACTCTTCTTACGGGCGGAGTCGGTTACATGATCGGGACTCTTTTCGGCGTGCTGCTGAAGTCCGTAATACCTGCCCTGATTACGTTCAACGGGAATCTTCTTTCATGGTGGGGAAAAATCGCGACGGGGTTGTTGCTGTTACTCTTCATTTGCATACAGCGTTTTGTTGTAACGTCAACAGGAAGACGCAAATAACAAAAATTCCCGGAAGACTCATTCACGAATCCTCCGGGAAAATTTTTTATCCTCTCAGAACGTCAAGAGCACCGTTCCACATGTCCCGGCCTGTCGTAACAACGCTCAAATTTGCCTCATATGCACGGCTCGCAACTAACATGTCTGTCATCTCACGTACAAGATTAACATTCGGGTACGCTACGTAGCCTTCTTCGTTTGCGTCAGGGTGATCGGGCTGATATGACATTCTCGGCGCGCCCTGGTCCTCACTTATTCCCAAGACTCTGACTCCGCCTATGTCGTGATACCCTCCCAATGTGTTATCGAGCATTTCTGCAAACACCGGGACTCTCCGCTTGTATGGGCCTCCTGCTTTCGTTCGTGTCGTGTTTATGTTCGCAAGGTTTGATGATATTGTGTCCATCCATAAGCGATGGGCGGTCAGTGAACTTCCTGCAACTTCTAAGCTGTCAAAAATTTTCATGATACATCACCTTCCGGCTATTACTGACTTAAGAGTCGTCAGCTTGTTCGCGGCTATTCTCATGAAGCCCGTGTACATCATTCGTGTCTCAGCAAGAACGGCCATCTCTCTTTCGGGGTCTACGTTGTTAAGGTCAAGCCTGTACTGCTCATCCATAATTTTCACATCAGCCGCGTGAACGTCCTTAATCTTTAACGGGTGTGAAGGAATATGCCCCGGATCCGTTACCGTCATGTGAAGATGCCTACCCTGCTCCATAACCTCGCGGAGCTGATCCTCAAACGAGACATTATGACGCGCATAGCCGGGTGTGTTTGCGTTCGCCACGTTTTTGCTTACGGCCTGGAATCTTTGCGCGAGACATTCCGACTCTTTCTCAATTACGCTCCATGTATAATCGCCGAGCATTTGTCATCATTCCTTTGTTCGTTTGTCTGCTGATTTTACCGTAATTATACACTATTCACATTTCGGGGTTTCGTGTTTAGAATTTCACATATCCCATTACAAAAGGAGTCTTGATATGCACGACATACAGCAGCAAATTTTCTCCGAGCTTGACAAGTTCCAGAAGCTGACGGACGATGCGCGGAAGATTATTCTTGAAGTTGCTGACAAACTTAATGACGGTTATTCACCCGAAGAAAGCACAACAGGGAATCTCTTTGCGTCATTGAAGGGCTTGCGGAAACTTTACGAGTCTATTTGCTCAATGATAGCTTCAGAGTCAAACGTCCTCGAAGTATCGCAGAAGGAATTATCAGCCTCAGAGCTGCGGAGAATAGCGCAGGGAATAAACGAGGCCGCCGAACTCGCAAAGGAAGACCTTCGCCGCTTCATTCGGATAAAGTCATCAATGGAAATGTTCAGCGACCAGATAAAACCCGTTCAGGAAAAAGCAGAAAAGCTACTCCAGAGATTAGAGCAGAATCCCACAGGAAGCGCACGAAAATCCGCACTCAATGAAGCAGTGAAGTATCAGAAATTTCTTGCCATGCTTGACCAGGAACTGACAGAAGGGAACGTATCAAATACTTTTGAGCTGTCGAAAATTTTCCCGGCCATGACAGTTATCGGACTCACCGCGAATCAGTACTACATTGACGGAGAAGACTCACACTCAAAGCATAAGCCCGGAATTATTACGCCCAAAACAGAATCGACTCCGCAAACCTCAACAGCCAAAACGGAATCGACATCGCAAAATTCATCACGCAAAAACGAACCGACTCCGCAAAACTTAACGCGCAAAAATGAATCGGCCTCACAGATTTTTGACGACAGACCGAATATCCCGGCAGAAGACAGGACATTAACACCCCGCAATCCCGTTAAGCCCAAGAAGCCGAGCGCAAAAGCATTCCGCGACGAAATCATAAAGAACGCCGTAAGCGCAGGACATGACATCGGCCATAACGTTATGGAGCTGATAAATATATTCTCTCATTACGCAGTCTTGACCGCTGAGCAGGCTTTCGAGTTCAGAGTCTACTACATGGCGCAGGGCGTGAAAGACCCCAAAGAACGCGGAGAATACATTGACGAAAAACTTAACGCCGGAAGGGAAGAAGGCATGAAGGCAACAACAGACGCTCTCGAATGGTTAGAGCGCAAAAAAGCCGTGTCATATTTCCCCGCTGATGATGATGATGAAGGATTCTACTGCCTCACAAAATGGCTCGCAGGCTCCCTCGAAAAAGCTGAAGTCAAGAAACGCTTCAAAGAACCGTCAGTCGGCAAAGCACCCGTCGGAGCAGACAACGAACTCTCAGAATATTACGCTTCACAGACCGTGCAGAGAAACTCAATGATGCTTGAATACCTTCTTTTCTGCAGTGAAAGCGACAGAATCGACAAGCTCGGCGCAATCCTCAGCGGCACAATGTCTACTCTTGACGGCACAACAGTCCCGGTTTTCTGGGAGGGAAAAGAGTACAAATGCCCGCTGTTTTTGTCGCTGGCAGACGCTGTATCTTACACCTCAGCAGCAAAGAGTGAGTCATTTGTGGTGGCTCAGGATTCACCCGATCAAGTAAATTCTGTGCTTGAAAGCCTTGATGATGAAACAAGAGAGAAAGTTTTCATTCTTGATGATAAATTGTACAGGGGCTTTGTAGTAATTGACGATGAGGAAGATGAAATATTTCTGATTCATGTTGATGATGATGATGATGATTCTGCTGACTTGCCTGCGGAGGATTTGAGCGCAGAACATGAGCCGCAGTTAGGCTTCAATTTCGACAGCGACAACGAAACGACTCCGCCAGAAGTAAATGAAGCTCACGAAAACGAAATTGCCGACTCCCTTCCTGAGTCTTCAGAAGCTGCTGACGAGTCCGAAACGATTCCGGCAAAAGTGAATGAAGCTCACGAAAATAAAATCGCCGATTCGCTCCTTGAGTCTTCAGAAGTTTCTGACGAGCCTGAAACGATTCCGGCAGAAGTGAATGAAGCTCACGAAAACGAAATTGCCGATTCGCTCTCTGAGTCTTCAGAAGTAGTTTACAATTCCGAAACGATACCCGCGATTCCTGATGATGATACTTTAGCTGATGAAGTAATTTCGCTCCTCAATGACACAGACACGGGAAGCAAAGAAATTCCGTACCCCTCACTGATTACTGCGGTGCTTGCGGCAAAAGCTGCTGAGTCAAACCCTGACAACGTGAGATGCTCTGAGCTGTCAGCAAAAATTGACATGGCCGCCCACGTATTTCACGACTCGCCTGAATACACAGGTGCTAATCTCTCGGCAGCATTCCCGGACAACCCCGCCGGTGATGAGATCTCAGAATGCTTGATGCTTGCGGCGTATCTTCGTGCGATGATTTCGCCTGAAATGCCGTACTCTGACTTTGAGATGAAGAGGAGACTTGACGAGATAAGCGCGGATTATGATTCATTTTTCCCGTCAGCAAGAGAAGCGCGGAAAGTTTTTGCGAGGATTTACGAGTTTCACAAAAGATTCGGGACATTCCCGGCAGATTTCCTCGAGAAGTCCGGCGAAAGCAAAAGCGAGTCGGGACTCTCTCGTATCAGGACAGAAGCAGAAAGCCTCTTAGCGATTCCGACGTTCAACAAAGACATGAAGGTTCTGCCGTTTTTCGCGCGTGAATTTTTCGGCCCTGCGTGCGAGATTTACCCGCGTGTGAAGGCCGTCAGCGATGATGACAGAAGCATGATTGATGACGTTCGCGCGTTCGTTGAGAGATATTATGACCCTAACGAGAAAATGTCAGCCGGAAAAATGGAGGACTTAATAGACAAAGTGTGGGCTGATGTGTGGCACGAAAGAGCCGGGGCAATGCAGGGAAGAGTCCGCCCGCTTATCTCAAACTTGCGAACGAGCGTTGAGCGTAATTTCTACGTCAGGCTGTCGATAATGCACAAGTGGTTATCAGCTGTTGAGACCGAGACCGTTAATTTTGACGCTGAAGCACTGACCGCCGCGAGGAATGATATATTGTCTCTCTCTGAAGACGCTCTCTCAAAGCTCCGAGGGAAGCCGGGAAAATCTGTCGTAATGATGGCACTTGATGACATCCGCGCAAAGCTCACAAATTCCCCTCAGCCTGAATACTTTGCTGTGTTGCTGACGAACGGAATAATACCGATTGACTCTGACGGATCGCCCATTCTTGGAAATTCTGACGTGAAATATTATGAGCCTGCAAGAAACATGATGAGATTCATTAACGCGAAGAGGCTGACACTTTCACAGGCCGAGCAGAAAATACTTTACGATGAGAAGTCGCCGATGTACGAAAATTTGCACCAGCTCGAAATGATATACCGCATTCAGGGGCGCGGGTCAGATTTGGGAGATGACGCGAAAAGGGCGAGGGAGTCAGCAGAGAAATACACGGAGGATTTCAGGCTGAAGATTGATACTGATTACGCATTCGGGAGAATCTCAGAGGATGACGCAGAGACGCTGAAATCATTTATCGTTGAGAATGAGTCCATCATGGCCGGGGGTGATTTCGGATGCTGGCGGCAGTTCCTTGAGGCAATACGACTTCAGGCCGATGACATTTCAGCAGTCAGCAAAGAAAGAATAATGAGCGAAATAAAATCATGTATCGAGTCAGCCGGAGAGTCCCCGGAAATTTTATCGGAAGCAATGAGACTCGCAGAAGAAGGAAGCCTCAACGCCGCAGAGTCATTCCTCAACCGCTACGAGTCAGCAAAGGCTATGGGAATCCCTGCTCCTGAAGTACACAGCGAACGCACAGAGATTGACGCATTCACGGAATTTATGACGAAATTCGACGAGCTTTACAGGGAGTGCGACAAGCCCAAGAGCAAAGAGAAAACGTTAAAATCTCTCGGCAAGAATTATATCGAGGACAACCCCCCGGAAGAATGGCCGACTCTCTCACGCAAGCTCAAAGACGAACGCACCGCAATAATTGACAACTGGCCTTCACGGCTCGGCAATACGACGCATGAACAGATACGCGCGCTTGTTGCGGGATTGGGATTCAGCCCGGAGACCTCAGAAGGAAGCGTGAAGAAAGAGTCCGCAAATCCCGATTTCCCGAACGTAGAAATATTTTCTGTGATGATGAGAAAGAACGACGGCCGAAACTGTTCGCACCCGATCGCAAAATTCGGAACAAAATTAGAGTCGCTGAGTGTGATTATTCTTTACGGCTCAGGGAATCCCGAAAAGATCGTAAGCTCCATTATGGAACGCGAACCCGGCACATCAATATTGCTGATGGACTACCATATAAGCAAGAACGTCCGCAGCCAGTTCGCAAAATCTTTCAGGACTCACGGAAGGCAGGACAAATATTTTCTCCTCGTCGACAGGGTATTGGCATTGTTCCTGACTCTGAAGGACACAAGCGGGAGGCTCTCGACTCTCCTTCAGTGCACATTGCCGTACACATCATGCATACCGTTCACGAAAGGAAGCGGATATGTCGCGCCGGAAATGTTCTACGGGAGGGAGCGCGAACTTGCCGACATTCGCAGCCCGGAAGGATCATCAATCGTTTACGGTGGCAGGCAGCTCGGAAAAACATCATTGCTCAGACGCGCCGAGACTCTCGAACACAATCCCGACAAGCTGAAATTTGCGGTCTACAGTGATTTGACAGCGAACGGACTCATGAAAGCATTTGAGGACGGATTCAGCGAGCCGGATTTTGTCAGCGGCATAATACACAGCGTGAATGCGAAAGTGCCGGGACTCCTCGACGAGAGCAATACGCTTCAGGCCATGTGCGGAAATATTGAGGCGTTAATCTCAGGGAAAAAAGCCGCGTCATTCATGCTCCTTCTTGATGAGGCTGACGCATTTCTTGACTCGATACGCGGTGAAAACTACGAGCCTTTATTGCCGCTCGTGAACCTGAGAAAATCAACCGAGCATAAATTCCGTTTCGTTCTTGCGGGACTCCATAACGTAATGAGGGCAACGAAATACACCGCCGACAATAACCCCCTCGGGCAGCTGGGCTACGCGCTGTGCATTCGTCCTTTGTCCCCGTTTGAAGCTCAGAGATTGTTGCTTGAGCCGCTTGAATATTTGGGCTTCAGGATTGACCCTGAGAGACACTTAGAGACAATCTTGACCGCGACGAACTATTACCCCGGAGTCATCCAGTACTTTGGGTATACATTGCTTGAGAAGTTCACAGACAGGTGCATTAATTCCGGGTCTGATGAGATTACGCCGCCTTTCCCGGTTGATGACTCATTGCTCGGAAGCGTCATAGCGTCTCAGGAACTCACAGAGGCAGCGACTCACACTTTGCGACTCTCTTTGAGCCTCGACAAATATTTCATGCTCGGACAGTGCATAGCGTACTTGTACTACAGCGGGGGCGGTGAAGTCTCCGGGGCATTCAGGGGGTTCAGCGTCAGCGAAATCATAGAGGCCGACTCAGAACTGACTCAGTGCATGGCCGGGGAGTCCTACGAGTCATATGATGCAATGCTTCGTGAGATGTCAGACATGGGAATATTGAGTCGCTTGTCGAATGGCAGCTACAGGTTCCGCCGTCAGTCGTTCGTGAAATCAATATGGCCTGACGAAGACTCCGTGTTAAGGACGGGTGAATGATGCAGGAATTTTCCCCCGAAAATTTTTGGTGGAACAACATCACAGGCCCTTCAGCTATGATTGCTTCCGTCGAAAACGCGCTCTCAGAAGGTTACAGCATAATTCTGGGAGTGCCTGCCTTCACCCCCTGGCCTGAAAAGATGCGCAACATTCTTCACGGGAATTTGTCCGGCGGAGATGTCTACATAACGATTATTGACGCTGACTCTGAATGTCTTGGCACTGCTGAAGATTTCCTGCTGTCGAAATATGACACTAACAGAAAATACAGAAGCCGGCTCTCAAGCGTGCAGGAATTTTTTTTGCGCAACAATCTGCTGAAGAATCATATCTTCTGGGTACATAATTTCCGTGATAAGTCTCAAGTTTCTGACTGGCTGAACTTCTGCGCTAAATACCCGTCTGACTCTCCTGCAAAGGGACTCTTCATTCTTGACACTGAGCACGAAAATTTGCTGCCTTCAGGGAGAATGAGAGCGATAAATTTTTCGGACTATGCAGAGAGATACGATACTATGATTTTTGCGTCGTTCCTTCTCGACAACAAGCAGTACTCGCGGCCGCAGTACAACAGGAACTGGAAGCATTATATTTCGTCGCTTGCTGCGATGCTTTGCGGTTCTGATTCTGAAGTTGCGGAGAGATTCATACGCTGCGGGGATTTCACATGCACAGAACCTTCTGACGTTCTGGAAATGATTGCTGATGATTTCCCCGAAAGGCACGGGGATTCGACTCACATTCTCGGAATGATACGAAACGGGGACGAGTCAGCCGTAACAAATAGAATATGGACGGCGCAAGTGCAAGTATTCTTCCCGATGATAGAGCTTGCGAGGGTAAGAATAATCAGCAGTGATGACGATCTCGCCAGAAGGATTCAATTCGCGCTCGAATATCTCAAATCACACGATAATCCTATGACTCTGAGCGACGGAAAAATTGTAGAAGTCCCGGAAGATTTAGACCTCGGCGGATTGTTTCACCTTGTCTGCCGCGCCAACATGATAAAGACAAATGACATTATGCTTAACGAGTACATAGCGTTGTTGCGTTCTTTCCGAAATTCATTAGCCCACATGACTCCGTGCAAGGCTGCTGAAGTCTGCGAGCTTATCGACTTTGAGCGGCACTACGAGAATAAAAGCTGAGTGAAACATACAGTGCGTGAGGGTCATTAACGGCCTTCATGTACTGTGCTGTAATGTAAATTTCTGACTTGGGAAAAAAATGAATGGCGACACCTGGGATCGAACCGGGGACACTGCGGGTATGAACCGCATGCTCTAGCCAACTGAGCTATGTCGCCTTAAAGATTGGTGGCGGGGAAAGGATTTGAACCTTTGACCTTCGGGTTATGAGCCCGACGAGCTTCCAAACTGCTCCACCCCGCGATGTCAATTGTGCTTTTTATGGTGCCGGACGAGAGACTCGAACTCTCACGGACTTTACGCCCTCGGGATTTTAAGTCCCGTGTGTCTACCATTCCACCAGCCCGGCGTTTGCACTGGTGATTTAGCACAAGGGGTATTTTACAGCTCATGTATTTTTGCGTCAAGTTTCTACTCACTCTGATAGAATGTAAACCTGTTAAATCAAAAAGTGGTTTACTATTTTATAATGAGTATAATTGACTCCGGGTGAATTGTGCCCGCAAAAATTCTTGAAGTCGGAGTCGCGTGCGGCGGAGGCTCTGCAATCATTCTCAACGCGATAAAGGACTTCACGCAGTCGCATTTATTCTCAGCTGACTACTGCGAGAAATATTACGGCGGAGGAACGGACAAACTTTCAGGCTATCTTGTTGATGAAAAATTCCCGGAGCTTAAAGACAAATGGAAGGTGTACAGGGGCGGCGATGTCTCGCGATATGTTGAGTCTGTCGGCGGTGATATTGATCTTCTTGTTCTCGATACGGCTCATATTCACCCGTGGGAGACTCTGAACTTTCTTTGCGTTCTGCCCTTCATGAAGCCGGACTCGTGGTGCATACTTCATGATGTGTCGCTGAATTATCTCAAAGGCCGCGAAAATGATCTTGCATGCCGCTACCTTTACGGCCATGTTGTTACGGACTGCCGGATCATGCCAGCTCCTGACGAGAACGCAATTCCTAACTTTTCAAACATAGGCGCGTTTCACATAACAGAGGACACAAGGAAGTATTCAGCGAATCTTTTCGAGAGCCTTTTATGCACATGGGCAGCAGTCCCCGGAGTTTTCGACAAAAAGATTTTCCCTCACGGAACGCCAATACTCGCTCAGGATTTGGACGACATACGCAAAATCATACGCAGAATTTTTCGAGCACGCAATAAATTTTCAGGAAGCAAACGTCAAAACAAAACGGCCTCCGCTGAAATATGCGGGGGATTTTTTTTCTCCGCGTGTAAAATATATCTCATCATGAATAACTTACTAGATATTTTCCAGCGTCTTTGTGATGAGGCTGAGACTCTCAGATTCTCACCGCCCGTTGTCAGCGTGTATAACCCTCTGCGTTATGCGTGGGACGGATTCAGACAGTACGCAAAGTTTTCACACGGCCGGAAGCGAGTCATCTTTCTCGGAATCAATCCCGGCCCATGGGGAATGGCTCAGACTGGAATCCCTTTCGGCGAAATTAACGCGGTCAAAAATTTTATGGGCATCAATGACATCTCCATAAGCCCGCCGGATAGTCAGAATGTCTCATACCCTGTTCGCGGACTCGAATGCGGACGATCTGAAGTCAGCGGCAAAAGATTATGGGGACTCTTTGCGAGTCGTTTCGGAAGTGCTGAGAGATTTTTTTCTGAACACTTTGTGCTGAACTACTGTCCTTTGCTTTTCATCGGAAGGACGGACAAAGGAAGCATACGCAACTTAACGCCCGACAAATTAGACCCGTCGGAACGCGAGAGGCTTTGCAGAATTTGTGACTCAGCGTTGATTGAAGCGGTCGAGAGTCTCAAGCCCGATTACGTTGTGGGAGTCGGAAATTTCGCATACACTCGTGCAAAATTCGCGTTAATCGGACAGCGAGTCGAAATCACAAAGATACTTCATCCGAGTCCGGCGAACCCGAAAGCGAATCATGACTGGGCCGGCAAAACTGAACGTACATTAATCGAGGCAGGTATATGGCATTGAGTTATTACGATGACAAGAGCAATTTTATCCGCGTAAGGGCGTTAATCTCCGGGAGAGTTCAGCACGTAGGCTTCAGGTATTGGGCATGTCAGCAGGCTGAAAGGCTCGGACTCACCGGGACAGTTGAGAATCTCTCAGACGGACGAGTCGAAGTAGTAATGCAGGGAGTCCCCGAATGCGTGAACGAGATGAAAGAGAAATTACGCAGCGGGCCTTCAATGGCAATCGTGAAGCAGGTGATATTTTACCGTGAGCGAGTGAAGAATGATGAGACATATTTCGGCGAAATATATTGAGTGTGTTATCATTTCGCAGAGGTGAAAATTTCTTGAATGACACAAAGAAAATACTTCACGAACTTTACAGCCACAACATTACAGAAGAAGAAGCATATTTGAAGTTACGCGGTCAGCCTTTCGAGGACATTGGCTACGCGAAAGTTGACCTTCACAGAGAGATTCGGCAGGGAGTCCCGGAGGTCATATACGGCGCGGGCAAAACTCCGTCTCAGATCTCAGGCATAATTGACGTTATGAAGTCTCACGGGCAGAAGACGATTCTTATCACCCGTTTGTCTCAAGAATCAGCAAATGAACTTCACGCGATGGGCTGCGCGATAAATTATCACCCTGAAGCAAGAGCGGCTGTTTACGGAGAAATCCCAAAGCCTGAAGGGAACGGATTCATTCTCGTAGCAACAGGAGGAACGAGCGACATACCAGTCGCAGAGGAGTCAGCATTGACGGCTGAGACTCTCGGAAACCGTGTGAAGCGTCTCTATGATGTCGGAGTCGCCGGGCTTCACCGTGTATTGTCGCACGTTGATGACATAATGAGCGCAAGTGTTATTGTCGCGGTCGCCGGGATGGAGGGAGCATTAGCCAGCGTTATCGGAGGGCTTGCGGATTGTCCAGTTATCGCAGTGCCTACGAGCGTGGGTTATGGCGCGTCATTCGGGGGCGTTAGTGCATTGCTTGCCATGCTGAACTCATGCGCGAGCGGAGTCAGTGTCGTGAATATAGATAACGGATTCGGCGCGGGCTATCTTGCGTCGATGATAAACAGAATACGCACGGAAGGAGAGTCGCGGCCATGAAGAAATTTTTGCTTTGCGTGATGATTATGATGATGAGTGTCAGTGCTGAGGGGTTCGGAACATTTTCGGGCAAATGGAACATTTACGGCGAGGGATTCGCGGAGAAAGGATTTGTGCGCACTCAGCTTGAAATCAACGGGGATATGAATGTTTCTGCGTGTTCATTCTCAGACCTTCCGGCTGATGTTGTGAATGTTGTGAGCACTGATTGGGAGACCGTAATGAAGCGTGATGAGATCGGCGGGCTTCATACTCTTTTCGACTGCCTTACGGGATTAGCTATGAATTTGCGGGTATATGCTTCAAGTTTGGGAATTAATGTTTACGAGGAGAATATGCCGAATGAAATCACAGACCCGTATTTGTTTCTTGATATTATCCCGTCGCTTGATGAGCCTTTAGCCTTCCCGGAAATTAAGGTTGGCGGAATGACTTTGCGGCTTACGCTGACTTCTGAGAGTGCCGGAACAATATGGATAAGGGGCAATGTGAACACCAGCTATCTGGGAGAAGTTGAGATTAACACCGAGTGCGTAATCTGGAAGGACGGAACACAACGCCCGTCATTTAGCGGCGGCGGCTCTAGCGGCTGTGATTCTGGAATGAATGTATTTGCGCTGATGATTTTACTTTCAGGGGTGAGGAAATTTGTTCGGAACTGATATAGGTATAGACTTGGGAACTGCTACGGTATTGATTTACGAGAAGCATCACGGAGTTGTGTTGCGTGAGCCTTCAGTTGTGGCGGTTGACCAGGATACAGGCGAGATAATGGCAGTAGGTTATGACGCTAAAAGCATGGTAGGAAGGACTCCGGGAAGTATTACGTCCGTTCGTCCTCTTCGTGATGGCGTTATTGCGAATTATGCGATGACTGAAGCAATGTTGCAGCACTTCATGAGGCGGATAACGAAAGGGACTCAAAAATTTTTCCGAAACAGGGCGATGATCTGCGTGCCTTCAGGAGCTACTGATGTTGAAAGAAGAGCAGTACTTGAAGCGGCGTTAGAAGTCGGAGCGCGTGAAGCATATCTCATTGAGGAGCCAATGGCCGCGGCGATTGGTGCGAATCTGAATGTCGAGGAAGCTCGCGGAAAAATGATTGTTGACATCGGCGGAGGAACTACGGACATTGCGGTTATATCTCTGGGCGGAGTCGTTGTGTCGAAATCGTTGCGTCTCGGCGGTGATAAGTTTGACGAGGGAATTACGCGGTATTTGCGCCGTCAGTACAACCTAGCAATCGGAGATCAGACAGCAGAGAATCTCAAAATAATGATTGGGACTTGCGTGCCATTGGAGCAGGATCAGCGAATGATTGTTAAGGGACGCGATTTAGTGCAGGGACTCCCGCGTCAGATTGAAGTAACAAGCTCAGCTGTGAATATGGCAATCGGAGAAATGATTCAGACACTTGTTGACGGTATTCGGAATGTCCTTGAGCTAACTCCCCCGGAATTATCAGCCGACATAATCGACAGAGGAATAGTCCTGACTGGCGGAGGGGCTTTGCTTCACGGACTGCCGGAATTAATAGCACAGCAGACGGGCATAAACTGTTTCACGGCTGAGAACCCAATGGAGTCGGTTGCTCTTGGTACAGGAAAAGCCCTCGCGGAAATGGACAGCCTCAAGAAGACAGGCAAAAGCACAATGCTTGTCAACCTCAAACGCTCTTCACGCAAACGCTACTAGAAAGGAGAATGAATGAATGCATCGCGGAATTTATGAGGCCGCTTCCGGAATGCTTGTTCAGGAAACGCACCTTGATGTAATCACGAACAATTTAGCCAACGTAGACACACCCGGCTACAAGCGCAGGATAAGTGCGACGGCAGATTTTTCCGCATTGCTTGACCGTATCGAAAAAGTTTCGGAGGACGGAGAGACAAAAATAACAACCGTATTGCCCGCTGATATGCCCTTCAAGGGTCGCGAGGTTATCGGATCTGTAGCACTCGCGGCGATATTCTCTGAAGATGTTATGGACACGTTCCCCGGAGTCGTGAAGGACTCAGAAAGCCAGCTTGATATTGCTATTGATGGGCCGGGCTTCTTTGCTGTTGCGGATGAGAACGACAATAGGTTTTACACACGCGCCGGAAATTTCACGCTCGACAACAACGGGAATATAGTCAACCCCAACGGCTTAATGCTTCAGGGCGAGGGCGGAGCTTTGAACGTCGGCAATAATGCCCGCTCAGTAGAAATTAACCGAAAAGGGCAGGTAATCGTCAAGAGAGAACAGGAAAACGAAATCATAGGGCGAGTCGCTGTCTTTAATTTTGAGCGTCCCACATACATGCGTCATCAGGCAGATAATCTTTTGATTCCCACAGAGCAGTCCGGGGAAGCAGAAGACGTTGACGCTGCGAACGTAAAAATTTGGCCGGGAATGCTCGAAATGTCAAATGTAGAAGTCGTTACGGAAATGGCGCGAATGATAGAGGCTCAGAGAATTTACGAGGGAGCATCGAAAGCCTTGATGACTCATGACGAACAGACCAGCAAATTAATCACATCATTCAGCAGAGGATAGGAGGAATTTTTCATGCTGCGTTCATTATGGACGAGTGCTTCAGGAATGATAGCACAGCAGACGCACTTAGATGTTGTTACGCACAACCTTGCGAACGTCAACACACAGGGCTACAAGAAACGCCGGGCAGACTTTGAAGACCTAATGTATCAGATTTACCGCGAACCCGGCGCACCTATTGAGGGAGGCTCAGTAGTTCCGACGGGAGTACAGGTAGGACTCGGAACAAGAGTAGCAGCGACTCCAAGTTTCATGGTGCAGGGAAATTTTCAGATCACTGACGGCCAGTTAGACTGGGTAATAGTTGAGGATAACGCATTCTTTCAGGTCAACATAGGCAACGGGCAGATAGCTTACACACGCGGCGGCTCATGGCAGATTGACGATCAGGGGCAAATAGTGAATCAGGACGGATATTTGCTCGAACCCGGAATCACAGTTCCTCAAGACGCGCAGGACATACAGCTTTCACCGACTGGAGTCGTTACTGTGAGGATAAACGGAGAGACGGAGCTTCAAGAGTTAGGGCAGATTGAGTTAGCGCGCTTCGTGAATCCTGTAGGGCTTCGGGCATTGGGTGATAGATTGTTTGTTGAGACTCCCGCAAGCGGTCAGCCCATCACAGGCAACCCCGGTGAAGACGGAATGCCCCAGGTAAGGCAGAATGTTATCGAGATGTCGAACGTTCAAGTCGTTGAAGAAATGGTAGAGATGATTGTCGCGCAGAGAGCGTATGAGGCAAACTCGAAAGGCATTCAGACAGCAGATGACCTACTGAGAATCGCGAACGGACTCAAACGTTAAGAGAGGAATTATTATGACAGGAAAAATTTTCGGGCAGAGGCAGCTATTGCTTCTGCTTTTTGTCATGTTCATATCCTCATGCGCCCCGGCATTTTCCGCTCAATCAATAATTCTTGAGATACCCGGCGTAATTTACACGAGCAGAGGAACGATTCGGCTCGGCGAAATCGCAAGGATCACAGGCGGCAATAAGAGAACCCGCGACATGATAGCAAATATTCAGGTGTGGAATGACGGTGAAACATTAGCACGCGATGAAGTATTGAGAGCGATAAATGACTCTGACGCAAGCGATGTGAGACTCGAAATCAGAATGCCGAAAATTTCCCGCGTCGAAGCTCCCGGCTATGAAGGAAACTTTACGGACACTAACGAACGTCCCAATCACGCGCAGAATGACTCGCGCTCAGTGAATGACCTTGTGCCTGAACTCCTCGCTATGTCGGGCTGGAAAGGAGGACTCGAAATCACCGCAAATTCCCCAGTCCCTGAAGGAAGAATCATTGACCCGTCATCAATCATCCCCGGCGTTTCAGGAGCGACATTAAGATTCCAGGACAGGAACGGAAGAGTCAAACCTCTTAATGTCCGACTCACATGGACGCAGAACGCATTAATCGCAGCGCGGAACATCAAGAGAGGCGACAAAATTACAGCAGGAAGCGTCTTCACACGCCCGATGAAAATCACGAGGCCCGGAAATTTCCCGTCAAATATTTCTGAGATCATCGGCTTCACATCAAACAGGAACATAAAGCAGGGAGAACCGATAGAGTTTTCTCATCTCACAAGTTCAAGCATTCTCAAGCGGGGAAGGCAGGTAAAAATCATTGCGCGTTACAACGGGGCGAGCGCATCGGCTGACGGGGTATTGTTGGAGGACGGCAGGCCGGGAGAATGGGTAAAGGTTCGGAGGGCAGATGACAGGCGCGTAACTCTCAGAGCAAGAATCATCAATGAGAATCTTGTTGAAGTAAGCACAGATTGAAGGAGGGCTATACATGAAAAAATTTCTTTGCGCGTTGATGGTAATAATTTTTCCCGTGTCAGCATTCGGCGGTTCATTGTGGGATGACCGTGCTAACTGGTTCGGGGACGCGAGGCCGGGCAGAGTCGGCGACATTATTACGGTCTTGGTGAACGAACGAACAGACGCTAAGGACGAGGCAACTATGGACATCAGCAAATCATCAACCAACAGTGTCAACGAGGGCGTGAACGGCGCAAGTATATTGAGTTTCGTGCGGGGATTGATGAGTTTCAGCACAACAAATTCTTCAGTGGGAGACGGCTCTGTTGAACGCAAGCACCACGCAACAGCTACACTTGCATGTATCGTTACTGAAGTTTTGCCGAACGGTAATCTCGTCATCGAAGGCACAAGGGACGTAAGAACAAGCGAGGAAATATTACAGTTTCAGCTTATAGGGGTGATTCGTCCTCAGGATGTGAACTCGGACAACCAGATTAACAGCTCACTGATAGCAAACGCAGAAATCGCGGTAAAGGGAAGAGGCACTATCTCACGCACCCAGAAGCCCGGAATCATAACGCAGATTTTGCAGACTGTATTCTAGGAGGCTCCCGGCCATGAAGAAATTTATCTTTGCATTGATGATTGTTATTGTGAGTCATGGAGTCTCATTCGGTGCTGTGAATCTTCAGGACATGGATTTTTCGCGGGTGAATCCAAATGTGCGTATCAAAGACATAACAGAAGTCGAGGGCGCAAGAGGGAATCAGCTCACAGGAGTCGGACTCGTTACGGGCTTGAATGGGACGGGCGACAATTCCCCGATGGCCGTGCAGATGATGCGCAACATGATGAGGAATTTCGGCATTACTCTTGAGGCTCGATCAGTCAGGACTCGCAACCTTGCTGTCGTCGCATTAACCGCTAACCTTCCTCCTTATGTGAGGCCGGGACAAACGATAGATGTCAACGTCAACACTATGGGCAACGCTTCAAACCTTCAGGGAGGAGTCCTCGTTCAGTCCCCGTTAAGAGCTGCTGACGGTCAAGTCTACGCTGTAGCGCAAGGGCCTGTGATTGTCGGCGGAAGCTCTGCACAGGGCGCGGCTGCCTCTCGCACTCAGAACGTACCCACAGCAGGAAGAATCCCCGGAGGCGCAATTGTTGAGCGTGAAGTCCCAGCAGATTACACGATGGGCGGGCAGGTTGCATTGCTGTTACGTCAGCCGGATCACACGACAGCGCAGAGAATCGCGGACGCAATTAACCGGGTTTACGGCGTTGTTGCGTATGCTGTTGACGCAGGGAGAGTCGAGATAAATTTGCCCGGCCAGTATGTTCAAGCCCCGAATGCTTTTCTCGCTAACATGGGAGGGATTGAGATTGAGCCTGATGCCCCTGCAAGAGTCGCTGTGAATGAACGCAACGGCACTGTAGTTATGGGAGGCAACGTGAAAATTTCTGCGGTCGGAGTCGCTCATGGCAATCTCGTTGTTAATGTCGGTGAAAGTCCGCAGGTCGTTCAGCCTGAGACTCTCGGCGGAGGTGTTACGGCTGTCGTTCCTCGTACAGATATTACTGTTGATGAGGAAGGCGGAAGCATGATAGCTATGCCGGCAACTACTACAGTCAGGGACATGGTGAGAGTCCTTAACTCATTGGGAGCAAGGCCGAGAGACATAATAGAGATCTTGCAGGCCATAAGCAAGGCAGGAGCTTTGCACGGCGAACTTGTCATAATGTGAGGAGAGTCGCAGATGATAAACGCTATACCAAATTCGCGAATAGTAAGAACGGACATTGACCCGGAGATTCACAAGACACAGGACGCATTGAAGCTCAAAGAATCGTGCCAGCAGTTTGAGGCTATATTGTGGTCAAAGCTATGGAAGGACATGCAGAAGTCAGCAAGAGCCATCAGCGGAAGCGACAAAGGAAGACCCTATCAGCAGATGGAAGAACTGACTCTCGAAATGGCAACCGATGATTTGATTACGAGTTCGGGCGGCGCAGGATTGTGGAAGATGCTTTATGACTCAATGATAGGGAAGATCGCGGCGGATCATGAAGCAGAAGCAAGAAAGAAAGCTGACGAAGAAGCAGCAAGCTATGAGGCCGGGAGTCTTTCAGAGAGTGAGCAAGAATCTTCCGGGCTTAATCTTCAGGCGTAAGACAAAAGTTATTCCCCTCGTCAAGAAACGGCGGGGGGATTTTGTTATCTTGGTGATAGAATAAATGCCAGCAAAAATTTTCCCATTCCACAATCAAAATATGCAAAGGAGACTCACACATGCTCAAAGAAGATATGCGTATGATTCTTGACGGCGCAATCAAAGCTGTGCTGCCCGAAAACGCAGTGAAGGAAGCTCTCAACAATCCCGCATTCACATCACGCAAAGGAAAAGGGCGGCTCATTGTCGCATCAATCGGAAAAGCAGCGTGGAGAATGGCAAAAGCAGCAAGCGATATTCTCGGCGAGGGCATAACGGGTGCGGTCGTAACGAAATATGATCACTCAATGGGAGATATTCCCGGGCTTGAGATCTTTGAGGCAGGACACCCCGTCCCCGACATGAACACAATCAACGGAACAAAAGCATTGCTCGAACACGTGAAGGGACTCAAGGCTGAAGACACCGTTTTGTTTCTCGTGAGCGGAGGAGGCTCGGCACTCTTTGAGTTTCCTGCTGAGGGCGTTACCCTTGAGGACATGCAGAACGTAACGAGTCAATTGCTTTCATGCGGCGCGGACATTGTAGAGATTAACACGATACGCAAGCACTTATCATCCGTAAAGGGCGGAAGGTTCGCGGAGTTGTGCGCTCCTGCCCATGTCTTTATGGTTGTCCTTAGTGATGTATTGGGCGACAGGTTAGACAGCATTGCTTCAGGCCCGGCAGCCCCGGACATGTCGACAAGTGAAGAAGCATTAGCCATCGTAAAGAAATACAATCTCAAGCTCAAGCCCGGACTCCTCGAAAGACTTTCACATGAGACTCCCAAGAAGCTCGGCAACGTTACAGCAACGATAACCGGAAGCGTTACGGAATTGTGCAGGGCAGTCAGCAATCTCGCAAAGGAGAAAGGATATACACCCGTCATTCTCACAACGACTCTTACTTGCGAGGCTCGCGAGGCAGGTTCATTCATGGCCGGGATAGCTCGTGAAGTATTAACGTCAGGCAACCCGGCAAAATCTCCGTGCGCTTTAATCGCCGGCGGTGAAACAGTAGTGCACTTAACAGGCAAGGGCATGGGAGGACGCAATCAGGAGTTAGCGTTGTCAGCTGCTGAAGGAATCGCGGGGCTTGATGGTGTTGTTGTTGCGTCGTTAGGTTCAGACGGCACGGACGGCCCTACAGATGCCGCAGGGGGAATCGTTGACGGAAAAACAGCGGGCATCCTCAAAGAAAAAGGCATCAGCATTCCCGAAGTGTTAAGGAACAATGATGCCTATAACGCTCTGAAACAGGCTGACGCATTACTCATGACAGGCCCGACAGGAACAAACGTTAATGATGTAAGCGTCGTGTTGATTGGCTAAACTTTTGCTGCCATAGCCGCGCCGATTAACCCTGCCTTGTAGCCTAATGTGCATGACACTATACGGGGCAGGGCGAGTCCCTTGTAGATTTCCCGCTGAACTTTTGAGCGCAACGGAGCGAGGAGTCTTTCACCCTGCTTGCCGATTCCTCCGCCTATTCCTATCACTTCAGGCTGAAGACCGTTGATGAGATTCGCGAGTCCGCACGCAAGATATTCCGTGTATGTGTCGATGACATTCACAGCGTTTTCGTCGCCTTCCTGAGCCGCGTCAAAAACCGTATGCCCGCTCACAGTCCCTTCAATGTCAGCAATTTTCGCCATAATTCCGCCTGGATTCTCCGCGATTGCTTCCTTCGTCATGTTGATCAGCCCCGTCGCCGAGCAGTAAGCCTCAAAGCACCCCGAACGCCCGCAGGTACATTTTCTCCCGCCGTGATGTATCACCATGTGCCCGAACTCACAGCCCCGCACTATTCTTCCGTCAACAACATACCCGGAGCCTACGCCAGTTCCGAGCGTGATAATCATTGCGCTTCTCGCTCCCTCCGCACAGCCAGCTACAACTTCACCCAATGCGGCAGCGTCAGCGTCATTCTCAAGCACCGCCGGGACTCCTAATGCTTCAGTCATGGTCGGGCCAATCGCAAAATTATTCCAGTTCAAATTGTTGTTGTAGATTACGAATCCGTTCTTGCTGTCGATTAAGCCGGGTGATCCCATTCCTACAGCTGAGGGCGTAACGTTTGCTTTTGTGATTGACTCCTTCACCGAGTAGATTATGTCCTGCAACACGACTTCCTGCGGTCTGTCTGCTCCCGTAGGTATGCTGTGCTCGCTGATGATTTCTCCGAGCTCATTCACGATTCCTGTCTTAATGTTCGTTCCGCCGATGTCAATTCCTGCGTAATATTTCATGTCTGATTCCTCCTTGTCACAAGTATAATAATCATATCCCATTTAAGGAGACTTGACTATGAAACGAAAAATTTTTGCCGCGTTCGTTCTTGTATGCGCGGGGTTATTGTCGCTTTATCTCCGTGAGCCTGAAGAGTTTACTCGCAGCACGATGGCTATGAACACGGTTATACGCATGACGATTTACGGCCATGATGACTCGCCGCTCAATGACGCTTTCATTCTGCTTGATGAGATTGACTCGAGGCTCTCAATGTACAATCCCTCGTCTGATATTTCACTCATCAACAGGAACGCAGGACTTCAGGAAGTCTCGACGAGTCTTTACGCGCTCGAATCAGTTGCGGACTCATTGAGGCTTCACGAAATCACAAGAGGAGTCTTCAACCCGTTAATAGGAGCCGTAACAAGATTGTGGAAGATAAATAATACTGACGGGAAAATCCCTTCACAAGAAAGCCTTGACCGCGCTGTGAGACTCTCTGACGTTCACAACATCGCAATGTCATCGGACAAAATATTTCTGCGTAAAAGGGGCTGTGTTATCGATCTCGGAGGAGTCGCGAAGGGCTATGCGTCAACAAAAATTGCGCGCCTCCTAAAGGACAAAGGGATCGAGTCGGCGATAATAGATCTCGGCGGAAATGTTCACGCTGTAGGAGGAAAGATTGACGGCTCATCGTGGCGAATCGGTATCAGGAATCCTCTTGAGCCTTCCGGGACTCCTGCGCTTGTTGTCGACGTGAAAGACTGCGCGGTTATTACTTCAGGGAATTACGAACGATACAAGACTGTCGGCGGCAAAAAGTACTCGCACTTCTTTGACCCTCTCACAGGCCAGAGCGTGAACAGTGATTTGCTGTCGGTAACTGTGATTTCTGAGGACGGCTCATTAGCTGACGGACTCGCAACGGCCTTCATGATTGCGGGAGTCAATAAGGCTCTCGAAATACTTCATGACATGAGCGACCCGCCCGGCGTAATCTTCATCACTCAGGAAAGAATCATTGCCACGTCAAACCTGCGCAGCGTCATCACTAAATCTTTAATCCCTGTCGTTTTTGCAGAAGTGAAGTAAACTCTTGCATTAACTTTTTCATTTCCTCTTGCGCATCCTCTGCCGTATTTGTTGATATTGTTGCCATTCGAGACTCAATCTCACGGATACGGCGTTCAATTCTCAGCTTCTCAAGTCCCGAGTAAACATGCCGCCACTTTTCGCCCTGCGGTATTTTCATTCCCTCAAGAGCTATCTCACCGCGCGCAATTATCCCCATCAGATTCGTATCGCCTGTTGTACGCCACATGTTAATCACGTTCTCCGGGCTGTCATTGAGCATTGCTTCAGCCGTGATTTGTGCTTCAGGGTTCGTGAGAAGGCCGTAAATTTCTCCGGGCTTAGTAATGAGTCGGTACTCTCTGAAGTTCGCAAGCATGGCACAGAACGCGCACTCCAGTTCGTTATCGACAGCAAGAGCTTCAGACGGTTGATTTTGAGACGGGGACTCAGTTTTTGACTCTTCAGGATTCGACTCGCGGCTGAAGATTCGTTTTCTCAGTTCTTCAGGAGGGATTCGGAACGCCTGACTCAGACTCGCAATGTACTGTGATGATTCGTCCGGGCTGATTCGCTTCACGCCTTCCCATAAATCATTGAGGGCTTTTTTCCTCCGCAACGGATCTTCAAGCTCAGTCCTTATAGTCTCAACATGATACGGGATCAACGGCAGTGAATCATCAAGAGCCTTCCTGAAACTTTCAGGGGGATTCGCTCTCAGAAAGTCATCGGGGTCTTGTCCTTCCGGGAGTCTCACAACGTGAACATCTAGTCCGTTCTCAGCAAGAATATACATTCCCCGCAAGGCAGCCTTTATCCCGGCCGGGTCTCCGTCGTAGCATATGTAGCAGGTGTCAGCAAAACGCTTAAGCAAATGCGCCTGTTCCGCCGTCAATGAAGTGCCAAGTGAAGCGACGCTCTCACGAAACCCGGACTTGTGGAGCCTCAATGCGTCCATATATCCCTCGCACAAAATGCTGTAGCCCTTCTCGCGAATGTGGGACGATGCAAGATTGAGAAGGTATAAACTGTTGCGCTTGTGGTAAATTTCAGTCTCAGGCGAATTGATGTACTTTGCGTTTCTGCTGTCCTGAACAACAGCGCGCCCACCGAAAGCTATAACCCTTCCAGAAACATCACGCACAGGGAAAATCACCCGCCCCCGGAATCTGTCGTAGAATCCTCTCTCACTCTCAATGACTAATCCAGCGTCAACAAGCTCGCGCATGCCGACTCCCTTTTGAGTCATCGCCTGAATGAGTCCGTCCCAAGAGTCCGGCGCATAACCAAGCCCGAATGACTCAGCTTCAGGAATCGTAATGCCGCGTCGCTCAATGTATGCTCTTCCGCCCGGAAGCCTCGCAAAATTCTGGCGGTAATACTCATCGGCCATGCTCATAACGTCATAAAGACTCCTTGCGCGCTTCTCACGTTTCTGTCCGTAACTCTCAATATCAATCCCGGCCCTTGACGCTAAAAGCTCTAATGCCTCCGGGAATGTGAGTCCGTTCTTCTTCATGACAAACGTGAATATATCCCCGGCCTCGTGGCATGAGAAACAATAATAGCTCTGCGAGTCCGTATAGACATGGAACGAGGGAGTCTTCTCATCGTGAAAAGGACACAAACCAGACCAGCCCCGCCGCGTTTTTCGTAACGCTGTGAACTGGCCTATGATGTCCGAAATGTCGAGAGATGATTTAATGTCTTCAATGAGTCTGCTGTTGTTCATAGTTATATTATAATTGTGTGTAAAATCCATTTAGGACGGTGTTACACTTTGCGTAAAATTATTTGTGCTTCCCTGCTTGTGTTAATGCTTGCGGGGATTTCCTGCGCTGATCCTGTTGATGATCTTCTTGCGTATTATGCCGGGCAGTTCGGAATCGAGAAGGGAGAAATTTTTGTTGATGAGCTTCCTGATGAGACAGGGCACTTCAACGACATCTACATGAGCTTGACCGGGCTTGTGATTGAGGGCTTCAGGGTGAACGGCATCACAGTAAGAATGAGGGACGTACAATTCAATGAGCCATCAAACTGGAAATCAGGCAACGTAGAATGCAAGTCAGCAATAAGTATTCAGTCAATCGCAAACATCAATGAAGACGACGTGAACAAGGCGATAAAGGATCGTACATTCGGCGACGACGGCAGCGAATGGCACGACATGTCAATGCACATAAAACCTTCGGGGCTTTCAGGAAGAGGCTACTACAGATTCGGAATCCTCGACATCTTGATAGAGGCAACGAGCAATTTCAAAATCGTGAAGGGCAAAGAGATCTGGCTGAAAGATCCTCAAGTGAAAATCAACAAGATGGATCTTCCCGACTACGTAACAAAGAAAGCACTTTCTGACATACAGCCGATACTTGACCTCAACAGATTCCCCCTTCCTATGACGCTTCACAAAGTCGAGCTTAAAGACGGAGCTGCGATTCTTTCAACGAGGACTCTTCCCAAGCCAGTCGAAAACGGCCTGAAGTACACATACACGAAATAACGCCCGGCCATGAACAGAACAGACAGGAACAGATATATTTGCGTAGCAGTAACGGCACTGATACAGGGAATCTTTCTCGGAATATATGCCCTCATAACGTCAGGACTTCCCGCGCTCGCACAGCTAAAGATAAGTTTTCCGCGCTTCATTGCGTTCATGCCTCTCCCGGTGATATTGCTAGTCCCTTTTGTGTTCTGGCTCTCACAAGAACATTGGGGGCGGCGTTTGTGGAATCTTCTTGCGGGATTAACGGCGGTGCTTCTTGCGTTATGGGTATATCGTTTGTGGTCATACGGGAGCTTTGACACGATACCGCAGCAGAAATCGGATCTTGTGCGAATCTCAATGGCCGTGTTTCTGATTGTGCCTTACTTCCAGTGCCGAATAGCTTCATGGAGCTGGAAGATTCCCTACAGTGAGATATTCTTTCAGCTTTGCAGAAATTTGTTCCTTCTGTTTCAGGCTTCAATAGTGATTGCGGTCTTCTGGGGACTGCTCATAACGGCCGGGCTTCTGTTCGACATTGTGGGACTTCATTTAGTGCCGCTGATAATCATCACGCCTGTATGCGCTGTGCCTCTGACATCAATAATTATTGCGGTCTCAATAAGCATAGCGATAAAGCATCCAGGAATCGATTCGCTCGGCAGGTGGTTATTGTCTGTCCTTGCGTGGCTGCTGCCGTTCTTCTCGTTACTGTCGCTTGCGTTTCTTGCGTGCCTCTTTCGCGGGGGAGCGTCGAGCCTCAATGCGTTGTGGAACACGGGCCAGGCTTCAACGTTAATGCTTCTCATGCAGGCTGGAACGATAATTCTTGCTAATGCGGCGTGGCTTGACGGGTCAAAGTCAGCGTTCAGGACTCGCAGCATTGATATACTTGCTCAAGTCTCGCTGTTGTGCCTTCCTGTTTACACTGTGTTGTGCCTCTACTCGCTGAACCTGAGAATATCGCAGTACGGACTCACAACTGACAGAGTGCAGGCAGGATTTCTCGCAATCACGACAGGCATATGGGGAATCGCTTACGCCGGGACAGTCATCGCGCGAAACTGGCCTTTGTCGATTGGGCGCGTCAATATTGCTTGCGTTCTCTTCATGGCCGCCATTGTGCTTTTGATGAACTCGCCTGTTCTTGACCCTCTGAGGCTGTCAGCAAACGACCAGATCTCACGGCTTCAAACCGGGAAGGTCAGCCCGAAAGATTTTGACTATGCATATCTCGCTTCATTGGGACGTTACGGAAAAGAAAGCATAGAGTCTCTCAACACGCAGAAGACTCCCGGAAAATATCAGACAGAAATTCAGCATGACAATATGATTTTCACGTTCACACGTACAAGAGTAATCATTCAGAGTCAGGACAAGTCATTAATCGGGACAATCTACGGATATTTCCCGCTGTCTGAAAGCCATTCCGTTAAGACCGTCCCGACTCCCCCGGATTATGAGATTGACGGAAATCTTTACCGACCCGAATACGCGCAGTGATTACCGCGTGAACATGTCAGGGTACAAAGGAATCCACGAGCGCGACTGAATGAGTCCTGCGTCGAGATACACAGCGAGCATTGACCGCCCCGGATAACCTGATGACGATAACTCTTCAGGCAGCGGAATCTGAAGCTGCAAATGAGTCCTCTGCACCGGCAAATCAAGAGTATCACCAAGAGAATATAGAGTCTTCCCGCCCGTGAATGAGCTTGCGCGAACAAGTCCCAGTGAAGGAACATCGCGGGCGTAAATATCAAGCTCAAGACCGTTAAGCATGCAGAATTTCAGAAGCATCAAAATATCTTCCTCCGCAAAATTTATCGATGAGTCAACAATAACATTCGTGAGAGTCTCGCGGTGAAGAAGCCATACTGACGACAATACAGACGAGACATCACGCCCGGAATTAATTTGCGACGGCCTTACGTTTAACGGAAAAACAGTTCCCCTCGGCACAGGCGTGTGAAAGAGTACAGCGTCAAATGCTCTCGGTCTCTGCCACAAAACATTGCAGCGCATATTTCTGTCGTTCCAAACGGATTGGGCGATAATTCTTGCGTTGTTCGCGTAGTGCATGAACGGCGACATCAAAACAGCGTCGATGATAAAGCTCTCACGGTTCGCAGTGTCAGCGGCTATTGAGGGGTTGTATATGCTCAGGAAGCCGGGAACGTCATCACGGTCAGGCATCATTATGGACTTGTAGATTCTTGACGCGCTCATATCAAGCCAGCTAATATCACCTTCAGGACTCTTGAAGAATGACCACGCATTTTTTACGCCTTCACGCCAGGCCCCCGCATATCTGTTAGCGTATGTGCGAGTCCCAAAGTCTATAATGAAGTCAAAGATATTCCCCTCGTCAGTAATCACATAAAGCTCGCCAGTTCCGGACCACGCAAGATCTCTCGGCTTTATGATTCCGTTGATGACAAAATATTCATGGCTGATGACGTTCACGAGGTATATACGGTCATTCATTCGGTCAGCAACCGCGAGCCAGTCCGCATAGCTCTCAACAGCTACAGGCTCAAACAGAAAATCCCCGTCCCTTAACGGAGGCCGCCAATATCTGACTCGCACGTCTCCTCTTGCTGTGCTGTAGAAGGCAATATTTCTTTCGGCAGGGTCTGAGACGGCAAAAAGATTCGCAGCGATCATTTCAGCGTCAGTAACCACAACTGAAGGAAGCGTGTACGCATAATCAGCCGAAACATTTTCCTCATTGAGACTCGCAGAATTTAGCGTGTAAACATCACCGTCAGCGTTAAAGATTCTGAATGTCCCATCGCCCATAGGAATCGAAATCACAGGAGAAGGAACATTCACAACGCGGAGGCTTCCGGGTATGCCCATAAAGCTGCGGTACTGCTGGCGAATGTATAGCTTGTCGCCGAACTGATCGGGAATGCATATCGTGTTTCCGAGCGAGCGAACTTTGCCGAGTCCCCGAATGCTGAAAGGCCGCGTGTATCCTGTGCGCCATTCGGACTGGACGTTTGACTCTGAATATCTCCATGACACCGGGATAGGAGCAGTGCCCAATACGGAACGCAATACCCTGTCCTGCTCGTCGAAATTCCTGCGTATTCTCGGTGCTGAAACATCAAGCGGGCGGACTTCAAGATAGCCGTTAAGAGCCGTCATTGATTCGTCAGTGTAGCCCATGCGGTTAAGGTTCAACGCTGACAGCAAATAGTAGTCAACCATGTATGTGTTCTCGCGTATTGCCTGGTCTAAATATACTTGCGCGTCCCGGTAATCTCGCCTCATGAAGTGAATGTATGCGTTGTTGAAAAATCGTTCTGCCTCGTCAAGATTCGCTCTCGGAACTTCAGCAGCATATGAGACACTAACAAGCAATGAGAATATCAGAGCCGTAAAAATTTTTCGCATTCATAAAATCTCCTTACATGTAACGGGTGATAAGGAGTATTATATCTTTATCCCAACGAAAGGAAGTAATCATAATGAGCGTTGAGGGCATAAATGAAAACGTTCAGCAGTACACGATACGCGCAGAACGTGAAGCACAGTCCGCGAATCAATCCGGCGAATCACAGCAGGCGATTCAGAATCAAAACGTTCAGAACGAACCGAGAGCCGCAGAAGTTGACTCTTACGACAAAGGCAGCCCCGCCGGAGTCAAACCAGAAGGAGTCTACAGCGTCTCGCATGACGAGTCCGGGAATCTCAGAGTCGATTACACACCCGCGCACGAAACCTCACAGGCCGATTCAGAGTCAGAGTCATCAAAACCGAATCGCCTACTCGAAACTGAACAGCCGAAATCACCCGGGGCATCTCAGAGTGAATCAAGCACAAGCAGTGATGACGAACTCGAAGAATTGCAGCGTCAGAAGAACGAAATTCAGCAGCAGTTGAACCGCGAGCAGGACGAAAATGTGAAAGCACAATTGCGTTTGCAGCTTCAGAATATCGAGGCTCAAATCATACAGCTCAAAGCAAATTAGGAGTGATTAATCATGAAGAAAGTTATTCTTGCGTTATGTGTTGTCATGGTCATGGCCGGATGCGCATTTTCCGAGCCTGTGAAACTTCCTGAGCCTGACAAAAACTGCCCGATGAGTCTCACTGAGGCATTGACATTCAGGAGAACTGACCGCGATTTCTCGGAGGAAGATTTGACTCTTCAGGAGCTCTCTAATCTCTTATGGGCAGCAGGAGGAGTGAACCGCCCGGACGGAAAATTAGTTTACCCCGTCGCAATGGGAAAACAGGACACAGCGATTTACGCCTTCACACGTGAGGGAGTCAGCAAATATGATCCGAAATCGCACAGCCTAGAAATTACTGCGGAAGGAGATCACAGAGCCGAAACAGGAATGCAGCCATTTGTCGCAAAAGCAGCGGTGAATCTCGCATATGTTCATGACGCTTCATTGTGGGAGGACATGAAAGCCCCTGAAGAGCTTGTGCGCCGATGGGGTTTTGCTCATACAGGGGCAGTAATGCAGAATGTATATCTCTATTGCGCGGCGGCCGGATGGAATTGCGTTGTGCGAGGGTCATTTGACGCGGATAATCTCGCAAAGCTCATGAAACTTTCACCGTCTCAGAGTATCACGCTCATTCATACCGTCGGGAAGCGTCCGAAAAATTAATCACCGTAAATTCTCCGTATAAGCCTGAAGATCACGGAAGCGAGTTTTTGGGAGTCATGCCTGAGAACCCGCTTTTCTTTTGCGTTGTCATACACTGACATAATATCGGCCTCGACAAATTCACAGCCCATTTTGTGAATCTTCATTTTCTGTTCTGAGTCAAGGTACAGCGGAGTCGCTCCTTCTTTTGCGTAACGTTCTACAACATCTTCAGGGATTGCCGCAGAGTTTGTGATGATGTAATCCGGGCATTTCCCTAAAGCCGCGCTTACCCATTCAAGATGATTAGTGATGCTGAAGCCCTGAGTCTCTTCCGGCTGTGTCATCAAGTTGCAGATGTATATTGACGGGACACTTGAGTCCCTCAGCTTGTCGGCAAAATCCTTCATGAGTATGTTAGGTATCACGCTCGTGAAAAGACTCCCAGGCCCTAAGAGAATCACATCAGCCTCATCAACCGCAGAAAGGACATCAGGCAATGGCTTCGCGTCGTGAGGCTCTAACCATATCTCTGAAAGCTCCCGGCCATGTTCGGAAATACTAAGCTCACCTTTCACCGTCAAATCATCGTGAGTTTTTCCCATTAACGTAATGCCCTCAGTTGTTACAGGCAAGACACGCCCGCGAATCGAAAGCAGATGATTCATTTTCTCAACGGCCTTGCTGAAGTCCCCGCTCATTTCCGTAACAGCGAGAAGCAGCAGATTACCCAAGCTATGACCCTTCAGTTCTCCGCGGTCAAACCTGAAATCAAGTATGCGCTTCAGTTCCGAATCATTCTCAGCGAGAGCGGCTATGCAGTTGCGCACATCACCGGGAGGAAGCATTCCCCATTCGTTTCGGATACGGCCTGATGAGCCGCCTTCATCCGTAACAGCAACAACAGCCGTTATGTTTCTCGTGAAAGACTTTATGCCCCGCAGGAGTGTTGAGAGTCCTGTCCCGCCTCCTACAGCTACGATATAAGGCCCCTCGGACAGTCTGCGGTTAATTGCGCGTTCGAGTGCCGGCTTGCCCGATGATAATTTGAGCCTTCCGAACATGAAGAGAATCACGAGAGTCGTAATCACTCCGAGTATGAACAATGTCATTTCGAGCCGTGCCCTTTGTCCCTGTGAACTACGCTGACTCCCTCGAACTTTGAAGCGCAGTAAGAGCCTAACCATTCAGCGACCGCTACGGATCTGTGCCGGCCTCCCGTGCAGCCTATTGCGACATGAAGCTGACCCCTCACGTTGCTTAGGAACTGAGGAACGGCGAAATCGAGAAACTTTTTCAGGAGCGCAACAAACTCGTGTGTCTCACTGAACTGAAGCAGGTAATCTCTCACGGCCTCGTCTTTTCCCGTAAGATCTTTGAGCGAGTCGACATAGTAAGGATTAGGGAGACACCTGACATCAAACACATAGCTCGCGTCCTGCGGGACTCCGTATTTGTATCCGAATGATGAGATGATGATTGAGACTCCGCCGTCATTGCCGAAAAATTCACGCACGAGTCTTTCACGGTGCTGGTGAAGATCCATCATTGACGTGTCTATAACAATGTCTGCTTTGTCGAGGACTGGCGCAAGGAGTTCACGTTCAGCGCGTATGCTCTCTTTCATCGACAAGCCTTTGCCCAGAGGATGAACCCTTCGAGTCCTTTCGTAACGCCTCAATAATTCCTCGTCTGACGCTGTGAGGAACAAAACTTTTACTGTGCCTTTCCATGCGTGCGAGACTTCATCAATGACCTTAACGAAATTGCTGCTCACGTTTCGTACGTCAACAGTAGCTACTACTCCGCGAGCCTGTGAATTTTCGAGGAGCGCGAAAAGCTGAGGCAGTAATTCCGGCGGAAGGTTGTCGATTGTCGTGAAGCCGAAATCCTCAAGGACTTTGAGGGTCATCGTCTTTCCTGCGCCGCTCATGCCTGTAACGATTATGAATTGTTTCAATTTGATACCCCCTTGGATGCGCTCATTGTACACTAAATTTTCACTGTGCTATAATTCGGCAATCATTTCATTTCACAAAGGAGTATCCAGTCATGAAGAAGGGAACATTTCAGCCCCACAAATTACCCAGAAAACGCAAGATAGGATTTCTCGCCCGCAGTGAGACACCTTCAGGGCGCAAAATTCTCCGCAACAGAAGGCGCAAAGGACGCAAGTTCCTCACACGTGCTTAAAGTCTCAAGGCTTCGCAAAGGCCGTGAGTTTGACGAGATATTCCGCACTGGCACAAGAATAAACGGTGAGCTGGTGCGGATATTATATTTGCGGGACAATGACGGGGAAATAAAATTCGGCTGCGCTGTCGGAAAAAGACAGGGAAAAGCACACATACGCACGAGGGGACGGCGAATAATGCGCGAGGCTTTCAGGCAAGTATCAGGGCGCATAATCTCAGGAATGAAAATAGTATTGACGCTTCAGACAAAAGGACTGTCATCAAAATCAACAGACATTCAGCGCGAGTTAGAGTCCCTCATGGCCCGCAAGAAACTAATCACAAAGAAATGAAACACATTGCACTAATACTGATCCGCATATATCAGAAAACAATCTCACCATATTTAGGGAACAACTGCCGCTTTTATCCGTCATGCTCAAACTATGCGCTAAGCGTCTATGAAGAATGGGGATTCATGCGGGGGACTCTGCTTACGGTGAAGAGGATTCTCAAGTGCGGGTTCTGGAATCCGGGGGGCGTTGACCTTCCGCCGAAAAAATTACGAGGTGAACAATAAAACATGTGGGCACAGGCAAAAGCGTTGCTGCTGGGATTGCTTGAGACGATTCACGGCGGCATAACATCAATAGGAATAGGAACAAATTTCGCGTGGGGACTCGCAATAATCGTCCTGACTCTTCTCGTGAGACTCTTAATGCACCCATTGACCGCCAAGCAGATGAAGAGCATGGAGAAAATGCAGAAGCTCCAGCCACAATTGAAGGTGTTGCAGGAGAAATACGCGGACGACAAAGACAGGCTCAACCAAGAGACAATGAATCTCTACAAGGACAACAAAGTGAACCCGGCAAGCGGCTGCCTTCCGTTAATCATACAGCTTCCGATATTCATATTGCTGTACGGAGTGTTGTATGACCTGACAAAGACGGAGGCATTCACGGACGTAACATTTCTCGGCGTGAACTTGGGAGGCAGTGTGCTTACGACGGTTGCGGAGGCACTGAATCTTGTTGACGAGTCCGGCGTGAGGATTCCTGATGAGCAGCTCGGATTCGTCATGGTATTTCTTTCGTCGTTCACAAATTTGAGTCTCCTCTTCTCGCACATTGGGACGTGGATCTTCAACTTCATATTGCTGATACTGATCGCCTATTTGACGTGGTTACAGCAGCATTTGACCAGCGCGGGAAATTCTCAGATGGCCATGATGAACTGGTTTATGCCGCTGTTCCTGACGTTTATATGTTTCGGGCTTCCGGGAGGAGTCTTGCTTTATTGGGGTGTATCGTCATTGATGGGAATAATTCACCAGCTGAGAGTCTCAAAGAAGACAAGCGCGGAAATGAGCCAGAAGCCCACACTCTATAAGGAGAAACCAAAGACAAAATGATACAGGAAAGAAAAATAACGCTTGAAGTTTCTGACGTACAGGAGGCACTTAACGAGGCATCGCGGCAATGGAAGCTCCCTGTTGAGGACTTACACGCAGAAATTACCGGCAGTGAACGCGAGGGGTTCTTGGGTCTTTTCGGGACAAAGAAAATCCGCGTTGAGGTTACAGCAAACGCACGGCCTAATATCATGGAGCGCGGAAGAGAATTTGTTGACGAAGTGTTAAGGCTGATGGATTTTGACGCTCATTCGGTGCCGTCTGAAAGTGAACGCAACATGCTCGACATTCAGGGCGAGGACTCAGCAGATTACGTTGTAGGGCGTTACGGTGATGCGTTAAAGGGCATGGAGTACATAGTGAATCTTGCGCTGAGAGACCCAAAGAGCGAACCGAGACTCAAGATCGACTCATGCGGTTACCGTGCGAGGAGGACAAAGAGCCTTGAGAGACTCGCGGAAGCTACAGCAAGGCAGGCTGTGAAGTATGGCCGCCCCGTGAGATTAGATCCTATGGCATCGTGGGAACGCTGGGTAATTCACACGACGCTGAAGAATCGCAATGATGTTACGACCGAGTCAGTCGGGGAGTCTCCGTCGCGCAAAGTAGTAATCATTCCGAAATTTGAGCCGGAAGAAGTCAGAATGCCCGGCCCCGCGACAATGAGAATACGAGCTCAGAGGGAATTAACCGAGAAAATGAACGCAAGAAACCCAATGCCGACTCGTTACCCCAGAAGACGAAGCAGAAACCGCCGCGACAATCCCGGGACTCAGGAACAAGATTAACGGACAAGATTAATACCTTCAGTGCAAAAGCTGAGGGTATTTTTTTGTGCCTTGACGCTATAATCTCAATCATAAAGAAGGGAGCTGATAAAATGAAATATAGAGTACCCATAACTGCCAGTGCTGGCGGTATGTCTGTGTCATTTGAATGGGATACAAAACTATCGCGTGATGATGTAAAAAGTTTCTTCAACCCGTCAAATCATATATTGACTGCCGTAATTTACCCGCCCGACATTGATGCTTATCTTGAAGTAGGAAATGCCATTGGGAATTATGACATACCAGCATTGAAAGAAGAAATAAGGAAGCAGGTTATGTATTACGAGTTTGACGTGATATTGCCTGAGAGCTTGAGACTGTGGAAGGAAGATTTGACAAAAGAATATATCCGCCTGTCCAAGAAAATGGCCGCAGAAAAATTAGCCGAATATGAAGCACGTTACCGAGAAATACAATCGATGACCGACAAAGAAGAATCCGTACGCAAGTTGTATTCACTCGTTAAAGAAATGAAATCATAATTGCCGCTTGAATTTGAGAGTCTCAGAATCGAATCACCCGTTTGATTTTGGGACTCTCATTTCTTAACCGCCCGTTTGCTTCTGAAACTCTCAAAACTGAATCGCCAACTCAGAATTAAAACGATGAATCAGAGTCGACATTCTCAAAACCGAACCGCCCGCACAAAATTCAAACAGTCAAAACCTAGCCAACGAGTCAAAACTGAATCAACGACTCAAAATTCAAACTCTCAAAACGTAACCGCCCGTATAAATTTCAAACAGTCAAAACCGAACTGGCGAGTCAAAACAGAATCGGCGAGTCAAAATTCACTGACTCAAAACGTAACCGCCCGTACAAAATTCAAACAGTCAAAACCGAACTGACGAGTCAAAACTGAATTGGCGAGTCAAAATTCACTGACTCAAAACGTAACAGCCAGCACAGAAGCGAATCACCGAAAAATTTTCAGCGCAAAAAAAGAGACCTGCCGTTGTAAGCAAGTCTCTTCATTTTCCGATGGGTGATAGAAGAATCGAACTTCTGACCTCTTCCGTGTCAAGGAAGCGTTCTACCTCTGAACTAACCACCCGTAAAGGCAAAACGAAAGGTATAATACCAAATTTCGCGCCAATGTCAAATCAACGCCATTCACAAATTAAAGTCTCAGACTCGCAGGCCGATAACTAACACGTGAGGGCAGGGAAGCCGAAACACTGCAAGGGAATGCAGCACGAAACCAAAAATTGAGAGACGGGGAAAAATTCCCGTTTGCAGGAGGCTTATAACGATGAGGATATATCACAACATACCCGCGCTCACGGCGTACAACTCGCTGAACAGCACAAACAGCGCGATGGAGAAGTCCATACAGAAACTTTCAACAGGACTCCGCATAAACTCAGCCGCAGATGACGCAGCCGGGTTCGCAATCTCCGAGAAAATGCGCGCACAGATTTCCGGCCTTGAAGTCGCAATCAGAAACACGCAGGACGCTACATCAATGCTCCAGGTTGCGGAAGGCGCGTTAGGCGAGACGAACTCAATGCTTCAGAGAATGCGCGAGCTTGCGGTTCAGGCCAGCAACGACACACTTACAGCACAGGACAGAAGCTATATACAGCTGGAAATAGATCAGCTTGAAGACCAGATAGACAGAATAGCGAAGACGACACAGTTTAACAAGAAGAGGCTTCTTGACGGCTCCTCGGCGGGTATAACCTCATCGAGCAATCAGAGCGTGAAAGTATATGTGCGCGGTTCACTGAGGGAGATTGACCAGTTCGGGCAGAAGAAATCCTTTGAGGGCAACTACAAAATCACAGTGAACGTTGATCCGAGCCAGACAGGAACGGGTCAGGTGCAGAAGTCCTCAGTCATGACCATCAAGCACCCGAATGTAATTACGGATATGGTTGTGGATACGGACAAAGGCATTCAGAACGCGGCAGTTGACAACGTACCCGCAGGAGATTACACATTAACAGGTGCGGCAAGTTCGGCAGCTTCAAAAAGATTGACAGGTGCATACAACACGAAATCCGATTCAGACCCCAGCGGGATAACTTCTACATTTAATGTGTCAGGCGGAACTGATGCAAACATTGAGAAAAACGCCAGTGTGCTTTTTGAGGTTGTATCGATAGCTTCTGACCAGCAAAGCGTAACTCTCAGGGCAACATCAAACGTGCTTACTACAAGCGGAAATGTAGAAAATTACCTTGAGGATGAAATTATTGTAACAACTGCAGGAATAGACTTAGGAAATAAGCTCGGTCTCACTGATGATGATGCTAAAGCAAATGCGTTCAACATAAAGCTGGGTACATCCATTGACGTTGAGGTAGGTACAAAGTTCGTCTACAACTTCACAGCGGGAGTAACGAGCGGCACTGAAGTACAGCTTGCAGGGAATCAGGACAAGAACTGGCCGAACAAATGGAGCGGAGATACGGGTACTACTGATCCTGATTGGAACGCAAATAAGTATAGTGTCATATCCGATAATACAGGTAAATACGAGGGTTCTACAGCGACAGTAAATTACGGGCTGGACACGTCAGGAGACGCTCTCAAGAGCAAGGAAATACATTTCCGCAATTTCTATCTGAACGGCGACAACGGCTCTGTGTACGAAGGCGATGTAATCCTCACTACAAACGATGATTTTACCGGTGCAAAAACGGGCAAATTATCATCATTCACAGCCGCATATATCGGCAAGACAGCAACACTCGATACGAAACTGCGCGACCTCAATACATTCTGGAACTCGTCCGGCGTATTCATGCTTGAAAACCCTCAGACAATCACAATCAACCAGGGCGACGGCAAAAGCACAACCGTAACAGTTTACGGAACTGACACAATCCGCGAGCTTCAGGAGAAATTCAACTACGCAATCGGCACGGAATTAGGCCAAGCGAAATATGTTGACGGCTCCGGCGCAAGCAAATTCTGCACGTTCGTTGAGAAGACAGACGACATGCCCCAGCAGGGACTCGAAACAGTACCCGGCACGTTCATGTTCAGGTCAATTCTTCCGGGAATCGGCGGTGAGCTTACATTCAGCGGAGATGAAGACCTCATCAACACATTCGCGCTTAACACGGTGAAAGAAGGCACAACAGCGGCATTCAGGGCATCAATATATGACGCTCACACTGGAATCGCCATTCAGGGCGCGACAAACGTAAAAGTGTCGGACAACAAATTAATCGGAGTCCTTCACCCGAATGTGGACATCGAATTTGACGCGACAGCAAACATCAAAGCAACATGGAGCGAGGCCGAAAAGAATTTCATCCTTGAGCCTGACGATACGACATACGAGGCAATAATTCACCTTGTCGACAGCTCAACGGTCTTCCAGATCGGAGCGAACGAGGGAGAAGACATCGCAATAGACATCGGCAACATGTCAGCAGGTTCACTCGGCGTTACGAACATCAACGTTACGACACGCGAGTCAGCCTCGAAAGCAATCGGGCAGATTGACGCGGCAATCAACAAAGTGTCATCACAGCGCGCTAAAATCGGAGCGTACCAGAACGCATTAGACTACACAAGCGAGAACCTGACAACGACAATGACGAACCTGACGGCGGCGGAGTCCAGAATCAGAGACGCAGACATGGCGCAGGAAATGATGAACTTCGTGAAGCTGCAGATCCTCAACCAGAGCGGTACGAGTATGCTTGCTCAGGCAAACCAGCTCCCGCAGTCAGTAATGAGCCTCCTTCAGGGCTAATTCATACAAAGGCAATAATTTTTCACACATATAAAACTCTAACCCTTAAAGGCCCGGTGCAAAACGCCGGGTTTTTTCTTGTTTCTTTGCGCTTGAATTGTTGTATAATATCCGCATTCACACACAAGAATTAACAGGAGGAAATTTTTATTATGGCTGTAAGAGTTGCTATTAACGGCTTCGGCAGAATCGGCAGACTCGCTTTCCGACAGATGTTCGGCGCAGAAGGCTATGAAGTCGTAGCTATCAATGACCTGACAAGCCCCGCAATGCTGGCACACCTTCTCAAATATGACACCGCACAGAAAGGTTACTGCGGAGTTATCGGTGAGAACAAACACACAGTAGAAAGCAAAGAACCCGTTTTCGAGGAAGACGGAAAGACAGTGAAAGTCCCCGGCTCAATCACAGTTGACGGCAAAGAAATCACAATTTATGCAGAACCTAAAGCCGCTAATCTTCCCTGGAAGGCTCTGAATGTTGACGTAGTACTTGAATGCACAGGCTTCTACACGTCAAAGGCAAAGGCTCAGGCTCATATCGACGCAGGAGCGCGCAAAGTAGTCATATCAGCGCCCGCAGGAAATGACCTTCCTACAATCGTGTACAACGTAAACCACAAGACACTCAAGCCCGAAGACACAATCATTTCAGCGGCTTCATGCACGACAAACTGCCTCGCGCCCATGACAAAAGCACTCAATGACGCATTCCCGATCGTCAGCGGAATAATGACAACAGTACACGCTTACACTGGCGACCAGATGATTCTTGACGGCCCGCACCGCAAAGGAGACCTTCAGAGAGCAAGAGCAGGAGCAGCTAACATTGTTCCTAACTCAACAGGCGCGGCAAAGGCAATCGGGCTTGTTATCCCCTCGCTTAACGGCAAGCTCATCGGTTCAGCACAGCGCGTACCCGTACCAACAGGCTCAACAACAATACTTGTCGCGGTCGTAAAGGGCAAAGACGTAACAAAAGATGCAATCAACGCCGCAATGAAATCACAGAGTTCAGAGTCATTCGGCTACACGACAGAGAAGCTCGTTTCATCCGACGTTATCGGCATGACTTACGGCTCATTGTTCGACGCAAACCAGACAATGGTAACAAAGATTGATGACGATACATATCAGGTTCAGGTAGTCTCATGGTACGACAACGAGAACAGCTACACAAGCCAGATGGTTCGCACAATCAAGTATTTCTCAGAGCTTAAGTAACAAACTCAACGCAAAATTCACAGCTCCTCCCATCAAAACGGGGGGAGTTTTTTTTGTTGCGCTATAATATTTTTATCCTTCACAAAAACAGGAGATGAATATTTTTCACATGAAAATGCTTCTCGCGCTAATGAGCTTTCTTTCGGCTGTCGTCTTATGCTTCGTCCTCAGTGTCGCAGGCAATGTATTTATCCCTCTCGTTATAGCCTGGTTCATTCTCCAAATGTTAAGACCAGTAACAAAACTCGGAAACGTTCTGCGCTTCAATGCGTGGTCAAATGTGATTCTCGTTTTCGCAATTCTTACTGTTGTGGGACTCGGAGCGTTCAAGTTCGTTGCGTCTCAGGTCGTCGAGTTCGCTCACGTTTACACAGAATATTCAGAGAAGCTCATTGACTGGGCCGTGACTCTCATGCAGACTCTGAGCGTTCCTCCTGAAGCCGTGAAAAATTTTGACTGGTTCACAATCTTACGCGACAACGCAAGCAATATCTCTTCAGTCATAATCGCTCTGTCAACAAAATTCGTTATGACTCTCGTCTTCTTGATGTTCATGATGATTGAGGCACCGTTTCTTGACGACAAAATCAACAAGGCATTCGGGAAAAATTCTGAGCGAGTGAGAAAAATTTTGTCAACAATTTCAGCGCAGGTCAGCCAGTATCTTGGGACTCTGACTCTCATCAGCTTTGCTACGGGCGTATGCGCATGGCTCGTTCTTACGGTCTTGGGCGTGAGGCTCGCGGCGGGATGGGGAGTATTAACTTTCCTGCTTAACTTTATTCCGACTGTGGGATCTATCATCGCTACAATTCCTCCCGTTGTCATGGCCATAATACAATTCTCGCCGGGGCTTTTCCGTCCGTTTGTCGTGCTTGTGTCCTTGACGGCTATTCAGCTCCTTATAGGCAACGTGATAACACCAAAAGTTATGGGCGACAAGCTCGGTGTGAGTCCTGTGATGATTCTGCTGTCGTTATTGCTCTGGGGAATGATCTGGGGCATACCCGGCGCGCTTCTTTCAACGCCAATCATCTCAATCATCAAGATCGTGTGCGAGAATTTGCCAGTGCTGCACCCTATAGCGATTCTTATCGGGAGCGGCGAGTCAGTCCGAAAACTTCCGAATGTTGAAGTGCCTGAAGTAGTTGAAACCGTAAAGAAAAAAATTACTGAGACCGCAAAAAAAGTAAAACTGCCGGGAATAAAAAAGGAAGGGAAAAATAAATCTTGACGAAAGCGGGATTAATCACTAAAATTATTTCTCGTTTGCAGGGCGGTATAGCCAAGTGGTAAGGCAGAGGACTGCAAATCCTTTACCCCCAGTTCGAATCTGGGTGCCGCCTCCATAAATCCATTCACAATAAAAATTTCCCAATCACAAAATAAATAGCTAACCTTCTTATGTATAATAACAGCAAATTTTCAGGAGGTAAGAATCATGTCGGCAAAAAAATTCTTGGCGTTAATTTTCGTGATAGCCTTTAGTGTTCCGTCAATGGCGAGCGATATTGATATATGGCAGGAACCGGGAGTCGATTTCGGCGGGCTGAAGAAAATTTTTGTGATGCCCCCGGATTTCACACTCAAGGCAGGCAATCAGCTAATGCCGCAAAAACAACTGAGGGCAGATTTCTTTGGCTGGACGAATGAAGGTATACGCGCGGCATTCGGGAAGAGAAGCAAATTGCTCGTTAAGGATGTCTCGTCTGTGGTTGAGGATATGAAGTTCATTCACGGTGATAACGTTTCGCCAACCGGGCGCGAGTTCTTCAAGTGGGCGAATGAGATGGGCTATACGGCATTCATTACGGCAGAAATCACGCAGGAATTTGTTACTGAGCATGTGCCCGAAACAACGAGGACTTACACGGAGTACAGGACGATAGAGAAGAGAGATCACCGCGGGCGAATCATTGAGACGATAACAATACCGGAAGAAAGGACTGAGATTATCCCGGCTCATGATGTTACGTATCTTCAAACGAGGAGCGAGCCGAGACTCTACCGAACGAATGACCCGAACGGAGACTATATAGCGGCAGTGAACTACAGAATATACCGTGAATATCAGGGCGGGCCTGTGATGAAAGTCGTTGAGAATATCACAATTGCTTCTATGAAGTGCTTGTTTGCGGGGAAAAAGTAGCAGCAAGTCAGCAAAAAAATCCCCTGGCTTTTCATGGCCGGGGGACTCGTTTTTACGCGAACAGGAATTGAATCATCATCATGTATATCAATGTCCCTGCCGTAATGCTGATGAGTGTATTACGCTTCCACACGTGCAAAATCACAACGGCAAGACACGCAGCGGCCTCCGGGATTCCGTGCGAGCCTGTGAAAATCTCCGTCCCTCTCAAACAGTAAACCGCAAGCATAGCCATCACAGCAGGAGGAAGAACGCGCCCAAGATACAGAATGAAATCCGGCCTCGACTTTCTGAACGCAACAAACGGAAGGAATCGCATAAACGCCGTAACAGCTCCCGAAATTATCACGATATACCCCGCGTGAACATCAAACATCAATTCTCCCCCTCATCACGAAAAGCATAACCGTAACAGAAATCATTGACGGAATGAGGAAATTGCCCGCGCCGAAAATCACGAGGCACAAAATACTTGCACTGAATCCGATTATTGCCGGCAAATGATTCTCAGCGTTCAGCCATTGCTCTGTACATATGCTCACGAATAAAGCAGTCAGCGCAAAATCAATCCCGCGTGAGTCAAACGTCAGAATTTCTCCCAGCAATGAGCCGATGACCCCGCCCGTTATCCAGTAGATATGATCAAAGAGTGAGACAAGGAAGCAATAATCCTCATCATCAGACTCACAGACAAGCGAATACGTTTCATCAGTCAGAGAAAAAATCATGTAGGCTTTCTTGAGTCCGTGAATGTTCTTGTAGCGTTCGGACATCGTGAGGCCGTAAAATATGTGCCTCGCTCCCATCATGGCCGCAGTCATTGCCGCTTCAGCGAGAGCCGCCCCGCCCGTGAACATTTCAGCCGCAGCAAACTGCATTGTCCCGGAGTAAATGATTATCCCCGCCGCGACTGCCCACAGAACGCCGTAACCTTTCGCGCTAAGGAGAATCCCGAACCCCATCCCCAAGACTATATAGCCTGCCATTACGGGAATGGAGTCGCGGAATGCCCTCGCTGTTATGCCTCTTGAAGCTCGCAAGTTAATTCTTCACCCTCAAGATTGACGCTGATTGTCGACTCACCTTCAGGGACTTTGCCCGACAGCATGAAGTCCGACAATTTATCCTCAAGCATTGACTGTATAGCTCTCCTTAAGGGACGCGCTCCGTACTTGGGCTTGTAGCCTTTCTCAAGTATCTTTGCTTTCACGTCATCAGCAACGTTGATTTTGACTCCCTTCGTGTCGAGCCTCGTTGACAAGTCATCAAGCATTGTGTCAATGATTCGCAGAAGGTTATCACGCGACAACGGTTTGAAGACTGCCATTTCATCAATGCGGTTCAGAAATTCGGGGCGGAAAAGTTTATTTGCCTCCTCAAGTATTATGCTCTTTGTCCGTTCCCAGTCTCGCTCGGTCTGAGTCTCTGCGTTAAGTCCAAAGCCCAATGAGTTGCCCCGCTGTGCTTCCTTTGCTCCGACGTTGCTTGTCATGATTATCACGGTGTTGCGGAAATCTACCTTGCGTCCCTGACCGTCAGTCAATTTCCCGTCATCAAGTACCTGTAACAGAATGTTGAAGACATCCGGGTGAGCCTTCTCGATTTCGTCAAACAAAACAACGCTGTACGGTTTGCGCCTGACAGCCTCCGTCAATTTCCCGCCGGATTCATGGCCTACGTAGCCGGGAGGTGCGCCGACAAGTTTTGAGACTTCATGACGTTCCATAAACTCGCTCATGTCGATTCGAATCATAGCGTCATCACGTCCGAACATGAACCGCGCAAGGCACCGGGCCAATTCCGTTTTGCCGACTCCTGTTGGCCCCATGAAGAGAAAACTCCCTATAGGCCGGCGGGGATCTCTGAGTCCTGTCCGTGCTCTGCGAATAGCTCTTGATACCGCGCTCACTGCTTCAGCCTGACCGATTAAGCGTTTCGAGATTTCTTCCTCCATTTTGAGAAGGCGAGTCGTTTCTGCTTCCGTCAGCTGCTTCACGGGAATCCCGGTCTGCTCCGCTACAACTGCTGCGATGTCATCAGCTGTGATTCGGTGCTTGATGTTCTTGCGGTTCATCTGCCACTCTCTTTTGGCGCGGTCAAGCTCATCCGAAATCCTGCGCTCCCTGTCGCGTAACTCCGTCGCAAGCTCGTACTGCTCAGACAAAACGGCTTCTTCTTTCTTGCGCTGAACATCTTCAAGCCTGCGTTCAATGTCGTGAATATATTCGGGAGGCTCAAGACCAAGAAGGCGGGTCCTTGCTCCTGCCTCGTCAATGAGATCTATACCCTTGTCCGGCAAAAATCTGTCCTGAATGTAGCGCGAGGCAAGATTAGCGGCGGCGTTTATTGCGTCCTCAGTGTACATTACGTTGTGGTGATGCTCGTACCTGTCCTTGAGTCCCTGAAGGATTTTCACAGCGTCATCAACAGGAGGCTCATCAACCTGAACGGGCTGAAATCTCCGCTCTAATGCCGCGTCCCTCTCTACGTGCTTTCGGTACTCGTCCTGAGTCGTTGCGCCTATGAGCTGAAACGCGCCCCGCGACAATTCCGGCTTGAGAATGTTCGCAGCGTCCGTTGAGCCTTCAGCATTTCCCGCGCCGATTATCGTATGAACTTCGTCAACAAAAAGAATCACTTCCCCTTTGCTGTCAGTCAGTTCCTTAACGATTCGTCGGAGTCTCTCTTCAAATTCCCCGCGGTATTTCGTTCCTGCTACTAGCGTCCCCATGTTGAGCTGTACGATTCGTTTCTCCCTCAATGGCTCCGGGACTGTTCCTGAAACTATGAGGCGTGCGAGTCCCTCAACAACCGCTGTTTTTCCGACTCCAGGATCACCGATTAATACGGGATTGCTTTTCGTTCGTCTGCAAAGTACCTGCATGAGCCTGCGTATTTCTTTCTCGCGGCCTATTACGGGGTCAAGTTCTCCGTTCTTTGCTCGTTCGGTCAAATCTACACCGAGATGATCAAGCGTAGGAGTCTTAACTTTTGCTTTGCGTTTCGTGCTTGAGTCTACGTTTGATGATGATACTTTGTTTCCTGCTGTGCTTGCTAGAATCTCATTGACCTGCTTTTGAACCGCTGTAGGAGTCAGACCCATCACCCTGAACTGCTGAACGGCCAATCCTGAGTCATCAGCAAGAATCCCAAGCAAAATATGCTCAGTGTCAACATAATTCACGCCCATCTCGCGAGCTTTCACCATTGATAGATCTATTGCGCGCTTCATTCTCTGGCTCATAGGAAGGTCAACGGGTTTCGATAAAATGTCCTGAGATTTTCCGATAAGATCCCGGATGTGAGCCGCTAAATTCTCCGGGTCGACTCCTAACTCCGCAAGTGCCTGACAAGCTGTCCCGCCTCCCTCCGTCAGTAATGCTATAAGCAGGTGCTCAGGCTCTACCATTGTATGACCCATGTTCGCGGCTTCCTGATGCGCTAGCTGAACGACTCTCTTTGCCCTCTCCGTGTAAAACTGCCACATGAATTTTTACCTTCTCTCTTTATCCCACTATACCGCATAGCATGTTCCGCAATAAGTCTGCTATGTCCTCATACATATATTCTTCTTTCTCATACTGCACCGCGCTTGTTATGTGCCTCAATGCAACCTCAATCAATAAACGCTCTCTCGCTGTGATAAATTCTCTTTCCTGCAATGCTTCAAGGAGTCTTCTTGCCTCGCTGAGAGTCATTGCGTCCCCTATTATTTCGTTCAGGTGCTCTACTTTCTGTTTTGTATTCTCGCAAGTTATACGGAAGATTTTTATGTAGCCGTGCTCACCTCTCCTGCTCTCAATCAAATAACCCTGCTCAGGTGTGAACCTGCTGCGCAAAACATAATTGATCTGACTCGGAACACATTCAAACCTTTCCGCAAGGTCTTTCCTTCTGAGGCTGATAAAATTTCCTTCCTCAACGTTAAGCAGTCCTAAAATATATTCCTCGATGTCTTTTGATAAGTTCATTGTGATTCAACTCCTTACGCGCTGAGTGTGAATTATATTTTATAGGTCAGTGATAATCAACCGCGTGAATTGACTATTAACCCTTATCAAATAAAATTGACTCATAAATCCCAAAGGAGAGTGAAATATTTTGAGTGCTGAATCATTATCAGGCATTCTCGAAATTAAGAAGTACCCTGACCCGGTGCTGAAAAAAATTTCTGAGCCTGTTACAGTTTTTGATGATGACCTCGCAAAGTTCGTGAAAGATTTGTTTTCGTCAATGAGAGTCCACGATGGAGTCGGACTCGCCGCGCCTCAAGTCGGAGTGCTGAAGAAAATTGCTGTTGTTGAATATGAAGGCAAAAGCTACGTTCTAATCAATCCGAAAGTAATCGATCAGAAAGGCATTCAGGAAGGTGAAGAGGGCTGCTTGAGTTTCCCGGGAATATATGCGAATGTCGTCCGGCCTCAATGGGTCAAGATTGAGTCGAAAGACCTCAACGGCGAAACAGTAACATATGAAGTCGAGGGATTCACGGCGCGTGCGTTCCTTCACGAAATGGATCACCTTTCAGGAAAATTATTCATTGATTACCTGTCGAACCTCAAGCGCAACGCAATCAAGAAGAAAGTCAGCAAACACACGGGAGGCCATTTCTGATGTGGTTCATAGGCACCGGGCAATTCGCTTCATTATGCCTTGAAGGACTCACGAAGAGGGGACTCACTTTCACCCGAATCATCACAGGCAATCCGACTCGCTCAGGACGTAACAACAAGGAGAATCCCTCAGCAGTAGAACTCAAAGCGAACGGACTCGGACTCAACGTAACAAGAACGGGAAAGCTGTCACAGAATGAGGAGCTAATCACCGCGCTTGAAGCTGAGAATCCCGGAGTGATTTTTGTGGTTGACTTCGGGCAGATAATCCGCGAGCCGTTTTTGTCCCAGCTTTGTCTCAACATTCACCCTTCATTGCTTCCTGAATACAGAGGGGCGGCACCTATACAGCGTGCTTTGCTTGACGGGAAGAATCATACTGGCGTTACCGTGTTCCGTCTTGCTGCGAAAATGGACGCGGGGGAAATTCTCGCACAGTCAGAAATCGACATAGCAACGTCGGACAATGCTTCCGATTTGTATTTGAGGCTCTCAGAAATTGGAAGCCGAATCGCTTTTGAGAGTCTGAGAAATGAACCGCTGAAATTTTCTGTGCAGGATGACTCACTTTCGACATACGCAAACAAAATCGACAAGTCAGAGTTTGAAGTGTCATTCACGGACTCGGCGTTACGATTCGTGAACACTGTACGCGCTCTTGATATGTCGGGCGGAGCTTACGCGGTGATTTCGGGCAAACGAGTCAAGATCTGGCGTGCTTGTGTGAGGCGTGATATGTCGGGCGAATGCGGCCATGTCGTGAACGCTGAAGGCAATCCCGTAATCATGTGCAGTGATTCAGGAGTCGAGCTTCAAGAAGTGCAGAGCGAGGGCAAACGAAAGATGACGGGGCGCGAATGGTCAGCGGGACTCAGACTCAAGGCGGGCGATGTTCTGCAACTGTGTAAAGTTTGAGGATATGCGCTATAATTACGGAAACTCACAGAAAACAGAAAAGGGCAGGTGTTCTTATGCCGGAAAATATGAAATCCAACATTGAAGAAGTCTGCGTAAAAGAAAACCGAATCTTTGACGGAAAAATTTTGAGTGTCCGATGTGATGAAGTTTCTTTACCGTCAGGCCGACTCGCAACGCGCGAAGTTGTCGAACACAAACCCGCCGTAGGTATGATAGCTTTCACAGACAAAAAGACAGTACTTCTTGTGAAGCAATACCGTTACGCCGTCCATGAAGAGACTCTCGAAATATGTGCCGGATTAATCGAACCGGGAGAAGACTCAGCACAGGCAGCCGAACGCGAGATGCAGGAGGAACTGAACGTGAAAGCCTCGAAACTTTACCGCATAGGGGAGTTTTACGCCTCGCCGGGATTCTGCACGGAATTGTTCACGCTATATCTTGCTGAAGGACTCACACGTTCGGCACTTCCTCAGGACGATGACGAGAATGTATCAGTCGCTGAAGTGAAGCTGTCCGACGTACCGAAAATGATACGTGAGGGAAAAATACGGGACTCGAAGACTTTTGCGGCTCTCTCGTGGCTCATGGCTAAGGAGGGGATCGCCCCTGAAGGATAATGCTACACAGTCGCGCTAAAAGTTTTCCGTTTTCATATCACAAAAATTTTCATTTAGGAGAGAATAATTTTCATGTTAAACAATTTCAAGATTACGGGCAAGCTCACAATAGGATTCGGGATTGTCCTTGCGCTTTTCGGCGTTGCGGTGTTCTTTTCGTGGACGAGCATCTCAACGGTTCAGTCAGATGTTGCCTATCTTCAGAAAGTCGTTGACACTACGGTAACACTTGCTGTAAAGCTCACAAACCAGATAAGCTGGATACGTGCATGTGTAAGGGATTTGAAGTTCTCGGAAAGCGACGAGGACATAGACAGGCTGAGTAATTTCTTGTCCGGGCTTCAAACGCTCATAGACAGCGGGAAGCAGATGTACGCGCAGGATTCTTCACTCGTAACTTTGTCCGAAAACCTTCCGGAAATGGAGCGGATTTTACGCAACGCCAACTCCACAGCAAGCAAGGTATACCAGATGATTCGCACAAAGCGCACAGTCTCAGCCACGCTCAACAAGGAAATCGACAAGATGATAGAGCTTCTTACGAGCGTTATCGACATGCAGTATCAGGTAACATTAAGCCAGCTCAAGACAAATCTTGAAGGCACGAGCATGGAGACATACGTCAACCGCATAAGGCAGGCCGAGTCCCTCATGACAGCATTCGCAGTAACAGCGAGAAATTACGCGGTCGCGCTCAACACAAGGGACGCAAAGATGATGAATGACATCGTTCAGCAGCTTGTGAACGGCGAGAACATGTACAACAGATTCTACGAAAGCTCAACGCTGAAGGAAATCAGAGACCTTATGACGGCCGGGCGCGGGACATTCACGACACTGAAAAACGGCTTCAATGACGTTCTTAACTCCTTTACGCAGACTGAACCAATGTTCACGGCTTTGCTTGGCGACGGCCTCAACCTCGTGAACATAACAAACAAAATCACGGACGCAGGCACAAGCAGAATCGTCAGCCTGTCGCAGGGAGTTAATGACTCGCTCGGAAGCACAATGACACTTGTTATTTCGCTGGCGGCTGTTGCTATCATATTGGGCATCGGTATTGCTCTGTATATCGCTAAATCAATCTCGACTCCTCTCGGGCGTGTTGTTGACCTCTGCAAGGAAGCAAGCAACGGTGAAATGGCAATTACCCGCAATGATTTCAATTACGAGGGAAGAGACGAACTCGGCAACTTGGGCGATGCTCTGTCGGAAATGTTTGCTTCACTCAGCACAGCAATCGGGGATATTCGCGGGCTTGCGATTCAGAGTCATGAAACATCAGCGAACATGAAGGAAGACGCGACAAAGAACACAGAATACGCCAACAACGTGCGCTCAAACGTCGCCAATGTCGTCAAGCTCATGGAGGGCAACGCTTCATCACTTCAGGAGTCAAACGCAGGAACAGAGGAAATGTCAGCCGCCTCAATGACAAGCGCACAGGCCGCAACAGACTGCGCGGAGTTCATCTCCAACATGACAACCGTAACAGGAAACGCAGTAGACACGGTTAAAGAGGCAATAGCAAACATCGTAATTCTTCAGAAGAAGACGAAAGAAAGCGGAGAAAAGTTACAGGAGCTTGTAGAAAACTCAAACAAGATTTCCGAGTTCATTGGCGAAATCACATCGATAGCAGATCAGACGAACCTTCTTGCCCTGAACGCCGCAATCGAGGCAGCAAGAGCCGGTGAAGCAGGAAGAGGATTCGCAGTTGTCGCAGAGTCAGTACGCAAACTCGCAGAAGATTCAAGCCGCGCCGCTGAAAACGTCCGGGGACTTATCGAGTCATTACAGCTCAGTGTGAGAGAGACAAAGACATCAAGCGATGAAACAGCAGTCCTTCTTGACGAGACGACAGAGAAAGCAAACGGAGCGCAGGACTCATTAGCGGAGGCAATCGGGCAGATCGACAAAGCGAATGACCGTATACAGAACATCGCCGCAGTCGCACAGGAGCAGGCAGCCTCAAGCCGTGAGATAGCCGCCGGAATCGACAACGTAACGAAGGCAACGACAGAAATTCTTGAGAACCTCGAAAGCATCAAGAACGACATGGACGAGACCGCGTTAATCGCAGAGAGGGCCGCAACGGGAGCAGTTGATCAGACCGGGCTTGTTGAGAGCATTACGGAAGCACTTTCACAGTTCCACATTGAGGACGAGGGATCAACAAAGAAGAGCGGATCTTCACGCAAAGCACTTCCGGCAAAAGCACCCGCTAAGAAGAAGGCTTAACCCCGAAATCTTGACGAGATAATAACAGGTGAGGAAGAGAAATTTTCCCCGCCTGTTTTTTTTACGGCCATGACAGACAACCACGAATCCAATTTTGACATTTACGTTCACAAACTGCTGACTGACTCAGGAATCAACGCCGAATATCAGCACACCTCAATCACAGAATTACAGAACGCGCTTTCAGCAGCCTCAAAATCTCAGACAGGCGAGAGGGGAATGCCCGACTTCATTGCGACTGTCGGAGAATTTCTGCTCATCATCGAGGACAAAGCAGACCGGGACAAATTATGCCTCCGCGACAATGACGGCAAAATCTCTCAGGACGTTAAAGCAACGAAAGATTACGCCCTCAACGGCGCGTTGTGGTACGCAAGAAAGATACTCGAAAGAAGCACGTACACGAAAATTTTTGCGTTCGGTAATGCCGGAAATCCCAAACATCACACAATGAAGCCGATATTTGTTGACGCTGATAAAATCATTGAGCTTGCAGAAATTGAGACGTTCGGGAATTTTTCGCCGGAAAATATTGACGCTTATTATCACAGCGCAGTGTGCAAAGAGACTCCGCCGCAAGAGATTCAGCAGGCCGAATTACGCGATAAGGCTAAAACTCTTCACGAGCATTTACGCAATTACGGCCAGTTAGGAGACAAAGAGAAGCCCCTTGTTGTGTCGGCGATATTGCTTGCATTGATGGAACAAGCTCACGGCTTCAAGCTGGAGAGCCTCACGGGAGATGACGTTCATACGGACGGGGAAATCCTTTACGACTACATAGAGAAGAGTCTCAAGCGCGCAAAGGTAAGGCCGGAAGTGAAGCGCGAAAAAGTTATTGACCAGTTCAAACTCATCAAGAACAGGCCGGTATTGAACACAGTACGCGATGACCTGAAGAAGACTCCTCTGAAATTTTTTGCCGAGTACATCAACAGCAACATTTACCGGGCTATACGTCTGGGAAATTCGCCGGAAGATTATCTAGGCATATTCTACAGCGAGTTCGTGAGATATTCAGGCGGGGACGGCGCAACACTCGGAATCGTTCTGACTCCTTCTCACATCACCGAACTATTTTGCGACCTCGTGAACCTCAAAGCCGATGATGTTATCTTTGACCCTTGCTGCGGCACAGGCGGCTTCCTCGTTGCGGGAATGCACAGACTCTTGAGCCTCGCGGAAAATGACACGGAACGAAAGCGCGTAAAGGAGACTCAAATTTTCGGCATAGAAATACGCGATGACATGTTCGCAGTCGCAACTACAAACATGATACTCAGGGGCGACGGCCAGAGCAATCTCACATGTGAAGACTTCCTCATGAAAAATCCCGATGACATTCAGCTTCAGGGAATCACAGCGGGCTTCATGAATCCGCCTTACTCTCAGGCAAAAAGCAAAGAGACTCAGAATCTCTCCGAACTCAAATTCATATCGCGCCTGCTTGACTGCATATTACCCGGCGGAAGGGCAGCGGTGATTGTCCCGGTCTCGGTCATGATCGGCAAAACGAAAGAAGACAGGCAGATCAAATCCGACATACTGAAACGCCACACTCTTGAAGGAGTCATCAGCCTCAACAAAGATACGTTTTACGGCGTTGGTACTGTGCCGTGTATAGCGGTCTTCACTGCGGGCTATTCTCATCCCAAAGAAAAGCGCGTGAAGTTCATCAACTTTCAGAATGACGGCTATGAAGTCAAAATGCACAAAGGACTCGTGAAGACTGACAGCGCGGACGACAGGAGGCAGTATCTTCTTGACTGCTGGCGGGGGAAAATCTCTGACGCTCCTTCTGATTTCATGGTTGAGACTGTTATTGATTCCGGCGATGAATGGCTGCATTCGTTCTACTACTATAATGACGAGATTCCAACGGAGAAAGATTTTGCTGACAGCCTCGCGGATTACCTGACATTTGAGTTTAACATGATCGTACACGGGCGGGGTTATCTGTTCGGAGTGAAGGAGAATGATACCTGACTGACGGGGAAATTTTCGCTTGACAGTGTGAGATGGGGATGCTTTACGCTTGATGATGTCTTTGACATTAAGCCGACAGCAAACGGAATCGACAAGGTGAAACTGACTCCGGGCGCGGGCGAATATCCCTATGTTACACGCAGCGACATGAACAACGGCGTTAATATGTTCGTCAGCAAACAGGAAAGGTATAATCTCAACAGCGGGAATTGTATCAGCATAGGGCTTGACACTCAGACGGTATTCTATCAGCCTGCGGATTTTTATACGGGGCAGAACATACAGATACTCAGGCATGAAAGACTGAATGAATATACGGGGAAATTTCTTCTGCCTCTGCTGGAGCGTACGTTGTCTATTTACAGCTGGGGCGGAAACGGGGCGACTCTCACGCGTTTAAGGAGAAGCAAAATATTTCTTCCTGCTGATGACTCCGGGCGGCCTGACTGGAATTTTATGGAAGACTGTATGCGCAAGTGCGAGCCTGCTATGATTAGGCTGTATATTTCGCGGCTGAAAGTTTACGAACAAGACACGGAGATTCTGACTCTTGACGGCGTGAGATGGGGAACGTTCTATATCAGGGATATATTCACGATTTCGCCGGGCAAACGTCTACGCAAAGAGGACATGACACCAGGCAATATTCCTTTTGTGGGAGCGTCAGACTCTAACAACGGAGTAACGGCTTTCATATCAAACTCGAATATTTCAGAAGACAATAACGTTTTAGGCGTGAATTATAACGGAAGCGTTGTTGAAAATTTTTATCATCCATATACTGCGCTGTTCTCGGATGATGTCAAACGCTTTCACATTAAGGGTCATGAAGGGAACAAATATATCTACCTTTTCATTAAGTCGGTAATATGTCAGCAGAAGGAAAAATATAATTACGGCTACAAGTTCAATGACGCAAGAATGCAGGCTCAGCAAATACAGCTTCCGGTTGATGACTCCGGCAATCCTGACTGGGCATTTATGGAACGATACATGCAGCAGGAAGAACAGAGACTCACAGGTGAATATACTGACAGCATACAGAGTAAATTACGTAATACCCCCCCCCCCCCCCCCCCGTGAATTACTTAGTCTTAATTGCGTTGAATGGCGTACATTCTATCTCAGGGACATTTTCACGTATATACAGCGGGGCAAACGTCTCAAGAATGACGACCATATACCCGGAAATATTCCTTACGTTTCATCTTCCGCCATGAACAACGGAGTCGATGATTTTGTCGGCAACACTGAAGGCGTGAGAATCTTCCGGGACTGCATCACAATCGCCAACAGCGGGAGCGTAGGAACTGCGTTTTATCACAGCTATGAATTTGTCGCAAGCGATCATGTTACCGCGCTGAAATCTCCGGCCATGAACAGATATGTCTGCATGTTCATTGTTACGGTGCTGAAAAGCCTCCGGGAAAAATACAGCTTCAACCGCGAAATCAACGAGAGCAGAATCAACCGCGAACAAATAATCCTCCCGGCTGACTCTTCCGGCAATCCCGACTGGCAGTTCATGACTCGCTACATGATTCAGACAGAACAAATACTCCTCGCAAGATACTTATCACACGTTGCAGACTCGTAGTACAAAAAATCCCCGAAGCACTTTCACTCCGGGGACTCGTTATCTTCTTTGACTGGAGCCGATTTTCGGATTTGAACCGAAGACCCCATCCTTACCATGGATGTGCTCTGCCGGCTGAGCTAAATCGGCCTTGAAATAAATGGTGGCGGAACATGGGTTCGAACCATGGTAGACTCCCGTCGACAGATTTACAGTCTGTTGCCATTGACCACTCGGCCATTCCGCCATTTTGCTTTTCACTCACTGGAGCCGGCGAGGGGATTCGAACCTCCGACCTGCTGATTACAAGTCAGCTGCTCTACCAGCTGAGCTACACCGGCTTCAACAAGTTAGACATTCTACAGGGCTTTATTCATTCTGTCAAGCTCTCGTTAATAGGCATGCACTTCCCTGTTCGGTGATGCTGATACTACATTGGGATCCGACTTGAGATCTTTTGCGAGCTGTTCGGAAGATTTCGAGTCCGACACTATGAACACGAAAATATATTTGTCCTTGTTCGTGAGAGTCAGCGCGTCGAATATGCTCATGACTTTTGCTCCGGCTGACTCTGCTGTGAGGTCTATATACTTTCTTACGCGCCCGGACTTGAGGCTCTCTTCTGTCAGAGTCATTCCCGCAGGAGTTTTGAGAACCGCGAGGACTTCACCCCTTTTGCTTTCCGCAGCCCATGATGAAAACGCCGGGACTATGAGACAAACTGCAATTATGATTCGTAATGCCTTCATGAATATTAACCTCCTCAAAATGAAATTGATGAAACGAATCGAACGTACAAAAAATCCCCCGCGCCGTCAAAAGCACAGGGGAGATTCTAAATCCTTAACGTGAATTTTTCCTGAATAATATCGCGCAGAGTAACAGACTCAGAACTGAGAGTCCCGCTTCACATCCGCCGGAGCTTGAGCCGACTCCCGTAGAAGCGTCGCTTGTGCTGCTCTTTGCCGCGATTACCGGGTAATACGTCCCAACGTCGAAATACGCCGAAACATTCACGATATGATCATCCGGGACTGTCTCAGTCTCTCCGCCGTCAGATTTGTAGAATGTCGCTGTGCTTGCAGAGTCCTCTACGTATTCGTCAGCAAAAGCACCTGAAGCCGTCCTCGTGAATGCGTGCCACATTAGCGTGTATCCTGCCGGGACATCTGAAGAAAGCGTAATCCTCGCGAGAATGTCATTGCTCTGATACGTGTAAAGCCCCGCTTCTGTTATGTCGAATGAAGGAAGTACTGCCCCGATAATCTCATTTGCTGCTGAGATCGCCAAAATTTCGATTGGCGTTAGTGATGAGAATCCGCGCGGGCCTCCGTGATATTGTATAACATGAGAATCTGAACCCGGAGTCGGTGCAGGAGTCGGAGTCGGTTTCGGGTCATCTGATGCAGGAGTCGGAGTCGGACTCGGTGTCGGGTCAGCACTTGACGTAATTTTTATCGTGAATGTTCTTGTGTCTTTGCCCGCGAAATTTTCAGCAGCCGCTGAGAACGTGAAATCCCCGGACTGCATCGGCGTTCCGTAAATGCAGCCGTTCGATGTCATGTCGAGTCCGTAGGGCATCGAGTCGCCGCTGAGAGTCCACCATACCGGGTTAGTGCCGTCATACGCGAGGTATACAGGGGCATACGGTGTTCCTACTTTGCCGGCAGGAAGAGTCGTTGAGTTAGTGATTGACGGTTTATCATTGACGTGAAGAAGGAAGTTCCATACGTCCTCAAGCACAGAGCCGTCTGTCGCGCTCGCCTTAACTGTGAAGTAGTAATCTCCCGCAAATCTCGGAGTCCCGGTGAGATCTCCCGAAGCTGAGAGAGTCAATCCTGACCCCGCAAAAATATCTCCGCTCAATTTCCACGATAACGGGACGTTGTTCAATGACGCAAATTTGAAGCTGTAAGGCTCTCCCTTCACTGCGTCAGGAAGCACACTAGTTGCGATTATTGACGGTTCTGCGACTGTGATTATCACGTCCGCGCTCGCAAAGCCGTAATTATTCGAGGCCGTAATCACTATGCTGTATTTGCCTTTCGTTGTCGGGCAGCCTGTGAATGTTGCCGTGTATGTCTCGCTGAGGAAATCAACGCCGGGTACATTGTCGCCGCTCATGCCGATTATGAGAGAAGGAGTCCCAAGCACAGGAACGCGGAAATCCATGCTGATTCCCCTCGCGTATGTCATCTCGTATGTGCCTGCGAGGAATGAAGGTTCCGCGCTCACGACATAAAGCGGGAAATCTTTGCTGACTTTGTAGTAATCATTCGAGACAGTTATAACGAGATCGTATGAGCCTGCAAATTCAGGAGTCCCGGTTATCGTGAATATTCCTTCATTCTCTGTTAATGTCAAGCCTTCAGGGAGATGCTCATATAAGTATGTGTATTTCGTCGGGCAGTCAGTGCTGATTGTGTCGCCTGCTTGCAGTCTGTAGGGATTAACGTTGTATGTCGCCGGAAAATCTGATGAGACGGACATACCGTATACCCTTCCGACAACCGCGCGCTTCAGTGTCTTGTCAAAAATCTTGAATGAAGTATCCGCGCTCAATGCAGGTATAACAATGTCTATGCTGTCCATGCCCGCAAAGTTTGAGACTCCAACTTTGACCGTGTATGTCTTTGCTGTTTTCGGCGCAATCTCAAAATATCCGTTCTTGTCGAGTGATACCGCAGAGCCGTCAGCCGTAATATCCGGGGTGTTAAGTATTCTCCACTCAAACGGCCATGAACCTGACTCAAGTCTTACGTAGCTGCTTGTTTTACCGCCTACAGCGACAGAGGAGAGACTCACGCCGTCTATTACAGGAGCGAATCCCGGATCGGTGCTTATCGTCAATGCCATCGAGTCATAGCCGGAATCATTCATAGCCGTAATGACAATATCTTTCACGTCAACTGAAATCGGAGTCCCTGTGATAACGGCCTTCACTTTGTCGAAGCTCAAGCCCGCAGGAAGTTCACCGTCAATGTCCCATGATATTTTCCCGGAGCCTGACGCATAAAACTGGAACTTATACGGCTGATTCACTATCGGGGCAGCGGGATTCACAAATGCAATCAGCGGTGAAGCATCCGTGCTCATAATTCTTGAGAGACCGTATATTGCTGAGTCAACGTCTAACATTCCGTACATTGATGTTCCGTTGTCGCATAAGACTCTTGAGTCTGCACCGCCGACAATAGCCGACTTGATCTGTTGCGGAGTCGCTTTCGGGTATATTGACTTGAGGAGAGCAGCAACGCCCGTAACATGAGGTGTAGCCATCGATGTGCCGCTCATATTTTCGTAGGGGTACGTGCGACTCACTGTGTCATATCTCATGTCAACGCTTAATATTGTCGGAACTGTGCTGAAAATGTCGAGTCCGGGAGCAGCTATATCAACGTATTTCCTGCTGTAGTTGCTGAAAGATGCCCTCGCGAAACCAGGAGCTGCCGCCGCTACGACTATAGCATTGTCGAGTCCCCTGAATGACGGCGGATAAACATAATGCCCCTGATCTATGTCCTCAAAGTTCGCAAAATAGTTAGGTGCTCCGACTTCCGCTGTCTCATTTCCTGCTGCAAGGCAAATCACTGCTCTGTTCATGTCGCTCAATGCCTTGAACGCTAAGTACTCAATGTTTTGGGCCGCTTCACTGTCTTCGGGCGAAAAGTTTCGTGAACCGCCTATTGAGTAATTCACGGCAGCAATATTCAGAGTCGGATTATCCTTGAGAATGCTTACTAAGTAGTTGATGGCTCCAACCAAAGACTCATCTGTTCCTCTGTTTGAAGAGTCAAGAGCCTTAATCGCGATGAGTTTCACGTTCCAGTTGACACCAGCGACTCCGATTCCGTTGTTGCCCCTTGCGCCGATTGTGCCTGCAATGTGAGTCCCGTGTGAATGGTCGTCCATGTAGGTCTCCGACGTATAGCCCCGCCTGTCGTTGCTGACAAAATTACGGCTTAACTTTAAGGAAGTCTCCGAGAAATTGTCCTTCAAGTCCGGGTGCGTGTAGTCGATTCCTGAGTCAATCACAGCAACGTAAACGTCATCCGAGCCAGTGCCGATAGTCCACGCTGACGGGGCTTTGATCGCTTTCATTCCCCAGAGCCGATAATATTCGGGGTCATTCGGAATTTTGCGGGGTGATGATGCTGACGATTCCGCGTTGCCATGACGATAGCCGTTGAGAGATGCCGCTATGACATTTGGGTTTGCCGAAACTTTTCGGAGAAGCGATTTTGCGTCCTCTGTGTCGGAATGAATGACCATGAAAGCATATCCGCTTTCTTCAGACAGAGCATCAAAAGTCGTCTTGATGTTCGATTTCGTTGACTGCGACAATGCCTGAACAGATGAGAGACTCTTAACGCCCCCCGATGTTTTCGCAGCAGCCCTCACGCTTACGTCTGAATTGTTTCGGAGTACTACAATGACATCTCCCGGCACGTAGTCTTCAGCGTATGAACATGCCGGAAGAGTCAGCAGAAGAATGAATGCAAAAATTTTCTTCATGCTATTAACCTCCTAATGAATGAATAAATTTTTGTGGTCTGAAAATTATACTCTAAGGAAAGAATCGAGTCGCACGCATGCTTATTAACGGCAAAAAAATTCCCCCTCACCTTAAAAGCAAGGGGGGCAGGAATGAACCGCTTAACGTCTTTTGAGCTTCACGAAAATCAACGGCGCGAATAACGCAAAGACCGCCGAAAATGATTCACATCCTCCGCCTGAAGATGATACTCCCTCTGCGTCTTCTCTCTTTTCGACCGCTGAAAGAACAGGCGCGTACACAACATCAGCGTCAAGCCACGCCGAAATGTTTACTACATGATCTTCCGGGACAGTGATTACTATTCTTCCTTCCTGATCCGTGAACTGAACGTTGTCATCCTCAGCATCTTTTATCGACAAAGCGTCAGTGCTTCCCCTCGTGAAAGCGTTCCAGACGAGAGTCCATCCTGCCGGGACATCATCAGAAATTTTCACGTTCGCAAAGCTGTCTATGCTCTCGGGAGTGTAGAAGGCCGAGTCATTCGTGGTTATCTCAGGGAGAATTGCCGCTATCACTCCTCCCGCGTTGGTTATCGCAGCAAGCTCACCGATTGTGAGTGATGAGATGTCGCGGGGCTGTCCTTCAGAGATTACTACCTTTTTGATGACTGGAATGTCTTGGCTTTCAGGTTCAGGCTCCGGGGGAACGTCTTGGCTTTCAGGGGTTACAGGCTCATCTTCACTTTCAGGCTTCGGAGGTGTTGTACCGCCCGTGATGTTCACCGTGAAAGTTTTTGAGTCATGGCCGGCTTTGTTCTCAGCATTGAGTGTGAATGAGAATGTCCCGCCCTCTTTCGGTGTTCCGTAAACGTAACCATTCTGCGAGATCATGAGTCCTCCCGGCAATGTTCCATCTGAAACGCTCCATGTTACCGGGGCTGTGCCGTCCGCGCTGAGAATTGTTGATGTATATTCGGTGCTGACTCTCCCGTTAGGAAGGCTTGACGTTTTTATGACCGGCGCGGCTCTGACAATGAGCGAGTAAAACATCTCTGACTCTGCGCTTATGTCGGGCGAGTTTGCTACTATGTCAACGGTGAATTGTCCTGTCTGAGTCGGGAATGCCGTAATATTTCCTGTCTGCGAAATTTTCAGGTTAAGTGAAGCGTGCGCAATTGCTTTCCATTTCATATTGATGTTGCTTCTGAGATTTATTTTTGCGTCATATGAGACTCCCTTCACGGCATCGGGCAAAAAGTGAGTGATTATTGCTGACGGCTCATGAACATAGACATCAATTGTGCCTTCACCTTTTCCGGCTGAATTTTCCGCAATGACCGTGAAAACGTAATGACCGTTCTTTGTCGGCTTCCCGCAGAATATCGGCGTGCTGTCAACGTACCGCATTTGAGTCCCTTCCGGCAGATCTCCGCTCAGTGTGAATGTCATCGGCGCGCTTCCGTAAATAGGAATATTGAACGAAAACTCCGTATCTCTCTCAAGGCTGCCAATCTCATTAATATCTTTGCAGAACACCGGCGCAGAGTCTTCAACCGTAATCAACAAGTCAGTGCTTGCGAGTCCCCAGTCATTCGAGACCGTAACAATCACGTGAAAATCCCCGGACTCTTCCGGCCTTCCTGTGAGACTCAGAGTCTGCTTCATCGGTTCAAGTGGATCGCTTTTGAGAGTGTACCCGAGTCCTTTCGGCAGATTCTTAACGTCCCACGAGAGCGGCTTTGTTCCCTGCGCTGTAACGGATATATCATCTTCAGTCAATCTATTGTCTCCCGAGTCATATATCATGCTGACGGGCCGTCCAAGCGCAATGTTATGCTTGTTTGTCCCGGATATTTCCGCCGCTTTTGATTCGTTCACAGTAATCTTGAACGTGTAACTGTCTGAGCCTGAGTCATTCGAGACTGTTACGGGGAATGAATAAGTACCTGCCTTTGTCGGTCTGAATCTCAATATCCCGCTGTCCCCGTTTATTCTCGCGCTGAAATCCGCCGGGTAATCTCCGCTCGCAAGTTTCCATTTCATTGGCCAGTCTCCCGCAAGCGTCATGACATCAGCCATATAATCACTGCTCACATAAGCAGGAGTCATAGCATCATCCTTGAGGATAACGGGTGCTTCTTGAGGCGAAATCACGAGCGTCAATGCCAGCGAGCTTGCGCCGAAATCGTTCGAGGCTGTTACGGTGAACGGGAATGTTCCTGACTCTTTCGGAGTTCCTGAGATTTTCACGCCGTCAAAGGTGAGTCCTTCCGGCAGTGCTCCGTCAATCTTAACTGTTACAGGCTGAGTCCCAGAAATGTAAACCTCTGTCTTGTATCTCTGGTTTACAATACCTTCAGGGGGATTCGGGTCGCTTATTTTCGGGGGCATATCGTTAGACATTATTCCGGCCATGAAGTTTATTGCTCCCGTCAGGTCTAACAGTCCGTGCGCTGATGTCCCGTCATCCCGGAGATAATCGCCGTTCGCACCTCCGAGTAAAGCGGCCTTGATCTGACTCGCTGTTGCTTTCGGAAAAATTGCCTTGAGGAGAGCCGCTGAGCCAGCAACGTGAGGAGTCGCCATTGATGTGCCTGAAAATGAAGCGTAGGGATATATTCTCGGAAGAACCGCATATCCCGTGTCATTTGAGAGCGCAAGAGGATACGTGCTGAAAGTGTTCACGCCCGGCGCGGCAATGTCGACATATTTCCGGCTGTAGTTGCTGAAAGATGCCCTTTTGAGAGTCTGATGCGCAGCTGCTACAACTATCATGTTATCGAGTTCAAGAAATGAGCCTATTTGCGCGTAACTTCCCTTGAGCCAGCTTGATGTTGTTGACGGAGTCGGCCTGCCTATGTCGTTTGTCTCATTTCCCGCCGCGGCGCATATGAGAGTCCTGCCCGTATCACTGAGCATTTTCACGGCCAGCCACGTCGGATCATTTTCAGCTATTAATTGTTCAGGCGATGAAGTGCCATAACCTCCGACAGAGAAATTCACCGCCGCGAGATTCATACTCGGATGTGCAGCGAGCAGTCCCGATACATAGTTGAAGGCCGCTATAAGGTTCGCTGCCGTTCCTCTTCCGTTCTTGTCGAGAATCCTCACTGAGAAAACTTTTGCCCGCCAGTTTACACCCGCGACTCCCTGAGCGTTGTTTCCGACTCCCGCTATAGTTCCTGCTACGTGAGTCCCGTGCCCGCGCTCGTCGTAATACGCTGAAGGATCATAACCCGTCCCCGCATGGCCGAGAAAGTTTTTGCTGTACTCGTGCGAGAAATTTTCCCTCAAGTCCGGGTGATTGTAATCGACTCCAGAATCAACGACAGCGACATACACATCATCAGACCCGGTGCCGTATGTCCATGCTTTTGGGGCGTTGATGGCCTCCATTCCCCACAGCCTGAAATACTCTGAGTCGTTCGGGACATTGGGAATGTTTAGCGTGTATATATGATTCAGCGAGGCGGCTATTACGTCCGGGCGTGCTTTGATTTTGCGTAACAGTTCGTTTTCGTCTTCAGTGTCTGAATGAACGGTCATGAAAATTCTGTTGCTTCCGTCTGAAAGCGAGTCAAAAGTTTCAACCACTCGTACATTCTGCGAGGCTGCGAATGACTGAACAGAGGACAAAGATTTAATGCCTCCTGAAGTTTTTGCGGAATTGATTCGGGACTGTGATTCATTTCTCAGTACTACGATCACATCCCCGGGCACTGAATCTCTTGCTGACGACTCAGAAATGAACAAGGACATGAAGAATAAGAGTGCAAAAAATTTCTTCATTATGTGAAAAAAAACCTCCTGACGTGGGATTGTATCAGGAGGAATTATACTGCTATTTGCTGATAAGAGACTACGTTATTTTGCTAATGCTATTTTTTCCGTGAATATATTTTCGCCGCGAGCATTCCGAGAATCACAAGCCCTGCGATTCCGAAATTGCAGCCTCCGCTTGATGAGCTTACGCCGGTATTGCTGCTTGGGGTTTTGCTGACTGCCGCGATGACAGGAGCATAAGTTTTCCCGGCCTCAAGCCATGATGACACGTTCACAATTTTGTCTGAGGGAACGTCCGTAATGACATTGCCTTCTGCGTCGTAAAATTCTCCTGACTCGCTCTCGTTTGCAGAGTCCTCAATCAATGCGCCCGTTGCTGTTCGTATGAACGGATGCCATTTGAGAGTGTAGCCCGCAGGAACGTCATCAGAAAGTTTAATGTTCGCGAAAATATCGACGCTGTTATACGTGTAGAAGTCCGAAACACTGACGCTTATCTCAGGAAGAACAGCCGCGATTAATCCTCCCTCGCTGATAATAGCTTCTGACTCTCCGAGAGTGAGCGATGAGATTCCGCGCGCGCTGCCTGTCGTGATTGTTGCGGGTTTAACGTCATGGCTGTCCGGCTTCACGGGCGTTACGTCTCCGCTGTCGGGTTTCACGTCATGGCTGTCGGGTTTTACGTCATGGCTTTCTGAACCGTCTGAGGCAATATTAACCGTGAATGATTTCTCGCCATACAAGACTCCGTTTGCGGCTCTGAGAGTGAATGCGAATGCCCCGGACTTTGTCGGCGTTCCGAATATGTACCCGTTGCCCGCGAGCGTTAAGCCTGAAGGGAAATCACCGCTTGAGACGCTCCACGTTATCGGGGCTGTACCGTCAGCACTAAGCGTAATCATCTCGTAGGGAGTATTCATTCTTCCGTCCGGGAGGCTTGATGTGATTATTGCCGGGCGGTCTCGTACTGTAAGCGTGTAGTTTCTCGTGTGAGAATTTGTTGACGAGTCGAGAGCCTTTGCGTTTATGGCGATGAGGAATCTCCCAGCCACTGTGGGAATGCCGCTGATGTCGCCTGACTCTGACAGTGTTAAACCTGCTGGCAAATCACTGCTCAAAGTCCACGACAAAGCAACACCAGCGAATGAGGCAAGCCGGGCATTATATGAGACTCCTCTCACAGCGTCGGGAAGAAAGTTTGTCGTGATTACGGCAGGTTCTCTCACGATGACTGTCAAATCGCGGCTTGCTGTTCCCAAGTCATTCGAGGCGTAAAGAGTTGCGCTGAATGTCCCTGTTTCTGCCGGAGTTCCGTATAAAAACACAAAATTATCGTTGCTCTTAACGGCCATTCCTTTTGGCAGAGTCCCTTCAAACGTGAAAGTCATCGGCGAGGTTCCTACAGCAAAAATACTGCTTGTTGTGTAATAGCCTGCCTGAATGTCTTTAGGTTCGCTTGACGACATGAAAGACGGAGGAAGATCCGCAATCGAAATCATGAAATCCCTGCTTGCAGTCCCGAATTTGTTTGAGACTGTAACATGAACGTCAAAGCTCCCGGCTTCTTTTGCATGACCCGCAATCGTTACGGTTTCTTTGTGTGCATATCCATTGTTGTCGTATACGGTTTCTTTCCCGAACTCTAATCCTTCAGGAAGCCCGGTTATATCCCATGACATTGGCACGGCACCTTCAGCGGTTATAGTATCCTCTATTTGCCTCCCGAAAACAGACAATATCGAAACAGCGTAACGCACACCCTTTATGCCTGACTTGAGGTCTTTTGACTCGATTGACGGGATTTTTGATGCCTCAACTGTTACGGTGAAAGATTTGCTGTCTTCCCCGGCGTAATTCTGAGCTTTGAGCGTCAAGTGATACGTTCCTTCCTGAGTCGGCGTGAAATCCACAGAGCCCATTTTATCGATTGAAAGCCCGAACCCTGAAGGCATATCAGAGCTTTCTATGCTGTAGATGATTGGCCAGCTTCCTGCGCTGATATTGACCGGGAAAGAGTAATCCGCGCTGATCATGGAGTAATTTATATCGCTGCTCATGTTTATGACGGGCGCGACTCCTTTGTCAACGCTTACAGTGTATATCATTGAGTCATGGCCGTAATCGTTTTCAGCGTTGATGACAAACTCATATACGCCTTCTTTTTCCGTGATGCCTGTAATATTCCCGTTAATGTCGAGGCTGAGTCCTTCCGGGAGATTTCCTTCAACGCTCCATGTGATTGGCTCTGATCCTGAGGCTTTAAGCTCGAACTTGTAGAACTGATTTGCGGTTGCGTTATGTAGTTTGTGAGCTGAGATTTTCGGGGGATTGTTTTCACCGAGAGTCGCGGCTAAGAAGTCAGCAGCCCCGCGCAAGTCAAGAAGACCGTACATTGAAGTGTTGTCGTCGCGGAGATAATCACCGTTTGCGCCTCCGAGAATTGCGGCCTTAATCTGTGAAGGTGTTGCGCTTGGGAAAATGGATTTGAGGAGAGCAACAGCCCCTGTAACATGAGGAGTCGCCATAGAAGTCCCCTGCAAATCTCCGTAAAATGAAGTCCGCTTAGAATTTTCCAGCTTTACAATCTCGCGTTCATACATCGGGGAATTGTCCGCATCATGTGCGCGTATAGTGCTGTATATCATTCCAGTTATCGGCTTGTCGACATTATCGGCATCAAGATTTCCGCCCGGCGCCGCAACGTGTACATAATGACTGCTGTAATTGCTGTATGAGGCCCGCTGAAGCTCATAACCTGAAGCCGCAACAACAATCATATTCTCAATGCCCTGGTAACCTGCGGGGTAACAGTACAATCCTTTTCGGTTATTAATGCTACCGTCAGAACCGTATGTTGTATTCATAACAGGCGCGCCGACTTCTATGGTCTCATTTCCTGCCGCGACACAAATCACTGTCCTGTTGAGGCTGCTCAGTGCCTGAAGCGCGAGATATTTCGGCTCATTCTCTGCAATTGCTTCGGACGGCGATAAAGGCGAGTAACCTCCAAGCGACATATTGACAGCGGCGACATTGAGTCCGGGATTGCTCGCAAGAAGGCCGGTAATGTGATTTATTGCCGCTACGAGAGCGGAATCTGTACTTCTCCCGCTTGCGTCAAAAACTCTGAGCGAGATAATTTTTGCCTTCCAGTTTATGCCCGCAACGCCGACTCCATTGTTGCCGACAGCCGCAATCGTTCCTGAGACGTGAGTCCCGTGATCGTTCGCGTCTCCGTAATTGTTGGGATCATATCCGCTTGTGTCCATTCCCGCAAAATTCCTGCTGTACTCGTGCGAAAAGTTTTCTTTCAGGTCTTCATGCTCAAAATCGACTCCCGAATCTATCACAGCAACATAGACATCTTCAGAGCCTGTTGACATGTTCCAGACATCCGGCGCGTTGATGGCTTCCATTCCCCAGAGTCGATAATATTCCGGGTCATTCGGGATTCTTTCATCGGCGCAAAGGTGTATGACTCTGTTCAGCGAGGCCGCAACAACATTCGGGTTCTGCCTGATCTCGCGGAGAAGGTCATTCTCATTCTTTTTGTCAGAGTGAACGAGCATGAAAATATTATTGCTGACCTCTGAGAGTGCGTCATAAGTTTTCACGACGTTTACGTTTGCTGACTGCGCGAATGATTTTACGGCTGAAAGATTCTCAACGCTCATGGCCGAATTTGCCGAACTGATTCGGACTCCCGATGTGTTGCGCAATACAACAATCACATCACCGGGTATTGCGTCATAAGCGAATGAAGGGGAAATGATGAGAGACATGAAGAGGAAGACTGCTAAAAATTTCTTCATGCAAAAAAAACCTCCTGACTAAAATTGAATCAGGAGGAATTATACTTTATTCCGTAATTTTCGCGTATATTTTTTTGCCTCTCACGTATTTTGCGGTTATTCCATTTTTGTCGAGACCGATATAAATTGCGCGTTCGAGTCGTTCGGGGAGCGAGAGCATTTGCGGATGAGGAATGATAGAGTCATCAATCACAAGCGCGTCAAACTCATAACCCTGTTCAAAGCTGCCGGCGTTCCCGAAAAATGATCCTCCGCCCTTTGTCGCAAGATAGAAACTTTCAGCGAATGAGAGAGGCTTTGCAGAAGAGTCTATATACCGCCAATACAATTTTGACACCTGTATTGCGTCAGTGATTGCGCGGAAAATTGACTCCGTTTGTCCCCCCGCAACATCACTCCCAAGACCGACCCGGATTCCTGCGTCAATATATTTTCTTATCGGTGCGATTCCTGAAGCGAGATTCATGTTTGAGTTAGGGCAGTGAGCAACCCACACGCCATTTTTGCGGATTCGTTTGGTCTCAGAGTCTGACGAGTAAACGCAGTGAGCCATTACAGTTTTTGCTTCCCTTCCGAACAAGCCGTAACGGTCGTAAGCATCTCCGTAAAATTCAGCTTCAGGCATTAATTCTTTCACGAGTTCGACTTCTCCGGGATTCTCTGAGAGGTGAGACTGAACCGGCAAGTCATAAGCCCTGCGAATCTCTGACAGCTCATCAAGCAGAGAATTTGAGCAGCCCGGAATAAATCGCGGTGTGATGATCGGCATTGTGAGATGATATTTTCTTTGAGCAGAGTCACGAATGAATTTCAGTGTCTCAGCAGCAGAAGACTCACGAAGGTCATCGGGGGCGTTCCTGTCCATGTTCACTTTGCCGACGTAGCTGACAATCCCGGCTGACTCCATCAAGTCCATCAAGATTAACGTTGCTTCCCTGTGAACAGTCCCGAAAATCACGGCGCGTGTCGTTGCGCTCCTCTTCATGCTGTCAGCGAATATCCCGTAAGCGCGGGCGGCGTAATCCGTATCAGCGTACTTTGCTTCCTCAGTGAACGCATATTTGTTGAGCCAGTCGAGAAGCTCGCAGTCCATGCCCATACCCCTGAAAGAATATTGCGGCGCGTGAATATGAAGGTCAGTCATTCCCGGAACAATCAGAGAGTCACCGTAATCAATCACGTTAATATTTCTCAGCTCATCAGGCAGAGTCATATATATGCCGCAACAAGTATCACGGCGGCAAATCACATAAGCATTCGGGAAAAATTTTATTTCGTCTTTGTTCGGAGTGAAGAGGATATTACCCTTTAGGGCGAATTGTTTCATTGTGAAGCGTTCCCCCTGACTGAAAATTGAATCAGGAGGAATTATACTTTATGCTGTTATTCTGGCGTAACGTTCGGAGCTTAACACTTCAAGCATAAATGAATACGGTGAAAGATTCCCGCTCTTTATCATCGCAAAGACTCTCGGCGATAATCCGCTGACTAATATGACTCCCTGCTCATTCATTGTTACGGGCTGCTGAGTGTTACGGCTGTCGACGTTCCAGAATACGACCTGCGGAAGCGTGTAGCCATTGTCGGCAAAAATTTTCTTTGCGTGATCGAAATTCGTCATGGCCGAGTCATCAGTGCATTCGTCAAATTCCATGTCTGAAATTATGTAGATAGTTGACGGCATTTCTGACTGAGGGATTTTGTGTTTCACCGCCGTGTTGAGTATCAGCTCAAAGACTGCCTGAATGTTTGTGTTTGCGGCTTCGTTATAGCCCGCGCAGTAATTGACCTTCTCGAAAATGTCAGAGCCTTTTATTTCGACAAGCTGAGGAGTCCGCGAGAACGTTATGAAGTGATTGTGATATTCTCCCTTGCTCCGTTCAGCGAAATATACAGCCAATGACACAGCGACCGCCACCGGGTAAACTAGATAGCCTCCGTACATTGAGCCGGAACCGTCAGCAACAACAAGAGCATTCTCCCCCCGCGTGAAATCCTCAAGGGCATTCCATGTAGTATTGAGTGCTTTGCGTTCGTCGTCGTCAATCATTCCACGAGTGAATATGGGCATGATTACATCATAGGGCGCAAGTGTCCCGGTGTGAAGCTCCGTTTTTCCTTCTGAAACATCATTAAGGAACGCTGAATATCTTTCGCCGTCGTTGCGTATGAAAGCCTGCCTGTATTTGAGCATTGCTTTTGAGGGCTGATGTGAATAGTCGAACGTGTAATCTTTTGTCCGCAAATTGTTCTCTATGATTCGGAGCCTTGCGCGTAATCTCGTGAGTGTCTTGCGGTAATCTCTGAGAGTGAGTCCGAGTCCTTTTGCGAGGGTGAGAGCTTTGCGCCTCGTTTCGTGTGATGAGGCATTAATTGACGGAAGCCACTTAGCGAGGAGTGAAGGAGAGTCGGAGTCAGTATCTTCTTTGAGCTGCGATGATATTGCGTCAATTGCTGACTGTTCGCAGGGAGTCCCGATGAGAGTCAGAAGGTCATCAAATCGTCCGTATTCGGGAATGAGATTGATATTCTTGCTGACTGTTGACGGTGAATTTTGCGCGAGCCATTCGAGAATAACCCGGAAGGCTCTGCGTTCTCCGAGTCCGGCTCTTATGTCGCGTGCGTAAAATGCTATCTTTGCGGCCATGTCTGAGTCCTCAGCGAATGCCCTCATGAATCGCTGTCGTATTTCGTGAGGCTCTGAATTTCGTAATGCTCCAATCGTTGCGAAAAGGTCAAGACAATGTGAAAGTGTTGATTTGTGAGTCAGTGCAGAATTTTCTGTGAGGGTGTAATTAGCTTCGTGTTTGAGTTCTTCAAGCATAATATTTCCTCCTGAGATAAAAGCAAGGCGCAGTGTTTTTGCATTTAGAGTGCATACAATGAGTTTTGCTGTTTGCGCCTTTAGTATGTCAAAGCGCAATTCTTAGGAATCGAACCTCGAATATAATCGCCAGCGTGTTTGCTGTTTGCGCTTTTACGGCGTGAATTATAGCACAGTGATTTACTTTATGATGTAATGAACTAGCAGCGCGGATATAATTTGCACAGAAACAATTATTATTGTCATGATTATTTTCAGGCGTGTCATGTCGTGTTTCGTACCGTTGGCTATTTTCCTGATTCTTTCCAGCTTAGTGTCAATTCTCACGTTAAAGTCTCTTGTCTCTTTCATAAATTCAGCGTGAATAGCTTCCTGTCGTAAAAGACTCCGCCGCATTGAGTCGGCCATGTGTTTTATTGTCTCGTCAAAATAATCTTCACGCAAAAATTCTTCACTCATAATATTTCCCTCCTTCAATAGAGATTATAGCAGTCTGATATTTTCCCTCAGCTTTCGTTTCACCTCCCCGAAAATGAATCATCAATCACGCTCCGAGACTCTCAGAATCAAATTGACGATTCGATTCCGTGAAGCTGAAAATTTTTGAGACAAACAATAAACGACAGCGCAAAAAAAAAATTGCCCCCTGAGATTTCACAGAGGGCAAAAACTTTTCTGCACGTATTCTCTTAACGTCTGCGGAATTTCCTTATCACGAATGCGAGTCCGAACGCTGCGAACAAACCGCCCATTGCATTGCAGCCGCCGCTCGAACTGTTGAGAATTTTCACTTGTGAAGAAGATGAGTCATCATTGGCTGAAGTTATCGTGAAGTGTCTGGTTACCACTCCGGCGTAGTCTCCTTTGCCTTCTACTCTGATTACAGCATTGTCGCCGGACTCTACATTGTTGATGTACGTTACTGTATAGCCTTCCTCCGGCACAACATCTCCGCTGGCAAAAACAGTTACGGCAGGCTCTATAGGCTGTCCCGTATAGCTGAAGACGTTAATATACGTTACGTCCTCAGACACAACATCTCCGCTCTCATAAAATGATTCAACCGGCACTATTGAGCCGCCCAATATCTGAATGTCAGTGAGGTCTTTGCTCGTATTCTCGTAGCTCAGACCCATAACGTCGGAAACTCCCGTAGTCAGAGTCGCCTGATCATAGGCAAAGAACGGATTTTCCGGGTTATCGGCCTCATCTCCGTTTAAGTCATGGCAAGCTGTAGACTTCATTATATCTACCGCACTGGAGGTCATATATACCCACAGGTCATCCTTATACCCCGGCGCAGTCGAGTATGCAATACCTTCCGTATGGAACGCCCAGAATTCATCGACTTGCCAAGCAGAATGGTTCTCACCGTAAAAAGCCCTTGCACAGATTGTCGCACCCAGGTTCGGGGTGCCGTTACTGGAATCAAATAAATCTCCCACGACTTTATCATGAACCGCATAGTACTGTTGTTCCACTTTTGAACCAGTGCCGACATCAATATTGTACCATCCGTTGTTGTCAAAATAAGGGTGAGCCGTACGAAGAATTAACTGGTGCGCCTGCATACGAATGCCTTCACTGAAAGCAAAATTTTGTTGTCCGATGTAATTGGTCATATAGATTTTATTGCTGTCATCATTCTGTGCGCCGTACTTATGGAGATATTCTCCGAAACTCTTTGTCCCCTGAGGCAATTTCGTATACTGCCTGTAGATTACAGACATGTGAACATTATCCACGATAATCGGAACTGGCTCTATACTCCAATTATTTACATCGCAGCCCTTATATTTAAATGAGACTTCTAATGCTACGTATACTCCTGCGTTCATGTTAACAGTACCTGCTTCAAGTACTGTTCCTGTGATGTAGCAATAATTATTTTTCCCGGTGATAGCTTTTGCTTTCCTGTCAGCAATGCTTGTAACAGTTGTGGTGAAGTATTCCCGTATTTTCTCTTTGGCTGCTGTCGTCTGCAAACTGTCCTGTCCCGCGCAGGTGAGCGCGAACTGTCCGAAGAAACCGGCCTGTGCTGTCATACCGTCCAGGAATCTCTCAATATCGCTTCTGACTTCTCCCTCGAATGCGTGCGTCAGGTAGATATAATTCAGGAATGCGTTAATGCCTGAATCCCGCTGCATAACGTTATCGCAGTACTGCCCGTAAAGGGTTACTACCTGTGCTACCCAGCTGTTGTTAGCAGTCATTACTTCGCAGGCTATTTTGTAGATCACTGTGTTCAGAACGTTGTCCGCGTAACTTTCCAGCATTGCCTGTTTAGATGATCCGCTGTACTCACTCTTAACCGACTCGCCGCAGTTTGAAGCCAGCTTGTTGTCTTTGATGGCATTCTCAAGCACCGTAACCATTATTTTCTTGAAGTCATTATGGTATGTGTCAACATTGAATTTAACTGCGCTTGTATTAGGCATACATTCTGCGGGGATTCCGATGCTCCATGCAGTGTTTACTGTTTCGTTGTTGATGTCAGATGTTGCCGGAAGTCCTTCACTGTATTTCTTCTTTGAATATGTCAGCGAACCCTGCTCCGTGTACTTTTTCGTCATAAGCACGTAAACGCCCTCGTGAGAAGCCTGCTCCCACCATGCTTTAATGCCGGTATTGATTTTCGCCTGATACTCGCTGACGTAGGTCTGCAATCTTTCCGTGTAATTTGTGTTGAAGTTATTCCAGTTCGTTGACATTGTAGTTGCCTTATTGTTTCTGTTATTCCACTCATCATTAACCTGAATGTTGAGCAAATCCTGCGCGATTCGATTGAGCGTCTTGTTCATATTGTCGAGCGTATTCTGCACGTCTTTTACAACATCGAGTATCTGCCCGAGCATTTCTAGTGTCGGATCCTTAACTATTCCCGTCATCTGAAGAATTCCTATAACTCCGGAAGCAGCCGATGTAAATCCGCCCAGACGATTGCAGAAATTTGCGATTTTGCCTATCTGGTTTGTCGCGTCATTGGCTGAAAATTTCCCTACTGCGCTCGTAAATTTGTCGAGTGCATCATTGACTTGCTGAGGAGTAACGGCCACAGCCTCGCGAGCCGTGAACGCTATTCCGTTAAGCACAGTAACAGCCAGCAACAGCACACTTACAAAGCGCGTTATTTTGTGTTGCATTGTTCATACCTTTTTTGAGTATTTTTTTTTTTTTGCGTAATGCGTAGGATATTTTAGCAGAAAATTTATATTTCAACAGAAGCGATACCCTTCCGAGTCTCTCAAAATCAAAACGCCGATTCGCTCCTTCAAGTTTCAAAAATAAATTGGCGATTCGGTCTTGTATGTCTCAAGAGCAAATTGCCGATTCCGTTCTGAGATTCTAAAAGTGTTCCAAGTGTCTCAAAACTGATTCGCCGATTCGGTTCTTGTTCCATCAAAAGCAAATCGCCGATTCGGTTTCATAAGCGTTAAAATTTTATGCACGCACAAAAATGAAACTCTCAAAATCAGATTAATACGCACAAATTTTTCATTTAACCTGTATATTCACAAAATAAATACAAATGGGATAATATGATTTCAACAATCCCGATCAAAACATGAAAGGAATGATTCATCCTGTTCAACGGTACAACAATCGTATGTGTGAGACGAGGAAACAGAGTCGCAATGGCAGGAGACGGACAAGTAACGCTCGGTTCACAGGTCATAAAGTCAGGAGCGAGGAAGGTAAGAAAACTTCTTGACGGAAAAATCCTGACGGGCTTTGCGGGGTCAACGGCTGATGCTATGACGCTGCTTGAGAAGTTCGAGGACTGCTTAGAGCAGGAGAAGGGCGACTTAATGCGCGGTGCTGTGAAGCTCGTAAAAGAATGGCGGCTCGACAAGGCATTACGGAGACTCGAAGCAATGATGTTAGCGGCGAACAATGAGACAACGTTACTCCTAAGCGGCGCGGGTGATGTTCTTGAGCCTGAAGGGGACGCGGCATCGATCGGTTCCGGCTCAGGCTATGCGCTTGCGGCGGCTCGTGCATTGTGCGAGGCAACAGAGAAATCACCGGAAGAAATCGCAAGACGTTCTATTGAGCTTGCGTCAGAGATATGCATTTACACGAACAATCATATAACAGTCGAGGTACTAGAAGGATAATGACAACAGAAATCACAACAGAGAAAAAGACTCTCAGCCCGGAATTGACTCCGGCGAAAATCATCGAACATCTTAACCGCTACATAGTCGGCCAGGACAAAGCAAAACGCTCCGTAGCAATCGCACTCAGGAACAGAATCAGAAGGCGCGCTCTTCCTCCCGAAATCGCTCACGAGATTATGCCCAAGAATATTTTGATGGTAGGGCCTACAGGTGTCGGAAAAACTGAAATTGCACGGCGGCTCGCTACTCTGTCAAATGCTCCGTTCGTGAAAGTCGAGGCTACAAAGTTTACGGAAGTCGGCTACGTTGGCAGGGACGTTGAGACAATCATACGTGATCTCACAGAGTTTGCGGTCTCAATGGTGAGAAAACGAATGATTGAGGGAGTACAGCAGCCCGCGCTTGAGAAAGCCGAGCAGAGACTGCTTGACGCAATGTTGCCGAAGCCTGAGCGGAAATTCTCAATGCCAGACTTCATGAAGGCTTTTTCCGGCAAAGATGATGACGACTCCAACAAGGACGAGAACCCCGAAGCAGCCGCAGCAGAAGAGGAACGCAACAACAGGACGCGCAAAAAATTCCTCAAGATGATGAGAGAAGGAAAGCTCGACGACAAGGACGTGGAAATAGAGATCAACGACAGCACGTCGCCTATTTCTGTATTCGGCGCGCCCGGCATGGACATAATGGGAATGGGCATAAACATAAACGAAATGTTAGGCGGAATAATGCCCAAGAAGACCAAGAAGCGAAGCATGAAAGTCAAAGAAGCACTGCGAATCCTTCAGCAGGAAGAAGCAGAGAAGCTCATAGACACCGACGCGATGTCAAAAGAAGCTCTCGAACTCGCACAGGAAGACGGGATTGTGTTTCTTGACGAGATCGACAAAGTTGTGGTGAAGGGCGGTTCATCTCATGGCCCTGACGTAAGCCGCGAGGGAGTACAGCGCGATTTGCTGCCGATTGTTGAAGGCTCTGTAGTTCAGACTCGTTACGGCCCTGTGAAAACGGATCACATACTCTTCATTGCCGCCGGAGCTTTCAGCGGGGTTAAACCGTCCGACTTGATTCCCGAATTGCAGGGACGATTCCCGATTCGCGTTGAGCTTGAGCCTCTGACTATTGAGAATCTACAGCGCATACTTACTGAACCCGAAAACAGCTTGATTCGTCAGTACGAGGCGTTAATATCGACGGAAGGAACAGAGCTTTCATTCACGGACGAGGCGACTCAGGAAATCGCAAAGCTCGCGCACAAAATGAACTCCGAAATGGAAGACATCGGAGCAAGACGGCTTCACACGATGATGGAGCAATTGTTAGAGGAAATCAGCTTCAGCGTCTCAGACATGGCCGAGTCAAAAATTGAGATCACCGGCGAAATGGTGAAGGAAAAACTCGCTTCCCTCGTCGAAAACCGCGACATAAGGCGATACCTTCTCTAGGGAGGATTGAGTCTGAATGATGGAATTGCTGACATTTTCTGCGGATGATGAAGCACTGAATGAACTTCTCAAGAAAACGCGCAGGGTTGGCCGTGCTTTTCAGTCAAAACGCGAGGGAGAACCGCTTGACTATTACCACCTTGCGCAGATGCTCTCTGAGTTTTCGACAGCAAATGTTTACATCGTCGACAAGTCCGGGCGTTTGATGGGCTATCACTGGCTGCCTGATTACACGTCAAAGGCACTCTCCGAAAGTTTTCGCGACGGAGTCATGCCGGATGAGTTTGTGATAAGGATGAACAGATGCCGTGACTCTGAGATTCACGACGAGGATGCGCCTTTGTTCGATGATGATTACGAGGGTGAAAAGCCCGAAAAGCATTTGATGTACGTTCCTGTTATCGGGGCGGGTGCAGAGAGACTCGCAACGATTATGCTTGTGCGTGAAAAATTGCCGTTCAGCGTTGAAGATATACTGCTTGCCGAATATCTCGGAATGCTCGCGGGAATAGAGATACTCAACGAACGCGCAAAAGTCCTCGAAGCAACAGCAAGAAGCCGCCTGAGTGTTCAGATGGCAATGCGCGCGCTGTCGTATTCTGAGCTTGAGAGCATGAAGCATATCATCGCCGAGCTCAAAGGCCCTGAAGGTGTAGCAATCGCTTCAAGAGTCGCTGACAGAGTCGGAGTCACACGAAGCGTAATCGTGAATGCGCTGCGCAAACTTGAGAGTGCCGGACTGATTGAGAGCCGTAGTCTTGGCATGAAGGGTACGTACATAAAGATACTGAGTCCGCTCCTGCTTGAGTATCTCGACAAGCCTAAAGGGAGTGAGGGAATATGACAAGCCAGGACAATGCGCGGTATGTTACTGTTGAGATGTTCAATGACAGCATGGCAAGAATCGAACGCCGATTTGATTCTGTTGAACGCAGAATGGATAAGATTGACCAGACATTGAACGAAATCACGAAAGAAATTCGGACAATCGACAGACGGTCAGAAATTAACACCGTGAAGATTGATGAGCTTCATTACTTCATGGGAATTGGATTCGCAATCATGGCCGTAGTAGTTGCGTTTGTAGGTTATATGACTAGCGGGGCATCCTCGCGCAAAGAGGACAAGACCGACTCATTAGAACGAATGAAGCAGGATATACTTCAAACGGTGCGTAACGAAATGAAGTCAGTAGCTGGCGAAGTAATATCAAGTGCATTAAGCGCAAAGAATCAGTAACAAGAATCAAAAGAGGCCGGGAGAATCATTCCCGGTTTTTTTATGGGCACAAAAAAATCCGCCCCCCGTGAATTTCAGAGAGCGGAAATTTCTGTTGCTCTTTACTTGCTGGCCTCGATAAGTTTCTTCATTGCGTCGAATGCGAACTGCACCCGCGTTCCTATTACTACCTGCACATTTGTTGTCGTGAGTCTCGTCAGTCCCGGAATGCCCGATGATTTTATTTTCTTCTCGTCAATCTGTGAGCCGTCCTTCACGTTTACCCGTATCCTTGTCGCGCAGTAGTCGTAATCCTGAAGATTTTCAGCTCCTCCGAGTCCCTCAAGAATTATTGCGGCCATGTGCGTATAGTCATTCTTCGCTGCCTTCACTGGCTCGTCCTGAGCGGGGGGAATCATTTCATCTTCGTCATCATCTTCACGGCCAGGCGTTTTGAGATCAAATGTCCTTATCGCCCACGTGAATACTACGAAATATATCAACGCAACGACTATACCAATCGGAAGAACAAGCCACGGATTTTCGGCCATCGGAGCTTTGAAGCTCAGTATCCAGTCAACCATTCCCGCGCTGAAGTTGAAGCCGCACCGAACCGGCATATACGCGCAGACAGTCATGCAGATTCCCGTCAAGACAGCGTGAAGCAAATACAGACCCGGCGCAAGGAACATGAACGAGAACTCTAAAGGCTCAGTGATTCCCGTGAAGAACGCCGCGAATGACCCCGCAAGCAATAAACTTTTCGCTACGTTCTTGCGGTTCGGCTTCGCTTCCTTGTACATAGCGTATGCTCCTGCAACAAGCCCGAACATCATCACCGGGAAAAATCCAGTCATGTACATTCCCGTAACACCTAATGTCCCCTTGCCTGACCAGAAATTCCCCAAGTCATTTATCCCGATCGTGTCGAACCAGAATACAGCGTTCAATGCATGATGGAGTCCCAGCGGTATCAATGCCCTGTTGAACATTCCGTATATACCCGCTCCAATTGGCCCCATGTTTGAGATTGATATTCCGAATCTCTCAAGCGCGCCGAAAACTACAGGCCACACATAATAGAGCACAGCCGCCGTTATTGCTGAGACGAACGCCGTAATTATCGCGACGCACCTCTTGCCGCTGAAAAATGCTAACCAGTCGGGCGGATTCGCATCCTTGAACTTGTTGAAGCAAGCCGCGCCGATCAGTCCCGAAAGTATACCGATAAACGCATTCTCGATTTTCCCGAAAGCAGCAGGAACTTCTGAGACATCAATATTACCGTACATTGCTACAGCGTCTTTTGACAGAAGAGTCGTAATCATCAGCCACGAAACGAGTCCCGCAAGAGCCGGAGTCCCGTCCTGCTCGTCAGCCATTCCGACAGCCGTACCAATCGCGAACAACAACGGAATCTTGTCGATTATCGCGCTGGCAGCCTTGATGCAGAACGCCGCAATGAGACTGTTACTTCCCCAGCCCGCCGGATCTATCCAGTAGCCTATGCCGTAGAGGATTCCCGCAGCAGGAAGGCACGCAACAGGGAGCATTAACGAACGGCCAATCTTCTGAAGATACTTCATCATGTGAAATCTTTCCTCCTTGAATGTTTTTTGACACTCGGATTATGTGAACTACCGCCCCTCACGGATTTGGCGGCTTCCTAATTCAATGAGACTGCTCCGCGGTGTTCTGCCAGAGTCTTACACTCTCTCCAAAGGCGTTTATTCCCTGCGTCCCACAGGTATTTTTTTTCGCAAGCAATATCATGTTACGCGCCGCATGTATATCCCGGTCTTCTCTATATCCGCATGAGCATTCATATACTCGGTCAGATAATGTTATTTCTTTCTTGAGATTTCCGCATACTGGGCAATATTTCGTTGTTGGTTCTCTTGATGACAAGACTATTACTCGCTCATGCTTTATCAGTTTCATTTTCACTCGTCCTAACACTGAATGCTGGACTACCCTGCCAAACAAGCCCTTATGCCAGCCCTTTAGGTTTTCATCCTGCATATATACACGCTCATGGTCTAATAACTCATGCACTATTTTATTCGCGGTGTCCTTTTTATACGCCCGGCGCAATAACTTCCTGGCTTTATAGCGATTGTTTGAACCTTTTTTCCGTCGTGCTGTTAATCGCTGGCACTTTTTTATTCGTTCACTTTCTCCAATCAGCACTTTATATTTACGCTTTTCACCTCCTTTAACATAATATGTTGTTACAGCAAGATAATAACCGTCCGAGAGATTGAGCAGCTTTGCATTGGCTAATTCTATCCCCGGTATATTCCAGAATTGGCTTGCACCCTTTATCCGTATATGTTCCCTGAAGCCTTGAATCCCTATGTGATTAATGTCATAGAACCTGACCGTATGAGCTGCTGTATCGCAGTCGTTAATATCATGTTCATGTGTAAAAGTCAGAGCGTCATTGCAGAGCCGTTTAGCCTCGACAAAAAGCATTTTGAGGTGAACTCTTTGCGCTTGGGTAAGGTGAGAGATGTCAATTTTCACACGATACACACGGCAGATTTGATGCTTGCGTTTTTCTCTGGTCAGTCTGCCCTGTTCGCGTATACGGTTGTTCTTGGCTAATCTCTCATATTCTGTCATAAAAATATTATATCCCAATAGCTCAATTTATCTACTGTTTACAGAAGCGGGAGGTTTCTCGCGGAGCAGGATAACTTTTAAGCGTTTCGATTCCTGCGAATCTGATTGTAAACTTGCGGCATTAATTTGAGTTTACAATTATTATTTTTGGGACTGTGATTCGGTTTTGCATGTTTTGACTCCGCATTGAGCTATTTTGTGATCGCGGTGATGATTCTTTTGCCGAAAAAATTTTAATGCCCGCTAAAGTATCAGATTTCCCGCTCCGAAACTGTGAGTGAAAATAAAAAAGCCAGTCATGACAAAAGGCAAAAGGTTTCCAAAAGCTATTATTCGCGGATAATGCAAGTTTTCACAGCGCAGAGCCATTCACCGGAAAATTACGGCGCAAGAGGCAAGTTACCCTCAGACAATGAGGGACGGAAAAAGCCCCCGTAACACGGAAGTAATGGGGACAAATAAAGGCAAGTATTACAAGGAGGTTTTGTATTATGGCAATGGTAATTCAGCACAACATACCTGCCCTTCAGAGCTACAACATCGTAAACAACACAAGCAATCAGCTTCAGAAGGCAATTCAGAAGTTATCCAGCGGACTCCGCATTAACTCAGCAGCAGATGACGCAGCCGGACTCGCGATTTCCGAAAAGATGCGCGCACAGGTCAGAGGACTCGACAAAGCCGTATCGAACGCACAGGACGGTATCAGCCTCATTCAGACGGCAGAAGGCGCACTCGGCGAGACTCACTCAATCCTTCAGAGAATGCGCGAGCTTTCAGTTCAGGCCGCAAACGATACACTGACACAGCAGGACAGAAGCTATATCCAGGAAGAAGTTGACCAGCTCCGCGAGGAAATCACCCGTATCGGCAACACGACACAGTTCAACAAGAAGAAACTTCTTAACGGCGACTCGGCGGCACTCTGGAGCAGCAACAACAACGAGACAAAAGCCATCATCAACGGCGGACTGCGCGAGATTGACCAGTTCGGGCAGAAAAAATCCGTTGAGGGCAACTACAAAATCACAGTGAAGGCTGATCCCGGGCAGGGCGAAGTTCAGAAGTCGGACATCATGAAGGTAAAGCACAATGATGTACTTATGAACAAGTCAACGTCAATTCAGCAGGGTGTAACTGACGTATCAGTAACCAACGCGCCGGCTGGAAACTATGAAGTATCGCTTATTGATACAGCATCAAACGAAGCGGTTCTCACAGGCTCATACGGAATCGGCGGAACGAAATACACCACAACTACCGAGATAGAATTCAATCAGATCACCACCCCCATAACAAAGATCAGCGTACAGACAACCGACGGAACTGAAATCTGGTCAACGTCAGGCTCAGACATCTTCAAGCAGGGAACGAACGCAGCATCAGCAGCAGACCAGTCAAAATTCTTCAACGCTGACGGCGGCACAACTGATTACGGTATTACGTTCTCAGGAGTTTCGGATGAAATTGAAGCGGCAGCGAGGGCGAAGGGAATTACCCTCAGCGGCTGGGACGACACCGGAAAACCGACTCTTACAGCGATAAAGATGAACGGCGAAGCACCCGGCATCAAGATAGTCTACGAGAGTACTGGAGATGCTACATCACCTTCTACAGGAACAGTAACGGTAGGAACTGGAGCACCTGCAGCACCGTCATCAGCATTCGCAGTTACCGTATCTGATGATACAATCGACAACGCAAGCGTACTGTTTGAAGTCCAGTCAGTGAACGCCCTCACGAAGGAAGTTACGCTGAAGGCAACAGCAAGCATTATGTCTCAGGACGGCACAAACCGCTCGGCAGTGCAGGAGAACATAGTCCTCGACTCAGCAGGCACGGCAGTCAACCTGTCAAGCATATTCGGCGGCAATGACACCAAGCCTACAGTACAGATTGCGCTCGGAGACATTGACGCGATTCAGGAAGGCGGAAAAGCTGTATACTTCATTACTCCCAAGGCATCACCGAGTACCGGCACCAATGACATCGGCATTCAGGTTGATGCCAGCCTCGACAGCACGTGGGATGACAAGTGGGACGGCGGCCCCTACAACGGCGAAGAGCTGAAATACACCCTCGACGGAAGCAAGACCGCAAACAGGGATCTTCACTTCAAGAGCTTTGTGCTTAACGGCAAAACCGGCGTTGCGTCAGAGAGCGATATTATTCTTTCAACGAACACCGACTTCAGGAAAAACTCTGTAACAGGCGGAAAACTTGACCCAAGCTCAACGAAAGTCCTTTCCAGCTTCAACGCCGCGTACATCGGCAAAGTTGCTGACGGTTCAGTGAAGCTCCGCGACCTTGACAAGTTCTGGGACAATCAGGGAGTATTCATGCTTGAGGATGCCAAGACAATAACCCTCAACCAGGGCGACGGCAAGACAGCAAGCATAACGCTCTATGCGAATGACACGCTTGATGATGTCGCAAAGAAGATGAATGACGCGATCGCAACGGGTCTCGGCCAGGCGAAATATGTTGACGACGCTACAAAGTTCGTAACCTATGTAGGCAACGGCTCAACGACAGACTCAGAAGCAGTTGACGGCACATTCCTTATGCGCTCGGTAGTTCCCGGTGCAGTAGGCGAGATTACATTCTCAGGAGACGAGAACCTCATCAACGCATTCTCACTGAACACGATTCAGGACTCGAAAGAGACAACATACAGCGTTGACGTGGCCAATGCCCACACCGGCGAAATGATCGCACAGAACGTAAAGACGACAGGCAATGTGCTTCACGGAGTAATCAGCCCGAACGTTGACGTAGAGTTCAGCGCACTCAGCGGAATTGCAGCCTCATGGGACGATGCGTCAAAGAAATTCAGGTATGCTTCAAGCTCACAGGAGACAACTCTTCACCTTGCCGACAATACGACAGTGTTCCAGATCGGCGCGAACGAGGGCGAAGATATGGGCATCAACATCGGCGACATGCGCGCACATGCACTCGGACTCGACAGCGTAAACGTCATGAGCCGCGAAAGGGCTTCACGCTCAATAACGATCATTGACAACGCAATCGACAAAGTTTCGACTCAGAGGGCAAAGATCGGAGCTTACCAGAACAGGTTAGAGTACACAGTCAACAACCTGACGACAGCAAGCGAGAACCTGACCAGCGCAGAGAGCAGAATCCGCGATGCAGACATGGCAAAGGAAATGATGAACTTCACGAAGCTGAACATTATGCTTCAGGCAGGCAACTCAATGCTCGCCCAGGCAAACCAGCAGCCTCAGAACGTCCTCAGCCTTATCCGTTAGTCTTTAGGTTTGGCAGGATAATTCATAGAAACTTAAGACGCACTGCATTTAATGGGGGAAGGGGGGAAAAATCTCTCCTCCCCATTTTTTTATACCTCAGCACGCACCGAGTAAATGTATTTGCTGTGGCGTTTTATTTCAGGAAGTTTCTACTACAAAAGGGAAGGTGAGGAAAAAGCATGTCAATGATAATTAATCATAATGCCGCTGCTTTGATGGGTCAAAGGATAATGCAGAGAAATTCTCTTGCTATTAGGCGTTCGCTCGAAAAATTATCGTCAGGACTCCGAACGGCCATAGCAGACATAGACAGCACGGCGGAGCTTGCAATAGGCGAGACAATGCGGTCCCGTCTCGGCGGAATGGACAAGGCATTAATCAACACGCAGGACGGAATCAGCCTTATACAGACAGCTTCAGGCGCGCTCGATCAAACACAGGGAATGCTCAACCGAATGAGAGAATTAACCACGCAGGCCGCTAATGACACTCTTACGCAGCAGGACAGGAGCTACATACAGGCCGAAATCAACGAGATACGCACGGGAATAACACGGCTTGCGGAAAATACACAGTTCAACCGAAAAAGAATCCTCAGCGGAGATAACGCGGTGTTGTGGAGCAGCACTGACAAAAACGTCAAGGCAGTAATCAAAGGGGGGCTTCGTTCGGTCGACAAGTTCGGGCAGAAGTATGCGGTTGACGGAAATTTCAAGCTCCAAATCACAGCAAACGCCGGGAAATCTCAAGTCCAGAAGTCAGACATATTCCACATTAAGCACGATGATGTTATTGTCGAGAAGGGCGTTAATACAAGCGCGGGTATTAATGATGTGTCTGTTCGCGGCGATGTTCCTGCGGGAGCGTACAATCTCATACTCTCTGAAGGCGTTGGAGAAGGTGCAAAGATTACAGGGTCATACGGCCTTGATGATGAGACTGCGTTTGATTTTGAGATGGACGAACTGACAGAGAACGCCAGTATCTTGTTTGAGGTTACAGATATAAACGCTAAGACAAGAAGCGCAACCCTAAAAGCAACAGCGAGTATTTTATCACAGGAAGGAGTCGCAAGAAGTGCCTTCATGAATGATATAGTACTCACTAACGGCGGGGATGACTCTACAGACTTGAGCGTGCTTTTCGGTTCCGGTGTGATGAAAATGAAACTCAACAACATTGACGGAATCTCTAAGGAAACAAAATTTGTCGTAAGCGTGAGTCCCAGCAAAGCAAACTCTGACGCAATAGGAGTAAACATCACAAGCACAGCGGATCACACAGACCCTTTGAAGATGGAGGGCGGAGCGTTCAGAGGCGATTACGTTCATTATGTGCTCGACGGAAGCAGGAATGCAAACCGTGAAATCAGTTTCGCAAATTTCAGCGTTGACCGTACAAGCGGACTCGTCTCTCAGGAAAATATAATCATCGAAATAAACGGCGCGTTCAGGAGCATAGCTTCAGGTGGAAATCTCAACGTCTCGAATGACACAACGCTTGCGGGCTTCAAGGCTTCATACGTCGGGAAAGTTGCTGAAGGTGGGACAATGCTCCGGGACATCGATAAGTTCTGGGACGCTCAGGGGAATTTTATTCTTGACCAGCCGAGAGAATTAACGCTCACACAAGGCGACGGAAGACAGGCAAAAATCATGCTGATTGCGAGCGATACACTTGATGAAGTTGCAGAGAAGCTCAACAGGGCAATAGCTGTAGGACTTGGGCAGGGTGAATATGTAGATGATGCGTCAAAATTCGTGTCGTTTGCTGAGGGCGGTTCTACAGGAATGGAATCAGTAGGAGGGACTCTCGTCATTCGTTCTGTTCTTGCCGGCAGAAACGGAGAAATAACACTTTCAGGCAATGAGGACGTTCTCAAAGCATTATCGCTCAATACTATTCAAGAGTCTGAAGAGACACAATACACCGTTACAGTTCGTGATGTTCATTCGGATAATATAATCGCTGAGAACGAAAAGATAACAGGCAGCCGACTCGTAGGAGTCATTCACGAGAATATAGACATTGACTTTGACCCTATGATCGGGATATATGCCGCGTGGAATGATGACACAAAGAATTTCAGCCTCCTCGACAACACCGGGAGCAACGGAACAAGCGTAATCATTCACCTTGCGGACAACACTACAGTATTTCAGACGGGAGTCAGCGAGGGTGAAGATGTTTTAATCAACATAGGCGACATGAGTTCAAACGCTCTCGGAATCAACGGCGTAAACATAATGAGTCAGAAATCAGCGGCTGAGTCAATCGGAATAATCGACAAGGCTATAGACCGGGTGTCAATGCAGCAGGCGAAATTAGGAGCTGCACAAAACAGGCTCGAACATCACATAGGACACATCACAAGCGAAACTGAAACGCTCATAGAGGCAAGCTCACATATACGTGATGTTGATTACGCAAAAGAGATCATGGAGTTTACGAAGATGAATATCATAATGCAGTCAAACACGGCCATGCTTGCACAGGCTAACCAAATGCAGCAGGGCATAATGATGTTATTGCGGTGATGATATGTCAGCAGGACCGGAATTTGTAGCAGGACTTGCGGGAGAAATTCGCAAACTTCTTCCCATGCGCATCAACAGAATCGAGGGCGGAGCTTCATGGGCTGCCCTCAAATTTTTGGGTGAAAACTGGCTGCTTCTGTCGTGGACTTCCGGCGCGTCAGGAATCTGCACGGCGAGTCAAAACGAGATCAACGCCCTCAAAGAAATATCACCGTCAAAAGCATCAATCACTGAGGCAATGAAGAGCAGACTCTCTCACGGCAGCGAGATATATTCAGTCAGGCAGATCAACAATGACAGAATACTTGAGCTTTCAGCAAGGCGGAGAGTCTCGGCGGGAGTCAGCGTGAATTACTCCATCATTCTCGAAATCACAGAACCTGTAGCAAACTTCATACTTCTTGACGGAGAAGGGAAGATTGACGAGGCAGCAAGACATTCAACGCCCGACACGAATCACTACAGGACGATTTTGCCGGGTCATTCGTATACTCCTCCTCCTGAATTTGACGGGCTGACTCTGACACACAACACGCCGTTAAGGTTTGAGGATGTACAGAACGTGAAGGGAATCGGAAGGCCTTTAGCGAGGCTCATATTGTCCCAGTGGCATGAAAGGGACTCTGTGTCGTGGCACTCTGCGCTGATGAAAATTGCTGACGGTGAGTCTGATGTCCCTTGCAGAATCATCACAAAGAATCATTACCTCACACGCTTTGACTTCCCGCTTGAAGGAACGCAGGAGCTTGGACGGGACTCACTCATGGCCGCAAGATTCGGAGTCTTGATGCCATTGCTGAGACGAGGAAGAGAGAAGACACTTCACGAGATTGACGCGAAAATAAAACGGGCGGTTAAAGCAAAAGAACGGCACCGCGACGGACTCGCAAAGCAGCTCAAAGAATGCAAAGAGGCAGAAATCTTCAGGCTCAAAGGTGAAGCAATACTCTCACACATCTACGAGATACCCAAGCGCGCAGAAAATATCACACTAACAGACTGGGAAGGAAACGAATTAGCAGTAACACTTGACCCCGATTTGAGTCCGTCAAGAAACGCTGAAAGATACTTCAAACGATACAGGAAAGCAAAAGGGAATCCCGCAGAAATTTCAGCAAGCCTCGACGCTGTGAACTCATCAATACGAGAGCTTAAAGAACAGCGCGCACTGCTTGAAGCGATTGATGACCCGGAAAATTTCACGCAGGCAGTAAAAGATCTCGCAGAATGGATTTCACCCGCAAAGACTCAATCACGCAATCCCAAACGAAAGAAAGAAAATATCCCCCCTCATCTCAATATCAATATTGACGGAGCAAATATACTCGTAGGACTCTCAGCGAGGGGCAACCGTTATGTTACTCTCAAGACAGCAAGGCCGGAGGATATTTGGCTTCACGCTCACGAAATGCCCGGGGCGCATGTCATCATACGAGGCTTGAAACGCTCTGAGCTTGAAGAGAGTCGCCGGGACATTCTAGAATTTGCAGCAAAGTTAGCGGCGGAACATTCAGCGGGGAAAAATTCGGGTTCTGTTCCTGTCGATTACACCGAAAGAAAATACGTGCGCTCAGTGCCGGGTACTGTAGCTCTTGTTACGTACACAAATCCCGGAACGCTCAGAGTCAATCCCAACGCTTAAAGGAGGATATTACGATGTGGCACGGAAGATTCACGAAAGAAACGGCGAAAACTGTACAGGATTTCACACAGTCGCTTGATATTGACTGGCGCATGGCCGAGTCAGACATTCAAGGAAGCATAGCACACGCGAAAATGCTGGGCGAAACGGGGATATTGTCGCGGGAAGAGTCAGCAAAAATCATCGCGGGACTCATGAAGGTATCAGACGAAATCAGAGAGGGAAAATTCATTCCGTCAGAGTCGCTTGAAGATGTCCATATGAATATCGAGGCGAGACTAACGGAGATTGAACCAGCGGGCGCGAAACTTCACACGGCGCGTTCGCGAAATGACCAGGTAGCAACGACAACAAGATTATACCTGCGTGAAAGACTGCGTGGACTCAGAGAAATTCTGCGGGAATTACTGCGAGTCCTTGTCTCAAACGCTGAAAGGCACATCAACATCATCATACCGGGATATACTCACATGCAGCAGGCTCAGCCCGTCTCAATGGGTCATTACTGGCTCTCATGGTTTGAGGCTTTTCACCGCGACTTGATGAGGCTAGACTTTGCGTTAGAGTCTCTGAATGAATGCCCGCTCGGTGCAGGAGCATTAGCCGGGTCAACATTGCCGATTGATCGCTTCATGACGTGCAAGACTTTGGGCTTCAAGAATCCGACTCGCAACAGTCTCGACACAGTAGCAAGCCGGGACTATATGACGGACTATCATTATTTCGCGTCAGTCTTCATGATTCATATTTCGCGGCTCTGCAATGACCTCATCACGTGGAACACTCAAGAGTTCGGATTTATCGTGCTGCCTGATGATTTCTGCACGGGGTCGAGTATGATGCCTCAGAAAAAGAATCCCGATGTCCTCGAATTAGCGCGGGGAAAAGCAGGTCAGGTAATCGCGAATCTTGTCGACTTGATGATTACGCTTAAAGGATTGCCGATGACGTACAACCGTGATTTGCAGGAGGACAAGCGCGGGCTATGGGCTTCAGTTGATACGGTTGAAAGCGTCATGAAAATTATCGCCGAATTGTTGTCGCGTGTTGATGTTGATGAAGGACTCGCGCTCGCAGGACTTGAGAAGGGCTATTCACTCGCTACTGACATCGCGGAGTACTTAGTGATGAAGGGAGTCCCGTTCCGTGAAGCTCATGCTATAGTCGGGCGGCTTGTAGGATGGTGCATAGCTAACAAGATTTCGTTTGAGGATATGACCCTCGCACAGTGGCAGGAGCATGTACCCGGAGCAGACTCGGCCATGATGAAAACTTTGACGGTGCGTGAGAGCGTGAGAAGGCGTAATGTTTACGGCGGGACAGGATTTGATCAGGTCAGGAAACAAATTGACGAAGCGAAATCAAGAGTGTGAATGACAAAAAGCCCCTCGGTTTTCGGCCGACCCCGGAAGGGCGGAGCTTGTCTCCGAGGGGTTAATCTTTTTGTGTGTGTCTTACTGCAAAGGCTTTACGTTTTGTGAGGGCGTTACGTCTGCGCTGTCTTTTGGTTTGTCGGTCAGTCTTTCAACTTTGTACTTGCTTTCGAGTTCCTTTGCTTTGTCCTGAAGTACTGTCTGAGTCTTCTGGTCTTTAAGCTCCTGAGTCAGTCTTTCTTTGACCTGCTCAAACGGAACTGTTGACTCCGGGATTTTCTCTTCAAGTTTTATGATGTGCCAGCCGAATTGAGTCTTCACTGGCTCTGAGACATCACCGGGATTTTTCAGAGCGAACGCAGTCTTCTCAAACTCAGGAACCATTACGCCCCTCGGAAATTCTCCCAAGTCCCCGCCATTAGCCGCGCTTCCGGGATCCTTTGAGTATTCTTTCGCCACAACGTCAAATGATTTCCCGGCTTTAAGCTCGTTCTGAACTTTTGCGAGTGCCTCATCACCGCTCACGAGGATATGACGCGCTCTGATTCTCTCAGGCTGTCTGAACATTGCGGGGTTGCTGTCGTAAAATTTCTTTGCTTCCTCGTCAGTAACGGCTAAATCTTTCACGGCTTCTTTCATGGCCGCCTGCGCTAACATTGCGCGTTTTGCGTTGAGGAGCTGCGCCTGGAACTCGGGTGTCTGGTCAAGTTTCGATGCTTCAGCGTCAAGAGCATAGAGCCTCATTGCTATAACGTCGTCAACAATCATCTTTCGCCCCTGCTCCGTTCCGTATAACATGATCGCTTGCTGCCCGAACGGCTGTATGAACTCTAAGATTTCAGACTCGGTTATGTCCTCGCTTCCTACACGCGCCAATACTTTGTCAGACTCCGCAGCGTATGCACAGAATGAGAACGACAATACGAGAATGAATGCAGCAAAAATTTTCCTTGCCAAATGAATCACTCCTAATGATTTATTTTTGAGTCCCGCAAAGTTTATCACAATAGTAAAATTCACGTATAATAATCTGCGAAATTCACACGAAAAATATATGGAGCTGATTCATTTTGCGTATCGTAAACACTCAGGCAGTATTAGGACTCTCAATCTGGATTCTCGGATTCGCATTCATGGTTATGGGCTGGCTTGTCGGCGAGCTGTCAGAGAAGTACGGAAAGATCCCCGCAAAGATACTCTACAAGATCGGAGTCGTAATCGTCGCTGTTCCCGTTATCATTCTCCTGTGGAAAGTCTCGGCGACTCTCTTCTCAAACCGCTTCCACATTGCTATGTACATCAATAACGCTTTCCAGTTCATTCAGGACGCAATGAAAGTATTATAGCCATGTCAGATTTCATACTGGCGAATATCATCGGGCTTGTCGTCGCGTCGTTCATGCTCTATTTTCCGTACACTTGGTGCAAATGGAAGAATGAGAGCGAAGAGTCTTACGGCCTCAAGTGGTTCATGACCCGGCAGTCAAAAATTGATGTGGTCATTGCGCTTCTCGTTACTCTGATCCCTCTGACGGTGATTGTTATGTATATGCCTCGTTCATGGGGAGGCGGACTCAAAACTCCGTCATTGTGGGAGGCGTTCAACATACTAGGAGGAGGAGTAGCGGCGGCGTTCATTGAGGAGACATTCTTCAGGGGATGGCTTCAGACTCTCGCGGTCAGGAAGTTCGGAGCGTTCACGGGAATCATAATCACAACGGCTCTCTTTGCGTCAGTTCACTTAATCGCTGTCAGGAAATTGATACGGCTCTTAACATTTTTCCCCGGCTTGATCATGGCACTGTTGCGGCACAGGAACAATACAGTGATGCCGGGGATAATCTATCATGCTGTGTGCAATGTCTGGGCTGTATGGTTCTCGCCATTGCCGGGGGCGTAAGAGATGAGGAAAATTTTTCTTGCGCTGATTCTTTTGCTGACGGCTTCAAGGTCATATGCTGAAAACTTTATTGTGATTCGAGTCCCGTGCAGTGTCGGTGAAAATGTTACGGCTGAATTGCCAGCAGGTGAAGTGATTCCGTTGGGCCGGGTGAAAATGATTCCGTCAAAAACAAACTGGCCGGGCTACACCGCAAGCAGATGGGCGAGTCCTTCAACAGTATGCGCAACTGCCGTCAATGCTATACACATTCTGCTTCGTGTCGAGAAAGACAGGGGGCGAATCATCAGCCTTGTTCCGTCTGTAACGGTTGCTCCTGCTGCTGCTCAAGGGGCATTCTTTGCGGTTGACATGGACGCAGGCACCGGGATATTCGGAGGTTATGCGCCTCTTACGGGTTCAAGAGTTACTGTTGAGCATGACGGAACCGAGTCGCCTCTGAGTGATACTCCTTCTGAGGGTGATACGGTCATAATACGCACAGGACTCCCCGATAACCTTCCGTACTACATGGCCGATTTCGAGAACAGGCCGGGAGGTCGTGTGATTGTTCACGGTTCAGAAGGTCCGAAAGTCATCGCGAGGGTAATACATCCGGTGAAAGGAGTCGGGCGTTTCGGAGGAAGCATATATCAGAACCGGGGAAGGATTCGCGCTTCTCATTCGGGGGTAATATGCGCTGCGACTTCTCCGCGTGATTCTGTCGGAGGGATTCAGATCATGCCGCTTAAACATGCTCTCACTTCGCCGGAAATGCTCAACGCCTGGAAGCTGACTCAGTGGATGATAATTTCTCCTTTGCCGGGAATGCCTGACCTTGAAGGGACTCCGCCGCTGTTCAAGAATGCGTTTGTACCCGGTGCGCAGTTATCCGACAAGCTGCCGGACATTTGGAGTCATTACGGGAGAAGGCCGCTTGTGCTTTGCAGGATTGACGGGGGGAACTGGGAGAGATTGCCGGAAGTTTCCGGGAAGGTTGATGACGGACTGAAGAGAGTCACGCACCTGAGATTCTATTTTCCGTCGTGGGGCTCAGGATTTTAGGCGGCCTGTGATTCTCCTGAAGAAATTTTTGGCCGCCACTATTTTCTCGGTGATCCTGTAACCTAAGATACGCTTTATCTTCTGCTTGAATTTTTTGTACGGAGGAAGCCACGAAGCAGCAAAGTGATGTATCGCGCAGGTGTTCTCTGTCATCTCAATTTTCAGTGTCGCATAGCTTTTCGGGCAGAAGTAATCTTTAGGATAAATCGTGAAGCCATTTATTGTCTGCTTAGTGTTGTTTGGAATGAAGCCCCGCATAAGCCAATAGTCTGTTATAGTTTTTACGTTTGTCGTCAGGTCAAAACTTCCGTCGCTGAGTATAAAATGCCTCGTGTCATATCCGTTAAGCATCTCACGGAACGGAGCAAATTCCTTCTCACATGCCATAATCCCTGTAGAAATGTCTTTATCAGTCTCAAAACCTGAAAACGCCTGCTCACTCATGAATTTATCCAGAGGCTTTATCACTTCAACGTCAGTGTCCATATACACGCCGCCATTCTCAACAAGAACTTTCAGCCTCGCATAATCGCTCACGAACGCATATTTTTTCGCCTCGTACGCTTCACGGACATAAGCGCATGACTCTATGTCAAAATTAGTCTCGTCCCATCTCACGATCTCGTAATCCGGGCAAAATTTTTTCCAGCTCTCAATGCACTTCAGCGCAAGTTCAGGAAGAGGCTTCCCCCCGAACCAGCAGTAATGTATTGTCTTGGGAATCATATTTATGTCTCCTGTCATGGAATATCGTGCAGATTATTGTATCGGTCTGAAACATAAAAATCAACGCGCCAATATCAGCCCAGCAGCTTGGCAATCACATCAAGAATATTATTGACCTGTGATGAGTCTTTCACGCCAGTCTTGCACCACACCGCAAAATGTTCGCAGTTGTTCAGCGCGAGATTGTAGCCTCCCTCGCCGAGTCTGCTTCTTGCTCGTCTCACTGTCTCTTCCCCGCTGTAAAGGTGATAGTCCGTCATCTTCATGATTCGTATGAGGTGAAGAATTTTTCCGAGACCTTTCACGCCGTAAGCAAGGGGGATATTCTGAGGGCGTTCGGGGAAATGGCAGATCGTGAAATCTTCCGCGCCGTTGAGAAATTCTGCTAACGTTGTCTCACGTACAATCCCGTTGAAGTCATTCGGACCTGTCGCGCCCGTGTAATGTATGACGTGATTCGAGTCAGCAACATAGACTCCGTAATGCGAATAGAGTCCCCGGTTCACCCGTATAACATCTCCGTTCTGAGGCTCATCGGCCATTATGTTTTTGTCCCCCTTCAGTCAAGACAGCCCGTCAGATGTCCCCGCGCCGAAAATATTATCGATCGTCTCACGCGCCTTCCGTTTCACATCATCATCAACGTACATTTGAGCGAGCACCAATGCAGCAGCAACCGCGCCGAGATCATCAGAGAATCCCACGAACGGTATAAAGTCCGGGATAAGGTCAATGGGTGAAATGAAATATCCCAATGCGCCGACAATAGCGGCCTTTATGTGTATCGGGCATTCGGGCTTCATCATGACATAATAGAGCTGAATCGCTTTGTAGATTAACGGAAGCCCGGCGGTTTTGAGGACACCTTTCACTTTCTCCCAGAATGACTCGTCGGAGTAATCCTTCTGATATTTCGGGTCAATGTCATCAACGCTCTTAATCTCATTGGGCATTGCGTTACCTTCTTTCTTGACGGGATTTCGTATAGTTTAGCGTTTCATGTATAATCGCGTCAAATGCATAACAGGAGGGAAAATTCATTGTACAGTTCACCTTCAGAAATTGCAGACTCAGCCATAAGCATAGGAGTCAGAAAAGCAAATCTCAGCACGTCGGCAAAATTTCTTCTCGGCATTCTTGCGGGAGCGTTCATAGCGTTCGGAGCGCAGGCAGCTAACCTCGTTACGCACACAATTACAGACTCAGCGTCAGCAAAACTCACAGCAGGATTAATTTTCCCCGCAGGCTTGATCATGGTCATCATGGCCGGGGCTGAACTCTTCACGGGAAATTGCTTGATGATAATCTCACTCGCTGAACGCCGAATCACTCCCGCAAAATTGTTATGGTCATGGCTTGTCGTGTACGCTGGGAATCTTTTCGGGAGTCTCATTGTCGCATGGCTTGTATCACTTTCGGGGCAATGGAATCTAACGGGCGGTTTGCTCGGAGGACTCACGCTTAAGACGGCGGCCGCTAAAGTCTCGCTGTCATTCACGGAGGCTTTGACGCTTGGTATATTGTGCAACTGGCTAGTGTGCCTCGCTGTGTGGATGTCATTCGGGGCAAAGGACGGAGTCAGCAAGGCAGCGTGTGTATTCTTCCCGGTGTGGGTGTTCATAGCGTCAGGATTTGAGCACTCAATCGCAAACATGTACTACATACCTGCGGGCATTCTCGCAAAGTCAAACCCTTCATACGTCAGCAGGGCATTAGAGCTAGGAGCGACTCAGACAGGAATCGACTCGCTTAACGTCGTAAGAATGTTCACGAGGAATCTTATACCCGTAACAATCGGCAATATAATCGGGGGCTGTATGTTCGTAGGACTTGCGTATTGGTTCGTATACTTGAGGGGTAAAAAGTAATGATAACGAGGACTCCAACCGGCTATGAAGTTTCAGAGTCGGCATTAACGGAACGAGTCATGAAGATTCGCGAGGTGAAAGATTTCCGGCTGACTCAGACGGGCATTAACGCATACAGGATTCGAGTCCTTCCTGAAAATGACGCTGACATTCGCGGGCTTAAAGGTGCGGTGCTTGACGCTCTTGTTGACATGTACGGAATGAGTGCGGAATATGACATTGATATTACGTATGATGACTCTGAACTGAGTCCCGTGAACGAACGCGCAGAGATGAGATGAAATTTCCCCCTCCGATTATGAGTCAGAGGGGATTTTTTCACAGCCCGACTCGCAGCAACGGAATCACATTTATCACAGGCTCTTCATACGGATGAATTTCCTTCACGGCCATGATTACCCGGTCAGCATCATCAAGCCTGCATGTTACTTCCGCTTTGATTTCGTCCTCCGTGCTTATTTCACCCTGAGTCCCGCTGTAAGGATGAGTCCCAGCAAGAGGCCGCCACGTAGCTTTTACTCGCGAATACGTCATGCACGAGTCATAATTCCCGATATGCCCGGCATCACATTCACGCAAAACTTCCTGCAACGCTCCCAAATGCGACTCAGGGATAAAGATTTCTACCTTGCAATATTCCATCACAATAACTGCGAGTAAACCGGGCCGGAAGGTTTGAGATCGCTTTTCATTAAGCACAGCTCATCACAGACCCACGAAATTTTTGGCACTTCACCGAGTCGGCGCAACAAATTTTCAGGAAGATACGAGTCCTTGAGTCTTGCGAGAGTCAAATGAGGCTTAAACTTTTTCGTATCACATTCGAGTCCGTCAATGTCAGAAAGTGAATCGCTGACTCTTTGTGCGACATGTGATAGTTCACTCGCTCCCTTGTCCCCGGAAAGCCATAACACTTTTGGCGCGTTGAGATTCGGAAATGCCCCGATGAATGACAATTCGACCGTGAAAGGCTCAAAGTGTTTTATCGGTGTCAATGCGTCAATAATATCCTCAGTAACAACGCGTGAATTTTCACCCAAGAATTTCAGCGTGATGTGAAACTGAGAGCGTCTAACCCAGCGGATTTTTGCGAGAGGGCGGATCTCAGCGAGGAAATTTTCGAGAACGTCAGCGGCATTCCCCGGAAGTTTCACGGCCACGAACGAGCGTATAAGCTCCGGCATTCCTATAACACGCTCACGATTTCGTCAAAACTCTTGCGGACATAATGACGGTCAGCGGGCATTGCGTCATCAGCCGGGTAACCGACCGGGAACAATGCTACAAGGTCATAATCCTTCATGGCCGGGAATAACTCTTTGGCCTTCGGAGCGTCAAAATATCCTACCCATGTTGAGCCGAGTCCCTCAGCCGTAACAGCAAGCATTATGTGAGTCGCAACTATTACAGCGTCAACGTCCTGAAAGTTGCGATTGTCTGACGGCCTCACAAACGCGCCTTCCTCTGTTCCTCCCACAGCGATGACAACGGGAGCTTCTTTCATCCACACGAACGGAGCGCATGACTTTATTTTTTCGAGGGCTGACGGGCTTTTGATGACCCAGATTTTAACGGGCTGAACGTTCTTTGCTGTGGGCGCAGAGATGCCAGCGTCAATAACCGCGCGGAGCTTCTCATCTTCAACGGGCTTGGCTGAAAATTTGCGGCATGAATAACGCGCTTTCACTAACTCATTGTAATTCATATGTGCTTCTTCCTTTCAATGATTGGGATATTAATATGAATGTTACCAGAAAAAGAATTAAAGCGCATAAAAAAACGGCCTCCCCGATTTTGTGAGAGACCGTTATTGTTTTGCTGATGTTCGTTTACTCTGACCAGTCAGCACCCTTGAAGGCTTCTATGAACGGATTGTACTCTAACGCTTCTCCGTCATCCTCGTAGCCTGTATTGTCTTTTATGATGCGGTTGCGTTTGCCTTTCCTGCCTGCGCGGTCTGAACGTTCGGGCTTTCCTTCGGGCTTTCCGGGTTCTCTCTCTTCACGTACTGGAGCGGGAGCGGGTTCGGGTTCAGGCTCAAGCGCGCTGAGAGAGAGTCTCATTCTGCGCTGCTCAGGATTCACTTCAAGGACTCTTGCTGTAACTTCCTGCCCGGGCTGGAGAACGTCGGAAGGCTTCTCGACTCTCTTCCTGCTTAACTGCGAGATGTGTATGAGTGCTTCAACATCCTTCTCAACCTCAACGAACGCTCCGAAATCTGCGAGGCGCACAACTTTCACTGTGATGTCCTGGCCCTTGAGGTATTTCTTGTCGAGCTCGTGCCACGGGTCATTAAGCTGCTTGTAGCCTAAGCTGATTCTTCTCTTCTCCATGTCAACATCAAGAACAAGAACGTCAAGCTCCTGGCCTCTCTTGAGAACATCGCGGGGCTTCTTGATCCTTGCCCATGAAATATCGCCGACATGAACGAGTCCCTCAATGCCCGGCTCAATCTCAACAAACGCGCCGAAGTCAGTAAGATTCGTTACAGTTCCTTTCACCACGTCGCCGCTGTGAAGCCTCTCGCTGATAGTGTCCCAAGGATCGCCGGCTACCTGCTTGATGCTGAGTGAGATTCTGTCTTTCTCGCGGTCAATCCCGATAACCTTAACCGTAACTTTGTCGCCCTTCTTGAACATGTCCTTGATCTTGAATGAACGCTTCCACGTAATTTCCGTGAGGTGAACAAGCCCGTCCATTTCGCCGAGATTCACGAACACTCCGAAATCTGTCAGGCTTGAGACTTCACCCGATACAATATCGCCCTCGTGAACGCGCTCGTAGAATTTTGCTTTGCGCTCGTTCTCTGCCTCTTCAAGAAGGACTCTGCGCGAGAATACAAGCCTGTGCTTTCTCTTGTCGTGGTCAAGAACTTTCACCGTGAGAGTCTGCCCGACGAAATTCTGAGGGTTCGCGCCTCTTCCGGCTAACGTGAGCTGTGATACAGGTATGAATCCTTCAAGCCCGAATGCGTTGACCATGAGTCCGCCTTTGACTCTGCTGATGCCTTTTACGTCAAGCACGGGATTTTCTTTCAGAGCTGCTTCGAGGGCGTTCCATCGTTTGTCGAACTCGTTGCGCCATCGTGAAAGCGTCAACTGCGCGTCATCTCCGTCCCTCACGCTTACGATCTCAACATCAATCGTGTCGCCGGGCTTGGGTTCTGAGCCTTCCTCCTCAATGAGCGAGTGATTCGTGTATTCCCTCATGGGCAGTAATCCCTCGCACTTGAAGCCTACATCAACGAGGAATCCGCCGTCTGTCTTGCTGATCACTTTTCCTGTGCGAATCTCTCCGCGCTTGAGGTGTACATTGTCGCCGTACTGGTCAAGTGCTTCCTGCATTGTTTCAGGCTCATGGGACTCGGCCTGAACGTTTTCGGGCTGCGCTGATGTTTCTGCTGACTGTGTTGCTTCTGTTGCTTGTGTTTCCTGCGTAACTTCCTGTGTTGCTTCCTGCATAACTTCCTGCTGATTCTCCATTAGTGAACCAATACCCCCTGTACTTCCTGCTTTGCCGCAATAATATTTTTGATTTTATCGATAAGCCATTCAGGTGTACTTGCACCCGCAGCAATACCAACCATATTTTTATCTCTGAACCAGTCCGAATTTCTTTCAGTCTCTGATTCATCCTCAACCCAAAGGACATTAACGCCCTCAGATTCGAGAATGTCGCGTAATTTCCCGGTGTTTGCGCTCGATTTCCCGCCTATCAGAACAACTCCGTCAAGATTATTCTTCCTCACTAATTCGCGGGCTGCTTCCTGACGCTGTGCCGTTGCCTTGCAGATAGTGTTGCAGACTCTAAGCTCCGATGATTTTCCGACAAGGATTCCTGCTATGCGTTCGAGCCTTTCCTCGCGCTGTGTAGTCTGTGAAATTAATGCTGTCTTTTCATGAAACCGTACATTCTGCGCTTCTTCCTCGTCAGCTATAACTTCTGCATTGCTTTTGTCTGAGACATGGCCGATTATGCCCTTGATTTCAGGATGATTCTTATCTCCGAGCAGGACAACGTAATAGCCTTCCCGTGAAAGTGAAGCTGCTTTCTCCTGAGCTTTTCTCACAAACGGGCATGTCATATCCTCTACATCAATTCCGCGTGATTTGAGCCTCTCTGTTACTTCAAGCGGTTCACCGTGCGCGCGAATCAGAACTTTTGCTCCGGCGGGAATCTCCGAGTCATTCTCAGCGACTCTCAAGCCCAATGACTCAAGCCGCGAAACTTCCTGCGGGTTATGTATCGGGAGTCCTATTGTCCAGACTTCATGATTTGCCTTGAGCGACTCGGATATTGCATCTACTGCGCGTTTCACACCGAAACAAAATCCGGCATGTTCGGCCATGATTATCATGATAGATCCTCTTTGTGTATATGATTGTTTATCGTGGCTATGATTTCTTCCTCATGACTGGACTCCGACATATCGAACCATACAGCCGGCGAAAACTTTTTGAACCATGTCTGCTGTCTTCTGCAAAATGCCTTTGTCCGTGATATTGATATTTCTAGTGCCTCGTCAAGTTTTATTTTTCCCCTGTGATAATCTATCAGCTCTTTATAGCCGAGTCCCTTCAGCGGCGTGTACCTGTCATCAAATCCGTTCTTTAGCAGCCATTCGACTTCCGCCGGAAAATCTGTTGAGTACTCCTGCTCCAACCTGATTTCGATCCGCCTGAACAATTCCTCACGTGATCGCGACAATCCTATATACAGAATATCGAACCCGTAATCTTTTTTCGTTCCCTCTGCGTAAACCTGTGAAGGAGTCTTCCCGGTCAGGTCGAAAATCTCAAGAGCGCGCGTTACTCTCTGCACGTCATTCTTGTGAAGCCTCTCTGCCGTCTGAGGGTCAACCTCTGCAAGCCTCATGTGCAATAACTCAGCTCCCTGTGAATTTGCGAGTGCTTCATACTTTCCGCGAACCTCAGAGTCATACGGCAAGTCCTCATTCAGTGCCGCGTGAAACAATGCATTGTAGTAGAACGGAGTCCCCCCGACAAAAATGGGTATCTTCCTGCGCGCATTGATTCTTGAGACTGCCTGTGATGCTTTTTCCGCGAAGTCTGAGACCGTGAATTTCTCGTCCGGGTCAGCTATGTCGATAAGATGATGGGGAATTTCACGCCTATATGAGGCCGAAACTTTATCAGTGCCAACGTCCATGTATCTATAGACCTGACGCGAGTCAACTGAAATAATTTCTGCGTTTAATTTTTCTGCTACGGATAAACTTAATGCCGTTTTCCCTACGGCTGTAGCTCCGATTAAAGCAACCGCTGGCTGCCTGTTCATGAAAATAGCAAGACCTCGTTAATACTGCGTGATTTATTCTAAGTGTGCGTGCATTATAACACAATCTCAAAAAATGCAAGCTATAATACAAAAAGTTATCCCAAAATTTTGCACAAGGAAAGGCAACAGGACATGAAGAAAAATTATCCTCCTCTCGAAATTGCCGCGCCGTTAATGTTTGCGCTGATCTTCATACTCACGCTCATATATTCGGGGTTTGAGCCTCACGTTGAAGATGTCGACTCGTCGTTCGTGAAAGAACATTCAGGGAAGCCCGGCTACATTCTCGTTGACGCCCGCCCGGAAGAGTCATACAACGGAAAATCACCGAGACCCGGAGTCCCAGGAGGACACATACCCGGAGCAATAAATTTCCCGCTTGAGAATCTCACAATGAGGACTCAATTAGCCGCGGCACTCTTAGCGCGTGAGGGAATAACGAAAGACAAGACGATAATAATTTACTGCAACACAGGCGTGTTATCCGGGAGAATGGCGGATCAGCTCATAAGGCGGTTCAATTTCTCGTCAGCAAAGATAAAGAATTACCGGGGCAGCACAGTCGAATGGGTGAAAGACCCGCTGAATATATTACTGCCGCCGGATCATGAGACAGGATTTTTGACCGATCAGGATTCCGAGTCATTCAGAGGGAAATAAATTTTGTGTCAGTGCGATAATACATGCAGGAGATGAATTAATTGACAGTACCAATTTTAGACTTGTCGCGGTCATTCGGTGAAATCAAACCGGAAGTATTTGCGGCAATGGAGAGAATATTTGATGCTCAGAGCTTCATACTTGGGCATGAGGTGAAAACGTTTGAGGCACACTGCGACTCATATCTTGATGTCCCGGAAGGCTCATGCGTCGGCTGTGCTTCAGGAACTGACTCGCTTCTTCTTGCGCTGATGTCGTGCGATATTCACGCGGGCGATGAGGTGATTACGACTCCTTTCACGTTCTTTGCGACTTCAGGAACGATTGCGAGGCTCGGAGCTGTCCCGGTGTTTGCTGACGTTGACCCGCTGACCTACAACATAGACATAGAGCAGGCTATGACGAAAATCACTGAGCGCACGAAAGTATTTATGCCTGTTCACCTTTTCGGGCAGATGACTCCTATTGAGGGAATAATTTCGGAGCTTCACGAACGGAACATACTAACAGTTGAGGATACGGCGCAGGCATTCGGTGCGACTCGTTTTGCTGACGGAAAAATTCTGCGCGCGGGGACAGTCGGCGATATAGGGTGCTATTCGTTCTTCCCGACAAAGAATCTTGGAGGCTGCGGTGACGGCGGAATGGTCGTAACGAGGGACTCGAAACGTGCTGAAAGACTCAGGCGGCTTCGTGTTCACGGCTCCGGGACTACGTACTATCATGACGAGATCGGAATCAATTCACGTCTTGACGCTTTGCAGGCTGCAATACTCGACATAAAGCTGTCGCGCCTGGAGTCATGGAACGAGGAGCGCAGGAAGATTGCTGAGTACTACAAGCTGCTGTTCAAGGCGAATGACCTTCACGAATTTGTGTCAGCACCTGTTGAGCTTGCCGGGAATTATCACATCTATCATCAGTATGTCGTGCGTGTGAAGTCGAAACGTGATGAGCTTATGCAGTATCTTAACGCTGAGGGATTCGGCGTGAGGGTGTATTATCCTTTGCCGCTTCACCTTCAGCCGTGCTTCAAGTATCTGGGCTATAAGGCCGGTGATTTCCCTGTGAGTGAAAGTTTGTCGCGTGAAGTTCTTGCGCTTCCTGTCTTCCCGGGACTGAAAGCTGACGAACAAGAGTCATTAGTCGCGGCCATGAGAAAATTTTTCAGGAAGTAAAAGCAAGTTGGCAATGTGAAAATGAATCCTCCCCCGGAAATTTTGAGGGAGGATTTTTGCTACTCTGCGTGAAGTGTGAAGAGTGAAATTTCTGACGGGTCAAATAATCTCATCGGGAAGCCGTCCCACTGTGATGTGCCGGGGCTCACGTACAGCTTCATTCCGTCAACGTCGTACCATCCCCGGACAAATCCGCCGTTGAGCTTTCGTGTTATCTCGTAGACTACGGGAATCTGCCCGCCGTGTGTGTGTCCTGAAAGCTGAAGCGAGGCTCCTAACTTTGCGTTGCCGTTCGCGAACTTGGGCTGATGATCCATCAATATCACCGGGACATTTGCGGGGGCGTTCTGAAGCGCGCGTGCCGTGTCATGATTTCCGCTCGTAGGGTCAAGGCTTCCTGCTATAACTAGCTGCGAGTCTCCTGAAGTGATTGTTGCGTGTTCATTGTTCAAAAACTTTATGCCGAATCCTTTCAGAGTCTCAAGCCATCCTTGAAGGTCATAATAGTATTCATGATTCCCCGTAACAGCGAGGACACCGAACTTTGCGCGGAGGTCTGCTAAGGGTTCGAGGTCAAATTTTCTGTCTTTCACATGGCCGTCAACAAAATCACCGGGAATCAATATAACGTCCGGGCTTAATGCGTTCACTTTCTCAACAACGCTTTCAACAAATGGCCGTCTGTTTACTGAGCCTACATGAATATCAACGATCATTGCGACTCTGAGTCCGTCAAAACTTTTCGCGAGGCCGGGTATTTTCACGTCATGACGAATCACACCGGGGACTCTCGTTCCCTGATACACTCCGTAAACTGTAGACACAGCCGCGAGGACTAAGACAGTAAGCGAGGCATAATGAGCGGGGAACTTGGCATGAAGGAACAAACGCCAGAAGACCTGCACGATGTCTTTCATGATTAGGAGAATAGCTGCGGTGATCATCATGCTGAACATTGCCGAAAGGAATAACGCCAAGTTTCTGGGAAGCTCAAGAATGCTGAAGCCTGACGGAGTCATTCTCAGAAGGAACATTTTTGCGATGCCCGAAAGTATTAACAGTATGAGAAGAGTTTTAAGCGGCCACGAAAAGCGGAGGGGAAATATCATGCTGAGTATGTCATATAGGCATATCAGGCAAGGGACTAACATAAAGGGATTGAACATAAATTCTTGCTCCTGTGATTGGGAAATTTTGCGCGGATTATACAGTATCGACTCAAGTTTAATTTAATTTTAATTTAATTCATACAAGGTTGACTTCAATGACAGAATCGCCTAGGTGTTTTTTCCTTTATGCTTATGGGCTTTGGCTGTCGCGACAAACTCACCTAAGATTTCGTCTTCATCGTCGGTGTTGTTGAAGATAATTTTTCCTCGCATTGTTGTTACGTTTCCTTTTCTTGAGACTTCTTGAACTTCTGCGCGTGATGGGACTCCGTCGGCAGCGTTGAAGTAATACATTCCGTTTCTATAGGGATAAACAGAGCCTTCATAGCTGATATTCTGATGCTTCACGGGAAGTGCAAAATATTTTCTGACGGCGGCCTCAACATCTTTCGCGGAGATTGCGCTGTCGTAAGAGTCATATCGCACCTGTTCGATGAGATCATGATTGTTCATGTAGCTGTGCCAGATTCCGAAATTGAGAAGCTCACTCATAGTTATGCTGCGTGAGTCGAAATTGTAATAGTCAACCTCAATGAATGCTGTAATAAAATCACTCATTCGCCGCAAGTCCGATTTGCTTGTCCCGAAGAACGAGCAGAAAAACAACGCTGTCAAAAACAAAGCACCGCAAAATTTTTTCATTGCTAGAAATCACCTGCTTATTGAGTAAATAAATCCCCGCCCGAATTTTTCACAGGCAGGGAAATTTTCACATAATTAATTTTCCGTTACGCGGATTTTTCCATCACTGTAACTTTTTCGCCGACGTTTATACATTTTGCCGGGCAGACTTTCGCGCATATTCCGCACTTCACGCACTTGTCCTGATTGATGACCGCCAAATCATTCACGATGTCGATCGCTTCCTTCGGGCATTTCTTAGCGCATAACGTACAGCCTATACAGCCGGCACTGCATACGCTCTTGACCGCCGGGCCTTTCCAGTGAGAATTGCACGCGACAATCACATCAGCCGTCGCAGGAACAAGCGTAATGACTCCTTTCGGGCAATGCTCAACACACGCTCCGCAGCCGACACATTTCGACACGTCAACTTTCGGCAGACCGTCAGAACCCATCGACAATGCGCCGAACTGGCACACACTTACGCACGTTCCGAGTCCAATGCAGCCGAACGGGCAGGAATTTGGCGAGCCTCCCGGAATCACTGCCGCGCTCTTGCAGTCGTTGATACCTTCATATATCAGTTGACGCGGTGAAGCCTCACATGTTCCCTTGCATTTCACGAACGCACGAAGAGGAACAGAAGCTCCAGCCTCAACTCCCATTATTGACGCGATAATCTCAGAGACCTTTGAGCCTCCCACGCTGCATTTGTTGACAGGCGCGCCGTCATTCACGACTCCTGAAGCGTAGCCGTCACAGCCAGGGTAACCGCACCCGCCGCAGTTAGCGCCAGGAAGAGCCGCGCGGATTTTCCCGATTCTTTCGTCCTGATGTACTCTGAAGACTATTGACGCAATAGCAAGCAATACGCCGAATATGCCGCCCATGATTCCCATCAACGCAAGAGGAGTTATCATTGTGTGCATTATGTCCATGTTCAAAGCCCCCTTACTTTATGATTCCTGTGAAGCCCATGAAGGCAATCGACATTAAACCCGCTGTGATTAACGCCATAGGGAGTCCCTGAAGGCTGTCCGGGATTCCGTCGTTGCCCTCGATGCGTTCGCGTATTCCGGCCATGAGAGAAATTGCGAGAAGGAAACCCAATGACGAACCGAGCGCATTAACGAGAGCCGCCGCCAGTCCGTAGCCCTCATTCATATTCAGAACCGCAACGCCGAGAACAGCGCAGTTTGTTGTGATTAACGGAAGGAAGATTCCCAATGACTTATAGAGAGTCGGATTCAGTTTCTTTAACGCAAGCTCGACGAACTGAACCAACGCCGCAATAACGAGAATGAATGAGAGTGTATAGAGATACTCAAGATGCAACGGGACAAGAAGATAATTGTACGTTATCCATGTCATGAGGGACGCAAGCACTATGACGAAGACGACAGCGGCTCCCATTCCCTGAGCGGTTTTGAGCTTCGAGCTTACTCCCATGAAAGGACAGCACCCCAAGAATCGCGACAACAAAATATTATGCACAAAGATTGAGCTGACAAAGAGCAAAAATAATTCTGTGAGAGTCATTTACGATTTCGCCTCCTCGCATGAATCTGCGTCCTTCTTGCAGAATTTCGCCATCACGCAAGCACCGCAGCCCATAGGACGAGCCTCAGCAGGAGTCGCGGCGAGTCCCTTCATCTTTGCAGCACGCGCCTGAATCGCCCTGAATGCGCCCATGCAGCAGCCGAGAACGATAAATCCCCCCGGCGCAAGCACAATCAGCAACGCAGGCTCAAAGCTCACAACAGGATTTCCGAGAAGAGTCCCGGCACCGAAAACTTCACGGATTGCACCCAAGAACATTAACGCGATCGTGAAGCCGAGTCCCATTCCTATACCGTCAAGCGCAGAAGCAAAGACTCCGTTCTTTGACGCGAAAGCCTCAGCACGCGCGAGAATGATACAGTTGACGACAATTAACGGAATGAATATGCCCAGCGACTTGTTCAGCTCCGGCGCGAATCCCTTCATCATGAACTCAATCACCGTAACAAATCCCGCAATTACCACGATAAAAATCGGTATGCGGACTTCATCAGGTACTATCTTGCGCAAAAGTGAGATGACTATATTTGACGCTACAAGAACAAACGTTGCGGCGATTCCCATTCCGAGTCCGTTTGCGACGCTCGTTGTTACTGCGAGTGTAGGACATAATCCGATGCACTGAACGAACGTAGGATTATCCGCTAAGATTCCGTTTGTGATGATTCTTAATTTGCCTCCGCTCAATTCTATTCAGCCCCTTTCAGATTCTTCTGCCAGTAATCGACAGCACCATTCACGCCGCTGATTACCGCGTTTGATGTTATTGTCGCTCCTGATATTGCTGATATTTCGTCAGGATTTGACGCTCCGCCCTTGACGACTTTGAGCGGGAACGATGACTTGTCCGCGAACTGCCCGTAAAATTCCGGCTCTGTAGATTTTGCGCCGAGTCCGGGAGTCTCTGAGTGATTCAAAATGTTGATGGCCTTCACTGTTCCGTCTTTCGTAATTCCTACAACGAATCCGATCTGACCGCCGTAACCTTTTGAGCTTACCGACACGCACCAGCCTACAACACCAGACTCATCGCTCGCCTTCACGACTCCTGTAACAAAATCATCGGGCTTTGCTTCTGAGTCCTCGAAAGTTTTTCCTGCGGGCATTATGATTTTGTACGCTTCATTTCTCGCTGCTATTTCCGCCTGAAGTATTGCCTTGCTCGTAACGTTCTCGACAAGTCCGAGTATGATACCTGTTACTGCTGTTACCGCGAAAAGAGTCCCTCCCAAGTGAAGGGCTTTTCTCCATACGTCCTTGAAAGATACTGAGTCATTCACAACTGCTTCTGACATTGTTACTTGCCCCCCATCCTCTTGAAGAAATTGCTTTTTGGCGCGCCCAGTGTGCGAGGCTCCGTATACTTGTCGATTAACGGCACTGCTATGTTCATGATGAGAATCGAGAATGATACGCCTTCAGGATAGCCGCCCCATGTGCGAATCAACGCCGTAAGAAGCCCGCACCCGAATGCGTAAATGTACTGCCCTTTCTCCGTCATCGGTGATGTTGTGTAGTCAGTCGCCATGAAGATAGCACCGAGCAAAAGTCCTCCCGTCAAAATCTCATGCACCGGGAACATTCCCCCGCCGTGATTAAAGAGAGCCGACAATATAGCGGCAGTTAGTATGTAGGTCAGAGGGATTCGCGCTGAGATTACTCCCTCCCAGACGAGATAAGCCCCGCCGAGTATGAGAAGTATTGCGCTGGTCTCGCCGATACAGCCGCCCATGTCGCCGGAAATGAGACTCCACCATGAGAGATTCGCGGGCAAAGTTCCGGCCTTCATCGCAGCAAGAGGAGTCGCCCCTGAGATTCCGTTTACCGTCCATGTAGTCATAGCTGTCGGCCATGAGATGAGCATCATTGCGCGGGCAGCTAACGCAGGGTTGACGATGTTGCAGCCTATTCCGCCGTAAAACTGCTTCACGATGAGAATCGCAAAGACTGAGCCGCATACCGCCATCCAAATCGGAATCGTAGGAGGAAGGTTATACGCTAACAATAATCCGGTAACAACTGCTGAGAGATCCCTAGTCGTGTCCTTCCTGTGCATGATGAACTTCTGCCAGCACCATTCGCACAAAACACACGCCGCAATACACGCGATAATCACCAACAGCGAACGGAAGCCGAGCAAATATACTCCCATGATTCCCGCGGGCACGAGCGAATATATGACCATGCCCATAATTTTTTGTGTGCTGAAATCGGAGTGAATATGCGGTGATGATGATACTACTAGTTTTTCTGACATGATATTATTTCGCCTCCTGTTTCGCTTTTGCCTGAGCCGCTGCTTTTCGTCTCGCGAGATTCACTGCCGCTTTACCCTCTTTGCACGTCTGAGTCAGATGCCTTGAAGCCGGGCATGAATACGAACAGCACCCGCACTCTATACAGTTCATGCCGTTATAAGCCTCGAATGACTCATAGTCGCGTTTCCTCACAAGCTGGTCTAAATATGTCGGGTTAAGGTGCATGGGGCAGGCCTCAATACATTTACCGCAGCGAATGCAGGCTGACTCCTCCGCGATATAGGCAAGATTTTTCGTGAGGGCTAAGATTCCTGACGTGCCTTTTACGACAGGGACATCAACAGAACGCATTGCGATTCCCATCATCGGACCGCCGGCAAGAATCTTCACAGGCTCATCCTTGAATCCTCCGCAGAAATTCACAAGCTCACGGACGGAAATCCCAAGCGGAACTTGCACGTTCTTCGGCTCACTCACTGCGTCACCTGTTACGGAGATTACGCGCTCTGTTACTGGTTCGCCTTCCTCGATGGCCTTGCAGATGTGCCAGGCTGTTCTTGTGTTGAGGATTATGCATCCTACATCAGCGGGCAATGCAGGGACTAACGGAATCTCCTGGCCTGTTACTGACCATATGAGCATCTTTTCAGCACCCTGGGGATATTTCACAGTGTGAGGCATGATTGTTATACGAGGGTTCTTGTTGTGAGATGTCATTGTCGCGATCGCTTCGGGCTTGTTGTTCTCAATCGCAATGACTCCTTTTGCTTCCGGGAAAATCTCAAGCGCATATCCGAGTCCCCTTATTACCTCGTCAGGACTCTCAATCATGAGTCTGTTGTCGCATGAAAGATATGGCTCGCACTCAGCGGCGTTGACTATCAGCCATTTGATTACGCGGTCTTTCGGAGGCGATAACTTTACGTGAGTCGGGAAACATGCTCCGCCCATACCGACAATACCCGCAGAACGAATCAGCTTGATATACTCTGAAGGCTCCGGCTTGTGTCCCAGCTCTTCAAGCAATGAAGGAGCTTTCTCATATTGTCCATCGCTCTCAATGACTATACAAGGGTCAATGCTTCCGGGAATAGTCATGCGCGGTCCGACTTCTTTCACCGTTCCTGATACTGATGAGAAAATCGGAGCTGATACGAACGCTTCCGAGTCGGCTATCTTCTGGCCTGCAAGAACTCTGTCGCCCTTCTTCACGAGAGACGAACAGGGCGCGCCGATATGCTGCGACAACGGATAAACAAACTCACGCGAATCACTCGGCCTCAAAATCTCGATGGCTTTGTTCTCCGTGAGTGCTTTGCCTTCAGGAGGATGCACTCCCCCTAAGAATGTAGGCAGGTTCATTGTAGAATAAACACTCCCCTCAATGATTTGTGGAATGGCTGTATTATAGCGTAAGTAGTGAGAAAATTTTTGATGATGTGTGAAAGATGAAAGTCCCAAAATTTTTCGACAGGAAAATTCTTGCTTACGTTCGCGGCTCGCACTTATAACAGAGGCTGTTGCTTTTTGCCCGGATTTTCATTTTCTGGCTGAAATCCAATATTCATATAGTGCTTTATTGCAATTTCTCTTGCGCACGGTTACAGATTTTGCGTCTTGAAATCCCACAGATGAGAGAATATTTTTGTAGATTTTCTCAGTCGGAACAACATTCCCGTAAAAACTTGAATTGCCTGCTATATAGTGCACCGTCCCACCGTCCCGAATAGCGGCATAAGTTGATCTCATGTGCATAGCAATATCATCAAAGTATTTCAGAACATATTTTGACATAAGCCCGGCAGATTTATTTTCCGCAGAAGATATACGCTCCGCAATACGAAACAGATAATCCGGCAGCAAGTCAGTCTTCATTTTCCATGCTGAAAGATTGCTTGTTGCTTTGCCCCATGTGCCGCCTATTGTCTTCCAGTCCAGAATGCCAGCCTCGTCCGGCGTATGCAGGAAATCAAGCCAATACATATATGGACGTAGTTCTCTGATATATGAAATCCTGTTAGGGTACGGGGGCGATGTAATAACCGTGTCAAACTGTCCGATGATTTCATCGGGAAGATATATAGAGTCTCTGTTTTCTATAAGCGCGCTTGCTATTGGCTGCTCTGTGATTGTGTCCGCTATCATTTGGCAGAACAATAAGAACATGGAATTTCCTTCCTCATCTGTGAAATCACAACTGTCTTCACTGCCGTTAAATGATGTAGAAATGTGATTGAAAGTTGCGTTAGAGAGAGCAATAACTAGACGGCAGAATATTATTTTAAGCAGGCCGGAAACCTGATTGTTCTTTTCCTCCCAAACAGCAGCCTTGATTCTTGCCAGATAGTTTAACTGCCTGCTGTGCCACCATCTCCCTATGTTATAAACAGGCGGATAATCACAAGGACAAATATCCGAAACAGCCTCACTAATTCTTTCAGCACTTTCAAAAAGCTGCTTAATAACATTTGGCTCGTATATAGCGCATTTCATATTCGCGAGCCATACCAAGAACGGATTTATATCATAGGCAACCGAAGGAATGTTTTTGTTAGCGCATACAAGCTCCGTTGTCCCTGTTCCTGAAAACGAATCCAAGACACATTCCGGAAAATAACCCAATTCAGAAATTATCCGCTCTACCATTTTGACAGAATACGCGGGCGTGAGCCTAAGCCAGCCGTGCCGCCCTAATGATTTATTGTGTTTGAACGTTAAGTGAGAGTTCCGCTTGATGCTGGCCATCATTCTGCCCTCATAAGCTGGTCAAGTATACGATATATTTCGGCCTGAAAGTATGCCTGATTATCTGTCATAAAATCTGCGAGGTCAAATCCGATCACATCTCTGTAAAAATCATAGGTTGAATCATGCCGTGAAGTATTTATGCGGCCCTGCAATATAAGCCACTTTGCCTGACGGTATCTCGCGACAATATCATCATCAACCTGTTCGGACATGGCCATAAGACAGGGAATATAACCACTAGCATAAGCATTTGCAGCATTTGATATATCCGCGTTTTGACGCTTTGAATCCTTGTTTTTATAGCCTTGCCGTACTTCAAAGACAAGACCTGTCATAGCATCACTGACAGCTTTTGTCAGCTCTAATTGTTCTGCGGCTTGTTCTTTCCAGTAAATAATCCGTCTTTTTGGGGCGTTATATTTAACAGCATCGAAAATAATACGAGCATCAAGGGAAAAAGTCCGCACTTTGCCGTTTGCGCCAGTTATAGAATAAGACCATTTCACGTCAGCTTCAGATAACCCCAGATAATCCATTAATATTTCACGTACTAAACGTTCGCATCCTGTGCCGATCTGCCTGTAAAGGCTTGTTATTCCCCCTGCTGCTTTATGCGCTGAATACATAAGCGGGCTGTCAAGTCCAAGCCATCGATAAAAGGCATCATGACCGTATAAAGACTGAAACTCAGCTAAAGAGAAACCTCCTTCTTTTGTATGGCCGAACTTAGGAGAATAATTTGCGCATTCCCTTACAGGTGAAATCAGCAGCTCCCTATATCTGATTTTTTGTCCTTCTGTCATTGATTAGTTACCTCACTTCAGGCAGCTCTTTTGAAATTTTTACTGACTGCAAAAGATACAGTTAATGTATAATTATTTTATCTCATTAAACAATTTTTTAAGGGAGTGATTTTATGTTCAATGGAGAAAACTTCCTCAAAGCAAAAGGCGTTACCCTAGCGCGCGAAATCTCCGGCGAAAATAAATTGTGGGTTCGTCTCTTCATTCAGGGCGAGGGAGTCGTGAGTCTCTCGTCAAAAAACTTCAAGGGAGACTCGGAGCCGTTTGTCTGGGCAATATATACCTTCCGAAAAATGGCAAGGAGCGCAAAATATTTAGTTGATGACATTGATGTGAAAGATGACATGCTCGCGTTGAGACGAAGCCGCGAAACTATATTGACCGCTCAGAAATGGGCGAGCCTCCTCATAAAATATATGCCTCACGAACAGCCCGATGATGATTTGCTGAACATTCTTTACTGGAACATGAAGCTGCTTGCGACTCAAAGCGTGCCTTATTATGTGCCTGCGTGGCGTTTCTTGTGGCAATGGATTCATTCATGGGGATTAGCTCCTGAGATTGAGGATTTCTTCAGGACAAAAAATTTCAGCATGGACGACATAAATTTATTGGTTCAAATATTCAGCCTTAACGCAGAGGGAGTAATCAAAATTTTCACAGGACAGATTAATGACAGAGTCAAAAATATTTTTATCACAGCAGCAAAATTAGCCTCAAAATTTCTCCAGCAAATATGAACCGCACAGCCTCAATTACCCCTTTAGACTCTCAGGCAATGAGAGAAGCGCAAGACATTCAATCATCACTCGCAAAACCTTCAGGCAGTCTAGGAGAACTCGAACGAATCACAATCAAGCTCGCAGGAATCACAGGCCATTCACGAAACCCAATCCCACGAAAAATTATTTGCCTCTTCGGATCAGATCACGGAATTTACGACGAGGGAGTCTGCTCTTCACCGCAGGACTTCACGCGCAAATTGATGGAGCTTTACGCAGGGAGTCAGAACGGAGCAATAAATATTCTTTCACGCAAGGCAAAAGCAGAGCTTAGACTCTACGACTTAGGAGTCAAAAATCTTCCGCCTCATCAAAACATAATCACCCGAAAATTTCTTCCCAATGGCACAAACAATTTTCTTCATGGCCTGGCAATGTCCCCTGAAACAGTGAGGGCTGTAATCTCATTCGGGATTGATGTCGTTCGTGATCTCAAGTCTGAAGGATTCGGACTCATCGGCACAGGTGAAGTCGGAATGGGCAACACTTCCCCGGCTTGCGCGTGCATAATGGCAGCGACTCGGTCTCATGACTCCTCACTTGTAGGACGCGGCGCGGGACTCGATGACGAATCATTTTCCCGCAAGAAGAGAGTCATTATTGACGCGCTGAAGTTTCACGCAATGAATCTCAATGACCCCGTGAATATTCTCTCATGCGTCGGAGGACTCGACATTGCAGCTATGACCGGAATATTCCTCGGCGGTGCTGTTTATCGCGTTCCTGTTGTTGCTGACGGAGTAATCTCAATCGCGGGCGCGTTAATGGCGTATATGATTGAGCCTCTCACACGTGAGTATATGTTCATGTCCCACGAGTCAGAAGAGCCTGCATATTCTCACGCGGTCAAAGCTATGAATCTTTCTGCGCCGCTGAAACTTTCTATGAGACTCGGCGAGGGAACCGGGAGCGCAATAATGATGCAGATAATTGATGACGCACTCGCTATAATTAACAGCATGGCTGCACTTCAGCAACTCTAAAACGTAAGGAGAGTTACAACATGGAAGTATTAATAGTAGACTGTCAGTATGATTTTATTGACGGCTCGTTAGCTTGCGGACATTCGGAAGAAGCCGTGAAGAACATAATCGCGTTCATCAACAAGAACCCGGACGCAAAAATCTTCTACTCGGCGGACAATCACAGCCCGAAACACTGCAGCTACATTCCCAACGGCGGAACATGGCCGGTGCACTGCCAGGCCGGGACTCACGGCGCGGAGCTTCACGAGTCATTCTTCACCGACATCAACAACCCTTCACAGCGTCCGAACGATTACACGACATACTACAAGGGCGAAAATGATTCAGTCGAGGAATACTCAGCGTACGAGGCTAAGAATCTCGCGGGCGAAAAGCTATGCGACATTCTCGGCCATGAAGTTATTGTTACGGGAATCGCTACGGAGTTTTGCGTGAAAGAAAGCGTTACTGCGCTGCTTGAGTCAGGGCGGAAAGTTACGGTTGAAGCAGACATGCTCGGATGGGTTGACGAAAAAAATCACAAGAAGACTCTTGATGAGCTTGCGAAGATGGGAGCGGTGATTGAATGATTAACACGGTGATATTTGACATCGGCGGGGTACTTGTGCGACTCGACTGGGAAGGATTCGTGCGCAGGCTTTTTCCCGGCCGTGATGAGTTGATTTCGGATTTGCTTGAAACAGTTTGGCGCGGGGGACGCTGGGACAGAATGGACGCTGGCGATGACCCCGAAGAAGTATTAGCGTCAATGATAGCTCATTCCCCTAAATACGAGGCAGAGATACGGAAAATTTTTGCGAACGTCGGAGATACTCTCGCAAAGAGACCAGAGACTCCGGCTTGGATAAAGGACGTAAAATCGCGGGGCTATCGTGCGCTTTACCTGTCAAACTATTCTCATTACGTCATGGAATGCAACCCCGATGTGCTTGACTTCCTTCCGTTATTGGACGGCGGTATATTCTCATGTGACATAAGAGCCATAAAGCCCGAACGAAAAATATACGCGGCATTGGCGGAGAAGTATAATCTTGTTCCGTCTGAGTGCGTGTTCATTGATGACGTTGCGAAAAATGTTGAGGGCGCGAAAAATTTCGGGTATCACGCGATTCAGTTCGTAACGTTGCAGCAGGCGCAGGAAGATCTGAACAAGCTGTTAGAGGAGGAGAAGTAAGAGTGAAAAGTTTGCGCGTTAATTTGTGGATAACGGGCGGGATATTAATCATCATGGGCGTATTGATGATGAATTATCCTGTTGAAGCGATAATGACGGCGGGAATGATTCTCGGCTTCGGAATAATTGCGTCGGGAATCAATCACGTATCGGCGTGGTATTTCTTCAGGCTGACTCGTTTTCTTGTCGCGGGATTTCTCGACATCATCGCGGGGCTTGCGTTAGTGATTCAGCCGGGGCTTTCTGCGTTTCTGATTCCGTTTGTGATTGGCTTGTGGCTTTTCTCGGAGGGAATTTCGCGGACATGCGCGGCGTTCTGGCTTGGCGGTGCGAAAATTCCGGGCTGGTGGATGGTATTAATCAGCGGAATTGCGATGAGTGTATTTGCGCTGATGATGTGCGCGGCTCCTTTGAGCAGTACGTTTTCTGTGATGATGATTCTTTCGGGAGTGTTAATAGCGTCAGGAGTGTTAGCGGTGATTGAAGGGTTTGTGACTCCGCGCTGATAAGTTAAGAATGTCCGTCCCTCTGTGAGAATCGGGGGACGGTTTTTTTTATGGTTTACATGTTGGGTGTTTCAAGCCAAACATTTCCGCAGACGGGGCAATATGTTCTGACGTTCCCGCCGTTTTCGCGAATCTGGCACGCGGTGCAGAATATATGCCCGCACTTTTTGCAGCGTTTGAGCCATGAGCCGCATTTCGGACAGCTAGGTATTGACATTCGCATTCACCTCCTTCTATCTTTGATGAGAATCTGAAATCATACGTGTAACTAAGACAAATAATCCGCCAGACAAAACTGACCATATTCTTGCAATACTCATCAGAAAGTTTGACGACTTCTCGTGAGCCAGATCATACTCAGCCATTTCCCTTGCACCTTCATCTCTGGCATATCGAGCCACCTGAACCAGATTCGCACGCCATGTTGCTTCTGACACAAAGTCAGAAACAACTAGGAAAGCAGAATACAAAAACACACCGATGACAGCAACAGATACTAAGAAATTTTCCCCTGAAAAAACAAACATTACACCGGGTATCACAGGAGCAAACACACCCGGAATAAGCACCCATAAAGAAATGCTGCCCGTCTTCCCAAGCATAGATGGCGCAGGCATGAATAACATAGCAGCAATGATTACGAGACCGCACAGGAAATTGCACCAATAGAATGAACGAGTCTCTGACAGCGGTACTTTTTCATTCGTTTTTGTTTCGGCCACAATAACAGCCTCCTTTTCATTTTTTGGGAACGAACGCATATATTTTAACCTATAGGGGGGGGGGGTATTGTCAAGAGTGGAATATTCCGCACAGGCTGTATAATATCCACGCAACACAAATCTTAAGGAGGCAATTTTCATGCAGTACGGAAAAATTGAAGCTCTCTTAGGCTCAGAGGCCGAGTCACTTTTGACTCACGAATGCAAAACCATCAGCAAAGATATGCTCTCATTACCCGGCCCGGATTTTGTTGACCGCGTTGTGAGCATGTCAGACCGTCCTGTCCCTGTCATGCGTGCGATGCAGACTCTTTTCTCACATGGCCGGCTCGCTAACACCGGGTACATTTCGATTCTCCCGGTTGACCAGGGCATAGAGCATTCAGCAGGCGCGTCATTCGGCCCGAACCCGATATATTTCGACCCTGAGAACATAATCAAGCTCGCAATGGAGGCAGGCTGCAACGCTGTAGCAACGACTCTCGGAGTCCTCGGAGCAACTTCACGCAAATACGCCCACAAGATTCCGTTCGTCCTCAAGCTGAATCACAATGAGCTTCTGACATATCCCAACCAGTTCGACCAGGTGTTATTCGCTTCCGTCGAACAGGCGTACAATCTCGGAGCTGTAGCAGTAGGCGCGACAATTTATTTCGGCAGCGCGGAGTCGACCCGTCAGATTCAGGAAATCTCAAAGGCATTCCATCAGGCTCATAAAATGGGAATGGCCACGATTTTATGGTGCTACCTGAGAAACTCCGCGTTCAAAGTCAAGAACGGCGACAAGGTTACGGATTACCACGCGTCAGCAGACTTAACCGGGCAGGCGAATCATCTCGGCGTTACGATTGAAGCGGACATCATCAAGCAGAAACTCCCGGAGAACAACGGCGGCTATCAGGCAATGGGAAAAGGCTACGGCAAAACGTCAAAGGAAATGTACGAGAAATTGACGACAGATCATCCCATCGATTTGGCGCGCTATCAGGTCGCAAACTGCTACATGGGCAGGGCAGGACTCATAAATTCGGGCGGTGCTTCCGGCGAAAATGACCTCGCTCAGGCAGTACGGACAGCAGTAATCAACAAACGCGCGGGCGGTATGGGACTCATTCTCGGAAGAAAGGCTTTCCAGCGTCCCATGAGTGAAGGCGTGCAGATCATCAACGCAGTACAGGATGTATATCTCTGCAAGGAAATCACAGTAGCATAACTCATCACGAACAATAAAAAAAAACCCTCTGCCGTTAATGACAGGGGGGAAATTTTTTTATATCAAGGTTTTGCTTCTGCTGGATATGGCGACTGGTCAAAGACGAGATTTATTATATCCCGGCCGGTGGTTATCGTTATTCTTCCTCGTCTCGGCTCTCCTGTGTAGTTCGGCGCAACCGTGTAAGTGAAGTTACCGCCCATCGAGGCTTCTCCGCTGGTCTCCATCAGTTCAAGCCAGTACGAATCTGATTCTGCCTCCCAGCTGTCCCCGGTGTAAATCTTGGCGGTGTACATCTTGCCTTCATTTGTTCCGTGCGTTGTTACGTCGCTCAATGCTGCGTGCGGCGGCCGCGCGAAGGTGAGTTTTCCCTCTTTGCCGATATGCTCAACAGTGCAGTCATACCTCCATGCGCCCAAGAAGTTGAAATCTCGCGCCCACATAAACATGTTCTTCCAGTCCGTTCTTGTCGTGAAGTCAAATGTATAGGCAACGTCAGGAGATACTACTTGCCATATCGATTCAGCCTCAAGCGTTACGGATTCTCTTGCTGCTGTCGAGAAGTCTGTCCAGCCCTCTCTTGCCTTGTAATAAGGTGGCTCAACGTTAACATTCCACTGCGCTACAGGTATACCGCCTGTTGCATAATAGGCTTTCGGGACAATCTCATAGTCTGATACTGTCCACTGCTTTGCGCTCACGTGAGATACTCCCCAGTTAAACGACGCATCAACGTTTCCAAAACCGGCTGGAGCCGCTCCGCCCATGCGTCCGCCGCCGAAGGAAACTCCGCCGCCTATATTCCAGCTGTCTGTGTCTGAGTATGAACGCTGTTTGTTGACGGTCAAGCTGGGAATAATTTTGAGGTTCTGAACGCCCTTGTCATTTCCCGGCCATATCTGGAATGTAAACCCTCTCGTGCAGCCGACTATTGCTGCATAGTGGTATCCTAACATTACTACAAGTCCAGAGGTTGCTGATGGGCAGTGAAGCTCTCCGCCGGTAATGTTAGGGCCGTATGCGGATCTTACTTGAAGGTTTTGCGGCTGAGTGGTTACGCTGCTATTTATGAGGTAGTAATCGCTGTTGTTCTGGAATGAATGGAAGCTGTATGTCATATGCTTGCCTGATGTGCGACGCGAAACCCTGAAATTTTTCCATTGTTGATCGTATCCACTTCTGTTGAGGCCGCATTTTGCCTTAAATCTCTGCCACTCGCCTCCTGCTACTTGTCTTTTCCTGTCCAAAGAAGTAGGGACAGTACGATCAAGGTCATAGTCGAAGAATGACTCGTCAAAATCATCACTAAGTGCAGTGTGAACGCCTGACATAAGTTTGAGTATCTCATCAGGCGCTTGTTTTGTTTCAGCAGCAACATTCGCCGCAAATGCTGAGGCCGTACGGATTATCTCACCAGCAACTTCACCCGCTAGAGCATTGAGTCCTTCTGACCATCTAATAAGCTCGTTTACACGCCGGGCAAGAGCCGCCTTTGCTTCCTGCTCACGGTTAATTTCCCGCTCTGCTTCTTCATCTTCTGTGTTGTTCGTATTTGTGTTGTTCGGCAGATAATCATCTGAGTCAACGATTCCGGCATCATCTGAGTATGTCGGGTTGGGATTGTACACATCAAATGACTCTATGTTTGCGTCAAAGTAGCTCTCGTTCTTGCTGCTGCGCTCAACGTAAACAAAATTGTAGGGAATATCGCCCTCCTTATAAGTCAGGTAGTCCGCATCACTGCTTATGTAACGCTTTCCGACAGCGATAAACTCATAGTGTTTGTCAACAGGCTCATCATTGGGTGATGCAAAGTGAATGCCGAGCATGTTTTCGAGATTATTCACGTCATCTGCGTTCGGATAAACTGCCGCGATTGTTGCGCCTGATAAGCTGAGTGCGTTGTACACAAATGCGTTAATGGTGGGATTGTCTGCGCTGAGATTTCTTGCGTCTGCTATGAAGATAATATCTCTGCTGCTGAAGTTTATGCCGAGAGGGTCTGAAATATTTTCGATCTGTGAGACTGTGAGTCTGTCGGTGATTATTTCGCTGATGTAGGGAGTAAGTTCGCTTTCCGGGTTAAGAGAGCCGATGAGAATATAATGACCGCTGAGACTCAGAGTTCCGCCGCCCTGCTGATCGATATGAACATCGCCGCCGCTAGAGCCTCCGCAGCCGACAGCACCAAGTGCCAGCGCAAAAATCAACGCCGACATGCTGATAAACGCCCAAAAATTTTTAGGTGTCATTACGCAATTTTTCCTCCTTAATTTTATGGATTGAATAAGTTTATCATGATTCGGAATCGCAACAAGCGGAAAAAGAAATCCCCTCTGCCATTACCGACAGGGGGGAATTTTTATTGAGGTGCTTCAATGGATAAAGAGTGAGGGAATAATCATATGCCCTGCGCTCTGTTTCCTGTTTATTGATACCGGGACTGTACGAATGTCAGCGTTACTGTGTCATTGCCGGACTTTACTGTGATTATGCCGGTTCTGTCCTGATTCGTCTCGTTGGCCGTAGCTGTATACCCGAAATCCGCGCCGTTTGAGACTCCTCCGCTCGTGCTTGTGAGCTGGAGCCAGTCTGCATTTGATTCGGCTGTCCAGTCTGATTCGGTGTAAATCTTGGCATAGTACGTTTTGCCCTCTTTTGTGCCGTGCGTCGTTGCATCGCCAAGTCCCGTCTTTACCGGCTTTGTGAGATTGAGTCCAGTGTAGCCGGTATCATGATCAATCACGCAGTTAGCATCGCTGACCTTGCGTCCGCCCATGTCATGAGCCGCGTAAAATCCTTCAGACCAGTGGGATTGCGCTGTGAAGGAGGGATTGTCGGTATGATCGGCCAGTACTCTCCATATCGCTTCAGCATAAAGAGTTACAGCGGTCTTTGCGGCAGGTGATATTACCCAGCCCTTTCCGCCTGAATAATAAGGGGCTGTAACCTCAAGCACCCATCCCGGTACGGGTCTGCCTAAAGGTGGATATGAAGTAGCTGTACTACGCCGCGGGGTTATGCTGTAGTCTGTAGTATTCCATGTGTAAGAACTGTTGTGTGAGACGCTGTAGTTAAACGAGGCCTCGCCATGACCTTCTCCGCCTTCTCTATTTTTGCCGCCTCCGCCGCCTCCGCCGCCGCCGGATACGCCGCCGCCCATTGTCCAGCCGTCAGAGTCAGAGAATGACTGATTGTTGTTGACTGTCATGTTTGGCGTAAGTTTCACCAGCTCCGTGCCGAGATCATCAGGCCAGTGATAGCACGACAGCTTTTTGTTGCAGCCCATTACTACAGCATAGTGATACGCGCCTGAGCCTTTGACCTCATCGCCTGTCTTCTCGCCATACTCAGCTCTTATCTGAAGCGTTGATTGCGGCTGAATTGTCGCTTCGGTTGTGATGAGATAGTAGTCGTTGTGATCCGCGAAAGAGTGAACGCCGTAAGCTGTGAAAGTCCCCGAAATATCAAGGCCGGGTGTGAAGCTGTTCCAGTGATCCCTCAGAGTCTCATAATCATCGCAGCCTGAATAATTCGTCCATTTATTCCATTCGCTTGCCTGTGAACCGTGCCTTCTGGCATAGTCATAATCATAGAAGCAGTGATGATATGAATCGTCATGGAAATCTGTCTGAGAGCTGCCGACAAACTTCATGATTTCCTGCGCCCTGCCGCCAGTCTCTTCCGCCACAGAAAACGCAAGCTGTGAAGCTCCCTGAATGATCTGACTCCTGAAAGCGTTCATCCTCTCATCGATTCCCGCCGCCCAGTTAATGACATTCTGCACGCGCCGGGCGAGAGATGCCTGAACATGTGCCTCATAATCACGTGAGCGCGCCGCTAATTCGTCTGCTGTCGGAGTCGTAGCTTCATCGTCATCGCCGAAATAAGAATCCCAGCTCGCCGGGTCTACATTGATTACAGCAGGTTCTGAGCTTATCGGCACTGTAACCGGGTAATTGCCTTTGTTCGCGCTGTGCTTGTCAACGTAAACGAACGTGTGCGGAAGTTTGTCGCCGCTCGCGTAACGCATTCCGGCCGCAAGAATCTCAAAGTACTGATGGACCGGTTCATTGCTTGGGTCAACAAAATTAACTCCGAGAATACTGCCCAGTGCTTTAACGTCCTCAGCGTCAGGATATATTGCCGCGATTGTTACGTACCTGTTGTAGAACGCATAACGAATCGGATACACCGTATCAATATCATCTGCTTTGATTGTGCTTGCGTCCTCAAGGAAAATAATATCCGCGCTCGATACAATAAGTCCGTCAGTGTCGAGGCCGGAAATTTTTGAGATGTCGAGGGTATCTGTGATTAAGTTTCTGATGTGTGGAAGAAGCTCGCTCATTTCGGAGTCAGTTCTTCCTGACGCGCCGAAGAGAATATGATGACCCGTGAAGCTCACAGTTCCTTCACCGCTCTGCTGATCTTCGCTCTCAGTGCCGCCGCCGCCCTGCTGATCGATACGAACATCGCCGCCGCTCGAACCTCCGCAGCCTACGTTACCAAGTGCCAGCGCAAAAATCAACGCCGACATGCCAACAAACGCCCAAAAATTTTTAGGTGTCATTACGTAAATTATCCTCCTTAGTTTTATGGATTGCGTAATTTTATCACGATTCGGAATCGCAACAAGCAGTAAAAGTTTATGAGGCTGATATAATCATTGCAGTAAAAATTTCTGACGGTTAAGAGCGTTCTTGAGACTCTGACCCTGAAGAAGGAGGGCAAAACTATTATGTACAATCCATCATCACCACATGCAGATGATTTCATTAATCATGAAGAAATCCTCGACACTCTCATTTACGCCGAGGCGCACAAAAACGACAAGGCATTAATCGACTCACTGCTCGAAAAAGCCCGGCCCAAGTTCAACGCTAACGGCTGCACATGCTCAGGGCTGACTCACCGCGAAGCCTCCGTGTTACTTGCGTGCGAGGATCCCGAAACGATTCAGAAAATTTACAGCGTTGCGGAGGAAATCAAGCAGGCTTTTTACGGCAACAGAATCGTATTGTTCGCGCCCCTTTACCTGTCGAATTACTGCATCAACGGCTGCCTTTACTGCCCGTACCACACAAAGAACAAGACAATCCCCCGCAAGAAATTAACGCAGGACGAAATACGCGCGGAAGTTATAGCGTTGCAGGACATGGGACACAAGCGTCTCGCGATTGAGGCGGGAGAAGACCCCGTGAACAATCCGATAGAGTACATACTCGAAAGCATAGCGACAATCTACAGCGTTCACCACAAGAACGGAGACATACGCCGCGTGAACGTCAACATTGCCGCAACAACTGTTGAGAATTTCCGCAAGCTCAAAGAAGCCGGAATAGGGACGTACATACTGTTTCAGGAAACGTACAACCGAAAACGCTACGAGGAACTGCACCCGACCGGGCCGAAGCATGACTACGCATATCACACTGAAGCACACGACAGGGCGCAGCAGGGCGGAATTGATGACGTAGGACTCGGAGTCCTTTTCGGGCTTGAAGGCTACAAGTATGAATTTGCGGGACTCTTAATGCACGCTGAACACTTAGAGGCAGTATTCGGAGTCGGGCCTCACACGATAAGCGTACCAAGAGTGAAGCCGGCTGATGACATTGACCCGGAGGAGTTCAACAACTCGATACCCGATGAGATATTCACGAAAATTGCGGCATGTATACGAGTCGCCGTTCCCTACACAGGAATGATAATCTCAACGAGGGAGAACGAGAGAGTCCGGGCAAAAATGCTTCAGGTAGGAATCTCGCAGATTTCGGGAGGCTCTCGGACATCAGTCGGAGGATATACGACAGAGGAAAGGCCGCATGACACAGAACAGTTTGACGTTTCGGATCAGCGTACGCTTGACGAGGTTGTTCGGTGGCTGATGGAACAGAATCATATTCCGTCATTCTGCACGGCTTGCTACAGGGCAGGGAGAACGGGTGACAGGTTCATGAGTCTGTGCAAGTCCGGCCAGATTCTGAACTGCTGCCATCCCAACGCATTAATGACTCTCACAGAATATCTTGAGGATTACGCCTCGCCCGAAACAAAACGGATCGGCTATGAGATGATAGCGCGTGAACTTGAGAGAATCCCCCGCGAGAATGTCCGGGAAATCGCAAGACAGAATATCGAGGCCATGAGAAATGGTAACGCGAGAGACTTCAGGTTCTAAAACTTAAGGGGGCTGCCTGAATTGGGAATAACGGAGATAATTTTCAGCATAACAAAAGCAGCAAGCAAACTCATTCCCAGCTGTAGAAAGAAATTGAATGACAAACTTTTATCAGCCAGCAAAGTTAATATGCCGCTGATAATTGCATCGTCAGTATATTGCACTCATCGTCCGTCAGATGACAGCAGCTTTAGCCTTGTGAATTTTCTGTTACGGTTGGGGCGGATTTATGCGAATGTAAACGCGAAAAACAACGAGGAGTTTACAATTATGCTGAAACTGTACGCATATTACGAGAACACGGAGCGCGCTGAATCATGAGCCTTAACGAAACACCATCAGGCGAGCGGGTACACATTGCCTTCTTTGGTCTGCGCAATGCGGGAAAATCATCACTCGTAAACGCCGTAACAGGTCAGAATCTCGCTATCGTCTCAGACGTGAAAGGCACAACAACAGATCCCGTCCGCAAAGCTATGGAGTTATTGCCCCTCGGCCCTGTCGTGATTATCGATACGCCCGGGCTTGATGATGAGGGTACATTAGGCGAGATGAGAGTCAAACGCGCTATGAATGTCCTTGCGAATTGTGATGTCGCTGTTCTCGTTCATGACGCGGCGCAGGATTTTTCACCCGCTGAGTCTGACCTGCTGAAAATTTTTGACGAGCGCAAGCTGCCGTATATCACCGTCCACAACAAAGCCGATATTATTCCCTCAAGGCAGGAAGGATTGTTTTACGTAAGCTCCGTAACAGGCGAGAACATTTCAGCCCTCAAGGAACGTATAGCACTACTCGCTAAGAAAGATGTCCCGGAGAAAAGACTCATTGCTGACCTTCTGAAGCCCGGCGACATTGTGATACTCGTTGTGCCTGTCGACAAAGCAGCCCCGAAAGGAAGACTCATTCTCCCTCAGCAGCAGACAATAAGGGATATTCTTGACGCAAAATGCTCGTGCTTAGTGTGCCAGGACTCGCAGCTTCCGGCCATGTTCGAGTCTCTGAACGTGAAGCCCGCAATAGTCATCACGGACTCACAGGTTTTCGGGAAGGTTGACGCTGTTACGCCTAAAGATATTCCGCTCACGTCATTCTCGATACTCTTCGCGAGGTACAAAGGAGATCTGCGGACTCTTGCTGACGGTGCAAAGAAACTCTCACAGCTCAAAGACGGCGACAAGGTATTAATCTCTGAAGGCTGCACGCATCACAGGCAGTGCGGGGACATAGGAACGGAGAAGATTCCCGAATGGATTCGCAAATTTTCAGGAGCAAAGCCGGATTTCTCGTTCACATCCGGGGGGGAATTTCCCGATGTTGAGATGCTGAAAGATTACGCGCTTGTTGTTCACTGCGGGGGCTGTATGCTTAACGAGCAGGAAATGAAATCGAGACTCGCCCGCGCAAAAATGGCCGGAGTCCCAATAGTGAATTACGGCGTGGCTATAGCGCAAATGCACGGGATATTACGTCGGAGCATTGAGCCTTTCAGAGTGAAGGAGGGAATAATTTTTGAGTGAGCTTGAAGAGTTGAGAATGAAGCTTGAGGAAGTTACACGAGAGAGGGACGAACTGCGGCGGGAGCTTGAAGCGTTGAAGAGGACTCCCGCTCACACGTCCGAAGCTGTTGAAGAATGGTTTGAACGCGGATTCTATTGATACTTACTTCACGAGGAAATCTGCAGCTTTTTCTGCCATCTCATCAACAAATCCCGTGAACTGGTGATCCGCTCCGGGCATCAAATGAAGCTCGCTGTTGCTGTATAGCATGTTGTAGGTCTCACTGTAGGTGTAAGGCACCATCCTATCAGCTGTCCCATGTATCAAGCACACCGGCCCGGTGAAATTTTTCGATGTCTGATATATCGGGAGAGTCTGACCGGCCAATAGATACTCACGCCCTAAGCTGAGAGAGTCATTAAGTTTCAGGCTCTCAGGAGGATTTTCAGCGTCAAATCGAGAGCCGATAAAAATCCCCCTTATACAGTCATCCTTAATTACCGCTGCAGGTGCAAGAAGGGCTATGCTGTGTATTTTGTCCGCGCCTAATTCCCCCGCAAGCAGTCCAGTTACGACTCCGCCCTGTGAATGTCCGACAACTGACACGGAGTCTACATAGTCAAGCCCTTTCACGTAGTCATACACTTTCTTTGCGTCTTCAATCTCATTCGGTATTGTCATATTCACGAAATCCCCTTCGCTTTCTCCATGCCCGTTGAAGTCAAAGCGTATTGAGGCAGCACCGCGAGCTTCGAGAGCCTCAGCAATAGCCGTGATATGTGTCTCATTCTTATTGCCTGTGAGTCCGTGAAGAATCATAACCATTCGGCATTTTTCGCCGGGGTTGAGTTCCGGCCTCTGGATTACCGCTGACAGTTTTCCCTTTGAGCCGTCAATCGAGAGAGTCTGAGTCTCGATTGTCGAAAGAGACTGAGTCCCGCATGAAGTTGAACACGCAAAGAGCAATACGAACATCATCACCGCAAAAAATTTTTTCATGAATAAATCACCTCGCAAAAAATTATATCAGCGCATAAAAAGAAGAGTCCCTCATAGGCGTGAGAGACTCTAAAAATGTATTGTGTTGTTTGATTATAGGTTTGTCGATTGTTAGTGAAGGGTTAATGTACCTGCATATAGATTGTATCTTCTGTGCCGTCGTAAGCCTCGTTAGCTGTCAGTACATTTTCTTGTACTGCGCCTTTCTTGAAGCCCATCTGCGCGGCTCTCGTCTTGAGGATTGGGCCGAGCGTTGCTTTATCACTTTCATCAAGTTTGTACGCAAGATACCATTTTTCTGGGCTGCCTTGTGTCTGATTGATTATGATTGTGTACTTTCTTGCTACTGGTGTTGAGTCTGCTGTGAGCGTGTTGTCTGCGTCTCTAATGTGCGCTTTGACTCCCTTTACGAGGTCATCTAATGTTGTTGCGCCTGCGTCTGATGTGGTGTAGTTGTACGAATAGTAACCTAACATTACCGACTCAATTTTCTTGAAGCCGTCAACAATATTCGTTACCTTCGCGATGTTTGTTGCTTCCGTTCCTCCGATTACTCCCATTGCTCCGAGTATGCCAATAATACCGATGACGATCATCAATTCGACGAGTGTGAATCCTTTGCGTGCTTTCTTCATTACAATTTTTCCTCCTGTGATTTTTTCCTTGTCTCATCCGCCGCCTATTTACGAATGAATCCTCTTGCAGAATGGTTACTGCAAACCCTTGACGCTGTTGCTTGTTACTTTGTGAAACGAGAAAAAATTTTTTGCACACAACCATTAACGCCCCGCCCTGTCTGTGTTATAATTACCTCGACAAGGTAGAGACATACGGAAACTCTCCGCACAAGTCATGTGCAATATTACAAAAATTTCGTTGACTGGTATTATAGCACAAAGCCTTGTCATTTTTTATGCACTCTCATAATTTTTTCACACTCAAATTTTCACGCTCTAACCTTCACGCTAAACTCTCAGTGATACAATCATTCGTAAAAACAGGAGTCGAATCACTTTGCACATCAACGAACCTTTAGCCGCAAGAATGAGACCTCAATCACTCGACGAATTTGCAGGACAGACTCATCTCATCGCACCCGGAAAAATTCTCCGCAAAATTATTGACAGCGACAATATCCCCTCAATGATCTTCTGGGGTCCTCCCGGCGTCGGCAAAACTACCCTCGCAGGAATCATCGCACGAAAAACTAACGCAGAGTTCATTACCTTCTCAGCAGTAACAGGAGGCATCAAAGAAATTCGCGAGGTAATGAAGCAGGCAGACATCAATCGCAACTTCAAGACACGCACAATACTTTTTGTCGATGAGATTCACCGCTTCAACAAAGCACAGCAGGACGCATTTCTTCCCTTTGTCGAACGCGGAAGCATTATCCTCATCGGAGCAACAACAGAAAATCCATCCTTTGAGATTAACGGCGCGCTGTTGTCCCGCTGCAAAGTGTTCGTGCTTAAGCCTCTGAGTCCTGATGACATTGCCGGGCTTCTGAGACGGGGACTCACAATCCTAAATGTTACGGCTGATGATGACATTGTGAGAATGATTGCTGAGTTTGCGAACGGGGACGCACGGTCTGCGTTGTCTCTTCTCGAAATGGCAGCAATAAATTCTGACGGAGGGAAAATCACAGCGGACGTTATCGAGCAATGCACATCACGGAAATCATTGCTTTACGACAAGAACGGCGAGGAACATTACAACTTAATCTCAGCACTTCACAAGTCAATGCGAAATTCTGACCCTGACGCGGCTGTCTATTGGCTCGCAAGAATGTTAGAGGCCGGAGAAGATCCGCTGTACATTGCGCGGCGAGTCGTTCGTTTTGCGTCTGAAGATGTCGGACTCGCTGAACCTTCCGCGCTCAACATGGCCGTGTCTGCGTACCAAGCCTGCCACTTTATCGGAATGCCGGAATGTTCCATAAATCTCGCACAGGCTGTAATTCATATGTCGATTGTCCCAAAGTCAAACGCCGTTGATGTCGCTTACCAGTCAGCAAAGAATGACGCACTTCACAGCATGGCCGAACCTGTACCGCTTCACTTGAGGAACGCTCCCACAAAATTAATGCGCGAGTTAGAGTACGGGAAGGGCTACAAGTACGCGCACGATTACGAGGAAAGAGTCACGGAGATGGAATGCCTGCCGGAAAATCTCAGAGGACACGAATATTATCACCCTTCAGAAATGGGAAGCGAGTCGCACTACAAGAAACGACTCGAAAGCATAAAGGAATGGAAATCTTCACGCAAAAAAAATTCTCCCTCATCATCATAGCGACAAGGGAGAAGAAATTATTTCACGCCTCTTGCGGGTGCTGGCCTTCCGAATAAATATCCCTGAGCCAAATCGCACCCGGCCTTCTTCAAGAACGCTAACTGCTCTTGAGTCTCGACACCTTTCGAGAGTGCCGGGATTCCGAGCTTCCTCGCCATGTCAACAACAGCCGATATTATGATGTTCGCGCGGTCATCATCTACTGAGCGTATCATGTCCATGTCGATCTTCAGACCGTCAAGCGCAAAATCTTTCAGCACCTTCAGCGACGAATAGCCCGACCCGAAAGCGTCCATCCACACTTTGAACCCATGACGGCGCAAACGTTCAGACTCTCTCTTCATCGCGTCCATGTCAACAGCTATTAGGCTCTCGGTAAGCTCAAACCTCAGCATGTCTTCAGGAATGTCATACTTTGCTACAGCGTCCTCAATCACTCGCACAACATCTGTCAGCTCAAAGTCAAGCCGCGACAAGTTCAGCGACACAGGAACCATTTCACCGCCGTTATCTTTTCTGCGCTTCAGTTCCTCGCACACCTTGTTGATGACGAACGAGTCCAATTTGTGAATGAGTCTCTGCTCCTCAAGAACATAAAGGAAATTTGCCGGGGCGAGTCTTCCGTACTGAGTATCTTCCCAGCGAGTCAGAGCTTCAACAGATGCAGTTTTCCCGGTCTTAACGTCAACAACAGGCTGAAAATATATCTGAATTTGTCCGTTCCTCATTGCCGACTCGAATGATGAGATTATATGTTCCTGAAGCTGTACTTTCTCATCCATTTTGCCGTCGTAAATTTGTGCGTTCGTCCCGTACTCATGCTTGATTGAGTCGCAGGCGATTTTAGCGCAGTCGCAGATGATACTTATCTCCATGTCGGGCGATTTGATCTCGTAGATTCCCGCTTTCATTTCGACGACGACTCCCCGGCGCAAGTTGTTGATTCTGATTCCAAGACGGCGAATCTTTTCGCGCAAATCTTCCTGTGCAGTGATGATGACAAAATGATCCTCGCTGAACCGGGCGCATAATCCTTTCGGGAATGTCTCAACGAGAATCCTTGCGACTGATTTCAGCATTCTGTCTCCCCCGGCGAATCCGTATGTCTCGTTGTACGTGTGGAAGTTCCGTATGTTGATGTAAATGCAGCTGGGTTTTCCTCCGCGCTTGAAGAGGTCTCGAATCATGTTCGGAGCTTTGAGACGGAATCCGCGCATGTTCGCAAGCCCGGTGAGTTCGTCAATCACTGCCGCTTTCGGTTCAGGAAGGCTCGTTTGCCCGGACAAGTCCGTGAGTCGTTCGCGTATGTCCATGTCGTGAAGGTAGACGTAAAATATGTCGCCTAATTCCGGGTCATGCACGAAATGTCCCCAGTCCTCAATCTTCTTTATGTTCCCGTTCTTTGTGATTATTCGGTAAGTTACGTAGTCGTATCCTCCTGTTGAAGCTATCTGCTTGCGTATGATGTTCTCGACTTCTTCAATGTCTTCAGGGTATACGATTGTCGCGAAACTCCCGCCCGTGAACTTCATGAAGTCATCAACCGACTCGCACTCAAAAATCCGGGCTATCTCATCGCTGGCAAATATTATCTCCTCTGCGTCGTTGTTCTTGTAGACGATCATCGCTCCGGGCATGAATGCAGAAATTTTTGCGAGCGTCATGCAGTCATTCTCATTAAACATAAAAGCTCCTCCGTGTGTGAAATTTTTTGTGGGATTACGTTTATTTATCGGCCATGAAAATTTACTCTCTGATTTTGAGACTCTCAGGAAGGCACGAGGCAAGAATCTTTTTCAGCGCGTCAGATTTTATAGGCTTAGGGAGATAATCATTAAATCCCAGGCTGATATATTCTTCTCTGAGTCCTGTTCCTGAATTTGCAGTAAGTGCTATGTATTTCGTGAGCCTTGAAGGGCCGTCAGTCTCTCGCGCATGTTTCAGAGTCTCTACTCCGTCCATGCCGGGCATTTTGTGATCGAGAAATATTATGTCGTAATGATTCGCCTTGATGAGTTCTAATGCGTCCTCGCCAGACTCTGACGTGTCAACGTGAGCTTTTGACTCTTTCAGCATTCCTTTTGCGACAACGAGATTAACCGGCGTGTCATCAACCACAAGAATTTTTGCGTCAGGACACGTGAAAGGCCGCCTGTCATCCTGCGAGACTCCCGAAATATCTCCCTCGTTCGCGAGCATTGACTCATATTCCGCAATCGTCCCGCTGAAGCCTTCATGCGCTAATTGCTGCGTCAATTCAACCGTGAACGTGCTGCCCTTGCCGTATTCGCTCTCAGCCCGGACTGTTCCGCCCATAAGCTCAAGGAGATAACGAACGAGAGTCAAACCGAGTCCCGCGCCCTGAATCGTCTGGGTCTCGTTCATGTTCACGCGCTCGAATGAGTGAAACAATTTCGGCAAATCCTCCTGCCTGATTCCGATCCCCGTATCTTTCACCGACATTATGAGCTTCACTCTATGCTCTTTGAGTCCGCCCCTGACGCTTAGGGTTATTGTTCCTTTCTGTGTGTACTTCACCGCGTTGTCGATGAGATTCACTATCACTTGCCGTATATGATCCTCATCACCGTAAAGATGTTCAGGCAAATTCTTGTCAGCGTCAATTATGAGCTTGAGTCCCTTCTCGTGAACAGTCTCAAAAATTCCTTCCTCTACATCTCTTAACATCTGCCACAAATGATAATCAGCCCGGTAAAGCTCCATCTTCCCGGACTCAATCTTTGAGATGTCGAGAATGTTATTGATGATTGAGAGCAAATGATTCCCCGCCCGGCGAATGTCTAACGCGGACTGCCTGATTTCGGGGTCGCTGCTTTCTTTGAGGATCATTTCATTCATACCGAGTATTGCGTTCATGGGTGTGCGGATTTCGTGTGATGTGTTAGCGAGGAAATCACTTTTTGCGCGGTTGGCGGCTATGCTGAGTCGCGTTGAGTGTTCAGCCTTCTGACGGGATGACTCTAACTCCTTCTCAACCGTAAGCATCTTCCTGTACACGGGGGCTTCATAGTAGAAGAACATTATGAACAGCATTATTGCAGCAACAGCGTAAGTGAAAAGCACCGTCTGTATGAACATGTACTGAATGACATTCGCAGCGATTAAGAGTCCGACGATTGTATTCAGAACGACAAACTGAGCCTTGCCCGTGTAATATTCCCTGTGCGTAACCTGAAGCCACAATGCCATAGCCGCAAAGTAAAGAACGTAGACGCTCCGCCACAAAGTATTGTATGTTCCCCGGAAGAGTCCTCCGTCGCTCACTATGAGGAAGAAGAATCCTGAAGTGCCGGGAATGAGATTCAGAATCAGGACGAGGAAACTTGACGCAAGCAATATCTTGTTGAAGCGCGCGAATTTCGGATTGTCGACATGCACGAACGCTTCAACGTATCTCATCAGCGAGTAAGCATTGACGTTTATTGTCGCGTAATAGAGAGTCCGCAGTGTCAGGTTCACAGCGTGGCGATGTCCCCAGCCGTCAATGAGAAGAGTTGAGCCGACCTCCATCAATGCCGCAAAGAATGTAGACAGCGCGAGGAAACGAAACCGCCTGTTAATCTCAACCTTTGTGCCGTAACGAATGTACAGGAAGAACGCAAGCACACCGAGAAACGGAATCACAGCAGCTTCAATCCATACATTATAACCGTATGTCAGCATGTGTTATCCCTCCAAGCCCTGTGTGATTTTCTCCGGCGGGATATATTTCGCAAGCATCTCTTCAAGCTCCTTCCCGTTTACAGGTTTGCTCAGGAAGTCGTCAAATCCTGCTGACAATAATTCTGCCCTCACTCCTACAAGCGCGTTTGCCGTGCACACGATAACTTTTGCTTTTGCTCCGGGCGCGTCAGTCATGGCCTTCAGGTTGTGGAGAGTCTCTTTGCCGTCCATCCTCGGCATCATGTAGTCCATAAGGATAACGTCATACTCATTCTCAGCGCATTTCTTGAGGCACTCCTCGCCCGATTCAGCGTCGTCAACTTTCACTTCATTTTCTTTCATGAGCGAGCGCAATACGATTCTGTTCATGTCATTGTCATCTACTATCAAGACTCTTGCGCTTGGAGCTTTGAGAATCTTGCGGACTTCTTTTTTCTTGTGGCCTGCTTCAAGCTCGTACTCTCTCAGGGTCTTTTCGCCGACGATTTTCTGAGGGATAACAACATGGAACGTTGAGCCGATTCCGTATGTTGATGTTACTTCCACAGTGCCGCCCATCAATTCAATGAGCCGTCCCGTGATTGCGAGTCCGAGCCCGGTGCCCTCGATGTTATGAGTCTCCTTTGCGTCTATCCTGCTGAATGACTTGAAGAGCTTGGGTATATCTTCCGCGTGAATGCCGATCCCTGTATCAGCAACAGTAATGTGAAGGACGATTAACGACGGGTCATCACCTTTTACGCCCGTCAGTGTGAACTTAACGCTGCCCTTCTTGGTATACTTCACGGCGTTGTTGAGAATGTTGACCATAATTTGCTGGACCCGGATCCTGTCGCCGAATAACTCATCAGGCAATGACGAATCAATCTGTGATGTGAACTGCAAGCCTTTTTGTTCCGCGCGGATCTTCACCATGTTGTCGACATCACGAAGGACTCGCCCTAAGTCGTAATTCCTCAGTGCTAGTTCAAGCTGCCCTGACTCAATTTTCGAGAAGTCAAGAATGTCATTGATGATGTGAAGCAATGAGTTGCCCGCGCTCTGAATGTCCCTCGCATATTCATAGACTGGGCCGGACTCATACTTTCGCAGGATTACTTCATCCATTCCCATTATTGTTGTGAGAGGAGTCCTTATCTCGTGGGACATGTTAGCGAGAAATTCTCCCTTTGCTTTGTCGGCGGCTATTGCTTCCTCGTTTGCCTGGTCTGCGATCTCCTTTGCTTTCTTGAGTCGTTCGAGTGTCCGCTCTAAGTCTCTGTATGCGGGAGTCTCAAGAAGGAAGAAGAAGTAATACATGTTGACCGAGATTATTATGAACTGTATCGGAATGTTAGGGAAGAATTGAACCTCTAAGAACATTAACGCCCAGCACACTATAAGATTGAGAACTAACGCCCACATTTGTCCTTTCGTGAAAGCCCTTCTGTATATGTACAGTTCAGCCCAGGCCCACACAGACCACAAGAGAATGAAGCCGCTTGTTATGATTGGCTGCAATGCTCCTGCAATGATTGAACCGTCAGCAGAGACTGAGAGGTTTGCGCCAGTGAAATGCCCGGCAAGCTGCAAGTAAAAGAACACGCCGAGAAAAATATTCTGCGCGTAAAGCATCCGCCTCCGCCCGGGAGTGTCAGCACCGAAGCAAGATATATATCTCATAAACATAAAGTACACTCCGCAGTCGACACACTGAATCACGATTGAGCAGATGTATTTTGACATGGCCGGGAACGATGAGCCGTGAGCAAGAACGAATGACGCAATAATATCCGCAATGCCGCTCGCTGTTGCCATGTAACAGTAACGCAGGAGTCCTTTTTTGTCTGATGATGTCCCGGAGTAAATTATGTGAAGATATACGCAAAGTGTAATGCTCAGAAATATAACAGCAATTTCTGATTCAATAATGTAACTATTCTCCAAGTTATTAAAACTCCTTCAGCAAGTTTGGAATGAATGACAGTATTATATATCGTGAGTCGCAAAATCATGTTATCGTCAAGCACTGTAGCACCTGTGAAGTAATTGTGATATTATTCAGCGCATGAATACTCACACAATCAGACAATTAATCATTGAGCCTGACAGTTCGGGCAATAATATTACGGCTTTATGTTTCTGCGCGTTCGGAATCGTCGCGGCGATGTCGATGGGCTTAATCGGAGTCATTCGTGCGGCCGGTGGATTCGCTGCGTCATCGTGCGCTTACTTTGTGTTGTCGCTGCTGTCGCTCGTGCTTTTTGTTTACTCGTTCATGTGCATCAAGGCAGGGAACACATCAGCCCTTCAGAAATTCTCTTATCCGTTGACGGCCGGAGGATTCATTTTCGGACTTACGACTCTGTTCTTTCTTGACGGAGGGACGCTGGGAGGAGTGCCGGTATTCTTTATACTTGCTGTCGTAGCTACACCGTGTTTTCTGCCGACGTGGGAAGCTGTCGTGATGGTTTGCCTTGAGCTTGCCGCTTACGGTTCAAACGCTGTATTTGCTCACTATTACCCCGAGTCTATTGATGCCGCTCTTGCTCTACCGTCAAATACATTCCTTCCGATTCTGATTGTTACGGGAGTGCTTGCGCTGTTCTGCATAATGTACACGTATTCATACAGGCATCAGCAGACGAGACTCGACAGCGCGATAGCAGAAGCAAATTCAGCGAACGAGGCAAAAAGCTCCTTCCTCAACAACATGAGCCACGAGATTCGCACGCCGATGAACTCCATACTAGGAATGAACGAAATGATTCTGCGTGAGGAAGAACGGCCAGAGATCCGCGAGTATGCATTAGTGATTCAAAGAAGCGGGCGAGCATTGCTCGGAATAATCAACGACGTGTTAGACTTCTCGAAACTTCAGGACAAGAAAATGGAAATTATGCCCGTGCGTTACGATTTAAGCTCGCTGGTTAATGACCTTGTGAGTGTCGCGGCTGAACAGGCAAAGAAAAAATCCCTCACCTTCACCGTGAACGTCGACAAAAATATACCCCGAATACTTGACGGCGACGAGTACCACATACGGCAGGTGATGATGAATATCCTGAACAACGCGATAAAGTACACCGAGCGCGGCGGAGTCACCGTAACAATAGGCTATGAGACTCTCGACACGTATAACATTCTGCTGAAGTGCGCAGTGAGTGATACGGGTATCGGGATAAAGTCAGAGAACATAGAGGAGATCTTCCAGCCGTTTGAACACGTAGAAGCCTCAAGGAGATTCAGCGCGGACGGTTCCGGCTTAGGGCTTCCGATTGTGCAGAAACTTCTTCAGCTAATGGACTCAGAGTTGAAAGTAGAGAGCGTGTTTCACAAGGGATCTACATTCTCATTTGACGTTAAGCAGGCTGTCATTAAGTGGGAGCCAATCGGGGACTATGAGCGGGCATTCTCAACGGCGACGGCACATCAGACAAAGACATTCGCGCAGTCGTTCCAGGCTCCTAATGCAAGAGTGCTTGTTGTTGATGATGCTGATGTGAATCTTCTCGTGTTCGCAAACCTCCTCAAGAAAACGAAAATCAAAATTGACACGGCTTCAAGCGGTCTCGAAATGCTTCAGATGGTGCGAATGAATCACTACAACATGATATTTCTTGATCACCGTATGCCGGGCATGGATGGCATTGAGGCGTTCCACAACATGAAGAAGATGACCGACGGACTGAACTACAACACGCCCGTTGTAGCTCTCACTGCAAACGCTGTGTTAGGAGCGAGACAGCTATATATAGATGAAGGGTTCAGCGACTACATATCGAAGCCCGTCGACACTGTGAGGCTTGAGCAAGTGCTTCTTGAGTATCTGCCGGCTGATTTGATTGTTCGCGGTGATGATATGACTGATGACACAAAGCCCGAATCAAACGCAACAGAAGAAACTTCACAGCCTGAAGACGAGTCAGCAAAGTACAAAAACATTCCCGGAATTGATTACAACGCCGCCGTAACAAACTGCGGAACGGAAGACACATTCATACAGGCTCTTGAGATATTCTATAACTCCCTCGACAAGAAAGCGGACGAGATTGAAGGCTTTGAACGCGAAAAGGACATCAAGAATTACACGATAAAAGTACACGCGCTGAAGAGTGCCGCCCGTCTCGTAGGCGCATTGAAGCTCTCAGAGGACGCGAAATATCTTGAGGCTTGCGGGGACAAAAACGACGTCGCAGAAATTGAGTCAAAAACTCCCGCGCTTTTGTCGCTTTATCGGAGCTATAAGCCTGAACTCGCAAAAGTTTTCGGGAATAATGATGAGCCTGATATGTCATTGCCGGAGATTTCTGTTGAGGATCTGCACGAAATGTATTCGCTGATTAAGGGTTTCGCGGCTGATTTCGACCTCGACAACATAGACAGAATGATGGAGGAAGCAAAGAATTACCGCATACCAGAGTCAGAGCGCGAGAAATTCGACAAGATAAAAGAATGCGTAACAAGTGCTGACTGGGGTACGCTTGAAGAGTTGCTTTAGAACACATACCCTATCACAAAGAATGCGTAACAAGTGCCGCGTAACACAATGAGTTGCTATAATGTATAAAGTAAATTGATTGCAAAATATATTCGCATGAAAGAAGGAATGTGAAAGAATGAGCAAAGTATTATTCATTACAGAAAAAGTCAGCTTCATTTCAGAGGGCATAATCAATCACCTTAAGGCGCAGGATTTCGAGGTGCTGACGGTCAAGCCAGATGTTACGGCAATATCAAACTTCCTGAAAGAAGACAACGGAAATGATGAGGAAGGAATTGACCCTGAAGTCGCCGCGCTCTTGAGCCAGCAGCAGGGGGAAGGCAGCGAGGAAGGCCAGCAGTCAGCAGCAGCAGACGAAAAGAAAGACGACATACCGCGAATATTCATCCTCTATCTTCAGGGCGAGGACAACTTGATGATTGACGTGCTCGGATATATACGAGACCTTGTAGAAGACAGGGGAATACGTTTCTTTGTGATCGGGACTCAGGAAGAGCTCGACACGGTTGTGGGGAAGAAAGCCGATTACGTTGCGCAGATGTACACGAGGCCGGTAGACTTGGGAGACCTCATAAAGCGTTTGCAGAAAGAAGGAGAAGCCGTCGACAAGCTCAAAGAGTTCAAGAGCATTCTTATTGTTGACGATGACGCTACAGCATTGCGCTCAATGAAGAGCCTTTTATCCACGCGCTATAAAATCCTCGTCGCAAGCTCAGGAATGAACGCGATAACCATCCTCGCAAAGAACAAAGTTGATCTCATACTTCTTGATTTCGAGATGCCAATCGTGAACGGCCCGAAAGTTCTTGAGATGATTCGCTCCGACCCGAACACGTCAAACATTCCCGTGATGTTCCTGACGGCAAAAGGAGACAAGCGCAGCATAATGGAAGTGCTGAGATTCAAGCCGGAGAAATATCTGCTCAAAACAATGCTGCCCAAAGACATACTTGACAGCATAGACGAATTTTTCAGGACAAGACGCTAATACACACATACACATCATACCCATATAACACTCCTTTCTCAGTTAAGCCCTTCTCGTGAAAATGCGGGGAGGGTTTTTCTGACTCACGCATAGCCCAGACGCTTTAACGCCGCAGGATTCCTCCGCCAGTCAGCAGCAACCTTCACCCACAAATCTATATACGCAGGAATGCCCGTAACATTCTCGATTGCCTTCCGTGACTCCTCGCCTATTCTCTTTATCATCTCACCTTTTGAGCCGATTACGATTTTCTTCTGGCCTTCAGTCTCAGTGATTAATGTCGCGCGTATGTAGAGCTTCTTACGGCCGGGGTATTCCTCCGGGCTTTTGTACTCGTCAACAACAACCGCCACGCAATGAGGCACTTCATCACGCAATAACATCAAAACTTTCTCGCGTATTATCTCTGAGGCCATGAATTTCTCTGTCGTGTCCATCAATATATCAGCGTCATAAATCGGCTCGCCTTCCGGGATATGAGGCATCAACGCGGCCATGAGCGAGTCGAGTCCCCGCTTTGTTCGCGCTGAGATTGCGACTCTTCCTGCAAACGTGAACAGCCCTTCATAGAGTCTGAACGCCTGAGCCGGGTCTGATTTGTCGGACTTATTAGCAGCGAGTATGACGGGAATATTTTTCGGAAGAATTTCAGCGATCACATAATCGTCGGGCTTGAGCTTCCGAGTCCCTGCGTCAACAAGCCACAATATACAGTCAGAGTCATCAAGGGCATCAAGTATCGAGTCATTCAGGAAAATTCCGAGCTTGTCACGAGAGTCAGGCGTGTAAAGTCCGGGTGTGTCGGTGAAAATTATCTGCGAGTCATCATCATTGTATATACAGCGTAAGGCGTTGCGAGTCGTCTGCGGCTTCGGGGAAATGATAAGGGCATGAGTCTTCAGAAGGGCATTGATGAGCGATGATTTTCCCGCGTTGGGACGGCCTATTATTGTTACGACTCCGCACTTCATGGCCGCAATGAAAACATTCGGGGCAATAATTCCCGCAAGCTGATAATTTCCGGCTCATTCTCAGACGCAAGCACAACAAGTATATCCGGGTTGAACTCAGCGAGAACCTGGCGGCAAGATCCGCAGGGCAGTCCCGGCACCGTCATGTAGTCGTCTCTGTCTTCATGTGAGGCAGCTATAGCAATCGCAAGAGGCTTGCTTTTACCGCGCGAAATCATCATAGCAATCCCGGCACGCTCGGCGCATATCGTGAGGCTGTATGATGCGTTCTCTACGTTGCAGGACTGAATTACTTCATCATTTTCAAGGAGTATTGCTGACCCTACGTGAAACCGCGAGTAAGGAGCATAGGAATTTTCAGCGGCTTCACGCGCAAAGGCCAGCAAATTTTCGGGTGAAATTTTTTCGGACGGCCATTCATATTTTGAGGACATATTACCCCGCCTTTTATGGATTTATGCGGGATATTGTACACTATCTGCGGAGTATGGCTTTGATGACTCTTTTTACTGGCTTCGGAATCATCCGGCGTATTCCCATCGTGTAATATCTCAATTTCCCGAAATGATTCACTATTGCCCGGTGAAGTCCTACAGTCCTTAAGTCCTCGCAGAACCGTGAATAATCGTCTGGCTTTTTGCGGCTCGTGCAGTACATAGTGTTGCTCTCAATCGCCGTCCTTATGTCAGCAGGAGAAAGCGCAAATTCCTCCGGGTCAATCTTGCGCATGAGGGACTCTCCGCGCTCAGTCTTCACGATGAAGATTGATACGCCGTCAGGATTATAGCCGGCCATGTCGGGAGTCATTCCCCAGAAATCACCGAGTGTAATATCTGCCTGATGGTTCGAGCCTTTGAACTTGCAATGAAAGCACGAGTCACGTGTATACATTCCGAACGCAAGCCCGTAGTCAGTCTCATAAAACGGAGTACTGAATCTTTTACCGTTCTCAAATTCCGCAAGCACATACGGAGGAGTCCAGCCTTCAGCCTTGTGCCTCACTGTGAAATTTGTGAGACGCGATTTGTATTTTCGCTCAAGAGAGTCTATATACTGCGTGTGAACGTCAATAAGCGCAGGGCCGTAGCAAATCAAATCTGCTGTGAAGAGATTCTGCATGTCAATATGATTTGCGCTGAGATATGACTTCAACGCCGCTACATCACAGCCGAGTCCCGTGAATAATACCGGCCTTCCTGATGATAATTTTTCCGCGACACATGGCCAGACGGATTTATATTCGCCGTCCTGAAATATTTTCTTTTCTGTTGGGATATACTTTGAGCCTTTGAGCTTGTGAAGGTCTGAAACTTTTTCGATACATGCAAATTCTGCTGACCTGAAATCTGATGAGTAACACGCTCCGAATACTGAGCCTCCCTCACGGATTATTGCCTTTGAGAGTGCTGCTGCTCCTCCGCCTGATGATGACTGCAGCAATTCCGCACGGTCTGTTAAGTACCCGGAGTATGCCTTTAACCCTGAAGAGTCAAATAGCGAGTCGAGTCCTGAGTCCTGAGTCCTGAGTCCTGAGTCCTGAGTCCTGAGTCCTGAGTCCTGAGTCCTGAGTCCTGAGTCCTGAGTCCTGAGTCCTGAGTCCTGAGTCCTGAGTCCTGAGTCC
>CAMHMH010000002.1 GCA_946186205.1 uncultured Fretibacterium sp. | reverse complement strand
GAGTCCTGAGTCCTGAGTCCTGAGTCCTGAGTCCTGAGTCCTGAGTCCTGAGTCCATTATACTATTTTTCATGGCTTGTCAACCGCCCTTACAGTGATTTCACCATCTCTGCGACTCTCTCGGCGTGAAGTAATGCTTTCTCCTTCATGCGCTGCAGTTTCTCATCATCATGACGACTCGCGTAGGACAATCCGCCGCTGTATACATATCCCGCCCAGATCATCCCGCAGGCCTTAGCGAACTGCTTCAGCGGTATCAGGAAATCTTCAACGGGATAACCCTGAACCCCTCCGGCTGTGTACGTTTCTTCCGGCGCGCCCGACGTGAACGAAACAAGAAACTTTTTCCCGACAAGTGCCTTACCCTTTGAGCCGTGAGAGAACCCGTGCACAAATACTTCTTCCATCCACTTGTGCATTATCGAAGGGACTCCGTACCAGAAGAACGGGAACTGAAACACAATCACATCCGCGTTCCTCAGCCTGTCCTGCTCGCGCTCAATGTCAAACTTCCAGCCAGGATACTCAGAGTCAAGATATACATATTCAGCCGACATTATCTCTTCAAGCCGTGAAAGTATGATTTTGTTTGCGAATGAATTTCCCTGCAAGTCAGTGTGTCCTGAGACTACCAAAATTTTTGTCATTGTTATGCCTCCTAACACCGATAATTATACAGCCTGTGCTACAATAATTTATCCCGCTGAAAGAAGAGATCAAAATGAAGCATTGCCATAAAATTTTTGCACTCGTAATCATATTGTCGATTCTGTTTTGGAGTCCTCAGAGTGAAGCCGCAAAGAAAAAACGCAAATCATCAAAACAATCTCAGCATTCAGAATCACAAACTCAGCAGAAATCTTCAAGCCTCAGTTCGCTCATCGGCGTGTGGACTGCTTCAGGAAACGGAACAGGAACTGACCCTCATCAGCCCGGCGTTGACGTATCACTTAATGCCGACGACGTATCACTCACAGTTGAGAGCGTGAAATATTCTGAGAGTGAAGCAGAAGGAAGAGCAGACGTAATTTTCACGGGAGTAATCACTAACATTCAGGGCGAAATCGTCTGCGAAAGAACTTGGCAATACTCCGTACCCTATGACCTTAAGCGCGAGGGCGAAAACTCATGGAGCTTCAGCACAGAATTTATTGACGGCGAGGACAAAATCACATTGTCTTTCATGCCGGGAAATTCCGCGCTCATTCGATGGGAGGGATTCATTATTGATGAGACATACCCGGACGAAAAATACACGTTTGATGTTACGTGCAGTGCAAAGAAAAAATAATCCCCCTCATTCTCAAGGGGGGCTGATTCATTCTTTCAGTGTTGGTTTGTTCTGGAGCAACGCGCTTCCGTTCTTCGCAAATGTTATGCTCATTGGCGATATGTATTTTGCGTAGAATGCCGCCGCCTCGCTCTCTGTCATCTTCAGTTCAAGTTTCATCAACGCACGGTTAATCACTGAGAATATATTTATCTTGCTCAAGTGTTCCTCCTCTATTCCCCGTATTACTTCCTGCAAAACTATTTCCGTCTTAAGCTCAAGATTTCCCGCCGTAAAATATTCATCTATATACAGGAAAGGCACATCGTTATTCTGCAATCTCTGATAATATGACTGCGAGCAGTTGTCGTACTCAAGCATTACCATGAAGCGCACTTCCGGCGTAAGCTCTATCAATGGCCAGAAATCACAGTCGCTTGATATTATTATTGCCGAGTCTATTGGTGTTCCTTCTGCTTTGGCCTGCACAATCTCACGGCAGAATTTTATCGTCAATGCTACGTCTACTGCTGACTTGTCATCTTTCACCCGGTCCGTCATGTAGTACTCTAACGGCAAGTTTTCATTCCGTCTCAATGCCCGCCACTGTGAAGAGGTATGCTCATCATCAACAAGTATTATCTTTGCGATCTTCTTGACGAGGTTCAGCCGTGAAAGCTCCTTGATGATTCCGATAGCCTTGCAGGGGTCAGCGTTCTCACAGTCAACAGCAATCAATACCCTTTGAGCGTCATCAAAAAATTCTGTCGGGTCATCTATTGCAGCGTCGCCGGCTTCTGTTACTTTGCTCATGTCATAAAACTTGTCGCGGTTATGTTCGTAAAGAACAGGCAAAAATTTAGCATCATCACGCAGAATATTTCCGTCCCTCTCGTCAGGATTCCAATTGATATATGCCTGGTACGGGAACAAGTCGCGGTATTCATAGTAGAGCTTCGCGGCATCTCGGTTACCGTCTACAGTGTTGCCGCGCGGGATAAAGAATATGTTTCGGATGTAGATCCATTTCACCCACGAAGGCATAAACTTCTGGCAGTTAGGCACATGAGGAAGCAAATAATTATGTATGTCAACAATATAATCTTCAGGACGCTTGCGGGGCCTCACGATTGATACGCCGTCAGACTCCAGAGTCATCAAAATTTCCGGCGGTATAAGGTCAGGCATTGAGTCTATGTTCTTCACATCTGAGTTCATCTCCGTGCATATTGCTTTGAAGTGCCGCTGAATTTTCGTGCGCAGTCTGCAAAGGCTTCTTACGATTCGCGCTTCTTTGTCGGCGTTAAGCTGCTCAAAAACAGTGCGGTAAAACTGCGGGTTCATTCCGTCATGCTCAAGTCCGAAATATTTCGCGTCAACTCCTATCAAGTATGCTATTCGTGAAACAATATCCCTCTTTGATTTCGGCGCGTCCTTTAACGGCAAATTCTCCGAAAAACTTTGAAGTGATGCTTTCTTGTCATCGTCTAACAAACTCCCTATAGAGAAATCACTCGTAATAAATCACTCCTTAACATTGTAAACCACTTTTTAACGCATAAGTTTACAATTTATCATAATGAACGCCAGCTCTTGAAGCCCTGCCCTAATACTTCTGAAGCGTCGCATATCGACACAAAAGCGTGCTCGTCATGTTCCTTCAAGAATCGTTTGAGGTTGACTACCTGCCGGGGATCTAACAGCGTAATCAATACCGGCCTGGGCTGACCCGTATAGCCTCCTCTGCCTTCGAGTCTCGTTACTCCGCGGCCATGTTCGTTGATGAACTTGCTGACTTCATCCGGCTTGTTCGTGATGATTATTGCCTGCTTGCGTTTGTCGAAACTCCTCGTAACATTGTCCGTTGTTACGCCGTTCACGTAGAGACCTACAGCACCATACACAACAGCTTCAAGACCAACGACACCGATCGACAGACCGAGAATAAACAGGTTGATGAAGATTGAGAACTGCCCGACCTCAAGCCCGTAACGTTTCCGCAATGCCGCCGCTATTATGTCAGTGCCTCCGCCTGAACCGCCTACGTTGAACATGAGACCGCCAGCAAAGCCCTTAATGAGTCCCGTTATGACCGTAGCCATGAATTTGTCATCAGGAAGGCTCAAAGGATACATTGCGAAAATCGTAAGCCCGGTCGAGAACGTGAATATTGCCGTGAGAGTCAGTCCCAAAAAATGAAGGTTGAGATCCCGCCATGCCCATATCATGAGAATAATATTGCCCGTGAGTATGACCCAGTTCGGCGAAATCCCGAAAGCGTAATTAGTTAGGACAGCGATTCCCGACACGCCCAAATCAGGGAAGCGATAATGAAGCGTGAAGTAATTGACCGCGAACGCCTGAAGGAGACTCGCAAGTATGATTACGGTAACGGCTTTCCATTCTGATGTGATTAGTGAGCAAGCGAGCGTGAAAAATTTGCGGACTGCATTCTTCATTGTGTGCGTGAAAATTCCTCCTTGTGTCAAAAATTTTGTGGATGAGATTATATTAGCACACTACGTTTGACGGCGTGCGTGTGTCATGTAGAATATGAACATCCACGAAGAAAGGAGATAACATTATGGCAAGCGATGATGTTTCGAGAATTGAGTCGTTATTGAGGGAACATTTTGCGAGGACGGACAAACAGCTTTCAGACATGAGGGCGGAGAATGCAGAGTTTCATGCAACGATGATAAAGGAGTTCAGTGATTTTGCAGAGAAACAAAACGCAAAATTTGAGGCATTCACAGAGAAACAAAACGCAAAATTCGAGGCATTCACAGAGAAGCAGGACTCAAAATTTGACGCATTCACGCAGAAGACAGACTCAAAATTTGACGCATTCACAAAAGAAATCAGGAAGGACATCAGCGACTTTAAGTCAGAAGTCAGGCAGGATATAACATCGGTCAGGAAGGACATCGGAGAACTTAAAGCGGAAGTTGTAGAGCTCAGGAGGGACGTTACCGGGCTTCAGCATGATGTAGCCGGGCTGTATCACTGGAACTACTGGACGCTGGCAATAATCATTGCGCTTCTGGCCATGCCTCAGATACTAACGGGCATAAAAGCTCTTATCGGCGCCGCAGCAGATGCAGTATCAGCGGTTGCGAGAATATTCCGCAGGGAGGACAAAGCATAAACCAAACGCATTTGACGGAGTGAGTGATTACTGTAGAATATTCGCATTCCCAAAAGAAAGAAGGAAACATAATGCCGGAGCTGAAAGAATTACTCTCAGAGCGCGAGAAATTACAGGCAGAACTCAGCACTATTGAGTCCGAAAGCGAACAGGGCATAAGCAGAATACTTGCGGTGATAAAGAGTCAGCGGTGGTATTTCTTCAGTAACAACAAATACATTCTCATGGACAAAGACACCGGGCTTTTGTGGCCTAATCTGCGTAACCTTAAATATATTGCTACCATAATCGGAACATTTAAAACTGCAACCGGGATAACTGCTTGGGAAGCTCCTACAGCCGATGAAATAAAGAAGTTAGTTCATGACATACCATTCCCATTCACAGAAGGCCAAGACATACGGAACATATCAGCAGGCAGAATAGACTTAGATAGGTATTCTACATCACCGAATGAGTACGGCTATGATAATACTATCTGGTTAATCCCCTGCAGCCGATTACTAATCGCAAACACAAATTATGATTCAAACAATCCGCAATCAACAATAAACCTTTTCACACAAAATAATCTCTGGCCAGACTTTGGCAACTACCAAATCACAGGGCTTTACGGCAGATTCTTCATCCGCAAACCTCAGCTTGAGTCAAGACTTCAGGAACTCAGCGCGCAAATTGACCAGCTCACAGCGCACCGCGTATTATCGTCCGAGTTCGATTACACACAATCCCTCGCGCAATACGACATCACAGCAATAGACTCCTCCGTCATAAAATACTTTCAGGCGTTGCAGAAATGGACAGACGGATTAATGTCCCTCATTGAGTCCTACGAGCGCGAAAAGGAAGACACAATACGCGAGTCAAACACGATAGCCCTTCAGCTTTCACGAAAATATGAGGACAGCCCCGCGCTTTCACATGAAGAGAATGAACTTCTCCGCGAACGAAAAGAGACCTTCCGCCGAAAATTTTCACTCGCAATGCACACGGTGAAGGCAAAAATTCTCGCCGTAAAACGTCAGGCCGATGAGCTTGAAGCACGCATAGACAGCACAGACAGCTTAACCGAACTCGCAGAAATCGCAGAAGAACGCCGCGCAGATTTCGCACTTGTCGCAGAGAACACAGCACGAATCATCACGAATGCTTTGCGGAAAATTGAGTATTTCGAGTCTCACCGTGATTTTGTCGTCAACGCCGTTAAGATTCTCGCGGACTGGTCAGAAAATTTCAGGGTCTTCAAGACTACGTTAATGACTCAGCTTGTGGATTCATGTATGAGGGATAATGTTGACAATGAAACTTTTGACTCGTGGCTCAAAGACTGGGAGTCATTGCGTCTTGAGATTGAGAGGAAGTTGCAGCCTGTCATTGAATGGGGATTGAAGGGTGATATTTCCGCGAATGAGTCGGGCGTTACGATTCCTGAGAGGGTTATAGCAGTTCTTGAGGGGTATAAATCTGCGGTCGATAAGTTTTATCTTGATGAGAGGAAATCTGTATTTCAGGAGTTTGAAGACAAGCCAGCGGGGAGTCTCCTTGAGAAGATCAAGACAGAAAGTATGCTTTACGACTGCGCGTCAGAATTTCAGCGGGGATTGCAGGAGATAATATTCAGCTGTACGAGTCCTGCTGACAGAATATTTATCATTAACTGGGCTAACACGTTGCTTGACATTCCGCTTGACTCGATAATTGATGATGATGATTTCCGTGATGTTTCAGCAGAAATTCTTGAAGGGTTCATGAAACTGAAGGCGAAAAATTACGATGTCTATCTGTCTGACGCAAAGTCATACGGTGATGAGCTTTCGCGGCGCAACAAGGAATACAATTCTTTGGTGTCGAGAATGCGCAAGGCTCTCAAGAAAGGGGATGCAAAATAATGGGACTGTTTTCGGGACTCGCATCATTCTGCACAAACGCAGTCAGCAAATTAACATCATTCTTCACGGGCAATAGCGGCAAGGCTGTAGCAAACGCTGTGTCATCATACGCCGGAAAAAGTTACAGCGGAGGAAGCACAAGCACTCACACAATCACGACAACGAATCACAACACAACGACAACGACATATGACCCCGACCGGGTGAAGGCGGCTCAACTCGACAAGGAACGCGCAGAGATTGAGTCCTCCTCACAAATCAGGCTCGCAGGAATGGAGAAGGAACGGCTCGAATTTATGAGGCGTGCGCAGCTTGACATAATCGAGGCACAAACGCAGAGCAGAATCGCGCAGGAACGTGCGAGGGCAGAAGGCTTTGTGATAATCGCTGATGCAATATCGGCCATGCAGGAGAAACTTAACGAGTTAGCAGCTCAGAGGCTCGCAATAATTGAGCGGGGAAATTTGCAGGCAGTTCGTGAGGCTGAAAACTTTTACGATGAACTTACGCGGGCAATCAATGAAGATCATGAAGAATATATGTCGCAGAAACTTCCGGCACTCTTTGAGATTCTCTCACACTATGAGGCGGGGACTTCTGTTCACAGTTTGTACTTTGAGACGATTCAGAGGGACATTGCATTGCAGATGACACACACGGCACAGCAGCTTGAGTCGGCAAAAGTGCGGCGCGAAAAAATGATAGAGAGCATAAACGAAACGAAACGCGAAATAACAAGCAGCACAGAAAATATCACGGCAGGTATTCTTGAGACATTGCGCGAAAAGATTGCGGAGATTGATACGGGGAATGTACAATTGCCGGGTGTTAAGGAAGTTCACGCTCTCCCGGCGTAAATTTTAGGAGGGATATTCATGGAAGTCATAACAGATTTTGAGAACGAGTACGAATTTTTGAGCAACTTTTACGAGTGCCCGGTAACATTTGAGGGGCTGACGTTCGGAAGCTCAGAGGCAGCATTTCAGGCACAGAAAAGCACAGACCCTTCAGAACGCAAAATGATTTCAGGATTGCGCCCGTCAGACTCAAAGCGTGCAGGCTACAAAGTGAAGCTCCGTGATGATTGGGAAGAAGTGAAAGTGTCAGTGATGCATGAGATACTCAAGGCGAAATTCACGCAGAACCCGGACTTGATGGAGAAACTTTCAGCGACAAAGCAGGCTCTCTTAGTTGAGGGAAATGACTGGCAGGATACATTCTGGGGATTTGATATTAATCTCGGTTACGGTGAAAACATGTTAGGCCAGCTGTTAATGAGAATACGCGCTGAACATCAAGGCAAGCTGAAGTAATCACGGCGTAATGTGTATAATTTCTGCGTGAAGGGAGATGATGAATGATGACGAGTGCAGATAATGCTGTTGATATGCAGAGGCTTGAATTGTTGCTGAGGGAACATTTTGCGCGGACAGAAAAGCAGATTTCAGACATGAGGGCGGAAAATGCAGAGTTTCACGCGACAATGATAAAGGAGATGGGCGCGTTCAAGTCAGAAGTGAGACAGGATATTGACACGTTCAAATCGGAAGTCAGGAAGGACATCAAAGACTTTAAGTCAGAAGTGAAACAGGACATTGACACGTTCAAAACAGAAGTGAAACAAGATATTGATACGTTCAAATCGGAAGTCAGACAGGACATCAAAGATTTTAAGTCAGAAGTAAAACAGGACATTGACACGTTCAAATCGGAAGTAAGACAAGATATAACAGCTATAAGGCAGGATGTTGACACGTTCAAATTAGAGGTCAGGCAGGACTTCAAAGAACTGAAAGCGGAAGTTATAGAGCTTCAAAGAGATGTTACAGGGCTGAAACATGATGTAGCTGGGTTATATCACTGGGATTACTGGTTACTGTTAATAATTCTTGTTGTGTTCGCGATGCCTCAGATTGTCGCGGGCATAAAATCTCTTTTCGGTGCAATCGCTGAAGGAATATCGCTGATTGTAAGAGCATTCCGCAAAGAAGACAAATCATAAAATAATCCCCCTGCCATTAACAACAGGGGGACAAAATTTTCTCCTAGCCTCCCAAATATGCAGCTCTCACTTTCGGATTGTTGAGAAGCTCTGAACCAGTTCCCGAAAGACTCACAGCTCCGACTTCAAGAACATACGCACGGTGCGCGGCCTTCAATGCGGCAAAAGCATTTTGTTCAACAAGAAGTATCGTTCTTCCTTGCGCGTTAATCTCACGGATAATCGCAAAGACTTCATCAACAAGAATCGGCGCAAGTCCCAAGCTCGGCTCATCAAGCATTAAGAGATCAGGACGGCTCATCAATGCCCGGCCAACCGCAAGCATCTGCTGCTCTCCTCCTGACAATGTGCTGCCCTTCTGCCTGTGTCTTTCCTTCAGTCGCGGGAACAATGAGTAAACATACTCCATATCATTCGCAATCTCTTTCACGTCATCACGTATATACGCGCCGAGCTGCAAATTCTCTTCAACCGTTAATTGCGGCAAAATTCTCCGGCCTTCGGGACTCAATGATATTCCGAGTCTCACATGATCTTCTGCCGGGCGGCCTGCAATATTCACGGGCTTGTTGTCCCGGGGTGATGTGTACGTCATTTCGCGTGCGGTTGATTTCGTCAGTCCCATGATTGAACGTATCACGCTTGATTTTCCTGCACCGTTCGCGCCGATTAGCGTTACGATTTCGCCCCGTCTGATTTCGAGTGAGACATCACGCACAGCATGTATTGCCCCGTAATGAACGTTGAGTCCGTCAATCTTCAGCATTGATTCCATTTATGCCGCCCCCTTTCCTAAATACGCCTCAATGACTCGCGGATTGGCTTTGATTTCTTCCGGCGTTCCTTGTGCGATGTGAACTCCCTGATCGAGAACGTGAATATAGTCGCACACGTTCATAACAACTTTCATGTCATGCTCAATCAATAATATTGTGAGGTCAAATTCATCTCGTAACCTGCGTATGAACTGTAACAACTCTTCAGACTCCTGCGGATTCATTCCGGCTGCAGGCTCATCAAGTAGCAAGAATTTCGGACGAGTCGCCAATGCCCTCGCAATTTCGAGTCGTCTCTGCGCTCCGTATGGCAATGATGACGCTTTCTCGTAAGCAAAATCGGCGAGTCCTAACTGTGACAGCAAGTCCATAGCCCTAGCTTTTGCGGCTGAGTCCTCTCGTATTACGTCCGTGAATATGAACGGCGCAAGAGTCATCCACCACGAATATTTTTGCCGAATCCTTGAGCCTGTCATTACGTTCTGCAAGACTGTCTCATGGCCGAACAACCGTATATTCTGAAATGTCCGGCTCATTCCAGCGCGGCAGACTTTGTCCGGGCTTAATCCTCCGATTGACTCTCCCATGAATCTTATCGTTCCTGACGTGGGCTTGTAGAAACCGCTTATGACGTTGAAGGCTGACGTTTTACCCGCTCCGTTAGGGCCGATGAGTCCCATTATCTGACCTCGCTTAATGTCGAAACTGAGATCATCAATCGCTGACAGTCCGCCGAATTTCAATGTTACGTTGCGTACTTCAAGCACTGAGTCAGAGTCGGGAGTCTCAATTTTGTGATGTGCCTTTCGTCTTGGGAAGAATATATCCCACGTGAACTCGCGCATTCCCATTATGCCCTCACGCCTGAAGATGATAACGACAATCAACAACAGGGAGAAAATTACCATCCTCATGCCGGGTATGCCGGGTATGTTTATGCTGCCTATTGTGATTGGGTTCTCGACGAATCGCAGCCATTCAAGCATAGTCGTAACGAGAGCAGAGCCGATTATAGAGCCTGTAACGCTTCCGAGTCCGCCGACAACGATTATCATCAATATGTTGTACGTCTGCGTAATCATGAACATACGCGGGTCAATCGTCGTGATAAGATTACCCATCAGCGCGCCTCCGAGTCCGCCTCCGAAACATCCCAGCGTGAACGCAAGCACCTTAACGCGGAATGTATTTATTCCCATCATCCTAGCTGCTACTTCATCATCTCTCACAGCACGGAGGACTCCGCCGAAATTGCTCCGCAACATGCAGACCATACACAATAGAACAACCCCTAAGCAGCCCCAGCTCATGAACAGAGTCGTATATGCCGGTATACCTTTGAGACCTAATGAGCCGTTTGTGAGTCTCGCAGTGTTGGTGATTAGGATTCGTATTATCTCCGCAAAACCTAGAGTCGCAATTCCGAGATAATCACCGCCGAGTCTCAGCACAGGAAGCGCGACTAACAGTCCGAAAAACGCCGCGACGATTCCCGCAATGATTATTGACGCGATAAAAGGTGTGTTGACTTTCAGAAGCCACGGGTAAATGTCCTCAAGAATCCACATCGCATTTTTCTGCGACGGAGTGAGGACAAGCAATGCTGAAACGTACGCGCCAATCGCCATAAATCCCGCATGGCCGAGCGAGAACATTCCCGTAATGCCGTAAATGAGATTGAGACTTAATGCTAAGATTGCGTTGATTGCGATTAGGTTCAGGATTCTCTGCCAGTAGCCATTAAGGAGAAGGGGTGCTTTGTCGAGGAAGTATGCGAAAAGTATTACAGCAATAACAGTGAGGATTAAATTTCTTGTGCGTCTCATTATATTTTGTCCTCCAGTTTCTCACCAAGTAACCCCGTCGGACGGAATAACAGTATCATTATCAGAAGCAGGAACGCAAAAGCATCCTTATACCCTGAAAGAGTCGGGAAGAACGCAACCGACATAATCTCAACGAAGCCGAGTATTAATCCCCCTATCATCGCGCCCGGCACTGATCCGATTCCCCCGAACACCGCCGCGATAAATGCTTTGATTCCCGGAGTCATTCCCATGAACGGCTCAACACGAGGATAACGCAATGCCCACATTATGCCCGCAACAGCAGCAAGCGCAGAGCCGAGTCCGAACGCAAGAGCTATGATTTTGTTGACGGAGACTCCCATCATGCGAGTCGCTTCAATGTCGAATGATATAGCACGCATAGCAAGTCCGGGTTTCGTGCAGTAAAGCAGCCACAAGAGTCCCCCGACCAGCGCGAATGATACGACAGGCACGAGAATCCCAAGAGGAATGAGTCTGACTCCCCCGGATAACTCGATAGGCTTCATGAGTATGGGAGGCTGTACGACAGGCCGCGGCATTCCAGTAAAGACTACGACCGCGAAATTCTCGATGAAGAATGAGACTCCTATCGCGCTTATCAGTGCAGAGATTCTCGGAGCCTCGCGCAATGGCTTGTAGGCGATTCGGTCAACAAGAAGCCCGCATATAGTCGTGAGGATTACAGCGATTATTACGCCGACAGCCCAAGGGAGATGATATACGATTGTCGCAAAGTAAACGAAGTACGCGCCAAGCATGAATATATCACCGTGAGCAAAGTTGATGAGTCTCAATATGCCGTACACCATCGTATAGCCGACAGCTACGAGTCCGTAAAGCGATCCGAGACTCAATGCGTTTATGAAATGCTGAATGAATATATTCAGGTTCAAATATTTTCAGCCCTTTCTGAATTTTTAGGATTAAGAAATTTTATCATTGTACATAAAAAAACAGAGCCGGGAAATTTTTATCCCTGCCCTGCTTCTTAACGTCTCAGAATTTTACGAGCGGTTACACTTCAGGCTTTACGATTCCGATGAAGGTCTTTTTCCCGTTCCTTATCTCAACGATTCCCATGTCCTTTTCTGCATCATGAGTCGCGTTTATCGTCGTCATTCCCGTAACTGTCGGAAGGTCTTTCACTGTCTCTAATGCGTCACGTATCTTCGCGGGCTCTGCGCTTCCGGCTCTCTCGATTGCGTCCTTCAGCATTATGTAGCAGTCGTAACCCAACGCGCAATTCACGTTCGGTGCTTTGTCGGGGTGTACTTTGTTCCATGCCTCTGTGAATGCCTTCGCGGTGTCGTTCATTTCGGGCATTGATGGGTCATAAGCAAACGTTGTGTGCATGAATCCTTCTACAGCATCCCCGCCGAGCGTAACGATTTCGGGATTGTCCATCGCGTCAGCTCCGATAAACTTGAACGGTGCGCCGAGCTCTTTTGCCTGCTTGAGGACTATTGCTCCCTCTGCGAAATACGCGGGGAGGAAAACTATATCCGGCTTTGCGTCAATAAGTGCTGTCAACTGCGCTGTGAAGTCCGTATCTCCTGACTGATAGAAGAGACTCGCTACGATTTCTCCGCCCATCTTCTTGAAGGAGTCGCGGAAGAATTTACCGAGTCCGACGCTGTAATCATTCGACATGTCTACGAGAGTCGCGGCCTTCTTGAGTCCCAAGTGCCTGAATGCGTAAGTCGCTGCCCCTGCTCCCTGAAATGGATCAATGAAGCACACGCGGAAATAAAACTTTTTGCCGTCAGTAACAAGAGGATTTGTGCATGACGTACCTATTACGGGGACTCCGGCTTTCTCTGCTACTTCTCCTCCTGCCATTGCGAGCGATGAACCGTATGTGCCTATTATCGCGTTCACTTTGTCGTTCTCAATGAGACGTGTTACGGCATTGGCGGCTTCTACTTTGTCGGATTTGTTGTCGACGATCACAAGCTCGACTTTACGCCCGGCTATTTCGGGGAAAAGTTCATGTGCCAGCTGAGTGCCTTCAAGCTCAAGCTGTCCTCCGAAAGCATTCTGGCCCGTAAGGCAGTTGAAGATTCCGACTTTGATTGTGCCGTCGTCAGCAAACGCGCAAGCTCCGAGCATCAACACGAGCATTAACGCTGCAAAAATTTTACGCATGGTGAGAATACATCTCCTTTGTTTTGTGTGGATTGCGGAAATTATATCACGCACGGAATTTTACACGCACAATCACGAACGCGCCCGCAAGAATCACAACAGCCGCTCCGACTCCAGCACTGCACCCGGAAGATGAGCTGCTCCCGCCACGTACATTTTTGCCGAGAAGCTCATACGACGCTTTAACGTCAAGGAGTCCCGTACGGCTGACTCTCCCGGTACCGTCAAGCTGTTTGTAGGTGGCGAAAAGTTCCTCAGCATTGCGCGTAATTTTTGCAATTTCTGCATCACGCGATTCGGGCGCAACAATTCCCATCTCTATTTCGCTATCTAAATATTGTGTCCTTTCTGCTACAAGATCTTTCACAAATCCTTCATAGGGATAAACAAGCGGATTAATGTCCTTGTTCGCTCCCTCAAGCAAGGCTGTCTTGATTTGTCCGGGCGTTGCGTCAGGATATGCCGACATAAGGAGGGCTGCTGCTCCCGTAACATGAGGGGCTGCCATTGATGTGCCTGATGCGTATCTGTACATGGCCGGGTTTCTGCCTCCTATTGCAATCGGTGAGTACGTGCTGAGAATATCGACTCCCGGCGCGGCAATGTCAACTTTTTCGCCCCAGTTCGTGAATGAAGGGGCAGTGTCATCTGAAGCTACAGCACCTACAACAATAAGATTATTCAGCCCTGTGAATGACGCGGGATAAAAATAATCTCCCTTCTTGAACTCGCTGCCGGAGGGGTCATCAAAAAGCACGGGCGTTCCAGTCTCAATACCGGAATTTCCAGCCGCAACTACAATCAATGTCCTGTTCAGCGAGTCGAGTGCTTGATATGCCATGTAGTAAACATCACTCTGCATTTCTTCAGGCGTTACAGGAAGAGCAGCACCGAGTGAGAAATTCAGCGCGGCAAGTTTCAAGTCAGGATTTTTACGCAGAAGATTCGCGATGTAATTCAGTGCGCGTATCTCAAAATTGATCGTCTCAAAAGCATTCTTGTTGTCAAAAACTCTGATGGGAATCAATTTCACATTCCAGTTTACTCCGGCAACACCGATATTGTTATTGCCGACCGCGCCGATTGTCCCGGCAACATGAGTCCCATGACCTATAAAATCAGAGTCCCAGCTTACGTTGCGCAGGTCATAATCTCCGCTCACTGTCTGAGTGTTGTAGCCGTATTCCTCTGCTATATTGTCCGTCAAGTCCGGGTGCTTGTAGACTCCTGAGTCAACAACACAGGCATAAATATTTTCGCTTCCCGTCGTAACTTCCCAAACGTCCGGGGCGTTGATGGCCTTCAGTCCCCAGCATAAATCCGCGCTCGGGTCATTTGGAAATTCTGACGCGCTGAAAGACTGCCTCTTTGCGTAATAGTTCGGTGATGCTGTGATTACGTCCGGGCGTTTCTTTAGGTCGGAAATCAATTGCTCAGTTGTTTTTGACGACGAACGTACAAGGACGAAAATTTTTCCCTCAATCTCTGATAACGTCTCGTAAGTCTCTGCTACTGACGCGCCAATTTCACCGGCAGACTCAGCGACATTAACGCCAGCCGCTGAAACGCTCACTCCTTCCGGGACTCTGAAGACCGCGAGTGCTTCACCCTCCGCGTAAGTCTCAGAAAACGCCGGGCAGCAAAGAATCATCACAGCAAAAACTGACAGCGCAAAAATTTTTCTCTTCATGAATTTCTACCTCCTTATGAATTATCGTAAAGCTGCTATCTTTTTGTCCCAGCCTGCCCGCTTAATGTGAAGAGTCATTAACAGCGTGCAAACCATCCAGCCCAGAGGATACCCGATTGCTATAAAGTATACTGACTCGGTCAAACGCGAGATGATGAACAGATATATCTGCCTGAAAACTACGAACGACATCAGCATAATGAGCATTGGACTCTTAGAGTCTCCCACGCCGCGCAAAGCTCCCGCCTGAATCTGATTCGTTGCGTTCACGGGGTCAAAAATGCTGTTGAGCCTCAAGAACAAAACCGCGAATCCTATAACGGCTGCGTCCTGGTTGAAGAGGCCTGCGATATACGGCGCGAAAATATACAGTGCTGTGATGATACATGCTGATATGCTCCAAGAGATGAAGAGTCCCTGCAAGAGTCCTTTGTGAATCCTGTCGGGCTTCCTTGCTCCTGCGTTCTGACCGACGAAAGTTGTTACTGCCATTGCCATGCTCTGAGTCGGAAGTATCACGAAAGCATCAACACGCGCATAGATTCCCCATCCTGCTGTCGAGGCCGCGCCGTAAGAATTAATGTACGCCTGAACAAAAACGTTTGAGAATGATGTTACGGCCATCTGAAAGCCAGCGGGGAATCCTACAGCAATGATCCTCCGCAAAATTTTCGTGTCTATTTTCATCTCGTGCCATGTGAGGCTATGAACTTCATGACTCCTGAAGAGTATCCAGAAGATAATCAAGCCTGAGACTAGCTGAGAGATTATTGTCGCATAAGCCACGCCCGCGACTCCTGACTCATATCTTATGACGAACAGCAGATCAAGAAATATATTGAGGATTGATGAAAGTATGAGGAAATAAAGAGGACGCTTTGAGTCCCCGACCGCCCGGAGAATCGCGCTGCCCATGTTGTAAAGCATAGTGCCTCCGAGTCCGAGCGAGAAAATTTGCAGATACACGACAGCTTCACGGAAGACTGACTCAGGAGTGTTCATCATTCGTAGCAGGTGAGGAGTCGAGAAGTAACCCAAAGCTGAAATCACCAGTGCCATAATTATTGTTGAGACTACAGCGGTGTGAGTCGCCTTGCGGAGATTGGGAATGTCTTTCGCGCCGAAATATTGAGAGATAACTACGCTTGCGCCCATTGCGAGTCCGATGAAGAGTCCTATGAGAGTAATAACGATTGGTATTGTCGATGTTACTGCGCCGAGAGCGTCAGAGCCTACGAAATTTCCGACTACTATGCTGTCTACTGTGTTGTATAGCTGCTGAAAGATATTGCCTATAAACAGAGGGAACGCGAAACTGATTAGGTGCTTCCAGATTGTTCCCTCCGTCATGTCTTTAACGTGTGAAATTTTTGGCAAGATATTACCCCCTTTAACGTGAAAAAATTTTAGGCCATGTGATAAAGAGGGTCAAATCAGGCTGTATTTACTTTTGCGGATTCGGTGTGTAAAATACAGCGCATTCACTCAAAAAATTTCAGCATATTTACCATTGTAGGAGGTAAAATATTGGCTAACTGGGAAAATTTCACTGTGCGTGAGATTGTCGGGCGCATCGGTGACGGCAAAGTTGTGCTTCCCGTTATACAGCGTCGTCTTGTCTGGGAAACTGACAAGATGGAAGCCCTTTTCGATTCACTCTTTCAGCAAAATGCTTTTGGTTCAATAATATGTATTGAGGAAGAAACCGGATTGAGACCTTTATTCGCTCACAGACTCTTCACTAGGGACGGAAATAACACAAATTCAATTGATATTCCTGTTGTTGATGAGACACTTCTGTTTGTGATTGACGGGCAGCAGAGGCTTCAGAGTTTTTATATCGGGCTATGCGGAAAATTTGACGGAAAAACTATGTACTATGACTTGTTCAGCGACTGCAAAAAACTTGAGCATAATTTCAAATTCGCGGCCTCAGCAGATCTCCTGCCTAAAACAAATCCCGAACGTGCCGAACGTGTTGCGGAAGGAAGCTCAAATATTGAGTCTGCCTTCTGGTTTCCTGCCCCTGTTCTTTTCACGATGCTGAAGCAAACCGCAGATCCAAGAGCTGTAGCCGACAAGATAATTGACATTCTGACAGAAAAAGGCAGGTTTGATGATGACGATCTCAAAGAGCTGAAGAAAGAATACATACGCGATAACGTTTACGACTTCAAGAACAGAATATTTGTTGACAAGAGCATAGGCGTATCAAAAGTAGAGTCCCATATGCTTGGTGAATTTGACGCAGACCGGCAGAGAATCGCGGAGATGTTCCAGCGTCTTAACATGAACGGCACAAGGCTGTCAACATATGATTTAGTTGCTTCGACTCTCAAGAGCTTTGATTACAGAATGGAGAGCTTCCTCGATAACATTATAGTGCGAAATTCTGGTATAGGCGTTGATCAGGATGTGATGATAAAAATGTTGCTGGTTCTTCATGACAAACCCAATAAGGGAATGGCTGACATGACAGAAGATGATGCGGCATTCGCAACCGGGAATATTGAGCGCATACAGGCAACCCTTGACTCATTGCAGGCATTCCTGAAAGCCTCAAAGCATGAAGAGTGGTTTGCGTCTGTCGTAACAAGGTCAGCAATACCGCTGTATATTCTTGCATATCATATTTTCCATCAGTCAGAGAAGCCCGATGAAATCAGAAATCTTTTCTCAACATTCGACACAAACGACAGAGATTTTCACAACATGTCATTGTGGCTGAAACTCTCACTGCTCAATGAAGTATTCAAGAGGGGCTGCGGATGGATTCCTGAAAAAACGGGGCTTAACAAACTTCACGAAATCATGAAACAGAACCGCAGGGGAACTTTTCCGCTTGGCGAGCTTCTTGAGCTGTACAAAGTCAAGCTGCATCATTTCTTTGACCACAAGCACATAACGCCCGAATGTCTTGACCATCTCGACCAAGAATATATTTTCTACATGATATACGGCGGCAAAAGATCATCAATACGCACCGAGGACAAAGACCACATTCACCCCCGCACGCTTCTGGAGAAAGCGAAAGTAGGCCAGCTCAAAATCAGCAGCATAGGAAATTTACAGCTCATTGATTACGCAACAAACAGAGGCGAGAAAAACAGCAGGGAGCTTCGGGACTGGATAAATTTATTCGTGAGCAACAAGAAAGAATACATATCACGGCACTTGATCCCGGAGGACGAAAGCCTTTGGACATCTGACAGGTTCAACGGCTTCTTACGAGCAAGACTCAGACTCATAGCCGACAAAATAAAATCCGAACTTTAACACACAAAATCGCCGGACAATCTTTCAGCCCGGCAATTTCCCACTCAGTAGTGAATCACATTCTTCGTTCCTCTGATTCTCTCTATCACCTTTTCCCCCTCGCCGCTCGCAAAATATTCATACGTCGTTTCAGGAACAAGCCCGCGAATCTCCTCAAGCCTTCCTTCCTTTATGGCCTGCCTTACGTCTGACGCGCTAATGACTCTTCCGCCCTCCGTCTTTCTCGGAACAATCACGCATTTGATTCCGTGTTCGGGAAGTTTCGCCGACATAATTCGGTTATAGATTCCCGTAACGATACTCTTCGGCTCCTCACCAACGTAGCGAGCATTAATCCCAAGAGCTTCGGCGATCCTCACAAAAATTTCGAGGTCTAAATTCGCGTGGCTCTCTATTACTGCCTCGTCATCTTTCTGGAAGTAGCTCGGAAATGTCGCGTTGCTGATTATGTACGGCCCTGTGTCGTGATAGATGAGGTTATGCAGATGAGATGTCCCGGCAATCACTAAACGCTTTCTCACGTCAAACGGAACTAACGAAGCGTCCTCGCTCACAATGAAGACATGAAGAATATCATTCTCACTCGCTGCCTTCTCAACCAAAAATTTATGGCCGAGCGTGAAAGGATTCGCATTAAGCACAAGTGCCGCGATATTTTCCCCCCCGCGTTTCGTTTTCGACAAGTCCGACAAGTAATCGCTGAAACCCGTTCTCCTGTTCTCCATGAACACAACCTGATTATTGACTCGAACAATCTCGTAGAAGCCCAAGTCCCCGAAAAATTTTGCCGAGCTGCATTTAGTGTACAGGAACAAATTATTTATACCGCGCTCGTACTCATACTGAACAAGATGACTCACTACCTGATTCATGAGTCCCTCGCCTTGATGCTCATGACTGACGGCCATGCACCGCAGTGTATTTCCGAAACAGCTCCCAGTCGCTATAACATCGTAATCCTCATCGTAAACCGCGCACGTGTAATCAAGATTTTTGTCGCGCCTTATACCCTCAGCAAGCAATAATTTCTCTATCTGTGAATTGCTCCTCTTGTCTGACGGATATACTTTTGAGACTGTATACTCTGACATTGATACGCCCCCTTGAGTTTTGATTTTGGGATTTGTGCAAATTGTACAGCATGTGCTATAATTTCGCCTGTTTTACGGAGAATTGGCCGAGTGGTCGATGGCGGTTGACTTGAAATCAATTGAGGTGCAAGCCTCCGGGGGTTCGAATCCTCCATTCTCCGCTCAAGAAGCAAACAGCCCTGTACAAATCGTGCAGGGTTTTTTTGTACATTAAAGGAGTGATTCTCGTGGACAAACTCAAAGACCTTCAGCAATTCTTATCTTCACTCGGAAGCGTCGCCGTTGCATTCTCAGGAGGAGTCGACTCAACATTATTGCTCAAAGTCGCTCATGATGTGTTAGGGGACAAAGCTATAGCCGTAACAGTCTCAGCTTCATTCACAGCACGCCGGGAAATGAACGAGGCAGAAAATTTTTGCGCGGACAATCACATTCATCACATCAAGATTCATGTCAACATGGCCGAAATTGAAGGCTTCAATCTCAATCCCCCGAATCGCTGCTACATTTGCAAGCGCGCACTCTTCACACGAATCATTAACGCCGCCCGCGAAAATGGAGTCTCAAACGTTATTGACGGCTCGAATCTTGATGACTTGGGCGACTACAGGCCGGGCATGAAAGCACTTAACGAGCTGGAAATTGTAAACCCTTTTATTCATTGCAAGTTTACAAAGGAAGATGTGAGAAATTTATCGCGAGAATTGAATCTCATGACTTGGGACAAACCTTCATTTGCGTGCCTTGCATCGCGTTTCGTTTACGGTGAAATGATTACGGCTGAGAAGCTGCGAATGGTCGAACGCTCCGAAGAGTTATTGATGTCGATGGGCTTCCGCCAGATAAGAGTCAGGGTTCACGGTGATGTTGCGAGGATTGAAATTCTGCCTGAAGATTTCACGCGGATGATTCAGAATGAGACCCGCGAAAAGATTTATGAGGCTCTGAAGTCTTACGGCTTTAAGTATGTCGCGCTTGATATGAAGGGCTACAGGTCAGGGAGCATGAATGAAGTCTTGCTGTGATAGAATCACCGTTAAAGAATATCCCGTGCAATTCCGAAAAATATTGCGAATGACAAGCAGGAGCGTAAATTTTTATCCTGCCACCCTCAGACAGGAGGAGAGGGGAGAAAGTCGCAGTTACATTATTTATCCGTCAACAATTCAAGGAGGTGTAAGCGCAAAAACAATCCGCGCAAATCGGCAGGGGATTCATGAAGAGTCCTTCTCAGAAAATGCTACATGAAGCGAAAATCTCAGAATTATCCCGAAAACAAAAATTACATATGGGAAGAAAGGACAAGGAGGTTTGTTCAATATGAGAAAACGCATTTTATGCATTGCTTTGCTGTCGTTATTGGCGGTGTGGCTTATGCCTTTTTCCGCGTTGGCCGGCACTGCTACTACGACTGACTACTACAAGCTCCTCAGTGTGAAGCCGAACGTAACGACCTTTCAGCTTACGGGAACTTATGCAGCAAGTCAGACAGTTGACGCTAACGCCGTAACATTCACAGTTGACGCGCAGCACAGAAACGCAGAGACAGCACCGTCAGGCTTCAACAGCACAGCAACAATAACGTGGAAAGTTGACGTAAACCCGACAAGCGCAGCCTTAGACGACAAAGGAAACAATACACTCACGATTGCAGACTCTACGCTTTCATCAACTAACCTTGCGCCGGTTGGAGTACTCACGGGAAAAATTTCAGCTCCCTGCACAATCACTGTAACAGCGACTCAGGGCGGAATCAGCAAGACAGCCTCAAAGGTAAAACTTACACCGATAGAGAAGCCCGTAGTTGTAGAGAACGATGATGCTACCAAGAATGCCGCTCAGTTAATCGGCACGTTAGGTACTGTTCCGACACTCTGGAAATCAACAGCTACTTTTGACAAGGCGACAGCGACCATTAAGGGAGTAGATAGAGACGATAAGTCATTAGGTGCTGTGCTTAAGTTCAAAAACTACCCGGAGTATATTACTATTACTCCCAGCGCAACTGAACTCGCGAAATATGGCATAAGTTATACGGACAAGGTTGGCAATGCTGCCGTTACTAACACTGATGCCGCATCAAAACTAAGCGCCGCGGCGACAACAAGGGATATTACATTTGGGGGGACTGCAGCAAACATATTAACTCCCACGCCTTCTGACGGAATAAAGATAACGGTCAAGGTCTGGAACAAGAAGGTTGACGGGAAAGATAACACTGCGCTGACGAAAGAAATTGCCCTCAAGCTCTATGCATATCCCCCGCTGGCGTTCAAGACTGATGCAGGTACCCAAGTAACGAAAGGTGCTGATTTTGTAAAAGATTGCTGGGATTTAGGCCCTAAAGCCACAACCGCAAAAGATGTTCCAACTGCACATACAAAGCTGAAAGGGCTTAAGATGGTCAAGGCAGATGCGGAGTTCGGCACGAATGCGAAATGGGTGGTCGAAAACATCACAGCTCCCGTTAATGTATACGCAGAGAATCTTCCCGACGGCCTTAAAATCGTAGCAGACAAGACAAAGATCAGTAATGTTGACACCGACATGACAACAGCCAAGGTTGCAAAGAATACCTTTAATTTCCATCTTGAGGGAACTCCTACAAAGCCCGGCTACTACAAACCAATCACAATTTTCGTTGAGAATGCCGGCGGCGTTTTGTCAAAGGATTATGTCATGGACGTAGTTGAAGAGCCGTCAATCACGACAACGTCCCTTCCCGACCTTACATGGGGTCAGGCCTACACAGCTACAATAGCGGCTGTCGGCGGAGAAAACAGCGAGCATCCTTTAACGATTGCATTCCAGAAGGACGAGATCGGCCCCGGCATAACAGTTACGAATGCTGCAACAGGTGCTCTTTCAGGCAAGTTAGTATCTTCTGACGCTATACTCTCAGCAAATACTAAGACTAAGGATTATGCTCTGGGCAATGCAAAAGAAAAGACTGTTACGCTTAAACTGAGAGCCTTAAATGACTGGTCCGGCACTGATTTAACGAAGACGGAGGGCGTAAACGGGAATGTAACACTCAAGATAAAGGGAGTCGCCCCTGCTTTCCAAGATACGACAGCGGTGAAGATTCAGAACGAAATCAACAAGGCAGATCTCAAATACGGCACAACGAGCACACTGGTCAAAACTAAAAATGATCAGGATCAGTACATAATCAAAGTGAAGGGACCGGGAACTATATCATTTGATATTGTCAATATCCCTGACGGCGTTACCACTCTTTTAGAGGACACGGCCGACAAAATGTATAAAACCGGGCAGATAACGGTCGTGCCAACTATGACTATGAAGGATCATGCCACAACGTTCAGAATCTATAACGCTGCCGGAGAGCTTAAGTTCCCGATTAAGTTTACGATCGGCGCGGATGAGTCTCAGTTCAAAGTTGAGTATGATACCAAACTTGAGGCGGCTAAAATCGGAACAGAGATAACGCCTGTTGCACTTGAGGCAGCATTCGGCCCGGTGAAATGGACGGCTAAGGATCTTCCTTCAGGACTCTCGCTTTCAATTGACAAGAGCGTGCCTTATGACAAAAAAGTGTGGATCGTTGGCAAGCTGAAGAGAGCGACAAAAATCGACAAGAACGGTCAGAGCATCTTCAAGATTACCGCCAAGAACGCGCCGACGGGCTATGAGACTGTTGTTTCTCAGGACTACAAAGTTTTCTCGAAGCCCAGAATAACAACGACAGCAATTCCCGCAATCAATCTCGACAAGGCATACAGCGCGAAAATCAACGGCACCGGCGGAACAAGCAAAGATCTTTCTTGGGTAGTCAAGATCGATGACTACACAGAGACCAACTCAGCACTTCCGGCCATGAGGGGAGTAATTGACTCAACCTCAACGAAGACCTTCAAGTCCGCGACTGCAAAACTTGCGAACCAAACGCTTGCAGGAGTAAAGACGCTCATTGTCAGCCAGGACAAGAAAACCGGAATGCCGACAATCACGGGAAGCCTCGACAGAATGCCCGCCAGCGGAAGAATCAAAGTTAACGTAACTGTTACAGTGGCGAAAGGAACTGACGCGGAAGATTCTGCAGATGTTGAAATGCTCGTAAGCGTAAAGGGAACGCAAGCCAAGATAACGACATCAAAGGTCGACTCATTCAGCAGAACCGATACGAACGAAAGCAGCGATATTATTGCTACTGGAACTCTTCCGATTGAGATGAGGGCGTATATTGCTTCAGCTGATGTAGGAAGCCTCCTCAACCTTCCGGGCAACGGAGATATTGACCTTGCAGACGCAAGCAACGTAACCGGCATTAAGTTTGTGTACGATGCGACAAAGAAGGACGGAAAAGCAAAGCTCGTAAGCACAGGAACAGGCAAATATTCCTTCAAGAACTTACCGATTCGCATTCAGGCTGGAAACGCTGTCAGCTACAACACCAAAACGAAAGAAATCGAGCATAAGTCAGTCGACAAGGTGTTCAAAGTTACAATGCCCGGCGTTACTCCTGTATGGAAGAAAGACGGAGGCACAAAAGCAGCTTCATCAGACATTACGGTGTTTGAGCAAGACGGCCAGCCCATAACCGATATAGTTTACACGGCAAGCGCGGACAAGCCCTACAGGGTCAGCGTATCACCTGAAAGCAGGAACGGTATCGAGGCTGAAATCGATGATGAGGCCGGAACGATAACATTCAACGGAACACCTACGGCAGGCAAGGAAACAAAGTCAACGTTCACTCTGACGATTCAGAACACGGCCACCAAAGAAAGAACGCAGGCCAAACTGAATATTGTCGGAATGCAGAGGCCGCAGGTTACCACTAAGATGGACAGCACCGGCAAAGCTACGCAGTCAAAGGTGATTGAAGTCGGCAAATCCCTCAACTACAAACTGAGCGCAAAGGGTTCAAGGAGAGCTTTCTATTCACCGTCAAAAGCTCCTGACACTCACGTGAAGACTCTCGCGACAAAGGATATTGCTTATGCCGCTATCAAATGGGAACTGACTAATGACGGCGGCAACACTGCCGAGGATCTCGTGAAGTTAGGCCTGTCATTTGACGCAGCGTCAGGAACGTTCAAGGGTACGGCGCAAGCTCCAAGCTCTGATGATCAAGGTAACTACAAAGAGTACACGTTCGGAGTGAAGCCCGTGAACAGCTGCACAACGGATGCCGACTCAGCAAACAAAATCATTGTGTCGATCGGCGTAAAAGGCAGAAAGCCCAAGATTAACACGGCCGCAATAACCCTTTACCGTGACTCTGATGACCAGTACGCCTTAGAAAAGAACATGCTCAAGACCAACCTGACGAACGACAGCAGCGCGAATATCAGATGGACATGGGCAGCCGGAAGCGATGCAATGAGCAAATGGGGCTTCAGTCAGATAACTTATGACAATACCGATGAAGAACTCAAGAATCTGGGCAAACTGAGCGGAACTCTCAAGCAGGCCACTAAGGGCGTAAACCTGAAAGTCAGCGCAGATAACGTAGGCCAAGAGCAGACAGCAAGCATCAAGTTCATCATCAGAGACAAAGACCCGGAGATTACCGGCGAGGATATAACATTTGACGGTGCAAAGGACATGCAGGCACAGGAAACCGGGACTTATTCGCTGTCCGATGTCAGCAAGATGATGACAGGCGACACTAAAATGCAGTGGAAGATAACCCGCGCTCCTTCACATTCAAAGCTCAAGGCAAGAATTACCCCTTCATCTGACGGATCGGAAGCTGTTGTAACTGTTACGGCCAACAAAGGTGTATCGCCCGACATTGAAGCAACAATGGCTATAACTGTAACTAACCTTTCATCAAAGGCAAGCGCGACAAAAGAAATCAACATAAAAGTAGCAGCTTATGTTGAAGCACTTCCGGCGGAGAAGGACGCATTGCCCGAAGACAAACTCGCAGAAGAGGAATCTTCAGAACTCGCAGCAGAAGATGATGAGCTTTCTGTGGGTGAAGGCACTGTAACTTACGGAGAAGCACGCGGAGAGTCAACGCTCACTGAGGCCGAACGCAAAGCAATCTCAGACAGCGGATATATCATTGCTGCAATACTTCCTGAGATCACAGCAGATGAGTCCGGGCAGTATGACCTTGACGCGGTATCACTCGACACGGCAGCCCCTGAAGGCTACGAGCTTGTGTGGTTCGCATTCCCTCGCAACGTTGAAAGCTCCGACGATGATGCAATCGCTGAGTTCTACGACGAGGCCGGCGCGGAAGTGTTCGCAGTCCCAGAGGCAAGAAAGGTTGTTCCGTCCCCGTGGCTTGAGAAGGAAGTAATCTACGCACCTGTTATAGCGGTCAAAGCACCGTCAACGACAGACGCAAAGACTTCATTCGACCAGGCTCAAGAGGGCGACACAGTAACAGTTCAGGCCATCGAGGAAGCAACACAGAACAGCGCGCAAGAGTCAGCCGCCTCAGAAGAAGCAACAGTAATTTCAGAGGAAGCAAAGCACGAGGAAGCAGCAGAGTAACAAAGCAACAATCCTCAAAGTGAATCACAAGCAACAAAAGCACCCTGTCGGAACAAAGGCAGGGTGTTTTCTTTTGGACGGTTGAAATTTTTACGGCTGGTTAATTAGTGAATGGCCAGGAAAGTGAAAGGTATTCGGAAAATATATAACGCTCTGAGAGATAAGAAAATATTTCCGGGCCGAATATCATCGTTATGAAGCACCCGATAGCGAGGAAAGGCACAAGCGGCAGCGTCTCACCTTTTCCCCAATGAAGGCGGCCTATTATCATCATGGCAACAGCAAAGAACCCCCCGGCCATTATTCCAGCGTAAAACGAAAACAGCGTGAGCTTCAAGCCCATCACAGCACCAACCCCGGCCATGAATACAGCATCGCCCCAGCCCATTCCCCCGCGTGAAAGCACTATTATCACCGCAAAAATCCCCCAGCCCGAAGCAGCCCCGGCGAGCCCGTCAAGAACAGCCCATTTCCCCCCGGCTATTCTCAGAAGCAGGCACACCACACCCGGCGCAACCGCGAAAATGTCAAACACATCTCCCGACTCAAAGTCAGTAAGCGAATTTAACACAAGCCCGCACGCACCAACGCCCACAATCAGAGATGCCCATGATATTCCCCAGCGGTATATTATCGTCATGGCCAGTGCAGCGCAGATTATCTCAACAAGAACGTAGCGCACGGAAATTTTTGCCCCGCAATGACGACATTTCCCGCGCTGAAGAAGCCACGAGAGAATCGGAATCAGCTCATACGCTCCGAGAACATGACCGCATGACTCACAGATTGAACGGTCATTACCCGCCCACGATCTGCCCTGTATAGACCTGTGAGCTACGACATTCAGGAATGACCCCATGCACGCGCCGAATATACCCGCAATGATTATCGCCTGAGTCATCATTTCTTCTTCTGCCCGTCATAAACATACTGCCGGTTCTCGTCCTTCTTGTGTGAGTCCCTCGCGTAAAGCACTCCGCCGTATGTCGTTATGTTCCGCTTCAGTTTCTCGGCCTCCGCGTTAATCGCCTCCGCTAATTTCTGCCGCGTTCCCTTCTTGTCCCTGCTGTAAGTCTGCAAGTCCCGCTCAATATATCCCAGGTCAACAAGTGCCTGAATATCTACCGGGCTTATGTCCATTTCGTCAGCAAGAGTCTCAAGGTCAAAATTCTTGTCCTGATTGTCGCGCATATACTCGTGAACATGGCCGTAAATTTCTTCAAGCCTCCTGATACAGTTCGCGCATATCCTCTGACCCTCGAAGCCGTTGTAAATCCTCCTGCAAAGTTTACATTCAACAAGTGCCATCTTTATACCTCCGTGTTTTATTTTTTCCTGTGAGTCCGTTTGTAGATTTTTCCGCCGTATGATTTCGATTTTTCCCGCTCGGTCATTTTCTTCAGTTCCTCCGCAAACTCTCTCGCCAGTGCCTGACGGTCTGAGATTGTCCCGCTGTATGTCTGTATGTCGCGTTCGAGCCAGCCAAGCTCAAGAATGATTTCCATCTCTGCGGGAGTCGTTCCTGTTTCGCGCGCAAGTATATCGGGGTGTATTCTCTCCTGCGGCTCATGATCCCGGAGATAGTTGTGAATGCGGCTGTATGTTCCTTCAAGCATCATGCGGCAGTTCCGGCATATTTCCGTTGTGCCTATGTACGTTTCATCATCATAGAGCGTCTTGCAGACTTTGCATTCTCTCAGTGCCATTGAAAATTTCTCCCCGTGAAAATATCAGTATTAATTTTACATGATAGTATAGGAAAAATTTTCAACAGGAGGTAATTTATCACGCTGAAATTTTTTGTGCGCTTAATTCGTTTCATGCCTCACAGATTCGCATTGTCATTCGGAAGGCTCGCAGGAAGAATCTTGCGTCTCATTCTCTGGAAGAAAGTCGACAGGTGCGAGGCAAGGTGCGTGAAAGCCCTCGGAGTTGGAGTAACAATCTCACGCAAAATCATCCGGGACTCTTTCGTCAATCTCGGGATGTCAGCAGCAGAATTTATACGTCTCCCCAAAGTCATATCACGCATCAACGAGCTTGTAGATTTCCCGCAAGGAAGCATTGACGTTTTGCGCTCGGCGTTGTCGCGTGGTAATGGAGCGATTCTTATGTGCCAGCATTTTGCGAACTGGGAATACGCCGCCGCGAGAGTCATTCATGAGGGCTTCAAACTTCACGCGGTATACACGCCTCAAAGGGACAAGGGAGTCGAGTCGGTCATAATGTCGACGAGGGAAAATATTTCTCACATGTCCATGATTGACAGCGATACGGGACTCAGGGAGATATTCAGGGTCTTGAAGGCCGGTGAAGTTCTCGTGATAATGCAGGACTTAGACGCGAGGGGAGACGGAATAGAGTCAGAATTTTTCGGAATGCCTGCGAGGACTCATGACGGAATCGTGAAGCTCTACCGCAAATTTCACTGCCCAATCATTCACGGCGTTCACTGGCGCGACATGAAGAACCCTTCACACCATCGCATACACTTATCGGGAATCTTAAGCGACATGAAGGACTCGAACGGGCTTCCTTTTGGTGCAGACATGGCCGGAAGCATACGGCTCTGCAACGAGCATATAGAGAGCCTCATACGGAAATTCCCGGGGCAATGGCTCTGGCTTCTCGACAAATGGGAATATACGTTAGGGAAAAAGATTTAGTGTTAGGCTTCGATCCCGGGCGAGACAAAACGGGGTTTGCGTTCGTGAATCTTGACGGCGGTTTGATGATGTCAGGTATATTCCCTTCATGTGAGATTGAGTCCTGCCTTCACGATTTCGCGCCTTACGTTATTGAACGGCGAGTCGGTTTTGAGTCTGACGTAAGCATTTCGCGAGTCAAATTCATAGCCATCGGGAACGGAACGACAAGCAGAGATTTCACGGAGCAGGTAAGGAGCATAACAGGCCATGAGGTTATTATTGTTGACGAAAAGAATACGACGATGGAAGCCCGGAGTCTTTACTGGAAGATTCACAAGCCGGGAATCTTTATGCGTTTTCTGCCTGAAGGAATGCGAGTCCCTCCGAGAGTGCTTGATGATCTCGCTGCATATGCTATAGCGTTAAGGGGTCTGAAAAAATATAGAGATATACGGCGGAATAAGCTATAATATGTCGCAAATCCAAATTCAAGTCAACAAAATACAGGGAGGGAGATTAATTTCAGATGGCCGGTAACGATAAACTAATCGCTCTGGTAAATAGTTTTGCATCGGCTGTTCTTTCCGTAGGGCGAGAGGTAGGGCTTAATATCACCCTCAACAAGTCAAAAGTTTCCCCTGGGATAAAGGTCGGCAATATCTGTACAACCGCTTTAATCGGAGTCGTTGGCGTAGGTTCACGCGGAACGGTTAATATCATGCTCAACAAAGAGGGCTTCGAGAATATTATTCAAGTCATGTCGGGGGGAATGATACCGCCCGTGCTCGGTGATGATGTGTCAATGAGCGTAATCGGCGAGCTGTCAAACATGATAGGCGGGCGCGCGCTGGTTCAAAGTGCATTGGGCACGGTAGATGTAACGCCTCCGCAATTAATCATAGGGGAAAATATCAGGAACGTAACGAAAGAGGACAACGGCATGAGGAGCTTCACACTTCCTTTTGAGATTCAGCCTTCAGGGGGGCTTTATCTTGTGCTGTCGTTCAAGATTGACTAGCCTGTAATATTTTTATTGCTTAACATAAGAAATTTGTTGAACGGTTCTTGGTCTGAATGGGCCGGAGCCGTTTTTCACATTAAGGGGAGAAATTTTATGCTGAAACGTTTGATTCACATCCTCGTGGCCGCATGTATTATCGCGCTGAGTCCTCTTCAGGGTGAAGCGGGAGTCGTTCTTGTTCTTTCAGGAGGAGGCACAAAGGGCTTCGCTCACTTGGGAGTCATGGAGACTCTGGAGCTTAACGGAGTGCCTATAGTCGGGATAGTCGGCACGAGCATGGGCGCATTGATGGGTGCATTGAGGGCGAGCGGTTACTCTACGAAGGACATGCACAGAATCTTGAAGGAGTTAGACCTTCCGAGCCTTTTGAGCGAAAACACCGGGCCTATGTTCGTGTTCACAGGAAATGACCGGCGCGCAAAGACAAACACAGTCAGTTTTCTAACGTACAAGAAGCAGGAAGGGCAGACCGGGCCTAAAGGAATACTGACGGGCGACAAGCTGTACAGATATTTTTCGCGGCTCATGAAGCACGTAACAGAGACTGACTTTTATCACCTTCCTATACCTTATGCGGCAGTTGCGACTGACATCAACACCGGTGAAAAAGTTGTGCTCAAGGAAGGCAACTTAGCTTCGGCAATGAGGGCTTCAATGTCGATCCCGATGGTATTCGAGCCGTGGAAGATTGACGATCATCTTCTTGTTGACGGGGGCATAGTCTCAAATCTTCCTGTCTACACAGCAAAGGAATTATTCCCCGGCATACCGATTGTAGCGGTTGACATCTCCGGGGTAATGGAAAGCAAAGTAAATTCATACATGGACGTTCTGAATCAAACGCTGACGATTCTAATGAGAAGGACAACTGACGAGGAAGCATTAGCGGCGGATATACTTCTGAGGCCAGACACATCCGGGATGGGAACGCTTGACAATGTAGACCCTGAAAAGGTTATTGCGCTCGGAACTGAAGAGGCCATGAAGCATATTGACGAAATAAAAGCACTCTCAGAGAAAGGCCCCGCGCTTTTCACGCTTCAGGAGGAAGAAAGGCACTTAAGCAACATTGTAGGAGATGTAGAAGTGCACGGACTTCCGCCGAAAATGGCCGAGCTTGTGAGAAAGAGGGGTCTGCGATGGATCGGAAAGCCTGTTGACGAAAAGAAGATCAATGACGGTCTTGACAGGCTGTCGGAATCGATCGGCGTTGAGATGGCAGATTACCAGTTAGGGCGGACGGCTTCAGGAGATATTCTTGTGCGTATCGATGTGAGGAAATCCCCGGAGATCAAGCTGGGCATATCAGGTTACACGACGAACCTTCACCCAAACAGATGGCTATATCTTAAGGGCGAAATGAACGGGATATTGTCAGAGTATGACTCGCTCGTAGGAGTCGCGAAAATCGGCGAACAATGGGGAATTGACCTGACGTATCAGACAGCCCCTCAGCCTATGGACGGATGGCAGTTCACTCTGTCGGCTCAGAACTGGCAGCCCAGCGGTGAAGGAAACAAATTGCGCGACTGGGACAGATACGCGATAGGAGCAGCGCGGCTCTTCACGTGGGGTGATGTGAATATGGGCTTGGGCTATGCGTATGAACATGTTGACGGAGACTCAATATCACCCAAAGACGGAACGGAAGCCAGCGGAATAACATTCTTTGCGGAGTATGACACTCTCGACATGCCTTCAGATCCGACAAGGGGCTATGCGTGGAAGATTAATGCGTGGTGGCCTAACTTTGACGAGATAAATTACAGGCTGAGCTACTTCAAGCCGCTGGAAGTGTCAAGCGTATGGAGGACGTATTTGCGTCTCGGTTTTGCAGAAGGCGACATGAACAGGAGAAGCCACGCCGTATATCTGGGAGCAGCTGAGGAATTGTATTCAGTCGCGTCGAATCCTATTGAGGCTGAGAGAATGTTCTGGGCAAATCTCGCAGTAAGAAAGATACTTAACCGAACGGCAGTAGGAGTACTTGCGGGCGAAATCTTTGCGAGCTGGGGCTATGCTATGGACAAGGAATGGCACAAGATAGATGCTCCGTGGGAAGTCGGGCTTGCTGTGAATTTCCCGAACAACATAATCGATACGAAACTCGCAATCATGTACGGATCTGAGGAACTGAAAACGGGATTCTTCTTAGGCGTTCCGATCTGGGATCATTATCCGCTGCCGTAAAAATTTTGAGAGGAGGAAGAAATATGACACTGAGAGAAGAAATTCTACATGATATTGAGAATGTGCCGGAAAGCAGCCTTCAGTTACTTCTGCAATTTGTACGTTTCCTGCGCGAGTCTCCTGTAGTACCTGCGAAACGTGAAAGGAAAAAACGCGACAGGCCACGCCTGCTTGGAGTCCTCGAAGGGCAAGTATGGATGTCTGATGATTTCAATGAGCCTATGGAGCTTGTGCCGCAAAGTGAACTGAGAGCTTTGCAGGAAGCGGCAGACCGTAACAAGGTATTACCGCAAGAGGCCGTAATCTGATGTATATTCTTGATACTTGCGCTTTCATATGGTCGGTGCTCGATGACCCCAAGCTGTCTGATACAGTCTCTGATATTCTTGCGGGGAGTGAAGCTGTATATATCAGCAAGGCTACATTATGGGAGATTGCCATCAAGAAAACTACAGGCAAACTTAACTTGCGACATAATACATTTGAGCTTGAGCAGATATGCATTGACGAGGATATTAATATTCTCCCGCTGAAGCTGAGATACTTTGAGAGGATTCAGAATATGCCGCTGATACACAGAGACCCTTTTGACAGAATTATAATCGCGTCTGCAATTGAAGAGGGATATACGCTCCTGACAAACGACAGCGAAATCATCAAGTATGAAGTAAAAACAATCTGGTAAATCACAAAAGGAGGACAAATAATTTTGGCACGAAACATAACACCGAGAAAAGAAAACTATTCGCAGTGGTATCTTGACGTAATCAAAGCAGCAGAGCTCGCAGACTACGCGCCCGTCCGCGGCTGTATGGTAATCCGTCCTACAGGTTATGCATTGTGGGAAAACATTCAGGCAAAACTTGACGCTGAGTTCAAGAAGACCGGCCATGTAAACGCATACTTCCCGCTGCTGATTCCCGAATCATTTTTCAGGAAGGAAGCAGAACACGTTGAAGGATTCGCCCCGGAGCTTGCTATGGTGACTCATGCAGGAGGCGAGAAGCTCGAAGAACCTTTTGCAGTCCGTCCCACGTCAGAAACTATCATAGGCAACATGTATTCAAAGTGGATTCAGTCATGGCGGGATCTGCCCGTTCTGATTAACCAGTGGTGCAACGTAATGCGATGGGAGAAACGCCCCCGCTTGTTTCTGCGAACGTCAGAATTTCTCTGGCAGGAAGGACACACAGCCCACGAAACAGAGCAGGAAGCGCGTGAGGAAACAATCAGAATGCTTCACGTGTACAGGAAAGTGCTTGAGGAAGAATTAGCGGTGCCGGTTCTTTCAGGCGAAAAGACAGCGGGAGAAAGATTCCCCGGAGCTGAAGACACGTACACTTGCGAGGCAATGATGAGCGACACGAAAGCGTTACAGTCAGCAACGAGTCATTTTCTCGGCCAGAATTTCGCAAAGGCTTTCGAGATTCAGTATCAGAACAGGGACGGCGAATTAGCTTACTGCTGGACTACAAGCTGGGGACTCTCGACACGTTCAATCGGCGCGTTAATCATGACACACTCAGATGATGACGGCTTAATCATTCCTCCCCGAATCGCTCCCGTGAAGGCCGTAATCCTCCCTATCTCAAAAGATGAGTCTGTCGCAGAAAATGAAATTTTACCCAAAGCAAAAGAATTATCCGCAAGGCTCGATGATGAACTCGGCGGAATGTATACGAAAGTTGATACTGACTTCCACATGAGGCCGGGCGATCGTTTCTTCGCTCACCTTCAGAAGGGAGTCCCGTTAAGGCTCGAACTCGGCGAGAAGGACATAACAGCCGGGACTGTACGACTCGTGCGCCGCGACACAGGCACAAAAATTGACGTTGCGAATGATGAAGTGATACCCGCCGTGAAGAAAGTACTTGATGACATTCAGAAGAATCTTTTTGCGAGGGCCAAAGATTTCCGCGATGCTAACACGCATGACGCTTCAACGTATGAAGAGCTGAAAGAAATTATTGCTGACAAGGGCGGATTCGTACGCGCATATTTCGGAGGCACAAAGGAAGATGAGACTCGAATCCGTGAAGAGACAGGAGCGACTCCCCGCGTGATATTGCCGGGCAGCGAAACGGGGAAATGTATCATCACGGGCAATGACGGCGCAAGGCTCACAGTTTTTGCGAAGGCGTATTAAGTCTCAGGGATTAGGGAACAGGGAGCAGGGATTAGAGAAATGCCGGGAAATTTTGAGGCTGATTTAGTTTTCGCGGGCGGAGGGAATTACCTTCCGTCTGCTGATTTATGGATGGTTATTGACGTTCTCCGGGCGACTACCGTAATGACTCGCTGGTTTGAACTCGGAGGAACTGAGCTTTACCCCGTGAAAACTCCTGAGCTTGCACGCGAGCTTGTGAAAGATTTGCGCGGGCGCGGGTCATCTCCTCTTCTCATGGGTGAGGTGAACGGAATCCCGCCTGAAGGTTTCGACATGGGCAACTCACCTTTAGACCTTACGTATGATGTGATACGCTCTCACTATTGCGGGGTAATGTCAACAACAAACGGCACGGGAGCATTGCTTGAGGCTGAGTCTTCCGGGTGTCCAGTCATGGCCGTATGCTTCAGGAATTATTCTGCATGCCTCGACCATGCTTTGACGATTGGGACTCGCATCGGGATTTTGTGTTCAGGAAGAAAGCACCGCCCGTCTTGGGAAGATACACTTTGCGCCGGAGCAGTCATTGAGGATTTATTGAGTCATGGTGAAGTACTTTTGTCCGACAGCGCGAGAATGGCTTTGACCTTGTGGCAAAACAGCGGGAATGATATTGAGTCTTGCGTAAGGAAATCGACTCACGCGCAGTATTTGACTCAGATCGGCTACAGCGACGATATTTCTTTTGCGTGCGAGATTGACTCGTCTACAGTTGTTCCGATGTTAGCGGAGAATGAAGAGCGCACAGTCCTGCGTGCAGTATCAGGCAGCGCGAGGCCGTATCACCGTGAGAATGAGAGAGTCGAACCGTCAGAAAAAGTTTCAGATCCGTTTGAAGAATTACTAGCATACACAAGAAAGAAGGCTTGAGAATTTGAAGACGTTATATCTTGACTGCTTTGCGGGAATCGCCGGTGATATGTTCATCGGGGCATTGCTGAATCTCGTGCATGACCCCGAAATTATTATTAACGAAATCGGGAAGATTCACTCTATTGACGGCGAGTACGAAATACTGATAGAGCATACGACACGGAACGGAATCGCCGGGATAAATTTTGACATTAATGTCTTTCACGGCGACGAACACGAACACGGCCATGAACACGCGACTGAACACGCGCACGTTCACGAGCATGACTCGCATCATCATCACAGGCACTTGCACGACATCGAGGCGATAATCTCAGGAAGCGGACTCTCCCAGAGGGTCAAGCGCGAAACATTGCGGGCATTCTCGTTACTCGCTGAGGCTGAAGCTCACGTACACGCAACGACTCCCGACATGATTCACTTTCACGAGGTCGGAGCTGTCGACTCAATAATCGATATTGCCGGTGCGTTTGTGTTAATGGAGGCTTTAGACTGGCCGCGTGTTATATGTTCTCCCGTCAATGTCGGCTCTGGCACGGTCAAATGCGCTCACGGTGTGCTGCCTGTTCCTGCTCCTGCTGCTGAATACTTGCTGAGGGGGCTTCCTGTTTTCGCGAATGGCAGTCCGATGGAACGCACGACTCCTACAGGGGCATTGCTGGTGAAAGTTCTTGCTGACGGATTCGGAGTAATGCCGGCTGGGAAAATTTATGCGTCAGGGTTCGGCTTCGGCAATCATGAGTCTGAAGACATGCCCAATGCTTTGCGAGCTGTTATGATGGACAGCGCGGACGATGTAAGCGGATTAGTTTACGAGAAGTTGACGCTGATGGAGTGCAACATTGACGACATGAACCCGCAGGACTATGAGCCAGTGTGCGCGAAACTTTTTGAGGCGGGCGCGCTTGATGTGTGGACGGAAAATATCAGCATGAAGAAGTTTCGTCCGGGCGTGAAGCTCTGCTGCATGTCGAAACCTGACGACACTGTGAAGATTTGCCGTCTCATTCTCACACATACTACGTCGCAGGGAGTGAGGCTGAAAGATTTTGACCGTTTGCGTTTGAAGTGGAAGATTGATGAGTGTGATACGTCATTGGGAAAAGTCCGGGTGAAAGTTACGGAGCTTGACGGGGAAATTCTGCGGAGAGTCCCGGAGTATGAAGACGTGAAAGCGGTTGCGAGTCAGAAAAATATCTCAATGAACGAGGCAAGGAATATCATTCAGAAAGAAATATAGAGGAAACGAATCCCCCGGCCATGTTTCGACCGGGGGAATTTTTGTCTTACTGCTGGAGAGCCTGTAATAACATCAGCAGTTTCTTCCCTGAAAATCCCGCTGCAAAATTCGCGCCGTTTATTGACACGGATAACGTTCCGCCGTTTATGGCTGCGTCTTCATAATCTTCCCAGTCGAGATATTCCGGGCTGTCATGATCCCCGCAGTAATATACTCCGCCCGAGCACACCGCGAAACCATGCTCACAGCCTCCGAATACTGTCGAGTCGTAAATGAAATACACATCTTCATTCTCCGGGATACGGAAATACATTCTTGCTTTTGCTACCCTCTTTGAGTTTTTCGGAGTAAGCACCGGGTCTCCAACCTCGCAGCTTGTTCCTGCTCCGAACTGAACACAATGGCAGGCACGTATAATTTTGTCCGTGTCTCCGCCTCCGCCGATTGATTCAGGCTCCAGTGTCCCGGCGAAATAGTTATAGAATTTGTTGATTCTTCTGACAAGCTCCCGGAATGTTGACGCGAATCCCATCTCATCGCCCGCTGTCGTCAGAAATATTTTGTCGGACTTCACGCCGTCAACAGTATGAAGATACATCACGTTCGCAAGCAATGCTTTCCCGACTTCTACATCTTCAAGCTCATTCAGCTCAAATTCCTGCTGTCCTCTTCCGCCGTAATTGAAAATGAAGCGGCTGTTTGTTATCACGAAGCCTTCCTTCAGCGTTCCTTTTCCCGTGTAATCAAACACTAAGAGCGGCGTTTCTTCCGGATCATCAGTCATGTAATAGTCGCTGAGGTTCTCTTTCATCTCGCGGGTGATTGAGTCCTTCCCGATTATGTATATATTGGTGCCGTAGTGGTCAAACTGTTTACGCTTGTTGAACAGCTCCGAAAATGTACCCTCAATGACAATTTTCCACATTAAGTCCTGAGTCCGTCTGTCAGCGTTGTTAAAATCCTCAAGAAGCTCTCCGGGGTCTTTGTACCTTGAAGCAACTTCCCTCCGTGTTAATGCGCCTGAATTATTTTTCCCGCCTGAACTGCCGCCCGAAAGACTCGCCCCGCACTTTGAGCAGAAGCGCGATCCTTCAGGGAGATTAGCACCGCAATTTGAGCAGAACATTTTATTTTCCCCTTTCGTTCAATTTCTTAACCGCGTAAGGATGCCCGTAATGCGCCGAAAGTTTCAGCCATTTTTCCGCAATCCTCTCATCCTTTGTGACTCCGTTCCCGTAATGGTACATATCAGAAAGCCACGCCATAGCCGTCGGGTGATTCTTTTCCGCCGCGAACGTCAAATACTTCATGGCCTCGCCGTAATCCCTGTTGAAGTATCCCTGCCCGTCGCTGAAATAAAATCCGACCATCGCGCACGCTGAGACCTGCCCGCTGTCAGCAAGCCTCAGAAGTTTTTCGTCAATCCGTATAACCCTGTCTTTGTCGCCCGCCCTCATGTAGACTTTCCGCCGTATATAGCTCACAAGAAACTCCGCAAACGCATTGCCGCTGTCAGCCTGATCATAAACGTAGCTCATTCTCCGCTCGATGTTCCTGAAGTCGCGGCGTTCTACAAACTCCTTCACTAACTTGTCGTAATAGTCCATGAGCTTGTACTCTGTAAGTCCGTTTTTGCCGTCGAGCATTGCCCATACTCCCGGAATATTCCCGGCTTCTATGAGGCTGTCAGCTTTCGATTCTTCCTGTGAGTTCGCGCCGATTGCTGATGTGATTTCGTCCTCTGAGGCTTTCTTTGCGGATAATGCGCGTTCGATTTCGTCAAGCTCATTTTTCTGCGATGGCGTGAAGTAATATGTATCTCTGGACTTCTGAAGAATATCGATCATTTCGGCGGTGCCGTGGTCTCCTGACTTAAGCCCTGCGATTATTGAGTCTCCGGCTGACTCCCTGAATGCTTTGAACTCATCCGCATATCCCAAGAGCGAGCATAGTTTCATGATAACGGGGGATTTTTCTCCGGCAAGCAAATAAAGCTCTTTATAGTACTGGAATGAGAAAGGATTCTGAATCACAAGGGCGAGAATTTCTGCAGCTTTGTCATTTCCCGCATGAAGCATTATATTGTTCAGCCTCCGTGATAATAATTCCTCGTCTGCAAGCCCGGCTGCCTCCCGAAGTTTTTCCTTTTCAGCAAGAACGACACAGACATAATATCCCGTCTTTATATCAGCCTGGTATACAGCGTTACGGAGAATACCCGCCGAATCAATCTGCCTCATTGCCTCACGCTTTATCTTCCTGGTATCCCTCCGCATTCTCTCAAGCCCGGAAATTTCCGCCTGAAGTGTGATTAACGGGTCTATATCATCCTCGAAAGCATGAACGATTCCGAAACGCTCCATGAATAATGATCCGTCATAATCGTACACGCCTTTTCCCGCCAATATCGACACAGCGTCATTGACTGAGGCGGCAATAAGTTCGAGGCATTTCGGGACAGCAGAGTCAAATATGCTGCTGAAGCCTGTGACTTTCACGGCGAAATATTCTGCTAATGACTGTGAATCCGTGAAGGCTTTTGCGTTAAAGTGCCGTCGGATTTCGATATTGTCCAGCATATTGCGGTCAAACATGGACAAGTTATCCTGCAATCTTTCAGCCTCCTTTTGTTATTTTGTGGGACTGTAATAATTCTAGCGTACATTTTTTTTTTCAAGAATTTTCCAGGCGCGCAAAAAAATCCCCCGGCTGTCTTTCAAACCGGGGGGACAAGGCAATGTATTAGTTATGTGCATTTAAGCAATATTGCTTCCTCTAGTCGTCATCGTCATCATCATCAGGAGTCATTGCTTTCTCTTCAGGCGCGGGATTTTCTGCGGGCGATAACTTTTCGTTTTCAGGAGCGGGAGAGAGTCCCTTCTTCTGTCTTGCCTCTATTCTCTCAAGCCTCTGAGTGAATCTCCACGTCTCAATCTCCTGCTTGACCTTCTGAATTTTCGCGTGAACGTCAAGAGCCTTCTCCCTGTTCAGCGGGCGTGATGTCATTGCCTCTTCAAGGTCTATTCTGAGCTTTGCGAGTTCTGCTGACTTCTCGCGGATCTCTTTGGGCATGTCGGGCGTGAATGTTCTGCTCCGTTTTGCTCCAGGTGCGCGGGGTGAATCATGGCCGGGCATTTCGGGACGGTTCATTCTCTGCTGCGTCGGCTGATTCATTCTTGCGGGTGCGGGATGTCTTGCGTTCCTTCCGGTCTGTTCTGCGAGTGCTGTACCGGCTATGCAAACTGCGAGTGCTAATGCGAGTGCTAATACTTTCTTCATGATTATGTTTCCTCCTTTTGTGTTTACCATGGTGACTCTACTCCGCGCTGAAGCTGTGCGGGCTGTCTGTCAAATTCCGGCGGTCTCCTGTCTCCTGAACGCGGCGGTCTCGACGGTCTTCTGTCGGGCTTGCTTCCGTAATGCCTGTCATCGGGTCTGCGGTCTCTGCTCATCATCGGCGGGCGTTTTCCGTCAAAATCTCTCGGCGGTTCGAGCGGTCTCTGCTTGCTGAGGTTAGCCTTTTCTCTCATTTCGTGAATGTTCTGGACCGCTTTTGCTTCTGCTAATGATGTTCCCGATACTGCGATTATTCCCGCTAATATTAATCCTGCTGCTAATGCTCTCTTCATGATATGTATTTCTCCTTTCGGTTTTGCTCCCTATATTTTACCAGCGCGGTTCGACTCCTATGTCCCTTCCGTGAGGCCCTCTGTGATGTGGCGGAGGCGGGTTATGCGGCCCGTGATGGTGCGGCGGCGGCGGGTTGTGCGGTCCGTGGTGCGGATGACCTCTCCATTCAGGCGGCGGCGGCGGGTTGTGCGGTCCGTGGTGCGGATGACCTCTCCATTCGTGCGGGGGCGGCGGAGGGTTGTGCGGCCCGTGGTGCGGAGGCTCTCTGAACTCACGCGGAGGGGGCATATGTCCGTGATGTCTCGACGCTTTAACCTCTTCTGCTCCTGCTGTATTCCCTGCGAGCAATACGCTTCCGGCTGTCATTATCATCAACGCTGCTGCAATTTTCGTTTTCTTCATCTCGTGTTTACCTCCTTGTTTCAACGCTGATAGAATAATCCCTGATTGTGAACGCGGTATGAAATCAATCTATATTTTCTGTGAAAGGAGAATTTTTACCGTGAAGATATTAATTGTTGAAGACGAATCATCAATCGCTGAAGTTGTGAGCGCATATGCAAAGCGTGAAGGCTATGACACAGTAACAGCTTCAGACGGATTGTCAGCCCTCGAAATTTTTGACCGCGATGAGATTTCACTTGTTGTGCTCGATCTCATGCTCCCGAAACTTTCAGGCGAGGAAGTTTGCAGACGTATACGCGAGAAATCACAAGTCCCGATAATAATGCTCACTGCGAAAACAGGCGAGTCGGATGTGGTTTACGGTCTCGATTCCGGCGCAAATGATTACGTGCCGAAGCCCTTCAGCCCGCGTGTGTTGATGGCAAGAATACGCGCACAGTTACGCCCGTCAGCCTCAAGGGACAACATAGCGTCGGGGTTCTTTGCTGACGGAAGAATAGAGATTGACCCGGAGCGAGTCGAAATACGGAAGGACGGAAAATCTATACCCGTAACAAAAAGTGAGTTCCTCATCTTCTCGACTCTCGCGTCAAAACCGATTCGCACATGGTCAAGGGACGAGATTATACGCTCCGCGCTCGGTGATGATTATGACGGTTTCGACAGGACGATAGACACCTACGTGAAGAACTTGCGAAAGAAGCTCGCTGAACCCGGCCATGAAAACGGATGGATAAAAACTATTTACGGATTCGGCTACAGGTTCGACGATGAGAAGTAGATCTCTGCGGACTCATTTCCTTATGCTTTATGTGATTCTCGCTGTCTTTGCGGGAATTGTCGTTCCGATTCTGGGACTGAAGCTCAGTGTTGACGGCTTCAGAAAGTACCAGATACAGCGGAGGCAGGCGGACTTGCAGAATCTCGGCGAGTCATTGTCGGCATTGTTTCATGAGGAGGGAAGAGTCTGGAATCCCCGCAGAGTGATGGACATACTGAGACCGGCTCCGCAATGGGCAGCAATGACAATCTCACTCATTGACGCGCAGGGCCGTGAAGTATATACGCTCCTTCCCATGTCAATGCGAATGCACAGAAAAACGCACAGAGGCTCGCAGGAAGACCGGCCGCCTGAAACCGCATCGCCTACAGAGCACATAACGGTGAAACTTCCGGGGGGCGCGGGACGACTCGAAATTGAACGCCGTATACCTTCGGGACGCTATGAGACATCGTTCATATCGTATCTTGTTCAGTACACGCTTTCGGGAGCGTTCGTGATGATACTGTTTGCTTGCGGCTTGGGATATTTCGTAGCCGGGAGATTGAGCCGTCCTGTGATACATGCGATAGAGAGGACGAAAAATATTGCGCGGGGGGATTATGACGTTCACGAGGAAGCAAAGCCCATAGGAATCCGGGAGCTTGACGCATTGTCGCGGGGCGTTGAAGATCTCGGACGTTCATTAGCGGGTCAGGAAAAATTGCGGCGGCGTTTGATGGTTGATGTTGCTCATGAGCTGCGGACTCCCCTCACAGTAACAAGGACTCAGATTGAAGCGATTGCTGACGGAATACTGGAGCCGACTCCCGAACGTCTGACTCTGTGCGTGAATGAGATGACGAGACTCGCGGACTTGATCGGGAACATAGATGTATTGTCGCGGATTGAAGGCGAGACTCTGAGATTGAATCTTGAGGTTACGGACATGAAAAAATTTCTTGAGTATGTAGCAGAGAGTTTCAAGCCCGTTTTCACGAAGGAAGGAATAAATTTAGCGTCTGAACTTGAGAGTGTAACGTGCGAGATTGACCGCGAAAAATTCCGTCATGTAATCGACAACCTGCTGTCCAATGCTATGCGATACACTGACAAGGGCGGGAATGTTACGCTGAGGCTTTATGCTCGTGATGATGAAGCTGTGATTGAAGTTGCTGATACTGGAATCGGAATCGCTCCTGAAGACCTGCCGAATATCTTTGAGCGTTTCTGGCGAGCTGATGAGTCCCGCGCGAGGGTTACGGGCGGAAGCGGAGTCGGACTCGCTATCGTGAAGGCTACAGTTGAGGCTCACGGGGGGAAAATTTCAGCGGTCAGCAAAAAGGGAGAAGGCACTTGCTTCACTGTGAGTCTCAAACGGGTATAAACACGCTCAATCACTCATAGCGAATCGGATTCAGCGTGATATACTCTGTGTAATTATCACAAAATGAAAGGTGTGCTCAAGTTGAAAGAAGCCATGCCTGTATTAAAGATAGGGAAATACAAGCCCAAGTACCCATTAATACAGGGGGGAATGGGAGTCGATATATCCGGGCCGAACTTAGCCGGCCATGTTGCGAAGAACGGCGGAATAGGGACAATTGCGAGCGTCGGACTCGCGCATGACTCGCCCTTGTTCCAGGTAGAGAAGCATAACTATTTTGACGTGAACGAGATCGTAATCAAGGAAGCAATCTCGAAAGCAAAATCAATCGCCGGCCCTGAAGGAATAATAGCGGTGAACTGCATGGTGGCATTGACGGACTACGACAGGCAGGTGCGTTCGTCAGCAGAAGGAGGAGCGGACATAATCATATCGGGTGCGGGACTTCCTCTGAGACTTCCTGACTACACGAAAGATTTTCCCGATGTCGCACTCGTTCCGATAGTCTCATCAGCAAAAGCAGCGAGCCTCATAACAAGGCACTGGGAGAAAAAGTATCACCGAGTCCCCGATGCGTTTGTTGTTGAGGAGCCAGCTACAGCCGGTGGGCATTTGGGAGCGATGACGATCGAACAAGTTTATGACCCTGCGCTGCGACTCGAAAATGCTGTGCCTGATGTTGTGCGTTATGTTCATGACGAAATGAAGAGCGACATACCCGTGATAGCGGCCGGAGGTATCTGGGACAGGTCAGACCTTGAGAGGGTGTTTGCGCTTGGTGCTTCGGGCGTGCAAATGGGGACTCGTTTTGCGTGTACGGTTGAAGGCGATGCGTCAGACAGATTCAAGCAGGCATATATTGACGCGAAGGAAGAAGACGTTGTACTCATTCACAGCCCCGCAGGTTTGCCGGGCCGGGCGATAAAGAATCCATTTGTGGCGAAATATCTAGAAGGCAGCGTAGAAAGCAAACCATGTTTCGCGAACTGTCTGAGTCATTGCCGCTATCGTAAGACAAAGGAGACATTCTGCATTGCGGCGGCGTTGGTTGACGCACAAGTCGGGAACTGGGAGACAGGGTTATTCTTCTGCGGCTCAAACGTCGTGAAGGTGAACAAAGTAGAAAGGGTAGCTGATATTATCTCGGAGCTATTCGCGTAAGAAGGAAAATGAATCCCCTTTGCTGTAATGGTGAGGGGGATTTTATTTTGTGATTGAGTCTGCGGGGTCTGAAAATTGATACGCAAAAATTTTAGTAGTCGCTCGGAAATTCTCCCTCTTTGTCGTCAACTGAGTCGCTAAGTTCTTTTATCTCGGCGCATATCCTGCTTATCTCGTTTTTGTCGGCAATGTATTTCCTGATCTCGTCTCTGAGTTCCTGCTCTGATTTTCCGGGATTCGTGTGGTATGTAGTGTACTGTGAACTGAGTCTGCCCGCGTGAATCTCAAAGCGGAAAAATCCCGGTGTCAATAAATCTTTCACAACGTAAAGCCCCGCTTCATTCTTTGTGCCTGGAATGTCGAACGCTGCACGGACTGGGAAATCATGTTCAGCTAATAATTTCAGTGTTTTTTCTGCAAGCTCTTCAAACGTTAATTTCTTTCTCATCATTATTCCTCCCTTAGTGCCTCATTAACTGCCCTGTTTGTGAAGCCGCGAGAAATAAGCCGCGATTTTATTTTCCTGTCTTCAATCCCGGACTCGCGCAATCCGTCAGCAAATTCACGCGCCCTTTCTGACTCGTCAGCAATCTCATCAAGCGCAAGGCTTATATCTTCACGGGAGACTCCCCGCCTCGAAAGCTCATACGAAATTTTCATGTTGCCCCATCGCAAATGGCCTTCAGCAAAAAGCACCGCAAACGCAAAATCATCAATCAGTCCCGAATCTATTGCCTCGTCAATAAGACTCTCAGGAAGTTTTTTCTTGCTCAGATATTCACGCGCCTGCTTCTGTGTGCATGGCCGGCGCAAAAGGTAACCGAAAAATTTCTCACGCGATTCTTTGTCCGGGTCTTTTTCCGGGTCAATAAGTTCTTCCCAAGACTTCATGATGTTATTGCAAGCTCCAAGACTCCGCCGAGCTTCCGTAAAATTTCACTCTTGAGATTAGGCTCACCGCTCAAATCAGGATCATCATCAAGAAGTTTCTTTGCCTCATCGCGCGCAAGAGTCAGAATCTTTTCATCACGAATCAAATCGGCTACCTTGAAATCCGTAACACCGTGCTGATGAGTCCCGCAGATTTCCCCCGGCCCTCTCTGAATCAAATCACGCTCCGAAAGCTCGAACCCGTCAGAAGTTTCAACCATCGCCGAAACTCTTTCACGCCCTGAGTCTGATATGTCGCCGTTCTCAAGAAGCACGCAGAAACTTTGAGCCTTCCCGCGTCCGACTCTCCCCCGTAACTGATGGAGCTGCGAGAGTCCGAACTGACCCGCGTCCTGTATGATTATCATTGATGCGTTAGGGACATCAACGCCGACTTCTATCACCGTCGTTGCGATGAGAATATCAATATGCCCGGCTGAAAACTCATTCATTATCTGTGATTTCTCGTCAGCACTCATACGGCCATGAAGTATAGCGGCTCTCATCTCAGGGAGTTTTTCCCTCAGCATATCATGAGCTTGTGTTACGCTGGTTAAATCTAGTTCGCTCTCATCGATTACGGGACATACCCAATAAATTTGGTGTCCTTTGCTGACTTCCTCGCGAATCATTCCGAAAACTTTTTTGGATTCCGGCGGTGTAAGTGCTTTTGTGATTATCTTCTTTCGTCCTTTGGGCATTTCGTTAAGCGTCGAGACTTCAAGATCTCCGTATATCGACATTATCAGCGTTCGGGGGATTGGTGTTGCGGTCATGGCCAGAACGTGAGGGGCTGTAGCTTTTGCTGTGAGACTCCCTCTCTGAAGGACTCCGAATCTGTGCTGCTCGTCAACAACAGCGAGTGAGAGATTCTTAAACGTTACGCCCTCTGAGAACAAAGCATGAGTCCCGACAGCTATATTTATGCTTCCGTCAGCAAGCCCGGCAAGAATTTCTGAACGCTCCGAGGCTTTGAGGCTTCCTGTTAATAGTGCGGTCTTAACTCCGAGAGGGTCAAGAAATTTCTTCAGGCTCATATAGTGCTGCTGAGCAAGAATTTCCGTGGGTGCCATGAACGCGGACTGAACGCCCGAATCAAACGCCGCCAGCATCGCGAACACTGCTACAATAGTCTTGCCTGATCCTACGTCGCCCTGCAATAAACGGTTCATAGGGTACGGCTTCTCGATGTCCTGCAAAATTTCGTAGACTGATATTCTTTGAGCGTCCGTCATCCTGAATGGGAGTCCGGCTTCAAACTTCGCAAAAATTTTCCCCGGCCTGAGAACGTCAGCGTGATATTTCCCGGTGAATGACCTTCTCCGCATTATGACTCCCGCCTGAAGCAAAAACAATTCGTTGAACGAGAGCCTGTTTCTTGCGCGAATAAATGCTTTCTCGTCAGCAGGATTATGTATAGTCTTTACGGCTTCTTGAAGCGTCATCATCTTGTAGTGCTTAAGGATTCGTGAAGGGAGAAAATCTTTGAGGCATGACTCGGAGTAAGTATCAAGCGCGGTGTCTGCAAATTTCTTTATTTCCCTCTGAGTAAGGGCGGCTGTTGCGGGGTAAATGGGAAAGATTCTGCCGATTAATGTCGGAGTTTTGTTCCTGTATAGTATCTCAAACTCCGGGTGAGTGAATTGCGGCTCGATGTAGTGATCGCTGATTTGTCCGTAAAGTGCGAGCCTCATTCCTTTACGCACAAATTCGCCGATTCTCTCAGTGAACCAAACAACGCGGGCGATACCTGACTCATCAGAAATTATTGCTTCCGTACGTCCGTTGCGGCAGCCAATCTCAGAGACAACAGCGACGGCGCATTCTGTGTTACCCGGCTGAAGCTGCGCCAAGGGCTTGGGGAATCTCCTGTCCTCATAACGCCGCGGCATAAGGAAAAAGAGATCCTCAAGCGTAAACACTCCGAGTTTTGCGAACGCCTCAGCTTTTTTCGGGCCGACTCCTGCGAGAATTGTTACGGGTGAATCAAGCCGGGGTTTATTCCTCGTTTGCTTTATCATTCACAGTCCCGGCGGATTCTTCCGGCTTCGGTGAAATGCTGAATGTCTGAATGTCGCGGTTGTCTGCGGGAAGCTCTGAGGGCGGGAAGTCTGCCATCTCTGCGTCAATTTCTTCCTGTGCGTTGTCGACGATCTTCCCAAAATCTATCAGGAGTGAATATGCGTCCTTCAGGAACTGCTGCTTCTGAAGGCTCAGGAATCGTAACTGACTCTCATATTCGGCTGTCTGTCGTTCGGCATCACCAAGAATCTTTTTGGCCTCTTCTCTTGCTGACGATAATATGTCATTGGCTTTGCTCTCTGCTTCACGGCGTTTTGACTCTAACTCCTGCTCGATGTTTGAGAGTGAGTATTCAGCCTGTGCGCGTTTGTCCTGAGTTGACTGCGAGATTTCCTCAGCTGAGATTTTCGCCTGTGCTATTATGTCGTTTGCTTTCCTTTCAGCCTCATCGATTCGCGCCTGAACGAGTCCGTCTGCTTCTGCTACGTGCTGTTTTGCTTCCTCTTCAGCCTGGGCTAATATTTTCTCGGTCTGAGTGCGTGCCTGCTCCTCCATGTCTTTTGCGGCCTTGCGTGCCTGAATCAATGCGTCCTTTATTGCGTCGGTCATGGCCTCCTGCTTTTTCACGAACGCTTCAAGCTCCTGTATCCTTGCTTCCTTTTCGTCAAGCTGAGTCACGTATGCTTCAAGATCATCCGCAACCTGATTCAGAAAGTCTTCAACCTCAGGCACTGAATATCCCCCGAAACGCACCTTCTTGAAAATTTTTACTTCAACATCTTTCGCTGTCAGCAAGTCGCTCATTCGTTAGTCTCTCCTTCCGGCCAAACTTCAAACATGTCAGACCGCGGCGTAACAAGATACTGCGCAGGCTCAATGAATCTAAGCTCACCATTCCTCGCAAAGGCTACACCGCCCATGAAGGTTATGAAGTCTTTCCCGTCCTCGTCAAAATCGCGCTGGTTCAGTGTGTGAAGGTCTATGAGAATCATTGCGCCGTTGTTGAATGCCTCGCGGAGTCTCCGTTTGTCGCTGTCTGACGCTATGCCGTTGAAGAGAATCAATTTTCCGCCCGCGTTTGAGTTGCCTGATGCCGGGCGTGACGATGAGTCTTTTCTTGAGGGTGATTTTTTGCGCGGTTCTTCTTTGTAGTCGTCGCTGTCGTCGTAATCGTCTTCGTCATTCTCGAATCCGAAGAATTTCATGAAGTTCAACTATAACAACCTCCCGTAAAATTATGCAGTTGTGAATACGCTAAATATACCATAAAAAATTATGAATAGGGATTAAGGGTTGCGGGTGTAATCTCTTGGGCCGAATAAAAGAGTCCCGATTCGAATCAATGTGCTTCCTTCAAGAATGGCAAGCTCAAAATCATCACTCATTCCCATCGAGAGAGTCGGAAGATCGAGTCCCGTTTTGATTCTCGCATTCTCTGAAAGAGTCCTGAGAGTCGCAAAGGCATTCCTGATTTCGCGTTCGGACTCTGTGATCGGTCCCACTGTCATTAATCCTTCAAGCCTCAAATTTTCCTGAGACATCACAGCTTCAAGAAGCGCGGGGAAATTCGCAGGGTCAATTCCTGATTTGCTCTCTTCTCCGGAAGTATTGACCTCAATCAATACCGGGATAATCTTTCCGAGTTCGTTTGCTATGCGGTTGAGTCTCTGCGCCAAGTCCTGAGAGTCAATGCTGTCGATCGTGTCAAAAATTTCTGCTGCCTTTCGTGCTTTGTTCGCCTGAAGATGACCGATTAAACGCCAGGGGACTCGCGACGCTCCGTAAACCTTTCGTTTTGACTCGGCCTCTTGGACTCTGTTCTCCCCGAAGTAATCAACCCATGAAATTTTTTCGGCCTCTCTCATTTCGTCAACCGTTCGTGTCTTGCTGACTGCCGCGAAAAATACCTTGTCCTTTCGTCCTGCCTTTGACATTGCGGAGTCGATTCGTTCGCGTATTTCGTCTGCGTTCAACTTTCACCAGATCCTTTCTTTTTCGTCTTTTATTGCTGAAGCGTCGAGTATTAATTTGTCGCCGTGACTGACTCCCTTCTCAATGAAAAAATTTTCCTCATCAGCCGGGAAGCCTTCAATGACATGTAGAATAGGGCTGTTACCCTCAAGGATATATACTTTGTTTTTTCCGTCCCGTGTAATAACTGCCGTGTCAGGAATCATTATGCCTTTCTGAACGTCTGTTATCACGCTCGCATGAAAGCTCCTTGACCTTACGAGTCCCGGCGGGAAGAAAGGAAGACGCAAATATACTTTGAGCTTCTGCCCTGAAGATTTCACAGCTACAACTTCTGCTTTTCGTTCTTTTCCCTCGTCTTCTGTGCGTATTCTTATTGCGGGACTCTGCTTGTTCTTGAGAGTCCGTTCGAGTGAAGGCGATGTATCAAGATAAGTTATGCACCTCAAGATTTGCGGCTGAGGAATCAATTTGCCGATTGGTTCTCCGCGCTGCAAGTATGTTCCTTCGTCGATGAGTTTTGCGTCTTCAAATTCGGGATAAGGAGCGAAATCCGGCCATAGTTTTGCGTAAACCCATTGACCTTCCTGGCCGTCGAGTCCCGGAAAAAAGTATGCGGGGTAAGGAGCGTATATAGCTGTTCCGTCGATAGCCGCGAGAATTTCACCCTTTGCGACCATTCGCGGACGTGCTGAAGGGTACGTGAGGAAGCCGCTCTTTGTTGCGTAAATCAACTGCTCGTCCCACAGCAATATACCGTCTAACGGCTGCTCTTCGCTGTAATTTGTTGTTACTGCCTCAATAATTCTTGGGTGCGAAAATTTGTAGTCCTCATACCACGAGCGGTAAACCCTGTAGGACATCACGAATATGAACACGAGAAGCGAATAGTAAAGCAAACGCTGAGGGAGTCCCCTTCTCTTGCGCCGTCTCATTTACCGCGCTCAATCTCCGCAAACGCGCTGTGATCGTGAATGCTCTCTTCGCTCTCAACACTCGCGCTGTACCACGTTATTCGGTCTTCAGCGTCAAGCCTCACTGCAAGCTCCCGTATAACGTCCTCAACAAACCGGGGATTCTCGTAAGCATGTTCAGTGATAAATTTTTCGTCCTCACGTTTCAGCAATGTATACAGAGGTGATGAAGCTGACTCCTCAATCATCGCTATTAGTTCCTCGAACCACACGAGACCTTTGCAGCGTACTTTGAGTGAGACAACTGCCCGCTGATTATGCGCCCCGTACTGTGAGATTTCCTTTGAGCAGGGGCATAAAGTCTGAACACTGAGAGCGAGTCCCGTAACCATGTCGAAATGTCCTACTGTGTAATTTGCCTGAAGATCTATGTCGCACTTGCTGAAACTTTCTATGCCTGAAACGGGAGCTTTCTTTCTGAAGTAATACGGGAATCTGAATCGCACTGAGCTTTCTGAGGCGTTGAGCTTCTCACAGAGTCGGCGCGTGAAGCCTTCGAGGTTATGAGGGGAGACTCTGCCGCGATATTCTTCGAGAGTCTCAATAAACCTGCTCATGTGAGTCCCGCGATATTCACGGGGCAATAAGACGCTCATTGATATTCTTGCGATTGTGGATTGAGTCCCTCCGTCATGATATAGAGTGATTATCGGGTAATTAACGTTGCGGACTCCAACGCGGTCAATCTGAATGTTACGGGAGTCATATTCTTTCTGTACGTCTTTCATTTAGTCATCTTCCATTCTCGTACAATTCATCACAGCTTCAGCTAAACACTAAACCAGCGGAGGAAGCCTGCGAATCTTTTGGGAGTTCCACATTTCGAGAAGCTCGGACTGATGAAGCACCGCCCATTCTCTGACGATATTAACGGCTCGCGGCGGCAAATCTCCTTTGAACATTTCCAGCGTGTTAATGTCAAATTCTCCCATATATTCACCGTATAGGGCGTTGAAATTCGGCGCGGCATTCTTGTCATTCGTGAAGTACATTTTGATGATTAGCCCGTAAAATCTCGCTATCTCCGGCAATTAATATCATCCCTCCTGAGAATAACCCGACTGTCTGCTGTCTCCCAAACATGAATCTCATACAATGAGCAATTCTCACGCCTCACAGACTCTTCAAGCTCATCCCAGATCCACAAAGCTATATTTTCCGCGCTCGGCTGTGAAATGATTTCGTTGATGTACGAATGATCAAGCCGGGAAATGACTCGCTCTTTCACGACGGCTTTCAGCTCTATGAAGTCGATAATCATTCCTTCAGAGTCGGGCGTTCCTTCAACGATGACTCGAAGCCTGTATGTATGACCGTGAAGCCTCTCGCATTTTCCGTGATAATTTATGAGGTTGTGCGCTGCGTCGAACGTGAAATCTTTTGACAGTAACATTTATTCTCTCCGTTTCCATCTGTTATGAAGCCAGAACCAAAGCTCCGGCCTTCTGCGTATGAATCTCTCGATCGCTGTATTGCAGTCAAGAATGATCTTTCGGATTCGTTCCTCTCGCGGCAATTTTGAGTCGGGCATCTCTATCGGCGGGAAAAATTCTATCTCGTGCTGAAAGGGAGCGTTGCGGTAAATGCAGACCGGGACAATCGGAACTCCTGAAAGCATTGCCATTATTGCCGGGCCTGGTAGGTTCGTTGCGTCATGACCCATGAAAGGCACAATCATTTCTTTGTAGCCCGCGACATCATTCAGAAGCGCGATATGATTCCCGGCTTTGAGGAGTCTCGCATACTTCTGAACGGGGTAATGACTCGGCAGAAGGTCAACGCCCATATGATTACGCAGTCCGTCAATGTAGTCTGATATGTCCTTGTCGTGAATGGGCTGCGCTACAACGTACATTTGATGATGACGCTTCTTTGTGTACTGTGCGTACCATGCGGCCATGATCTCCCAGTTACCGAAATGTCCCGACAAAAATATAGCTCCTTTGTTTGCGTCAATAAGCTCATCTGCGATTTCAGGATTGCCCGTTGTTTTCACCCAGTCAAGAATCTTAACGGGGTCTCGCTGAAGGGCTAATATCTCCGTGATCGTCCACGCTAAATTGTCATACATGGCCGAGCGTATATCCTTCCTCCATTGCGACGGGGCATCAGGGTAAGCGCGCTTCAAATTCTCATCAACGAGTCGCGCTCGCGGGTGAATCATTTTGAGGAGTCCCGACAAAAATTTTTGAGTCAGTCTTCCCTTTGTTCCTGTGTCGCAGAGACGCTCAAATATTTTTATGGCTTTCACTGCAAGTTTGCTCATTCTGATATGATCTTCCTGTAAAGACTTATGATTGAGCTTGCACAGCGTTCGTGAGACCGACGGGAGTTCAGGAAATGACGCGCTGTCATGGCCGTATGCTTTCCCCTGTTGCCGAGTCCCTGCTGAATTATCCGGGGCAAATCTTCCTCATCACGAATCAGAAAGTAACCATCAGGCCCAAGAATCTCATCAAGATACCCGGACTTCTCTGACGCAACGCAGACTCCTCTCATCGTGAGAATACCTGCCCTCATTGCCTCGCGGGGGCCTGTGTCGTTCGCAATGTATATCCCGCTGAGTGCTTCAGGACGCAATAACTTTTCTGTGATGTCCGCAACCTCGTAATCACCTTCAGGGACTTTGCGACCGTCCCGGACAAATACAGCCTTCTTCCCGTCCTCAGTGTATGAGCTTAACGGATCAAACACAGGGAAGATTACAGCCTCGCCAGATTTCGCGCCCTCTGTGAAGAACCTCGAAGGATGACCCGCCCAATAATTATTCTCAAGCAACGTGTGAACAGTCCGCGAATGTAGCCTTACGATTCGCCACCAGAACGGAGCGCGCCCGAACAAGTGCCATATCTCACGCTTCCTGAAAATATTTCTCACTCGCTCAAACCCTGCCTTGTAGGACTCCTTTGCGCTGATAACGTCAATGTCAATGTTCCGGGAATGACTCCGCAGTGCGTTGGCCATGTCCTTTATGACCTGCGACAAAACATCGCTGACATTCCCAGCTATATACCATGTGCATGTGTGCATAGTGTTACGCAATTTCGGCCATGCTGAATTTCTTCCGGCCTATTCTGAGGAACAAATATTTTTCCGCGATTAACATTGACGGGCTAATCTCTGCTTTCTCGTCCGTAATCTTCACGCCGTTGACCGAGACTCCTCCCTGGCGTATTGCGCGCTTTGCCTCGCCGTTTGACTCGCAAGCCCCTGACGCTGAAAGGACATTGACGACTCCCGCAGGAAGACTCAAGCCTTCAAGTTTCGCGTAAGGGATTTCCTGCTTGAGCATTTCGCAAGTTTCAACGCTAACGTCAGCAAAATCAATTTTCGGGTTGAACAAAATCTCGCTGGCTGTGATTACGCTTTTTGCCGTATCGACTCCGTGTACTGTCGCTGTAACCTCGTATGCTAGTTTCTTCTGCGCGACTCTCTTCTCCGGGGATTGTTCATGCTCGGCCATGATGGATTTGATTTCGTCAATCGGAAGGAATGTATACAGCTTGAGGAGTCTTTCTGCGTCTTTGTCCTCCGTGTTGAACCAGAACTGATAGAACTTGTACGGACTCGTTTTCTCCGGGTCAAGCCACACCGCGCCGGCCTCAGTTTTTCCGAACTTTGTACCCGATGACGTGAGCAAAAGAGGCTGAGTGAGTCCGAAAACTTCCGCGCCTGTTGTCCTCCGTATGTAGTCAGAACCTGCTAACAAATTTCCCTGCTGATCATTTCCGCCCATCTGCAAGCGACAATTGTAATGTTCATTCAGATACTTGAAGTCCATCGCCTGAAGCAGGACGTAAGAAAATTCTGTGTAGGAGATTCCTTTTTCGGGGTCTTCGAGGCGTGAGCGGATATATTCGCGGGCTATAAGGTTGTTGACGGAGAAATATTTTCCCACATCGTGAAGCACATCGAGGAAAGAAATTTTGCTTAACCAGTCGTAATTGTTGAGGAGCAATGCAGAGTTTTCACCGCAGTCAAAGTTGAGGAATTTCACGAGCTGCTTCTTCACGCCCTCTATGTTGTGCATGACCGCTTCAAGTGTGATGAGGTTGCGTTCTTTGCTTTTTCCGGAAGGGTCGCCGATGAGTCCCGTTCCGCCTCCTGCGAGCGCAATAGGTCTGTGTCCTGCTCTCTGCAACCATCCCAGCGCCATCAGCGGAATCAAATGCCCGACGTGAAGGCTGTCCGCTGTCGGGTCAAATCCTACGTAAGCCGTAATCATCTCTTCATTCATGACTTGTGAGAGCCGCTCTTCATTCGTGCACCACTCGAAATAACCGCGCTCCCTCAGAGTCTCAAACGCATTCATATTATTGTCTCCTTTATGGGATTTTCACGGCTAATTATACACGCAGATTAATACGCTCCCTTGTGTGTTACAACAGCTAACGGAGTCTTCAGCAGTATCGCTATGTCTAACCATATGCTCCAGTTGTGAACGTAGTAGCAGTTAATCTCGCGCCGGAAATTTGCATCAAGATCACTTCTCCCGCTTACCTGCCATATTCCTGTGAGGCCCGGCTTCGCTGAGTAAACTTTTCTCGTAAACTCTTCACCGTAAACTATATCAACATCACTCTGCATTAACGGACGAGGCCCGACAAGACTCATCTCACCTTTCAGGACGTTGAACAATTGCGGCAGTTCGTCAATGCTCGTCCTTCTGATGTATTCTCCTATGCTTGTGAGTCTTGGGTCATCTTTCAGCTTAATGCCTTTCTTGTAGGCCGCAAAAATTTCCGGGTCGCTGAAAAGTTTTCTCGTAATCTCTTCTGCGTTCGTGTACATTGAGCGGAACTTGTACGTCCTGAAATGTTTCCCCTTCCACCCGACTCGATCCTGAATGAAGAACACAGGCCCGCCGTCCTCCTTCTTGATTCTGTACGCCGCCCAAACCATAACAGGCGAGAAAATCACAAGCGCAATGAATCCACCGATGTAATCAATCAATGACTTCACGAACCTGTTCACGGGATTCAACAGTCCCTGCGACGACGAAATAACCGGCATTCCGTCAAGATTCCCTATCGACGCTGAAGACACCGTAAGCATATACATATCCGGCACGTAAAGCACCGTCCCTATATGCTGCTCAACAATATTCAGAATACCGGCCAATTCCTGCCGAGTCGCCGTCGGTATCGCTATAACTGCCTCGTCTGCTTTAACTTCACTCTGAACCCTCACGAAATCCGAGAGCCTTCCCGAAACTTTCACGCCCGAAATTTCACAGCCCTGCTTCGACCCGTCATCGTCAAGAAAACATACTGCCCTGCGAATCGCAAAAGGTGATGAGGATATTTTCTCCGCAAACAATTTTCCCGCCTCGCCCGCTCCGAGTATGATTACTTTCTTCACGAGAAGGCCGAGTCCGAACAGTTTCACGCGAAAATAGTATCTTGCTGTCAATGTCAACGGAACGAACAGAGAGACCGCCGCAAAGACTCTGAATGCCGACAATCTGAACTTCACAGTGAACAGGAACAACACATCAATGAAGAGAGTCAGAAGCCACGCCTTTAAGACTGATGATGTCTCTTCCCATAGTGTCCAGTTCGTGAAGCCGTAAAGCCTGTAGAAAGTGAGACACGAGAGCGACGCGCCAGTCAGAAATACGCGGACTTCAAACTCAAAGGGAGGTATTATCAGAAAGCACAACTGACAGAGAAATACATCAATGAAAATTTGAACGATCGAGAAGAGATAATAAGATAAGTTTGCGAACGGTGATCTTGTTCCGGCCATGTTAATTTGAGAGACTCCTTTCACTCTTAATGATTCGATTCTGATTTGTTGATTTCGATTCGTTGATTTCGATTCGTACTTGTCGATTCGGTTTCATACTTATCGATTCGGTTTCGTACTTGTTGATTCGGTTTCAGCGATTGTAACATGAAAAGGCTGATATGATTCTGAACAAAAAATTTTCAGACATCAAAACAATTATAATATCCCCGAAACGATTCAAGGAGGACAAAAATAAATTGCTGAAAAAATTTTGCACACTCGCAATCACTATCGCCATTTTGATTCTGACTCTCCCGGAAGCAAACGCGGCATCAAAACTTGAGGACTTATTCTGGCGGCGTGCATGGCCGGAGATGGAGCTACAGTTTCAAGCCATCAAGAAGAAAACAGCGCGCGATTATTCACTCATGGCTAATGCATACAGATTCCAGGAGCGATGGCCGGAAGCAGTAACGATACTTGAGTCGCAGTCGAAAAATTTCCCGGCTTCCGTGAGACCCTATGCACAGATGATATTGCTGCTGGGCTATGAGAAGCTCAACCAGAATCAGAAAGCATTGACGCTCGCGGAGTCTCTGTACAAGTCAGCACCTTCAGACCTGAAATATTACGTGGCAATGGCGCAATACAGAATCAATGACTCGCAGGGGAATCCGTCAGCAGCTCTCACGGGATTAACGAGAATGTTACAGCACGCAGGAACGGACGAACGCAAAATCTTCACGCTCTCGAAACTCATTCAGACTCCCGGCAACAGGGACATCAATTCACACGCCCTGCAACTGTTAGAGCTTCAAGCAGGCAGCAAGGAAGCAGCAGCAGTACTCGCGAGAATCCCGAAACCGAACAACAACATACGGGTCGCATTAGGCGTTCACTATCACACAGTCGGCAATAACTCTTCAGCACTCGAAATCCTTACGGGCGCGACGGGGCGTAAGGCTCAATATTACCGTGCGTGGTCAAATTCGAGGCTCAAGAGAAACAACGAGGCGTTAAACCTTTGGGGCAGTCTTGCGGTCAGCGGGAACGATTACGCTTCAAGCTCAGTAACAAGGATCGCAGCACTCGCGAAAGACAAAGGAATGCGCGACTCATGCTTGAGAGTCTTAGACCGTATAGCGCGTGAAAGAAGGGGAAATGTTCAGGCGCGGGCGTTGCAGTCTCTCATAAACCTTACGGGGAAATCAGACACAGCGAGAAGGGACGCACTAGAGGCGCAAATATTACGGTCATTTCCGGGTACAACGTTTGCTTTCAATGCGTTATGGGCGAGGGCGCACAGGAATCTTGACGCGGGGAATTACGCAGAGGCCGCGAAACTTTTCAGGCAGTGCGACGCTCCCGGAGTGAATCAATACAGGCGCGCGAGGATTCTTTACTGGCTGGCGCATTCTCAGGCACTCGCAGGACAGAATCAGGCCGCCGCTAACACTCTCTCACTTCTCAAGAGGAAATATCCCCTGACGATTTACGCATTCTTGACTGGTCAGAAGCTGAAGATTGTTGACGGAACGAACCCGAACTTGACGCTTAAGCCTACGGAGCTTGAGCAATGGGGCTTCATCAATCACGCATACTTGAAACTTTCACGGCCAAAAGCAAGCACGAAGGAATTGTACCGGGCTTTGCATTTGTCGCGCTGGCTTGGTCTTGAGGAGAGTTACAGCGAGGCAAAGAGGCTTGAGACTCTCATGACCTCAAACACTACGATGTACCGTCAAGATCTTGAAGCGTTATACCCCCGTCCCTATAAAGCGTCAGTAGATGCAGCGTCAAAGCAGTACGGGACGGAAGCAAATTTCATCTGGGCGATAATGAGACAGGAGAGCGCGTTCAAACCAAACGCAAGAAGCTGGGTAGGCGCGGCGGGGTTAATGCAGTTCATGCCGGCAACAGCAAAAGAGGAAGCAAAACGCGCAGGGATTCCTAATTACGACCTGTACAACCCTAACGACAGCATAAGACTCGGCGCGTCCCATTTGTCATGGCTGAAGAAGAATCTCGGACGCGAAGAATACGTTATGGCAGCATACAACGCAGGCTCAGGAAATGCGCGTAAATGGCTCAGAAACGGCGGGGCTAATGTCGATCTTGCGCGGTGGGTTGAAGCCGTGAAAATTTCTGAGACAAACGATTATGTTCAGAAGGTCAGCGCAAATCTTGAAGTCTACAGGCTGCTATACGGCGATGGAAAATAGGCAGGGAATACCGTATCACCTTTCAGATTACGTGCTGGGAAAATATTTTCATGACACCGGCATTCGGCAGGGCTGGCTTCCTGAAGACGGGAGGCCGGCTGCGCTTGCTGTTTCGGGCGGAGGTGATTCGGTTGCGCTTCTGTGGATGTTCAAGAAGTTTTACGGCGGGGATATTACAGCGATTCACATCAATCACGGCATAAGAGGAAGCGAGTCGAATGATGACGAAAAGTTTACGGCCATGTTTGCAAAAAGTCTCGGTGTGAATTTCCTGGCAGTAAGGGTAAATGTTCCTTCCGAAAAAATGAAGGGCGAGTCCCTCGAAACGTCAGCAAGAAGAATCCGCCTTCATTCGCTCGCAACATCAGCAAAAGATTCAGGCATCACATCAATAATGCTTGGTCATAACCGCGACGATTTGGCCGAAACTGTATTGTTCAACATTCTGAGGGGAACGGGGATTCGCGGTGCTGTAGGAATCACGGAGTCGACTCATGCTGAAGGCGTTACGTTTTTCCGGCCTCTTCTGGGACTAAGGCGCGGGACTCTCCGGGACATTCTCAGAGTGAGGGGCTATTCTTGGCGCGAGGACTCAACGAACAATGATGACACTTACACGCGGAACTATATACGGCTGAAGCTCCTGCCCATTATCGAGACAAGCATAAACTCATCAGCAGTTGAACATTTAGCGCAATTCGGCGAGGACATGAGGAAGATACGAGACAATGAGGACGAAAGAAGCCGGGAGATTCTCACATCATGCCTTGTTGACTCACACACTCTTGACCGTAAGAAGCTCCGAAAGTTTTCACATGATGATATTGCGATTGTGATTCGTGATTTGGGCAGGCAGCTGGGACTCAAAACTTTGTCGCGCAGAAGGTGCAGCGAATTGGCCGGACTCATCGCTAAGGGGGACAGCTTCATGTTTCAGTGGAGCGGAAATTTCACGGTGTCAGGCAGGAACGGAAGAATATATTTTGAGGAGGGAGAATCCGTTTGACAGAGAAATTACTAGAAGGCTTTGAAGAGTTGCAGAAAATCTTGCAGCACAGGGCAGAGGAATTACGGCAGCAGGAAAATCTGAGGGACATTGACGCAAAACGCGCTGACCTTGAGAGACGGACGGCATTATTTGTACCGTCAAAGCAGAGGCTCGAACGCGGCGGAAAAACTTTGGAGCTTGGCGAGGAGTACGAAACAATAAAGGACTTGCGCGAACAAAGAGGCAGGAACAAAATCAAGCAGGACTCATTGAGGGATGACCTGACCGAAGCACGAACAGCCCTTCAGAACGCAGAAGAAGCACTGACTATCATTGAGGCAGAATATCGCGACAAATTAGCCGAACAAACAAAGCTCGCGAATCTCATCCAGCGGGTTAAAGCTCTCGACGCTCAAATCACAGACAGATCCGACGCAGTTATTCAGGCACGGAACGAATACGAAGACTCAGAACGTGAATACCGCGAATGTTCCGCAAAAGTTGAGTCCGAACAAATATCACTCGAACGCTTAGAAGTAGCACTGAGGGAAGCCCGGAAATTCTTGCAGCAGCACTCAATAGATGAGAAATTGCAGACGGGTCTGTCAGGGATTCAGAAATGTTTTGCCATGTTCGTACAGGCTGACGAAAAGCACACGGGACTCAAAATAGCGTGGTCGAAAGCAATTCAGCGAAAGTTGCAGGCTCAGTCAACACTCAATGATAGAAGCGCGATGTTCTCGGACGTTAATCACCGTTACGCAGTCATTGATAAAAATTACGCAAGGGCGCGGGCGTTCTTTGAAGGGACTCTCAAAGGTAAGTCGATAGCAGAATGGCGCGAGATCTGCGACAGGTGCAACAAAAAACTTTCTGACCTCGATGAGCTGTACAAAAAATTTCAGGCAGTAAGAAGCCTCGAAGACAAGCTCAAACAGTTTCAGGACATAAGATTGCGCATTCAGCAGGAAACGAGGACTCTAAATATCCGGGACATAGAGCAGTCCGGGAAGATTCACGAGCTTCAGCAGGAAGCAGAACGACTCGAAAAGCGCGCGGCACTCTTGCGGAGAATAGAAGACCTTGACGCAGTGAGAGAACTCTTGCAGGACGGCGTTGCATGTCCCCTTTGCGGCTCAATGACTCATCCCTACACATCAGGAGCATCAATCCCCGATCCCGAACAAGTTCACAAACAGCTTCAGGAGACTCAGAGGGAATTAACCGAACTTCGAGACGCATTGACGACACGACAGACTAAGGCCGGGAAACTCAGCGAAGAAAGCTCAGAAGTCGGACGGGGAGAGTCAGAATTACGCAAGCAGATCAACGAGCTCACAGCGGAAATATCATCAAAGGTTTCACTACTGGGACTCAAAATGAGCGCGGGGATTTCACCCTTTGAGGAAATCGACAGGGAACGGCAGAGGACACGCGACACATTGCAATTAGCACGGAACGCAGCCGACTCAGCAGAGGAAGCCGAACGCGAAATGAAAGCAGCCGCCGATGAGTTAGACAAGATACGGGAGACTCTCGCAGAAGTTACGCGCATTCAGCAGGACGCAGCATTTGCACTTCAGAACGCTCGCGCAGAGGAAGAACAGCTTGACACAGAGACAAAGACTCAGGCCGAAATTTTGACGAGCCTCAAACGTGAATTGATCTCTCAGATTACGGCTTACGGCTATAAGACTCTCCCCGACAAAAATCCCGCTGAAGTCGTTGAAGCCCTCACTAAACGTATGACTGACTGGCAGGAAGGCTCCGTGAAACGTGATGAGCTTGAACGCGAATTATCAGTAGCAAACACAAAAATGTCGGCCATGAAGAAGACAAGAGAGTCCCTCAGAGTCAAGCGCGAGGAATTATTGAGCCGTCTCAAAGCTATTGAGGCTGACCGCGACTCAGTACAGCAGCAGAGGATAATACTTTTTGCATCACGCAAGCCCGATGACGAAATGTCGAGAATGAATGCTGATGTCGAGTCCCTGCGCTCACAGCTCAACGAACGACGCGATGACAGAAACGCAAAATCACAGACTCTTGAGAGAATACAGACTGACATTCACACTCTTGAAACTGAGTCAGCAAAAGGCCGCGAGGATCTCCAGCGTCATGAGATAAACTTCAACAAGAGGCTTCTGGCTTTGGGCTTCAGGAACGAGGACGATTACGCCGCAGCATGTTTGACTTCTGACGAAAGGCGAGACCTTCAGAACAAACTGCGCGAACTCACTCAAGAAGATTTAGACCTTAAGTCAGAACGCGAAAATACACGCGCAAAAATTCTTGAGCTTCAGTCAGACGGAATGACTCGGACAAATGAAGAGATAACAAAAATTGCAGAGAGTCTCAAAGCCTCACTTGCTGAAGATGACACTGACGACTCAGAATCAACTGTATACCGCGAAAAGATTAACTCTGAAATTATCCCGGCGGTTAAAGACTTAATGCTTACGTGCGGGCTTGAGGAGGTATTTTGATGATGAATGATGCACTGCGTAACATGCGCTTCATGATGGAGTGCCTGAAAAATATTCCGGCGAATAAAAGTTTGACTCTCGGCAACGGCTTCTGCGTCTCAACAGTAACAGAGGCTGAAAACTGGGTATGTTTTCCCGATCGCGTGAATGATATTGAGACTGTGAAAAGTGTCGCTGAATTTTTCCGTGAGCGTGAAGAGTTTTTCTTGTGGCCTGTTTTTGACGGAGGCAATGAGCTTCTTAAAGCCGGGGGACTCATTCAGTCTGAAGAATTGCGCGCAATGAGTCTCGCTCCTGACTCTGCGGTTCTGACTCGTCAAAATGCTTCCGTAACCTTTAGTGCTGTAACGTCGCGTGAAGATTATGCGCGGTGGGCAAAATGCGCGTGGCTCGGATTCGCTTATGAAGGCGATGAACCTACAGAGGATTATATTTCGTTCGCTGAAAACTTGATGAGCTGCAAAAATTTCGTGCTGTACATTGCGGTGCTTCATGGCCGGGACTGCGGAGTGTTTCAGACCGTTAATGATGACGCGGGATTAATGGGTGTCTATTATTTCGCGGTCATTCCTGAGATGAGGAGGAAAGGAATCGCGGCGGCAATGATGGATGAGATTCGCAGATTGTCTCACGGAAAAAAGATTGTTCTTCAGGCGACTCTCGCTGGTGTTCCGTTCTATTCTGCTTACGGCTTCAAAGACTTGGGAGGGATTGACGTTTTCCGAAACCGGGAAGTTTAGCCCACAAAAAAAAAGCGGCCGGCGACAATTTCTACCGTCAGCCGCAAAATTTCTTCTCACTTATTCCGCAACTGGTTCAGCCTCGGCAATGAAGACTCCTTCTTCGGCCTTCTCATTCTTCCAGATTATTCCGAGTCCTAACGCTGTCATTGCGAACGCCACAAGAGGATTAAGCCAGTTCATGAAACAGTAGGGCAGGTAGTCGAGAGTCGCAACGCCCAACACCGAGCTTACGTAAACCCCGCATGTGTTCCACGGGACTAATACGCTTGTCATTGTGCCGGAGTCCTCAAGTGAACGCGATAACATTACGGGCGCAAGTTTTTTCCCGTTCGGCCATGTACGCTCGTCAAATGCGCGCTTGAACATTCGCCCCGGTACGATGATTGACAGATACTGCTCAGAGAGAAATACATTCGCAAGAAACGCAGAGGCAAGAACAGAACCGATTAACCCCGCGACGCTCTTAACGTGCCTCATGAGTGCGTCAAGTATAACGTCAAGGAAGCCGCAGACCTCCATAATTCCGCCGAGTGAAAGCGCAACAACTATCAAGCATATAGTCTCAAGCATTGATGTCATTCCGCCCCTCGTGAAAAGCTGAGTGAGCAAGCCTCCGACCTTTGCGAAAACATCAGGCGTTACGCTGAATGCAGGACTCCCCGCCGTGAATGCGCTAGTGAATGCTCCCGTTGCCGCCGTAATTGCTTCAGGTGTTGCGGCCTCTGCGAATGTTCCCAAGTGTTCAGGGACGTAACCAGAGAAAAGAACGTTGAGAGTCTCAAAAGGCGTTGACCCTCTCACGAGCGATAACACAATGCTTGCTGCAATTCCTGAGACGATTCCGGGGATTGCGGGAATTTTCATCACGGCCATCACGATAATCACCATCGGCGGAATGAATGCCCATAACGATATGTTGAACTCTGCACGCATCATGCTCTGAATCAGCGCGATTCTTCCTCCGTCTGAACCCTGAGCAGAGTCGCCCATCATGAACGCGATTATTGCCGTGATTATGAGCGTGGGAATCGTCGACAGCATCATGGCCTTCACGTGTTCAAAGAGTTCGCTTCCTGCTACAGCTGGTGCAAGGTTGGTTGTGTCTGACAGAGGCGAAATCTTATCCCCGAAATATGCGCCCGAAATCACGAATCCCGCCGTTATTGGCAAAGGTAATCCGAGTCCCGCGCTTATTCCGATTAACGCAACGCCTACGGTTGAGCTTGTAGTCCAGCAGCACCCCGTAGCAATCGCAACAACAACGGAGATTATCAGCGAGGCAAGGTAGAAATATCTCGGTGTCATCACTTCAAGCCCGTAGTAAATCATCGTCGCAACAACACCGCTCTGAATCCATGACCCTACGAGGCAGCCCACAAGAACAAGAATAACAATCGCCTGAATTGAGACCTGAATCGCTCCGGCCATGCCTTTCTCAAGCTCTGACCACGAACGTTTGAGATACAGCGCACCGACTAGAGCCGCGAATATTGCAGCAAACAACAGCGGAACTTGCGCAGGAAGCCCGAGCCCGAAATGTGAACCCGATTCCAATTCGACATCAACAACACCGAACGTAACAATTAACGCGCTAATAAGGAGTACAGAAATCGACAGTAAAAGATTGGGACGCTTGCACAAATAACATTCCTCCAAAAATATAATGGGTGTTACATTTTCCGACTATACCCGGCAGTGTCCGCCAGAACGTTTTGAGGAATGCTTTTTGCCTATTGGTCTTAACGGCTTAATTCGGAAAATCGCGCAAATTTTAGAACATTTCCGTTAAATTTCAAGCGTAATATTTTCACTGAACAACAGCGCAATAATTCATTGACATCTATCTATATATCTTGTATCATTTCCGCCATTCACAAATAGACTATCATCTATGCAAGGAGCGTTAAAAATGTTATGGGACTTTGTTCAGGTTCAAGTTCTTGGAATGAAGTGGCTTAATGATATTGCTGGGCATTTGGTTTCGTTTGCCGGGATTGATACATCTTCGGCGTTCGGAAAAAGCGTACAGTTCTTCCTGTTTGACACCGTGAAGATAAGTCTGCTTCTCTGTGCGCTGATATTCTGCGTGTCGTACATTCAGACGTTTTTCCCGCCTGAACGGAGCAAGAGAATCATGGGCAGATTCCGGGGAATTTGGGCGAATATCATAGGGGGGTTGCTGGGAGCTGTAACACCTTTCTGCTCGTGTTCATCGATTCCTATCTTCATGGGATTCACAAGCGCGGGGCTTCCTCTGGGTATGACGTTCTCATTTCTGATTTCGTCGCCTATGATTAATCCGGGGAGTCTGGTTCTTCTGATGAGCGTTTTCGGAGCAAGGACGGCGGCGGCGTATATAGTGCTGGGATTCACGCTGGCAGTTCTGGGAGGCTCATTTATCGGCTGTCTTCACATGGAGAAATATATCGAGGATTTTGCGCGGCCTCGTTCGGGAGTGATTGACTCGGATATAGAGTTCCTGAATTACACCACAGCACAGCGCATAAAGTATTCACGCGGTGAAGTCATAGCAACTTTCCGGGTTGTGTTCCCGTATATTCTTGCGGGCGTAGGAATCGGAGCGGTGATACACAACTATGTGCCGGAGAATCTCATAACTTCCGTGCTTGGGAGCGATAATCCTTTCGGCGTGATTCTTGCGACGATTGTAGGAATCCCGGTTTACGCTGACATTTTCGGAACAATCCCGATTGCTGAGGCACTGCTGGCAAAAGGCGCGTTAATTGGTACGGTAATCAGCTTCATGATGGCTGTTACGGATCTGAGCCTGCCCTCGCTGATCATGCTGCGAAAAGTCATAAAGCCCCGACTGCTTTGGGTTTTCGTGATGACATGCGCGGCCGGAATCATAATCACCGGCTACGTGTTCAACATTGTGTTTTAGGGAGACCATGATATGAACATACCTGACGTTGCGTTAATCTGCCGGGCTTTGTCCGACACAAACAGGCTTCAGATTGTGCAGCTCCTCACTCACGGGGAAAAATGCACATGCGAGCTTCTGGAACACTTCAGCATTACACAGCCGACATTGACTCATCACATGCGTGTTTTGTCTGAATGCGGGCTTTTGCGTTCAAGGCGCGAGGGAAAATGGACGTATTACTCTCTTGACTGTGATACGCTGAGGGCATTCCGTGAGTTTATCGCGGGTATTGAGTGCAGACAGTGAGATATTCCCGGCCTCCTCTGAAATTTTCTGCGGGGAGGCTGCTCACTCCCAATTTCTGTAGATTCCCGCGTCCCTTTTTGCCTGAGCTTTCTTTGAGATGTGAGTCCCTAATACGATATTTCCGAAGCCTTTGTGCTGTAACAATGACTTCATGCGGTTCATAAACGGGCAGGGGAGTCTGTGAGCGTTCTCGGAGCAAATGCACGTAGCAAAATGAAACGTAACATCGTCCTTGCTCATTCCCTCTTTGCGGAGTCTCATCGCTAAATTTTCGAGCTTCACCGTGATATTTCCGCAGCAGCCTCCGCAGGTCATCGACATATAGCGCGTGCCTTCCGGGTAGCCTTCAAATTTCCCGGCGCGTTCGTAAAAGTCCCTCATGCATAGGAAGCCCGAACATCTTTTCACAACATCATCACACTGAATAATAACTACAAGTTTTTTCACGTTATCTGTCATATTTATATCCTCCCGTATTTGCCGATAACATCATCTTCAACAATGGACTCGATTCCGTTTGACGCAAGAAGAATTTTAGCGCGTTCGTAATCTTCATTGAGAACGTCAACAAAATATATATCGCGGTCAATTTTTCCGTTTGCGCCGAAATTTCTGGGATCAAGTTTAGCCCCGCAGCCGCATGAGAAAAGCGAGTCTGCTGAATAATGCCCGGCCTTTACGCTTTTGAAACCTTCAGAATTGAGAAGCTCTTTAATTTTCGTCCACGTAATTTTGTCTTTGCGTTTGAAAATTGTTGTCCTCTTTGCGAGCCACATTTTTTTCCTCCTTTGTCATTAATTTTTGTAATTATAATTGCCGTATTAAATGGGGAAAAGTAACTTTCAATCGCATTCGCAAGGATAGCTTTTAATGGTGCAAGGGCGTAATTGAGTCTGACGGTATGAGTCTTAATGCCTGGAAATTTCAGCTAGGGTATAATTTCGGTCATTCACACAAAATTAAAGGGGAAAAATCCATGTGGTTTGAGTTTCTGCTTGAAGGTCTGAAAAAGTTTGCGGGAGAAATTATCGGTACACTGCTGCTTATATTTGTGCTGTGGGCGTTCCCGGGATTGCGGTCATTGTTCACGAAATACAAAAGCCCAAAGAAAAATGACAATGATACGAACATTGAGCAGGTGCTGAAAGACCTTGAAGAACAGCGCAAGAAGGAAGCCAGCAAAAGAGCGGAATTAGAGCTTGAGCTGGAAAAGAAACGTCATGAAGAGGCCTTGAAGGCTCAACAAGAAGAGGAAGCAAAACGCAGAGCAGAAATTGAGAGGCAGCTTGAGGCAGAAAGGCAAGAAAGAGAACGTATACAGGCTGAGGCAAAACGCAGGGAAGAAGCATTGAGGCAGGCAGAAGCCCAGAAAGCAGAAGAGTCCAGACGAAACGCAGAGATTCAAAGACAGCTTGAGGAACAGCGCAAGGAGCAGGAACGTATAAGGGCAGAGATTCAGCGCAAGGAAAAACTCGCTCAGGAGGAAGCACGAAAACTTGAGGAGTCTTTGCGGAAATCAGAAGTAAAGCCCAAGAAAAAAGAGCCTGCAATGAGTGATTATGAGTTTGTGAAACTGTGCGGGGCAGGTGATGCCAGAAAAATTGAAGAAGCCATAATGAACGGTGCGAACGTAAACGCTAAGGACGACTATAACGGCGTGACGGCTTTAATTTGGGCGGTAATGTACGGCCGCACCGAAACAGCAGAAATGCTCATCAATCACGGCGCAAACGTAAACGCTAAGGACGATTTCGGCAGGACGGCTTTATGGTTGGCAGCAGATTACGACCAAACCGAAACAGCCGAACTCTTACGCAGATACGGTGCAAAATAGCGCACTGAAAACTTTTACACTTACGATAAACTTTTAGGCTATAATTAGTCAATTCACAATATCACAAACAGGGAGGCTAAAATTTATGTGGCTATTCTTAGTATTTGTTACGTTAGTCTTTGGTGCGCTTGCCGGGTTATATGCCTGGACAGTTTACCAGAAACTAGAAGAGAGTCAGATCGGTCATCCGAGAGTCGCTGAACTCTCATCAATCATTCATGAAGGTGCTATGGCATTCTTGAAGAAAGAATATTCATGGCTTGCTCCCTTTGTTGGAGTCGTTGCGGTATTGCTCATTGCGGCACCGGGACTCGGACTCGGATCTGCGTTTGCGTTTGTTCTTGGCGCGTTATGCTCTGCGACAGCTGGCTGGATCGGAATGTACGTTGCAACAAATTCAAACGGAAGAACGACATATGCGGCACTTGCGGGAATGCCAGCGGAAGAAAAGAAGTCAGCAAAGAAATCTGTTGACCTCGACAAAGCAGCAGATTCAGCAGAAGCCCCGACAACTGAAGCTCCCAAGTCAGAAGGCATACTTTCAACGGCGGCAGGCAATGCGCTTGAGGTAGCTTTCTCCGGCGGAAGCATCGTAGGTATGGTAGTCGTTGGACTCGGACTCATAGGTCTTGCGTTCTCGTATTTGTTCCTGAATGATGTTACGGCGTTGACGGCGTTCGGAATGGGCGCGAGCTCGATAGCACTTTTCGCGCGTGTAGGAGGCGGCATATACACGAAAGCTGCTGACGTAGGAGCTGACCTTGTCGGAAAAGTTGAGGCCGGAATCCCTGAAGATGACCCCCGCAACCCTGCTGTAATTGCTGACAACGTTGGCGATAACGTCGGGGACATTGCCGGAATGGGTGCGGACTTGTTCGAGTCATACGTGAACTCAATACTCGCTGCTATGGCCATCGGTGCGGTGTATTCATTCACGTCTGACGGAGAAGCACTCGGACTCTGGGGAATCGGATTTCCTCTGTTCCTTGCTGCATGGGGCGTGTTCTCGTCAATCGTAGGCTGCATGATGATCTCACAGAAAGCACCTTACGCCGGGACAGTACGCGGTATCGTGGCAAAACTTCCGGGCATGGCCGGGGTAGTGAAACGCATTGAGGACGGCGACGCGGCATTTGCTCTCAGGACAGGAACATTTGTAGCGGGCGGACTGATGATAGCCGGAACATTTATTCTCAGCATATTCTTCTTCTTCTCAAACGCTTTCAACGTGTTCTTGTCGGTAACGTCAGGAGTCCTCGCGGGAATCATCATCGGAATCGTTACGGAGATTTACACGTCAGGCGACTACAAGTTTGTGCAGAATGTCGCGGCTTCATCTGACACAGGCACAGCGACGGTAGTTCTTTCGGGCTTGTCTCTCGGAATGATGTCAACAGGAATCCCGGTGCTTCTTATCTGCTTGTCGACTCTCATCAGCTACTATCTTGCGGGCATGTTCGGTGTTGCAGTCGCGGCTGTAGGTATGCTTTCGATTACGGGAATTTCACTGAGCGTTGACGCATACGGCCCAATAGCAGACAATGCCGGCGGAATTGCAGAGATGAGCGAACTCCCTGAAGGCGTGCGCAAAATCACAGACCACCTTGACGCAATCGGGAACACCACAGCGGCAATGGGCAAAGGACTCGCAATCGGTTCGGCGGCTCTGACGGCACTTGCTCTTTTCGTGGCATATTCACAGGCGGCGCATATCGACAAAATTGACATTATGAATCCTTACGTCATTGTAGGATTGCTCATCGGCGGTATGTTACCGTTCATATTCTGCTCGCTCTCAATTGACGCTGTGAGCAAGGCAGCAGGCTTCATGATTGAGGAAGTCCGCAGACAGTTCCGCGAGATTCCCGGCATCATGGAAGGAAAAGCAAAGCCCGACTCAAACCGCTGTGTTGAGATTTCGACTCACGCCGCATTGACTCAGATGATCGTACCCGGCGTAATGGCTATCGCAGTGCCTGTTCTTGTCGGATTCCTTCTGGGCAAAGAGGCTCTCGGCGGTCTTCTCGGAGGAGCGATTGTTACGGGCGTAATGATGGCTCTGTTCATGGCCAATTCGGGCGGAGCTTGGGACAACGCGAAGAAGTACATTGAGGAAGGACACTTCAACGGCAAAGGCTCACCGAATCACGCGGCGGCAGTCGTAGGTGATACAGTCGGCGACCCCTTCAAGGATACGGCCGGCCCTGCGCTTAACATTCTCATCAAGTTAATGACCGTTGTAGCTCTGGTGCTTGCTCCTTTGTTCTAACGTGCAAGGGAAAAAATTTACGGGAGGAGTCGTAATGGCTTCTCCCTTTTTTGTATGAAGGGAGGCTCTGAAGTGCTGACGGTGTTACTGTATGCAGTACCTTTGATTGCTATAGGCTGGTGGTTAGGGCCGGGAAGATTGCTTTCAGTTTTTCGCGCGGTCTGGAATTTCTTCAAGAGGCTTGCGGGCTGGATAGGCACAATCCCCGCGATAATAGCAGGCATTCACTTATGGGGAAATGACACATGGCTTCAGAAGTTCGTGAAGGGTACTGCCTCGGCAATTGGCGCGCTGCTCTCTTGGGTTACAGGTTACCGCAAAGGCTACGAGCAGGGCTATAAAGATGCTCAGGCGCAAAAGAGTAAAAGATGGTGGAAAGTGTTATGGCCGTTTTAGTGCCGCACCTTTTTGTGAAAGGAGATTTTCAGAATGAGAAAAGTTTTATGCGTTGCGATTCTGTTCTGTGCGTTAATGTTTCTGACGTTTGACCCTGCGACTGCTGCCAGGAGTAAGCGAGCAAACTACCCGGCTGAAGGAGTCGTAATCAACATAGCAGAGAATGACCGGCTAAACATCCGCGAGAAGCCTAACGCGAAATCACGAATACTTGACGCGCTCGACAACGGAACATATGTTGTTGTGAATGGCGAGGCTGATTCCCCGAACGGATCAAAGTGGTACTACATTTATCACGAGGAGTCCGGGGTGTCAGGCTATGTGTCAGCAAAATATATCGAGATTGAGGGCAGGACTCAAAGCAAGCCCAAGCGCACAGAATATCCCGTTGAAGGAGTCGTGATAAACATCCCGGCGAATGACCGTCTCAATATCCGTTCAGCACCGAACATTAAATCACGAATCCTTGATGCGTTAGACAACGGAGCGCATGTTACTGTGAACGGTGAAGCAAAATCTGCGGGCGGCTCAAAATGGTATTACATCTACTATGAGGAGTCTGATGTGTCGGGCTACGTTGCGTCAAAATATATTGAGCTTCAGTGAGAAGGAAGCACGTAAAAATTTTCGCGGCATAAAAATAACGGGAGGAGTCGCAAAATGATTCCCCCGTTTTTGTTTTGCGTGATGATACTATTTGTATTCTTCCGGATGCTCAATCTCAAGAATTGCTCCGTTTCTGATGAAGCTAATGAACGAGTCAATCTCCAGGTTGAACAGCTCATCTTCATCATCAAGTCATAGAAAGATTTGATTTTTTCATCCGGGTATAATTTCATGTAGTAAGCAAAAACTTTCTTCAAAAAATGGCGTATGTATCGAAAGTTCTTGTGATTGCGCAAATCCCTGCTCATAATTTCGCCTCACATGACATAAAAACAACGGGAAGAGTCATGAATGCTTCCTCCCGTTTTTGTTTCGTTAATCAGTCCCAAAAGAAAGTCCCGGCTTCTTCCATCTCCGCGCCGCAATGAGGACATATCAGCGGGCGAATAAGAGTCTCATTGCCGAGATCATCGACAGAAAATATTTCAGCAGGTTTCATTTTCCCCCCGCAGTTCTCGCACTTGTGAGGGTATTCGGCGTAAAGGTCATAACACGCTTCAAGCTCATCCGGTGAAACATAATCGCTTCCCTCAAACGGAGCTACTACCGACCACATTCCTTCAGGGACTCGATGCACAAAGCCTTCTTTCGGCACATACATTGCGAGGGACTCGCGGCTGTCATATTCTCCGCAACTCTCGCACTTCATCACAACATTCTCGCAGCTTATTGCTCCGTCGGGGTGTTCCTCAAAGAATCGTTTTGCCTCTTCACCGAGTCCGCCGTGTTTCATTTCTGCTACTGTCTCGGCGTATTCTTGAGGGAATGCGAACCCGACTCCCGTAACAGCCTCGAAATCATATCCGCATTGAGGGCAGCGAAATTGTTTGCTTTCACCCATGACTCTATCTCCTCCTGCGAATGTGTATCACGACCGTCGACGCTAATACGAATCCCATGCTGAGTCCCGCAAGAGAAATCAGACAGTTCACGCCGTTAAGCTCAACCCACTCACGAGCACCGAGATATATACCTGTTATCGCGTAATAGAACAGGTCGCCGGGTATCAATGGGATTATTGACGGGTAAACGAAATATGTTGAAGGCTGCTTGCGTCTTATCGCTAGAAACTCCGCGTACAATGCCGCCGCCGATGCCGAAAGAGTCATGAACCAGAAACGCCCCGCGATTATCCCCGGAAGATATATCACTGACACACGCGACAAAGCTCCGCCGAGTCCCGCAAGCCATAAATCTTTGGGAGGGATTCTGAAGTTCACGCCGAATCCTATTGACGCAATGAACGAAAGCGCAATCAACAACACCGGGTCAGTCGGAGCTGAAACTGCCGGGCTAATCATCGACTCGACTCCGAACATCATGAACGCCGCGTAAATACCAAGCGCAAGTGCCATAGTCTCAACTGAAACTTTCAGCATCTGCAATATTCCGTTTATCTCGCTTCCGCACAGCAGGTTACGCATCGCATTAACGAGAGGAATGCCGGGTATAACGAGCATTGAGACCGTTATCATTATGACCGCAAAATTTCCGTTGAAGCCCGAATATATGAACGCCAGCGCAACAGAAGCGGCCGACCACATTGTGAGGGAGTTCACCAGCATACGGTCGAGCCCCTTTCGTTCAAGCCATGACATAAGGAAGTGAATCAACGCCGTAATCACAGCAACAGGAATCAAATCCCACGCTGTAGCACCGAACATGACACCAAGACAGAGCATCGCGCATATCTTCCCGGCAAGAACTACATACTCCGGGTAATCGCTCACGTTCATTGCACGGTCTAACATTTGGGATAACGTTTTGGGATTGGGAGTAATCTCAGCGATCTTGTACGATAACTGATTGAGGCTTCTTAAACGGTCAAGGTGAATCCCTGATGACGGAATCGAAATTTGCCGCGAGGAATAATTGCCTTCAGAATCAACCGCGCTCACTGACATATGAGTACTCAGAAGAAATATACTCACCTCATACAGCTTATACGCCCGGCATACTGTATTAACCGCCGTGTGAATGCGCTCCAAATTTGCACCGCTCATAATCATATTGCGGCTCAGGTTCACGCAGAACATCAAAATATAATCAATATCACGCATTACTTCAACAATTTCTCCGCTGATTCTATTACGTGCTTTGCGAGGACCGCCGTTGTCAAAGCTCCTACTCCGCCCGGCACAGGCGATATTGCACGGACGATTCCCGACACTGAGTCAAAGTCGACATCACCGCATAAATTCCCGGACTCGTCTACATTGATTCCCACGTCGATAACTGTCTGGCCTTCTGACACAAATTCTTCACCGACAAATTTCGGCTTCCCTATAGCGGCTATGATTATGTCAGCATTACGACAGACTGACGGCAAACCGCGTGTCTTTGAGTGGCAGATTGTTACGGTTGCGTCACGGTTCATTAGGAGCATTGAGACGGGGCGGCCAATCACGAGACTCCTGCCTATTACGGCGACATTTTTCCCGGCAAGGTCAATCCCGCAGAAGTCAAGAAGCTCAATACATGCCTGCGCTGTGCACGGAGGGTAACCAGTCCCCGAACCTGTGAAGAGTCCCGCGAGTGAGGCATCTGTCATGCAGTCGACATCTTTTGACGGGTCAAGGAGTTCGCGCACGGTTTCTTCATAGTCTTTGTGCACGGTCGGACGGAACATTAAGCAGCCGTGAATAGATTCGTCCCTGTTGATTTCCCGGACATGGCCGCGCATGGAGCTTATTATGTCGTTGATTGGGTCATAAAATTCTGTGCCGGATGGATATAGTATTTTGCTGACGGTGATTCCGATTTTGGCGCAGCGTTTTTCGATTCCCTTCTCGTAGGATAAATCTTCTGGCTTGTCGCCGACTCTCAAAATCTCAAGCGTCGGATTTATTCCTGATGCTTTGAGTCTCTCACAGCGGGCGGATAATTCCTCCGTTATTTTTGTCGCGGCCGGGACTCCTTTTAGCAATTCGGCCATTCGTTAAACCCTCCTCACGATGAGAGTAACTTTGCCGGAGATGTCATCAATTTTGGGAAGGTATTCGGCCATGAGGGAGTCAATCTGCGACTCTAACTCGCGGGCTTCGGGGCAGTCTTTGAGGCTTCCTGTGTTGATGTATACGTTCATTGCTGACGAACTCATAGCGGCCTCGCAAAGTGATACGCCGCATCCCACGTCAGAAATCAGCATAACATTTCCCTTCTCCATGACAATCTCAAGAAGGTCTATAGCCTCGCAGCAGCATTTAGCCATCTCAAGAGGAGCTTTGCAGGCGGCAAGGGCGGCTTGTGTGAAGATTTCTTTTCTGTTGGGATAATCTTTCGGGAGCCTCCACGCGGCTGAAACTGCCGGGAATACTTCTGCGTCCTCGTCAGCAAGCTCAAGGAAACGCACACGGATTTTCTCTGCGCGTTCAACAATTGATTTCATTTCCGGCTCAACGTCAGCATATCTCTTGTTGCCGACCGTGAAGTTCGCGGACATCTCGCACAGCGCAACACCTAACGCGCCAGCAAGAGCAGCAGCAGCACCCCCGCCGGGCATTTGTATTTTCGCGCCCAAAAGTTTTGTGAACTCAGCGCATGATTTGCTCATTAACTCTTCGGCCATGACTAGAACAACCCCGTAATCTTTCCATCACAATCGACATCAATATTCAGCGCGGCAGGTTTCTTAGGCAAGCCGGGCATAGTCATAATCTCACCAGTAACAGCGACAAGGAAGCCAGCACCGGCAGAGAGCCTCACTTCACGAACGGTGATTCGGAATCCTGAAGGCCGTCCGATTTTCGCGGGGTCATCTGAGAGTGAGTACTGAGTCTTTGCCATGCACACAAGAAGATCATCTTTGCCAAGTTCGTGAATCTGCACGAGATCCTTTTCAGCCTGCGCTGTGAAGTCTACACCGTCAGCACCGTAAATTTCGCGGGCAATCGCATTCATTTTCTCTTTGGGACTCATGGCCGCGTCGTAAATGAATCTGAATGATGATGACTTTTCGCAAGCCTCGACAACTTTTCGCGCTAATTCCTTTCCTCCCTCGCCGCCTTTGCTCCACACTTCTGACAACGCGAATGACGCTCCTAACTCTTCACACTTCTTTGCGACAAGTGATAATTCTGCTTCCGTGTCATTCGGGAATCTGTTTATCGCGACAACAACCGGCAGTCCGTATTTCTGTATGTTCTCGATGTGCTTGATGAGATTGGGAATACCTGCCTCAAGCGCGCAAAGATCTTCCGTGTTAAGCTCGGTCTTCTTCCGTCCTCCGTGCATCTTCAAAGCTCTTACAGTGGCAACAACTACAACCGCATCGGGCTTCAATCCCGCAACCCGGCACTTAATATCAAGAAACTTTTCCGCGCCCAAGTCAGCACCGAATCCCGCCTCAGTAACAAGATAATCCGCGCATTTGAGTCCGAGCCTCGTAGCCTGAATGCTGTTGCACCCGTGCGCAATGTTCGCGAATGGCCCGCCGTGAATGAATACGGGACTGCCTTCAAGAGTCTGTACGAGATTCGGTTTGATTGCGTCCTTCAGCAATACAGCCATTGAACCCGCTGCGCCAATGTCAGAAGCTGTTATGGGCTTTCCGTCATAAGTGTACGCAAGAACCATACGGCCGAGTCTCGCTTTCAAGTCCATCAAGTCAGAAGCAAGACACAATATCGCCATGACCTCAGAAGCTACCGTGATGTCAAAACCTGACTCGCGGGGAACTCCGTGCGCTTTGCCTCCGAGACCGATAACGATGTTGCGTAACGCTCTCTCGTTGAGATCCATTACACGGCGGAATACGACTCTTCTTGGGTCAATGTTAAGCTCGTTGCCCTGCTGAATGTGATTGTCGAGCATGGCCGCGCAAAGATTGTGAGCTGTCGTTATCGCGTGAAGGTCTCCCGTGAAGTGAAGGTTGATGTCCTCCATCGGAATCACCTGCGCATATCCTCCGCCAGCCGCGCCGCCTTTGAGTCCGAAGCTCGGCCCTAATGATGGCTCCCTCAATGCTGCCATTGCGTTTTTGCCGATCTTGCGGAGTCCGTCAGTGAGTCCTACTGTCGTTGTGGTTTTTCCTTCACCTGCGGGCGTGGGAGTGATGGCCGTAACAAGAATCAATTTTCCGTCGGGCTTATCGGCTAATCTCTTCATTACGGACGGTGATACTTTTGCTTTGTACCTTCCGTAAAGCTCTAACTCATCTTCAGAGATTCCTATACCTGACGCGACATCAATAACTTTTCGCGGTGTTACTGACTGCGCGATCTCTATATCACTTGGGAATGACATTATGATTTTCTCCTTTGTGTGTGGATTTTGTTTCGTGGATTATAGCAGAGTGAGAAAATATCAAAGTCATTAGTGTATAATCACAAAGCAAAAACGGAGTGAGCATTACGATGCCGAAAACGTTAATCATATACTTCAGCAAGAGCGGACACACTAAAGCAATTGCCGAAACGATAGCGCGCGAAACTTCATCAACCCTTCATGAAATAACGACCGCAAAGAAATATCCTTCAACGTATATCATGACCATTCTTGAGTCACGCAAGGAGTTCAAACGGAACGAGAAGCCCGAACTCACTGACTCAAAGATTGAGGACTTCTCATCATACGAGCGAATCATTATCGGCTTCCCTGTGTGGTTCTTCACATGCCCGATGGCTGTCGTGTCATTCATTGAGAGATACGACTTCAGCGGTAAAGATATTTATCCCTTCTGCACAAGCGGAGGAAGCTCATGCGCGAAAGCAACCGCAAAAATCAAAGAGCTTTGCCCGGGCGCGAACGTTCACGAGGGAATCAAAGCAAACAAAATCGACAGTGAAACAATTAATGAATGGCTGAAAAATTAATGAGCAAAGTATTATTTATTCGTCAAGAAAATTACGAGCAGTCCGAAATTGACGCGGCAATATTGAGAGCGTTTGAGAGCTTCGGAGGAGTCAGAAACTTCATCAGCAAGGGAGATAAAGTACTCCTCAAAGTTAATCTTGTCTCCGGCCATGACCCAGAGCGCAGAGTCACGACAGATCCGTCAATCGTTCGTGCAGTCGCAAAACTTGTGATTGAGTCGGGCGGGACTCCTCTCATCGCTGACAGTCCCGGAATTGACAGCTTCAAGAATGCCGCAGAGAAGGCCGGGTTCATGAACGTAGCGCGTGAACTGGGGATTGAGTGCCACGAGCTTACAGACCCTGTGAGTCTTCCTGTGAATGACAACGCAGACTTTCACCGAATACAGGTCAGCAGGTATGTGCTTGAGTCCGACAAAGTAATCAATCTCGCGAAACTCAAAACTCACGGGCAGATGTATTTGACGATGGGCGTGAAGAATCTTTTCGGCTGTGTTCCCGGTCGACTCAAAGCTGGCTGGCATTACAACGTAGGACTGAGCCGTGAAAAATTCGCGTCCTTGCTACTTGATATATATCTCGGTGTGAAGCCTGCGTTTACGATTCTCGACGGCGTTATAGGCATGCACGGAGACGGCCCGACATCGGGAGAGCCTTACGAGTTCGGGATAATAGGAGCATGCGTTGATGCGTTAAGTATGGACTTCACGTTGTGCAAAATGCTCGGCGGAAGACTTGAGGATTACCCGCTGTACATGGCCGCGAAGAAACGTAATCTCCCTCAGTGCGAGTCATTCGCGTCAGAAATTGAAGGCGATATAGACTCCTCTCACGTGTTCCCCGGCGTTAAGATTCCCAAAACCAGATCGATGCGACTGATGCCTAACATACCATTTTTCGACAGGCTGATGACCTCGAAGCCCGTGCACATTCCCGAAAAGTGCATAGGCTGCGGAAGGTGCGCGGAGATTTGCGCGGCTCACGCACTGAGACATGAGAACAGGCGCTTGTATTTTGACTACGACAAATGCATAAGGTGTTACTGCTGTCATGAGATGTGCCCGGTTAAAGCGATAAAGTTCAAGGAGAGTCTTTTGCTGAAACTGGTGAACATGATTAGCTGAGTTTCTGAAAAACGGGGGATAAGCTCAATATTTCCCCCGCTGCATTATGTTATAATTCAAACAATAAATTACGCAGAAAGGACTTGACAAAATAAAAATGGCCGCTACAATTGACCAGACCAGACCAGACCAGACCAGACCAGACCAGACCATTATTCTGTCATAAAATCCGTAAAAGAATTTCTGAAGAAGTACGATCGCTTTCACGTTCTCACAACCTGTAAAAGAAAATTTTGGGACTATATTTTTTGGGGAAAAGACCGCACAAGATTTAACCCTTTCGGCAAAAAACTTCACGGCCCGGAACCTTACATAATTCGAAGAAGAGATCCCAGTGTAGGACTTTTTTCCGTTTTTATTACAGTCTTGGGGGGCATTGCCTATTCTGACAGAACGGGGCTTGTTCCTGTTGTTGACATGAAGAATTACCCTAACGCATATCTTTATCCTAATGAAGTAGGGCGCATAAACGCATGGGAATATTACTTTGAACAGCCCGGCGGAATGTCGCTTGAAGATGCCCTGTCATCACGAAAATACATTGTCGGCATGGACACGGAAAAACACAAACGGCCTAGCCAGCGGCCTGACCAAGCAGGCTGTCTGGATTACTGGCGCGGCCTGTGCAGGAAATATATACGCTTCAAGCCTCATGTACTCGAAATGCTGGGACGTATGCAGGAAAAATATTCCGGCAGAAAGATACTCGGCCTTCTCGTGAGGGGGACAGATTATGTTGCCATGAAGCCAAAGAATCACCCTATACCACCAACAGCAGAACAGGCAATCGCAAAAGCGCGCGAGGCAATGAAGGAAAGAAATTTTGATTCCGTTTATCTTGCAACTGAAGATAAAAAGATACTCGCAAAGTTTCAGGATTCATTCGGCGAAAAGTTAATACTCCCTGAAGCAGATTATATTGATTATGATTACGATAATCCCAAATATCTGGCAAGCTGCGGCGCAAACAGGAAGAATGACAAATATCTTCGTGGGCTTGAATATCTCGTCTCAATGCTTTTCCTCAGCAGGTGCGACGGCTTCATCACTTCAGGCACAAGCGGTTCTGCCGGAGTAATGTGTCTGTCTGAAGGATTCGAGTATCTGTATTTTTTCGATTTGGGAGTTTATCCGTAAAAAGCCTTATGGTTTGACAAAATCAGCCGTTGTTGCTATATTTTGACGGTTGAAAGTCAAAGGCCCCGTAGCTCAGTGGATAGAGCGACTGCCTCCTAAGCCGTAGGCCGGGTGTTCGAATCACCCCGGGGTCGCTCTCAAAGCAATTCTCCTAATTCCTAAACGTAAACGCAAAAAAAATCCCGTACCTACTTTTCAGGCGCGGGATATATTTTTATGTATTACTTGAAGAATTTTGACGTGGGATATTTAGCTCTCGCTGAGTTGATGACCTTCAATAAATTTTTGCGAATGTTGTCGGGCTTGGTCATTCCGTCAGTATTTCCTGCTATGAAGTGATTGCCAATGTATAACGCTCCCCGCTCAACATGAATCTCATACGGCGCAAGCTCAAGCTGCAAATATTTGTCGAGCTCAGCGCGTATCGTCCGCATCAATGCTAGTGTTTCAGGAGACCTCCTGCCGGTGATTACTGTATAGCCGTCAATCCTCAATGAAATTTCCGCTCCGTCATGAATTTCTGTTCTCAAGAGTCCCAAAGAGTATTTGCGCTCAATGGGTATGTGTCTCTCATGAAGAGTCTTAACGGCGGCGGCGAGTCTCTTCGGCGTGTCAGGGTGATTCATGTATACCCCGTAATCAACAAGAGGCTGTTTATACTCTTCGGCCATGAAATGCTCAAAAAGTGTAATCATTCCCGTTGGTGAATAGCCCGATTTAATCAGCGCGTCGAGTCCGAGCCGGTCTGCTTCCGCTTCAAGCTCCATCGTGTATGAGCTCGTTATAGCTACCTGCGCTACCTGTGCGAGTATTATCGGTGCTGCTGCTCCTCCTGAAAGTATCATCACCGCCAATGCTCCGAGCGTAACCTTGCTCGTGTCCGCTGCCATTCGTAAACTGTGCTTCCTGTCAGCGTGAATCATCTCATGCGCCATGACTGCGGCGAGCTCAGAGTCAGTTTTCAGAACGTCAACAATTCCCGTCGTGAAGAATATGAATCCCCCGGGAAGGCAGAAAGCGTTCATTGCTTCAGTCTTCACGAGTCGTACTTCCCAGTTTATTCGGCGGGACATGAACGGCTCAAGTTTGCGTAATATCATCTCAAGTTTTGATGTTACTGCGGGGTCTGAAGTGAGCGGCCATTTTTCCTCAATCTGTTTCATTGCGCGGCGGCCTATTTCTACTTCCTTTGCTAAATCGGGGTCAGGTTCTGCTGAAAATATTGCTGGCGGGAAAATGATTATTGCTGCGATTATCAGTAAAAGTTTTCTCATGCTTAGTAGAAATATCCCCCTCCCATTTTCGCATAGCTCGCGGCGGCGTTCTTTGCGTGAGCCCGTGAGACCATCTGAGACCTGAGTCCCGCTGAGTATTTCTCAATCTCTGATATTGCGTCATCTTCTGCCTTGATTATGCTCCCGGCAATCTCTCTGCTTTCCTCAATGAGCGCGGGCAGTTCCTCATCATCGGGGTAAATCTCAAGCAGTCTCATTCCGAATCCTTCTGTGCTCTGAACATTCGCGTCAAGCCCGGACTCCTCCAGAATGTCGCGCCATCCGTCAGCAAGCAGTTGCAGCTGTGAAATAATTTCGTCTTTCTGCTCAAGGATTCGTGATAACTCGTCCATATCACCATTAAGGACAATGGCTTCAAGTTCCCTCGAAATCATTGCCCTTAACGTCCTGCAAAATTTTATCTCGCGCTGGATCAGGTCTTTTGCCTGCTGAAGTATTTTATCCTGCGAGCGTGAATGTTCCGGCCTTTGCATTTTTCGCGGGTGCGGGGGCTTTGTATGACGTTGCGGCGGGCTTGGGTGCTGCTGTGTATGATGGTGCTGATGAGGCCGCTTCCGTCGGTTTCCCCTCAAGTTCATTCATGGCATTCTGAAGGTCTTTGTCTTCGGGATGCTCTTCCTGGTATTTCTGAAGAAGCTGCATTAACGCGCTCTCCCATGTCTGCTTAAGCTCCTCCAGCATTCCCCGAACTGTCCGGATATTGTCAGGCTCTTTCTTCATGTTCGCGTCAACAAGTAACTGATACATATACTCGTAAAGCTGCATGAGCTTGTCTGCCATTTCTCCGCCGCGGTCCTTGTTGAGGGTAACCATAAGCTCGCGTATTACTTCCTGCGCTCGGATTACTTCCTTGTTCGCGAGGTCATAATCGGGAGTTTTCGCCGTCATTGCGTTCTCCGCTGTCCTGCACGCTTTGATTCCTATGTCGTAGGTGATGAGGAGCAACTGTTCTTTCGTTGCTGTTGAGATTCTTGTGGCCTGGTACGTGTACTGCGCGTTGTTGGTCGCTGCCATTTATTTTTTTCCCCCTGTAAGTGTTTTATTATCGCTTGCTGTACAGGTTATCGGCTGAGTCTGAATGCCCATTTAGCACAATACAGCCTAAACGTCAAGATTTTTGACCTCATGAGCATTCGCGATTATGAACTGCCTGCGGGGTTCTACCTTTTCGCCCATGAGAATGTCAAAGTATTCATCAGCAAGAAGATTGTCATCAAGCTGCACCTGTTTGAGAATCCTGTTTGCGGGGTCCATTGTCGTCTCCCAGAGCTGTTCGGGATTCATTTCTCCGAGTCCCTTGTAACGCTGTACGCTGACTTTTGACGGATCCGCCGCGCTGTCGACTCTCTGCCGTAATTCACGGTCCGTGTAGCAGTAGCTTACTTCCTTGCCGTATTGCACGCGGTATAACGGCGGCTGTGCGAGATACAAATATCCCTGCGCTAAAAGTTCGGGCATATGACGGTAAAAGAACGTAAGAAGCAATGTAGCTATGTGCGCTCCGTCAACATCTGCATCGGTCATGATGATTATTTTGTGGTAGCGCAGCTTCTCAGCGTCAAATTCATTCCCGATCCCGCAGCCCAAAGCCGTTATTATCGTCTGAATTTCGCGGTTTGCTAACATCCTGTCCATGTGAGCTTTCTCGACGTTCAGAATTTTTCCCCTCAGCGGCAATATAGCCTGAAACTTTCGGTCGCGTCCCTGCTTCGCTGATCCTCCTGCTGAATCTCCCTCGACTATATACAGCTCTGTGTTCTCAGCTTTCTTTGAGGAACAATCCGCGAGCTTGCCCGGAAGACTCATGCCTGACATAGCACCCTTGCGGACTAATTCACGTGCTTTCTTTGCGGCTTCACGTGCACGTCTTGCGCGAATGGCTTTCTCCGCAATCGGCCTCACTATTTCGGGGCGGTCTTCAAACGCTGAGATTAACCCCTCGTAGATGAATGAGTCGACAGCTCCCCGCACTTCACTGTTTCCGAGCTTTGTTTTTGTCTGGCCTTCAAACTGAGGCTCCGAGAGTCTCACGGACAATACGCAGGTTAATCCTTCTTTTAGGTCATCGCCTGAGAGATTCTCTTCTTTGTCGCGCAGAATTTTTCCCGATCTCGCAAGCTCATTCAATGCGCGTGTCATGGCCGACCTGAGCCCCGCAAGGTGAGTCCCGCCCTCTATCGTGTGTATCAAGTTTGCGTACGTGTACATGTGTTCCTGATAGCCGTCGTTGTACTCAAATCCGACATCAATCGCTATGTTGTCGCGGACTCCCGAAAGCACTACAGGCTCTGCGAACAATGGCAGGCGGTCGCGGTCAATGTATTTAACGAACGCGCTAATACCCCCCTTGAAGAAATACTCGCGTGATTCATTCGTCCGTTCGTCAAGCACTGTGATTTTCAGCCCGGGATTCAAGAACGCCAATTCCTTGAAGCGGCTCTTGAGCGTGTCGAGTGAATGGTGAACTTCTTCAAAGATTTCACTGTCAGCCTTGTATGTGATTCTTGTTCCCTTCCAGTCTGCCGGGACTCCCTCGCTTAATTCTGTTACAGGGACTCCGCGCTCGAATCTCTGAGTCTTCTCGATGCCATCACGCGCAATAGTAACAACAAGCCATTCTGAGAGAGCGTTCACGACAGAGACTCCGACTCCGTGCAAGCCTCCCGAAACTTTGTACGCTCCCTCGCCGAATTTCCCGCCCGCATGAAGCACCGTCAAGACAACTTCACTTGTTGGACGGCCGTTATAGGGGTGAGGGTCTGTAGGAATGCCGCGCCCGTTGTCCTGAACTGTTATGCTTTCGTCAGGGTGAATTGTGATCTCTATCTTGTCGCAGAATCCCGCCATTGCTTCGTCAACCGCGTTGTCAACGACTTCATACACAAGATGATGAAGCCCGCGCGATGACGTGTCGCCTATGTACATTCCCGGGCGTTTGCGGACGGCTTCGAGTCCCTCAAGTACTTTTATGCTTTCTGCTCCGTATTCTTCTGTCGGTGATGTGTTTGTGATTTCCATGTGTGAAAGTTTTATGCCTCCTGTTGAAGTTTCACGGGTGATTATAGCAGATTGGAGACTTCAAGAATTTCTGAGCGGTTTGGTTTTGACTCGGCAGGTTGCTTCTGGGCGATTCGATTCTGGGTTGTCGATTAGGTTTTGACTCGCCGGGTTATTTTTGGGCGATTCGATTCTGAGTCGGCGATTAGGTTTTGACTCGCCGGGTTGTTTTTTGGCGATTCGATTCTGAGTCAGCGATTAGGTTTTGACTCGCAGGGTTATTTTTGAGCGATTCGATTCTGAGTCGGCGATTTGGTTTTGATGGACTCGATTTTGACTAGGCAATTTGATTTCGGGCGATTCGATTCAGAACGGACAGAAGCCTTCAAGACTATTCGCGGTCGTCCGTGTTCTTACATATCATGATTACTACGAGTATAACTATAACTATTACTGCAATCCAGAACAAGCTCTGCCACATGTGTGCTTCTTTTTTCGCGTCATCAAGTCTTGAGTCGGTTACAACATCCCATAACAGCGGGAGGATACCGATAATTTTATCCCACATAAGAACGCCATCCCTTTGTTTTTTATATGCCATGTGATAATAAGTCAATCAATTTTATATGCCATGTGATAATATGAAAAAAATTTCCGGGAGGCTTTAACATGTCAGAAGCAAAATGTATCACACGCACGCGAGTCCGTTACGGCGAGACCGACAAAATGGGAGTGGCATATCACGCGCATTATTTGAACTGGTTCGAGATGGGAAGAAGTGATTTCTGCCGGGCGAACGGTAAGAGCTTTGCGATCTGGGAATCAGAAGGAGTATTGCTGCCGGTAGTAGAGGCTCATTGCAGGTACAAATCACCGCTGTATTATGAAGATGAGATAGACATAGAGACGACCGTAACCAAGCTCACAAAAGTAAGCGTAGTTTTCTCGAACAGGATATTTCACGCTGACACCGGGAGAATAGCTGCTGAAGGCTACACAAAACATGCTTTCACTTCTGCTGACGGTAAATTGTTGCGTGACGGCAATCCATTGTATGAATGGCTGAGTAATATGTTCATGTAGCTGCAAAAAAAAACAGACCCGCCGGAGCTGAAACGGGTCTGCATATTGAGGCAATATATTTTTATCAGAAATTTTCAGGCCATTCAGCAACTGGAATGAAGTCCTTGAATATGTCAATCCCGCTCAGGCTTTCATACGCGCTCTTGAAATCCTCATAGCTTTTCTTTGTGATACCTGAAGCATTCTTTTTATTGTCCGCTGACATCACGGAATACTCTTCAAATTTTTTCTTGTATGCCTCGAACTTCTCTATTGCCTTCTTTAGTTTGTCGGCATTCTTGACGATCGCCTCGCCGCCCGGAATATTTTTCTTCACAAAGTCGCTGAATTTTTTTGACGCAGCTGTAAGTCCCTCTGATTTCAGTTTGTCATACGCATCTTTTCCCAGACTCTTCAAGAGAGCCTCAGCTGTATTCTTCTCACTGAATGCGCGTATAACTATCTCGCCGTAGTCAAGGACAGATGATACTGCCTTCTGCATCTTGATTTCCGTTTTCTTTGCCTTTGTGGGATTGCTCTTGTCGGGTTTTATGAGTTCGATTTTCTCAAGGCCGATTTCCTTCATTATGCCCGTAGTGTAGTATGCTATTACTTCCTTCCACAGATCTGTGTTGAGCTGTGCAATAACAGCGCAGTATTCCGAGAGAGCCTTCATGCCGTCATTTGATCCGTAATTCGTCGACATAAGATGACCCATATACGTATCATTTCTTGAAACATCAGCCCATGCGCTGAACACTCCGCCCAATGCCTGAACAGTAAATTTAACGTGATAATTATTGCCGTCAAGTACTATATCTGTCTCGCGGTCATCAAGTCCCTTCTGAAGCTGTTCGTATATCTGGTTCGTCAGCTTTGTCATGTCTGTTTCGTAGGCACTGACTTTTGACGAGCCTATAACATCAATGATTGCCAGCGCGAAAGCCTCATAGATTTTGTCGGGAATGTTGCTGTTTGTCGCTGTGATAATGCTCTTTATCTTCTGCAACTGAGTCGATGATGAAGCCTTTTCGTTTACGCCGCTGATTATTGCGTTTATGAAATTCTGCTCAACTTTTGCGAGGGCTGTTGAAGCTGTTTGAAGAAGTCCGCTCTTGACCTGAATTTTATTTACGTCCAAAAGCTGCTGCCTTTCTATAGTGCCGCTTATATTGTCAGCAGTTATACGCCAGTTAATGAATGTCATGTTAGGAAAGTTTTTGCCCTTGTATGAGATTGCTGCTTTGTACGTAAGCTGCTTTGACTTGTTCCGGGTGTTGATTGTCTCGGTCTTGTGCAAATGCGGCTCTTCCTGCACCATAAATTCTTCAGGGAGATCATAAAGCTCAACTTTCAGGTTTGAAGGCTCAAGATAGAAAGTCTCTGATGTGCTGTCCTCAGAATAACGCCAGTCCTTGATTTTTATGGTGAGTTCGATACGCTGACGCTCAATGTCATGTTCAGCGAGCATAGAATCAGGAACGGTGATAAATGCTTGGTTGCTGTATTTCGTTGTGAGAAGGGGATTTGATACTCTCTTAAAGTGAGTCAGTGCTTCAATATCTTGACCGTAAATCCCCTTGCCTGTTTTATTTCCCATTTCTTCGCCGTCAACAATGCCGTCATAATCCGTGTCCCTCAGCTTTGCATCAGTTGACCACACTGTGCCGTACTGATCCTTCATGCCGTGAATTTCGTACCAGTCCTCTAGCCCGTCATAGTCAAGGTCATCAGACGAAATTGCGAAACCGTCAAGAGCTTCATCAAACGACACCGCAAGATCCTTAACCTGTGAAGCGTTAATATACACTCCGCCGACTTCCTGCGCGAACTCAATAAGTCCGGAATAACTGAACATCTCATCAAGCCCGCCTACATATATCAGGTTGAGGCCGTCATCATTTTTCAGCGCTTCACCTGTTTTTGAGGCAAGCATATCATTTACGTCATTGTCATTAATGCGGGAATAAAGGTAAGCCGGGGAAATCAATATTATTTCTGACTGGGCGCAGTTATTCTTCTCGTGTACTTCCTCAACGGCATATTTCATAGCGGCAAGCAAAGCACGCGGTGTGTCATATATGCTCCGGCCGAAAGTAACGCGCAGTGAGCTTATCCAGTCTTTTATCTCCTGCCTGTTGTCATGGCCGTCCTGAACAATTTTCTTCCTGTATATATCACCTGCAGCGGATTTATCGCCGTATCTTTGCATAGGCGCATCATAGTAAAGAAGATAGTAATAATTCTGCATGTCTGATGTAATGTACGCATTCTCACCGTGACGGAAAAATGCCGCTGTTATATAGTCATCATCTTTGAGGCTGTCTATTATTTTGTTCGCAGCGTCTACAGTGCGGTTCATATGGTATATATTGACATGATTGCCGCGTTCGTCATGGCTGGAAATAAAGCCGTTTGCCTCGCAGTCGATTAACAGAATGATATTCCGCCCGTCTCCGTCCGGCAAAGGAGAGTTCCAGAGCTTGAGCCATTCTTCAGACTTCACTAATGCAAACTGGCTGAAATGATCAACTTTCACCGTTATCGTATTGTCCTCAATATCACAGCTCAGAGGCACAACAATGTCATTACTTTCGTCGTACCATACAGCAGTCAGATCATTAACGCTGAGTCCTCCGAGTTTTGCCGGGTCAATCTCGAACATTATCTCAGCACTCGTGATTTTCCCGTCTCCTATGACGCTGAAGTCTACAGGTTTTCCGACAAGCCCCGAAATTTTCATCAAAGGCCCGCTGCTTGCCTGCTCTGCGTGAATTATTCCCTTGCCGTCAAGAATGTATGACACATCAGCACTGACTATTGGCGACTCTTCTGAAGCGTCAAGCGGTACTGACATAAAGCCGCCTATTACAGCCGCGTCAATATCATTCATTTCTTTGTCCGTAGCCGCAATTGTCTCAGCCCATTTTGCCGTGAGTTGAATATCATCATTAATCATATTGTCGAACTCAAAAAGCCTGTCATCGCTGTCATACCAGCCCATGAAGGTGAAGCCGTCTTTTTCGGGGTCTTCTGGCTCTTCGGGAATGTCGCCCGATAAAACTTCAACGGACGCAACATAAGTCCCTCCGTCAGAATCAAACTCAATCACGAATACTGTATCGCTTATCGGCTCATCATTAATGGGTTTGTCATCTGTTGTCTGGTGATTGTCTGGTTGGTTGTCTGGAATGTTTGTTTCGTTGTTGTGATTATTATTGTCTGTGTTGCCTTCATTGCGCGGAACGGTATTTTCATTCATCAGCTGAACGCCAGAGCCTCCTCCGCCTCCGCAGCCTGCGCTTAAAACTAATGCTGAGAGAATGACACAAAGAACTATGAGTCCATGAAAGAATTTCTCAGTCTTCTTTTTGCAGTCTTCTTTTTGCAGTCTTATTAAAGTACATGGCAAAATCATTCCTTTCCTGCATGAGAAAAAATCCCCCGGCGTTAAACCAGAGGGATTAATTCATTCCGTGTTATCTTACGGGTTCAATGAGTCCGTAGCTGTTTTCCCCGCGCTTGTAGACTACGTTGATTTCTCCTGACGCTGCGTTCTGGAACACAAAGAACTCATGCCCGACAAGCTCCATCTGCATTACCGCTTCTGCCGCTTCCATCGGGTGAACTTCTATCTTCTTCACCTTGTCGATTGCCGGCGCGTTTGAGTCTTCTGCCTCGTCTACGCTGAACGTAAATTCCTCGCCCGCTCCAAGCTGCGCCCTGTCCTTGAGATATGAGTTGTACTTCTTGATCCTCCGCTCAAGGTTCTTCAATGACTGGTCAAATGCCTTGCGGGGTTCTAATGCGTCCTCTTCTGCCCTGAGAATTACACCGTTTGCGTTGGCTGTAGTCTCAACGTTGAAGCTGCCCTTGTGGTGCGTTACTACTATCTGACAGTTCATGATACGCCTGAAGAATTTTTCGAGCTTGGATATTTTCTTCTCCATGTAATCCCTGAGCCTGTCATCAATTTCGCACCCGCGCTGCACAAAACGAATGTCCATTCTTAATGGCACCTCCTGAAAAGTTATTGCTTGAATGCAAGTATTATATTACATTTCCTGAACTCATGCCCCGACAAAATGCGCTATTCTTCCATGCCCGATGATATTATTTCTTCAAGCTCATTCTCATTCACACTTTTCACTTCACAGCGTCCGATTTCAGACAGCACTACGAGCTCAAAGCCATTCCCCGAAATTTTACGGCCGTTGATTAACGCCTGGGATATTTCACGCGCAGTGAACCTCCTGCATTCTGAAGGAAGATTGTTTCTTTCAAGCGCGCTGAGGATTCTTTCTGACGTTTCTTTGCCGCACCATTCATGTTTTACTGAAGCCCTGGCCGTTATCCCTATACCCTGAGAGAGTGCGAGCCCGTGCTGAACTTCATAGCCGCTCAGAGTCTCGATGGCATTCCCCAAAGCATAGCCGAGACACTTGTTGCGCATTTCGGGACTCAATCCAGCCCGGTATTTTATGCAGCCTTCTATTATCTTCTCCGTATTGCTCATTACATCTCCGCGCTCGAATATCTTGAACAATTCCTCGCCCGACATTATCGCAGTCTTGAGAGCCTCAGCAATTCCCGACCTGTATTCCTCGTTTGGGAGAGTCGACAAGCAATTAGTATCACAAACAACGAGGGAAGGACGGCACGACATACCCGCAAGATTTTTACCGCTGCTGAGATTCAAGAATGCGCTGCGCCACGCTGAAGCCTCAATCATTCCCGCAAGTGTCGTAGGTACAAGAACGAGTCGCACGCCCCCCATGTAGCAGCCCGCCGCGAATCCGACAGCCTCGCACACAACACCGCCGCCTATCGCCGCAACTATGCACTTCTCGGAGAGTCCTAACTCGGCCATGTCATCGAGGAGCTTTGAGACTGTGCTGAAATTCTTTGCGCCTTCATGTGAGTCTATTATCAGCTCGCAGACTCGTATCTTCATTCCGTCAGGCTTCGGGCATTCCTGAAAATTCATTATCACTTTTGAGAGATAAAGCCCCGACACTTTTTCGTCTGTAACGATTAATATCTCCGTGTATGAACCTTCTGCGATCCTTAATATTTCGACACCGAGATTCTCAATCGCTCCCCTGCGTATTCTTATGCTGTAACCGTCATTAACTTTTACATTCGCGGGCATGTTTTCATTTCAGTCCTTCCTGCAAAAAAAAAACACCTCCCGAAATCATTTGACTGATTCAGAAGGTGCTGTATCCATATCGTTATAGTGTGAATGTCCTTACGTCAGCCAAATGAATATAAGCCTCTGATAAAAGTACCAGAAGTAAAAGCTCATGAAGTAATTTGCTGATGCAAGATTGATTCTGTTCACTGAGATAAATTAACTCCTCTTAAATTTTTGAAAGCGTTAGAATAATTACACAATGCTAAAAAATTGTCAACCAAAAGAAAACACCCTGCCTTTGTTCCGACAGGGTGCTTTTGTTACTTGCGATTCGTTTTGAGGATTGCTGCTTTGTTACTCTGCTGCTTCCTCGTGCTTTGCTTCCTCTGAAACCTTTTCGGCCTCTGCTGAAGTTTCTGCTGACTCTTGCGCGCTGTTCTGCGTCGCTTCCTCGATGGCCTGAACTGTTACTGTGTCGCCCTCTTGAGCCTGATCGAATGAAGTCTTTGCGTCTGTCGTTGACGGAGCTTTGACCGCTATAACAGGTGCGTAGATTACTTCCTTCTCAAGCCACGGGGACGGAACAACCTTTCTTGCCTCTGGGACTGCGAACACTTCCGCGCCGGCCTCGTCGTAGAACTCAGCGATTGCATCATCGTCGGAGCTTTCAACGTTGCGAGGGAATGCGAACCACACAAGCTCGTAGCCTTCAGGGGCTGCCGTGTCGAGTGATACCGCGTCAAGGTCATACTGCCCGGACTCATCTGCTGTGATCTCAGGAAGTATTGCAGCAATGATATATCCGCTGTCTGAGATTGCTTTGCGTTCGGCCTCAGTGAGCGTTGACTCTCCGCGTGCTTCTCCGTAAGTTACAGTGCCTTCACCAGCAGGAAGCTCATCAGCTGAGAGTGTCTCCTCTGTGGCTTCATTCTCTGAAAGCTCTTCATTTTCGGGCAGTGCGTCCTTCTCGGCTGGAAGTGCTGAAACGTCATGCGGCGTTACGTCAACGGAGACTCGCATTATTGTTACGGCCTTCGTCAAAGTGTTGGTTGCAGATATGGCGAATGAGGTCTTGAAGTGGTTGCTCCATTCCTCACGCCTTGACGCGGGAACGTCCTTGCTTGATACTCCCTTTGCTACGGTAACTTTCACCGTTGCGCCTGCCTTGCTTGATGCTCCGAGAACAGCGGTTACAGGTGTCGCGGGTCTTCCCGTTATCTTCCATGTGATGTTGGAGTCGCCCGTTACAACGTCATTCTTCATTGTGAATGAAACATTTTTGCTTTGGCCTGAAGTTTTGTTGGACTTAAGCTTAACTTCTTCTTCCTCGCTGACATCAAAGGACGGTGCCGGGTCTTTCACGACTACTTTCACGTTGCCTGTTACAGCATTTCCGAAATTGTCCGCCGTAACTCTCACTGTTGCTCCCTTTGTTGCGCCGCCTGTGAATCCTGAAAGGTCAAACGATCCGTAGCTGCGTGTTGACGAGTTGCCGATAGTGATTCCGCTGAGACGCGCGGGCAGAGAGCTTCCGGCAGCCTGCGACCACTGAACATTTGCGGTCATGTCTGTAGGCAGAATATCCGTCTTCATAATCGTGTCGCCTGAAGCAACAATCTTTCCTGAGTCATCATAAGTTCTCTCAATCTCAATCGTCTTTGTTGCGAGCTTCGGTTTCTTGCCCTTCACGCCTAACTCAGCATCAACTTCATTCGTGCCGGCATCGTTGCTTGCTATGAACTTGAACGATAATGTCCCATACTCTACGCCGTCTTTTGATGTTACGTTCCTTGCAGTGCCCTTGATAACGCCGGTTTTCTCGTCGAGTGAAAGACCTAATGCTACGATTTCAGCGGGCTTGTCAACTGACCACGTTATAGGCTTTGAACCCTTCGCCGCAAGTTTGAAGCTGACTGCCTTGCCTATGTCTACTTCTTTGATGAGTGCTTTGCCTTTGCTCGTGATGGTAGGCTTAAGCATTCCCGTAATGATTACCTTGCGGGTGTACTTCTTCTTTGTTACCGGGTTGACGAGCGTAACGCTTATTGTTGTCTTTGTCTCCTTGCCGTCTTTGGGTGTTCCCTTAATTGTCAGAGTTGGCTTCTTTGTTGTGTCATCCGTCCCCTCTTCCACTTCGATGCCGTTCTTTGCTCCTGAATACTGGAACTCAAGCGGCAAATCTCCGCTGGCTTTAAGGACAAGTTCAGGCATTTCGCTTCCTGCTGCGACGTTCACTGTGATGTCCTTTGAGATCTCAGTTGTGCCGTCGCTAGAAACGATAACAGGCGTGTATCCTGTAATGTTTACCTTGAAGATGTTTATTACGGGCGCGCTTGCTCCGTTGTCTGCACTTATCGTGATAGGAAGCCCTGTCAGCGAGAAATTCTGACCTTCAGCATACGCAACGTTAAGTTTTGTTGTGTTGACATCGGGATATTCCTTCGTGATCGTAAATACAGGTGCTGCAGCTGCATCGTCTTTCTTGGCTGCAGGAAGAGCGGTCTTCTCAGCTACAGTTATCGGAATATCTGATGAACCGAGACCGAACTTCTCAGCGTCCGTTCCTGCGATGTAAGCACGGAAACTCATGGGCTTTGAACCCGTGATGTAAATCGTGTGCTTCGATCCGTCAGCGTCAACATTATCGCCGAATGCCGCAAAGTCAATGAGCTTCTTTGTCATGAACTTGGGCGCGACTCCCTTTACCATGATGACAATATCCTGTGAGGCAGCATCTTTTATCGTATCAGTTCCGAGGCCGTAGCCGGGGTTGGTGGCCTTCACTGTTACGATGACTTTTGCAGTGTAAGGATTCTTCTTGTCCACGCTCGTAGGTATCTTAGGTGTTGCCGGGAATCTGTCGAGGCTTCCTGTGATCATCCTCGTCTTAGGGTCAAATGTCAGTTTCGCAACTCCATTATTCGCGCTGAATTCTGACGATGCGCCGTAATCCCCTCTTCTTGCCGGAAGTGCTGAACCTGTAGCAGGTGCGTCCGTTGAGGCTGCAAATGAAACGTCAATTGAGGCATCAAGACCTGAGTAATCAATCCTTGCGCTGTATGCTTTGCCGAGTGTGAGCGGAGGAAGTGTTTTCGTCTTTATCGTAGGCTTGCCGTATACGGTGATCATTCCCTGTATAGTGTCGCTCATTTTGTAGACCTTGTTAGTTGCTGTTACGGTGAAAGTATGATTCTTTTTCGTCTCACCTGTAAGGCTTCCTACAAGATATGCTTTCGTGTCAAAGCTCACTGATTTGTCGATTGAAAGTTTGATGCCTTTCGGAAGGTTGCTGACTGACCACGCTATAGGCCCGGGGAATGCTGTAAGCTCAAGTTTGCCTGTAGATTCTCCCTCTCCCCTGTTTGAGGGTGCCTTTTTAGCTTTCAGTGCTTTCGTTCTCACAACGCCCCTAGGAAGTGCGCTGCCTGTTGCTGGAGTCCTGTCAGTCGCATCAACTGAGTCACCAACCACAAACAAACTGCCCGACAAAATAGTAACATTGTCATCGCTCATCTTTGCGCTGAGAATACCTGCTCTTGTGGCGGTTATAGCGACATCGGGCGCGTCAAGGTTGAGGTATATTGTTGACGTGTCAGAGCCGACCGCGTTTTTCGCCGTTACTGTGAGAGGATATTTCTTCAGCGTCTGAGCTACAGTATCCTTCGCGATAGTAATCGTCAATACGCCGTCAGTTTCAGCTGAAGTGAAGCCCGTCGGAAGTGTCGATGTTGTCCATGTTACTGTGCCGGGTCCGTCAAAGGTGTATTTCAGCTCAAGATCTCCGTCTTTTGTTGTCGTAATTGTCCCGTCCTCGCTGGTAAGTGAAAGTCCGAGACCGTCAAAATCACCCTGCTTTTCGTCCTTCGAGAGAATCTTGGGTGCTACAGCTAAGACTTTCAAAGTAAACTCTGCTTCGTCTGAATCTCCGTCCTCACCGTGAGGGGATTTTGCCTTGAATTTGAGCGTTACTTCTTTTGTTTTGTTCGTCTCGAATTTAAGTGTGTCGTTGGCTTTGTCCGTTGAAGCAGTTGTGCCGAAAAGTTTTCCTGTCTCAGCGTCAAATGAAATCCCGCTTAATCCTGCAGCTTCAAGATCTGTAGTAGCAGCATCCCAGCTCACCTTGTAGCCCGTAAGACCTCCTGTTGCTGTTACGGTTGCGCTGTACGGTTTGCCCCAGGTCATATCGGGCAGCTTCTTTGTCGTAACGGCTGCCTTCTCAAATACCCTGAGAGTGTACGGCCCTGAAGAAACGCTTCCGCCTTTGTTGGACGCTGTTACAAAGATTGAGTTGTAGATACCGGCTTTTGTGGGCGTTCCTGTAAGCGTAATTTTGACATCGCTTGAACCATCTGTAGCCTCTTCGTTGCCATCAATTTTTGCCGTGATTCCGGGAGGAAGTCCTCTTACTGCCCATGCCGTAAGCGGAGTCGTCGCCTTTGTGTTGAACTCTATCGCGCTCAGATCTGGTGCAGTCTCAGAGTCCTTAAGGAGTCCTGTTACAGCTAAAACATCGTCAAGATCTTCCGATACTGCCTCAAAGTCCGACGGCCCCCAAGGGAGAACGGCTATCGTGTAGGCTTTAGTGACCGTGATTGTCCTGTCAATGCTGACTGCTCCATCGTCTGTTGTCTTTGAGCTGCCCGGCACCGGGTACTTTCCTGTAGCCGTAACGGTGAACCTGAAGTTTCCGAGTTTCGTGGGAGTGCCTGTGAACTTGACATCATCTGTGTTGAACGATATGCCCTCCTGAGCATCTGCAGGACTGACTGACCACGTAACGGCATCGTCCTCGAAGTCCTCTGCGACATAGTCAAGCTCAAAATCAATTGTTTCTCCCTTCTTGACATCAGGAATCCTGCTCGTGTTGATACGCAAAGTAGGCGCTGCCCACGCGCTGAACGCAAAGAGCAGTACCAAAACAAGCGCAAGACCTGTAATACGTTTATTCATGCTGCTAAACCTCCTTGTCATTTCTTCCCATATAAGATATACATAAATTTTTGAGGGATGAAAATTGAATGAAATCCTTTCTTCCGTAGGCATAAAACTTAATGCCCTGCCCATTTGCGCAAGTGTTTGTGTGATTTTGACCGCCTCCCTGAAGTGATGATGAATTAATTTTGCACTGACAGCCCCGAATCGTAACAGCAAAAATCTTCCTCCTGAAAATCTCAGCCCTTCTTCAAAGCTGTATGCTTGCTAAATAGAAATTTGGGGATACAAATAGCATTCCATTTTTCACGATACTTTTCGGCAATAACGAGGTAACTATTTAATTTGCCGGATAAAGCGAGAAAATTTTATCACGGATTAGGTATTGAGTCCTTTGCTTTTGAATCGCCGAGTCCGTTTCGAGAGAGTCAGAAGCGAATCGGCGAATCGGTTTTGAACGTTTTCAGAAATCGCGCTGAGAATGTAAACCTACAGTTCTAAAAAGAGTTTACAATTAAAAATTTAGGAATGGCAGCTATAATATGTAAATCCTAAAACAGATGTGGAATGATGAGAATGATACGTGAAGTGAAAGGTGTAGAAGCTGAAGGTCTTGCGGGCGGAAAAGGCAAAGCGATGCGCTATGAGATAGTGCCGAAAGAGGAGCTTAACGGACATGGCCGGCTTTATGCGCGTATAGTTCTTGCGCCCGGTTCGAGTGTGGGATGGCATCAGCATGTGAATGACACGGAGCCGTACTACATTTTGCGGGGCGAGGGAGACTTCATCGAGGGAGATTCGGAGAATGAACGCAGGGTTACTCATGTTCACGCGGGTGAAGTGTGCGTGATTCGCGTGGGTCAGTGGCATTCACTTGAGAACAAATCGGACGGTGATCTTGAGTTTATGGCGTTAATCTACAACAAGCCGGGGTATGATAATCTGAAAGGGTAATTTCATATTAAGAATTGACATGAAGCGCGTGTATTTGTTAAGATTCTAGGGCTGTTTTTAGCAGATATATTCAGGAAGGAGGGGAAATCTGCTGTCAATAGGGAGAATTTTTGCCCGAAAAGTTTACAGCGACGATTTGACAGCGGAGACTTGTGCCGACAATTAATCAGTTAGTGCGATTAGGTCGCGAGGAGAAGAAGAGCAAGAGCAATTCTCCGGCATTGCAGGGAAATCCGGCGCGAAGGGGAGTTTGCACCCGCGTATACACGATAACCCCTAAGAAGCCGAACTCAGCGTTGCGCAAGGTTGCACGTGTGAGACTCACAAACGGCATCGAAGTAACGTCGTACATACCTGGAATCGGTCATAACTTGCAGGAACACTCAGTAGTTCTTGTGCGCGGCGGAAGGGTTAAGGACTTGCCCGGCGTACGTTACCATATAATAAGAGGGACTCTTGACTGCGGAGGAGTAGAGAACCGCAAGAGAAGTCGCTCAAAGTATGGTGCGAGAAGACCGAAAGCCAATTAGGGAGGATTTCTGAATCATGCCGAGAAAAGGACATATCAAGAAGCGCGAGCCTCAGCCCGATGTGAGATTTAACAACGCGGCTGCGGGAAGATTCATAAGCGCATTGATGATGGGAGGAAAACGCAGCACAGCCGAGAAGATATTTTACGGCGCGTTAGAGTCAGCTGCGGAAAAGTTAGGCGTTGAACCCTTTGAAGTGTTTGAGAAGGCAATGGCAAACGTAACACCGAACATTGAAGTACGTCCCCGCCGTGTAGGTGGAGCAACGTATCAAGTTCCTGTAGAAGTTACGCCGGAGCGCGGAGTGCAGCTTTCGATTCGGTGGATAGTGTCATATGCCCGTGCCAAAAAGGGAATGCCTATGAGTGAAAGACTCATGCGTGAGTTGATGGATGCCTACAAGAACGAAGGAGCTTCAATCAAACGCCGCGACGACACACACAGGATGGCGGAAGCGAACCGGGCATTTGCACATTACCGCTGGTAGTCTGGATAAAATCTATTTGTGCAGGTGTTAATTTTTGCAGGACATTAGCAAGGTAAGAAACATAGGTATAGCAGCCCATATCGATGCCGGAAAGACAACGACCAGTGAAAGAATCCTCTATTACACGGGGAGTAATTACAAGGTCGGAGAAGTTCATGAAGGCAATGCGACAATGGACTGGATGGAACAAGAGCGCGAGAGGGGAATAACGATCACCTCAGCGGCTACTACATGTGCGTGGAAGGGTCATACTATCAACTTGATTGATACGCCAGGCCACGTGGATTTTACAGCAGAAGTAGAGCGTTCATTGCGCGTACTTGACGGAGTTGTAGCGGTCTTCTGTGCGGTAGGAGGGGTAGAGCCTCAGTCCGAGACAGTATGGCGGCAGGCGGATAAATACGACGTTCCGAGAGTGGCATTCGTCAACAAGATGGACAGAATCGGAGCTGATTTCCCGTCAGTCGTGAAGGCCATGCGCGAAAAGTTAGGGGCAAACGCAATCCCGATACAGTTACCGATAGGCGCGGAAGATGATTTTCAGGGCGTAGTAGATCTGATAGAGCAGAAAGCGTATTACTTCCCCGGTGTTTTGGGACAGCCTCCCAGAGAGGGAACAATCCCCCCGGAGCTGGCGATGGCGGCCAAAGAAGGAAGAGACAAGATAGTGGAGTCCCTTTCGGATTTCAGCGATGACATAATGATGCTCTATCTTGAGGGAAAACCCGTAAGCCCGGAATTAATCCGCAAGACAATGCGCGAGGCCGTAATAAATTTGAAGGCAGTCCCGGTATTATGCGGTTCAGCTTTCAAGAACAAGTGCGTGGAGCCTTTACTTGACGCGGTTGTTGAGTATCTGCCGAGTCCGATTGACCTTCCAGCGGTGAAAGGATTTTTGCCTTCAGACCCGGAAACGATAGTAGAAAGACACAGCAGTGCGGACGAACCGTTTTCGGCGTTAGCGTTCAAAGTGGCTGTAGATCCGTTCTTGGGAAAAATATATTTCCTCCGCGTTTATTCGGGGAAAATGGACAAGGGCGGGGCGTTGTACAATCCTACGTCAAGGCAGAAAGAGCGAATCGGGCGCATAATGAGAATGCACTCAAACAAGCGCGAGGACATCGACTCAATGGAAGCCGGAATGATTGTAGCAGTGCCATCACTCAAAGCCACAAGGACAGGCGATACGCTTTGCGACGAGTCAAAACCCGTTGTGCTTGAGAGTCTGGAATTTCCTGAGCCGGTTATATCGCTGGCAGTTGAACCCGCGACTCAGCAGGACAAAGTGAAATTGTCGAAAGGACTCAACGCTCTTGCGGATGAGGATCCTACATTCAGAGTCCATAATGACGAGGAAAGCGGCCAGACGGTAATATCAGGAATGGGCGAATTGCACCTTGAAATTATTGTTGACAGACTCAAGCGTGAGTTTGGCGTTGATGTGAAAGTCGGAAATCCGCAGGTCTCATACCGCGAGGCAATAAGGAAACCCGCGCGCGCTGAAGGCAAGTATATACGTCAGTCAGGCGGAAGAGGCCAGTACGGTCATGTAGTGTTTGAGATTGAACCGATTGAAGGCGGAAAGTTCGAGTTTGAAGACAAGATAGTAGGCGGAGCGATTCCGAAAGAATTTATTGCCGCTGTCGAAAAAGGACTCGAAGAAGCTATACAGTCGGGCGTTCTCGGAGGTTATCCCGTTATCGGCGTGAAAGTCGCTCTTGTTGACGGAAGTTATCACGAAGTAGACAGCTCGGAAATGGCGTTCAAGATTGCCGCTTCAATGGGATTCAAAGAGGCCATGAAGAAGGCTGATCCCGTATTGATGGAGCCGGTGATGAAAGTTGAAGTAACAACGCCGGAAGAATACTTAGGGGACGTAATCGGCGATTTGTCATCGAGGCGCGGACGTATTGACGGAATGGAAATGAAAGCCAATGCCCGCGAGGTGAAAGCCTTTGTCCCGCTTGTAGGAATGTTCGGTTACGCAACGGACTTGAGGAGCAAGACTTCAGGCCGTGCGAATTACTCAATGGAATTTGATCATTACGAGCAGACCCCGGCAGAAGTCAGTGAAAAGATTTTGCAGGGAAGAATTTAACAAAGTAAGGAGATAATAAAAAATGGCAAAAGAAAAGTTTGAGCGCACCAAGCCTCACTTAAATATTGGTACAATCGGGCATATTGACCACGGCAAGACAACACTTACAGCAGCAATCACTAAGTGCCTTGCCACCGAGAATTTCGCGGAGTTCACAGCATATGACATGATCGACAAAGCACCCGAAGAGAGGGAGCGCGGAATCACAATCAACATCGCCCACGTTGAGTACCAGACACCGAAGAGGCACTATGCGCACATCGACTGCCCCGGCCACGCTGACTACATCAAGAACATGATTACGGGAGCTGCGCAGATGGACGGAGCAATCCTCGTTGTTTCGGCTGCTGACGGCCCTATGCCTCAGACTCGTGAGCATGTGCTTCTTGCGCGTCAGGTCAACGTTCCCGCGCTTGTCGTATTCATGAACAAGACAGACCAGGTTGATGACCCCGAACTTCTTGACCTTGTAGAGATGGAAGTCCGCGAGCTTCTCAACAAGTACGAGTTCCCCGGCGATGACATTCCGATTATCAGAGGCTCAGCACTTGAAGTACTCGAAAAGGGCACAGGCAAGAAGGATGATCCTATCTGCAAGCCGATATTCGACCTTATGGACGCGTGCGACAATTACATCCCTGATCCCGTTCGCGAAATCGACAAGCCTTACCTTATGCCGATTGAGGACGTGTTCACGATTTCAGGACGCGGCACAGTTGTTACAGGAAGAGTCGAGCGCGGCGTAATCAATGCGGGCGAGGCTGTTGAAATCGTCGGAATGAGCAGAGATACTCAGAAAACCGTAGCAACATCGCTTGAAATGTTCAGGAAGATTCTTGACAGCGCAGAGGCAGGCGACAACGTAGGCGTATTGCTGCGCGGTATCGACAAGAACGAAGTACAGCGCGGACAGGTTCTCGCAAAGCCCGGCACAGTTACTCCTCATACGAAATTCAAGGGTGAAGTTTACGTACTGAAGAAAGAGGAAGGCGGCCGTCATACACCGTTCTTTGCTGGCTACAAGCCTCAGTTCTACTTCAGGACAACAGACGTTACCGGCAACATCAAACTTCCTGAGGGTGTAGAAATGGTAATGCCCGGCGACAACGCGACATTTGAGGTCGAACTTATTGTGCCTATAGCGATGGAAGAAGGACTCCGCTTTGCTGTTCGTGAGGGCGGACACACAGTCGGCGCGGGAGTCGTAACCCAGATAATCGAGTAAAAAACGATGGCACGCAAAATCCGCATTCGTCTGAAGTCATTTGATCACAGAGTTCTTGACATCTCGGCGGCACAAATTGCAGAGACGGCGCAGTCAACCGGGGCACGGGTTTCAGGGCCGATTCCGCTTCCTACAGAGGTGGGACGGATCACAATCCTGAAATCCCCCCACAAGGACAAGGATGCCCGCGAGCAGTTCGAGATGAGGACTCACAAGAGGCTTATAGACATAATCGAACCGACACAGAGGACAATGGACGCGCTTATGCAGCTTAATTTAGCGTCAGGCGTGGACATTCAGATAAAATTTTAGGCGTAAGGAGCATATAAATTATGTCAATTGGGATTCTGGGGAAAAAACTCGGAATGACACAGATTTATGACTCAGAGGGACAGGCCGTAGCTGTTACGGTCGTCCTTGCCGGGCCGTGTTCTGTTGTCGCTCTGAGAACCCCTGAACAGAACGGATATTCCGCCGTTCTTCTCGGCTTCGGGGCTGTGAAGGCTGCGAAGCTGTCCAAAGCGCAGAGGGTCATGTTCGAGAAACTGAAACTTGAACCCAAGAAAACACTTCGGGAATTTCGTCTTGATGATGTGAAAGGCTACACAGTCGGCCAGGAACTGAAAGCGGATCTCTTTGAGGCAGGCGAGAAAATCAACGTCAAAGGCATCTCAAAGGGTAAAGGTTTCGCGGGCGTAATCAAGCGTCATCATTTCGGGGGTCAGCAGTTCAGTCATGGTACGTCAGTCGAACACAGGCACGGAGGCTCAAGCGGTGCTATCTCATATCCTGGCAGAGTATTTCCCGGCAAGAGGATGCCCGGCCACATGGGAAGCGACAAAGTAACCGTGAAGAATCTCACAGTCATGGCCGTAGACGTTGAGAACAATTTACTTCTCGTAAAAGGTGCAGTACCGGGCGCGAAAAACAGCCTGCTTGCCCTCTACAAGAAAGCATAAGGGGGAAAAAATACTATGCCTTTCGTAAAAGTATATGAGTTCAGCGGCGACAGGGCCGGGGAAATGGAGCTTTCGTCAGCGGTGTTTGATGTTCCTGTGCATATGCCCGCGATACATCAGGTAGTTGTGGCTCACCTTGCGAATTGCCGTCAGGGTACTCACAGCACAAAGACACGCGGCGATGTTTCCGGCGGAGGCAAAAAGCCTTGGAGACAGAAGCACACAGGCCGTGCGCGTCAGGGAAGTACACGTTCGCCGATTTGGGTACACGGCGGTGTAGCACATGGCCCGCACCCTAGGGACTACCATCAGAAAGTCAACAAGAAGGTTATGCGTCTTGCGTTGAGAAGCGTTTTGTCCGACAAGGTACGCGAAGAGTTGATGGCTGTCGTGAAAGGTTTTGACGCAATCGAGAAGCCCTCGACAAAGGCCGTGAAGAATCTTTTTGACGCACTCGGATTCGGAAAAACGTTAGTCATCTATCACAACAACGGCTTGAATGTAGTCCGCTCGGTGAGAAATTTACCCGGCGCAAAGTGCATCAACGTCGCAAGCATTAACGTTTATGACATTCTGAACGCAAAGAATCTGATTGTTACTCCCGAAGCTGTAGCGAAAATTGAGGAGGTTTATTCAAGATGAATCTGACCGCTCACGACATAATCATACGCCCTGTAATCACGGAGAAATCAAGCTCACTGATGGCGATGAACAAATACACGTTTGAGGTTCACAAGAGCGCGAACAAGATTCAGATTCGCAAGGCCGTTGAGGAAGTCTTCAATGTGAAAGTAGACGGAGTGAACACAATCAACGTGAAGGGCAAAATCCGCAGGCGCGGAAGGACAGTAGGTTACACGCGCTCATGGAAGAAAGCTATCGTTGCCCTTAAGCCGGATCAGCACATAGAGTTCTTCGAGGGTGCATCGATATAAAGTAGGAGAAAACGGAACATGTCAATCAAACAGTTTAAGCCGTATACAGCCGCCCGCCGTCATATGTCAATTCAGGGGCGCGAGGACATTACGGCAGACAAGCCGGAACGCTCGTTAGTCGTCCATCTCCGCAAGCATGGAGGCAGAAACAACACAGGCCGAATCACCATGCGCCATATCGGAGGGGGCAGCAGGAGAGCTTACCGCATAATAGATTTCAAGCGCGACAAAATCGGCATACCCGGAAAAGTTGCGACGATCGAATATGACCCTAACCGCAACGCAAGAATCGGACTGGTTCATTATGCTGACGGTGAGAAACGCTATATCATCATGCCGAAAGACCTCAATGTCGGCGATGTGATTTTCTCAGGCCCTGAGAGCGACATTACCCCCGGCAATGCGTTAAAGCTCAAGGACATTCCTGTAGGTACGTTCATTCACAACATTGAGCTTCAGCCCGGTAACGGCGCAAAACTCGTGAGGGCAGCAGGAACTTCCGCGCAGCTCATGTCAAAAGAGGGCAAATACGCCTATATCAGAATGCCGAGCAGTGAACTCAGACTCATTCTTCTTGAGTGCATGGCTACGGTCGGGCAGGTCGGCAATGAAGACTACGATAATATTTCGTGGGGCAAAGCCGGAAAAACCCGCTGGAAGGGTCGCAGGCCGTCAGTAAGAGGTATGGTAATGAACCCCGTAGATCACCCGATGGGCGGCGGTGAAGGAAAATCAAAGTCCAACAAGCACCCCGTATCACCTTGGGGGACTCCTGCGAAGGGTTATAGGACACGCAAGCGCAAGCCGTCAGACAGGCTTATTATCCGTAGGCGTTATGACAAGTAGAAGGAGCTGAAAAATAAATGCGCTCAAGTAAGAAAGGGCCTTTTGTTGAACAGAGGCTCCTCGACAGAATCGAAGCAATGAACGTCTCCGGCGCAAAGAAAGTAATCAAAACATGGTCAAGGCGTTCAATGATAGTGCCTCAGATGATAGGACACACAATCGCTGTGCATAACGGGAAAATGCACCTCCCTGTGTACATCAGCGAGAACATGGTGGGGCATAAGCTGGGCGAGTTCGCTCCGACAAGAAGATTCGGGCATCACGCAGGCCAGGACAAAAAGAAGTAGGTGTGAACAATGGCAGACATCAAAACAGCAGTAGCAAAGACAAAGAACGCCAGAATATCACCGTACAAAGTCCGTCAGGTTCTTGCGCTGATACGCGGAAAATCAGCCGAACGCGCACAGGTAATACTGAAATTCAGCGACAAGAGAGCCGCAGGGATAATCCTGAAGGTTCTGAACAGCGCAATGGCGAACGCAGAACACAATTACGGCATGGACATGGACAAGCTGTATGTTCACGAGGCGTTTGCGGATCAGGGGCCGGTAATGAAGAGATTCAGACCCGTATCAATGGGCCGCGCTCACCCCTACGTCCACAAATTAACGCACATAACGGTGAAACTCTGCGAACGTCAGCAGGAGGCAAAATAGAGAATGGGACAGAAAGTACACCCAATCGGCTACCGTCTCGGAGTATCGACCGAATGCCAGTCGAGATGGTACGCCGACAAGAAGAATTACGCGAAGAAACTTCATGAGGATATAAAGCTCCGCAAGTACATCATGAAGAAATGGGAAGGCGCAGGAATTTCACGCATTGAGATTGAGCGCGTCGGGCCTGTTGTGCGCTTCACGATTCACACAGCTCGTCCGGGCGTTGTGATCGGCAAGGGCGGCAATGAGATTCAGAACATCAAGAATGAGCTTCAGGCCATCACAGGCGGCAAAGTCATGGTGAATGTCCACGAGATAAAGAATCCTGACGTTGAAGCACAGTTAGTAGCAGAAGGAATCGCAAGCTCGCTCGAACGCCGCGTATCATTCCGCAGGGCAATGAAGCAGGCAATTTTCCGCGCAACAAAAGCAGGCGTTAAGGGAATCAAAGCTCAGGTTGCAGGGAGACTCGGCGGTGCAGAAATCGCACGCACAGAATGGTACAACGAAGGCCAGCTGCCCCTGTCAACAATTAAGGCTGATATTGATTACGGATTCTCAGAGGCTGTAACAATGTACGGCGTTATAGGGTGCAAAGTGTGGATTTACCGCGACCGCAAAAACGAGAAGGCAGCAGCTCCGGCACGTCCGGCGCGTAACAGGCCGGCCAATAAGGGGGCGTAATCACAATGTTAATGCCCAGCCGTGTGAAATACCGCAAGTCCCACAGATCCCCGCTCAGAGGAATCTCAAAGGGAGGCACAACAATAGCGTTCGGTGATTACGGGATTCAGGCTCTCGAAAATGTATGGCTCTCAGCGCGTCAGATTGAGGCGGCACGTGTCGCAATCTCCCGCAAAATGAAGAAGGGCGGAAAAATCTGGATTCGCGTTTTCCCTGACAGACCGTACACAAAGAAGCCTCTTGAGACTCGTATGGGTAAAGGAAAAGGCGCGCCCGAATACTGGGTTGCAGCAGTGAAGAGAGGCCGCGTTCTGTTCGAGTTCTCCGGGATTACTGAGGACGTAGCGCAGGAGGCTTTCAGGACAGCAAGCCACAAACTGCCCCTGAAGGTTCGCTTTGTACGCAGCGGAGGGAGTGATTAGCCTGATGGACGCGAGCGTAAAGCCGGAAAAGCTCAGAGAATTAACGGGCGAAGAGATAGCCGGAAAAATCAAGGAGTACAAGACAGAATTATTCAACCTGCGTTTTCAGAATGCTGTAGGACACCTCAAGAACACAAGCCGTATACGCGAAGTCAGGAAGACAATCGCAAGGCTCATGACTATAGCATCCGAGAAGGCAGCAAGTAAGCCAGAAAAGGAAGCCGACAATGCCGAGTAAAGTAAGAACGGGTATAGTCGTCAGCAACAAGATGGACAAGACAATAGTCGTCCGTGTTGAGAGAATGGCGGAACACCCGCTTTATGGAAAGAGAATCAAGCGCGCAAAGAAATATGTCGCTCATGACGCGGAGAACGTCTGCGGGATGGGCGATGAAGTGAGAATCCGCGAGACGAGACCCCTCAGCAAAACAAAACGCTGGGAGCTTGTCGAGGTAATGAGGAAAGCTCCTGTATTCGGCAGTGAGGCGGAAGAATCAGAGGAGGTTCAGGAATAAATGATACAGCTTACGAGTGTCCTGAATGTCGCTGATAATTCGGGAGCAAGAAAGTTATTCTGCATTCAGGTTATGGGCGGAAGCAAACGGCGTTACGGCACGATCGGCGATGTTATTGTCGCGTCAGTCCGTGAAGCCATTCCGAACAGCAACATAGCGAAAGGAAGCGTGGTTAAGGCCGTAATCGTTCGGACAAAGAAAGAAGTCCGGCGCAGAGATGGGACTTACGTGCGCTTTGACGACAATGCAGCAGTATTGATTGACGCAAACGGCGAACCCCGCGGGACTCGTATTTTCGGGCCTGTCGGTCGCGAGCTGAGAGCAAAGAAATACATGCGTATATTGTCCCTCGCTCCTGAAGTAGTATAGGAGAATCGCAATCATGACAGTAAGACTGAAGAAGAATGACCGTGTGAAAGTTATCACCGGCAAGGACAAAGGGAAGGAAGGCAAAATCATCCGCAGGATTCCCGAAAGAGATCTTGTAGTTGTCGAGGGCGTAAATATGGTTTCGCGCCATGTCAGACCCAGCCAGAACAACCCGCAGTCCGGCATCATCAAGCAGGAAGCTCCGATTTATGCCAGCAAAGTTATGCTTGTCTGCCCTCAGTGCGGGAAGGCAACAAGAGTCGGAGCGTCATTCCTTGAGAACGGCAAGAAAGTCCGCGTCTGCAAAAAGTGCGGAGAAATTATTGATCGCGGAGGACTTTAAGCCATGACACCGAGAATGCTTGAGAAGTACAAGAATGAAGTTGCGCCCGCAATGCTCCGTGAATTTGGGTACAAGAACGTTATGCAGATGCCCAAAATCGAGAAAGTTGTCGTGAATATCGGAGTCGGCGATGCAAAGCTCGACATTAAATTCATGGACGCGGCAATAGCGGAACTCAGAGCGATAACAGGTCAGCAGCCCTTGTTGAAACGCGCAAAGAAATCAATCGCAGGATTCAAAGTCAGACAGAATATGCCGGTTGCCTGCTGTGTAACTCTCAGGGGCGCAAAGATGTGGGAATTTCTCGACAGGCTTATATCGTTGGCACTGCCGAGCATCAAAGACTTTCAGGGAATTTCACGCAAAGGATTCGACGGTCGCGGAAATTTCAACTTGGGATTACGCGAACAGTTAATCTTCCCTGAGATAAGCTATGACAAAGTAATACGTTCACGCGGTATGAATGTCTCAATCGTTACAACAGCAAAGACGGATGAAGAAGCATTTGCGCTGTTAAAGGGACTCGGAATGCCGTTCAGGACAGGAAATCAGGGGGCATAAATAACAAAATGGCAAGAAAAGCATTAAAGTTGAAGGCAAAGCTCCCCCCGAAATTCAGCACAAGACAGCACAACCGCTGCCCGTTATGCGGAAGGATTCACGGCTATATCCGTATGTTCGATATGTGCCGCTGCTGCTTCAGGAAGATGGCTCGCGAGGGATTATTCCCCGGAGTCGTCAAATCAAGCTGGTAAAGGGGGCGGGTTGAAATTGTACGTTAATGACCCGGTTGCAGACATGCTTACGAGGATTCGCAACGCAAATTTGACCTATGCTGAAAGCGTTGACGTTCCTTCAAGCAAAATGAAGTTAGCATTAGCCAGAATCTTAAAGGACGAAGGCTACATCAGGAATTTCAGAATGATTACTGACCCCGCAAAACCGTATGCAGAGATTCGCATTTACCTTTCATACGGCAGCAGCAAGGAGAGAGTCATTCAGGGACTCCGCAGAATCAGCAAACCCGGAAGAAGAATCTATGTAGGCCGCGACAAGATACCCGTCGTCATGGGCGGACTCGGCCTCGCGATTCTCTCAACGTCAAAAGGACTCAAGACCAGCGTCGAAGCCGGAAAATTAGGTCTCGGCGGGGAAGTCCTCTGCTATGTCTGGTAAGGAGGATAAATCATGTCTCGTATCGGACGCAAAGCAGTAGAAATCGCAAAAGGCGCAAGCGTTGAAGTCAAAGGCACTGACATTGTTGTGAAAGGCCCGAAAGGCGAGCTTCACGCTCAGTTGATGCCCGGAATCGCTGTTGATGTTGACGGCGGACTCGTGAAGGTCTCACGCTCAAACGAGGATAAGCAGACAAGAGCCTGGCACGGAATGACACGCGCATTAATCGCGAACATGGTTACGGGCGTTACGGCTGGTTTCTCAAAGACAATGGAGATCGTCGGGGTAGGCTGGAGAGCTGCGCTTCAGGGCAAAAAGTTAGTGCTTAATCTCGGATATTCACACCCGATAGAGTTCACGCCCCCTGAAGGAATCGAAATCGTAGTAGAAAATCCCATCAAGTTTCATGTGAAGGGAATCGACAAGGAATTAGTTGGCCAGACATGCGCCCTGATTAAGAAATTCAGACCGCCGGAGCCTTATCACGGAAAGGGAATCAAGTTCGAGAATGAATATATCCTCCGCAAGGCCGGCAAGACTGGGGCGAAATAAATCATCATGAAGAAGAGAAGCAGAAATGACATGCGCGTATTAAGGCATGAGAGATTACGCAGGACGCTCGCAGGTACAGCAGAAAAGCCGCGTCTTTGCGTTTTCAGAAGCCTCAAGAATATTTACGTTCAGGTTATCGATGACGACAAAGGACACACGCTCGTATCAGCGTCAACCCTCGACAAGTCATTGCAGCCCGAACTCAAAGGACACTGCAACGTTGAAGCCGCAAAAGTAATCGGCAAAGCAATCGCCGAGCGCGCAAAGGCAAAAGGTATCAGCAATGTTGTGTTCGACAGGGGCGGACATGCCTATATCGGTAAAGTTATGGCGGTGGCTGAGGCTGCCAGAGAAGGAGGGCTTGTATTCTGATGCCCAGAAGAAATGAGACAGAGGCAGCAGAGCTTCAGGAACGTGTAGTAGCGATTAACCGCGTCAGCAAAGTCGTAAAGGGCGGAAAAAGATTCCGTTTCGCAGTTCTCGTAGTTGTCGGGGACGGCTCATCAAAAGTAGGAACAGGAATCGGCAAGGCTAAGGAGATCGCCGAAGCTGTCCGCAAAGGAATCGAGAAGGCCAAAAAGAATATGGTCTCCGTAAAACACGCGGGCAATACGATTCCTCATCCCGTTGTCGGTGAGTTCGGAGCAGCAAGAGTCCTACTCAAGCCCTGCCCTGAAGGTACGGGAGTCATCGCGGGCGGAGTCGTTCGCGCAATTATGGAGCTTGGCGGAGTGAAGGACGTTGTTACGAAAGTTACAGGCAGAACGTCAAACGCAATCAACATCGCGCACGCTACACTTGAGGCCATAAGGATAACAAGAACTGAGGACGAAATAATGAAGCTCAGGGGCTTGGTCGGAGAAGACAGCGCAGAAGCAGAAGGTGATTCACATGGCGAAAATTAAAGCAAAGTGGATCAAAAGCGCAATAGGATTCCCCGAAAGGCAGAAGCGCACAATAAAGGCTCTCGGATTCCGCAAGCTGAACTCAGAAGTAGAGCATGACGACACGCCGCAGATTCGCGGAATGATTGAACACGTGCGCCACCTCGTGAAATGGGAGGTTGTCGAATGATAACGTTACAGGATTTGCACCCCGCTAAAGGCTCGACCCACAAGGCCAAGAGACTCGGTCAGGGTATCGGGAGCGGAACGGGCAAAACTTCCGGAAAAGGCAACAAGGGCGACAAGGCAAGGACAGGCGGCGGAGTTAAGCCGGGCTTTGAGGGAGGACAGATGCCCATCACAAGAAGGACTCCCAAGCGCGGATTCAACAACGCAAGATTCGCGAAAGTCTTTCAGGTCGTAAACCTTGACGCATTAGAGAAGAAATTTGACGCAGGGGCAGAAGTTGACGCTGAAGCAATGTACGCCGCGAGGATCATCCGCAAGAAGGGAATCCCCGTGAAAGTTCTTGCTGACGGTGAACTGACAAAAGCCCTCAAGATTAAGGCCGGAGCATTCAGCGCGGGTGCTTTGAAGAAAATCGAGTCAGCCGGCGGGACTCATGAGGTAGTCTAATGTTCGGGTCTCTGGGTGATATTTTCAGGCTGCCGGATCTGAAGCGCAGAATATTCTTCACACTCTTCATTCTGTTCATATTCAGGCTCGGCGCATACATCCCAAGCCCCGGCGTTGACCGTGCCGCGCTCGCAAGCCTCTTCAGCACAGGCGGGGGAATGATGGACTTCCTCAACCTGTTCTCAGGGGGAGCTTTGAGCCGTTTCGGTATATTCTCGCTTGGTGTCGCTCCGTACATCAACTCAAGCATCGTTATGCAGCTCCTTGTTGTGATTTTCCCGTACCTTGAGAAGTTGCAGAAGGACTCAACAGACGGACACAAGAAGATTACGCAGTGGACTCGCTACGGTGCTGTGATTTTCGCGGTCGTTCAGGCTATAGGAATGACAGCTTGGTTAGGGAGTCTCGGCATTATGCAGGGAGGATTTCTTGACTGGCTGCTGGTAATCATTACGCTTGTTGCGGGATCAGTCGCGGTTATGTGGCTAGGCGAAGAACTGACAGATCACGGAATCGGCAACGGTATTTCACTCTTAATCTTTGCGGGTATCGTTGCGAGAATCCCAGAGGCTATCCTTCAGACGTGGAACATGGTCAGACTCGGTTCGATGAGCGTTATCGGTCTCCTTATTGGCATTGTCCTGATGGTCATAGTCATTGCGGGCTGTATTCTCTTGCAGGAAGGCCAGCGGAGATTGCCGGTTCAGTACGCAAAAAGAGTCGTGGGAAATAAGATCTACGGCGGCCAGAGTACGTTTATCCCGCTGAAAGTGAATCAGTCAGGAGTCATCCCGATAATTTTCGCAAGCTCCCTTCTGATTTTCCCCTATACGATCGCAAATTATTTCAGTGAGAGTTCAACAGGAAGATTCATCAGCGCATTGTTCACGCCGAACAGTTTCTTCTATATTCTGTGCTATGTGGCTCTGATTATTTTCTTCTCGTACTTCTACACGGCGGTTGTCTTCAACCCGACAGACATCGCAAACAACATGAAGAAATACGGGGGATTCATTCTCGGCATTCGCCCGGGGCAGCCGACTTCAGACTACATCACGCGCGTTATGGAGCGTATCACTCTCGGCGGTGCTGTCTTCCTCGCTGTAATCGCGTTAATCCCTAACGTTATGTCGTCAATCCTCAACATCAACAGCTTCTACTTTGGAGGAACGGCGGTATTAATCGTTGTGGGCGTTGCGATGGACACGGTGAATCAGATTGAAGCGCAGCTGCTCATGCGGCATTATGACGGAATACTCAAGAAATCCGGGGGCGGCCGCCGCGGTCTGCTGAGGGGTTAATCATGAGACTTGTATTGTTAGGTGCGCCTGGGGCCGGTAAAGGTACTCAGGCCGTACTTCTCAAAGAACGCCACAACTTAGCGCACATTTCAACGGGTGATATTTTCCGTCAGAACCTCAAGGACAATACACCGCTCGGACTCGAAGCCAAAAAATTTATGGACGCAGGGCAGTTAGTCCCGGACGAAATCGTCATGAAGATGGTCGGCGCGAAGCTCTCAGAGTTCAAACCCGGTGAAGGATTCATGCTTGACGGATTCCCGCGCACAGTGGCTCAGGCGGAATTTCTCGAAACTCAGACGAAACTTGACGGCGTTATTATGTTCAAAGTTCCTGATGAAGCAATCGTGAAGAGACTCACAAGCCGCGCTGTGTGCAAAAATTGCGGTAACGTTACGAACATTCACGAACATGACAAATGCCCGGCCTGCGGAGGAGAGCTTTACAGGCGCGATGATGACAACGAACAAACCATAAGGGAGCGTCTGAAAGTCTACCATGAGCAGACAGAATCACTTGTTGATTTCTACAGGACACGTAATTTGCTCCTTGAGATCGATGCGACGGGGATGCCCGATGAAGTTTTTACGCGGGTTATTGAGACTCTGGAAAATGATTAAGCTGAAAACTCCGGAAGAATTAAAGTTCATGAGAATCGCCGGGCGCGTTACGGCTGAAGTGTTAGAGATAATGCGCGAGGCTGTGAGGCCCGGAATCTCTACGGGTGAACTTGATCAGCTTGCAGAGGAACATATACGCAGGAACAACGGAGTCCCGGCATTCAAGAATTACCGCCCAATGTCGAGCATGACTCCTTTTCCCGGGACTATTTGCGCGTCAATCAATGAAGAAGTTGTGCACGGGATTCCGAGTTTCAGGAGAATACTTCAGGAAGGCGACATCATAAGCGTTGACGTTGGCGCGATTGTGAACGGTTACTGCGGGGATGCCGCCTGCACGTTTCCTGTCGGCGAGATAAGCCCGGAGCGCAGAAAACTTCTTGAGGTTACAGAAGAGTCGCTGAAGAGGGCTATTGCTCAGGCAGTGCCGGGAAATACTTTAGGCGACATTGGCAATGCAGTAGAAAGTTACCTTAAACCGCTGGGATATGGGATCGTCCGAGATTACACAGGACACGGGATCGGCCAGAAAATGCACGAGGCTCCGCAGATTCCCAATTACGGCCGGGCGGGTCAGGGTATGACGCTCAAAGCTGGCATGACTATAGCAATTGAGCCTATGATTATGTCCGGGCGCGAGAAAGTGAAAACAGGCTCAAACGGCTGGACAGTTTCAACAGTTGACGGGTCTGACGCAGCACATTTTGAACGCTCGATAGCTGTTCTTGACGGCGGGCCGGAGATTTTGACACCGTGGCAGAGTTTTCTGTAGGGCAGATAGTTATCTCACGGCGCGGAAAAGATGCGGGGCTTGAGTATGTAGTCGCGGGATTCGAGTCTGACGGAAGATTAAAGCTCATAAGGCCGGAAAGATTCAACGTCAGCAATCCCAAAAAGAAAAACCCTAAGCACCTTCAAGGCACGTCAAGAATCGCAGAGAAATTAGCAGAAAAGATAAAGGCAGGTAACAACATTGATGCGGGATATTTTCACAGGAGCTTAACGGATGGCGAATAACTCCGGCAAAGAGGACGTAATCGAGGTCAAAGGCGTAATCACAGAGCCGCTGCCCAATGCAATGTTCAGAGTTGAGCTTGAAAACGGGCATAAGGTTCTCGCGCATGTCAGCGGAAAAATGAGAATGCACTTCATCAGGATACTTCCGGGTGATAAGGTGCTTGTTGAAATTTCCCCTTATGATTTGACGAGGGGCAGAATAATTTACAGGTATAAATAGGTGATAGACAAATGAAAGTAGGGCCTTCAGTAAAGCCTATCTGCGAATTTTGCAGGGTAATCCGCCGTCATGGAGTCGTCCGCGTAATCTGCTCGCGGAATCCACGACACAAACAGCGCCAGGGCGTAAGGAGGTAACATCATGGCACGTATAGCAGGCGTTGACCTTCCCAGAGACAAAAGAGTCGAGATCGGACTCACGTACATTTTCGGAATCGGACTCAAAACATCGCAGAAGATTCTTGCCGCAACAGGCGTAAATCCTGACATCAGGGTGAAGGATCTCAGCGAAGAGGACACGCAGAAATTACGCCGCGAGATTGAAGACAATCACAAAGTTGAGGGCGATCTCAGGCGCGAGGTGTCAATGAACATTAAGAGGCTCATTGATATTGGGTGCTACAGGGGGCAGCGGCACAAGGTCGGACTCCCCGTAAGAGGCCAGCGCACAAAGACCAACGCAAGAACACGCAAAGGCCCGCGCAGAACCGTCGCAAACAAGAAGATGGCCACAAAGTAATGGCAGCATAACAGGAGGTAAAGCAAAGTGCCGAAAAAGACAGCTCAGGCCAGAAAAGGCAAGAGACGCGAAAAGAAAAATATTAATTACGGAGTCGCGCACATCTACTCGACATTCAACAACACGATTATGTGCATAAGCGACAAGGCCGGGAACATAATCACGTGGGCTTCAGGCGGCAACGTAGGCTTCAAGGGCGCGAGGAAGTCAACACCTTTTGCCGCTCAGATGGCAGCGGGTCAGGTCGCAAAAGGAGCGCAGGATCAGGGAGTAACGGAGATTGACGTTATCGTGAAAGGACCGGGGCCGGGACGTGAAAGCGCAATAAGAGCATTGCAGAGCGCAGGACTTCAGGTGAATCTCATCAAGGACGCTACACCGATTCCGCACAACGGCTGCAGGCCTCCCAAAAGAAGACGCGTCTAAATTTCCAGCAAGGAGCGTTAAATTTGGAGAACACCAAGTTTAAGGTATATATCGAGGAAAAAACACAGGATTACGGGAGACTCTTTATTGAGCCTCTCGAACGCGGTTACGGTGATACTATCGGAAATGCACTGCGGCGGCTTCTTCTCTCATCAATAAGGGGAGCTGCCGTTACTGCCGTGAGGATTGACGGAATTTTGCACGAGTTCAGCACGATAAAGGGAATACGCGAGGACGTTATAGAGATTCTCATGAACCTTAAGCACATTCCCATAAGGACAAAAGCTGACAAGACAGAGTCAATTTCAGAGGGCTACAAAATAATCACGCTCGACTCGGACGATCTGCCCAAAGATTTCTTCACGCGCAAAGAAAATCCCGGAGTCATCACCGCAAAAGATATGCCGTGGGACAGTGATTTCGAGTTTTTCGGGGACGGCGTTCTCTGCACTCTTGAGCCTAAAGCGCACTTGCTGATGGAGATTTACGTTGAGCAGGGAGTCGGCTATCTTTCGGCGGAACGTGAGAGACCTTCACAGCCTCCGCTGCCCGTTGACGCAATGCTCGCTGATGCTATATTCTCACCCGTCAAGCGCGTAAACTATACGATTGAGAATGCGAGAGTCGGCCAGACTGTTGACTATGAGAGGCTCATTATTGAGGTGTGGACAAACGGAGCTGTAACTCCTGAAGAAGCCGTAACAGAAGCCGCAAGAATCGCTGAGGACTGCTTCGGGCATATCGCTAACACCGTAACAACAGCACCGCAGGCAATAAGAGAACCGATTGAAACAAAAGTTGAAGAGCCTGAACCGCAGAAAGATCCTGAGGAAGTAAAAACAGAGCAGTACTCTCACCCGATACATGAGCTTGAACTCTCAATCAGAAGTGAAAACTGCCTGTTACGCGGAGGGATTCAGACTGTCGGCGAATTGCTGCAGAGATCACGCGAGGAGCTTCTGAAGATTCGCAACCTCGGCAAAAAATCTCTCAACGAAATAGAAGACAGACTCAAAACTTTAGGCTATGAGCTGAAAAAAGACGAGAACCCAGAGTCATCAGCTTCAGACGAAAATCAAGAGCCTGAAAACGACAGCGACTCCGAAATCACAGAAGAAAATCAAGAAACAGAAGAGTAATTAAGAAAGGAGGTAAACCGTTTACAGAAACTTTAAGTACTTTAGCTTTTATGTTCAGCTTTCGTATGAGGTAAAATTTTCTTGGCTTCTGAAGCGATACCAAGTGAAAAACAAATCATACCCGTACGTTAGCGGGGAATTAAAGCCTCTGGAGCGTTATATCAAACGTGAGTAGCAGAACATCGTAAAAGCGGACGCGGTGAACGAGGAAGGGAGCATAAGAGCTGATAACTTTTTGTAAGTCTTCTGTAACGGTGCAAGCGCAAATTGAGACATCATGTTGACCACAGGACACTCGGACGCTACGGAAGCCACAGAAAATTAATGCTCGGCAACATGGCCGCAAGTCTTTTCCTCAACGGCAGCATTACCACAACAGTAACACGCGCTAAAGAGTTACGCAGAGTCGCGGAAAAACTCATCACACGCGCAAGAGGCGGTTCTGTTCATGACATCCGCGTAGTGTTCGCGAAAATGCCCCACAAACAGGCGGCAACGAAATTATTTCAGGAGATAGCACCCAAGTACAAGAGCTTTGACAAGGGCGGCTACACAAGAATCATCAAGCTCGGCGCGAGAAAAGGCGACGGCTCACCGATGGCAGTGATTGAACTTGTTGAGAGAGAAGAGCAGAAGTGATCCCCCGTTAATCGAGGTTCGCTCAGTCTCTTTCTCATACGGCAAAAATAATACGGGACGTGCATTAAACCGCGTCTCGTTTTTTGTAACCAGAGGCGAGCGGGTTGCTATACTCGGTCATAACGGAAGCGGAAAATCTACATTGTCGAAAATTATCGGAGGCATCATTGACCCGTCGGAAGGCTTCTGCTTCATCAGCGGCAAAAATATTCAGGAGATGGAGTTCAGAGAGTTACGCGGCAAAATCGGCATGTTGTTTCAAGACCCGGAGAATCAAATCGTCGCGGCCATGCTTGAAGATGATGTTGCGTTCGCGCCGGAAAACCAGGGGCTGACTCCTGACGAAATTCAGCTGAGAGTCGATATGGCACTAGCTCAAACTGACATGCTCAAGAAAAAAGATTCGGCCGTCTCTGCTCTCTCAGGAGGCGAAAAACAGCGGGCAGCTCTCGCCGGAGTCCTCGCCGCAAATGTCGAATGCCTCATACTTGACGAGCCTACAGCTATGCTTGATCCTTCAGGACGCAGGAAGATCGAGAAAGTTTTGCGACTCCTTCACGCGGACGGAATGACAATCATACAGATCACACATCAGCTTGAGGCAGAAAGTTTCAGCGACATTCAGAAAGTTATAGTACTCTCGGAAGGCTCTGTGAAATGGCAGGGGACTACTAATGAGTTTTGGGACAACGCAGAAATTTTAGGCTTCACCGTTCCCGACAGTCTCAAAATTGAACGGCTCTGCTATTCAAAGGGGATAATTTTCCCGGAAGGCCTCGCAGGGATTATTCACCGTCAGCAAAAAGAAGAGTCAGCAAAAGAATCTGAGAACGATAAATTTCTTGTTGAAGGGCTGTCGTTCAAGTATGACGAGAAATCTTACGCGCTAAGAGACATTCACGCAGATATTCACGCGGGCGAATGGCTTTCGATAATCGGGCGTTCAGGGTCAGGAAAATCGACTCTAGTTCAGCACCTTAACGCGCTGTACAAGATTCAGGAAGGGAAAATTTTTTTTGACGGTCTGCCATTGCCGCAAAAGGGCGAGGAAGTTCACACCCTGCGACAAAGAACGGGACTCGTTTTTCAGAACCCGGAAGATCAATTATTCTCAGCAACGGTTAAAGAGGAATTAGAGTTTGCGCCGAAAAACGCGGGCTTCAAAGGCGAGGCACTGAATCAAGCCGTCATTTTCGGACTCGAATGCGCCGGATTAAGCCGGGACTTTCTCACAAGGAGTCCTCTTGCGCTTTCAGGCGGTGAACGGAGGCTCGTTGCTATTGCGTCGGTGCTGTCGGCAAAACCTGAAGTCATTGTGCTTGATGAGCCTTTAGCGGGACTCGACGCTTCATATCAGCGCAAAATTCTCGGAATGCTCACAAGACTCCGCGACGAGGGAAGGACTGTAGTAACAGTAACACACGATCTTGACATGGCACTTCATTACAGCGACAGAATTTTATTGCTCAGGGACTCGCGGGTAATCAATGAGGGAAGGCCGGACGAAATCATACGCGACATCATGGACGCGACAAAGCCGGAAGCATGGCCGGAAGTCCTGAGAATTTCAGACGAGATACGCAAAGTTAATCCCGATTTCCCGTTAATATATGACTATGAGGAGTTCGCAAAATGCCTGCAATAAACATGAATCTGGGCCAGTACGTACCGACAGGATCAATCATTCACAGGCTTGACCCGCGCGCAAAATTATTCTCAATGCTCATACTAATATCAGCCGTTTTCCCGTCAAAAACTTACTGGGGAGTCTTGATATGCGCCGGAGTCCTCGCGGTGATTGTGAGACTGTCAAAAATTTCGTGGCGTTCAGTGATAAGGTCAGCAAAACCCGTATTCCTTCTCGCTGTCTTCACGTTCGTGTTTCACATTATCGCCGGGGTTTTCAGGGACAAAAATATTACAGCCTCGATAATTCCGGGTGCGTTCATGGCGGTCAGACTCGTGATATTGATGATGTTCGCGGTAATGCTGCCTCTTACGACTTCACCGCTTGAGCTTGCCGACGGTCTAGACTCACTTTTCAGGCCGCTTGAGAGATTCAAATTCCCCGCAAATGAAGTATCAATGATGATCGCAATGGCACTGAGATTCATACCGTTATTGATGGAGGAAACAGACAAGATTATGAGGGCGCAATTATCGCGGGGCGCAAGACTGGATCAGGGTAATATTTTCCAGAGGGTCAAATCGTTCATGCCTGTGCTGATTCCGCTGATAGTGATAATCTTCAGGAGGGCCGATGAGATTGCCGTTGCTATGGAGGCGCGAGGGTATGACGGCGGTAAAGGTCGCACGAGACGAAAGCCGTTAGTATGGACGTGGCGCGACTCACTTGCGGTTGTTATGAGCGCGGCGGGAGTCGGGATATTTTTCGCGCTGGGTATGTGAGAATGAATTACGCGGTCAAGGTGTCGTACATCGGCAAAAATTATTCAGGGTGGCAGATTCAGCCGGACGCATTAAGCATTCAGGAAGAAATAGAGTCAGCACTCGCAAAAATCGCAGGAGTCCCGGTAAGAATCACAGGAGCAGGACGAACTGACAAAGGCGTAAACGCTTGGGGGCAGGTCGCTTCTTTCAGCATGGACAAGAACATTCAGCCCGACAAATTAAGGCTCGCAATAAATTTCTACCTTCCTGATGACATCCGCATAATGAGAGCGCGTTACGTCCCGGAAGATTTCAACGCAAGGTACTCGGCATTATCGAGGGAGTATAAGTACTTTGTGTATCACGGCCATGTCTGCCCGCCGGTAATGAATAATTTCGTGTGGCACAGAAAATCAAGCGTGAAATGGGATATGAGTCTCGCGCGTGAGGCCTGCAATATGATTCAGGGTCGTCATAACTTCAGGGCGTTTTGCCGGGCTGGTGAATGCCCTGATGACCCCTTCAGGACGATTGACTCATTACGCATAAGGACGCGGGATAATCTCTCAGTCATCAGCGTGAAGGCCCAGTCATTCCTCACAAACATGGTGCGGATAATCACGGGGAATATTGACAGCGTTGCGACGGGGAAAAAGAGTCTTGCGTGGCTTGAGGAGTTATTGACCGGGAGCGAGAGAACAGAGTCGGCCATGACTGTCCCGGCCTGCGGGTTATGGTTCTGGCGCGTTAATTACGAGTGAGACCTCCTAATCTCATCGCGAATCTTCATGAGTATACGCCCCAAATGATTCTCGCCTTCTAACGTTTTACCGTCAGCACCCCAAAATAAATCGTGCCAATTATTTCCCTCTACTAATTCGCGGTCGCCTGTAGCTATGAGCTTCTCAGCGAGTTCGGCGTTCTGCGTGAATTTTGCGCGTATTATCCCCTCCATCAGTCCGACTTTCACAGAGTTCCAATCCGGGCGGAGTGATACATTTCTTCCGGCTTTCTTGCTGTCCATCGGCCTGTACTCCGTGAAGGCTCTGCGCTCCTCGTCTGTATTGCACTTCTGAGCCTGAAAAGCTGCCTCCGAGCTTCCGTAGGTCAATCCCTCAAACGTTACCGGGCATTCGTAAAAGTTGCTGAGAAATTCATACTCACCGCGAAACCGTGTTATTGCTTCTGACATTGTAACAACCCCCTTGTGTGAATTATGACTCAAATCTCAGAGTCTCAGACATGCCATCATAGCCGCAAACAGTCTCAGGAAAAATTCTCTGCGCGTTCGGGAGGAATATTGCCGGGTCTGTAACGGTCTGCGAGTAATGAGTCAGCCACAATTTTTTTACCCCCGCAATTTTAGCGCATTCAGCCGCGTGTGAAAATGTCATATGCCCGCGATCAATGGCCTTCCCGGCTTCCGAGTCATTCCCGTATGTAGAGTCGCAGATCATCAAGTCAGCACCTTTCGAGGCATCAACAAGCGAGTCGCACATGGCCGTATCTCCCGTGAAGATTACTTTTATCCCCTTGCGTTTTTCACCTAAGACCTGAGACGGCAGAATCTCTTTTCCCTCAACATTAACAGACTCTCCCTTCTGCAAAATTTTCCACATAGCAACCGGGACTCCTAACTCCTGAGCTTTTGACGGATCGAATTTCCCGGTGCGGTTCAACACGAACGAATAGCCTTGAGCTGTGCACCTGTGCTTTACGGGGAATGACGACAAAACGCACTCATAAGGCCAGCCCGGAATCATCTCGCAGAGTCTCAGACCGTCAGCAGGAATCTCAAAGAGTCTCACATCAAAAGGAAGATTTCCAGTAAGGCCGAGCATCAATGACATTATGACGGACAAACCTTCAGGCCCGGTGATATAAATCGGCTCAGTACGTCCCGCGCTGAACATTGTCTGCAAAAGTCCGGGAAGACCGAAAATATGATCCCCGTGATAGTGAGTCAGGGCGATAATGTCCGTCTTCATGAGGCTGACTCCTGCCTTCCTCGCCGCTGACTGAGTGCCTTCCCCGCAGTCGAACAAAACAGAATGCCCCCCGCAAGTGAGATAAGCGCACGACAAAGCCCGGCCGGGAATGGGAGCAAGCGCGGCCGTTCCGATTAATGTTACGTCAATCATGATTTCGCCTCCTCAATATATTTCATGGCCTCGCGCAATTGTACAGCCTTCGGGACTCCTTCAAGCCTCAATGAGTGAATGCGCTTCAGGATTTCACCGACTAAAGGGCCGGGACTCGCTCCGAGACTCAGAATGTCAGCTCCAGTGACAAAAGGCTGGCTCATCCGCTCATGATAGAGTCTCAGAACGTCAGAATGTGAGTCGCCCGTGAGAATCTCAGACATCAGCGAGAAATCATCAGGGGATTCGGACTCGTCAAACAGACGCAGCAATGTCATGCGTGAAAATTTTTGCGACAATCCGGCCATGTTGAGCACGTATCTTGTGAGATGAGAGTCATTTGTGAGACGTGAGAGAAAACGCGCTGTATCAATTTCAGGCAGTCCATGACACAGCAAAGCCAGCATGAAGCCTGTTACGTATGAGGATTTGTCCCGGAATTTTGCGGCCATGTCGAGAATGTTCATGTTAGAATCTGCGACTTCAGCGAACCATTTATGAGCCTGATTCATCCGTGATAGCTCAGCGAAAAATTTTGACGGCGACTCTGTTTTGGTGACTGCGTTCTCAAGCTCCGAGAATACTCGCTCAGGGGCAATTCGTGAAATGTCTGCTGACGAACAAACAGCCCTCGTGCTTTCGTCAACATCAAATCCCAGCGAGGCCGAAAATCTTGCGGCGCGAATCACTCTTAACGGGTCAAGAAGGAACGTAGAGTCGTCAACATGCCGGATAATGTGATTGTTAATGTCGTCAACTCCGCCGTAAAAGTCAAGTATTTCACCCGTCAAAACGTCCTGCATTAATGCGTTCATTGTGAAGTCCCTGCGCTTTGCCGCGTCAATATAGCCCGTGAAAGGATCAATCTTGCCCGTGATTAACGAGCGCGGAAGGACAATATCAACGGTGTAATGCCTGAGTCCCAGAATGCCGAAGCTCGCGCCCATGCTCAGAGGTTCACCGATTGCGTGAAGAATTTTGACGAGAGTCGATTCTGTGATGCCGTGAATCTCTATGTCGATGTCCTTGCATGAGCGTCCCAAAATTTTGTCACGGACATATCCTCCGACGTAAAAGACTCTTCCGCCTGAGTCGTGAACTTCCTGCGCGATTCGATGTGAGACTGTGAGATTTCTGCTGTTCATTTCCTGCTCTCCTTTGATGGTAAGGATTATAACAGGCATGTGATTCGTGAAAGTTTTATGTGAAGGCATAACAAAAAAGACAAAGTATATGCTATAATTTATTCGCGAAATAAAAAAAGCACACAATTAAGTGTGTCAGCATTTTTCTTTGTCTGGCAGTTATTATAACACAAGGACAAGGGATTATGTGAGTTAGTTGTGTGCAAAATTTTGACTAGGATATTAAATCATCACACCTGTGCAGCTCCACATGAATAAATGCCAAACCTATAACCAAACACACACAATACATTTTGAGAGTCCCCTACGCCTATTATGGGGACTCTCTCCTTTTCCTGTACATGTGATTATTGTGCCTCATAAAAAAATGAGAACCCCGCGAATGTTCCGCAAGATTCTCACTGGTTATTCTCTGCTGCGTCTGATGGAAGTATTGTAGGTGTTTTGCAGGAGACCTTCTCGCTACTGTTTTACGACGTTGGCAGCCTGGGGGCCTTTCTCGCCGTTTACGATGTCGAACGTTACCTTCTGTCCCTCGTTAAGGGTCTTGAAGCCTTCGCCCTGAATTGCGCTGAAATGGACGAATACGTCCTTGCCGTCGTCTACGGTGATGAAGCCGTAGCCCTTTGTTTCGTTGAACCATTTTACAGTTCCCTGTGCCATGAAAAAAAAGCCTCCTGATAATGATAATAAAAAATGTTTCGCAAATATAGGTACATCAATTTGTAAAGGCTAGATTACATTCTTTAAGAAAATCTGTCAAGTGAGAAAAGATTCACGCATAATATACAAAGTACGCAATAATTTCTGAACGTAAGCAAAAAATTTTAGGCTATAATATCGTCATCGCAATCAAAAATTTATGGGAGCTTGTTAGCAGGCTGAGAGGGAACTTTTGTCCATGTTCCGACCATCATAACTTGATCCGGGTAATGCCGGCGCAAGGAACTTCATACAATCGCACACACTCACACGCAAAGGGCTTCCCGCAAAAAGGAGAATGAAAATGTTATCCACATGCCTCGAAAATGTCCGGGCATCTTCACCGCTCGTACACAGCATCACGAACTATGTTACTGTCAACGATGTCGCAAACGCAATCTTAGCAGCCGGAGCGAGTCCAATCATGGCCGATGAGCCTGAAGACGCATACGAGATCACCGCGATATGCAATGCGATAAACATCAACATAGGCACTCTCAATTCACGGACGATTGAGTCAATGTTCAGGGCAGGGAAGAGGGCTTCAGAACTCGGGCATGCGACTCTTCTTGACCCTGTAGGAGCCGGGGCGAGCAGTCTCAGAACAAACACAGCCGTAAATCTCATGAAGGAAATAAAGTTTGACGTTATCCGGGGGAATGCCTCAGAGATTAAGACACTTGCGCTTGGTTCGGGGAAAACTCACGGCGTTGACGCAGACAAAGCAGACGCGGTTAATGACTCTAATCTCGCATTCATGGCCGGGTTCGTGAAAGATTTTGCGCGTAATTCCGGGGCTGTCGTGGCTCTCACCGGCGCGATTGATATTGTTGCTGAAGGCGGGAAGTGTTACGCGATACGCAACGGCCGGGCGGAAATGGGACGCATTACGGGCACGGGCTGTATGCTGTCGGGAATCATGGCCGCATTCGCAGCAGCTAATCCGGGGAATGTTCTTGAGGCCTGCGCGGCGGCTGTCTGCATGATGGGACTCGCGGGTGAAATCGGGTACTCTAACTTGCAGAATAACGAGGGCAATGCGACTTACAGGAATCGAATCATTGACGCAATCTATAACATGACGGGCGAAATTTTAGATAGGGGCGCGAAATATGAGATTATCGGCTGAAAGTTTGAGGCTCTACGCTGTAACAGACAGGACATGGCTTAACGGTCGGACTCTTGCTGACTGTGTGAAGGACTCAATTGCAGGAGGCGCGACGATGATTCAGATCCGCGAAAAGAGTCTCGGCTATGAGTCGTTCAAGTCTCAGGCACTCGAGATACAAGCGGTTTGCCGGGAGAGTCATATACCCTTCATCGTTAATGATGACGTGAAGTTAGCGCGTGAAATTTCTGCTGATGGAGTCCACGTTGGGCAGGATGATATGAGAGCGTCTGATGTCCGCAAGATTATCGGGCCGGGGAAAATTCTCGGTGTCTCAGTGAGGAATGCTGACGAGGCGAGATTAGCACAGAGTCATGGCGCGGATTATCTCGGAGCGGGCGCGGTCTTTCACACAGGAACGAAACTTGACGCGGCAGACGTATCACACGAGGCTTTATGCGAGATCTGCGAGGCTGTAAAAATTCCTGTTGTCGCAATCGGAGGAATCAGCGCAAAGAATATACATCTTCTCGCGGGTTCGGGCATTGAGGGAGTCGCAGTGATAAGCGCAATATTCGCACAATATGACATACGCGGCGCAGCACGTGAGCTTCTCAGATTGTCGGAGAAATATTTCGCCCATGAATCTTAGGGGAGCAATTTTTGACGCTGACGGGACATTATTGGACTCCATGCACATATGGCACGAACTCGGAGCGCGTTACCTTGAGAGCATGAACATTACGCCGGAGGAAGGATTATCACGCAAACTTTATCCCATGACTCTTGAGCAGTCCTGCAAGTATCTCAAGACTCATTACGGACTCAGAGACTCGGAGGGCGATATACAGTCGGGCATTCTCGGAATCATTGAGGGATTTTACCGTGATGAAGTAACGCTGAAGGATGGAGTCCGGGAATTTCTTTCGGCCATGAATGACAAGGGTATACCGATGGTAATTGCTACGTCCGGGAGTCGTGAGCTTCTATCGTCAGCACTCGAACGGAACGACATAGCAGAATATTTTGCGGAGATATTCACATGCTCGGAGCTTAACACAACGAAACATGAGCCGGATATTTTCATGTCATGCGCTGAGTTTTTGAGCCTGAGTCCTGAAAGTATCGGAGTGTTTGAGGATGCATTGTTCGCAATTGAAACGGCAAAACGGGCGGGCTTCATCACGTTCGGAGTCAAAGATGACTCGAATATTCATCAATGGGAAATCATACAGTCAACAGCAGACTACACAATAGAAAGTTTCAGAGGGAGGATTGTTTCATGAACACTACGCTTACTATAGCAGGCTCGGACTCTTCCGGGGGAGCCGGGATTCAGGCTGACATAAAAGCAATGACAATGAACGGTGTTTATGCCATGAGCGCAATAACAGCATTAACGGCGCAAAACACAACGGGAGTCGCGGGTATCATGGAGGTAACGCCGGAATTTTTGAGGCAGCAGATTGACGCGGTATTTACGGATATTTTCCCGGACGCTGTGAAAATCGGAATGGTGTCAAGCTCCGGGCTTATCCGGGTCATATCAGACGCGCTGAAATTCTACGAGGCCCGCAATATCGTAGCAGATCCCGTTATGGTCTCGACGAGCGGCGCGAAATTGATTGATGATGACGCTGTGAGGACTCTTGCGGATGAACTTTTGCCTCTCGCTGTCGTTGCGACTCCGAATATCCCGGAGGCTGAAATTCTTTCGGGCATGAAGATTAGCGCACGTGATGACATGCAGAAGGCCGGCGCGAAAATCAACGCTCTTTACGGCTGCTCAGTACTCGTTAAGGGCGGTCATTGCGTGAATGATGCTGATGATTTACTGTGTGAAGGTGCTGACAAATTCACGTGGTTTCACGGCGAACGCATCAACACAACGAACACTCACGGAACGGGCTGCACTCTCTCAAGCGCAATAGCCGCGAATCTCGCAAAAGGTCATAACCTCGCTGACTCTGTGAGGCTCGCAAAGGAATATATTTCGGGTGCTTTGGGCGCAATGCTTGACTTAGGGAAGGGAAGCGGCCCTATGAATCATGCGTTTTGTCTCACCGGGAAATTTGCCGGGAAAAAAGACTTGCGCGGGACTCTCATGGCTTCAGTCTCAGACATTTGGCCGGAATACAATAATCACCCCTTTGTGAAAGGAATTGAGACGGGGAGTCTTGACCCTCAGAAATTCAGACGCTACATCATACAGGACTATTTATATCTCAACGAGTACGCAAAAGTTTTCGCCGTCGGAATCGCAAAAGCAAAGAGCCTCGAAACAATGCGCTTGTTCTCATCGGTCATTGACGCAATAGCAAACGTTGAAATGAATGTGCACAAAGGCTACATGGCCAAGTTCGGAGTCACTCAGGAGGAATTAGACTCGGCATCGCGTGAGCTCGCTAACCTGTCGTACACATCGTACATGCTCAGAGTCGCTTACGAGGAAGGAGAGCCCGAAATCTTAGCGGCTATTCTCTCGTGCGCGTTAAGCTATGAGGACATTGCGCGGGAAATCGTCAGGCGGAATCCCAACGCGGTGAATCACGAGTTATACGGCTCATGGGTCAGGACATATTCAGGGGAAGAATATTGCGGGCTTAACGGCGTGTTAGTGTCATTCCTTGAGAGGTCAGCGGAGAACTACAGCGAGTCGCAGATGAATCACCTTGCGGAAATTTTCCGGGAATGCTCGCTTTATGAGTCCGGCTTCTGGGATATGGGATGGGCTGAATAATGCGGTGCGTGATCGTCGGAGGCGCGGAGATAAAGAATTATGCGCTCATAAGGTCGTATCTTAAGCCTGATGACTTTACTGTGTATTGCGACTGCGGATTGAGGCATTCAGACTCTCTCGGCGCGAGTCCCTCATTAATCATTGGCGATTTTGACTCACATCCAATGCCGCGAGACTCGCACAACGTGATAATTTTGCCGTGCGTGAAAGATGACACTGATACAATTTTTGCCGTGAAAGAATCGATTCGCCGGGAATTTAGTGAAGTCTTAATGCTCGGCGTAACTGGAGGGCGTGAAGATATGACACTCGGAAATATTTGCGCGCTCCTAATGCTGAAGAGTCACGGAATCCCGGCCATGATTGCAAGTGATTATTCAGAGATGAGCATGATAACGGCGGGCGAGTCTGTGCGTGTTGCTGACGGCTGGCGTTGCTTCTCGCTGCTGAACATTTCCGGCACAGCTTCAGGAATAACGATAAAGGGCGCAAAATATCCCCTCGATGACGGAGCAATTACCTCCGAATACCAGTACGGAATAAGCAATGAGACTCTCCCGGGTGAAGAGGCTTCAATTTCTCTGAGTGAAGGAAATTTATTGCTTGTTTGCGTGAGGCGTTAAGGTTTGATTTTTGCTGTGATATGGTAAAATTCAGACACAAAATTTTTCAGGAGGTATTACAGGAATGAAGAAAGTAATCGGCATATTGCTAGTTATGGTTCTTGCGCTCGTTATGGCAGGCGCGGCATTTGCGGCGGACAGCGCGGCGGAAAAAGCTGGATTTGATTTCCTCACGTTTGCGAAAGAAAGGGTGCTCCCCGATTTCCATCCAACAGTGAAGGTTGAAGAGGCAGAAGCGAATTACATTGAAGAGCCTTTCTACAAAGGGGACGGCGTAATCCGGGCTAAAGTCGGCATATTCTATTCAGGATGGATTCAGAAGCATTCAATGGAAGTCGAGATTGACTTGCGCACAGAAGACAGGAAAGTGAAAGTAAACGTAATCAAGGACACAAACGGAATGAATCTCCGCGGCGCAAGATTCTTCAAGGACGGCGAATGGGTAAGCCTCGCTTCAATCGGCTGGAAATAAATAACGCTGAAACAATATGAACATTTCCGGGCATCAGTGAAAAATTTTGCTGATGTCCTTTTTTTGTAATTAAGGGGGGATTACAGTATGCCGACAATAAGTTTGTTCTTTGGAATCATCATAAGAATGTTCTGGCATGATAACGACAAACACAAGACACCTCACATGCACGCTTACTACGGAGAATATGAAGCTGTTTTTGCGCTTGACGGAGAGATCATCGCCGGGGATTTCCCTAAAAAGCAGGCTGCTTTAGTTAAGGCTTGGGCATTACTTCATGAGGAAGATCTTAATGCAAACTGGAAGCTCGCGCTGAACGGCGAAGAAACTTTCAGGATTGATCCGCTGCGTTAAAAGGGGTGTCATTATGGACGTTATTCACGGAAAAGAAAAAATGCTGCCGAGAGTCTTATCTGTTGAAACTGCTGAAGACTATAACATCATCGTAACATTCAGGAACGGCGAGCGCAGAATCTATGACACAAAACCATTGCTGAATTTCCCGATGTACAAGAATCTTGCAAAAGTTTTCCGTTCGGCAAGGGTTGAATACGGCACAGTAACGTGGCCCGGCGGCATTGACATAAGCCCCGATACTTTATACATGAAAGGTACTGTTATATGACAAAACAAGATTTCATTAACCTTCTCAAGCGCAAATTCTCATCTCTCATAATGATATTGATTCCCTCGTTCGTTATCACCGTGATAATCGGCGGGCTTATATGGGCGTTCCGTTTCGTTATCCCGGAAGAATGGCTTGCGGAAATTTCGTACTATGTCGACAACCCTTCAGAACTGCGCAAACTCGGCGAGGGTTCAGAGTGGCTATTCATATTGATACAGGTCTTGCAGGTCGTAATAGCTCCGATACCCGGGCAGGCGGCGGCATTCGCAGGGGGATTCATTTTCGGCTTCTGGAAAGGCTGGGCATTAACGACACTCGGACTCGTAATCGGCAGTCTTGTAGCAATGTCATTAGCGCGACTCTTGGGCATATCGTTGGTGCGCAAAGTAGTTCCCGAGTCGATAATACAGCGTTTTGACTCTGTGATCTCTGACGGCGGATATATGACATTCTTCATGATATTCTTGCTGCCTGCACTGCCTGATGATGCTGTATGCTTCCTCGCTGGACTCACAAAATTAAAGCTGCTGCCGTTGTCGTTAGTGTGCTTATTGGGACGCGCTCCGGGGATGGCTGTATTGTCGCTGACTGGCGCGGGTTTTGCTGACGGCTTAACGTTATGGGTTGAGATTCTTTTCGGCGTAATGATGGTATTGTCCGTATTGCTTTGGCTTTTCTGGGAGATTATAGAGTCGCGGATCTATGATTTTCTCAAGATTAAGCGTTGATTACAGTATAGGTGATAATAATCGTCCGGCAAATTCTTTCAGTCTCATCATGGCCGGGCGTTTTCGTTTTTCCCGCGTTGATTTAGTCTCTTCAGTGCAGCTTTTCAGGTCATCAAGAAATACCCTCTCAAGCTCCTTCACAAGCCTTACAGAATACACGAACGCTTGAACCTCGTAATTTATCCCGAAACTTAGCGCGTCAAGATTAGCAGTCCCGACTGAAGCGACATGTGAGTCAGCGATTAACGTCTTTGCGTGAATGAATCTTCCCTCGTACGTGAAGACCCTGACTCCGTTCTCAATAAGAGCGTCAATATATGACTGCGAGGCCCACGAGACTACAGCATGATTTGACCACGACGGAATTATGACTCTAACGTCGACTCCCCTTGATGAAGCGTGATAGAGAGCGTCAAGAAATTTTTTGTCCGGCGCAAAGTATGGAGTCGTGATCCAGAGTCTTTTTGACGAACGAGAAATTATCCGTATGAACTCGTCAGCTATAGCCCTGAAATCTTTTCCCGTTCCGCCCGCAATGATTCTCAACGGCACGTCATCTTCTGAAGGCTCAAAGACTCTCGGAGAGTCCAAAAAATTCCCGCCCGATTTCCGCCACATCTCAGCAAATATCCCGTCAAGAGTATTCACCGCTTCCCCGTTGATCATTATGTGAGTGTCGCGCCACTGTCGCAGATATACATCGCCGATGTTGAAGCCGCCAAGAAAGCCCGTAACGCCGTCAACCGTAATAATCTTCCTGTGATCCCTGTGAAACGTGAAAGGAGTAAACCTGCGGAACTCAATCCCCGACTCTTTGAGGCCATGAATAAATTTGCGTGTGAGTCTCCAGCTTCCGGCAGCGTCAGTTAGCATTCTTACTTTAACGCCGTGCGAGGCTCTGTGCGAGAGAATATGCGCGATTGTCCGGCCTGTGTCATCATCATGGAATGAAAAATATTCGAGGTTGATGAAAGACTCTGCGCGTTTGAGAGCGTTTTTGACAGCCGAAAAAGTTTCCCTGCCGTTAAGAAGCAAACGTGTATTCTTGCTGAAAGTGATTGAGTTACGCATAATGAGATTATTATATGCTATTGAACGGTGAATTTGACGGAAAATCGCGGGCTGTGCGCTGTAAAAATATTGCAAATTGTCAAAAGCAAACGTAAAATTTCACGCAAGACACACTTAATGAAAGGATATGAAGAATCCATGCCCAAATTAAGCGACAGGGTAGGAACATTCACAGACTCCGTAATCCGACGAATGACACGAATCTGCAACAAGCACGGAGCAATTAACCTCTCTCAGGGCTTCCCGAATTGGGATCCTCCGTCCGAGATGATGGACTCCCTCGCAAAAGCCGCCCATACAGGCCCGCACCAGTACGCAATAACATTCGGAGCAAAGAACTTGCGCGACGCAATATGCGCCAAACAGAGCAAAGCAATCGGCCGCGAGATTGACCCGGAGACCGAAATAGTAATCACATGCGGATCAACCGAGGCAATGATGGCCGCAATGATGACGATATGCAACCCCGGCGATAAAGTCATGGTGTTCTCACCTTTCTACGAGAATTACGGCGCGGACTCTATACTTTCGGGCGCGAGTCCTATATACATTCCGTTAGTCCCACCGACATATGACTATGACATTAACTTGATTGAGGACGGCTTCAGGAACGGGGCGAAAGCTATAGTAATCTGCAACCCGTCGAACCCCTGCGGAAAAGTTTTCACCGAGAAAGAACTGACCGAGATCGGCGCGCTTGCCGTGAAGTATGACGCATTCATAGTAACGGATGAAGTTTACGAGCATATAATCTTTGACCCATACAAGCACGTATACGCCTCAGCATTGCCGGGGCTTTTCGACCACGTAATAACATGCAACTCAATGTCAAAAACGTACTCTATCACGGGCTGGCGTTTGGGCTATCTTATCGGGCCTGCTGATGTTGTTGACGGAGCGAGGAAGGTACACGACTTCTTGACGGTAGGAGCTGCCGCGCCATTGCAGGAAGCCGCCGTTAATGCGTTCAAGCTGCCCCCTGAGTATTATGAAGCACTCAAGAACAAGTATACGAAACTCCGCAATATGTTCCTTGAAGGACTTGACGAGGCCGGACTGAAGCACAATGTCCCGCAAGGCTCATATTTCGTGATGGTTGACGTGTCAGAGTTCTTAGAGCTTCCGCAGTTCAAGGGCTGGAGTGATCTTGAGTTCTGCGAATGGGTGATAAAGAACATCGGAGTCGCGGCGGTGCCGGGGTCGAGCTTCTTCCGTGAGCCAATCAACAACTTGATACGCTTCCATTTCGCGAGGACTGAGGACATACTTTCGGAGGCAGTAACAAGACTTCAGAAACTCGGCGCAATGGTGAAGTAAAAATTTTCATGAGCATACTAACAGCTATGAGCGGGGGCGTTGACAGCAGCGTCTCCGCTTTTCTTGTGCGCGAAAAATACGGCGCGTGCATGGGAGCTACAATGCTTCTTGCTGATGACGGCGGGAAAAATGTCAGTGATGCCCGGTCTGTGTGCGAGACTCTCAATATCGGCCATGAAGTAATAGACATGCGTGAAAATTTCCGGGACAAAGTGATTCGGAAGTTTGTTGACGTTTACGAGTCAGGCGGGACTCCGAATCCCTGCATAGAGTGCAACAGGTCAATAAAGTTCGGCGAGTTTCTGACTCACGCGATTACTTCCGGCCATGAACGAATCGCGACGGGGCATTATGCGCGAATTGAGCGTGAAAACTCCGGGCGTTACCTTCTGCGCAAGGCTGTCGATTTGTCGAGAGATCAGAGCTACGTGCTGTACATGCTGACACAGGAAATATTGAGGCGCGTTGATTTTCCTTTGGGCGGAATGCTGAAATCTGACGCGAGGAGTCTTGCTGAGTCTCTCGGCTTCGTGAACGCAAAGAGGAGCGACTCGCAGGATATATGCTTTGTGCCTGACGGTGATTACGGGTCATTCATAGCTTCATACACTGGGAAAACTTATCCGGCGGGGAATTTCGTTGACGCTTTCGGGAAAATTCTCGGTACTCACAATGGGATAATACATTACACGACTGGGCAGCGCAGGGGCTTGGGTGTTGCGGGAAAATCGCGGCTCTATGTTGCCAAAATTGACACGGTTACGAACGACATAATGTTATTGCCTGAGACTGACTCCGGGCTTTATGCTCGCGGTGTGATTGCGCGTGGTGTGAATCTGATTGCGTGCGAGAAATTGCCGGGAAACTTCCGGGCTTGCGTCAAAACTCGCTACAGGCAGAAGGAGATTCCCTGCGTTGTGAATCAGACCTGTGATGATGAAATTGTGATTGAGTTTTCGGAGCGAGTGAAGAGTCCTGCTGTAGGTCAGGCGGCAGTGATATATGACGGTGAATATGTTATCGGCGGAGGAACGATTACGGCTGTAATATAATGTCCGCAAAATTTCACAGGAGGCATTAACATGAAGAGAACGTTATCAGCATTAATCATTGTGATGTGCATTGCGTATCAGGCGTTGGCATTAAGCGACAAGGATTACAGCGAGATGATGAAAGATCCGGGCTTTGCTCAGGCCGACAAGAATCTCAATGACGCATGGAACGCCGCAAAAGAATCATTATCGCCCGCAGAATTTGCCAAGCTCAAGAAAGATCAGGCGCAATGGCTCAAGAAGGGACGCGATGAGGAAGTGAAGAATTTGCGCTCCATCAATGCCGGGAAAAATTTGACTCTCACAGAAGCATACACCCTCATAACAGATGACCGCGCCGGGGATATTCGCGCCCTCATTCCTTCAGACCCGGACAGAGACATATACGGCGAACTTGAAGCGAGCATAAAGAAACTTGTGCCGACTCTCACGAAAGGCAAGCCGGCATTCACGGACGGAGACTCGCGGATCTGGAAGGGGGACAAGTACGTTATTGTTGAGGCGGGTAAATATCTTGCGGAGTTCTTCACGGCTGACGAGAGCATGACATTTGCGGAGGGAATCAAAGTGGGAATGAGTGAGTCTGACCTGCTGAAAATTTTCGGAGGCTCAATACGCAAGGACGATTTAGACTCGTATTCAGCCGGGGGGATTCATCAATGGACGGTCTTCATGACTGAGAACGGGAAAATCAAGAGCATACGTCTCACGCAGTCAGACACGGACACGACACAAAAGACGATGGACAAATTCACCGAGTACATTACGCCGCTGCAGGAATAAGAGAATGAGAACGCCCCCGGAAGATTTGCCGGGGGAATTTTTTTGCGCTGTGATAAAAGAAGAGTCCCTCATAGGCGTGAGAGACTCTAAAAATGTATTGTGTTGTTTGGTTATAGGTTTGTCGATTGTTCGTGTGTGGTTAGCGCACCATTAAAGCAGCGTGTGTATGAGTAGTTACAAAGTCTAGCGGAGTATCTACATTAAAGGTTGCTGCTGTTCCTGCTTCACCGCCTAATAATCCTGCCTGTGCTGCTTTGTCTGCGAGAATCTGTTTGACTAACGGGCTGTCAGTGCCTTGAAGTTTATAGACAACATACCAGTGTTCGTCATCTCCTACAATGCTGTATGCGTCAGTTGCGATAAGTGCTTTTCTGCCCATGCGTCCCGCAAGTATTTTTCCGACTGTTGTAGCTGTAGTTTCTCCTGTTAGTGTTACCTCCTGAGTATTACCCGTTATAGCATCAAGAGCTGCGACTTCCGGGACTGTCATATACATTTCGTATGCTGATACTTTCATGCTCTGAAGATTGCCCAGAATTGCATTTGCGTTTGCGATGTCTATTGATTCGGAACTTGCCATCATCATCATTGCTGACAGTGAAGCCATGATCGCAACGACTATCAACAGTTCTACGAGCGTGAATCCTTTGCGTGCTTTCTTCATGTGAAATTTTCCTCCTGTGAATTTTTCCTTGCATCATCCGCCGCCTATTTACGAATGAATCCTCTTGCAGACTGGTTACTGCAAACCCTTTGACGCTTGATGCTTGTTACTTTGTGAAACGGAAAAATTTTTTGCACACAACTAATTCACATAATCCCTTGCCTTTGTGATATAATTTTTCCAGAGACAAAGAATGTGCACCGCACTAATTGTGTGCGTACTGTTTTGACAAACGAATTATAGCATAAACTTTGTCTTTTTTGTTATACCCTCACATAATTTTTTCACTCATTCATTTTTCACACGCACAAAAAAACAGCACCTCCCATTTTCTGAGAGATGCTGCGAGATTTCACGCTTTGAGTTTAGCCCATTGTGTCCCAGCTCTGACCCTCTTCGATCTGGTCGCTTCCGCTGAGATAAAGTTCTTTCGGGACTCCTGCCACAACGATTCCCGATTTCGGATCAACAAAGTAATTCTTTGCGTCAAGTTCGGGGTCCTCGCCGATAACAGTACCGTCCGGGATAATGTTATGGCCGTCAATGATTGCGCGCTTGATTCTGCAATTCCTGCCGATTACAACATCATGGCCGATGATACTTTCTTCAACGACGCTTCCCGCCTGAATGAGGCTGTTGCGAGCCAAAACCGAATTTGACACATCCGCGCCGAAAATCCTGCTTCCCTCCGAGAGCATGACCCTGTTAATGTTGCAGGGGTGTCCGCTGTCAGGATAGCAATACGAGGGGGGATCACCGTAAGACACTGTTCTGATTGGCCACATGGGATTGTAGAACGACATTTCAGACTCATGGCCGATAAGCTCCATGTGCGCTTTCCAGTAAGCATAGAGAGTCCCTACGTCGCGCCAGTAAGGCTTGTCCGTCCTCCACTGGTGAATGAGTTCAGTCTCTGCTGACGGGTGCGGAAGTACGTTCGTTGAGAAGTCGTAAGCGCATACCTTCATTCCGTGCGCTACAAGGTCGGGGATAATGTCTTTGCCGAAGTCATGACTCGTTTCTTCCTTCATTGCGTCATCGTCAAGGGCTTCTTCAAGAACTTTGCGGTCAAAAACATAATTTCCCATTGAGACGTACGAGAATCCCGGCTTGCTCGGAATCTCCGGCGGGTCTTTCGGCTTCTCCATGAACTCAATGATTCGTCCGTTCTTGTCGGTCTTAATGCAGCCGAACGCGGTAGCCTCTTCAACAGGTACGACATTAGCCGCGATTGTTACATCTGCGTGCTGTGCGTCATGGTACGAGAGCATTTGATCAACGTCCATCTTGTAGATGTGATCTGCCGCGAATATGCAGACTTTATCGGCTCTGTAGCGCGTAATCATGTGCTTTGCCTGATAAACTGCGTCCGCTGTTCCCTGGAACCAATGCTCACCGCTCCACATCTGCGCGGGAATTGTCGTAACAAAGAAATCACGGCCGCGCATAGCTCCTCCGAACTGCCAGCCGCGCTCTATATGCTCGTTAAGGGACTGGCTTTTGAACTGCGTGAGAACGTAAACTGAGTAGATTCCGCTGTTGATGAGGTTGGAGAGTGCAAAATCAATGATACGATACTTTGCGGCGAAATATACGGCGGGTTTAGCGCGGTAACTCGTCAGGGGCATGAGGCGTTCTCCTTTTCCCCCGGCAAGCACTATACCTAACACTCTTCCGTGTTTGCCTGTGTACATGAAAATTTCATCTCCCTTATATTAACAACGCTTTAATATCAGTGGCTAGTGATAAGTGAGCAGTGTACAGCGTAAAAACTAAGCACCACACACTACACACTACACACTATTCACTTTCACTAAAGCATGATTCTCTACTGCATCAAATCTTCGTACATATCCTTGTAGAGTCCGGCTGACTTGTCCCACGTGAAGTCCTCGTGCATTCCTTCAAGCATGATTTTCTTCCACGCGGTTTTGTCATTGTTGTAGCGGTCAACAGCTCTCCTTAATGCCCACATCATTCCTTCAGCGTCGCATGTCTGGAACGTGAATCCGTTTCCGCCTTCTGGTCTGTCAACATCGAAAACTGTATCACGCAGTCCGCCAACCTCACGCACTACAGGCACTGTGCCGTAACGCATTGAGATCATCTGAGAGAGTCCGCAAGGCTCAAACACTGACGGCATGAGGAATATATCACCGCCCGCGTACATCAGGTGCGACAAAGGCTCATCATATCCCTTGAAGAGTTTTATGCTCTGCGGGTATGCTTCAGAAGCCTGCATGATTCCGTTCTCTATCCAGTCATTTCCCGAACCGAGAATGAGCAGCTTTGCTCCCGTCTCTGCAATCTGGCTCGCCGCGCTGAATACCATGTCAAAGCCTTTCTGTTCAACGAGACGACTCACGCACACAATCACGGGCGCTTCTGTGTTGGGATCGAGTCCGGCGCGTGATAATAATTCTCTCTTGCAGGCCGCTTTTCCTTTGAGATCTTTTACGGTGAACTTTGCGGGAATTTCTTTATCTCCGGCGGGATCCCAGAATTTCACGTCGAGTCCGTTGAGGATTCCGCGCAGTTTGCTTCTCTGCTGATAGAGTATTCCGGACAGTTCGCGGGTTGACTCGTAGGTCTGAATCTCGTTCGCGTATGTCGGTGATACTGTGCTTACTGCTGACGCTGCGACTATTCCGCCCTTAAGCAGATTCACTTGTCCGTAAAATTCCATTGTTGACGAACTGAAGCTCCACGGCTCAAGCCCGGATGCCTCAAGGAACGGTGAAGGCTCGAATATTCCCTGATACGCTACGTTGTGGAGGGTCATTATTGATTTGCCGCCCGTCTGCCGGTAGTGCCTGTGCCACGCAAGCGCGCAGGGGAGGAATGCTGATGTCCAGTCGTGGCAGTGGTATATATCCGGCTCCCAGTCTATAGCGTCTTTCAGCTCAAGTGCCTGCATACAGAATACCGCAAACGGTGAGGCCGTCCAGAAGTTTAGCTGTGAAGGGTACATATCCCCGGTGTAATCTTCTGCTTTGAGGAAATATGTCGGTACTCCTTTCACTTCAGCTTTGATGACTTCGGCCTTGTGAATCCGCCAGTCATAAGCCGCGTAAACTTTAGTCTTAACCGTTGTAGTTTTGAGGCCCGCAGCCGCCGCCTTCTCAAGGACTCCCGGCCATGCAGGTGTAACGACTCTAACGTCAACGCCCGCCTGCCTGAGTGCCTTCGGAAGAGAACCCGCAACATCACCCAAGCCGCCAACTTTCGAGAACGGCGCAAGCTCTGTTGTTACGAACAATACTTTTACAGCACTACCGCTTTTCGTCATTGCTGTCTAACGCATTCCTTTCACTGCAAATTTCACTACATGCCCCGGAAGTCTATCGAGTAGGCTTTTGACGCATATTCATGTACTACCCTGTGCGTGTTGAAGAAGCTCGCGTCAAGGGCTATCGTATGTCTCATCATGTCAACCCATTTGTCATGGTCGTTGTAGTATGTAGGGATAACTTTGCGCTCTAACTTGTCGTACAAGTCATCAGCGTCTTTGCTTTCGTCGTAATGCTGCTGCTGTGAACCGGCCGTGCTCAATTCTGCCTCTTGCGGCTCAGGGCCGATTGACCAGCCTGTTACATCTTCAATCCATCCTTCAATCCACCAGCCGTCAAGAACGCTGAAATTCATTATGCCGTTCATGGCGCATTTCATGCCGGAAGTGCCGCTTGCCTCTCTTGGGCGTATAGGGTTGTTCAGCCAGACATCAACGCCCTGTGTCAAGAGTGACGCTATTTCCATGTTGTAATTGTCAATGAACACGATTGTTATGCTGTCTTTGAGAGTCTGCGAGGCCTGGCGGATTCTCTGAAGTAATTTCTTTCCGCCGTCGTCTTTCGGGTGTGATTTGCCTGCGAAAATGAACTGCACTTTGTTTTTGCCGACAATTTTCTTGAGGCGTTCAATGTCAGTCAGAAGCAAATCGGCTCTCTTGTATGTCGCTGCCCTTCTCGCAAAACCGAGCGTCAATACATTCGGGTCAAGCTGTATTCCGTTCGTCTCCATTATGCGCGCAAAGAGTCTCAGCTTTGAAGCCTGATGCGCTGACCATATCTCATCTTTCGGAATCGTGAGAGCCTGCACGAGCCTTCCCGGGTCAAGCTCCCAGCCGGGTATGTGCTTGTTGTAGAGCTTGCGCATTCCTGAGCTTACCCACGTTGTCGGGTGTACTCCGTTCGTGATCCAGTCTACCGTCTCCATGTGGAACATTGCGTTGCTGACTTCCGCGTGTTTCTTTGCGACTCCGTTGACGTACCTGCTGTAGCGTAATCCTAAGTCTGTCATTGATACGCCGGGTTTGTCTGGAATCATTTTGTGAATCGTTGCTTTTGCGTCATCGGGAAATGCGCTGTCAATTTCGCTGAACGTAAAATAGTCGTGGCCTGCCGGAACGGGGGTATGTGTCGTGAAAACTACCTGCTCGCGGATTTTGTCGGGGTCATAGTAGCCAAGCTCACGCATAAGCTCAAGCGTGAGGAATCCCGCGTGCCCCTCGTTAAGATGGAACGTATCAATGTTCATGTAGCCTAATGCACGGAGCATTCTCAAGCCGCCGACACCAAGTATAAATTCCTGGCAAAGCCTGTAATGATTGTCTCCGCCGTAAAGATACCAGCATAATTTTCTGTCATCGGGGTGATTTCCGTCAAAGTCTGTGTCAAGGAAATATACCGGCAGCGGGTAACCTGTCGCGCCTATGCATTCATATACCCAAACGCCGACTTGTATCTCACGTCCTCTTAATGTTACTGATATTTTGTTGGGGAGAAGCGTTAATTCTTTTGACGGATCCCATACTACGGGTTTTTCTATCTGCCAGTCTTCATTGTTGAACTCCTGAACGAAATAGCCTTTGCGGTATAAGAGCGTTACGCCTGCCATAGGTACGCCCAAATCAGCCGCGCTCTTTAAGATGTCTCCTGCAAGAACTCCTAAGCCGCCTGAATATGTTGGGATTGACTCCTTAAGTCCGACTTCCATCGAGAAATAAGCGACAGGACGGAAAGCAGGGTCATTTTCCATCAGCGTCCTTAGTGAGTTGCCGAGGTCGCTTCTGTGAAGTCTCTGAATCATCTGTCTTTTGCTGACTCCTTTCTGAAACTATAAGCAGACTGGTCAAAAAAAAATTAACCGCCTGCGAAAATATAATTAGTGAATGGATTTATTGATGGGCATTATCTCATAAAACAGAATTTTTTGCGACAAAGCAATCTTCCGCAAGCATGCGCGATGCTCTGAGCCTGAAAATTTTCACACAAAAAAAGAGCCCCTCACTTTTACGCGGGGGACTCTGTCTTTATCGTCAGCTATTTACGCCCTAACATTATTTCCGCAATGTCTTCCATGCCTATTAGGCTGTTAATCTTTATGCTTGATGTTATTCCGGCCTTCTCCGCAATACTCGCAAGACGTTCGCGTGATGCAGGGTGTGAATTGAAGCCTCTGCTCTGATTCGTGTAACCCTTGTCGTTAATCTTAGTGAGCGCGTCATAAAGACCCCTCGGAGAATAACGCGACTTCCTCAACAATGCCGTGCTGTAATCGTCGGCTTGAGTCTCCTGCTTCCTGCTGAAAGAGTTTTCGCCCGGACGGTTGTTCATTGCGTGAAGCTCGCTGTTTATCCCGATAACTGTTCGCACGTTCCCGGCTGAAGCGTTGCTCCTGTAATGCCCAAGCTGTATATGTCCTAATTCATGTCCGAGCACGCCGGCTATTTCGTCCTCAGTGTCAAGAATATTCATCAATCCTTTTGTTACGTGGACTGTATAGTTCCCGGCCTCGTCAAATTTTACCCAGGCGTTCGGGGTTTTGTCCTTCTCAAAATTTATCGGTATGCGCGGAAATTTATCAGCTTTCGTTATTCGCTTCCATGCTTTATTGACGGTTATCTTGCTGATTTCGGCGTGTGATGATGATGTGAAAAGTGTGAGGATAAATATTACGGCGAAAATTTTTGTTGCGGCTCTCATGTTTGCACCTTCCTAATGTAAATTACTTAGACAATCATAACGCATATTACGCATAAACGCAAAAGCATTATCATTTTCCCATTAATATATCGGCAAGCTCATTCACGGAATCATGCTGAGACTTTTTGCGGGGCTGAAATTTTCCGGCCATGTCAGCGAGGTGTGAGAGTCTCTCGTGTGATGAAGGGTGCGAGTTGAAGCCGCTTTGCCCTGAAGTATAGCCGTTATCGTCAAAACGCTTCATTGCATTGTAGAGTCCCCAGACGTTGAAGCCAGCTTTGCGCAGAAGTTTCACGCCGTAATCGTCCGCTTCAGTTTCCTGCTGACGGCTGAATCTCATCTCTCTAAGCTCCGAGTCAATTCGCCCGATCTCAAGCGCAAGTGGATCTATGTTATCCGCGTTCGTGTTCATGAGAGTCTGCGCTGTGTCCGTGAGAATCATATTCGCGTAATGTCCGAGCCTCACATGGCCGATTTCATGTCCCAATACCCCGGCTATTTCGTCTTCAGTCTCAAGAATTTTCAGCAAGCCCGCCGTAACATGAAACGTAAAATTTTCCTCGTCCTGAAACTTCACGTAAGCATTTGGCTCTGAGTCATCATCATAAATTATCGGTGTCATTCTGAAGTCGTCAGCCTCAGTTATTTTCCGCCACGCTGACTCTGCTGTCCCCCGCGCAATTCCGCCGAACGATTCCGAGCGCGTCAGAAGCACACAAAGCACCGCGAAAATTATTGCCCGCTTCATTCGTTCCATTCGAGAGAGTCAATAACCGCTTCAATCTCGGAGCATTCGTTATTGCTGCATGAGTCAACGCCTGAAGCTGACAGAAGAATATACCGCCCGTCCTCAGCGTCAGTGAGAAGCGCAAAGCACCCTGCCCCCGCGTGATTCGTGAACAAGAACGTGTAATCGCCTTCCGAGTCCCGTTCAAGGTCATGGCCGTTCATCTGTTCGCAGAGTCTCCCGGCAATTTCTCCGAGCGAGGCTTCTCCCATAGGATTCACAGCGACAGTAACAGAAGCGTTTGACCTCAGAGACTTTATTACGGTTGCTGAGCCTTGCTGTGATGCTGTCCATCCTTTTGGGACTTCAACGCTTAACGGGCCGAAATGTTTCACGCCTGCCACTGAAGGAACAGCCATCGCAAAAATTATCACAGTCAGCAAAAATTTCTTCATCTTCTTTCACCTCCGTATAAAGAAAAGACCCCCGAATTTCTCCGAGGGCCTGAAAATGTGTTGCCGTTTATTTCTCTTTGATGGTTTCGAGCATTGATGCCATTTCTCCGCCTGCTGTTTCAAGCCCGGTCATAACTACGAGCTTGCACTTGCCATCCTCAACAGCGAGCATTGCATGTGATTCGACTCCTGCTGCCGTTGTCATTTCCCATGAGTATGAGCCGTCCGAATCAGCTTCAGGCGTGCTGACTTTCGCAAATGATTTCCCGAACTCCGCCGCAAATGCTTCAGCAAATGTTTTCGCCGTGTTCCCCTCAGCAGGTGTTATCGTTACTGAGAGTGAAGCTGTCTTATCGTCCTTCATGACGATTCCTGTAGGGCCGTTTACTGACGCTGACCAGCCCGAAGCCACGTCCATTGTGAACGCTCCGAAATCGTAAGCAAATGCCGCCGACGCGATTGCGAGTGCCAATACTGCCGCTAATACTGCTGAACGTTTCATGATAGAGTTGTTCCTCCTGTTGAATGTATTAATACCATCAGGGGAAAATCCCCGCAATGATATTCAGTGTTACTTCTGCTTGATTGAGCCGAGCATTTTCGTGAAGTCATCGGGCGCGTTCTGTACGTTCGTCATGACGAGAAGCACGAAATCTTTTCCCTCAATCGTAAGCATTGCATGTGATTCGGCTCCTGCTGATGTTGTCATGTCCCACGAGTAATCACCGTCCTTGTCCGCTTCAGGTGCTGTGATTTTCGTGTATGTCCCGGACTTCTTGAATTCGCTGACGAATGCTTCCGCTAATTGTGCCTTTGTTGAGCCGCCCGCGTCCGCAATCGCTATTGTGAGCTGCGCCGAGCTGTCATTCTTTGTGATTATGGCTGTACCGTCTTGGTTATCTGCTGTCCATCCCTGCACAACGTCAACCGTGAACTTTCCGAAATCCTGAACTCCCGCGAATGCCGCTGACGAAATCACAATTGCCAGTATTGCCGCCAATGCTAAAGAACGTTTCATGATGATAAATTCCTCCTGTTAATGTATTAATACCACGCGGAAATTTGCCCGCAATGATACTCACAAACATAAAATTATGTTGACGGAAAAAATATTATTGTCCGTGCTTATGCTCATAGTCCCTCCGTAATGATTCACCGTATTCATCACCGAGATCAACCCCATCCCATGACCCTCGCGAGTCGTTTCAGGCAGTCCGTTTTTGTTGAGCGTTATTGAGCCGTAATATTCATTGTCGACCGAAAGACCCAGCATTGAGTCGCTCAACATTGAGGATACTACATTAATCTTGCGTTTATCTTGTGAAAGACTCTGCACGGCGCGCAAAGCATTCTCAACAAGATTGGCCAGCACAGCGCAGTATTCAGTTTCTTTCACCGGGAGCGTTTGAGGAAGTCCGAGCCTCCACGAAATTTTAACGCCCTCTTCATCCGCGAGCCTGTCATAATGAGACGCTATAGCATCAACAGCCCCGTTTGCGCAGAATGACTTGTAGCTTTTCCCGGCATTATCTGCAAGCTGTGAGATATACGCTTCAAGCTCCGAAATTTTCCCGGCCTGAAGAAGCTCATTCATCACAACAATATGCTGCCTGAAGTCGTGCCGCAATGCCCTCGTAAACTCCATGTATGAGCACATCTCTTTGTACCGTTTGCCTTCCATCGTCAACAAATTATTTTCCTGCTGAAGTTTCGCGCGCTCCGTGATCCTTGAGACTATATGCCAGAAGATATGACAGAAGATAAATATTCCCGCCGTCAGGAACATAACGAGAATGAATCCCACCGGCCTGACCCGACCCGTAAGAACTACTGCGGGGAAGTTCGGAGTCATCCAGTAAATCACAGCCGACATTGCAAGAGGAAGCATGAACATGTAACGCCAAATATCACGGATTGAGTCTTCCTTAAGCACAAAGGGAATCTTAACCGCAAGAGTCCTGAAGAACACCGCGCCAATCATGACGGAAATTATCAAGCTCATTGCTCCCGATGACAGCAGGAACACTCCCGAATCATTCGCAAGCTCGTAAGGCGCGTTGATGTATATCGTGTACATCGGGCATAACAAACAGAGCATAGCCGAGTTGAAGAGGCAGAATAACTTTTTTCCCGCGTCAGAATCTATGACACAGAAATACACCGCGAAGATCACAGCCGAGAACGTAAGAAGCAAAGCCCTGACTCTGACTCCATACTTCACGCCGATGAATGACCCTCCAGGAATCATAACGGCCATTGCGATTCCGAAAGCCCAGAATGCGAACGGCAATTTGATTCTCAGCGAGTCGATAACGGGCATTAGTCCGAAAATCACGGCGGGTATAATTATTGCGAGCTCGAGAGCGTATCTTACTGTCAGCAAAAATTAACGCCTCTCTTCATCCGCGATATTTGGTACTGAGTGAAGGCCTGTATTATTTCGCCGCGCCCCCTGACTCTCACGGGGTAATATGATCCGTCGGCCATGATGATTGATGACTTGTCCCGCGACAACGATGACACGCAGTCCATGTTGATTATGATTCCCCTGTTGCACATGAGAAACCTTGAGTCATTCATGAGCGACTCTTCAGCCTCTGAGAACTTCATAGAGCAGAGCATAGAATTTCCGTCAGACATAACGACTTCAACAAAATGATCGTTAGACAAGACCGCCAAAATTTTCCTGAATGGTATGTAATATGTGCTGCGTGAAACTTTTGCCGCGAAAAAAGGCTCAGGGGTCTCAAGAAATTTCACAGCCTCGCTAAGGACATGGCCGACTCTCTCCGTGCTGTATGGCTTCATAACGTAGTCGAAAGGGTGAAGGGGGAATGCCTCAAACGCAAACTCATCTGAAGCTGTCGTGAACACTATCAATAATCTGCTGTCTGAGTCTCTGAGTCTCCGGGCTGTGTCAATGCCGCTCAGTTTGTCCATGATGATGTCCATGAAGACGATCTGAAACTTTTCAGGCTCAAAGACTTTCAGGAGTGATAATCCGTCATTGAAGCAAGAGAATGAACCGGGTCTGTGATTTTCCGCGAACCATCTCTGAATAGTCCGCTGCAATTTTCCGCTGTCATTTCGTTTGTCATCAACTACTGCTACATTGCAGGAAATCTCCTGAAACATAATCAGCCCTCCTTGCCGTGAAGAAATTATTTCACTGTCAACAAGTAATAACAATAGGGTGAAGATGACATTCACGAAAAATAAATGACGTTCACGAAAAAGAGTCATCAAAAACTTTGCGGCCTTGAAAAATTTGATGATGTGATTTATTTTTACCTGCGAAAATTTTGCGGCATGAAAATGTCGTAAGGAGGAAAAAATTAACACAATGGATATGGCATATTTGCTTTGGGTTCAGGACTTGAGGAACTCAATCGAGGCGGCGTTGGACAGCAAGGCGGTCAGCATTTTCTTTGAGGAATTGTCGTTCTTCGCATTAACGTGGCTGATCTTCATTCCTGTTCTTGTGTACTGGACAATCAGCAAGAGAAACGGACTCTTCCTTCTCGTCTCAATGGGAATAAGCTGGTTCTTCAACGGCTTTGTGAAGATGACAGCCTGCGCCTATCGTCCGTGGATTCGCGACGCAAGAATAATCCCGGCTGGCGACGCAATAAAGACAGCGGGCGGTTACTCGTTCCCGAGCGGTCATACTATGTGGAGCTCGCCTGTTTACGGAGGACTCACGGTGCTTACGAGGAAGCGCGCCCCTTGGTTTGCGTGTCTCTGCGTGATTCTGTTATTGCTCACGGCGTTTTCGCGCAACTATCTCGGTGTTCACACTCCGCAGGATGTCGTTGTCGGCGTAACATTGGGACTCTGCGCTGTGTGGCTTTCGTCAAAAATTCTCGCTCATCCCGACAAAGAGAACATGTTTATGGTGATAGGCCTTGTGCTTTGCGCTGCTGATTTGCTGTATATCATGTACAAGCCTTACCCGATAGACTACAAGGCTGACGGCTCATTGCTTGTTGACCCTGTAGCGATGATGAACGATCCATTTCACGGAATCGGTATGATGCTGGCTCTGATTACCGGGCGTTACCTTGAGCGCGAGTACGTGAAGTTTGAAGCGACCGGGCTCGGCGTGAAGGGAATAATACTCGCTGTTGTGGGATTCATTCCGTATTACTGCCTTGTGTTTAACTTTGTGAAGACATACACATTCATAATGAATCCGCTTGTTGATATGCTCACAAAGAGATGGGCATATATGGTGATCGGATTCCTGACGATGTTCTGGGCGATATTCGTATGGCCTTGCGTGATAAGGCTGACACAGGGCAAAAAGTAGAATGGACATTGAGATTCTGCTCTGGCTTCAGGATTTCCGCATAGCAACCGGCGATATATTGACTCCGTTTGTGAACTGGCTTTCACACGCGGCTATAACGTGGCTATTGTTCGTGCCGTTTTTTGTGTACTGGTGCATAAGCAAGAAGGCGGGACTTTTCATGATAATGTCCGTATGCCTGAGCAGATTCCTCAACGGTATCATGAAAGTTACGGCGTGCGCTTACCGTCCTTTTGTGAGGGACTCCCGTATAATTCCTGCGGGTCATAAGCCATCTGGGTATTCATTTCCGAGCGGTCATACGATGTGGGCTTCACCGATATTAGGCGGGCTGATTGTTCTTACTCGCAAGAAATCGCGACTCTTTGCGTGGCTCTGCGGGATCGTAATAATTCTTGTGGCGTTCTCTCGTATGTACTTGGGAGTCCACACTCCGCAGGATGTAATTTGCGGGACATTGGCGGGGCTTTTTGCGGTATGGCTTGCGTCATTCATAATGAATCGTCCTGAGCGTGAAACCTCGTTCCTCATGGCCGGGCTGCTTCTCTGCGTTCTCGGAGTGATATATACGGCCTTCAAGCCTTACCCGATGGATTACGTTGACGGTAAACTTCTTGTTGACCCTGCAAAGATGATGCTTGATACGTTCTATGCTGTGGGACTTATGGCGGGATTCATTGCCGGGCGTTTCGTCGAGCGGAAGTATATCGGCTTCAGCGCAACAGGTCTGAACATTCGCGGGATAATTCTTGCTGTGATTGGCCTTGTTCCTGTTTACTTTATAGCGTGGACATTCGCGGGGGATTACAAGTTTCTTTATGACTTTCTCGGCTCAATATTCGGCGTTAAGGGCGGGCGTTTCGTGATGGGAGTCATTCTCACGTTCTGGACTGTAGCAATCTGGCCGTGTGTGATAAAGCTGACGGAGGCTAAAAAGTAATGGACATTGAGTATTTGTTGTGGCTTCAGAATCTCCGGGACTCTTGCGGGGAAATTCTGACTCCGTTCATGGTGTGGCTATCGGATGACTTCGCAGAAGGAGTCTTGCTGATAGTTCCCTTCATTGTGTACTGGTGTATGAGCAAGCGCGGGGGAATGTTCCTTCTTCTGTCGATGGGCATCAGCCAGTTTCTTGCGAACGTAATCAAGATGACATTCTGCGTTTATCGTCCTTTTATCCGTGATCCGAGAGTCATACCTTACGGGCATAAGTCATCTAGTTATTCATTTCCGAGCGGGCATACTATGACGGCTGCTCCGATATTGGGCGGTCTTGCGTCATTGTCACATGAAGAGTATATGCACCCTTCCCGCATAAATATATTTCTTACGTGGCTGTTATGTCCCGTGATGATTCTTGCTGTGATGTTCTCGCGGAATTACTTGGGAGCGCATACCCCGCAGGATGTTATTGCCGGGCTTATTCTGAGCGTGATTGTTCTTTACGTGGTGAATGTGATGATGTCTCACCCTGAGCATGAGAATACGTTTGCGCTTCTCGGAATCTTGTCGGTAATAGCGGGTCTTGCGTATGTGAGTCTCAAGCCGTATCACGTTGATTTTGGCGCGAACGGAAAACCCTTAGTGAACGTTCCGAAAATGATCAGCGGAGTATATTATTACGGCGGGAGTCTTGCAGGTATAATTGCGGGGCGACTCATTGAGAGAAAATATATCAGGTTCACTCCTGCGGGATTAAGTGTGAAGGGGATAATTCTTGCGGCTGTAGGTTACGGCATATTCAGATTCATATATTCAATGGAAAGTTACAGCGTGAAGTTCTTTGCTCCTTTCATCACCGAATTGGGCGGGTGTTTCGTGATTGATTTCTTGATGATGATATTTGTTGCGGCGTTATGGCCTTTCGTCATCAAAAAAGTTTGCGGAAAATGACCTGTGAAACTTGCGGGCATTAATATACAGGAGGCGTATAGACATGAAGAAGTTATTGTGCGCGGTTATGGTTATTGTTCTTGCGGTGTCGGGAGCAGCATTTGCACACGGCCATGAAGAACGCTACGTCCGCGAGAAAGCCGCCCGCCGTAACATGAAGCTGATAACGCAGGAAGAAGCGACGAAAATCGCGACAGCCCAGCTCAGCGCAAAAGATGTCCGATTCACGAAAGTAGAGCTTGAAGACGAAGACGACTACTACACAAAACAAGGAGATTTCAAGCCCGTGTGGACTTTCGAGGCAATAGCAGGCGGCCAGGAGTATGACATTGACGTTGACGCTGTTACGGGCAAAGTGCTGAAGTGCAGACTTGACGACTAAGACTCAGTCATCCGAAAATTATGAAGCCTCCCAAAACAGCGGGGGGCTTTTTTCTTCACATGCTCATGAAATCGTGCATGACTTTTCGGAATCTCCTCCGCGAAATAATTAACTCTTTTCCATCGTCAAAAATAATTCTCCCGTCATTAAGCATTCTCACATTCTCAAGATTAATGAGATATGCTGACCCTAATTCAGTAAAATTACTCTTGCGGGGGGGGGGGGCAATAAGTTTTTCATTCCGTGCGCCGTAATCCTCACAGAAATATTTTCAGACCGCGTTATTATTGCCTGATACTTTCCGTGAGTCTCGCAGTAAAGAATCTCGCGTAACAGAATCTTTCTGATGGTTCTTTTGTGCTTGACGATGATAAATTCTTTTGCCGGGAAAATTCTGCCGAGTGCCGAAAATATTTTATCCTTCGCGGCTGGCTTCACGATATATTGCCGGGCGCAAAGCTCCCATGCATCGAGGGCGAATCCTTTTGACGCTGTAATGAATATGACATCTCCGGAAAATTTGCTTTCCCTGAGTCTTTTCACCGCTTCTATTCCTGAAATACCCGGAAGATTTATATCTGTAAGAATTATATCTGGCCTATAACTTTCAGAAGTGATTGACTGCAAGAGAGACTCTGCGGTGCTGAAGTGCTTTACTCTCAGTTCTTCATGCAATGTTTCTTCATAGTCGTCCAAAATATTTAGAAGCTCTGTTGCGTCTGAAGGGTTGTCTTCACAGATTGCTATATCATACATACGAATCACTTGCCTTGTTGAAAAACTAACTGAACATGCCGGAAATAATACCACACATGCCCAGAAATATACTACAGCGGATTACATATTGTAAACTTTCTGCACGGAGTACGGCGGGTTTTTATTAAAACAGCACTCTTTAGGCATTATGCATTCGCCCTTCACATACCGGCCGTATTTCCTTTTCGCTTACAGGAGGATTTATTCTGCGCTATGGAAGAGCTTGTGTGGTGTTTCGTTGGTACATGGGGGCTTGCAGTGATTGTTTATTTTCTGTGGTGCCTTGCGTGTAAGGTGAAAAATTTTCTGACTGTCATATTCAAAAGCAATGAGACAGAATGAATCTGTGGTAAATTATACGTGAAAAGACAATCCCAAAAAGGAGCAATCACTTTCATGTATGATTATCTCATCGTCGGAGCAGGACTCACGGGAGCAGTAATAGCCCATGAGTTACACAAGCGCGGGAAATCCGTTCTCGTCATTGATAAACGGAATCACATCGCAGGCAACATTTTCACAGAGAACATAAACGGCATTCACGTTCACACTTACGGCCCGCATATCTTTCACACGAATGACAGAAACGTCTGGCAGTACGTCAGCCAGTTTGCAGAGTTCAACAGGTTCACGAATACTCCCGTCGCGAATTATCACGGAGAAATATATTCATTGCCCTTCAGCATGTGGACGTTCAACAAAATGTGGGGCGTTATTACTCCTGACGAAGCGCGCGCAAAAATTGAGTCGCAGAAACGTGAAGCAGGCATCACAGAACCCCGCAACCTTGAGGAGCAGGCAATAAGCCTCGTGGGACGGGACATCTACGAACGGCTCATAAAGGGCTACACCGAAAAGCAATGGGGCCGGCCATGCTCAGAGCTTCCCGCGTTCATCATCAAGCGGCTTCCCGTAAGATTCACATACGACAACAATTATTATTACGCGCTCTATCAGGGCATCCCGGAAGAAGGCTACACCGAAATCATACGCAGGATGCTTGAAGGCACTGACGTGAGACTGAACTGTGATTACTTTGCTGACAGGGCAAGCCTTGAGTCGATTGCGGGAAAAATTATCTTCACCGGGCAGATTGACGCATACTTTGATTACTCGCTGGGCGTTCTTGAGTACAGGACGCTGCGTTTTGAGACGGAAATTCTCAATGACACGGATAACTTTCAGGGCAACGCTGCTGTGAATTACACGGACATCGAGACACCGTACACGCGCTGCATTGAGCACAAGCACTTCTACCCGGGACTTGATGTCAAAGGCACTGTGATAACCCGCGAATATTCATCGGAATGGACAAAGGGAAGCGAGCCTTATTACCCCGTCAACAACGAAAAGAACAACTCACTCTACGAACAGTACAAGGCACTTGCAAGGGAGAAATGCCCCGGCGTAATCTTTGCAGGGAGACTCGGCGAGTACAAATATTATGACATGGACGCTGCTATAGGCCGCGCGCTTGAGATTGCCTCTCAGATTTCGTAGTCTCTGAATGCTGACGGATCAAGAGACTTCACTTCTACAACCTCGCGGACATTGATGCAGAAATTGTGAACGATCATTAACCGCGCTAGTATGTGGCCGTCAATGAGTATGATTCGTTTTTCCTTCGCGTAATCCTGTGCGGGCTTTGAGAAATTAGCGTTTGTTACCATAAGCCCGCGCCCCGCTTTTCTCTCTATTGCGTCCCCGAAGCTCTGCATGTTCCAGCTTGTTATTATGCTGCCCTTCTCAAGTTTGCGTGTCTGAATGTATATCGGGTTATAGCCGGGTCTGTCCTCAATGATTATCCCCTGAATAGCTCCTGCGCTCGTTCGCCGTTTCGCGTTCTTGAAGACCTCATAGCCCATGCGTATAAGCAAGTCCGTAACAAGCTGCTCAAAACCTGCGGGGGACAAATTGTTTACCCTCGCCAGAATCTGAGACACTAAATTTTCGTAGTCTGATGTCCCGTCATTATTCACATTGAGATTCAGCCCTGAACGTTCATTCATACTTTCATAACTTTATACGCCCGAAAAATTTTTGATGTTATTATAATCAATTATCATTTCTCATTAAAGGAAGCGGATTCGGCAATGGGTGATCTGTATTCGCGCGAAAATTTTATCAGCATGTCAGCTCTTGAGAAGCTCGGCGGAGATTTTGAGTCTCTCGGATTCTTGTGGGTATTGCGTGATGTTCTCGGCGGTAAAAATGAAGGTGTCATTAACCTTAAAGCACTTTCGGAATCAATCGGCGTTAATATCCGTGACGTTTACGGATTCATAGGTCAGCTGAGGACTCATTCATCATTGCGACACATGCGGAGTCAGACGGAAGGCGCGTAAAGATTCTTGTCGCACCAGCAATACATGAAGGCAGCTTCTTTTCTCAAAACTCATCAGACTTCATTGCGGATTATCTCAGAAGGCATAACGTAATCCCCGGAAAATCACAGAATGAGCAGGAAAGCCCCGCAGCAGTCAGCACAGCTTTGTTTCTCGGCAATAATTTTCAGGCGTTAAAGTCTTTCTATTCAGCAGTAAAGTCAACGCTCAATGACCGCAAAGAGTTTCAGTACTCACTACAGGTTCATTTCAGGCGGATGGCTTGAGATATGGACATACTGCCGTGCGGTTCAGATTCTAACGGGCGGTTATGCTTGCGTAAGGAATCTTAATGTCATGCTTCCCGGCGGCGAGTCTTCAGAGTTTGACATGATGATTTGCGTGCGAGTCATTCAACGCTTCCAGATGATTGGCAAGCCCGAAACGATTTCTATTACCTCGTCAGAATCAGCCGCAATTTTCCTCACCAAGTCAGCAAGAGTCTTCACGTAATTTTCAGTGAGAGAGTCATATTCTTCACCGTCGCAAAATAAATTGTCAACCACTATCAAAACATTGTAAACCCCTTCTGCTATCACCGACAAGTCAGCAAGAATTTTCTTCACGACATGGCCGGAGTCCTTCACTCCTTCAGCCGTAAACATCTCGTTAGCAGCCCACGCCGTGAGACTCTCAATCATCACTGAAGAACCCGCCGGAATTTTCGCAGCTCCCAAATCACGAGGCTGTTCGATCGTAATGAAGCCTTTATCTTTCCTCATGGCCTGATGAATTTTCACGCGCTCTCTCATTTCCTCATCGTATACTTCTGAGACTGCCATATAGATTTTGGGACTCCCGTTTGCCTCTGAGAGCCTCGACTCCGCGTAACGACTCTTCCCGCTTGACGCTTCACCGAATATCAACGTTATCATTTTGCTATAATAGCTCAAAAATTTTTTCTTCAGGATAACTTTTACAGATGAAACTCAAGACTCTAATTTTTGTTGCGCTGTTCATTTTTACGGCCTCAGCTGCTCATGCTAATATCTCGGTGATGTGCAGCCTGTTTCCTGTTTATGATTTCACGCGGAGCATTGCGGGTGATTTTGCTGACGTGAAACTGCTGCTCCCTCCCGGAATTGAGCCGCATGAATACGAGCCTTCACCGCGAGACATTAAAGCCCTTCACGACTCTGACATGTTCATATTCACGTGCGCTGAGATGGAATCGTGGGCTGTCAAAATTTCTCAGTCGCTCAGAAATGTGCATATCGTTGACGCTTCAGAGGGAATAACTTTGACCGACAATGACCCGCATATATGGCTTGACTTGTCGCTTGCTGAAAGAATGGTGATGAACATTTTGCGCGGACTTTGCGAGGCTGACTCCGGCCATGCAGAAGAGTACACAAAGAATGCTGAGAGACTCTGCGGGAAATTCCGTGAGCTTGACGAAAAATTTTATGGCATTGACAAAGGCAGGGCGATAATTTTTGCGGGCGAATTTTCAGCGGGATATTTCGTGAGGCGTTACGGGTTTGAATATCTCACTGCTTACGAGGGCGAGAATGAACCGTCTGTTAAGAGGCTTGCGGAAATTATCAGGTACATTAACGAGCATGAAGCAAAATATATTTTCACCGACATAAACGAACATTCACCAGTCGCAAGAGAGATCAGCGCGCAGACAGGTGCAAAGATTCTCACGTTCGGAACAGGCCACATGATTCCCGATGATGATATTACGTTCCTGCAAATCATGAATGACAACTACGAGAACATTAACGAGGCAATGAATGACTGAAAGATTACGGCTTGTTGACGCTGTCATAAAGTACGGAGATATAGCGGCTGTTGACGGAGTAACGCTCACTGCGAATGCCGGCGAGATGATATTCATAACAGGCTCTAACGGTTCGGGAAAATCGACTCTAGTGAAAGGTATCGCGGGCCTCATTCCGTTATCGTCCGGGACTCTCGTGAGGACTCCGCGAATGTCTTACGTGCCGCAATATGAAGACGCTGACCGTGATTTTCCCGCAAGAGTCCGTGAGATTGTTTTGACCGGGACTCAGAAGCCGGGAAAATTGTTCGCGACTCGCTCAGACCGTGAGAGGGCAGACTCGGCCATGAAGGAGCTTAACATTTACGGGCTTGCGGACAAAGAGATTCGGACTCTTTCGGGCGGTCAATTGCGGCGTGTGTTTCTTGCGCGGGCGTTGTGCGGGAATCCTGAGCTTTTGTTGCTTGATGAGCCTTGCGCAGGACTCGACGTTCAGAGCCATGATACATTGTTCGGAATATTGCGGGGATTGTTGGCGGATGGCTGCGCTGTCGTAATGGTTACGCATGACATTTCGGACATTGACGGAATCCCGGAAGGCCGAGTGATTCGAATCTCTCACGGTAGAATCTCGCAGGACATTTCACACGGAGGACTCAATCATGAATGACCTTCTCGAAATTCTCACATACCCGTTTGCTTACAGGGCGTTGATTGCAGGCTCGTTAATCTCTGTTTGCGCGTCAATATTGGGAGTCATTCTCGTGCTCAAGCATTACTCGCTAATAGGTCATGGGTTATCTGAGATCGGCTTCGCGTCATTGTCTTTGTCGTCAGCTCTGAACATTCAGCCGATGTATATAGCTTCCCCGGCGGTAATATCAGCTTCATTCATCATTATGTACGTCAGCAGGAAATACCGCACCGCAGGAGACACGGCAATAGCAATAGCATCATCAGTAGCATTAGCACTCGGAATTGTCATCTCTTCAGCGTCAGGGAAATCATCAAGCATGAGTTCGTATCTTTTCGGGAGTGTTCTTGCAGTGAGCGAGGGAGATTTGATTCTCTCATTGATTTTGGCGGTGATAGTGATTGCTTCATTCGTGATTCTCTATAACAGGTTATTCATCATCACATACAGCGAGGACTACGCGAAGACGCTCGGAATAAACACGGCAATGTATCAATTAATCGTATCAGTCTTGACGGCTCTCGTTGTAGTAATGGGAATGAGGATAACGGGAACGCTTTTGATTTCGGGGGTAATAATTCTCCCGGCAGTGTCAGCAAAAATAATAGCGCGTGGCTTCCGTTCGCTCGTAATAATTTCGGGTGCAATATCATTCGCTGCGTTTATATCGGGGCTGATTGTGTCATTCGTCTTCAACATTCCTGCGGGGGCGGGTGTAATATTGTCGAACGCATTAATACTAATTCTCGTGAAGGTGATAAATAAATCATGACTGGCAAAGGTCATAGGCTTTCTACATTTGCGTTTGTCTTGGGTGCTACCGGCTCACCCTTGGCGGCGACATTCAGTTTTTTGGGCAGCACATTTCCTGACTCATCTGAGTATGTATTTTTCGGCAAGCGTCGCAACAGGTATCACAGGAGATATACACATTGGTTTATCCCGTGGCTGTTGATGGCACTGGTTTGCTTTCAGCGTTCCGGATGGATTGTGCCTCGTCTGTCAGTTTTGGTTGACGGTACTAATGCACATCTTGATGTGTGGTCATGCGCTGGCTTCTGGTTAATGGGCTGTGTGCTTCATATTCTGGAGGATGCGTGGTGCGGAACAGTTCCGTTTTTGATTCCGTGGAAGAGGAGCGTAGGAATGCACGTATTTCACATGTCGAAGAAGATCGGCGAAATGAGTCGCGGTGAAGTAAATTTTGTGCTGTGCTGTGTCGTAATATCATTGATTGCGTTTATGGTGAGATTTTTTACGGTAAACAGCTTTGTAGATTTCTTGATTGCGTTATGGAGGAACATATAATGAGATGTGATTATCACGTTCACAGTTATTACAGCGACGACAGCAATACATCAATGGAGCGTCAGATAAAGCGTGCGTGCGAACTTGGACTCGATGAGATATGCTTTACTGATCATGTAGATTACGGCGTGAGATATGAGGATATAGATTACCCGCGATACTTTGCGGAAATTGCGAGGCTCCGGGAGAAATACGCGGGAAAAATTGTTGTTCGCTCCGGGCTTGAGTGCGGCGTTCAGGTTCACACGATACCGCAATATGAATCACTTTACGAGACTTACAGCAACGATATAGATTTTATTCTTCTGAGCGTTCACCAGGTCGATAATTTATGCTTCTGGAATCAGGAATATCAATCGGGAAAATCTCAGTCAGAATACAACAGAGGCTACTACGAGGAACTATTGCGGGTTGTGCGGAGGTATCAAGATTATTCTGTTCTTGCACATCTTGATTTGATGGTGCGCTACGACATGGCCGGGGCATATCCATTCAGCAAGGTGAAAGACATCATAGCCGAAATATTAACGACAGCCATCAATAACGGGAAGGGAATCGAGATGAATATGGCTTCATGGCGTTACGGACTCAAAGACACACAGCCAAGCCGGGAGATTCTGACTCTATATCGTGATTTGGGCGGTGAGATTCTGACTCTCGGAAGCGATTCGCATTCGCCGGAATATATTTGCGATCATATGAGCGAGGCAAGAGATATTTTGCGCTCAATCGGCTTCAGGAGATTCTGCACGTTCGAGAAGATGAAGCCGGTGTATCATGAGCTTGTGCCATAAATAGGAGCTGTTGAGAATGGATGAGACATTTGCGGATGTATTTGTTTCGTACAGGTTCAGCGACGGGGAACTGATAAGCAGGAAAGTAGCCAATGCCCTGAAAGATATGGGCTATTCCGTTTATCACAATTCAGACGCTAATCACCGGGGGAAATTTCCCGAACGCCTGAAAACTGCCATACGAAAAGCAAAGGATTTCCTACTGATTGTTACGAAAGATTGTTTGTCGCGGCTGATTGCTGACGATGCTTCAGACGGCCCCGACTGGGTGAAGGAAGAACTGTTAGAGGCAAGGAGACGGAAGAAAAGCATTATCCCTGTGATGATTGATAGTGTTGACTGGCCTAAAAATTTTTCCGGCTTGTCGAGTGAGGCAACTTCTCTTGTCCGTGATTTGTCTGTTCGTGAGAATATCCGTCTTCCTGTGAACTTTGAGCAGGAATCCCCGCTGATTCTCTTGTGCGGAAAACTTGACTCAAAGCGCAATGCGGGCGGCAAGTTCAGACATCAGAAGAATGACCCGAAATATGCTGACATGAAAAAGCTGCTTGACCGTCTCACAGCAGAAGCGAATGAAGGAAGCCCGGCGGCCATGTATCAGCTTGCGATTTTTTACCGAAACGGGTTAAGCGATACCCCAAGAGACAGTGCAAAGGAATATTACTGGCTGCAAAAATTGTTAAGCGTTGATGATGAGTCAGATGAAGTGAAAAAGTACAAGGCTCATGCGTTATGGTATATAAGCTCAATGTATTATAACGGTGAAGTTCCTGGAGAAAAACAATCTTTTGAGAAGTCTTACAAGTATAAAGAGATGGCCAGCAAATTATGCCTTGATTTTCCTTCAAATTTGTTAATGAAGTCATGGGGAGCAGGTATTGAATTTGATTATGAGGACATAATTAGCACTATCGAGAGTACAGATTTGGAGAGCGCGGATGTTATGGTAATTTGCCATTTGGCTGAATTTTATGAAAAATATGGTAAATTTGATCGTGCAATAGATTTATACAGCCGGATATACCACATATACAATGTGGCTTCCTACAGGTTAGGAAGATTGTATCTTTTAGGTGTGGACTCAACTCCGCCGGAGCCAAATGGACCTCTTGCAGCGTTTTACTTCAAAGAAGCAGTTGATAAAGAGCATATTGAAGCGGCAGTTGCGTTAGGAAAATTATATTTTTGTCCGCCGATGTCGAAAACAAGATCGAAAAATATTCATCAGGATATAGAGCAGTCAGTAAAGTACTTGAAGATTGCCGCAGATAATAATAATTCTGAAGCAGAATATCTTCTTGAATGGATTTATTGCCATAACTTAGGAGTTGAACAAGATTTTGCTAAAGCAATTGAATATGGAGAAAAAGCCGCTAAAATCGAAATGATAGATGCAATGGTTGATCTCATTCGATTATATCAGTATGATGAATGCCAGAATTACGAAAGAGCATGTTATTATGCAGTAAAAGCAGCGGAAGGCAACCATGAGGCAGCGTTATGTGCAGGATATTTTTTCTTGTTTGGATGCGGGTGTGAGCCGAATTTGAACAAAGCGAAGAAGTATTTTAGGATGGCCTGTGATGTAGAGCACGCACCCGAAGCCGAATATATGCTTAACCTGATTAAGGAGATAGAAGAGAAAGGCATCCCGACAGAATAATCCCCTCACATTCAGCAAAATGACTCCCTTTTTCCACACTCTTTAGCATGTTATACTTTCATCATCCACAATAACAATATGCTAAGGAGGACTCTACCCGATGAAGTTACCTGACGGATTCTTATGGGGAGGAGCAACGGCTGATTTTCAGTGCGAAGGCGGAGTCAATGAGGGCGGACGAGGAATGTCGACTCATGATTTCGAGACTGACGGCAGCGTTGAACACCCCAGATGCACAACGTACCGACTCCCGGACGGTACAACAGGCGAATCACCTTCCAGTTTCCTCAACCCTTCCGACATACCTGACGGCGCAAAACCATACATACGCGATGACAGGTATTACCCAAGCCACAAGGCAGTAGACTTCTACCATCACTACAAAGAAGACATTGCGCTCATGGGCGAAATGGGCTGCAACGTTTACCGCTTCTCGATATGCTGGAGCAGGATTTATCCCACAGGCGAAGAAGACAAACCCAACGAGAACGGACTCAAGTTCTACGATGATGTACTCACTGAGCTTGAGAAGTACGGAATGACTCCCCTTATCACTATTCAGCATGACGAAATGCCCGTTTACCTCGCTGAAAATTATGACGGCTGGAGCTCGCGACATGTTGTAGACTGCTACGTGAAGTACTGCAGGACTCTCTTTGAGCGTTACGGAAAAAGGTGCAAGTACTGGCTGACCTTCAACGAGATCAACGCCGTAAGGGGATTCGTTGCTTGCGGGACTCACAAGTGCGACAATCAGACTCACTACAACGCGGCTCATAACATGTTCATTGCCTCAGCTCTTGCGGTGAAGCTCGGCCATGAGATGATGCCCGGCTCAATGTTCGGTGCAATGTACGCATCAAGCGAGCTGTACCCGGCAACGTGCAAGCCCGAAGACGTTTTCAGGCGCATGCAGGCTCGTCGCGAGACTCTTTACTTTGTCGACATAATGACACGAGGCTATTACCCGTCATACTCGAAAGACCTTCTTTCACGGCGTGGCGTTACTCTTCACACTCAGGAAGGCGACGACAAAATTTTGCGCGAAGGAACGCTCGACTACATCAGCTTCAGCTATTACCGCTCAAACATAATCAGCACTGAGACAAAAAACTTCAACGTTCTCGGCGGAGATCTCAATCCTTACTTGCCTAAAACAGATTGGGGATGGCCGATCGATCCCATTGGACTCAGATTCCTTCTCAACGAATATTACGACCGTTACCAGAAGCCTCTGTTCATTGTCGAAAACGGACTCGGAGCTGTCGACAAGGTAGAGCCTGACGGAAGCATCAACGACGACTACAGAATCGATTACCTAAAATCACACCTTCAGGAGATGGCAAAAGCAATCTGCATTGACGGCGTAGAATGTCTCGGCTATACGATGTGGGGGCCAATGGATTTGGTATCACTCAGCACGGGCGAAATGAAGAAGCGTTACGGATGGATTTATGTTGACATGGACGACAAAGGCAACGGGACTCTCAAGCGTTCGCGCAAAAAGTCGTTCCACTGGATGAAGAAAGTAATTGCCACCAACGGCGAATCATTATGGGAGGATTAAGAGCAATGGCGGACAAACTCGACTATGAGCAGATAGCGTACGATATTGTTATGGCTGTCGGAGGCCCGGACAATATCAAGGCTGTAGCGCACTGCATGACTCGTATACGTTTCCTTCTGAAAGACCCCAAGTCAGCAAACACAACAGACGTTAAAGCGGTTAAGGGCGTTCTTGGAGTCTTTGACGCAACATCAACAAGCGGCGAGTACATGGTGATATTAGGACAGCACTTGTTGCCGGTGTATGAGGCTGTGCAGAAAAAGTTCAACTTCACTGCGGGTGATACTGTCAATGAGAATCTTGACCCGTCCCAGAAAAAGCCCCTCACAGTTTCAGGCGTTATATCTGACACAATAGGATTCATTTCGGCTTCTGTTGCTCCCTGCGTGCCTGGACTTATTGCGGGCGGTATGCTGAAAGTGTTTCTGTTACTTGGGACTCTCATCTCCTCAGAATTTGCCGGGACTGGCGTATATCGCTTGCTGAGTATTGCGGGTGATGCTCCGTTTTATTTCCTTCCTGTATTTGTTGCTTACGGGGCTGCGAACAAGCTCGGCGGGACTCCTGCTTACGCTATGATTTGCGCGCTGTCATTACTGCATAACAACTGGCTTGCGATTCTTACGGCCAATGAGCCAATCACAATGCTGATGATTCCCGTAAGGCTTATGAGATATTCCGGCTCATTAGTCCCGGCGTTATTGCTTGCGTGGTGCGCGGGAAAAACAGAAAAGTGGCTGAACAAAGTAGTGCCGGGAATCTTCAAGGCTATATTTGTCGGCATGGGAACGGTAGCGATCACGATGTTCTTCGGGTTCACGATTCTTGCTCCTTTGGGCGGTTATCTCGGAATATACATCGGGAATTTCTTTGCGTTCCTTGCGGGCAATATCGGCTTCATCACTGTGGGCGTTCTTGCGTGCGTACTGCCTTGGCTCATCATGGCCGGTATGCATCATGCGCTTGTTCCCTTCATGGCTCAGTCAATATCGAATCCCGGATATGATGCGATATTCCGTCCTGCGTTCCTGCTTCATAACATGTCAGAGGGCGGAGCGTGTTTCGGTTCAGCGTTGAGGGAGAAAGACCCTGAGAAGCGCGCGGAAATTATCAGCTTGGGGATCGGCTGTATCTTTGCGGGAGTTACGGAGCCTGCGATTTACGGCAACAACCTTCCGAAGAAGACTCCAATGTACGGAGTCATGGCAGGGGGCGCGGCCGGAGGAATAGTAGCGGGACTCTTGGGCGCAAGGGCTTACGTTATGGGATATTCCACGATACTTGCTGTGCCTATCTTCCAGGATACTATAATCGGGATATTGATTGCTGTAGCTGTTGCAATTGTTGTAGCTGGGATTGTTGCGTTCATTCTCGGAGGCTCTGCGGCGAAAGCTGACGAGGACAAAGCGATACAGGCTACAAAGAACATGCTTTACGCTCCTGTTTCGGGGAAATACATAACGCTGAAGGAAATTGCTGACGGTGTATTCTCTGAAGGAATGTTAGGTCAGGGCTGCGGAATAATCCCGGAAGCCTCATCAGTGTTTTCACCCGTGAACGGCGAAATAGTATCAATAGCTGACTCGCTTCACGCAATCGGGCTTAACTCTGACGACGGAGCGGAGATTCTTATTCACATCGGTCTTGATACTGTAGGAATGAAAGGTCAGGGCTTCAAGCCTCTTGTGAAAGTCGGCGACAAGGTGAAAGCGGGCCAGAAGATTATGACGTTTGACATGGGCGCGATTGTTGCGGCGGGGCATTCAGCGACCAGCGCATTCATCATCACGAACTCTGACGACTGCAAAGTGATGGACTTCAAGACAGGAGAGAATTACGAGGCCGGGAATATTTTCGGGACTGTTGAGATTTAGCGGTTAATGAATTTTGCCCTCCGTGAAAAATTTCGGGGGGTAATTTTTTCTGACACTGAAGAAATGACAGCCTCACAAAAAATTTGATGACTATACGCAACATTAACGCACAAAAAAAGACCCGCCTTTTACAGCGAGTCCCTTCAGAAAAAATTTATTGCTTGTGATCTAGTGCCTCGTCTCGCGCTTCAGGCTTGAGAATCCACTGCCCCCAGTCAAAATGAATCAGTCCGCTAACGATATACAATGCGAAAAGGAACAGCGGCGCGCCCTTCCTCAAGAACACGAATGACATAACGAACATTGAGAAAAGCAGAGCGCACTTCATGCCGTCAGCAGTCTTCTTCGTCAGCTTCTTCATGTTCGCGTAGGGTATGCTCGAAATCATAAGGAAGCCCGTAAACGCCATAACCCCGGCCATGACCGACGCAGGAAGATTCACGCCCGCAATCACGAACGACGAAACGAACAATCCCCCCGCAGGACAAGGAAGCCCCTGAAACGGTCCGGGAACATGAACGACATTAAACCGCGCCAATCTCAGCGCAACACAAAGCGCAAAGAAGCACGCAATCACCGCGCCCGTGATGTGAAGATTTCTTGCTGAGACCTGATAGAGCAAAATTGACGGAGCAACACCGAAGCTCACCAAGTCCGCGAGGCTGTCAAACTCAAGCCCGAACTGTGTACCGCCTCCGAGCATACGCGCCACTTTTCCGTCGAAACCGTCAAATATCACCGCAAAGAACACAAGCCACGCCGCCGGGACATAACGGCCATGAAGAGTCAATATCAGCGAGAACAGACCGCAAAGCAAATTCCCGCTCGTTACCATGTTGGGAAGTATGTGCCTGAACTCCATCGGATTTTTCTTCCTCCAGCACATTAAACGCTTAATCCTCAGAAAATCTTTCAACCTCTTATCACTCCTATTAATGTTTCTCCGGCCTTCACATTTTCGCCGGGCTTCACCTTTATCACTGTATCACTTGGCATGTACAAATCAACCCTTGAGCCGAGCTTTATCATTCCGTAACGCTGGCCTGCCTCTAATACATCTCCGCGCTTCAGTCTGCAAACGATTCTTCTTGCCACGAGTCCCGCTATCTGCACCATCATGACTCGCCCCCATTGAGTCGAGAGTCCGACATAATTGCGCTCGTTAATCTCTGAGGCTTTCGGGGAGAACGCAGCAATCTTTTTGCCGGGGACATATTCTAGGTAGTCTACTTTTCCCGTGCAAGGTGCTCTGTTGACGTGAACGCTGAAAATGTTCATGAAGATTCCGACTTTCACAGCATGGCCGGCGAAATTGTGATCGCATTCGGAGATCTCTACTATTTTTCCGTCAGCAGGTGAATAGAAGCTCCCGTCCTCATAGCTTGCTGATCTCTCCGGGTCTCTGAAGAACCATAGAACAACCGCTAACAGTACGCACATAACCGCGCAGGGTATCCACGAAATGAACGCGAACGCCCCGGCGCATAGTGCGAGAAATATTATCGTTGGCAGTCCGTCTCTAGCTATTTTCATTTTCAGCAGCCTCGAACGGTATCGCGGATGTCAGTTCATCATCATCATCAGACTTTATGACGCTGCAATCCGCAACCGAGTCGCCCTCGTCAAGCCTCACGATGATATTTCCGACTGAATGACGCTTCATTATCGTTATTCCTTCAACGGGCATACGAATCATTCTGCCTTTCGCGCTGATTGATATTATCTCGTCGCCGTCCTTTACTGTTGTGCTTACGGACAAACGGCCGGTTTTCTCTGTAAGTTCCATGAGGCAAATACCGCCCGTGCCGCGATGATGAGGCATGAAGGACGAAAACTCTACGCGCTTTCCGATTCCCAATTCGCTTATCACAAGAATGGTGCGCTTGTCGTCAACAACATCACAGCTTAACACGCGGTCATTAGGCTTTATTCTGATTGCGATTGCTCCCCGTGCTGTGCGTGTCAATGGCCTGAACTCATTCTCCGGGACTCTCAGTGCTAATCCGTTGCGGGTAACTATAACAATGTCATCTTTGCCCGTTGTGAGTCTGACCTGCGCTATTTCGTCGCCTGCGTCAAGTTTCATGATTCGTTTTGCGCGGTTGGTGTACTTCAGCTCGTCAAAAGAAATTTTCTTTGCGATCCCTTTTCGTGTGATGAAGAATGCGTACTTGTATGTTCCGCTGTCCTCGCCCGCAATGTTTACGATTCGTTCAAACTCAGCGAGAGGGAGGTAACGCGCTACAGGTTTTCCCTTTCCTGATTTCGTTTCGGGAATCTCGTAGCCTTTTATGGCCATGATTCTCCCGGCGTTTGTGAAGAAGTAGAGACTCTTTCTTGCTGTCGTAACGCAGAGTATCTCTATGCTGTCATCCTCGTGAATGTTCGCGCCCCTCTTGCCTTTTCCGCCCATTGCCTGAAGCCTGTATGAAGCGAGCGGCTGACGTTTGATTAGCCCGTCTTTTGACAGCGTGATGATAATGTCATCGTCCGGGATTAAATCCTCGTCAAAAATTTCCTGCTCCTCTTCAACGATTGCCGTCCGTCTCTCATCTCCGAATCTCGCGGCCAAGTCTACAAGCTCCGAACGTATAACACCGTCAAGAACCTTCCTGTCAGCGAGTATGTCATTGTAGCCGGAAATGTCAGCAAGAAGTTTCTGCTGTTCCTCGTCAAGTTTATTGCGTTCGAGTCCCGTGAGTCTCTGAAGCCTCATCTCGAGAATCGCCTGCGCTTGCGCTTCCGAGAATCCTAAAACGGACTGGAGACTCGATTTTGCTTCCTGCGCGCTGTTCGTTGAGCGTATAGTTCTGATTACCTGCTCAATGTGAGTCAGTGCCTTCTTGAGTCCCTCTATGATATGCTCGCGAGCCTTTGCGTTTTTGAGCCTGTATTCTGTCCTGCGTCTTACTACCTCGCGGCGGTAATTCAGGAAGATTGAGAGAAGCTGCTTCAAGCTCAAGATTTCGGGGTGCTTGTTGACGAGTGCGAGATTGATTGCGCCGAATGTTGACTGAAGTGAAGTGTGCCTGTAAAGCTGCCTCATGATTAATTCCGGGTCTGCGTCGCGTGAAAGGTCAATGACGATTCGGAGTCCGTCTCTGTCTGACTCGTCGCGCATTTCTGAGACTCCCTCTATTTCTTTGTCCTGAACAGCCTGCACAATAGCTTCAAGCATTATCGTTTTGTTGACGCTGTAGGGAATCTCAGTGATGATTATGCTCTGCCTTCCTCGTTTTGACTCTTCAAGGTGCATTTTTCCTCTCACTGTAATTTTTCCGCGCCCTGTCGTGTAAGCCTCAATGATTCCCGAACGCCCTAAAATTTCTCCTCCTGTGGGAAAATCCGGGCCGGGCATGATCTTCAGTATGTCAGAGAGATTTGCGTCTTCAGGTTCGATGCCGTTATCGATGAGCCAGCAGAAGACATTGACGACCTCGCGCAAGTTGTGAGGGGGCATATTCGTAGCCATGCCGACAGCGATTCCCGTTGAGCCGTTGACGATAAGATTCGGGAAAATTGACGGGAGAGTCATCGGTTCTTTGAGTGACTCGTCAAAGTTCTGTCCCCATTCGACTGTATTCTCATCGAGATTAGCGAGCATTAACTCACCGGGCCAGCTGAGTCTTGCTTCTGTGTAACGCATGGCCGCGGGGCTGTCTCCGTCGACCGAACCGAAGTTCCCCTGGCCGTCAACGAGTGTATAGCGCAAGTTCCAATTCTGAGCAAGCCGCACCATCGTGTCATATATCGCCGAGTCACCGTGAGGGTGATACTTACCCATTGTTTCACCGACGATACGCGCGGATTTCTTGTACGCAGTGTTGTGCTTGAGACCCAATTCCGACATGGCATAAAGGACTCTCCGCTGTACGGGTTTGAGTCCGTCTCTTGCGTCAGGCAAAGCACGTCCGACAATAACGCTCATTGCGTAGTTAAGGTAGCTTGTTTTTATCTCGCCTACAAGGGGAAGGGTTAAGATTTTGTCTTCTCCCTGCGGTTTTGTTTCTTCGTTCGTGGGATTGATGTTTGTGATTTCGTCAGGCATAAATAATTTGTTGCCTCCTGTCTAAATTGTGTTGTGAAAACGAATAATTTTAGCATGGTTTTAATGAGTTAAGGCACTGTGCTATAATCTGCCTATTCCAGCACGAAAGGAGCTATTGCAGTGTCAGAATATTCTGTGTATAATGCGCCCAACGCCCAACGCCCAACGCCCAACGCAGACTCATGCCCAAATTCAGATGACACAATTCACGTAGCACTCTGTGTATATGATCCTCAAGGAACTTACTCACAGCATGCAGGAGTCGTAATGACTTCGATCTTCGAGAACACAAAGAGCAAAGTTACTATTCACATTCTTCATGATGACACACTCACAGAAGACAACAGAAAGAAATTCATTCGCACAGCAGAGAAATATTCACAGGGATTAGAGCTTCACGATATAACGGAATACAAAAGCACGCTGGGTGATGATGTTGTGAAAGCTGCAGAGCAATGGACAATAGGCTGCTGCTACAAGATGATGATTCCAGATGTCCTTGCCGCTGTCAGCAAAGTTATATATCTTGACTGTGATGTTCTTGTTAATATGGATATTCAGGAGCTTTGGAACATTGATGTTGAAGGCAGAACACTTGCTGCTGTGAAGGATGTAATATGCTGTAAGATAAAATCATTCTCCTATAGGGATGTATGTTTGAGGCTTGAGGGATGCGACAGCAAGAATTATATAAATTCGGGTGTACTCATTATGAATCTGGCAAAAATTCATGAGCAGGGAAAATTTTTTGGTATTGCTTCAAACTGGCTTACGTCTCATTCCCATATTCCCATTTTACCAGATCAGGATGCATTCAACGCAATATTCCGGGGGGACATAAAATTTATTGACGCAAAATTTAACATTTTATCGATTCAAGAAGATATGCCTGACTGCATTATTCATTGCGCGTGGATAGAAAAGCCTTGGCGTTTCCTTTCAGGATTTGCCCCGGACCGAATTTATTGGAAAATGTATATCCGCAGTCCATGGGGCGAAAATATGACCCGCGATGAAATCATTGACAAATTAGCCGGACTCGTTCAGCCATCTCCCTATATGCACAGGCATGGCATACAGTGCTTAAAGCGTATCGCTGCTTCCACTGGAAAAAGGGTCATGATACTGTTTCAGCCTTTTATGATCGTTTGGCTTTTCGCAAAAGATTTGTTCTTCCGGCTGAAGCACAAGCTCACGCGCCGTTAATACCCTCAGCAATTCTCAGAGCCTCGTTATTCTCCGCGACATCATGAACTCTAATGAGGCTCACTCTTCCCGACATCATAGCAGTAACTCCGAGACTCCCAGAAAGCCCGCCCGTGAATCTCTTCCGCGAATGACCAATCATCACAGGCCGCCCAAAAACTGAAAGGCTCTCTATCTCCCTTAACACCGAAAAATTATCGCCCGCTGATTTCCCGAAGCCTAATCCCGGATCTATTATCACGTTTCCTGGTCTCAATCCGATTCCTTCAAGCTCAGAAATTTTTGACGCAAAATATTTATGGACATCGCTCACAATATCATCATGCGATTCGTACTTGCTCATGTCCGACGGAGTCCCCTCAATATGCGACAAGACATAAGGAATCTTGAGTCTCGCTATCGTTCCGGCCATGTCAGAGTCAAACATGCAGCCGCTTATGTCATTGATGAGGTCAGCTCCTTCACACGCAGAAATTTTTGCGATCCCGGCTTTGTACGTGTCAACCGAGATCAAAGCGTCAGGAAATTCACGGCGCAAAACCTTCAATGCTGGCAACAACCTTTCAGCCTCTTCAGACTCGCTCACGGGAGTCGCACCCGGCCTTGTCGACTCCGCTCCGATGTCGAGAATGTATGCTCCTTCCGTCAAAAACTTTTCGGCACGCTCAATTATTCCGTGCTCATTCGTCCTGCTGTCAGCAAAAAATGAGTCGGGCGTGAGATTCAGAATTGCCATTATTCGAGTCTTCATGCTCAAAATGATTCGATGTCCTGCCGGTGAAATCATCTCCCAATTTTTAGCCTTTATGTTTCTCATTATCTCCGAAATTTTCACGCGCAACTCAGGTATGCCCCATATGTTCATGGCCTTCATTTTCTCCGTGAGACTCGTTATCTGCTTCACCGTTCCCATTATGAGAATGTCGCTGTAATCCGTCTTCCCGTCAATCACATGCTTTGCGACAGCCGTATCACCTCCGCGAGATAACATTTCCTGCTTGATGAAATTCGCGGCTCTGTAGTCGACTCTTTCCGCGTAAATGTGAATGATATTTGCTTTGGGTATGAGATAAGACAATGCGCCGGAGTCAGTGCCGATTTTCGCGCAAAGTTTAACGACATCTTCAGCACTTGAAACTTTCACGGGATAAACTGAAATATTATTCTGCAAGTTAAAGCCTCCTTATGAATTTTTACTGTGATAATTTATTGTAATACATTATGAGACTGTTAATTAATGCCGTGATACAATCAAGCGTACAAAATCCAGTGAAGGGAGTTCTACCCATGAGATTATTATTTGCTGTTGTAGCTGTTTTCCTCGCTATGCCTGCTGTTTGCGCGTTCGCTGCTGTTCCTCCGTTATTGCCGATGGAAGATTTTTTCAGGAATCCTACAAACGCGGCGTTCTCAATTTCTCCTGACGGTACAAAGCTCGCCTTCGCACGTCCTTGGGAGCGGCGAATGAATGTTTACGTCCGGGACATCGCAACAGGCACTGAGAAACGAATCACATCAGCAACCGAACGAGACATAGCCGGGTTCTTCTGGAAGGGAAGCGGGAAAATAGTATACGCTCAGGATTCGGGCGGCGACGAAAATTTTCACGTCTACATAACTGACATTGACGGAAAAAACGTAAAGGATCTGACTCCTTTCGAGAAGGTTAAAGCGGGAGTGCTTGATGACCTTGAAGACTCGCCCGTTCACATGCTGCTAGAAATGAATCGCAGAAACCCGGAAATTTTTGACGTTTACCGCTGCAACATTCTTACGGGAGAACTTGAGCTTCTCGCCGAGAACCCCGGGAATATTACGGGATGGATGACGGATCACGACGGGAAATTGAGAGTCGCTGTTCAGACTGACGGAGTGAATGAGACATTGCTATACAGGACTAACGAGTCGCAGGATTTTCACGAGCTAATGACTCTGAACTTCAAGGAAACATTTTCGCCGATGATGTTCGCATACGACAACAAGATGATGTACGTTGCCTCGAACCTTAGCACGGACAAAGAAGCGATATACACGTATGACCCTGAGACAAAGAAGACGCTTGATTTAGTGTTCGCGCATGATGAAGTTGACGCTGGGAGCCTCATGCACTCAAAGAAACGCAAAGTCATAACGGGCGTAACGTACACGACAGACAGAAGGCACTACAAATTTTTTGACACCGAGCGTGAAGAATTGCAGAAGAAACTTGATGAATTTTTCCCCGGCGTTGAAGCAGTTGTAGCTGATATTGATGACGATGAAAGAAAAGTTATTGTTCGGACGTACAGCGACAGGACGAGAGGAGCATATTACATTTTCGACAGGAAGGACGAGTCAATGTCGAAACTTGCGGATTTGTCCCCGTGGCTCAAAGCTGACCAGATGGCACCCATGAAGGCAATAACTTTCACGGCACGGGACGGACTCACGATACACGGATATATTACGCTTCCTGTTGGAGTCGAGGCGAAAAACTTGCCGCTTGTTGTGATTCCTCACGGAGGACCGAGCGCGCGCGACGGCTGGGGATTTGACTCTGAGGCTCAATTTCTCGCGAACAGGGGAATCGCTGTGCTTCAGGTGAATTTCCGGGGGTCAACAGGCTACGGAAAATCATTCTGGCTCGCAGGCTTCAAGCAGTGGGGCAGAAAGATGCAGGATGATGTTACTGACGGTGTGCAATGGGCGGTGAATGAGGGCATCGCTGACCGTTCGAGGCTCGCGATTTACGGAGGGAGCTACGGCGGTTACAGTGCGCTTGCCGGGGCTGCGTTCACTCCGTATCTTTATGCGTGCGCTGTGAGCTATGTAGGGCCGTCGAATCTCTTCACGCTACTTGAGAGCATTCCGCCGTACTGGAAGCCGTTTCTTGACATGGAGCATGAAATGATAGGAGACCCGGTGAAGGATAAAGATTTGCTGACGGAAATCTCCCCGGTGTTTCACGCTGAGAATATCCGAATCCCTCTGTTTATTGCGCAGGGAGCGAATGACCCGCGAGTCAACAAAGCCGAGTCAGAGCAGATTGTTGACGCAGTGAAGAGAACGGGAAAAGATGTTGTGTACATGCTGAAAGATAACGAGGGGCACGGCTTCCACAACGAGGAGAACAGATTTGATTTTTACAGGGAGCTTGAAGAGTTTTTCCGCAAACATTTAGGCTCAAGATAGAGAAATTTTCCGGCGGGGCTTGCTGAAAATGTGAGTCCCGCTTTTTCTTTGCTCAAAAATTTTCCTTATCCTTTGCGCCGTATGTTTGTCGGTTGCATTCAGCCTTCTGTAATTTACCCGTTCAGCCTCGCAGACTCCTATGTGGCAATGTACATCTCTCAGCTCGTCATAATTCTTGCAGTTCATCTTGCGGACATGATACAGCGAGTAACACAAGTAACATTCATCCGTGAAATCACAATACCCATCAACGAGATACGGAACGCGCCCGACATAATATAGCCTGTTCTTGTATCGTACGACATCTCCGGCCCTGAAAAGCACAGGGAGATTGCATACTTCAAGTAACGGGTATGCGGGGAATGATCCTTCATGCGGGAATTTCTCATTATATATTCTGCACGAGGTCTCAAAGTCCCCGGAAATTTCTGCATACAGAAGCCGCCGTTCATCCTCTGAGTCTGAAATCTCTATGAGCCGCTGAAAGTATATTTTCTTGTCGCTGTCATTCGCATACTGATCTATTATTGTCGCCTGCTGAAGAACAGAAAGCGTTGCGGGATTCCTCATCAGGTACTCGCGCATTGTCTTTGAGGGTATGCAGTTAATCACGTCATTGTTCATGGCAAATCAATAAATTCTCCTGACGCTGATAATTTTTATGCTTAGTGTATCACTGCAAGTCATTATAATTTTCGGGCTTAATAAATTTTTGAAGTATTATTCTGTGCTGAAGGCTTTAATTTTTGTGAAGGGGATAAAAATTTTTGCGTGAAGATTAACAAAAAAGACAAGGTTTATGCTATAATTCTTTTTGGCCAAAGTTTTAATGCACGCGACTGCTTTACGTTTGCAGCCTTTTTCCTTGTCTGTTTGTAATTATACCACATGAAGGCGAGGGCTTGAAGTGGTTGTGTGCAAAAAGTTTTCATTGTTTGTTTGATTATAGGTTTGTGAGTTCAAAAAGTCCAGCATTCAGAAAGATTCACGGTATTCAAAGAAAGGGGAAAAGATTCATGAAGAAAATACGCAAAGGCTTCACGCTCGTTGAGTTGTTAATCGTCATCGCGGTAATTGGTATTCTGAGTTCAATGGCGATGATGGGCGGCTCAGAGGCAAATAACATAGCGAACGCAAACAAGATAATCGAGGAGTTCAGGATTATCGGCGCGGCTATGCACATGTACTATGCAGACAACAGATCCGGATTTGAAGCAGCACTTGATCCGGGAACAGATGCTGATAGCACAGATGATGATGAAACTTACCCGCAAAGAATCAAAAAGGGTATAGCGGCCTACATGAAGAACACGGACTCGATTGTAGATGACAAAGCGACTGAAGGGAAGTACTTCATAAGTATAGACGCATCGAAAAAGAGCGAGTGGTGGCTTGTCTATACGTTGCCAGCTGGTGATACAAAACTGGCCAAGATACTGGAAAACAAAGCGTCAGAAGCAGGACTTTATGCATCAGATGCTGAGACTGTTGGCAGTGGAACGTCAGCTCAACCAAATCTATACAAGGCTTCAACAACAGGCACAGGAAGTACAGAGATCTATTACAAAGTACGCTAATCACATTCACATAACAATAAGCCTATAATCACACACAAAAAGAGTCTCCCTCGCCTATAAAACGGAGGCTCTTTATTTTGTAGTGAGTGAGGTGTTCACTGTAAAAAAAGTCCCCCCAGTCGCAAAAGGCTGAGGGGATTTATTATTCTCTCAAAAATTTAACGAGTCTTACGTCTGAGCATTAACGCCGCAAACATCACGCCCAAAACAAGCGCGGACATTCCCGAATCACATCCTCCGCTTGATGAATTGTCTACTGTAAGGCCGCCGTCAGTTTTAGTTTCAGTTTCAGCTTCAGTTTCAGGCGCAGAAGTTTTTTCCCTAATTGTCGCGACTACACACACCGGCTCGCTGTTGTCGTGGTTCTCATCACCGAGTACCTTGCACCACACGTAATATGTTCCTACCTCAACCGCTGTAGGTCTCTCAGAGCTGTACGAAGTCGGCGCAGTAACACCATCAGACCCTAGAGCATACACCGCCGTTCCTCCCTCGCAGGTTGTATCTATATCAATAAGCTGTATTGCCTCTCCGTTGTAGGTGTTCAATACCGGCGATGCTAGGTGTGTGAATCTCGCAGGAGCTTTCTCGTTCGCAGTAATCTCTATCCACTGGGAATATACCTCTCCGCTTTTCACTCTCACGTAGTATTTGCCTGTTCTCGTGAACTTCACAGTCCCGTCATCAGTGAGAGTCATTCCGTCCGAGTCGTCTCTTGCCTCCCACGAATACAATACATTCTGCTCCATGCCGGTTGGCTCATACGCTGTTACACTGAGTTTGCCGAAGCCCTCTATGTTCTCTGCGTCATTGCTCACTCCGCCGACATACTTCCCGGAGATCATAAACGTTGTGCCTACTTCTGCGTATTCTGTCGGTGCAGGCATATCGGTTTCAGGTACTTCGCTTTCATCACCGCCGAGTCCTATTGCCGTTATCAGCACCCAGTCAGAATGTATCTTCCCGTTCTTATCCTTCACGCGCACGTGGAAAGGTCCTTTTTTGGTGAGAGTTACTATTCCGTTATCGTCTAACCTTATGCCCTTGCTGGTCAATTCTTGCTTCTGCCAGATATACTCGCGTTCTACCTCGATGTCCTCAGTGTTATACGCCGATACACTTAGTTTGCCGTTTCCCTCCAGATCATCAGACACAAAACCTATTATGCCGGTGTAGCTTCCTGTGATTTTGTAGGTTACTTCCTCTTCAGCTACGTTGATTTCAAGCATGGCGGGCTGAATATCTGCGTTCTTGGTGTAGGTGTTTGAGCCGCTTCCTGTCGGGTAAGCGTTCTCGTTGATGAAGTACTTCAGGTAGCACTTGCCGGGCTTCACTGCCTTGAACTGTGTGTACCCGGTAGCAGAGTCTTTCGTGAGGGTTACGGGAGCATCTGAGTCTGAAAGCTCGCGCATATGCTCATCAACAACTTTCCAGTAGCCTTTGTTCTTGTCGAAGCCGTAGTACTCCGCATTGCGTGAGTTATAGCCGTTGACGTACAGGTAATCCAGATACGAATACTCCCCGACCTTCATGTTAGCAACGTTGTAGTTGTCGATGAACGGCAGGGTAGCATGTCCCAGCTCAACACGGGTCAGAGGATACAGAGCCGCAAGCCCCGCAACTTCGCTGTAGGTTGTATCTATCGTGTAGACTGTAGTAGCTCCTGAGCCTGACATCGGAGCATGTGTAGTGATCTTCGTGATAGCGTCCTTAACTTGGCTGTCAGAGAGGATTTTAGGCCAGTCGATACTCTGAGAGTCGAGATTCTTTGCGCCTTCCTCAAATGCGCGGTGGTTGAGGTCTTTTCTTGCGTTGGAATTTGACTCGCCGAATGTGTACGTATAAATTCCGTTAACTGTCTGGTCAATCAGTATAGTAACCTTATACCCTACAATCACGGGGCAGTTATATTTTGTGGTGGTCGTGGTCTTAGAGTTTCCCTGCTTGATCATCACGTTAGTGTAGGGCGGAAGAGTTACGCTGACTTCGCTGCTTTTCTGGTAAGACTTCGTTATGCCCTTTGATTTTGACCAGCCGTCAGTGAATGCCTGCGTGAATGAAGTACTCAGCTCGCCGGTAATCTTGAACGTAGCAAAGAGAGCTTTTCCACTGGTCTCAGTAGCAATCTTCAGGCCTTCCGTGAAAGAATATGATGATGAGTGATCTACCGTGTTTGTGAGGCTTTCCGTTGTGCTTTTGGTGATGGTCTGGCTTGTAGTAACGGTTGTGTTTGTGTCATTCTTGACTGATGAGGCCTCGACATTTTCCTTATCCTTATTGCCGTTCTCTGTAGTTGTGGCGACATACAGCCCCTCATCAGCAGGCAGCAGCGCACCCACAGTGAAGTCCGAGAAACGCACGGTGTATTTTACGGTGCCTTCATAGAAAGCTCCACGACCACTAATCTTTGCACTTGTCTCAACATATCCGCCGCCGGAATTGCTCCATGCTGGTGCTGAGTAAGAGTAATCGTAGTACTGGATAGCAGAATAGTCATAATCAATTTTGCCGTTCGATAATCCCTCCTTCAGCTTATCCAGATAATCCGAAGCAAAACCAGTAGCTACGCCTGTACGAACTACATCTGTTCCCAGTCCCGCCGCCGCCATCAGCCACAAATCACCTAATGAGCGGTCGCCGAGTGCGCTGTGTTTCGCGGAGACCACATCAACGTAAAATCGTTTGTCGCTGTTGAAGTTTGAGGAGTTGACGTTGTAGTAGGTTATGCCGTCGATGGTGTAGGTGCTTGCGACGGATTTCGGGGTCTCTGCCGGATATGCAGGAGCCGCCAGTGCCAGAGCAAGAATCACAAGCCCTGACAAAAATTTTGCTCTCATGAATATTACCTCCGTATTAATGTTTTGCTTTTGTGAAGTGATGAGAGTTAAAAGCTGTTGCATTGTGATAAAATTTTTATAGCGCAATATTTTAGCACTACAAATTCATTTTTACGGGAGGCTGAGATTCTAAATTGTCCCCTAAAGGTGTTCACTATATCGTTGAAGTATCAGGCTGTGATGAAACAATCACCAACGTTGCAAGACTTCAGGATATTCTCGTTGAGGCCGCCAACAGAGCACACGCTCAGGTCTGGTCGGTATCGTTCAACAAATTTCCCCCCAACGGCGTTAGCGGAGTAGTCGTAATCAGCGAGTCGCACTTGTCGATTCACACATGGCCGGAAGTGAATTACATGGCCTTGGACATTTTCACATGCGGCGCACACACTGACCCGATGAAAGCGGTCGATTACGTCCTCGAAAAGGTGAAAGCCTCGCACATTCACATAACGGAAATAACGCGCGGGCTTGATGACAATGACCAGAAATATTATCACTCGTTCATCACGTGGGAGGAAGACAGGAAAGAAGGACTCAAACCGTGAGGAAAATTATTGCCCTTGCAATGCTCCTGATTTCTACAGCGTGTTACGCCTCAAGCGCGGATGAGAATTTCCACGCCGTGAACAGGCAGAACATTTACCGCCCGGACAAATCCGCCGACAAATTATTACAGTCCCTAATCACAGAATACGCCAAGAAATTCACGCATTCAGAATATATTGATGACTCAGGAATGAAGCTGCCGTTTGCGGTTTACGTTCCTGAAAATTATTCTGCGGACAAAAAATTTCCCGTTGTATTCTTCATCGCTGACGGAAGCTCGGCAGGGAAGGACGCAAATTATTCCCTCACTCAGGGACTCGGCGGACTCATCTGGTGTCGTCATGACTGCGTTGTGATTGTGCCGTGTTACCCGGAAATTGTGCTTGACGATCATAACGGCTTCACGGAGAGTCAATATGTCGAACTCACAGGAAGATTCGTGAAATGGGCGGTAAAAAATTATCCTGTCGATGAGTCGCGGGTATATGCCACAGGGCAGTCGATGGGGTGCATGACGTTTCTTGTGTTAGCGTCAAAGTATACGGACATGTTCACGGCCTGCATGTTTGTGTCGGGTCAATGGGACATCAACGCGCTGAAAGGATTGCTGACTCAGAAATTCGTTTACGTCGCTTCAGCCGGAGACCCTAAAGCATCAGCCGGAATGAATGAAGTGATTGACATGTTCAAGAATAATGACAACAAAGGATACGGCGCATTAAGCGAGGTTGACGCGAAAAAATCAGATTTGTACTTGTGGGAAGGCTTGCCCGCTTTCTTCATAATGTTCAAAAAGGGAAGCACACTGCCGGCCAAGACAGACGGGAATTTTTCCGAGCATATGTCATCATTCGATTATGCGTACAGGACAGAGTCAATAAGAAAATGGCTTTTAGCACAAAAGAAGGAGGCCGAATAATGGACAGATTTTTTGACAAGTTAGCACCGAGCTACACATTTGAGATTTTCCCCCCGAAAGGCAACAAAAGCACAGAAGGCACTTACGGCGTAATAGACAGCCTCGTGAGCTTCAACCCGGACTTGATCAGCGTAACTTACGGTGCAGGAGGCTCAAGCAGAGACAACACCGTTGAAATTGCGTCAGGGATTCAGAACCGCTATCACGTAAACGGAGTCGCGCACCTTACTTGTGTAGGAACAACACGCGCTGAGATCAAAGCGATTCTTGACCAGCTCAAAGCAAACAACGTACGCAATATTTTGGCGTTAAGAGGAGACCTCAAAGACAAGTCAGACCTCGGAGACTTTCACCACGCCTCAGAGTTAATAGCGTTCATTCACGAGGAGTACGGAGATGACTTTGACATTTTCGCGGCCTGCTACCCTGAGAAACACCCCGAAGCCGAGTCAGTCGAGCAGGATTTGCATTACCTCAAGGAAAAATGCAGTCTCGGTGTCAAGGGCTTAATCTCTCAGCTATTCTTTGACAATGATATTTTCTGCTCATGGCGTGAAAGAGCGCGTTCAATGGGAATAACTCAGCCGATAATCGCCGGGATAATGCCCATCACAGCGGCGGCTCAAATCCCGAAAGTTGTCGAAATGTGCGGGGCTTCAGTGCCGGAACGTGTGCGGAGATTCGTTGCGGCATATGGACATCATCAGGGAGCCGTCAAAGAAGCCGGAATCGCATACGCAACCGAGCAGATAATAGACCTTCTTGCGCGTGGTGTTGAAGGGATTCACCTTTACACGATGAACCAGGCTGATACGGTTCGGCGAATCGATTCGGGAATACGTTCGGTGCTTTATACTAAGCGTTATGAGGTTCGCGCCGACGGATAAGAACATAACCGATGCCCTTCGCTACATGGGAGTCCCTCCTGAAGGCCATACTGAAGAATTGACACGCACAGTTTCAGAGGCTTTCGGGAGGCTTGAAGGGTATATCACTCCGCGCTGTGTGTGGGGACGTTTTCACATCACAAATTTTGACGGAGGGATAGAAATCGAGGGCGCAAAAATTTTCAGCAGGAACATTTCACGACTCACTTCACGCGGCAATGACTGCATACTCCTCGCTGCGACTCTCGGCCATGAGACAGACAGACAGATAACAATTGCACAGAACAAAAACATGCTTGAAGGACTCGCGCTTGACGCTTGCGCTTCCGTGAGAATTGACTCGTACATTGACGATGTTATGAGGAGCGAGATTGTTACGGTGCTTCGTGAAGGTGAGAGAATGACAACGAGATTCAGCCCCGGCTACGGCGATTTGAGCATGAATGTTACGGAGGACATTATAGCCATACTCAGCGCGGCGAAACGAATCGGACTCAGTGTTACTCGCTCGCTTATGATGTCGCCAGTTAAATCTGTTACAGCTATTGCGGGATTGTTCGTGAAGGATTCTTAAGGACGGTAAATTTTCTTTGCGCTCTGTTCTTTCTTTGCTTTCTCCTGACGCTTGTACGCTGTTTCGAGTGCGCGTACAATTTCGCTCCATTTCGTATTCCATGCGGTTTCAGCCTTGCAGGGAGTCTTGCTGGAATCGTCAGCATCATCAATCCCCTTTGGCTTTCTGTGAATCGTGAAGCCTTCCCCGTCAAATGATACGCTTGAGCCGTCATCGAACGGAATATATACCCTCATCGCAAATTCCTGAACCTTAACGGGAGTCCCGCGCTCATGATTATTGCGTCCTCGCCGTTTGAATAGTAGCCCCGTCTCACTGTCTCGCCAATGAATGACATCTGAGAATACAGAGCTATTGCGCCTGAATTTGACTTCCTCACTTTGAGCCTTAACCGACGGAAATTGAGATACAACGCACAATCACTCACAGCAATAAGAAGCTGACGGCCGATTCCTTTTCGCCTGTATAGACTCTCAACAACCAATGCCATAAGAAGCCCGGCTCTTTTCTCGCGGCCAAGAACAGCATAGCCCAAAAGAGGAGCTTCCGCAGTCGTCGCGAAAGCCCCGATGTATGTCGTTTCATTCTGTGAATCTTTGCTGAGATCCGAGCGGATTACTTCTTCAGACCATGAGCAAGAAGACTCAGCGTTTATCCTCAGAATTTCCGGCAGATTCTCAAACGTCAGGAAATCTATTTCAGGCACATACACAGAAGCTACATTCCTCTGTTGATTGTCTGGTTTCTGTCAGCACCGACTCCGATTAACGCGACGGGAACGTTCAGCGCGCTCTCGATATATTTCACGTAGGCTTGCGCGTTGGCTGGGAGTTCGTCAAAACTCTTGCAGTTCGTTATGTCGTCATCCCATCCCGGCAATGTCTCGTAGACCGGCTGAATCTCAGAAAGAGTCCTCGTGTCTGTCGGCCATGATGTGAACCGCGTTCCGTCCTTCTCGTAAGCAGTGCAGACCTTAATGCCGCCCATGCCCGTAAGCACGTCAAGTTTCGTGAGAGCAATGACATTCGCGCCGTTAAGCTCCATTGAGTAGCGCAATGCAGGAACGTCAAGCCATCCGCAGCGTCTCGGCCTTCCTGTAGTTGCTCCGAACTCACCGCCGTTAGCCCTCAGCTTTTCGCCCATCTCGGTGAAATCTTCCGTCGGGAATGGCCCTTCACCCACGCGAGTCGTGTACGCTTTGACGACAGCAATAACCCTCGTTAAGTCATTGGGTGCTAATCCTGTCCCGGTGAAAGCTCCTGCCGCTGACGTTGAAGAGCTTGTAACATAGGGGTATGTCCCGTGATCTATGTCGAGCAATGCCGCCTGCGCTCCCTCAAGGAGAATGTGTTTGCCCTCGTCAGCAGCCCGGCGCAATAACGCTCTTGTGTCGTCAACATAGGGTGCTAAAGCCTCGCCCCATTTCCGTGCTGGTTCATATATTTCGTCAAATGCTAAAGGCTTCTGATTGTACAGCCTCGTTATGATTTGATTCTTCTCGTCAAGTATGTATGTCAGTCTCTCTCTCAGAATGTCAGCGTCAATAAGATCCTCGACTCTGAGTCCTGAGCGTGAATATTTGTCTACGTAGCAGGGGCCTATTCCGCGTCCTGTCGTGCCAATCTTGCGGCCTTTTCCGCGTGCTTCTTCCTGGAGCTTGTCGAGCATTTTGTGATACGGCATAACTACATGAGCATGAGGACTCACAGCGAGCCTTGCGCGGTCCTGACCCTTTGCGAACAATTCGCCCGTTTCCGCTAAGAACTGCTCAGGGTCAAGAACGAGTCCATTTCCCAATACGCAGAGTTTTCCCGGGTAAAGCATTCCTGAAGGGAGAAGGTGAAACACTGTCTTCTGTCCGTCAGTTATTACCGTGTGTCCTGCGTTCGCTCCGCCCTGAAAGCGCACAAATACATCAACATCAGAGCCGAGCATGTCAACTACTTTCCCTTTGCCTTCATCGCCCCACTGAGCTCCGACAAGCAAATCTACATTCTTTTTTGCACTCAAAATTTCTAATCCTCCTTAAAATCTTTTGCCCGCAACCGAACGCATTAATCTTTTCACTTCTGTGATTGCGCGCTGTAACTGTTTGTCCTGGGATTTGTCCCGGTTGGGTTCTCCTTTTACTTCAATGTCAGGCGAGAGTCCAACATGATCGATCACTTTTCCCGACGGCGTATAGTATCTCGCAATTGTTACGTATACTCCGCTTCCGTCAGTCAATGGGAACAATGTTTGAACGCTGCCCTTTCCGAAACTTTTCTCACCGATTAATTTCGCCCGGCCTCTGTCATTCAGTGCTCCTGCTACTATCTCGCTTGCGCTTGCGCTGCCTCCGTTGATTAATACGGTCATGGGAAGATTCGTCTGATAATAATTTTTGTTGGCGTAATACTTTTCGTTTGCGCGTTCTGAGCGTCCTTTCGTCTCAACAATGAGTCCGTTCTGAAGGAACATGCTAGAGATCTTCACGCTTGCATCGAGGAGTCCGCCGCCGTTGTTGCGAAGGTCAAGAATTAATGCCCTCATTCCTTTTCGCAGCATATCGCGGACTGCATTGCGGGACTCGTCTGCTGTGTTGTGCTTGAACTGAGTCAGCTTCAGATAGCCTATATCATCAGACAGCATTTCATAGCGCACACTATGCAGCTTGATTATCTCCCTCGTAATCGAAAACTCTAAAAGCTCGTCTTCACCTTCACGACGTACCCACACAGTAACTTTTGTGTCTGGCTCTCCGCGCAATTTCTGAACGACCCTGTCAGATGTCCAGCCTATAACGACTTCATTGTCAACCTTCACGATTTGGTCTTTGGGTTTGAGTCCGGCACGTTCAGCGGGGGAGTCTTCCATAGGACTTATGACTAAGATTTGCCCGTCCCTGTCGCCTATGTACATGCCGAGTCCGCCATATTTGCCCTCTAATTCTATTTCCTCGTCCTTAAGCTGTGAGGGTGATACGAATCTCGTGTAAGGATCTTTCCACGCCTCAACCATTCCGCGCGCCGCACCGTGAAGCAAATCATCTTCCTTTGCGGGCTTTGTCTCCGCGTCAACCTGATAGCTTTCGATTATGTAGCGGACCTGACGCAAGAGCCACAAAGAGCGGACGTTGAAAGGTGAGATTCTGTTGAAGTCTGATTCTGAAAAGTCTGCGGACTGTGCTTTGTACCCGTAAAGAAATCCTGCCAGTGCAAGAGCCGTAAAAGCAAGAATAAATAATCTCCTGTACTTTGACATGTTCAATATTTGAATTACACCTGCCTTCTGAGAATGCAAGAATTATACAGCATTCATCAAATTTATATTATAACCTGCAAGAAGACTCCTGCCTCTGCGTGTGTGAGATGAATTGTGCCGTATAGTACATGACAAACGATGAGAGATCAGCGAAGAATAGCCGTATACATAATTATTATGAAAATCACATAGGGCTTCAAGGCTTCAGGGAACGTATACGGATAAAGCATGAGCATGTAACAGCAAGTCAACAAAAAATCCCCTCGGCACTTTCACCGGGGGGATAAATTTTTGTCCGCTGATACTACTTCAGCACACCGAGCGCAGCATGAGCCGCCGCGACTCTCGCAACAGGTACACGGAACGGCGAGCATGATACGTAGCTGAGTCCGACGCTGTGGCAGAAAGCAATGCTCTCCGGGTTACCGCCGTGTTCACCGCAAATTCCTACAGACATTCCGGGGTTGACGGAGCGTCCTTTTTCGACAGCCATTTTCACGAGCTGGCCGGGGCCGTCCCTGTCGAGAACTGCAAACGGATTCTCCTTGAAGACTCCCTTGTCTACGTACTGGAACAGGAACTTGTTTTCAGCGTCATCGCGTGAGTAGCCTAACGTCGTCTGCGTCAAGTCGTTAGTCCCGCATGAGAAGAACTGCGCGTACTCCGCTAACTGGTCAGCAACAAGAGCCGCTCTCGGAAGCTCTATCATCGTTCCCACAAGGTAGCCGAAATTGACTCCGCTGGCCTTCTTCACATCCTCTGCGATTCTGTCAGCCATCTCACGGAAGAATTTCATCTCCGCTTTTGTGCCGACGATGGGTATCATTACTTCAGGCTTCACGGTAACGCCCTGTTTTGTGAGCTCAACGACTGCTTCAAAGATCGCGTTCATCTGCATCTCGTAAATTTCCGGGTAAATCATTCCGAGTCTGCATCCCCTGAAGCCTAACATCGGGTTGTTCTCGTGGAGCTGGTGAATCTTTTCGAGAACGTTATTGAGCTTCTTTGCTTCATCGGGCATTGCTGTCTTGAGTGCTTCGAGTACGTTCGGTTCTTTCGGCAAAAATTCGTGCAGCGGCGGGTCAAGAAGTCTGATTATTGCCGGGAGTCCGTCCATCGCTCTGAATATCCCGATAAAGTCCTCTTTCTGCATGACCTTCAATTTTGCGAGAGCTTCAGCGCGTGCTTTCTTTCCTTCCTCGCAGCCTCACCGAGCGCGACAATAAGACTCTGCATTACGGGCAGTCGGTCAACACCCATGAACATATGCTCAGTCCTGCAAAGCCCAACGCCTTTTGCGCCAAATTCGCGGGCACGTTTTGCGTCTTCGGGTGTGTCAGCGTTAGTCCAGACCTGCAATTTTGCGTTCTCGTCAGCCCAAGCAAGAATCTTCTTGAAGTCATCCGTGAATGTCGCGTCAACCATCTTTGCTTCACCGGCCAGGAAATTCCCCGTTGTTCCGTCAACCGTAACCCAGTCGCCTTTCTTGAAGACTCTGTCGCCAACCGTGAGAGTCTCTTTCTCAACGTCAATAACTGCTGACTCACATCCGCAGACAGCAGGCTTTCCCATTCCTCGGGCGACAACAGCGGCGTGTGAAGTCATTCCGCCTCTTGATGTTACGACACCCTGAGAAGCTGCGAGTCCGTGAATGTCATCGGGGCTTGTTTCGGGGCGCGCAAGGATTGTAGGTTTGCCCTTCTTGGCCCATTCTTCTGCCTCGTCCGCTGAGAATACGAGCATTCCTGCGCCGGCACCGGGTGAAGCGGGGAGTCCCTTTGCGATTACGTCAAGTTTTGCTGACTTGTCGATTTGACGGTGCAACAACATTTCGACCTGCTCAGGAGTTACGCGAGTTACGGCTGTCTTTGTGTCAATGAGTCCTTCATTCACCATGTCAACAGCGGCTTTAACGGCAGCGGTTGCGGTTCTCTTTCCTGCGCGTGTCTGAAGGATGAACAATTTTCCGCGCTCTATCGTGAACTCTACGTCCTGCATATCGTGATATGTTTTCTCAAGGTTGCTTGTGATCTCGCAGAGCTGCTTGTAGATTTCCGGCATTTTCTGTGCAAGCTCGGCAATAGGCATAGGCGTTCTGATTCCTGCTACAACGTCCTCGCCCTGTGCGTTGATGAGAAATTCTCCGTAAAGTTTATTCTCGCCTGTTGAAGGGTTGCGCGTGAAGCATACGCCTGTTCCGCAGTCATCGCCCAAGTTCCCGAAAATCATCTCGATAACGTTTACTGCTGTTCCGAGTGAGTCATCTATCTTGTTGATTTTGCGGTATGTTACAGCGCGGGGGATGTTCCAGCTCTTGAAGACTGCCTCAATTGCGCGGCGCAGCTGAACCCAAGGGTCTGACGGGAAATCATTGCCGGTTGCTTTCTTGTAGATTGCTTTGTACTCAACGAGTAATTTCTCTAACGCTTCTGCCGGAATCTGATAGTCCTGCTCAACTCCTGCTGCCTTGCGAGTATTGGCTAATGCTTCCTCGAAAAGGTCAAAATTCACCTCATCGACAACGCTCCCGAACATCTGTATGAATCTCCTGTAGCTGTCGAGCGCAAAACGTTTGTTGCCTGATGCTTGAGCGAGTCCCTTTACGGTTTCTTCATTGAGTCCGAGATTGAGAATCGTCTCCATCATTCCGGGCATTGAGATCGGCGCGCCTGAACGAACAGAAACAAGCAGGGGATTTTTCGCGTCGTTGAAGCCCTTCCCTGTTTCCTTTTCGAGTCTTGCTACTGAGGCTTTAACGTCGTCCCAAATTGCGTCCATGATTGAAGGGTCAGCCATGTATTTGCGGCATACTTCAGTAGTGATTACGAATCCTGCGGGAATGGGAAGACCTGACTGCGCCATAGTGCAGAGATTTGCGCCTTTGCCACCGAGAAGCAAGCGGTTAGATCCGTCGCCGTCTCTGAGGCTGTATACAAATTTTTCTGAGGGCATAATAAACCACTCTCCGATTAAAATTTTGATGATGAATGAATTATAGGGAATTTCGGGGAAAAATCATTGTGTCATTTGCCGGATTTGATTTCTGTTTTACTCCAGCGGTGACTCATAAATCTTCATGAGATTATCCGCGTAATTTGTCGTAACGCTCTCGTCAAAATTGCTGTAAATTTCTTGCGAGAGCTGTTTGATGTCCATTGTATTAACCTTCCGCAAGATGTCTTCAAGCTCCTGCGGCGAATGATACACGAATGATGCATTGTCGCTTGCGGCTGACCATGACGGAGCGATAACCGGGATTCCGTATGCGCTGACTTCGAGCGGGACTAGAGGTGCCCCCTCATAGCATACTGACGAGGCAACTAGACAACGCGCCCTCTTGAGCCATTCGCGGATCTGCGTTTTGTCCAGCCAGCCCGTGAAGGTGATCTCCGGGTATTTAGCTTCGAGTTCACCGCGCAAAAACCCGTCACCTATGACGACTCCCTTCACGCCGGAATTGTGCACAGCCTCGCAGAAAGGTGCGATTCCTTTTTCCGGGACTGTCCTGCCTATGAACAGGAACACGGAATTATTTTCGGCCTCCGCCCTGAATCTGTCGCTGAAGTATATTGGGTTGCGTATGAAGAACTGATTTCTTGGAGCTGGCAATCTCCGCAGAAGCTGCCGCTTTGAGAACTCAGAGATGAAGATGTAACCTATTCTCCCTTTTCCCGCAGCGTTACGGATGATTCTGTTCTGCACTATTGACGCAGAAGCCGGTGTATTTTGTGGTAATAGTGGCGTTTGTCGCAGTTGCATAGAAAGCACTTGAGGGACATGGGCGTGATTTCGCAGATACATTGCTTCTGATAGTCGTAGAGATTTCCGGTAGGACAAACCATCTGGTAGTCATGTATCGTGATAAAAACACGGAATCCCATATTCAGAGCAGCCTTGAACACTGAAGGGGAAAGCACTCTTGTTCATGAATGCACATGCACAACTGTTTGGTCTGGATCGAGTGTCCCAAGCAAATCCTTTAGAGCACGTGCAGCGCGTAAGTTGTATATGCCGTTTACAAAAGCCCTGAACCTGTTCTTGTCGTATAGAATATGTTTTTGTCCTGTAGAGATGATTTTTATTTTCGATGAAGCTGTAAGTCTTGTATCTAGTTTGCCTTCTCCGGAAAAGAAGTAGACATTGAGACCATTTCGTGCGAGAAGATAAGCAGTATCAACAGCCACAGCTGTACCCCCTGTATCTGCATTTGAGAGGTCTGATATGATGACAACATTTTTTATCATTTTCTTTTTTGTATCCTATTACCTTTCAGCAATGTTTGTGAATTTAATTATTTTATTCTAACAAACAAACATCAAACTTGCATAAAAATTTTTATCGTGGTAATATTTCCCGCGTTGTAAAAGCAAATGGCCTCATCGACTAGTGGTCTAGGTCGTAGCCCTCTCAAGGCTAAAACACGAGTTCGAACCTCGTTGAGGCTACTAAAGGTTAAGGAGCTTCCGTAAAAGATACGGAGGCTTTTTTTATGGCCATCATGATTTATAATTAAGGATTGAAGCGGAATGAAGGACAAGGACGGGCAGAAAAATAATGAGCGAAAAGACAGCAGAAGAAAAATTAAGGCAGGCACTTGAAGGAAGCACAGCCAGCACCAGCGACAGCGAGCCGCCCAAGAGTCAAAAGAAGCCGAGACCCTCTCGCGCAAGGCCGAAACCATTACGAACAGCAAAAGCCGCAAATCTCGGTGAAAGACTCGACTCATTCATGGACGATTTCGAGCGCAGAATAGAGCAGAGCATCAGCGCAGTAAAATCACCGTCAGAAACTCCCGAACATCATGAGAAGCCCGGCCGTGTGAAAATTTCTACTGAACAAAAGCCCGAAACATCACGCAGAGTCCGCGCAAGGCCGAAAGCACATCCCGCTCCCTTGCATGAACCATTGCCAGAAATCTCACAGCCCGAAACTCAGTCAGCACCAGAGATTGAGTCAGTCCCGGAAGTTTTGCCAGTTGTAGAAGCTGAACCAGTGCAGGAAACTTTACAGCCTGAAATCGAGTCAGCACCAGAGGTTGAGCCAGTCCCGGAAGTTTTGCCGATTGTTGAAGCTGAACCAGTGCAGGAAGTCCCCAAGCCAGAAACTGACTCAGCACCAGAGGTTGAGTCAGCACAAGAAGTTTTGCCAGCTGCTGAACCTGAACCAGTGCAGGAAGTCTCACAGCCCGAAACTGAGTCAGCACAAGAGATTGAGTCAGCACAAGAAGTTTTGCCAGCTGCTGAACCTGAACCAGTGCAGGAAGTCTCACAGCCCGAAACTGACTCAGCACCAGAGATTGAGTCATCACAGGAAGAAATTATCCCTGACGTTATGCCGCTTGAGGAAGAATACGAACCTGCAGAGGATTTGCCCGACATACCCGTTATTGAGGCCGCAGAGATTCCGCAGAATGAAGAGGGAAATTTACCCGATATTCCACTGATAAGTGCTGACGATGAGAATGATGATATTGATGATGCCGCAGAGATTTTTGCTGACGAGCTCGAAGAGATTTCCGCGAGTGCTGATAACGAAATTCCCGGCCATGAAGAAGAAACTGAAGCTCCTGATGAAGAGCCGCAGATGGAGTTTCAGGAGGCCGAGCTTCAGGAAGCACAGTATGATGAAGATGAATTTGCTGACATTGATACTGAAGATAATTCTGACGTTTTCACCGATGAGCCATTAGACGAGGAGCCTGCAATTATTGACGCTGAGGAAGAAACAGAAGACGCACCGCCGTATGATATTGAGTCAGACGAGGCCGGAATTTTTGCCGATGATACAGACGAAAAGCCCGGTGATTTTTCGCCGTCAGCAGATGTAGTACTTAATGTTGATGACGAAATCCCGCACATTTCCCCGCCCGCTGAAGCCGAAAGTGATCCCGAAGCCGAGTCAGCTCCCGTAACAGTAACAATGCCGGAGTCAACAAGGACAGCAGAAGACAAGCTCATGGCCGATATTGCAGAAGCTATGACGGGAAATCCTTTGAGCCTCGACTCGCAGGAGACTAACGGAATATACAATCTCCCTGAAAATTTCTTCACAGACGGCGCGAACAACGGAGAGTCACCACAGTCAGCAGAAGACAAGCTCAAGGCAAATATTGTTCAGGCACTCTCAGAATCTCCCATCAATGCAGCTCACGAAAACGCAAGCCAGAGTCTTGAGCAGGATATTAACCCGTTTGAAGAACTCTCAATTCCCGACACTTTAACGCCAGCTGAAAATGAGTCTCACGATGAAGATTTGCCGACGGAAGAAACGAATGATGAGCCGGAAATTTTGACGGAAGAGAATAATGATGACTTATTCCCTGAGACTAACACGGAAGAATCAACGCCGGAAGAATCGCCCTCACAGGATTTTGATGACATTGCCGGGGATGACAGCGAGATTCAGAATGATGATGACGAAAATCTCAATGACCCGTTCACGATTCCTGATTTCGGTGATGATGATACAAAGTCGGAATCATATCTCGAATTATCAGAGGATGAGACAAAATTTTTCACAGATGCTTTTGCTGATGACTCAGAAGAATCACAAGAGGCTGACTCAGAATCAGACCTTATGCCGGAAGCCGAAACAGAATCGGAATCACTCTCAGATTTTGACACTGAGACGGAATCAACGCCCGAAATTTTCACCAAGCCTGAAGACGAACAAGAAGCAGAGCCGGTAACATTATCAGAAGATTTCACAGAGCCTGAAACAGAGTCAGCACAAGAATCAAAGCCCGCCGAGCCTGAAGATGATATGCCGTTCCCTGTCAATGATTCGGAAAATACTCCCCTCACTGAACAGGAAGCATTAATCGCAATGGTGACTCAGGAATTTGGAGCGGGTGAAAATACAGCAGATGATGAGCCAGAATTTGACATTGACAGAAAACAGGAGGAGGCACAGCCAAGAAATAACATGCCGGAACAGAGCTTGCTAAATGACGAAACGCCCGGAGATTTCGAGCCGGAAGAAAATAATGATGCGTTTGATGTGTCCGCGCTCGGTGAACTTGGGCAGGCCGCGACATTTGCCGATGACAGCGAAGACTTTTCAGCATCTCCCGCAACAGTAACAGAAATGATAACTCAGCCCGACGCAGGAATAATCCATAACCCAGAAGACGATCACAAGGAGAAGACCATGAACATACGCGAAAAATTAGCCTCAAGGAAAAACGGAAATTCAGACGGAGCAGCACCAGCGGCAAAAAGCAAATCAGGCGGATTGCTTCTCACTGTATTAACGGCTTTGCTCGCGGTTATAGGAGGGCTTATTCTCTGGCAGCTCATGCAGGTATCGGACAAACTCACATCGCTTGCTATGAACTCACCGGGCTATGAGTCTGTTTCAGGTTCTGAGACTCCATCATACGATTACGCGATAGACTTCATACTTGACCCGAATATTTCTGACAGGATGGCTCAAAGAGGGCGGGCAGGCTGGCAGGTTGTCGGCTCAAGACGGACTCAGGACAGCACAACAGGCCAGTACGGTTACGAGTTCATATTCATGCGCAGGACTCCAGGGAGGTAACATCATGGCACTGTTCGCAAAATTACGTGAGAGCCTCAAAGGTGTCCGGGAAAAATGGAGCGCGGGCATCTCAAAATTATTCTCATCGGGAAAATTTGACTCTGACTTCTGGGACAATCTTGAAGAACAGCTCATAGCGGGCGATACGGGACTCGATTTCACAGAAGAGATAATAGACTTCCTGAAGAGTGAAGCAAAACGCAAGGGCATAAAGACTCCCGAAGGTCTCAAAGACTTGTTCACAGAGAAAATTGTTGATGAGCTAAATTCCGTTAATGGTATGGGACAGCCTTTCAGCCTCGAAAAGACTCCTCTTGTGCTTCTCATGGCCGGGGTAAACGGGAGCGGCAAAACTACATCGTCAGGAAAACTCGCGGCGCTCTACGCAAAACAGGGTAAGAGAGTCATTCTTGCTGCTGCTGACACATTCAGGGCGGCGGCGGTTGAGCAGCTCAAAATTTGGGGTGAACGCTCAAACGTAAGAGTCATTTCTCAAGGTCAGGGAGCAGATCCCGCAGCTGTATCTTTCGACGCATGGAAGGCCGCTGAAAGCTCAAACGCTGATGTACTTATCGTTGACACTGCCGGGAGACTTCATGACAAACATAATCTCATGGAGGAATTACGCAAGATACATCGGGTTTTGCTGCGCGGGGCAGGCGATGAGAGACTCGAAACTGTTTTAGTGCTTGATGCCGTTCTCGGTCAAAATTCTGTCGCTCAGGCTGAGACGTTCAACTCAATCATTCCCGTAACATCTATCATCCTCACGAAATACGACAACACAGCAAAAGGCGGTGTCGTTATCTCAATCGCTCGCAAACTTCACATACCAGTGCGATATATAGGACTCGGCGAAGGTGCAGACGACTTGAACACATTCAGCCCCCGTGATTTCGCAAGTGCTTTGATGGAAGTCAATCCGTGAACGAGAGAGATTACAGCCTCAAATCACTTACTCCAGAATCAACGCTGATATATTTTCTGCGGACTCTTTTCGGAACTGCCGCCGAATATGCCGTGTATATCCCGGACTCCGGCGATGTCATTGCGCTCACGAAAGGGCAGCTCGTCTTCCTCGTTGAAAGGGGATGTGCTGACGCGATGATTAAGACTCTCCCTCAGTTGGCAGCAAGAAATATCGTACGTCCCATTAACCCGGAGGAAATCGAATATCCCGCTGAGACTAACGCGCTTTACGTTGAGACAGCCGGGGCATTTGTCGGGACTCTTGAGACCGCGTTATACCCCGATGAGCCGCAATTCCCTTCATGGTGGGACGCTCCTGTTCCGTTCGCAATATCATCACGAGGAGTCTTGAGACTCAATGACACAGCAATAAACATGTTCGGCATCGGCCTCGAAAAGTTGAACGCCTCAGAATTGCCCGAACGCGACGAGTTTATAGTGAGGCTTGAAGGCACAAACGGCGCAAGATTCATAGCCTTCCGAAAATTGAAGCCGGGAATCTTTACGGTTGACGACTGCACAGAAGATCTCAATGACGCACAGGATATTACGTGGTGGGCTGCTGTTGGCCAGACATGGATGAGAGAAGTTGAAGCAAAGGGCGGAAAATGGCAAAGGTTATCTTCACTGCCTGAAGGGAAAAAGAGAGTCCGCGCCTGTGAATGGAACGGACAAATTCAGGGCTATCTTTACATTCAAATGCCGCCGAGAAAGAAGCCCGAACCACAAATACAAGAACCCGAAACAGAATCACAGCCTGAAATTTCACAGCACAATGAAGAACCAATACAGCCCGAACCGTTAAGCATGAGGCAGCCTGATGATGTCATCGGGAGAATAGGCCCTCAGGCTATGGCACTCTTAGCGGCGGGGCAGTCAAGAGAAAACGAGGGGGATTACGTCCTATGAGAGATCCTAGAGTCAAACGCATTACGGGAATTTTGTACCCCGATGATGATTTATTGTCGTGGAGCATTGAGAAGCTCACAGAAATTTGGGGAGTCCCGGAAATCGTAAGCAGTCCTGTTCCTTTCGACAAGACAAATTATTACAACGAAATTTCGCCGAACCTCAAGCGAGTCTTCTTATGCTTCCCCGGACTCGTTAATGCCGGGGGACTCGCTGACTGGAAGCACGAAGCAATAGAGATTGAAGCAATGAGTCGCAAACCAATAAGAGCCGTGAACATTGACCCGGGATATATTGACGGCGCAAGACTGATTCTCGCGTCAACAAAAGACCACGCGCACAGAATTTATTTGCGTGATGGGATCTTTGCTGAAGTAACAATGCGCTACAGGTTCAGGAAGTGGGCAAGCTTTGATTACACTTTCCCGGACTTTGCGAGCGGAGTCTACGATGAATTTTTGTCGAGGGTTCGCAAGCTGTGGCTTAAGGAGATTAAATCATGAAGAAAGTTTTTGCGAGTCTGATTGCGTTTTGTCTTGTGAGTTTTGCGGAATGCGTTTCTGCGCTTGAGCTTCCGAACCGGGTCGGTGAATGGCAGACAGTCAGCACAAATATTTTGCCCCTCGTAACAACTTACAACGGCGAATCACATGGCCGGGTTGTTTACAGGACATACAAGCGCGAGTCGCCGTCAGGATTTCTTGATGTCATTCTCACAGAAGGAGCAGGAGCAGGGAGTCTCTATGTCCCGGAAAAAGTGAACGAGTCAAAAGGAATGATGCCGAATGATTCAGGCTTTGAGGTTGTGAAAGTCTCAGGCCATGACGCAATAATAGAGTCTCAGTCATTTATGCCGCTTGTGCTTGCGGTCAGCGTTGAAGATAATATCACTCTCAACATTGAAAGCCCTTCAGCAAACAGAGAAGAGCTTATGAGAATCGCAGAGGAGATATTATCATGGAAAGATACAAAGTCGGACTCGTCCCCGGCCCCGTAAGAGTCCCTGACGAAATAAAATCGGCGTGGCAAATTGATTACGGAAGCTCAGACCTTGAGGAAGAATTTTTCACCCTTTACCGCGAGAATCAATCACTCACTCAGAATTTACTTCACACAAAGAATGATATAGTCATCACATCAGGCGAGGCAATGTCAGTATTATGGGCATCGCTCAAATGTACATTGAGGCCGGGCGATAAACTTCTTGCAATTTCGTCCGGGATATTCGGCGAGGGATTCGCGGAGATGGCTGCGAGTCTCGGAGTCGAGTCGGAGGTTTGCGCGTTCCCTTATGATGAAGTTCCTGACCCGCAGAAAGTCTACGACCATGCGCGAGTCTTCAGGCCGAACGTCATAACGGCTGTTCACTGTGAGACACCTTCAGGGACATTAACGCCGTGCCTTTATGACATCGGGAGGATTGCTCATGAGACAGGCGCGCTTTTTGTTGCTGACTTTGTGTCATCAGCAGGAGGAGTCCCGCTTGATGCTGACGCTTTCGGAATCGATATAGGACTCTTGGGCAGCCAGAAAGTTTTGTCGCTCCCTCCGTGCTTGTCAGTCTCTTCTGTCTCAAAAAGAGCGTGGGACATCATCAATGATGTGAATTATTCCGGCTATGAGTCATATATCGGCTGGAAGAATGTACCCTCCTCGCGCTACATGCCGTACACTCACGACTGGAACGCAATGAAAGCCCTTAACATTTCGCTGAACATGATAATGAATGAAGGATTAGAGTCAGTCATCAATCGGCACAATGAAGCCGCGACGTTATGCCGTGATTTAGGACGCTCGATAGGCTTGCGACTCTTCCCGAAAAGTGAAAGCTATTCTTCACCAACCGTAACAGCTTTCTATGTGCCGGAAAAATTTTCGTGGCCTGAGTTTGACGGAGCATTGCGCGAAAATGGACTCGCTGTCGGAGGCAACTACGGAAAATTAGCGGGGCGAGTCTTCCGTGTCGGTCATATGGGGAGTCAGGCAAATTGTGATTTGGTTCGCGAGGGAATGAACATCATACGCAAAGTGATTTCTTGACCGCAAAATTTCATTGTCTATAATCACGTTCAATCATAACAGGAAGGCGATAATAATATGGACGGCGTTCAATATCTTCTTGACCTTGCAATAATTTTATTCGCGGCAAAAGTTTTCAGCACAGTCGGAAAAAAATTCGGAGTGCCTGAAGTCGTCGGTGAAATTCTTGCGGGACTCGTAATAGGCTCTGCGGTTCTCGGTGTCGTGAGGGAGTCTGACTTCCTGAGCATCATGGCCGAGCTTGGAGTCATCATGCTCATGTTCGAGGCGGGACTCGGCACTAACCTTCAGGAGCTCAAAAACTCAGGGCTGAAAGCTACACTCATTGCGTGCGCGGGCGTTATTGTTCCGCTTGTGATGGGTACGATTCTCTTCATGTCGTTCTACGGTTTCGACTCGTTCGGCTCAGAGAGATTCATGAAGGGTATTTTTCTCGGCACAATAATGTCAGCAACTTCCGTAAGCATAACTGTAGCTGCGCTGAAGGAACTCGGCAAACTCTCAAGCACAGTAGGCACTACGATAGTAAGCGCGGCGATAATTGATGACGTACTCGGAATAATTCTGCTTACGGTTGTTACGGGGCTCAGCGGCGGGAGTCAGTCTGAAAGTGTTTCAAGCGTCTTGCTGAAGGTCGTTGCGTTCTTCGCGGGGGCAATCGTTACGGGATTTCTTGTTTACCGCGTAATGTCGTGGCTTGAAGGCAAATACGCAAACCACAGGCGCATTACTATTACGAGTTTGTGCTATTGCTTCCTCCTTGCGTATCTGTCCGAGACATATTTCGGGATCGCTGACATTACCGGCGCATATGTCGCTGGCGTGGTGCTCTGCAATCTTTCGAGCCGGGACTACGTAGAGAGCAGAATAGACATAAGCTCATATATGATATTTGCTCCGATATTCTTTGCGGGTATAGGACTCAAGACAAGTTTCGGCGCAATGGACTCACGTCTCTTGGTGTTCAGCATATGCTTTGTGATCGTTGCGCTCGTGTCGAAAGTAATCGGCTGCGGAGTCTGCGCGAGGCTGACGGGATTCGATTCGGGGGACTCATTGAAGGTCGGCGCGGGAATGATGACACGCGGAGAAGTCGCACTCATCACAGCACAAAAGGGACTCGCTCTCGGACTTCTAACGGCGGATTATTTCACGGCTGTCATTCTCATGATTCTAGCAAGCTCGGTTGTTACTCCGGTGATTCTCAAGAAGCTGTACCAGTAACATAATACTCTAACAGGAAGCCCCCGCTGAAAACGGGCGGGGGTAGTTTATCTCCGCAAATAGTTCATTGGGTTTACTGCCGAGCCGTTCTTCCTCACCTCGAAATGCAATCCGTATTCCGCATCTGTTCCTGTGTTGCCGGCCTTCCCTATCACAGTGCCTGCGCTGACGTTTGAGCCTTCACGGACCGAAGTCGCTCCCAAATGCGCGTATACTGTCGTCAAGTCCCCGCCGTGATCTATTATTACCACCTGTCCGAGTCCTCTGAGCCATCCTTGATACAGCACTTCACCCGGGCCAGCTGCTTTTACGGGAGTCCCTGCCGCCGCTGCTATGTCGATTCCTGAGTTGAAGATTTTTGTCTTGAATGTAGGGTGCACTCTTGAGCCGTATTGCATTGTTACTCGTCCGTTCACAGGCCATGAAAGAGACTTCACGCTTCCTGAAGGTGCTGTGCTTTTTGTCTGAACTGGCACGGCTGCTTTTGAGCCTCCGACGTTTGAACTTTTCCCGCCCGCTTTCGACGGAGTAATCTTTATAGAGGAGTCGCGCTTCTTCTTCTTCTGCGTCATAAGGTTGGTTATCTTTTTGCCGACTGCCCTTTGTGCGTTCTCTAATTCTTTTGCGGCTGACTCGGCTTTCCTTTGTTCACTCTGTACATTCTTGAGAAGTGAGTCTGTCTTCTTCACCGCGCTGTCAAATTCTTCACGCTTCTTTTTGAGCTCGTCTGTCTGCTTGAGAATTTGTGACTTGTCGGCCTCAAGTTTCTTTCTCGACTCTATAAGCTCGCGTTCTCTGTCATTAAGATCTTTGAACATTGCGATGTCATTGCGCGCAAAAATATTCAGCATGTACGCCGTGTTGACTGCCTCATGAGGGCCGCCCGCGCTGAAAATTGCGGTGATGCTGTTCTCCTCCGGCGTGTGCTTGTAAATGTCCGTGAGCCTTCCGCGAAGCATGGCCAGTATGTGATTCATTGAGTCGCTGACTCGCTTAATATTTTGGTCAAGCTCCGTTACTGATGACTGCAATTTTGCGTTCTTCTGCTCAAGCTCATTCATTCGGGACTCGGACTCGTTTGCGTTTTTCTTGAGTCGTGATAGCTGGCTCAGGAGTGATTTTGACTCTTTTGATTTCTGCTTGGCTATCTTGTTGTACTGCTCAATTTTTTTCTTCATGTCGCTCTGGTTCTGCTGCTGAGTCTTTATCTGCTTGTCGAGATTTGCGGCGTTGATTGTGAACATGGCCAGCAGAAAAATCATCACTGGCGCAAAAATTTTCTTCAACTTTCAATCCTCCCTTAACGTTTGAGATACTTTATCGGGTTTACCGGCGTTCCGTAGTGCCTGACTTCAAAGTGAAGATGATAGCCCGTAACATTTCCCGTCTTGCCGACTCTCGCTATCGTTGCTCCGGGTTTAAGCACCTGGCCTTCACGTACGAGGCTCGCTGACAAATGAGCGTAAAGAGTCGAGAAGCCCCGGCCATGATCCACAACAACGACTCTTCCGTAGCCGCGTAACCATCCGTTATAGATCACTTCACCGGGGGCGGCTGTCTTTACGGGTGTTCCGTTTGCTGCTGCGATGTCGATTCCTGCGTGAAGGATTTTGCGCTTCAAGATCGGGTGAATACGATTGCCGAAAGGACTCGCCATTGCTCCGCGTAAAGGCCAGTCGAATTTTGAGCCTTGACCCGTTGCGGGGATATATGCCCTCTCGCGCTGACGCTGTAGTCTCGCTATCATCGCGCCAGCTTCCCTCTGAGCTTCTTCGGCTTCCTTCGCGGCTTTCTCGGCTAATGCTTTCTGCCTCTGCAATGACGTTATGAATCTGTTCGTGTCCTTTATGGTCTGATTGTATTTCTCGCGCTGCTCCTGAACTGCCTGACTCTTTTCTTTGAGGCGTGTTTGATGATCGTCCATTGTCCGGCGGGACAAGTCCATGTTCTGCACCTTTTCTTGAAGCTGTGAGAGTATATCCTCGTCGCGCTCGTTCATGAGCTTCAGCAAATATGCGTCCTCCACTGCCTCAAATACTGAGCGTGAAGCAAAAAGCGTCCTCATTCTCCCGGACTCGCCGTATTTGTACATGTCAACGAGTCGTTCGCTCATCTTCTGTGAAAGCTCGTCAATTTTCACCTGCTCACCCTTCATGAACTCGTCAAGAACGTCTATATTCTCCTGAATCTTTTCGCTCTGAAGCTCCAGCACCGTTAATTCCTGCTCTGCTACGCTCTCGTCCTGCTGGAGTGTGTTTACTTTCGTCAGCAATCCTTCAACCTTTGCGCCCATCCTCCTGACCTGATCCCGGTATGCCTGCGCCTGTTTGGCGAGGTCAGCGCGTTTCTTTTCCTCCGCTGCAATCTGTGAGTCGATGCTTCCGCGCGGCTTTGATTTTTTTGCGGCGGCCGGAGTCAGTATGAGTACGATTAGAATAATTAGTGCTGAAAATTTTTTGCTCATTCTGGCCTCGTAATAGAGTTAATGAATCTCGCAACAACCAAGTAACTGCAAACCCATCCGAGAGTCGCCCCGAAGCCCGCAAGAAGTCCGCAGAAACGCCAGATTAATCCTTTGTCGGTGATTAATATATTCGTCAGCAACGGGAGATTCTCACGTATCAGCTCGATAGCGGGGAAATACATTGCGATGATTCCTGCCCCCGCGATTATTGCCCCGAACAAAGCAAGCAGTGTACCTTCAAGCACAAACGGAGTCGCTATATATGCCCGAGTCGCTCCGACAAGATACATTATTCCGATCTCCTCACGCCGTGAGTAAAGCGAAATGTGTATAGTGTTGTAGACCACAAGAGCCGTGATTATCACCGCAAGGCTGAACATGATGATGGCGATTCTTGATGACACTCGCGACAAAGCAGAGATTCTTTTCACGACAAGTCCCGCGTAAACAACATCTTCAACTTCAGGCATGTCCTTCAACGCTTCAACTAAAGGCTCAACATCCTGCGCGCTGTTCACGTGAATCTCAAAGTTCCAAGGGATCGGATTGTCTCCTAGCATTTCGAGCGCGTGAGACTGTGAACCCATTTTCCTCTGAAGTTTTGCGAGCGAGTCTGACGGTGAATATGTCTTTATGCTGTAAACGTATTCGAGGCTCTGTATCCTCCGTGCTACTGACTCAACGTCTATCGTGTTGTCCTTCACTAAATACGCCTGAACCGCTAACTCTGATTCGAGTCCCGTCAGCATGCTTTCGAGATTGAGAGACAATAGAGTCGTGCCTCCAAGTATCCAGAGCATCACGCCCGCCGTTATGAGTGTGAGAAGTCCCAGCACCCAATGATGAACGATAAGCCGCCATGTGTCGCGCAGTACGTAACGCAATGTTGTCATTCTGAATACAACCCGCCTTTCTCATCACGTATCAGTCTCCCGCCTTCAAGCTCTATTACTCTTTGTCGCGAGGCGTTCACGATTCCTTGATTGTGAGTCGACATCACTACAGTTACTCCCGCAGCATTAATCGCAAAAAGAATCTTCATCACGTCAGCGGCTGTATGAAAGTCAAGATTTCCGGTCGGCTCGTCAGCAATAAATAGAGATGGTGAATTTGCTAATGCCCGGGCAATTGCGACTCTCTGCTGTTCTCCGCCGGATAATTGCGCGGGTCTCATGGATCTTCTCCGCCAGAGTCCTACCTGGTTTATTACGTCCTTTGCGCGTTCTGCGACTAATCTTTTCGGGACTGACATTGCTTCCATGACAAACGCAATGTTTTCGTAGACAGTGAGAGTCGGTATCAGCTTGAAATCCTGCGCGACGAGTCCGACATCGCGGCGGTAATACGGAATATCAGCCTTGCGCATTCTACGAAGGTCATATCCTCCGACAGCTACGACTCCTTTTGACGGCAAAAGCTCGCGGGTAATGAGTCGCAAGAGAGTCGATTTTCCTGAACCTGTCTGACCTATCACGTAGACAAATTCTCCCTGCTCTATGTTGAGATTTATATCTACGAGGGCGGCTATGTCAGGCTCAAATACTTTGCTTACTCCTGAAAATTGTATGTTCATTCTGTAACGTCGTCAGCTCCTTTGTACTTTGCGCGCTCGGTCATTGCACGGCGTGTGTCATATTCGCCCCATGACGAGAGAATAATATCGTTGACGGATAACTTTTTGCGCTCGCGGAGTTCGTCCCACAAGTCATGAGAGTAATACGCCCACAAGAAAAATATCGTGTCTCTCTTCCTTCCGAAACGTGCGAGGACTAACCATCCCGATACCTGATTGTACATAACAACCGGGGAAGCATTCTGAGCGGCCATGCGTTTAAGCTCTAACTGTGAGAATGACAATGACTCAAGCTCCGAAACTGCTTCAGCGTCAGGCATCTCAAGGAGTGAGAACCAGAGTCGCAAATCATTCCGGGGACGTGTGAAAACTTCCGGGCCTGTTTTCAGCCACGCTTTGAGTCTGGTTATTTCTTCAAGCTCGCCGCGGCTCATCGCGAAACGGAGAGTCCAATATGCCTTTGTGAGTATGGGATTGTTCTTCAGTGTGCGTGAAAAAATTTTCTCGTCAAGATATTCTGCGCCCTCTGACATGAAGACAGGAACATTACGCATAAATGTTCGGAGCATTAACACCGCGCCGGTATGATTTCCGGGAGGCTCAGACTTTGCGAACAATTCGCGGCGGAGGGCGTTCACTGTTACTGCGCTGAGAATCGTGGGGGCTGCTCCTTCGTTGAGAAGCTCTATGCTCTGGCTGTCATATAGAAATACATTCTGCGGGGAATCTTCCGGGCTTCTTCCTGAATATACCCATTTGTTTCCGCGCCCAAGCAAATATTTATTGTGAGGCAACAAGAGCATGACTGAAGAATCATTCAGCAGGAGCGGGGATATACCGTCGGGAATATTTTCGGGTGGAAGCTCGGCAAGTGTCCCGTTCGACATTAATTCGAGCAGCAAATTAATATTCACCTCTTTAGAATCTGGATATTCTCAGTACATTATATATCACCCACTAACAGCCCGTGCCGGAGTCCGTTAATGCTCACGATACACGACGGGGCATCAAGAATTTTCATCGCAGTAAAAACTATGCACGCGCTTCCGAGTATCACATCCGCGCGCGACTTAGGAAGCCCGATAATGTTCTCTCGTTCACTGAGGGTCAATGAAGAATAGAGTCTTATCTGCCGTTTCACATCTTTCATTGTTAGTATGCTGCCATGAAGTTTTGACGGGATAAATTCTTCGCTCGCAAATTTCACGCAAGACATCGCCGCGACTCCTCCTCCTACAGCTATAACGATTCCATTCTCAACAGGCTTGAAACTTTCTATATCATTCTCAGTGAAAAGACCGCGCAAATATTTCACAGCCTCGTCAACTTGGGACTTCTTCACGGGGTTATTAGTGTCAGAAAAAAAACGCTCCGACAGATTCACCGCACCTATCGGAACGCTCACAGCTCTTTTCATCTCGCGGCCAAATCCTGAAACAAATTCCGTGCTTCCTCCGCCTGTGTCAAACATGACAGCCCCGCCCGTAATCTTGAATCCCTCAGACGCTCCGAGCCATGAATATTTTGCTTCCTCTTCTCCCGTCAAAACATGAACATCGAGTCCCGTCTCAGCTTTCACCATGTCAAGAAATTCTGAGGAGTTTTGAGCCGTCCTGAGTGCCATTGTCCCGGCAATGAAGATCTCCGCGCCTATGTGCTTTGCCTTCCGTGCCATTCTTGAGACTGTAGAGCACGAGAGCTTCATACTTTCCTGTGATAGGAGTCCTGTTGACGACATTCCCCGGCCAAGTTTCACGACTTCTGTCTCATCACGTATGACTCTGATTCGCCCTTTTGAGACTTCAGCGACTCTCATCTTTATTGAGTTGCTCCCAACATCTATTACTGCCTTAATCATGACTCCGCCTCACTGACTCAGCCGTAACAAACGCGAACGCCGTAGCAGGAATCGTAAACAGCAATCCCAATGTGCCCGCGAGACTCTGCACGATCTCCTGAGCTATATACGGGTCATTCATTATCCCGGCGATCTCGACTCCCGCGCTGCAAATCAATACGGCCATAGGCAACGCGCTTCCCATGTATGCAAGTATCAATGTGTTAATCATGCTCCCTAAAACTTCTGTGCCTACGTTGAGACCAGCAAGCAATAAACGGTCAAGGGGTATATTCTCGTCGTAGTCAACAAATTCTGACATTGAAGCAGTTACTGAGACAGCCACGTCCAACACCGCGCCTATTGAGCCGATAAGAACCGCCGCAAGCAGCAAGCCGCGCATGTTCAAGAATGGCAACGTTGACGCAAGAAGCGCAGAACCTTCACCAGCGAGGCCGGACAATTCCCACAAGTACACCATCAACGCGCCGCACAAGAATCCGCCCATTACCCCGCCGAGACTCCCAATCAATGCAACGCTCCTGTAACGGGAATGACGGACGACGCACAAAACTGTTACTGTTGAGATTATGAAGACTGAAGCAACTGCGAGCCACACTGAGTCCCAGCCCTGAACAACAAGAGGAATCATAGCGAAAATGAGAACGAGAACTGACACGCCGAGTCCCAAAAGCGCAAAGAACCCACGCCAGCCAGTGAAAGCCATCAAGAGAGTGCACACAAGCATAACGATTCCCGCGACTGAAGGAACACGGAACGCATCAGCTACAGAATATTGAACGGTGCCGTCGTCGAACATGTCCCACACAAGCAAGTACCTTCCTCCGGGCTTTATGTCATGGCCGCTTCCTGAGAGTCTCACGGTCTTTACGGTCAATTGCTGGTCTGCGTTGCTGCCTGAGAGAATTTGCAGGACTGTTTCACGCTCTAACATCTCGTAAGCGTCTTCATTCTCGGATGACATAATATTTTCCGGCCCGGCCTTAATGACTCTCACGACTAATGACTCGCTGCTGTTCCATCGCTTTACGGTGAAATTGTCTACCACATAATAGAACGCCTGCGAGATTAAGAGAGCAATTACTATTCTTATCAGCAAATTTCTTGTCCTCATAGTTTCAGCCTCCGTGCTTGTATAAATTCTTTCATGTCAGACGGCAATTCAGCAATAAAACTCTTCCCGGCAATCTCGGCTAATGACTCGTCAACATCATCAGGGAATGCGAGTTCATATGCGTGCAGCAAGGGACGTGATACAGATTTCGCGGCTCTGTTCGCGTGAAAGTCTCCGTATTTGCGGTCGCCTATTATCGGGTGTCCTATATGCGCCGAATGTACGCGGGCTTGATGGGTTCTCCCTGTAAGAAGCTCAATCCTTGCGAGCGAATATTCACCGTCTGAGTCAAGGCATGTTATTTTCGTTACTGCCCTCACACCGTCAGCAGAAACTTTAACCGTATTGTTCTCGGCATCTTTCAGCAATGGATTGTCAACTATAATTTCTTCAGGGAGTTTACCATTTACAACAGCGAGATATATTTTGCGGACTCTCCTTGCCTTGAAGAGTTCCTCAAGCGCGCGAAGTGAGTCTCCGTGAAGAGCAACCGCAAGTGCTCCTGTTGTGTTACGGTCAAGCCTGTGAACAGCTGCGGGAGTCCTCGTGCCCAATACGCCCCATACCCGCGTGATTATGCTGTCGCCTTCTGGTGTGTCGGGCTGAACGAGAATATTTGCGGGCTTGTTGAGTATCAATACATTTTCGCCCTGAAAGATAACGTGAATTTTTCCCCATCCCATTCGCTTTGGGAGTATCACTTCATCTTTTGCCCAAGGGACTATAAGCTCATCGCCTGCTGAGATGTGAGTCGCTCCGTCTTTGACTCTGACTCCGTTTATGCGTATTGCTCCCTTGCGTATAGCCTTCATGATTTCGCCGAGAGTTACGGACTTGAAGAGGCTGCGTAATGCCCGGTCTAATCTCCTGCCGTCATCATCACGCGAAACCGTAAGTGAATAGCTCACAGCTTAATCCCCCGCCACAGCCTGCGCTCAATAACAGGCAAGTAATCAGTAATATCTGCGTCGCTGTTGAGTCCGTCAATCTGAGTTTTCCAGTAAGCAAGCTCAAAGTCTACTTTGTCGGCCGCGCTCACGATGAATGCTTCAGGGGTTGCGGGCAGAACCGGCGAACCGTATTCGAGTCTTCCGTGATGGCTCGCGATTATGTGTCCTAATGCCGCTGTGATGTCCTTGCTGAGTTTCTCAATTTCCGCAAACCTCATGAACATTCCGTAACCAAGCGCAATATGTTCAACCGCTATTCCTGACGCTGTAACCTGAGGAGCCGGACTCATCGCGTAAGATTCGATCTTGCCTATGTCGTGAAGCAATGAGCCTGCAATAATTAGATCTTTGCTGACGTGAATCTTGAATACCGAGTAATGCCGCGCAAGATCCATCGCGCCGATTGCAACTGACACTGAATGTTCAAGAAGCCCGCCCGTGTACGCATGATGAAGACTCACAGCAGCCGGCCATGATTTGAATTTGTCCCAGAGTCCATGCTTGAAGAAAACAGAGTCAACAAAATCATGAAGCTCTTTGTGCGAGATCTCAGCTATCAGCTTCCTGAACAAGTCTTCAAGAATTTCTGCCTTTACGGGAGACTGCCTAGTGAACATTTTCGGGGGATATTCGTCCTGGTCAAGGTAGCAAACCTCTGTGAAGTTGTACTGTATCTGCTCTCTGAACTCAGCAACGAGTCCCACGACCTGAACGCTTGAACCCTCGAAATGTAGCCCGCAGTTGTCCGGGTCAATCGGGAAATCATCACCGCCCTGTGTGTTTCGCCAGCCTGTAGCCTGCCAGACTTTGCCGTCAATATCGCCTGAAGAGTCGCTGATTGTCATCTCCCAGAATGAAGCGTTGTTTCGGTCTTTACGCCTCGTGAATTTTGAGACAAGACCATTCATAACGAACTCTGAATTTTTGGGAAGCTGTTTGACCTCCCTGACGCTAAGAATATTTTTCATGATGAGAAGTGAAATTTTTGCCTTTCGTGTGAATTTCGCAATATTATATCAGCGCGGTAATCTTGAAGGCTTAAGAGTGAATTTGCCCGGAGCTTTTGACTTAATGCCCGTGAAAATGATTGTGAGTGTTCAGCAAGTGATTATGTTCGTGAGTGTGCGTGAAGATATGAGCGTGAGTCATTCCGTTGTGGCTGTGAATGTAAGCGTGCCTGTGAGCGTGTGAATGTCTCTGCGTCATCGTGTCAATCACAACGAGCAAAGACCCTGCGAGCATTACGGCCAGTGCAAGAATGTACGTCCCTGAAAGTTTCTCACGCAGAATCACGAACGACATTAACGCCCCTATGAACGGAGCGGCGGCATAATACGCGCTTGTCTTCGCGGCTTCTAAAGTTTCCTGCGCCCTGACGTAAAAGAATATGCTCAAGCCGTAAGCAACAAATCCCAGCACCAACGCGCAGAGAGAATCATAAAGCGGCGGGATATTCTCTCCTGTCATAAACGCTATGAATATTGAGCCGAGTCCCGAAAAGAATCCCTTCAGAATCACAATCATGCTCGCGCTCTTTGATGATAGTTTCCTCGTGCAGTTGTTCTCAAGCCCCCAGAATGACGCGGCCATAAGCACAAAGATTGAGCCGTAAGAAAATTTCAGGCTCTCAGCTCCTCCGAACGTCAGAATCATTCCCGACAATGTGATTAACGCGATTGCAACACGCAGACGAGTCGACACAGGCTCACGGAATATCACTGAGGCAATGAGGGCGGTTGCGACAATCTCAAAATTTCCCAGAAGCGAGGCGTTCGATGAAGTCCCGTAAGTTATGCCCGTCATGAGGAAGATCGGCGCGGCAATGTCAAGAACAATCATTCCGATGATGAACGGCAAATCATTTCTCGTGAAAGGCTCAGAGTCTCCGTCAATGTTCAGCTTCAAGAGTGAAAGAATCATCATTCCGCTTCCCGCTCCGAGATAAAGAAGCCCGGCCATGAATGAAGGCTCAATGCTGCGCAGGAGAATTTTTGACAAAGGAACATTCACCGCGTAGAAAATTGCGGCGGACAATGCGAACATTATTGCTTTAAGTTTTGGATTCATGAGTTGGATTATACTATAGGCGCATTCAGATTGAAGGAGAAATTTTGACGTGATACTTTCAGGATTAGAGATCAGGAATCACATCGGCCATGAGATTATTATAGACCCGTTCGACGACTCACGTTTGAATCCCAACAGCTATAACTTGTCGCTTCATGATGAGTTATTAGTGTACACTCACGAGGAGTTAGACATGAGGAAAGACAACCCGTCCGAGAAAATATTAATCCCCCCTGAAGGATTCGTATTGAGGCCGGGTAAATTGTACTTGGGACGAACAGCCGAGTACACAAAGACAGAAGGATACATCCCGATGCTTGAAGGGCGGTCATCAGTCGGGCGTTTGGGAATCTGCATACATGTTACGGCGGGATTCGGTGATGTTGGGTTCGCGGGGTATTGGACGCTTGAATTATTCTGCGTACAGCCTGTGAGGATTTACGCGGGAGTACAGATAGCGCAGATTTATTATCACACAATCACGAAGCCTTACGAACGATACGAGAAGGGGAAATACCAAAACAATACGGGGATTCAGTCGAGCATGTTATACAAGGAGTTTGAGATATAATAATCACTCACTCAAAAGGAGAATGACCCGTGAAGAATTTGGGAATGATAGTAAACTTGCGCAAGCCCGAAGCCGTAAGCATGGCCGGAAAATTATTGCAGTGGGGAAAAGATAACGGCTGCCCTTTTCTTTTGCCTCATCATGAAGCCAGCGTACTCACAACAGCGGGACTTGACGATGAGCAATGGCTGAAGACAGTTGAGCTTGCTGTAGTGATCGGCGGTGATGGAACGTTCCTGCGAGCCGCGCGCTACATAATGGGTACTGAGATAATACTTCACGGGATAAACATGGGTCATTTAGGCTTCTTAGCATCGAGTCGCCCTGACGAATGCGAGAATGATTTGCACAATATACTTTGCGACAACTTTACGGTTCTTGAACGGCGAGTCCTGAAGTGCATACTCTATCATGACGGCTCAGACCTTCACAGAATATACGCTCTCAATGACATAGTGCTGACCACGAACGCAATAGCCCGGCTATTGAGGATAGAGATACTCTTCAACGGCAAATTTTTCTGTGAGATGCCCGCCGACGGAGCAATAGTTTCAACCGCTACAGGCTCAACGGCATACGCACTTTCAGCGGGAGGCCCGGTGATTCCCCCCGAAATGAACGCAATGATTCTCGCTCCCTTGTGCGCTCACACTCTTTACGCAAGACCGCTGATAGCTTCTGAGGATGACTGCATATCACTAATCCCGAAAGGCTCATCACGGGACATACTTTTGACTCAGGACGGGCAGTTAGCGTATGAAGTACTTCCGGGCGACAAGATAGACATAACATTATCGCGGTCAAAGAAGATTCGCACGGTGAACTTGCCGGGGCGGAGCTTCCTCGACATAGTGCGCGAAAAATTAGGCTGGGGGCAGGCGTTCAGATAGTGCTTCAGCGAGTAATTATTCACAACATAGGCGGGATTCGTGATGCTGAACTGTCATTCACAGACGGCCTTAACGTAATAACAGGCGAGTCAGGCGCGGGAAAGTCAAGCGTAGTGCGTTCACTCGAATTGCTGACGGGGAGTCGTGGCGGAGTGAAATATATACGTGCGGGAGAGTCGCGGGGAAATGTTGACGCTGTTTTTGACGGACTCACGATAACGCGCGATATACTCAGCACAGGACGATCACGGGCGAAAATTGACGGCGTTAATGTCGGTCTCAATGAATGCGCTGAAAGAGTGAACAGCCTCGTGAGGATTCAGAGTCAGTTCGCGCAAATGGAGCTGTTAGACCCTTCAAGACAGTTAGCGATGATTGACTCATGTCTGCCCGTAAAAGTGAGGACAGAAATTTTTGACTCATTCCGTGAGATTTACGACAAAGCCAGCTCAAGCACACGGCAGTTACGAGACATAAAGAAACGCCGCGCCGAAATAGAGCGGAAATACTCAAACGCTCGCGAAATATTTTCCCTCGTCAAAACCGCAAAGCCTGAACCCGGACTCGAAATGAGACTCGCAAACGAACTCGCAGACATAACCCACCGAATCGCAGCAAGAACAAGAGCGCGTGAAAGCCTCGACACACTTACAGGGGGCTTGTCAGAGAAGGGATTAATCGCACAGACAGAGTCATGCTTTGAGGCAATCTATGATTTCATGGGTGAAGATGAAGCTGACGAAGTGAGGATGACATTCGGCTTGCTGTACTCATCGCTGAAAGGTCTTGCGGGTGAAATCGGTAATGACTCAGATGACTCGGCCATGCTTGAAGAGACAGAGTCGCGTCTTGGAGCATTGAGACGGTTAAAGAGGCTCTCAAATATTCACGATGAGCAGGAATTGCTTCCGTATTGCGATGAGATATATACCAATCTTGAATGGCTAGAGAAAAGCTATAACGATCTTGAGGAGCTGTCAGCGCGTTCACTTGACGAAAAGAAGAGGGCTAATGCTCTTGCGATGGAGATACGGCGCGCGCGTCATGAGGCCGGAGAAATTTTAGCGGGCCGGGTTAATGCTGTTCTTTCTGAGCTTGCCATGAACGGAATAACCTTCAGCATAAATTTTGCGGGACTCACGAAATTACGCCGGGACGGAGCAGACTCAGCCGAATTTGTTTTGACTGACGGGACTCGTTCAGGAAGAGTCGAGAAGATAGCTTCCGGGGGAGAATTGAGCCGTTTGCTTCTTGCGTTGCAATTGTCGCTTCCAGAAGAGTGGCTGCCTCCGACGATAATTTTTGACGAGGTAGAAGCGGGGCTTGGCGGAAGGGCTGCGGTGCTGTCGGGATTGCAGCTGAAGAAGTTATCCCGAAAGTGCCAGGTGATTCTTGTTACGCATGAGGCGAGCATAGCGGCATTAGGGGACTCGCACATACTGATACAGAGAGTCGGAAATGAGTCGGCCATGAAGACAATAACGGGCAATGACAGAGTGAAAGAAATTGCGCGGATGCTGTCGGGTTCGCCTGACATGACGGAGGCACAAGAACACGCGCGAATATTATTAGACGAGGCAAAAAAAAATCCCTCCCAGCTTTGAAACCGAGAGGGAAAATATTTATCCTGCAATCCTCAGAGCCTCGCGCCGTCCTTCATCAACAAGCGCAATACCTTCATCAAGACTAGCGGGTTCAGTCCAGTTACGAGACTCTAAAACTTTTTCGATAAGCCCGGCAATCTGTGTGAAACCTATTCGCTTCCTCATGAACAAGTCAACAGCTACTTCATCAGCTCCCACAAGAACAGCAGGGTACGCGCCTTTAAGCCTCATACATTCGCGGGCGATTCTGATGGCCGGGAATCTTTCAGCATCTATAGACTCGAATCTCACATCACGGACGAAACCGGGACGCTTGAAACTTTCTGACGGGAAAAATCTTTCAGGCCAGAACAAGCACGACCCCGCCGGAAGTTTCATGTCAGGTTCTGCGGCTAACATCTTCACGCTTCCGTCTTCAAACTCAACAAGCCCGTGAACGAATGACCCCGGCGAAACAAGAGCGTCAACTTTCGACTCATCAAGCCCGAAAAGGTACATCGCCTCAATCAGTTCTATTCCCTTGTTCATGAGTGTCGCGCTGTCGATTGTGATTTTCGCTCCCATGTCCCACACTGGATGACGCAAAGCCATCTCCGGCGTAACAGTCTTCAGTTCTTCCTGTGAAAATTTCCTGAAAGGCCCGCCCGAAGCTGTGAGATAAATTTTCCGCACAAAATTTTTATCCTCACCGTGAAGGCACTGCCATATTGCATTGTGCTCGCTGTCTAACGGCCTGAGCTGGTCATGATGTTTCACGAGGGGCATAACCCATTTTCCCGCGACAACTATGCTTTCTTTGTTGGCAAGTGATACAGTCTTTCCTGCTTTGAGCGCGGAACATAGAGCCTTAATCGCCGCTGTTCCTGACGACGCAAAGACTACGTGATCTATATCCGGGTCAAGGGCTAATGATTCTAGTCCTTCCTGCCCGGTTTCTTCATAGGGATAAATTTTGCTGACGCTGAATCTTTTCGCGAGCTGCAATAATTTTTCCGAACGCTTGTTAGCTGCAAGAGCTTTGACGGAAATTTTGTCCGGCCACGACTCGCACACCGACATTACAGAGCTTCCGACGCTGCCGGTTGCGCCGATAACACCGACGTTAATCACAGTATCACCCTCAGTAAAAGATACGTTAAGAGTCCGTTGAACAAAATGCTGTCGAAACGGTCAAGCATTCCTCCGTGTCCAGGAATAAGACTGCCCGAATCTTTTTCGCCCGCCTCGCGCTTGATTAACGACTCTGCAAGGTCTCCGATCTGGCCGAAAATCCCGCAGATGAATCCGATGAAGATTAACGGGTAAGCAGGAAGGCTGAAGAAGTATATTGCGATTGCGTTCACGATGAGACTGCCTATGATCCCTGCGATGAATCCCTGAACAGTTTTTCCCGGGCTGACATGCTCGCAAAGTTTCACAGTCCCGAACATCTTCCCGCCGATATAAGCTCCGACATCACAAGCCCAAGTACACAAGAATAGCATATTGAGAAGCTGTTTGCCGAATGCGTAACTTCTCAGCATGACCATGCACGTCCAAGGGACAACGATATAAAGCACTCCTGAAACTACAGCCCCCGCATTTGATACGGCGTAACTTGTTCCCGCTGTCATCTGCCTCCTGAAGACCTCAACGACAAAGACAGCGCAGACGCACAACGCTAGAATCATTCCCAGCACAATGGGCTGAGGGTTCTCACGGATTGCAGCCATCATGAAAATTATTGAGAATATGTAGCCTATGCCCGGGGAAATTCTTGTGCCTTTGTGTTTTGCAACGAGCCTGTAATATTCTCCGAGCGAAAGAAGCGCGATAATCCCGGCGATGATTGTCCAGATATAACCGCCCTCGCTTATTCCCCAGAGAATCACTACGACGATTCCGACACTGCTTAACGTTCTCAGGCGTAATTCTCTGTCATTTCTTAAGCCCGCCATAACGTCTGTCCCTCCCTGCGTAATCTGATAGTGCCTTCTTGAGTTCCTCTTCTCCGAAATCCGGCCAGTGTATATTCGTGAAGTAATACTCGCTGTATGCGCTCTCCCATAACCAAAAATTGCTGAGGCGTAATTCACCGCTTGTGCGTATGATCAAATCCGGGTCAGGGACATCGGGAAGGTAGAAATATTTTCTGAGGTCTTCTTCTGTTACGGGGAGTTCAGGCTTTGAGGCAATGAGGGAGTTCACAGCGTCGAGAATCTCAGCGCGTCCGCCGTAATTCAAGCAGACAATAACATCAAGTAATTTCTCGTCCTTCGTGTAATCTTCCGCCCACTGCATGAGACGCAGAATTTCTTCCGGGATTCTGTCCTTCCTCCCGCAGAAACGTATTCTTGTTCCTTCAGCTTTGACTTCCTCGACCTTGCGACGGAGGTAATACCCGAAAAGACTCATAAGCCCTTTGACTTCCATAGCAGGCCGGTTCCAGTTCTCAGTCGAGAATGCGTAGACCGAGAAATATTTTATGCCCTCGCGTTTAACGAGCCTCACCATTTCTTCAAAGCGTCTGAGTCCTGCCCTGTGTCCCATGAGGCGCGGAAGGTTTCTGCTTTTCGCCCATCGTCCGTTGCCGTCAAGAATGATTGCTAAGTGTGTTGGGATTTTCTTTTCTTCTGTCATTTGTGCCAGCTCCTTTTTGTGAATGTGTCATGAGTTTTGCAGGCTGTCGATTCGTGCCTTCAATGCTCTTACGTCATCCCACGTTAAATCTTTCGGGCTTCCTTTATAGCGCGAGTCATTTCTGAGAAGGTAGCTTGGGTGAAACATAGGGAATAATTTTATCCCGCGCCAGTCGATCCATTGACCCCGCAAGCCCGTAATGCCCTGCGTAGTTTTGAGAAGCCATTGTGTCGGGACATTGCCGAGAGTAACAACTATATCCGGGTGAAGGAGTGCTAATTGTGCTTCAAGAAATTCATTGCATGCTGCTGCTTCTTCGCGCGTAGGATTTCTATTGTCAGGGGGGCGGCATTTTACGACGTTCGTAATGTAAAGGGTATCGCGTGAAATTTTGCCTCCGTTTTCAAGAATGCTCGTGAGCAGCATACCTGCTTTACCGACAAAGGGCTTGCCTGTAGCATCTTCATCAGCTCCCGGGCCTTCACCGACAATGACAACCCTGCAATTCTCTTCAGGGCCTTCACCGAAAACTGTATTATGCCTTTTCTCACACAAGCCGCATTTACGGCAGTCATTAACTTTTTGCTTCAGTTCTTCCCATGCTGTATTAATGTCCATTGTCATAAAAATATCTCGTTTACTCTGATATTAACCTGCCTGATTTCCATTCCTGTGAAATAGCTCAGTCCCATTCGTAATTTGCGCTGTAAAGTTTTTGCGATTGATAAAGCACTCCTTCCCGAAAGATTCAAATCTATCTCAACGCTCAGTGAGATTTTGTCCTCGTCAGTCTCAATGTCAATGCCGCGAATCTTCCTGACGTGGTCGCGAAGCTCAAGAAGTTTCCTGCACATCTGAAGTATTGCGTCTGTATCGATTGTTACTTTGCCGTTGAAACTGAAGAGGGGTCGCACGATTGTGTTTCGTGATTCGTCTTTGTCCCTTCCTTTGAAGAAGCTGCGGATCTGGCTGACTAATTTCCCCGCGAAATTCTGCTGAATTTGAGCTTTTGCCGCCGGAACTACGTGCTGTTTCTTCTCCCTGCGCTCGCGTAACGCTGACTCTATTTCTTCCGGTGTCGAAACGTCCGATATGCGTATGGTTTTTGACGGGGGATTGAGTCCGAGTCTTGCTGCGATTTTTGCGGCCATGTCATCAGAAGTTGCGAGAATCATAATTTTTGACGGGGGATTTTTCGCGAGGTAATTTGCTACTTCGTCGCGGTGTTCCTGATACTCAAAGATTGCGCGCTTGATTGCACGTAACCTGTTAATCTCAGATTTTGCGCTGCGTCCTGCGAGTATTCTCCCGCGTGAAATAACGAGTCCGTCATCAATGATAACATCAATGCCATTCTGACGGGCTACCATAGTGGCACGGTGGCTTTTCCCAGTTCCTGCCGGCCCTACGAACGCTGTAACATCGATCTCAGACAAGTTCAACCCTTGCACCTAGTCCGCGTAATTTCTCGTCAATCGCTTCATAGCCCCGCCAAACGTGAATCATATCGTCGACTCTCGTCTCACCTTCAGCAGAAAGACCCGCGATAATTAACGCCGCACCCGCACGCAAATCCGTAGCCTTAACGCCTGCTCCCTGCAACTTGTCAACCCCGCGGATAATAGCAACGTCCCTCGAAATCTGAATGTCTGCTCCCATCCTGTTAAGCTCCTGAGCGTATAAGAACCTTGCCTGAAACACGCTCTCTTCAATCGTGCTGACTCCTTTTGCGACTGATAACGCTGCTGCCATCTGAGGCTGTGAGTCTGTAGGGAAGCCGGGATAAGGCATAGTCTTTACGGTGATGGGATGAAGTTTTTTCTTTGACGGGAAAATCTCAACGGTGCTTTTCTTGACGGAAAATTTTGCTCCGGCCTCCTCAAGTTTCGCCAGTATCGCGTCAATATGAGACGGAACTAAATCTTCAACCTTAATATGTCCGTTAGTCATTACGCCCGCAAGAATGTACGTGCATGCTTCGATTCGGTCCGGGATGACTCGTTCACGTCCTGAGTGAGCCCGGTCAATTCCGATGATTCGGACTCCTCCCGCGCCTTCTGACTCGACAGTAACACCTACGCAACGTAAGACCGCCGCAAGGTTATCGATTTCGGGTTCGCGCGCTACATTCTCAATTATCGTTTCACCCTGAGCGAGAGAAGCCGCCATCATGAGATTCTCTGTCGCTCCTACTGAGGGGAAATCAAGATATATTCTCCGGCCTCTGAGTCTTCCTTTGACGCTTGCATGAACGACTCCGTTTTGAATCTCAATGTCCGCTCCCATTTGCTTGAGTCCTTTGAGGTGCAAATCGATGGGCCTGCTACCGATTGAGCATCCTCCGGGAAGGGGCAGCGAGACTTTTCCGCAGTTCGCAAGAAGAGGGCCTAAGACGAGTGATGACGCTCTCATTTTGCGTGCTAAAGTTTCTGAGACTTCGTACTTGAGTTCGTCAGGCGTGTGAAAGATTACCTGCGAGGATTTCGAGTCGCGTTTTATTTCCGCTTCAACGCCGAGTGACTCGAGAGTCTCAATCATTGTATGAATGTCGTAAAGATCGGGGACGTTATCGAGAGTAAGAGTCTCACCTTTCAGCAGAAGCGATACGGCCATGACGGGAAGAGCAGCATTCTTCGCGCCCTGAGTCTTGACCGTTCCGCTTAAGGGTATGCCTCCGTTAATTTTCATTGTGTTGAATATGGTTAATCTTCCTCCTTTTTGAGCGTTGATTCTTTCCAGTGCTTATTGACATATTTAGCGGCTCTTTCAGCAGAGAGTCCGAAATCTTCAGCAAGCATTTTGATAGTCTCATCAACAGAAGCTCCGAATCTCTGGCACATTTTCACTGTGGTTTCCATTGAGCCTTTTTTTTCGCCTCTCTTTTCGCCGCGCCTTTCGCCTTTCTCTTCGCGTTCTCTGGCATACATCTCTGTTGCGTAATCCTGATCGAACAGCAGCATCATTGTGGTTATTACCTCCTTTTTCAGACCCTCTAAATATTCCCGCAGAACATCATTATCCTGGCATATGCGTATAGTATTCTCGGCGGCGATTCTTTTGCGGCCATGAATTTTTATTTGTTCATCAAGTACGTGTGTGAAGATTATATACTGTCCTATGATGTCATTTTTATTCTCAGAATTTATGACTCTCGCAAGAATATCAAGTTTTGCGTCGGGATCATTCCAGAAATCCTGCCTCAATGAAATTATATCCTTGTCGATTTTCTGACGGCCTGTATATATGACGTAAAACTCAGCCTCAGGGATATTCATTTTCTTTGAGCCGTATACATTGAGATTATTCCCGATAATATAATCATGATAAGTGGCAGAAAGATAAAGCAGAATCCTCACAAGAATATTTATGCTCCATGTTGACTGAGCCTCGACAAATATAATCAGCTTGTCCTTCACCATCAAAGCTAAATCATTATACTGCCCGTTCATGATAACAGCATTAAGAGTAACAAGTTTTATGTCATCCTCTTTAAGGCCGGTCATTTCCGGGTGAAGTGCCTGTATCATTTGCAGCTGGTATTTAGGGATGCTGAACAGATTAAGAAAGACTGTATTCTTTGTGCTTCTGTTAACATTAACATTGTCCGCTGTATTTATGATTTATTCCTCCCTGTCATTGCCAAGAATTGAGAATGAGTTTCTTCATGCTGTCCGTTTGCGCGTAATCGACAGCTTTATTCCCGTCATCGTCCGTAATATTTATGTCAGCTCCGTGCGAGAGCAACAGCTTTATTGCTTCAGGTTCAGGATCATTCAGCAACGCCCACATCAGCGGCGTGATTCCTTCATCATCTTGTGAATTTGGGTCTGCGCCATGCTCAAGGAGAAGCCGAATATTTTCGAGAGACATCCTTTTGTCAGTAACAGAAAAAGTTAATGCTGTCCATTCTCTTTTGTCCTTTGCGTTAATGTCCGGCGATGCTTCGAGGAGTATTGCTAATGCGTCGGGCTTTGCTTTGTTCGACGCGAGAATCATGAGAGGGGTTAAGCCGTTTCGGTTTCGTTTGTTCACGTCAGCACCGAGAGACAAAATTTTTCTCATGACATAGCGATTAGGATTCTTTGCTGAAGCTGTGAGAGGTGAGAGTCCGTGCTTGTCATCCGAATCAATGAATGCCCCGCCCTTAACGAGAGCTGAAATTACGCCGGGATTGTTCGTGTTCATGGCCGCGGCGATGAGTGGAGTGCCTCCTTTTTCGAGCTGTGAATTTGGGTCAGCCCCTGCGGAAATGAGGAGCCGAATGATTTCCGGGTTGTTGTTGTTGAAGGCGGCATAGAAGAGAGCGTTTGCGCCGTTTGAGTCTTTTGCGTGAACGTCCGCGCCTGAGTCGAGGAGGGCTTTAACCTGTTCGGGATTCTTTGATGTTCCAGCTGTGAGCATGAGAAGGGTGCGGCCCTGCTTGTCGCGTGTGTCAATGTCTGCTGTGAATATCGTATTTCCGTTTTCGTCAGTAACATTTATTCCGGCGGTGAAAGATTGAGTCTCAAACGCAAGAAAGAACATCAGAGTCAGCAGAAATAATTTCCTCATGGGTTAATCCTCCTGCAAAAATTTCCTCACAGCCTCATGTATCTTCACGCTCGCAGTTCCATCACCGAAAGGCTTGACATTCTTCCCGACAATCTCATTCAGATACTCAGGCTCATTCATTATCCTTAACGACTCACACCTGATATTTTCCCGCTCAGTTCCCACAAGAATGCATGTTCCTTCCGTAATAGCTTCGGGACGCTCCGAAACTGTTCGCATAATCAGCACGGGCTTGTTGATCGCGGTCGCTTCCTCCTGGACTCCTCCGCTGTCCGAAAGTATGAATGCTGACTTGTTCATGGCCTGCACAAACTCAGGGTAGCTCAATGGCTCAGTGAGTCTCACATTGTCCGCAAAGTCTTTCAGCTCCTCGCGTATTACGTTCCTCACAGCCGGGTTCTTGTGCATCGGTATCAAGAACATCACATCAGGCCGGGCGCGTATGATGTCCTTCACAGCCGAGCATATATTCACGAGAGGAACACCCCATGATTCACGCCGGTGTGCTGTCATCAATATGAGCGGACGAGTCTCAGTCCCACGCAAATATTCAGGCTCGTCGATTCCCTTCTGGCGATTCAGAATCTCATACAGCGAATCAATTACCGTGTTGCCCGTTATGTATATCTGCGACTCGTTTTTGCCCTCGCGCTTGAGATTGTCAGCAGCTCCCCTCGTAGGCGCAAAGAACATATCAGTTATTCCGTCCGTCAAAATTCTGTTGGCCTCTTCAGGAAATGGAAGCGACAAATCATGACTCCTCAGTCCCGCTTCAACATGGCCGATCTTCACATGACGGTAGAATCCCGCAAGTGCCGCCGCAAATGTCGTTGACGTATCACCGTGAACAAGAATCATATCCTGCGGGTTTGCGTCAAGAATCTCTCCGACTCCCTGCAACACACTCGCGGTTATGTGGTCTAATGTCTGATTCGCTCTCATTATGTTGAGATTGAAATCTGCCGTTATCCCGAAATCATCAAGTGCCTGCTTCAGCATGTCGGTGTGCTGACCAGTCGCAAGCACTGTAACATTCATTGCCGGGTCTTTCTTAAGCTCAAGGATGACCGGTGCCATCTTTATAGCTTCCGGCCTCGTTCCTGCAACACAAGCTATTTTCTTCATATAAGCCTCATGTAATATTTCAGGCCGAGAATTAACATAATGACCTGAAGAGATAATATTATTGTTACGGTTAAAACGTTTGAACCTGTGAGAGATATTAATATGTGGTGAAGGTGTTTCTTGTCAGGGTAAAAAGGAGATTTCCCCGTCAGCATTCTTCTTGTGAACGCCGTCAGTGTATCAACAACAGGTATCCCCCCGAAAAGCACAAGCAGTATCAATACATCGATTATCCCGGAAGTGTTCACGACTTGCGCTGATGATGTCAGGAAATGGGACGCGAATAAATATCCCAGCAGGGTGCTTCCTCCGTCACCCAAAAATGTTTGGGCTGAAGGAAAATTCCAGCACAATACGCCGAGTGCCATTGCTCCCATGTAGATTCCAGGATATGAATGGCCAAGCAGAAACAAAGCTATTGACGACGCAATGAATATCGATATGCACAAGCCATTCATGCCGTCAATGAGATTATACGCGCTAGTTACTCCCGCAATCCATATCACAGCAAGAATTGTTACAGGCATGCTCAATCCCAAAGGCAAAACAACAAAAGCCGATGCCCCTATGTGAAGCCCAAGACGCAAGAAAGGACTCAGCGAGCACATATCATCAAGATAACCGCAGAGAAATATTACAGTCGCGCCAGTAGCAATATGGCGGAGGTTGTGAAATTCCCCCGCCATCACTACGGCCATTAGCATATATCCCAGCCACAGCCCTATACCCGCGCCCCTCGGAATGTTCCCTTTGTGAATCTTCCGCGCGTCAGGTATGTCAATTATCCCGTAAATGCCGGCAAGTTTTATCGACACAGGAGCAGTGAGTCCGCCCCAGAAAAATCCCGCAAGTATGTACAGGAATATTTTTACGTCAAGCATTCTTCACACGTTATCTTGTTCCGAAAAGCCTGTCGCCCGCATCACCGAGTCCAGGCACTATATATCCGTGATCGTTGAGGTGTGAGTCGAGAGCCGCCGCGTAGATTTCTGCGTCAGGGTGAGCGCGGTGTACTGTGTCGATTCCTTCGGGGGCAGCAATGAGACATACGAGAGAAATTCTGCGGCCTCCGCGTTTCTTGATAAGGCTGATTGCTTCCGCTGAGCTTCCGCCGGTTGCAAGCATAGGGTCAAGCACAAATATATCACGCTCCTCAATGTCAAATGGCAGCTTGCAGTAATACTCCACAGGCTTCAAAGTTTCAGGATCACGATACAGCCCGATATGCCCGACTTTAGCATTCGGAACGAGCTGCAATATTCCGTCAACCATTCCCAAGCCGGCGCGCAGGACTGGTACTATTGCCATCTTCCTGCCCTCTATCGTTTTGACTGTCGTCTTCTCGATGGGAGTCTCTACTTCTTTGTCAGTAAGAGGAAGGCTTCTTGTGATTTCGTAGACCATAAGCCCGGTGATTTCCTGCAACAATTCGCGGAACTGTTTAACGCTCGTGTTCTTGTCGCGGATTATTCCGACTTTGTGCTGTATTAACGGGTGATTGAAGATTGTTATTTTTCCCCCGCCCTGTATAACGTTGAGCGTTGATTTCTCGACCTGAGATATTTTGTTGAGACGGCGCAAATGCCTCCCGCCCTCGAAAGGTGTATCAAGCCACGCTGCTATGATTCCGGGAACGTCTTCGGGCTTTGTTGTCCGTCCTCCGAGCGCAAGAACGTTAATGCCATTGTGAGCCTTTGCCATGTGTGCGTGTTCGGGAGTGTCGCATGATACCGCGCGTACTCCGGGGATTTTGTTTGCGGCGATTGATATTCCGTAGCCTGTTCCGCAGAGAAGGACTCCCGCGTCGGCTGTTCCGTCCATTATCGCCCCTCCTACACGGAAGGCAGGATCTGTATAGCTGTCCTCGCTGTCGTATTCATACGCTCCAAGATCAATGACTTCAATTTTTCTTGAAGACAAGTAATCAACAACCGCGCTTTTCAGGACAAAGCCTGCGTGGTCAGTTCCAAGTGCAATTTTCATATGAGGTTTTACGCTCCTTTGCGGGAAATTTTCACATATTATAGCAACAGCCTTCATCAAAAGAAAAACCCCTCCGCAGAATCTCATCACACGGAAGGGAGTTTACATTTGATTGAATGGAGTTTACATTTTATTTTTGAGACAAAGAAATTTTTACGCGCCCTGCAGCTTATGACAGGACTCGAATCTCCTGTACACATAAATCGAAACACTAGCCATCATTATGTCAGCGACAACTTGAGTCCAAACAATTCCGTACATACCGAATACCCAATTCATCACGAACAATAACGGAATGTTAAAGACAACCCATCTTGAAGCACCGAGAAACAATGCCGTCCGTCCCATTCCTACAGCCTGAAAGAAATTCACAGTATGAAAGCACATGAACATGAACGGAGTCGCAAGAACCCTCGCACGAAGGAAGTGAGTCCCAAGCTCTACAGTCCGAGAGTCAGCAATGAACACACGCATGATATACGGCGCGAATATCTCATACGCAGCAACGCTCGCAAAACCAAAGACGAGTCCAACGAGACGAGAGAACCTCACAGACTCTTTCATCCTCGCAATGTTCCCTGACGAATAGTTGTAACCTGCAAGAGGCATCATCCCTTGGCATAAACCAATCCCAATGTTAAGCGGGAGCCTTTCAGCCTTAAGGACAATGCCGACAGCCGCGAGGGGTATATCACCGTAAGCAGACGCTAATTTGTCGATGATGATATATGTGATGTCGAACAATGTTACAGCGACAGCAGCAGGGACTCCGACAGCGAAGACTTCATAAACATTTCTTGCTGACGTTAAGACGTTCGCGGGCGACAATGAGATTATCCCGTCATTGCTCCTCAGAATCACAACAAGGAAATACGAGCATATGATTACGTTCGACAGCATCGTGGCGATTCCCGCTCCTAAGACTTCACAGCCTTCAGGGAGAATCACGAACATGAACAAAGGATCAAGGAATATATTTATGATGCCTCCCATTGACACGCCGAATCCCGCCTGCTTTGCCCGTCCCGTTGAGCGCAAAAAGTTTGAGAGTGTCATGCTGAGAATCGTAGGCACTGCTCCGAGAACGATAACGCAGAATGTGTACTGACTCGCAAAAATCATTGTGTCATCGCTCGCGCCTAGTGCACGCAGAACAGGTGTCATGAAAAAATACATGCACGCAGAATAAATCCCCGCCGAAAATATCGCCATCCAGAAACAAAATGATGATACAGATTTCGCTTCCCCGTCTCTCTTCGCTCCCATCAAACGCGAGATGAGAGTCCCTCCTCCAATCCCGAAAAGATTCGCGAACGTTATCGATATGTTGAAGACAGGAAGAAGCAACGACACTCCCGCGACCATAAGAGGATTGTTAGTGCGTCCGATGAAGAAAGTGTCCGCGAGATTGTAAACCAGAATTATCAGCTGTCCGAATATCATGGGCAGTGCGAGTTCAAACAGTGCTTTGGGAATCGGCCATGACTCAAAAATTTTTCGGCTTGAAGTTTGCTTTGTGTTCATGAAAATTGCTCCTTTGCTGGGACTTTAACGGCTGAATTTTTGCACATGCTAGAATATTACGCAAAGGGAGAGTGAATCGGAATGGCAAGCAATGATATTTATCTGAGAAAAGATGTTTACGAGGCAGACCAGAGAGCAGCAAAAGCAGAGTCAGCACTCCGGGACAATGAGATACTGAAAGCGATTGAGCGGCTCAGGATTGAGATCAACGGAAAAATTGAAGAGGTCAGAATTGAGACTAACAGCAAAATTGACAACCTCAGAACAGAAGTCAACGAGAGATTTAACCAGGTCGACAAAAGAATCGACAAGCTGGAGTCAAGAGTTGATGTTCTCAGCGGACGCATGGACGGCTTCGAAAAGCGCATGGACGGCTTCGAAAAGCGCATGGACGGACTCGAACGCCAGATTGAAGCGGTTGACCGCCATGTAGAAAGGGTAGAAGGCTACGTAGGAACGGGAGTCGCATTCATTGCGATGCTTGTGGGAGTTGTAATATTCATTGAGCCGATTGCGCGGTTCGTCAGAAAAATATTCAAGTCTGAGCCGGCAATTACCCTCGAACAAATAGAAGCATTAATTGACTCAAAACTACAGCCCAAACAGTAAACAAAAACTCCCGAAGCCCTTCACGACTCCGGGAGTCTCAACGCTAGTCCTTCCTGATTTTTGCCCTCGTTCCGTGAGTCATCGCTAAGAGTCTTTCAGGCTCAACAGGAAAGAACGCATGATCATTCCCGGCAGCAGCCCACACAATTTTGTGCGTGAAAATATCCTCATCAATAACAGCTCTCATATCATCATCATATCCCACAGGCGGAACTCCTCCGACATGATACCCGTAACGCGAATATACTTCCTCAGGCGGCATCATTCTTGCGCGGTTATGCCCGATAACTTTCGCGGCTGATTTCGCGTCTACCTTATTCGCCCCGCACATTAACACAAGGAACGGAGCAACTTTATCCGCAACAAGTATTAAGCTCTTGAGTATCTCGGACTGAGTTACCCCGATTGCTTTTGCCGCGTCGTCAACCGTGAAGATCGTCGCGTCCGCCGTGATAATCTCAATGTCATTCGCTCCGGCTTCGTCTAATGCTTTTCGGACTCGCTCGACTGGATTCATTATTGTGATTCCTCCTGTATTAGTTTCATTGCTGAATGCTCGTCAGATTCTACAGCGAGTTCAACGGATTTTACTGCGAGGGCGATTAACCGTTCGGATTCTTTTCGGAGCGTGAATGAGTCACGTACATGTTCGGAGATTGACTGCTGAGTCTGTGAGTCGAATATCGGAATAACAGTGCGGGCAATGTCGCCGGGCTTCCAGTGTTTTATGATTGCTCCGTTGGAATCGCGTTCAGCCTGCAAGCGCACAGCCTCAGAATTAAGCACAAGCGCAAGATAATCCGGCATGACTTCAGAGGCAGTAACACGCAAATGAAGCAACGCCCCTGATGTTACAGCCTCAATATCAGAGTCAACTTTGTACGCAATTCCTATAGTGCCGTCCTTCGACAACAAGATAGTATCTTTCTTCGGGTAAAGTTTTTCATTCTCAGCGGCCCAAGGGATTCGTATTGCCGGAGGTGTTATGCCTGTCTCTGTGATGTCGCTTACACGGATAAAGGGTATTCCTTCTGTGCTGTAAGACTCGCTGCCGGGTTCGATGGATTTCGTGATGTTTACGATTTCGCCGAGACGTTTTGCCGGGAGGGTCTCAAGGTGCGCTAAGAGTTCGTCATATTTGGGCATGAAGTATTCCGCGTCCATGCGCCCGGTGCTGAAGACCTGCGAGAATGACACGACAGAAGTATTTGCGTCAGGATTTCGGGGTGTGAAGTGTATTGCGTCATTGAGGATTGATTGTGCGCGGGTGTAGAGGGATTCGGAGTCGGCTCTTGCGGTCATGGCCTGACGGGTTATTGATTCTATGAGCGAGTCAAATTCGTCGGACATTTTCGGGACTCGTATATCGTCAAATTCAAGTAATGCTATTTCGGGGCGCGTGGCCTTTACTCCCCTCCTGCGTAACTGTGAATAGCCGTAATTACAATTCAGAAACGCCGAGACAAAATAGGGATTATATTCATCTTTAAGCCGTATCATAGCAACATGTGAACTCATATTAGCTTCTTGTATATCGTCAGGCGTAACAGCACTTTTTCCGAAATATACCCCCGTTTTTGTAACTAATACATCTCGCGGACGTGTTGCAGATTTTCGCAAGGTTTCATGTTTTTCCAGCGTTATGTAGCGTATTTTGCTTTTGTCTATATATCCCGTCTGTACAGTCTCACTCAAAAGATACGGAATGCCATCATCAAAATATTCTGGTGAACCGTGATCGCCGTCCGTAATTATTTGAGACATATTGCCAAGAGTTTCTGACTTCCTGCAAGCCTGAACTTTGCAAGCCGCATACACATAGCCTTTTGCGTAATATTCTGCACCAAGCGTAAAATAATTCTCAAGCCTGCTCAACATCACTTCACTCACTTCAAGCCCGCTCACCAATTCCCTGTAACGTTCCTCAGAGAAGCGGGCATCACCGAAAAAACTTAGCCCCTCCCTTTTCGCAAACTCTATGAACGCCTCCGCTATTCCGTCCTGAGTCAGTCCTTCGTGATTATAGAGATCATGACTCACAACCGGGTGAAAATGCGAGTCCCTCAGAATATTTCCCTGAGAGTCCCTCGCGTAAATCTTTTCGCCGGAATTGTCCTTGCCGGGCTTCCTCATTGTCGCGAAGAATACCGGGTAATCTTCACGGCGCGGGCATAAATCATCGTCCCATTTCTGAACGAGCAAAACAGAAGTCTTTGTGCCTGTGTGGGGCTTGAAGACGTTTTCATGAAGACCGATCACCGCCAAGATTCTGCAATGCCTCGCTATGAAGTCCCGAATGTATTTGTCGCTTGAGTTGTTGAAGCGTCCCTGAGGAAGGATGATTGCCATTCGCCCGCCTGGTTTGAGGAAATGAATATTGCGCTCGATGAAGAGAATATCACGGCCGATCTTTGACGCATATTTGCCTTTTGCGTCTAGTGCGAGCTCGTAGCGGTATATGATTTCTTTCTGCTGAATGTCCCCCGCGAAAGGAGGATTAGCCATCACAATATCAAAATTGAAGCTGCTGTAATCGCCCGCTGTTTCGCAAAAGTCCTGCATCTTTAACCATCCCACGCTGTATTTCTGCATCCAGTCAAGTGTAGTCATTTCATCCCAATTTCCATAATCAAGCGTGTTGAGGCGCATGATATTTGTGCGTCCGTCTCCTGCTATAAGGTTGAGGGTACGTGCGACTTTCACCGCATTTTCATCGAAATCAATCGCGAAGACTTTTTCACGCACATAGTCAATGCACTCTGATGGCTTCACTTCTGCCGTGAACATATCCCTGCGCGGAATGCCTAGCCTGTCATAGATATTCCCCCACACGTGAAATATAGTATGTACTGGGAAGCCGCATGACCCTGCCGCTGTATCAATCATTGACTCGTTCTCCTTTGGATTGAGCATCCTGACGCACATATCTATAACGTAACGGGGCGTGAAGAATTGACCCTTTTCACTTTTTGCTGACTTGTTCATGAGATACTCGAATGCGTCATCAATCACATCAAGGTTTGAGTTGAACAGCTTGACATTTTGAAGCCTGGCCACGCACACAGCCAGATGTGAGGGCATAAGGGCAATTTGCTCTTGCTGGTCAAACACTTTCGGCCATTTTGCTTTAGCTCTGTCGAACAAAGCCTGAATCTTTTTCTTCAGCATTTTGTCGGCTTTTTCTTCATCATCACCGCCAATTTTCTTGAACTCAAGGAATCTGTTTTCATTCCTTATACTTTGCATCTCGTCAAAAAGTTTCGTGTATATGAGCTTGAAGACTTCATTGAATGCGTTTACCCCTGCGCCTGCAAGGACATCATTCTCCAGCTCCTGAATAAGTGTCTTCAATGAAATTCTGCCATCTCTGAGCTTGTCTTTCTCTGTCAAATCCGCGATGGTCCACTGCTCATTAAGCACCTCTGAGATTGTTTCTGAGGCTTTCGGGATTCTGTCCAAGCTCTCGAAAATATTTGGATCTTTGCGATGGTAATATTCTGCGTCTTCTCCGTTTGTCCATATTCCTATCACGGCTCCTGAAGCGTTGCAATAAGATATGAGCTGTTCTTTTCCTTCTGTCAGCTCCGGCTTCTTGACTTCCGCTATGATATAAGGCGCGTCAGGATGTTCATGGCTGAATATCACAATGTCAGCGCGTTTCGTCTCACGCCCGAATGATATGCCGTGCTCAAGTCTGATTAGTGCCGGGTCATAGCCGTATTCATGAATAAGCTTGTGAACGTATAACTGTCTCACGGCTTCTTCGGGTGTCAGCCGTATTTCCTTCTGGCGTATCAGGCACTTGATGAAGGGGATAATTTTCCCGCGCTGCTCTTTGATGTAAATCATGGACTCGATCGCGCTTCTTGTTTCATTGCTGAAGAACGAGTCGTTATATGCTGTGTTCCTGAATAAATCTGAGAGTGCATACATTTATTTTGACCTGCTGAATATGCTTCTGAGTCTCGAAATGACTCTCCCCGGCCTCGTTATGACTCCGCTGACCAAACGCCCGACCAAGTAGAAAGGATACAAATATTTATGCCGGTAAACGAAAGGCGCGGTGTACTTCAGCTTCTTGAACGGAGGGAAAATACTCGCAAGCATGAAACGCACCCGGCTTCCTCCGTAAAGAGTCATCATCTCATTTTCTGCTACATTTCCTCCGCTGCCATGTACCCCCGAATTGACGATATATTTCAGCATGGCCGACTCCTTTTCTGACAACTCGCCGCCGTCAATCACCTTCAGCGAAAGGGAGCGCAACTGTTCTTCAAAGTCTTTGATCCCCAGCTTCAATGACTCCTGCGATATATATTCCCAGTTCATAGAGTCAGAAAATTTCTTCAGGTACACATACTCATCAAGAACCGAACGTAGCCCAGTCCCCGCCGTAATATAATGATGGTATGAATGAGCCGTAATATGTATGTAGAAGTCCTCAGTGCTGAAATGGTACGTGTAGTTTTTGCCCTCATCAAGAAGCATTAAGCGTTTGACATCATCATAGTACCTGCAAATTTCGGGAGTCTGCCATGACCCGAATAACTCCCGGTGCATCTCTGCAATGCTCAAAGGCGGCTTGTGATAAACATCATGGTGCGCTGATTCGCTTGTCTGACTCTCAAAGCCGAGTCCCTTCATGATTTCGCGGACATCATCAGAGCGCGAAGAATTGAAAAGTATATCAACGTCCGACATCTCACGGAGTCCGAATGCCGGGTAATAATTCCTCATCACAGAGCCCTTAACCGGCATGTGCCATATCCCTGACGATTCGAGTCTCTCAGAGATCATTCGGCAGTCATTCTCAAACACGACAGATTTTCTTTCAGCTTTTGCCCGTGCCTGTGAAAAATTTTTGTGATTTATTCCGGCCGACTCAAGCGCATAACCCAATAACGCCGAAATCATATGAGCCGTCGCAAAACCGTAAAGCTCCTCAAAGTTCACTCCTTCAAGACGCGACTTGTCCGGGATTTTTCCGTTCAGCGCACAGCCCGAAAGATATAACGCAGTTTCCTCAATGCCCACGATATAGCCCTCCTCATGAAAAGTCTTATTGTTATTGTGTGAAGCATCACGAACGTGTACAGCCTGTAGCCGGGAGACTCAACGCTGTATTCACGCCCGCCCCGTATGAAGCCCGTCATGACTCCGAGAATGTCAGAGTCCCTTATGCCGTATTCATACGTTATGCAGTTGTCGCCGAGAATCACGTAATCATTTTCGCGGACCTCAACGACCCTGTGAAGAACGTAATCACGCCCCCTCCTGTACAAAACAACATCGCCGGCTTTGCACCTCTCTGAATCTTTGCGACTCACTGTGAACATGTCGCGGCCTTCACGCAGAAGAGGAAGCATGCTGACTCCCTTGTTCGTGTAAGTCAATGCGCCGTTCTCGCGGAGATATTGTTCAATGTTCACGGCCTCATTGCCTCCCATGATACTTTTGCGGCTTCGGGGTTCATGTTGCAGTGAAGCTCGTAGAATCTCACGGAATGTTTCAGGCGGTCAAGAAGCTGAAGAGTCTTCGCGAGCATTGATTTATTGTGCGGCCTGTAGGTCTGACGGAGCAATAACGGGTAAGCGTCATCAGGCGTGATTCTCTCAATGTGATTCGTTTCGCCCCTCTTGAGAATGCAGACTGCTCTTAACGGCGCGTGAATGTTGCTGCCTAAGCTGTGCTTGCCGTTAAAGGGTGTCCCGTAAATTTCAGCGTGCCCGAGCTCAGAACGTATCATAGGCTTGTCATCGTTAATCATTACAGCGCGTTCACCGAGCATATTTCGCCACATGGCCGAGTGAGTAGATTTCCCCGTGCCGCTCGGAGCTGCGAATATATATCCGAGTCCGTCGACGCTTACTGCCGAGCCGTGAAAAAGAAACGTGTCATACTTTGGCATTCTCTCAGAAATTTTACGGAACACCGCGAGGGCTTCAAGGTATGAGTCAGTGCATGAGTCCCCGCCGGGCTGCGAGCGTTCGTAATCAACATCATCACGAGAAACATAAAGCTCAATGTCCGGGGCTGCTCCGTCAAAGCTGTAATCCCCCGCGTAAATCTTGAAGCTGTAATCCCCTGACGACAGACGGATATTCACATCTGCGATTCTGTATGTGCTGCTCATTCTTCGAGGGCGTTAATACTTCTGAGGGAGTCCAAAATCTTCCTTACGTCCTGAGAGATAACTTCTTCGGGAGCTTCATAGCGTTCACACATTGACTTGATGATTTGGGATTCGTTTGTGTCATCTTTGAGGAGGGACAAGATTTCGCCGAATGTATTGTTGCCTTTGACGATCCCGGAAAATTCCGCGCTTCCTGCCGGGACTAAGAGAGTCTCGTTGTCATTCTGATGGATAAGAAATTCGCTGCGTAACTTCATGTGCAAGTCTTCCTTTCGTGCAAAAAAAACAGGGTGAAGATATTATATCCCCGCCCTGTGATTTCTCTGCTCAGTGCTTGATTAATGATTCAGTTTACGGAGTCTTATTGGTCAAGTCCTGCTGATGTTCTGTATTGCTTTGTCGCCTTGTAATATTTGTACAGGGCAATGACAGCTTCTTTCAGGCTTGAGTCTGTTATCTCTGATGACTGCAAAACCAGATCAGCATACGTAAGGGCAGAGAGTTTTACGTCAGACTTTCCGAGAGTTTCAGCATTAACCGTAACTGTGTGCTGTGTTCCGAGAAGATGAGCCGAGACGCTCGGAATGCTTACGATATATACATCATCAGATTGTTTCACGCTCACTGATCCCTCGTCAACAGATGCGTAAACAGCTGATGATTTGTCAACGCCTTCTGCTTTCGTGAAGTAAAGATTTATCGCCGTGTCGGTGTCAAGCTCAAGATCTATCTGAAGCCCGGAGAATCCTTCCATCAGGTTTGATCTGTCCATCGCAAAATTTGTATGAAGGTCAGTTTTCACCGTGTCAATATCGGAGCTTATGTTTGAATCCGCGCAGCTCATAATTTTGTGGTCAGTGCCTAAAGTCCATCCGTTTGTCTCTGCAAGTATAGGCTGTACGTAATGCCCGTAATCTTTTATCGCGTTCGCAAGAGTCTTGAGATCCGCTGAAACTGTATCTGTGCTGTAATCGCTGTCAATAATAGCTATAAGCTCATCAAGATATTTGCTGACGGTGTATTTTGTTGTCGTGCAGTCTTCACCGTAATGAATCGCTGCTGTAACTTCGTCGGCCATCTGAACGGAATTAATGTAGCAGGTGAATCTGTATGTGCCGTTCGTTTGCTTTATGTCGTCCGTGAAATCAATCCTGCTTCCTGTCTTGCCGTTCACCGTGAAATCAACATACGCATCAGACAAGGTTACATCATCCGAAACTTGAACGTAGAAATCGAGTCCAATCTGCCCGCTCAAGACGAGTGATTTAGCGACAAATGCCAGCTTGCTGCTGTTGTTCCCGCTGAAAATGTTCACGCCGTAATCAGCTGTTATATTTTCAGGAAGAAGCCCGGAATTGTTCGTTATGTTTACGGCCTTAAGGTTATTGCCGGTAATGTCAAGCTCTTCAAGCGCGGTGAATTTCTCTATGCCTTTAAGGTCTGAGATTTCGAGGTAATTCGGCGCGAGACTCTTTGCTGCTGCGATTTCTGAGTCAGTGAGATAATTCCCGAATTTTGACGTGATATAGCTGCGGAAATATTCATCCGGGAAATTTGAAGCATTAACCGCAGTTCCGCTTGAGTCTTCGTTGGGAAGAGTGAAGGCTTTTATGCACATGTTGCAGTCATTGCGTGCGCTCGTCAGACCTGTAAGACTTGAAGAATAATAGCTCATGCCCAGCACTAATTTTACATTATTGTTCACGCTATTAGGATATGAAACCGGCACTGAAAAGCCTGCATTATTTGCAAACTTTACGATAACTGAGAAATAATGCCCCGCTGAAATTGGTACTGGAGAGGCAAATTTCTCTGTGTGGTAACCTGCAATAGGGTAATACTTTGACGCTAACGGCGTTGCAGTGCCTGAAACGGGCGAGGAAGGCTTATCCGTTCCCAAGTCATATATATACACATCACAGCTCATGTTGTTGTCATTCGTGTAGAATGCTACTGACTCTATTTTCTCATCACCGTCAGCCTTGAATACATTAGCTGCATAAACTCCTGCTGAACTTGAATCAGATTTGACAGTAAAATGTCCTGTCTGCCCTAAGTCATCATAGCCGTAATGCTTGAGGCCGGACTCATAATTGCCAGCGATAAATACATAGCCTGCTGTTATGTACTGCTCGTAAGACATGTAGAAATATCCCTCACTGCCCCAGCTTGACCCCCAAGAATTTCGCACAAGCCACGCTCCGTTAGCTGTTGGCCTCTTTGAGTCTGTATCGCTGAAGTTCTCGCGGGAAAAATCATCATCCCATCCCGCAATAAGCACTGCATGATTCGTAGCAGTACCCTGCGAGTTGTCAAAATATGCTGTTGTGCTTGAGTCCGGCGAATATGCCCCGCTTCCTGCATAGTAGCTTATCTGAACAGCTCCGTGTTCCATTACCATTTGTTTTACTAGGTCTCTGTTGTCTTTGCTGACGAGTCCTATGTCGTAACGTTCCATGAGCCTTAATGCGATTGGAGCATATGAAGGGTGAGTCGCTTTCTTTGAGCCGACAAGGGTTGCTATTGTTGCGTCTGCTGTGCTTGTGTTTGTTCCTGCTGATGAATACGGCATTGCAGTTTCATAGGCACCTCCGGCAAGTCTCGCAAGATATGCTGTAGCTATTTGAGCATTTCCGCCCTGACCTAATACGCCGCTTCCGAAATTCGCCGTTCCGATTGGGAATGCTTTTCCCTCTTCCGGATCTTTGTAGACGTACCACGCCATATGAAGCTCAGAAATGTCAACCGAATTTATCTCAGTGAGTTTACCATTCAATTTTTGCGTGAGATAGTTTGACTCCATTGCTCCTAGTGTAGCGTGTGCCCAGCATGTGCCGAAAGGATTCTGATTCCTGACATCCGGGACTCTTCCGTAATTCCTCAAGTCGTAGCTTACAGGGAGAGTCGTTGCGCCTGTTTTGCCGTCATCGTTATGACTCACGGGGAATTTAGGCGGATCATAATACAGGTGAGTCATGTCGAAAGGCTCAGGTATATAGCCCGTTGCGTTTTCAGCAAGAGCAGAGCATGAAGACAGCGTACAGAAAATTACGGCAGCCGCAAAAATCGCCGTGTACTTCTTCAGTGAAAGCATTGAATACAGCCTCCTAATGATAAATTTTTATGGAATGTCCCCGAATCTTAGCACAAAAAAAACGGCGGGCAATTCATCATCACCAGCCGTCAAATTTTCCGTACTCGTTATGCTTCCGCTGCCTTTCTCCCTTTCATGTATGACAGGTACACGAGCAATAACGCCGCCGCTATGAGTCCTCCTGCTATCAACGGCCTGAATCTTATCCACGCGACCGCAATAACAACCAGCGACCACGCAAGCCCAATGAGGAACGAAACGACTCCCGCTCCTGCTCCTACGATAGTCCCAAGAATCGGAATCACATCCGCAATCACCGACAGAGGATTGAACACCATATTGAGTCCAAGCATCACGAGAATCGCTCCGACAATACGCAGTATCCACGCCATCATGTTATTCTCCGAGCGAGCATCCTCAAACATGGCCGAGCTTGAGTGCCGACCGTCTTCAAGCCTGCTGAACTTGTACCCGTTCGAAGCTGTGAAAGGCTCAAAAGTATTCCCCGTTACCTGAGCGATTATTGAGACATCAGCCGGAGGAGTCTGAGTGAATGTTATGCGAACGTCGCCGATTGTAGGCTGTCCGGGATTCGCTCCTATATACACCGTGCTTCCCTGTACGTGAATCATGTCTGAAGCGTTGTACCCCTGCGGCGCATTGATGACTGTAGCAAGTGATTTCTTGTCGACACTCGATAACGTCATAGGCTCTGCCCCTCCGATTCTGTCCGCTAAGAACTGTGGCAGCTTGTACGCACCGAATGTTACATCTTTTGCGCGTATTGTCTCGTCTTCAACATTGGCAAGAATTATGTTGCGCCCTCTGTAGGAAGTGTCTTTGAAGTTGTTCGAGTCTATCGGTGAGTCGACCCAGTTGGCATTGTATGTATATGTCGTAACTTTCTCTTCACCGCCTCCGAGCTTCTTTCGTGTTTCGGTGTGCGACTCTTCTTCGTACTGGTAATATTCTGCCTCACGTTTGAGATTGATTGCGCTTGTTTCGACTCCGAAAAGTGTATCGCGTATTATGTCTTTCGTGTCAGCGCGTCCCATTGCGTGAATGACTTTTCCGTTCAATGAAGGGTCGACTCGTGAAATGTCTTCAACATCCTGTGCAACTAACTGAGCTTCACCGATTGCGCCGGCCGTCTTGAATGTCCTTTCCTCGTTCCACCATAACAGCCACGTTGCAGCGCAGATTAATATTATCCCTGTGAGGACTCCTGCGAATGACTCGCGTATCCTCTGAAACCAGCTTTTACTTTCTGTTTCTGTATAGGCCATGAAAGTTTTGCCTCCTTTGAAATTTTGCTGATGATTTATTTTTTCACAGTCTCGAAAATAATCAACGGTTTAATTCTGACATTCACGGAATTAAATTGACGTTTGCGAATCGATGAGTCAAAAATCATGCTGACGGAATCGAAATGACTAGCATAAATAGAAATGATAAAATTCGTTCGAGGTGATTCAAATTGAAGACAGCTGCAATATTTCTCATTGATGGCTTTGAAGAGACAGAAGCATTAACGACCGTTGATATACTCAGGCGGGGCGGAGTCGTAGTAACAACAGTATCACTTACAGGGCATCAGGAAGTAACCAGCAAGAACAAGATACCCGTTCGCACTGAAGCAATGTTTGATGACGTGAAAGCGCACAATTTCGACATGCTCATACTTCCGGGAGGGACTCTGAACATCAAAGATCATGACGGGCTTCAGGAACTCGTGAAGAAGTATCATTCTGAGGGGAAATTAATCGGAGCGATATGCGCGGCACCTGCTGCACTTGGGCGTGCTGGAGTCCTCGCGGGAAAAACTGCTGTATGTTATCCGGGACTCGAGTCGCATCTCACTGGCGCGAAAATCGGCTCACACATCGTAGAGACAGACGGGAACATTACGACAGCGAAAGGCCCTGCGGTAACACCATTCTTTGCGCTGAAACTTCTTGAGCTTCTTGAGGGCAAAGCGATGGCTGATGAAGTTGCTGAAGGATTTCTGATTCCTCTGGTCTATAACAGGTAAATGAATGTCCCCTCGGAATATCACCGGGGGGATTTTGTTTTACTGTGAGCTGCTCATGAGTCGTGAGATTGTTTGCTCCATAATTTTGCGGCGTTCACTCTTTGGGATTGTGTTAAGAGCCTCGTTGATTCTGTAGATGAGTGATGAGTCATTCTTCCTGAGTCCCGCGCATATTCCGTTGAAGCCGACGTTGAAGCCTTTGTCTTTCGGGAAGCGTATGACCTTTATGTTCTTGTAGGTTACTTCATATGAACGCGCTGTATCAAGATTGAGAATGCTCGCGTCAGCCCGTCCTGTAGTTACGGCGATGAGCATATCGGCGACAGTGTCAACCGCAGGAAGAGCGACCGCCCCCGGAAGCTGTGAGATTGCCGCGTAAAGATTCGTGCTTCTCTGTGCTGTGAACTTTGCGCCCTTGAAGTCCGTCAGCTTTTCGGCCATGACATAAGGCGTTGAGGTGTTCACGATTACGGCGTATTCTGTTTTGCTGTCCTCGTAAGTTTCTGTGAATGAGATTGCGCGCTTTCGTTCTTTCGTGTCGAGCATGCCGGAAAATATAGCGTCAATTTCTCCCTTCTGAAGCGATGATATGAGATTATTCCACGCAATTTTTTTGACCTCAAGAGCCGCGCCGATCTTTTCTGCTACAATCTTTGCTATCTGAATGTCGTAGCCTTCCGCGTAATATCCTTCATGATTTGAGATCGGTACATTTGAGTCAGTTGGTGTTCTTTCTTCCCAGTTATTTGGCTCATAGTCGCATTCAACACCTATGCGCAGGACAAAATTTGCCCGTTCCTTTTCTTTGTGTTCTCCGAAATAAGCAAAAAGAAAAGTGCAGACTACAAGCACAAGAAGCTCAATGAAATATTTCTTCATGCTGAATCACTCCTGAAATTTTTTGAATGAAGCTGACAAATTTTAGCGTACAAAGTGATACACATTCAACATGGCCGGGAGTCATTCACGAAATTTTCTGCACACTCGCGAATATGAATAATCCCCTCAGTTTTTGGGCTGAAGGGATTTTCCGTGCTTAGTGCAAGTTTGTTACCATTCTCGTATTCACACTGTCCATTATTCTTTGTCGTTCGCTGTAATCTATATTCGTCAATGCTACGTTGATCTTGTGAAGCAATTCGGTGTTGTCTTTCCTGACTCCCGCGCAGACTCCCCGGAAGCCGAGATTGAAGCCGTCATCCCCCTGAAACTCTATCAGCGTAAGATTCTTGTTCGTCAGCTCGTAGAAATGTCCCGTATCAGTATCAATCACTGCCCCGTCAGCCTCGCCCCTTATCACAAAGTCAATCATTTTCGGCACGGTGTCTAAAGGGTAAAGGTGAAGGACTCCCGGTATCTGTTCGATAACGTCATCTAGTTTAGTCCCTTTCTCGCCTACAATCCTTGCGCCGCTGAAATCTTTCAGTGTCTTCGCCGTAATGTAATTGCCTTCACTGTGTACGATAACGGCATATTCGGTCTTTCTCGCCTCGTAGGGTTCTGAGAATGCCGCAACCTTTCTGCGCTCCTCAGTGTCGAGCATTGACGAGAATATAGCATCAATATCACCGTTTTCGAGCGATGGCAGCAAATCGTTCCAATCTATTTTTCTGACTTCAAGGACAAAATCAAGCTGGTTTGCTATGAGCTTTGCGATTTGAACATCATAGCCTTCCGCGTAATATCCCGCGTGATTTGCGATTGGGATATTTGATTCGGAGGCTTCGGCTTCTTCCCAGCTGTTCGGAACGTAATCACATTCAACGCCGACAACAAGAACGGGCTTTGAGGGTTCATGCTTTTCTTCTTTGTGCGAGAAAAAAAACACAGGCCAGATCATTAAGAGCAGAATAAAGACAATATATTTTTTCACAGCGAATCACTCCTAGAGTATGAATACCGCAAATTTTAGCGCAGAAGGGTATATACCTGTCAACAAGAAACGCTGTTACTTCACGAATTTTTCTGAATGTCCGCGCATCTTCTCAATGTCGAGGGGCTTCACGTTCTCAACGATCCATTCGCGCATTGACTGCCCTTCAGGTGTGTCCTGCGAGGCTGAAAGAAATTCGAGGTCAATGCCTAAGTTCTTTGCGACATCATGAGCGATTAACGGCCAGACTTTACCTATGTCGCCGACAATGGGTATGCTTCCTTCGTGGCGTGCGAACGCTGACATCTCCATCCTGAAAGGAATCTTTGCGGCTTTCGTTTTCGGGAGTCCTTTGTCGATTGCTTCCTGTACAGTTTGATTCAGTTCGACAGCACGGCGCAAATTTTCGTCAAGGTCAATACGAATCAATGACTTCTCGCGCAAGCTGTAAGTGTTCTGCCCTGACCACCACGCCCAAATGCCATGACCCGTATAGCACTCAAAAGGCCCGTCGTGAATCTCCTGAGTCAAAGCGACAGCCGACTCAATAATCACATCACATGAAGCTAACATGCGTGAAATTCTCATTGAGCGTTCAGAGACAGGAATCGAGTCCCCTATCGACATGCCTACAGCACCTCCGCCGACAAGCTGAGGGATCGTAACGAGAACGGGAATGTTCCTGCGTGAAGCTGCGCCGAGCATCGTATGTTCATCACAGCCCCAGCCCGCTACAGTCTCAAAGGGAAGCCCGTAAATTCTCGCGAGACTCAAAACCTCATGTGCGAGTCTCTCTGTCCTGAGTCCCATAGGGTAAGCCATATTCCCGGCAGCCTTTATGATTTCGTTGACGTGAGGAAGATTCTTGCCTTTCGTGAGCAATTCATCATCAAGCGGCATTTCTTTTCTCAGCGCGTCAAGCTCAGAGTCATTCATGCATGTGAACTCGAAGACATCACCGCGGGGCATCTTGCTCATGTTCATTCCGAGTGCTTCTGCGTCGACACGGTAAACGCGGTCAAGACTCCCGGCCATTTCGTGAGCAATTACGGCCGAGCTTGTCGAAACAGCGTCAACGAGTCCAACGCGAATCAATTCGGCGATGAGAGTTGTAACACCCTCGTGAATGTTTGGGCCTGAACCTGTAACAACCATTACGCGGCCTCCGTTAAGTTTTGCGTTTGTGATTCGCTTTACGGCGGCATTGAGTGAGTCCTGCGATCGTTCGTCAAGAGATGAGCGGAAAGAGTCGAGCTGTTTGAGTCCGAATAATTTTGACATGTAAAAACATACCTCCTTTACATGTTAGATTATCACGGAACTAGCGAATGTTGTAGAGAAAAGGAAAGCGCAAAAAAAAAATTACTGCATCATAAAAGCGTGGGAAAAATTTTGCGGGAAATTATTTCAGGCGTTCTAGTGCTTGTTTTGATTTTGAGTATTCTTGGGCGGCTGATTTTTGATACCATTTCCGGGCCTCGTTAACATCTTTTTGAACACTCAAGCCATTTTCATACATTAATCCTAAATTGAATTGTGCCTGTGCTAATCCTTGTTCAGCTGATAAAGTGTACCATTTAAGAGCCTCTGCATAATTTTTATCGCTGAAATATTTATAGCCCAATTCATACTGATCCTCTGCATCTGTAGGCTTACTGAAAAGAAATGATTTCACCAGCATGAAAGCCAATACCGTCAGAACAAGCAGCGTAAAAAACTTGAGGAAGCTGTGAGATTTCTTCCGCGGTTTTGTCTGATGTAGACGCTGATATTTAGAATATAAATTTTCTCTTGTCCTGCCTGAGTTCCTCTGTGTAATTCTCGGTCTGGGCAATATATTTTTACGCTGTACGCGCAGGGGTACTTTGCTTTGTAATGTCGTGGATTCAGGTTTATGTTGGCTTTTATCTTCTTTGGGCTGCCTGATTGTTTCGAATGGTAAGAGTATTTCATCAATGTTTTTTATGCTTTCTGCTTCTTCTGCCTGCTTCGGTTTCTGCCTGATTGTTTCAAATGGCATAAGTATTTCATCAATGTTTTTTACGCGTTCTGCTTCTTCTGCCTGCTTTAGTTCCTCCTGCTTGCGCTGAAGCTCTGCTTTTACTCTGTCTTCATCTTTGTGATGAGTTTGTTTTGATGTCGTTGCTGTTTTGTCTTTGGATTCTTCTATGCGTTTGAGAATTTCTTTGAGCTGCGCAATATCCTGGCGGAGAATTTCCATATTCTTCTGGCCTTCTGCTCCTGTGTCATATTTCTTGCGGTTGAAAAATTTTCTCAGGTTCGGAAATAAGAAGAACAAAACCGTAAACAGTATACCCGTTACAATTTCTCCGCTGAAGTTTTTTATGCCTGTAATTGTTCCCTCAACTATTATCTCGATAACAACTCCCATATTGGCCTCCCGTTTTTTTGTTGAATAAAATTATTTTAACGGCTTGTGAAATATTTTCAGCGCAAAAAACGCAACAAAAATCCCCCTCACAATCTCATGAAGGGGAGAAATTTTTATTTTCTGTGCAATCCTAAACGTGATGCAAATATTCTTATCATGAAAGTTATGAGCCGCAAATTTTTCCGCCATCTTCCCGGCTCCTGAAGCATTCTGTAAAGCCATTCGCATCCGATCTTCTGAACCCACAAAGGAGCGCGCAATAAATTCCCGCTGAAAACGTCAAACGCTCCTCCGACTCCTACGCACAATATGCCCTTGAGAGTCCCGCGGTGAAGATAGACCCATTTTTCTTGGCGGGGCTGACCCATCGCGACAAGAAGAATCTTTGCGCCAGTCCTGGCAATCACAGCGGGTACAGCTTCGTCCCTTATGTCAAAATATCCGTCCCTCGCTCCCGCAATTATGAGACCGGGGAATCTCTCCTGCAAAATCTCTGCGCACCTTTCAGCCGTATCACCTGCCGCGCCGCAAAAGTATACCGGCCATCCTTCAGCCGCCGCTGTCCTGCATAAGTTCTCCGCGAAATCTATTCCCGCGACTCTTTCCTGAACTGGCCTTCCTAGTATGCTCATTCCCGCGCAAATCCCGGAGCCGTCAGCAAGCCTCATTGATGACCAGTCTACAATCTCCGCAAAATCTTCATCATCAATCACTGTTTCCATTCCTATAGCGTTAAGAGTTACGATTAATTTTGCTGACTGTGAGTCGGGGTTCTGAATCATGCCTCTTGCTTTTGAGACTGCATAATTCATTGAAACGTCGTCAAACTGAACTCCCCATAATGACGGCGGAAGGTCTGATTTCTTTCTGAGAATATGACGGAATATCATTACGCCGATGACAATCACAGCCGCAAGAGTCCATTTCTCCCACGCCGCTGCCATGCTCGTTAAAGCGCAAAGCCCTGCGACTGACTGAACGGCTTCAGGATGCGCGACTCCTTCTTTGAGCATACCGCCGTAAATTTTCCCGCCCTCATGTGATTCTGAGTCGGTCATAATATTTTTTGCGAACGAAATTAGAATCTCAGCAGCAGGAATCGCAAACAGTCCCAATGAAAGAAACAGCACGGTGCTGAACACGATGCCTTTTGTGCTGCCCATTATTGAAGCACCCGCGACGAGAACACCCCACATTGACGATAATGCTTTGCCCGCCTGACGGTACATGTTTCCGAAACGAGACCAGAACGCCGCAAGAAGAGTCATTCCCGAAAACACCATGAAGAACTCGCCCGACTCCGTCGCAATACAAACTGACATCATCAGCACGAATGTTACAGCCAAGACATGGCCAGTTAATCCGGGGATCTCATCCATATACCTGAATATGAACGGGAAAAAGCTGAACCAGATTGTCCCGGCAATGAGAGAAAATGCAGGAGTGAGATAAATATATTCACCGTCAGGAAATCTTATGAAGTGCACCGACGGCCCGTAATATGTGCAGATGAGTCCTATTACAGGGAAGAGCATACGCCAGCGTGAGTCGTGATAAACATTCTCAGATATTCCGGCAAAAGCTGCGAGCATTGAACCTGCCACGACAATTTTCGCGTCCCTGCTTCCGAACCAAAGCGCAAGAATCATGAACGCCCCAGCAAGAACTATGTCCCGGAAATATCCGTACTGCCTCGCGTCAACAAGTGCCTTGATATATTTCTGGACTCCTATGCACACTCCGGCCATGATTACACAGCCGAGTATGACGAAAATATTACCTTGCATCAATTCTCGTCAGTCCGTCCATATAAGGCACAAGGGCTTCGGGGATTGTTATGCTTCCGTCTTCATTCTGGTAATTCTCAATGATTGCTATCAACGTTCGTCCTACTGCGATTCCTGATCCGTTAAGTGTGTGCGCGAAACGGGGCCTGCTTCCGTCTGAAGGCCTGTAACGGAGATTCATTCTTCTTGCCTGGAAGTCCTCGCAGTTTGAGCATGAGCTTATTTCCCTGTACTTGTTCTGAGACGGCAGCCAGACTTCAAGATCATATGTCTTGCATGAGCCGAAACCTATATCGCCGGAGCATAAATTCACGACATGATACGGGAGGTTGAGAATCTTGAGGACATCTTCAGCGTTGCTTGTGAGCTTTTCGAGCTCGTCATAGCTTGTCTCAGGTGTGCAGATCTTCACCATCTCTACTTTGTCGAACTGATGCTGCCTCATTAAGCCCCGGACATCACGCCCCGCGCTGCCTGCCTCACGCCTGAAGCACGGAGTATACGCGGTGTAGTATTTGGGCAAATCCTTCTCATCAAGAATGTTTTCACGGTTGAGATTCGTCAATGGCACTTCAGCGGTTGGGATCAGCCACAAGTCATCATTCTGCAATCTGTAGAGATCCTCCGCAAACTTGGGTAATTGCCCGGTGCCCTCAAGAATCGCAGAACGCACCATGAAGGGCGGCTCAACCTCTAAATATCCGTGCTGTTTCGTGTGAAGGTCAAGCATGAAGTTCACAAGCGCACGTTCCATCCTCGCGCCGAGTCCCTGCAAGACTGTAAAGCGGCTCTGAGCTAACATGACTCCCTTCTCAAAGTCCATGATTCCGAGTGCCTCTGCTACGTCCCAATGCGGTTTAGGCTCAAACGTGAATTTTCTCGGCTCGCCCCATGTGCGTACTACGGGGTTGTCATTCTCATCATTTCCGATTGGAGTCGTCGCGCTGAGTTTGTTCGGAAGAGTCATCAAGTGCGCGTGAAGTTCTGACTCAATCTCTGCAAGCTCGGAGTCCAATTCCTTTATGCGTGCTTTTGCGGCTTTCGGGTCAAAGTCTGCTGTGCCTCCTGCGTTCTTTGACGACTTGTTGCGCATTGCCTTCAATGACTCTGTTTCACCGATGATTTTCTTGCGTCTTGCGTCAAGCTCTGCCAATATGCCCAAGTCAAAATCATGCTTCCTGTTCTTGAGCATTCCGGCATATTCTTCCATGTTTGCGAGTATGTATTTGATGTCAAGCATTGATGATTAATTCCCTTCTGTTGATGTAGTTTTTCTTACAGCCCGTAAAAGATTCGCCATCTCAATAGCACCGAGCGCGCAGTCTGATCCTTTATTGCCGGCCTTGCTTCCCGCACGCAACAACGCCTGCTCTAATGTGTCGCACGTAAGAACGCCGAACAAGACCGGGACTCTGTGTTTCAGTCCGACACTTGCGAGTCCTTTTGACGACTCAGCAGCTACATAATCAAAGTGCGGAGTGTCACCGCGAATCACTGCTCCCAATGCGATAACGGCATCATATTTCCCCGTCAGCACAACTTCTTCTGCGATTAACGGAAGCTCCCACGCGCCCGGCACCCAGTATATGTCGATTGCGTTCGGTGAAACGTCATGACGGATGAGAGTATCTTTCGCCCCGTCAATGAGACGCGATGTTACTATGTCGTTGAAGCGTGAAGCGATTATTGCGATGTTGAGTCCTGAGCCGATTAATTTCCCTTCTGTTACTTTCACTATGAGTAATCCTCCTTCTAGTTTTTGCCGAAAATATGACCCATTCGATTAGCCTTAGTGTCAAGATACTTCATATTATAGTCGTTGGGTGTAATTACGATTGGGACTCGCTCGGTGATTTCTATTCCGTATTCCTCGAGGCCTGAAATTTTGCCGGGGTTGTTCGTCATGAGCCGTATGCGTTTGAGTCCTAAGTCCTTGAGAATCTCCGCGCCTGTTCCGTATTCCCTCATGTCAGGGGGGAAGCCTAATGCCACGTTTGCGTCTACTGTGTCGAGTCCCTCGTCCTGTAACTGATACGCACGGAGCTTGTTTAGGAGTCCGATTCCCCGGCCTTCCTGACGCATGTATAGCAATGCCCCGCGACCCTCGTCAGCAATCATCTTCAAGGCTGTGTGCAATTGAGGCCCGCAATCACATCGCAACGAGCCGAGTACGTCGCCTGTGAAGCACTCGCTGTGAACCCGGACAAGAACAGGTTCAGGAGTCGTAATATCTCCCATCACGAGCGCAAGGTGAGTGTGTGAGTCATCATCCTGCGTTATGCTTCTGTATGCGCTGACGTGAAAGAGTCCCCAGGGAGTCGGAATTGGGACGGTTAATTTTTTTTCGACGCGCTTGTATTTGTTCTTTGTGATTATTATTTCGTGATCGTGATTATGGCAGTTCAAATGTTTATCATCTCTCTTTGCGGGAATAATTTTAGCGTATGTATCTTACTTCGCCAAAATGGTCAAGCCACGCTTCAATTATTTCATCGCTTCTCTTCTCGACAATATCAATAATACCGTCCAAATCCCTGATAGGTATCATAGAATTGTTGTTGGCAATCAGAACTTTTCCGTCTTTTGTTATCCATAACTTTGTGGCATTGGCGACGGCATGTCTGACTGCAACATGAACATGCACAGGCTCGCGGGGGTTGTTCTCGTTTGACCAGAAGTATATGACGTATCGGCCTATCCTAAGGATTGTCGGCATCAATTACACCGCCTTCCTGCGAGTACTTCATGAACAGCGGCGCATTTCTCCTGACAAGGTGCTTCAGGTACTGCATCTCCAGCCATGAATAGCCGTTGACCTCCCAGCGATACATAGGAAGCCAGCACGTAGCGTCATGAAATCCTCCGTCAACAGGAGTCTCAATATATACTTTCACAGTGCCGTCAGGGTACATTTCGGAGTGTGTTATTTCTGTGTCATCGTTCAAAGTCATAAAAGGGTACATCATGATTCGTTTCATCTCCTTTTGCGGGTATATTAGCACACAAAAAAAGAGCGTCGGCTGTGAGTAACCGATGCTCCTGTTATTTCCTGCTACACTTCCTCGAAATGATGACGCTTGTCCGGCGACTTGGGGCATTTGTCGAAGCTGTTTGCGTTCGCAGGGGGGCGTGGGCCTTTGTCTGTGTTCCAGCTTACGGGCTTTCCGCAGTACTTGCACCTGAATCCCTTGAAGACCGACATGTTTTCACCTCCTCTCTATGCTACAATTTCCCTTAGTGCCTCTTGCTTTCGCGGTAATTTTTGGCGCGGTCGTGCATTTCAGAAAATTTTGCGCGTCTTTCAGAGTCAATGCGTCCATCTCTTGAAAGTTCTCCCGCTCTTTTCTCTATTGCACTGGCTACACCGTTCATAATATTCTCACCGCCTATCAGCCCTCCTATAGCAGCACCAGCAAGAGCACCGAGCGGACCTCCCACCATAGCACCGATAATCCCGATTGCTGTAGCTCCTCCGACAGTATCTCCAGTTGATTTGCCCATCGCTTTATTCGCCTCCTAACCGTTATTCCTCAGTTCCTGCGCTTTCTTCCTCGCAAGCTCCGCAGTCGCATAATCCTTCTTCGCGTTCCCGTAATGGTAATCTCCCTCGCCGTTTTTGGCCTTTGCCCATTCGGTATCGCCTTTGCGCGTGAAGGTCTCCGCAACTTTCTCGTAAGTCTCCGCCGTTTTCGCCATATTATAGCCTCCTTAAACTAGCACAAATATAACCTTGCGTTTTGTAGTTTCTTTACGCCAAGTCTTTATTAATGAGTGTTAATTTTTTTGTGTTGTAAAATTTTACGGTAATTATACTTCAACGGGGGGGGGGCTTTGTCAACAGCTATATTCATCACATGGCCGAATCGTCTATAATCATTCCAGCAAATTCAAACGGAGGCTTCACGATGAACATTATGACTCTCGAAACAGTTTCGCTTGATGAAAATGAAAACGCATTACTCATTCTCGATCAGACAAAACTGCCCGGCACTGTCGACATTCTTCACCTCAAAGACATTCGCGACATATGGGACGCAATAAAGACTCTTAAAGTCAGAGGCGCGCCCGCAATCGGTATAGCCGCGGCGTTCGGTCTCTATCTCGCAGCACTTCAATCACGCGCAAACAATTACCCGTCATTCATTACTGGACTCAAATACGCAAAATGCTACCTAAACTCCGCAAGGCCTACAGCCGTCAATCTCTCGTGGGCATTAAACCGGGTCTACAGAGTCGCAGAGACTCACAGCGATAAACCTATCCCGGAAATCACAGACTTGTTACGACTCGAAGCAATTGCGATTAAGTCAGAAGACACTGAAACTTGCAGGAAGATCGGCGAATATGGATTGACTCTCATCAAGAACGGCGACGGGATATTGACTCACTGCAACGCCGGACAGCTCGCAACATCAAAATACGGAACGGCTTTAGCTCCCATACATTTGGGGCGCGAGAAGGGAATGAACTTTCACGTTTACTGCGACGAGACAAGGCCGTTATTGCAGGGCGCGAGGCTCTCAGCGTTTGAGCTTCTTGCTGACGGAGTCGACACTACATTAATTTGCGACAACATGTCTTCACAGGTCATGAAGGAAGGAAGAGTCAGCGCGGTGTTTGTGGGGTGCGACAGGTTAGCGGCGAACGGGGACGCTTGCAACAAGATAGGCACATCAGGACTCGCGGTTCTCGCAAAATATTACGGCGTTCCCTTTTACGTTTTCTGCCCCGCTTCAACAATCGACATGACGATTCAGACTGGCTCAGACATTATCATTGAGCAGAGAAGCCCCGAAGAAGTTACAGAGATGTGGTACTCAAAGAGAATGGCTCCTGAAGGCGTGAAAGTCTATAACCCCGCGTTTGATGTTACAGGCCATGAATTAATCACCGGGATTGTTACTGAATACGGAATCGCAAGACCGCCTTATGTTGACAGCCTCAAGGAGATTTTCACGACAAAAGCGACCGCCAGTAATCCGAGTCATTAGCAGCAGGGCGAAATTCCGCGAGCCTCGCAACATATTTCCCAAGTATATCCGTCTCAAGGTTGATTATCCCTCCGGCTTTAAGCTCACCGAGTGTCGTCGCGCTGAGAGTCGCAGGGATAATCCCTACAGAGAAAGAACGACTCCCCGCTTCAATAACTGTCAGGCTTATTCCGTCAACAGCAACAGATCCCTTCTCAACAATCCCCCGCAGTAACTCTGAGTCTTCCGGGACAAATACGGCTTCCTTTGTGTCAGTCCCCCGGATTTCTTTCAGCGTTGCAACGCCGTCAACATGTCCCAGCACCAAATGACCGTCAAGGCGATCCGTAAGTCTCATTGCCCGCTCAAGATTAACGCGAGTCCCCGGACGCAAGCCCCTTCCGAACCATGTCCGAATAAATGTCTCGTGCATCATCTCAGCGTCAAAAGTGTGCGAGTCATTCCGCGTTACTGTGAGACATGCGCCGCTTACGCTGACGGACTGGCCGAGCGACAATTCACCAGAAATTTTTGACTCAACCGTGAGAGTGTAATACGTTCCTTTGCGGGTGAAGCTCTTTATCGTCCCAATCGTCTCTATAAGTCCGGTGAACATGATAATCTCCCTTCCGTCATTATGTCCGTGCCTAATGTGCGCGTGATTGTGTTCCTGAGAGTGAACGCAGATTTTACGTCAGCAAAATTCATGCCCATGTCGATTGATTTTCCCTCGCCGAAAATTTTCGGGGCTATGAACAGCTTCATGTAATCCGCAAGACCTTCACGCAGAAACGCTCCGAGAATCTCCGGGCCTCCCTCTACCATGAGAGTCAATATTCCCTTCTCAGCAAGATACTTCAGCGCAGACTCTATATCAACATGGCCGTTTGCTGATGACACTTCTGCTACTGTTGCGCCCATGTCGGTTAATGCTTTTGACTTTTCACGGTCTGAATCTTCCGCCGTTATGATGAGACATTTGCCGTCATTCCCGATTACTTTCGACAAAACAGGAGTCCTCAGATGAGAGTCCAATACAACGCGCAAAGGGTTGATGCCTTCAACGTGCCTCACGGTCAATTCGGGGTCATCGCTTATCACCGTTCCGACTCCGACAAGAACAGCGTCATTTTCAGCGCGCATTCTGTGAGACTCTGTTCGTGACTCGATTCCTGTTATCCATTTGCTTGAACCGTTTGCGAGATTCATACGACCGTCAAGACTCATCGCGGCTTTGAGACTCACGAACGGCCTTCCGTATTTATGGACGAAAACGAATCCGCGGTTAAGAAATTTTGCGGCCTCTTCAAACTCTGAAAGCTCCGTAACTTTCACGCCTGACTCGCGCAGAATGTTTATGCCCCTGCCATTGACTTTGGGATTCGGATCTCTCATTGCGATTATGACCTCTGCGACTCCCTCATCGACTAAACGGTTTGCGCACGGCGGAGTCTTCCCGTAATGGCTGCAAGGCTCAAGAGTAACATAAACTGCCGAGCCTCTCACGTTTTCGCCGCGTGAGACTGCGTCATTGATGGCTTCGATTTCAGCGTGTGGATTGCCGTATTGATGATGCCAGCCCTCGCCGATGATGCGGCCTTCTTTGACGATTACGCAGCCGACCATAGGATTCGGGGATGTCATTCGCAGACCGTTACGAGCAAGCGACAATGCGCGGTTCATATATTGAGTGTGTATGATGTTCACGACCTCCGGGAAAATTTTTGATGATTTTATTTTAGCCTCATGATTTCTGACTGGCAATTACTTTCTGAAGTGCCTGCGACGTTTTGAGCGTCTGAAAAATTGGGCGTTGATTCTGTTTTGATTCTTATGCTTCATAACTGGCAATTGCTTTTTGAGACTCTGAAAACTCAGCGTGCCTTGCGGGAAAAATTTTTGTATTTATTCTGCGCGCATGGTGTATGATTGACAATTATTTTTTCTCAGGAGGCTTTTACACTTTGAATGTCAGAAAAATTTTGCTTGCCTTAGTAACAACCCTTATCATATTCACTTCATCAGCAGCTTCAAGAAGATCACAGCCGAAAAGCTCATACGACATCATAATAGCCGGAGCAGGCACAGGAGGAATCACAGCAGCGATTCAGGCCGCAAGAATGGGAGCAAGCGTCCTCGTTGTGGAGCCGTCATCATGGATCGGAGGACAGGCAACCGCCGCGGGAGTCTCAACAATGGACGACATGAGCAGACAGAAGAGCGGAATCTATGAAGAGTTCATCAACCGTATAAAGAGTTATTACGATCAGCGCGGCAAGTCTATGGGTACATGCTACTGGGACTCGCGAACATTAGCTTTTGAGCCTCACATAGGGCAGGAGGCTTTTATCTCAATGATTAACGAGGCAAGGAGGAGAGGCACTCTTGAGTTTCTCATGAACTCGGAAATCATCAGCGTGTCGAAAACAAAAGGTGCTGTATCTTCCGTAACCGCCAAGACTCCTTCGGGCAATCGCAATTACGCCTGCAAGATTCTAATTGACGCAACAGAGTACGGAGATATGCTGCCTCTGACAAAGACACCGTACAGGGCTGGCAACTCGATCTCAAAATTCATAAATCCTGACGCTATGATTCAGGACATAACATGGACAGCAGTCATCAAGAAATATCCCGGAGGAGTCCCCGGTTATCTCAAGCCTGAAGAACCTTTGCCGGGCTACGACCTTGCAAGAAGGAACTACGAGAGCTTTGTTTCTGCTGACGGAAATAATTTCAGGAATGTTTATCCCGTTGAGCTCCCTGTGAATTTCATCACTCACAACGCTTACAGAGGACTCCCGGACTCGTCGAACCCCTACAATTATGACGCTGACAAAGACAACAGGCCGTTCATCACAAAGACTTGCTTGAACTGGGGCAATGATTACCCCGGCAATTACGGCTGGATTAACGGCAGAAGGGGACTCCCGGTCTCATATCTTGAGGACAGAAATTTGCGGCTTCAGGTTGAACGGGAAGCGCTCATAAAGACTCTTCACTTCATCTACTACATACAGAACGAACTCGGCGAGCCTTGGTCAGTTGCTGATGATGAGTACGCGAACAGAATACTCCCGGAGGCAGCGAGGACATTGCCGCGAGAATGGCAAGAGCTGGTACGAAGGATGCCCGTTATCCCTTACGTGAGGGAGTCCCGGCGCATAATCGGAGCTCACACGCTGACATCAAACGAGCTTGCGTACAACTCATTAAGCTACAGGGACGGACATACGAGCCGTGAATTTACTGACGCAATAGCAATAGGGGGATATATTCTCGACCTTCACGGGGCTAATACTGACGCTGATACGGAATACGACCTTGACGAAACAATGAAGCACCAGGAGCTTAACAGACCTCGCGGGCCTTTTCAGGTTCCTATGAGAGTATTGATTCCGAATGAGACAGACGGGCTTATAGCTGCTGAGAAAAATATATCTGCCTCAAGACTCGCTGTAGGGACTCTGAGACTTCAGCCCATAACGATGATGACAGGACAAGCCGCCGGAGCATTGGCCGCAATTTGTGTGAGGGAGAACAAGCAGCCCCGCGAGATTCACCCTATGTTAGTACAGTGGGAGCTTCTGAAGTCGGGCGTGTCATTGTCGCTTTGCAAGTACTCAGATGTTCCGCCTGAGCATTCAGTGAACAAGACGGTGCAGATCTCAAACATGTACGGGCTTATGACTCCGAATGAATATCCGCATGCGCCGTCATACAACATTGAGCTTCTCGACAACCCTGTGTTAGAGATGGCAATCATAAAGGGAATGGACAAGGGTTTATTCGGAGTGAACGATATTATTACGGGTGATGATGTTGAAGAGATACTCGAAAAAGCGCAGAAGGCTATGAACATTAAAAGTGTCGGAAAAATTGAGGTAAGCAAATCTGACAGGCTCATATCAAGAAGCGATTTTGTGAAGGCTGTGTGTGATGCGTTCCCTATGCTGAAGGACATGAAGCCCGCGAAAAATTCCCGGCTTCCGTTCAAACTTGGGAAGAACAGAAACTTAGAGAGCGCAGAAATTTTAGGCAGGCTCGGATTGCTTGAGGTCTATAACGCTGAGAATGAGTTTCATTACGGCTACCCTGTAACGAAAGGCGAGGCATGTGATGTGATTGTCCGTGCGTGTATTGCTGTCTTGGGCGCGTGAACGTAAAACAAGACTCCCCTGCTTTAATCGGCCGGGGAATCTTTATCATTTTCATGTAAGAAGACTCCCACTTCTGCAAGTGCCGCCTCAAAATGCTATTTGCCGAAGCTGAATGACTCTGCAATGACGCTCTGACTTTCTCACATGAACATGATATTGCTTTTGAGATGACGTGAGACAACATGAGCCGCAAGATTTGAGTCGCGGCCTCGATGAATTACTGCGTGCGCTGTGCGACAGGAAGCCCCCGTAACCGCAAGTGGGATAGTTTATCCGCAAAAATTGACACTGTTATATTCATAAGCTAGAATATCTTTTACTTTAAGCAGAAAATCTCATAACGTTTTGTGCTTAAGGCAGGAAGGAGAATAGAATATGGCGGAAATAAAGACGATACACGAAATATTCGGCTCAATGATATTTGACCGCCGAGTAATGCGTGAAAAGCTCAACCCTGATATATATTCGCAGGTGATTGACGCGATGGAGGGCCGTCAGCACTTATCACCGGAAGCGGCGGACATAGTAGCGAATGCCATGAAAGAGTGGGCGGTGTCGAAAGGCGCGACGCATTGGTCTCACTGGTTTCAGCCTCAGACGGAATTAACAGCGGAAAAGCACCTCTCATTTACGATACCTGACAGCGGCGGAAATCCTATAGAGAGCTTCAGGGGGCATAATCTTTCACAGGGCGAGCCTGACGCATCGAGCTTCCCTTCAGGCGGAACACGCTCAACATTTGAGGCGAGAGGCTATAGCGCATGGGACATATCAAGCCCCGCATTTATAGTGAGCACCCCGAAAGGCGGAACATTGTTCATCCCGTCTGTATTTCTCTCGTATGACGGAACGCCGTTAGACCTGAAAACGCCATTATTGCGAGCATTGGACGCGGTAGAGAGCAGAGCGTTCAAGCTGTTGCGTACACTGGGCCAGCGTGGAATACGGAACGTGAAAATGACCGTAGGAGCTGAGCAGGAATACTTTTTGCTTGACCGTCCTCGCGCACAAATGAGACCTGACATAAGATTTTGCGGCCGCACATTAATCGGAGCACAGCCTGCGAAAGACCAGAAATTAGACCATCACTACATGGGAGCAATCAACACGAGGGTATTGCACTACATGGACGACGTTGAGCGTGATTTAGCCCGTCTCGGAGTATCAGTGATGACCCGTCATAATGAGGTCGCGCGATGCCAGTTTGAATTTGCTCATCTCTATTCTGACGCAAACAGGGCATGCGACCAGAACCAAATCTTGATGGAAACGATGAGGAAATTGGCGCGTCAGCACGAGTTAAGGCTGTTGTTCCATGAGAAGCCGTTTGCTGGTATGAATGGCTCAGGAAAGCACACAAATATATCACTTGTGGACAGTGAGGGGCGAAATCTTCTGAAGCCGTCAAACTCGCACAGGAGGAACATAATATTTCTGACGTTCCTTTCAGCGGCCGTGCTTGGTGTGTCAAGATTTCACAGTCTGTTGCAGGCATCCGTAGCAACGTCGGGGAACTTATTCCGGCTTGGGGGACATGAAGCACCTCCATCAATCATAAGCGTGTACTTGGGAGCCTCACTGACGGATTTAATCAGAAGGCTTGACAATGAGGACGTATCATTGCCAGAAGCGAAAGCTATGGATTTGGGACTTGCGAAACTTCCTGAAATAATACCGTTTGACAGCGACAGAAACCGCACGAGCCCTGTAGCATTTACGGGAGATAAATTTGAGTTCCGTGCGCCTGGAGCATCACAGAGCATAGCCCTTCCCGTAACAATGTTCGCAAGTTTGTGGGCATGGGGAATAGAGCAGGTAACGGGAATAATAGAGGGTAAAATCGCGCAGGGAAAAGACCCTATAGACGCGGCACTAGAGGCAGCACGAGAAGCGTTCAGAATGGGCGGTAATGTTTTGTTTGAGGGGGACGCATATTCGTCTGAATGGCACGAGGAAGCGAAACGGCGCGGATTAATCGAGGCTGAGACGATGCCGGACAGAATAGACTTGTTCATAAAGCCTGAGAACAAAGAAATGCTTGCAAGTTTAGGAGTTTACCGTGCTCACGAACTTGAGAATTTGCGCTCTGTGAGAATGGAGAGCTTTGCGACTGGACTTGAGGTAGAAGCGGCCGTGCTTTATGACATGCTGTGGGAAGGAGTATTGCCGGCACTCTCGAAGCAGTTGACGCTCGAACGAGAAAGCATGCTTTACTTTGAGAATGTAGATTTCGGCGACATGACCCCGTGGCGTGATTACGTGGGCGGACTTGGACGCGCCAAAAATGCGCTGATCCGTGATGCAAATCATCTCTACGAACTGAAGGGAAGACTGTCAAATATGAATGCCCGTGAAAGATCAGACTTCCTCACAGGCACAATCATTCCCCTTATGGACGAGATACGCGCGAAATGCGACATGGCCGAGCTCACTATTGCCGCTGACATCTGGCCTTACCCCATCTACAGAAATCTCTTGTCTCTCTCAGCGTAAAATAATTCCCCCTTGTCGTGATTGGCAGGGGGGATTTTCTTATCTCTGAAATCTTGCGCGGTTGACGTGTTCGGGCTGTTTCGTCTCAATTTCGCCCGCGTCCGTCAATGCCATTCTCGTCAGCATAGGCCCGAATATCTCATACACCAAAACGCTGAATAGTACAATGTTGCGTATCATTCCTCCCATTTCTGAGCCTAAACTTTGCGCGCTTACTACCATTCCCAACGCTACGCCAGCTTGAGGAAACAGCGTTATTCCCAAGTATTTTTTGACGTTCGCAGGACATCTCATTATCTCAGAACTGAACAATGCGCCGAAATATTTCCCCGCGCATCTCACTATGATATATACCGCTCCAATCAGCATTACTCCCCCGCTTTGCATCACTGACAACTCAAGCCGCGCACCAGAAATCACAAAAAATACCGCATAAAGAGGAGCTGACCATTTTTGAGAGCGCGACATGATGTCTTCTGAAAATTCGCTCATGTTGCAGAATACCGTCCCCAATGTCATGCACACTAATAATGATGAGAACGCTATTTTTACCTGCCCGACGTAAAACTCTCCTGACGAAAGCGATATTGTCATGAGCACAAATGCTATAGTCATTGAGAGGCGGTTTGAATTTGAGAAGAATAATTTTTCAAGCAGCGTCAGTACATATCCCATCAATGAGCCTAATATTACCGAGCAGATTATCTCAACAACTGGATTTATCACGACTGACACAAGATTTATCGTTCCGCCCGTCATGGCCTGAGCTATTCCCATTGACACCGCAAATATGACCAGTCCGGCGGCATCATCAAGCGCGACTATCGGCAGCAACAGATCCGTTACAGGTCCTTTTGCCTTGAACTGTCGAACAACCATTAACGTTGCGGCGGGAGCTGTGGCAGAAGCGATTGCGCCTAGAGTTATTGCGACGGGCAGAGGCAGAATTTCGGCACCGAGCTTCATACTTAGCGCAATTAACGCGCAGTCAACAAAAACAGTTGCGGTTACAGCCTGAAATATTCCGATGAACAGCGCGGATTTCCCCATTTCCTTAAGGCTCGCCGCCCTGAACTCGCTCCCAATGTCGAACGCTATAAACCCCAGTGCTATGCTTGAAAGTATGCTTACCCGTGAAAGGTCTTCTGCTGACGAAAACCCTAAACCGCTGAATTTACCCAATACGTATGGCCCTACGAGTATTCCGGCTATCAAAAACGCTGTAACGTCAGGTAGCATTATTCCTTTTCTGCCGACGGTGTACTTAAATACACGGGTCATAATGAGGCCTGCTGAAAGTGAAAATGCCGTGCTTAAAAGTAATGACAAGTAAATTATCCTCTTTTCTAGTTTATTCTAAGCGCGGGATTATAGCACTTTTCGTGTTTAGTTTTGCAATATCCATTCCGCCGCCCGCTTGGCCTCGTTAAAATCACGGTAATGATACTGCTGCGGTGCTTCTATAAATTTCTGCATGTCCCAGTCATCTTTTAAGTCATAAATTAGTCCTTTCTCAGCAAATCTCGCAAACATTTCGTCAAATCTCCTAGCCCCAAATCCTAACATGTGCTTAATTTTCCCCGTCGTTCGCGGCACTCGTATCAATCCCACTTTGAAGCCCGCTGTTACCGCCTCTGATACCATTGACACGCTGTCTTCTGTTACAAGAACGTGCGTTGAAGCTCCCAATATAGCGGTGATAGAGTTTTGGTTAGGCGTTCGCGAGTAAAAGAACATGTATTCAGCGTTGGGAGTTCCTGAAAAGATTTCTTCAACGGTATTTTCGACGGCCTCGCCTGTCCTGCGTGATGTAGTTATGAGGAATTTTGCGTCCCTCGTCGCGCTCAAAGGTGAGAGAATATCTCTTGCCCATCGTGAATTTATGCGGTAATTTGCGTCGCTCCCTCCGATTAACAATGCTATAACCTTTTGGCCTTCAAGGTTTCTCCCTGAGAAATACGTCCTTGCTATATCCTTCAAATGAGGCATGTATATATGATTTGGCGCGCCCAATGTCGTTATAACATTTCCGGCTTTCATGACGGGCTTGTCATGTTCAGGAACAATCGCATACGTGAATGATTTAGTCCCCAAAACTGATGGTGTCATCAAGACCGCTGACTTGTTGTGGGTAGCTTTCGACAGCGCAAGACAGAACGGAGCGGCTTTGCTTCCTGCTGATATGAATAACGTTGTTTCAGGCTCATATTTGCTGTATCTTACGCCCGTTGATTTCAGCCATTCACGCGAGTATGCACCCCCGTGTACTTCAAGGCCGTGCACGAAAAGTTTCAGCTTCATTAACCGCTCAAATAACGGCATTTCAGGGATTGTGATTGCTGACGGATCTAATGTCGCGTCCGATAATCTCTCTAACCATTCCGCTACCCCTAATGACTGGTGATAATGTCCCCTTATCCCGTCGCTGATTATCACTATGCGCTTAAATTTTGCCATCCCTTATTATCTTTCTCACTTTCTCTAGGTCTTCCGGCGTGTCTACTCCTACAATATCATTAGTGCTTGATGTTGCTTTTATCCTTATCCTGTAGCCGTTCTCAAGTATCTTCAACTGTTCGAGGCTCTCAGCCATGCTTAAAGGTGTATCATTCATCCTGACATATTCACGCAGAAATTCAGCCTTGTAGCCGTATATGCCTATGTGAACGTAGACAGGAATATTTATCCCCGTTCGGTTATACGGTATCAGTGAGCGCGAAAAGTACAAAGCATATCCATTCTGAGACATTACGACTTTAACGGCGTTCGGGTTGTTCCTGTCATCATCTGAGATTTCACGGCACAACGTCGCGCAGTCTTCACCGTCAGCAAGCATTTCTGAAACCTCATCTATCATTGCAGGGTCTAACAGAGGCTCATCACCCTGAACGTTTATTACAGCGTCATACTCACCATGAAGAACCCTCAATGCCTCCTCGCACCTAGCTGTACCGTTCGGAAGATTTTCACCTGTCATTACAGCATGGCCGCCGAAACTCTTCACAGTCTCATATATCCTCGTGTCATCCGTCGCGACAATCACACCCGCGAGGCTCTCTGACATTCTCGCACGCTCATAAACGCGCTGTATCATACTTTTCCCGCAAATGTCAGCAAGAGGCTTCCCCGGAAATCTCGTAGACGCATAACGCGCAGGGATTATTCCTAATATTTTCATGCTATACCAGCTTTCAGCAAGTCGTGAATGTGTATTATTCCTATTGGCTTTTCTCCGTCAACAACTATCAATACGCTTATTTCTGAACGTTCCATTATCCGCACAGCTTCAGCCGCTAATGCGTCAGGGCTGATAGTTTTCGGGTTATGTGTCATAGCGTCAGTGATTTTCGCCGTAAATGCGTCATTCCCAAGTCGTTCCATAAGCCGCCGCAAATCTCCGTCCGTGAATATCCCCGTCAGATTTCCTTCAGCATTTGTGATACATGTCGCGCCGTAACCCTTGCCGGTTATCACAAACAATGCTTCCTTCACGCTGACATTCTCGCCGACAACGGGCAAATTCTCAGCAGTTCCCATGACATCACGAACCCGCGTCAAAAGTTTTCGCCCCAATGCTCCGCCAGGATGAAACATCGCGAAATCCTCACGGCGAACTCCGCGCAGAAGCTCAACCATCACAGCAAGCGCGTCTCCTAACACAAGCTCAAGCGTAGTGCTGCTCATCGGCGCAAGTCGCAAAGGGTCTCCCTCGTCCGTAACATGAGCGTTTATCGCAATATCGGCATATTCCGCCAATTGTGAGCGCAAATTCCCGGTGATAGCTATCAGTCCCGCGCCAGTCCTCTTGAAGTGAGGCAACAACGCTGTAATCTCCTGTGATGAGCCGGAATTGCTGATGAACAGTCCGACATCTTCAGGCCGTATCATTCCTAAGTCGCCGTGCAACGCCTCTGAAGCGTGAAGAAAGAATGAAGGTGTTCCGAGACTTGCGAACGTCGCAGAGATCTTCCGCCCTATCTGGCCTGATTTCCCCAATCCCACAACTACAACACGCCCGGTGCATGAATATATCTTCCGTGATGCCCTCACCATTTCGACGCTGATATTTTTCGCGCTGTTAAGTATCTCGTCAGCCTCCGTAAGCATTAACTTTTTTGCGGCTTCTAATAATTCATTGTCTGTTATTTGAGTTATCTCCCTTCAATTAAGTATGAGTTCTTCATAAAGTGCCTTCACTGATGCGGCATAATCATTGTCAGACACTCCGATTAATATATTCTGCTGGTCAGCTCCTTGCTCTATCATTTTTGCTTTCACTCCAGCATTCACAAGAGCGTCAAATATACGGCTGAACGTCCCTTTTACTGTTCCCATTCCTTCACCGATTATCACGATTACCGCTAGGCCTTTTTCTACGCTGACTTCTTCGGGCGACAATTCGCGCTCAATTTCGGCTATTATCTGGTTTCGTCGTATGTCAAAAACTGGAGCTTTCAAGATTACCGACATTTGATGAATGCCCGACAAGCTGAGCTGGCACGCTATTTTCTGGCGGGCGAACACGGCAAATAATTTCTCGTTGAAGTCATAATCTTTATTTAGGCCGTATTTCCTGATATGCACTGTCGTGAAGTTCCTGCTTCCTGCGATACATGCTGTGATTTTGCGGTTTGAGCCTTCAGGGAGCTTTGATGATATGAGCAGTCCGGGGTCTTCAGGGTTATGAGTGCTGGCTATCCTCATGGGTATATTTGCCTCGTCAAGCGTCAAGACTACGTTGTCCGTCACCAAATTCATACTGGCGTAATTCAGCTCTAAAGCCTCCATGTATGTCAGGTTTCTGATGACTTCAGGAGAAGGGACTACGGAAGGATCTGCGGTGAAAACTTTTGCGGCCTCGCTCCATTTCTCGTAGACTTCAGCATGTACCGCGCACGCTATGAGGCTTCCGGCACTGTCGCAGTCTCCGCGAACAAACGTTTTTATGTCCCCTCTGTCTGATGTCCCGTAAAAGCTCGGGATTATAGCATGTTCCATATTTGACAGCTTATGAGCCGCAGTGTGAAACGTTTTCTCTTTGTCGGGAGTTTCGTCCCTGCTGAAAAATATTATGTCTTGAGCGTCAACAAACGGCCATCCTAAATATTCAGCAAAAATTTTAGCCGTTATGTATTCACCCCTGCTTGCTATATAGTCGAGGCTCATTCCCATATTGATACTTTTAACGAGGCTGCTCATTTCCGCATTCAGATTGAAACTTATTCCCAAGCCCGTTATTATCTCGTCAAAACGTTCGGTGATTTTCGCTATTATGTCATCATAATTCTCATGGCTCGTATGACGTGAATGACAAAGGTAAAGCATATCCGTTACGCCGACGCTTTCAGGTGTTGCACCGGGGGCAGATACTACAGCATAACGCCGTGAAGGGTTTGACAGAAGGATATTTGATGACTTTATGACTTCCTGAGAGTTTGCGGCTTCATCTCCTCCGAACCTTGCTACTATTATTCCGCTCATTTTTTCACCAGCTCTCTTTGTGTTGCTTGTTACTGTTAATGCTTAATGCTTGAAACTTTGTGTTAATTTGTGTATGGCTGAAACCTCGTCAAGAAATTCTGACATCTGGTCTAAAGGTATCATGTTAGGGCCGTCGGATAATGCCTCTTTAGGGTTGGGATGAGTTTCGGCAAACACCGCGTCAATTCCTACGCTTGCGGCCGCTCGTGCCAATGGAAAAGCAAGAGTGTAATCTCCTCCGCTTGAGCCTCCTAGACCGCCGGGGGTCTGAGTGCTGTGCGTTGCGTCAAATACAACGGGGTAACCGAAACTTTTCATGACAACAAGCCCGGCCATGTCGACGACTAACTTGTGATAGCCCATTGTAGTGCCGCGTTCACAGAGCATAACATTGTCATTTCCGGCTTCACGGCATTTTGCGGCGGCGTAAATCATATCTTCAGGCGCGAGGAACTGAGCTTTCTTGATGTTGATGATGCGTCCAGTCTTTGCGGCTGATACAAGAAGGTCTGTCTGACGGCACAAAAACGCGGGTATCTGTATCACGTCAGCAACTTCACCGACAGGGGCGGCCTGATATGATTCGTGAATGTCCGTGAGAATTGGAACGTTTACTTTTGCTTTGATTTCGGCTAACTGTTCGAGGCCTTTTTCGAGACCCGGCCCGCGCCATGCATGAACAGACGTACGATTAGCCTTGTCGAATGATGCCTTGAAGATATAGAGCAGTCCTTTTTCGTCGCAAAGGTGCTTCATATATCTTGCTACCCTCAAGCCAAGCTCTAAGCTCTCAAGGGAGCACGGCCCCGCAATTACAGCGAGGCTTCCTGTCCCTATAGTTTTTCCGTTCAGTTCGTAGTGTTTGGCAGTCAATTTTACGCTTTCCCGTCTGAACCGAACAGCTTGATTTTCTCCCTGATTGTCTGCTTGATTGCCTCAAATCCGGGTGCTAAGAGTTTGCGCGGGTCATAGCCTTTTCCCTCGTTGTCTTTTCCGGCCTCAATGTATGCGCGTGTTGCCGCCGCGAATGAGAGCTGGCACTCTGTGTTTACGTTGACTTTTGACACGCCGAGAGTGATAGCCTTCTTCACCATCTCGTCGGGAATGCCTGAGCCGCCATGAAGCACGAGAGGCATTAACCCGGTTTTCTCCTGGACTTTTGCGAGCGTCTCAAATGAAAGTCCCTTCCAGTTTGCAGGGTATTTGCCGTGAATGTTGCCGATGCCAGCCGCAAGCATATCAACGCCCAAATCAGCAATCCTCTTGCACTCGTCAGGGTCAGCGCATTCGCCCATTCCCACAACGCCGTCTTCCTCACCGCCGATCGCGCCGACTTCAGCCTCTATCGTAAGCCCGAGCATATGAGCCGCGTGTGTAAGCTCAACTGTCTTTGCTACGTTCTCATCAATCGGGAAATGCGAGCCGTCGAACATTATTGACGTGAAGCCCGCCTTTATGCACTTGTACGCGCCCTCGTACGTTCCGTGATCAAGATGCGTGCAAACGGGTACGGTGATTCCGAACTCCTTGTCCATTGCCTCGACCATCGCCTGAACTGTGCGGAAGCCTCCCATGTACTTGCCTGCGCCTTCTGATACTCCGAGTATTACGGGAGCTTTCATTTCCTGCGCTACCTGAAGTACTGCCTTTGTCCATTCAAGATTGTTGATGTTGAACTGACCCACAGCATAATGACCGGCCTTTGCCGCCGTGAGCATTTCTTTTGCGTTTACTAACATGCCGAATTAAACCTCCTGAATAAATTTTTGTGGATGTGCTAATTATATAGCATTTCACCGAATTAACAGCGGTTAATAAATGACTGCGCAAAAAAAAATCCCCCCGTTATTTCAGGAGGGACAATTCTATTCTCTAGTCAGCAGGCACTATATACTTTCCTGATACCCACACTGTGCGGTCCTCGTTGTTGGGGTCATATATTTCGTACCAGACTTCACGCCCTGTCCTGCGCTCAGACAATACTGTTACTTCATCGCCCTCGAACATACGCCCTAATATCTTTGACTTTGTGCTGGGCCTCGAACGGTATCTCACATAGTCGCCAACACATACACCGTCAGCAGGAAAGCTCGTAAACACTGCCGCATTTGACGCGCCGCATATCATCACAGCCAATATCAACGCCGCTAATATCTTACGCATATTCATTCCTCCTTAAGGCTGAAAAAATTCCCCCGCCGTCATGACAGGGGATTAATCTTCTTACGCTATCACCATTAATACGTCGCCGGTGTTCACGCTGTCGCCGCTCTTCACGGGGATCTGAACAACTTTTCCCGTCGCGGATGCAAACACTTCATTCTCCATCTTCATGGCCTCAAGCAACAGCACTAAATCTCCTTCCTTCACGCTGTCGCCTACGTTGACTTTCACGTTCAGGATTTTTCCCGGCATGGGGGCCGTAACCTGTGAGCCTTCTGCGGGTGCTGCGGGTGCTGCGGGCGCTGCGGGTGCTGCTGCAGGTGCTGCGGGTGCGGGTGCTGCGGGTGCGGGTGCTGACGGTGCTGCGGGTGCGGGCATTGCTGCTCCTGCTCCGAGACTTTCTACTTCAACGGTGTATGCTGTTCCATCTACTACTACTCTGTATTTGCTGCTCACGATTTCTTTTCTCCTTTCGTTAATGCCACTTGCGGTTAAGCCTGTTCGTGTTAAGACGCATCATTCCGGCCGTCTTCCATCTCGCTGTCCAGTAGTCCATAGGTATATCGTTGCTTGCCTGTTCTACTGACACAATACGGAAATCCTTGCTCCCGGTAAACTCTACTATTGCCGCCGTTATTGCCGCTATCACTTTTGATTTGTCTGCTGACGGTGTTACGGCTTTTGCTACTGGTGCGGGCTTAGGTGCTGACGGTGAATGTGATACGGGCTTTACATCATTTTTTTTTTCAGGCGAGCCGGCAAACAGTCTCATCGCAAATATTACTCCCGTAAGCACTACAAGCACTCCGAACACTATCGAAAATGCTACTATGCTCACGTTTATTGAACCTGCTAGTCCTTCAAAATGCATTCTTCAAACCTCCTTTTCTGCGTTTAATGAGGGATTACCCCGTGTTTCTTTGCGGGACGTTCCTCGCGCTTGCTCTCCACTGCGTCAAGTGCCTGGCATACTGCTTTCCTTGTCTCCTCAGGCATTATTACACGGTCAACATATCCGCGTTCTGCCGCTTTATACGGGTTCGCAAATTCCTCGCGGTATTCGTCTATCTTCTCAAGCCTCTTTGCTGACGGATCATCTGACGCTTCAATTTCTTTCTTGAACACTATGCTTGCCGCTCCCTCAGCCCCCATCACTGCGATTTCAGCCTGTGGCCACGCGAACACTGCATCAGCTCCGAGTGATTTGCTTGACATCGCGATATATGCTCCGCCGTAAGCCTTCCTCATTATTACCGTGATTAATGGCACGCTCGCTTCACTGTACGCATAAAGCAATTTCGCGCCCTTCCGAATTATTCCGCCGTATTCCTGCTCTTTACCCGGCAAATATCCGGGCACGTCAACAAATGTTACTATCGGAATGTTAAATGCGTCGCAATGCCTCACAAATCTTGATGCCTTGTCCGATGCGTTTATGTCAAGACACCCGGCTAGCTCGTCCGCATTATTCGCGACAATTCCCACAGGCCTGCACCCGATATGAGCGTAACCAGTAACAATATTTTTCGCAAATCCAGCCTGCACTTCAACAAATTCTCCGTCATCAACCACACGCCTTATTACCTCGTGAACGTCGTAGCCTTTGTTAGGGTTGACAGGGACAATACCGCGAAGCTCTATGTCAGCTCTTTGCGGGTCATCATTCGTGGGCTTCAATGGCGCGTCATCAAGGTTGTTCAGCGGCAAATATGACAATACTTTACGAACTTGCGCAAAGCATTCGGCCTCATCTTTCGCGCAGAAATGTGCGTCCCCCGTTATCGTGTTGTGCGTTACAGCTCCGCCAAGCTCCTCGCTGGTTACTGCCTCGCCTGTTACAGCGCGTATCACTTCAGGGCCTGTGATGTGCATAATTGCTTCACCGTCAACCATAAATATATAGTCAGTCAGTGCAGGACTGTACACCGCCCCTCCGGCTGTAGGGCCCATTATCACCGAGAACTGCGGAATCACACCGCTTGCCATTGTGTTGCGCCTGAAGATTTTTCCGTAACCGTTAAGCGCGTCTGTTCCTTCCTGTATCCTTGCGCCGCCGCTGTCATTGATGCCGATTACAGGACAGCCGTTAGTCATGGCCATGTCGATTATCTTGCAGATCTTGTCCGCGTGCTTCTCGCCTAATGAGCCTCCGAACACCGTAAAATCCTGGCTGTATACATACACTTTGCGGCCGTCAATTGTCCCGGAGCCCGTTATTACTCCGTCGCCCAGTATCTTGCGCTCTTCAAGCCCGAACTTGTCGCACCTGTGAGTCACAAACTCGTCAATCTCTACAAACGAGCCCGGGTCAAGAAGCATCGCTATACGTTCGCGGGCTGTCCCTTTGCCTTTCGATTTCTGCTTGGCTGTGGCCTCTTCTCCGCCGCCTGCAAGTGCTGTCTTGCGTTTGGCATCAAGCTCCGCGCAAAGCTCTTCTATCGTGCGAAATCCCATTTGCGCCGAAATCCTCCTTTTTGTTTTGTGTATTGTGAATGTAAGTTAGAATAACATAGAAACTTATTGATTGCAAAAATTTAGCCTTATTGCGAATTTCATAGAAGCAAGGAATTTTTTCAGCCGTTTTACTTTGATGACTGTGAAACTGAATCGCCAAATTACTTTTGATGACTGTGAAACTGAATCGGCAAAATGCTTTTAATGACCGCGAGACCGAATCGCCAATTTGCTTTTGATGACTCTGAGACCGAATCGGCAAAATGCTTTTGATGACTGAGAGACCGAATCGCCAATTTGCTTTTGATGACTGCGAGACCGAATCGCCAGTTTGCTTTTGACATTCTCAACTTTTGCTGACGGTTAAATTCTGGACAGCGTGAAAACTTGTTGTATAATACTCGCAAAAATTCAGCTCATAAAGCAGTTCCATTCACAACAGCCCAATGAAGGAGAAAATTACACATGATACGCAGGCTTACAGCGTCATTGATATTGATACTCACAATGTGCATACCATCATATTCAGCCCAGAATGAAGACCCCGTGTTAAAAGCATGGTCGCACGAAACTAAAGCAGCAACGCGACAGGGTGACGAGGAAATCAGGATAAAAGCTACATATTACTCAAACGAATACGTAGAAGCCCTCGTAGCGTCAGAAGCAGAGCGAAATTTGTGGACAGCAGACGAAGCCGAGAACTACAAATATACACTGCTCAAAAATCTTAATCTCGGTGAGACAATCCCGTTTCACATTGATATGTACGTTCGCGGAGTTCCGATATACCTTCAGCCGTTTGACCGTCATATAACGCTGATGATTTCCGGCAAAAAGTACAAGCCCGTTGACTATGACAAACGCTTCAACTTCAAGGTGCTCGGAGCGCGTGACGGAATGGTCTATTTCCCAAGATACGACGAGAAGACCGGCAAAGACATTCTCACAGGCGCAAAGGAGCTCAGAGTGATTTTTGACAGCGCGGTGAGTCATGCATTGATGGGAGGCGGCGATGTAGTATGGTTATGGGACTTGACGAAAGACCGCGGCAAAATTGCAGGAGGACGTGCGGCGGACAGGTTAGAGGCAGACAGGCTCATAAAGCGTTCGGGGAAAATTGCGGATGAGAGAGCCGAATTGCAGAGAAAACTTGACGAGCTGAACAAAGAGTACAAAGAGATAAACGACAGGATAGACGAATTGCAGTCAGACTAGAAAGCACACGAAAGGAAGACAGCATCATGGTTAAAATGGAACGGATAGCGGTATTGACGAGTGGGGGAGACAGCCCCGGAATGAATGCGGCAGTGCGCGCGGTTGCAAGGACGTGCATGTTCAACGACAAAGAATGCATAGGCGTAAAGAGGGGTTATGAAGGACTCATTGAGGGCGATTTCATAACGTTAGATCATGCGGCAGTCGGCGGGATAATTCACAGCGGAGGAACAATCCTGAAGACAGCCAGAAGCGAGCGTTTCAAGACTCCTGAAGGGCGCGAGGAAGCATTAGCCCAGATGAAGAAAGCGGGCATTGATGGACTTGTAGTAATCGGCGGCGACGGCTCATTTCACGGCGCGAAAGCTCTTCATGATATGGGCTTCCCTACGATCGGTATACCCGGTACAATCGACAACGACATAACCGGAACTGATGAGACAATTGGCTTTGACACAGCGGTGAATACTGCACTCGACGCCATCATGAAACTACGAGACACCGCCACAAGTCATGAAAGACTCTTTGTCGTTGAAGTTATGGGACGCAACGCGGGGTTTCTGGCTCTTGAGGTCGCTGTTGCTACGGGAGCTGAGTATGTTGTAGTTCCTGAACTGCCTCTGAGCATCGGAGATCTGACGAAACGCCTGAAAAGCTCATACCGTGCGGGACGGAGTCATACGCTGATAATACTTGCTGAAGGTGTAATGACGGCTCAGGAAATGCGCGAGCAGCTTGCGGACTCTGGCGGATATGACGCTCGTGTTACGGTTCTGGGATATATTCAGCGCGGCGGTCATCCGACAAGTTTCGACGTAGTACTTGCCACGAGGATGGGAGCATTTGCCACCGAAAATTTGATGATTGGCAAGTCGGGAATGATGGTAGGCAACATCAACCACAAACTTGTACTGAGCCCCCTCGAAAGGGCATGGAGCGAACATAAGTCATTAAGCCCCGAAATGCTGAGCTTGATGAACAAGATGAACTAATCAGACCTGCAGGGAGTGAAGTAAAATTTGCTCCCTGTTTCTTATCACACAATGTAAGGAAAATTTTGATGCCGAGAAAAGCAAAATCACAGGAAGAAATATCACAGGAAGAAACGACACCGACAAGAAAACGTACAGTAACAAAAAGGGCAGTGCGCAGAAAGAAGGATGACATGACAGAGGAGTTATTTCCCAGTCCTGAAATTACACCTGAAGAACTCACAGAAGAAGTTCACGAGATACAAGAGGCTTCACAAGCTGATGAAGAAGCGTATATGCCTCCTGAGACTGTATCAGATGACACTGAAGAAGAGATTGACGCAGACACTGAAGCTGACGACAATACAGATGACGAGACTGAAGCCATGCAGACAAACGCGCCGTCAGGATTATCATCACAAATCAGGCGCAGGGGAAGGCGTGAGCTTATACAGCATCCCAAACCTAAATACACGTATGCTATGCTTTCGTCAAAAAATCTCGCTGACCTTAAGAAGCTCGCAAAGGAACTCACCATAAACATACCCGCTTCAATCCGCAAAGATGACCTTATAATCCTGATACTTAAGACACAGGCAGAGAGCATGAATTACCGTTTCGGGGGAGGAACGCTTGAGATACTGCCTGAAAATTTCGGCTTCCTGCGTCCGAAAGGAATGCTTCCGACTGACAGCGACGTTTACTTGTCATCATCACAAATTCGGCGGTTTGGTCTGAGGAATGGTGATGTTATATGGGGATTGATACGTCCTCCGCGGGATCAGGAACATTACGAGGCATTACTGAGGGTTGAGACTGTGAACTTCTCAGACCCTGAACATTCACGGAACCGCCCTATGTTTTCTGAGCTTACTCCGATATTCCCCGACCACAGGCTGAGCCTTGAATACGATCCTAACGACTTGGCGACGAGGCTTGTTGACATGTTCGCGCCCATAGGACTTGGACAGCGCGCGTTAATCGTCTCGCCTCCGAAAGCCGGAAAAACTACCCTCCTTAAGCGAATAGCCCGGGCTATCACGGCAAACTCTCAGGACATAATATTGATGGCACTGCTGATTGATGAACGCCCTGAAGAGGTTACGGACATATCGCGGTCAATTGACGGTGAAGTGATAGCGTCAACGTTTGACCGTCCTGCAGATGAACATATACGTGTTGCGAATCTTGCGCTTGAGAAGGCAAAACGTCTTGTTGAGGCAAAAAGGGATGTAGTGATATTGCTTGACAGTATAACGAGGCTTGCGCGAGCGTCAAACTTGACTGTGCCACCGTCGGGCCGAACGCTTTCAGGGGGATTAGATCCTTCAGGGCTGTATTTCCCCAAGAGATTTTTCGGAGCTGCCCGGAACTTTGAGGAAGGCGGGAGCTTGACGATAATCGGCACTGCATTGACTGATACGGGCTCTCGAATGGATGACGTAATATATGAAGAGTTCAAAGGCACGGGGAATATGGAGCTTCATTTGTCGCGGAAACTTTCGGAGCAAAGAATTTTCCCTGCGATAGACATCACGAAATCGGGCACACGCCGCGAGGAATTATTGATACCTGATGACGAGCTCAAAAGATTATGGGTGCTGAGGAAGCGTATATCCGGAGTGGATGAGGCCGGCGCGCTGAACCTGATAATGGACAAGCTGAGGCAGACGCAGACGAACGCGGACTTTCTCAACTCAATAAAACTGGCGTAACAGGAGGCAATAACGATGTCAGAAGTGTCGAAACTTGAAGGCTTAATGGTAGAAACGCTCACGAGGCTTTGCAGTATACCGGCAATATCCCCTCATAACGGGGGAACTGGCGAGGATGCGAAGATCTTGGAGCTTGCGAAAATCATAGATGAGTTAGGCTTGAAGGATATATCATTGACGGTTGAGCATGTTGACGATGACAAAGCGCAGTCAGGCCGCCGCCCTTCATTGTTTCTTGAATGCCCCGGCAAAAGGTCTCAGAGGCTGTGCATACTCTCACACATTGATGTAGTGCCTGAAGGTGATATATCAGCGTGGACGCTTGACCCGTTCAAACCAGAAGTGAGAGGAACGCGCTTATACGGGCGGGGAGTGAGCGATAACGGAATGTGCCTCGTGTCGTCGTTGCTTGCGCTGAAGGCCATTCAGAACGCGGGAATAACGCCTGAATACACAGTCTTGCTTGCGTTCGTAGCGGATGAGGAACTCGGAAGCCATTACGGACTGGAGCAGTTAATCGAGCGTGATATATTCCGTCCTGATGATTTAGTTGTTGTGCCTGACAGCGGGAATGACGCGGGGGACTTCATAGAGACAGCCGAGAAATCAATGCTCAAGATGAAATTCACGGTAACAGGTAAGCAGGTGCATGCGGCATACCCCAATCACGGAATAAACGCCTGCCGAGCCGCAAACATTCTCGCGCATGAGGTAGACGAGACATTGCACGCAAAATTCACAAGCACGAATGATTTATTTGATGTGCCGTATTCGACATTTGAGCCGACACGGAGATTTGCGAATGTCCCGGCGTCAAATATTGTTCCTGGGCGTGAAGTGTTTGAATTTGACTGCCGGATATTGCCTGAAATTTCGCTTGATGAAGTGATTTCTGCTGTGAAAGAAGTAATTGCTGACGTTGAAGCGCGTACGGGAGCGAAAGTTGCGCTTGACGTTGACAGGAACGACGCTGCCGAACCTACAAGCCCTGACTCAGAGGTGTGCAAACTTTTGGTGAAGAGCGTGAAAGAAGTGCTGAAGATAGAGCCTAAATGCGGGGGCATCGGCGGAGGGACGTTCGCGGCATTCTTCAGGAAGAAAGGCATTCCCGCTGTTGTATGGTCTCAGGAATGCGACGGAGTAGCCCATCAGCCTGACGAGTATACAGAGATTGCATATATGGTGAACAATGCTGAAGTGTTTGCGCTTATGATGGCCGGAAAATGATTTGTCCCCCGTCAGCAAAATTCATCGGCGGGGGCATTCATTACTTTGAGGGCTGCTGTATCCAGATTGTAGCGGCCTCGTTGAGCTGTAAATTTATGGTCTCGTGTGAAACCGCGCACGTGTAAATCTCGCTGTCATTGTCGATTAATTTCACCTCTGCGCCTATCACAAATCCTTTTTTCGCAAGCTGTTTCCTCAATGGCTCATCCGCTGTAACCCTCAGTATTACCCCCTCCGAGCCGTTTTCACAAAGCGTCAAAGGGACTGGCACAAGCATTACAGGCTTCTCAATCGCAAGAAACACCTCGTCAACCCACGGCTGATGCTCCGCCTTTGCCCGCCTGAAATACTCAAGCAATGCATACAACCTTTCTTCCGTAACAGGGTCTATATAGTGTTCCATTGAGCAGGCCATTTCTGATGAGTGGTCGCGGTCAAGCCCTAACAGTTCGTGAAAGAATGCCCTGAACCCCTCGTGCCTGTGAAACACTGTCATCCCCCGCCTGCGTCCTGTGTCGGTCAAGTGAAGATTTCCGTACCTCTCATGCTTCACTAACTCAAGCTCAACAAGTTTCTGAACGGTTGCGGTTACAGTTCCTTTTGTGATTTTGAGACGGTCAGCAAGGCTTGTTACTGTGATTTTGCGGCCCGTGCTTTCAAGCAGGAATAGCTCCTCTAAATAGTCCTCAATTCTTGGAGACAGCATAAACTTTTCACCTCATCATAATTTTACAGCATAACAGCTTCAGGGAGAATTGATTTTCCTTCAAGCACCAGTGTTGCTGAAGTCCTGAGCTCAAGCATATCTTCTTCAAGCGTGAATGACGGCATATAGCCGCGAATGATATTGAGCCCGTGAGATTTCCTGCGTGAAGTTATACCTGATGCCCTGAACATTTTTGCGAGCCTGTGATTTCTGACCGTTCCTCTTATAGTGCCGGGGTTGTCAGCAAAAACTTTCGGAGGGTTCGACGTTATGACAAAGTTCACGTGATTGTCGGCGTTATAGTCAGCATGAAGAAGCGAATTGATGAATACTTCCCTGAAAGCCTCAGCGCATTTTGATGACAAAGGAGCAGTGATGCGCGGCAAAATCATTGTGAAAGAGTCCCATATGTTTCGAGCTTCAATCTCAGCATTTCCCCCCGAATAGTCAAGCACAGCATTAACCCTCAGAATATCACCGAACATCAACGCACCTGCAAGCGTCAGGAACTCACCCGAATATGCCCCCGTACGTCTCAAAACTTCCCCGCGTGAATATTTCCTCAGTCCCTCGTTAAGTCTCGTAACCTTCATGTGAAACTCGCTGATTGATTTCTCGCAGAGCAGTACATTCTTGACGGGATAATCATCTCTTGAATAGTCATGAGCATCACCGGCCATGATGATTTTAGCCTTCTTCCCTGAGATGATATTCTGGCCTTCAATGCGACGATATACCCTGCCGCGGTAAAGAGCGGGCTTCTTGTGCCACACTAACGGAGGAACATACACGCCGCAATCCTCAAGCATATACGGAATGTCCTCGGGAATGAGCTTCAGCGCGTCAGAATTTTCACCGACAATCACGCCGCCCGACGAGTTAGCGAAAGCACAGGCAGCCTCAGGGACTTTATACGACTCATCCCTGCTGATAATCTCTGTATCATGGCTGCGAATTTCATCACTCAAAAACATATGCCTCGTTCAAAAATTTTTCAGCATATTATAATTTACCTCATTCACTTTCATTATATGTAGGGAGGATTTCACATAAAGACATTTCTTATTGTTGACGGGCACAGCCTCGCGCACAGAGGATTTCACGCTCTCAATATCAGTCTTACAGCACCCGACGGAACACCGACATCAACAATCGTGGGCTTCATGAATATGCTGTATCATGTGCAGGATGAAATACAGCCGGATTTGACGGTTGCAGTTTTTGACGCAAAGGGCAAAACGTTCAGGCACGAGCTTTACAGCGGGTACAAAGAAGGAAGGCCGCCGCTCTCTGATGACTTGAGAATACAGCTCCCAATCTTGCAGGAATTATTGAAGCTCTGCGGGATAAGGGTAATCATCCGAGAGGGAGTAGAAGCTGACGACACAGCCGCATCAATCGCGAAAGTTGCGCGCCGTGAAGGGTATGAAGTTGTTCTGCTTTCGTCGGACAAAGATCTTCTGCAAGTGCTTTCTGACGGAGTGAGGGTAATACGTCCCACAAAGAAAGGTGTTGCGGGCGCGGAGATCTACACGGAGGCTTCATTCATAAATGAGTATGGATTTCACCCTGCCGCGATGCCCGATTATCTCGCAATCGTCGGAGACCCTTCAGACAACGTTAAAGGCGTTCACGGTATAGGCGAGAAGGGAGCAAAGAAACTCCTCTCACAATATCCCACAATAGAAGCTATATATGCATCACTGAAGGAACTTCCCAAAGCACAGCGCGACAAGTTTATAATTGCCGGAATGGATTCGGTGATATGGACACGTGATAATCTTACGGTATTGCGTGATGATATTTTTGACAGAGATGCTGACTTCATTAATGACTGCATAAACACGAGGATTGATTTTGACGGCGCGGAAAAGTTAGCGTTAAGGCTTGGACTTTCACGGGTGCTTAAGCGTATAGGCAGCACGAAAGCTCCATCACCGCGCGAATTTTACCATCAAGAGAAGTCTGTAGCCCCTCAGTGTGAAGTAATGACTCTTGACTACAAGACAGAGTTAATCACAACGCCTGAAAGATTTTCTCATTCCCCAAAAGTTTTTGACTTGAAGACCGCATATTACCTTCTTCACCCTGACGAGGCCGCGAGGAATTACACCGCTCTGACTGATGCCATAAGGACGAGTGATGACCCTTCAGAGGCTCTTGATACTGTAGCGGGAAATCTCAACGCTGAAATCGAGAGCTATGAAGGCTTGCTGAATGTGATGAATGATATTGACCTGCCATTAATCCCGGCACTGAACAAGATGGAGGCTCACGGAGTAAGGATAGAACGTGAAATTTTTGCTGGAGTTCAGGCTGAATTATCATCAAGAATTTCTGAGATTGAGTACAGGTTAGCGGACATAACCGGCGCGAGGATAAACGTAAATTCGTCGGCTCAAGTGTCATGGCTATTGTTCGACAAGCTGAAATTCACCCCTTCAGGCAAGACAAAAGGCAAAACGTCATACTCAACAGAAGCAGGCGTGTTAGAGAAGCTCGCGAAATCCCCGAACGGTGAGCCGCCTTCATTAATCCTCGAACACAGGGAGCTCTCAAAGATGCTGACAAGTTTTGTGATACCGTTCCAGAAATTTGCGGACAAAGACGGAATAATTCACACGACGTTTGACCCGGCCATGACAGGCACAGGGCGATTAAGCTCGCGTGATCCCAACATGCAGAACATACCTGCGTTCGGCTCATGGGCTGTGAAGATAAAATCCGGCCTGCTACCCGTGAACCCTGAGAATGTATTTGTTTCGGCTGACTATTCACAGGTTGAACTGCGCGTGCTTGCGTATATGTCTGGCGAGGAAAGACTGATAGAGGCATTCACACAGGGAAGGGACATTCACACCGAGACAGCGTCATGGGTATTCGGCGCAATGCCTGAGTTTGTTACAGCAGAGATGAGACGGGCGGCGAAGATGATAAATTTCGGGCTTCTTTACGGGATGAGCTCATTCGGATTAGCAGAGAGGCTTGATATTCCGCGCAAGGAAGCTGACGGAATAATGAGACGATACTTTGACGCACTGCCAAAAATACAGCCGTTTGTTGACAGCCTTATACAGTCAGCAAAAGAGAGGGGATATTCACGGACATTAGCAGGAAGAATACGCCCCGTGAAGGAAATCCCCGCGAAAGGTTCTGCGCTTGACCGTGCGTTAATCAACAGCCCTATACAGGGGACAGCCGCCGACATAGCGCGCAAGGCCGTAACATCATTCGCCGCGACGGGTGAAGCCGAATTATTCCTTCAGGTGCACGACTCGTTAGTGTGTGAATGTCCTGCGGGCCGGGCCGGTGAAGTCTCAGAAATCCTGCGCAAAGTCATGGTTGATGCTGGCGGTGAAGTCTCATTGCTGAAGGCAGAGTCAAAGACGGGCAGGAGTTTGGCGAGTGTGTAAAATTGCTTACTGTGTGCTAAAATCACAAAATCATGTGAATTACTTACTGAAAAATTTATAGAAAGAGGGTTTTATCCCATCATGATGAAGTTCCTGCGTACACAAATGAAATGGATAATGGCAGTAATAGTAGTAGCGTTCCTGCTCTCGACGTTCCTTATGTATGAAGGCAGAGGAACAAGACGTACCCCCGGCAGAAATCCCGACGGAACAATGACGGATTACGAGGTAGCGCAGATAAACGGCCGCTCGTTAATGCGTTCGGAGCTTGAGCAGAGGCTGAGAAATTACTTGAGCCAGTACAGCACACGGAGCTTTGAGTCACTGGACATGGCCGCGATTTACAGGTCAGTGCTTGACCAGGCAATATTAGACTCACAGCTCGCTAAGGAAGTAGAAGAGAAGGGAATACATGTGAGCGACGGTGAAGCGGACGAGGCCATGAAGATTTACGCTGATACATATTTCCCGACAAGAGAGACATTCTATCAGCTGCTCGCAAATTCAGGTATAAAGCCGGAGGATTACAGGAAGAACCTTGCGCGCCAGATGGCAGCCGACAGACTGATACGCGAGGCCGTCGGAGTTGTAACAGTGAGCGACGACAAAGTAACAGAGTTTTACGACACAATGAAGAATATACTGTATATTTTGCCTGAAGGATTCACGGTGCACATGGCCGATTTCGGAACGAGCGCGGACGCAGAATATTTCCGTGCGAAAATTGCTGAAGGTTCAAGCTGGGACGTATTAGCATCGGGCGACGCATTAGCCTCCCATGACGTAATCAACATCACGAAAAATCCGATAAGGCTTCCTGAGTCATCTTTCAGGGCGGGAATATTGAGCGTGCTGGCCTCTCTTGACATTGGGCGTGTGAGTCCTGTGTTTGCGGTAACGAGCAAGGATTACGGCGTAGCGATGAAGGTCTCACATGTTGACGCGGGATTTACGCCATATTCAGACGTGAGCGGTGATATACGTATGCTTCTGACTCAGCAGGAGGAGCGCGCCAGATTGACGGCCTATGAGGAAGAATTGCGGAAGAAAGCAAATGTTGTGATAAACGACAATGAATTATTCACAAGCCCTGTTGTTTCTGGAGATAACGCGCCTTCAGCAGACATAATCCCGATAATGACTCTTGCTGACGAAAGCCCCGACAAGCCCGCAGAGACTCCAGCAGTTGTTGAAAGTGTTGATGAACCCGTCGAGACTCCCGCAGTTGTAGAAAGCACAGACAAGCCCGCCGAGACTCCCGCAGTTGTTGAAAGTGCTGACGTACCCGCAGAGACTCCCGCAGTTGTTGAAAGCACAGACAAGCCCGCCGAGACTCCCGCAGTTGTTGAAAGTGCTGACGTACCCGCAGAGATTCCCGCAGTTGTTGAAAGTGCTGACGTACCTTCAGAGACTCCCGCAGTTGCTGAAAGCGCAGACGTACCAGCCGAGACTCCCGCAGTTGCTGAAAGTGCTGACGTACCCGCAGAGACTCCCGCAGCTGTTGAAAGCGCAGACGTACCAGCCGAGACTCCCGCGATTGTTGAAAGTGTTGACGTACCCGCCGAGACTCCCGCATTATCACAGGACATTTCATCATCGGACAAGTAACACCGTAACACAGGAAGTGAGATTTATACATGGCATCACCTCAACGCACCGACATACACAAGATATTAATTATTGGCTCAGGTCCTATAGTGATAGGCCAGGCGTGCGAGTTTGATTACTCAGGGACTCAGGCATGCAAGGCTCTGCGCTCGCTCGGCTATGAAGTCGTATTAGTGAACTCGAACCCCGCAACGATCATGACAGATCCCGAAATGGCCGACATAACGTACATTGAGCCGCTGAACCCTGAACGGCTTGAAGCGATAATAGCGCGTGAACGGCCTGACGCGCTTTTGCCGAACTTGGGCGGGCAGTCTGGCTTGAATCTCTGCGCAGAACTCCACAAGGCCGGCATTCTCGCAAAATACAACGTTGAAGTAATCGGAGTGCAGGCAGACGCAATAGAACGAGGAGAAGACCGCATAGAGTTCAAGAACACAATGAACGCCCTGAATATCGACATGGCAAAATCTCAGGTAGCGTACTCAGTTGACGAGGCATTGAGCATAGTTGAAACTCTCGGTTACCCTGTTGTTCTGAGACCTGCATACACGATGGGGGGCGCGGGCGGCGGATTAGTCTACAACCGCGAGGAACTGCGCACAGTCTGCGAGAGGGGATTGCAGGCCAGCATAGTCCATCAAGTTTTGGTTGAAGAGTCTGTGCTAGGCTGGGAGGAACTAGAGTTAGAAGTTGTTCGCGACAAGGACAACAACATGATAACAGTATGTTTTATCGAAAATGTTGACCCTATGGGCGTTCACACGGGCGACTCATTCTGCGTTGCTCCAATGCTCACGATTTCCCCTGAACTTCAAGCCCGTCTTCAGGAAATGGCGTATAAGATTGTCGAGCATATCGGCGTGATTGGCGGAACGAACGTGCAATTTGCCCATGACCCCAAGACTGACCGCGTTATAGTGATAGAGATAAACCCCCGGACATCAAGGTCATCTGCTCTTGCGTCAAAGGCTACGGGATTTCCGATTGCGCTTGTGTCAGCGAAACTTGCGGCCGGATTAACATTGAGCGATATACCGTGCGGGAAATATGGAACGCTGGACAAGTACAAGCCTGACGGTGATTATGTAGTAGTGAAGTTTGCGCGATGGGCGTTTGAGAAATTCAAGGGAGTGCAGGACAAACTTGGGACTCAAATGCGCGCTGTTGGTGAAGTGATGAGTATCGGCAAGAATTTCCGTGAGGCGTTGCAGAAGGCTGTGCGTTCGCTTGAAAAGGATCGTTACGGACTCGGCCATGTGAAGAATTTTGACACTCTCACAAAGTCAGAGCTTCTCAAAATGCTTGAATATCCCACGAGTGAGAGATATTTTGTGATATACGAGGCATTGAGGAAGGGTGCGACTGTTGACGAGATTCACGGGCTGACTCACGTCAAAGCATATTTTCTTGATGAGATGAAAGCACTTGTTGACGAGGAAGAAAGAATACTAGCCTTCAAGGGTAAAAATCTTCCTGATGACATTCTGATACAGGCGAAGAAAGACGGATTTTCAGACAGATATTTAGCCTCATTGCTTAACGTAAGCGAGCAAAGCATAAGAGACCGCCGGGAATCCCTGAATATCATTGAGCATTGGGACGGCGTTCACGTAAGCGGAACAGAAAACGGAGCATATTACTACAGCTCATACAGCACATCAGGCAGCAACAAAGTCTCACGAAACCGCAAAATCATGATACTGGGAGGCGGCCCGAACAGAATCGGACAAGGGATTGAGTTTGATTACTGCTGTGTGCACGCGGCGCAGAGTCTCCGCAAGTTAGGCTTTGAGACGATAATTGTCAACTGCAACCCCGAAACAGTCAGCACAGATTACGACACGAGCGATAAATTATACTTTGAGCCTTTAACGCTTGAGGACGTATTGAGCATTTACCGTGAGGAGAAGCCCGCCGGAGTGATAGCGCAGTTCGGAGGGCAGACACCGTTAAATCTTGCCTCAGAGTTAGAGCGTAACGGGGTAAAAATTCTCGGAACATCGCCGGAAATCATAGACCTTGCGGAAGATCGCGGCCGTTTCAAGTCAGTGATGGACAGTCTGAATATCCCCATGCCAGAGTCAGGAATGGCGGCTACACTTGACGAAGCGCGCTCAGTTGTTGCGAGAATCGGTTATCCTGTGATGGTGAGACCTTCATATGTATTAGGCGGCCGGGGAATGGAAATAGTGTACGACGACGAGAGCCTCAAAAGCTACGTTAAAGCCGCAAAGGGAGTAACACCAGACAGGCCGATATTGATAGACCGTTTCTTGAATCACGCGCTTGAATGTGAAGCTGATGCGATTTGCGACGGTGTTCACGCCTATGTCCCTGCCGTAATGGAGCATATAGAGCTTGCCGGGATTCATTCGGGCGACTCAGCATGTTTCCTCCCGTCAAGACATATTACCCCCGAAGCACTCGCAACGATAAAGGACTACACGCGGAAAATTGCTGAGGCCATGCACGTTGTAGGCTTGATGAATATACAGTACGCCATCGAGGCGGGAAAAGTTTTTGTGCTTGAAGCGAATCCGAGAGCGTCCCGGACAGTTCCGCTTGTGTCGAAAGTATGCGGTATACGTATGGTGCCTCTTGCGGTTGAGGCGATAACGCGCGAGCTTACGGGGAAATCATCACCGCTTGAAACGTTAGGCGAGAGAGTCATACCCTATTACGGCGTGAAAGAGTCAGTATTTCCGTTCAACATGTTTCAGGAGGTTGACCCTGTATTAGGGCCTGAGATGAGGTCTACGGGCGAGGTGCTCGGGCTTGCGCTAATGCCAGGGGAGGCGTTCTGCAAGGCTGAAGAGGCTGCCGGAAGCAAATTGCCGCTGTCAGGAACGGTATTAATTGCCGTGAGTGATTCAGACAAGAAGGACATAATCCCAATCGCGCAGAAGTTCAGCTATGCGGGCTTCAAGATTCTTGCGACTGAGGGAACATGCGAGGCACTGAGACATTCGGGCGTTGAGTGTAAAAGCGTGGGACAAGGGCGGCCTGACGTGCTAGACCACGTAATAAACGGCCATGTTCAGATGGTAATCAACACTCCCCGTGAGAAGGCACTGACGAAATCAGGAAGCATATTGCGCCGCGGGGCTGTGAAGATGGGAATACCCTACGTAACGACACTTGCGGCTGCCGATGCTGCGATAGAAGGAATAATGACACTCAAAGCGAAAGGGACTAACTCCCAGTCGCTGAAATCGATAAAAGAATGGCATAACATGATTCACTAGGACGAGCTTTCAACAGTCCGAATTGATTTTGCACCTCCTGTATTGCGGCAGGGGGTGTATTTTTTGCGTGAAATTTTTGCTGACGATGTTTCTTGCTGACTGTAATATATTTTTTCCCGTGAAGTTTTTGCTTGCGTGAAAAGGGTAACAAAAAAGACCCGCATTTGTGCTTTGCAGGTCTCATTGTGATTTGTGAATGGACTGTGAGGGACTCGAACCCACGGCCCGCTGATTAAGAGTCAGCTGCTCTACCAACTGAGCTAACAGTCCGTATATAGTTGTCAAATTTCTGACGCGCCCGGCAGGATTTGAACCCGCTGCCTGAAGATCCGAAGTCTTCCGCTCTATCCAGATGAGCTACGAACGCATGAAGGGTGAGTGAAGGGACTTGAACCCTCAACCGCCGGAACCACAATCCGAAGCTCTAACCAATTGCGCTACACTCACCATGATATTTATGGCGCGCCCTGCAGGATTCGAACCCGCGGCCTACGGCTTAGAAGGCCGTTGCTCTATCCAGCTGAGCTAAGAGCGCGTATTAAGTTTTCAGAGCGGGAAACGGGATTCGAACCCGCGACCTACGGCTTGGAAGGCCATCGCTCTAGCCAACTGAGCTATTCCCGCATACTTTTTTCACTGGGTATCGGGGCGAGAAGATTCGAACTTCCGACCCCCTGCTCCCAAAGCAGGTGCGCTAACCAGACTGCGCTACACCCCGGTTGTTGCGTATCACAATGCGTAATTATATCCCCAACGCCTATTTTGTCAAGACTGCCTCTTCAAGTTTTGCACGTTCGGCGCGTTCTGCCTGTACTTTGAGATTGTGCGCGCGTATTTTGTCGATGATGGGTTTTCCCGGCCTGAAGTGTGAGAAGTCTGTTACTTCAGGTATGTCTGACGTGTCTGGCTCTCCGAACAGCTTTCTTTTTTCGTCCATGCGTCTCAGAAAATCCCTGCGTATTGCTTCACGTTCTTCAGGGTCTGCCACTGCCGCAAGTATGTCATGCAAGCCCATAAGCATAATATCTTTCTTCCTCCCTTGTAGCGTGTCTTGCTGATATTATACGGATAATGTCATTGTTGTCCACAGTTACGCGCTCAACGTAAACCATGTACATTATATCGCCGTATACCATTCCGACAGCCTGCAAACGTTCCTCGCCTGTATATTCATCAACAGAATTTATTTCTATCGATATATTGTCATCAAGAAATATTGCCGCTGCCTCTGAGAATCTTACGCCGTGTTTCTTGAGGTTGCTTGCTGCTTTCCTGTCATCCCACGTGAAAAGCATTCCTCCTAAAGTCCATTTCACTCTCTCATATTCTGTGAAGTGCAAAATATTTCACTCCCTTTGACGCTATTATACATTCAGGATTTCACGTTACGGATTATCCCGGCCATGTCGTCAAGAATTTCTCTGTTGTCGCTGAGAAGGTCATACACTGCGTCCTCGCTCAAAACTCCGCGTTTCAAGTCAGCGGGGAGTCTTCCAGCTTCGTCGTCCTCAAAATCTTTGCGCCACTCTTCAGAGTCGTAATACGATGCAAGCTCGATGATTTTTCCCTGAACAGCCCGGTACATTTCGAGGGCATGAGCTAGAGAGTCGATTGCTTTTCGTGAGTCGTTGAGGCAGTTTTCCATGTGTGAGATTCGTTCAGTCTGAGTCATTTTGAGTCCTCCGTGAAAGTTTTGAGTTTGTGATTCTGAGTTTCTCATAACATTTTGAGAGCGTGAAAAACATTCAGCACGTTTCAATTCGAGTCATGAGCTGAGGAGATTATAACAGCGTGAAGAGGGGAATATATTTTTGTGAGCTTCTGAAAAAATTATGTGAAGGAACAACAAAAAAGACAAAGTTTATGCTATAATTTCTTTAGTCAAGTTAAACGCACACAATTAGTGCGGTGCATATTCTTTGTCTCTTGGAAGAATTATATCACAAAGGCAAGGGATTATGTGAATTAGTTGTGTGCAAAAAATTTTTCCGTTTCACAAAGCAACAAGCATCAAGCGCGCAAAGGGTTTGCAGTAACCAGTCTGCAAGAAGTTTTATCTGTGAATAGGCGACGGATAAATTCAGCAAAAATAACTAGGAGGAAAAATTCATGAAGAGAACACACAAAGGATTCACGCTCGTAGAACTGTTAATCGTAATGGGAATAATGGGTATTCTCGGAGCGATGGTAATGATCGGCGGTCAGCAGGCATCGGACGCAGCAAGAGGAACGGCAATAGCTGACAGCTTAGAGAAAGCAGCGGCGGCAATGCAGGCGTATTACATCGATAATGCCGCGTCAATCAACGTAAACGGAACTAAAGCAGCAAAAGTTGCAAAGGGTGCAAGTGCTTATCTCAGTGAAACGCTTGTAGCTCTCTCAACACCAAGCAATTTAACAGCAGGGCAGTACGGAGTATATGTAACCACAGAAGATGATCCTGATGCTAACTGGTATCTTGTCTATAAACTTGTTGCTAATGAAGCAGGAGCAGGCAGGAATGTTAAGGCGATTCTTGCGAGCAAAGCCGAACGAATGAATCTCAGAAAAACCGCTGTAGAAATTCCAGCCGAAAATGATAACCCTGATACGGATGAAGATGAAAGTAAACCAGCAGTAACTACAGAAGATGCTTACGACGGTGAAAGCGATACCGTTTACATGTTAGTACGCTAATTCCTCACGAACAATCGATAAACCTATAACCAAACAACACAATACATTTTGAGTCCCCCATCGCCTATTGAGGGGACTCATTCTTTATCTTCACCGCAAAATCTCTCTTATCATTCCCGCTAGGTTCTCCGGGCTGTCAGTCTCGCAAAATATTCTCCCGTTCACCGCAAGTTTCACGAACTCTTCTGCGTTCTTTGCTTGATGATTGTCCATCGCTCCCGGCCATGGGATTGTGATAGCCGGCATTCTCCACTTCAGAACCTCAGCTAGCGTTGAGCCTCCTGACCTGCACACAAGTACATCGCACGCTGAGTAAAACGGATTCATGTCCCATTGAGGCGGGATAAAATGCGCGTTGCTTTCGTCGTGTCTCTCTTTTGCTGACAGAAACACAAACTCATACTCAGGGCATAATCTCGCGGCTCTCGTCAGAATTTCACTTAATGGCCCGCTCCCTAATGACCCCCCTGCAACACCGACAATTTTCACGCCCTCACGAACATTAACACCGAGAGTCTTCAGCGCGTCATCTCTCGTCATCCTCAAAGGCTCACGAGCTGGAGTCCCCGTGTACGTGAATGACTTTATACCCTCGCACACCGGCCAGCCCGTTATGATCCTCGCTCCCATTCTTGCGGCAAACCTCGCGACTCTCCCGGCTACTGTGTTCTGTTCATGCAAAGTTACAGGGATATTCTTCACCCTCGCAACTATCAGCGGCGCAAATGATATATACCCTCCGAACAAATATACCTCGTCAGGCTTGAAGGTCTTAATGTATTTCGCAGTAAGTGAGATTGATTTGAACATGTCAGCAATTCGCGCAAAAATTTTTGTTGCCGAGCGAGTACCCATAGGAGACCCCGCTAAAGGAAGTATCACCGGCTCAATTCCTGCTGACGAATATATATCCCTCTCAAGTTTACGTGAACCGCAGAGCCACGATACTATATCCCCTTTTTGCTGACGATCCTTGCCGAACACTATCGCAGGGAATATATGTCCTCCCGTACCGCCTGAAGCTATTAATACTTTCATGGTTCTTTGTTCTCCATCTTTATCGACATGAGTAATCCTACTTTTGCCCACATGAACATCATCGAGCTTCCTCCCGCGCTCAAAAACGGCATGGGTATTCCAGATAATGGCATCAGCTTTGTTACGCCCGCAACGTTCACGAACATCGGAAATATCACCGACGCTGTCAGACCTAACGCGAGCGATTTCGTGAAAGGTGTCTTCGCGTCCCTGTATATGTAGTAGACTCGCCACGTCCATAACGCATAGAGCATCAGCAGGAACATAGTACCAACCAGCCCGAACTCCTCGCCTATCGCAGGGAATATATAATCCGTGTCAGCTTCCGGCAAATATCTGTCCTCCTGAAGACCTTTGCCTATTCCAACTCCTGTCAGAGAGCCGTTTGCGAACGCTACAAGACCCTGAATAATCTGGAAGCCCGTATCAGTAGGATCTGACCAGGGATCCCAGAAAGCATTGAACCTTCTCATTCTGTACGGCGCAATCAGAATCAGCACAAAGACAGCAACAACTCCGAGAATTACCCCCCATACAGGATATTTCCAGCCGCGCCGCTCAATGTGCATAACAAAGCATATCGCCGTGATGATTATCGTTCCGCCCAAGTTCGGCTGAAGCATTAACGGTATGCCCATCATAACAATCACCATTAGAGTCGGACGGACGAATGAATGAAAGTTCCCGCGCTTTGTGAGGCTGTCTTCATCTGTGAGTCTGTCGGCCATGAATATTGGCACTGCGAGTAATGCGAGTTCTAGAGGCTGGAAACGAATCACTACGAGGCTTAACCATCGGCGCGCTCCTCCGACCTTTATCCCAATGCCGGGTATTGCTGTTATCACGAGGAGGAAGAATGCGAGCGCAAATAATTTCCCGCTGTGTTTCTTCACTGAAGGACTCGTCCACGCAAGGCATATCATCATCAGAGTCAGCCCGATCCCTATGAACTGAAACTGCCTCAAAGGCGCCGCGTACGGGTTTCCCCCTGTCATGCTGTTGCGCAGTGCGAGTGAGGAAATCATTATCAGCCCGCACCCGCTTATTATCATTGGTATTAATATCTCCATTTTATGACGCTGACTCTATTTTTGACTTGACGATTTTGCAGAAGTGCTCGCCGCGTGCCTTGTATGACTTGTACATGTCCCAGCTAGTGCAGGCGGGCGACAATAATACTACCATTCCCGGAGACGCTAATGACTGCGAGACGTTCACGGCCTCTTCCATGTCTTTGACCCTGCGGAAGCTCGTATAGTCTTCATGCTCTAATGCCTCCTGAATCTTTTGCGCCTCTTCTCCCATCAACACCGCGTAATCGCATTCACTCTTCACAGCTTTTGCCAGCGGGGTATAGTCCTCGCCTTTTCCCTGACCGCCGAGAATGATTATCTTCCGTCCGTGTATACATGTCATTGCCGTGATAGTTGCTGCTACGTTCGTTCCTTTTGAGTCGTCAATGTACTGAACGCCGTCAAGAGTCCCGGCATCCTCGCACCTGTGGGGCAAAGGCCGGAATCCTTCAAGCAAAAATTTCGCGCGACCGTCAACGTCAACGCCCAAGAGTTTCACAGCACACAGAGTCATTGCTACGTTTTCGAGATTGTGAGAGCCGATTAATGTCGTGTCATTGTAGCTGAAAAGTGTTGATGTTCTGCCGTCAATTGTGAGGGCTGCTTTGTCTTTGTCCATGAAGATATGACCTTGTGAGTCATGCGCGGGCTTTTCGTTCCATGAAAGTGTGATGATTTTCCCCGTCGGCTTGAGAATGTCATAATCCCTGTCCTGAATGATCCCGAATCCGTCAGGGTCTCTGAGTGTTAATACATGTGATTTTGCCTCAACGTATGCTTCATAGCTCCCGTGCCAGTCAATATGATCGGGCGCAAGGTTAGTGATTATTGCGATTTTTGCGTGAAGATTACGAGTCGCCCTCGCAAGCTGGAAGCTCGAAAGCTCAAGGACAACAGCGTCAAAATCTTCCTGTGTGAATCTTGCTGACGACGTTCCTAGATTGCCGCCCGTCCCGGCTTTGAGTCCCGCGCGTTTCAGAACATGGCCGGTTAATGATGTTACTGTGCTTTTTCCGTTGCTCCCTGTAACACAAACAAGATTTTTCGTCCTTATGTGAGGGATGACAAAATCAAGCTCGCCCGTTAATGTTACTCCGCGCCTTTGAGCTTCAAGCAGAATTTCAGACTGAGGGGGAATGCCTGAGCTTATGAGAATCGTATCGCAGTCAAAAACTTTATCCGAGTGCCCTTCCTCGCAAGTAATATTATTTTCATTGAAGAGTGATTTTGCTTCAGGGGTAATAGATTTCTTTTCTGACACAAAAACTTCACAGCCTAAATTATGAGCGAGGATTGCGAGACCCTGTCCGCTGACTCCTGCTCCGATGATAGAAACTTTCTGCAAACTCTTTTTCCTCCTGTTAATTTTCTCGTGGATGACTTAAGTATTATATTGCAAAAAAAAAACTCTGCCCCCGTTTTGAGAGCAGAGCATGAAACTTTGAGTGTGTGCTTCTTAGTTGTTGTGTGAAATCTTCACGGCTATAACAGGCTCATAGATCACTCCGGGCTTGAGCCATGCATGAACCGTTACGCAATAATCTTCAGGCACGGTCTTAATGTCGGTGTTATTGCTGTCGAGGAAGTATGCTTCTTCAGAGTCTCCGCCGTCATATTCACCGTCCGGGAATGAATGCCACACTAGGCCTCCTCCGTTGGGTGCTGACTTGTCGACTGACACCGTGAACTCGTACAGATCTTCCGCATCAACTTCAACCGCCGGAAGCGTCGCAATGATTACTTCACCAGAGCTTGAGATGGCCGCGAGATTTTCGGCTGTGATTTCTCCGCGCTCATAGTATGCTATGCCGTTCACAAATTCGGGTGCTGCGTTTTCGCTTTCACCTTCAGGGCTTTCACCGAGAACAGGAAGCCGGGTATCTTCAGCCGCTTTAATTGTCATTGTTATGGTAAGTGTTGCCTTCAGTGATTCTTTAGCGGCGTTGACTGCTGAGACTTTGAACCTGCTGTTCTTCACTGCCTTTTCCGGAACGCCGTATATTGTCCCGTTGTCCTCGTCGAGCGTGAGTCCTGCTGGCATGTCGCCTGTGTAAGTCCATTTGACATTTGAGGGCGTATAGTTTGCCTTAAGTTTGAGCTGGTAAGAATATGTTTCATCAACAGTTCCGCCGGGGATGTCTTTTGCTTTCGTCTCAAATTGCGGCTTGACGGCCTTTATCGTGAGCTTCTTGTGAGCTGTGATTGAGTCGCCCTCGTTGTCGCCGTTAGTGAGAGTGATTGCTACTGACTGAGCGAATACTTCTTCCGGAGTTCCTGAGATTGTGCAGATTTCGCCGGTCGCGTCAGGAGTCGCCGTCAGTCCTTCAGGGAGTGAGTCAAATTCCCATTCGATTGGCGTTGACCCTTTAGCCTTTAGTTTGCACTCGTAATATTTTCCCTCAGTGCCTGTCTTGAATGAGCCTGAGAATTTCGGGGGAATGCCTGCGACCCTCAGCGTGAAGTCCTGAGTGATTTTTGATGCTCCGTTGCTTGCTGTGATTGTGAGGTCGAAATCGCCGACTTCTTTGGGCTTCCCTGAAAATTTCCCTTTCTCGAACTTCATTCCTTCAGGCAGATCACCTTCAATGCTCCAAGTTTCAGCCTTAATGTTAGCAAGTTTCACTGTGAAGCTGTAAGACTTGCTCCATGTTGCTGACTTGAGAGTCTCTGTCTTGAAGTACGGAGTTTTTGCCACAACTTTTATGCTTACGGTTTGGACTTTTGACTCTCCTGCTTCATTCACAGCTATGACTTTGAACTTGAAAGTTTTTGCGCTTGACTCTGTAACAGTCCCGGAGATTTTGCCGTTTGACTCGTTAAGGTCAAGCCCGCCGGGCAATGTGCTTCCGTCAGCAAGTTTCCACTCATCTACAGTTCCTTCTGCTTCAAGCTGGTACGAATATTCCTCGCCTATGAAAGCGTCAGGTATCTTTGAGGTTTTGACTTTGGGCTTCTGCATTGATGATGAAGAAGAGCCTTTCACCTTCAGAGTAAGTGCTGCGTTATCGGTCGCGCCTGATGAGTTTTTCACGGTGAAGATGACTCTGTAAGTCCCGGCAGTTGTCGGAGTGCCTGAAATCAATCCTGACTGTGAGAGCGTCAAATTTTCGGGGAGCTTTGTTTTTGCTGACCACGTTAGATTTGTTCCTTCTGCTTCAAGCTGGAAACTGTAGCTTTGTCCTTCTGTTGCGTCAGTTAATGATGCCGTTGTGATCTTGAGGGTCTCAGATGTTCCCGATGTGATTCTGACGTAGAACTCACGCGAGCTGCTTCCCGCGCAATTTTCTGCATTGACCGTGAACTTGTATGCCCCGGCTGTCTTAATGCTTCCCGAAATGAGTCCTTCACTTGTCATGCTCAAGCCTTCAGGGAGATTTTCAGCCGTTAATTTCATCGTCCATTCTGTACCCTCTACTTTAAGCTGCTTTGAAATGGTGTCGCCTGCTTTGTAGCTTCCGAGATTTGAGTCTGTCGTGATTGTCGGAGCGGTGAAGAGGAATGCTGTCATCTCTAAGTCTGAGGCGTTAAGGGTGATAGTGTTGCTGCCCATGATTCTGTGAGCTGTTGAAGGGAGTCCGGGAATGTCTGTATGAGGAATGATTTTGCTTGTGTCTGAGACTGTAACATTGTAGGACGTATCAATATCGATTCCCCAAGTGAACGGGAGATTGATTTTGAGTCCTGAAGGAAGTCCCGTGAGATAGAAGCCATCTCCGTTAGTGTCCGGGCTTGTCAGAGCGTCGAACTCATAGCGGCTTGGTGTTCCGTTCGTCTCAATGATGAGCTTTGAGCCTTGCTTTGTCCAGCTCGTAGTCTCAGTTACTGCTGAAGGAGTCGAGGCCACGTACCAAGCTGTCATTATGATTCCTGACTCGTTAAGCGTAATGTCGTTGCTTCCGAAAATTTTCACCGCAGGGTATTTAAGTCCGTCAACTTCACTCGCCTGTTTGACTTTCGATGTGTCAGAGGCCGTAACCTTTGCTCCGTCGTCAACATCAAGCTCCCAATTAGCCGGAAGATGTATTGTCAGGTTCGCGGGAAAGTCGCCGCTGATATGGAAGCCCGTGCCGTTTGTGCCGTCAAGGGGTGAATATGTCAGGTCTGATGATGAGCCTGTATGCTGAACCGTTAATTTACCGTTCGCGATTTCCCATTTTGTAGTCTCGTAGTTCACTGAAGGATTTCCGCCCGAAATTGTGAGCGTGAAATCTTTTGTCTGACTCCCGAAATCATTCGCTGCCGTTATTGTGAGAGTATAGCTTCCTGATGCCGAAGGAGTCCCGGAAATTTTGCCGTTCTCAGAATTAAGCGTGAGTCCGTCAGGCAATGACTCTTCAGCCGTCCACGTTATAGGAGTCTCACCTTTCGCTTCAAGCTGGCACGTATACGGAGTATCGACATATCCCGCAGGAAGTGAGGACGTTGTTATGTATGGAGCTGCTGAGGCCGCAAGAGTTACGCCCATATAGCGCAGTGAATCATCTCTGCTGTATTTCGTGTCGTACTCATAATAGACTAACGCAGGAGCAACAGAGAATGTTATTATTCCCGTGTCTGAATCGTAAGAGCTGTCAAGAAGATTCTTGCTGTTATCTGTTCCGTATACGCTTCCTTCAACAACATTCTTCACGCTATCAGCAAGATAATCCCTCAAGTTTACGGTATATGTTCCGTTTGTCTGCTGTGTTGATGTGAGTCCGTCAATGTGCTGCGGGGAACAAACGTAACCCCAGTAAGAAGCACCATCTATGTATTTGTTGTCCTCAACATCGAGCAAAGGAAGATGATTGTTTTTGCAGAGTAATCTTGTCAAATCAAGATTGTTGCTTACGTCAAGTTCTGAAAGCTGGTTATTTTCCGCTTCAATAATTCGCAGCTTGGTGCAGTTCTTCACGTTCAGGCTTTCGAGCTTGTTGTTGTAGCAGAAGATTTCAGTGAGGTTAGTATTTGCGCTTAGGTCAAGGGCTGTTATGGCGTTGTCCTCACATCTCAGGTAATTTAGTGATGTGCAGTCCGTGAGGTTTAGTGAAGTAAGTTTGTTTTTATTGCAATGAAAATCCCGAAGTGATGAACAGCCCTCAACGTTAATGCTTGTTATCCCGATGTTGTAGCAACTCAAATAATTAAGTGCTGCGCATCCGCCCGCATTGATTGTCCCGGTACTCTGTGTTTCTAGGTCAGCCCACCTTAGAGTTGTCAGAACAGTCAATCCGCTTACGTCAATTTCTTTGAGCTTCGCTTGCCTAATATCCAAATTTTGAAGGGAGGTAAGATACTTTACGCCCTCAAGTGTTCTCAGGCTGATGTCTGCGATATATATACTCTTTGCGTTGAGAATCTCATTGTTTGCGAGTATGCCGTCTTTGTTTGTGTCGAAATTCTCGCTGATGTATCCCCTGAATATAGCGTCAGGAAAATTCGCCTCGTTAATTGCGACAACAGCCAGTCCCGCAGACGCTGTACCTGTTACGAACAAGCAGGCCAGCAGTAACACGAAAAATTTTCTCATGGCCGGTAATGCCTCCTTGATATTATTTTGCAGATTGATGGGTGAAAAGTATTTTACTACACGAGCGCACAAAAAACAGGATGCCCCTTCAGCGGGACACCCTGCAAGAATCTTCCTGATGATTTATTCCGTGATTACCTGAAAAGGGGAGCTAGTGCTTTCTCTGATCCTGCCCTGTCATTCTGTGCTGTCGTTCCCCGAACAGGCGTAACAGTCTTCACATTCGCGCCCTTCATCAATGCCCTTAATGTTCGGTCTGTGCGTCCTGCTCCTGATCCTTCATGTGTGCAGAAAGGAATTACAGTTTTCCCCGACCAGTCATGAGCCTCAATGAACGTATACAGCGGCATGGGTATATCTCCCCACCAGATAGGATAGCCGAAATATATCGTGTCATACTCGCTTATGTCTTTGTCCTCAAGAATCGCCGGGCGTGCGTTCGCGTTCTGCTCCTTCTTCGCAACGTCAATGCATGAGTCGTAATCTGCCGGGTATTCTTTTGCGGGCTTGACCTCGAAAAGATCCGAGCCGGTCTTCTCTGCGATAATCTGCGCGAGCTTCATTGTGTTGCCTGTTGTGATTGTTCCGACGTTGTAATTCTCATCAGCGCGCGAGTAAACAATGACGATGCTTTTTGCTTCTGCTGACGATACGACAGACATCATCATAACAACTAATGACGCAAGAATAATTTTGAACATGTGAATTGCTCCCTTTATGGATTTTGTGAAAAGTATAATCTATTAATCTCTGCTTGAAGTCAACCGCTGCATGAAATTTTCAGCAAGTCTTTCATTCCCGTAAAAGTTTATATGAAGGTATGAAGCCAAGACATTCCCGGACGAATAGCCGCCGTAATGTGAAGAGTCCGTGCTGCGCCTCGCAAGCTCAAACGCGCATGTATCACCGTAATATTCAGGCTCAACCCGCGAGTAGTGGTACTCATGGCCGCGAATCCTCTCACCTTTTCGGCACAAAATATTATCCCTCAGAGCGACTCCCGTCATATATCCCATCACAGCGCGTTCACTCATGAATGACTCAAACGGTATCACTCCGGCCATGTCGTATTTATGTCCGCAAGAATCTTTCAGGCTCCGGCACAAGTACATCATCCCGCCGCATTCAGCGAGAATAGGTTTATGGCATCGTCTCACGCTCTCAAGCATCGGGACATTGTCAGCGAGTCTCTCAGCGAAAATTTCAGGATAACCCCCACAGAATATATACCCGTCAGCATTCGGCATCCTATCATCATCAAGAGGGCTGAACGGTACAATCTCAGCTCCGAGCTTCTCAAGAGTCTTTATGCTCTCAGGGTAAATGAATGTGAATGAATCATCACGGGCGACTCCGACTCGCACATCATATTTTTTTTGCGTGATAAGTTTTTGACATGGCCGACTCGTTTCGACAATTTCATTTTGAGACAGCCGCAAGATTTCGTCAACATTGACTGAAGACTCAAATTTCGTTCCCAGCTCCTCAAAGTCAAACTTGCTATTCTCGTTCGCGCTCATCAATCCTAAATGACGCTCCGGGATTCTGAGTCGTTCATCACGTTTCAACGCTCCCAAAAATTTTATGCCGATTCGATTCAGTGCTGACGATATTATTTCAGTGTGATAATCTGATCCCGTGAAGTTAAGAATCACTCCGGCCATGTTTATGCCTCTGTCAAATTCCCTGAAGCCCAATGCCAAAGCAGCGGCACTTTCACCAACCGAACGGGCATTAATCACAAGCACAACAGGAGCATCAAGAAGCCTCGCTATATTCGCTGTGCTGTTAATGCCCCCGTCAAAGAGTCCCATTGCGCCCTCAATCACTGCTATGTCGCTGCCTTCTGAATATTCCGTGAAGAGTCTGTGTGTATCTTCCTGAGACATCAGCCACGTGTCGAGATTGTATGCTTCACAATGCCCGGCCCGCCTCAAATATTCCGTGTCAATGTAGTCCGGCCCGGTCTTGAAGGCAATAACTTTCAGTCCGCGTTTTCTGAGAGAAGCGAGAAGCCCGCAAGCTGTTACGGTTTTTCCCGAATGGCTCGAAGCTCCCGCAATGATTATTTTTTTCACACGGATAATTCACGCTCAAGGATCTTCCAGAGAATGAAAGCCGCGATTCCTGAGAGGATATATTTTGCGCCTAACACCGGGGCATTGTAGAAGAATGAATACACCCAAGGGCTTTGGCCTTCCGGCGCGTATTGTGCGAAGAAGATTGCGCCTGACACTACGCTTGAAGCTGTCTGTCCTGCCCACGCAAGAATGAGTCCTAGCCACCAGGGATGAAGGTCAGCGAGTCCGACGAACGCATAAGCAACAGGGTAATCAAGAATGACCTGCACGGGCGTGTAGAAGTGAGAGCCGAGAATGATACGCATTAACCCTGTGAGAATGCCGGCATTGATTCCCCATTTCCATCCGCGGCGGTAAGCGAATATGATTAACGGGACAAGCTCAAAGTCTACCGAGCCTCCCTGCGGCATAGTGAAGAGATTAATTTTTGACATGACGAAAGACAGAGCCACGCAAAGCGCACACTCTATCATTGGAGCGATGCTTCTGTGTCTTGAAGGCATAAATATTCCTCCTGCTGTGAAAATTTTCAAGGTGAGTATAGATTTGACTCCCTGCGTCGGAATTACCCGCTTCAGGTTCAAAGGGTCTGTGATGTTTTCACACTCTCAGCAAAAGATAAGCTCCCCTGAATGTCAATACATTATACGCCGTAAGTATTTCATGTTAAAATCAGTCATCCTAAAAATTAATTCAAAGGGGTAATGTGCAATGAAAAAAATTTGCGTAACAGTTTACCTTTTCGCGCTGGCATTGATGGTGTTCGCAATGTCAGGGTGCGGAGGCAGCAGCGGAGGAGATGTCAAACTCAACCAGCAGAGTCAGACTCAGGAGGAACAGCAGACGACGACTCAATCAGCGCAAAGCAGAACGATGGTCATCAAATCGCCGGCACTCAAGCGCAACGGGAAGTACAGCCTCTTCAGGGGAAATGATGTTGTTCTTCTCGGAACGTCAGCGAAATATTATGCGGCTCCTGCTTCAGTTGTATCACGCGACGGTGAGACTCTCACAATGAATCTTGAATACTCGTCAGCAGTGAGTGAGGATTTGCCTTTTGTCTTGACTGATTCGGATGACAGGACAGTAATTTTTGCGTATAACCCTAACGGAACGGGCGAGGACACATCATCAATCGTTTACCGCATAGAGGGTACAAAGCTCAAGTATACGAACCTGACACTTACGGGGTCATCAGTTGAGCTTGAAGACAGCGAGGGAATTATTGACATAGTGCTTAACTCTGACGGAACAGCGACAGCCGGCGGAACAAGTATCCCTGTATACGATTACATTTGGCACGCAGACCCTCAGCACCCTGCTGAATATTGGACTCTCAGCGGAGACTCGACAGAGCTTGACTCAGACGCATACGAGGAAGCAATAGAGTCAGCCGGAACAAAAAACGGACTCTATATCGCGCATGATGTCCGATACACGTCAAACACTCTGAACTTCACGACATCGAACACCGCAACAAAGGACGAGGATACAGAGTACGTAGTGTATTATGACTTCACACAAGAAGCAGTAAGAGAAGGACTCGCGGCAAATCTCACAAAATACAATCTCGGCAGCGAGTACAGCTCCGACAAGTACATATTTGCGACTCTCCCGATGAGTATGGGAATGGGCGGTGCTCCCGGCGGAACAATGCCCAGCGGAGACAGACCCGGCGAACCTCCTTCAGCACCCGGCAGTGATACAAGGCTTCCTGTTATGGGTTCATTCGCGGCGGCGGCTGACAGCTCAATAGCATCATTCTCGACAATGACTCACTCATCAGCGGACGCATACGCAAACCCCGTGCTTCACATCACAGAACCCGGCACCTACAGACTCTCAGGCACATGGAAGGGGCAAATATGGATTGATGTCGGCAAAACGTCAGAGGATGTTGTAGGACTCATTCTCAGCGGCGTTAATGTCGAATGCACAGTAGCTCCCGCGCTCGTGTTCTACAAAGTCTACAAATGGGCGGAAGATAACGGCTACGATGATCAGTCAACGCTCGCGGCAAATGACTTGTGGAAGAATATCGGCGACAAGATGTTAAGCGGAGATTATTACATCAACGGCGCAATAGTAGAAGTTGCTGACGGAACGACTAACACATTCACAGGCGCGAACACGTACAGGATACTTGAGCTTTGCCCGAAACTTGACGATGATGACAACCCTAAATACACAGGCTCAAGCATAAAGATAGGGACTGACATCGGACAGCAGGAAAAAATGTACAAACTTGACGGAGCGTTTCATTCACGTCGGACGATGGTTATCGGCGGAGGCGCTAACGGTACAGGCACACTCAATATCACCTCGTCAACATATGAAGGTCTCGACTCCGAAATGCACATGCTCATCAACGGAGGAAATATCACCGTAACAGCTCCCGATGACGCGATAAATGTCAATGAAGATTATGTGTCAGTCTTCCAGATGGACAGCGGAACAATGACAATCTCATCAACAAACGCTGACGGCATCGACTCAAACGGATGGATTGCCATCAACGGCGGAACAGTCAACATAACAGCAGGAAATACGCGCATAGGTTCAGCGGGCGAGTCAGGAATGGACGCAGAGAATGCTGACCCGTATATCTCTAGCAACGCCACATACAACTGGACAGCGGCAAGCGGCTCAGGCGGAGGAAGTCAGCCCCCCAGCACCGGCGGCACTACGAGCGGAGATCAGAGCGGCAGCACTGGCGGTACAACTAGCGGAGATCAAAGCGGCAGCACTGGCGGTACAACAAGCGGAGACCAAAGCGGCAGTACTGGCACAGGCACAGGCACAACCGTGAAGACTCTGGCCGTAACACCAACGACACAGCCAGTCGGCGATGCAACATTCACGCTTTTCCCGGAAGACGGCACTCTTGACGTTGACACTGAGGGCGAGAGAACAATACCATCATCAAGCGCAACATTTGAGCTTCAGCACAGAGTAAACGATTTCGCGGGAATAACTACGAACTAAGCAGCAAAGATTTCAAGGGAGGGCATCTCTTCGGGGGTGCTCTCTTTTTTCTTGTCAGTTCATTGTAGAATAGCTCATCACATTTCACACACTGGAGGCAATTTCACATTGAGGAAATTTTATCTTGCGTTAATCGCGCTGTCTCTGTTCGTGTTCTCAGGGTGCGGCGGCGGATCATCATCATCAACAGGAAGCGGCAAGAGTATCACCCATGAAGTGAAACAAGTTATCGTATTGAGTTCCCCGGCTCTTGAACGCAACAAGAGGTACAGAGTCTACAAGGGCGCGAGTCTCTCAGGCATGAACGGAGCAAAATATTACGTCTCGAACACAGGCAGCGAGGAATTACAGTCAACAATAAATCTTGGTTTCAGCGAGGAAATCAAAGCGGGCGAGTCTTTCATCGTTGTGAACTATGCGCCGGATTACGAGTCTCATTCAGGCAGTGTAGTCTTTGCGTATGATCCTTCAGCGGGCAATGAGGACTTCACTTACGGGGGCAATGTCTCATTCACTGGCGGAAACCTCATGCGGTATAACGCGCTCGACATCATAGACAGTACGGACGCTTCAGCCTCATCAAGACCATATGACGCGGAAATTTACGCAGAGTACGAATCAACAAGAGGTATAACGACATTCATACTCGGCAAGGGATCTTCAGTGAGCTTTGTTGCGGTTGACGATGAGAGCAGCACAGCCCGTGATATTCCGTCAAAAGGAAATGTATTGCAGCTAGTCCATAAGGTCAATACGTTTTCGGGAATTGTAAACCAGTATTAGCGGCATAAACTTTCTGAAGGGGAGTCAAATTTCACGGCTTCCCTTTCTCGCAAGGAGTGATAAATGATGAGGCTTCCGCATAATCATGACAAGAATATTAATACTGTGCTTGAGAGAATGCCTGAAGGTGAGAAATTCTCAGAGGCAGCAGACGTTTTCTCACAGCTCGGAGACGGTACGAGGCTGAAAATTTTGTGGATACTCTGCCACAGCCGCGAATGTGTTTCGGACATCGCCGCCGCTATCGGTGCAAGCAATGCCGTTGTATCACATCACCTTCAACTCTTAAGACGAAGCGGACTCGTTAAGGCTCAGAGACAAGGCCAGGAGATTCATTACTCGCTTAATGACACACAAGAAGCAAAGTTACTTCACTCAACAATAGAAGCTATGTTCAAGATCACATGCCCCGTCGAAAATATTGACTCATAAACCTAACGCAGTATAATTCCCCGCAGTTATCCAATACTCAAACGAATATTTGAATACGAGGTGCATAAATGATGAATGAGCGCATGAAAATCATCGTGCGTATTGTCATGGCCGGATTGATTCTCGCGGGGATAAAAATTTTTGACGCGGGAAATTTTGCGACTGTCCTTTATCTTTCGGCGTATTTGATTTCGGGATATGACGTGATACTTGAAGCCGTTGAAGGAATAAGAGAGGGAGAAATTTTTGACGAGCATTTTCTGATGAGCGTCGCAACAATAGGAGCGTTGATTCTCGGTGAAAACTTTGAAGCCTGCGCGGTAATGATGTTCTATCAGGTAGGCGAGCTTTTCTCCGATTACGCTTCAGACAGGACGCGGGAAAATATTTCTGCGCTAATGGACTTGAGGCCGGATTACGCGAATGTAGAGAATGAAGACGGAACATCACAGCGAGTTGACCCTTCAGAAGTAACAGAAGGCAGCGTGATAATCATAAAGCCCGGCGAGAAGATCCCCATTGACGGAATAATAATAGAAGGACATTCAGCAGTAGACACAAGCGCATTGACGGGTGAGAGCGTACCAAGAAGCATTAATGCGGGTGATGAGATATTGAGCGGAGCTGTAAACATGTCGGGAGTGCTTAGAGTCCGAACGACAAAGACATTCACCCAGTCAACAGCGTCAAAGATACTCGCGCTTATCGAGGAGACATCAGACAGCAAATCACACTCGGAGAAATTCATAACACGCTTTGCGAGAGTCTACACTCCTGCGGTATGTGCCTCAGCGTTAATCCTCGCGCTAGTTCCTCCGATATTCGCGGGAAATTTTCGGGCTTGGGTTTACCGTGCGCTGACGTTTCTTGTGGTGAGCTGCCCTTGTGCGTTAGTTGTGAGCGTTCCTCTTGCGTTCTTCGCGGCAGTCGGCGGAGCAGGGAGACGGGGAATTTTGGTCAAGGGAGGAATATTTGTTGAGAGGCTCGCGGAATTGTCAGCGGTGATTTTCGACAAGACCGGGACATTAACGCGGGGAGTCTTTGAGGTCTCATCAGTTCACGCAGACTCAATGAGTGAGAATGAATTATTGCACATAGCCGCGCATGCTGAGAGATACTCATCACACCCGGCGGCCGTCGCTCTGAGAAAAGCATACCCGAATGAGTCGGACAATTGCAGGGTTGAAGAGTCAGAAGAAATTGCCGGTCATGGAGTCCGGGCTAAGGTTGAAGGCTCTGAAGTCTGCGCGGGAAATCTGAGCTTTATTTCGGGAGTCGTTGATGATGACATAAGGCCATGTGATGAAGCCGGGACTGTCGTACACATTTCATCGGGCGGAAGTTATGCGGGCCGTGTCGTGATTTCGGACAAGGTGAAGGACAGCGCAAAGCCAGCAATCGAGTCGCTGAGGTCAGAAGGAGTCAGAAAGATAATAATGCTTACGGGGGACTCTGAGCAGTCAGCAAAAAGAACAGCGGACGAAACCGGAATAACGGAATATTACAGCGGGTTATTGCCTGCGGACAAGGTGAAGAGAGTCGAAAGCGTTGAAGGAGTACGTGCGTTTGTGGGCGACGGGATAAATGATGCTCCTGTTCTTGCGTGCTCTGACGTGGGAATCGCGATGGGCTGTCTTGGGAGCGACGCTGCTATTGAGGCTGCTGACGTTGTTATTATGGACGATGATTTGATGAAGATACCCGAGGCTGTGAGAATTTCCCGTAAGTGCATGATGATTGTGCGCGAGAATGTTATCGGCTCAATAGGCGTAAAGATTGCGTGCCTTGCGTTAGGCGCGTTCGGTCTTGCGGGAATGAGGCTTGCTGTTTTTGCTGACGTAGGCGTGATGATACTTGCTGTGCTTAATTCAGTGCGTGCTATGTTTGTTGCTAAACGTTCTGAGTGATTGAGCGTTTGAAGACCTGCAAGAATTTCTGAGCGGCCTTTGAGAGTATAGCTTCTTTCTTCCACGCTAAAACGAGTTCGGCTTTCATTGCTGGCATTAACGGAATGAATTTGAGTCCGCTGTTTTGACTCGTGTCTATTATTCCGTCAATTGTGATTAAGACTCCGAGTCCCTCGCGAACCATTACGGAAGCATTGTACGCAAGATTGTGAGTGCCTGTGATGTTGAGGGTGTCAGCGCGGAATCCTAACCATTCTGAGAACTCGCCATGTGCCTGCGCCTGATGAGAGAACAATAATTCGCGGCCTTTAATGTCGTCAGGGGTGATAGATTCTTTCTGCGCTAAAGGGTCATCACTCCTCACGATTAATCCCCAAGTATCACACTCAGGAAGCGCAAGACAGTCGTAATCCTTCAGACTCACTTTGCCGACAAAAAGCCCGAAATCAATTAATCCCCGTGTGAGTTTCTCTGCAATGTCTTCATAGTCTCCGCTGATCATTCTGTAATTGATGCCGGGAAATTCCGCGCGTATCTCGCTGAGAACCTGCCCGATATATTTCACGCCCTTTGTTTCTCCCGCACCTATATAGACTGTGCCTGTTATGGTCTGTGCGTAGTCGTCAGCAAATTCAGCGAGAGTTTTTGCTTCAAGGTCAACGATTTCCTGAGCGCGTTTCCTGAAGAGTATTCCGTCATTGGTGAGTCGTATACCGTATCTTTCGCGGACGTATAACTTGCGGCCTAATTCGCGTTCGAGAGTACCGAGCTGTTTTGAGAGCGACGGCTGTGTCATGTGGAGTCTTTCAGCAGTCCTCGTAATGTGAAGTTCGTTTGCGGCTTCGAGAAAATATTTCAGCAATCGTAATTCCATTTGACTCAGCCTCCCTCAAAGTTTGCTATTTGAATAAATCAGAATGAGTACACGCCCGCATGAACGTTACAGTCTCAAACTTTGCGCCGTTGGTTATCCTGTACACTAAAAGAAGGTCGCCTTTAACGTGGCACTCTCTGAAGCCTTCAAATTTCCCCGTAAGTTCGTGATCGTCCCATTCCGGGGGCATAGGGCCTTCATTGATCGCAAGAATTGACATACCCTCTTTGATTCTGTGCATGTCGTGCCGTCCTGAAGCATCGAGACGCTCCCAGTCTTTGTCAAAATCTTTTGTCTGCTTGACATTGCGGAATCGTCTTGCGCGTTTTCTTTTTGCGGACTCGCTAGTCAACGGAATATGCCTCCTCTGATTTCTCCCACGCCTTCAAAAATTCCTCGTAACGCCTGACTTCCTCCATTGCCCTCAGTGTTGCGGCTGAAGGCTCTTTCTCGTAGTAGTCCCTGCGCCACTGTGCACGGAGCTTGCGTATGTCCTTTCTGATTTTCTGCGTGTGCCTGCGCGCCGGGTGAAAATTGTTTCTGAGTCTCTGCATGTCTTTGCACCTCATATTTTTTGTGGAATGCTTGATATTTTAGCATAACTATTAGACATTGCGTTTCATTACTGCAATAATACATTCATCACACAAACAGGAGGATAAATATATGTTCAGAGCATTAACACTCACAGCAATAATTTTGTGCATGGCCTCTTCAGCCTTTGCGCTTGAGAATGACACGAGAGTCTTCAAGATTGATCCCGAAATCAAAGCCGAGAAGGTTCACTTTCACAACCGTTACGGAATCGATCTCACAGGAGATATATACTTCCCGAAAAATTTTGACGCAACAAAGAAGTATGCAGGTCTCGCGGTATGCGGCCCGTTCGGAGCGGTCAAAGAACAAGTGTCGGGACTCTATGCTCAGGAGATGGCGAAAGCTGGTTACGTTGCAGTAGCGTTTGACCCTTCATTCACAGGCGAGAGCGGCCCGGCTAATGCGCGTTATGTTCCTTCACCCGAAATCAACACGGAAGATTTTTCAGCTGCAATAGACTTCCTCAGCGTTCAGGATTACATTGACCCGGAAAGAATCGGCATCATCGGCGTATGCGGGTGGGGCGGAATCGGACTCAATGCGGCGGCGGCTGACACGAGAATTAAAGCCTCTGTCATCTCAACAATGTACGACATGAGCAGGGTAGCTCGCAACGGATATTTTGACTCAGCCGACTCAGACGACGTACGCTACAACGCAAAGAAGGCATTGAATGACCAGCGCACGAAAGACTACAAGGCCGGAACAACCGCACGCGCAGGGGGAGTCGTTGACCCGTTGCCGGAAGACGCGCCCCAGTTCGTGAAGGACTACTACGCTTACTACAAGACACCGAGAGGCTACCACGCACGCAGCCTTAACTCAAATGAGGGATGGACGGTAACAGGCTCTCTTGCGATGATAAACATGCCGATGCTTGTGGACATTTCCGACATTAGGAGCGCGGTATTAATCATTCACGGCGAGAAGGCTCACTCAAGATACTTGGGCGAGGACGCATTCAAGAAGCTGAAGGGCGACAACAAAAAGCTGATGATTATCCCGGGAGCCTCACACGTTGATTTGTACGACAACATGCAGAAGATACCATTTGCGGAGATTGAGAAGTTCTTTGCGGAATATCTGAAGTAAAATAAGAATTGTGACATTTGCCCCGTTGGTGAAAAGCTGACGGGGTAATTTTTATAGGGAGGAATAATAATGAAGAGACTCATAATTTTTGCGGTTATAATTTCGGCCATGACAGCAGGGTGTTCAGGCGGTTCAAGTGAAAGCGTCGCGAATGATTCAGACGTGCCATATGTAACTCTCAACAGCGGGTACAAAATGCCCGTGTTAGGACTCGGAACATGGACTCAGGACAATGACACAGCAGAAGAGTCTGTGTACACGGCAATACGTGAAGGCTATCGGCTCATTGACACAGCGAGGTATTACGGGAATGAGTCAGGAGTCGGGAAGGGAGTCCGCCGGGCAGTCTCTGAAGGACTCGTGAAGCGTGAGGACATTTTCATAACGACAAAGATAATGCCGGGAAATTATTCAGACCCGGACTCAGCGATTGACGACTCACTTAACGCATTGGGACTCGGCTATATAGATCTCATGCTGATACATCAGCCGGGCTATAACGATGAGGGAGTCTATGCGGCACTCGAGCGCGGAGTCATGGCCGGGAAGATTCGCAGCATAGGAATATCGAACTACTACACGCCTTCAGACTTTGAGCGAATAACACGGAACGCAAGAATCATTCCCGCAGTCGTTCAGAATGAGAATCATATCTACTATCAGAACACGGACTTGCAGAAGTATCTTTCACGTTACGGGACAATAATTGAGTCTTGGTATCCTTTCGGCGGAAGAGGAAACACTCAGGAGCTTTTCGGAAATGAATCGATAAAACGAATCGCACAGTCTCACGGCAAAACACCCGCTCAGATAATTTTGCGCTGGCACGTTCAGGCGGGGTACGCAACAATTCCCGGCTCAAAGAGTCCTTCACACATCCGCGAGAACATTAACATATTTGACTTCACGCTGACTGATTCAGAGATGGAAATCATAAGGGGGCTTGACCGTCAGCAAAGGTTTGAAACGTGGTAAATGTTTTCAATGCAGCCGTGTGTTACTGTCTGGAGAGTATTTTCTTTGCGCTCATAAATGAAAAAATAAATCTTATTTCATGCATTGACTTTCAGTAACGATACGGAAAATCATACTTCAACAGGGTATAATATCTTTCAGAGGTGTTGAACAATGAACAATATATTTATTCCTGACAAACTAGAATCTGAAGAAAAGTTCACCGACACAGAAGAGATCACCCGCACCATAGGCATCAACCTTAAGCGCGCAAGACAGAGGCGGAGTCTCTCACTCGACGAAGTGTCATCAAGAAGCACCGTAAGCAAAAGCATGTTAAGCGACATAGAACGCGGCCGAAAATGCCCCACAATAGCCGTGCTCTATAAAATCTGCGAAGGGATTCACGTTTCATTGCCCTCGCTGCTCAAGAAGCCCGACAAATTTGTTGAAGTCGTAGAGAATCAGAAGCTCATACCTCACGGCGGACTCGACCTGCAGTACATGTTCAGGTACGACATAAACACGTCAATGGAGATTCACAAGTTCAGAATTGCCCCGAACACGGAAGTCAAAGCAGAGTCACACGGCGAAAGAGTCTGGGAATATATCATGGTCATTGACGGTATATTCTCGCTTGTTCTTGATGATTCTGAATACGAGATCGGGAAGGGAGAAGCGATTCGATTCCTCGCGAACAGGGAGCATATTTACGCGAACAAAACGGACAAGGATTTATTAGCCTACAACATAGTGTATTACGGCGGGTAAAATGTTTTACAGCGAGTTAATCAACAAGGCCATAGACCTGTCATATGACGCTCATCACGGACAGAAGGACAAAGCCGGGCGGCCTTACTTCATTCATCCTTTCACGGTCGCCATGAAAATGGACACTGAAGCCGAAATCTGCGTTGCGCTCCTTCATGATGTTCTTGAAGACACGAGCATTACGCCTGAATATCTGAGGGAAAATTTCACGCCTGAGATTTCAGAAGCGGTTGACATTCTCACACACAGACAGGGAATGAGCTACGATGAATATATACTCGCTGTGAAAGCTAATCCCATTGCGCGGAAAGTGAAACTTGCAGACATTGAGCATAATATGGACGAGACGAGGCTAGCGGGAAATTCTGAGGCAATGAGGAAATATAATACCCGCCGAAAAAAGTATGAACATGCGCGTGAATTGCTGACGCGGGAATCTTAGGGCTTGCGGTATCATGTATACGTCAAAATTTTGCGCAAAGGAGCTATAGCATCATGGGTTCAGAATACTCAGAGGAAATTGTTGATGTCATAAGGGGCTTTCTTGTCGGTGATGACTGGAAGTTTGACTTTGACGACGAGAACGGCGTTTTCCGTTTCGGTGTTGGCATTGAGAGCAAACTCAAACACCTGAGATACTTAATCCCCGTAAGAAGCGATTCATACGTTGTGTACGCAATCTCGCCTATGGATGCTGACTGCGACGACAAAAGCGTCATGAAAGAAATGGCCGATTTCATTTGCCGTGCCAATTACGGACTCAGGAACGGAAATTTTGAGCTTGATATGACCGACGGAGAAATACGCTACAAGATTTTTGTTGACTGCGACGGGATTACGCCATCAGAAGAAATCATCAAGGGAAGCATCATTATTCCGTCAGTGATGTTTGACCGTTACGCGCCCGGAATGCTCGATATTATGTTCAAAGGATCAACAGCAGAAGAAGCAATAGCTAAGTGTGAGTAGAGAGTAAGAATTTCCCCTCCTGGTGAAAAGCCGGGAGGGTTTTTTTGCGCTCATTTCCTGATTAACTTGCCCGGATAAAATATATGTTCAATCCATCGCAGGCACTTCACATTCTTGTACAGCCAGACAACACCAAGCGGAATAAACATAGCCATCAAAAAGCAAACAGCATACGGCAGAAAAACAAGCCCGTGAAAATTTCCCAGCCTGTAAAGAATACGGAATATCATGGCCGCGTAATTGTGTATGCAGTATATTACCATGCTGTAAAGCCCGCAGACTGCAAGAAATTTATTGCTGACATTAAGCGCGTAAAACAAAATTAGCAGTGAAAGACTTATGCACGAAGCAACTGAAGCCCGCGCTAAAAATTTATATTCACCCTCAAAATCAGACGCAAAGAAAATAACCAGTCCCGCAAATAGAAGCGCAATTCCCCACAAGAAGCCGGGACTCTTTTCGCGTGAGATATATTTTCCCGTGCTTATGACATATCCGGCGTGAAAATATATTCCCAGATTAATACGCCTCGCAAGAAACGATAATACGCCGCCAAATGAATCAGGAAGCCCCGCGAGAATAAAGACGATTATCCAGAATGACGCATGAAAATATTTGTTCCTCACGAAGCGCACGAAGAAATTATGAATTGTTTTCACAAAGAACAGCGAGAAAAGAAACCAGTAATTGAGGTAGCCGGAAAAAGGTATCATGAGGAAATCACGCATCCCGGGTACGTGAGCATTAACGGAATTTGACGACGAGAACACAAGAAGATTGAGGACAGCTTGAAGATACGAGAAGAACAAGCACGGGACATACAGAGACATAAAATTTTTCAGGAACTGGCGCGAAAATTCATCAGAATGAGTCCTTATACCCTCCGCATATCCCGAAAGAAGAAAGAACAGCGGCATGTGAAAATTGTATACCCAAAGTATAATCGAATCGAATGAAGAAGTTACTTCCACGCTTCCGAGCTGGTGCGGCAAATGCCCAATCACTACAAAAATTATCGCAAGCCCTCTCAGCGAATCAAGGACAGAATCCCGCCCATCGCCCTGAAGCCCTGAAGCCCTGAAGCCCTGAAGCCATTATGAGCCGTAAAACTCATTTGTCAACCGTTCCTTTCATGAATTTTGTGTGTGATTTTAACATATATTTATCTCGGCACCGCTCCGAGTCCGTATGATATTCTCCGTTCGTAGCCGTCTGAAGGAATGTTGTAGATTTTGCCGTCAATGATTATCTCTGTTGAGCCGCCCCCGTCAAGATTCAATGCGTAAATCATTCCCTGTCCGCGAAGAATTTCAGTCAGCTCAGAGATAGTTGCTCCCGATGAGTGCATACCGTTCCGCCCGTCAACAGCAAGAAATACCCATGAGCCTTCAGCATTCAGACCAACAGCAGAGCGCGGATGCCTCGCAGATATTATCCCGCCCGTGAAGCTCTCCTCATAGTTTGCTGTCTCTCCGTCGTCAATTAACATCGGCCCGGCCTGTATTACGTTCGTCATATCAGGCCAGTAATTTGTGTCTTCTGTGCTTTCTGCCACTGCAAATAACGCTTCATCGTCTTCATTCCACGCAAGGCAGCCCCTCATGTCGTGAGGCAGCGTGAAATTCCTTCCGTTGACTCTCAGTGCTCCGATCGGGAAGCCTTTTCCCCCTTTCAGTATCCCGAAGAAGCCCGCGTTTATTGCTGCCTGCACGTTGTTCTGTCCGTAAATTGATGACAGTGTGCGCAGTTCCGTAGGGCCTTCCCTTGATGCTATCGGCGAAATTCTGTAGTAGCTCGGATCTATCATGAGCATTACCCAGAATCTTGGCACGACTCGCGTTCTCGGATTGCTCATTGATGGGAGGACTCTAGTCGTCAGTCCGCGAGCTTGTGCTATCGTTTCGAGCCTCCGTATGTCGTTGTAGTCTTCAAGTTTCTGACTCCTAACGCTGTAGCTTCCGTTTATGCCTGATACGCTCATGCTGTAGCCTTCCTCCTGAAGCGATGACTTGAAGTAATCAGCAGCCGCCTTTGTCTTTATTCCGTCAGCAAAAAACCTCCATGTCGGAATCCCGGAAGGAACCCCCTCGCGGTGAATGTGAACACGGAGTCCCTTCACAGGATTGCGAATCACATCAAGCGTGAAATTCTGCGACGCGCTCCCCAAACGCTGAAGGATTCTTCTTGCCTCGTTCACTGTGAGATTGCTCGCGCCGGAAAATCTTTCGCCCTTGAAGTCTGCTGTGCTGAAAATCTGCGGGTTCATTCTGGACGCTACAACAAGGCAGCCGCGCTCAAACGGAGTCAGCTTCTTGTCGTCCGCAAAGCCTGAAGGGTAGTCAGTGAAGAGTCCAGCCTCAAACGTAAGTCCGAGACTCTCAATGCACCATCGCAGAGCCTCACGCCTCGTTACAGGGCCGTCAAGTTTCGTTACTGTGTCTGACACGTAGCCGGTACGCAGCAAAAATCCGGGCGCGTCGTTGTAGGGTGCTTCGGGTGACTCGTCCCAGTTTATGCCGCGTGCTAAAAGCAATCCCGTAAGAAATTCATATTTTGTTACTGCGAATGATGATGACGGTATGAGAATGAGAATGAGAAGTGAAATGATGAAACGCCTGAAAGTTTTTGACATTAAGATTTCTGCCTTCCGATAAAAATTTTTCGTGAAACCTGTTATAATTCTATTATCGCCCCTGCGGGTTCACGTGATAATGATTACGTTCTGAGCCAACACTCGATTCTATTCAGGCAAAAGCCGCAGACTCAAATGTCTTTATTAGGACGGGTCAGAACACTCACTACACGGTTCTTGCGGAGGCATTTTCTTTTCATGATATTATATTCCCATTCACAAAAATTAATTCCCGCTTAAAGACTGCATGTTTATGATTCATACAAGGAGGTATAAATCGTTAATGGCTAAACCACAAAGAGTCCGCCGAATGAACGCCGATGATTTTGCTGATTTCTGCCTGAGTGCTACAGCGAGGGAAGTACAAAGCGCGCTGGAAGCTGGATCAGACTGGGACGGAAGAGCATTAATCTACGCGGCATCGTCAAACACAGACCCCAATGTCATATGGGCAATCCTCAGAGAAGCAAGCGACTCAGGAGTCAGACTCATCAACGCAAGGTTAGGAGAAAGCAAGCAGACCGCTCTTCACTGGGCGGCAGGGCACAACGACAACCCTGATGTAGTGAGAGTGTTAATCTCAGCAGGAGCGGACGTAAACGCAAAGGACATTCACGGACAAACGCCCCTCGGAGAAGCTGAAGCAGTTCACCGAATGAGATGGAAAGAAAACAGGCTTCAAGTTATCGAGATGCTCAAGAAAGCCGGAGGAAGGTAGCAAAAATCCCCTCAGCACATGGCCGGGGGGATTCGTTTTTTGCGGGAGGATTGCTGCTATTTGTCGTTGATGTATCTTCCGGCGGACTGCGTGAACGGGATAAACACTTTATCGGATTCAGCCGTCCAATTTGCTTCGGAGAGAAGAGTCGCGGTGTACATGAAATCATCCCTGCTTCCATTGCAGGCAGCACCGACAAGGGCAGTGTGAAGAGGCCGTATCTTGTTCAGAACTACAGATTTACCTGATATAGATGTTGCAAACAAGGTGTACCCGTTATTATAGGCTGCAAATCCCTCATACGTGAACTTAATGAAGACTTCAACGACGGTGTATTGCTTCTCTACGTCAACACGTCCCACAAAGACACGTCAACAAAACTCGGAAAGCTCATTCACGATTTCAGGTGCAGGAATTTCCGTGAATGTTATCATTCCGAAATGACAAAATACGCCGTGAAAGCAAGAAAGAGGGTAAGCAAATTGTCAGCAGTAGAAGAAATGTTAGCTCAAGCACTCGCAGCAGGTCAGACAATGGGAAAAGCTATCGGCAAAGCAGAAGGATTATCCGAGGGCAAATCCGAAGCCCGGGACAATATCGCGCTCGCGTTAATCAAGCTCGGAAAGAATGCGCTTGAGGACATCGCTAAAGTCTGCCACATGACACTCGAACAGGTTCAGACTCTCGCAGACTCCCTCAAATCATAGTCATCAATTCTGACTCATAGCTCACAAATTCAGAAGGCCGGACTCATTCCTCACATCCCCGGCCTTTTTTGCTGACTCGATTCACAGTCATCAATCACGAACCATCGACTCAATTTCTCACTCACCGATTCATTCCTGTCACGTCAAAATCATCCCTTCACGTGTAAAATATACCCGTCAATCCCAAAATCATTAATCACGAAAGAAGGAATCTAATTGTCAACCAAGCACATCAAAATTGGGTCGACAATTCACAGCGGCGACTCACGTCCCAATAACCCCTCCGCAGGATTCACTCAAGGCGACCTCAATCCCGACTCTCTCATCACGTATCACATTGACCCGAACGACTCACCCTCGCTCAATTGGGCCGGAAAACCTGAGTCAGAATCTTTCACCGTCCCGGCAACTTCAATCCACAGGCACGAAACTATTTACCCTCAGAGACTCATTATTCCCGCGCTCGCTGCTCCTCAGCAGAAAGAAGCACAGCAGATTTTCATGTTCGACCCATCGCCCGAAGATATTTACAGGGAAAGAGTCCGCGCACTCGAAGCATATCAGCACAAAGACAGCTGGATGAACAGAATGATAGCGGGAGACTCACTCATCATCATGAACTCGCTGCTGCGAAAAGAAAGCATGTCAGGACAAGTGCAGATGATATACATTGATCCGCCATACGGAATAAAATACGGCTCAAACTTTCAGCCCTTTGTCGGAAAAAGAGACGTTAAGGACAAAAGCGACAATGATTTGACCGCAGAACCCGAAATGATTCGCGCCTTCCGTGATACGTGGGAGCTTGGCATTCATTCGTACCTGACGTATTTGCGGAGCAGGCTCTATCTTGCGCGGGAATTGCTGAATGAGTCCGGGAGCGTTTTCGTTCAGATTAGTGATGAGAATGTTCACCATGTCCGGGAAATTTGCGATGAGATTTTTTCCCCGGAGAATTTTGTCGTCATGATTAAGTTTCAGAAGGTCGGCAGCATTCAAGCGAGTCTCATAGCAAGCACGACAGATTATCTTGTGTGGTACGCAAAGGACAAAGCGCGGGTGAAATATCATCAGTTGTTTGTTGAACGTCAAGCCGGTGATACATCGTTGGACAGATATGACACAGTTGAATTTGATGATGGAACTACGAGAAGGGTAACGCCTGAAGAGTTAAGAGATAAAACCTTTCTATCAAGCCACCGAATTGTTCAGTATACACCATTATATTCGCCGAGCGCAAGTAGTAATTCTACTGAACCTATGATATTTAACGGAGAAAAATTTTATATCTCGCATGGAAGTTGGAAGACATCAAAAGAAGGCTTTGCGAATCTTGTGAAGGCCGGACGCATTAGCAGGAACGGAAATACATTGCGCTACAAAAGATACCTTGATGATTTCCCCGTAATGAAACTTGGCGACTTATGGGAGGGAGTCCAAATCGGAGTCGAATTGAAATATGTAGTGCAGACATCACCCGCTGTAATCTCCCGCTGCATTCTCATGACAACAGACCCCGGAGACCTCGTGCTCGATATAACGTGCGGATCAGGAACGACAGCTTACGCCGCAGAGAAATGGGGCAGAAGATGGATAACCTGCGACACTTCCCGCGTGGCAATCGCAATCGCACGCCAGCGACTCATGACAGCAACATACGACTCGTACAAGCTCGCCAATCCCGGAATAGGAATCTCATCCGGCTTTGTGTATAAGACAGTCCCTCACGTAACACTGAAATCAATCGCCAACAATGAAGAACCCTCGCATGAGACTCTTTACGACCAGCCCGAAATTGATTCCGGGAAGGTGAGAGTCTCCGGGCCTTTCACGGTTGAGTCTCTTCCTTCACCGTCAGTAATGAGCCTTGAGGAAGCAGCGAGCCTTGACCCTAAAGAGCAGGGAAGGCAGGACAGCTTCATGAGTCAGTTAATGGCGACGGGAATACGCGCAAAAGGAGGTGAACGGATAAGATTTTCGCGACATGACAAGATAACGGGCGCGAGATGGATACAGTACTCGGCCATGACGGAAGAAGTGAGTCCGCGGCGGTGTGTTGTGTGTTTTGCTGACAGCCATACGGTTATGGACTCAAAGAGGGTAATCAACGCATGCACGGAGGCGCAAGAGAGAGTCCCTAACGCAAACTTGATGATATTCTGCGCGTTTCAGTTTGACCCCGAAGCACAGAACAAAATCAACACGCTTTTCTGGCCGGGCGTGAAATTGCTTCAGGTTGAAATGAATGATGACTTGCTCACGGAGGACTTGAGGAAAAAAATTGCGAGTGATGAATCATTCTGGCTTGTGGGTCAGCCTGATGTAGAACTTTTGAAGAGGGACGGAAAATTTATCGTGCGCGTATTGGGCTATGACTATTTCAGCGTGTCGAAAGATGAATTGATTTCGGGGAATGCGGACAAAATAGCGATGTGGGGAATCGATCCGAACTATAACGGAATGACATTCACGCCGTCGCAGATATTTTTCCCGATGGAAGGCAAATCGGGCGGATGGACTCGGCTGTCAAAAACTTTAAGGGCTGAAATTGATTCGGGAATGATGGAAAAATTTTCGGGGATTGAGTCGCTTCCGTTTGACGTGAAGGAAGACAGCACGATAGCGGTTAAGATTATTGATGACCGAGGAATCGAGAGCATGAGACTTTTGACGCTGGAGGACTCAGAATGAACGACAAGAAACAAATCGTAATCAATTCGCCGTATACGGAGCCGAGTCAGTACTTCAGGTATCACGATGACACGGAGAAATTCACGACAGAAACAGGCCGCCGCCCGTCGGGATTCTGGATTGAACGTAGGAACGAGACGCGCGAATTTTGGCCGATAGACCTCGTGAACCGTATACGCCCTCTCGTAAAGTCATGGCGTGAGTCTGGCTATGCTGAGTCCACCGACATAACGCGTGAATTGTTATCGCATTGGCACGACAGGAGAGCGAGAGAGGATACGCCGTTCTTTTGGTGCCAGCTTGAAGCAATAGAGACGCTGATATTTCTTGCTGAGACTCATTCGGGGATAATTGTTGCTGATGATGGGAGTCCGTTCGAGAGGATATGCACGAAACTATGCACGGGCGGAGGGAAGACTCTCGTAATGTCGATGTTAATTGCGTGGCAGGTCTGCAACTTTGCGGAAAATCCTGCGAGTGAGAATTACACCCGTAACTTTCTGATTGTCGCGCCGAATCTGACAGTGAGAGAACGACTCGGAGTCCTGATTCCTAACAGCAAGGATAATTATTACGCAAAATTTTCTGTAGTGCCTGAGTCGATGCGTGAGATTATGAATCAGTCGTGCGTTTTGATTCGGAACTGGCAATTTCTTGATGATGAGTCGAGGATTGACCCTGCGAAAAATAAATCAGTCGAAAAGAAACCCGCAAGAAGTGATGAGTCATACTGTCAAAAAATTGTCGGTGATATGCGCAACCTTATTGTGATAAATGATGAGGCGCACCACGCATACAGATTCAGGCCTGAAGACAAGAGAGCAAAGACTCAGGAAGAGAAAGAGAATCAGCGAATGGCTACGGTGTGGATTACGGGACTCGACAGACTGCACAGCGTGCGGGGGATAAAGAAATGCTACGACTTCACGGCGACTCCGTTTGTGCCCGGGCGTGAGAAGGAAGAAGACAAGGGCGTATTCTCGTGGATAGTGAGCGATTACTCGTTAGATGACGGAATCGAGGCGGGTATCGTGAAGACTCCGTGCGTTGTTGTGAGGGACAATGCGCCGCCCGACATACGCACGAACAAATCAAAGCTCTGGCACATCTACAAGAATGATGACGTTAAAGCCGATCTCAATCGCACGAACTGCCCTGATGACCCTTTGCCCGGACTCGTTCGGAATGCGTATATGCTTCTCGGCCATGACTGGCAGGAAGTTTTCAGGACGTGGAACAATCCGACTCCGCCTGTGATGATTACGGTTGCGAACAACACGAACACAGCCGCGAGGATTGAGCATGAGTTCACAGAGGGGATTAATATCGACATACCCGAACTGAAAGGGGATTACGTTCTGCGGATTGACTCCAAGAAACTGGAGAAGGCACCAGCAGACGAGGCCGCAAAGATTCGCGAAAAAGCTAACACTGTCGGACAACCTGACAAGCCGGGCGCGAATCTCCGTAATATTATCTCTGTCGGAATGCTCTCTGAGGGATGGGACGCAAGAACTGTGACTCAGATTATGGGCTTGCGTGCGTTTACGAGTCAGCTGCTTTGCGAGCAGGTTGTAGGAAGAGGGCTGCGGAGATCATCATATGAGGCTGTCGGAGACAATGAGCTTTTCACGCCTGAATACGTTAATGTTTTCGGAGTGCCATTCGCCTATCTTCTTACGGAGGAAATCAGCGAGAGGGAGCTGCCTGCAATAGACAGAAGACCGCCTGCAGAAGTGAGAGTGCTGGACGACAGGAGTCAATACGCTATCACATGGCCGGAAGTCGAGAGCATAAATTACGTTATGAGTCAGACTCTGACGCTTGATGTTTCGGCGATACCTGAGATGACTCTTGACGCATCATCAACACGAATCAGCGCGGAGCTTGCGGCGGTTGTTGACGGGAAAGAAAATCTTGACGCACTGAACAATATTGATCTCGATAAAATTTACGGCCATGAAAGAATGCAGAGAATAATTTTCCGGACGGCCGCAAATGTTTTCACGACGATGAAGCGGGAGTCTCATTACGATTGGCAGAACGGCTCAACGTTTCACCTTCTCGGCGAGATTGTGAGACTCACTGAGCAATATATTTCGGGCGGCAACATCAAGATTAAGCCGGAGCGATTCGTTACGGACATTCGGCGGAAAAAGATTCTCTTGTGCTTCAACATGGAGCGGATAATCTCTCACATGTGGCAGGGGATCAGAAGCGATAATGTTACGGCATTGATTCCGATTCTGCGTCAGGGAAAATTCTTGCGCTCAACAGGTGAGATGGAGACGTGGAGAACTTCACGCCCACATCATGAGACAGCGAAATCACACATCAACATATGCACGTTCGACTCAACATGGGAATCATCAGCGGCATATCAGCTTGACCGCAACGCAAACGTTCAGGCTTGGGCGAAAAATGATCATCTCGGATTCTTTGTACGCTATTCATTCGGGGGACTCACTCGGCGTTACCTTCCTGATTTCCTCGTGAGGCTGACGAATGACAAGATGCTTGTGCTTGAAGTGAAGGGAGTCGAGACAGACGAGAGCAGAGCAAAGCATAAGGCGTTGTGTGAATGGTGCGAGGCCGTGAGCAACGTAAAGACATATGGCGAATGGGTATGTGATACAGCGTACAGCCCGCTGGAAATTGACGGGATAATCTCAGAGTGCCTCAAGTCAAGTTAAAGGGATTAAAATTATCTCATCTCACAAAACATCGGAGGGATAAATTTTGCCTTACACGATTAAAGACATGTCCGAGCTTACCGGGCTTCCTGCTTCAACACTGAGATATTACGACAAGCAGGGACTCCTTCCCAACCTTAAGCGCGACGGCAACAACATACGGATATTCAGCGATGATGATTACGCGAGCTTGAGACTCATTGACTGCCTCAAACGTTCGGGACTCTCGATAAAGGACATCAAGAAGTTCATCGACATGGCCGGCAAAGAAGGAGCATTAACGGGACGGCTTGAGATATTCAGGAAACGCCGCGAGATTCTCAGGAAGGAGCTTGAGAACCTGAAGAGCATTCTCGATGTTATAGAGTATAAATGCTGATACTACGAGAAAGCCTGCGAGGCCGGAACCGACTCAGCCGTCAAGAACCTGAAGCCCTCAGAGATTCCCGAAAAGTTTCACGAGGCACTGAGACATTTGCACTGCACAAAGCGTTAGTTTCTCGTCAAATGAATCTTCCTTCATGCGGGAAGGTTCATTTTTTTCACACCCGTAATTTTCTCAGCGCAAGCACCATGTAATGACCCAAGCACGCAAACAATATCATCACCGCTATATAGTCAGCAATGAAGCACATAAACGGCTCGTCAAAGTCAAAGAACACGAACGGCGACTCAAGTGTCATATACTCCCAAATGTTTCGCCGAATGAACGCAATGACTCCCCAGATCATGAACGCACCAGCCACGACATGAGGAAGAATCTTGCCGGGCTTCCGACGTTTGAACATCATCGCGCTGAATATGTGCCAGTTAAGTCCGGCGTGAAAACTCATAATCACATATCCCAAAAATGAAGCCGCTATGTGTGACTCCCTCGCGAATGACATAAGGCTCTCAGTATTCGTGAACTCGAAAACTCTCGACATGATTAACCCGCTCGCAAGTATCAGAATCATATCAGTAATAAGAATCACATTCACGAGAGTCAAAATGATTCGCGTGAGATTGTAGCGTCCTGTGAAAAGAGTCTTTATCCACCATCTATTGAGCCATAAATGAATGAAGAACAGCGCAACAAGAGTCATGCCTATAATTTCGTGAATAAGTGATCCGTACTCATAGCCGTCAAACGTAAAGGGCAGGAACGTTCCGAGAGTCTCAGAAAGTGCCGGGCCTATTAGCTCGTAGGACATAGAAAGCAAAAGAAGCAGCGTCATCAAAATATCTATAACAGGTCTTAGCATTTCAATTTTCACCACGCAGGAATTTTTGTACAATATAATTATAATTCACACAAAATTTTTCAGCTTGAAGGGCAGGTTTTATCTTGAGCGTAAGTATTAGTGAAGTCCTGAGCTTGATACGGTCAAAAGGTGAGAACCCCGAAGTCCGCATGAAGTCCCAGGATGAATTGAACGCGCAAATTTCAGAGGTCATATCAGACAGCAGGAACGTTACGTCGGGGACTCTCTTCGCGTGCATAAAGGGTGAAATTTCTGACGGTCATAAGTTCGTGAGCATGGCCGAGTCAAATGGTGCGTGCGCGTTATTGTGTGAGCATGAAGTCGACTCATCTTTGCCGCAAATAATTGTAAACCGAGTCCGTGATCATTTAGGTTACATTTCGTCGCTGGTCTACGATAACCCGTCAGCAAAATTGTTGATGGTCGGCATAACTGGCACGAACGGAAAAACAACAACGAGCTATATTACGCGGTCTATACTTCAGGCAGCGGGAATACGCACGGGACTCTTAGGGACAATCATCGAGTCAGACGGAGTAACTGACAAGGAAGCAGACCGAACGACTCCCGAAAGCTGTATCGTTCAGCGTCAGCTGTCTCACATGGTCGCGAATCACTGCGGGGCCTGCGTAATGGAAACGTCATCGCACGGGCTTTACTTCGGGAGGCTCAAAGGCGCGCTGTATGATGTTCCTGTCTTCACGAACTTGTACCCGGAGCATTTAGACTTTCACAAGGACATGGAGAATTATTTTGCCGCGAAAAAATTATTGTTCACGGACTACACAAAGGAAAATTTCTGCGGCGCGGTGAATTATGATGACGCTTACGGCAGGAGACTCGCCGATGAATTTGGCGATAAGGTTCGGGGATTCGGACTCACTGAGGGAGCAAGCTCACGGGTCATTGAAGCGCGTACGAGCATTAACGGAACGGACATTGTGATAGAAGCAAAAGGATTTGAGACTCTGAGTCTTCACACTCCGCTTGTGGGAGATTTCAACGTAATGAATACCCTTTGCGCTGTTACGGCCATGAGAGGACGAGTCGATGATGAAGCAATCGTGAAAGGAGTCGCGAATGTTCCGCAAGTGCCCGGGAGACTCGAACGCATTGACCTTCCTAACGGAGCGTGCGTATTTGTCGATTTCGCTCATACACCGTCGGCGTTACGGAGCGTGTTGGGAGTCATCCGCAAACTTTCAGGCAATGACAGAAGGATAATCTCAATGTTCGGTCATGGCGGGGGGCGTTACCAGAAGAACAGACCCGAATTAGGCCGTGCAGCGTCAGAATTTGCTGATGAGGTTTTCATTACGTCAGATAATGCCCGCGAGGAAGACCCCTACGAGATAGCGCACTCAATCGCAGAAGGAGTCCGCAAGCCCTATTGCGTGAACATTGACAGGCCGGAAGCCGTGAATATTGCCCTCGACACTCTGAAGCCCGGCGATATTCTCGTGATAACAGGAAAAGGCCCGGAACGATTCATAACCATCAAGGACAAAAAGATTCCGTTCAATGACGCGGAAGCCGTTAAAGCATGGAGGGACTCGCACTAATGAATATGACGCTTGAAGAATTATTTGACAGCGTGCCGGAAAATTTTGCGGGTATTGAGTTTCCGAGTCATCTTGCGACAGACAGCAGGGACGTTGAAAGGGGCGGCGCGTTCGTTGCGCTTGAAGGTGAGAAAGTAGACGGACATAACTATATCTCACAGGCAATAGCAAACGGAGCAGGATTAATCATCGTCCGCAAAGGCAAGAATCCCGGCGGACTCACTGTGCCGGTCATTGAGCTTGAGAATCCCGAACGTGATTTAGCCGCTGCTGCCTCAAAGAAGCTCAAAGCTCACAATCTCGATGAGGTTATCGGCATCACAGGTAGCGTAGGAAAGACCACAACACGCGCAGCCCTTCAGAAAGTTTTATCTCCTCACTACAAAATTCACGCCCCGGAACGCAGCTTCAATACTCTCATAGGCTGTACAGCTACGATAATGGCAATGCCTCTTGAGACTGAGATATTAATTCTCGAATTTGGCACTAACAAGCCGGGGGAGATCCGCGAGCTTACGGATTATTTTCCGCCGACAACAGCAATATTGACCGCAGTAGCTCCCGTACATCTTGAGGGATTCGGAACGGTTGAAGGAGTTCTGCGCGAGAAGATGGAAATCACGACAGCCCCGGACATTCGCAAGATTATCTTCAACAACGACAATGAATATTTATCGGAGGCGTTCAAGTACTACGTCAAATCGATGGGAGTCGGAGAGAACAAGGACTCTGATTTCGTGATAAGCCATGACACTTCAGAATATACCCTCCCGGCGATGTCGTTTGTACTCGCTCACAGAGTCTCTCAAGAGATCGCACGCTTCACCGTCAACATATGGGGAAAACATAACGCCGTTCCTTTGTCGCTTGCGTCAGCTGTTGCACATGAGCTGAATATTTCGCTTCAGGAATGCGCCGAGTCGCTCAGAGATTTTGAGGCACTCACAGGGCGGGGAAGAGTCATAATTCTTGACGGGGGCAAAAAGTTTCTTGTTGATGACGCATACAACGCTAACCCGGCTTCAATGAGGGCATCACTTGAGACATTCGCGCGTGTGAAATGCTCCGGGAAAATTGCGGTTCTCGGTGAAATGCGCGAGCTTGGCACAAATTCGGCCATGTATCACGCAGAGTTAGTGCCATTGCTTGAAGGCATTGACACGGTGATACTTGTCGGGGAAATCTGGCGCGAGGCTCTGAAGGGAGATTATGTTTTTGCTGACAGCTGGCAGTCTGCTCTTGAGGCTCTCAGAAATATTCCCGAATGGCAGGGGCTTCTCGTCAAAGGCTCAAACAGTCTCGGACTCTCGAACATCGTCAGGGAAATTACAGCATGAAATTTTTGACGGCGGCAATATTCTTCACACTAAGCGTGATACTTCAATATTACTGGATAAAGTATCAGCAGAAGATTCACCTGACTCAGATTCAGAAATGGTACGGCGTTAACATCGACAACGAAATCAAAGCCGCGACTCCCTCAATGGGCGGTGTGATATTTTTGCTGATGGGCTTCCTTGCTCTGATGATGGACTTCTCACTTGACGCTGCAATCTTCTGGAGCCTCCCAATATTGAGCGGGCTGATTGGTTTTGCTGACGACTGGATGAAGTTCCGCTCGCACACAAGCGAAGGATTTTCGAGCCTCGCAAAGCTGCGCCTGCAATTGTTACTGTGTGCTATGTGGGTCATGGCCGTATTTGTGCGCGGTGATTTGGGACTCTGGCCTGGAGTCTTTGACGGTTATTCGTGGCTCGTTATTCCTGTCTCATTTCTCATTACTGCCGGGACAATCAACGCCGTGAATATCACTGACGGACTCGACGGACTCGCGGCGGGAAGTTTCATCATCTCTCTTGCGGTGATGATGATTGTGATTCCTGATTACGTTTTCAATTTGCGCGTGATGATTCAGCTTTTCGGAATGACAGCGGGCTTCATGTTCTTCAATGTGAGGCCGGCAAAAACTTTCATGGGTGATACAGGCTCTCACTTTCTGGGCGGAGCATTGGCGGCTTTGTGCGTCATCAACGGGAGGACTCTTGCGGTTCTTCCTGCGGGATTCATTTTCATCATCGAAATGTTAAGCTCAGCGATTCAAATCTTCACGATACGGAAGCTCAACAAGAAAATCTTTCTCATGGCACCGCTTCACCATCACTATCAGAAAAAGGGACTTGATGAGACGGCTGTAACGATTCGTTTCTGGCTCGTTCATTCTGTAGGAGGAGTCATTCTCGCGCTCTTGCTGACTGAAATATAAACGGAGGTGATAAGGTTGAAGGTGATAATTTGTCTTGTGCTTGTGATTTTTGCGTGTGCTGTTCCGTGCCAGGCAAAAGAAAATGAGTTTACAATTAAAATTTCTGCTGACGGTGTGAGACTCAATGTCGAATGTGAGAACAACAAGAGCGTTGAAGCGTTGAAGAAATTGCTTCCTCTCACTGTCGAAATGTCTGCTTACGGAGGCTTCGAGCAGGTCGGGAGTCTGGGCAGGAGTCTTCCCCGCAATGACTCTCACATCACCGCAAAGCCCGGAGACATTATGCTTTATTCGGGGAATCAGATTGTCATATTTCACGGCAATAACTCATGGTCATATACGAGGCTCGGAAAAATCATCGGCAAATCTCAAGCTGAACTCTCAGAAATTTTTGACAAGCCCGGAGTTACTCTCAAAATTTTTGCTGAATGAAAAAATAAATCCCTCCTGCTTTTTTCGGCAAGAGGGACTTTCTTTTACGTTATGAATCAATCCTCAGTCAGAAAACGCCAGCCGTCAATCTCATAAACGCTTTCAGGAATCACAGCGGGCATTGCGGGATCAACCCATTCACGATTTATGCACGGCACTTCAGACTGAAGCGCAAACTCATTCACCTTTATGTCATACGGCATCATCGCGAGAGGAGTCCGAAACAAACGCGACAATACCCCGAAATGTAGTCTCATTCCCACAGCAGATTTTGCGACACTCCATAAATTTTGAGCCTCACGGAATGAATCTATCCTCACGGTTTCACGGAGTCCAAGAAGCGACAATGCAGACTCATCTTCAGGGGACAAAGCGACTCCGATTGTGTTATCGTCAAGATGAGGGCGCAGAATTTCCGCGTAAGTCTCAAGCTCAGGACATGGCCGCAAGTTTACGAGGAATTTTTCACGAGCTCGTTCAGCGTTGAGAGTCTCAGGTTTCAGCGTAAGAACCAAATCACAGCCGCGAATAACATTCTTACAGCCGAGAGTCTCCGCAAGCCTCAAAGATTTATCGTCCCGGACGTGAACAACCCTGCAAGATCTCAGAGCATTTCCCGCGAAGGCACGCGACAATTTCGACTCCAATGGCCCGACAGACTGTCCGACAGCGTAAACCCTCGCTCCCATTAACCGAGCCAATCTCACAACAGCCCAGTACCAAACGCAAGACTTAAGACTCGTCCTGTCCTGAAAGATTCCTCCTCCGCCGAAAATTACACGCTCAGACTCACGGAAGACATTTGTCAACTCACGGAGCTTCCATCGGTTTACAGAGTCTACGCCGAAATCAGAAGACGTTCTTTCAGGATCATTCGACAAGACAGCAATCCGACTCCGGGAGACCCCGCAGCGAGTCAGAATATCAATACATGCCCTCAGCAATAATTCATCGCCGAGATTCCCGAAGCCGTAATAACCGATTAACGCCGCGCCGTAATGCCTCATCAGCTTATCACGGGCCGTATCAGCCTGAACACAGGAAGCACAACGAACTTTATCACGCACACAATGATTAACCCTGCAAGTAATCCCGTCCACAGTCCGTTGAACTCGCGCAGAAGTATCAGCATCATAGGTGTGTGGAAGTGGCAGAAGCTGTTTATGACTGATGAGAAGCCCAAGACCGCGCCGACTCTGAATATTTCCCGGTACAGCTTGAAGTAATTATTGCGCACGAGGAATCCCCACAGCAATAACGACGGATAACCTACAAGCACTTCACGTGTACGAGGCCGCGCAATCAGCAAATGTTCGAGGGACTCGCGCATTCTCGTCTCAAAGCCCGAAATGTTCGCTACGTTGTCGCTTCTCAGAATCGCAAACCCTATCGCGCCCAGCAACGCACCGTAAAGTATTATTTCTCCCCATAAGGGCGGGCGTGAAAGAAATTCCCTCAGCGACTCAGGATGTATTCTCCTCTTCAGGTCATGCAACACAACAAGCACAGGAGGAAGCATTAACGTGAGCTTTACGCCGGAAAATGATTTCAGCCTCATCATGAAGTCCGTTGTGCTGAAAAATGACGCAAGCGCAAGCCCCCCGATTACCACGAACACGAACGCAGGAATTATCCGCCTGTATTTTGCGTCGTCCATCGCAAGCAGTGCCGCTTCAGCCGCTATCATCGGTGCCGCTAATGCACCAGCAATTCTCGCAATGGCTGACACCTTCAGAATCAGGAACGCTAGAATGACTCCTGAAGCCGCGAAGAAGATTTGAGTCTTCATTCCCTCAGTCATTCCCATTCTCACAAAGTAGCAGTACACGCAGAACACAAGCACAGCCGACATTGCAAGAGCCGAAATTATGTTAGGTGTGAGATTCCCCCGCGCATAAACAGTATCAGGCCATGACAAATTGAACCCGTGAGACTTCAGAGACTCCCCCAATAACCGAATCTCCTCCGCATAGTCAGAAAACTTGAAGTTAGCCGTGTTCATTGGTGCTGTTCTGTAAAGCAATAATCTTACGGAGCGTTCAACGGCAGCACGTATCATCCTGTCGCGTAATGCAGGGCGTGAGAGTCTCCGCGATGTCATTTCCTCGTTCGTTACGCTGTGAAGTGACAAGAGGTTCGGCGACAATAGCGCGTCAAGCTGTGAGGCTCCTACCTGCTTTGAGAACTCTACTTTTGCCAGCGGGATATGAAGATCTCTTGCGGTGTTGGCTAGTGCGCTGACATTCGGATAACCTGACACATATTCCCCCGAAGGCGTGAAGACATCAACATGATACTGTTCGTGTACCTTGCGTAACATTAACGCTGCTTTGTCGGACAAATGACCCGGTGAAGGCGCGGGGCGGTAATATATTTTGAGTCCGGCTTTCTTTGCTGACTCGAGTCCGTCAAGGTCCGGGATAATTCCTGAGTTCTTTATCATGTTTGAAGACATCGTGAGGAGTATAGGCCCTCTCTTGTCGTCAGAGATTCCGAATCTCAATCGCAGCCATTCATTGAGGAGTATTTTATGTTCGCTGAAGGGCTTTATCGTTATGATTGTTCCCTCTGTGCTGTTCGGGTTATCGCCCGCCGTCTTTATCTCAGCATGTCCGATACCGTGCATTATGCTGTCGCCGATAAGCTCGCTTACCATGAGTCCCGTCAAGCCCTGAGACTTGAGAATTGCTATTGCCTCGTCGACGTTAAGCCCGGAGTTTTTCGCAAGCGCGGTGATTTCCCGGTAGTCAGATACAATTGCTACGTTGTTGTTTGCTGTCTCAAGAATTATTCGCGGGTACAGTCCGTAACCTGCACACAATAATATGAGTGCGAGAAGTATTGATGTGAAAAGTTTTCGAGTCATTGAATCGCTCCTGTAAAAAATTTTATGGGAATTGTAGCACTTTATGTGATTCGCGAGTCATATCAGGCTTGCTCACTGTGAGCTCGTAAAGCTGCGAGGCTCTGTACTCAGTCTCAGCAAAGAATTTCCCCGCAAAACCTTCAGCATCTTTCAGCCTCGTTATGATTGGGATGTGTGAAGATTTCCGCAGGTGTTTCAGAATCATTCGCCCTTTCTCCGTGAAAGCCAACACTCTCGCGTAAGGCACTTCATCTTTCATGGCCTCGATAACATCATCGCGCCTCAGTCCCAGCAATATATATATGAGTCTCCTGCGTATATGACTCCTCGTGTACCTCGCGCAGACACACCGCCCAATGAAATCTTCAAGCCCATTCGATTCGCGCCAATGCTTTAAGAATAATCCCTCTATGCCCTCGTCGACTCCGTAAATTCCGCGCAAGTCCTCAGCTCCTGACCGTATGAATATCCCCTGCAAGACCGGCCATAATTTTCCCGCGTCTGAAATCCTCCCTTCACGTTCGCATGTCTCAATGACTCTCCGCGAATATTCCGGCAGCATCTTTTTGTTCACGGCAATGTTTTCACGAATCGCACGGCTTGTTACGACTCCTTCACGCCTGAACGGTATCACCGACATGTTATAGCCCTCTCGTTTTATCGCGGCCATGTACGAAACCGCAAGCATGTTATTGGGACGTGTGAAAAACTCCCTGCTTCCCGGCAGAATTTCTTCAAGCGCAATCGATACGGCTTTGGGATATGACGCGCCCCGACTCATTTCGCGCCGTAAAATTTCCCTGTAAGTCTCAGGCTCATACGCGAGAACCCCGGCGAGAGTCTCAGCGTCAAAAGTTGTATCCTCCATCCCGAACGCAATACGAGAGACTCCTATCCGCCCGGCAATGTTCACAGCCCCCCGCGCAAAATCACTCCCGGCAGAACACGCATAAAGAAACGGAAGCTCAATCACCAAATCAGCCCCAGCGCACACGGCCATTAATGAACGGTCAAATTTCGAGACGACAGATGGTAAACCTCTCTGCGTAAAATTGGTTGACAGAATCAAAACAAGACCATCCGAATCAAAACCGAACCGACTCCCCAAGAAGCGAACCGGCGATTCAGAGTCGGGCCGGCCATTAACGAATCGAATCAGCGACTCATGACCTTCATGCAAAGGGTTGAACTCGGCAATAATTCCTGTGAGCATTAAAACTTACCAAGCCTTTCAATTTTGGGATGCTGAAAAGTTTACGGTGTCTTTCAAGTTTGCACATTAAGGGTTTTTGCGTGTATAATTCTCATTGTAAATGCGTAGTCCGGCGGTTGAAAAGCTGTCATTAAAAGTCTTCAAAACTTCTGCCGATTGTGAAAATGCAAAGCCGGTTACGTTTAAGGCTGCAGGAAGTTCAGCGGGAGGTGTTCTGTAAAATCAGCCATGAAAGAATCAAAGCGCATAAGGGGTAAAAGTCAAACCGTTTCAGCGGGGGAAGGATAACGGCAGAGACTTAGATTTTTTGTCCGTGAAAAATTTTGCGGATATTGTTAGTGCATTAATGGTTTCAAAATTCGGAAGGAGGAAATTTAGCTTTGAGCAAGAAATTAAGGGTGCTTATGCTTTCAGTGATTGCTGTGCTCTTTGCGGCAAGCTCGGCGTTCGCGGTGCTCAGTGCTGACGATACACTTACGCTGGCAACTGATGAAGAAGGAACATACTACACCGAGAATTTTACCGAAGGCTATAACTACATTCAGAGGGTGTATGTTGACTCAACAGATCTTATAGGAAAGCTCGACTCAGTTACGTGGGATGTATACGCCGATAACGCTTCAGATGATGTTAGCTGGCTTACGTGGAGCGCAAATTCTTTTGATGTAATTCTTGAAGGCCGTCTCCCTGCTTACAGCGAGGATAAATCAACCTATATTATTCACGTTGTAGCGTATACCTCACAGGATATAGTGAGTGATGATGATGCAGGAACTGTAGTAACGACTACAATATCAGCTGACATTAACGACTCCGGCCTTGAAATTACGGTTGAAGCGGGTTCTGTTCCTATAGCTTCACGGGACATTGCGATTTTCAGCGATCTTGTTTCGGTTGACTATGCAAGCTCCGACAGGGGACTCAGCAAAGCGACGAACAATTACAGCGTAACGGTCAACTTCCTGACTACAACGCAGCAGATATATCAGGCTGAACTTGACGCAGATGAGAATCCGACCGGTGTATATAATCTTACGTCAGCGGAAGGCGATATTTTCGTGAACGCACAGCTTGCTTCAGATGATGACCTGCCGGGCAAGATCAATCTTCCGTCATGGCTGAAGTATAAAGTGCTTTCTGCGGCTTATGACTTAGTATCCGGTGATGAGGGATATACATCTGAAGACACTACACCTTACGTAAGATCACTGCGTATATTCTACAGTTCAGACAGAACGCCCGCGGCAAACGCACCCGGTGCAGTCTACATAACTACAGTGCCTTCATCAACGCCTGTAAGCAAAGACAAAGACGAATATGCAGAGGGTACAACTTACGAGACCAAGTACGAAGCCTACTCGGGCGAGATTATAATGGGCTGGACGGTTGACTACTACGCAATCCCGGCGGTTTCGGTTGACCTGGCATCATACGACATCACGGTGAAATACGGCACATCAGCAGACATAGGAGTAAGCGGAGACACACCGATATACTTCTACAAGCAGGTGCCTATATCGATAACATTCTCGCCGGACATTTCAGCGGACGTTGCAATCACGGCTTCATGGGACGTACTCAGCTCCGACACTGATAACGCATACGGAAAAATCACGCTCAATGTTGAACCCTTAACGCCTCTAATCACAACATACAGCACCGATATGATCATCAAGGACTCTTACGACAACACCGCAGCGATAATGCTATATATCAACGTATCAATGGATGCAATGTTCATCAGCCCTGATACATCAGCTTCAGTAAACGTTGACGTAGGAGCCTCTAAAGATGTCAGCTTCATAGCATACAATTTCAACGGCTCTGTTAAGTCATGGGATCTTGGGACAATTCCGAGCGGAATAACCGTAACTCCTGTAACTGGCCTCGCAAATGCAACAAAGTACAATGAGCGCATAGTCTACACAGTAGCAGGCGTAACAGAGGGAAGATACAGCTTTGACATTACGGCGGTTGACTCGTCAGACAGAAGCGCGGACATCACAGTGAGCGTAACTGTATCGCCTCGTCCTGTACCTCCTGCACCGGGCGTTTCATTCTCAATCTCACCTGCAAGCACCACTGTAACCGTAGCAGCCGGAGCATCTAAGGACGTATCATTTACAGCCTCCAACAACAGCGGCGATGTGAAATGGTCGCTCGGTACTGTTCCTTCAGGTGTAACTGTAGCTCCCTCAGCGAGTGCTTATGCCACGCAGGGCAATACGCGCATGGTCTACACCGTAACGGGCGTAACTTCAGGCGACTACACAGTAACAGTAACGGCGACTGACTCGGCAGGACGCACATCAAACTCAACCATGAACATAACCGTAACTGCCACCGCGCTGTCAATATCAGCTTCACCGTCATCAGTAACAGTAGAAGAAGGAAGCACAGCAAACGTAACACTCACTGCAACCGGCAACAGCGGGCTTGTAACATGGACGCTCGGCAGTCAGCCTTCAGGAGCATTGGTAACACCTACAGCGAGTCAGACAGGAACATCAGCAGCGTACACAGTAGCAGGCGTAACAGCAGGGTCTTCCAGCAGCTTCACAGTAACAGCGACTGATGCGGCCGGGAATACAGACAGTGCGACAATAAGCGTTACAGTAACACCTAAGGGCGGCGGAGAAACAGGGGGAATTAACCCGAAACCAAGAATTGACGTAACCAGCGGCACTATACAGTCAACGATAAGGCAGGCTCTTTTCGCTAAGATGGGCAGCGTTGTAAGCGGTCTCGACATCGCAGAGCTTCCCGACACAGCAATGAGCAGCACAGCTGTAACACGAGTAGGGACAACGGCTGTTTACCTTCCTGCAATCACCGTAACAGAAACAAAGGTTTACGTTTTCGGCGTATCGCTGGACAATCTTCCTGTAAATTACATTCTCGGCTGGGATTCCAATGTATCGAGCTCAAGCACTGGAGAACGTCTTGAGGCTTCAGCGGAAGAGGAAGATGCTGTATTCATTAAGGATGACGGAGAGGAAACAACAACAGTTCCGAGCAGCAAGCACGTTAATGTTGCGGCATACTTTGAGGCAGGCAAGACATATGAACCGATAATAACCGCAGCAGAGCCATCAACAAGCGGTGAGGAGTACGGAGTCGGTAGCTCAAGCGGCGGATGCTCAGCGGGACTCGGAGCAATTGTCTCAGCACTCGCGGCAGCATTCTTCATCAGCAAGAAGCGTTCGTAATCATTCAGGCTTGAACACAGAACACTAAAAGGCAGAAGGAATTTTCCCCTGTAGGACTCAAATCCTGCGGGGGAATTTTTTTGCGAGCAAAGGAGGAATGACTGATGAAATTTCCCATTTATGAAAAAGAATTAGAGAGCAATTACGGAGTCATTATGACTGAGGCTGACAGGGTGTCGCTTGAACGAGTGAGTCAGGTCTGGGAGTCATGGCCGGGTTTCGTGAGTGCTGCAGGAACGTGGGAATGCCTCAGAAAGATTCACGGCGTAATCTTCGGAGGGCTTTTCACTTTTGCAGGAGAGATTCGCAAGGTCAATATCTCAAAGGGAGGATTCAGATTCGCAAATTCACTCTTCCTCGAAAAGATACTCCCGGTGATCTCGGACATGCCGCAGAAAAATTTTGCTGACATCCTCGCAAAGTACACAGAGATGAATATAGCTCACCCGTTCAGAGAAGGTAACGGAAGGGCAATGCGTTTGTGGCTTGACGCAATATTAGAGCGCGAGATGATGACTCGAATTGACTGGCGGAAGATCTCACGTGATGAATACATGTCGGCAATGCATAGAAGCCCGGTCAATACTCTTGAGCTTGAGACGTTATTGCGGGGCGCGATGATGAGTCCTCAAGAGTTAGGCGACAAGGTTATATTTTCAGAGGGGCTTGCGGTCTCGTACAGTTACGAAAAATTTCAGGCTTTGTGATATATTTGCGGTCATAAAAATTCATGCAAAGGATTCATTTTCATGTTCACGACAGCAATAATAAATTACGGCGTTGGGAATCTCTTCTCGCTTGAGTGTTCCTTCAACGCTATCGGCCATGAGGTAACAATCACTTCAAATCCTGATGACCTGAAAAATTCTGAGCGAATCATTTTGCCTGGAGTCGGCGCGTTCGGTGATGCCGCTGAAAAATTATTCTCTTCGGGACTCGCTGATGTCTTAATCTCTGAGGCTCAGAGAGGCAAGCCCATTCTCGGAATATGTTTAGGGATGCAATTACTTTTCACAAGAAGCTACGAGTTCGGAGAATATGAAGGACTCAATCTCATTCCGGGAGAAGTGAAACCGATTCGCGATGTCATTCCCGGAAGTCTCAAAATTCCCCAGATGGGATGGAACTCATTGACCTTCATGAACCCTTCAGCAATATATTCACGAACGCAAAGAGATTCTTACGTTTACTTTGTGCATTCATACGCGGCATTCTGTAATGAGAGATACATAACGGCAACTACAGATTACGGAGTCCCGCTCACAGCGTCAGTGCAAAGAGAGAATGTTTACGGCGTTCAGTATCACCCGGAGAAAAGCGGCAATGTCGGTCTTGATATTCTGCGTTCGTTCTGCGAGGTGAAATCATGATAATCATTCCTGCAATCGATATATTTCGCGGCCAGGCAGTGAGACTCTTTCAGGGCGATTACAGCGACATGACGATATACGACACTGACCCTGTGAACACGGCAATGATTTTCAGGTCAGAGGGCGCGGAATGGATTCATATCGTTGACCTTGAAGGAGCGAAAGCGGGCGGGCCTGTCAACATTGATACGGTTATGAGGATTCGAGAGTCGTGCGGTATCAAGTGCGAGATCGGCGGAGGAGTCCGGGACATGTCATCAATAGGACGCTATATTGAGTCAGGAGTTGACCGCGTAATATTGGGAACGTCAGCAACAAAAGAAGGCTTTGCGCGTGAGGCCGTGAAAAATTTCGGGGACAAGATAGCTGTCGGCGTTGATATACGAGGAGGACGAGTCGCCGTAAAAGGATGGCTTGAGGACTCCGGGATTGACGCAATGACATTTAGCAGACGAATGCAGGATGACGGAGTCGCAACACTAATCATCACGGACATTTCGAGGGACGGAGCAATGAAGGGAATCAACACGGAGCTTTACTCGGAACTGTCTCGGACTCTCAGCGTGAACATCATAGCTTCCGGCGGAGTAAGTACACTTGATGACGTGAAGACTCTTGCGGGACTCGGTCTCTATGGTGCGATAATCGGGAAGGCATATTACACGGGAGCGGTGAAAATTTCTGAGGCAATCGGGGCGGTGAAAGAATGATAACGAAACGAATAATCCCATGTCTTGACGTTAAGGACGGGCGTGTAGTGAAGGGCGTGAATTTCCGCTGGCTGAGTGATGTAAATTCACCCGTTGAGCTTGCTGAATATTATTCGGACAATGGAGCAGATGAGCTTGTGTTTTACGACATTACGGCATCATCTGACGGGCGCAAGATATTCACAGAAATTTTGCAGGAAACAGCGCGTCATGTATTTATCCCTCTCACAGTAGGCGGGGGGATTTCGGCGGTCTCGGACTTTGAGCGGGTACTCTCATGCGGAGCTGACAAAGTGAGCGTGAACACCGGGGCGATAAACAATCCTGCGTTAATCCCGGAGGCGGCAAAGTTATACGGCTCACAGTGCGTAGTGATTTCTGCTGACGTTCAGAGGGTCAACGGTGAGTTTCACGTTTTCGCGAGGGGCGGCAGAGATGATACGGGCATAGAGGCTGTGAGCTGGATACGGCGGTGTGTTGACGCGGGCGCGGGTGAAGTCGTCCTGAACTCAATCGACACTGACGGAGTGAAGCAGGGATTCGACATTGAGATGTTACGGGCTGTGTGTGATGCCGTAAATGTACCTGTGATTGCTTCAGGCGGTGCGGGCTGTATTGATGACTTTGTGCGGTTGTTCCGTGAAGTTCCCGGTGTTGATGCCGGGCTTGCGGCCTCGATATTCCATTTCGGTGAAGTGAAAATTTCTGACCTGAAGAAGAGACTGCACGATGAAAATATACCTGTGAGGTTATAGCGATGGTTGACATTGACGAATTGAAGTTTAACGCTGACGGATTAATCCCGGCGGTTTTGGCTGACGATGACTCCGGCGATGTGCTTATGCTTGCGTATATGAACCGTGAGAGCCTCAGAATATCGCTTGAGAAAAAGCTCGCGTGCTTCTGGAGTCGTTCACGAAAAGAATTGTGGCTGAAAGGTGAGACGAGCGGAAACTACATGCACATACGCGAAATCGTAGCAGACTGCGACCGTGATACGCTTCTCGTGTACGTGAAACCCGACGGCCCCGCGTGCCATTTGGGTAATGACTCGTGCTTCGTTGATGATCTTATGCCGCGAGAAAATGAAGCTCACGAAAAATTTACCGTCTGCGGACTAATGGAACTCATCAAAGGGAGGAAGTCCGAAAAGACAGAAGGCTCTTACACGTCATACTTGTTTGAGAAGGGCCTCGACAAGATACTGAAGAAAATCGGCGAGGAAAGCTCAGAGGTAATAATCGCAGCAAAGAATGACCGCAAAGAAGCAATCTACGAAATCTCAGACTTGATATATCACCTGCTTGTCCTCATGGCCGAAATGAACATTGACATAAAGGACATAATCAAGGAGCTTGCTTCACGGCACGTAATCGACAAAAAGATTAAGCAAGAGAAAATGACATCATGATACTTGAAGATTTCCACGTGCACACAAATTTTTGCGACGGAAAAGACTCACCCGAAGACATAATACAGGAGGCAATAAAGCGCGGAATGACTCGGCTTGGTTTCTCCGGGCATTCCTTCACGGCGTTTGATACTGAGCCTTGCATGAGTCTTGACGGGACTCAAATATACATGGCCGAAATAAACCGGCTCAAAGAAAAATATCACGGCCAAATAGAAATACTCTGCGGAACGGAGCAGGATTATTACTCAGACATGACGACAGCGGGATATGATTACGTCATTGGCTCGGTGCATTATGTTATTGCTGACGGTGAATATATTTCGGTTGACCATACGCCGGAAATTTTTGCGGACTTGATTCACCGCTTCAACGATGACCCGTATAAAGTCGCTGAGGAATATTTTTCACTTGTGGCTGATGTCATCAACAAAACGAACGCTGACATTATTGGGCATTTTGACTTGATAACGAAATTCAACGAGGGCGGGAAATTTTTTGACGAGGACAACTCGCGCTATGTTTCGGCCTGCAATGACGCACTAGACTCGCTGCTTGAGACCGGGAAGCCTTTCGAGATTAACACAGGCGCAATATCACGGGGCTGGCGAAAGACTCCGTACCCGTCAGCAAGAATCCTCAAGTACATAGCCTCCCACAATGGAAGAGTGATACTCTCAAGCGATTCACACAGCAAAGCAACACTCATGTATATGTTCTCCGAATGTGAAGAGCTTGCGCGGTCATTGGGACTCCGAGTCGTTACATTATGTTCTCCGCAGGAGCAATGATTTACTTCATCGGAGCCGGGCCGGGAGCTTCTGACCTTATCACAGTAAGAGGAGCTGACATTCTCAGGAAGGCAGAAAGAATCGTTTACGCAGGTTCGCTCGTCAATCATGAAATTGTTGCTGAATATGCGCGTGAAGGGTGCGAGGTTTTCGACAGCTCATCAATGACTCTTGAAGAAATTTCAGACTGCCTCATATCCGGCCATGAGTCCGGGCTTGTTACTGTCAGGCTGCATTCGGGAGACCCGGCCATATTCGGAGCAGTACGCGAACAGATGAACATATTGCGGGCTAAGGGGATTCCTTTCGAGGTTGTGCCGGGTGTAAGCTCATTGTTTGCGGCATCGTCTGCGCTTGAAACGGAGTACATGATTCCCGGCGGGACTCAGACTCTAATCATCACTCGTCATGAAGGAAGGACTCCAGTCCCAAAAGCTGAAGGGCTGATCTCTCTTGCGTGTCATCGTTCATCAATCGCTGTGTTCTTGTCAGCGGGAATGATTGAGAGTGTCTGCGCTGAACTTATTGCGGGAGGCTATGAGGCTGATACCCCTGCGGCTGTCGTTTGCCGGGCTTCATGGCCTGATGAGAGAATAATACGCGGGACTCTCGCTACACTTCCGGGACTCGCAAAGGGAATCACTAAGTCAGCAATAATCCTCGCAGGAAATTTCCTTGACGACAACACCGACTCACAGTCAAAACTTTACGACAAAAATTTTTCCCATGAATACCGCAATAGCAGCCTTCACACATAGGGGCGTTAATCTCGCGCTGAGGCTCGCAGGATTTCTTGAAGGGCGCGTGTTTGCTCCTCAGAGATTTTCGCGTGATGGTGTTAATGTCATTGACTCTCCGTTAAGCGAATGGGCCGGGAAAATGTTTCGTGAAGCAAGCGCGTTAATATTTGTGAGTGCGTGCGGGATTGCTGTGCGTGCAGTAGCTCCTCATGTGAAAGACAAGATGAATGATCCTGCTGTCGTTGTGATTGATGAGTCCGGGCGGTTCGTTGTTCCGTTATTGTCCGGGCACGTGGGCGGTGCGAATGACCTTGCGAGGAAAATTGCTGCCTTCCTTCACGCTGTCCCGGTAATTACAACTGCTACTGACGTGAATAATCTTGTTGCTGTTGACGAATGGGCTGTGAAGAATGACTGCGCGATTGAGAATCCCGGAGCCGTCAAGAGTGTATCAGGCTCATTGCTTGAAGGTTATCCCGTTGGAGTCGCTGTAACGTATGAGAATATTCCCGTTCCTTTTCCCATAACGTTAATGCTCCGTCCCCGTGTGCTTGTTCTCGGCGCGGGGTGCAAAAGGGGAGTCAGCCCGGAAGATTTCGAGTCGTCAGCAATGGATTTCCTGAAAGGCGCGGGAGTCAGCGTTATGAGTCTGAAGGCACTCGCTACGATTGACATAAAGAGAGATGAGCCGGCCATGAAGATTTTTGCGGAGAGTCATAATATCCCTCTTGTTACGTTTGCGGCTGATGAGCTTAATACGCTGAAGGGAAGTTTTACGGCCTCCGAGAGAGTCAGACATTTCACTGGCACTGATAACGTTTGCGAGCGTTCGTGCGTTCTGTGCGCTGGTGAAGGGGGCGTGCTGTTACGTAGCAAGACTGTGTATAATGGGATAACATTTGCGCTTGCGAGGAGTGAATATCATGAATACAACGGTAATTCGTAAGGCTCAGAAAGCATTTACAGGAGTGTCTGAAATCTTAGCAGTGGAAAATGAGAATGATGTTGATGAACTGCGTATGCGCGAAAAAGCACTTGCTTTGTTTAATGAATTGCGCGAACAGGCGAGTGATGTCCATGAAATGTCGCTGGAAGAAATCAACGCCGAAATAAAAGCAGCCAGAGAAGAAAAGAGAATGAAGAAATGCCTTGTTACGCAGTGATTGATACTAATGTGATTGTGTCTTCACTGCTGGCAAAAAATTATGACTCTGCGACAGTACAAATTATCCGGGCAGTTTTTGAAGGCATGATTATTCTTCTGTACAATGACGAAATATTAGCAGAGTATGATGAAGTGCTGCACCGCGATAAATTCCACCTGAATGATGAAACAATACGCAACTTTTTGGAGGCAATAAAAGCGTGCGGGCTTGAAATTATGCCAGTTGTTACAGGGAAAATTCTGCCTGACATGGACGACCTGATATTTTATGAGACTGCCTCAGCGCAGGAAAATACGTACTTGGTTACAGGCAACATGAAGCATTTTCCTGATGTTGATTTTACGGTGTCTCCTTCTGAAATGATGAGGATAATAAACAATGATACTTCAGCCCAATGAAATAGAACGTGAAAGCATGAGAATAATACAGGAGGCTATAAATGACTCTGACATTCTCCCGGAAAATCTGCCAGTCATTAAGCGAATCATTCATGCGACGGCCGATTTCGACTTCCTTCACAATCTCACATTTTCACCGAACGCAATACCCCTCGCCCGTGAAGCAATACTCAATCACACTCCCATAATCACAGACACGTTGATGTTAGCGTCAGGCATCTCAAAACGTTACGGCGTTAAGATAGTGTGTCATGTTTCGGACAAAGAGACAATCTCAGAAGCAAACGCCCGCAACATTACCCGCGCAATAGTGAGCATTGAACGTTCTGTGAGTGAATACCCGTCAGCAATATACGCGATCGGCAACGCTCCCACAGCATTAATACGCCTGTGTGAATTAATCCGTGAAGGACTCGCAAATCCCGCACTCGTTATCGGAGTCCCTGTTGGTTTCGTCAACGTCATCGAGTCAAAAAGAATGCTCGACTCCCTCAGCGACATTCCACGCATAATTTCTCACGGCAATAAGGGCGGGACTACTGTAGCTTGTGCGATCGTCAACGCGATACTCTACGGGCTGGCGTAACTACAGGCACATGCGCCGCGGCAGCCGCTAAAGCCTCCGCAATATATCTCATCTCAGGAAGGACTCCCCAATCCGTAACAGTACGAAACCTTGAAGGACTCGAATTTCACCTTGATGTTTCACGTGAAGGGGATTGCTTCTGCGTTGTGAAAGACTCAGGCGATGACAGGTCAGACATTACGGACGGCGCGAAAATACTGGCGAGAGTCGAAATCATTGGCGGTGAAAATGATATTGTCTTCATGGCCGGTAAAGGAGTCGGAGTCGTTACGCTTCCGGGACTCAAAGTTCCTCCCGGCGAGCCCGCAATCAACCCTATACCCCGCGAAATGATTAAACGTGCTGTTCGTGAAGTCATCCCACGAGAATCAATCCGCGTAATCATATCCGTACCACATGGCGAGGAATTAGCACGAAAGACTTTCAACCCCAGACTCGGAATCATCGGAGGCATATCGATATTAGGCACAACAGGAGTCGTCAAGCCCATGAATGAGCAGGCGTTAATTGACTCTCTCACGTTGGAGTTGAGCATGATACATTCTCTCGGACACCGTGAAATCTTCATTGCGTTTGCAGGAACAGGAGAGAAATTTACCCGCAGGATATTCGGCATTCATGGCAGGAACGTTATACAGTGCGGAAATTACCCCGGCCATGTCTTAGACGAGTCAGCAAAGTTAGGTTTCACACACGCGATAATATGCGGGCATCCCGGTAAGCTCCTCAAAGTCTCAGCAGGAAATTTCATCACTCACAGCAGAGTCGCCGACGGAAGATTAGAGTCTCTTTGCGCTCACCTCGCGTTGATGGGAGCAGGTCAGAGTCTCATTCACCGAATCTACAACAGCAACACTACGAACGAGGCAATCAACATCATAACGGCTGAAGGATTCGCAAACGTGTGGAATAATATTGCGCGTGTCATTTCATTCAAGTGTGAGGAGAGAGTCAGCAAGGCCATGAAGATCAGCGCGGTATTCATTGATTCAGACGGTAATATATTGGGCGCGTATCATGCGTGAGATTGTCATTGCTGGCGCGGGACTCGGTGATGTTACTTCGGAAGTGATGAACGCGGTTAATGATGCTGATGTTGTAATTGCTGACTCAAGGTTTGCTGACATGATTCCCATCGGCAAAAAGGTTATCCCCGTCAAAAATTTCTCTCAGCTTGAGAACGAGTCCGGGAAAATATTAATCCTCGTTTCAGGCGACCCGGGAGTCTTCAGCCTCTTGCCTGTCATAAAGAAGCGTTATCCCAATGAGAACATCAGGGTCATTCCCGGCATAAGCTCTCTTCAGGCGATATGCGCTCATGCTTGCGAGACATGGAACAACGCAGCAATACTTTCAGGACATGGCCGGAGTCTTTCACCGGGAAAATTCCTCAACACTGTAGAACGGAATCGAATCACCGTATTATTCTGCGACAAAAATATTTCTCCGTCCTGGGCTTGCGAAAAGTTATCGTGCATTGACGGCCTTGAAGTGTTCATAGGCTCGTGCCTAGGGGGGAATGATGAGCATATATTCAGCGGGAGTCCTCAGAGTTTCGCGGGCTTTGATTTCCCGGAGCTTTCAATCATACTCATACGCAACGTGAGTCCTTTTACGCCTGAAAGGTTATTGCTGAGGGACAAAGATTTTCTCCGCGAGCCTCGTATCGTCATGACAAATGAGTCAGTCCGTTCGGTGATAATGTCCCGGCTTGAGATGGGCAATGACTCTGTTCTTTGGGACATCGGCGCGGGCTCAGGAAGCATAAGCGTAAACGCGGGCAATATTTTTCCGTCAGCAGAAATTCACGCGGTCGACTTCAACCCGTCAGCAGCAAAATTAATTTCACGGAATGCCGCAAAGTTTCACCTTCACAATGTAACAATCCACAACAAACGCGCTCTTGATGTGATTGACGAACTGCCGACTCCGACTCATATCTTCATCGGCGGGGCTGGCGGCGAGCTGTCTGGATTATTGCATCATATATCGGCCATGACTCACCCTGTGCGTGTCGTTATTGCCTGCGTGACTCTTGAGACTCTCACTGAGGCTTATACGACGCTGAAAGGGTATGAGAGTTTCGAGGCCGTTCAGGTGTCAGCATCATCATCAAAGACTCTCGCTCCCTCACTCACTATGATGAAGGCAAACAACCCCGTAACGATTCTCAGCGCGTGCCATAGGGTATAATACTCAGCAAATTTTGATTACGGAGGAATAATCATCATGAAAAAACTTGCAGCAATCCTCGCAGTGTTGGCACTGACAGCCGGAGTCGCATTCGCTGACGGTCTCAACATCTCGAAGCCCGATGACTTTATCAACATCAAGATAGGGACTCAGCGCGGGACAATCGCAGAAGGACTCGCCCGCAAAATGTTAGGCGACAAAGCAAAAGATCAGCTCACGACATACGAGAAAGCAACGGACGTAATACAGGCTCTCAAGGTCGGAAAGATTCAGGGCGCAATCATGGACGAAGCACCCGCGACCCAGTTCGTCAAGAATGCCCCCGACACGCTGAAGATTCTCCCTGAGGCTCTGACGGTTGAGCAGTACGCGATAGGCTTCAAGCAGGGGAACAAAGAACTTCTTGACGCTGTGAACAAAGCACTTGCTGAGATAAAAGCTGACGGATCACTTCAGGCAATCATGCTCAAGTACAAGGAAGACCCTACAGCCGCGAAGCCTGAAGATATTGACCTCCACAAGGGCGCGAAGGGCGGTAAATTGTATCTCGGAACTGAGTCGGGATTCCCTCCCTATGACATCAAAGTAGGCGACGGCTATACGGGAATCGATATTGAGATGTGCGCGTTAATCGCCGGCAAACTCGACAAGGAGCTTGCTATTATCGCTTACCCGTTCGACTCTCTCTTCATGGCTGTGAACTCAGGAAAGGTAGATATGATTTGCGCGGGAATAACAGTCAATGAGGAGCGCAAGATGTTCACGGACTTCTCAGAACCCTACGAGGACGCGAAACAGGTTGCCGTTGTTCTGACAAAAGACTACAAAGCAGAGTAAACAGTCAGCAAAAAGAATCATCACGACAAAAACGAATCCCCCGGGCTGAAAACGTCAGGGGGATTTTGTTATGCCTGAAAATATTTTGTGATTCATTCTTGGTATGCTAACATTTTTTGACCCACAAAAATTTTTTCAGGAGGAAGTATCAGCATGAAGAAGATTCTTTGCGCAATGATTCTCGTGTGCATGATTGTTACGTGTGCATGCGCGGATGTGGCTATCAATGCGGCGAATTTCCCGGACTCTGCATTCAGGTCGTACGTCAGCAGCAATTTTGACTCCGACAATAACGGGGCATTGAGTGATTCTGAAATCGCCGGGGCTACAGGTATCTATGTCAGCGGCTTGGGAATATCCTCGCTCAGCGGAATAGAACATTTCACTGCCTTGACTGTGCTTTGGTGTTCAAACAATCAGCTTGCGGCACTTGATGTGAGTCATAACACTGCTTTACAGGTACTGCACTGCGAGTATAACCAGCTGGGGGTACTGGACGTGAGTGGCAACACTGCATTGACTGAGCTTCACTGTGAAGAGAATCAAATCACGACACTTGACACAGCCAGCAACACCGCATTGACTCGCCTGTCCTGCTTCAGAAACTATCAGCTCGCATCACTTAACTTAAGCAACAATACCGCATTGACCTATCTTTCATGCTACAATAACTCGCTCTCAGCACTTGACGTAAGCAGCAACACAGCACTGACTCACTTGGCCTGCTCAAGCAACCAGCTCGAAGCACTCGACGTTAGCAACAACACAGCACTGGTTTATTTGTCGTGCAGGGATAACAGACTCTCAGCTCTCGACGTTAGCAATAACACCGCTCTTGTTACTTTGTCATGCAAAGGAAACAGGCTCGCAGAACTTGACGCAAGCAATAACTCCGCTTTGACTTATCTTTCATGCGGCTCGCAGAATGTTACCCCCTTAAGCATTAACAGCTCAGGCAGCACGGCATATCCTTATCAGCTTGACTTCAGCGAGTACATAAGCCCGGACAAATTCGCAAATGTCTCAGGCGTTCAGGGTGTCGACTCTTCAAACGCAAATATTTCTACAGTGTATTCAGGAGGCATAGCACAGTTCACGGCATATCCGGCGGCAGTCAGGTACAATTACAGCACGGGCTACAGTGTCTCAAGTGATGCGGCAATGAGGGCAACAATTTCAGCTTCAGGCAGCGAGCCTTCATCACCTCCCTCACTTTCTGAGCCTGTATCAATCACATCGGCTGTCTTTTCTGATGACAATTTCAGGTCGTACGTCAGCAATAATTTTGACACAAACAATGACGGACTCCTCAGCAATGACGAAATAGCGAACGCTGAGAGAATAACCCTGCGAGGAAGCAATATATCTTCACTGAAAGGCATTGAGCACTTCACATCCCTTAAGTATCTTGACTGCTGGGAAAATAATCTGGCCGAAATCGATTTGAGTCATAACACTGAGTTAGTTACATTAGGATGCGGAAGAAACAAGCTCGTTCATATCGACGTGAGCAGGAATACGAAACTTGAAGAGCTTGATGTCTATCACAATGAGTCCCTTCAGGCTTTGGACGTGAGCAGCAATACTCTTCTGACGTTCATAAGCTGCGGAAGCAGTAATATCTCTGTCCTTGACCTTGCGAACAACAACGCTCTTGAATATTTAGGATGCAACAATAACGCTCTGGCCGTTCTTGACTTGGGGAATATACAGCCTCTTGATACTCTTTACTGCGACTCACAGACACGAAGAGGACTCGCAATCACAGCCGCAGAAGATTCATCATATCCCTATCAGTTAGACTTGAGCGAGTACATTTCCCCGGACAAAATTGCGAATGTCTCAAGCGTTCAAGGATTCGACTCCTCTGACAACAGTATCACGTCGGCATACTCGGAAGGCGTTGCGCGTTTCGTTTCAATCCCGGCAAAAGTTACCTACAATTACGCGACGGGCTGCCAGTCCCGGGACATGAACGTAACAATTTCGGCTTCTTCCGGCAGTGCTGAGATTAACGCCGCGAATTTCCCCGATGATATTTTCAGGGCATATGTCAGCAATAATTTTGACTCGGACAACAACGGAGTACTAAGCGACTCTGAAATTGCAGGGATCATTTACATAAACGTTCCTGAGATGGGCATAAGGTCTTTGAAGGGCATTGAGTATTTCACACAGCTCAGAGGGATTGACTGTGCACGGAATAACATTTCAGAAATCGACCTCAGCAGGAATTTATATCTTGAATGGCTTGGAGCTGAGAATAACAGCCTCACAGCACTTAACGTAACGAACAATCCCGAACTCAAAGGGCTTGACCTGAACAACCTCATTGACGAGAACAATTACAATGCTGACGGCTCGCACGGCTTCTCGACTCTCTACAGTCAGAACAAACTGACGGCACTCGACGTAACGAAGAATCCCAAGCTGGAAGATCTTTTCATTGACGGCAGCAATATAACATCAATCGACCTCAGCAATAATACAAAGCTCAAAATGTTTCACTGCATAGGCGACAAACTTTCAGTGCTTGATGTCAGCAAATGCCCAGAGCTTGAGAGCCTTCTTCCCTGCGACAATAATTTGACGGCACTCGACGTAAGCAACAATCCTGCGTTAATCAGCCTCGACGTTAGCGGCAACAATATCACGGCGGGAAACTTCAGCAACAATACTAACCTTAAGTTTTTGTGCTACAACAGGACCCGCATAAAGGCAGCCGATGTCAGCAGCAATCCTGCGCTTGTCGACCTTCGCTTCTGGAGCACTGACCTTGAAGCACTTGACGTAAGGAACTGCCCTAACCTTGAAATACTTCACTGCCATGACAGCAAAGTTACTTCTCTCACTCTCGGCACTCACTCAAAGCTAAGGGAGCTTCTCTGCCATCGCAATAACATAACGGGCGCGCTTGACCTTCACGGCTTCACGGCGTTAAAGGAAATCAACTGCCGGAGCAACAGAATAACGAGCCTTAACCTTGAGGGCTGCACGGCCTTGACGACTGTTTACGCACGGAGCAACAACTTGACCAGGCTGAATGTTACGGGATGCAATGCCCTTGAGATTCTGAACTGCGGTACTAATGCCGACGATACTGCCGAGCATACTAACCGCATCACCGCGCTTGATCTTTCAGGCAAACGAAATCTCAAAGAGTTATCCTGCAAACGCAACAGACTCACAGCGTTAGACCTTGCTGACTGCACAGCACTGTTGAATCTCTCATGCAGCAGGAATCAGCTTGCCTCACTGAACGTTGATAACTGCACGGCACTTGTCAGCCTCGACTGCGGAAGCAATGACATAAAGACTCTTGACGTTACGAACAACACCGCGCTGAAATATCTTGACGCTTGGGACTGCCGACTCTCTCAAATTGACGTGTCGAATAATACTGAGCTTGAGTATCTCGAATTAGGAGGAGCAAACGCAAACATAAACGGCCATAACAGACTCACAAGCATAGACGTAAGCAAAAACACTAAGCTGAAGTATCTTGCTGTTGACCGCAACCAGCTGACCTCGCTCGACGTTAGCGGGCTGGCTCTTCTTGAGTGCCTCATGTTTCAGTCGAACAATATCTCAGCAATAGACCTAAGCGGCAATACGAATCTCAGGGAGCTTTACTGCGGAAGCAATGACCTCGCAGAAATTGACCTCTCAAAGAACACTCAGCTTGTAAGCGCGGACTTAGGGACTCAGAGTCTTACAGCAGGAACGATAAATTATTCAGGCAGCATTTACAGCATAAACCTTAACGACTACGTGAAGTCCGGAAGCCTCGCTAATGTCTCAGGCATTCAGGCTTATGACAGCGGCGGAAATCCAGTAGAGTTTACATTGTCAGCGGGCATTCTTCAGTTCACGTCGCGCCCTGAAAGAGTGCAATGGACTTACACCAGCGGGGGGCACAATATGACAGTGAATATAGATCTCTCACAGGCTGAAACAAAAGAAGACTCGAGAGTGTACAACACCTTCAGCACGGCATGGAAGGGGCACAAGTATACGATCATTGACCGCGCTATGAACTGGGAGGAAGCAAAGCTGTACTGCGAGACTCTCGGCGGACATCTTGCGACGATAACGAGCCGGGAAGAGCAAGACGCTGTGAAAGAATTGCTGCGGAGCGCGCCAAGTGAGTATTATGTTTTCTGGCTTGGCGGTGAAAAGACATCAGGCACATGGAAATGGATAACGGGCGAGGAATTTTCCTACACAAATTTTTACGGCGGACAGCCTGACGGTTCAGGGAATTACTTGCAGGCTTACGGAATAATGCCGGGTTCACAGACAGACAGCGCGGGATATTGGGACGATGCGTCAAATGATGGTGCTGTGTGCGGACTGATATGTGAATGGGAGCCGGTCTCAGCAGAATTTGCCCCGCTCAACCTTGACTATTTAGAATGGCGCAGTGATCCGTCAAAATATTATGAGGGAGTCGAATTTTACGGTGAAAATCCTGACCCTGCTGACTACTCGCACCTTTCAGACAACCCGGCTGTATCATCATCATCATTTGCCGATGCGTTTGCTTTTTACGCCGCTGAAAATTTGCCTGCGAAGTATGACCCGAGGACTCTGGGAAAAGTTACGCAGGTAAGGGATCAGGGTTCTTACGAGACTTGCTGGTCTTTCGCGTCTCTTGGAGCTATGGAGACAAGTTATGTTTACCGTTATCCCGGAAATTACGCGCCGGATCTGTCCGAGCTCCATCAGGCTTGGTTCGCGTACAAAGACACGAGAGAAGGATATTCATTCCCTCTCAACGAGCCCGGCAAAGGAGTACTTTACCAAGGAGGAAGCCTTTCAGTATCGCTGGCTTTCCTGTCGAGGGCGGGAACGGCTTCAGAGAATGAGCTTCCCTACACACAGGCAGAGAACGCAGAGAGCCTCACGGGAGGGAAGTACCCTGAAGATTATTCTGACCCTCTGAGGCTTAAAGATGTTTATATCGTGGGAGGCATCACAGAAAAGAACAGGGACGAAATAAAACGCCTCATAACTGAATACGGAGCTTTGCGGGCATCAATGAGGTACGATCATTCCGGCTTGTCGGGGACAACATTCTACAGCGATAAGAGAGGGTTCGGCCATGCTGTAATCATAACGGGATGGGACGACGATATAACCACGCCAGTCGGAAAAGGCGCGTGGCTCGCAAAAAATTCATGGAACACATATTTTGCAGACGGCGGATATTTCTGGATCTCCTACAGCCAGTACCTTTACAATGTGGCAGCGTTCATTTCCGACAAAAAGATACAGGGTCTCAGGCAAAGAGGATATGACCAGCTAGGCGGAGCGGACGCAATCAATTACCAATGGGCCGCAAATGTTTTCATGGCAGAAGGGAACGAAACGATTCACGAGGTCGCATTCCACACGCATAACAACAACGTTAATTACGAGATATATATCAACACGCTCGGAAAAGCACAGCCAGTGAACCCCGGAGTCCCCGCAACACCTGCGGCTTCTGGCAACCTCACTTACTGCGGCTATCATACTGTCAGCATAAACAGCCCGGTGAATGTTGAAGACGGTGAATATTTCTCTGTCATCGTGAAACTTTCAGATGAGACATCGTACGAATATTACAGCGCGGTTGAAGACCCTGTAACTTTCAGCGGGGCATCAGTCCATGTAGGCGAGAGCTATTTTGCGGAGAAAGAGACAACCCCAAGGCTTTCAGACTGGAAGGACGGAAAAACGATAATGCAGGGAAGCTCCGAAAGACCCTGCAACGCATGCATAAAAGTTTTCACGTCAGAAATAAATGTTGACCCTGAACCCGTAACACCGACTCCGGGCGAACAAACTTCAAGCTCAGGCGGAGGGGGCGGCGGCTGTTCGTCAGTCTCAGGAATCTTCATCACAATGGCCGCGGCGTTTATGCTCGCACGAAAAGCAACGAAACATTAACGTGCAAAAAATGAATCCCCCCGGCGAAAATGTCAGGGGGATTTTCTTATGTCTTAGAGTCCAGCGGAGACTCCCGGCCCTAAAGGAAGCCCGAGCAAGTACCACACAACAAGAAGCACAGTGAACCCGGCAAGATAGAACAGCGAGTAAGGCATTGCCATTGAGATCACCGTACCGATTCCGACTTCTGTATCATCATTAGGCTTGTATTGTTCGAGCAGACCTATCACGACAGGAAGATAATACGACAGAGGGGAGATTATGTTTGTTGTTGAGTCTCCTATTCTGTAAGCAGCCTGAGTCAGCGCAGGTGAGAATCCGACTCCCGCGAACATAGGAACGAATATCGGCGCAAGTATTAACCATTTCGCAGAGCCGCTTATCATGAACATGTTGAGGAAGGTTACGAGGATTATGAACAGAACAAGAAGGGGAATGCCTCCGAGATTCATGCTCTTGAGGAACTCCGCGCCCTTTACGGACAATATAGTGTCGAAATGACTCATCCTGAAAAGCTCAACGAACATTGACGCGGGCAATACCACAACCATAAAGCCAACGCTGCCGGTTAACCCCTTCTGCATTAACTTGGGAACGTCCTCGCCCTTTCGGATGACTCCTGCTCCTACACCGTAAGCGATACCGACAACAAAGAATAATCCGAACAACAGCGGCATAACACTGCTCAACAACGGCGAGCGGGGAAGCAATGAACCGTCAGCAGGATTCCTGAACAACGAGCCTTCCGGGTATGTGTACCAGACAATGAGAGCGACATACGCAATCAAAGCTATCAACGCGCAAAAGAGTCCGCGATTCTCTTCAGGTGTGACGGCGTGCTTCTTCAGCTCTTCTGAGTCATGGCCTGTGTCAGAGTCTCCGAGCATCTTCACTGTGTATCTTTCTGTTACGTACACTGTCATGAATGTTAATACGAACGTCGCCGCGATCATGAAGTACCAGTTGATTAACGGGTGAGTCGGAGTACCTTCGGGGATATACGGCACTCCCTCAATCGCTGAAGCTGTTATGCCCGACAAAAGAGCGTCAGTCCCGGCGATGAAGAAATTTGCTGTGAATCCTCCTGCCCCTGCCGCATAACCTGCCGCGATACCGACCCAAGGATTACGGCCCAATGCTTTGAAGACTGCCCCGGCTATTACTGGCGTGAAGATTATTCCTGCGTCAGAGGCGAGATTAGCATTTATTCCGACGATAGCAATCACAGCCGTAACCAGCGCGCGAGGAGCACCGAGAATAGTCTTGCGCATCAATGCCGAAATCATTCCGGTTTGCTCAACGAGTCCAATGCCGAGCATCATTGTGAGAATTAATCCCAGAGGCGCAAAGTTCACGTAAGTCTTCACGAACCCTGCGAAAAATGTGCGGATTGCTTCATATGAGATGAGATTTGAGACTGCTGTCGTCTGCTCAGTGATTTTCCCGGACTTGCTCACCATGTATGTTACTTCTGTTCCTGCAAGCCAGTACGAAAGCCCGAACAATACCGCCGAAAGAATCACGAACAGCCAGAAAGGATGAGGGAATTTATTGCCGACAAATTCAATCGCACGTATAAACTTCTCAAACATTGTGCGCTTGTAGAGCATGAGTTCTTCTTTGTCGCTCATGAGAAATTACCTCCTCATAAAGGAAAATTTCCGACAATTATAACGTATTGAGGAAATCTATTGCTGACTGAACAAGATAATCGATTCCGCAAGCAAAGCAATTCTCATCGGGGCAGAATTTTTTGTTGTGGAGTTTGGGCATGTCATTAACGGGAATATTTGACGGTCTGCAACCAAGCCACGCCATAAACGCAGGTCTTTCACGCGCAAAGAACGCGAAATCCTCACCGCCTAATTCGGGCTGGTCTGCAATAATCACGGACTCCTCGCCGTAAATTTTCCTCACTGACTCAACCGCAATCCCGGCCATTTTCGAGTCGTTCGTCAGCGGGGGATAACCCTTCACGTATTCGACATCGCACGAACAGCCGAGGGACTCAGCGATACCCTTTGCGGTTTTGGTGATAAGCTCCGGCATTCGTGATTGTGTTTCGGGGTTTACGGTTCGCACAGTGCCTTCAAGTTTCACGCAGTCAGCAATGACATTGTAGCGGTAACCTCCGTGTATCGTCGCGATTGTGATTACAGCGGGGTCAAGCGGTGAAATCCTCCGGGAGATTATCGACTGCAATCCCGTTATTACGTTAGCGGCTGCGACAACGGCATCAATTCCCTGATCCGGCCTTGAACCGTGAGCTGTCTTTCCGTTGACCGTGATATATATCCTGTCAGAAGCGGCCATGCATGAGCCTGAACGAATCGCAATTTTTCCCGTCTCGAAAACCGGCCACACATGAAGCGAGAATATACCGTCAACATTCGGAGACTCAAGAACGCCATCACGAATCATTCCCGGCGCGCCTCCGATGGGATTCATTTCCTCCGCAGGCTGAAAGATAAACTTCACATTGCCCCGAATCTTGTCTCTCATTTCCGACAAAGCACAGGCAGCACCGAGCAGCATGGCCGTGTGTGTGTCATGTCCGCATGCGTGCATAACTCCCGGAGTCTTCGAGGCATATTCGAGTCCCGTCTCTTCATTCAGCGGAAGAGCGTCCATATCAGCCCGGAGCCCGACAGTTTTTCCCGGCTCATTTCCACGCAAGAGTCCAACGACACCAAAGCCTCCGATGTTGCGCGAAACTTCAAGGCCGAGTCCCTCAAGAACATTTGCGACGAGCCCGGCTGTTTTCTCTTCATGCTGGGACAATTCCGGGTGCGAATGTATTTCCCGCCTCCATGAAACTACCTGAGACAAAAATTTTTCTGCGTACATTTTTCATCACTCCTTGCCATAAAAATAAATCCCCCTGCCTTTTCTGACAAGGGGATAATTTCACGTTTCCTATTTGTTGAATGTCTCCGTGACTCTCTCAAGCTCTTTGCGAATCTCTATGTGCTGCGGGCAGACTGTCTCACATTTTCCGCACTTTATGCACTCATTAGCCTTCTTGTGTCCCTGCATGACGACATCAAAATATATTCTGTTGGCGGCAAGGTCATAATTCTTGTAGAGCGTGTAAACGTTAAGGGCGTGGAACGAGGGCGATATACCTATGTTCATAGGGCAGACTTTCGCGCAGTAGTTGCAGCTTGTGCACGGCACTGTAGGTATGCGGGATAATTCCTCTGTTGCTTTGCGTATTGTCTCTTTCTGTTCCGGTGTAAGGTGCTTGAAGTCCTTCATGTATGACAAATTGTCCCTCATCTGCTCAATGCTCGACATTCCCGACAGCACGGTGATGACTCCTTCAAGGTCAGCTGCGAAACGTACAGCCCATGAAGCGCACGATGACTCCGGCTCTGCGTCCCTGAAAATTTTTGCGACAGATTCGGGAGGCGTTGCGAGATTTCCACCTTTCACCGGCTCCATGATGATTACGGGCTTGCCATGACTGCGGGCGACCTCGTAGCACTTCCGGGACTGTATATTGTTGCTCTCCCAGTCGTAATAATTTATCTGGAGCTGTACGAACTCTGCTTCAGGGTGTTTCGTGAGGATTGCTTCAAGCTCTTCTGCTGTCGAATGGAAAGAGAATCCCAAGTGCTTAATGTTTCCTTTGTCGCGCTCGTCTAAGAAGTAATCCCAGAGTCCGAAATCCTCAAAGGGTTTTGTTCTTGTGTTGCCGAGATTGTGAAGAAGGTAGAAGTCGAAATATCCCGCGCCGGATCTCTCAAGCGATGCTGTGTACTGTGCTATAGCGTCGTCGCGGGTCTCGCATTTTATCCACGCGGCATTTTTTGTTGCGAGCTGGAATTTTTCTCGCGGGTAACGTTCAACGAGTGCTTTCTTTATTGCCTCTTCGCTTCCGGGATATGCCCAAGCCGTGTCAAAGTATGTGAACCCTGCCGCAAGAAACTCATCGACCATCTGTTTTGTCTGCTCAATGTCTATAACGTCCTCTGAGCCTGCAACTCTCGGAAGACGCATGAGTCCGAATCCTAATTTGCGAATCTCCTCGCCTAAGTATGACAAAATAATTCCCCCTCATAAAATTTTTGTGGAATAAATGAATGATAACACTTCAAGCTGAATTTCACGCAACAAAAAAGACCGGGCATTTTCACCCGGCCTTCTGTGATTTTGCGTGTGTGAGATCAGTTTACGCGAGTCAATGTCAGCTCAACATTTACTTTCTGGGAGTAATCGCCGTCAATGCTGTAGCCTGACTGAGTGTAGCGTACTGTTGATGCGTCTGTCATCTGATACTGCGCTTCTGTGATATTGCCGAATATAATACCATAATTAGCATGATACGTATTAGGCTCAGTGAGTGTATATGTACTGCTGTATGTGCTGTCAATTTCCCGCCAGTCTTCACTTGTTCCCCATACGACTCTCACCTGCGATGAAAGCCCCTCAAAATTCGCTTTGCCATAACCTGCGCCTTCTTTCTTGAAACCGCCTGACGAAGCACTCAAAGCGAGTACGTATTTGCCTGTGCCTGTGCCTGTCTCAGAAAGCGCAATCGTGAATGGATCCGCCGTCATGCTCCCTTGCACATAATTTGCTGTTGTGCCGTTCTCGTATGTAAGTGTCCCGGCTGTAATACGCCATGTGCCGTTGAGGTCATATGCCGCGGGAGTCTCCTGTGTTGTTGTTGAGTCGCTCTGCTTTGTGATTGTGTAGGTCATCTTATAGTGAGCGTTCTGATACTCATCATAATATCCGTCCCGCTCAACTTTTGCTGTTGTTGCTGACGTGAAAGTTATCGTTGTGATTTCGGGATTGTCGCCTCTCCTCGCTCGGTACATTTGCCAAGTGTTTGCGCTTAAGTTCTGGAAGGTCATCTCGTGCGAGCTTCCGAGATTGTCATGAATATCTGTGAGAGAGACTCCGTTTCCGTTAGCGTCCCAATAGATTTGTGATGAAGCCTGCAATGTTCCGCTTGATGTTACGCCGCTGAATGTTACAGTGTTAGCGTGGCTCGTGCTCATTGTCATGGTGAAAGTTGTTCCGTTTGCTGTCGCTGAACCTGTAGCGTTTGAGGCTTGCCACGTTCCTGTGAGCGCGGTGAATGGGATTGTTGTAGTTGGTGTATTGGGCGTTGTGGGAGTCTGTGGTGTCGATTGATTGTCCGGGCTTGTGGGTGTTTCGGGAGTCGGTGTGATGTCCTGGCTTTGAGTCGTTCCGTTGTTGCCATTGATTGAGACATCGCCGCCGCTCGAACCTCCGCACCCTGAACGCACGCACGAAAGCACAAGAAGCATCATGAAGAGCCAATACAAATTTTTGCGTGTAAACATAATATTACCGCCTTTTGCGTAAAATTAGGGATTGCAATATTGCGCATTATACTGTAAGGGGGGGGGGGGTATTGTCAATAGCTTCATGAAAAGTTTACGTGTAAATTATACCGCAAGGCAAAAAAAACAGACCGCTCTTCACGGCCTGCAATCCTCAAAACTTTATCGCCTTCGTTTTCTCTGTTCGTCCGGGAAGAGTCCATACTTAGACAATCCCGCAATGCCCTGTTCAAGCCTCGACACTGCAAGCGGCATCAGCTCAACAATAACGTGATTGTCCTTCAGTCTTATTGCTCCGATCTCTGAACGCTCTACCCTAAGCGCACGGCACATAGCGTTAAGTACATGGCCGACGTTCTGAGTCTGATTGCTCTTGAAGTGCTTGAATGCTCCCTTGGGCTTTGAGATTCCTTTCTGTGATTGCGGCTTGGGAGTCTTTGAGGGCTTCTTCATCCTCCGTTCCTGCTCACGCTGTAATTCACGGTCAAGCGCGTAACCTTTGCTGCGTGTGCTGAGGACTGCGAGAAGTTTTGCGATGATTATTTTCGGCTCGGCACGTGTCATCATATCCTCGGCCCATTCGACGCACTCCCCGAAGTCAGAGTCAACGGGAGCGGCAAAAATATCTTGTTCCGCTGAGTCTCTCCATGCGCTGCGAATCTTATCGATACCCGGTATATCAAGCCATTCTGTTTTGATGTTCGTCCCCCGCAGCATCTCGCGGAATCTCCCTATTTCAGGCGGTGAAAGAAGCACGATATTCACGCCCTCATGACCCGCCCGGCCAGTTCTCCCGCTTCTGTGAATGAACGTCTCCCGGTCATCAGGCAATCCCAGCTGAATCACGTGGCTGACTCCCTCAATATCTAGTCCCCTCGCAGCTACGTTTGTCGCAACAAGGCAAGGAACTGAACCCGATTTGAACGAGGCTAATACGGCGTTGCGTTCTCCCTGAGTCATATCTCCCTGCAATGCCGCCGCGCTGAATGAATGATCCTGCAATCTTTGCGCAATCTCTATCGACTCCATTTTCGTGTGGCAGAATACGAGAGTCCTTGACGGATGTTCCCATAACAAAATATCAACGAGTCCCTCGAACCGTTTCTGTGAAGGAATCCTGTAAACCCTGTGCGTAATATCATCGTGCTGTTCTCCCTCGTCATCAACCGCAAGCATTAACGGGTCATTGAGATATTTCCCGGCAAGCTCGCGGACTTCAGGCGGCATTGTCGCGGAAAAAAGCCATCTCCGTCCTTCCGGCATTGCGTCAAGAATCGCTTCAAGCTCTTCACGGAATCCCATATCAAGCATTAAGTCCCCCTCGTCAAGTACAACGCTGTGAATCTCGTCAGTCTTGAGAGTCCCGCGTTGAATGTGATCCCTTACGCGACCGGGAGTACCTGCGATAATCGCTGCTCCGTGCCGTAATGCTTTGAGCTGGGGTACTATGTCCATTCCTCCGACGAGTGAAGCGCATGATACTTTGAGGAAATGTCCGAGAAATTCTGCTTCGTCTGCTGTCTGCTGTGCAAGTTCGCGTGTCGGTGCAAGGATGAGTATTTGCGGGTTGCGTTCGCCTATCTTCATTTCCTGCATTAACGGGAGCAAGAATGCTAATGTTTTGCCTGAGCCTGTCTTCGCCCGGACAATCAAATCGCTGTTCCAGTCTTCAGAAAGCACCCTGTCTTGAACGTCCATAGGTGAGTCGAATCCGTGTTCTTTGAGGGCGGATAATAATTCCTTTCTTAGGCCGTATGAGTTGAAATCCAAAATTTATTATTCCTCCAAAAATTTTTGTTACTGGCTGTGTATTATCGCATAGAAAAATTAAAGAGGGCATATTTCAGCCCCCTTTACTGTTATCAGATTCGTCTGTGAAGATGTCTTATACCCGCAACAATTATCATCATTGCCGCGAACAATGACAGGATTGATACAGAGTTGCACCCGGATCTTTCATTAGGCACTCCGTATTCACCGCCGCCGCTCTTCTCAGCAGGATAAATTGTTACGTCCATGTTCACGTCCTCAAAGCCCGTAATGTAGTCATAAGTTACTCTTGCAGGCTCTTCACTGAATGACGCGATGCCCGTCTCTTTATCGTACTCGGAGGAAATCTCACGCCCTGACGAATCAAACGCACGCAGATTTATCACGTTCTCGACTCCTGAGTCATATGACTCGTTCCCTGACGCTGATATTCCCGCGAAATACTGCGACATGTCAAGCACTCTGCCTATAGCCGGGCCGTTCACTGTCTGATTTTCGCACCTCAGAACGTCAAGCCGCAACAGCATGTACACATCAAGCCTGTGAAGATCGTTATAGCTGCAGTCAAGAACATTCAGCGACTCACATCCCGTAAGCGTCAAATCCGCAAGTTTACAGCGCGAACAGTCAAGAACTTCAAGACTCGTACAGCCTTCAGCGTTAAGTCTCGTTATCGGCGTATTGCTCACGTTAAGAGACTTCAGCGACTCACATCCGGCAACGTTCACTTCAGCGAGGCTTTCACACCCGGAAGCGTCAAGAGTTTCTACGCTGCTTCCTGTTAGAGTCAGAGTCTTCACGGCCATGTTTCCGGCAATATCTACGCTCTTTACGGACGAATTGCCGCTGAGATTCACTGATTCGAGTCTCAATGCTTCCTTCAGGTCAAGGCGTTCAAGGTTTGTGAACTCTTCAAGACCTTCAAGACTCGTTATGCTCGCGTCAACCTTCAAGACTTTAACCGCTGCTTTCTGCTCCGCTGTCATGTTCCTTACTGCCTCAGCAAGAGTCCGAGTCCCCGCGCTTGTTCCCGTTCCGCCAGTGTCTATTGTGGTCTGCGCTGTCGGTGCAACGTCATCAGACTTAGGAACAACATCAGGTGATACATCTTCAGACTCAGGCACAATGTCAGGCGACTCAGGCACGACATCAGGCGATTTCGGAATCTCGTCAGGTGGTTTCGGAATCGATTCGGCAGAAATATTTATGTCCTTGCTGACCTTTGCGAGCATTGCAGGATAATCACCCGACACGAATATTAACGCGGTGAAAACGATATTGGCCGTGTCATATTCACGCTGAGGAGTCCCGGCAATCACAAATTCGTGATGGTGTTCACTCACTCCGACAGATATTGACTCATTGCTCCTTGTCGCGCCTGAAACTTTCAGCCATTCGGGAAGCCCTTTGACATCAAGCGAGTATGTATAGCTGTCATACGCAGAGTCGTAAAGCTCAATCACCGAGTCAACGCTCAGAGTCTCCGCGAACTTTTCACCCGATAACGCTTTGTAGTCATCAGACATTGACGCGATACGCACATCAGCCGACATCATTATGATTCCCGCCCTGTTCGTGAAAAGCGTATGAGTCTCTGACGTTATCCGGCCATGTGAGTCCGTGAATGTTTTGCGAGAGTCGACAGTCCCGTGAAATGTCCCGTCAGCAGAAATTTTATCCTCGCTGACTTTCACAGGAGCAGACTTGTTGATTACGAGCGTCAGCTTTGTCGTGTATGCCGCCTCAGACGACACAGCAAAGAACACCGCAAGAACAGAAAATATTAACGCCGTCATGATTCTTCTTCTCATGATATTTCCTCCCTCCCTTCTTCCTTGAAATTTTGTGTTACGTTCGTTACTCGAATTGCAATGTTACACGGATTTCCGCGCCGTTCATTTTGTACAGTCCATCAACGGAATAGCATTCATACTTCAGCACGGCATTGCGGTAAATTCCCGGCTTCATTTCCCGCTCAAGGTCAATCTTCGTGAACACCTCGCCCGGATAAAGAACATCATCGGAGATCCATACGGGGATTCCGCTGGCAAGGGTGAGAGTCATTCTGAAGCAGCAGGAGTTCTCGGAAGGGTTGCGGAAGAAAACATCCTGCTGAATTTTTCCGGCCTTGAAGTGAATAACGTCATACCCGGGAATCTGAATGCCCGCGCAGAGTGCAGAGTTTGCTGTGAGGACGATAGCAAGTATCAGCGCGAAATGAGCTGTCTTCATCATTGCGCGATCGTGAAGACTATCGTTGAAATTCCCGTAATAGAACTTCCCGTACTAGACCCTTCGAACGATACGCTGTTGGACGCAGTGCCTGTCCATGTGGCGGTTCCATTAGCGACTGACCAGCCATCGCCAGACAAGTTATCAAGCCCAGAGGCAGTTACTTCAATTTTGGTGAAGTTCCCAAGAGTAGTCGTGAATGTTGCGGGAGCAAAGACAGTCGCGTTGTCTATTTCGTCAGCAGCTAAGGTAACGCCGTCTTTGGTGAATGGATTATCGCTGTCGGTGGTTATGTCAGAGCCAGTCCATGTTACGGTGGTTGTAGTTGTCGTTGACACGTCCTGAATCGCAACCGTGTACGTGATTTCGTCCGTATATGTTCCGTTAGACGCGCCGTCAAAGGTCCCTACGTTGACTCCGAGAGTCTGCTCTGCTCCCGCCGTAATCTGCGCCGCCGTGAACGTGAATGATGTTTTCCCTGATGTGTCGTTCTGCGCTGTCGCAAGGAAGTAGCTGATTGTGCTGCTGACTCCGTCTGCCACGAGCTTGAAGCTGTTTGCGCTGGTTGCCGTAACAACGAGCTTCTTTGCGGTGTTAAATCCTGCGTTGCTTCCGCTGTATTTCACCGTCATGCTGTCCATTGCGTTCCATCCTGTAGTTGTGATTCTCAGGCTTTCAGGAACTGTGAGTGTGTATGTCTCATCGTATGTCGGGTTGCTGACGGCCGAGCCGCCTGAAAGTGTGAGCGTGAGCTTTGTCTTGTAGTCCGCGAATGCTGTTGTCGCGCTTAATGCCGCTATGAGTGCGCCTATGATTACGAGCGCAGAAAATTTCTTGTACTGCATAATAATAGTTCCTCCTATTGATGTTTGAGATATTTCCATGAACTGCACTAATGACAGTCCGCCGTTTTTGCGCGTTTGTTGTTGAAGGGCATCACCTCCCCTGCGTTTTCGTCTGTGTGTTATCCGTTTGTCGGTGTGTACGTGTAGGGGCTTTGTGTGATTACGCTACCGCCGCCATTCTGGTAGCTGCTGCCGTCCCAATAGACTGTGCCGCCGATGGTTACTGTTCCGCATGTGCCGCCATCACCTGCGCCTATGGAGTGCGGTGCGCCTTCTCCCTTTGAGGCTGTTACGCTGGTTACACCGTTCGTGATGGTGATGTTTCCGCATGAAGCCTGATAGCCGCCGCCGATACCTGCCGCATATTCGGGGTACATCACATCCTCGTCGACCTTAGCGTTAACAGTGCCGCCGCTGATTCTGATATTTCCGCACGCAATCTGATAGCCACCGCCTATGCCCGCTCCTTTGCCGTTACTGCTGGCTGTGAGTGAGCCGCTGCCCTTGATGGTAAGTGTGGCGTTCGGGGCTATGAATATACCGGGGTAATACTCGTGGCCGCCCTTGACCTCGTTATCACCCTCAAGAATGATTGTCGCGGTGCCATCGCAGGTTATGCCCGCCCATTTGTGCTCTTCGTCATTGGGTATGGTGTTGATTGTCGCCTCCTTCAGTCTGATTGTCACCCCATCAGGCACTGTGATGTGTACATCGGATCCTGCTAGCCCCGTGAGAACATCGTGGTTCTGCGCTGTGTAGTCTCCCGTAATATTTGAGAGTTCTATTTCTGTTACTGCGGATTCAACACTCACAGAGTAGATGATCGTGTCCGAGTACGTAGCGTTGCTCTTGCCTGTGAAGCTGCCTACGCTGACTCCGATGGCCTTTGACGTTCCGCCGGATGTGTTGATTTCTTCCGCCGTAAACTCGAATGTCGTTGTCGCTTTCGTGTCGCTCTTGCTTGTCCTGACGGTGTAACCGATTTTGTCGCTTATTCCGTCTGCTACGAGTTTGAAGTCGGTTGTGCTTGCCACAATAACAAGGAGTTTCTTTTCGGGGTCAAAGCCGTCATTTTTTCCGCCGTAGTTTGCTGTCATGCTGCCGATTGAGTTCCATCCCTCTGTTGTGATCGTAAGGGATTCAGGAATCGTGAGGGTATATTCCTCATCGTATATCATCTCGGTTGACGCTTGACCGCCTGACAGCACGAGCTTGATTGATGTCTTGTAGTCCGCTCCGAATGCCGCTGCGACTGATGACGCAATGAGCGCGCCTGTGGTTATGATTGAGCATAGTTTCTTGTACCGCAATAAATAATACCTCCTTCTTGTATGTGGTACTTCCATGAACTGCACTAAAGACAGTCCGCCGTTTTTGCGCGTTTGTTGTCGAAGGGCATCACCTCCCCTGCGTTTTCGTCAAAAGTTAATGCGGATATTCTCCCCGCCCGTGTCAGTTTGCAGCGTCTTGAACTTCAACCGAGTATGTGATTTCGTCTGTGTATATCCCGTCATCCATTGTGCTGAAGTCATCAACGATTACCCCGACAGGCTGAGAGATTCCCGCGTTTACCTGATCCGCTGTGAACATGAATGTTATTGCTGACGATGAGTCGCCCTCGTTCGCTGCGTGAAGGTATGCTACTCCGTCAGAAGCTCCGCCGGCTTTGAGCGTGAAACCGTTTGCGCTTGACACCGTAACAACGAGCTTCTTTGATGAGTCAAAAGCTGTGTTTGCGCTGACCGTGATTGTTCCGAGGGAGTTCCAGCCCTTTTGAGCTATCTTTAGAGGCGGGGGAGGCGTGAAAGTATAGCCGTCATCCCCGAATGCTGATGCCGCTCCTGAAAGTATTAACGCTGTGAGAAGTGATAATGTTGATTTCCTGATGTCCATATTGAGATTCTTCCTTGCGTTGATGGTTTGCCGGGTACGGAATAAGAATCCGCACGTGTAAATTTGCGCTCAAAGGAATAAATCTCGTCAGGTGAATCCGAATATGTGAAGGGATTTTACGCACATGAATAGCCCAAGCCCGTAAGCCCGTAAGCCCGTAAGCCCGTAAGCCCGTAAGCCCGTAAGCCCGTAACTATTATGGTTATGATTTTCGTGGAATGTCAAGAGGGTTATTGCTTGCTTTATAGTATGCACTGTTTAATCACTTCACGCAGTCAAAAAATTTTGCGCGGATATTTTACACCCATTTGAACAATATTTATCTGACAAATTACGCGGTGTGCCTCATGATTCTTGCCAATGAATGCCGCGCTGTGCAGTAACAATTATTCAACTGGAACATGTATTTGCGCCGGAGGTGATTTGATTGCTGAATGTTGAAGAGCCTGCGAGTTTTGACGTTGCTGACCTAATGTTTGAAGCCGGGAAAATGATGACAGCAAAAACCCCCGGCCATGAAAACCGGGGGCGTTATATTCTTATGCGCTTTGAGTCTACTGAGCCTCGAAGAGATCCTTTCCCACACCGCACAGGGGGCATACCCAGCTTTCGGGGACATCCTCCCATTTTGTGCCGGCTGCTATTCCGTTGTCAGGGTCTCCGGCTTCGGGGTCATATACGTATCCGCATACCGTGCAGACGTACTTTGTCATTTGATTTTCCTCCCTCTTTGAATTTGCGCTAATTATAGCATACAGTTACTTTCCGAATGTCTGATAGTAAAGAATAACGAGAATTATAATCGGCACTATCAGAGTGAAATACCAGCGCAGGAATTTCGGGAACTTCACGCCGCGTCCCGTGTCTGCTTCCGCTATGAAGTTGTCCCAGCCCCAGCCGTATTTCGTCACGCAGAAGAGAAGATACACAAGCGCGCCAATCGGAAGAAGGTTATTGCTCACTATGAAGTCTTCAAGGTCAAGAACACCCGTTCCCGGTCCGAGAGGCTGGAAGTCTGCCCAAACGTTGAAGCCCAAAGCGCAAGGAACCGACAGCACAATCATTGTCCCGGCCATCGCGAGAACAGCTTTATGACGCGAAATCTTGAACGTGTCCATGTAGCACGCGACAATATTCTCAAAGACTGCTATAACCGTCGACAATGCCGCAAAGCTCAGGAACAGGAAGAACAATGCGCCCCAGATCCGTCCGCCGGGCATCTGGTTGAACATGTTCGGAAGAGTCACGAATATCAACCCCGGCCCCGCGTCAGGCTTTATACCAAACGCAAAGCACGCAGGGAAAATGATTAACCCGGCAACGAGCGCAACAAATGTATCAAGCCCGGTGATAATGATGCTCTCTCCGAATAACGTACGGTCGCGCTTGAGGTAGCTTCCAAAAATTGCCATTGACCCGATACCAATACTAAGCGTGAAGAATGCCTGCCCTAATGCCGCGTACATAGTCTCGCCCAGTCTCGCGTATGAAGGATTGCCGGCATCGTCAACAAACAGCTTGCTGAAGTCGGGCTTGAGGTAAAATTCGAGTCCCTTGCCTGAGCCTTCAAGAGTTACTGAACGAACAGCAAGAATTATCATGAGCAATAAGAGTCCGCACATCATTATTTTTGTGATGCTCTCGACTCCGTTCTGAAGTCCCGCCCAGCAAACCAGCGCGCCGAATATTATTACGACAGCCATCCAGAACGTAAGCTCATAGGGATTAGCGAGAAGATTACCGAAAAATGAACCGACTGCTTCAGGGTTAAGGCCGTCAAGTTTTCCCGTGTATGAGTAATACGTGTAGGAAATCATCCATCCGTTTACGACAGTGTAGAACATCATGAGGATGTAATTCCCAGCCCACGCAATATAGCCCCATAATGACCAGACTTTATGCTTTGGACATAACACCGTGAATGACTGTGCGACGCTCTGACCCGATGCCCTTCCCACTGCGAACTCCATAACCATTATGGGCATTGCGAGAATCAGCAGGAAGATTATGTACATGAGGACGAATGCCGCTCCGCCGTACTGACCTGTGATGAACGGAAAACGCCACACATTGCCGAGTCCGATCGCACATCCCGCAGAAAGGAATATGAATCCGAGTCGGCTTGCTAATGTTTCGCGATTTGTTTCTGACATTGAGATATGACCTCCGATTTTAAGTTTCGTAGATTATACCGCGTGAAAAAATTTGAGACTTTGCAGAAATGAGCGCATAAAAAAATTCCCGGCCTCCTCACAAAGACCGGGAAAAATTTTTGCTGACGTTAATTCTTACTCCTCAATCACATACTTGATGTCCTTCAGGTGCCGCCACATTCCCGCGCAGTCAAGACCATATCCCACAACAAACTTGTCCGGGATGCTGAACCCGCAGTAATCTACATGGACTTCAGTCTTTCGGCGTTCCTTTTTGTCGAGAAGAACGCAAATCTTCAGGCTCGCAGGATTCCTCCCCTTGAGAAGTCCGAGAAGGTGCGACAGCGTTAACCCTGAGTCAATAATATCCTCAACGACAATAACATTTTTTCCCTCAATGTTAGTCTTAAGGTCATGGAAGATACGAACGACTCCGCTTGACTTCGTGCTGTCCCCGTATGAAGCCACCGACATGAAATCGACTCTCGCGTCTAAATCTTCAGGAAGCTCCCTCACAAGATCCGTTAGGAAGAACGCCGCCCCCGTCAAAATTCCGACAACAACAAGCGGCTTGTCCTTCTCTGCGTCACGCGCAATTTCTGACGCAACCTCTTTCACTCTCTTTGCTATTTCCTCACGCGATATTAATACCTCTCCTAATCTGTAGGACAATCATAAATCCCCTTTCGTGCTAAATGCTGACAATCTTACTGCATGAAAATATTTCGTCAAGAATTTCGGCCATGTCGACAATGACTCCTGCTCCGACTGCCTCAGTGATTCCGAGTCTGTCAGCGCATGACTCAGAGATTAGAATCTGCACGCCGTCGGTTTCAAGCTTCTTGAGTATCACGCACAAGGGAGAATTGTACGCGGCAATCTTCACGGCTGAGTCAAGAAGAGCGATAACGTTCGGTTTGTCTGAGACTTTGAGGAGAGACAGCAGAAACTTTTTGAGGAACGAGGAATTAAGCTCCTTGTTGCGCAGCGAGATAATGACTCCTAAAGTGCTTTGTGATTCTTGGGACTTGGGACTCGCGGCGGCTGCTTTCTTCATGACTCTCACGGGAGCTTTCGAGGCTGTAAGATACAAAGTGCCGTCATCATCTTCAGGGACTACGGAGAATCCCTGGGCTTCAAGAAACTTCTTCACGCCTTCAGCCTGAGCGGGGCTGTCGATTGACACCTTCAGTGACTCTTCTGCTGATTTGTTGAGGGCATCTTTGACGACGTTCACGGCATCATTCGGAGACTTACCGGCGGTTGTTATAGTGAGCATATAATCACCTGAGACTTTTTGAGGTATATTATACGGCACAAAGGGAGCTGATTAATTTATGATGATCTTCTGCGGAAATAGAATCCTGACCCGCAACGGCCAATACAATTTTGATGACTCTGACTCTGACTCGCTGACTGTGATTCGTGACTCACGGACTCTTCCGGGAGTGTGGGGTAATCTTCCTGCGTGGCGCGAGATTGAAGAGCCTGCGAGTCTTGCTGACGGTGAAAGGCTCATAGGACTCCGGGACTTGTGGCACATGGCCGGGGACAAGGCATTCAGTGAAGCGTCGGGAGCTTTGCAGTTTGCTTCGTGGTTCATGAATGCGAATTACTGTTCGAGGTGCGGAGGGAAAATTCTTCCACATGATGACGATTACGGGAGGGAGTGTGAGTCATGCGGGGCTGTGTTCTACGCTCCAATATCGCCGGCGGTCATTACGGCTGTCGAGAAGGACGGAAAATTATTGCTAGCTCATAATGCGATGTGGGACGAGGAACGCTACAGCATCATAGCGGGGTTCGTTGAGCCGGGAGAGAGACTCGAAGAAGCTGTGAGGAGGGAGATACGCGAGGAAGTGAATATCAGCGTGAAGGGGATAAAGTATTTCGGGAGTCAGACATGGCCTTTTCCCAATTCATTAATGTTGGGGTTTACGGCTGAATATGAATCGGGTGAGGTCATGCCTGACGGAAATGAAATTCTGCGAGCCGGGTTCTTCGGAGCTGATGAGATTCGGAAGATGAATATCCCCGACAAAGCCAGCATTGCAAGAAAGTTAATCGATAAATTTCTGTCTGAGCATTAACGGTGAATAACCCTGACTCCCCTTTCAAACATGGATCGCTTTACGGATTCGGGAGTCTCTGAGCTGAGAATGACTCGCGGAGTGAATACCATTCCTTCACTTTTTGCGCGTGATTCAAATTCCGGCAGCACTGACTCCAAATCGTGAATGAAGCAGTCCGGGTTCTTGGGCGTGAACTCCGCTATATACCGGCCGTATTTAACATAACGTATTACAGCGACATAAAATTTTTCTGTCTCTGCATTCTCTCTCGTGTCCTCGTACATAGCACCCATAAATTTTTTGCGGAATGCGCGTACTGTTTTCTGCAGGAACGGAATCTTCTTGAGCATGTTTTTGACGCTTTCCTTCAAACGCTGTGAGCGGCTTTGAAAAATGGCAAAAATTCTCGTGAAGCATTTGATTTTCATGTTGTGCCGGAGGACATAGACATTCAGCAGTGCTTCAGAGAAATAACCGTAAATTCTCTTATGCTGACTGTCATCACCTTCAACGGAGATTCTTCTCTCGACTTCTCCGAGAACATCAAACAGCAACGTACAATAGCCGTCAACGAAATCACGCCGGGCAATGAACATGTTGCAGCCGTAGTAATGATCCTGTGAGTACGCATATTCAAGCAACGGCAAATACTCCGGGTATTTCTCCTCAATGACCCTCCAAAGCTCGCGCGTATCTTCCCATCTGACATACCTACGGAACATCTCGCCGACGGTCATTACTTCATAATAATCCACAGGAGCAGCCAATATAATATCGCAGGTTTCAAGCGCGCTGAGAATCTCGGAGCGTGTCAATGCCAGCCTCATAATATCATCCGGGACTCCCGCGGTTATCTGGCCGCAGCCCGGGATGAATTTCTTGCTGAGATAACGCCTGTAATGATACAAGCCCTGTATATCACTCTTGCAGTTTTTCCACATCGAATAAAGCGCGGTAAGCTCAGAGTAATATGGATTCTTGAGGGAAATATTATCGGGGTTGTCGTTGTCGTGAAGGCAGCCCGACCATTGTCCATTTGCCTCGGCGTTTGTCTGAATCTTTTTGCAGTAATCAGGAAGGGAAAAATCTATCGGCTTATGTGTCGCTACGTATACTTCTACGTTCGTTGCTCGTTGCTCGTTGCTCTTATAGCATCATTATATGCGAGTGTCAAGAAAATCAACCGCCTTTCAGCGTAAATTATATCATCAGAATACCTTGTAGTTCTCATAGATAAACCATTCGGGAGTCTTTATGCCGTTAAGCTCTATAAATTCCTGCACTCTTTTCGGAACTCTTGAGACCAAATCAATCTGCCTCGTGTCGAACAAGCCCGCGTTCCCGAAAGAAAGCACCCATTCAGACAATGCAAGCCCGGTGATATATGGCGAGTTCACCAAGTCAGACAGTCCCGAATCAACCCGCGCAAGGTCAACGCTGACTACAGGAACATATTCACGGAACAATTTATGCCAGTCAACATTACGGGTTATATCATCGTTTGACGGCGCAATGAGTATATCCGAATCATTCCCGGTAACAGGAATCCTCACGCACCCGAACGGCATAACATACCCCGTGCAAAGCCATTCAGATTGAGTCATTCCTCCGTCGGGAAGAGTCTCAAGCATAAGATTATGTGAAAGACGCGCGAAAAGTTTCATGCTCTGTTCACGTTCTGCGCCAAGTAGCAACACTTTCTTTTTCTCACGGAACGCCCCAAGCTCAAAGAATTTCTTTCTGAACTCACGTTCGCGCATTGAAGTTATCAGAGACGAAAGCACGTTATGTTTCTGAGTCTTGGGAGTAATAACGCTCTCTGAGAATGAATACCCCGACGGCATTTCAGGAACATTCCCGGCACTGTCGAGAATCGCTCGGATTTTCCCGGCAGACTCCTGCAGCCGCCAGCGTGATGAGCCTGTTATTTCCCGGCGTGATACAGAGTCTTCAATGATCCTCAGTGTGCGTTCAGCCCTCAGAAGCAATGCCCGCATGTATGAGTCATTCCCCAAAGGCGCGAAATAGTTTACAGCGTCTTCAATGTTCGAGTCATACCAAGCCTGAGAGTTTTTGCTGTAGAACCTCTCAAGTGCATTCTTTGACGACACCGGGATAACGTCGAAATCTTTTCCGCAGAAATTCTTCATGTCCCTTCTTATCGCTTCAATGTCCGACAAAATTTTGTCATGCGCCGAATGTATTACCCTTCCTGCCTCCGAGTCATCACGCTCAAGATCTATCTGTGAAAGCACAAATACTATTCTTTCGTTCATGGCCATCAGTGAGCGCAGGTAATCATAATCCGCCCCCTTGAGTCTTGCTCTTACTGGAGTAACGTAAATTATCATGTCGATTTCGGGAAGTATATTGCGTAACGCCGCTCCCCCTGAACCCGCGAGCGCGTCAAATCCGGGAGTGTCAGCAAAGCATATCCCCTCAGGAATCATTGCGCCGGGTATCGTGATTTCAACCCGTGATATTCCTGACCTGTTACCGGGGTTATGACTCTCTGATGCTATGTCCTTCATGTATGAGGCCGTGAGACTCGCCCCGCGTATTTCCTCCGTGCGTCCGTCCTGGTAATGAACCTTTGCGACTCTCGACTCACCTTCACGGCATATTATCGGGATGTTCGTAGTTGCCCGGGTCTGCTCGGGGATTAACCGTTCTCCCAAAAGCGAATTGAGGAATGATGATTTTCCGCTCGATGTGAGTCCCGCAATGCCGATCATTATGCTTGTCTCGCAGAGTGAACGCCGTAAAGATTTCAGCCTGTTGTCGCCCGTCATGACATTAAGCGCGGAGTTGATACAGTCTTCAAGCCCCGCACGAATCATTGATGCCGCTGTGAAATCTTCAGGGATAACAGGCATCTCAGGTGAACGCGCAAAGATTCTCCGCTGAATCTCTCGCCTTAACTGCAAATTCTCCTGCTCCATGTCATGAATCAGTCCGGCATCACGCAGAGTCATTACTCCTTGTACCCTCACTGCCTCAAGAATTTTCACGCGCCCGTCAGGTTCTGTGCATTCGATTCTGTCTCCGTCGTTCGCATTCTCAAGCCACGCGCTTAAAGGGAGAGTCTCATTCCCCGTCAGCCTTGAAGGTTTGCCGGATTTTTCCCGCTGAATATGCGCGTCAAGCCTGAAGTTTCTGTAGCAGCCGTCCCCGCAGTAAAGTTTTCGCGTGATTGTGATTGAGTCATCATGGCCGTAGATAGCTGCTTCAAGTTTCGAGAGCTTCATATGGTCTTCAGGGTGGCAAAGCTCGTACCACTGGTCCAAAGTTTTCGGGCATGTCTGAGAGTCGAGCCGCATTGCGTTCAGGATTGCAGGCGAAAAATATATCTCCCTCGACGGAAATATGACGGTGATGTGAGGAGAATTGTTTGTGAAATTATCGCGTTCCCATTCGTGCAGGTTTGTCATTGTGATACCTTTTTCAGAGTTTTCATAAATCATATCACGGCGCAAAAGGGTATTTTCAGAAATGAATTGAATCGGCGAATCGGTTTTAAGATGCACATGAACTAATTGAACCGCTGACTCGGTTTTGACTGGCTCGATTCTGATTCGTCAAATCGGTTTTGACTCGTCGGCTCAGTTTTGATATGCCTGATTCTGATTCATCGAATCGGTTTTGATACGCTAAGGAATGAATCGGCGAATCGGTCTTGATACGCTCAGTAATGAATCGCTGACTCAGTTTTGAGACTGTCGAAATGCTTTCAGTGGTCAGAAAATTTTATATAATCATCATCACGAAATCACAAAACAAAAAGGGGACTTTCAAAAATGTCGCGACTGACATGGGGCGGAATTGACTGCCAAGAATTAGCACAGAGATTCGGAACACCTTTATACGTTTTCGACACAGGGATAATACGAGCAAGGTGCCGGGAATTACGAGAGACATTCATTAACCGCTGGCCAAACACAAAGGTACGTTACGCGGGGAAAGCCTTCCTGATTCGCGCAATGGCAAAACTGATTCACGAGGAAGGAATCGGACTCGATGTTGTGTCAGAAGGTGAACTGTACACAGCATTAAGCGCAGGATTTCCGCCTGAAGACATAGAGATGAACGGGAACGCAAAGAGCCGCCGCGAGATTCAGTACGCAGTCGAGTCAGGAGTCGGGCGCATAATCGTTGACCATCCCGACGAGCTGAAGACGATAGAAGAATTTGCTGACAAGGCCGGAAGAGTCCAGAAGGTAATGATTCGGGTCGCACCCGGTGTTGACGCTCACACGCACAAATACATTGCGACGGGAAGCACTGACTCAAAGTTCGGAGTGCCAGCCGATTCGCGTGAAGGCTCAATGCTCACTGAGGCGATAAAGTTTGCGCGTGAATGCGAGCATGTCGACATGACCGGGCTTCACTTTCATGTAGGCTCACAGCTCTTTGACACGGAGGACTACACAAAATCGGTTGAAGTAATCTTGCGGCTGATGAAAGGCCTGAAGGACTCATTAGGTTTCGTGACTCATGAGCTTAATATGGGCGGCGGGTTCGGAGCTGTAATCAATCCTGCAATCCCGGCCATGAAGTCAGAGTTTTACACCGAACCAATGATGAAGACTCTTGCTGACGGGTGCAAAAAATTCGGGCTTGAGATTCCCTGCGCTATTCTTGAGCCGGGACGCTGGATAATTTCCGAGTCAGGTATAACGCTCTACACTGTCGAGAATGTTCGCGAGCTTCCCGAGATAACATACATTGCCGTGAACGGAGGAATGGCAGACAACCCGCGCTATGCTTTGTATCAGGCTGAGTACAACGCGGTGAAGGTTGATGACACTGACGGAGAAATCTATTGTCCCACAAACGGCGGCAAGGTCTCAATCGTGGGCAAGTGCTGCGAGTCGGGGGATATTCTTATTGATGACGCGAAAATTCAGAGAGTGAAGGCCGGGGATGTTATCGCGCTGTTCAACACTGGGGCATACACCTTCAGCATGTCGAGCACGTATAACTGTCTTGCGCGTCCTGCTGTAATTTTTGCGGAGGACGGAGAAGCGAGAGTCGCTGCGGAGCGTCAGAGCCTTGAAGATATTGTGCATGGTCAGGCGGTGTGAATCGTGAATGATGATATTGACAGTCTGATTCTCCCGGAGGAAGACCGCTGGGAAAATTTGACTCTTGCGAATGATTTCATGTTCGGCCATGTCATGAGGAAGAAGAGCTTGTGCCTTGAGATGATGAGGCGGATACTTCCTGAGATGAACATAGGCGGTATAGAGTTTGTTGACATTCAGAAGACAATGAAGGCGGGACTTGATTCACGCGGAGTAAGGTTTGACATGTACAGAAACGAGGGCAGAACGTACAGAAACATCCCGGACAAGCTCTGAGTCAGGAACTCGATATAGCGAAACACAATGCGAAATGGAGGGGCGAATACGTAAACAACCACACAGCTAAAGCCGGGGTTTTGGGTGAAGATTGGTACACGGCCTAACGTCTGAGCTTGATACTTCCACCTCAGAATACCCTTATTCGCCGGGGCTGGTTTACTTCAGCCTCTAAACCGTAGAATGTGAAAGTTCACCGGGTTACGTTGTAAAGCACAGTGTGTGCAATCGTTTTTGAACAGAACGGCTAACTGTTATGCCTAAAGTCGCTTAAGATTTTCCAGACAGAGCGGTTAGTCCGTCCAACCTCCAAACCTTAACTCATTAAAGGCTGGAGAAATTATATCAAATAAAGGAAGTGCGCAGTTTTGATGAAAGCCGTGATGGAACGAAATGAAGCTGTTGCTGAAGGCCGCAGGGAAGGACGCAGGGAAGGACGCAGAGAAGGACACAGGGAAGGACTTAAAGAAGGCAGCTATTCACGCCAAATCAGAACAGCAAGGTTAATGATAGCGCAGGGATTTGATGAGAAGAGCATACACGCAGTCAGTGAGCTTCCTGTTGACGAGATAAGGAAGCTGGCCGGGACTTTGTCATGATTGCAGCCTAATAACCGCAAATCATTGCACCGATAAAAATTGTAGGATAGTCTTCACAGAACAGGAGGTTATATCTCATGGCAAGTATGAGCGTATCGGGTGTAGTTTCCGGCATGGACTGGGACAGCATGATAGATGAGATTATCACGAACGCCGCCAAGCCCGCGCAGGTAAAAGTCGCACGGAAAACTAACCTGACGAACAAGAAATCGCTCTTCGAGGAAATGAAGGTTACAATGAACAGCCTTCAGTCCTCATTGTCGCCCCTCAAATTACCGTCAACATACAAAGCAAAAGAGATCAACATAGAACGAATTGACACAAGCGGCTCATACAAAGGAGTGCTCACAGCAACCGTAAACGCGGACGCGGAAGTCAACGTATGGGACGTGAAAGTCAACAAGCTCGCGACAGCCCAGATTAACCGCTCGAAGCAGATAACATCATCAACACTCGCAAGCACACTCAACGGACTCACGTCATCGACATTCTATGTGAACATGGGCGGGCAGAAAGTCGGAATCGAAGTCAACGCTACAGACTCCCTTCAGGCTTTGAAGTCCCGAATCAACAACACGCTTAAGACTCTCAGCAATCCTTTGGCCGTAACAGCTTCAGTTGTTGACAACAAGTTAATTCTCAAGAGTGATGACACAGGACTCGGAACCCGGACAGCAGCCGAGACGATAAACTACAGCTCATCGGGAATAAACCGGCTCACGAATATGTCGGTCAACGCTTCAGACGCAAGCAACCTCAAAATCACGAAGGGCAGCAAGTCCTACACATACGGCACAGATTTTACAGTGGCGAATGGCAACGAGATTCGCTGGAAGCAGTATGACCGGGGGACAGAAGTTGCGCTGAATGACAAAGTGAACGTGAAATACAGAATGGCCGCCGGAGATGTCTACGAAAAAACCGGGACTTACGGAACGAGCGAGGCAACAATTTCCGGGGTCGACATGATCTACAACGGCACGTTAGGTTCTCGTCTCAAGATTAAGGACTCGGAAGGCAACACGTACACTTACGGCGAGGATTTTACGATTGAGAATAACAAAGTGGTGTGGCTTGACGAGGAAGAGTCAAAGACATATGAGCCTGACACGTATACAGTGAGCTACAGCAAGACAACGACAGAGACAGCTTCAGCGGGCGGGATAAAATCCGGGACACAAGCCGCGCCGACATCGTACACAGTGAGCTACAGCAAAGAGCTTATATCTCCTGTGTCAGTAACAGCGGGGGAAAACTTTAAGGTGTTAAACTCCTCTCTAGCTTACTCAATTTTAAGCAATATTGATGGTCTGACTTCCTCGGATGTATCTGCTGCTACAACTACCAAGTACATTGTGCCGGAAGACGAATCAGAGTTTACCCTTACTGACGGGACAACGGAATATGTTTACGGCAAGGATTACATTATCAGATCCGCACCTGCTTCAGTTGGAAGTAATAACTCCATACTTTCATGGTATGGCAATGTCTACACTATTGGCAGCACCAGCATACGCTACATTGATGACTATGCTGGGACACCTGTCTTGAACGTCAACCCAACACCCACAAGCGGAACATTACTGCTCTCATACACTCACGCTTACAAGTCGCAGAACGGACTCTCAAGCGATGTTCTTGCGGCGGCAGATACAGACTACGAGAACATAAACATAACTGACGCTGACGGCAACTCATACACATACGGCACTGACTTCACGATAACTGACGGCAAAATAGAATGGCTCATTAAAGCAGGCTCGGATGTTGACGATGACATAGACCCGGACGATTTCGCAGACCTCAAAGAAAAGTACAACGCTTACGCCGGAAATGATTCGGACGCTGATTTGCCGACAGTAACGCTTCTCGACTCAGACGGTGTTGTGAGAACATATTTTGACCCGGCAGACAGAAGCCTATTCACGATGACAGCAACGGACTCTGAGACGGGCGACACAGTAAGCTACGAATACGGGCGCGATTACGTCATCAGAGTCAATGACACCGGGGACGGCTATGTTTTCTCGTGGGCTGTTACTGGCGACAAGAACCAGGACGGAACTGTCGACATCAAAGACGCTAACACGGAAGCAACGACATACACCGCCGCAAAAGGCATAAGCACATCAGGCTGGAAGGCTGCTCCGTCTGCTGACTCTCCTTACAGTTTCGATTTCACGTACACAGGAACAACAACGGCTTCAAAAACGGTGAATGCTTCTGACTCTGACACAGACAAAACGATAGCAAACATATTCAGCGGGATAACAGTAGACCCTGCAGACTACAACGACTCAAGCGTAATCACAATCACAGACTCAAGCGGAAATACTTACACGCCCGGCGCAGAGTACACGATAGACTCAGCGGGAAAAATAACATGGCTTGAGAAGACAAACGAGCTTGCGCCTTCGTCATTCACGGTTGACTACAAATTAGCTTCAGCAACAGGTACTGTAGGCAGCAACACCTATACAGCCGTAAGCGAACAGAATTTTAGCGGCTACAGCTACAGCGGTTTTGCTGGGGCAGCCGGGGCAGATACAGTACAGGGCATCTCCGCCGCGTATCAATACCTCGATTTGTACGGCAATGCAAAAGCCTCAATGACAATCAATAATTCGACTCTCGAATACGGACAAAGCTACGTCATAAGGCAGGGAGGCACAAGCGGAAATGCTATATTCGATTTCCGTGAAACAAGAATTAATGATTACCGCACGCACAGAGATCCGGCAATCACTAAGGATGATGACGCGCCTTCATACGGAGTCGGCGATGAGTTCACATTTGCATATACCATAAGCACAGCTAAGGGCAGCGATGATCTCTCGTCAGTCGTTAGCACATTCGCGGAGAAATACGCTTCCGGCTTTCAGACAGCAGATGATTTCGTCCTCACAGGCAGCAACGGCGTAACATACTCATATAACGCTTCTGTAACATCAGCCTCAGACCTTACACAGCTTGCGGATAATGAATTTGCGATTGTCAACGGCGCAATAAGATTCAAAGTCAGCGAGGACACTGCAAAGACGCACCCCGCAGATGGCTCAGAATACACGCTCTATTACGAGGCATTCAGCGCACTGACAGCAGAGGGCACTTATGACGGCTCATCATCTCAGGAAGTCTCAATCAAAGTCGACTCAGGCTCAGGAAATTACAGAAGCACATCATTAAGCTATGAGCAGATACTCAGCGATTTATCCCTCACAAGCTCATCAGCAACAAGCGACCTTGATACGAAATTTGCGGAGAACTTCACGCTCACTGACGATGACGGCAACGAGTACGTATACGGCACTGACTTCACAATAACGCAGGGCACGAACACCGACAGCACTAAGGGAGAACACAGCGTAGTGATTAACTGGCTGGGCAATACGCCTTCAGGAGATTTCACGCTCACTTACAAGGGGTGCGGCGATGCAGGAGAAGTAATCACAACAGACGGAGTACAGCGCAGCACAAAAGATACCATTGACCCGGACACCTCAAGCGTTTTGAGCGGACTCTACTCCACATTCAGCGGTGCTTCAGACATAACCATCACTGACGGAACTAACACATACAAACTCTATACGGACTTCACAATCTCACAAAGCACTGACGGACTAAGCAACCCCGTTATTGTATGGAATCCTTCTTCTGACTGGTTCAGCCAGGACACAACAAGCGCAGCAAGTTTCAACGTCTACGTGAATCCCTCAAGCGGCGCAACATTATCATACACAGGAACACGCGCGGCAGGAAGCAATGACTTGACGCTGGACTTAGGAAGCCCGGATTATTATTCGTCCTCAGATTTTGACGGAGGAACAAACACTATCACTCAGGGCGCAAAGACTTTCTACGAGAATGAAGACTTCATTTTCATGGATGACTCTGAAGGACACGCGCAAGTTTACTGGCTCAATGACAGATCAGGCGGAACAGAATGGTTTTACCCGAATCCCGGCACTCAGTACACAATCAATCACACGGACTCTTCCGGCAACGTTACGAGCTACACTGCCTCGCGGAGCGCAAGCACTGCCCTCGATATGTCAGACTACGGAATGACGACAGCAAACGGTTCACTCACAGTGCAGTACGGCGACGGAAACGGAATGCTCCTCGACGCTGAACCAGATTACCAGACAGATTCGGACGGAAATTATGTTCTTGATGATGACGGAAACAAAATACCAGTCGCTAACACTGACGGCCATGCGGCAATAAAGGCTCAATACTCGATAGACATCAAAGACAGGGGCAATGGCTCTTACGTCTTCAACTGGGTGACTCCGACTCTCACTTCAAGAAGCGGGCTTCCCTCAATCGGCGATGAACTGACCGTAGAATATGAGTATGACGCAAACACTTTCACGCTTACTGACAACGGCGACGGACTTCTTGACCTTCTCGGACTGAATGATGACGTTACAGAGGCGCAGGACGCAGAATTAGAGATTGACGGCCAGACAGTAACAAGAGCATCGAATGACATCGGAGCGGATTATGACAACGAGTTAATCAAGGGCGTAACTATGCACCTCAAAGGAGTCGGGGAAGTCTCTCTTGATATTGTGCATGACGCGGAGAAAGCTGTCGAGTCGATTCAGAATTTCGTTGACACATACAATGACTTGATGTCGTGGATTAACACGCGAATGACTGAGAGCCAGCTTGACGAGGATACAAAAGCAACGGTTGACTCTGACGACTTCCGAATGAGATGGGGACTCCTTCACGGCAACGCGCTTTTACGAAACACAAAGAGTCAAATGAGGAGTCTTGTGTCGCAGAATTTCACTTTCTCATTCACACAGAGAAAAAGCAGCTCGGAAATTTACGGCAATATGGCTTATAACGGACTCAAATCTTCCTCAACGCTGAGACTCAGAATCGGCACAAAATATGTTGACGTTACAATAGATCCTTCTGACACCCTTCAGACAATCGCGGCGAAAATTAACGATGACACAAAGGGCGGCCCGATGAATGACATCTATTATGACGAGGCCGGGAACAAATTGCAGACTCCTCTTCTGCGTGTAAGCACTGACAATGACATACTCACGATAAACTCAACGTCAAACGATGAGATCACTATGTCAGGTTCGGCGGCAATGAACGCTCTGAAGATGAATTACACCTACAAGGGACTCTATCAGATAGGCATCGAAACAACTTCAGACGATTATGGCAAGAGCGGCGAGCTTGTTTTTGACTCGGACGAATTTATGACAGCACTTGAGGACAACCCCGACGAGGTTCAAGAGTTAATGCTGAAGTTCGTGACTCAGTTCGACACGTGGACAAAAGGAATGCTCAACAGCTCCGCAAGCGGTGAAACTTCCGGGACATTGACGCGCGAAATCGAGAACATTCAGACCCAAATCGACAGCATCAATGAATATCTCGAAACGTATCAGGAAAGACTCGACCGAATGGAGAAAAGCCTCAGAAACAGATACGGAAGCACAGAGACTCAGCTCTCAAGACTCACTCAGCAGGCAAGCTCAATAGCAGCAATTCTCAACCAGCTTAACGGAACAGCATCAAGCAGCAGTTCTTCAAGCTCATAAATTTTCGGACATCAAAAAATTTCAGAGGAAAAAAATCCGGCAGTCTCTCAACGTTAAAGGGGCTGCCGTTTTTGTATGCTCATAGTGACTCAAGAATCTTTTTGACGGACTCAATGTCTCCGGGCTTAACGAGTCGTGAGCGGGAGTCAGTGAGAGTTTCTGCGTTGCCTCCTGAGTCGTAAGCAATGACAGGAGTCCCGCAGGCTTGGGCTTCAAGTGATACAGTCGGGTAATTCTCTTCATAGCTCGGAAGGAAAAATATATCCGAGGCCGTGTAAATTTCTGCCAGTTCTTTCGGGCTGTCTGTTCGCTGAATCGCAATGATATTTTCAGGGAGTGCCTTTATCTGTTTGGGATTCACTCCGACAATGACAAACGAAAACTTTTCAGGGTCAATCATGGCCGAAAGTCTCACAAAATCATCAAGTCCCTTGCGTTTCTCCCATATGCTTGCGACTCCAAGAACAATAATTTTTCCCTCAAGATTATTCCTCGCCCTGAAGCCTGAATGAGTCGGCCTGAATATTTCCGTGTCAATCGTGTTATGTCTCACTTCAACGGGATATTCACTCAGGAAACTTTGCTTCACGAGTCCTGCGAGCCATTTTGACGGCGTTACTATCGTCATGTCCTTTACGCCCGTGAAGAGCCTTCTCTTGTCGTCAAAATTCCTGTAACTGTTATCGATGATGCTTGAAGGGTATGAATTTCTCTGAGGGCATCTCTCGCAATGAGTCCTCCACTTTTCGCAGCCAGCCATCGTGAAGTAAGCGCAATGCCCGGTGAAGCTCCAGCAGTCATGAAGAGTCCAGAATACTTTCATTCCGGGCCGGGACTTTATCCACGTGAAAAGCATCTCAATGTTGACGTAATACCCGTGAATATTATGAAGCCACAAAATATCAGGGTCATAATCATCAGCCCACGTGAGAAATTTTTTTGTTGAACCGCGAGAAAAGAATCCGTGCCGATCAGTCAGCCTCGTCATTACTGCGTGAAAATAAACGTCCTTCATCGTGCCTATTCTGACTGCGAAGCGTCTGTATTTTTCCGGGACAAATGCACTTCTCCCGTAAGCAATTTTCACTTCATGGCCTTCAGACTCAAATCTTTCAGCAAGACCGCATGTTATTTTCCCGGTGCTTCCTGTTCCGCATACCTCATTGATGAACAACACGCGCATGAAATTTTTACAGGGCTTCTTTGTTCGCGTATATCTCTGCTCCTGCCTGACACGCCGGGCATAAGCAGTACTTGTTACCTTCAGCTTTGAATTTCTTTACGGCCTCTGCGAGTCCCTTTGCCTGTTCCGCGCCGAAAATTTTTGCTCCCATTTCGGACTCTGCGAGTGCTATTGTCTCGTCGATGCTGTTCACGTATTCTTCGAGTGCCTTCACGAGCTTTGCCGCTGACTCTTTGTCCTGAGACTTGAGATATTCTTCAGCTGCTGCCTTGAGCGCGGGATTGCATGACGGAGCTTCAATGAGCGCGTTAACTTTCGCTGTTATTTCCTGCTTTGTCATAATGAATAACACTTCCTGTTTGGGATTTTGCACAATGATAACACATGAATAAATTTGCAAAGTAACCGGGAAAAAAATATAATCATAAAAAATTGCGTATCCTGTGATAAGTAAGAATAGAGATTTTCACAAGGGGAAGGATTCTGAATCATGACAGAGAAAGTTGCAGTTATAGGTGTCGGGCATTTGGGACAGCATCACGCGAGGATTTACACGGAGCTTCCTGATGCCCGGCTTGTAGGAGTTGCGGACAGCGACATAGAGCGCGCGAGATTCATCGGCGAGAATTTGGGAGTTCCTGCTTACGACTCATTTGATGAGCTTATGCGCCGCCAGTCTCCTGACGCAATATCTGTAGTTGTTCCGACGAGCCTTCACTACGAGATCGCAAAGAAAGCACTTGAGGCCGGAATACATGTTCTTGTTGAGAAGCCTGTAACTGTGAAACCTTCAGAGGCCGGGGAACTGTTAGAGATTGCCGACAAAAATAATTTGGTTCTTCAGGTCGGACATATTGAACGCTTCAACAGCGCGATACGATACATAACGGGAATAACCTGCCGCCCCCTTTATCTTGACGCACGAAGGACAGCACCATTCACGCCGCGTATTAATGATGTGGGAGTCGTTCTTGACTTGATGATTCACGACATTGATATAGTTATGTCCCTCGTGCCCTCGAGAATCGCAAAAATCGCCGCGACGGGAGCATGTGTATTCACGGAGCATGAAGACATTGCTGACGCTCACATAACATTTGAGGACGGAACATTGGCGCATATACTCACATCGAGGTGCGCTCAGAAGAAATGCAGACAGCTTGAAGTCGTTGAGCGTGAGAGACAGATTACGGTGAACTATGAGCTTCAGACGGTGCAGATTTCCCGCTGCGTGAACAACCCTGAAGGGCAGGTAGAGATCCGAGAGACTCCCGTGTTCCCTAAGAGTGAGCCGCTTAAGTTAGAGCTTGCCGATTTCGTTCGGTGCGTGAGGGAACATCGTCCGCCTGTTGTGGGTGGTGGCGACGGGAAGAAAGCTCTTGAAGTAGCCGTAGAGATTTTGAGACAAATACATGATGCAAACGCTGAGGGGGTAAAGTTTCCGGCAGCGGTTTAACGAATGAATATCACGTAACAGATTCTGCGTTGTAATGTGTAAAGCGGGGACTGCTTCAGAGAGTTGGAGAGTCCCTGCTTTTTTCATGCGTATAATTTTCCGGCCTCATCGATAAAATATCTTGCATAAGCCGGAAGATAGCTACCTTTCCTCATGGCCGCAACAAAATCACTGTATACTCCGTTTTCACCAAAACTATACGTATCAATCTCAGGCTCAGGGGAATGCCACCGCAAATGTGACTCAAAGATGAACGAAACGCCCCAGCCTTGTTCAGTGAGAGATATTACGGCGGGCATGTTGTTTGTGGTGATTGAGTTCGTTAGATCAATACCGGCCTGCTTGAGGTAATGCCGGGATATTTGGCCTGTTCTTTGTTCGGGTGATAACAATATGAGTCTCTCATCCCGGATTGCTGAGAGATCTAATCTTCCGTCAGCAGAAGAATCTTTCACTCGGTGATTTCGGCATGTACATATCAATAACTCTTCAGGCGCGAGAGTCTCATACACTAAGTGCGGGTTAATCTTGTGCGGCTTGCTGTAGAACGCCAAATCTATATCGCCCTCAATCAGTTTCGAGTCAATCATCGCGCTTGTTCCCTCAAAGATATTCACTTTCACATTAAGATATTTCCTGCTGAAGACCGGGAGCGTTTTAGGGAGCATGAAAGCGCACCGCATATTAGGCAGGCCGATATTCAGGACTCCTACGTCGCGTTTTATGATGTCGGAAAGTTCTGCGTCAAGTCCCGATTTCATTTCGAGAATCCTCCGAGCATACTCAAGATAACGCCGCCCCGCGTATGTCGGAATATATTTCTTGTCGGAACGCTCAAAGAGTTTCAATCCCAATTCAGACTCAAGGCGCGTCATGTACTGGCTCAAAGCTGACTGGCTTATGTGAAGCTCTTCAGCTGCCCTCGTGAAATTCTGGTGCTTTGCGATCGCTGTTACGTAATTCATCTCGCTGAAGTCCAAAAATTTTTCCCCCTCATTATTATTAGCTCATCTAATTTTTTCGGTAAGTTTTTAGTATTTTACATTATAATTTTGTTGCCTTATCATTTGCCCATCACAAAAAACATTCCACACACAAAATATATATGCAGGAGGATCAAAGCAATGACAGTTAAGAAGCTGCCGGTAACTATTATGCGCGGCGGAACAAGCAAGGGAGTCTACATTCTTGAGGACGACATGCCCGCAAACCATGACGAATGGGAGTCGTTATTGCTCAGGCTCATGGGAAGCCCGGACTCAAAGCAGATTGACGGACTCGGAGGGTCATATTCAGTAACAAGCAAAGTCGCAATCATCAAGAAGTCAGAAAACCCTGAAGCCGATGTAGATTACACGTTCGCACAGGTAAGCGTAGACAAGCCGTTAGTCAGCTACAAAGGAAACTGCGGGAATATCTCATCAGGAGTCGGGCCTTTCGCGATTGAGCGCGGACTCGTTGAGGCAAAAGACGGAGTAACGAGCGTTCGTATCTTCAACACAAACACGAACAAGATAATCATTGCTGACGTTCAGACACCGGGCGGGGAAGTCGCGTACTCAGGAGATTTTGCCATCGATGGAGTCCCCGGCACAGCGTCGCCCGTGAAGCTGAAATTTGTCCGTCCTTCCGGGACGCTCGGAAAAGGTTTGCTTCCTACGGGGAATGTGATCGACTCGCTTGATGTTCCGGGATTCGGAAAAGTTGACGCGTCTATTGTTGACGCTGCGAATCCGTTGGTGTTCGTTAAGGCTCATGATATAGGCTTGACGGGTAAAGAGCTTCCCGATGACCTTAACGCAAAGCCCGAAATGCTTGACCTTCTCGAAAAGATTCGAGGCCTCGCCGCGCAAAGACTTGGCCTCATTGACGACTACACTAAATCAGCGTGGGAAACTCCAGGAATCCCGAAAATGACATTCGTAGCCAGTCCCGGAAATTATACGACATCAGACGGAAAAGAAATCGCAAAGGAAGATATTGACCTTCTCTCGCGAATGATGTCAATGCAGAAGCCTCACCCCTCTTACGCAATGACCGGGGCAATGTGCACAGCAGCAGCGGCAGTTACACCCGGTTCAGTCGTGAATAAAGTCTTGGCACCAAACGCTGACACTCAGTTCATACGCATAGGACACCCCGCCGGGATTCTCGAATGCGGAGCGGACTTCACGCTTCCAGAAGGCAGCAACATTCCCGAAATTGATGACACATTCGGCTTCAGGACAGCGAATTTCATCATGGACGGAACAGCGCGCATAAGGCTGTAACACTCAAAGGGGGTAAAAATCATGCAGGAATATTTGCCGGTAATATCTCTTCTCGTTCTTGCTGTTGTCGTTGCGATCGGCTTCATCAAGAAAATCAATCTCGGATTCTTTGCGTTAGGCGCGGCGTTCGTTCTCGGCACTGTCGGAGGAATGAAGGCATCACAAATTACGGCGGGATTCAGCTCGTCAATGTTCGTGACTCTCGTCGGCGTTACGTTCATGTTCGGAATGGCCTCGCAGAATGGGACGCTTGAATTGTTCTCGAAAAAAGTTGTCGCTCTTGTCGGAAAACGTACGGTTCTGATTCCGATTCTTATGTTCGTATTGTCGGCTTTCATTTCGGCGATTGGTCCGGGACATATCGCGGCGGGAATCTTAATGACGACTTTCGCGATGTATCTTGCGTTTGAGATGGACATTAACCCGATGGCTACATCACTTTATGCCAAGCTCGGAGCTAACGCGGGGTGTGCTTCTACTTTGTCGATAACGGGAATTTTAGCGGCGCAGCTCTCGAATCCTATGGGCTATTCGGGATTCGGTTTGCATTTATTTTTGTCGACTCTTCTTTCGGGATTCGTTTTCACTCTTGTAGTGTATATTCTGTACAAAGGGTATAAAGTCAAAGCTGACAACCCGCTGAAGTGGTCAGAGATTCCGAAATTCAACCGCGAGCAGAGAATCACCGTTGCAGTAATCATTGTAGTAGTAGTTTGCTGCATAGGCTTCAAGCTCGACACGGGATTATTTGCCTTCCTCGCCGCAAGTGTATTGATTCTCACGGGGTGTGCTGACGAAAAGAAAGCCATAAAGGGAATCCCATGGGGGACTCTCGTGTTCATATGCGGAGTCGGTGCATTGGTGAACGTCATAAACAAGCTCGGAGGAATCAAACTGGTATCGGATTATCTCTCAACGTTAATGACAACAAACACTGCTGTCCCGATAATGTCGGCAACGTCAGGTATACTTTCATGGGTGAGTTCAACAACTGGAGTCGTTATGCCTGCATTGCTTCCGATTGCTGACAACGTAGCGAGGACATTCGGAGTCAGTTACGTGGAATTGATGTCGGGGATAATAGCAACGTCATTCGCGGCGGCTATAAGTCCATTGTCAACGGGAGGAGCTATCATAATGTCATCATACAGCGCGAGCAAAGAGACAACGACAGAAGAAATGAATAACATGTTCAAGACTCTTTTCCTTCTTTCAGTTGCGAACGTCTTAATCAATGTATTGATGTCATGGCTGGGAGTGTTCAATCTCGGTCATCTGTTTTACTAGTACTCCTCATATATAGAAATTTTCCCTCTGGTCTTTCATGGCCGGGGGGAATTTTTGTTTGACGAAAACGGCGCATGATATAATCTCGAAATCCAAAGGAGAAAAATAAAATCATGAAAGCAATATCATTCATTAATCTTAAAGGCGGAGTCGCAAAAACAACTACGACATTCGGACTTGCTGCTGTTCTTTCTGGAGTGTTTGGGAAAAAAGTTCTTGTTATAGATATTGATCCTCAGACAAACTGCACGACAATGATGATCGGCGATGACAAATGGAAGGAACTTAACTCAAACGGACTTACGCTTTATGCTCTGTTCAGTGAGGCGTTAAAGGGCGGAAATAATTTCGATGTTTCCACGATAATACAGAAAAACGCATCAGGAATAGAGGAAGTAAAAACGCTTGATCTTATCCCCTCAAGTTTAGACATGATTGACATTCAGGACAAAATAGCCTCAATACCTCCCGGAAAATTTTTTGCAGGAAACCCGACAGAAATATTAAAGCGTGCAATCTGGAAAACAGGAAGCAATTATGACTATATAATCATAGACTGCCCGCCTAACATGGGACTCATAACGTTGAACGCCCTGAGAATTTCTGACGGATATATTATTCCGGCGATTCCCGATGTGCTTTCTACATACGGAATCCCGCAGATCATAAAGCGGGTGGATCAATTTTCGGGTGAGATTGCACAAAATATAGAGTGTCTTGGGATTGTAGCGACAAAAGTACGTGTTCAGTCAAACCTTCACATGAGGACTCTTGATGAGCTGAAGAAGGGAAAAGATGCTCCGCTCTTCGAGACTGTGTTCTATGAAAACAGCGGTATAAGCTCGGCAGCAGAATACAGGAAGGTTAATACATTGCGCCAGAGACTTGGCTATGGTGAGCCGTATGATACATTCAAAGCATTTGCCAGTGAATTTATGCTGAAGGTGAGATAATGCCTGCTGAATTTTTACGCAAATTGTTCAAAGTGATAATTGATGAGGCAGAAAATAACCCGGAGTTTTCCGCAAAGATTGAACAAATATTTTCACAAAAAAATCCCGCAAAGAAGACAGCTGCAAACAGAGCTTCAAACCGGCGCGATTTGCCAGTCATCAACCCTATAGATATTATTGCTGAGGGCGAAGAATCTCTCAGGGAAAAATTACAGGTTCTCACAGAAAAACAGCTCAAGGATATTATTTCGTATCACGGCATGGATCATTCAAAACGAGTCATGAAATGGAAGAAAACAGACAAGCTAATAGAGCATATCATAGAGGAAGCTCAGAGAATTTCTACAAGAGGCGATGTGTTCAGACAATAGAAATGAAAATATCCTCCCTGCCATTAATGACCGGGGGGAATTTTTTTGCGCCGTGATATTATTTCCATGAGGTGAAATCATGAACAACATCCGAAATTTTTGTATCATCGCCCACATTGATCACGGCAAGTCTACTCTCGCCGACCGTCTCTTAGAGTCAACCGGCACAATCTCTTCACGCGAAATGAAAGCTCAGATTCTCGACTCGCTCGCCCTAGAACGTGAACGCGGAATCACTATCAAGCTCGTACCTGTCCGAATGAATTACACAGCGCAGGACGGACAGCAATACATTCTCAACCTCATAGACACTCCCGGACATGTCGATTTTGCTTACGAGGTCTCGCGCTCATTGGCTGCTTGCGAGGGGGCATTGCTCGTTGTTGACGCGACGCAGGGAGTCGAGGCTCAGACAGTCGCAAACGCATATCAGGCTATAGATCAGGGACTCGAAATTCTTCCCGTCATCAACAAGATAGATCTTCCGTCAGCAAGACCAGACAACGCAAAGCAGGAAATTTCCGACGTTGTTGGACTCGACGCTTCAGACGCTGTACTCACAAGCGCGAAAACAGGCGAAGGAGTCCGCGATATTCTCGAAAGAATCGTGAAAGACATTCCTGCCCCAAATGGAGACCCTCAAGCACCTTTGCAGGCATTAATTTTTGACTCAGTTTATGATAACTACAGGGGCGTGATTTGCTACGTCCGAGTCATGAACGGCACAATCAGAACGGGGCAAAATATTATGTTCATGGCCAACGGAATCACTTACCCCGTGAATGAGGCGGGAGTCTTCAAGCCGGGCTTCACTCCAGTAAACGAACTCAAAGCAGGCGAGGTAGGCTACATTACCGCGAGCATAAAGACACTTGCGGAAGCTCAGGTAGGCGACACGATAACAGACGCTAACAACCCGGCAGACTCTCCTCTTCCCGGCTACAAGAAAGTGAAGAGCGTTGTTTTCTGCGGATTCTATCCTGTAGAGCGCGACAATTACCCGCAGCTGCGCGACGCGCTGGAGAAATTATGCCTCAATGACTCCGCCGTTACGTATGAGCCTGAAAGTTCTGAAGCATTAGGATTCGGATTCAGGTGCGGCTTCTTGGGACTGCTGCACATGGACGTAGTACGCGAAAGACTCAGGGAGGAATATGGAGTCGAACTCGTAGCGACAGCCCCCAATGTAATATATGAAGTCGTCAAAAGCAACGGTGATGTGATAGAAGCTCACAGGCCTTCAGATTTCCCGGACCCGTCAGAAATCGCAGAGATACGAGAGCCGTATATCAAGCTGTCTGTGTTCATGCCCTCAGAATTTACAGGGCGCGTAATGCAGTTAGTTCAGGACAAGCGCGGAACGTATAAATCAATGGACTATATCACCCCCGAAAGAGTCAGGCTTGTTTACGAGATGCCATTGTCAGAATTTATTGTTGACTTTCACGACAAACTTAAATCACAGACAAGGGGATATGCTTCGCTCGACTATGAATTAATAGGACTCAAAGCAAGCGAGTTAGTGAGGGTTGATATTCTCGTGAACGGCGAAGCGGCTGACGCATTCTCATTCATATGCCACAAGGACGCAGCATATAATCGCGGCCATGCTGTAGTAACAAAGCTCAAAGAGTTAATACCGTCGCAATTATTCGAAATTCCCATTCAGGCATCAATAGGAAGAAGGGTAATTGTCCGCGTGAATGTCAGGGCATTGCGAAAAGATGTATTAGCGAAATGTTACGGAGGAGATATAACGAGGAAGCGCAAATTATTGGAGAAGCAGAAAGAAGGCAAGAAGCGCATGAAGCAGATCGGAAAAGTAAGCATACCTCAAGAGGCGTTCTTAGCGTTTATGCAGGTCGACACTGGCGAAAAGTGATAAGAGACTTCACACTTCACACTAAACACTGCTCACTGTATATTCATGTCCCGTTCTGCGAGAAGAAATGCGGGTATTGCTCCTTCTACAGCGTAACGGACAAACGCGGCGTTCATTCATGGCTTGAGGCTGTGAAGCGCGAGGCAGAGTCATATTCACGTCATGGCCGGGTCTCTTTGTCGACTCTCTATATCGGCGGAGGGACTCCAACAGTTTTGACTCTCTCAGAATGGGAGTCTCTCATGTCGATAATACTCAGTAACTTCGGCACGTCATCAATCACTGAAGCAACGACTGAAGCGAATCCCAATTCCCTAACGCCTGAGCATGTATCATTTTTCCGGGACAATAATTTTACGCGCATTAGCTTGGGAGTACAGAGCATGAATGACTCGGAGCTTATGACACTGGGACGCATTCACGACTCACAGTCAGCAGGAAACGCAATGAAGCTCGTGAAATCTTCCGGCTTGAACCTGAGCTGTGATTTGATTTTCGCGATACCCGGTCAGACTCTAAGGTCATGGGATTATTCGTTAAGGTGTGTGATGGATTACGCGAGTCATATTTCGTGCTATCAATTAACGCTTGAGCCTGGCGCGCCTATGTGGGCGAAATACGGCGGAGATGACCTGAACGGAGTCGGCTATAAGTTTTACCGTTACGCGCAGTATATTCTTCCTCGCAAGAACTTCACGCAGTACGAGATCTCGAACTTTGCGAGTCCCGGCCATGAATGCAGGCACAACTTAGCGTACTGGAATCATTCTGACGTTATCGCGCTGGGGCCTTCTGCTGTGAGTTATCTTGACGGAGTGAGATACACGAATCCCCGGACGCTTGCGGAATATTTGTCGGGCAATGAGCCAGTGAGGGAAGAATTATCGCCGAGAGAGTCAGAAATTGAGCTTGCAGTGTTGTCTTTGCGGACGAGATTCGGAGTCGCCCGGAAAAATTTGCTTCCTGAAATCGAACGTGCCATAAAAGAAATGCCCCCGGATTTGTTCGTGATTACTCCTGAGAGAATCGCATTGTCTCCGCGGGGCATGAGGCTGGGAAATTATATCTGGTCAGAAATTATGTTATACGCTGAGGGTTAAGCCCGGATTTTCGCGTTGTTTTCAGCAATGGCTTCTGTGATTAAGCGTTTGACATCTTCAAGCGTTACTGCTGGAGTCCGATGTTCCTTGTGAAAATCCCAGTACTTGTTGATAAACGGAACAGCTAACATTATTCCTAAAAGAACAAGTATCAAGTAAAGAAAATTATGAGTGTCATCAATCCGCTTGTCCATAAGAGCCATACGTTTCTCTACTCCATCAAACCGAGCGTCCATATTTTTTTCCAGCCCGTTAATACGTTCCGACAATGATTTTTCTACGCCGTCAATCTTTTTGTCCAGCCCGTCAATGCGTTCTGACAATGCGTCAATCTTGCCTTCGAGCCGCGTTCCGAGATTCTCAATCTCACTGTGAAGCCTCAGAAAAAGAGTCTCCATCTTCGCGTCAAATACATCCTGCCGAACATACACGCTCATGTCTTCAGACGCTCCCAATGACACCGAACACATAACGAACATCATCAATACAGCGCAAAATATTTTCTTCATGGCCGCAAACCTCCCTGTGATTTCATGTTTCGATTCTCTTGCAATGTGGTAGAATATTCAAGTCCGGCTCAATGCGGCGGAAACCTGCGAACCGTGTCAGATCGGGAACGAGGCAGCACTAAGCAGAATTTTCCGGGTGCCATTGAATACCGGGCAATTTTTTTCATCCTTTTATCATTCTCATTATCCCGTCAAAAATTTTCACAGTCTCAATTTCTGAAAACTCATCTCCGAGCCTCGCCGAAATTTTTCGCAGGCCATCACGGAAGTCATCATCATAATACCTGTCATATATACTGAGAATGTCCGGGATCAATCGCGAGAAATCTTTTTCCCCGTAACGCTCAGAGAAATACGATCTCAATCCCTCGTCAAGATTATCATTCCTGAGAGGCCCGAAATACCCCGAGCACATAGCGATAACAGGACGCATTGAATACGCCGCTTCCATTGCTGACGTTGCAGAAGCCGTAACAAGATTCGCTGACTCAATAAATCTTCGCGGGTCAAGCTGAGTCCCGATGACGTTCACACAATGCCGGCCAATCTCTTTGTTGAGCTTATGCGCGTAATACTTCAGCTTGATGAATCGCCAGCCTCCTCCGCCCAAAATATTTATCACAAAATCGGGTATGTGATTCTGAATCGCCCTGAGATTTCCGAGAAGGTGAAATATTCCCGGTGTCTTGTAACGGCTCAGTCTCCCGAAACATAATATGCTGAAACTTTCACGAGAAGGAACTTCCGACGGAGCAAAGAACACATCAAGGGGACGCGGCATCTTCACGACAGGAATGCTTGTTCCGAGTCCGTGAAGCTGAGTCAGTGTGTCAGGTTCAAACGCTGTGAATACATCGCTGTACTTCACGAGAGAGTCAATATCACGTCCGGGCCTGTCGGTTTTCTCTACAGGATCAAGGAAGTACGTTATCACGGGCGCATGAGTGAGCCGCTTTATTCTCGACGCAAGAGGGAAAGACCTGCGAGGATCCGTCATAATCACATCAGGGCGGAATAACTTTGCGCGGACATCAAAATACATATTCCCGACGCTTACAGAAGGACACGTGATCACCTTGAAGCCTTCATGCCTGTATCGTTCCTGAAAGCCTCCCTTGAGAGACCATCTCCCAATCACAGCGACTTCATTGCCCGCACGCTTGAGAGCTGCCCCGGTGTTAAGAATGTAGCTCGCGACTCCGTCAATCGTAAGCGCGTCAGAACAAAATAATATCTTCATCACTAATGCCCCCGGAAATTTTGTTTGCTTGGAACTTGTGATGATTATACATAAGGTGAGACGATAAAAAAAAAACAGGCCGCCCGGCTTAGGCTGACCGTGTTTCTTTTGAGGGGGGTAAAACTATTTAACGGTCGAACAAGAACGAGGGTTCTTAAAGTCATAGTCTCTTCGTGAAAATCTTTCTTGCAAGTTCAAGGTCTTCACGGCTGACTGCGTTTCGTCATTTGTTCGTTACGTCAAACATTATAGCGTTAAATCTCAAAGTGTCAATATTAATTTTCATACTGCATTGAATCTCTCAGGAATAATATATTAATGCAGTACATGAGTCAGTGAAAGAATGTTAGAATACTCAGCATGATTAACCCCTTTGTGCTTACGGTGCGAGGGGGTTAATAATTTTAACGGCATGTGCAAACAAGAAAGGAGAGAATAAAATTGTTTGCCCGGTTCGCGGAATATCTCAACACAAGCTCCCCTGCAAGCATCGCTGTAATAACTGTAGCATTGATGTTGATGTTCGGCTTCGCTCTGACCAGAGTCACAAAGCTGCTCAAACTTCCGAACGTTACCGCCTACATCATCACGGGGATATTGATCGGCCCTTACTGTTTGAATCTCGTCCCGGCTTTTATCGCTGAGGCTACATCATTTCTTCCGAACATCGCGCTTGCGTTCATAGCTTTCAGCACGGGGCAGTTCTTCCGTCTCAATGCTCTTAAGGGGAACGGCTCAAAAGTTTTAGTGATTACGGTCTTTGAGGCCTGCGTCGCTTCATTGTTCGTATTCATTGCGTCGTATTGGGTGCTCGGTATGGATCTCGCATTCTCGGCGGTGATTGCGGCTCTTGCTTCTGCCACTGCTCCTGCCTCTACGATGATGACCATACGACAGACGGGCGCGCACGGTGATTTTGTGAATACGTTATTGCAGGTCGTCGCTCTTGATGATGTTGTCGGACTCATTGCTTACAGCGTGGCGGTCTCAATCGCATTGGCTCTCACTGCTTCAGGGGCCGGCTTTGACTTCAGGGCCGTAACGCTTCCCATAATCATGAACATTGCGAGCGTGATTATCGGCGCATTTCTCGGAGTCGTCATGAAGATTCTTCTTGCTAACCGTTCAAAGGACAACAGGCTGATAGTTTCGGTTGCGATTCTTTTCGGGTTCTGCGGACTCTGCGAGATGCTCGGAGTGTCGCCGCTTTTGGGCTGCATGTTCATGTCAACGGTTTACATTAATATTACGGACGATGATAAACTTTTCAAGCAGCTAAATTATTTCAGCCCGCCGATTTTGCTGCTGTTCTTTGTGCGTTCGGGAGTCTGCTTTGACCTCGGAGCTTTGACGGGAGGAACGAGCCAGGGCAGCACATCATTGCTTACGATTGGAGTCGTTTACTTTCTTGTGAGGATTGCGGGAAAATATGCCGGGGCTTTTGTCGGCTGCATGATGACGGGGAAAAATATTCTTGTGCGCAACTATCTGGGACTCGCGTTAATCCCTCAGGCAGGAGTCGCAATCGGACTCGCTGAACTGGGAGCGCGTACACTCGGAGGCACTACAGGAAGCACACTGCGCACCGTGATTTTAGCGTCAAGCGTTTTGTATGAGCTTATCGGCCCGGCGTGCGCTAAGCTGTCATTATCTCTCTCACATTCATATGATGACACTGAAGAAGCTCCGCAAGTTTCACCGCAGGACGAGGACAAGATCATCATCAACAGCCTGATAGAAAGAATACGTAAGATACAGAACGATTTGCCCGAACACACTCAGGCAGTGCCCGCTGAAATACAAATCGTGAACGTTCAGCATCATTCAACATCAAGACACCTTCACACGCACAACACTAACTACCACTAAATCCGGCCATGACACACAAAACATAAAGCACCCCTCGTGATATTGCGGGGGGTATTTTATTTGCCAAATCGTTTAGCAGTGTGATATAAATATTTTACTCACATTTATTTTTTCACGAAAGGATTTGATTCATAACATGAGTATAGCGGTATATTTGACTGCGCTTCAGGACATGATTATGAAGTCAGGATTTTTCGGTCTCACTACGGGAAATATTATCATGCTCGTGGTGTCATTTGTCCTTCTTTATCTGGCTATCGGAAAAGGATTTGAGCCTTTGCTCTTAGTACCGATTGCATTCGGCTGCCTTCTTGTTAATCTTCCCTTCTCTGGCATCTGGGACGAGTTCAACGAAACGACTCACACAATAGGCTTCCTGCGTTCGCTTTATTACGGCGCGGAATTTGAGATTTACCCGATATTAATCTTCTTGGGCATCGGAGCGATGACAGACTTTGCACCCCTCATAGCGAACCCGATAACGTTCCTTCTCGGAGCGGCGGCGCAGTTCGGAGTCTTTGTTGCGTTCATTGGTGCTAACTGGCTCGGTGCTCTCACGAACGGACTCGTGTCATTCAACATCAAAGAGGCAGCAAGCATAGCCATCATAGGAGGTGCGGACGGCCCTACGAGCATTTACTTGACGGTCATGTTAGGGCAGACTCAAATCTTGGGAGCTGTTGCGGTCGCGGCGTATAGCTACATGTCATTAGTCCCGATGATTCAGCCTCCTGTAATCTACATGATGACGAGCAAGAAAGACAGGGGAATCGTCATGGGTCAGCTCCGTCCGGTCTCAAAGCGCGAAAAGATTCTCTTCCCGATAATATGCACGGTTGTTACGGGACTCATTCTCCCTGCGTCAGTGCCTCTTGTGGGAGTCTTGATGTTCGGTAATCTCCTCAAAGAATGCGGAGTAACAGACAGACTCAGCAACACAGCCCAGAATGAATTGATGAACATCGTAACAATATTCCTTGCGCTTTCGGTCGGCTCAACAATGGCGGCTGACAAGTTCCTCACAGTCGGAACGCTCGCGATAATTGCGCTTGGACTCGTTGCGTTTGCTTTCTCGACATTCGGCGGACTCGTTTTCGGGCAGATCATGAAGATTCTTTCGGGCGGGAAAATCAACCCCATGATCGGCGCGGCGGGAGTCAGTGCCGTACCTATGGCAGCGAGAGTCGTACAGCGTTGTGTTCAGAAAGAATACCCCGGTCATTTCCTGCTCATGCACGCAATGGGGCCGAACGTCGCCGGCGTTATCGGGACAGCAGTAGCAGCGGGAGTAATGCTGACTCTTCTCTCACAGTAAGAATATTTTTTGACGGTAGAAATATTTACCGGGTGATTCATGAAGGAGTCGCCCGGTATTTTTATAGGAGGATATATCTATGAGAAAAATTTTTGCGGTTCTCTTCGCGCTTCTTCTTTCAGCGTTGACAGCCTCAGCAGAAAATATTGATGTCAAAATCTCAGTGCCTGAAGTCGGAATTTCAGAAAATATTGAGTTTGCGAAAATTGAAACATGGCCGGAAGCAAGCCTGAAGATGAGTATCTTTGCACCTTCTGACGGGGAAAAACATCCTGCTGTCGTGTTCATTCCCGGCGGAGCATGGATAGCAGCTCCGAAAGAGTCGGGCTATTACCTCTGCATGAAGCTCGCGGAGAATGGATTTGTTGCAGCAAGCATTGAGTACCGCGTTATAGGTGCGGCCGATTACACAGAGATAATATCAGACGCAAAAGCCGCAGTACGTTTCCTCCGCGCACACGCTGACAAGTTCAGCATAGACTCGGACAAAATTGCGGCAATGGGACAATCAGCAGGAGGCTATCTCTCTGTCATGCTGGGTGTTACGGGCAATGACAAGTTCAGCTCAGGCGACAATCTCAATCAAAGCAGTGAAGTGCAAGCCGTCGTTGACTTCTTCGGGCCGACTGACTTAACGAGAATAGCTGATGATTATTCCGATGAGAAGAAAGCTGTCTACTATTCGCCGTCAAGTTTCCCGTCAATATTCGTGAACGGAGTCGCAGGCTACAAGAACAGGAAGGGCGGAAGCGTTCTCGACAATCCCCAAACAGCAAGCGACTCGAATCCCCTGAACTACATCAGCAAAAAGACTCCTCCGTTCTTAATCTTTCACGGCGACTCAGACAAGACAGTTTCAACAAGCCAGTCAAAAATTCTTCACGAGGCTTTAACCGCAAAAGGAATCGACTCGACTCTCTACATCATTAACGGCGGCGAGCATGACGGGAAATATTTCTATCAGCCTGGAGTCCTGAAGATCATTACAGACTTCCTTCACAGAGTCCTGAAATGAAAGCCTCCGCAAAGAGAGCAGTTTATGACACTTTCGACGGCCTCGCAGATTTTTACGTCAGGAAAACTGAGACGAAAGAAACTCCCGAAATGCACGAAAACACAATGACACTTCCTCGCGAAAATCATCATCACTCACTTGCAGAGTCTGTGAGGCTCATACTCACTAAATATTTTCCCGACGGTTTCAGGCCGAAAATCAACCTTGACTATATACGCTTCAGGAACTATGCAGAGTCCGAAGCTGTTACCCTTCCGGATGACAATGAAACTGTCAGGCGCATCATTGAGTCTGAAGGAACGTACCTTGACGGCTCTGTCTTCATTGTCAGCAAAGAATTAACAGACGAAATCGGGCAGCTCATCAGCAGAATCATGGACACAAAAGCCGACGTGATATTTTATTCCCCGCTCATGAATGAACTAATGCCCGTCCTGAATCAGAATCATATATATTCTCTTGAGATGTTCAGGGACTTGCTTCACGCGAACTTTTCGATGCTCTGCTACAGCAATGACAGCTTCACAATCTCAGGAACGACTCAGGACGAAGCAATACATAACGACATCCGCCGGGCCTGGGGGAATGAAGATTCTTTGTCCCCGAATGAACTGGCACTGCGGCTCCCGTATATACCCGTCAAGAACATAACCGGATGCCTGAAAATGAGTCCTGACTTTTTGAGGACAGCGGAAGGGAAATATTTTCTTGCTGAGAGATTCAATATCACAGCGAGCGAGGCCAGAGAAATATACAGCTATGTCGAGGAAGCCTGCGAGTCTGACGGTTTCGCGGCAATCGTAAATATTCCGTGTGAAAGCGTCAGGGAAAACAATCCCGAACTCACAGGAGAAGGACTCTACACAGCGATATTCAACAGGGTACTCAAAAGAAAATTCTTCAGGAAGCACAGAATAATCACAGCAACAAAAGAAGGCCCGAACATCGTAGCAGTCTTCAAGAATTATTGCCGCAAACGCTCGGAGTGTACAGTCGATGAGCTTAACGAACTGGCAAGAGATTTAACGGGCAGCACATATCCTTTGGGCGTGTTCAATGCGCTTTATGACAGCATGATACGAATCAGCAGGGACAAATTCACAGCGGACTACAACGTTAATTTTGACACGGAAGAAATTGACCGGGCAATCTCTCTCATCATGGCCGGGCGTAAGTTCATACCGATAAGAGGCGTTACGACATTCGCGGCGTTCCCTGACTGCGGGCATCAATGGAATCATTTTATCCTTGAGAGTTTCTGCTACAGGTTCAGCCGTAAATATGAGCTTAGATTCTACGTTGATGACAGCAAAAATCTGACTCGCTTCAACAATAACAACACGGGGATAATAGCTGAAAGAAATTTAGAGATGTCTTTCTCTGAAATGCTTGCGGAGATATTGAGCCGCCAAAAATTTGATCTCACGGAAGAAAACGCCGGGAAATATTTTCATGACGCGGGCTTCATAGGGAAGTCAAAATTTTTCGGGCTCCGTGATATAGTGAGGCTCGCTGAAAAGATTCGTGAAGGGAGGAATTAATCATGTACTCATATATTCATGACCCTGAAACAGGAGGGCTTCTTCTGACCTCATCACCGACAAAATTATCCAAAATTATCTCTTGAGCCCCGCCCGGTTTACGCTCCCGAACTCGACATGCTGAAACTGAACCAGTGCTGGAAATATTTGCCTCAGACCGACGCGCCGTATATGTGGGCAGAGTCGGATACCGTACATTTACAGGGGCGTGAAAGTCGCGGTGCTTCACGGAGGAGGAACGACGGAAGAAATTTTGACTCCCGTCTACATTCTTGAATATGAGCCTGACATAGTGAGCTACCTCCCCTTACGGATTTGGAGGCTTCCTAATTCAACGAGGTCAGCGTTGCAACATCTCTGTTTACGTCTTACGTCCTCTCCAAAGGCGTTTAGGACCTTTCGTCCAAGTTTCCTACGCACCGTAGGTACCAAATTTATTTTCAAACTACATATTGTTGTCGGAATTTCTCTTAATTCCAGTTATTCAACAAAGAGAATTGTATCACACTTAACTTAGCGCAATTCATCTCCCACCTATAGAGGTTGAAGCCTTCTTGCGCGAAATAGTAAAATCTCAAGGCAAACCCGCAACTTTAAGGAGTGAATTTGAAGATGCCTTCAACAGCTGACAAAGTGAGAGCAGTATTTGAGGACATGGCCGTATACAAGGATATGAAGAGGACGAATTTTTTTGCGTCATTGAGCCTTCCCGCTTTCATGAGGGACTGGATGATACAAAAATTTTCAGATGACGAGGGAAATTATGACATAGACAAAATCAGGGAGTTCACTCAGAAATTCATACCCGGCCGCGATGAATGGATAAGCATAAAGAACAGAATAATTCTTGAAGGTGAGACAGTAAAATTCCTCGCGAAAATTTCAGCAGACATTGACATAAGGACTCAGGAGATAACGTTCACGATTCCAGCGTTCGGACTCTCGTCAAAAGAAACATTCATTGACCGCGCAACATGGAGCAAATACAGCCGCGACTTGTCAGAAGGCCGAGAGGTATGGGGAGTCGTTGAGCTTGGCTACAGGAAACTTGAGGGGAAAAGCTCACAGGGGAAAATTGAGCTTGTCAGCTTCACAAACTTTTGTCCCTACACCGTAAGCACAGAATATTACCGCGAGGCACGGAAGAACTTCAACATTTACGAGTGGGAAGATATTTTGCTCGGAGCTATCGACTACAACGCAAAAGGCTACAAGGATGAGGAGCATAAATTATCCATGCTGACCCGTCTGCTTTCGTTCGCGGAGAAAAGACTCAACATCATAGAGCTTGCGCCGAAAGGAACGGGAAAAAGCTACGTGTTCGGAAATGTGAGCCGGTTCGGATGGCTTTCAAGCGGAGGAGTCATGACACGCGCGAAAATGTTTTATGACCTCACGAAAAACTGCGAGGGGTTAATATCCGGCCATGATTTTGTTGTTCTTGATGAGGTTCAGACGATTTCATTCGGCAACACTGACGAAATGCGAGCGGCCTTGAAGGGATATTTAGAGCAGGGAGTCTTCACCGTCGGAAGCTACAAGGGAGTCTCTGACGCTGGCGTTATACTCTGCGGAAATATCAGCATAGAGTCAATGAGGGAGAACGGATTTGCTGACATGTTCACGGAGCTGCCGAAAGTGTTTCACGAGTCTGCGCTTGTCGAAAGGTTTCACGGATTCCTGCGCGGCTGGAACATTCCGAGAATGAATGACGATCTCAAGATGCAGGGCTGGGGACTCAACAGTGAGTACTTCTGCTCGATTCTTCATGAGCTGCGGGATGATATAGCGTATCGGGGAGTCGTTGATGATCTTGTCATTGTTCCGCCCGGTTCTGACACGAGAGACACGGAAGCAGTGAAGCGAATCGCAACAGCTTACCTCAAATTATTGTTCCCTCATGTGAGGAGGCCGGAAGATATTTCAGCGCAGGATTTCAGGCGTTATTGTCTTAACCGTGCTGTAGGTATGAGGGAGATTATACGGTATCAGGCTGGCTTGCTTGACTCAGAATACAGGGGCAAGGGAATGCCTGCTTTTGACGTTAAGGAATGAAGAAGAATTATTGCCTCGTATGCGGGAAATCAATCACGCGGAACGAAATCGGAATCACACGCAAACTTGTTGACGACGGCGCAAAGGAGTATTACTGCCTCTCATGCCTCGCGGGGCTTCTTGACGTTACGGAAGATGACTTGCGCGCAAAGATTGAGGACTTCAAACAGGAAGGGTGCAAAATGTTTTCATGATTTATGCCGACAACGCAGCGACTTCACCGCTTGACCCTGAAATTTTCCCGGCCATGAAGGAATTTTTGCTTCACGATTTCTCTAACCCCTCTCAGCCTTATTCATTCTCCCGGAAATCTCGAAAGGCAATCGCAGACTCACGAGAAAGAATCGCGCACTGCATCAACGCACAGCCGGATGAAATTTTCTTCACGTCGGGAGGTTCTGAGAGTGATAACTGGGCTGTGAAATCTTCAGGCCGTCAGCGAATAATCACGTCAGCAGTCGAACATAAAGCCGTCCTCAAATCATGCCATGCTTCAAGCAGCAGCGTAAAAGAAATCCCGGTTGACTCTTCATGCACCGTAATAACTTCATCGCTTCTTGACGCTCTCAATGAATGCGGCTCTCCTGCGTTCGTCTCAGTCATGCTTGCGAACAACGAGACAGGAGCAATACAGCCCGTGAAGGAAATTGCTGACATCTCGCACAGGCACGGGGCAATCTTTCACACTGACGCGGTTCAGGCATTGGGACATATTCCGGTTGACGTTAAAGAACTGGGAGTCGATATGCTTTCGGGTTCGTCTCACAAGTTCAACGGGCCGAGGGGAGTCGGCTTCCTTTACGTGAGAAGGGGAATAAGCATACGGCCATTTGTTGACGGAGGATCACAGGAGTCAGGAATGAGGGCAGGAACAGAGAACACAGCCGGGATTGTCGGAATGTCTTTAGCACTCGCGAATAACTGCCGGGACATTCAGCGCAATCAATCTCACCTTCTGACGCTCGAAAATATTTTGCTTGATGAATTACGTCGTAACAATATCGACTTCATACATAACGGGAATAAAACACTGCCGGGAGTCTTGAGTCTCTCATTCAGAAATGATGACGGTGAAAGGATTTTGCACAGGCTGGACTTGAATGGCATATGCATCTCTACAGGTTCAGCCTGCGACGGAATGAATCATAATGTCTCGCACGTAATCAGAAGCATGAACATTCCACCCGAATACGCGCGAGGAACTGTGCGAATCTCTTTCGGGAAATACAATACGGAAGACGACGCGAAAATTATCGCTGACTCCCTCGTTAAGATTATTCCCATTCGATAGTTGCGGGCGGCTTTGATGTTACGTCCATCACAACGCGGTTAATGCCCCGAACCTCATTGCAGATTCTCTTTGACACTCGGTCGAGAACGTCAAAATCTATCCTGCTCCATTCAGCCGTCATTGCGTCAAGTGAATTTATCGCCCTCAGCACAACAGCTTCATTGTATGTCCTGCTGTCCCCCATAACACCGACAGACTTCACAGGCAGAAGCACACAAAACGCCTGCCATATTCCCGCGTAAAGCCCGGCGCGTTTCAGCTCCTCACGGAAAATTGCGTCCGCTTCCCTCAGCGTGTCGAGTCTTTCTTTCGTGATCGCTCCCAGACACCTAACAGCGAGTCCCGGTCCGGGGAAAGGCTGACGGTTGATTATTGAGTCAGGCATGCCGATTAATTTTCCCAGCCTGCGAACCTCGTCTTTGAACAAATCCCGCAGAGGCTCAAGAAGTTTGAGATTCATTTTCTCAGGAAGCCCGCCTACATTGTGATGTGATTTTATGAGCGCAGATCCTTTCTTTGTCCCGCTCTCTATAACGTCAGGGTATATTGTCCCCTGCAAAAGCCATTCCGCGCCGTCAATCTTCTTTGCTTCCTCTTCAAACACTTCAATGAACAGCCGCCCGATAATCTTGCGTTTCTCTTCAGGGTTCGTGACTCCGTCAAGCTCACGCAGGAATCTTTCTGATGCGTCGACATACTTCACATTGAGTCCGAGCGATTCATATTCTTCCATGACAGCGGCAGGCTCATTGAGTCTCATTAATCCGTGATTGACGAAAACGCACTGAAGGTTATCGCCTATTGCCTTATGCACAAGGACAGCCGAGACGCTCGAATCTACTCCGCCTGAAAGACCGCATACAACTTTTGACTCTCCGACTGACTCGCGTATCGACTCTATTGTGCTTTCTACCCAGTCTGACAGCTTCCAGTCCCCGGAGCATTTGCACGCGTTGAACGCAAAATTGTTGAGGATGTAATACCCGAACTCCGTATTAACGACTTCCGGGTGAAACTGCAAGCCGTAAAACTTCCTCGCACTGTCCTCGATTGACGCTATGATTCCGTTTCGTGTCATTGATGTAACGCTGAAGCCTTCCGGGGGATCTGTTACGTTGTCCGCGTGGCTCATGAGTACCTTGCATGTGTCGGGTATGTTCTCGTTGAGGATAACGGAATTTCCGCCGGTCTTGGTGATCTCTGTTACTCCGTATTCACGCGCTCTTCCTGCTACGACATGGCCGCCAAGAATTTTTGACATTGACTGCATACCGTAGCATATGCCCAGCACGGGACAGCCTAACGCGAAAATGCCCGGGTCAATCTTTGCTGACTCAGTATCGTTCACGCTGTCGGGTCCTCCTGATATGATTATGCCTTTGGGTGAATATGATTTTATTGTTTCGGCTGAAGCGTCCCAGTTCAAGATTACGCTGTGTATTTTGACTTCACGGAGCCGTCTCGCTATGAGCTGCGTATACTGTGAGCCGCAATTGATGATGATAATGTTCTCGTTTATGACTCTCATCTTAAAGCCTCCTTACGAAATTATTATAATGCCTCAAAATTTTTGCGTGTTGATATAATCAGACTGTCAGCAAAATTCAAGAGGAGTGAAAGAATGTTGTACAGAAAAATTTTTGCGTTGATTCTCGTGTTGATGCTCGCGGTTTCATCTTCAGCTCAGGAATATACCCCCGGTGATGTTATCGTTGTCCTTAAGCCTCAGACAGAAGGAGAAATTACAGCCTCTTCAATCTCTGCAGCTGCTTCAGAATTTGCCGGTTCATTAAGCGCGTCAGTGAAGGAATTTTACCCGGCATTGTCAGCAAACGGCGGGGCGTTCATGATGATTCATTCTGAGAGTGAAGACGCTGAAAACTTGTCGGCCATGCTCAGAGAGAATCCCAAAGTCGCAGCAGTATCACCGAACTACATAATACATGCCGCGATTGTCCCGAATGACTCAGCTTACAGTGAATGCTGGGGAATGGAGGAAATCAACGCGCCGTCAGCATGGAACGTTTCAACAGGAAGCGATAATGTTTACGTTGCAATAATTGACTCAGGAGTCGACCACACTAACCCGGACTTAGCCGAAAATGTAGCGACTCAATACTCATACAACACAATCGGCACTGAGCAGAATAACGCGATGGATGATTACGGGCATGGGACTCACGTAGCAGGTACTATAGGCGCGAGAGGCAATAACTCAATCGGAGTCGCCGGCGTGAACTGGAACGTGAAAATTATTCCCGTCAAAGCTCTTAATGAGAGAGGAAACGGAACAATAAGCACCGTCATCAATGCAATGAATTACGTTACGGGACTCATCAATCAGGGAGTGAATATCCGCGCTGTAAATTTATCGCTTGAGACATACCTGAAACTTGAGCCGACACATGACAATCTTGTCGCGCTTCCATTGTGGCGGGCCTTCAAGATCATGGACGACACGAACAAGGCGGTAATAGTCGTAGCGGCCGGGAATTACAAACAGACAATCGGAGTACCGAGCACATCAGCTTACGGATCAGTGCCGGGCGCGGGGTATTATGTATATCCTGCGTCATTCAGGGGACTCGACAACATGATTTCAGTCTCAGCTCTTGACCGCATACCGATAATAGGGACAACGTACACGGCACTTTTCAGCAACGACGGAGCGGACGTATCTGCGCCGGGAGTCGACATTGTCAGCACATGGCTTCAATCATCATCGGGCAATGTCAGGTCAGACGGAGTGAGTCTCAGATCCTCGCAGGGTACATCAATGGCAGCTCCTCACATTGCGGGCGCGGCGGCTCTTCTCTCGTCAATAAATCCGAACATGACAGCGTACCAGCTCAAGCAGTCAATAATGAGGATTAACGGTGCTTCAGGCTCATCAGTGAAAGCAGCTTCCGACTCTGAATTTGATCTCACGGCCTCAATAAGCTATCAGGAAAGCAACAAGAATGTTCTTCCTTCAGTCGGCAAGGAAGGACGCTCCTATGATGATTATGATGATTATGAGACTCAAGAATACACAGAGACTATAACCGACAGGGATAACGGAAGCTCGTCAAGCGGGTGCAGTTCGTTGTCATTCGGGATAATCGGAGCTTTTGCGGTGTTAATGCTTGCAAGAAAAAGAATGAGCTGATACAATATCTCGCTGTGAAACGGGCCGGTGTGGCTCAGAGGTAGAGCAGCGCACTCGTAATGCGCAGGTCAACAGTTCGAATCTGTTCACCGGCTTCATGATAAAGAGGGTAACCAAAGACTCGCTATGAAACGGCGGGTCTTTTTGTTTTGCGTATAATGACTTAATCCCAAGTGCTATAATATGCGGACTCCTAAAGAAAGAAGGAATGTATTCATGCGTAAAATTTTATGGTGCGTGTGTATTCTGTCGTTGTTCGCAGTTCCGGCACACGCAGAATTTTCAGCACTCGAACGCGGAAGCACAGCAGGACGAATCATCTACTCCGTTTCAGACAGCGCATATCTCACTAAGGACGGCAGCGCGATAACAGAAGAAATGATTTCCGGGCTTAGTGCTTCAGATTACGGCAAAACGGGACTCATTGCTGACGGAAATTCACGGCTTATACTGCGCTACAAGTCAGACACTCCCGGCACTGTAGCATTCAGCGTATCACCGACTCTTTCAGGCGCAACACTTGAGACTCTCGCGTCAAGGCAGGCAATCACTTCAGCATTAACACTCGCAAGCACGTCAAACGGTTATCAGGCTTCAGCGGTGTTAATCGCCCCGGAGACATGGCCGTCAACAATCGATTATCCCAGCGGAGATTTCACAGTAACAGCGACATTCACGCCCGAAAACGGAAGCGCAACGAATGAGACAAAGACTCTCACGCTCAAAGCTCCGTCAGTCGTTCTCATGCACGGCGCGTTCGGGGACAATGAGAGGATGTTCGGCTATGCGACAGGCAAGAACACAGGTGTTTGGCGCATGCTCGAAAATGCCGGGCTTAACGTTGCGAGCTGGAATTATGACGGCACGAAATCCCCGAAGGTTTTAATCGCAAGCAACACGAACGGACTCGCGCAGATCATCTCAGACACTCTCAACAAACTTAACGCCGACGGATTCGCCGCGACAAGAGTCGACCTTGTTACACACAGCACAGGCGGATTGATGGCGCGTCAGTATTTGCGGAATGACATTGACACGGGAAACAAGACAGCGAACTCATACGGACTCGGAACAGTACGCAGAGTCGTAACAATAGCTTCTCCCAATCTCGGAACGCCTATAGGGTCATACCTTGCGGGGAATTTTTCGAGTCTCCCGTCATCGTGGCAGAAGTGGCAGGGTAAAAAATTGTGGGAAGGCACGATCTACGCTCTTATAAGGGCATTTGAAATGAGCCGGTATAATGCTGATGAGGCAATGCAGGATTTCTCGTTAGGAAGCTCATATATCGCGGGGCTTGGTTATCCTGGTATTCCGTTCCATGCGATTTATGGCAAAGTAAAGTCGGACAATGAGAAATTCAACAAACTTTTTGACGATATTGTAGCTGGCGACATAAAAAGCCTCAGCCAAATTGACTGGCTCCCTGAACAGCTCGTTAGTCAGCTCACTTCATCAAAACTTGCTATCATAAGCGGCGTTCTTAGAGGCTTGTCAGATGATATACGCTTCAAGGAATTATTAGGCGCGTTATACGGCGATGATGATTATGATCTCGTTGTGTCAGAGACAAGCGCAAAGGACAAATTCCCGTCAAACGCCGTGACATCATTCACGGGACTCGGAACTCACAATCACGTAGTAATTGCCAGGCAGGATGACGTAGGCGAAAGGGTATTGGCACTCCTCAGAGGCAACACGGACAATTTCATGATTAACACGGCTTCAGCGGCTGAATATGACGCGGCATTTGACTCGGCTGTGTCCTCGTTCGGTGAATATCTCAGAGCAAGCGCGGAAAATGACTTGAGCGAGTATCTTGACTCAACTATGACTCTTGAGACTTCAGCACCGAAAGATGAACCGATGGGAGCAGATGATGAAGAGCCGGTTATACAGAGCGTGAAACTTTCGGGAAAATCGGACTCAGCATTCAGCGATGATATTTATATCGTTCTTGATGACGGGTACGGGGCGACAAAATTTTTCGTCATGAATCCGACAAACAGAGGCTCATTTGACGTAGATATTTGGGCAGACCAAGAAACAAAGGGACTCTATCAGATCTATTACTTCACCGTTCAGAATGGCAAGCTCAAAATTTCCCCGGCTCAGACAGTCGCATACGTTCCGAAATTCAGCAGCAGCGCAACGCCCGTAGTGTACTGGTCATCAGCAGGAAACTTTTACGCAAAACATATGGGTGATTCAATAGGAAACTTTTATGCACATATGGGTGATTCAATTTACGCTGGACTTAAGGTTAATGCTGAAGGAAAGAATTACGATATTTCCGCGCCTGCTCTCGGTGTTGCGTCATATGAAGTTGCAGACCCAAGCATAGCGGAAGTTACGAGTGACGGAAAAATCAAGGCACTCAAGGAAGGCACAACGAAAATCACGGCGACTGCTTACGGCCAAACAGCGAGCGTGAATTTCATCGTCAAGCGGTCAGAGTCAGAAGAAGACACGACAAAAGATATTTCATCAACAGGAGAAGGCAGCACAGGCGAGATGACCATATCGAACACATCAAGCGGAGGATGCAACACGGGACTCGGGGCGTTGATCCTTCTGTCAGCATTCGCACTCTTCACGAAGAAACGTTAAGCGCAAAATAAAAATCCCGGAATCATTTTCGACTCCGGGATTCTCTTTACTCTCAGAAATTTTAGCCGCCGCATGAACCAGAGCAGCCCTCGCAGCCCATTCCGCAGCCGCCGCCGAAACGCCACGAATTAATCACAGGGACAAATATATCAAGTATCGCCTGAACATCATCAGATACGCCGTCATTTTCCTCAAGCGACAAATTTTCCATGACCTTCTCTTTCGTGTCGTAACCGTCAAGAATCGCCTGCACTATATCGCGCAAGTAAATGCTTTTCTCCTCACACACGGGTGTGTCAGCAGGAGCGCGAGACCAATCAATTTTTTCTGCTACAAATTCTTCCACGTTCAACGCCTCCGTAAAATGAAACCCGCAAGACCCGTGATTGAGTCCTGCGGGATTAGCGACAATTATAACGCCTAATGCAACAAGTTACAGCTTGGCCGCGATTGCCTGAATGAACTGCTTGCTGTCAACAACCTGCGGAACGACTCCCTCGCACAGTCCGCTAAGGTCTTTCGTCATGACTCCGCCCTCGATCGTTGAGATTGTAGCCTTTTCGAGTTTGTCCGCAAAGAGCATTAACTCTCCGTTGTCGTCAAGCTCGCCGCGTTTGCGTAATGCGCCGCTCCACGCGAAAATTGTTGCGACGGGGTTCGTTGATGTCATCTTGCCTTCTTCCCTGTAACGGTAGAAGTGCTTGGTTACTGTTCCGTGAGCCGCTTCGTACTCAAAGTTTCCGTCCGGTGAAACAAGTACGCTTGTCATCATTGCGAGCGATCCGAAAGCCGTCGATACCATGTCGCTCATTACGTCGCCGTCATAGTTCTTGCATGCCCAGATGAATCCGCCCTCTGAACGCATGACTCTTGCTACTGCGTCATCAATCAGCGTGTAGAAGTATGTGATTCCTGCCTTGCGGAATTTCTCTTCATATTCCTTCTCAAAAATTTCCTGGAACAGCAGCTTGAATGTCTGGTCATACTGCTTTGAGATTGTGTCTTTTGACGAGAACCAGAGATCCTGCTTTGTTGAGAGCGCATACTCAAAGCACGAACGAGCGAATGACTTTATCGAGCTGTCTTTGTTGTACATGGCCTGAAGCACGCCGGGGCATTCGTAATCGTAAACTGTCTCACGGAATGTTGCTCCGTCTTTGCCCGTGAATAGCAACTCAGCTTTGCCCGGTTCCGGGACTCTGTACTCTGTGCCGCGATAAACATCACCGTATGCATGTCTTGCGATTGTGATGGGCTTCTTCCAGTTTTTGACTACCGGCTTTATGCAGCTCGTAAGAATCGGTGCGCGGAAAACTGTACCGTCAAGAACTGCCCTGATTGTGCCGTTGGGACTCTTCCACATCTCATGAAGGTTATACTCTTCAACGCGCTGTTTGTTCGGTGTGATTGTCGCGCATTTTACGCCTACATGATGCTTCTTGATTGCCTCAGCTGCCGCCCATGTTACTTTGTCGCCGGTCTTGTCCCTCTCAGGCAGTCCCAGATCGTAGTACTCCATGTTAAGCTCAACGAACGGTGAAAGAAGGTCATCCTTGATGATCTGCCACAGTACGCGGGTCATTTCGTCGCCGTCCATCTCTACGATGGGATTTGCCATTTTGATTTTTGCCATTGTTGAAATCGAATCTCCCTTCAGAATTTTATTGTTGCAGAAAATTCCCCCCAGTTTCATGGCCGAGGGGAAAATTTTTGCTTGTTACTTCTTGCGGTTTCTGTTGAAGTTGATGAGGCAGCCGGCCTTTACGATCGTTCTTTCGTTGTCGGTCATAGGCTGAATGTAAAGCTCTGCTTCCGTTACTTTGCCGCCCTTGATGATGTACGCTTTTATGCTTTCGAGCTTGTTATCGTCGAGAGCCTTGCGGATTCCGGGGACGTAAACATAATCGCCGACCTCAAAATCAGGCTGCCCTTTGAGATGGAAAGGAATCATTCCCCAGTTCATGCAGTTTGAACGGTAACGCTTCGTAGCATATTCCTGCGTGATGTTAGCGAGCGCGCCCAAAACCCTCTGGCATGAAGCTGCCTGCTCACGCGCTGAACCGTCGCCGGGCTTGTTGGCGTAAATCGTTGAGCCGAACTCGATAGTCATCGGGTCTGCGTTCTCCTGGCCGGGTATCGTCTTGATTGCCGCGTAAACTTCTGCCATGTCGCCGCGGGCCGGGCTGATTCCCTTCAGTCTTTCGTATTCGACTCTCTGGACTTCCTTAGCTTTGCCGACATATTCGGGGTCTCTGCGTGAAAGCGTGAACTCTGCCAATCCGAGCGGGTTCGATCTGAATGATGATGTCTCGCCTGACGGTATAAGCTCGTCCGTTGTCGTAACCTCGTCAAGAATCTTTGACACAACACGGAGCAAAATATTGTCTGCTAATTCTTCCTGCTCCGGCCAGTCTTTGATGTTCGGCCCGAAACGAATCGGAGACTCAAAATCAGCCTTCCCGAATCCCCAATAGACGCGGGACTTATACGCCTTGTCATCATAGTGATACGCGGGAATATCGCCCCAGCAGTCAAGCTCTTCTGCGCTCGTGAGTTTTCCGCCGTTAGCCGCTGTTGCCGCGATTGATCTTGCGTCCATGAGTGCCACCGCTGACATTTGTCCGTTGCCGGGCTTTGAGCCTTCACGGTTCGGGAAGTTTCTCGTTGTGTGGCGAATCGAAAGCGCGTTGTTAGCGGGTGTGTCTCCTGCTCCGAAGCAAGGCCCGCAGAATGCCGTTCTGATTATTGCGCCTGCGTCCATGAGGTCAGCGAGGAATCCTTTTCGGTCAAGGTCAACAAACACCGGCTGTGATGACGGGTAAACACTCAGGTAAAATTCATCAAATCCGCATGTCTTGCCTTTGAGGGCGTGAGCTGCCTCGACAACGTTCGTGTAGTTTCCTCCTGCGCAGCCTCCGATTACACCCTGCTGTACGTAGAGTTTTCCGTCAGGCGTAATCTTGTCCATAAGCGTGAATGTCGCGCGGCCTCCTGCTACTTTCTTGGCTCTCTCTTCAGTGTCAGCAAGAAGATCTTTCATGTTCGCGTAAAACTCATCAATCGTATATGCGTTTGACGGGTGGAAGGGCAATGCTATCATCGGCTTGATTGTTGAAAGGTCAATCTCCACACAGCCGTCATAGTACGCTACATCCGCCGGGTTAAGCTCCTTGTAGTCTTTCTCGCGGCCATGCTCGGCAAGGAACGCTTTCGTGTCGTCATCAGTCCTCCAAACGGACGAAAGGCATGTTGTTTCGGTTGTCATTACGTCAACGCCGTTGCGGTAATCTGTAGTCATTGAAGCAACGCCGGGACCGACAAATTCCATGACCTTGTTTTTCACGTAGCCTTTCTCGAATACTGCCTTGACGATAGCGAGCGCAATATCATGCGGGCCGACATAGGGAGCAGGCTTGCCCTTCATGTAGATTGCGACGACTCCGGGATATGCTACATCATATGTATCTTCAAGAAGCTGTTTGACGAGTTCTCCGCCGCCCTCACCGATTGCCATCGTTCCTAACGCGCCGTAACGTGTGTGTGAGTCTGAGCCGAGAATCATTTTTCCGCAGCCAGCAAACATTTCGCGCATGAACTGATGTATTACCGCAATGTGAGGAGGGACATAAATTCCGCCGTACTTCTTCGCCGCGCTGAGTCCGAAATAGTGATCGTCATCGTTGATTGTTCCGCCGACAGCGCACAGTGAGTTGTGGCAGTTCGTCATCACGTAGGGAAGCGGGAATTTCGTCATCCCTGAAGCCCTTGCTGTCTGAATGATTCCGACAAACGTAATGTCATGCGAGGCCATCGAGTCAAACTTTATGCGCAGGTGATCCATATCGCCCGCTGTGTTATGCGACTTCATTATGCCGTAAGCGATTGTGCCTTTCTTGGCTTCGGCCTTGTCGTATTTGTTGGCTGACTGGCTTTCGGGTACTATCTTTTCGCCGTTGATGAGGTAAACGCCTTCATCATAAAGTTTTATCATCTTGTGAGATTACCCCCTCTTGAGATTTTCGGTGCAGACATAATCATATCAACATACAATTCTGTACTTGATGTTACGCCTGCGAAAATATTTTGTGAGTTTGTGAATTTTTGTACACAAATTATAACATGCACGCTTAAAGAAAATTCTCAGTATGATTTATGATTAGCAAGAAAGTTTTTGATGATTCGATTCGCGTTTTGCGAAAAGTTTTTGATGACTCGATTCGCGTTTTGCAAAAAGTTTTAAGACACTCGACAAGGTTTTGACATGCTGATAAAAAAATGGTAACTTTTACGCATTCGTAGCAATTTGTTTTTAGGAGGTAAATTTCACAATGGCACTTACAATCGACAAAACTGCATCGGGCGATTCACTCACGCTCAAGGTAAGCGGAAGACTCGACACAACAACAGCGCCGCAGCTTGAGTCAGAAATCACAGGCGGGCTTGCAGGCGTAAAAGATCTCACAATCGACATGGCCGAGCTTGCGTACGTCTCATCGGCAGGGCTTCGCGTGCTTCTCAAGGCTCAGAAGACAATGAACCAGCAGGGAACGATGACAATCACAAACGCAGGGCAGGAGATTCTCGAAATTTTTGAAGTAACGGGCTTCGATGAGATTCTGAACATCAAGAAGTAACATCAAATGCTCAAATTTCAGCCGGTAACATTCGGCATAAAGACGCTGGCAGATTCTTACACGTTCAAATACGGCGAGGGGTCTTGCCAGCATTCTTTTGTGTCGTCATGGTGCCTTCAGAACAAATACGGCGATATGTTTTGCGAACATGAAGGCTTCCTTTACACGTTGCGCTCAAAACTCTGCACAGCGAACGAGAGAGTCTATCTTTTTCCGCACGGCGACAGGTCAGACCTTGAGGCCGTAAGAAACGCGGTACAGAACGTGATTGATGACGCTCACGAAAATAATTCCCGCGTGAAGTTCCAGACCGTAACAGAGTCAGCAAAGGACATAATCACGAGTCTTTTTCCCGGAATATTCACGGCAGAATACAGCCGCGACTTGTCGGAATACATCTACAGAACCGAACACATGTACATTCCCGAAAACATGCTTTCACCTTCAGCCCCTAACCCTATGAGAAAACGCCGGGGAGTAAGAACTTTCTGCAAGGATTATAACGGGAGATTCACTGTAACAAAAATTCTGCCTGAACACATTGATGTGATAAGAGAGTTTCAGGACGAATGGCTTGACGAAAAATTGATGTGCGATGATAACCCGCTCATTGAAAGACAGCTTGAGGAAGAAAATATTTCCGTTCAGAGGGCGTTAAATGATTTCTTTGCGCTGGGTCTTTCGGGAGTCGTTGTGTTCATTGACGGCGAATTAAAGGGCTACGCATACGGCTCAAAGCTGAGCGATGAATGTTTTGACGGTGCAGTCGGCAAAGGTTCGCGATTGATTCCGAACATTTCACCGTTCCTTAAGCATGAGCTTGTGAGGCTTTGCTGCGGGGATTTCCGTTACGTGAACCTTGAGGAAGATTTAGGCGTTAAGGGTCTGCGCGAAATGAAGACCGAATATATGCCTGAATACATGATAGAGAAATACACAGTAACCGAAATATGAATCGTATTGAAGCAAACTTATCACTGTTAATAATAACGTTCTTTGCGTCCGTTCAATATGCTTTTCTGATATGGGTTCCAGAGTCGGTCTCACACTTTGCATTCATGTGCATAACGAATCTTGTCGGGCTGATTATGTCCTTGTGCTTTTTTTTCGGGGAACTCTTCAGGCTTGACATAAGGCAGGTGAAGCAGAGCATGATACTTTCAGGGGAGCTCGTAATCTTCAATCTTTTTTTGCTGATGGGAATACAGGATTTAGGCACAACGATTACGAATGCTTTTCTGTCGACAAACTTTATATTCATTGCGCTGATTGCGTTTCTCACATACAAGCAGATTCCTTCACGCGAGACTCTTTACGGTATCTTCACAGTTCTTGCGGGGCTCTTAATCATGGCCGGATCTGAGCTTCATACACTCTTCAGCCTGAGCGCGTTTTATCTCATGCTGTCAAATGCAGCGTTTGCATTCTACCTTGTGAGCGTCGGCGAGTTCGCGTCATCGTCAAACCCGACAATAATCGCGATGGGCCAGATGTTTTTCTGCTTTGTCTTCAGCCTTATACTTTGGGCGGGGGAAGCGTTGTTCATGGGCGCGGAATTTTCCCTTCCGACAAACCCGCAGTTCTGGGGCAGCGTGATTTACGTGAGCTTCTTTATACGCGGGCTTTACGGAATCGTTCAGGTATACGCGCAGAGGTACATTTCCGCTCTGAGTGCCTCGCTGATATTCTCGACTGCGATAATAATGACTATGGCAGTATCGCCCGTAATGACAAAAATTCTAGGGATTGAGCCGGAGATAATAACATGGCCGAAAATTATCGGGAGTGCGTTTATGATTGCCGGAATATTGATGACTGAGCCGGAATTTTGCGCACTGATTCGGAGGCTGTTACGTCATGCGTGAGAAGCTGAAGCTGATTCTGATTTGCGCCCTAGCATATTTCCTCATGGACGCTCCAGTACAGATGACTCAAATTCTGCCTTATTACGCGGGAATCAAAAACTTTCTGCCCTCAGTACTCGGACTCTTTTTCGGTGCTTACGGTTTAACGGGCTGTGTGATGGGCTGTGTACTCTCAGCGTGTCTCGTGAACCCCGATTTGCCCGCCGTGATTCATGAGTGTTACTGCATCACCGCAATCGGCCTCGTTATGTTCATTGGCTGGCACATCACCGCAAAATCTCACCGTCCTTCCCTCAAATCATGGCCGGATTACGCACGCTATATTGTGTTGCTGGCTACAGGCTGCGTTCTATGCGGAAAACTCAACGTATCATTCGCATATTTCCTCACAGGGCTGACGATAGGAATACCAGTAACGATTCTATTCTCATCGCTCCTATATATTCAGCCGGTAATACCGAAACGATACACGTATTTCCCTGACGCTGATTTCTGCCTCCTTCCCAACGCCGAGTCACTTGAGGGCGCGAATGAGATTCTCGAAATGTCAGCAATGAAACGCGGCGTGAAAATGAAACGTATTCTTGAGATTCAAAGCTGCATTGAGGAGCTTGCAATACGAATCCAGAAGGCTCACCCTGACGCAAAAATTTCCGTCTCAGTAATATTCGGCGAGGCTATATCGGCACGTCTTCATTACGGCGGGAAAAAATATAATCCCTTCATGCTTGAGAAAAACGAGGACGAAATCGACATAATGAGCCTCAAAATCATAAAGCACCGCGCAATACGTGCATCATTCAGTTATTCGGGCGGTGAAAACTTTGTACATGTAGTAGTGTAGGAGGATTTAACATGCGCAAGTCAACAATAAGAAAAAAGGTTCAGGCTATCGTTCTGTACATCTCCGTGATAGCACTGATAATTACGGGTACTGTAGGCATTCTCGGAATGAGGCGCATTCAGGAAGACAGCGAGTCAGCCCTCATAAGCCAAATGGAAAATGACCTTAAGGCAATCATCGAGGCAAAATCAGACTTTGCAGACTCGGAATTAGGGCGCGACGCAGGACATATCATTAACTTTTCGCAGTACATTCACGAGCTTTACACTAACCCGCAGAATTATGTTCCCAATGAAGTTTTACCTTGCAGGCGTGAAACAGAAGGACAGACCGTAATTCAGCGTTCACTGTTGAATCAAAGTGTTGACGTGAACAGCGTTATGGACGAAATAAAATTATTCGGCAACCTCAAACAGATATGGGCTCCAGTCATGGAATCGTACAACGGGAATCTCTTTGTAGTTTACGCTGCTGCGGAGTCGGGTTTCATGATAAGTTACGGAGTGAACTCCCTCGAAGCATTGCCGGAAGAAGGAAACACTGAGTACTATTACAATTTCAAGTCCCGCCCTTGGTACAAAGAAGCAAAAGAGAAAGGCGGAGTCATATTCACCGATATATATTCAGACAGTTACAACAGAGGATTGATGATAACGTGCGCTGCTCCGTTCTATAACGCTGAGGGGAAATTCGCGGGCGTTGTCGCAATGGATATGCTGATAGGGAATCTCTATAACTCAATCGTTAATGTTGACTTGGGAAAAGACTCTTACACTTTCCTTGCTGACAAAACCGGAAAAATCATAACCCCCGGCGGAGGCTCTCAGATGATCTCCGAGATAACAAAGAGTCTTGCGGGTACAATCATGGCCGGGAAAGCAGGAGTATCACTCTCAGACAGCAGAGTGTATTACGCTTACACGCCGATAAAGAGTACTGGCTGGACGTTGTGCGCTAGCATTCCCGAAAGCGTAATCCTTGACCCCGTAAGAAGCATGAATGAGAGAGTCATTTTCACGATACTGTCATTCGTTGGGGCGTTCGTGATTATCGTGCTGCTTGCTGTTGTTGCCGCCCGTAGATTGTCGCACAAACTCACAGAGCCTATTATCGCGCTCGAAGATGACGTGAAGAAAATCGCAGGAGGAAATCTCGATTACCGCGCCGAAATTCGCACAAATGACGAAATCGGAGACCTCGCGAAATCCTTCAACGACATGGCCGCGTCCCTCAAAGAATACGTGAAGAACCTAGCAGCCGTTACAGCTGAGAAAGAAAGAATCGGAGCTGAGCTGAACATCGCGACTCAGATTCAAGCCGATATGCTTCCGAGAATTTTCCCCCCGTTCCCGGAGCGAAAAGAATTTGACATCTACGCAACAATGAACCCGGCCAAAGAAGTCGGCGGTGATTTCTATGATTTCTTCCTGATTGATGACGATCATTTAGCTATGGTTATGGCTGATGTTTCCGGCAAAGGAGTCCCCGCGGCCTTGTTCATGGTCATAGCAAAGACGCTCATAAAGAACCGCGCTCAAATGGGCGGAACACCTTCAGAGATTCTTGCTGACGTGAACAACCAGCTTTGCGAGGGCAACGAGGCGGAATTGTTCGTTACGGTCTGGCTTGGCATTCTCGAAATATCAACCGGCCATGTTACAGCATCGAACGCAGGACACGAATACCCCGCTATATATCGCCCCGGTGAAGGCTATACCCTCTTCAAGACAAAGCAAAGTCCCGCCGTCGCAACAATGGAGGGATTGAGATTCAAAGCCTCAGAGTTCACGCTCAACCCCGGCGATGATTTGTACCTTTACACGGACGGAGTAGCAGAGGCCACGAACAGCAGCGAGGAACTTTACGGGACTGAAAGAATGCTTGACGCTCTGAATCACACTGACGGGATGAGCGTTGAAGAAATTTTGCGGACTATGAAGAAATCCGTCGACGATTTCACGGGGGAAGCTCCTCAGTTTGACGACATCACTATGCTGTCATTGAAGTATTACGGAAAATGCTGAGGAATAATATTGCCGTCCAGATTGTAGCCGTATTTGTCTGCGTTATTGCCCTTCTTGCGGTCTTTGTGTGCGTGAAAGGCTATGACGAGTTCACGCTGTCAGTGTCGACCCAGTACGAGGACTGCGCGTACAACACAGCCCGGACAGCAGCGACAATGATTCCTCATGAGCTTATTACGGGAGAGTCTGCCGGAGCTGAATACCGTATGCGCTTCAAGATGCTGAATGACGAATGGGAACGCCTCGCAAACACTCAGGACGCTACATTCATTTACCTGATACGCCCCGACAAGAAAGACTACAACCACATAGAATTTTTCATCAGCGTAATGAACAGCTCCGCAAATTATGACCGTTACCCAAGCGGCTACGTTCGCAAAACTTCAAGCGAGGAATACCGCCGTGCCTACAAGGAAATCTGCGAGAACGGAATGAACAAGGCAACAATTTTCCGCGACAAGGGCGACAGTGAGACAGGGCATCACATCACCGTAATGATTCCAGTCAGGACGAAAAAATCCGGGGCTGTCGACTGGATATTGTGCGTACAGCGTCAAATGGAACGTCTCAACTTTTACCGCAAGTCCTACGTGAGGCATGTTGCGTTTGCGGCGGCTGTGATTGTCGGGTTGATTCTTGTGGTTTACGGAGTGTATCTCGGCCGTGTGCTGATTGTCCCTCTGAAGAAAATCGCGGCTGAGGCCATGAGATTCGCGGGCCAGCATACAGAGCCTGAGTCTCCTCTCGGACATAACATAACCGCAAAGAACGAAATCGGGCAGCTCGCAAAGACAGTTGACGCAATGGAGTCGCAGGTTCTCACCTACATAGACAGCATAACCCGAATCACAAAGGAGAAGGAACAAATCAAGGCCGAACTCAGCATAGCCGCTCAGATTCAGTTAAGCATGTTACCGCGTGAGTTTCCTGTGAGAAAAGAGTTTGAGATTTCCGCGACAATGAATCCCGCAAAGGAGGTTGGCGGAGATTTCTACGACTTCTTTATGGTTGATGATGATCATATTGCGCTAGTGATGGCTGATGTTTCCGGGAAAGGAGTCCCTGCTGCTTTGTTCATGGCAATATCGAAAGCGTTAATCAGGACTCGCACACAGATGGGCGGAACTCCTTCAGAGATTCTTGCTGACGTGAATAACCAGCTCTGTGAACGGAACGACGCGGATTTGTTTGTTACGGTGTGGCTTGGGATTCTTGAGCTATCGACAGGAAGAGTCACAGCCTCAAATGCCGGCCATGAATACCCTGCTGTGTATCGTACGAATGAAGGCTATACACTGTTCAGGACGAAACAAAGCCCGGCAGTTGCCACAATGGAAGGTCTGCGCTTCAAGCCCTCAGAGATTACGCTGAATCCCGGCGATATTCTGTACCTTTACACGGACGGAGTCGCAGAAGCAACTGACTCACATGATGAGCTTTACGGGACTGAAAGAATGATTGACGCGCTGAACAAGACAGAAGGAATGTCAGCAGAAGAAATTTTGCAGGCCGTAACAAAGTCAGTAAATGATTTCACGGGTGAAGCACCACAGTTTGACGATATGACAATGCTCGCGCTGAAATATTACGGAAAGGGAGAATGACACTTGAAGGAACTTACTACAGAAGCCAGCATAGCACAACTTGATGAAGTGATTGATTTCATTGACGCATTTCTTGAAGAGCACGAATGCCCTATGAAGATCATGACTCAAATCAACGTTGCGGCGGAAGAAATTTTTGTGAACATCGCGCATTATTCCGGCTCAGAGAAGGCAACAATAACCATCAGCGAATCTGACGGCATGGCCGAAATCACATTCACCGACAGCGGACGGCCGTATAACCCCCTCGAAAAGCCTGACCCTGATATTACGCTTCCTGCTGAGGAGCGCGACATAGGCGGACTCGGTGTGTACATCGTCAAAAAGACAATGGACAGCGTGAGCTACAACTACAGCGGAGGCTGCAACATTTTTACCATGCGCAAGAGGATTAATGCCTAATGTTTATCGGGCGCGAAATTGAGCTTGCACAGCTTGAGGGGGCATATTCGGAGTCTGGCTTCAAGTTTTTTGCGTTGCAGGGAAGACGGGGAATCGGAAAAACGGCTCTCGTTGAGGAATTTTGCAGGAACAAGCCGGCTATATTCTTCTCTCCTGTTTTCGGTGACGGAAAAGCTAACCTGACTCATTTCTCGTGGAGCGTTCTCCATCATTACAACGATGAAAGGCACCCTGCGTTTCAATATTGGCAGGACGCATTGAAGTACATTGCCGAAAAAAATGAAAGGGTTCTGCTTGTCTTTGATGATGCGGATCAGATAGCGGCGAAAATTCCCGTAATCGTGAAAGTTTTTGCTAAGGTCTTGGACTCGGTGCTTAAGGACAGCAAGATATTCATGATATTCTCACTCACAGAGTCCGTAATGCTGAAAGGCCTCCTGAAGAAAGCAATCGTTATGCAGCTCGGAAAATACCTGACCGCACAGAACGTCGAGAGCCTCAAGCGCGAGGAAATGAAGCACACTGTTATGCGCCAGGCGAAATTCATACAGATTCCCGCCGACACCGTGATAATCCGCGAGGGTGAAACGAACGATGACATGTACAAGATAATCTCAGGCCGCGCGATTTGCACCATCAATCACGGGACTGATGAAGAATATTTGCTCGGCAGCCTCAAAGAGGGCAAAACTTTCGGTGAATATTCGCTGCTCTCTGACAATCCCGGAATTTACACCGTAACGGCCTACAGTGATATGCTCCTGCTGAGGATAAGCCGAACAGAGTTTGAAGACTTCATACAGATGAACGCGGGAAACTCCGTAAACATCATGCGGAACTTAGCGGCTATGATGAAGATGATGAAGATTAATATCGACATGCTTAACGAGGAACTTCACCCGAAAGAATAACAGCTCAAAAAAAAATTCCCCCCTGCCATTTTGCGACAAGGGGGAAAAATTTTATCCGTTAAGTTATTTCTTCATTCCCTGCCATTCACAGAGAAGACCTGTTGCGATCATCATAGAACTCCACGTGCCTGCGATCATTCCGACTAACATAGCATAGCTGAACGCCATTAATACCGGACCTCCCCATACGCAAAGAGCAACAACGGGGAATAACGTCGTAAGCGTCGTGTTGATTGTTCGCGCTAATGTCTGGTTCAAAGATTTGTTGACGAGATTCACGATGCCTTCGCGGGATAAAGTCCCCCAGTTTTCACGCACACGGTCAAGAATGATTATCGTGTTGTTGAGAGAATATCCCACAATCGTAAGTATTGCCGCAATGAATGACGATCCGATTTCCATCTGAGTTATTGAGAAGAAACCCAAAGCGATAATCACATCATGCACCAAAGGCACAACGCTCACGACAGCAAAACGGAACTGGAAACGGAGCGTAATATATATCAGTATGGCAGCAAGCGCGATTGTTACGCCGATTACAGCCTGACGACGCAATTCACCTCCGACAACAGGGCCGACTTTCTCAAAGCCCGTAACTTTCATTCCGGGATATTTCGCGGTCATGGCCTTTATGACATCCTCGCGGCTTTTTTCTGTGTCCTCGTTTGTGCGGATGATGATTCCTTTCTCGCCGAAATTCTGAATCATCGCTCCTTTTGCCACGATTGACGAAATGACCCCGCGAACATCAGCAATATCCGGGCGAGTCTCGAACTCCGTCTGAATCACGTTGCCTCCCGTGAAATCTATTCCGAGATTCAGTCCCTTTGTCATCAATAATACGAGGCTGGCGAGAACAAGCACAAGGCTAATTGTGAGGGCTAATTTTCTGTGCTTCATGAAGTCTATCTGTCTCATTTCCTCACGATCTCCTTTCCGCGCTTTACGAACAACTGCAATATAGCCCGCGTTACGACAATGTTAGCAAAAACGCTCGCTACAAGTCCGACTGACAGAGTTACGCCAAATCCCCGCACTGAGCCTGAACCGAAATAGAACAGCACCAACGCCGCAATAAGTGTCGTTATGTTTGAGTCGAGGATTGTTACTAGTGCTTTGCGGAATCCTGCATCAAGCGCGGCCATTGGAGTCTTGCCTGATTTCTGCTCCTCTTTCACACGCTCATATATCAAGACATTTCCGTCAACAGCCATTCCCAGCGTCAGAATGATTCCCGCTATGCCCGGCAATGTCAGAGTCGCATTAAACGCAATCAGCCCGGCGAATATCAACAGCACCGTAACAGCAAGCGCGAAATCTGCCGCAAGCCCCCTGAACTGATAATAGATGAGCATGAACACAAGCACCATTCCAGCACCGAACAAGCCAGCTTCAAGCCCCTGACGCACTGAGTCAGCTCCCAAGCTCGGACCTACTGACCTGTTTTCGGCAATCTCTACTGCTACAGGAAGCGCACCAGCCTTGAGCATTATTGCGAGCCGCCCAGCCTCATCAGCTGAGAAACGCCCCGTAATCTGTGCATGTCCTCCGGCTATTCTGTCCTGCACTACTGGAGCGGAGATTACAACATCATCAAGTACTATTGCTATCTGCTTCCCCACGAGTCGCGCTGTTGCTTCCTCAAAGAGCTTTGCGCCGTTGTCGTTAAATTCGAGTGAGACACCGAGACGGCCTAAACTGTCGGGGTTGACTTGGGCATTCACCAAATCTTTGCCCGATAAAAGCACCGGCCCTAAAAGGTAAAATCTTCCGGCTTCCTCTGCTGGTGCTACGATTGATCCGACGGTGTTCTTTGCACGCACATGGAAATCTGCGCTTGAGTTGCTCAGCTGGTCTATTGCTTTCTGCCATCTCTCTTGAGCCTGTACAAACTGTATATCGCTGTCGTAATTGCTCCGAACTGGCGCGGGAGGTGGTGTGCCCGTTGAGTCTATAACCTCGCGGAAATCAAGCTGTGCCGTTCTCCCGATAAGCTCAAGTGCCGCGGCGGGATCCTGTATGCCGGGCAAGTCTACTATTATTCGGTCATTGCCAGACTTCTGGATTATCGGCTCGGCTACTCCGTACTGGTCTATTCTGTTACGCAATACGGCTAATAATCTGTCTATGCTGTCATTACCGAGTGGATTTTCGGGTGTCCCTTTTGCCTGCAAGACTATGTGCGCTCCTCCTCTAAGGTCAAGACCTAAGTTAAGTCCGTCCCTGTTGAAGTAAGCAAAACATGCCGCCCCGGCAACAACGATTAACACTAGCCAGAGGCGTAATCTGTCGGTGCGGTTCATTAAGATGCTGCCTCCGTTTTTGCTGTGTTCACTGCTGATGATGAGCGTTTGCCCTGAACGGCTGACTTCAGGATTGTTACGCGGACTCCTTCAGCAATTTCAATCTGGAATGAATCATCACGGACTTCACGGACTGTGCCATAGAAGCCGCCGATTGTTATTATCTGGTCTCCACGCGCTATGCTGTCAATCATATTTTTCTGCTGTTTGTCGCGCTTCTTCTGAGGCCGGATGATAAAGAAGTAGAATATCAGCACAAATATCGCAAGAGGGAATAACATACCCATCAATCCGCCCTGCTGTGCCGCTCCTCCTTCTGCACCGCCAGCCCCGCCCGTTGAAGGCGCACTGCCTCCGCACGGGTTTACTGCTGTTGTCGATTCTGCCATGTCGAAAAAATTACCTCCAAATATTTATTTCCTGTGCCACGCTATTGCTTCTATCTCAATCTTCACGCCTTTGGGCAAATCCTTCACAGCCACGAATGACCTTGCCGGGGCGTTGTTCGGGAAATATTCAGCGTACACTCCGTTGACTTCCGCGAAATCTGCTATATCCGCCGCAAATACTGTCGTCTTCACTACGTCCGTGAGCCTGTAGCCAGATGCCTCAACAATAGCTTTCAGGTTCTCAAGTGAGCGTTTTGCCTGAAGTGAGACTGTTGCAGGGATTTCACCTGTTGCAGGATCTACGGGGATCTGTCCTGAGACAAAAAGCATATCCCCCGCCTGTATTGCCTGTGAATATGGTCCGATTGCCGCAGGGGCGTTTTTGGTCGTGATTTTGCGCTTGAGTACTACCTGCTCAAGTATTGTTTCAGGGTCTACAAATGCCATGATGATACCTTACTTCCACATTGGCGAGTATCTGTCGAGCTTGGCGTATTTTGCTGTCTCGCCGAGATCTTCCTCAATCCTCAGCAACTGGTTGTATTTCGCGATTCTGTCTGTGCGCGCTATGCTTCCTGTCTTAATCTGGCCTGCCCTTGTCGCTACCGCCAAATCCGCAATGAATGTATCAGCAGTTTCACCCGAGCGATGAGAAACTACAGCCGCGTAACCTGCCTCGCCTGCCATGCGGATAACCTGAAGCGTCTCACTCACTGTTCCGATCTGGTTCAGCTTCACGAGCACTGCATTTGCTACACCTTCGGAAATTCCTTTTGCCAAAATTTTCGGGTTCGTAACAAACAAATCATCGCCAACAAGCTGAATCTTCTTCCCAAGTGAGGCCGTCAATGCCGCCCAGCCTTCCCAGTCATCTTCTGCGCAGCCGTCTTCAATCGAGATTACAGGGTAATTGCTCGTCAGTTTCTCGTACATTTTCACAAGCTCGGCTGATGTGTACTCAGCTCCGCCGCTCTTGCTGAATACGTACTTGTTCTTCTCAGGAACAAAGAACTCTGACGACGCTACGTCAAGCGCAAAGCTCACATCATCGCCAGGCCTGTATCCCGCTTTGTTCACTGCCTCCATAAGAAGGTCTAATGCTTCCTCGTTGTTCTTCAGGTTCGGGGCAAATCCGCCTTCATCGCCGACTCCTGTTGAGTAGCCGCGAGCCTTTGTGCATCCCTTCAGCGCGTGATAGACTTCTGCGCCCATCCTCAGAGCCTCTGCGAATGACTCCGCGTTGTGAGGAACTATCATAAATTCCTGAAAGTCTACTGTGCTGTCCGCATGCGCTCCGCCGTTGATTACGTTCATCATAGGCGTGGGAAGCAATCCGCCTCCGATACCACCAAGCCATGAATACAGCGGCAATCCGTGTGACTCTGCAGCTGCCCTCGCGTTTGCCATTGAAACACCGAGTATTGCGTTCGCTCCGAGCTTCGATTTACCTTCCGTTCCGTCAAGAGCTATCATTGCACGGTCTAATGCTCCCTGGTCATCTGCGTCCATTCCGAGAACTTCGGGGGCTATTTTCTCGTTCACGTTCTCGACTGCGTGCTGTACTCCCTTTCCGCCGTAACGCGCTTCTTTGTCACGGAGCTCTAATGCCTCGTGTACTCCCGTTGATGCTCCCGAAGGCACTGCGGCGCGTCCCATTGAGCCGTCTTCGAGATATACGTCTACTTCTACTGTAGGGTTGCCGCGTGAGTCAAGTATCTCACGGCCATGTATACCGATTATTGATGCCATGAATAAATCTTCCTCCTGTAATAAGTCTTTGTGTATAAGCTAATTATAAATGGCAAAGCGGAAAATTAAAACGGTCTTTCGTCGGGTCTTACCTGTCTTTCTTCTAACTGCTCCCATGATATTACCTTTGGACGCTTCAATACTGCCTCGTCAGCACAAAGCACTTTCACTTTCAGCACACGGTTTATGTACGCTATCTCTATCACGTCCCCTTCACGAACTTCACTTGACGGCTTGCACTCTCGGCCATTTATCCGCACTGCCTTTAAGTCTATCATTTCCTGCGCTACTGTCCGTCGCTTTACCAGCCTTGCCAGCTTCAGATATTTATCCAGCCTCATTATTTCTTCCTCCTGCTGTAAAATACAAACATAATAACACTATGAGGAGTGATATTTATGGAGCAGGTATTAGAACGTGAAGCAACAAAATTAGGCTACAAGGTTTACCGCGTTTATGATGATGACGGCTCAGAGATAAGAAATCCTGACATGCTCAAGGCCATTGCGAATGCTCAGGAGTATATTGCAATGTGGGAAAAATCTGTGGAAGATTAAGCCGTGTCAGAAAACAAAAAAACTTCAGCAGAAAAACGCACAGTACCTCCGAGAGATTCAAAGAAGGACGATAATTTTCTCAAGAACTGGGAAAAACTTTCACGCTCAGGAAAGCATGACATGAAAAGGCTCAAAGAAGCTATGATGCTCTTAATCACTAATGACGCTCCTTTGCCGCCCGAACGGAAAGATCATCCGCTGAAAGGTGAGCTTGATGGAATAAGAGAATGCCACATCAAAGGTGATTTGCTGTTAGTGTACCAGATACGCAACAAAGGTGAACGTGAACTTGTAGTGTTTCTCGGCGCGGGTACTCACTCGGAAATTTTCGGATAAAATAAAACCCTCCGGCATTAAACCAGAGGGCTTTATCTTCTACGCTATTATTGACTGCGCTTCTTTCTGTATTTCCTTCAGGTGTTCCTCACTTATGAAACTTTCAGCGTACAGCTTGCAGATGTTCTCCGTTCCTGAAGGACGTGCCGCAAACCATCCGTCCGCTGTCGTTACTTTCAGTCCTCCGATTGAGGCGTTATTGCCCGGTGCTTTCGTGAATTTCCCTGTGATCTTTCCGCCCGCTAATGTATCGGCTTTGATGTCTTCAGGCGATAACTTTCCGAGCGCGGCTTTCTGCTCCGGCGTTGCTGGCGTGTCTATCCTCGCATAGTAGCTCGTTCCGTATTTCGCTTTGATTTCGTCGTAATGCTCCGCAGGATTTTTACCCGTTACCGCTGTGATTTCGCACGCTAACAAGTCCATGATTATACCGTCTTTGTCAGTCGTCCACACTGAGCCATCTTTGCACAAGAATGACGCTCCGGCACTCTCTTCACCGCCAAATCCCATTGAGCCGTCAAGAAGCCCGTCAACAAACCACTTGAAACCTACAGGCACTTCACATAACTTGCGCCCGATGCCTGCCGTTACTCGGTCTATTATTGAGCTTGAGACTACCGTCTTCCCTACTGCCGCATCAGGTCTCCAGCCCTTTCGCGACGTGAACAAATGCTGCACCGCTACCGACAAATATGCATTCGGGTTCATCAGTCCTTGAGGCGTTACGATGCCGTGACGGTCATAATCCGTGTCGTTCCCAAACGCTATGTCGTAGTCATCCTTCAGCCGTATCAAATTCGCCATTGCCCAAGGGGATGAGCAGTCCATTCTGATTTTTCCGTCATGGTCAGGGGGCATGAATGAAAATGTAGGATCTAAGTTCGGATTGACTACTTCAAGGTTTTTCAGACCGTATATCTCTGCTATCGGCTTCCAGTAGTATATCCCTGAACCGCCGAGAGGGTCTGCTCCTATCTTCAAGCCTGAACGCGCTATCGCTTCCATGTCCACAACACTCGACAACGCTTTCACGTACGGTATCACAAAGTCAGCAAAATGAACATTGTCCATCTTCACAGCTTTCTCGAACGGAACGCGCTTTATCGACTTCACTCCGGCTCGGATTAATTCATTCGCACGGTTCTGTATCTTGCTCGTGATTTCAGGGCTTGCAGGACCTCCCGATGGCGGGTCGTATTTTATTCCTCCGTCCGTCGGCGGGTTGTGCGAAGGCGTTATCACCATTCCGTCTGCCGTCTTCGCTCCGGGCGTTCTGTTATGCTCAAGTATCGCTCGTGATATTACAGGCGTAGGCGTTGGCGCAAAATCCTTCTGAAGTATCAGTTCTACTCCGTTCGCCGCTAACACTTCCACACACGTCCTCATTGACGGCTCCGATAATGCGTGCGTGTCCGCTCCAAGATATAACGGCCCGGGAATGCCTTCCGATGTACGGTGCTCGTATACTGCCTGCGCTATCGCTAGTATATGCTCCTCGTTGAAGCTGTGAAGAGCTGAACTTCCGCGATGCCCGGATGTACCGAATGACACCTGCTGTGATTTGTCGTCAGGATTGGGCGTTAATGTATAGTAATCGCTGATTAATGAAGGAATGTTTACTATCTTTTTTTCCTGCATGTAATAATTTCCTCCTTCTTGCGTTATGTTTGGGAATGAGGAAATTATACCCTAATTGCCCCAGAATGTTACTCCCCGTTTCGTTCCCTCGTAAAATTCTATTATCTTCACTATCTCGGGCATGTATTCTTCTTTATGTGTCATGATGTCTTTCAGTGAGGCCGTAAAACTCCTGTCCTTGCGGTATAGCTCACGGTAAAACCTGTAAATCTCACGTATCTTTTCAACGTCAAATCCTCCGCGAGACAATCCGATTTTATTCAGTCCCGTCAACCTTAACGGCTCGCCTGACGCTAATGTGTAATGAGGAACATCCTTTGATACACGGTACAGACCGCCTATCATGCAGTATTCTCCTATCCTCACAAACTGATGCACCCCGGCCATGCCTCCGAATACAGTATGGCTTCCTACTTCAACGAAACCAGACAATCCGACCTTGTTCGCTACTGTTACATGGTCGCCGACTTTCACATTATGCGCTAAGTGTACACCTTCCATTATGAAACAGTCCTTGCCCACTTCCGTCGAATTTCCTTCACCTGTCGCACGCGATATTGTTACGTTCTCACGGATTAACGTGTTGTCCCCGATTGTTACGTACGAGATTTCTCCGTGATACCCGTGGTCTTGAGGGTCGCCGCCTATCGCTGTATGCTCGCAGATCTTGCAGTTCCTTCCTATCGTTACATGCCCGTGTATGCTCACGAACCCGGTTAATTCCGTTCCGCTTCCGATTTTCGCATCTCCCTCCACATAACAATATGGCCCTATATTCACTCCATCTCCGATTTCTGCTTCAGGGGATATTATTGATGAGGGGTGTATATTTATGCTCACTCGCCAGCCTCCGCGTTACGCCCTAAACTATTTGCTATTATCGTCAGAAATTCTGCCTCAGCTACTACTTCATCATTCACGTATGCTTTCGCTTTCGCCTTCGCGCTTGTGCTGTGCACGTTCGTCAATTCTGCCTTCGTTATTAACTGGTCGCCGGGTCGAACAGGCTTCCGAAATCTTACCTTGTCCATCCCGGTCAGAAACGCTATCTTGTTTCCCTGTTCCATTCCTAACTTTATTCCAAGCAACACGCTCGCTACTTGACCCATGCTTTCAACTATCAGCACTCCGGGCATCGTAGGGTCATCGGGAAAATGTCCCTGAAAATATGGCTCGTTATACGTTACATTCTTGTAGCCCGTTATCCTCATTCCGTCGTATTCCGTTATTCGGTCTACCATCAAAAACGGGTAACGGTGCTTCAGCGTCCTCATGATACCAAATATATCTATCTCAGCCATCTATTAACTCTCCTTTCAGTTTCTCCGCAAGCCTCAAATGCAATTCATGTCCGCCCCTCATACATATTATATGCGCCCTTATCGGCTCGCCTATGCTGTATATATCTCCCATCATATCAAGCACCTTATGACGCACTATTTCATCCTCAAAACGAAGTCCACCGTATGCCTCCGCTCCTCCTTCATCAATTATTATCGCGTTCTCAATCGTACCTCCTAATGCCATCCCGTTTGAACGCAGATTTTCTATGTCCCTCTTTAACGCAAATGTTCGCGCAGGAGCTATCTCCTTCACGTAATCTGTTCCAGCTGTGTAATCATACGCCTGCACACCTATATACGGGTATTCTACTGTGTACGTTATTCGAAACTCTTCACTTGGATACACACACACAAATCTTTTTCCGTCTTCACTCTTCACCATTAATGGCTTCAGAATATCACATACCCTCAACGGCTCGTCATCTTCATATGATTTTCTCAGGATTTCGGAGCTTATCTTCAACGCACAGCCGTCAAGTGCTGGCATCTCCCCTCCGTCTACTGTCATCCTTATTCCTGAATATATTCCTAATCCTGCCAACGCTGAGAATATATGCTCGCATGTCCGTATTCGCTCTCCTGATGGAAATATATAATCGCTTCCACGTTTCGTTCCGTCAGCAGAAAGTTCTCTCAGTGGGTATTCTTCCCCTTCGGCACTCAATATCACTGTGCTCGTCTCGTATGGCTCTATCGTCAGCTTGCACTCTTTACCGCTGTGAAGTCCTATTCCCCTCAGTTCTATTCTCTCTTTCAGCCGTCTCATTTCTCTAGCTCTTCTACTTTCCTTTCCAGTTTATGAAGCCTCTTCACTAGCAACGGCAAATCTGACATCAATACTAACGCACGCTTCGCATCATTGTGGTTTCGCGCCGGAAATCCTGATATTATCGCTCCTGAAGGTATATCATGCGTTACTCCTGAACGACCCGCTATTATCACATTGTCTCCAATCTTCACATGATCCGTTATTCCTGCCTGCACCGAGATTGTTACATTGTCTCCGATTTCTGTGCTTCCTGCTATACCTGACATTGAGCAGATTATACAATCCTTCCCGATTTTTACGTTATGACCTATCTGCACTTGATTGTCTATCTTCGTTCCGCTCCCGATTTCCGTATCTCGCAACGTTCCTCGATCTATCGTCGTGCATGCTCCTATCTCTACTTCATCTCCAAGCTTCACTCCTCCTGTCTGCGGGATCTTCACTATTCCCGCTTCCGTCCGCTCATAGCCAAATCCTTCACTCCCTATCACCGCTCCTGAATGGATTATGCAGTTCCTTCCAACCTTCACTCTTTCAAACAATACCGCTTGGGCCTCTATTACTGTACCTGAACCAACTTCACAACATTCCCCTACATATGCAAACGGGGCTATATACGCTTCTGGTGATACTTTCGCTGTCGGTGATACATATGCTAACGGTGATATTCCCTTCGGCTGTTCCTTCTCACTGAATAGGGATATTAATTCTCTAAGTTTAGCTCGCGGATTTTCACAGATTATTGCGTCGCGTCCTTCTGTAATATATTTCTCCCGCGTCAGCACTGCTATACTTCCGTCAAGATGAGACATTACTACCTTGTCCCACACTACACATATTTTTGACGCTGAAGGATATTCAGGAGAAGCTACTCCACTTATTTCACGCTCTACATTCCCTACTGCTGACAGTCCTAACTTTAACCCGATTTCCTTTAACTTCACTTCGCTTTTCACTCCTTCTCCCTATGCTGTTGCGCTGGCTTCAAAACATTTCACCAAATCCGAAATATGTTCGACGCTCATCTTCTCCCTTCGCATAATCTACTCGCAGATTTCCGAACGGTGTCTTCACTCGCAATCCTACTCCGTAATCATCATGATAATTCTTGAAGTCCATCTCCGCATCCGCATTACCTATATCATAAAATCCTACTACTGATACCGCACTCGCTATAGGCACTCGCAACTCAAAATTTCCCATGTAAAAATTACTGCCCTCGAATGAACGCGAATTATATCCACGCAATGAGTTCATCCCTCCCAAGCTGTAACGCGCAAACGCTGGCAATTCTCGCGACGTTGACGAACCAATTCGAACTCGACCAGCAAATAATAACGGGTTCTCTGCACTCCACATTCCTCCAACATCCGCTAGTCCCTCTATTACACTGTTCAACGATACATATAATCGCGCCTGCGTCCAGTACTTCAGATAATCATATTCTCCTCCTAATACCTGCACAGCCTGCTCAAAATTCGTATCCCACACAAATCCTTTCGGGTAGGGCGAATATTCGTCGCGCTTGTCCCACGTAAGCTGAAACTCTACTGTCTGGTTCACTCCGTCCCATGCCGTTAAATCATCCTCGTATCCAGGTATCGCCCTCTGCAAATTTGAATAGTTCACATCATCCCGGCGCAATGTCAAATACCAGCTCCAATCCTCATTCCTGAACTTCTTCCCCAATCCTGCAAATACACTCACCGTCCTTTCGTCAAAATCAAACTGCCTACGCCCATGACGGTAATAATACCTCTCGTCGTATGTATAGTACCGCGCTCCTACCCTCCATCCATATGTATCAGCATCCATATACGGACTTGAAAACGTCGTCCAGTATGAGGCCTCTTGACCCTCGTTGAAACCTATCTCAAACATCATACCACGACCGAACATATTCGTGTCGCTGTACGTCAACCCACCCGACAATCCGCTCTCCGTCCCGTATCCAACATTCAATCCAACCGACGCTGTTCGCTTCTCCTTCACCGTCAGTATCAAATCTACTTCATCTCCACTACCCTCAGCCACATCAAACGCTACATTCACATCCTCAAAATATCCTAACCCCTGCAATTTCCCTAGCTCATGACGAAACTTCACTACATTAAACAATTCTCCATGCTTCACCTTCAATTCTCGGCGTATAACATAGTCCTTCGTCTTAGCATTCCCCTGTATCAGCACTTCATTCACACGCGGCTCAAGTATCATCACATATATATTTCCGCCCTCGATTTGCACATCTGATACTCGCACCATCACATAACCTTCCTTGTGATACTTCTCCTGTATTCGATCCAAATCATTGCGGAAAAACTGACGGTTAAACACTGTGCCTTCCTGAGAAAATACTTCCTTCATCAACTGCTCAGATGTGAATACTGTGTTCCCGCTGAACTCTATACCTGTTATCACTGGATTTTCACGCACAATATATGTTACTGATACCCCGCCGCCCTCGTCGCTTATGTCTGCGTCTACAAACGAGAAAAATCCCTGATTGTATACCGCTTCTATGTCAGACAATATCACATCTCGGCTCAATATACTTCCCGGCTTCGTGTCTACTACATTCAATATGTATTCGGTAGCTATATGAGGATTTCCAGAGACATTTACAGACGTAACATTACGCGCAGGATATTCAGAGCCATATGAACACACAGCACTCATCATCAACATTATTACAGCCAGCTTTATACGCATTTCCCTTCAGGCTTCCCCCTTGCCGCGCACTTTTATACGCAATTTTTTTTCACGCTTCATTCCATCTCAATACTTAATTTTACGCGCCTAAGTGCCGGATATTTTACGCAATTATAGCATGCGCAAAATCACTCTGTGTTATCATAACTCAAACAAAAATCCTTGAGGAATAATTATCATGATACTAACTCATAAAGAAAGAATTTCATTTGAGCTTCGCGCTCTCTATTCGCAAAACGGCTTCAATTTCTTCAGAATGCCTCGATTTGAAGAATATGACTTCTACGCTGACAAAAAAGAATTCCTTTCCTCAAAATCTATATTAACCTTCACTGACGCTGACGGCAGATTGATGGCTCTCCGTCCTGATGTAACTTTGTCGCTCATTAAGCATTCAGCACCGGGGAAATATTATTACAACGAAAATGTTTACCGAGTACCTGAGAATGAAACAACATTCCGTGAGGTCGCACAGTCAGGCATAGAAATAACGGGTGGCATAGGAGCAAATGAGATGAGAGAAGTAATAATGCTGGCGGTGAAGTCGCTTGAAAAAGTGTCGGATGGACGAAGATATATTCTTGCCATTGCTGACGCTTCGCAGGTTATAGAGAATGCCGACGGGATAAACACATCCAAACTCATAGATTGCCTCTCTCATAAAAATATTCATGGCCTCAAAGAGCTTCATGCGCCTCGTAAACTCATAGAGCTTGCCGAACATAACGGTGATATAGCCTCATCAGGATTATTGAGCGTGAAGATGTCAGAGATATTAAGGGGGCTTGAGGAATATTACGAGAAAATGAGAGTAGATTACTCGGTTGCGGAGAATGTGAAGTATTACAGCGGCATTGTGTTCAAGGGATATATAGAGGGAGTTCCTGAAGCTGTTCTGAGTGGTGGAGAATATAACATAATGTCAACGGAGGGAGCTGGATTTGCGGTGTATTTGGAGAGGATATGCGATGATTAAGATAGCCTTGCCAAAAGGCCGTCTCGGTCTGAAAGTATATTCATTGTTTGAGGAAGCCGGGTATAAGTTTGAGGGAATGACGGAGAAAACACGCCGTCTTGTGTTTGAGAATGAAGAGCTTGAAATGATGTGCTTCTGGGTAAAGCCGTATGATGTTCCTGTCTATGTGGAGCGCGGAACTGCTGACATAGGCGCGTGCGGCAAAGATATATTAATGGAAAGGAAGCCGGATATATACGAGCTTGCAGACCTTAATGCAGGACAATGCACAATAGCTGTGGCCGGGAAAAATGATTTTTCTGATGACGCGTCTCGCACCCTGAGAATAGCTACAGAGTTCCCAAACATAACACGCGAATATTACCGCCGCAAAGGAAGAATGGCTGACATAATTCCGCTGAGAGGCTCGGTTGAGATTGCGCCCGTATTGGGACTGTCTGACGTTATTGTTGACATAGTAGAGACAGGCGCAACTCTTCGTGAAAATAATCTGCGTGTAATTGAAACTATATGCAGTATAAGCGCGAGGCTCGTCGCAAACAAGTCATCATACCAGTTCAAGCGGGAAGAAATCACACAGATAATGAGGAGGGTAACAGGATGATAAGAATACTTAAGGAATATACCCGTCCCGAAGCTAAGTCAGCAGGCAAGGCATTAATTGATACAGTGTCAGAAATACTTGCAGACGTGAAAGCAAACGGCGACGATGCATTGAAGAAGTATGAGCTGAAATTTACGGGCAAGGATCTTCCGTTGAGAGTAAGCGAGGAGGAAATAACAGAGGGAGTAAAAGCAGTTGGCAAGGAATATATAGAAGCGTTAGAGAGGTCAGCAGAAAACATCCGGGAGTTTCACGCGAAGCAGGTAATAAAAGGCTTCATGATTTCACCCAGAGAAGGAATAATAACAGGAGAGAAAGTAATCCCGTTAGACCGTGTAGGAATATACGTTCCCGGCGGAAAAGCCTCGTACCCCTCAACAGTCTTAATGAACGTAATCCCCGCAAAAACAGCAGGGTGCAAAGAGATACTCATAGCTTCACCGTCAATAACTCCCGAAATATTAGCCGCGTCAAAAGTATCAGGCGCAACAGGTATATACCGAATGGGAGGAGCGCAGGCAATCGGTGCATTTGCATACGGAACTGAAAGCGTTCCCAAAGTCGACAAGATAACCGGGCCGGGTAATGTTTACGTAGCCGAGGCAAAACGTCAGGTATTTGGAGCAGTAGACATAGACATGATAGCCGGGCCGTCGGAAATTCTCATAGTAGCAGATGAAACGGCCAATCCCAAGTATATAGCTTCCGATATGCTCGCACAGTCTGAACACGATGAAAACGCATCAGCAATACTCGCAACAACTTCAGAGAAATTAGCGCGTGAAGTACAGGGAGAAATCGAGCGTCAAATAGCTGAGCTTTCACGGCATGACATAGCACGAGCCTCAATCGACAATAACGGGGCAATAATCCTAGTGCCGGCCATAGATGAAGCGATAGATTTTGCGAATGAATACGCGCCTGAACATCTTGAAATATGCGTTAAGAAAGCGTTTGATTATGCAGAAAGTGTACGCAATGCCGGGAGCGTGTTTATAGGTGAATACTCGCCAGAAGCGTTAGGAGATTATTACGCGGGTTGCAATCATACACTGCCTACGATGGGGACGGCTAAATTCTCAAGTCCTTTGAGCGTTCTTGATTTCGTGAAGACATCACAATACATATATTACTCGCGTGAAGAGCTTATGAGTGTATCAGGAGATATAGAGAAGATAGCGAACTCAGAGGGTTTGACTGGACATGCGCGGAGCATAGCGGTAAGGAGGAAATAAATGTTTGTGCGAAAACTAAGGGTAATGCCTTCAGAAGCCTCGCAGACAGGAGAAATAAAGCCGTATAACCTTCTGAATTGCTTTCAGGACACGGCGGAATTAGCTGTAGAGGGAATAGAGGGAAAATCGACGGAATTATACGCGCGTGGGTATTCATGGGTAGTAACGCGGTATGAGTTGAGGATAACGGGAAAATTGCCATTGATAGGAGAAGAGTATGAAGTGATTACATATCATGACCCAAACCACAGCTACAATACGCTGAGGAATTTCCACGTAAAATATGACGGTCAAGAAGTTGTTACAGCAAAAACGTCATGGATACTTGCTGATGTGAGGACAGGCCGTCCCGTGAAGCCTCTTGCGCATATACCTGAGATAATCGGCGGTGATTGCGAACATATAGAGGATAACTTTGCTGACATACCTAGTTTTGATGAGCCTGAAAAGACGGAGCATATGACGGTGAAATATCATGATACGGATTATAACGGCCATGTGAACCACGCGATATATTTCCGTTGGATATGGGACATGATTGGCAGAGTGCCTCGAAGGACATGCGGTTTGTTCCGTTCCGGCGCGAAATTGGGAGAATTGATAACGCTTGAGAATGCCGGTGAGTTATACCGGGTGAAGCGTGAGAATAATGCCCGTCCCTGTGCGGAATTTATAGTGAAGGTGTGATTATGGGAAATAATATAGTGATAGTAGGAGCAGGCGAGGTAGGTCGGAGCATAGCGCGTACATTGTCAACATCCCCGTCTGACGAATACAACGTGTACATAGTGGAGCAGGATGCGGGGAAGGCAGCGAGAATAAAGGATGAACTTGATGCTGAAATAATCTGCGGTAATGGAGCGCGTCCGAATGTATTGGCGAAAGCTGGAGTGATAGCGGGAGGGAATATCGACACATTGATAGCATGTACAGATCGGGATGAAGTGAATATGCTGTCATGCTGGATAGCGAAGAGCGCGGGGGTTAGGAAGGTAATATCGCGGACACGGAGTCTTGAGTTTACGGACCGTTCAGATTGGGGGCGGAAGCTCGGAATAAATGCAATGATTTCGCCTGAGCGTTCAATATCGCGTGAGATAACGAGCTTAATCCGGGTGAAAGGAGCGGTTAAGGCTGCGGAATTGCTTGGAGGGCGTGGGATGATGTACTCAATGAGGCTGGGTAGTAAATCTCCGTTAATAGGTATGACTCTGAAGGATATGCGTCTGAAGTTTCCTGATTTGCCAGCGGTGTTTGTGTATGTTGAGCATGAGGATGGATTGTCAGGAGTGCCTGATGGTTCGACAGTGTTGCGTGAGAATGATATATGCTATGCGGTGACGTACAGTTCAGGGACGGAGAGATTGCAGGAGTTGTTGCAGCCCGGTACGGTTGCGGATGTGTCGAAGGGCAGGAAGGTATTCATTGTAGGAGGAGGGAAGCTCGGAACGCAGATAGCATTGATGATAAAGCGTGAATTTGGGAATGTGGGACTGAGGATTCTGGACAAGGATGCGCAAAGGTGTGTTCGATTGTCTGAGGAATTTGGCGAAGCGTTAGTGCTGAATGCTGACGGAGCGGACAAGCGGGTGCTTACGGAGGAAGGTATAGAGGGATGCTCAGCGTATATATGTGCGACAAATTCTGACGAGCTGAACATGATATATTGCGTGATGGCCAAAGAAATGGGAGCGCAGAAGACAATAGCAGTAGTAAAGCGTGCGGATTATCAGTCAATAGCTGGGACAATGGGAATATCATCAGCTGTCAACACTAACACTTCTCTTGCAAACGTCATGCTTCAATATCTGCTTTATGAGGATCACGCATTAGCCTATATGATGGTCGATAAGATAAAAGCTGAAATGTTAGAGGTAAAATTGCCGCCCGAAGCTGACGTAACGGGCCGTACTCTTGCTGATATACGGCTGGGGAAAGGAGCAGTTGTCGCCTTAATCGGCCGTGGTGAAGAAGTTTTATTGCCAGCTGGAAACACTATGCTTAGGGAGAATGACCACGTTATATTATTCGCTCTGTCAGAAATGATGCCTGGAACAGCTAAATTATTCGGTGCTGAATATCATGGACATTAAATTTTGCTCAAGAACACTTTCATTAATCAGCGTTATAGTCTCAGCAGGAATGATACCGCCGCTCATACTTGGAATTTCTGACGGAACAGGAGAAGCCCTGCCGTTTTGCCTGTCAATATCAACAGGAGTTTTTTTGAGTGTGTTGTTATGGAAATATTCAGGGACAGACGGGAAATTATATTCAGGGATACGGGAAGGAGTAGTAGTAACTGGTTATTCGTGGGTAATAGCGTCAATGATAGGAGCGATGCCGTACTGGACAGGGGGGTATTGTTCGTACAGTGATGGATTTTTCGAGACGATGAGCGGATTTACGACGACAGGGGCGACGATATTTGCGGACATAGAATCGTTGCCTCGGGGCATATTATTGTGGCGTTCAATAACACATTGGATAGGAGGTATGGGAATAATAGTATTAAGCCTAGCTGTATTGCCGTTTTTGGGAGTGTCAGGAATGGAGATGTACAAAGCGGAAGTGCCCGGGGTAACGGCTGGGAAAGTCTCGCCTCGTTTGCATCAGACAGCTGTCATGCTGTGGGCAGTTTATATCTTGCTTACGGTAACTGAAGCTGTCTTGCTGGTGCTAGGGGGTATGAGTGTATTTGACGCGGTATGTCATTCATTCAGCACGATTGCGACAGGGGGATTTTCGACGAAGAACAGTTCGATAGCATATTTCACAAGCTCATATATACAGTGGGTGATAATAATATTTATGTTTTTGTCAGGTATAAACTTTTCGCTGTATTTCAGTTTGCTTAGGAAAGATTTCAATACGGTGTTGAAAGACGGAGAACTGCGCGGCTATACATCATTGGCGTTAATATCATCATTGTTAATAGGACTTAGCCTTTATGCATGCGGAAAAATAGGTGATGTGTGTTACATAATACGGCAGTCATTTTTTCATGTGATAACAGTTATGACGACGACGGGATTTATCGTAGAGGATTATGACAAGTGGCCTGAGTTTACGAAGTTTGTGATAATAATATTGATGTTTGTGGGAGCGTCAGGAGGTTCGACGGGCGGGGGGTGCAAGGTGTCAAGGTTTATGATATTGGGATGCTGCCTGAAAGCTGAAGTGAAGAGGCTGTTGCATCCCCGTGCGGTGATAACGGCTCGTTTTGACGGGAAGCCCTTGGCGCAGGACACGTTAAATTCAGCGATGTCATTTTTTGTGCTTTACATGTTGATGCTTGGGATATGCACGCTGATATTGACGGCATTCGGGCTTGATATATTGACTGCGTTCACGGGAGTATTGACGTGCCTGAGCAATGTAGGACCAGGATTGAACCGTCTCGGAGCGACAGAGCATTTTGCGTGGCTTCCAGATATAGTGAAGTGGATATTGTCATTCTGTATGCTTGCAGGCAGGCTTGAATTATTTGCGGTATTTCTTTTATTTTTGCCCGGGACGTACAAGAAGTAATAAATAAGAGGAGATGAAGAGATGAGCGGAACGAAGATACAATTACGATTGCAGACGGTATCATTTTTCAGCGGAATGTCGACGATGATACTAGAATTAGCAGGATCGCGTTTAGTAGCGCCGTATTTCGGAACGTCATTAATAGTATGGACGGCGTTAATCGGAATAATAATGACAAGTTTATGCATAGGGAACTGGCTAGGAGGAGCGGTAGCGGATAAACGTCCAGAAGGGAAGCTGTTAGGAAGAATATTAATGTTCTCAGCGGTAATAATAGCGGCAACGGCATATTCAAGCAACTGGATACTGAGTGAGATACAGGAACTGCACTTGAATTTGTACGTATCGAGCGTGTATGCGTCAGTGTCAATATTTTCGCCGTCTAGTTTATTGCTTGGGATGGTATCGCCATTTGTGGCAAGATTAGCGATGCAGGATGTGAAAACGTCAGGTTCAATAGTGGGAAAATTATCAGCGTTGAACAGTGCGGGGAGTATAGTAGGAACATTCTTAGGAGGATTTGTGCTTATATCGTTATTCCCTTCAGCGGTGATATTGATGATAGTGGCATGTGTATTAGCGTTGCTTTCAGTGCTTGTGTACACAGGGGCATGGCGAAAGATAATAGCGGTGATAATATTGGGCTTGATAACGTTTGAGGCAGTATATTCGGAAGTGAACGGCCTACCATTTTCGCCTGTATGGAAGCAGATAGACACACAATACAATCATATATCACTAGCGGAGAGCATAGACCGTCGTAACGGAAGGCGTGTAAGGGTAATGATAACTGATCCTGACGCGGCGCAGTCATTAATGTATATGGACAATCATTCAGAGCTTGTGAGCGAGTACACAAAATTTTACGATTTGGCGTTCCGATACAAGCCCGACATAAAGCGAGTGTTAATGTTAGGCGGAGGAGGATATAGCGTGCCGAAGCATATACTTTCGGAATATCCCGGAGTATCAATAGATGTAGTAGAAATAGACCCCAAAGTAACAGAAACAGCACGTGAATATTTTTACCTTGAGGACAGCCCGAACCTGACAATATACCATGAAGACGCGCGTACATTCTTGAACCGTTCAGAGTATGACAAGATGGAGCAATACGACGCAATATTCATGGACACGTTTAACTCAGCGACGGTGATACCTTTTCAGCTTGCGACGATAGAGGCAGGGAAGCACCTTCGTTCATTGCTGAAGCCAGACGGAGTATTAATCTCGAACATAATAGCGTCAGTATACGGCCCTAAATCAGGAGTGTTTCACGGGATATACAAAGCATTCTCACAGTCATTCGGAACAATGATGATATTTCCTGCGAATGCTCCAGATCCCAGATATGCGTATGCGTTGCAGAACATAATGTTGGTAGCGGGAGATTTTGTGCCATCAGCCCCAGTGTCAGGTGATAAATACTCAGAATTATTGTCTCACCAATGGTTAGAGCCGTTTGTGCCAGACAGTGTAGTGCCGGCGTTCAGTGATGGATATGCGCCAGTCGAGAGATATGCGTTAATGCAGTGAGGGGAGAAGAGAGACGATGAGCAAGGCAAAAGAGAAGACGTTGAAAGTGCCAGAGAAGTATAAGCCCGTGCCGTTAATAGCGGGTAGCGTATTATTGTTCCTGTGGATAATATCATTGACATGGCCGAATCTGATATATTCGGGAGTGAATTTTGCTGACACTCTACACATATTGAAGTGGGCTGTAGCTGGAGTTCCAATAGCGATAGCGTTGATAATAGCGGGCTATAAGATGATGAGATACGGCCCTGAGCGTCTGAAGCTGAAGATTGACATATTTGCGCTGATATGGCTAGTAATCCTGATATACTGCGGTTTGATGCCATTGTGGACGGACATAATGTCGCCGACGGCGTATGCGTTAGAGATGGTATGCTTTGCTTCGGTGTGGGCATTTTACGTGTTAAGTGTACAGTCATTTCCTGACTGGGGATTGAGGCCTGTAATATTCCTTGCGAACGTGAATGCGTCAATAAACATAGTGTTTGCGGAATTACAGATACGAAACCTGAATAACTTGTCATTCCTGCGCGGGACATTATTTTCTGATCTTCAGCAGTTCAGCAGCATAATACTTCCTACTCCCGGCAACTATATCGGTAACACGGCACAGCAGAACATGTTCGGGCTATGGTGTGCGGTAGCGGTATTAGGAGCTGTGTATTTGTATGTATACGACGCACACGCACAAGATGAGACCCCGAAGAAAGTAATGATGCCAGTATGTTTTACGGGACTTGCGGTATTAGTGATGAAGTATGCAGTAACAGAAGGAAGCGTAATGCTCGGCGTAATCTCATTGATACTTGTGATAAGCTCATTCGTTAGCGTGAGGAAATATTACAGCTCATTAATCTTGGTGTTAATGTCATGGAACTTCTGGGGCTTAATGAACAGCACGAGCCGTTCAGCGACGATAGCCCTTGCGTTAGGGTTAATATTAATGCTGATAGTGTCAATATGGAAGTTTGACCGCAGTTACGTGATGAGATTTGCGGGAGCTGCTGTGATATTGGCCTCAGTGTTTTACGTGTCATTGTATTCGCCTCGTTCAGGTCAGATAGTGGACAAGACGGTGGACATAGTGAAGAATGCGGAGAACATCGGCAACCGTCGGGGAATATGGATGACCTCATACGCAATGTTTCTCGAGCATCCTCAAGGAGTGGGCATAGGCCAGTACAAATGGCATTACTTGGAGGGACAGAGATACGGCTTCAGTATGGTTCATGATGACTGGTACAAATGGCAGTATACGCACTGGGCGCACAATGAATTTCTTCAATTTTTCTGTGAAGGCGGCATAATCGGCGGAACATTGTTGATAATAATGTGGCTTTCATGGTTTATTCCTGTCGTATATGGGTTATTCAAGAAAGAGCGACTGACGATTTCGCACAATGCAGTCTGGGGTATATGCCTTGTAACGCTCGTAACATTCTGCGCGTTGTTCACGAGACCGTTTCACCGTATCGAAAATATGGTATGGATAACGTTAGCATTTGCGTTGTCGAACCGTGAATTTTTCAGCGGGAAATATATCTTTGAGGCATTCGGAAGCACATCAAAGACGGGGAAGCCATTGCGTAAACTAGCGGGAATAGGATTGATACTGCTGTCGTTATCTGGTTGTGTGTACATATGGAGCGGTATATACGGGAACTACATGTTACGTAAAGCGATGTCGACGCAGGATGAGAGATTGCAGATGTATTACTTGCAGGAGGCCTCAAAGCACCCGATAGTGTACGAGGAAACGCAGAGGAACATAGGCTATCACCTGATACAGGTAGGAGAGCAGCGGAACGACAATGCGGAGTTAGTGAACGGGTTCAATATATTATGGGAACACTTCAACCGAGAGCCTCATTCGGAGGACATCTCAAGGCTGCTGAATTTTGCCCAGCGGTATCAGATAGAGCCTGTAATCCGAGAAATAGCGAGTTACTTCCGTCCGGGAGATTATCATTTGCAGAGAGTGCCTCAGAAGGACAGCACAGGCCGAACGGTGAATGCGTTATTATTGCTGAATGGTCCGGGTAAAGATGACAAATAGTCGAGGCTTTACGTTACTTGAGATACTTATAGCTGTGATGCTTACGGGGTTATTGTCAAGTCTAGCGTTAGCCCCCGTAGTAACGACAGTAAGGCATGTAGTGGACGCGCAAGAGGAGTACGCAGACATATCAGCATTATCACGGACGTTAAACTTCATAGCGCGTGATTTGTATTCAGCGATGAGGATAGCCCCTAATGTGATAACGGTAAAGGACAAGGAAGTGGCTGGAAGCCGAGCGAACGACATACTAATATTTCTGAGCACCTCACCTGCGACACAAGGCTTGTCATCTGGGACGGTAGTATATGCTGTATCAGAGGGGGGAATACTTCACGGGGACGTTATAGCGGGTTTATACAGGTGGATATATCCGGGAATATTGCCATCAGATGTGAACACAGAGACGCTTAACGCAGAGGAAGCGCAGTTAGTGTTGCCGGGTATAAATGAGTTTGGTGTGGAAGTGCCGACAAATTCGCGAGAGGATGACCGTCAGAAGGAATACACCGGGCAGTTGCCGCAGGGGATATATATATGTTTGGGGCGCGGTATAACTGGAAGAGCTGAAGCGGACGCGGGAAGAAGGTTAGAGAGTGTTATATCATTGCCGTAGACGGGGCTTTGTGCTTGTGAGCGTGTTAATGCTTGGGACGCTGTTAATATCATGCGCGACGGTGTTCACGTGGTTTGTTCGGATGCAGGTTCGAGGGATATGGCGAGAGAACGAGAACTTGTCCCGCCGGACGATGGCAAATGTGATAGTGAACTCGGTAATGACATTGCTTGCTGGAATATCGGAGCGAGTGAAGCATGACAGCCCATTGCAGGAATGGTACAGGCCGTTCATGATGAGTGAGCCTGATACAGGGATGTGGGTTATTCAGGTAACGCCGCTTGATGATAAAATCCCGCTGAGGAATTTATTTTTGCCTGATGGAAACACGATGAGGCGAGAATACACGGAAGTATGGCGCGAGATGTGGAATAATCTTGAGCATCACGAACTGGAATTATTGACGCTTGACTTTATGGACAAAAATAATCGTCCTCGAGTGGGAAGCCGTGAAGAGAAGTATTTTATCAACCGTGGATTGTACGAGATTTCGGAGTTATTGATGATGAGCGGTGATATAGACACGGAGATATTGTACGGTTCCGGGGGCAAATTGGGAGTTTCGGACTATTGCACGATATACAGCGACGGAAAAATAAATCTTAATGTAGCACCTGTTCATGTATTGGAACTGTTGCCGGGCTTGAACGTCGGAGGATTAGCGAAAAGCCTTGAGGAATACCGTCAGGAAAACGAGTTAGAGAACCTGCGTGATTTGCAGAAGATCCCCGGGGCGAGTGCGAGAACGTCAACCCAGCTTACGAACATAGCGGTGTTCAAGAGCCGTTACTTTAATGTGAAGCTGGAATGCCTGAAGGAAGACGGGGGAACGGTGTCATACACGGTGATAATAGACAGGACAGCGAAGAAGATAGTCCGATGGGAGGAAGTATGAACATACGCAATATATTTTCAGGACATGGCCGTAGCCGTAATGATTATTCGGAGACAACATTTCAGCGTGTAATTGAGGAAGTTCAGACGGTGCGCAGTGAGATGGGAGCGGAGAAAACATCATTGGTGCGTACGCTGAAGCCATTGAAGACGGGAACTGACAAGACTGTAATAACCTTGTCGCCGATGCGCTCATTGTCATTTGAGGATTTCACATACCCGTTCAGCAGCACGACAAAGATACGTGATGCCCTGAAGTTACAAGTAATGCCATATTCAGCGGCTGGTGAACTGGAGATATTCCCTGTAATCTTGGAGAAAAGCGGACGGACATCAAGCGGAATAGTGTGGTACGTATCACCTGACGAACTCGACATCCCATCATCGCATTCACAAAAGATATGGCCTTCACCGTTGCCGTTTGTGTCAGGCTTGAAGGAATACGGCGGCAACGGAGCGACGATATGGATAGACGAGGAGAATATCAGCTCAATATTGTGGCAGTCAAACAGGCCGGTATTATACAGATGGAAGAAACTTTCAGGCCATGACGCAGAGGAAGAAATAACAGCGTGGTATGACAGGTATTGTGAAGCTCGCGGATTGGTGCGTGGAGGAAATTTTGTAGTCAAAGCGTCAGGAAATACGGAAGCGGGCGAGGAATTTTCCGATGTGATAAGTGAGAGTGTAGAGATATGCCCATGGATAGCGGAAGTGAATTTGTCTCGCAGGGTCTTGGAGGGAGCGAGGGACTTAGAACGGACAGTGAGAATGCTTGCGAAAGTATCAGGGGGATTAGTGGCAGCCGGAGCAATAATGTTAGGAGCTGAGATACTCGACTACTATCACACAAGCATAGAAGTTACAGAAGCGCGTGAACGGAGCGAGAAATTTTACCGTGAAACGTTTGACCCAGAACGGACAGGCCGAATATCGAACCCAGTAACCTTAGCGCGGGACAAGATAGCCTCATTTACGGGTAAAGGTGAAGAGGGCAGACAGATAGATGAAGTGCTTGCTGACATGGGAGAAGTGTTCAGTGATTTTTCTGACAGCAGCATGACGATAGACACGATACGTTACAATGCAGACGGATTAGACTGCACAGGCACAGCACCAGACATGACGACGGTGCTTAATTTCCGCCGTTCATGGGAAGAGAAAGCAAATCTTGTACAGGTAGACAACACACAGTTTGTATCGGGAATAGGGTACAGGTTTGACATACGCATAAGGTGGTAAAGTTATGGCGATAAGTATAGACGGAATAATATCAAGCTCACGGACGATATTGCGGGGTGAAGTAGCCGGTTCAGTGAGATTAGTAGCAGGAGTATTAATATTTCTCGTAATGCTTGCTGGAATATGGACAGTAAACGGCTGGAACGTGCAGCAGCAGACCAGTCTGAAGTCCCAGCAGAACAGGTTCAACACGTTATTGATGTTAGCGGATGAGTACAAAGCGTTAAATCCCTCTTCATCAAGCTCATCACGTCCCAAGAATGTAGATGTAGCGGCGGTATTTGCGCAGGTGTCAGAGAACATGTCATTGGGAAGCCGTGTGAACAGGATAACGCCAGACGGCCGTAACCAGTCAGTAGAGATAAACCGGCTTTACGCGGAGGAATTAGCAGACATGCAGAGGCAGTTAATGTCGCGCGGGGTAAAGTTCATAGCGGCGGAGATACGAGCCTTGCCAGCGGGCAAAGAGCGTCTTTTCACAATATCGGCAATAATAGGGCCTTCAAATTCATAAGATGAAACGAACACTAACAACACTTGCCAAGATAATATTATTCACATTGGGTTTTCTTTCAGCATTATATATATTTGTTCCATGGCGCGAGGCCGGGAAGTTTGCTATGTCGGTAGCGCAGAGCCAGTTGCAGAGGCGTGGAATGAGGCTGAATTACTCAGATGTATTAGGCGAGGACGGCGGATTTACGGTGAACAACCTGACATTGTCGGGAATGGCTGATATATCCCTAAGCTCAATAACAATAAAGCCTCAGATGATGACGAGTATATTATCGTTAGCCCCGGTATGCCGTATAGACTTCAAGGGAGGAAATGTGCGTTTAGGCCAGCGAATGAATTTTGGTGACGGAGGATTTTTGCTGACGGCAGGCCGTGAAATATTGCTTGAGGAACTGAGGACGAACGGAGAATTTTCGCTTGACGGCTACATGACGGTAGACACATCAGCGATGAAGATCGGCGAGGCTGATGCGAAACTGAGTGTGCCTGAAACATTTTCTCAGAACATGAGCATGATACAGAATTTTCTGCCGTTAGTGCAGGAGGGCGGAACGTGGTATCTTAGGAGGAAGCGATGAAGTTATCAGAAATAATCCCTGCGATAAGGGAGCGAATGAGGCGAACAAAGACTGAGGATGAAAGCGGCGGCAAGCTCTACGGTTTATGGCTGTTAATTCTTCCTCTGATACTGGGATTTGCGTTAGGGAGATTAGCTGACGCGGGAATAGGGTACATGCTTGATAAACTTTCTGGTAGTTCAGGGATGAGCAACAGCGCGGTAACAGGCATTCACTCTGAAACAAATTCGGGAAGCGAGCGTCGCGGATTAGAAGGTTTCCTCGCGTCGAACCCGTTCAAGATTTCGCCGATGAAGGAAGACACTCCAGCCCCAGAGAAGCCGAAGCCCAAACAGGAAGAGAAGCCGAAAGAGCCTGACACAGCATTAGACGAGATAATATTGCGTGGGACATTGCCGGGTATAGGGGCATGGTTTGACGTGAAGAACGAGCTGAAACTAGTTTTAGTAGGGAAGAACATAGACCAGTACAGATTGATGGCAGTGAATTACGGTGATGTAATGTTCCGAAAAGGCAATGAGAAGCCCGTAACAAAATACATCGTATACGGTCCAATCCCTGAAGCAAAGAAAGCCGAAGAACCCAAAAAGCCCGCGCCTTCACAACCAAGACCAGCAGCACAGCAGCCCCCCCAGCAGACAGGAAATATAGTAGCGGCAGTGCCGGGTTCACAGGAAGGACAACTGCCCGGAGAACTCGTAACAAATCTTGTGCAAAATCCCTTTGACGAATTGAAGCGGGTACGAATGCGCCCAAACGAAAAGGCCGGCGGTCTCGAAATACAATGGATACAGAACGACAGCCTGTTAAAGCGGTTGGGAGTACAGCGCGGTGATGTCATAAAGTCGATAAACGGAATACCCTTCACGAACATGGGAGATATAGCGAACTCGATAAACTCATTGATGACGAGTGAAAGATTTGACGTAGAAGTAACGAGGGGCGGACAGAATACGGCGTTGCGTTACGTGGTGAAATGATGCGCCGGGGATTTACGCTGATGGAAGTGCTTGTAGCTACAGCAGTAGCCGGGCTGATAATAACTGCTGGTTTCCGGTTAATCGCTATGTCATACAAGCTGCTGGGAGAAATACAGGGCGAGCGTGATTTGATTTCTGCGGCCAATGAGATATGGTTACGTTTCAGGATTGATGAGGACATGCCGTCAAGCGGTAAGGATGACAAGAAGGGCTATTCGTGGGAAGCTGAAGAGGCCTCAATCCCTGTGAAAGATTACGAGCTTCAATACAGGAGGGTAACAGTAAAGATTGCTGACGGACGCTCGACAGTGATATATGTTAATCAGTGAAAATATTATCTTTCTGCTAAAATACCATAGAATAATAAAAACCTGCTTTTTGTGAACGGGAGATGTTGAAGGTTTTGTGCTTCAGGAAGACTACATATATATTAATGTTAATGCTTTTGATAGCGTCATGTTCAGAAGGCGCGACGAGGCGAGTACCTGCACAGCAGAATAATACACAGGCACAGGCCGGGTCAGGAGCTTCAATGAGCGCGGAGGAAGAAAAAAACCTCATAGAAGCGGCGCAGGAAATGAGGCGTTCCGGGCTTGTACAGTTTAACTTCAAGGACATGGATTTAGTGAGATTTATGCGTTTTATGTCAGAAGTCTTGCAGGAGAATTTTATAGTCCCTCCCAATATCAACAGCAAGATAACAATAATATCTCCTCATCCTGTAACGATCCGTGAGAGCCGTGAAATAATGCTTTCAACGCTTCAGATGTACAACTTCTCGCTTCAGAACATGGGCAGTTATTCGATAGTGCGTCAGGGAGGCAACAGCCCATCGCCTAATGTATATCGGGGACGTTCCGGGCCGGGTTTCGGAGAAGAGACAGTAACATACATAGTGCCTATCGACTACATAACATTGGAGAGCATAATACCGGCGATACAGCAGACATTCGGTCCTGCGTTAATAGTTCTTCCAGTCGGAAACGGAAGGGATATACTTCTTCAGGGACGGGCGACAGATGTCCGCAAAGGTATGGAACTGATAAGGAGAATGGACACACCCCAAAGCGCGAGGATAACCCGAATATTTGAGCTGAAATACGGAGATCCGGCAACAGTAGCGGCACAGTTGAACGCAATAGCCGGGGCAAACGGGCCTCTTCAGGGACTGAACGCAATAGCCGACGCGCCAAGCAAGAAAGTTATCGTTGTAGGAAGCACAGCAGCAGTAGACCGTGCAACGTCAATCATCAGTGATTTGGACGTGGACAGCAAGGTGGGAGATTTCCACATCTACAAGCTGAAGAATATAGACGCAACAGCAGCATCAGAGCAGGTAGCAAAAGTATTAGCCTCAACTGCAACAATGCTCGGAGCAGACGCGGCGAAAATTCCCGCAACAGTTGTTCCTGACGTGGCAACAAACAGCCTGATATTTGCGGCGACACAAAGGCAGTTTGACAGCTTAGTGCCAATACTTGACGCAATAGATGTACAGCCCAAGCAGATATTGTTGCGAGGCTTCATCGCAGAAATCAACGTAACCAACCTCGAAAATCAGGGCATCGACTGGAACGTTGTCGGCGGTATGATGTTCGATGATTTATTGATGGGCGGAAATATGACATTCGGCGAAAGCGGAGTGCCCTCACAATTCATGCAGTGGTTCAATGACCTCTCAAAACGTGAGGAGCTTTTAGACCGAAACGGCTCAACCTACAGCGTTACGAACTATAACCCGATGGCCTTAATGTATGCGACAATCAACATGCTGAAGAAATACAACGCGGTGAACGTTCTTTCAGTGCCCCGTTTAATGTGTACTGACAACAAGGAAAGCTCGTTCCAGGTCGGGCAGGTTATACCCGTTCTCAAAGGCTCAACATCTGACCTAAGCAACCCTTCAGCAGTACAGACCAACGTAGACTACAAAGACACAGGATTAACGCTGACAGTAACGCCTCACATAAGGAGCGGAAATCTTGTAGCGATGGACATAAAGCAGACAACGGAAGATGTTTTGACGGCAGCAGGAGACCCAACGCCCCGAACATCAAAGCGCGAAGTCAATACCTCAGTAGTAGTAGGAGACGGCGAGACGATAATACTCGGAGGAATGATTAAGGAGACAGAACGGTCATTAAGCAAGAGAGTTCCGGGACTGTCATATATTCCGTTAATCGGGGGATTGTTCAAGAGCATCTCAAAGGAGAAAGAGAAAGTAGACTTTGTGATATTCCTAACGCCACAGATAATAGAAGATCCTGCCGAAATGAGACATGCTACACTTGCGGCTTCGGGATTTGCGTCACAATATGTTTCGGGTGATATGGGCTTTGCGGGATTAATGCCTGAAGGTGCGCGCCAAGAGCTTAAAGATGTTAATGTAAGCCCTGTTGAAGCTGACATAGATATTCGCTTCCGTGAGCTTTACCAGAAGAGTTTGCGCAGGAGATAACGACATGGCCGAAGCAGTAACACTTGAGAAACCTTCCGACACAACGACATCAACAGAAAACACACAGCCTTCACCCGCAAATACACTTCCTCCATTGCCTGAAGCAAAAGAAGTATCGAGCCTCTTACCTGATGGAATGGGACTTGATATTCTCCGTCAGGCGCGAATAGTCCCTCTCAGGGTTGAAGACGGCGTGTTAATCGTAGGAGCTGTGAATTTTGACGCATGGCCGAAAGCTCAAATGCTCGGTGTTGCATTAGGTTATCCGATAGACATTGAGATAAGAGACGAGAAAGAAATCGGAGACCTTCTGCACACACTTTACGATTTGAGGAGCGTTGCGGCGGACGAGGCAGCGAAAAATATCGAGGGCATTGATGATATTGATGATCTGACCCGTGAAGATGTGTTAAGTGATAGCGTTGATGTTCCTGTTATACGATTGGTTAATGGATTGTTCGTTGACGCGCTGAGGCAGAGAGCTACAGACATTCACGTAGAACCGTATGAAGATGAAGTATTGATACGCTTCAGGATTGACGGAGTATTGCAGGACAGATTGAGGCTTCCCCGTTCAAACCAAGCCCCCCTAACGAGCCGAATAAAAGTCATGTCTCGAATGGACATAGCCGAGCATATGGCACCTCAGGACGGGCGAATAGGAATAACGGTAGGAGACAGGGCGGTAGACGTTCGCGTGGGATTAGTGCCGACACAATACGGTGAAAGAATAGCGATGAGACTTCTTGACAAAGGGCACGGATTACTGACGCTTGAAGACTTGGGAATGGAAGCAAGAGAGCGCGAAATAATGAACGAATTAATCCATCACCCTCACGGAATGATACTTTTCACAGGCCCTACAGGTTCAGGAAAATCAACAAGCCTTTACGCAATCCTTCAAGCACTCGCAAGCCCTCAAGTAAACATCATAACAGTAGAAGACCCCGTAGAATATGCATTGCCGGGAGTATCACAAATACAGGTCAACGAGAAAGCCGGAGTAACGTTTGCTTCTGCTCTTCGCTCAATCTTGCGACAAGATCCCGACATCGTTATGATAGGAGAAATGCGAGACTTTGAGACGGCGCATATCGGAGTACAGGCTTCATTGACGGGACATCTGGTTTTGTCGACACTTCACACGAACGACTCAATCAGCGCGATAATACGACTTGTTGACATGGGAATAGAGCCATATTTAGCCGCAAGCTGTATGATTGGGACTGTAGCACAGAGATTAGCACGGAGATTATGCCCGCATTGCAGACGTGAAATCAATCCTCCGGCCATGATGGCGAAACAGGGACTAACACGCGCATTTGCTCCCGTAGGCTGTTCGCAGTGCCATAATACCGGGTATCGGGGGCGTGTGGGACTTTATGAGCAGTTTGTGATAAACGAGAAAATACAGGAAGCATTTGTAGCAGGAGCTGCGGCCTCAAAATTACGCGAGATAGCACGTGAGTCAGGGTTCAAAACTTTGTGGGAGATAGGATTATCGGCGGTACAGTCAGGGCTGACATCACCGGACGAATTGACGAGGGTAGCAGGGGAGGACTAATTCATGCCGTATTTCAGCTACTCAGGCTACGACGCAAAAGGGAAATCCACAAAAGGAACGATTGAGGCAGGCTCATCAATTCAGGCTGTTGACCGTCTGACCGAACGCGGAATTGTTGTTGTTGACGTGAAAATCGCAGAGGACAAAACAAGCGGAAAGTCAGCAAAAATTAAGCTCCTTCCTTTAGACCAGCATATATTTTTTTGCAGAAGTTTAGCGTCATACCTCAAATCGGGACTTCCTTTAGCGGACTGCCTCCGGATAATGTCGCGTCAGGCAAGAGACAGGAACATGAAGCCGGTAATGGAGAAATTGCTTGCAGAGGTTGAAGGCGGGCGGAAATTCCACACGGCATTGTCAGAGTCGGGGGCGTTCCGTGAAAGTTTATGGAGAGTCGCTGAGTCTGGCGAGCAGTCCGGGACTCTGATCTCAGTCCTCAATGAAGCCGCTGACGAGTTCAAACTTGAGGATGACTTGCGCAGGAAAATTCGCGGTGCAATGACTTACCCAATTGTTATGGCGGTCGTGGGAGTCGGAGTCGTCTCGTTCATGCTGACATACGTTGTGCCGAAAATCTCGGAGCTTTTCGAGGACATGCACCAGCAGTTACCCCTTCCCACAAGAATATTAATAGGAATGTCGGACTTCCTCAGCAATTACGGCTTGTGGTTTTTGCTTGCGTTCGCGGTGATATATTTATGGATGAAACGAACAGGACGGAAATTCACGCTCCCTTTCATGCGCGGTATAACTGACCAGCTAAATTTAGCCCTCGTTATGTCCCACATAAGCACGCTTCTTAAGTCAGGTATACCCCTCGTGCAAGCTCTGCGAATGGCTTCAACAATGGACACAAAGAGTCAGCGATGGATTGACGCTGCCGAAATGGTGAAAGCAGGACACAGATTTGACCGCGCGCTTGAGAAAATCGGAATGCCTGAAGAGACCGTTGCAGTTGTCCGAGTCGGTGAAATGGGCGGTGAATTGGCCGAGTCATTAACAAACGTTTCAGACCAGTCACGAGAGATCGCACAGACAAGAATGGAAAGGCTTTCTACATTGATGGAGCCTATAATGGTATTGACATTAGGATTCAGCGTAGGATTTATCGTGCTTGCAATATTAACGCCGGTGTTTGATCTTGCAGGTATAGTAAAATAAATCAAACTCACAGGAGGAAAATTTACCATGAAAAGCAAAAAGCTAAAGTTAGTGCGCCGTTCAGGATTCACACTCATCGAAATTATGGTGGTCGTTGTAATTTTGGGACTGCTCGCGGCTCTCGTAGTACCCAGAATAGGCCCGCAGGTAGCAGAAGCACAGCGGACAACAGCGGCGACACAGATACGCTCTATTGAGGACGCTCTCGAAATGTACAGAATGCACAACGGATTTTACCCTTCAACACAGCAGGGGCTTGACGCTCTCGTTACAGCTCCGACAACATCGCCAGTCCCGAAACGCTATCCAGAAGGCGGATACCTCAAGAAACTACCTGATGACCCTTGGGGAAATCCATACGTTTACCGCAACAACAACGGACGAATCATAATCATGAGCTACGGCCCTGACGGTGAAGAAGGCGGAGAAGGAGTCAATGCCGACATCACTAACGAGGAATAATCGCAGAGGCTTTACGCTCGTCGAAATACTCATAGTGCTTTCAATCGTGGGAGTTCTGGCTTCAGTGATGCTCCCGCGAATTTCTTTCTACTTTGAGCCGTCGTCAGCAGTCTTGCAGAGAGCCATTGAGGAAGCAGCAGACCTCGCGCTATCAGGAACTCCCGTAAGACTCTCGGTGAAATCTTCAAGCGTTTCAACAAAAAGAGGAGTCATTTTCGCAGAAGCATTGAGACAAAAAGAAGTCCCAGAAGACAGCTTAAGCGCGTTTCTCGGAACGGACAAAATGAAGCCTGTTGTGCTTGAGTGGCAGAACGTCAAAATGAAGAATTTGCCCGAAGATGAAGGCTGGAGATTTGAACCTGAGATAATATATTTCTACTCTGACGGCTCATGCTCGCCCGCAAAAATTTCACAGGCAGGAAAAAACATCTCAGAGCGTGAAGCGGATCAATACATTCTCACAGTTACAGGTTACTGCATGAAGGTTGAGAAGAATACTTACTGAAGAGAAAAACAAAGCCGGGATTCCTTTTCGGGAGTCCCGGTTTTTTGTTGGGTAATGTGTAATGTGTCTGCGTGTTCTTAACGCTTCTTGAGGATCAATGCGAGAAGGAACAAGGCCGAAACTGAAAGACCCGATTCACATCCGCTGCTTGAGCTGCTTGCGCCTATGCTCATTATCCTTATGCTTAACTCTTTCTCCGCACTCTGCGAGCCTGATACAGCCCTCACGGTGAATGAGTAAGTCCCGCCTTCTGTCGGTGTTCCTGAGATTCTGCCCGATGTGCTGAGAGTGAGTCCCTCCGGCAATGTCCCGGAAATCACTGACCAAGTTGCGCCCGAAATATTAGCCTCAAGAGTCGCGCTGTAACTTTGTCCCCTCACGCCTGAAGAAAGACTCTCTGTCGTAATCGTCAGCGTTGTAACAGGATTGATTGTTACGGTGAATGATTTTTCCGCGCTCGCTGAACCTATTGCGGCCTTCACGGTGAATGTGTACGTGTTCGCGGCTGTCGGTGTTCCCGTGATCGCTCCCGTTGAGGCGTTGAGGCTGAGTCCTGCGGGCAATGTCCCCGATGACACAGACCAAGTTGCGCCCGCCGTGCTGGCTGCAAGCTGCGCTGAATATGACGCTCCTACAGTGCCGGAAGGAAGGCTAGTTGTTGTGATCGTGATTGTTGGAGTCGTGCCTATGGTGATTGAGAGCTGCTTTTCGGCTGACTGTGAGTCCTTTTCGGCCTTGACGGTGAATGTGTAATCGCCTGAAGTTGTAGGAACGCCGGTAATTTGTCCTGTTGACTGATTGAGGGTGAGGCCGCTAGGGAGTGAGCCTGAAGAGATTGACCATGTTGCGCCGGAAATATTTGCCTCAAGATTTGCCGAGTATGAGTAGTTCACAGTGCCTGAAGGAAGAGTCGCTGTTGTGATTGCGAGGGATGAAGGAGCTTCGGCGGGGTAGAAGTTCCACTGATACACTGCGGGATTGTCTGCGCTGTCTTCGTAGGAACGGAGTCGGACTCTTACGCGCTTAACGATGCTCAAAGGCTGGGGAATATCGAGCGTTAATGTTCCTGATGATGTATTTCTTATCCAGCCGGGGCGGTAAGTATTTGCCCAGACATCTTTACCCGTTGCGCGGTCAAAATAGAATCTGAAATCCGTTCTGTGATTGGGAGTTATTGCGGTTGAAGTGTCTGACGCTGTAACAATCTTGTAGTTAAGAGCCGTAATATATCCGTCCTCGCTCACGATTTCTACATATGGGACTCCTGTTTCGAGCTGCTGCGCTGTAGTCTTGTAGTTCGGAATTACTCCGCTTCCGTTAAGCTCTGCGAGTTCTGCGGGGAATGTCCATGATATAGTCTTTCCGTTGAGTGCTGTCTCTGTTCCTGCAAACGCCGCAAGATTTCCGCTGTCATCAATCGGCCAGTATTCGAGATACTCATCACCGATTGCGCCCTCAGAGTCAAATCTCAGCTTCATTGTTGCATTTCCTGTTACTGTGCTGAGAGTCGCGCCCGTATCAGTGTCAACAAGAGTATATCCTCCGCCCGGAATTGTAACGCGCCCTGTGTCTGTAAAGTGTTTTGCTTCTGTCATTATAAGGGGGCTTCTGCTCTCATGGCTGAAGAAAACGTTTGAGAATTTCGCGCCGCTGTAGTCTGATTTCCCGTTTATGAGGCTTGCGTCTGAGGCGTGGCGGTGCCAGAGATACATATCAGGCTCTGATGGCATATAGTAATACCACGAATAATTTTTTTCGGCAGATTCATCATATGCACGAAGCCTCGTCCTTATGCGGGCTATATCCGACTCCTTTATCGGCGTGCTGAACTCGTAAGTGCCTTCAGGAGTCTCACCTGCTTCAATATATATTCTCGGCCTGTCGTTGAGGATTTTACTTTCGTCATAATTCCATATTTCAAACGATTGGAATCTCCTCCTGAAATCCTGAGCTACTGGAGTCGCTGTGTCTGAAGCCTTAACTACGCGCCAATCTATTCCCGTAACAACATCCCCGGAGCGTATGAACTCGAAATATAACACCCCGCTGTTAAGCTGCTCTTGTGTCGTCAAGTAATTCGGCATTGTGAATGAACCATTTATTGATGGGTCATCAGGAAAATTCCAGCTCATTGTTACACCGTTAAGCCCGTTGTCTGATTCAACGCCCATTTTCAGCTCACCGCCTGCGTCATCAAAAAGCTGATAGGCTACTTCATCTCCTGACGCTAACCATGTTTCCATACCAAGTTTGAACGTCTGCTGAGTTCCTGAAACTTTCTGAATCTCTTTGCCGTTCCAGAATGAATAATTGCCTCCTGAAAGTGTGATACTGCCTGTAAGATGAGCCGTTTCTTTCGTTACGGGCGTATCAGTATGTATGACAGAGAAATAAAGCACACTGAACCGGGCGTCAGAATAATCTGCTTTTCCGTCAGTAATGCTTGCCACAGAATGATGAGTATTCCACAATTCCGTAGCACCGAACGCGCACGAACACCACAACACTACCAGCAACAAACACGCTAAAACTTTTTTGACCATGAATATACGTCCCCTTTCAGACATAAAAAATCGCCCTCACATTCAGGATTAATTCTCCCAAACGTAAGAGCGTCGGTCTCTTTATTCAGTTCAGCTATCAGGGCATAGTTATAGCTTGTGGCTTGTGGCTTGTGGCTTGTGGCTTGTGGCTTGTGGCTTGATTATAGCCGCCGTAAATCACTTTGTCTACGTCCTTTCCGCTGAATTTTTTGGTGAAACTGCTGAAACTTTTTATTGATATTGGAATTTGATGAATTATATCACACCTCACATCACAAAATCATAACCGCGATTCAAACATGGCCGCTTCAATTCTGGTATAATCCCTTCATTCTCACACATTCAATTTTCATCAAGGAGCTGTAAATTTTTGGGACAGATTCAAATCATCGTTGAAGGAATGACAGCAAGCGGAAAATCTACAGTTGTTGACCTTCTCTCTAAGCGTTTAGGATTTCAGGTAATGCCCGAAGAGTTCCGAGACCCTTTAGACCTTCTCGGACGTTTTCACCATGACAGGAAATGGGCTTTTCCCATGCAGCTTAACTTTCTTGTTACGCGCTTCGCCCAGTACTTATGCGCAAGCGAGGAGGACAACTACATTCTTGACCGCTCTGTTTTCGGCGACAAAGTTTATGCCATGCTCTACTACAAGGACAGGTACTTCAAGGACAGCCAGCTAGGTTGTTATCTCACACTCTATGACTCACTCCTTCATTATGTCGCAAAGCCGAGACTCTTTGTGATTGTGCGCTGTGAGTTTGACGAGATCATGAGGCGCATTCATGACCGGGGAAGGCAGGACGAAATTGACGCGGGCGAGTCGTATTGGCGGAATCTTTATGATGCTTACATGCCGTTTCTTGACTTCCTGAAATCGGAATTGCCCGGAGATATTGACTTTGTAGAATTGAATCTCACTGACCCGAAATTTATCGAGACTCCCGCAATGGTTGATGAGTTTCTCGGACGAATCGCAAAATATTTCCCTGAACGCAGGATAATTCCCGCCGATGAATGTTAGCGGACTTTTGCGGCATATTGACACGTTCGCGCCGTTTGAGCTTGCGGAGGACTGGGACAACTCCGGGCTAATCGTAGGAGATTACAGCGCAGAGGTGAAACGGATTGCCGTATGTCTCGACGCAGTGAGTCAGGCTGTAATTTCTGCTGATGAGTTAGGCTGCAACGTTCTTGTTGCTCATCATCCGCTAATCTTCCGTGCAGTCAAAAATATCACTCTTAACACGGAGCAGGGACGCACGATCTTTGAGGCAGTGAAACGAGGCATTAACATTATCGCTACACATACGAACTGGGACAAAACAGCGGGGGGCGTGAATGACATTCTCGGAGCGTTAATCGGTCTCAAGAACCCGGAGAGTCTCGGCGGTTTCGGCGTGTGGGGTTCAGTGATTCCGAAAATGAAGCTCAAAAATTTTGCCGAACACGTAAAAACATCGTGGGGACTCTCTCACATCGACATTTACGCGAACACGAACAAGATAATCACAAGAGTCGCTTTATGCGGGGGATCTGGTTCGGAGTTCTGGCGGTCAGCAAAAAGAGTCGGCGCTGACGTGTATATTACGGCTGATATGAAGTATCATGAAATTTCTGACGCTGTCAATGAAGGATTAGCCATCGCGTTATGTGATCACGGAGAAACGGAGCGCGTATCAGTCTCACAGCTCGCGAACAAGCTCGAAGGCTGCGGAATTGAGACGGTAATTCTTGACGTGAAAGCCCTTCCCCCGATAATCAGAATATAAATCACAGGAGAAAATATAATTGAAGAAACGAGTATTAAGCGCAATGAGACCAACCGGCCCGCTTCATTTGGGACACATGGCCGGAGCTTTAAGCAATTTTATCAGATTGCAGAACGATGATAATTACGAGTGCTTTTACGCTATTGCAGACTGGCACGCCCTCACGTCAAACTACGAGGACAGCTCTAACACCGCTGAATTTTGCTACACGGCTTTGCTTGACTGGTTAGCTGTCGGACTTGACCCGGAGAAATCACCGCTTTTCATTCAGTCCCACGTACCACAGCACGCAGAATTAGCACTTGCGCTCGGAATGATTACCCCGTTAGGCTGGCTTTACAGGAATCCCACGTACAAAGAGCAGCTCTTCAACATCCGCAACAAGGACTTGGGCACATACGGCTTCTTAGGTTATCCCGTACTCATGGCCGCTGATATATTACTGTACAAAGCTGAGTTAGTCCCGGTTGGCGAGGATCAGAGCGCGCACCTTGAGATTTCCCGCGAGTTAGTGAGGCACTTCAACAACATTTTCGGCGAGGGATTACTCGTTGAGCCTCAGCCGTTATTCACTCAGACTCCGAAAGTCCCCGGCACAGACGGCCGCAAAATGAGCAAGTCATACGGCAATGCTTTAGAGATTTCCGAGAGTGAAGAGTCAATGTGGCAGAAATTGCGAACGATGATGACAGACCCTGCGAGAATGAGACGAAAAGACCCAGGAGACCCCGACAAATGCCCGGTGTGGGATCTGCACAAAGTCTTCAACCATGACGACGCGGAAAAATCCGAAATCTGCGAGGGCTGCAAAACTGCGGGTATCGGCTGTATTGACTGCAAGAAGAAACTTAACGCTCATATTCAGGAGATGATGACCCCGGTCCGTGAACGCCGCGCAAAATATGAGGGCAAAAAGTCATTGCTTGATGAGATTCTTGCTGACGGAGCGCAAAAGGCCGGGAGAGTCGCACGTGAGACAATGAGCGAAATTTACCCGGCTATGGGATTATTGAGGAATCCTGAGAGATTATGATTGATACCGATTCGTGGCTCAAAATATTTTCGGGACGGCTTGAGGCGGAATTTTCCGGGCGTATATGGTTCATTGGGCTTCAGGGAAGTTACGCAAGAGGCGAGGCAAAAGAAACCAGCGATATTGATATAGTTGTGATTTTCGACAGGCTTTCAGTGAATGATTTGACGGCATACCGCAAAATGCTTGATGGTATTCCTGAGCGCGGGAAAATTTGCGGTTTCGTTTCAGGGCGCGATGAGATTATGAATTGGGAGCCTTCTGACCTGTTGCAGTTCTGTTATGACACAATCCCCGTGAAGGGAAGCCTTGAAGATTTGCTTGCGCTCGTTGACGGTGAAGCAGTAAAACGTGCCGTGAAAATCGGAGCTTGCAATATATACCATGCCTGCGTCCATAACTTTCTCCACGAAAAATCCCCGGATATTCTCAAAGGTTTATTCAAATCTGCGGCGTTTGTGATTCAGGCTGAATATTTCTTGAAGACAGGACGCTATATCAGGAAGCATTCTGAGCTTTGCGGGCTTGTCTCTCAAGATGAACGGAGAATATTAGCACCTGAAAACTTAGGATTTGATGATTTGTCGCTGATTTTGTTCACATGGTCGGGACGGCTGATTGCGAATGACGGATTTTGACGTAAACATTGACGGGTATTCAGGGCCGTTTGATCTGTTATGCTCACTCGTTGAGAGCGGGAAATTCAGAGTCTCAGGGATAAAGATCTCTCAGCTCATCAAGATTTACGGGCTTTATCTCGTCAAGACCAGACAGACTCCGGCGGATACACTTGCTGATTTCTTCATGATGACAGCGGGATTAGTCCTTGAGAAAACGCGCTCACTCCTCCCGAACTATGATGATGATTCTGACTCTGAGATTATCCCCGATGAGGAAGAGTTCATGAAATCCCTTGAGCGTTACAAGCCGTACAGAAAAATATATTTGTGGCTCGCGGAAAAATTTGCGTTAACCTCAATGTCATATCCCCGCGGAGTTCCTGAAGCCCCCGAAAAGAGTCGTGATGTTGTTATTGATTCTTCAGGGGCGTATACCCTCGCTAAAACGTGGAAGGCAATCAACGCCCGCTACACTCAGAACGCAGCACGCCGGGCAGTTCTCACGGAGGCCGAGTCAAATGCAGACTGGGACGGATTCGCGCAGGACGATCAGAAGCAGATAGAAGCACGAGTCGCAGAGATTGAGTCGTTATTGAGCATGTCAAAATCTTTGAGCCTTCACGAAATCGCCGGGGGAAATCTCGTTGTTACGCTATTGGCTGTCCTTGAGCTTTGCAGGATGGGACGCGCTAAGATTGAGCAGGACGAATTATTTTCAGATGTCAGAATTATCACGAAAGATTGAGGCTCTCCTATTCATATCATCATCGCCAGTAACAGAACGTGAACTGAAAGACGCGCTTAATGTTTCGCTGCGTGAAGTGAGGAATGCCCTTGAGGAATTGAGAGCGATATTTGACGGAGAGAATCACGGAGTCTTTCTGCGGACGTTAGCAGGAGGATGGATAATTGAGACAAAGCCGGAACTCTCAGACATTGCAGGACGATTCCGCGACAATGCCGGGAAAAACCGCGTACGACTCAGCAAAGCCGCAATAGAGACCGCCGCCGTAATCGCAAAACGCCAGCCCGTAACACGCTCAGAGATTGACGAAATTCGCGGGGTAAACTCTTCAAGCCCTCTCGCTAAACTCTTGGAGCTTGGACTCGTAAAGACAGCAGGACGCAAAAAGGAAGGCCGTCCCTCTCTGCTTTATGTTACAACGCAAAAATTTCTTGAGACTTTCGGAATTGATGATATAAATGATATTCCAGAGCTTGAAGAAATTGACACGGAGGAGGAATCAACATGAGGCTTAACGCTTACTTGTCATCATGCGGGGCAGCGTCGAGGCGAAAATCTGAGGCAATAATATTAAGCGGAAGGGTGCAGGTAAACGGAAAAATTGTTCTTGCTCCCTTCTTTAATGTAAACCCGGAAAAAGATATTGTAAACCTTGACCGTAAGCCCCTGAAACTTTCGCAGCACTTTTATTACGTCATCAACAAACCGACGGGCTATGTCTGCGCTTCGAGTGATAAATATGATCCCGTTGTTGTCGATTTGATTCGCGGCCATGAAGGAAGGCTTTACCCTGTCGGAAGGCTTGACCGTGAGTCAGAAGGACTCTTAATCCTCACGAATGACGGACAATTTACGCAGAATATCATTCATCCGTCGAAAGAGATTCACAAAGAGTATGAAGCACTGCTGAACATTCCGATTAACGCAAAGCAGATTGAGAGATGGCGCAAAGGCTTCGAGATTGAACCGGGGCGAGTCGTTAAGCCGATAAGCATAAAGGTTATGGATATGAGTCCTGCGGGTCAATGGGTTGATATAGTCATTGCTGAGGGACTCAAACGTGAGATAAGACTCATGGCGAAAAGCGCGGGCTTCAGAGTCGAACGCTTAATACGCAGGAGAATCGGCAGAATGAAACTTGAGACATTGAAGAGCGGTGAATATGTGAGTTTGTCATTTTCTGAACTGTACACTAAAATATTTAATGGCGGTATAGTTTGATTTTCCACAAAAAAAAGGGGGTTAAGTCCGTGAGTGAAATTGATGAGAAATCCAGAGAGTTAATCAAGACGCGAATACTAAACAACATGCAGAACATAAAATCATTCCCGCAGTTTGTTCTTGAGACGATGAGAAAACTTAATGACCCCGAAAGCAATGCGGCGGACGTTGCTCAGAGTCTCTCACGCGATGAAGGTCTCGTGCTGCGTATACTCAAGCTCGCAAATTCCGTAGCCTACGGAGTCAGCCGTAACATCTCAAACATTGCGGAGGCGATAACACTTCTCGGCTATAAGTCAGTCAGCAACATCATACTAGCGGCAACTGTATACTCAGCGATGGACAAAGGGCTGACGGGCTATGCGCTTGACCGCGGGGAACTTTGGCGGCATTCTCTCATGGTTGCGTACACTTCAAGACACCTCGCAGGCATAACGGGAAAAGTCAGCACTGAAGACGCTTACGTGGGCGGATTGCTTCATGACATCGGAAAAGTTATTCTCAATGACTATGTGAGATTCGGTTACGGGATAATTGTCAAAATGGTAGAGGAGAAGCACATACCGTTTACCGACGCTGAAACGCAGGTGCTTGGATTCGATCACGCCGCAATAGGTGAATTGCTCGTTGAGAAATGGTCAATGCCGGACTCGTACAAAGTCCCGATCGCGTACCACCACAAGCCGAATGATTTGCCCGAAGACAAGAAACAGTATCAGCCGTTGCTTGACGTTGTTACAGTCGCAAACACAATATGCTTAATGTTGGGAATCGGACTCGGTGCTGACGGATTGCAGGCGTATATGTTCCCTGAGCCAATCGAGAGACTCGGAATAACGAATTTCGACAGCCTTCTTTCTGAGATGATAGACTTTGCCGGAAGCGTAGCCAGCGACATGGGCGACATGGCCGGATTGTAGAATGTCATACGTAATAACGATAGACGGCCCTGCAGGTGCGGGAAAAAGTACCGTAGCCAAAGATGTTGCGCGTGCTTTGGGGATAAATTATCTTGACACGGGAGCGATTTACCGTGCTATTGCGCTGATACTGTACGAGTCAGAAGTGAAAGCTGTTGATGACTACATTATGCGCGAGGCTTTGAGCAAGATAAAAATTGAGCTTAGGGACAAGGCGGTATTAGTCAACGGATTTGATGTTACGGGTGAAATCAGGACTCCTCTTGTTGATGAATTAGCGTCAATGTATTCTGCGATTCCCTCAGTCAGAAAAGCTCTTCTCAGTCTTCAGAAAGAACAGGAGAATCACGGCTCAATAGTAGCGGAAGGCCGCGACGTTGGCAGCGTAGTATTCCCTAACGCACAGGCAAAATTCTTCCTCACAGCAAGCCCGGAAGCACGAGCGAAACGACGATATGACGAACGAGTCGCAAAAGGAAAGCCCGCCGACTACAGCGAGATACTGACAGCCATAATTGAGCGCGACAAGAACGACTCAAGCCGTGAAGTTTCACCCCTCACAATCCCGGAAGGCGCGATGTATATTGACACTTCCGACATTACCGAACAAGAAGCAGTACAGCTCATACTAGACAAAGTGAAAGAAGTAATCCCGAATGAAGCAAAGTAAAATATTCTATTGGATCGTCAAAAATTTCTTCAAGTTCCTACTGATTATATATAACAGATGTTCAGCAAAATGGCTTGAGAAACTCCCGGAAAATGAGAAGTTCATAGTAGCATGCAACCACGCGAGCAATTTAGACCCGTTAATAGTAGGCTGCTTTTTCCCGCGCATGTTACGTTATCTCGCAAAGGAAGAATTATTCACAGGCTGGTTTCTCGGAACGTGCATAAGGGCATTGGGAGCAGTCCCGGTATCACGCGCAAGCAACGCTTCTGCCGCCGGCGCGCTGAAAGGATTCATGAAGCTCTATCAGGAAGGAAGCGACGTACTAATCTTCCCTGAAGGAGGCCGGACTCTTGACGGGAAATTACAGCCCCTCGAAGCAGGAGTCGCATTAATCGCAGCACATGAGCACGCGCCAATCCTCCCGGTGTTTATTCACGGATCATTCAAGGCAATGCCGCCCGGCTCAGCGTTCGTTAAGCCGACAAAACTGCGCGTAACTTTCGGGAAGCCATTACGTTTTAGCGATGATGTTTACGACAGCAAAGCAGGACGCAAAATCATCATGGACTCACTGACAGAGACATTCAGACAGCTTGAAGCAGGAGAATAAATATGTTCATCAGCATGACAGGATTCGGGAGCAAGTCATATACATTCTCATGGGGAAGCGTGAAAATTGAGATTAGCTCCGTCAACCATAAGTATCAGGATTTCAGCGTGAAACTTCCGCACGAATTATTGTCGCTTGAAAACAGGCTGCTTGCTATATTGCGTGAAAAGATTCTGCGGGGAAAAGTGAAACTCTCAGCCGAAATTTTTTGGAATCCCGGCGCAAAAATTCCCGCCCTCGACAATGACAGCCTGCGAGTCTTCATCAACCAGGTACGAACAATCGCAAAACGTAACAGCCTCGAAACCGCAAAAGATATAACAAGTTTCCTCATGATACCGGGAGTCCTTGACGCTTCGAGCAACGTAGCAGAGGAAGAAGCCCGTAACAATCCGCAAATTTGGGACAATCTGACGCTTGAAGCAATTGACGAAATGAACGAAATGAAGAAAGCTGAGGGTGAAAAGTTGCGCGCAAAAGTTGAGTCTGATCTCGTGAAACTTGAAGGTATAACAGAGTCTCTCAAATCACGGTGGAAAATTGCGAGTGAAGATGCCATTGAGGGCTTGCGGACTCGAATCGACAGCTTGACGGAGCATTACAGCATAGAGCTTGACGCGGCAAGAATCGCGCAGGAAGTTGCGTTCTTGTCTGACAAGTGGGACGTATCAGAAGAGGTTGCGCGGCTTGAGGCTCATACCGGGAAATTCCGTAAGGTTATGGAGGAGGATTACTGCGGTAAAAAGTTAGACTTCCTCATTCAGGAAATGAACAGGGAGATTAACACGATGGGAAGCAAAGTTAATGATGCCGAGTTCCGATGGGGAGTCGTTGAGGCGAAATCATGTATCGAAAGAATGAGGGAGCAAATACAGAATATAGAATGAAGACAGGAAAATTATTTGTGCTTTCAGGTCCGAGCGGAGTCGGCAAAGGAACATTAAGACAGCACGCACTCAACAACGCGCCCAATCTCAAATACTCCATATCATGCACAACACGTAAGCCCCGTGAAGGCGAGACGGACGGAGTCGAATATCGATTTATTTCTCACTCACAGTTTCAGGAATATATATCGCGTGAATTGTTCCTTGAGTATGCGCACGTCCACGAGGATTATTACGGCACACTTAAAGCTGATGTGATTAGTGAGCTTGAAGCCGGCCATGATGTATTGCTTGAGATTGACGTTCAGGGAGCATTGCAGGTGAAAGAGAAAATGCCCGGTGCTGTGCTGATATTCGTTGCGCCTCCAAGCGTTGAAGTTCTGACTCAGAGACTCACAGGAAGGCACACGGACTCAGAAGAAAGCGTGAAAGTCAGACTCGGTAACGCGATCGGCGAGCTTGCGCTGAAAGATAAGTATGATTATGTGATTGTGAACGACGATTTAGACTCAGCATGTGAGGAACTCAGGAAGATAATATTATGACGCTCGACAAATTTTTACGCTGGGCAATTTTTTGCGCTGGGATAATCACGGCAATATTCGCGGGCTACATGTTCAGCGAGGGGCGAATCGACTGGGGCGCGGCGTGGCTTTCTGTAACAGTCGGGTTCTTGTGTTTCGCGACGAGAATCAAGACGGAAAAATCATCGCAATCATCATCAGACGATGACAACAAAGACCTTCACGACCTCGCAATCTTAATCGCAGGATTAGCCGTAACAAGCCTGAAGAATATCGGCAGGACAATTCCCCCCGGCACGAAAGAGATTAACGACATGGAGGAAAAGTTAAGCAGCTTCCTTGACGTAATGCCTTTGAGCAGTGATGAGAGGGACGAAATATCAGAAGAATTTGACCGCCTCAGAGACAGGACAAAGCGCAATGAAAGCGGGCGTGCGATAATGAGAAGCGCAAGGCTCTAAATTTTCACAGGAGATATTTTCATGAACAAAGGACAAAAATTTTCTATATGGTATTTTCTCATAGCTATGATTGTAGCGTGGCTCTTTTCAGAGTACATCTACAAGCCCTACACAGAGAGCAAAACAGAAGTTCCCTACAGCGAGTTTCTTGACGATCTGAATAACGGCAGAATCGAGAACGCAGACATAACCGACTCACGAATCATTTTCACACTCAAAGAGAACATCAGCCCCGACAAGCGTCCCATAGTTGACGGCAAAATCCTCACGAACAAGCGCGCAAAGTCTCAGGAGAACGTGAAAAGCTCAGTGAGACTCACAGACCCGTTTTTGATTGAGAGGCTCGCGAGTGCTGATATAAAATTCGGCGGGATACTTCACAGGGACGGACTAATAGATCTCTTCATGGGTATACTTCTCCCAATGCTGCCGCTGATAATAATCTGGTACTTCATATTCCGCAACATGCACGGAGGCGGAGGCGGCATATTCTCGTTCGGACGCAGCCGGGCAAAAGAATTGCAGGGCGAAATGAGCGGCGTGCATTTCGGTGATATAGGCGGAGCGGGCGAGGCAGAAGTAGAGCTGAGAGAAATTATTGACTTCCTCAAAGACCCGAAACGTTTCGACAAATTCGGCGCAAAATTACCCCGCGGCGTTTTACTCGTTGGCCCTCCCGGCACAGGAAAGACTCTTCTCGCTAAGGCTTGCGCGGGTGAGGCTGGCGTTCCGTTCTTCTTCATTACGGGATCAAGTTTCGTTGAGATGTTCGTGGGAGTCGGAGCCGCAAGAGTACGCGACCTTTTCGACCAAGCAAAGAAGAAAGCACCCTGCATAATTTTTGTTGACGAAATCGACGCGATCGGACAGTCAAGAATGCGCAACTTCAACAGCAACTCGGAGCAGGAAGCAACATTGAATCAATTGCTCGCTGAAATGGACGGTTTCGAACCCAACAACGGAGTCGTAATCATGGGAGCTACTAACAGGCCGGAGATTTTAGACCAGGCGTTATTGAGGCCGGGACGTTTCGACAGACAAATACAAGTAGTTTTGCCGACAGAGGAAGGGCGCGAGGAGATACTCAAGATTCACACAAAGAAACTTCCTCTTGACCCCGCTATAAATCTGAAGTCAATCGCAAAAGTTACGCCGGGTTTCTCAGGAGCAGACCTCGCGAATATCGCAAATGAAGCATCACTCCTCGCAGCAAGACGGAAGGCCGATAAAGTTTCGATGAATGATTTTGACATGGCCATAGAGAGAGTTGTCGCGGGACTCCAGCGCAAGACACCATTAACGCCGGAAGTCCGCAAGAAAGTAGCCTATCATGAAACGGGACATGCTTTAGTCTCGTGCTATCTGCCCGGATCAGATCCCGTTCACAAAGTCAGCATTATTCCCACGACAAAAGGCGCGCTAGGCTACACACTCAACATGCCTGCGGAAGATAAATATCTCGTTACTGAAGCTGAATTGCGGACTCGTATGGCCATAATGTTAGGCGGAAGGGCTGCGGAGTTATTGATATTCGGCGAGGCTTCAACAGGCGCGTCAAATGACCTCGAACGAGCAACAGAGACAGCGCGCAGAATGGTTACTGAGTTCGGAATGTCCAGCAAGCTCGGCCCGGTCCGTTATGCGTCGCCCTCAATGATGTATCTTCATGGAACGTCGGAAGTTCGCAATGACATCGGCGAAGGTACAGCAGATATTATTGACGGTGAAATAAAACGTCTCGTTGTTGAAGCTCAAGAGCAGGCAGAGTCGATACTCCGCGAGCATGAGAAAATACTTCATGAAGTCGCAAACGTCTTGCAGGAAAAAGAAGTGATTAACAGCGACGAAATTAAAGCGATTGTTGACCGCGAGAAATTGACGGCTGAGTCTGACCCCGTGAACGTAACAAAGTAATCAAGCATATATATTCTGGCTCCTCTGTGAAAAGCAGGGGAGTTTTTTTTTGTGTGCTATAATCCCCGCATTTAATCCCGGAAAATTCACAGCAAGAGGAGTGACTCAGCATGGAAATTATCGGACGCTGTGCGACTGCTATATGTTACGCGGAAATCATAGAGTATGAAGCTCAAGAACAAATCCGGCGGATGTGCGATTACCCTTTCACAGAAGGCTCAAAGATTCGAATAATGCCTGACGTTCACGCCGGCGAGGGCTGCACAATCGGCACTACAATGACAATCACTGACAAAGCAGTCCCGAACATTGTCGGAGTCGATATAGGCTGCGGAATGTACACGGTGAATATCGGCCATGATGATATTGATTTCGCGGCATTCGACGAGGCAGCGCACTACATGCCGTCGGGCTTTGATGTCTGGGAAGGAAGGCAGGAACATTTTGACCTCACGCGCTTAAAGTGTTACCGCGAACTGAGAGACTCACGGAGAATCGAACGGAGTCTCGGCACATTGGGAGGCGGGAATCACTTCATCGAGATCGACAGGGACTCAGACGGAACGCACTGGCTTGTTGTTCACAGCGGAAGCCGCAATCTTGGGCATCAAGTCGCAAGTCTCTATCAGAAGCTCGCAATCGAACTCGACAGGGGAAAAGATGAATATCTCCGCAAGAAAGAAGAACTCATAGCAACGTACAAAGCTCAGGGAAGAAAGCGCGAAATTCAATCAGCGTTACAGGCTCTCACATGGGAAGCAAGAGAAAATACAATGCCGGAAGATTTATGCTTCCTTTACGGTGATTATCTCAGCGACTATATACATGACGTGAAAATCTGCCAGGAGTTTGCGAGACGTAACCGCGAGAAAATAGCAGAGGTCTTATTATCACGCACAGGACTCACGGCTTATGATTCTTTCCACACGATTCACAACTACATCGACACGGACAACATGATTTTACGCAAGGGTGCAATCTCGGCGCAAAAAGGAGAGCGCGTACTCATCCCCATAAATATGCGTGACGGATCTGTTCTTGCAGTTGGGCGCGGTAATGCGGAATGGAATTATTCTGCTCCTCACGGCGCGGGGCGTTTGATGTCTCGCCGTTCAGCAAAAGACAGCCTCAGCATGTCAGAATTTATTGACTCAATGCAGGGGATTTATACAACGTCCGTCAAAGAAAGCACGCTTGATGAGTCCCCGATGGCCTATAAGCCGATTGAAGCGATTATTGATGTGATTGCTGAAAGTGTTGATATTGTCAGCGTAATGAAGCCGGTGTATAACTTCAAGGCATCATGAAAAAACGAGGGCTGAAGATTCTCCCCAGTCCTCAAAATTTCAGCTGTTGCTGTAGCGTGAAAGAAATTGTTTCGTCCGTTCCTCTTTGGGGTGATTGAAGACTTCTTGCGGGTTTCCTTGTTCGCAGATTACCCCACTGTCCATGAAGATGACATGACTCGCAACGTCCCTCGCAAATTCCATCTCATGAGTCACGATTATCATTGTCGTATTCTTCTCTGAGAGTCCGCGTATTACCTTCAGCACTTCCCCGGTTAATTCGGGATCTAACGCGCTCGTAGGCTCGTCAAAGCACAGAATATCCGGGTGCATTATCAACGCTCTTGCGATTGCGACTCTCTGCTGCTGCCCGCCGGATAACTGGTGCGGGTAATTCTTCATTCTGTCAGAAAGTCCGATGCTCGCAAAAAGTTCTTCAGCCTCAGACTTAAGGGCGCTGCGGTCAAAATTCTTCACGTGATTTTCTTTCGACAAGAGAACGGGAGCAAGCATGACATTTTCGAGGGCTGTATACTGCGGAAAAAGGTTGAACGACTGAAAGACGAGTCCGAAATGGAGTCGCTTCTTCCTGATTTGAGACTCGCTCATCGTTGAAGGCTTTGAACAGTCAAGCAAAGTTTCTCCGTTCACTGTTATGACTCCCGCGTCAGGTCTCTCAAGGAAATTCAGACAGCGCAAGAGAGTCGTCTTCCCGCTTCCTGATGAGCCAATTATTGACAATGCGCCGCCTTTTTCGAGCATGAAATCTATACCCTTGAGCACCTCAGTTTTTCCGAAAGTCTTTCGTATGTTCCTCACTTCAAGAACCGGCATATTCATTCCCTCCCTTAACGGAAATAATCTAACTTGCGCTCAAACTTTGCGAGAAGCACCGTAACGATTCCATTGAACACAAGATAGTAGAATGCCGTGAAGAAAAGTGGCCATATTGCGCCCGATATGCCGTGAGAGCCTTTCATGAACGCCTGCCCCGCCCAGATGATTTCCTGCAATGCGATAATTCTTGCGAGTGCGGTATCTTTTACGAGGGTAATAATTTCGTTTGAGATCGGCGGAACGATTCTCTTTATCATCTGCAACAACGTTACGTGAAAGAATATCTGCCTCCGTGTCATTCCGAGAACGAGTCCCGCTTCAGTCTGCCCGATTGGGACGCTCTGAATCCCTCCGCGATAGATTTCCGAGAAGTAGCACGCATAATTTATGACGAACGCAATAGCCGCCGCCGTGAATCTTCCCTGCTCGCCTCCGCCCCATATGGGATTGTGAAGAACGAGTCCGGGGAAATAGTAGACAATCAGCAACTGAATCATTAAGGGAGTGCCGCGAATTATCCAGATTATGAACTGAGTGATGAGACTGATTGCGCGAATCTTTGAGAGAGTTCCGAAAGCGATGATTAATCCTAAGGGGAAAGCCCCCAGAAGCGTAACGGCGAAAAGTTTTAACGTCTGCAAGAAGCCAACGTTAAGCGCGCCGATTACAACCGGGAGCTGTTCGATGAATGTCTGCATATTTTGTTACTGCTTGATTAATGCCGCCTGAATTTTGTACGTCTCAGCAAGTTTCGCTATTGATCCGTCCGCGTAGCCTGACTCGAAAAACGCATTGAGCATGAATGTCAGGTCAGAGCCTTTGCGGAAGCCTACGCCGTATTCCTCGCTGTTAAGCGCGACAGTGTAGGCGAGATTCTCATAGCCCGTGCCTTTTCCGACCATCGCCGCGGCCATGAGTGAGTCGATGATTGCTCCGTCCGCTGTTCCTGAAGCCACTTCCATGAGGGCGGTTGCCTGGTCTTGTACTTCAATGCACTTGAGGCCGTTAGCTTTTGCCTGCTCATTTCCCGCGCTGCCATGCTCAACAGCAAACGTTAATTCCTTTATGGATTCGAGCGAGTCATACTGTGCTGCTTTTGCTGACGGGACTACGACAATTTGAGCGTTGTTGCAGTAGGGATTTGATGTACTCATTGCGGATTTGACTTCGGGGGTGAGGGTCATGCCGTTCCAAACGCAGTCGATATTTTTTCCGTCAAGCTCAAGGATTTTATTGTTCCATTCGATTTCCTGAAACTCAATCTTGACTCCGAGACTCTGCGCGAATGCTTTTGCCAAGTCAGCGTCGAATCCAATCCATTCGCCCTTCTCGTTTTTGTAGTCCATCGGCTTGAAGTCAGTAATTCCGACGACGAGAACGCCTTTTGCCTTGACGTATTCCGAGTCAGTCTCAGCGAATGCGCACGAACATAACGCAGCAACAACCGCGAGAACAAGCAATAATTTCTTCATGGGAATTAACATCTCCTGCAAGAAAAATTCTGCAACGCTTTAACGCGCTGAAGTGATGAAAATTGTACCAGAAACATAATGAAAGTCTATAGCTTGCTGTCTGGATAACTTTTCAGGCTGTAACTTTTCATGCTGAGCTTCTGCGCTTTTGTTTCTCTTCTCAGTCGGTCAAGCTCGGTTTTTGCTTTTGCGAGTCCCTGCGCTGCTGCCTGTGTGAAATACTCTATGGCCTTTTCGGTGCTTTGAGGAACACTGAGTCCGTCACGGTGCATAATGCCGAGATTAAATTGCGCGACTGGCATCCCCTGCGCGGCGGCTTGTTCAAAATATTCCCGGGCTTTTGCGTAATCCTGTCCGGCACCCTTCCCGCTGTAGTACATATAACCGAGGCTGAGAAGAGCGGAAGCACTACCATTCGCGGCGGCTTTTTCGTACAGTTCCTTAGCTTTTGCATAGTCGCGTTCTGTTCCGAGTCCATGCTGATATATGTAGCTGAGGTTGTATTGAGCTTCGGCCATGTCCTGAGCTGCGGCTTGTTCAAAATATTCCCGGGCCTTCACGTAATCTTGTTCCACGCCATGACCGTCATAATATATGACTCCGAGGTTGCATTGAGCGGAGGCGTTACCCTGCGCGGCGGCTTTCTCGAACCATTCACGCGCTTTGACATAATCACGCTTCACTCCGCAGCCGTTGTAGTACATAACACCGAGATTGCTTTGTGCTTCTGCTGCATTTTGCGCGGCGGCTTGTTCACAGTAGTATATAGCCTTTGTGTAGTCCTGAGCTACTCCCTGCCCGCTGTAATACATATATCCGAGATTAACTTGTGCGTCTGCGAGACCTTGCGCGGCAGCTTGTTGGTAGTAATCTATAGCCTTTGCGTAGTCCTTCTCGACTCCTGTTCCGTGAGCGTACATATTGCCGAGATTGAAGCGTGCCAATGCGTAACCTTGCGCGGCGGATTTCTCGTACCATTCCTTAGCTTTCGCGTAATTCCCTTTCTTTTCGTATATCACGCCGAAGCCGCATTGTGTCATCGCGTCATTGCCCTGCATCAAGCTGAAAGTGTATATGCTGTACCTGACAAGAACTCCCGCGACAATCACAAGCGCAGCATCCTCCATAAGATTAAACGTGCCCATGCTGTACCTGATAATCATTCCCAAAACAATAAGGAACGCTGAGCCCGCAAGAGCAAACATTACCGCCCTTCTCTTTCTGTTCTGAGCCTCTCTCGATACAAAGCTGTCAAGGTCAAGCTCAAACATTGTTGCAATGACTCTGAGAAACGCATCACGCACGCCGAATTTCTGAAAGTCTATTCCGAGAAGCTCATATCCTTCCTCTTTCAGTCTGCGTATTGCAGGCGTGAAACACTCAGCGGATTCATCTTCAGCGTTAGGAACTCCGCCAATAATCAGCGGGATAATATGATTCCTCCTGCCGGTCTCAATGAAGTAACTGACTTCCGCATTAACATATTTTGATTTCGCGCTGTCAGGAGAACAAATGACAATGAGATAGTTTGAGCTGTCCAGATTTTTTTTCAGTGATTCATCAAGGCTTCCTATTGAGACAAGATCAGATTCATCAAGGAAGACAGGAGTCAGCTTTTTGGGAAGCTCCGGGTTAGCCTTTTGCAAGGCGGACGGCAAATGATAACTTTCGAGACTCTTTTGCAGCTTTCTGGCGATTTTCTGGTCTTTATGGCTGTAGCTTATGAATGCGTAATACTTGTAGCTTTCTCTTTCTTCTTCCATCATTAACGCCCTCTCGAAACAGAATAAGTGAATGCGGAAATTATACCTGCCAATCACCGCAAACACTTGTCATGTTACTTCAAAATTTCTGCCCCCCTGAAATACACAATCCCGGTCGGAGAATGATATATACCCTTCACGCGGGGACTCTTCATAACGGCTGCCGAATAAAAATAAAGCGGGGCTGCGGGCATGTCATCAATGAGAATCTTTTCGGCCTCGTGCATGTAATTTATCCGTTTCACTCTGTCGCTTTCAGTCTGAGCTTTCTTCATGAGCGAGTCAAAAACAGGACTGCTGTACTTCCCGGAATTATTCTGCGAGCCTGACATAAAAGTCTCAAGCAAATTTGATGCGTCAGGATAATCCATCGCCCAGCCAGATTCGGCCATGTCAAAATCTCCGTTCCGTCTCGTTGTGAGAAATACTTTCCATTCTTCATTGGCTAGATTCACTTTCACGCCGAGAGCAGTCTTCCACATTCCCTGCAAAACTTCGGGGATAAGTTTTTTCCCTGAGCTTGACGAATATTTGTACGTTACTTCCGGGAATCCCTCGCCGTTTGGGTAACCCGCTTCAGCCATAAGCCGCCGTGCCTCTTCAACGTTCGCGCTTACGGGGATAAGTTCTCCGCCTTCTGTCCTGAAATCCTCTGAGTCAGTTCTTCCGGGAATGTTGGGGCAGATCATCCCGGACGCTGGCAAGTTTCCTCCGAGCACTATTTTGTCGGTGATGATTTTGCGGTCAATGGCAAGAGTGAAAGCCCGCCGGACTCGTGCGTCATCGAAAGGCTTCCGAGTCGTGTTGAACTCGTAGAAGTAAGCCGTGTATGTTGGTTCTGAGACAGCCTCGCCGCGTTTGAGGAGAATGGGAGCCATCAATGAAGGAACGCTCGTCATGTAGTCAACCCGCCCGGCCTTGAACGCAGCAAGCGATGTATTTCCGTCCCCGATAAGAACCATGCGAACCCGGTCAATTTTCACGCTGTCCGAGTCCCAGTAGTATGGATTCTTGACGATAGAAATTTCACCGCCCGGGCCATGCCGCCAAGATTCGAGCTTGAAAGGGCCGTTTGAGATTGTAGTCTCAGGATGCGCAGCCCAGCCCCGCGGATTCTCGTTCACGATGTCCATTCTTGCGGGCAAAAATTGAGGCTGTGCCATAAAGTAAAGCATGAGGGGATTAACGTGTTCAAGCTCAATGACAAGCGTTCTGTCATCGGGAGCATAGAGTCCAACGTCAGCACTTTGCACTTTGCCATTGTAGAATGACTCTGCGTTCCTGATGAAGAATCCGAGTGTCGCATATGCGCTGCCTGTATGAGAGTCAACAAGCCGCAAAATTCCGTCCCTGAAGTGCGAGGCCGTTAAGGGGACTCCGTCAGACCACTTCAGATTCTCTCGGAGGTGGAACGTCCATTTGAGTCCGTCGGGTGAAACGTCCCATGACTCAGCGCACCCCGGCTCGGGGCGGTTGTTGAAGTTCGTCCGCAAGAGTCCCTCAAAGATATTCAAGTCGACTGTTGCGCCGTCAAGCGCGAAATTCACAGCAGGGTCTATCGTCTGAGGGTCAATGCCTAAGTTGTAGATTATCTCTTCATCATCAGCGTATGAAAATGATACAGCCCATAAGATTATGAGCATCGCAGAAATGATTCGCCGCATTAATTCTCACTCCTTCATATCGTTACACAAACGGGCAGGCGCAGAGGTGATTGTTGCCTTTGTCCTGTAAAATTTGCGTTATCGTTTTGCATTCGGGCTTTGCATTCGGGCATCGCGTGTGAAATTTGCAGCCTGAAGGAGGATTTATCGCGCTGGGAATCTCTCCTTTGAGGGGAATAATTTTGCGCTGAGATGATTTCTCCGGGTCAGGGATCGGGACTGATGATAATAACGAGACTGTATACGGGTGAAGGGGATTCGTGTAAAGCTCATCGCTCCCGGCAATTTCTACGATGCTTCCGAGATACATTACTGCGACTCGCGTGCTTATGTGGCGAACCATAGACAAGTCATGAGCAATGAACAAGTAAGTGAGTCCTAACGATTTCTGCAAGTCCTCAAGCATATTCACTATTTGCGCCTGAATAGAAACGTCAAGTGCTGAGATCGGCTCATCGCAGATAATCATTTCCGGCTCTGCTGCCAATGCGCGCGCGATTCCGATCCGCTGCCTCTGCCCCCCGCTGAACTCATGAGGATAACGCCCGGCCTGCTCTGTGTTGAGTCCGACTAGTTTCAAGAGATGATTCACGCGGTCAGTGTGTTCGTCTTTCGGAACGTGATGAACAATCATAGGTTCGCGGATAATATCTCCTGCTGTCATTCGTGGATTAAGTGAGGCGTATGGGTCTTGAAATATCATCTGGATTCTTTTGCGGAAGGGGAGAAGCTCGCGCTGATTCATGTGGGTTATGTCATGGCCGTCAAAGATTATGCATCCTTTGTCGGGTTCGTAGAGTCGTATGATTGTGCGTCCTGTGGTGGTTTTTCCGCAGCCTGATTCGCCGACGAGTCCGAGTGTTTCTCCGCGTGAGACTGTGAGGCTTACTCCGTCGACTGAATGCACTGTGCCTGACTGCGTGTGAAAATATTTCGTGAGTCCTTCAACTGTCAGCATGATTCCTCCGCTCCTTTCCAGCACGAATATTTATGCGTCTCACTCAGCGTTAAGGCTTCCGGCTTACGGCGCAAACATATCCTCATGGCCTCATTGCACCTCTTCACGAACGGACATCCTTCAGGGGGATTCAGCAAGTCAGGCGGCTGTCCCTCAATCGGTATCAGTCGTTCGCGTTTTCCGTCAGCTTTCGGCAGTGAATGAAGCAATCCGCGTGTGTATGGGTGCGAAGGACTCCCGAAAATTTCCCGCGATGTTCCTTCCTCCATTATTCGACCGCCGTACATGACAATAACCCTGTCGGACTCCCCCGCAATGACTCCCAAGTCGTGCGTGATCAGTATCATCGACATTCCCGTGTCTTTCCGAATCTCGCGCAAGAGTCCCAAGATTTGAGCCTGAACAGTAACATCAAGCGCGGTTGTAGGCTCGTCAGCAATCAGCAATTCCGGGCTGCAAAGTATCGACATCGCAATCATGAGCCGCTGTCTTTGTCCTCCGCTGAACTCGTGCGGGTATTGCCTCATTCTTTCATCAGCAGGAACAATCCCGACTCTTGTCATCATCTCCGCGACTCTCCCGTGAATATTCCCCTGCCACTTGTGCCGCCTCAATGCCTCCTCAAGCTGATACCCTACCGACAGCACCGGGTTAAGGCTCGTCATCGGATCCTGAAATATCATTGCTATCTTGTCGCCGCGAATTGACTTCACAGACTCAGGCGTGAGATTTTCTCCCATGAAGCTGAGACTGTCATAACTGATTCGCCCGGCATCGCCTAAGAGTCCCATTATTGAGAGCATAGTTGCAGATTTCCCGCTTCCTGACTCGCCCGCAATCCCGAGAACCTCGCCGCGATTCACCGTGAATGATACCCCTTCAACCGCTTTCACTTCCCCCGCTGATGTCGTGAATGTCGTGCGCAAATTCTCAACCCGCAAAATTTCTTCTGTCATCATGTCTCACTTCCTCAATTTCGGGTCTAATGCGTCTCTCAGTCCGTCGCCCAAAAAGTTAAACGCCAATATTGTTACCGAGATCGCTCCCGCAGGAAAGAATAACTGCCACGGATATATCGCCATCGCAGGGACTGACTCACTGCAAAGGACTCCCCAGCTTGCCATAGGTGCGCTGACTCCGAGTCCCACGAACGACAAAAACGCCTCCGTGAATATCGCCCCAGGCACCGAGAATGTCAGCGTAACAAGAACTGCTCCCATTGCGTTTGGGATAATATGACGGAATAATATTCTTGACGGTGAAGCACCCGTAACCCTCGCGGCTATAACAAACTCTTCACTCTTTATGCGCATTACTTCAGCCCGTACCATTCGTGCCATTGGTGCCCAGTAAGATATACCGAGCGTGATAAAAATACTCTTGAGTCCCGGTCCTACTACTACCATTAACAGAATGACATATATCATGGCCGGGACGCTGTAAATCACATCAACGACTCTCATCAATACTTCGTCAATCCGCCCGCCCTTGTAGCCTGATACACCGCCATAAACGACTCCGATGAACAAGCTAATGAAGCTCGCAATGAATCCTACTGCAAGAGATATACGCGCTCCGTATGCGACTCTCACGAACAAATCACGCCCGAACATGTCGCACCCGAACCAGTGAGTCATAGTCGGAGGGTCATTGCTGAAATTGAAATCCATCTCATCATATTCATACCGTGAAAGAATTGGCGCAAATACCGCAAACAGAATCACAGCGACAATCACAGCGAGTCCGAAAACAGCAAGCCTGTCTTCTTTGAGCCTTGACCACACATCAGCCCAATACGTTTTTGACGGCCTCAATGTCTCAGCAGTCAGTCTCTCCTCATTGCTTAACGACAAAAAATCTTCAGCGTTGTACATTCCTCATCACCTCAGCTTTATACGCGGGTCAGCAAACGACAAACATACATCCGTTACCGTGTTGAACGCCACAAGCAACGCGCTGTAAAATATGGTTACGCCCATTATCGTTGTGTAGTCGCGGTTGTTTATGCTCGTTACGAAAAATGTACCCAGCCCCGGAACGCCGTACACCTGCTCGATGACAAAACTTCCCGTAACAATTCCCGCCATCAATGGCCCTAAGTACGTTATCACCGGGATAACTGCATTCTTGAGTGCGTGAAGATATATCACAGTCCCTTCACTGAGTCCCTTAGCGCGCGCCGTCCGTATATAGTCCTGAGATAACACCTCAAGCATTCCCGAACGAACAAGCCGCGAGATAAACGCAGCAGGATATAGGGCGAGTGTTACAGCCGGCAATATAGCAGTGTTGAGTCCCTCCCAGAATCCTACAGTTACCCAGCCCAATTGAAGCGCAAAAATGTAAACCATTAACGCGGCAATCACGAAGCCGGGAATAGTTATGCCGAGAGTCGCGATAATCATTGCGAGATGATCAGGCCACCTCCCGCGCTTTAACGCAGAAATCACGCCAGCAGGAATCCCAATCATCAATGACAATATCAGCGCGAGGCCTCCCACAGCGAATGAGACCGGGAAACTGTCAGCAATAATTTCGTTGACGCTCATTCCCTCGTAACGGTACGACGGCCCAAGGTCAAGCCGCAAAACGTTCAGCAAATATTTCCCGTACTGAGTCAGAAGCGAGTCATTGAGTCCGTAACGCTCGTTCATCTTCTGCATGACAAACTCAGGGATTGCCTTTGCGTCTGTGAAAGGCCCGCCCGGAATCGCACGCATCATGAAGAATGTTATCGTGATGACTATGAACAAGGTTATGAGACTCGAAATGATACGCCTGAAAATGTAACTGCGAATTTTGAATCACCTCTTATATTTTGAGAATGTCAGAAGATTTTAACACCTAGCGAATCGATTAACGGGTAAAACTTTTTGCAACTGATATAATAATTGACATCCAAAAAATTTATGCAAGGAGGACTTACCCTTGAAGCTGAAACTCACAGTAACATTAATGCTCGTGTGTTCATTGTTCGCAGGAGCAGCTTTTGCAGCGGGACTCCCGTCAGCTGACGATCTCAAGACAGCCGTAAAAGAAGGCGTTAAAGAGGGCGTAAAGGCAGCTGTCTCAGAAGCAAAAGAAGCAGCCCAGAAAAAAGCGGCGAAGTTCCACATCGGAATAATGACCGGGACAGTCTCGCAGTCAGAAGATGACCTCAGAGGCGCGGAGCTTATGATTCAGAAGTACGGCGACGCTAAAGACGGCGGAATGATCGTACACATAACTTACCCGGACAATTTCCCCTCAGAGCAGGAAACCACAATAAGCCAGATCGTCGGGCTTGCTGATGACCCGTTAATGAAAGTCATCGTTGTCAATCAGGCAGTACCGGGAACAGCAGAAGGCTTCCGCAGAGTCCGTGAAAAGAGGAATGATATTCTTCTTCTTGCGGGTGAACCTCATGAAGACCCCGGCGTTATCACTGAGGCAGCAGACATTGCGACTCACACTGACCACATCGGAAGGGGCTACACGATTCCGCTTGGCGCAAAGAAGATGGGCGCGAAAACTTTCGTTCATATCTCCTTCCCGCGTCATATGAGCTATGAGACACTCGGACTCAGACGCGCTATCATGGAGGAAGCCTGCAAGGACATCGGCATCAAGTTCGTGTTTGAGACAGCACCAGACCCCACGAGTGATGTAGGCATGGCCGGAGCGCAGCAGTATATTCTTGAGAACATGCCCGCGTGGATTGAGAAGTACGGCAAGGACGCGGCGTTCTTCTGCACGAATGACGGACATACAGAGCCGTTACTCCGTCAGGTTGCGGCACTCGGCGGTTATTTCGTTGAGGCTGATTTGCCTTCGCCTTTGATGGGTTATCCCGGCGCGTTAGGTATTGACCTCTCGAAAGAGCAGGGAGACTGGCCCGCAATCCTCAAGAAAGTAGAAGACGCTGTAGTGAAAGCTGGCGGCGGCAAACGTATGGGAACATGGGCGTATTCATGGGGCTATACGACGACGGCGGCACTTGCTGAGTACGGCAAACGCTACGTTGAAGGCACATTCACGAACAAGCTCGGCTCTGCTCAGGCACTGAAGGAAATGCGCGAGGCTTACGACGAGTTTTGCCCGGGCGCGCACTGGGGAGCAAGCTACTTCACTGAGGCGGCAACAGGCGTGAAGAATACAAAGTTTATCCTTCTGAGGCAGGACACATACGTTTTGGGCGGAGGGTATCTCGGACTCGCTGATGTCGAAATCCCCGAAAAGTATTTCCATATCCGCATGACCCCTTCAACAGCAGAGTAAACGCAGAACCAGTTTCAACAGTGCAGCAACATTCACGGGGAGTGCGTTAATTTCCGGCGCATTCCCTTTTCTTTTTTTACGCAAGAGGTGATTATTTTGTCGGAAAACAATACACCATTATTACGGCTTGAACACATCGGCAAAGAATTTTACGGCAACCGTGTCTTGTCTGATATATCGTTCGAGATAAGCGCGGGTGAAATCATTGGACTTGTCGGTGAAAACGGAGCGGGAAAATCTACACTGCTAAATATACTTTTCGGAATGCCGGTAATCTCATCGACTGGCGGCCATGAAGGAGCGTTGTTTGTTGACGGGAAGAAAGTAAACTTCACGTCCCCGAATCAGGCACTCGCACAGGGTATCGGAATGGTACATCAAGAATTTTCACTCATTCCCGGCTTCACAGCAACAGAAAATATTTTGCTGAATCGTGAAGTCCTTAACGGATCGTCAATGAGCTACTTATTCAGCGATCGAGTCTCAACACTCAACCGCGAGGAAATGAACGCAAGAGCAAGCGCGGCCATTCACACACTGGGAGTCAACATCAATCCCGACATGATAGTGAGCGAAATGCCCGTAGGCTACAAGCAGTTCATAGAGATAGCACGAGAGATTGACAGGAAGAATACCCGCTTGTTGTTCCTCGATGAACCTACAGCGGTGTTGACGGAATCGGAAGCGGAAATTTTGATTACAGCCCTCAAGAAGTTAGCGCGTTCGGGAATCGCAATCGTATTCATTTCTCACAGGCTCAGTGAAGTGAAAGAACTTTGCAGCAGGATACTAATACTCAGGGACGGACGACTCATAACGGATCAGCCCTCCGAAAATCTTTCAGCGCGTCAGATTGCTTCATTGATGGTAGGGCGTGAGAGTGAAAAGAAAGTTGACCTTGAGAAAACCCCGGAGGAGCCAGCAGACATTGAGAGCGAAAACGCAAGCACAGTGCTTGACCTTTCACAGCAAAAGAAGAAGAAAAAGAAGATTCGCCCCGCATTGAAGGTCGAGCATTTATGGGTAGACATGCCCGGCGAAACAGTTCGTGATGTTTCGTTCGAGGTGATGAAGGGAGAAATTTTCGGCATCGGAGGACTCGCGGGACATGGCAAGCTCGGAATCCCAAACGGCATTATGGGACTCTATCCTGCTGGAGGACGTGTGAGACTCTTCGGCCGTTCATTGACTCTCAACAAGCCCCGCAAGGCATTGGGCAGGAAGATGGCATTCGTGAGCGAGGACAGGCGCGGAGTCGGACTCTTGCTTGACGAGCCGTTAGACTGGAATATTACATTTACGGCCATGCAGACGCAGGGAAGATTCCTGCTTGGGATTCCGTATATCTTCCAGGTGCGAAACGAACACGCAATGAGGAAGGAAGCCCGGAAATATATCGACAGCCTCAACATAAAATGCACAGGGCCGGGACAGTTAGCAGGCGAATTATCCGGCGGAAATCAGCAGAAAGTTTGTCTCGCAAAAGCATTCGTTCTCCGTCCCAACATATTATTGATATGCGAGCCCACAAGAGGAATCGACATCGGCGCAAAGTCCCTCGTTCTTGACACGCTCAAAGAGTACAACCGTGAGAACGGCACAACGATAATCATCACAAGCTCGGAGCTTGAAGAATTGCGCTCAGTCTGCAACAGAGTAGCAATTGTTGACGAGGGGAAAATCGCGGGGATATTGCCTGCGTCGAGTCCCGCTGAAGATTTCGGAATGCTAATGATGGGTCAGACTCATAAAGATGAGGAGGAAGAAGAGTCAGCATGATAAAGAGATTCATACAGAATGCGGGATGGCCGAGAATAATTATCGCGCTGTTCCTGCTTGCGTTGTTCATTGCTGCTCCGTTTGTGGGAGTGAGGGTTGATACGTCGCTGTCAAATACTCTCGTTCGTTTCGGCATGAACGGCGTAATGGTGCTTGCGATGATACCGATGGTGCAGGCGGGGTGCGGTCTTAATTTCGGTCTGCCTCTGGGAATTATCGCGGGACTTTTGGGCGCAACGCTCTCGATTGAATGGAACACGGAGATTTTAGCGTGGCTTTCAGGGCTTGGGACTCAGTACAAAATTTCGTGGCTCAATGATATGTTTATTACGACGTGGCGCGAGCCTCTGGGATTCGCATCAGCAATAATCATAGCGATTCCGATTGCGGCTATATTGGGCTGGTTTTATGGCAAGCTGTTAAACCGCGTCAAGGGCGACGAAATGATGATAGCTACATACGTGGGCTTCTCGTCAGTCTCCTTTATGTGCATAGCGTGGTTATTGCTCCCGTACAAACATCCCACTATGGTATGGGGCTATGCGGGCAAGGGACTGCGAACGACAATAAGCGTCGAGGGATATTGGCTTCACGTCCTGAGCGACTCACTTGCGCTGAACATTAAGACCGACGACATAAACATCTACATACCTACGGGAATGCTAATCTTCTTTGCGGTGATGGCGTTGCTTGTGTGGATATTCATGCGGACAAAGACAGGTACGGCCATGACTGCTGTCGGATCTAATCCTGAGTTTGCGAGGGCATCGGGCGTTAATGTCGACAGAATGCGGACGATCTCCGTAATGCTCTCAACAATTCTCGGCGCGATAGGAATCATCGTTTATGAACAAAGTTTCGGCTTCATTCAGTTGTACATGGGACCGTTCTACATGGCACTCCCTGCTGTAGCGTCAATATTATTAGGCGGCGCGAGCGTCAACAAGGCCGGCATTCTGAATGTGATAGTCGGTACGTTTTTGTTTCAGGGAATTTTGACGATGACACCCAGCGTCATTAACAGCTATTTGCAGACTGACATGTCAGAAGTCATACGTTTAATCGTGAGCAATGGAATGATTCTCTATGCTCTCACAAGAAAGGTGCGTGCCGGAAGATGATTCGCAAACTCTTTGACAAAATCGCAAACAACGCAGTCCCGGCAGTCTTCATAATAATATCGGCGTTCGCTATTCCTCTTTCGGGATATTCTGCAAGCTACTTAGTGCAGGAATTATTGACACGTATCGGGCGAAACTCATTCTTGATTCTCTCATTGCTGATTCCCATCATGGCCGGAATGGGATTGAATTTCGGAATGGTACTCGGAGCTATGGCCGGGCAGATAGGACTCCTCTTCATATGCGACTGGGGGATCGTCGGCATTCCGGGAATGGTGTTAGCATGTCTCATAGGGACTCCGATCGCAATCGTTCTCGGAATATTCTGCGGCTACATCATGAACCGTGCGAAAGGGCGCGAGATGGTTACGGGGTATATACTCGGCTTCTTCATTAACGGAGTGTATCAGATGGTAGTGCTTTACCTAATGGGATGGATAATACCAATCACGAATCCTGCGCTGTTACTTTCGAGGGGCTACGGAGTCCGCAACGCTGTGAGTCTCTTGGGAATCCGGGGAATCCTCGACAACCTCATTCCCGCAATCGTTACAGGCACAAAGGACGCGGGGCAGTTCATCAACATCAACGGCGCAAAGTCATTCATGATGCTTCAGCTTCCATTCATTGAAGGCTCAATACGAATCCCATTAGCGACTCTGATTGTGATTGCGTTGTTCTGCCTGTTCATTATGTGGTTCAGGCGTACAAAGCTCGGTCAGGATATGCGCGCCATCGGTCAAAGCCAGAGCGTAGCAGACAGTGCCGGAATAGCAGTCAACCGAACGAGGATTATTGCCATCGTAATATCAACTGTGCTTGCGTGCTACGGACAAATCATCTACCTTCAGAACATGGGAACTCTTAACACGTACAACAGCCACGACCAAGCCGGCATGTTCTCAATCGCAGCATTACTCATCGGCGGTGCTAGTGTCTCACGCGCAACAATCGCAAACGTTTTCGCGGGTGTAATACTCTTTCATCTGATGTTTATCGTTGCGCCTGTCGCGGGAAAGAATCTTATCGGCGATGCACAAATCGGTGAATACTTCCGTGTGTTTGTGTCTTACGGAATAATAGCAATTGCGTTAGTGCTTCATGCGTGGAGAAGGAACCGTGAGAAGGAAGCGGCACGGCGGAGTCTTCGCGGTAACAAGGGAGGCGAATAAATGATGGAGATGTTCAATGAATATCTTGATGTCGTGAAAACATTTCTTGACTCTTACGGGATAAGCTGCGAGCTTGCGTTTGTGATTGCGCTTGTTATTGTGTGGCTGATTCTGTACATCGGCAAAGGGTTATCGTTCTTCCGTTTCCTCATGAGATGGTATCAAAGGCTGATTGTGATTGCGGGACTCGTTGCGCTTGGTTTCTGGCTGTTCTACATTGGGAGGGAACATAGAGTCTTCCTCGACAACAAGACAGTAGATGACTATAAAGCACTTGAGCAAATCAACGTGAGCATTAACGGAGGAGAACCCGCCGAGCTTATGCCGAGGGATCGTGATATGCGTAAAGTTGTAGGGCCTGAGTTTGAGCTTAAAGCAGAAATTCTTGACGACAAGGGCGAAATCACGAATACAATCACGCGAAAGATAGTTATAGGATACAGCAAGGACATAATGATAAGCCTTCCTGTTTTGGCTGGAGGTTCTGAGAATTTCATAGTGCCATCACCGAGATAACGCGGCCATGATTACGAGTGAGAAAAAATTTGCGGCGTTCCAGGAATTAACGCTGATGGATGATTTCTTCATGCGCGTGTTTTTCCGGGATAATATTCCGTGCGCTGAAAGAATGCTGCGTGTGATTCTGAACAGGCCGGATCTTGTTGTTGAGTCCGTGAAGGTTCAATACGTTTTGACGGCGGGAGATGACTCGCGTTCAGTGAGGCTTGATATTTGGGCGCGAGAGAAGAACGGCACGCAGATTGACGCGGAAATACAGAATGACTCATCAGGGGCGAGTCCGCAGCGTGCAAGATACAACAGCGCGATGCTTGATGTGAATATCCTGAAGCCCAACGAGCATTACTCAGCCTTGAAGAAGCGCAAGAGCATAGTAATATTCATCACGGAAAAAGATGTTTTAGGAGAGGGCGAGCCGATATACATCATTGACCGCGTAATCAAGAAATCGGGTAAGCCCTTCAATGACGGTTCGCACATCGTGTATGTTAATGCGTCATGTCAGGATGTTTCAACGGAACTCGGAAGGCTCATGCATGATTTCCACTGCGTGAACCCGGAAGAAATGTTTGACCCTGTTTTTGCGGACAAGGCCGGAGAAATGAAAGGAGTGAAAGAAGTGGGAGTGCGTGATGAATGGGAGCGTGAAGTTGAAGCCAGAGGTGAAGCAAGAGGTGAAGCCAGAGGAAAAGCAATAGGCATAGCCATACAAAGCGAAAGCATAGCACAGAATCTCGTAAGGCTGGGAACAATCGCGCTCGATGAGATAGCTAAAGCCTGCGGATTGCCTCTTCAGCGCGTGCAGGAATTAGCCGCCGGGAAATAGCCTCGTTTATTCGGGAAGGGGTGAAAGAAGTGGGAGTGCGTGATGAATGGGAGCGTGAAGTTGAAGCCAGGGGTGAAGCCAGAGGCAAAGCAATAGGAATAGCCATTCAAAGCGAAAACATAGCGCAGAATCTCGTAAGGCTGGGAACAGTCGCGCTCGATGAGATAGCTAAAGCCTGCGGATTACCCCTCAAGCGTGTGCAGGAATTAGCCGACGGAAAATAGAATCGTAAATTACGCGGAGGGCTGACGGACTAATCACCCGGCCTTCCGTCTTACTTCCCTTTGGATTTCTCCGCTGACATTCATTTTCCCCGGCAATGTTTCAGCTTTTCACAGGCATCGTAATTCAGCGCGTAAAATTCTTCCTTCGTCATCTTGTCCCTGAAGAAAGCTTCATACATCTCATCAACATTGCAGACCAAAGGCCGCGAACCGTAAACAGTGCAGAGATTATTCTTACGGTCAAGGTAAACGCATGTCCCGCTTCCGTCATCGAATGGCTCAAGAAGTTTTATCCCCTTGATGTTACGGCAGCAGAGTCCGCAGCAGTTGCACTTGAACATTTTCATTCTCCCTTTCATCAAATGCATTTGTTATTTGTATGCGCTATGTTAAAATTTCATCATCCAAAATAATATATCAATGGGGTGATAAAGTGTCAGACTCAAAGAAGAAAGACAAGCCCGCAGAACTACTTAGCCCGGGGGGGGGGGGTATGAAGACGATTCCCCTTTAACCGCAGCAGGACTCGCAGCGTCAAAGTCAGCAGAAATTTCCGCAGACATGGCCGCAAAAAGATTCGCCGCTCCGTCAAGCTATGACCGCTCAGTCTACAATGATCCTTCAGCAATGCCGCGATACAAAGCGCAGTTGTTTCAGCAGGGCGCAACAGTAACAAGTGCCGCAACAGGTCAGACTCTCGTCAGCACTCAGGCAGAAGCAAAAGCGATATACGGCGATGAATGGACTTTGCACTCAATGGAAACCGATCACATTGTCCCGGTCAAGCAAGTACACGAACAACTGAAGGACAATCCTTTTCTCACAAATGAAGACCGCAGGGAAATAGCAAACATTCAAGAAAATTTTCAGCTTTTAGGACGCTCAGACAACGCTTCAAAACGAGACCAGAGCAACGAGCAATTTATACAGAATACCAACTCACAAGGAAAAATCCACGCAGGGGCGCATAAAATCTCCGCAGAAGCCAGCAAAGCGCACAGTCAGCGATCGACTCAAAAGCTCTAGGGAGAACTGTATACCGTGCAGGCGAAACCTTCCACAACGCCGGGATTCAGGCAGCGCAGTACGGAGGAGTCGCCGCGCTCACAGCGTCAGGAATCACAAACATCGTTGCGGTGATCAAAGGCGAGAAATCACCGGGGGACGCACTCTCTGACATCACAAGGGACGGCGTAAAGGGAGCAGCTTCAAGTTACGTTGTAGGCGGAGGACTCACGACATTAGCACAGTCGCTTTCAGGCTCATCGTCAAAAATTGTTCAGTCATTCATGAAATCAAACGTGCCCGGCCAAATCGTTACGAGTGTTATGGCTTTCGGCGGCGCGCTCAAACGTTACGCAGCGGGCGAGATTGATACCCGTGAATTTGTGCTTGAGATAGGCGAGAAGGGACTCAATTTCGGCTCAATGAGTTACGGCTTTGCGGTCGGCCAGTCATTGATACCCATCCCGATAATCGGAGGCATTATAGGATCGCTCGTAGGAAGCGCATTAACCAGCGGGCTAATTGGGAGGATCACGGAAAATTTACGGCGAAAACAGCTCGAACACCTCGAACGTATGAGACTGACGGCGGAACTTGAAGAGGCAGCGAGGCAGGAGCGCACATTCAGGGCGGAGCTTGAGTCGTATCTGCGTGAATGGTTCAGGGATTACCGCGAGTATTTTACGGAAGCACTTTCGGGAATGGAGTCAGCATTTGCGGCCGGAGATGCTGAAGGAGTTGCAGCCGGGGCGAATGCTATAACCCGTAAACTTGGCGGAAATGTTCAGTATGAGACCGTCGCGGAATACAGGGAGCTTTGGGCCAGTAATGCCGCGTTTGTATGGTGAAAAGGAGGAATAATGATGCCGTTACCGTTTTTAGTGTGGGCAGCAGTTGCCGCAACCGCCGGGCTTGGTGCAGTGGGTCATTCAGTTGCGAGGGATGACCAGAAAGAAGCCGAGAGAATCGCACAGCGCGCGAAAGATACATACGAGTCAGCAAAGAAATCTCTTGAGACTTGCATGGAAAATATGAATCAGTCGCTGTTATCTTTGGGACGCTCAAAGAAAAATGTCTACGATACATCGATGACAAAGTTCATTCGGAATTACGAGAGAATACAGAACATACCGAACAAAAATTTTCCCGGCATGGATGAGCTGAGAAATTTCAGGATAACGCCGGAAGACATGATACAGCTTCGGAGAATGTCAAGCATATATGAAGGGAGCTTGGCGGCTGGTGCTGGTGCGGGAGCTGCTGCGGGACTCATGGCGCTTGCGGCTAACGGTTCATTGACGACTGTCGGCGGCGCGTTGATGGCGGGCAATATCGGCACGGCCCTTACTGGCATCGGGTCATTGGCGGCGAGTCCTCTTGCTGTTGTTGCTGCGCCTGTGATGTTCTTCACGGCATTGTCGGCAAGTTTCAAGGCTGACGAGAACAAAGAGAAGGCAAGACTCATGCTCGCTGAAGCAAACGAGAAGGCCGAAAAGATGAAGACTAACGAGACTTTATGCCGGGCAATCGGTGAGAGGGCGCGTATGTTTGAGAATCTGCTTGTGAGACTCGATTGCATGTTTTTTCCGTGCGCTGAAAAACTTGAGGATTTAGTTTTCAGGAAGACAGGCTACGATTTCAGCAGAAAGATTCAAGGCTACGAACTCAACGACAGCGAAGCAAATTTGTGCTTTGCTACAGCTTCTCTTGCAAAGGCTGTGATGTCTGTGCTTAACACTCCGATTTTGACGAAGGACGGAACAAATGTAAATCCTGAAGCGGACTCGACAATACGCAAATTAAACAATGGTTTCCCCGCGTTAGAAGACAGTTTCATAAGCGTGTATTAACTTTCAGAATCAATGAATCCTCCTGACATCACCGGGAGGATTTTTTGTTTTGCGACTTATCCCCGGACATAATATAATCCGCGCAAAGGGGGCATTAACCATGAGATTCAAATACGTTCGCATTCAGGGCCGCGAGCTTGCAGAAAACACAATGTACGCAAAGGGCATCTTCTCTATGTGCTGGGGATTGATTCAGAAAGACATTATGGACTCTGAAGACGCAGAATTATTCCGTGAGATTGATTTGTGGTTCTCTGAGATTCTCCCGTGGCCGCCTCAGTGCCAGAGACAAGAAAATGTTGTGTGCTTCTTCAAGACCGAGAACACAGAAGAGATGATGAGGCTTATTACTCCCGCAATGAAACTTCTTGAGAAATACAATCACCCTTTCTATGTCGTCTACACTAACACCCCCGGTGAAATTGTGTATGAAGATGAGTATCAAGTCGCAGTGAAAGCCGGCCATGATTTAATCATTGAGAGCGTCCAGCCTTCATGGAGCAACGAGCACAAGAAAGAGTGAAAGTAATGTTAATGTGAGAGCAAATGTGCGAGCATCTGACCAACCATAGGCCCGGCAACGCTGCTTCCGTGTTTGCCTCCTTCAACGACAGCAACAGCTACATACTTCGGAGCTTCAGCAGGAGCATACCCCGCAAACAGCGCGTGATCATCACCGTGAGAGTTTTGCGCCGTTCCTGTTTTGCCCGCAACGTGAACACCGAATCGCCCGGCCCTTGATCCTGTTCCCCGGCTCACAACTGCTTCGAGTCCTCTGCGTACAATGTCGAGCTTTGCGGGATTGAGTCCGATATTCTCCGGGACTTTGTAGCCTTTTGCGTGAAGGTGAGGTGTAACCATTTTCCCGCCGTTAGCGATTGCTGCATAAAGCCGCGCTATTTGTACCGGGGTCATTAGCATGTAGCCTTGTCCTATTGAGTAATTCACCGTATCACCGCCTGACCATTGAGATTTGAATCGTCTCATCTTCCACTCAGGCCCCGCGATATTTCCGCCGCTTTCACCGGGCAAATCAATTCCAGTCGGCTCACCGAGATGAAACTTTCTGCCCCATTTGATGAGGTCATCGATTCCCGTCCTAAGTCCCGTCTGATAGAAGAATACATCACATGAATGTTGCAATCCTCCAATCACATTAAGCGAACCATGCCCGGAATGTTTCCAGCACTTGAAGAGGTGAGAGCCGAATCGCAATCCTCCCCGGCAAGCTATCATTGTTGACTGAGTTATAGAATTTTCCTCAAGCGATGCGATTGACATGAAGGCTTTGAATGTTGACGCGGGCGGATAGACTCCGGCGATTGCGCGGTTAAGCATTGGCCTTTGAGGGTCATTCATTATTGCGTTCCATTCGCGGGCGGAGACTCCCCACGATAACGGGTTGTTGTCGTAAACCGGTGATGATGCCAACGCTAAAATTTCTCCCGTCTCAATGTTCATTGCTACGATTGCTCCCTTCCAGTTCTTGAGGAGTTCAACCGCTAATTTCTGCGCTCCCATGTCAAGAGTCAAATGCAAATCTTCACCCTTCACAGACGGATTCGCGTCGAGCGTCCTGACTTTGCGTCCTCTTGCGTCAACCTCTAGTGCTTCCTGACCCGGTGAACCGCGCAAGACAGACTCATATGAGCGTTCGATTCCTGACTTCCCGATTAAGTCGCCGCCGTTGTAGCCTTCCTCCGAACGTGACTCAAGCTCGCTTTCTGAGATTTCGCCGATGTAGCCGATGATGTTTGCCGCTGTAGTTCCTGCCGGGTAAGTCCTTCTCCAAACGCTGAGGGGAAACAGTTCATGCGGAAATTCATAGTCAGCAATCAGTTCTGCCATTTGTGTCATTGTGAGATTGGGTACTATCTTCATTACGCGGTAAGGTGCTAAACGTTGCTGCTTTATTGTTTTCTCTAAGTCTGAAACTGTGAAGGGGATTCCGTGACGCATTAATATTTTGCTGAGGTGCGATAATTTTTCCGGCGTGTTGAGGTCTAAAGGGTAACCCATAATGCAGAAGGTTGTATCATTAACTGCGAGGGGGACTCCGTTGCGGTCAAAAATTTCTCCTCTCGGCGCGGGGAACCGTATCATTCTCAATCTGTTGTTGTGCGCGAGGCGTATATACTTGTCGCCTTGGTATATCTGGCACAAATAAAGCCCTGTGATTAATACTGCGACCGATAAGAATATCCCTGACATGAAAAATTTCAGCCTTATGTCTAACGTCTCCATTTATATTTGAGTGTCCCTTACTTTCTGAAAGTACATGTACATTGTGAAGAGTATTGCGGGCAATGAGTAAACCTGCTGCATGAGGAAATATCCTCCGCCTGTGTTGCCTCCCAATATCAAAACGGGTAATAACGGCGGTACTAACTGCGAGCATTCAAGAAGTATGAACACTAAGAGGCTTGATCCTGATACCCTGCCTTGAGGAGGTATGATTCCCCAGACCTGTATCACAATCAGAACGACAACCACATAACCGAGCGTGAAAAATCCGGGGATGCCGACCCATCGCAAGTCCCACAAAATTCCCCCGGCAAACGCGCTCCATATTGCCCACAAATTTCCGTCGTCGTTGTTGTTGTCCGAGAACAAAAGCCGGAACACTACCCCTAACATGAACAGGCCGGGGATCTGCATTCCTCCTCCTGTGAAGACAGTCAGCAAGTCTTGTATCAGCCATAAAATTATCAGCATCATCAATAATTCACCGTGTAAAATCTCGACAAGTCCGCGCCCGGCTCAATCCTGTACGTTGTGTAGCCGTCTGTCCCTATGTTAAACTCGCCCGCAATTTGTCCGATTGGGAGTCCCGGCGGCAATTCCTCGCCTATCATGGCCGTACTGACTTTCATTCCCGCACGGACTCCGCGCCCCGCTGGTATATATCTCAGCAAAACAGATCCGCTCCCGTCTCCCGCAACGACTCCAAGCTCGCGAGTCTCCTCAATGACAGCAGGTATCATGAATGAAGATGATGTTATGAGCTCAGCCCATGAAGAAAGCATTGACACTGTGCTGACTCGTCCTATAAGATAGCCGCCGCTGAAAACTGGCAGCCCCTGCGTTATGTTGTCCTTGCTTCCTCTGTCGATTCGTATTTCGCTCCACCATGACATTGGCGCGCGCAAAGTTACACGTGCTGTGTTGGCGTTGTTCTTGTCATCAGAGAAAACTCTTTCACCCGCAATTTTCGCAAGCTCCAGACGCAAAGAGGCATTCTCATTCCGCAGTCTCGTTACCTCAGAGGCAAGAAGATTTTTATCACGAGACCACGAACGCCAGCCTAAATATATTTCCCTCATCACTACAGCGGGGTATTCAGGGATAAACAGCACAGCCCCCCAAAGGTCAACGATGCTTTTCATCACGCCAAGCCCGGAGCTTACGCCCAAGAGAAATAATGCGAGTATTAATGCTGTCAGGCCGTGAACAAATTCGCGTGTGTTGTTCCTGCTGTTGTCCATTTAGCGCGAACCGTGCTGCACTGACATCAAACCGCGTTTCATTTCGCCGAGATTGTCTAGTATTTTTCCGACTCCCAAAGCTACAGAGTTCAGCGGCTGTTCAGCGACAATTACGGGAGTGTTTATAGCGCGTGAGAGTCTCTCAGAAAATCCCCTCATCATCGCAACGCCTCCCGTCAAAATTATTCCCCGGTCAACAACATCTTTTGCGAGCTCGGGCGGCATCTTCTCAAGCGCAACTTTCACCATGTCTTCAATGCCCGTAAAAATAGGCTCCATTGCCTCGCGCACTTCTATTGACGAAACCATGTCGGACTTTGGGAGACCGTCGGACAAGTCGCGGCCCTTCACGCTCATTTCAAGCTCAGGATTCAGGGGCAGAGCAGATCCGATTGTGTTCTTGACTTCCTCAGCAGTAGACTCACCGATTAACAGCGCGTATCTCTGACGTACCATCGTGATTATTGCGTTGTCCATCATTTTGCCGGCTGTCCTGAGTGAAGATGTTACGACAATTCCGCCGAGTGATATTACGCTGACTTCTGATGTTCCGCCCCCGATGTCGATAATCATGCAGCCCGACGGCTTATCGATCGGAAGCCCCACGCCTAACGCCGCGCTTATTGGCTCTTCAACAACGTATGCCTCGCTCGCGCCCGCTCCTAATGTTGCGTCAATTACTGCTTTTCGTTCGACCTCTGTAACTTCTGCGGGGATTGAGATTACTACACGGGGGTGAACCATGAAGGTATTATTTGAGCTTACACGGCGCAAACAGTATTTGATTAATTCCTGAGTCATGTCGAAGTTTGCGATCACTCCCCCTTCAAGCGGCCATATTGCCTCGATACCTGAAGGAACTTTTCCCGACATTGCTTTTGCTGACTCTCCGACTGCTATAACCTCGTTGCCTTCACCGCGAGGGCGTTTCTTCACCGCAACTGCTGAAGGCTCACTGAACACGATGCCTTTATCCTTGACGTAGACAACAACATTTGACGAGCCTAAATCGATTCCTACGTCCATTCCCAGCATACCCGAAAATACTTTGAACATGATGACTCTACCTCGGCCAATAGGGATTGAGTTCACGCTCTGAACCTATGCTTGTATCAGGGCCATGACCGGGCAAAACGTGAAGTCCGTCGTCAAATTCCGCGAGCCTTCTCAATGATGCCTCAAGTTTCACATCATCGCCGCCCTCAAGGTCTGTACGTCCCACGCTCTGAGCAAAAAGAGTATCACCCGACACCAAAACTTTATGGCCGTCCTTGTCCGTTATGAGAAAGCACACGCTGCCCTCTGTGTGCCCGGGAGTCGCGATCGTCTTCACTGTGTAGCCGGGAAAATCTATTGTCCTTCCGTCAGATATTTCTTTGAACGCCTCAAGCCCTCCGAATTTCACGCCTAATAACGCCTGAAGCTCTCTTGACGGATGACGGAGCATTTCAGCATCGCCCGAATGTATGTAGATGTTATCTCCTGTGAACGGGACAAGCTCATTAATCCCGGCCGTGTGGTCAATATGTCCGTGTGTCAGCAAAATCATTTTGAGTGTGAGATTGTTGCCGGCCATGAAGTTTGTTACGTCCTCAGTCTTTCCGCCCGGGTCAATGAAGAATGCCTCGCGCGTCTCATCGTCCCAGAACAAATAGCCGTTAGTCCACAATGCCCCCAATGGAAAGCGTTTGTACTGCAAAATTTTTCCTCCTCCGTTATATGCTGTCTATGATAAATGTTAATGGCCCGTCGTTGATAATCTCGACAATCATATCAGCACCAAATTCACCGCATTGCACATTCTTTATGCCGGATAATTTTACACGTTCCACAAAATAATCATATAGCTTTTCCGCCTCGTCAGGTTTGGCAGCGTCCGTGAAGCTCGGCCTTCTTCCTTTCGCGCATGAAGCATACAGTGAGAACTGGGACACTAATAATATTTCGCCGTCAACATCTTTCACTGAGAGATTTATTTTCCCTTCATCATCTTCAAATATTCGTAAGCCCGTCAACTTATCCGCTAACCAGTCCGCACACTTTGTATCATCACCGTGAGTCACTCCGACAAATACGCACATTCCGTGATTGATGTCTCTTTTCTCTTTGCTGTTGATTGTTACGGAAGCCCTTTTCACACGCTGTATTAATAATCTCATTCGCTCAATCCCTTTCGACGCTGATAATCCCGCGCACCTCGTTAATTCTCGACATGGCCGAGTAAAGGTGCTGAAGGTCTCTAACTCTTACTTCCATTTTCATACGCACTAAACTATTTCCCGCTGTCCCTGCTTTAATACCTGCTATGCTGACTCCTTCAAGCCCGATAGCTTTCGTTGTGTCTGCTAAAAGCTCGTTTCTGTCTTCTCCCTCAATCTTGAGCCGGGCTGTGTACATGTTGGGACGCTTGCCGCCTGTGAGGCTGTAATCCTGCAATGACCATTCAACCGGGATAATACGCCCTTCAGATTTGCCCGCTATATTACGGCAGTCCCTTCTGTGAATCGTTATTCCTCTTCTTGCTGACGAGTAGCCGATAATGTCATCACCCGGCACAGGGTCGCAGCAACTCGCAAACGTAACACTCACTCCCGCTTCACCCTCGACAAGAACATCTGACTTGTTGTCTTTCTTCTTTGGTGAAGGCTCTGTGATAACTTCAACGGGTTCTGTCTTTGCTGACGGTGAATGATGCTGAAGCCAAGCCTGTGATAATTTCTGAGCTGCCTCACTCGCTCCCATTGTCCCAGAGCCTACAGAGATTATTTGCTCGTCGATGTTGGTGAAGTCCTCGCGCTTAACGTCAGCGAGTCCCCTGCGTTTCATTTCGCGGTCAATGAGTTTCCATCCGCGCTCTAATTTCTCTTCACGTTCGGCCTTCTCTGCCTGCTTGAAGTATGAACGTATTTTGCTTTTTGTCTTTGAGCTTGCCGCGATTTGCAGCCAGTCTTTTGACGGTGATGTCTGTGTTGCGGTGAGTATCTTCACTCTGTCGCCCGAATGAAGCTGAGTATTGAGCTGTACGATTCTCCCGTTGACCATAGCACCGGCGCAATGATTGCCGATCTCTGTGTGGACTGCGTAAGCGAAATCGAGGACAGTAGATCCTTTAGGGAGTATTTTGGGCTTTCCGTCGGGCATGAAAACGTAAATCTCACTCGTAAGCAGAATGTCATTCTTGAGGATTTCTACAAACTCTTTTGTGCTTTCACCGTCCTGCCCCGCTTCAATTATCTGTCGTATTATCGTTAATTTCTCGTTAAGGCCTTTGAGTAGCTTTTTGTTCCCGCCTTCTTTGTATACCCAGTGAGCAGCGACTCCATACTCCGCAAAGTTGTTCATCTCGTACGTTCGTATTTGAACCTCAAGAGGAACTCCCTCAACCATTACCGTTGTGTGAAGTGATTGATACATGTTGCTTTTCGGGTTCGCTATGTAGTCATCGAACTGCCCAGGCACAGGAGGCCAAAGCGAATGGACATCACCGAGAACAGAATAGCAGGTAGACACATCATTAACGAGGACTCGAACGGCTAATATGTCGTACATTTCCTCAAATGATATTTTCTTGCGCTGCATTTTCTCGTAGATACTGTAGATATGCTTCGCCCGTCCTTTTATGCGGCATGGGATATTATTCTTCTGCAATCTCTCTTCAAGCACTGACTTTGCGTGCTCGATAATTTCTTCCATCTGAGGCATACGGATTTTGACTCGCCGCTGAACTTCCGCGTAAATATCCGGCTGAAGATACATGAACGACAAATCTTCAAGCTCACGTTTAATCTGATATATTCCGAGCCTGTGAGCTAACGGCGCGTAAATTTCCATCGTCTCACGTGCTATTCTCTTCTGCTTTTCGGGCTTCATGATTTGAAGTGTCCTCATGTTGTGGAGTCGGTCAGCAAGTTTTATGAGGACTACGCGAATGTCTTTAGCCATCACGATAAACATATGGCGCAAACTCTCAGCGGTCAGATCTTCACGCGACATAAATTCTTTCACGTCATCCTGCGCGAGCTTCGTTACTCCGTCAACAAGCATCTCTACATCATGGCCGAATTTCTCTGTCATTTCCTCTGCTGTTACGTCAGTGTCTTCAAGAACATCATGAAGCAATGCCGCCTGAAGTGTAGCAAGGTCAAGCCTCATCTCTGCAAGTATCAATGCCGCGCTCAATGTGTGAATGATATACGGCTCGCCTGATTTCCTCTTCTGGTCTTGGTGGGCAACAGCCGCGAAAATAAAAGCGTCTCCCAGTCTCTGAAGCTGTACGGGATTCAGTGCAAGCATGGCTTTACCCCATAAATCCCGCCACACAGCATAGACAATTTCAACCTGTAAATGTTTGGGAATCTTCGCGAAAATTTCATCCCTCAGCTCGTGCATGTCATGTATATAGTTTGATGACGTATCTTCTATCGTAGGTATAGAAGAGCCGATTGACGATATATTGTCAAGTTTGTCGGCTATAGGTTTAAGGGGTTTTGCCATGTTCTAATTCACTCCTTCCGTTACAGCGCAGTCAAGAATAAATTGCAGCTGCTCTTCATTTCTCCAGTAGTCTAAGCGGGGGTGATATATCCATCCTTTGACTTTCGGCGACAATTCCGCGACATCATAAGGCGGCGTGTTGAAGGCTAAAAGTTTTGCATTGTTGACGCGAATATAGCTGTGCTTCCCGTCTTTGCCTAACATGTTTATTTCGAGTCTCATGGGATCGTTGAAGGTGAAGAATTTCGGTGATGGGTTATTGTTCCCGAAAGGCCCCAAGTCAGAGACAGCGCGCCAGTCTGAAATAGTTATATCCGAGGGCAGTACGTTAATGACAGGCGTAACACCTTCAGGCACAATCTCTATATCCGTGAGCATCCTCTCTAAATCGTCGCGGACTTCCTGCCAGTTTTCAGCGGTAACAGAGAACCCCGCCGCGTATTTGTGTCCTCCCCATGCGTCTAACTTGTGGGAAATTACGCGCAAGATTCCGACCGCATCTCCTCCCTCAGGGACTCTCAATGTGCCCCGGATGAGCTTCTTCTCAGTCGGAGCAGCCAAGACTATCGGCCTGTTGTACTGAGCGCATACCCTGCTTGCGACTCCGCTCAAGACTCCTATGGGCCATTCCTCATTGTAGAGTACGTTTTGTGTGATTGAGCCTGATATTATCCCGCTGTCGATGTCCGTTGCTATATTCTCGGTCAAGGTCTGCCGTCTTCTGTTGATCCTCATCAAGTCATTCACGCACGAATACACAGACTCATTGCTGCCAGCTCCGAGCAAAGCGCGCACTCCTGTATCAGCCGTTGCGATTCTTCCGGGGGCATTGAGGCAGGGTATGACTCTCATCGACAAATGCTCTTCAGTAAGCTGTGATTTCTTGAGACTCAAACAGTCAAACAAAGCAGCGAGTCCCCGGCGAGGATTCGTCCTCATTAATCTCATTCCGTAACGGACTAACGAGCGGTTAAGGTTATGAAGGGGCATACAGTCAGCAATAGTAGCAAGAGTAACAAGATCAATCTCATACTGAAGGAAATTTTTTGACACAATGTTTTCTTTCCACGCCCAGCACCATAATACAGCGGTCGCGCAAATCTTCTGATGGTCTCCGGCCTCCATGTTGATGCAGGGATTGACGATTGTCGGAATCGTTATCGGGGCGGAGAGTGAATGATGATCGAAAACGAAAATATTTATGCCCTTGTCCGCGAGCTTCTGAAGCATGGCCGAGTCATTCGTTCCGCAGTCTGTTACAACGAGAGTGTTGCAACCCCAGCCGTAAACCTGGTCTAAAATCTCAGCGTTAAGACCATAGCCGTCAACGTCTCTTCGCGGGATGAAGTATCTTACCTGAGCTGCCCTGTTCCTGAAGATTTCCATCGCAAGAACTGTTGAGCATATCCCGTCAGTGTCATAATCTCCGTAAACTAAAACATTTCCGAATGAGCTTCTTGACTCCCACAAAGATTTTGCGGCCTTGCTTGCTTCCCCTAAGTCAAGACTGTTAATCAGTTTCGTGAAGTCAGGGTGTATCCATTCGCGCAAAGTGTCAATGCTTTCTGAGCCTTTGAGCATCTCAAGGACTCCCGCAGCTAACGGAGGGCATGACAATTTTCCTGCGAGGGTTAATGTGTCATTGTTTGGCCGGAAAATTTTCAGGGTTGAAATGTGTCGAGTCGGTATCATGATTTGCGCCTCCTCATGAAGTAATCCTGTAGAATTTTCACGCATTCATTCTCCATGACTCCCGCCGTAACTTTGCAGACGTGATTCAGCCTTGAGTCGCTGAGAATGTTATACAGTGTACCGCCCGAGCCTGAACGGTAATTCGTCGCTCCGTAAACTACACGTGAGACTCTCGCATTGACGCAAGCCCCCGCGCACATCGGGCAGGGTTCAAGCGTAACATACAGAGTGCAGCCCGAGAGATTCCAGTGAGCTAATTTTTTTGCTGACGAACGAATCGCGACAATCTCAGCGTGTTCTGTTGGGTCAGAGTTCTTCATGTCGCTTCCTGATGCTATTATTTGGCCGTCTTTCACAATCAACGCACCGACAGGGACATCACCGCGAGAGTATGCCGATTTTGCCTCATCAAATGCCCGCCGCATGTAATAATTGTCGTCTGTCATGTAATTTTCGCCATCTCCAATTCAATAGGGATAATAAATTTGTCAGTAATTATACACGCCGTGAAAGCCCGAAAATGAATCGCCCGCTCTGCTCTGAGAGTCACGGAATCGAATCGCCCGTCAAAAATTGAATCGTCAAAACCGAATCGCCTGCCCAAAATCGAATCTCTCAAAACCGACCAGCCTGCTTAAGACCGAACCGCCGACTCAAAATCGAATCGCTCGGAGCGCAACTAGTCAGAAAATTTTTGACTCTGCTGACTGTGCTATGATAAGCGGCAAAATTTTTTGAAGGGAGAAATTTACTTCATGGCGTATTACTACAGTGAACCTTCTCACACGTTCTCCGAGTACCTTCTTGTGCCGTCGTACTCATCAGAAAATTGCGTGCCCTCAAACGTAACACTGAGGACTCCTCTGTGCAAGTTCAGGAATGGTGAAGAGTCCCCGCTGTCGATAAACATTCCGTTAGTGTCGGCGTGTATGCAGTCAGTATCAGACGACAAAATGGCAGTGGCATTAGCTCGCGAGGGCGGAATATCATTCATATACTGCTCGCAGTCCGTAGAAGACCAAGCCGAAATGGTCGCCCGTGTGAAACGGTACAAGGCCGGATTTGTCGCGAATGATTCAGCAATCGGCCCTGACCAGACATTAGCGGACATCCTCAAGCTGAAAGAACAGACAGGACACACAACGGTAGCAGTTACTCATGACGGGAGCTTAACGGGCAAACTTTTGGGAATCATTACGAGCCGTGATTACCGGGTAACGAGGACTCCTGCTGACACAAAGGTAAGGGACTTCATGACACCGATCGACAAAGTGATCTCAGCTCACGACGGACTGAGCCTCACTGAAGCCAACGACATAATATGGGAGCATAAATTGAACTCGCTGCCTATAGTTGATGATGAAGGGAACATGGTAGCGTTCGTGTTCAGGAAAGATTACGACATGCACAAAGAGAACCCGCTGGAATTGCTCGACAGTCAGAAGCGTTACATGACGGGAGCGGGAATAAACACGAGGGATTATGCAGAAAGAGTCCCTGCGCTTGTGAATGCCGGGGCTGATGTGTTATGCATAGACTCATCAGAGGGATTCACGGAATGGCAGAGGAGGACTCTCAGATGGATTCGGGAGAATTACGGGGACTCGGTTAAGGTAGGCGGAGGGAATGTAGTAGATGCTGACGGGTTCAGATTTCTTGCTGACGCTGGAGCGGATTTCGTGAAGATAGGAATCGGGGGCGGCTCAATCTGCATTACGCGAGAAGCAAAAGGGATCGGGCGCGGACAGGCTACAGCGGTGATAGAAGTTGCGAAGGCGAGGGATGAATATTTTTCTGAGACAGGAGTCTACGTGCCAATATGCTCGGACGGCGGTATAGTGATGGATTATCACGTAACACTTGCGCTTGCGATGGGCGCGGATTTCTGCATGCTGGGGAGATACTTTGCGAGGTTCGACGAGAGTCCGACAAACAGAGTCTTCCTCAACGGGAACTACGTCAAAGAATACTGGGGCGAAGGATCATCACGCGCTAGGAACTGGCAGAGATATGACTCAGGGGATGCATCACAGGCGAAATTGTCATTTGAGGAAGGAGTCGACAGTTACGTGCCATACGCGGGAAGCCTGCGCGATAATGTTGCGGAGACTCTCAGCAAGATAAAATCAACGTTCTGCAACTGCGGAGCATTGAGCCTTCCTGAAATGAGAGAGAAAGCACGGTTGACTCTCGTATCACCAGTAACACTTGTAGAGGGAGGAGCGCATGACGTAATGATGAAAGAAGCAGTAAGACGCTCGAAATAATAGATGATGAAAAGTCCCCCTGCCGATAAAAGCGGGGGATTAATTTTTCTCAGAACAAATCGCTGTGCGTTCCTGTGTGAGCGGGAATCAGTATTAATTCGTCCTTGTATTTCTTTTGACATACTCCCCACGCCTGTAGCGCAGCGCACGTAAGTAAAGGCGGGTGATTCTGGTATCTTCAAACCTTGCACTCCGAAGAGCGTCTTGTGCTTGCATGCCGTAAGGCACGGGTTCTCCTCCACTGGCTGGCTGCGTAAGCGCAAGCAAGTATGTCCCAGCCATCAAATGTTTTTTGCCGCATTCTTATCCCTGTCATGTCTAGTGTGGCAGTTGGGGCATTCCCATTCTCGTATCTTCAAGTCCTTCACTGCCGGATTTTTGTAACCGCATACACTGCAAAGCTGGCTTGACGGAAAATACCTGTCCACAAAGATTATCTGCGTTCCCAGCTTCATTGCTTCATATTTCAAGATTTCTACAAAACTATAGAAGCCTAAGCTGTGAACTTTTCGCCCCCATCTGCGCGCCATTCCTTTCATGTTCAGCGTCTCAAGGCATATCACTGCATATTCTTCACATAGCCTTCTTGCTGTCTTGAAGTGGAAATCTTTGCGCTGGTTATTCGTTTTCCTATATGCGCGTGCTAATTCTTTTCTTGCCCGGTTACGGTTGCGCGAGCCTTCCTTTTTTCGGGATAAATTGCGGCACTTCTTACGGATATTCTTTATGTTCAGCATGAAGAAATACGGAGACTTAATGTTATGTCCATCACTCGCTGTGAGAAATTGTTTCAGTCCGAAGTCTAACCCGACGCTTTTACCCGTTCGCGGCTTGACTGTATCGCACTAAGTATCACACACTAGATAGACGTATATATCACCGACTGCATTACGCTTTATTGTTACTGTTTTTATTTTCCCCTCTGTCTTTCGCGACTTGAAGTACCCGTACCACTTTTTGCCTATGCGGATTTTGCCGTTAAATTCGTCCAGCTTCCAGCCCGCTTGTTTCAGCGTGAATGATTTATATCTGCGTACCTTACGGAATTTTGGCGGTGAACATTTCTTCTTGCGCTTCAGGTTGCTCCAAAATAGATTATATGCACGGTCTATTCGCTCGGCGATGTCCTGAACTGCCTGCGAACCTAGCTTGCTCATGTAAGAAAATTTTTTGTGTGCTTCAATTTCGCAAGATGATTTTTCAGACGGTTGGCATTGAGAGATTTTTTGTACAATCTGTAATAGCGTTTATGCAAGGCTATGCAATGATTGTAGATGAGGCCAGCTATATTAATTAGGCTCATTAAGGCATTATTATAGTCGGAATGATAGAGTTTGAAGCAAAACGTTTTCATATTTGAAATTATATTATATTACTCCTTATATCCCCATAGCTAAAGCTAAGGGTTTTACGGCGAGTTTCGATAAAATTTTCGCGTCAAAATGAATCTTCCTGCGAGAGATTGAAACTAATTGCGTTTCGTGGTATTTTCCCTCAAAAAGTTGTGAAACCTTCCTATAAGGGATTGAAACCTTACAATGCCGATTTCACTGACGAGCTCTTCCATTACGAACCTTCCTATAAGGGATTAAGGCTGTTCCTCAAGGGGAGCAGTCTTTATTTATGCGCACAAAAAAAGACCCCCTGCGTTTTCACAGGGAGTCCCTAAACCTTAAAGCGTTTTTACCACACAGCGACTCTTTTCTCAGGAGCGAGATACATTTTATCCCCTTCGTTGATTCCGTAAGTGCTGTAGAACTCTTCATACTGCTGAACGATCGCATTCACTCTGAGATACGGCAATGCGTGAACGTCAGTTTTGACTCTCATGTCGCTGACTTCGCGTGTCATTGTCATCTTCCAGATTTTAGCGTACTGCCTGAAGAATTTATCGTACTGGAATCCTTCAACGCCTTCCGCAATACCGAGCATAGCTTTCACTCCGGCCATGTCAGCAATTACTTCTGTGTGAACAAGTGAGCCGTTGTATTTCTCGCCGGTGTCATCAACCCTGAAAGTGTCAAAATACTTTATGAGATTGTCCGCTCGTTTCTTAAAGTGCGCTTTGTCTTCCTCAGTCCACCAAGACTCAACATTTCCCGTTTTGCCGAACTGTGCGCCGTTTGTGTCGAATGCGTGCGAAATTTCATGACCGATAACCGCGCCGATGCCACCGAGTTTTTCCTCGTAGCTCATATCGGGGTTGTAGAAATCTCCGCCGATTATCCCCGCGATTATGTTTATCGAGTTTTCCGACGGCTGATAATATGCGTTGACGACAACAACATCTTGAATCCATAAATCATGGTCAACTTTTTGATTCAGACGGTCATAAAAATATTTCTGCACCTTGAATTTTCGCAGAGCCTTCACAGCCTCATAGAAGCTGCACTCTTCAGGGAAATTAAATTCTGAGAAGTCCACCCATTTGTCCGGGTACGCTGAATTAAGCCTCATTGCGTCAAGTTTCTCGATGGCCTTCCTGCGAGTCGACTCTGAAAGCCATTCTTCCTGCTCAAGCATTGACCTGTAATATTTCACGGTCTGGCGGATAATCTGTTCTACTTCCTGCTTTGCGATCTCGGGGACGTAGCGTTTCACGTACATTCTTGAGACAGGCACAGGGAGATTGCCGTGAACGAAATCAACCGCTAATTCTGAGTCGGGCTTGCTCTCATTTATTCCGTATCGTTCGCGTGACAGTTTCTGATACTGACGGTAAGCCGCTTCATCTGTGAGGGTGATATAGCCTTTCACGAGTTTTGCGAGGAGATATGCTTTTATGTCCTCAAGGTTTGACTCGTTGTAAAGCTCATTGAGTGCCTTCAGCCATTCGGGTTCCTGAAGATTCATGAGATTCGAGACAGCATTATGAGCCGTGATTATGTCAGCAAACGGGAAAACGGGCGATTTCTTCCGAAGCTCATCAAGCGTGAGAGGGTTATACATTTTGTCGATTGCTGAAGGATCGTAGCACTCTTGAAGTGTCATCTCATGAGCCGCTATTTTCTCCTCGAATCTGTACGAGCTCTCAAGGATGCCCGCTGCAAATTCCCGCGTGTAGCCTAGACGCTGAAGCATGTACGTAACAACAGCATCATGCATTTTCTTTGTGCGGTCGCCGTTCGCTGTCCTGTTGCTGTACTCTGCTGAGTCTCCGAGAAACAAAGGTGTTGACGACAATTCAAGGTTGTAGGATTCGGAGTCCTTGTTGTCGCGCCCTAATCCGAAATCCGCAATGACCGTTCCGCAGTAAAAGCTGTCTTCAGTCTTGAAGTATTCATTGAGTTCAGCGATTGATTTTATTGCTGTGATTTTGTCCGCCTGAGTTCCTAGATCCGCGAGCCCTTCACCGTTACGCGAGTCCCAGTCTAGCCACAGGGCATAAAGTTTCCTCACAAGGTCTGAATCATGGCCGGAAATTAGCACGTCAGTCATCAAACTTTTGAGTCTCGCGTCAATCGTATCTTGAAGCTCCGTGAATGCCCCTGAGCTGACATAGCCGGGCTTTAACTTTGCGTTTCTCAGCCAGTCAATATTTACAGCACCGTAAAAGTCATCCTTCATTGCCGGATTGTATTTCCCTAAAGTGCCGTAAATGTTTGAGTTGAACCAAGGAGTCATCTGTCCTGCAAATGCCGTGCCGCATAAAGCAGCAACAACCGCAAGCGCAATGACAATCCTACTCGTAAGCATAAAAATCACCGTTGCTGAAGTAAAGAACGCCCTCAGAATATGCAGGATTTCCGCCGATTCCGTTTCCGCCGCCAATTGTGCCGACCTGTTTCCCTGTCCTAGCGTCAAGAACGATCATAGGCCCGGCCTCTCCTCCGACAAAAACGACTCCGTCAGCAAGAACTGGTTTCGCCGAAATGCTTCCGCTGTTTGTTTCGAATTTCCATAACATGCCGCCGTTTTTCGCGTCAAGTGCTACGACTGATCCGCGCCCGGTGCCTACAATAACTTTTCCGTCTGCTACTTCAGGCTGAGTCGTTACTACATCGCCTGCGTTGACATTCCACAGAGGCTCGACTCCCTTAATCTGTACAGCATTCACTGAGCCGTCCCAAGCTGAGAAGTATACATTTCCTCCGCTCACTGTAGGAGTGTTTACAGCACCGCCAGCACCGCCGCCGTTGACTCTCTTGCCTGATTTCGCGTCAAGGATGCTGAATATCCCGTCATACTCGCCGACAAACACAAAGCCTTCCGCATATGTCGGAGCAGCCCTGACTCCCTGATCGCCTGTCATGTATGTCCATGCTGTGCGCCCGTCTTTTGCGCTGAATGCGTGTACCTTCCTGTCATCCTTTGAGACGTAAACGAGTCCGCCGCCTGTCGCTGTGCCGTCGCTGAGTCCGTCATTGACAGCTTTGCCCTGCGTGTTTTGCCCTCCGATTCCGCCCGCTGACCACTTATATGAGCCGTCAGACATCGCGAGGCAGATAATTTCCCCGCTTCCTGTCGCAAAGACTACATTGTCGCCCACGACTGAAGGAACTCCGTATATTGTGTTCTCGACTTTGTAGTCCCAGATTAAGCGGCCTGTGTTCTTGTCGAGCGCGTAAATTTTTCCTGTCTCAGTCCCAAAGAAGACTCTGTTTCCTGACACTGCGACTCCGCTTGTTACGGGGTTGTCGGGCTTGAACGACCATTTTTCGCGGCCTCCGAACGCTGAAGCCGATACGGCCATGACGAGAACAAGAAGTAATGCTGTGAAAAGTTTGCGTTTCATGAAAAGAATACCTCCCTAAAAATAATTCCTCCCGAAAATCTCAGAAGGCAAAAAGATTTTAGCACACACAAAAAAAAATACCCTCCTTGATATTAAGAAGGGCAAAAATTTTTCACGCGCTCAAAATAAAAACCCTCCCGCAACTTTGAGTCATTACGGAAGGGCTTATTGTTATATGTACTGCTCTACTTGATCATGAACTACTACCAAATTGTTGAAGTCCTCGACTCTGGGACGCTGTACTAATATCGGCTCTCTGACGTGCACATACTGCGTGTCAGTCCTGCGTATTGTCTGCCCGCGTTCGAGACGTGTTGCATTCCCTGCTGTGTTTGTGATTATGCTCGTCTGTACTACCTGCATGATGACTCCTCCTTCGCTGGTGAATGCATTAATTGTACACTAAATGCCCCGCTTGCGTGAGAAAATTACAGCACCGATTATCCCGATTGCCCAAAGCCCGAAGCCCATCCCGCACCCGCCTGAACTGCCAGTGCCCGTGACTCTTCTTGCTTCTGTGAACTGTACCATTCCGCCGATATTCGCATTGCCGCCCATGTCTTTGTCATCGTAAGTGATTATCACATTGTCGCCAGACTCAAGCGCGGCTTTCTGCGTCCAGTCGAACACTGTCAGACGGAATTTTCCTCCTACAGGCCCTGCGCCAACAAAGAGCTGATTATGTTCAGGAACTTCAACAAGCGCAAATTCATTCTGGAACTGTTCAGCGGGAATCGCCTGAGTATCTTTCGGATTCTTTATGAATGTTGAGGGGGGCGCAAGGAATGAGCCTAAATCGCTGACTCTCGTAGCTCCCGTTGTCCTTCCGTGCATTAGAGTCATTGTGCTTATGAGTGTATTTGCGTCGGGACTCATCAAATCAACGTTGACGAAATAGAATCCGTTATTGCCGTCAAGCGGAGGGTTCTCAATCTCAAGCTCATTGTCTGATGACCATACGAGTCGGGATCTGCTTCCCCTTTCTCCGTCCCAGTAATAAACCGCGTCTTTCTCATCGCGTATTGACTGGTTGACGCTCTCAATTGAGTAATAGATTCCTGTTCCTGCTGTGAAAGGCTTCTCAATTTCAACGCCCTCTTCCCACAGCAGCATATTCACCTGATTGACATATGTGCCGTCAGCAAGCGGCCATCTGACTCCGTTCGTGTTGCCGCCGTTCCATAAGAAGACTTCCATTTTCTTTTCGTAGCCGCTCATCCACTGCTCTCCGAGAATGTTATACATGAAAATGCTGCCTTTGTAGCGTCCTTCTTGTGTCATGACAAGCTCGGCATTTGACATAACGTTTATTGACGGTGAATATTCGAGTTTGCCTTCAGACGAATAATGATAGACCCTTGCGAGAATGTCCGTTGACGAAAGACTAGCGTTAAGGTCTCCTGACTCTGCGACGAAATAGAATCCTCCGAGTGAGTCATGCATAGGCGACTCGATATCGACATCGAAGCCCTCAATATCGCTGCTTGTGATTGTGCGGGTTGATTCAGGAACAAGCCCGGACTCATCAATGCACCAGATTGAAGCGTGAGCGTTTACTGAATCCGGCGAATCATAAGCGACATAAGCGACCAGTTTGTCAGCAATGAAAACGAGTCCGCGTCCCATTTCGGCTTGCGCTTCGTCATCTGATTTCTTTATCGTCGTGTCAAAGCCCGTTCTGACATAATGGAACACTGCAAGCTCTTCAAGAGTCTCACGGTCATAAACGTGAATGTCGCTGCTGACGGGTGTATAGTCCCCGCTGGCTGTGATGTTCGTGCGCTTTGAGCTCCAGACGTACAAATAGTTATGTGAGTCCGGCCACAAGCTGACGAGCTGATGAACCTGATACTCTGTGCTGAGACTCGCTGTTGCCTGGTCTGACCATGTGAGCGGATTAACCGCCCTCAAAGTATTTCCGTCAATCGCATAAATTAATCCGTTTGCCTCATCAGGAGGAAGAAGAATGTCCGGGCTTGCGACGGTGTTATAGGGAAGACTCAGAAGACGTTCTTGCGTGTTGAGCGGCTTTGAAACGCTGACTGAAGGATTTTAGAACGAGTACCAGGTCTCAAGGTGTGTTGCTGAGGCATCGTGCTTCTTAGTCTTTGTTACGTAGATGTATTCTCTGCCGTTCATTGTGAATTTTCCTGCACCGAGTGCGCGCGGCTCTTCTGACTCGATCACTGTCGGATAAGGCACGCCAGACGAGTCGAAATCGATTCGCCCGAGCCCGTAATAGGCATCCGCTGCGTTCGGGTCAAGAATATCACCGGAAGAGAACGTGTAGAGATATGACGCTGAAGCAGGCTGAACAGATGAGAAAAAGAATATTGCTGCGAGGAGTGAGAGATACTTCTTCATTTTTGAATCGCCCCTTTGTGATAAGTAATTTCGCATATTATACAGTAAGTTATTTATGAAGTCATTAAAGTGAAGAGTGTTATAATGACTCCGCTGTGCAGCATTCAAATGCGTAAGTCCGGGCAAGACGGGCATACGTATTTTTTTTGCCCGAAAATTTTTCAGAAGGTGAAAATGTTGGACACAAATTCTTTTCTTGAGCGTGAAAAAATCAGCTCTCTTATGATTCGTTATTCAGTCCCCTTGATAGTCTCACTCTTGGTTGCAGCACTATATAACATCGTCGACCAGATATTTATCGCAAACGCATCGTATCTCGGCTCAAACGGTAACGCAGCGAACAATGTCGTGTTCCCTATGACAGTTATAGCCCTCGCATTCACGCTGATGATTGGCGACGGTGTATGCGCGTTCGTAAGCATGAGTCTAGGCGCGAGGAATCCCAAACAGGCCGGCGACTCTGTAGGAAGTGCGGCGTTGTTGTCATCAAGTGTCGGAGTCATTATCGCGTTAATGTACTGGGTATTCCGTGAAGAGCTTGTAACAATTTTCGGCGGGCGTGTCAATGATGAGACATTCCGGCTTGCTGTTGAGTATTTCTCGTGGATAATTCCGGGTATACCGTTCTATGTTTTCGGGCAGGCCATGAACCCGGTAATTTCTGCTGACGGGAGTCCGAACTACGTAATGTTTTCGACTCTAATGGGCGCGGGGATAAATATCGTCCTTGATCCTGTATTCATATTCGGCTTTCATTGGGGCATGACCGGCGCGGCAGTTGCTACGATAATGGGACAAATCTTCACGGCGTTCATGTCATTCCGTTACATAGCATTCAAGATGAGGGCAATAAATTTTTCGCGCAACAATCTTCACTTTTACCCGGCGTTAATGAGGCGTTATTTGCCTTTGGGGATGTGCAGTTTCCTTTCACAGGTTGCATTAGTGATAAGCGTTGCGAGCGTGAACATGATGATTCACAAATACGGCGCGTTAGATCCTATATTCGGAAAGCCTGAGTATTCACAAATCCCGATGGCTGTAATCGGTATCGTGATGAAATTCTTTCAGATTGTAATCTCGGTTGTTGTTGGACTCTCCGCAAGCTGTACTCCTATTGCGGGCTACAATGTCGGAGCGGGTCGGCCTGACCGTGTGAAGTCATTGTTCACATTGCTGTTAAAGTGCGAGGCTGTATTAGGGGTAATTGCGTTTGTGATTGTTGAGATTTTCCCGGCGGATATAGCTGCGCTGTTCGGCGCGTCAGGTGAGAGCGTTTACTATGCTGATTTCACGGTGAAGTGCTTCAGGACGTATTTATGCCTCATAGTTCTTGCGTGCATAAACAAGGCCGCGTTCATATTCATTCAGGCTATGGGCAGGCCGTATATTTCCGCTGGCTTGTCGATAATCCGCGAGGTGATTTTCGGTGCGGGACTGACAATAATCATGCCGATGTTCATGGGACTCGACGGTGTTTTGTGGTCAATGCCTGCGAGTGATGCTTTGACGTTCGTTATTTCAGTCTGCGTTATCGTGATGATATACCGCGAGTTAAGCGCACAGTCTAAAAATTAATCCTCAATGCCCGGTGCTTTCAGGTTGCCGGGCTGCGTCAGGTTATTCTGTCTCACTTCCGACTCTGTTCCGTCAATGAATCTCAATCGTGAAGTAACATACTTTATATCATTGCTCTTTGTGCTTGTGATTTTCTCGTAATAGTCCCGGAGATTCTCTTTGCGTATAACTTTGTCGGGCTGTGAGTTAATCCCGTAAACCAGTTCTTTCACATCAGCAGCAAGATCAGAATACATGATAGGAATAACCGTAACAAAAATCTCATCATTGATTCGGTATGCTTCAACCCAGCCGGAAGACTCATTCATGAGGAAATCACGCCGCGAATTTTTCACCGGTGCCGCGTAAAGTCCCTGCGAGCTTATTCCCACAGTCCACAAGATCGCGAACAACAACGCCCCCGCTCCAACGTCAGACAGAACATCAACGCGCCATTTCCTGAACCGAATCATCAAGGCTGAAAGTGTGAGAATGATTACCGCCCCTGCTGTGAAGTAAGGCTTTGTGAATGAGTAACGCCGGGCAATCTCAAAGCTGAACGCGAATATTACCGTAAAGAATGTGCCAGTCCTCACCGTGAAAACTTTGCGCCAAATCAGCGACATAATATCGTTCCATGTCATCGGGGGTATGTCTGGAAGCTCGTGAATCTCCGGGGAAATTTCCGCTGTGAGTCTGAGCTTCTCACTTTCTGCTGACTGCCTGAGATATTCCCAGAAGCGTTTGATCTCGTTGATGTCCTGCGATTTTCCGTGACGTGGATTCGCGAACCTCTCTAAATATTCTTCCTCGTAACGGTCAATGATGAGAGTGAAAATTTCCCGCGTGTATGAGTATATAGTGAGTCCGTTTTCAGATTTTGACAAGTGCCTTATAGCGAGGAGCTTTGACCGCCATCCCTCTGAACGTTCAATCTTTGCGAGAGTGCGCGTTACAGAAGACCTTTCACGCCCAAGAACTATAGCAATGTCCGCGGCTGTCCACAATTCAGAATCATCGTCATCATTCCAGACTAAGTGATTGAATTTCGGGACGCGCTTTGAGTATTTCTCACGCAAAAATTCCTGACGCTCAAGAAGATTCCCGCCGGACTGCCTGTAATCTGCTGTATAGTCGCCAAGAATCCCGCTGAGAATTTCGCGGTTTCTGTGGAACTCTGAAAATTTTTCGCGGAGCCTGTGCATTGTGTCTTCTGTGAGAGTGAAAGAAGGCGTGATAGATTCCCCCTGTATGACATTAAGATGAGATATTGAGATTTGATACTTAATGATAACAGCCAGACATTAATTCTATCTAGTGCATTAGATTTTCAGACGCACGAAAAAAATTACCCTCCCGATTCCGAGAAGGCAATCTTTCTTTCACAGCGCATAAATCAGCGTGTCATTTCCCAGTCGTGAGTCCCCCATGGGCTTTTGTCGCATTTCCCTGCAGGGGGGCAGTTGTCGGAGTTGACTCCCCTTCCGCAGAAACGGCATCTCCAGAAATGGCCCGCCGCAAACGCAACGCCGGAAATCACGAGAAGCATCAGCAGAAGCAGCAATAATATTTTCATCATTCACACCTCCTTATTCAGCAAAATCTCAACGAGCGAATATTAACAGCCCCGGCGCAAAATAATCCAGTGCAGCAGATTTTTCTTGACAAAAAAAGAAAGGTATTATAATTTTGTACAGTCAAACAAAAATATACTTGCGTCAAAAATATAATTGCAGATAAAAGCGCAGGCATAAAAAAATTTGGCACTGAAAAATTTTGTCAGCAAAAAATTCTGGAGGAAAAAGCAAATGGCAAAGGCTTTAATCGTCTACGTAACAACAACAGGCAACACCGAGAAAATGGCAGGCATCATCGCAGAGTCAGCAAAAGCAGCAGGAGCTGACGTAACATGCAAGACAGTCGGCGAGTCATCAGTCGACGAGCTTGCCGGGTATGACGTTGTAGCGTTCGGATCGCCGGCAATGGGCGCAGAAGTCCTCGAAGAAGCAGAGATGGAACCGTTCTTCACGGAAGCAGAGGGCAAACTCTCAGGGAAGAAAGTCGCGCTCTTCGGGTCATACGACTGGGGCGACGGTGAATGGCTCAGAACGTGGGAAGAAAGATGCAAGGCAGCAGGCGCAAACGTAATCGCAACAGTGAAAGCGCACCTTGAACCCGATGAAGACGCAGCAGCAGAGTGCAAAGAGTTCGGAGCAAAGCTCGCATAATTCACACTAAGTAAAAACGAGACCCCCTGCTTTTTACGGCGGGAGGTCTTTTTTTGTCGCTGAGATTTTCAGGGAGATTTTCACGCTTAATGCTTCACTGCTATAACCGGCATGTAGATTCTTCCGGGATTGAGCCAGATTGACACGGTAATTTTGCGACTCTCAGGAATTTCTGAGATCTCGTTCCATTCATCATCATAAAATTCTGCGATCTCGTCATCTTCAGAAGGTGAGTCAGAATTTGCAATGTAAACTAATTCTGATCCTTCAAGTTGACAATCAGGTATTTCAATCTCAAAGTCATAAATCCCGGCCATGTCGCAGGAAATCTCACCAAGCTCCGCGACTATCACATAGCTTTCGGAATATAAGTGCACTATGTTTTCTGTGGGGTCTGGAACGTTAACGATGACTTCAGAATCGACTCCCTTGCTGACTTCTGTGATGTCCGTGCCGTTATCAGCGTTTTGATTTTGCGGAAGAGATTTCTTTGCGCTGACTCTGATTGTGTAGCTCTTCTTGACGTTCTTTTTGACCGGGTTCGATGCGTATGCTTTTATCTTGAAGCTCCTGACCGAATCGGGAACAGCGCCGCTTATAGTGCTGCCGTCAAGTGTGAGATATTCAGGAAGTTCAGCGTTAAAAGTAATAGGCTCGCTTCCTGTTGCTGAAAGTTCCGCGCTGTAAGTTTCACCCGCTGTAGCTTGCGGCAATTTCGCTGTGATTTTGGGTGCAGTGCCTTTGACTTTGAGGGTGATTTTCTTTGACTTTATACCCGCGTCATTAGAGGCCGTTATTGTTACCTTGTAGCCTGATTTATCGTATGACGTTGGAGTCCCGCTGATGATTCCCGTGTTAGGGTCGAGAGAGAGTCCGCCGGGCAAATTTCCTTCAACGCTCCATGTTACCGGCGTGCTTCCTTTTGAGAGCTTAAGCCCTGAAGAGTAAGGAACGTTAAGAGTCGGTTTCGCGAGAGTCCCTGAAAGTGTCGGCGGAATTGCTTTTATCTCAAGCTGTAATGTTTTCTCGGTGATGCCTGCTCCGTTTTCAGCTTTGAGTTTCACATCGAACACTCCATACTCTGACGGCTTGCCTGAAATTTTCCCGTTTGCGTTAATAGTGAGTCCGTTCGGGAGTCCTTCTGCTGACCATGTAATAGCCTTAGTGCCTTTCGCCCTCATTGTTACGCTGTAAGACTTTGTGATTGTCCCTGCCTTAAGGCTTGCTGTAGTTATGCTGACGGGGTCAAATGCTTCAAGCGTGAAAGGCTTTGAGGTTTTGCCGTAAGAGTTTTCAGCAGTAACGGTGAAAGAATATTTGCCGGCTTTGGTGGGAGTTCCTGAGATGAGTCCTGCCTCGCTGAGTGAGAGTCCTGCTGGCAGTTTTCCGCTGAGAGTCCAAGTGAGCGGATTCGCCCCTGAAGCTGTGAGCTGTAATGAGTAGGGCTGATTCGTTGCGGCGTTCGTGAGAGTCTCGGTCAAAATTTCAGGCGGCGTTTCTTCGTGAGTGTAGATGAGCTTGACACCCTCGTCAACAGTCAGCGTCGTAATTTTCGGGCATTCGCTGAGGTCTAACACTTTGAGAAGGTTATCTTTGCAGTACAGCGACTCAAGTTCTTTGCATTTTGTTACGTCAAGGACGCTGATTTTGTTCCCTTCGCAGCTGAAATCCTGAAGCACCGGGCATCCTGTTACATCTATAGCTGAAAGGTCATTGCTGTAACAATGAAGCCTGAGCAGTTCGGGCTTGTTTCCGACATTGAGAGTCTTTACCCTGTTGTTGCCGAAAATACAATCCTTTAGTTTGACGTGCTCTGAAATGTCCAGCTCCGTAACGAGATTGTCCCAGAAAGCGAGCGACTCAAGTTCCTTGCAGTGTGTAATATCAACCGCGCTGATTTTGTTTGCGCCGAAACTAAGCTCCTTAAGGGCCGGGCATCCTTTGAGATTTAATTCTTTGAGATTGTTGCGGTAACAGTAGAGCTTGAGCAGCCCGGGTTTGTCGCCAAGTGTCAGAGTCTCAAGAAGATTGTTCCCGCAGTCGAGTGAAACAAGTTCTTTGCAGTTCGTGAGATCAGCCGCGCTTATTTTGTTTGAGCTGAAATGAAGTTCCTGAAGCGCGGTGCATTCCGTGAGATTCAATGACTGAAGATTATTCCCCCAGCAATGAAGCCTGAACATTTCCGGCTTGTCTCCGAGAGTGAGAGTCTCAAGAAGATTATCACCGCAGAAAAGCTCCTGAAGTTTCAGATTCTGACTCACATTAAGTGTGCTGAGCTTGTTCCCGCCGACATGAAGATACTTCAGCTCCGTGAAAATAGATGTGTCAATCTGCGTCAGATAATTATTGTGGCATTCGATATGTTCGAGCAGAGGATTGTTTGACAAGTCGAGCGTTTCGATTCCGTTTGCTGAGCAGGCAATATGAGTAAGAAGAGTCGCGCCGCTCAAGTCGATATTGCGAATTGCGTTGCCCTGAAGCGTATGATAGTCAACATCTTCTGAGCCTTCATCCGGGTAATTCACGAAATAAAGCTCGCGGAGGTTGGCGTTTTCCGAAATATCAAGCTCCGTCAGAAAGTTCTTGCTGCAGTCGATTATTGCGAGTTCGGGATTATGAGAGAAATCCAGCGCGGTTAGTTTGTTGTTGTTGACCCAGATTTGATAGAGTTTCGGATTATTGCTGACGTTGACTCGTTTGAGCTTGTTATTGTTTGCTGCGAGCCCGATAAAATTCGGATTCCCGCTGAGGTCTATTTCTTCCAACTCGTTATCAGCGCACGTAAGATACTCAAGAGCCGTGAAATGTTCAATGCCCTTAAGACTCTTGATGCCCATATTGACGGCCTTAATACCTGTTATCGCGGCAATCTCTGAATCGCTGAGGCTTGAGCTTTTGTCCCAGTCGAAATTGTCAACAATGAACTTCCTGAAAGCATCATCCGGGAAATTGTTTGCGTCAATGAGAATCTCAGAGCCTCCCGGCGTATCGCTGTAACGAATCTCGACTCCTTCATCGCATTGAAGGTCAGTAATATTTGCCTGCCTTCTGAGGTCGAGAGTCGTTATCAGATTATTCTTGCAGCTTAGTATGTTAAGCGCGTGGCAGTCTGCAAAGTCGAGGGAAGACAGCTTGTTGTTGTCGAGCCAAATCTGGAAGAGCTTCAAGCAGTTAGCGAGGTTAATGCTTTCGAGCTTGTTGTTCTGGCTTGCGACTCCGTAAATGTTCACGTTCTTCGAGAGGTCTAACTCTGCAAGCTCGTTGTTAGTGCATGTGAGATATACGAGGGCTGTGAAGTACTCAATGCCTTTGAGACTCTTAATGCCCATATTGCTGACATCGATAGCAGTAACACCGATGATTTCCTGCTCGGTGAGCAAGCCGTCATGATTCCAGTCGAGATTGTCCGAGATGAAAGCCCTGAAGCTGTCATCTGGGAAATTATTTGCGTCAATCGTGACAGCTGCTCCTGCTGCATTGCCGACAGTGATCGTGAAGTCTTTCGAGTCTGTTCCGAAAATGTTCGAGGCTTCAGCGGTGAAAGTGAAGGTGCCTTCCTCAGATGGGTATCCTGAAATCATGCCTGAGTCGCTGAGTGTCAGGTCGAAGGGGAGTCGGCCTTCAATGATTCGCCATGAGATTAACGGAGTGCCTGATGCTTGAAGCTGTGCTGTGTAATTCTTGCCGACATTGCCTCCGTCAAGAGCCTGCGAGGTGATTTCGGGTGCTGAGAAATTGTTGCCGACGTTGACGATGATGCTTGCGGTGAGTCCTGCGTATGAGGCTGTGAGTGTTGCGCTTCCGTCCGCAAGAGAGTGAATCATTCCGTCGCTGCTCACGTAAGCTACTGAAGGGTTGCTTGATGTCCAAGATGTGCCCATGAGGGGCGATGATACGTCGAACGCAAAGCCGTCTTTTGTGCGTGCATAAAGCCCGGCTGGTATATCTGAGCCTGATTCCGCAAACATGACCCCGCTGTCCCCGGCAAAATAAAGCTCCTCAATGTCTGAATCGTTAGCGTTGGCTTTTATGGCGAGTTGTACTTTGTTGGAGATGTAAAGCTGTTGCCCTTCACCGTAACTGAAACAGTAAACTTTTGCCGAACCAGCATCAGCGGAAGTGAACTCAATCGATTTAGTGAAGTTCTTTCCGTCTGTGCCGTAAGCTGTCAAAATCCTGTCAAGGCCGTCTTTCTGAATGACTATATAGACATTCGCGCCATCGATTATTTTTTTGCTGGACGTGGCCTTTATCTTGAGTGTTGCATTTCCGGCCTTCACATTCAACGTCGCCGGCTCAAGCTGAATCTTGAAATTTTCCGCGTAAGTTGTATCAGGGTCATATTCTCCGTCATTACCCGTATCAGAAGGAATAGGAGATTTTGCTAACGGCAGGGTGGGGCTTGATGATGACAATTTGCCGAAAACTTTGAACGCGCTTTTAGAGCCTTTCAGCTTTGATACAATGTCATTGCCTATGTCATTTTGTTTGCATATTGCGAGGTGGTTGTACTGGAATAATCCTGTCTTGGCTGATGACGCACCTGAAAAATCACCGGCCGCGCTGTTTTGGGAGACGCACAAATCATGTTCATCATTCGCGAAAAATGCTTCATTGATGACAGTGGGAAGCTGTTCGGCTATGCTCTTCACGATCCCGGCCGGAGATGTCGAAAGCGCAAGCTGCACTGCCTGAAGAACTGACGTAAACAGGGGGTGAACCGGCGCGATGTCGGAGAACAAAGCAAGGCTTTTGTCAGAAAGGTCAAGGTTGTCCTTGAATTTGTCGAGATAGTCTATGTACTCATCTGTCTTTGAATATTTTACAGCGTATTTACCGGCAGTATTTAGGAATGTGATATAGTCATACGTCTTCATGAATTTGTCAATGTCCTGCTTAATCTGCCCATATATAGAATACATAGGCACATTCACAGGATATGCGCCGCCAGTAACAGCACTGTTGATAGCCATATCCTCCCACGCTGAGTCAGAGTTCCTTCCGCCGTTCATGAATTGCTCGACAGCCTTTTTGATTACAGGCTCGGCAATCATTAACCACCCTGATACGGACATGGCCAGAAAGTTTATGTTAGTGTTGATTACACTGAAATCTTTGCAGAAATAGCTTGCCCAAGGGCTGCCCTTATTCGGCACGGCAATATCAATAATTCTCCTGACCATTCCTTGTTTGTAGGATCTGAACGTGTAATAGTTACCGTCAAACGAAGCCTGCTGCGGAAGACAGAAATAACGCGCCACAAGTCCGCCCATGCTGTAACCGACAATATCAGCCTTTGTGCATACTATTCCCTTTTTCCTGTACTCCTCGAAGGCAAGCACGAGTGTTGAGAACAGCCCGTTGTAGTCATTTCTGAGCAACACGGAGGGGCCTTTTGTGCCGTCATAATTCCACCATGACACGTTGAATTTCGCGTCCTTCAGCTTGCGGTAAACTCCTATGTTCTCGTTGATTCCGAATGTGCTTTCAGCGTTCGCGCCACCTGAGAAGCCATGCAACAGCACAACAGGTGCGGCATGAATCTCAAGCTCTATATCGTTCTCCGCGACCTTTTCATCTTCAGGTGTCTCTTCTTCTGTTTCATCTGCTGTAAATTTCACATGAACCGTAAAATCCTGAGACGGAAATATTCCTACAGGGTACATCTCAGGAGCAACGAGAACCGCTGAAGCCTGATGCTCTTCTCCGCCGATGTCTGTCGTGTGAATGCTGGAAACTTTTGCGCGGTCTGAAAGCCTTTCGATTTCAACGCCGATATTCTCCTTCACCGAAAACTCGACATTTCCCGGCCTTTCAGTTTTCACCCTGACGATGAGCCGTGAATTTCCGTCAGCAACAAATCCCTTCTTGCCGTATATTTTTGCTGATAGATCCGCGATTGATTTTTCAGTAATGGCTTTATCGTTCTCATCAAGATAGCAGTTATCTTTTACTCCGAATATGATGTTGTCTTTAGGGCCTCCGCGCTCGATAACGTCAACGTTGAGTGAACGCTTAATGACAACATAAAGCTGGTCATTGTTCGGGGAGCGGGTATCGTAGAAGTAATGCAAGGTCTTGGGAGGCTCAGGGAAAATCACTGTGGCTTTTCCGTTTTCATTGCTGTACTTTGTGAACCTCATGGAATAATCGTTTGCTCCTACCCTGAATATGTCTATGTTGTTTACGTCCGACACATAATCATTCAGGCAGACTTCATAGCCTTCCGGGACTGCTTTGACTTTGAGGCCGTCAGCTTCCTGAACTCCGAGAAGCACTTCAGTAAGGGCGGTGTTCTTGCTGAGGTCTAATTCGGTCAGGTGGTTGTTATAGCAGTCAAGCCTGGTTAAATAAAGATTGTTAGTAACATCAAGCTCCCTAAGATCAGTACTGCCACAGACAAGAATCTCTAACTTGAGATTATTGCTCACGTCAAGTTTGCCAATAGGGTTGTTGTTGCACATCAGCTCAATTAATTCAGGATTATGACTCACATCCAATGCTTCAATTTGATTGTCGAGGCAGTGAAGATGATATAAGGCAGGATTATTGCTCACATTTAATTTTTTGAGTTTATTGAAGTCGCAGTTTAACAGCCCTAGACGGCTAAAAGAGCTTACATCAAGTTCTGTAACCCCATTGTTGCGACAGCCAAAGGTATCCAGAGCCGTGAAGTGCTCTATACCTTTCAGATTTGTTCCGGGAGCATTCATACCTGTAACCCATGATAATTCTACGCTACTCAATATGCCGTCTTTCTCTCCTAGCCTAAGCGGTGAACCTTCTACGCGCCGTTCTCCTATGTCATACTGCTTGACAAATTCTCGCAATGCAGGATCCGGAAAATTCTCCTCGTTTATTTCCACTCCAAACGCACAGCCCGCACTCAGAATCACGAACGCCATCACAGCAATGAAGGTACAAATCTTCCTGTGCATATTCACATCTCCTTCTTCAATTTTTGACTCTGGATTCTTTTTTGGGATTGCGGGAATTTTATCACGTTCACACATTCAGGCCAAAAAATTCAATTCACTGTATAATTATTCACATCCAAAAATTTTTTTTCAGACTCAAAAGGAGAGATTCAATTTTGGGCGACAAGCAGATAAAGAACATCGGCATTATTACATCCGGGGGCGACTGCGGAGGACTTAACGCCGTAATCAGAGGCGCAGCACGCACGGCACTCATGCGCGGAATGAGAACGTACACGATTCCCAACGGCTACGCGGGACTCTACAACCTCGTGAATTTCGATCACCTTGTGGAGCTTGACGAAGAGAGAACAGATCACATAACTTCACAGTTCGCAGGAAGCGACGCAGGACACAGCCGCGTGAAAATCTCAAAGATCAACGACCCGGACAAATACGACAGAATCATGATGGGACTCCGAAAGCACAACATTGACGGACTCGTTATCTCCGGCGGTGATGACACCGGGAGCGTTGTTGTTGACCTCGCAGAGCACGGAATACCCTGCGTACATGCTCCAAAGACTATGGACTTGGACCTTCAGACTTACTCAGTCGGAGGAGACTCAGCCATCAACAAAATCGCTAATATCGTTGACGACCTCAAGACTACAGGAACGACTCACAACCGTATTATGGTCATTGAAGTTTTCGGACGTTACGCGGGTCATACGGCTTTCAGGGGCGGAATTGCCGCTGATGCTGACTGCATATTGATTCCTGAAGTCCCCGTTGATTTCAACGCCGTGTACGCTCACCTGAAGCACTACTATATACGGCGCATCCTCAACTCTGACGTTCACGCGGGAACATACACGATTGTTGTTGCTGAAGGCGTAAGAGGCCAGGACGGAAATTTATTCTCTGACGGCGGCGGAGCGAAAACTGACTCATTCGGCCATCCCAAGCTCGCGGGCGCGGGGCGTTTCGTCAAAGATACCCTTGAAGACATGATGAGGCAGGACCCAGAAATCAAGCAGTTCATGAAGACTTCAGAGATGTATGTGCCCGGTGTCTTTGAGATCCCCGAAATAAGAGAAGTCATTCCGAGTCATATCGTCCGAAGCGGCTCAACGTCAGCTTATGATGTCAACTTCGGAAAGCAGATCGGCGCGGCGGCTGTCATTCTCCTTGAGCAGGGAGTCAGCGGCGTTACTGTCGTGAAAATGTTCGACGGAGAGATTCGTTACATGCCCACATCGGAAGCAATCGCGCAAAGATTCGTAGGGCTTGAGAGCGTTTCATTCTATGAGCAGATGGATGTTTGCTTCGGCCGTTACAGGCAGGAATATATACCGCAGCTCAAAGAAGTTCACGGTGCTGTAGAGCGTCAGTACAGCTAGAAGATACAAAGATCCCCCGGTTTCACATGGCCGGGGATTTTTTTTATGTCTCGAATTTGAATCGTCAGGTGCGTTTTGAGAGACCCGAATCGACTTTGCAAAAACTTTTTGATGGACTCAATTAATTATTGCCATCGTAAAATTCACTCTCAGTTTTTGACCTCTCAATCAATATAGAGTTCTGACGGAAAATTTTCAGTGCCTCGTTCATTATCTTCTGCACAGATTCTTCTGACGCATCAACGATAACGCATACAAGAGTCTTCTCTCTGAACATCTTCTCACCTTCACGCCAGAATCCTTCAGCATCATATACCGTGTAACCGTCAACATATTTCCCCGCTATGTTCATGAAAATCTTTCGCGCGCTCTGCAAGTCATATGTAGGCTTTCCCGTTTTGCCGTCATTCATTCCGATGTACAGCGTATACTTTGTGTGAGTCTTAAAATTAAGATCAGAAAATGCAGGGGCTGTGAAAAGCGCGAGGAGTAACGCAGACATTATGAGCATGAAAATTTTTCTCATGATGTTTATCCCTCCTGAAAATTTTTGAGTGTTCATTATAATATACTCAATATTTCACGGAAGGAGTCAAAACTTTTATGCCGTTAAGCGAAATTCTTTACAGGATTCTGATTCAGGGCGGCTCATACATGACCATTCTTAAAGGTCTCAACGCGACAATCTATATTTCGTTCTTCTCCATGCTGTTCGGGACTCTTCTCGGTGCGTTTATATGCCTTCTCAGAATGTCCCACCTCAAAATCTTAAACGTTCCCGCAAAAATCTATATCATCGTCCTCAGAGGCTCGCCCGTTCTCATGCTCTTAATGCTGATGTACTACGGAATATTCGCGCGCAGTCCCCTCGACGCAAACACAATCGCCGTCATAACATTCTCATTAAACGTTGCGGCGCATGTTGCGGAATTGTTGCGGGCTTCAGTGAGCGCGACGGACAAAGGACAGGTAGAGGCGGCGAGGACTCTCGGTCTCTCAGCGTGGCAGGCTTTCAGGCTCATAACATTGCCGCAGGTGATTCGAATCGCAAAGCCAGTGTACCAGTCAACAGTCGTAAATCTCATTCAGTGGACAAGCGTCGTGGGCTACGTGTCAATCACAGACCTTACGAGAGTCATCAACAACATAGCTTCAAGGACAATGCAGCCGATGATAACGATCATAATCGGAATGCTGATATACCTTGCGCTTGCGTACATAGTTCACGGACTTTTCGCGCTGTCTGATTACTGCCAGCACAGGAAGGAGCAATTATCATGAGCCTTATTGAAGTTAGGAATCTCTGCAAATCTTTCGGGAGTCTAAGCGTACTTCATGATGTTAATTTGACGGTTGAAGAGGGTGAACGCATCGCGATAATCGGCGGCTCAGGGTGCGGAAAAAGCGTGTTCCTCCGTTCGCTTGAGCTTCTCGAACGTCCCGACAGCGGGCAGATATTCATTGACGGCGAGGAGATTACCGCAAGAGGTGCTGACGTGAACAGAATCCGGCGGAAAATGGGAATGGTTTACCAGAAATTTTATCTCTTCTCGCACATGAACGTGATGGATAATTTATGCCTCGCTCCCGTGAGACTCGCAGGAATGTCCCGGAATGAAGCAGAGTCGCACGCTATGGACTGGCTGTCGAAAGTCGGTCTAACGTCAAAAGCTCACGCAATGCCCGAAAATCTTTCAGGAGGTCAGCAGCAGAGAATTGCAATATGCAGAAGCCTCATGATGAATCCCAAAGTGCTGTTTTTCGATGAGCCTACGAGCGCGTTAGATCCTACAATGGTCGGCGAGGTGTTAGCGATGATTCGTATGCTGACCAAGCACAATATGACAATGCTTATCGTTACGCATGAGATGAATTTTGCGCGTGAAGTTGCTGACCGTGTATTGTTTTTTGCTGACAGGGGGATATATGAGCAGGGGACTCCGTCAGAAATTTTTGACTCTCCCAAACGTGAAAAGACGATCGCATTCATTCGCAAGCTAAAGTATTTCAGCTACGAGATAAACCGCAGAGATTTTGACCTTCTCGAAATGCAGGGGAAAATTCATGCCTTCTCAGAGAAATACGGACTCTCTTCACGCCTCGCATACAGACTCGAATTGAGCGGCGAGGAATTACTCAACGAAATAATTTCCGGGTGCTATTCTGACGGGAGAAATGTTGATATTGATTTCGGTATCTCGTATTCAGAGGCTGACGGCTCAACGGTGATTGAGATTGTCTACAAGGGCAGGAAGTTCAACCCGTTCGATGTTCCTGAAGATGATGACGTTCATTTGGGAGTTACGATGCTGAAGAGGATAGCTGAAGGAAAAATCACGCATAATTATTCGGAAGGCGTGAACAGAATCAGCGTTATACTTTAAGGACAGGCGGTAAGGTTTCCCCTCTGTGAAAGCGCAGGGGGGATTTGTTTTTCAGACGCTCAAGAATGAACCGGCAAAAAATTTCTGTCAGACAAGGAGCATACTTCACAGACAAAGAGCATACTTCACAGACAAAGAGCATACTTCACAGACAAGAACATACTTAGCAGGCAAGCAACATACTTAGCAGACAAGGAACATACTAGCAGGCAAGGAACATACTTAACAGGCAAGCAACATACTTAAAGGAAAATTTTCAAACGTCAGCAACACTTTTAATCCCGCAAAATTTCTCATTCACTCGCCGATTTAATGCACTAAAATACAACCATCAATCACAAAATCACATTGCAAATTTTGACGCGGCAATTTTTCCGTGAGACTCTCAGCGGGGGCTTAAGCTGCGGGAAAATTCCGGCCATGTTTGCAGAAGAGTCAACAACAAAAACTTTCACAGGAGGAATCATTTGACATGTTTACACCTGGACCGATATTAGGCGAGTTTTTCGGAACGCTCGTCCTTGTTGTGTTTGGAGACGGCAACGTAGCAAACCTCGTACTCAAAGACTCAAAGGCTAACGGCTCGAACTGGGTGCATATCTGCTGGGGCTGGGCATGGGCAGTAGGACTCGGAGTTTTCGCGGCCAATGGTCTCGGCTCTGCTCAGGGTGATTTGAATCCCGTTGTTACAGTCGCAAAGACTCTCGCGGGCACATATGGCTCATGGGGCGAGGCTTTCGGGATAATCATCGCTCAGATGTGCGGAGGGTTCTGCGGAGCTGTTGTAGTGTGGCTTGCGTACCTCGATCACTGGAAGGGTTCAGACCCCAGCGCGCAGCTTGGTGTATTCTGCACAGCACCCAACAAGAGCGAGAAAGACAGAAGCCTTCCTTGCTGTTTCCTGACAGAGGCGATCGCGACATTCTTCCTTGTTACGCTGATTATGTGCGTGTTCTCAGAGGGAGTAGCGACAAAGGCAGGATTCACGCCCGGAGTTGGTACTTTCCTCGTAGCAGGAATCATTTACGGACTCGGCGCGGCTTTGGGAGGGCCTACAGGTTACGCGCTGAACCCCGCAAGAGACCTTTCACCGAGAATCGCTCACTTTGTGCTGCCTATACCCGGAAAGAGGGACTCGGACTGGGCGTATTCATGGGTGCCTGTAGTCGGGCCGTTAGTGGGAGCGGTTGTAGCATACTTCTTCTGCCACGCCTGCGGGATAATGTAGCGTAAATTTTCACTAAGCCCCCGCAATTTTCACACAGGAGTCAAACAATGATATTCAAGCTGTTCGGAAAAAAGAAAGAAAGCGTACCTTCAGAATCATCATCACAGGAAATGAAAGAGGAGGCAACAATATCAATGTCAGGCAAAAAATATGTAGCAGCGATTGACCAGGGGACGACAAGCACTCGCTGTATGCTTTTCACGAAAGACGGAAAGCCCGCCGGATCATATCAGATGGAGCACGAACAGATTTTCCCTCATCCCGGCTGGGTAGAACATAACGCGATGGAGATATGGAGCAGGACTCAGGACGTTATACGCGGAGCATTAGCAGCCGTAAACGCATCGCCCGATGAAATAGCCGCCGTAGGAATCACGAACCAGCGCGAGACTACAGTTGTATGGGAGAAATCGACAGGCAAGCCGATATACAACGCTATTGTGTGGCAGTGTACGAGGACTCAGGACTTCTGCGCGGAATGGCTCAAGAAACCCGGCTGGGGTCAGAACGAGAAAGGCGAGGGCAAAGTCAAGGACATCACCGGGCTGTTGATTAACCCGTATTTCTCCGGGACAAAGATCCGCTGGATACTCGACAACGTACCCGGAGCGCGTGAGAAAGCAGAGAAAGGCGAGCTTCTTTTCGGCAACACAGACACGTGGCTGATCTGGAATCTTACGGGCGGAGTCAACGGCGGTGTTCATGTTACTGACGTGTCGAATGCCTCGCGTACCCTTCTGATGAACATTGAGACTTGCGAATGGGACAAGACGATGATGGACGAGCTGAAAGTTCCCGCGTCAATGCTTCCCAAGATTATGCCGTCAAGCTCGGTATACGGTTACACGACAGAGTCCGGGCCTTTCGGGGCAAAGATACCTGTTGCGGGCGATTTGGGAGATCAGCAGGCGGCTTTGTTCGGCCAGGCATGTTTGAGCGAGGGAGAAGCAAAGAACACTTACGGAACAGGCTGCTTCATGCTCATGAACATTGGCGACAAACCGATACCGTCAAAGAATGGACTCCTCACGACAGCGTTCTATTCACGCGAGAAGGGGAAATGCTATTACGCCCTCGAAGGATCAATAGCGATTGCCGGTGCTGCGATTCAGTGGTTACGGGACAATCTCAAGATGGTAGATGACGCGCCTGTAACGGAATATTACGCGGGCAAAGTGAAAGACTCCGCCGGAATATATTTCGTGCCGGCATTTTCGGGACTCTTCGCTCCTTACTGGGACATGACAGCAAGAGGGGCAATCGTGGGACTGACTCGCTACGTCAGGAAAGAACACATAATCCGCGCTACACTTGAGAGTCTCTGCTATCAGACTCGTGATGTCATTGAGGCGATGGAGAAAGACTCCTGCAAAAAGCTCACAGCCCTGAAGGTTGACGGTGGCGCGGTCGTGAATAATTTGCTCATGCAGTTGCAGGCGGATATTCTCGGAGCTGATGTAGTTCGTCCTGTCGTGAATGAGACAACAGCACTCGGCGCGGCATATGCTGCGGGACTCGCTGTCGGTTTCTGGAAAGATGAAGGCGACATCCGCGCGAATTGGGCGCAGGATCACAAGTTTACGCCTGAGCTTGAAGCCTCCGAACGCGAAAAGGCTTATGCAGGATGGAAGAAAGCTATAGAGAAGTCAAGAGCGTGGACGGATTAACAGACAGGATACAGGAGTCAGGGAGCAGGGGTTAGGGGTTCTATAGTCCCTTGTCCCTAATCCCTTACCCCTAAGAAGGCGGCCTCGTGAAAAGCGGGGCTGTTATTTTATGAGGAGGGAAAATTTTTGTATGACATTGTGATAATCGGCGCAGGTATAACAGGCTCATCAATAGCACGCGAGCTGTCAAAGTATCACGTGAAAATTGCGGTAATCGACAAAGCGTCAGAACTTCCCGCAGGAGCTTCACGCGCAAACAGCTCAATGATACACGGAGGATTTGACGACAAGCCCGGAACAGTCAAGGCAAAATTCTGCGTGCCGGGTAATAAGTTGTGGCACAAGCTCAAAGATATTCTTGACGTTCATTTGGACGAATGCGGATCTTACGTCTGCGCTTTCAATGATGACGAGACAAAGCACCTTGAGGAATTATTGCAGCAGGGAAAAGCTAACGGCTCTGCGGGAGTCGAAATAATTTCCGGCGATGAGCTGCGCAAGAAAGAACCGAATGTTTCACCCGACATTGTCGCGGCGTTGTGGTCTCCTGAAGCGGGAATCATCAATAACTTTGAGGCCGTAAACGCAATGATCGAGAGCGCGAGAATCAACGGTGCTGAATTGTTCCTTGAGACCGTAGCAACGGGACTCCTTCTTGATGACTCTGGCAACATTCGAGGAATCTCAACAAACAAAGGCGACTTCACCGCAAAAATTGTGATTAACGCCGGCGGAGTCCATTCGGGCGAGATTGCTTCATGGGCGGGCGATAATTCATTCCGAATCATTCCGACAAAGGGAGAATATTTTTTGCTTGACCGTGCGACAAAAGGATTCATTCACAGCTTTCTTTTCTCCTGCCCGTCAAAAGCAGGGAAGGGAATAACAGTTTTGCAGACAGCAGAAGGAAACCTCATGTCAGGCCCAACAGCAACAGAACAGCTTGACCCCGAAGACAGGTCAACGACTCCCGAAGGACTCGCGGAAGTGCTGAAGGGTGCAAGAAGACTCGTTCCGAATTTCCCCGTCAACATGAACATTACGACATTCGCAGGAGTCCGGGCTAATACAGAGTCGGGAGATTTCGAGATCTCAGCGTTGAAACATCCGCACGGATTCGTGAACGTTGCCGGGATTAAGTCCCCAGGATTCACATCAGCACCCGCAATAGCAGAGTACATAGCAGACTTGCTGAAGGAAGAATTTTCTGACCTCGTTACATTCGCGCCGAACGAAAAATTTATCCCTGAACGCCGCAACATTCCCCGCTTCCTGTATATGGACATGGCCGGGCGTAAAGCACTCGCGGAAAAAGACTCATCTTACGCACAAATAGTTTGCAGGTGTGAGACAGTAACAGAAGGGCAAGTGTTAGAGGCAATACGCAGAGGAGCGCGCACAGTTTCAGCCGTGAAGATGATAACACGCGCAGGAACTGGACGCTGTCAGGGGGGCTTCTGCTGTCCGAGAGTCGCCGAAATCTTGTCGCGTGAGCTTGGGATTCCTCTTGACGAAATCACGAGGCACGGCGGGGACTCAAAACTTCTTGTCGGAAAAACAAAAGAATTTCTGCTGAAAGGGGCTGTGTCTGAATGAGCGAACGAATTGACGTATTAATCATCGGTGCAGGGCCGGCAGGAGTCGCAGCGGGAATCGGCGCAAAGCGTGAAGGCGCAGAGAGAGTCGTTGTGATTGAGCGTGATTGGGACTTGGGCGGAATATTGCAGCAGTGCATTCACCCGGGATTCGGGCTTCGTACGTTCAAAGAGGAATTGACCGGGCCGGAGTATATGCACAGATTCATTCAGCAGGCACATGAAGCGGGAGTCGAATTTCGCACAAACACGATGGTGTTCCAGATTGACCGCGAGAATAATACCGTGTGGACGATGAACAAGGAGCGCGGAATCGAGTCGCTTAACCCGTCAGCAATCGTCCTCACTATGGGCTGCCGTGAACGTCCTTTAGGCGCAATACGCATACCAGGCACACGGCCTTCAGGAATCTACACAGCAGGAACGGCGCAACGATTCGTAAACATGGAAGGCTACATGCCGGGAAAACGCGCTGTGATTCTCGGTTCGGGCGACATCGGGCTAATCATGGCTCGCCGAATGATCTGGGAGGGCGCGACGGTTGAAGGAGTCTACGAGGTAATGTCATGGCCGGGCGGACTCAGGCGTAACATTGCGCAGTGCCTCGACGATTACGGGATTCCTTTTCACCTTCGCACAACTGTAACACGCATTCACGGACAAGACAGACTCAAGGGCGTTACGGTCGCAGAGGTTGACGATCATATGACACCCGTCAAAGGCACTGAACGATTCGTTGAGTGTGATACGTTACTGCTTGCTATCGGGCTTATACCTGAGAACGAACTCTCACGCATGGCCGGAGTCGACATTCACCCCGTTACAGGCGGCCCAGTTGTGGATGACTTGCTTCAGACGAGCAACCCCGGAATATTCGCGGCCGGAAATGTCGTAATCGTTTATGATCTTGTTGACAATGTCAGCGACGAGGGACTCATAGCAGGAACGAACGCCGCAAGATTCGCAGCCGGTAAAATTTCGTCAGCAAAAAGAATCCCGGTCAAGGGCGGTGAAAATGTCAGGCTCTATTCTCCGCAGATTGTTACGGGCGAGACTGACTCAACAATCTTCATGCGCGTGACTCATCCCATCGAGAAAGCGTGCAGAGTGTTTGCTGTTACGGACAACGGGACAGAGCTATACACTCAGCGACTCAGATATGCCCGGCCCGGCGAAATGAACGAGGTGCGCATCAATTCCGTAAAGCTCAAAGAGTCCGGGAACGTCAGCAATATCACGATAGACATTCAGGAGGTGAAATGATGACGAGTGAGAGAAAGTTTATCTGCGTTTCGTGCCCTTTAGGCTGCGGATTGACAGTAACGCTTGATGACTCAGGCGAGGTAACGAAAGTTGAGGGCAATACATGCGCGAGGGGTGAGAGCTACGCGAGGTCAGAAGTGAAAGATCCCCGGCGTGTCTTTGCGTCGACAGTGAGAGTCAGAGGCGGGAAGCTCCCAGTATGCCCGGTGAGAAGCAAGACTCCCGCTCCGAAAGGAAAACTTTTCGACATCACGAGAGCTGTAGCAAGCCTTGAAGTTGAAGCTCCCATAAAGATCGGGCAGGTATTAATTCACAACGTCTGCGGAACTGACACTGATATTGTAGCGAGCCGGGACTTGGAGGCCGTGTGAAGATTTTCCCCCGCGCTTTTTGTTGACGGGGGATTTATTTTAGTGAGTTGTGCTTCTCGTCTCATCATTTCTTTTCAAATGTATAATATTTTCATCTCAATAAAATTTTCAAGGAGGCTTTAACATGAAGCGTTTTTTTTCGGCGTTGCTGTTAATGATGCTGATGATTTCTCCCGCGTTCGCACTCAGCGACTCGGAGTACCTGCGAATGAGGAAGGGCAACACGGATTTTTCACGCGCAGACAAACGGCTCAATAACACATGGAATCACCTTAGGAGGACTCTGCCCAAGAAAATTTTTGCTCAGCTCGACAAGCTGCAGCGCGAGTGGATAAAGTCCGGGCGTGATGAAGATGCTGCCGCGTTAATGGATGAAGGCTACTCACGCGCAGAGGCTTATACGATAGCAACGAATGACCGCGCAGACTCTCTCCCGAAAATCGCAAAGGAGCTCCGCGAATCACAAACCCGTGAACCAACCCGGACTCCTTCACGAAGGACTCAATCACGCAATGACGATGACGAACCAGAACCGCCGCGAAGAAAGCGCACCCGCAGATCTCAGGATGACGACTCAGAGTCAGAACCCGTGAGAAGGACTCAGCGAGTCAGAACTGAAGAGCCTGAACCAGAGCCGGAACAAGAACCCGAAATTCAGCCCGCAAAAACTAAAGAGACTGAGCCAGCCCCGGAGCCTGAACAAGAACCAGAAGAGTCCGTAACACTCAGAGCTTCCGACATTGAAGGCGAGTACCAGAATGATTCGGGATTCGTTTCGGTGCGACTCACTGACATCAACACTGACGAGATGGAAGTTACGTTCAGCAGGTTCAAGGACGGAGTTCACTGGACAGCAAAAGGATGGCTCGACAATAACACGCTTGAGCTTTCAGATAATAATTACAGCAACTGCCAAGCAACACTGAAATTTTCGCGCGGTTCTGTGAAAGTTGAGATTACAGAGACTGACGACTGGAACGAGGCTATATCCCCTGACTTTGTGCTGAAGGGTACATATCGCAAGCTCGCAAATTAATTCAGCGCAAAAAAAATCCCCGGCTCTTTCACCGGGGGATTCATTTCTTACTCTCTATTCATTCTCAGAGGGCTTGACGTTAATTCCGCGCTCTTTGTCCGTCCCGGGTATCAGTGAGTCGCATATGGCCGCGCAAATTCCAGCAACAGCCATAGGAGTCTTCAGCACCGCCCAGCACATTCCGCCGAGCGTGTGAGCTAATTGTCCCTGTGCGTCATTCATGAACAACGCCTGATTAGCTTCAACCCATCCCGGCAAGCCCAGTGCCATCAGGAACGCAAAGCCTACAATCAATATATTTCTCTGGCTCGACATGTCCGCGCGCATTAAGACCTGAATACCCATTGCGCCGATTGTCCCGAACAAAGCTATGTATGCTCCTCCGATTATGGGCGAGGGCATCGTTGCAATTAACGCGCTTAACTTTCCGACAAAGCTCATAAGGATTAATATCACCGCTCCAGTTCTCACTACGACTCTTGAAGCGACTCCCGTCAAGCCGATTAACCCGATATTCTCAGTGTATGAAGTTGTTCCGACTGAGCCGAATACGCCCGACAGAGCGCAGCACATTCCTTCAGCACCGAGTCCCCTGCTTATCGTCTCGGAGTCAGGGTCTTCAACGCCGGAAGCATACGACACAGAATGATAATCACCGATCGACTCAATCATCGTCGCAAAGAATCCCGCAAGCATCGCAGCAATTGCCATCAAGCTGAACTTAGGCATGCCCCAAGGGAATATCACTGTCCTGAAGTCGCGAATCCATTTTGCTTCTTCAACACTTGCGAGGCTGATATACGCAGGGTGATCCGGGGCAAATGTTCCGTTCACTGAAAGCCACAAGCATACGCAGTACGTAATCACAATCGCAAGCAATATCGCAAAGATGTTAATGTACTTGTTCTTCAACACGAGGCTGAACACGAAAATTAATACTACAACTCCCAGCGAGGCGGGCCAGTAATTTGCGGCGTTGCCCTGTATTGCTGTTCCTGCAAGTGAGAAGCCTATTGCCATAATTACCGGGCCGATTACGACAGGGGTAATGACTCTGCGAATGACCCCGGCGATTCTTGAGTAACCGATTATTGAGAGGATTATTCCTCCGGCTATGAGTCCTCCGCCCATGTACTGCATGACCTGCTCAGGGCCTCCCGCTTTGTAGAGTGCTATAACGGTCATAACTGAAGGGATAAAAGAAAAGCTCGATCCCTGGACGATTGGCAATCCTGAACCGAGCTTTTTGCTTGTCTGTATTAATGTCGCTACTCCCATTCCGAAATAAACGCAGGAGATTAACGAGGCTATTTGCAGCGCGTCCATCCCCATCGCCGGACCGAATATCAAGGGAACTAGTGTTGTTGCTCCGAAGAGGGTTAATACGTGCTGTGCTCCTGATAGAAGCGTTATGAAGAAGGGGGGCGTGTCATTGATGCCGTAAACCATTTTTCTGGCCATGTAGAAACCTCCTGAAAAGTTAGTTTTTTCAGGCGTGAAATTTTACAGGGCATAAAAATTTTTGTCAAGCAATAATGATTTGCCGATTCGGTTTCGATTTGTCGATTCGGTTTTGATGTGGCTGATTTAGTTTTGCCGATTCGGTTTTGACTTGTCGATTTGCTTTTGATGTGGCTGATTTCATTTTGCCGATTTGCTTTTGATGTGGCTGATTTAGTTTTGCCGATTCGTTTTTGATTTGTCGGTTCGTTTTTGATGTGATTGATTTCTGGCTGCTGACTCAGAATCGGACTCATTGAATCATGTGTATAATTATCATATCCATTTCACAAAGAGGTGTTTATTCTATGAGAAAGCATTTTGTTTTTGCGCTCACGGTTTTAATGCTGCTTGCGTTCTTAGCGGGCACGTCTTTTGCTGACGGACTCAAAGTCGCAATCATCACATCACCGAATGACGTTCACGACGGAGGCTTCAACGAGGACAACTATAACGGTGTTGTAGCGTTCGAGAAGGAGAATCCCGGCGCAAAAGTTACGGTAATTCAGGACAAGACCGGCGACCCTGCATCGTGCGTTAAGTCTGTTGAGAATATCGCCGCTGATTATGACGCTGTTGTGTGCGTTGGCTTTCAGTTTTCGGGAATACCTGACATTGCGGAGGATAACCCTGATGTGAAATTCATTCTTGTTGACACATGGCCGGCGGATGAAAACGGGAATGACGTTGCAGCTGATAACATTTACGCGATGAGGTTCAAAGAAGAGGAGGGCGGATTCCTCGCAGGAATAGCGGCGGCGTTAAGCACAAAGTCAAACAAGGTAGCTGTCGTAAACGGAATCGCATTCCCGACGAACGTCAACTATCAGTACGGCTTCATGTCTGGCGTGAATTACGCGAACAAGCATTACGGGACAAAGGCTCAAATCGTAGAGCTTTCGTCATATGCCGGGACTGATGTAACAGGAAAGAACATCGGCGGGAATTACATCGGCTCATTCATTGACCAGGCGAACGGAAAAATCGTAGGGCAGGCATTAATCCGCGAGGGCTGCGACGTTATGTTTGTTGCTGCTGGCGGCGCGGGAATGGGAGTCTTCACGGCCGCGAAAGAGTCAAAAGGCGTTTACGTTATCGGCTGCGACGCTGACCAGTACAACGACGGCAAGAACGGAGACTCGAATATCATTCTCACAAGCTCGCTAAAGGTCATGGGCATGAACGACAAGAGAGTCCTTAAAGATATTGCTGACGGAAAATTCAAGGGCGGCAATTTCCTTCTCGGTGCTGAAAGCGGGTCAATAGATTACGTGAAGACACCCGGGCGCAATCAGCTCACCGATGACGCAATCGCAAAAATTGACTCGGCACTCGCTCTCCTCAAGGCCGGGAAGATAAAGCCTGCCTCATTCACAAGCGGGACAATGCCGGACAAGTTCGAGGGGATTGACGCGGAATAATGGCAGATAACATTGTAGAGTTCCGGCACATCACGAAACGTTTTCCCGGAATAGTCGCAAATGATGATGTCTCACTCTCTGTTAAGGAGGGTGAGATTTTTGCTGTATTGGGCGAGAACGGCGCGGGGAAATCGACTCTCGTAAGCATGTTGTTCGGAATGTATGAGCCTGACGAGGGAGAAATTTACGTGCGCGGGAAATTGGAGCGTATAAACTCGCCGCGTTACGCAGGTTCGCTCGGTATCGGAATGGTACATCAGCATTTCAGACTCGTATCGAATTACACAGTCGCAGAAAATATTGTGCTTGGTCTTGAGCCTGTGAGAAAAATTTTCGGAGTCATTCCTTTTGTCGACATGAAGAAAGCGAATCATGACATCGCGGAATTGTCAGAGCGTTACGGCCTGAAAGTGAATCCGACAGACGTAATAGAGAATCTCAACGTCGCGACAAGACAGCGAGTCGAAATCCTGAAGATGTTATACCGCGAGGCCGATATACTGATATTCGATGAGCCTACAGCAGTATTGACTCCTCAGGAGATAGCATCATTCATCGATATAGTGAGGGGACTGCGCGAACAGGGAAAAACAATCATTCTCATCACTCACAAGCTGAACGAGATCAAATCCGTTGCTGACAGGTGCGCGATCATGAACCGGGGGAAACTGGTTGATGTCCTTGACGTTAAGACCTCATCAACTGATGACATGGCGCGTATGATGGTCGGACATGATATTTCATTCACGACAGAGAGGAAGCCCGCGAGATTCGGAGATGTTGTTCTTGACGTGAAGAATTTGACGGTTAAGAATGCTGCGGGACTCGACGCTGTGAAAAATGTATCGTTCAAGATTCACGCCGGTGAAGTTTTTGCGGTTGCGGGCGTCTCCGGGAATGGTCAGAACGAATTAGCCGACTCAATCGCGGGACTCGTGAAAGTCTCAGGAGGCACTGTAACACTTTCCGGCCATGACATAACAAATGCTACAGTCCGCGAGCATATCACAGAAGGAGTCGCGTATATCCCTGAAGACCGGCACAATGTCGGACTCGTTCTTGACTTCACATTGAGGGACAATTTTCCGCTGAGGCAGTATTACACGCCAAAATTTTCGCACAAGGGAGTAATCAGCGAGTCGGAGTTCGAGACTTACGGCGAAAAGTTAGAGGAAGCGTACGACATTCGCAGCGGCCAGGGAGGCGCAACGATTACGCGCGAGATGTCCGGGGGGAATCAGCAGAAGGCCATAATTGCGCGCGAGCTTGACATGAAGACACCGTTAATCATATTCATGCAGCCTACGAGAGGGCTTGACGCGGGAGCCGTGATGAACATTCACCGCCATATTGTTGACGAAAGAGACAGGGGCGCGGCTGTTCTGTTGATTTCGCTTGACCTTGACGAGATTCTGGACTGCGCTGACACAATCGGAGTCATTTACGGCGGGAGTCTCAACAAAATTTCCCCTGCGTCAGAAATTACGACTGACGAGATCGGCCTGTACATGATGGGAGTGAAGACGGCATGAGGAAATTCACACAGTCATTAATCGCAATCATAATAAGTCTCATATTCGGCGCGTTAATCTTGTGGCTCATGGGAAAAGATCCCGTTTCGGCATATATGGACTTGCTGAGAGGTTCGGGACTGATGGAGAAGGTGAAATATTCGGGCCGTCAGAACATGTTCACGGACTTCATGAGCTTCATTGACGCTATGACTCCGATGATTTTCGCGTCTCTTGCTGTAGCTCTCGCGTTAAAGGGAGGCTTCTTCAACATAGGCGTATCGGGTCAAATGCTCTTTGCGGGATTCTGCGCTCACATGGCCGCGATGATTCTTCCGTCAAAAATTGCTGTCGTGATTGTGGGCTTCATTGCGGGCGCGTTGATTGGCGCGTTAATCGGCTGGCTCAAATACCGCTTCAACGTGAACGAGGTAGTAAGCTCCATCATGCTGAACTCGATCTTGATGTACCTGATAACGTTCTACATAAACACGTTCTACATTAACCCGGTATCGAGACAAAGCAAATCAATCATCAGCGGAGCGAGGCTGACTCTTTCTGGCTTCAGATGGGAAGGCTTGAAGGTTGATATTGCGATTGCGTTTCCTCTTGCGGTTGTAACGGCGTTGTTCCTTCACTGGTTCATTGAGCGGACGACATACGGCTACGAGATTAAAGCGTCAGGGCTTTCACCGAACGCGGCATATTACGCGGGAATGAACGTAAACAGGACTGCACTAATGACGATGACTCTTTCGGGAGCATTGGCGGGGCTTGCTGGAGTGTCGTACTTCTGCGGCTACCTTGCTGCGATTCAGCCCGGTGTTGTTCCGTCGATGGGATTCGACGCTATAGCTGTCTCGCTGCTCGGCGGCAATAACCCTGTAGGCTGTGTGCTTGCGTCATTCCTTATCACGGTAATCTCGAAAGGCTCGGTGTATATGAGCTCGCGCCAGAATATAGACATGGAGATAGCGAGCCTTGTTACTGCGTTCATATTGACGTTTGCGGCGTGCTCGTCATTCTTGGGAAGGAGGCGGAAATAATGCTTGAGATGATAATAATTGACGGCCTTAGCTTTTCGCTTCCGCTGTTCATAATGGCGATCGGAGGAATCTACAGCGAGAAGAGCGGAATAACTAATCTTGCGCTTGAAGGCTTCCAGGGATTCGGAGCGTTCACGGGAGCATTTGCTACGGTGTATCTTTATGGGATATTCGGAGCTGAGTCGCAGGTGCCATATTACGCCGGGTTTGTCTGCGCTGTGATAGGCGGGGGAATATTCGCGCTTCTCCATGCGTTATTGTGCGTGAAGTTCAAAGCCGACCAGGTAATAAGCGGAGTCGTCATGAACATTTTGGCGATGGCATTAACGAGCTTCCTGACGAAACGAATCAATGAGTCATTCTTCGGGAACAACGCAAACAAATTCATGCTGAGTGCGAGCGCAAGGATAACAGTGCCGGGACTCTGCGACATTCCTATAATAGGCGCGGCGTTCAGGGACATATACCCGTTCGAGATAATGATTCTTGTTGTGGCGATTGTGATGTGGTACGTGATGTACAGGACGGTATACGGAATGAGACTCCGGGCCTGCGGGGACAATCCGCACTCAGCGGACGCGGCCGGGATTAACGTGTATGCAGTGCGAACGGTCGCGGTGTTAGTATCGGGGTGCTTGTCGGGTATAGCGGGAATGAGCTTCGCTTACTCGGTGTCAGCAAATTTCTCGCCTGATATATATTTGGGCTATGGCTACTTGTCGATTGCTGCGTTAATTTTCGGGAACTGGTCAATACTTCCTGCGCTGTTTGCGTGCTTGATGTTCGGATTTGCGAGGAGCATGGGAGCTGCTGCGATTCATCAGCTTGGACTCCCATCAAGCTATAACGATCTTGTGAGGACTCTGCCTTATGTGCTTACGCTGTTATTGCTTGTGTTCTTCGGAAGGAGCAACAGAAGCCCGCGTGCATTGGGACAAATTTACGACAAGGGACAGAGATAACAAAATCCCCCGGAATTTCCGCCGGGGGTAAATTTTTGCGCTAAATGTTCTTGAGGTCATCAGGGGATAAACCTGTGAGGCTGCATATCTGCTCATCGCTGAAGCCTGCATCACGCATACGCTTTGCTGTCTCGTACTGTCCTTCAAGCCGTCCCAAGCTGAGTCCTTCGCGCTGTCCCAAGCTGAAGCCTTCATCCTTTCCCCTGTCAAAATAATCCTGTTCCCGTGTGCGCTGTGCCCAGTACTCCCACTCCATTTCAGGAGTCATTAACACTTCTTCCATTTTTGCCTCCAGTCTTTTCACAAACGAATCATCAGACTTTATTCCGAGTATGAGATTCAGAAATGCTTTCATTCGCGGGCTGACATCATCAGCAACCCCCTTAGCGTTAAGGAATACTGTAGTTGCTCCGTCGTTAAGCTCTATGCTCGTGTCTTCCCTGCAAATATTCCTGAACGTGTAGATATGTCTTCCCTTCCCAAAAAGATCAAACAGGCAGATGAATATTACGTAGGCTTGATGAATGTCATTATAATTTTTCATCTTCCTGATGTCCATTTCACTGCGGGTAATCATCGAGTGATAAGCCCGTATGCGTTTGGGAAGATTGCCAGTGTCCGCCGTCTGAATTTCAACATCAATAATTTCACCTTTGTCCGTCCGCGTGTAAACATCAAACCTCACGCCGTGCATAAAGATTCCTTCAGTCAATGATTTCTGGCGTTCAGGAAATTCAACGCGCTCAATATCCAGTTCAGGCAGTATGATCCGTATCAGCTCAAGGCAAAGTCCCGCGTCCTGAAAAACTTTCCCGAACATAAAATCATCCGCAAGAGTCAGACTGAGCCATTCCCGTTTGAAATCCATGCTCAAAATATCACCTCTCAAATAATATTTTCAGATTGTACCAGTATTACGGCAGGCACTCAGTTAATGTCCGGGACTCATGAGCCTTACTTCACCTATATACGTCAGGCAGTCCAGAGCATACGGGATGTTTACGACGGAAGCCAGCTCGTTATCCTCCGTTCGACAGTCTCAGCAGGAACGACCCGCAATGTCATTGTGCCGTTCTTGCAGGACATGTGCGGGAAGTCAGAAGTCCTCGTGTCAATGTGTCCTGAAAGAACAGCGTAATACGTCTCGCGGAAGATTCTGTTTCAGTCAACATTGCGAAGTAGCTATAATCGACAGCCACGAGCACGGAGAACCTGACTCATTCACGAGTTCTAGCGAGGCTTGCGCAGGGAGGATCACGCAGAATCCCGGCATGTATATTCCGACAAAGTTGAAGACGCTGTGAGAGCAACAGAAGCTGTGATGCTCAGTGAGAAATGCGCGGGCGAAATCGTGCATATCGGAAACTCGTCGCAGGAGATGAAAATCATTGACCTCTTGAAACTTGTGCTTAAGATTGCGGGGTATAATCCTGAAATAAAAATACTTTCTGCGCCCGAAGGCTGTGTGATGAGACGATGCCCTGACACAAGAAAGTTATATGAGCTTGCCGGGTTCAAGGCTGAAATTACGCCTCAAGAAGCACTGCCGGAGATGTACAGGCGGTACGAAGAAAGATACAAGGAGCGCGAGAAATTATCATGATGAACAAAGACTCAAAAATTTTCGTGGCAGGACACAAAGGCATGGTAGGCTCTGCAATTTTCCGGGAGCTTTCACGCAACGGCTACACGAACATAATAACCCGGACTCATTCGGAGCTTGATTTGACTCGGCAGTCTGAAGTTGAGTCATTCTTTGCGGAGGAGAAGCCCGAATACGTTTTCTTGGCGGCGGCGAAAGTCGGAGGCATTGCGGCAAATTCGGCGGCACTCGCTGACTTCATGTACTACAACATGATGATAGAGATGAACGTCATACACTCTGCATTCTCGAACGGCTGCAAAAAGCTGGAGTTCCTCGGCTCATCGTGCATTTATCCCCGCATGTGCCCTCAGCCCATCAAGGAAGAATACTTGTTGTCCGGCTACCTCGAAAAGACAAACGAAGCATACGCCCTCGCAAAAATTTCCGGCCTCAAATACTGCGAGTACCTTAACACACAGTACGGCACCGACTATATTTCCGTGATGCCCTGCAACCTTTACGGACCGAACGACAACTATCACCCCGAATATTCTCACGTAATGCCCGCATTGATTCGGAGATTCCACGAGGCGAAAATCTCAGGCGCAGACTCTGTTACTTGCTGGGGAGACGGAAGCCCTTTGCGCGAATTTCTTTACGTTGATGACCTCGCGGAGCTTTGCGTGTTTCTCATGAACAATTATTCCGGCAATGAGACAGTAAACGCGGGATCAGGCAAGGAGATAACCATCAAAGACTTGACGGCACTTGTCGCTGAGATTGTCGGTTATTCGGGGAAAATTTTGTGGGACAAGTCAAAGCCCAACGGAACGCCCCGCAAGATTATGGACGTAAGCAAGGCCGCTTCATTGGGCTGGAAAGCACGCACGAGTCTCAGGGACGGAATCAGACTCGCATATGAAGACTTCCTAAAGCACAGGGCATAGGATACAGGAAACAGGGAACAGCCCGGCCGCATAACCCCCTGTACGCTGCTCCCTAATCCCTAGCCCCTGCAAGCTGACCGCACGCCGCCATAATATCTGTGCCGCGTTCTTTGCGTAACTCGTACTCTATTTTCATTTCACCAAGCACAGCGCAGAAGGCTTTTATTCTTCCCTGCGATGATCTTCTTAGGTCAGGCCGCGAGGGAATCGGATTGAACGGTATTATGTTGATGTACGGTTCGAGTCCGTCAAGCAAAGCTGCTGTTTCGTAGGCGCATTCGGGGGAATCATTCACGCCGTCGATTAACGCATATTCGATCGTGATTCGTTCCCCTGTTCTTTCACGGTATCTTCTCAATGAGGCAATTAACTTTTGAAGCGGGTACTGCTTGTTGACCGGCATAATTTTCGATCGTAATGAATCATTCGGGGCATGAAGTGAGAGAGATAATCTTATGGGTATCTCAAAGTCAGAAAGGTCTTCAATGCCCGGAGCGATTCCCGATGTCGATATTGTTATGTGCCTCGCGCCTAAGCTGCGCATGTTCTTGTCGTTGAGCGAGCGTATTGCTGAGAGTACATTGTCTTCATTCAGCAGAGGCTCACCCATTCCCATAAAGACAATGTTGTTGATGTTCCCTCCGTTAATCTTCTCCATCATGAGGAACTGACCGAGTATTTCACCGCGCGTTAAGTTCCGTGTGAATCCATTCGCGCCCGTCTCACAGAACGCACACTTTAACGGGCAGCCTGCCTGCGATGATATGCAAGCTGTCTTGTGTCCTCCGTGATTCAGGAGAACGGACTCAATTTTCGCGCCGTCGTTCAAATGCCACAAATATTTTCGCGTTCCGTCTCGTGAAACCTGCTGACGAATCATAACGGGCAAATTGATCGTTACATTGTCATAAAGTTTTTCGCGGAGTGTTTTGCTAAGGTTGGTCATTCCGTCGTAAGTTAATTCTTTCTTTGCGTATATCCACTGGCAGACCTGAGAGGCTCGGAATTTCTGTTCCCCCCAATTCCCGAAAAGAATCTGCCAGTCGTTTAACGTCATCTCCAAAGCGTCATAAACATTTTCCATCAAGCAACGCCCTCCTTTTGCCGCTATAATAGCAGACACTCAAAAATTTTCAGGTGCTTGCATGAACGTTTAAGGATGTACGCTACACGGAGTTGACGTGTTATCATGATGCGTATTAATCAGTTCAGCAATGCTTCAATGTTCCAGACTCAGACCGCACATATGCAGGGAAATAACCGCGCGGCAAATCAGAGCTTCAAGACATCACTTCAGAACAATTCACAGGCAATACATGGAATGCAGGCAGGGAACAATCAGCCTCAGCAGATCGCAGGCCAGCAGAATAACATTCAGCCAGCAGCCCCGGAAGGATTCAGCGGATTCAGCGGCGTAATCAACATGCCCAGCATGCCCGGCGGAGAGATGCCCGAAATGCCCGAGATGCCCGGCGGTGAAATGCCCCCCGCAATGCCGGAAATCCCTGAAGGTGAAGAACCCCCCGCAAAGCCCGAAGGTGAAGAAGAAATTGACGGAGGAATGGGAATGCAGAGGCCGGACGATTTGCCCGAAATCCCCGCAGGTGAAGAGCCTCCCGCAAAGCCTGATGAGTCAGACGGCAGAATGAATATGCCCCCTTCAGGTATGCCCGGAGGATTCAGCGGCATGAGTGGTATGCAGAGACCCGGCGGAAGTTTCAGCGGCATGAACGGAATGAACAGCTTCAACGCGATGAGCTTTGCCATGAATATGCGTCAGGCGTAAGATACTGACACACAAAAAAAATCCCCTCGGCACAAAACCGGGGGGAATATTTTTATCCTCTTGTTACTTCCCTAACATTCTCAGAATTGATGAGCCTGTCATGACCAATGCGAACAAGTAGCTAACCAGCATGAAGAACTGTAACATTCTCGGCTGTGGGAGTCCGTTCTGCTCGTTGATGTCCTTCCTGAATATTAACCGCGTAACAAAAAATCCTCCGAACGGTGTCGCGATTGCCGTCGAAATATTTGCGATCAATATCAGCTGCGTGGGACTCCCGTTGTACATGAAGCATATCGCTGTCGTTATCACAATGCAGACGAGGCTTCCCCATTTGATGAAGTTCGACTCAAGCCGCGTGGGTTTGTCGATTCCTGCCGCAAGCAATACCATTCCCCTTTGAGTGTTTCCGAGCAATGACGAGAACGCCGCCGCAAGCAATGCAACTCCCATTATGACCGGCGCCGCGCTTCCCAAGAACGGAACTAAGAGCTGCCCTAACTGCGCGGGAGTCTTTATGCCCTGCCCTGTAGGATGAAGGACAATCGCTCCGACGAGAAATATTGCCCCGGAGATTAACACGACAGCCACGACGTGCGCTATTGCATCCGCGAACATGATTCCGTTGAACAAGTCTTCCTGCTTCCATTTCTTTTCGAGTCCGAGATATGTCCCGTAAATGCCCGCTGTTATTGCCGCGTTCGTGCTGACGTAAGCAAGAGACGTAGCAAGACTCCCTTCAGCAACAGTCCAGTGAGTCAATGAATGACCGAACAACGCCCAGTCAGGCCCGCCAGTAGCAACGAGAGTCGCGAAGAAGCATATGATCATACCGACAATGCAGAGCGTTATTATCTTCTCAACTTTTGAGTAAACACCCTTCGCAAAGTAACATGCAAGAGTGATCACTATCATGAAGATAGAACCTATTTTCCAGTTTATGCCCGTTATGAGGTTAAGCCCTGTGCCTGACCCTGTAATATTTCCCATCGTGAAGAAGAAGCATGACATGAAGGTGGCAATCCCCGTAATCATTGCGGCAGGCGTGCCGTAATAGTGCCTTATCGCGTGTATCGTAGGCATTCCCGTAAGCATTGAGATACGGTAGCACGTGAGCATGAATGTTATACCCATGATTATTATCGGGATAATCAGCCATATCATTGTGTAGCCGTAATTCGCTCCCATCATGGCCGATGTCGTAATATTTCCCGGCCCTATCACAACGCCCGCGAGAATCAATCCCGGCCCGATGCGCTTCAAGATTTCGAGGAATGACGCGCGATTTACTTTTGAAACGTCCATTTATTATTTCCTCCTTCTACAAGAGAAGCGGCCTCAGAGAATTTTTTGTGAATCTCCTTGACCGCTCCGAAATTTTTATCCTTTGCGTGATGTTTATATGTTATGCGTACTTGCTCATGTCGACTTTGCCGAGTCCGCTGAGTTTGATTCCCTCTGCAACCCAGTCTTTCTCTTCCTGGTCTAACGGGAGTACGGGCTTCCTCATTAATGCGCTCTTGAAGATTCCGCGCTGAGCGAGTGTCTCTTTGAGTCTCGCGTGTGCTTCACCTGAGGGCTGACCGCCGCCGTAAATGGCCTGTGAGATCGGGTAGATCTTGTTCGACCAGTCCTGAGCCTCTTTGAGTGTGTGCTTTTCGGGATGTGAGAAGACTTCCCATGCGCCTGTGATGAGTTCGGGCACGCAGCCTGCGAAACCGATCAGTGCTCCGTCCATGCCTGTGAACCATGTTACGCAGAGTGTCTCATCGTGGCATGTGATGAGTGAAATATCCGGGCAGTGCTTGCGGAGCTCGCGTACGTCATGCTCATAGATAGCCGTGACTCTTGTGCCGACTTTGATGCATTTGACGTGAGGAATCTCCTTGCACATCTTGATGAGAGTCTCGACGGGGTAGAATGCTTTGCTTGTCGCGGGGTAAAGGTGAATGATGATGTCGATGTCCGCGCCTTCTGCTACGTCTTTGATGTACTCAAAAGGAGCGTTGGGATTCATTCCGAAACGAAGCCACATATGCGGGGGCATGAGGAGGATACCATCTGCGCCGGCTTCTTTTGCCTCGCGAGCCATCTCGATTGACTCCTGTGTGTTCTCGCAGTTTACGCCGGAGGTAAGCGACCCCACGCCTAAAACCGGGGGCTTTCGGTGAAGATTGGTACACGGCCTAACGTCTGAGCATGATACTTCCACCTCAGAATACTCTTATTCGCCGGAGCTGGCTTACTTCAGCTTCTATCTGGTAAAGGCTTTTACACCTTATCCGCTTACTTTGCTTGCCTCCCGCACCTGTGCTACTTCTTGTTTGGCAATTTTTATGCTATTTTCGCAAAGGCTATATGCCAGCCTAGAACGGCTCTAAGACCGTTGTGTGTTTATCCGTTCTTGTTACAGAACGCCCATTTGTTTATGTATTTGTATTTTAAGAAACAAAAGGGTAAAAGTAAAGTAAGTTAGTGCGCTTCCTTCCCATAGCTAGAGTCAGGGGTATCCGTGCAGTATTTTTGATGACTTGCTTTATCGTCAAGCGCGTGTTATCATTCTATAATTTTTTTCATGTAATGTATACTTGTCTCATCAAAAGAAGTTTACAAATTTTACAGGAGGATTTGTACTCTGAGTACCCTTAAAGATGTCGCGAGGCTCGCGCAATGTCATCCCGCTACAGTCTCAAGAGCTTTGAACAATGTCTCATACGTTCATCCCGAAACGAGAGCGAGAATCATGGCCGCTGTTGAAGAGCTTGACTATCACCCGGACATAATCGCGAGGAGCTTGCGCAAAGGAAAGCGTCATACAATCGGCGTGATTGTTCCGAACGTGCACTTAACTGTTTTTGACGACATAGCGCAGAGCATTGACACAGAAGCGAGGAATGCGGGATATTCGATTCTCTTCTGCCACACTAATGACGATCCCAAAATTGAGCGTGAATATCTTGACCGATTGCGCTACGGGTTCATTGACGGACTCATTATCGCGTCAACAGGACGAAACAACAGCGTGATAAGGGACATACACAATCAGGGACTCGCTGTCGTTCAGATCATACGCAGGCAGGATGAGACATTGCCGAGCATAGTCAGCGATTACGAGGGAGGAAGCTACAACGCAGTGTACTATCTTCACGCTAAGGGCTGCCGGAACATTGCATTGGTCAACGGGCCTTCAATGGGACGATATGCGCTGAGGCCGTACAAGACTCGCTACGAGGGGTACAAGCGCGCAGTCTCAGAATTAAACCTGCCGGAGATCTGCGAGTTCACCGACGGGATAATCAACAGCTACGAATCGGGGCGGCAATGCATAGAGAGAATCATAGACAACAATCCCGGGCTTGACGCAATAATGACAGCAGTAGACATTCACGGCATGGCAGCTCTTCGTGCATTGAGGAAGCGCGGAATAAGAGTCCCTGAGCAGGTCAGGATAGTGAGCCTTACGGGTTACAGCGTCGGGAATCTTCTTGAGAAATCATTGACATCGTTTGAGCTTCCCGCCGTCGAGATCGGAGTCAACGCCGCAAGAATGGTGATTGAGGAAATAGAGTCGCCAGCAGGTAACAAGCCGGGCATTAAGCATTTGACTCTTGCAGCAACACTTTCAGAACGCGAAAGCTCATAGGCCGTCAAAAAAATTCCCCTCTGACTCATCATCAGGGGGGAAAATATTCAGCTTCTCTCTTTGACTCTTCTCACTCGTAAGACTCCGTTAATCTCTCGCAGTCTATCTGTCGTGTCATCGGGCATCTTGTGCGATATGTCGACGAGCGTATATGCGTATTGCCCTCGTGCTTTGTTGATGAGGTTCTCGATGTTTAGTCCGTTAGTCCCGAAGAATGACGTTATCCCCGAAAGCATAGCCGGTATATTCCTGTGAAGTATCGCGACTCTCGCTTCAGCTCCGCAAGTCCCCGCGTTAATCTCCGGGAAGTTTACCGAGTTCGTTATGTTCCCGTTGTCCAGGTAGTCTTGAAGCTGCTGCACCGCCATCAATGCGCAATTCTCTTCAGCTTCTTCTGTTGACGCTCCGAGATGAGGAAGGACAATCGCGCCGGGAATATTCGCGCTAAGTGTGTTGGGAAAATCTGAGATATATTTCTCGACATGGCCTGAAGTCATTGCGTCCCTCACGGCGTTTTCGTCAGCAAGAACATCACGCGCAAAGTTCAGTATCTTGACTCCCTGTTTCATCTTTGCGATTGTGTCCGCGTTAATCATGTGGCGGGTCGAGTCCATTGCCGGAACGTGTATCGTGATAAAGTCTGAGGCCGCGTAAACTTCTTCGGGCGTGTCAGCGTGTTTCACTGCGGGGCTTAACATCCACGCGGATTTGAGCGACAAATACGGGTCATAGCCGAGCACATTCATTCCGAGACTCACAGCTGCGTTTGCGACCTGGACTCCTATTGCGCCGAGTCCAATTATGCCGAGTGTCTTCCCTTTTATTTCATGGCCGGAAAATTTTTTCTTTGCTTTCTCCGCAAGTTTCGTTATGTCTGAGTCGTTTGCGTTCTCCTTCACCCAAGAGATTCCGCCGTAAATATCTCTTGACGCTAAAAGCAGCCCGGCAATCACCAATTCTTTCACGGAGTTTGCGTTTGCCCCCGGTGTGTTGAAGACTACGACTCCTGACTCTGAGCATCGGTCTATAGGTATGTTGTTGACTCCTGCCCCTGCACGGGCTATAGCTCTGAGTCCTTCAGGGAAATTCATGCTCTTCATGTCAGCGGAACGGACAAGAATCCCGGCGGCCTCGTTAATGTCTTCCGTAATCGTATAGCCCTTGCGGAATTTCGCGAGTCCTGTCGGTGAAATGTTGTTGAGGCAGAAAATTTTGCGTTCTTTCGGTGCTAACATGTGTGAGACTCCTCGAATGCGGCCATGAACTTAACGAGAGCTTTAACCCCTTCAAGCGGCATTGCGTTATAGAGTGATGCTCTCATTCCTCCGACTGAGCGATGACCCTTAATGTTACGGAGTCCGGCTTTCTCTGCTTCAGCTACAAATTCCGCGTCAAGATTCTTATCGCCCGTAACAAATGGAACGTTCATCAATGAGCGGTCTTTCTTGTCGACAGTTCCGTGAAAAATCTTTGAGCCGTCAAGATAATCATAAAGCAGCTTTGCTTTCTCCATGTTGATTTTGTGCATTGCCTCAGTGCCTCCGAGCTTTAACAGCCACTTGAAGACAAGCCCGCAAATGTATATGTTGTAGCAGGGCGGTGTGTTGTACAGCGATTTATTGTCGGAATGAGTCTTGTACTTCAGCATTGTAGGTGTGAACGGAAGAACATCATCTGTGATTAAGTCATCGCGAATGATAACGATTGTTACTCCTGCCGGGCCTACGTTCTTCTGAACGCCTCCCCAGATTATTCCGTAGCGTGAAACATCGAGAGGCTCACTCAGGAACATTGACGAAATGTCAGCGACTAAAGGCCTGCCGTGTGTGTCGGGCAATGCGCGTATAGTTGTGCCGTGTACTGTCTCATTCTGGCAAATGTAAACGTAATCCGAGTCATCTGAAACTTTCAGGCCGGAAAAGTCCGGGACGTACGAAAAATTTCTGTCCTCTGAGCTTGCGATAATGTGAACGTCTCCGAATATCTTTGCTTCCTGAGCCGCCTTCTTTGACCACTGCCCTGTAACAATATAGTCTGCTGATTTGTGCTTCATCAGGTTCATGGGAATCATCGCGAACTGTGTGCAGCCTCCGCCCTGAAGGAACAGAACGCGATAATTGTCGGGAATGTTCATGAGAGTCCGCAAATCTTTTTCCGCCGTGAACAAAATCTCCTCAAAGTCTTTTGACCTGTGGCTCATCTCCATAACAGACATGCCCGAATTGCCGTACTCTAACATTTCGGACTGCGCTTCACGCAAAACTTCTTCAGGCAAAACCGCAGGCCCTGCGCTGAAGTTGAATACTCTGCTCAAATTATAATCTCCTTTGAATGTTGTGATGTTCATTATTATAACAGCCGGAATGATTGTTTAATCCTCTCTTCAACGCGCTATAATTGCCGTCAAAATTCCAGAGGGGGAAAACATTTCATGAATTACCGCGAATTAGGCGCAACAGGACTCAGAGTCAGCGAAATAGCTTTAGGCTGTGAAGGAATGACTGAGGACAACTACAACATGTGCGCGAAACTTTTCGACCTTGCAGAGGAGTCCGGCGTGAATTATTTTGACCTTTACGCCTCGGACCCTTCATTGCGTTCGGCGGTCGGCCATGCGTTAAAGGGGCGGCGTGAGAAATTCATCATTCAGTCTCACATATGCTCGCTGTGGAAGGACGGACAGTATTTGAGGACTCGCAATCTTGCTGAGACAAAAGCGGGCTTTGAGGAGTCATTGAGATTGCTCGGAGTCGATTTTGTTGACGTGGGAATGATTCACTACTGCGATGCTTTAAGCGACTGGGACGAAATATTACGCAACGGGATTCTTGATTACGCGAGGGAACTTAAAGCCGCCGGGAAAATTCATCACATAGGACTCAGCTCGCACAATCCGCAAGTAGCACTGAAAGCTGTCGAGAGTCACGCAATAGAAGTGTTAATGTTCAGCGTGAACCCGTGCTATGACCTTCAGCCCGCAAGCGAAGACGTAGAAGACTTATGGAGGGATGAGAATTACGAGGCTCATTTGACGAACATGAACCCGGAGAGGCAGAAGCTGTACGAGACGTGCCAGAGGCTTGGAGTCGGAATCACCGTCATGAAATGTTTCGGGGGCGGAGATCTTTTGAGCGCGGAAATGTCCCCTGCGGGAGCTGCCTTGACCGTGACTCAGTGCATATCTTACGCCTTGAGCCGTCCTGCTGTCGCGTGTGTTCTTGCCGGTGCGCACAGTGTCGAACAGTTGAGAGAGTCAATTGCTTACGAGTCATCGTCAGAGAGTGAGAGAGATTACGCGCTTGCTTTTGCGTCGTTCCCTAAAATAAGCTGGGAGGGTCATTGCATGTATTGCTCGCATTGCCAGCCCTGCCCGGTGAAGATCGATATTGCTTCCGTAACAAAATTCCTCAACCTTGCGCAGTCAGGCAAAAATATTCCTGAGACAGTGAGGGAACATTACAGAGTGCTGGAACATCATGCTGGCGAGTGCGTGAAGTGCGGAGCGTGTGAAAAGCGTTGTCCTTTCGGCGTGAAGATACGTGAGAATATGACGGAGGCGCGAAAAGTTTTCGGTCTGTAGCATCAAAATCACTCCTGCTAAATGTAAACTCTTTTTTATACAGCTAGTTTACATTATGTCCCGTTATCATTAAGACGGTAAAATCACTGTGATAAGATCAAACTCAATAGACTATAAATTTTTCGAGAGGGAAGAAACATGAAAGAATTTGAGCAGAAGTATCCGTATTTCTGGCTGCTTTTGGGATTGGTGCTGACGATGTTTTCTTACGGCATCTTCAACACAGGCATATGCGCGTGGATATTTGCCATACCGCTCATCAGGTTCATCAAAACTCGCACGCGGATACCCCTAGCTTTAGCTATGGTGAGGAAGTGTGCTACTTTACTTTTTACTTTTCCTCTCTTAAAATTCTTACATATGTTTAACATAGGCGTTCTGTAACAGGAACGGATAAAAATACACAACGGTCTTAGAGCCGTTCCGGGCTGGCATGTCGCCCTTGCGATTTCCGCAAAAAAATTGCCAAAACATGAGGCGGGGGAGTGAGCCGTAAAAAGTAAGCGGATAGGCTTTAGGGTCTTACCGTATAGAGGCGAGTAAGCACGCCCCAGTGAATAAGGGTATTCTGAAGCGGTAACATGCGTGTTCAGACATTTGTCCGTGTACCATACTTCTCTGAAAGCCTCCGGCTTTAGCCGTGAGGTGGCTTACGCAGCTTGCGAGCGTTACGGGAGTCGTTGGTGTTTCGTTCGTTGTTACGCTGTTTGCTTCGGTTGTGAATTACATCTGGGAGGAAGGAATGCGCGCAAAGACAGCCGCAAGTGTCATCGTGTACGGAATAGCTGTAGTGATAATCACCAGCGCGGGCATGTTCAGAGTAGAAAGAATAGTTACGGCAGATCAGACAGTGAGAGTCGCCGCGGGCCTGGAGAATTACAATCTTCTGCTTGAAGACAAATCAATCCTCGCTGAATATTCCGGCTCCGATGAAGAGAAAACGCTTCAGGCGAACGCTGACATAATCACCCGGCGTGCAAAGCAGGCAGTGCAGAATGAGTCAACGCTGTTTAGTTTTTCCTGAAGAGGCATTTGCTTGTTCTGAGTCTTACGCTGAAAGATTCATTCTTTACGATGTATTCGGCAGACCTCTTCACATGGCCAATGCAATGAACGTTCACACAGGGATGATTTACCTTGACATACCCAAGAAAGGCAGACAAACAATATACGGCGCGACAGGCAACTGGTTCCCTTGGGCTTGCGCGGCATATTTCGTGTTTGCTATACTTAGCGGCGTTTTTTCCCAAAAACAAAAAGATACGTTATAGGAGGATATAGCTTTGAAGAGTTTTAAGAAATCGTTCAGTCTCTTCGTGGCTGTCTTTGTGCTTGTGAATTTCTCCGCCTGCACTTGGGCACAAGAGTCTGACAAAACATTTGCTGACCTCGTAGTCTGCGGCAAAATTTTCACGTCAGAAGGCAGCGAGATTGCAGAAGCGTTTGCTGTGAAGGACGGCAAATATATTTACGTGGGCGACAAGAAGGGAGTCGAATCGTTCATTGAGAAAGGCAAGACTGAAGTTATCGATTACACGGGAAAAGGACTCGTGATGCCCGGTTGCGGCAACGGACACTCGCATTATCTCTCAGCGTTTGCTGTTCAGTCATTCGGGACAATGATAGCCTTTGAAGATACTGTAGAAAAATTTCTGAAGGAGATCGTCCCCGCAACAGCCAGGAAGGCAAGAGAGACAAAAGCGAAAGCCGTTTACGGAATGGGCTGGGAGTTTCAGACCTTCAAGAACAACATGCCTACACGACAGCAGCTTGATGAAATTTGCAGCGATATTCCTATGTATTTTGCTGACGAGGAGAATCACAAGAGTCTCGTAAACACAATTGCGCTTGTCAATGCTGGCATAATGAGCGCGGACGGTACTGTTCTCAAAAAGGGCAATGACATACGCGGCGGCGAGATTGCTATGGGTTCAGACGGAACGCCTACAGGTTTTCTTTCGGAGCAGGCATCAACTTACGTTCGTTCATTCCTTGACAATGAAGCTCTCTTTTCTGTTGACATGGCAAAAGCAAGCCTCGAAAAAATTCAGGAGCTTATTTTGTCGGAAGGCTACACAATGTATCTTGATGGTTATTCGTCATACTTCTTCAATGATACTTACTATCAGGCAGCCAGTCAGATGGAGAAGGCCGGCAAACTGAAATTCATTTTGGGCTTCAGCTACGAGATTGACAGCTGGATGAATCTTGACGCAGTTCTTGAGAAAGCTATAGCTGCAAAGAAGTTCGCTTCCCTGCACGTAAAACCCTACTGGATCAAGCTGTTCATGGACGGCACTGTAGAAAGCGGAACGGGATTCATTGAGCCTGAATATCCTGACGGGCATCAGGGAATCGTCAACTGGACAGAAGAAGAGATCACCGACATAACGCGCAAGGCCAACGCTAACGGATTAATCATGCACATTCACGCGCTCGGCAACAAGGGAGTCAACAGAGTCGTAAACGCATACATCAACGGCGGCAAACCTGAAATGCGCAACACGATCGTGCACATCCGCAACGTAATCGAGCCTGACTACAAACGAATGGCCGATAACAACATCTACGTTACATCGGGAATGCTCTGGCATCACAACACTGACGCGACAGCCGAGGAGCTGAAGACTATTCTTCCTGCGAGCATGGCCGACAAAGGTTATCCCATGAAATCATTTTTTGATTACGGGATACCTGTATCATTTCACACGGACTACCCCGCGTTGAGCAACAGCCCCGATGATCCTTTCGGCGTTATGGAGATTGCTTTGACTGGTGTATATCATCTTGAGAAGGGGACTTCCTGGTGGCCTGAAGAGCTTGTGACTCGTGAGCAGGCATTAACGGCCATGACTATCAACTGTGCAAAGCAGATGTTCATTGAGGACGAAAGAGGAAGCATCAAAGCAGGAAAGTACGCAGACTTCATACTTGTAGACAAAGACGTACTCACCTGCCCGGTAACAGAAATTCACACAGCAAGACCCGAAGCGACATACTTTGAGGGAGAAAAGGTTTTCGCAAGGTAGGATTTCGGGTAAAATTCAGGCGACATGATAGAGAGGGGAGAAGGCGCAACATTATCTTCACCCTCTCTATTTTTGTGCAATATATTTTAGGAGGATAGAGAATGAGTATCTCTAAGAAAGTATTTAGTGCATTGCTGGCTGTGCTTGCTGTTGTAAGTCTAGCGGCTTTAACTTCAGCGCAAGAGTCAGCAGACCTCGTTGTCTATGGCAAGATATTCGCGTCAGAAGGCAATCAGATTGTTGAAGCGTTTGCGGTCAAAGATGGAAAGTATATCTACGTCGGCGACAAGAAAGGCGCGGAGTCATTCATCGAGTCAGGCAAGACAGAAATTGTTGACTACACCGGCAAAGGACTCGTAATGCCCGGGTGCGGCAACGGCCATGCACATTATATGCTTGGTTACGCGCTGAAGACGATCGGGACGACAATAGGATATGAGGATGACTCGAAAAAGTTCATGACAGAAATTCTCCCTGCCGCCGTCAAGAAAGCAAGAGACTCAGGCTCAACGGCTGTATTTGGTCAGGGCTGGAGTCTCATGCACTTTGGGAATCATATTCCTACACGACAGGAATTAGACGCGGTATGCAGTGATATTCCCATGTACTTTTTGGATGACGAATGCCACAAGGCTTTGACTAACACATTAATGCTTGTTCATGCGGGAATAATGAGCGCGGACGGTACACCGCTCAAGACAGAAATACGGGGCGGCGAGATTCAGACAGACGCAAACGGAATCCCTACAGGCTTTTTGTCGGAACAGGCTCAGACTTACGTGCGTTCCTTCCTTGACAATGACAACCTCTATACGCTCGACATGGCTGAAGCGAATCTTGCTGACATTCAGCGGCACATGCTGTCATCAGGCTACACGATGTACCATGAAGGCTGGGGAAATTATTTCGTCAACACAAATTACTACAAGGCAGCGCAGAAGCTTGACGAGGCCGGAAAACTTCATTTTGTTCTTGGACTCCCGTATGAGATTGAAAGCTGGATGGATATTGATGAGGGATTAGCGCGGGCAGCTGACGCAAAGAAATTTGCCTCAAAACACGTAATGCCGCGATGGATAAAGCTGCTCATGGATGGAACTGTAGAGACTGGCACGGGATTTGTAGATCCGTTATACCCCGACGGACATCAAGGTATACCCAACTGGACAGAGGAAGAAATCACAGAGATCACGCGCAAAGCCAACGCGAACGGTCTGACGATGCACATACACGCATTAGGCAACAAGGCCGTGAATTGTGTCGTAAGTGCTTACGTGAACGGCGGAAAAGATGAGATGCGCAACACTCTCGTACATGTCCGCAACGTAAACCCAGAAGATTACAAGCGCATGAAGGACAACAACATTTATGTTACATCGGGCGTTACGTGGCATCATGGCCCGGCCGGAATGGCTGAATATCTCCGTGAGCATAAGTCGACTCCCATAGGACAAGAGGACAAATCTTATCCGTTCAAGTCATTCTTCGACAATGGGATTCCTGTGTCAATACATTCAGATTACCCGGCGTTGAGCGGAAGCCCTGATGACCCATTCGGAATTATGGAGATTGCTGTTACGGGAGTGCTTCATTCCGAGAACGGGACTCCTTGGTGGCCTGAAGAGCTTGTGACTCGTGAGCAGGCATTAAACGCAATGACAATCGGCTGTGCCCGGCAGATGTTTATCGAGGATGAGCGTGGAAGCATTAAGCCCGGAAAGTATGCGGACTTCCTTCTGCTGAACAAAGACGTATTGACTTGCCCGGTTATGGAGATTCATTCCGCCCGGCCCAAGGCAACATACTTCGAGGGTGAAAAGGTCTTCACAGCTCAGGAAACACTTGAAGAGGCTAAAGAGGAACTCAGAGCGCAATATGGCGAGAACAAGAAGATAACCGGCGGCAACTATGACAAGTCGTTAGCAGTCAAGTGTGTGAACGGTACGTTTGTCGGCAAAAAGAATGACGGCGTAATCTCGTACAAGGGTATTCCTTTTGTCGGTGAGCAGCCTGTAGGAAAATTTCGCTGGAAAGCTCCTGTTGATGTTGTCCCTGATGACGGTGTGTACGAGGCCTATTACAACGGGAAAACTCCTGTACAGGGTGAAGATCTATATGAAGGTGCTTCCCTTTACGTTCAGGGCGAGGACTGCCTGTATCTTAACGTGTGGAAAGCTGATGAAGTCTCTTCAGAGAAAAAGCCTGTAATGGTATGGATACACGGCGGAGCTTATGAGATGGGCGGAACGGCTGACCCTATGTATGAGCTGCATAACTTCGTCAAGGAGAATCCTGATGTAATCGCTGTAAGTATCGCGTACAGAGTCGGAGTGTTCGGTTTCTTCCACTTGTCCCACCTTCCTGACGGCAAGGACTACCCCGACGCGCAGAATCTCGGACTCATGGATCAGATTATGGCGTTGAAATGGGTACACGATAACATTGCGAGTTTCGGCGGAGACCCCGACAACGTAACAATCTTCGGCGAATCAGCGGGCGGCGGCAGTGTCAGCCAGCTTCCGTTAATCAAAGGCTCACACAAGTATTTCAAGAGAGTCATTGCCCAGAGCGGCGGAATCGTTTTCTCGAGGTCAACAGAACAGGCTATCGAGTGTACGAATGAATTGATGGAGATTCTTGGCTGCAAAACTGTAGCAGATCTCCAGAAGGTAGATGTCCATAAGTTTGTGAAGGAAGCAGCGGTACTCGGACTGCGCGTATTGCCGGAACGTGATGGAATTTATTTTCCCCTAGATCCGTATGAAGCGTATGCAAACGGCGCGGCAAAGGATATAGACATTATGCAGGGCTGCAACAAAGACGAGCTGAATTACTTTATGGTAGGCATCGGAGGAGTAAAGCCTTTCATGGAGTTCTACAGTAAACGCTGGGCTAAAAGTATCACACAGCTTACGGACGAGGAGAAATCACTTGTTGATAGCTTCTGCAAGGACATCAAGGGAGATGTTTACGAGCCGCTTTGCAGACTGTACGATCAAATCTGGTTTATTGCGCCTCTGTTCAGGATGTCGGAGAACCAAGCCAAAGCCGGAGGTAAATCCTACACTTATTTATTCACGGTTGAATCCTCCGTGCCGCTGATGAAGAGCGGACATGCTGTAGAGCTTGCGTCAGTACTCAATAACCCGGAACAAACCTTAGAGACGGGAAGAGCATTCGATGAGACCTTCTCAAAGACCATGCGCAGAATGTGGGTGCAGTTCGCGAAGACCGGCAACCCTTCACTCAGCGCGGAAATTTCCCCAGACGGCAAAGCACACGAATGGCCATTGTACAACTTGAAGGACAGGGAAATAATGATCTTTGACGAGTTCAACATTCACCCGGAGAAGGAAGCCGAGAGAAAAATTCTTGACTGGGAGAGATGCTATTTCCTCACAAAGTATTATTGCCTGTAACAAGTTGCGGTATAATCGCACTGAATTTTTCACAGAAAGGAATACAGAAATGAAGAAGAAAGTTTTTGTATTGGCAGTAATCGGCGTAATAGTTTCTGCTCTGACGGCCTTCAGCAGTTCAGCACAAGCGGCTGACAAAACGCTGGACGAGATCAAAGCGGAAATGAGAGCTTTATACGGCGAGAACAAGCCCATCACTGACGGCAAATATGACAAGTCCCTCGCGATAAAGTGTATCAATGGTACATTTGTCGGCAAAAAGAGAGATGGTGTAATCGCGTACAAAGGTATTCCGTTTGTGGGCAAACAGCCGGTAGGTGAATATCGCTGGAAAGCTCCCGTTGACTTTGTTCCTGATGATGGAGTCTACGAGGCGTATTACAACGGGAAAAGCCCGTGCCAGCCGTACGACAGGTCGCAAGTTGCTTCACTTTATGTTAGTGGTGAAGACTGTCTCTATCTTAACGTCTGGAGAGCTGATAACGGCGGAACAAAGAAGCCTGTAATGGTCTGGATACACGGCGGAGCTTTCGAATTCGGCGGAACAGTAGAACCTCGTGAAGAGGGTACTAATTTCGTCAGAGAAAATCCTGATGTTATCTTAGTCTCCATTGCGTACAGGCTCGGAGTGTTCGGTTTCTGGCACCTGTCTCACCTTCCTGACGGCAAAGACTACCCGGACGCGCAGAATTTGGGCCTCATGGATCAGATGATGGCTCTCAAATGGATTCATGAGAACATCGCTAACTTTGGCGGCGATCCCGATAACGTTACGATCTGGGGAGAGTCTGCCGGAGGAGACAGCGTAACCACTATTCCGCTGATTGAAGGCTCACATAAGTACTTCAGGAGAGTCATTGCTCAGAGCGGCACGCCAGTCCTGTCAAGAACTCCAGAACAGGCCATAGGGGACACGAATAAAGTTATGGAGATGCTCGGCTGCAAGACAGTCGCTGATCTTCAGAAGGTTGACGTTGAGAAGCTGCTTCTAGCAGTAGAGCTGCTCGGAGATATGCACATAGGGCCGGAAAAAGACGGAAAGTATTTGCCGCTTGATCCCTATGAGGCTTATGCGAAGGGTGCTGCAAAGGATATAGAGTTCCTTCAGGGCTGCAACAAAGACGAGTCGAACTACTTTATGTTTATTGCCGAAGAAGCAGGATACTCTTTCGTTGAGATGCAAGGCAAACGATGGGCGGAGAATAGAAATCAGCTGACGGACGAGGAGAAAGCACTCGTAGATAGCTACTATAATGACATCAAAGGAGAGAGCTACGAACCGCTTTGCAAGCTGTACAATCAAATCTGGTTTTTTGCCCCGCTGTTCAGGGTTTTGGAGAATCAGGCTCAGGCCGGAGGAAAGTCGTACGCTTATTACTTCACAGTTGAATCTTCCGTGCCATTGATAAAGAGCGGCCATGCTATAGAGATTTCGACAATCTTCAATCGCCCTGAAGAGACTTACGTATCCGGAAGAGCATTCGATGAGACATTCTCGAAGACTATGCGCAAGATGTGGGTGCAGTTCGCGAAAACTGGCAATCCGTCTCTCAGTGCAGAGATTTCCCCTGATGGCAAGGCTCATGAGTGGCCTCTTTACGACTCGAAGAACAAGAGCATTATGGTCTTAGACGAGTTCAATATTCATCCGTCAAAGGAGTCTGAACTGAAGCTCGTTGATTGGGACAGATGCTATTTCCTGACAAAGTATTATTGCCTGTAGTGTAGAGTAAAGATTCCCCCCTGCTCATAATGTAAGGGGGGAATTACAATTTTTAGGAGGCAGAAATATGAAGATTTCCACAAAATTGCTGAGTCTCTTTCTTGTTGCGCTGATGTTTTTCAGTTTCATCGGCAACAGTTCAGCAAACGAGGCTGACAAAAAACTGAATGAGCTTAAAGCAGAAGTGAGAGCCAGATACGGCGAGAACAAACCCATCACAGACGGAAATTATGATAAGTCGCTTGCAGTCAAGTGTATCAACGGTACATTTGTCGGCACGAAGACAGGCAACGTAATAGCATACAAGGGCATTCCGTTTGTCGGTGAACAGCCTACAGGCAAAAACAGGTTTAAGAAGCCTGTCCCGTTCGGAAAGAATGATGGCATATACGAGGCATATCATTTCGCCAAGGGCAGCCTTCAGCCTGAAACATACGATGATGCGGGGGCTTTTGCTGTACTCGGCGAGGATTGCCTGTATCTTAATGTGTGGAAGAATGCAGCAGATGTTTCAGAGAACAAGCCGGTTATGGTCTGGATACATGGCGGCGGTTTCACGCAGGGCAGCACGATCAATCCATTATATGACGGCTTCAATTTCGTGAAAGATAACGGCGATGTCATTCTTGTAACGATAGCTTACCGTCTTGGAGGATTGGGATTTATTCACTTGTCCCATTTGCCAGACGGGAAGGATTATCCTGACGCGCAGAATCTTGGCATTATGGATCAGGTGATGGCACTTAAGTGGGTTCATGAAAACATTGCGGGCTTTGGCGGAGATCCCAATAACGTAACAATATTCGGAGAATCTGCGGGCGGTGCAAGTGTCTCGCTGCTTCCGCTCATACCTGAGGCAAGAGGCTGCTTCCACCGCGTTATTGCTCAAAGCGGGTCGCCTGCGTTCACACACTCTACAGAGGAGGCTATAGCAGTAACCAATGAGCTGCTTGAGGCTCTGAACTGCAAAACCGTAGCCGATCTTCTCGCACTTCCGCCAGAGAAAATTGCCGATGTAGCCGGGGATTTGCTGTCGCTTCGGGACTGGCCTGAAAGGGACGGCAAGCTCATACCTATAGATCCCTATGACGCATATCTCAAAGGAGAAGCCAAAGATATTGATCTTCTTGAGGGCTGCACAAAGGACGAAATGGGACAGTTTGCGTACTTTATGGGCAAAGAAGATTTCACTGAATACTACAACTCCCGCTACGAGAAGAGATTCAAGACAATGACTCCTGAAGATGTAGCAAAAGCGAAGGCGTTTATGGACAATACATTAGGGAATAAGTTCCGCAAAGTCTTCAAGTTCGGAAATCAGGTGCTTTTCATTGCTCATGCGTTCCGTATGTCTGAGAACCATACCGCTGCAGGAGGCAGGACGTATCATTACTATTTCAGGGTTGAGACTCCCAGAACGTATTTCCTTTCCGGCCATGCCGCAGAACTCTCTGTTGTGTTCAATAATCCTCAGGACACATTCTTTTCGGGAAGGGCTTATGATGACACTTTCAATCACACAATGCAGCGTATGTGGGTGAATTTCGCCAAGAAAGGCGATCCTTCACTGACAGCGGAAGAATCCCCCACGGGGAAAGCAATACAGTGGGATATGTATAACTCCGAGACAAAACCGATTATGGTGTTTGATGAGTTCAATATACATCAGGGCATTGAAGGCGATTACGGCATTGTTGACTGGGAGAGAACATACCCGCTGACAAAGTATTTCATATTCTAAGAACGGAGGAAAAATAATTATGAAGAAAGTCATTAGTATCTCATTGGCCGCGCTGATGGTGTTCAGTCTCGTAACTTACGGCAGCACTTCAGCAAAGGCAGAGGAAACACTGAGCGAACTGAAAGCAAGCATAATGTCTCAGTACGGTGAGAACAAGCAGATCACAGACGGGAATTATGACAAGTCGCTTGCGGTTAAGTGCGTCAATGGTACGTTCGTCGGCAAGAAGGATAACGGAGTCATAGCGTATAAGGGGATTCCGTTTGTGGGCAAGCAGCCTGTAGGTGAATACCGCTGGAAAGCTCCTGTTGATTTCGTTCCTGATGATGGAGTCTACGAGGCGTATTACAACGGGAAAAGCCCCTATCAGATGGAGGCAATCTCAGAAGGCGGTTCTCTTTATGTCCAGGGAGAAGACTGCCTTTATCTGAACGTCTGGAAAGCGGATGAAGCCTCTGCAGAGAAGAAGCCCGTCATGGTGTGGATACACGGCGGCGGTTATGAATTGGGCGGGACTGTCGATCCAACGTACGATTGCGGCAACTTAGTCAGGGAAAACCCCGACATTATAGCCGTTTCCATTGCGTACAGAGTCGGCATATTCGGCTTCTTCCATCTGTCCCACCTTCCTGACGGAAAGGATTATCCTGACGCTCAGAACTTGGCAATCATGGATCATATGATGGCGTTAAAGTGGATTCATGAGAATATTGCGGCATTCGGCGGAGATCCTGATAACGTTACACTCTTCGGAGAGTCAGCAGGCGGTGAAAGTGTAACAGTGCTTCCGCTGATTGAAGGCTCACACAAGTATTTCAAGCGTGTAATCGCTCAGAGCGGCTCACCAGTCCTCTCAAGATCAATTGAACAATGCATCGAAACAACAAATGAAGTGATGAAGATTCTCGGCTGCAAAACCGTCGCAGATCTTCAGAAAGTTGACGCTAAGAAGATGGTCAAAGCAATGGCCTCGCTCGGAGGAATGTGCGTAGGGCCTGAAAGAGACGGAAAATACTTGACGCTTACACCTTATGAGGATTACGCAAAGGGAGCGGCTAAGGATATAGAAATTCTTCAGGGCGTAAACAAGGACGAGCTGAACTACTTCATGGTAGAAGCCGGAGGAGTAGAGCCTTTCACCAAATGGATAAACAATCGCATAGCAAAGAATTTCACCGTGCTGACGGATGAGGAAAAAGCACTTGTAGAGAGTTTCTGCAATGACATCAAGGGAGAGAGCTATGATCCAATCTGCCGACTTTTCGACCAAATCTGGTTTATCGCGCCTATGTTCAGACTGTCAGAGAATCAGGCTCAGGCCGGCGGAAAATCGTACAGTTATTACTTCACGGTTGAATCCTCCGTGCCATTGATGAAGAGCGGACATGCTGTAGAACTTTCGACAATCTTCAATCACCCGGAAGATACCCAGTTCACCGGAAGAGCATTCGATGAGACATTCTCAAAGGTCATGCGCAAGATGTGGGTTCAGTTTGCGAAAACCGGAAATCCCTCACTCAGTGCAGACATCTCACCCGACGGCAAAGCGTACGAATGGCCGCTGTATGACCTGAAGGACAAGAGCATTATGGTCTTCGATGAGTTCAACATTCACCCGGAAAAAGAATCACAGAGAAAAATTCTTGACTGGGACAGATGCTATTTCCTGACAAAGTATTTCTGCCTGTAACAGTGTCAGCCGTGTAATGTCAAAAAATTTCACTATGAAAGGAACTACAGTTAGTACGATGCAGCACAAATCAAAATCACAATCCCGCGCACGTGTCGTTATGGGCGCATTGCTTCTCGTTCTCGCGCTGTCCGTTACGGCGTGCGCAGCTCCCTTCACAGCTCCGAAAAAACTGGCCGATTACCTCTACTACATGGAATACACCGACTATGTGCCAGACCTCACGACGGGCGAAAATGTCAAAATGGGCTTCGCTTGCTCGGCAGTCCGCAACGGAAATTTTTACGGCCGCAATTTGGATCTTGATTATGCAGATGTCCCTGAGTTTGTCATCAAGGTTGCAGCAAAAGAAGGTCGTTACGCAAGCATAGGAATGGCCGCAATCCTCACGCTGAAATCGAATCAGGTCGACAAAGTTTCGGAAGCTGATTTGCTCGCACTGCCAAACATGACTTTTGACGGCATTAATGAAAACGGCGTGGCCATGAACAGCAACGTTGCTCCTGCTGTTGATCTGGACTTCGCGACTCTTCTCTCAACCAATTACGGCAAACCCCGCATTCATTCTATGGCAGTAGTACGCTACGTTCTCGATCACGCAAAATCCGCCGCGCATGGTGTGGAGCTGCTGAAGAATATGGACATTTACGGCGGCTATGGCACATGGTGGGGGCTTCACTGGATGCTTTCTGACGAGAAGGAGACTTACATCATCGAGTGCATTGACGGCGAACTTGTCGCGAGAAACGACACGGACAACATCATGACGAATTTCTACGTCAACTACGCGCCGAAAACTCTTTACGCAAAGCATATCGCACAGACAGGTCAGAAAGTCGCGGGAAAAATCTATGAGGGCTTCCCGATTCTTACGCCTCATGCCTGCGGAGTCGAACGTTACGCCATCCTGAAGGCACATTACGAGGAAGGCGGGAAATCTGCTGATGGAATGGCTCACTTAATGGAGCGCGTGAAATATACCCAGTCTTATGAAGCTGATACAAATCCTTTCTGGTACACAGAGTATACTGAAGGAAATCTGACAATCGCACACTCTCCGATGGATTTCAAGGCAGATATTCAGTCAAGCATTGAGACATACAAGCTGCACGACAGGAACATTAACCCCAATAACTTCTGGCAGACATGGCACACATCGGTTTATGACCTCGCGAACAAGACACTGCGCCTCAACATTCAAGAGGATTACTCAAAGCATTACGACTTCAAATTAGACTAACGAAATACATTCAATGCCTCCTCAAAGACTGAGGGGGTATTTTTTTTGCATTTAATAAGCTCATAACCTATAATCAGCATCAATCTTTTCACAGAAAGGAAGCAAGAAATTGAACAAGAAAGTTTTTGCATTGGCAGTGATTGCTGTCATGGCCTCAACGTTTGCGGCTTATGCGGAGAATGCTCCCGATTATTCAAAGAAGGAAAGCTGGTACAAGCTCCCCGAAATCACAAAGGACGCTGATACGTTCTACATCAACTCAACGTCGTATGTATTCGACAGCCTGAAAGAAGATTCACCCGAATATGCTCCGCTCGACAATGAAGAAATGTTAGCGCGGTATCCGGAAGAATATTTAGTTCACGCAACTGTGTTCGAGGAATGCACAAATATATTCATGCCGTATTACCGTCAGGCGGGAATGAGAGTCATGAAAAAATCCTGGCTTGAGACTGGCGATATTGACGCGGCAATTTCAGGAATACCCTACAGCGACATAACAGCCGCGCTTGATTACTACTTCACGAACTGCAACAACGGAAGGCCGTTCATCATCGCAGGACACAGCCAAGGGTCAGCACTCGTAAGACTCGTACTCAAAAAATATTTTGCTGAACATCCCGATTACTACAAACGAATGATCGCCGCTTACGTAATAGGATACTCAGTAACAAAAGATGACCTGAAAAAATTCCCGCATTTGAAGTTTGCGACAGGTGAGACTGACACGGGAGTTATCATCAGCTGGAACACAGAAGGCTCAATGAACGTAAAACAAAACGCCTCGAATATTGTAGTACTTCCGGGGGCAATCAGCATTAACCCGCTGAACTGGAAGCTCGATGAGACTTACGCACCCGCAAGCGAAAATTTAGGCTCGCTCATTGTGAACGAAAAGGGAGAACACGTAATCGCTGACGTAGGAGCAGACGCGCAAATAGTTCTTGCACGCGGTGTTGTGGTAACGAACGCAAAAGCCGACCCAATGCCGGAAGAAGCCGCAAGAATCACACTGGAATATTTCGGGCCGGACGTAAGACACGATAACGATTACACGTACTACTACAGCAACATCAAAGCTAACGTAGCAAAACGAATCGCAGCTTACAAGGCCGGCAAGTAGCAGAAGGAAATCAATCATCACATTAAAGCCGTCGCATTCCGTGTGAGTGTGGCGGCATTGTTTTTTTGCGGCAATCGAAATCGCAGACTCTAATTCACAGCCACGAAAATTTTTTATTTCATACTGTATAATTTTTTCTGCAAAGTAAGGTGCGGAGTCGTTGTGCCTGAAAAAAATTTTTTGTATCGGAGGTATTAATCTCATGCACAAAATTAACGTGAGACTTTCATTGTTGATTTTTGTATTGTCGGTTGTCCTTCAGTGCTCGGGGATTGCACAAGCAGCGCAGACATTGAGCAGACAAAAAATCGAAAGACATTGATGACATTGTCAAATCAGTGAACGGAGAACTCGCAATCTCTAAGAAGGGTCTAATCACCATAAGAGGCGGGAACTACACAACCAGCGGCGGCTTCGATGATAGGGTAGACCGAGGCCAAGCAACAGGCACATATTATGATGTATTCGCCACAGTGTTCAGCAGGGACGCTACACCCTCTAAAGCCTGCAAGATTTCTTCATATCCAAGATCCGGTTCGTTCGTTAATGATCTTAATAATGGTTTCTTCGATGCGCCTAATTATTTTGCCCCTGCTGTATCGCGCAGACTGTACAACGGCAAAAGAGCGTTCATGTTCCATAACATAGCTAATAACGGCGAACTCAAGTATTACTTCAAGACACTTTCCAACACCATAACTTCACATGACAACCGCCAGACACCTGATGAGCGCATGAATTACGTACAGGTTTCGGATTTCGGGGAATATACACCGAAGGCGATCCCAAGCAGTTATGACATAAAATTTGCCATGCAGGTATATGGAACGGGTGTTATGGAAGTAAAGGGCTATGAGAACGAAATTTTTGTTGTTGCAGTCGGAGGTAACCCCACGTGTGGCAGACAAGACAATACGCCTTGAATTTTTCGCTGTCAGTGCTGACAATGCAGGCAATATGACTTTTGTGCCTTTAACGGCATTGACGCACGAAACTCCTTTCAGAGATACAGAAGGAGGTGCGAGAATAGTATCATTGGCTGTCGGAGATTTTGACGGCGACAAATACAACAACGAAGTAGCTCTGACGATTACCACGGGACAAGAGCTTCGTCTTTTCGTTTACAGGTTGATTGTCTCGGACGGAAGTTTGGCACTGAGGTCTCTGGGTGATCCAAAAGGGATTCTCGTTCACTCAACAAAGCAGTGGGGCTATGAGCTTGAGAGTCAGCCTGTATCAGATACGGTAGCAGGAGATTTTGACGGAGACGGCACGAGCGAAATTGCTGTACTTTTCAAGGACGTATGGAGAGCAGAAAAACTCAAACACCACAAAGGCTGGCCGTAGGGACCCTACTTAGGCAACATACACTGCAAGGTTCAGTTCATAAGTGGAACGCTGAGACAGGCACTTTCGACACGGCAGAGACCATTAAGGATTACCACGGTGAGAAAGACGACAAAACAACAGCCACAGGAGTTGTAGGACTGAGGGCAGTTACTGCTGACCTAAACGGAGACGGCATGGACGAAATCGCTACTGTTCTGGTCGGATATTCCCATCGTAAGGATTGGAATGGTGTGGGTATGAGAGATACTGAGTTTTGTGTTTACCCTCATCTTGCGGTCTGGAAATTTGATAAGGGAATAACGCCAATTCATGATGACGCTCACGTGAAGGGTGGAGTCAACACATTTTACAAATACGATTTCGGGCCTCTGTACGACCTCATCAAGGGTCAAAAACCACTTCTCGAAAGGGATCCTATCTTGCGTTTTTGGTCCCACAGAGACAGTTGGCCGGATGATGGTATTGAGAGAAGAGCCGGTATACCCCCAGAGCTCATACAATATATGTTTGGTCTGCAGTATTTATCAATAGCGGCAGGACCTTTCACCGGAACACTCGGCACGTTTAAGACGGTCGATGATATTGCAATAGCGTGGAAATCCGGACAAACCGCTTCGTACCAGAAAGAGAAAGAAGTTTGGTTTGACACAACAGGTGCTGACTGCGTAACAATCTTCAAGACGAAACTTAAAAGCGACAAGGACGGCAATAAAAGTTTTGACGGTTTCGAGGACGGAAAACTTGCACTGCAGGACAAATCTACGGCTAACGACAAGTACATTAGAGCATTCCATGCGGGGACTAGCACATTGCGCGGACTTGTAGCCGTTGACCTTGCCAGCGAGGGAGTCGAACTCGGCAGACCTGTACACATTCGGAGGGACGCAAACAGAAGTTATATCGCGGCTATCAGCGCAATTCCCTATCACGTTGATACGATCAGCATGGACGGAACAGCACTTACTGAACAGCCCATAAACTTCACCTACAGCGATGCTTCTAACGGCGGCAATATGACTGTTACATACGGAGAAACAACGACTGATTCTAAATCAAACTCAGTGCAGCAGGATTTGAGCCAGTCAATTGAAACGATGTTTTTGGCCGACCCTCAGGCAAAAGGCGGATCAGCGTTTGAAAAAGTGAAGGGGCTTATAGGATTTTCGTCTGGAATCGCCGGTTTCATACAAGGTGCGAAAATCGAAAGTATGACTACGGAGCAAAAGCGAGAACTTGTCTGGCGGCCGGATGCCAGCACCCCCCTGGACTTGCTCGACGGCCTTATGGGGTTCATTTCGGACAGAGTTGACAAGATTAACCAGCTCACTAACGATAACGCAACAACGACAATGATTGACAAGAACATAATGACAACGACACACGATGCAATTTTTTACACTTCTGCAAAAAGGCATATATGGCGTTATCCCGTTATGACGAGACCGCTTCCGATGTGGCTTGCTGCCGGCCAAAGAATTGACTCTACGCAAATTCAATACCCTGACACCGTGAGCGGAGACAAGCAGCTTTTCATAACGTTCACAATGAGCGAAAACTCATCGCTTAACGTGACAACGTCGACAAGTGATTCTGAGTATCAGCCGCTTCATGAGGAGGGCAACTTCTTCTCATATCCGTCTCGCATTGCAGATGTCGAAGGCTATAATGAGGCGGGAGTTCTTGGAAAGGAGAACAATTGGGACTTCAGCAACGTTTACTACAATACATCAATTACTTTTGAGAAAGCGTCGGGTGATATGCAGCACACCGAAACGAAAGTTACTCCGAGCGGGTTTACTCAATTTATATCTTTCTTTGAGAGACTCTTCAAAGGGGATAATACAAAGAGTGTCATCAATATGCCCAATACGGACAACCCCAAGACTTTCACGAAGAAATACAGCAAGACCGAAAAAATCAACTACACCTTACAAGGCAGCCCAGCCCTTACAGGTAATATGGCAGCGGATCATAAAGTCAAAATGCTGCCGTTTGTAGCCAAAGAGGGAGCTATGACGTTTGCAACTGCTGTAGAACTCGGCACAAAGAATTATGCTATGTTATGGGACATAAGCAGCCTGTATCAGCAGAAGCCAGACCCGTCTTTGTACCTTCCGCGTAAGTTCGTCAAGAAGAGCGTTTTCGAGGCTAACCGCCAAGACAAGACAGCAATGATGATCAGGGGAATAAGATTCTATGCGTCAGATTTTGCATTCTTCACGGATAACAGACTCGTGAACGGACAGAATTATGAAATCCGTGTGCCTCTGTACAACGCGAGCTTCAAGGATACCGGGGATTTCGTAGTCCGTCTCTCATGGATAGACAGTAATGATGATTTTCCTGCTGTAGCCAACAATAAAGTTACCAAGCATTCTATCGGAGAAATAACCATGAGTCTCGGCGGCTGGAAAAACGGCTCGAATAACAACAAGGGCTGGGCGGTCTTCAACTGGACACCGAATATCACATCGAGTTCTGCGCCTATATGGGGTCCAAATCAGAACAAAGAATATTATCTCTATGTTGAGATTGACCCAAAGAACAATCTGCATGAAGTCCACGAGGCGCGTTACTTATCCGGCGACGTAAGGATTAACGATTACGGCGGAAATAACACGGGCTTTTATCCGTTTTACGCCTACAATACGAGCGATTCCAGAGTGTCAGTCAGCGAAAATGTCATGTCAAGCGCTGTCGCCCTCACTCCTTTGTACTTCACTGACAGCGACGGCAACAGGATAAACGATATGGCCTCATTCATTCTCGCGCACAAAGACGAATCGTTTGTACCTGTAACGGCGAACTTCAATTACAGCGGCTCAGAATATCCCTATGCTTTCTTCGGAGGCTATATATTAACGCAGTCAGGAAAGCAGAAAGTTCCGGGCGCGGGCATTAATACAATAGTTGACCTCGATTCACTCGGCTATGAGGATATAGACGAAGTGTTTATGGTGCAGGATATCGTGCTGTTCAACGGACTCAATCAGGTTACATTCACCATTTCGCCGACACTGTTATTAAACGATGTCTCGAATGAGCTGATGGCTAAGGCAGGTTTAATCACGTTCGGAATACAGAAATATGGTGAAATTGAAATACTTTCCTCAGACGAAGAGTTTTACGAGGGCGAAGATCCGTATTTTGAGCTTGATCCAATTCCTGACAATATCGTTTCATCACCGACTGCAGAATCTCACACTTTCACGGCAAACGAAAATGTTTCCTGGATAATTTCGAGCGTAAAGTTTCAGGGCAATATTGCAGCTTCTGATTCTGATGACAGAGATTATCTTGACATAACCATTGAGACCGTCAGCGGGGACGAACTTATAACGGACAACTACGGCCAAGAGGCTGTTATAACTGTCAGCTCAATCGCAGGCCTGACACCCAAAGGCGAATACACGATAACCGTTCAGAGATTCACAGACGAGGACGACGAATTGAAAGACGCGGGAGTCGTGAACTTCACCGCGAAGAATGCCGCAGAAGACGGCGGAAGCGAAAGCGTAAAGATACTTTCATCATCAGGCGGAGGCTGCGACACCGGGCTTGCCTAGGCAACATTTGCGTTATTGCTCGGCGGTATAATGGCCTTCAGGAAGAAACGCTAAACGATAATGATAAAGCCTCCTCTTTGCGGGGAGGTTTTATTTTGTGAATTTCTTGCGCGCTATGATAAACTAAATCACATCGCAAATAATTTTTTAGCAGTTTACAGCAAGAAAGAGGAATTTTTTGTCATGGATATTGCCCGCGCCAGCATCAAGCGTACAGTAGTTGTACTTTTCATTTGCCTTCTTATTTCTCTTGGCGGTGTATCTGCCTATTTCAGCATCGGTAAACTTGAAGACCCAGCCTTCACAATCAAAACCGCAGTCGTAACAATCATATATCCAGGCTCAACAGTTTACGAGGCCGAACAGGAAGCCGCCAGCAGAATGGAAGACGCAATTCAGGCAATGGGTGAAGTAAAGAGAATCCGCACCCGTTCTTCTCCCGGTTCAGCAACAATTTACGTTGACATCAAAGACGAATATACTACCGCTGACCTTCCGCAAGTCTGGAACATTCTCAGGCAGAAAGTCAATGACGCTCTCGTCAATCTCCCGGCAGGATGCACAGTCGTAATCAACAATGATTTCGGTGATGTATTCGGCCAGTATTACGCGCTCACAGGAGACGGCTACACAATGAGGGAGCTTTACGATTACGCGGACTTCCTCAAGAAAGAGCTTGTATTAGTCCCGGAAGTCGCAAAAGTCAGCATAGTAGGTGAGCAGACAGAAGCAGTTTACGTTGAGTTCTCATCAGCCCGGCTCCGTTCGTTAGGAATCTCATCAGCAACAATCTTCGACATACTCAATCAGCAGAACTCACTCTCAGTTATGGGAAAAACTTTTTACGGCGAGCAGTACGTAACAATAAACCCTACAGGAGGAGTCATTAACGTTGAGGATTTCGGCGAGACTGTTATCGGAGGCGGCGAGGGCCATCTCATAAGGCTGAAGGAAGTCGCAGAGATTCGCAGGGCTTACGCTGACCCGCAGACTATGATGATGTTCTTCAACGGACAGCCAGCTCTGGCACTCGGAATATCTACGGTTACGGGCGGAAATGTCGTTACTATGGGCGAGGCTGTAGAGAAAAGACTTGAGGAGCTTGAAGAGGACTGCCCAATAGGCATGGAGCTTGCACCGATCTATATGCAGTCAGACGGAGTCGTGAAGTCCGTAAACGATTTCGTAATCAACCTCATAGAGTCGCTAGTTATAGTTGTAGGAGTCCTTCTTGTGTTTATGGGAGTGAGAAGCGGACTCATAATTGGTATTGTCCTTCTTCTGACGGTCGCGGCGACTCTCATCGTCATGAATCAGCAGGGGATTTTCTTGCAGCAGGTCTCACTTGCGGCCATGATTATCGCGTTAGGCTCGTTAGTCGACAATGCCATAGTCGTAACTGAGGGAATGCTTGTAGGAGTCCAGAACGGTCAGTCAGCAGAAGACGCAGCCTCTGACACTGTATCGGGGTCAATGTGGGCGATGTTCGGCGGGACTGTCATCGCTGTTCTTGCGTTCGCGCCAATAGGATTATCACCAGACAGCACGGGCGAATTTTGCCGGAGTTTGCTTCAGGTTGTCGGAATATCTATGATGCTCAGCTGGCTTTTTGCTATCACGGCGACTCCCGTCATCGGAAATCTCATGCTCAAGCCCCCGAAACAGTCAGGAGGAGACCCATACGGCAGCTTTTTGTTCAGGGCTTACAGGTCATTTCTTGAGTTCTGCCTTCATTACAGGATGATGACAATTGTTGTTGTTGTGATAATGTTCGCGTTCTCTGCTGTTGTTCTGATTACGTCAGTCGAAAAAGTGTTCTTCCCGTCGTCAACAGCAATGTATTTCGTCGCGGATCTGTGGCAGCGCGAAGGGACATCAATAAACGTTCAAAGGGACATGACAGAAAACCTTGCCGAACGACTCATGAAACGCCCCGACATCAAGAACGTTACGACCACAATCGGAAGCGGTAATTTGCGTTTCATGCTGACATATTCACCGCCTGACGCTGATAATGCATTCTCGGAGCTTCTAGTAGAAATAAAACCAGGAGGAGATCCTAAAGCAATCCTTCAGGAGACTCAGCGAATCATTGATGAAGAAATGCCCGGTGTGATTGGAGTCTGCAAACTCTTCTCAAAGGGCGCGAGCATGGCTCCTGTCATTGAGGCAAGATTTTACGGCGATGATCCCCTTGTGCTGCGAAGCCTCGCGGAAAAAGCACGGCAAATCATGGAGCAAGACCCTATACATAACTGCGTGAGACTCGACTGGTACGACCGTGTTACGGTTTTCCGGCCTCAGATCCGCAAAGACAGAATGCAGAGCTTAGGACTTACACGCCCGATGATAAACAACGCAATACTCACAGGCACTTCAGGCGTAACTGTCGGGACATTCAGGGACAAGAACAAATCACTTCCGATTCTTTTCAGCCTCATTCCTGAAGAGCGCAACAAGATTGATGCTTTGCAGTCATTGCCGGTATGGTCTCCGTCAGCAAAAAGGGCTGTAACTTTAGGCTCGGTGATTTCTGACCTTGAAGTCTCGTATGAAGATGAAGTAATCATGCGCAGAAACAGAAGGCGAGTCCTAAGCGTAGTGAGCGATGTAACACTCGGAAGCAACGTCTCAGAGATGCAGGAGAGAATACGCGCGAAAATCGAGGCTATACCGCTGCCATTTGGTTACAGGTTTGAATGGGGAGGAGAGGACGAAAGCCAGAAAGACGCAATGAACGGAATGTCAAAATTATTCATGCCGTGCTTGATTCTGATGTTCACGATAATGGTGTTTCTGTTCAACGGATTCCGGCAGCCCTTTATCATTTTCGGCTCGATACCGCTGATTGTCATCGGAGTCGTTATTGGTCTCGTTATGGCGCACAAGCCGCTTGATTTCCTCTCAATCGTGGGAATCTTAAGCCTCGTGGGAATGCTCGCGAAAAACTCAATCGTACTTCTTGACCAGGTAGCCAGTGATTTCGCTTCAGGCAAAGACCGCTATCTTGCAATCGTTGAAACAGGCGTAAGCAGACTCAGGCCCGTATCAATGTCAGCAGTTACAACAGTGCTCGGAATGATCCCGCTTATTTGGGACAGCATGTTCGGCCCTATGGCTGTAACGATTATGGGAGGACTTACGGTCAGCACGATTCTTACGATGGTATTCATACCTGTAATGACTGCGGTTGCGTATAACGTACCTAACCCGGGCGAATACAGAAGCGATGACAGCGACGAAGAAGAGTATGAAGAGTAAAAATTTTTGCAGGAAAGGTGATAAACATGAAGAGACTAATTGAGATAATAATTCTGGTAGGCTTGGTATTCGGAGCATACAAGGGACTCGAATTAATGCGCGGGCAGGAAGAGGAAGTGAAGCCGAAAGAAGTCGTGCGTCCCGTGAAAACCATAACACTCAGAAGCAACGGGAAGGGCGGATTGTGGCAGTACTACGGAACATTGCAGGGAGGAAGGCGCGTTGATTTGTCGTTCAGAGTTGCCGGGCCGATAAGAAGCATACGAGTCGAAAAGGGAGCTTCCGTGAAGAAAGGCCAGCTCCTTGCGACTTTAGACCCCCGCGACTATCAGACACAGTTGAAGCAGGCGGAAAGCAATCAGGCTCAGGCTCAGGCGCAATACGAAAACGCGCAGGCAAACTTCAAGCGTTATGAGAATCTCTACAAGCAGAAAGTCATAGCACGCTCACAGTATGACACGTACAAGACCCAATTGAATGTAGCTGAGTCATCGCTCAATGTAGCAAAGGCCGCAGCTACTGCCGTACGTGACTCGCTGAAAGATACTGAGCTGCGCGCGCCGTTTGACGGGGTAATTGTTGACAGGCTGGTAGAAAGTTTTCAGGACGTAACAGCAAAGCAGACGATATTTATTTTGCAGGACATCTCCATGCTTGAGATCGTCTTCAATGTCCCTGACACCGACGTGATATGGGCCTCAAAAGCGACATCGTTAAAGCCGTCCTCAATCCGCGCAAAATTCGACGCGATTCCCGATGAGTCATTCCCTCTCACGCTGAAGGAGTTTGTTTTGCAGGCTGACAGAAGCACAAACACTTTCCCGGTAATCGGCGTAATGCCCCAGCAAAGAGACGTGGCACTCCTTCCCGGAATGACAGCGACTGTCGAGGTTGAAATCTTTGACTCAGCAGGCGGGGAAAGAGTCTTCACAGTTCCGCAGACTGCTGTTGTTTCGAGCGGCGACAAAACATATGTGTGGCAGTGTGAGAACAACGCGGTCAAACGAGTCAGCGTGAGGCAGAATACTCCGCACAACAACGGCTTCATTGACATCACAAGCGAGCAGCTCAGGGACGGAAATAAAATCGTCGTGGCCGGAGCGCATCTCCTTCATGAAGGCCAGAAAGTGAGAATGTGAACTCCTCTCAGCCTCATATGCTTTTGTCCCTTTCCTGAAAATTACGGGAGAGGGATTTTTTTTGCTGCTGTATTAATACAAGGGAGAATATTTTATGCGGCTGATATAATGAAAGTCTCCCCAAAGCCGCGACATAATATTTTGGAGATGATGAGATGAATATTTTTGCGGTAGTCAGCACAACATCGGCAGAACGTTTACGAATGAATATCAATGCGGCAAATAATCCCCTCAGCACGGAAGATATTGCATACTTGGAGTCATGACGGCCATGAAGATGAAGCAGGAATTTTTGCGGCTCGTGTTTCTTTTCTGCGGACTAACGGTTGCGCATCTTGGTGTTACTCTGTTCCTTCTCGCGAATCTCGGCGCAGATCCTTTCAACGTTTTCGTTCAGGGACTTAATCATTTAATGAGCGGCTTCAACCTGACGCACGGTATAATTCACATGTGCGTCTCCTTCATGATAATACTTGTCCTGCTTGCTACAGACAGAAGCTACATCAAAGCGGGAACGGTTATATGTATGTTCTGCGGAGGCCCGATAATAGATTTCTTCATGTGGCTGCTTGAGGGTCTTGAGATAGAAAGCGCGGGATTGGTGATTAAGATTCCTGTTTTGATTCTCGGCTGTGTAATTCTTGCTTTCGGTATGACAATCGTAATAAGGTCAGAAGCAGGAACCGGGCCGAATGATTTAGTCGCTGTTGTGATAAGTGAAAAGTGTCATTTCAATTTCGGGCTTACGAGAGTGATAACGGACAGTATATTTGTTCTTGCGGGCTTCATTATGGGCGGCAAATTCGGAACAGGCACGATAATATGCGCTTTCCTGGTCGGGTTCGTTGCTGACTTTTTCATGCCATATTCGCAGAGATTAATAGACTTGGGACTCAAGCTGACTGATTAATGAGCACAGCAGGTATCATAACGCCCCCGGCATAAAAGCTGAGGGCAATTTTTGTTATTAAAGTATGTTTGTGTCGATTCCGTATTTCACGAGCAGAGACGCAAAATCAAATCCGTTAATCAGGATTATGCCTTTTTCGGCAGCATATTTTTTTGTTTCGCCGCTGAACTCCTGAGTCATATTTATGAGAATGTTTATCTGCTTTTCGTATCCTTCTGTCCTGACAAGCTGAAAAGCACCCTCAATATCATTATCATCAATGCCCCTTTTGTTTTTCGCCTGAACATGTATCACCGGCACAAGCTCCCGTGAAAGTTCCGATGAAAGTTCAGAAATACTTTTAAGAAGCGTATTGTCCGTAAACGACTCAAAAACTAAATCAACATCAGCCCCCTGACCGTCATATATATTGCTGTTAATGCATCTGTAACCGCATCTTGTGAAAAGCTCCTCAATGATTCTTTCAAGCTGTTTGGCTTCCCATCCGTTTATGACCCCGATAATGTTCATCAGGTAATCATTTCTTGCGTCAATAACTTGCTTTGAAGCCGAGAGAACTTCAAGCGGAGTTTTTACGGCGTGAGTGTCCGAGTCTGTTTTTTTCTCTGCGATGAGGCTTTCAGCTGCTTCGATGAAGTCTTCATTATGGACATTGTTTACTGCTTTGCGGTATGCCTTGAATTTTGCGCTTACTGTCTTTGAAGAGTCATTGAGGCCGTATGAGAAGCTCCCGATAAGTTCAACGCCTATCATATGACCGAAATCATTGCTTTCATCATCCCGGTATCCCTCTGTAGAAATCGGCGCGAACGAATAGCCTTCTGTGCATCTCACAATTGTAAATGTGTTCGCCCATTCGTCAGACGTTTCCCAGTCCCCCAGAGGAGAGTCAATATTCAGTTTCGGAATGATGAGAGTATCGCCCGGCTTCATGTCCAGCATAGGACGTATTATCCTGTAGCGGCGTTCCCCGTCATCGTATGTCCGCGCAAAAATATCTTCCCCGTTCCTGAGATCCGTGCCGTCACAGCCCCATCCCTGACGGAGTACTTTGTGTTCCTGAAGCTCTTTCTTGATCAGGTCGTAGCAGGCACCGTAATCAATTCTGAAAACGTAAAAGCCCATATGATTTTCTCCTTTCATGTATATATTTTTTTTGAAAACTTTAATATCATAAACCGTTCAATATTTCCTCAGCGAATCCCTTCACGATCTCTTTCAGCTCTTCAGGCTCAATCACGATCACATGAGGCGCGCCAGACATTACCCACCTCGCGAACTCATAGAGATTCGGAACTTCCGCTGACAATATCACGCCTCCTTCTTCGCACTCTTCAACCTTCTGCGACGGATGCCACTTCACCTCGCGGAACGTCTGCGCTAATGGCTCTGAGATTCTGACCTTCACGGGAATTTTTTCATGTCCCGGGATAACATGCCACGCCGACAATGTATAGTCCTCCGTGAATCCTCCGTCTTCAGGCTTCACATACCCTTCATCACTTATTGACGCGCTTATTATCCGGCTGATTCTGTGAATGCTGAGAGTGTCATGCTTGTGATTGTACGAGGCCATGTACCACGCATTGCCCCTGAAGTAAAAATCATACGGTGATAACGTCCAGTGCTTTGGCATTTTCCCCGGCGATGAGTAAAGAATGTTCACGGCTTTCTGCGAGCGTTTTGCCTCAACGAGAGTCCCGAAAATTTTTGCGTCAACTTCCGCGACTGGTATAGCATTGAGAGTCGATCGCGTTATCTCTGAACCTAGCGACAGAATTTCACCGGGCATATAGTTTCCGAGCTTCTCAAAGAGTGAGCGTGCAGAGTCTTTCAGGTGTGGCAGGAAATGTACGGCCATGTTCAAGCCCGCGCTCAAAGCTGTAATTTCGCTCTCGGTTATTCGCAGGTTCAAGTGAAATATTCCGGCACTCTCCATTACGTATAACTTGCTGTGAATGTCGTAGCGTATATCAGCTCCGTATATACCCCTGAGATAATACAGATCATTCTGAAGCGTCCTGTTGCTTCTGTATTCGCCAGCTGAGAATATTTCGTCATGAGTCGCTCTCACTTTCGACTGAAGGAACGCCATCACCCTCGACAATCTGTCATGACGCACTGAGGTCATATCTTTAGGCATTGAGTCCATACCTTTCACTGACCGGCAGAACATACCCGCATGAAGGGCAGTAAGAAGTTCTGCGCTCTAAAATCCTTCCGCATTTCGGGCAGGGCTTTTCATTTCCCGTTACAGGTTCTGAGTCATTCACCGCGTTTTTGTCCGTCAGCTTTACTCCCAATGAGAGAAGAGCTTTCACCGCTTTAACATTCCCCGCGTCAACAGCAAGACTCATCAAGCCATCGTGAATATCAGCTCCAAATTCAGCGAGGACTCCAATCACATTTGAGTCCCATTCGTGATAGTCTGACGTAACAGCGAGCATTGCGGCATTCTGATTGTGAATGTTGCGGGTGTTAATGTCTGCTCCGTTCTTGACGAGGAATTTTACGGCCTCTGCTTTGTTGAAGAATACAGCGTACATTAACGGCGAATAACCGAGCCACGTCTTATAGTTGACATTCCCGCCGTGATTGATTGAGTCCTCAATGTCATTCACAGTTCCCCAGCAAGCCGACAATAACATTATCATATCCCAGAATCTTACCCATGTTCCGCCGTTGTCTGTTCCCGACTCTATCATCTCCCAAAGATGACTCAGCATATGACAGCTCAGCGGCCCTCCGTAATATTCCTCCCATCCGTCATAATGCTGAATGCTTCTGACGTTGGTTATGTCTGCGGGATCATGCTTCCATAAAAATTCGGCTATGAATTTTGCCTGCTGAAAGTTATCAAGCATGATACGTTCTCCCCTGTGCGAAAGAAATTCCCCGAACTGCGTATCACGGAGGCTGTGAATATCCGCGCCGTTATTGAGCAGCACATTCATCATTTCTCCGGGCTGATAGTAGCTATCACATCTTAAGGCGATTTCAGCAAGCGCGCTGTTTGTGTCATAATTCCCGGAAGCAATAACTTTCTTCAGGGCTTCGGGCGAATAACAGAGGCATAACGGATTCATTTCCTCAATATCTCTTCGATGACTCCAGTTTTCATTGATGACATACGTTAATTCGGCACCTTCAGGGAGGACTAACGGCCATGTGATTCCGGCTTCTTTGAGTATTCTTAGAATCTCCGCTCCTTTGTCGAGCCTGCGTTTTATGTCAGTGTGTTGTGGTGAAGGTTTGCTCATGGCTTCGGGGAAATCGTTAATCCTGAATGCGAGTCCTGCTGACACTCTGAGAAATTCTGACAGGGATTCGCCGTAATCAGGCACAATTTTTTCGGGGGAGATACGCTCAATGATTCCTCTTAGGGTCTCGGTGTCATATTCCGCAATCGAATCACAAAAAAGCCGGAGCGCGTGAGATTTGTTTGCTGGGTCAGTCAGAAGACTCTTCCAGTTGCGTCGGAAATCTTGATATTCATCGTCAAAGACTTCACGGAGTGTACGAGATTCGGAAGGGTTAATTTTTGCCCCGGCGTTAATCATCATGGGCAGGACCTCGCGCAGAAATGTCCGCACTTCTTCCGACTCTGAGAAGAAAGAATCGGCAGAGTTAAACATAATGTCAAGAACGGGTTTTATTCCGCAATCGTCAGTAAAGTCCGTGTTCACATTCGCCCCCGCGTCAAGGAATGTGCGAACTATATCCGGGCGGGCGTATATCCATCTTGCGGCATTCGTGAAAGGAGTCATTCCGTTGTCGGCTGAAGCGTTAATGTCAGCTCCGTTTGCGAGAAGCAACTTCAGGATTTCGTGCGCGTTGTCGGTGTCTTTGCTGAAATCAATCATCATAAGCGGTGTATATCCGTCAGTCTCAAGCTCTTTGGGGTTATGTCCCTTGCTGATGAATTGTCTGACAAGCTCAGGAGTTCCGAATCTCAAGCAGGCCGCAAAGAATGATTTTTCCGTGCCGAGTCTTTTTGTTCGCCCGTCGAGTCCGTTCTCAATCATGGCCGTGATGTTCTCTGCGCTTTCGTTCGCAAAGAGTTCGCACCAGCTCGTATAACCAGCGTCATACATGAGCGCGAAAATTTTTGCCGTGAATTTTCCGTCCTCGTTTGAATCCCATCTAGTTACAGACTTTACGCCATGACCGCAAATTTCTTCTAGTATATTCTCTTCAATCCCCCAAAATGCTTCATGATCGTATTCTGCAAGAGGCACAGACATTATTACGTGTGCCATTTTTGAGCCGTGAATATCTCCGCACATTTCCGCCGCTTTTCGTATTGCGCTATCTACGTCATCGCCGCTTCCTGAACCGTAATGCACCGTTCCCGCGTTCCTGAAAATGCCTGCGAGTATTCTTGCGCTGTTGTCTGCAATCTCTGAAATATCTTCCGCGATTCCCTGTGAAATGTCTTCTTCATTCCGTGTGAATATTACAGCGTCAGCAATATCGGCGAATCTCTTCACGTCATAATTTCCCGCCGGGATTCCTGCTGTTATGATTCCTGACTCCCGCGCTGATTCTGCGAGCGTTATTGCGTCATTGAGTTTCGACTCTGTTATGCCCGTTATGAGAATGAAATCTGAGTCCTCAAAGTCATTCAGCGTTTCATTTTTCAGAATGTCAACTACTTTTATCATGATGAGTTTACAATTTCCCTTTGTCATTCATGGCCGCGAGAACTGACACTCTCACTTTCTCGCCTAAATCATCATCCATCACATGACCCCAAATCACCTGCGCTTCAGGGTCTGCTTTCATCTCTATCACGTTTGCCGCGTCTGACATATCTCTTAACATTACTTCCGTTCCTGTTGTTATGTTCACGAGGAATCTTTTTGCGCCTGAGACATTCCCGCACATTTCGCAGGCGATCTTTGCGGCTGTTCTTGAATCTTCTGCTGTTCCTGCTCCGAAATAAACCGTGCCCGCGTCCCTGAGTATCTCGTTCACGTCTTCAATGTCGATATTGACGAACCCGGTTTTTGTTACGAGGTCTGAGACTGCCTCAATGATTCTGCGTGAGGAGTCCTCAGTTTTTCCCGGCGAAAGTATTACAGCGTCAGCAATATCTGAGAGCCTCTTCATGTTCTGGTTCAGCGGATTGATGCTGCCCGATATGCTTCCTGCTGTTACGGATTCAGATGCCTTTGCTGACTCTGCGACTCTGATTGCGTCCTTGATGTTTGACTCTGTGATGTTCGTTATGAGTGTGAGACTTGCGTTCTCGGTGAAGCCTGATCGCCTGAAAGTGTCATGTGTGAATTGAGTCTCTTGATTCCCGGCCATGTCGATAATTTTGAAGTCGTCCATAATGATTCGTCCTCCTGAAATTTTTGCAGCAATAATACAACGAGGCAGCGAAAAATTAAGGTGCTGTAAAAATTTCCGCGCTGAAATCCGAAACTCAAAACGGAGCTATAACTTTCAGCAGGAGGCAGAAAATTATCATGATGATAGGGAATACAGCGAACACCATCAGCATGGCATATAAGAACCTCACAGCCACGAACAAAGCAATGGAGAACACATCACGCGCGCTTTCAACGGGGCTTCGTGCGGCAACGGCGGCTGATGATGCGGCAGGTTTCGCGATGGGTATAGCTATGTCGGCGCAGGTGGCGGGAGTCGACAGGGCGATACGAAACTCACAGGACGGTATATCAATGCTCCAGACAGCAGAAGGAGGACTCAGCCGTATAAACTCGGTGCTTCAGAGAATGAGAGAGCTTGCAGTTCAGGCGGCGAATGATTCTCTCACTGCCCAGGACAGAAGCTACATACAGGCGGAAATTGACGAACTCGCAAAAGGAGTCGACAGCGCGGCGGCAAGCACTACATTCAACGGAAAAAGGCTGCTTGACGGAAGCTCGACGGCTCAATGGACATCAGACAACGCGGCAACAAGCCTCAAAATCACGGGGGCAATCACGATCACAGACGAGTACGGCCAGAAGAAAGCCACCGAAGGAAACTACAGAATCGAAATACGCGCAAAGCCGGGGCAGGGCCAGGTTCAGAAAACAAATATCATTGAGCTTGAGTCACTTGAAGAGACAATCACGACTGAGACAGCACCGAAACGGGACAAGGACGGAAATATTATCACTGACAGCAGCGGGAATCCTGTAGAAGTCAGCGTTTCAGTTTCAGAGAAGAGGCTTCACCCTGCGACCCTCGAAAAAATAAAATCCTTCACGAACGCAAGCGGAGTATCATACTTCACAGAGCCTCAGACAATACGAATAACTCAGGGCGACGGAAAAACCGCAAGCATTGTAGTTTACGGAGGAGATACAGTTTACGATGTCAGGCGGAAGATTAATGATGCGATTGCAGATGACTTAGGGCAGGGGAAATATGTCGACAACCGTGAAAACTTCTGCACAATTTCTGACGGGACTCCCCAGACTTCAGAAGCCGTTTCAACAAAGAACCCTTCACTTACACCCTACAAAGACATGCAGGAGCTTACTTACGAGCGCGACGCTGACGGAAAATTAATACTTGATTCGGACGGTAGGCCAAAGGAAATTTATACCCCCGTGCAGTCTGAAAAGGGAACAATCATAATACGCAGCGCAGTGGCAGGGAAGGCCGGTGAGCTCACATTCAGCTCCGACAATGAATCGCTTATTGCCGCTCTGGGACTCAATACGATTCAGCAGGCAGAAGAAAATACATTCACCGCATCAGTGTATGACTCTCATACTGGCAAAGTGCTCGCGAAGAACGCCCAGACAGACGGAAATGTAATCACAGGAATCATTCACCCGAACGCTAATGTAGAGTTCGACAACATGGCAAACGTAAAAGTCTCGTGGTCTGAGACATCAAAACGCTACGTAATGGAAGGCGACACATCAGCATATGAGACAACGCTTCACATCAAGGACAACAGCACGGCATTCCAGATCGGGCAGGGGCGCGGAGAAGATATATACATCAACATCGGGGACATGAGGCCGGAAGCGCTCGGCATACATTCAGTTGACGTTACTACGAGGGAGAATGCCTCAAGGTCAATCAGCATACTTGACGCGGCAATACATAAAGTCAGCGTTCAGCGTTCAAAACTGGGCTCATACCAAAACGAACTGGAGTACAACACGAACAGCCTAACGGAGACGAGCTTCCAGTTGCAAAACTCGGAGAGCAGGCTCAAAGATGCTGACATGGCGTTGAAGTACATGGATTTTGTGAAGCTGCAAATTCTGAGTCAGACCGGGAACTCAATGCTTTCACAGGCGAATCAGAATGCCCAGTCTATAATGAGGGTAATGAATTTCTAGCAGTCGGCAAAAAAATAGCGGTTCATGTTGAGGGAATAAACCTTCAGCACAAGCCGCTAAAATTTTTTGTGTTAATCTACAGTGAGCCTTCACGCATCCATTCGGCAAGCTCAAGGGCATAATACGTGATAATAATATCCGCGCCGGCCCTCGCAATACACACGGCAGACTCGCAGGCAATATTCTTTTCATTGAGCCAACCATTTGAACAAGCAGCCTTCATCATTGAGTATTCACCGCTCACACAATAGGACGCTACCGGGATATTCACGGAAGATTTCACGGTCTTCAGCACATCAAGGTAGGGCAGTCCCGGCTTCACTATGATGATGTCGGAGCCTTCTTCAGCGTCAAGCAATGCTTCCTTCACGGCCTCGCGAACGTTGCGGGGATCCATCTGGTAAGTCTTCCTGTCTCCGAACGAGGGAGCAGAACCGGCAGCTTCCCTGAAAGGCCCGTAAAAAGCACTCGCATACTTCACAGCGTAGGACATAATCAGAGTGTCAGTCATTCCCGCATTATCGAGAGACTCACGAATCGCCCGCGTATGTCCGTCCATCATGTCGGAAGGCGCAACAATATCCGCTCCCGCCTGAGCCTGTGAGACTGCAACACGCGCTAATATCTCAAGCGTTGAGTCATTGTCGACGTTATTACCCTTCAGGAGTCCGCAATGTCCGTGTGATGTATATTCGCAGAGACACACATCACCGATCAGAGTCAGTCCGGGAAATTCTTTCTTTGCCGTTCGTATTGCTGTCTGAATTACGCCGTCTTCACGCCACGCAGAAGAGCCTGTTTCATCTTTTTGTTCAGGAATCCCAAACAGTAACACGCCTCCTATTTTCGCATTCACGGCGCGTTCGAGTATCACGGGCAACATGTCGGGGCTGTAACGTTTCTGACCGGGCATCGCGGGAATGTCCTCGATGATATTTTTCCCTTCACGGACAAAAACAGGATAGATTAACATTGAGGGAGCTAAACGAGTCTCGCTTGTCATGTCGCGTATTGCCTGAGTGACTCGCAGCCTTCTCGGACGTATCATCATTGCTTCATTGCCTCCAGTCCGTCAGAAAGATATACAGATGGTTCATACTTGAGAATCTCACGGGCATATTCGATTGACGCTGACGAGTGAAGAATATCGCCCTCACGCGGAGACTCATAGACAGCTTTCACTTCATGGCCGGGAGAAAAGACCGCGTAAATTTTCGCAAGCAGTTCATTTAGTGTGGTCTCGACTCCGCAGCCAATGTTGAAGACTCTGCCGCTTGAGTCAGGACTCATTGCCGCGAGAATATTAGCCTTCACGACATTCTGAACAGCGCAGAAATCTCTTGACTGTTTGCCGTCGCCATATATCACCGGGATTTCGCCGGAAGTAACAGCACTGATCCATTTCGGAATCACAGCAGCGTATGCGCCTTTGGGATCCTGTCTCACTCCGAACACGTTGAAATATCGCAGGCCTGTGCATTCAAGTCCGTAAACCCTCGTGTAAAACTCCGCGCATAATTCATTGATGTATTTCGTGAGCGCGTAAGGGGATAAAGATTTTCCGGTTGACGATTCAACTTTGGGCATTGTCTCATCATCTCCGTACACCGCGCTTGACGTGGCATATACGACCTTTCGGACTCCGTTGCTCCTCGCTGCCTCAAGAATATTCATGAAGCCCGACGCATTATCATCAAAACATTTCGCGGGATCTTTCATTGAAGCCGGGACTGAGACGAACGCGGCATGATGAAGAACGTAATCGATGCCATTCATGACCCGGTTGCAGATCTCGGAGTCGTTAATGCTTCCTTCTGTGAACGCAAAATTTTCCGGGTGTCCTGACGCTTTAACGGCCATGTCTATATTGTGCTGATAACCTGTGCTGAAGTTATCGAGTCCCGTAACTTTCTGGCCGATTGAGAGCAATGCTTCCGTTAAGTGCGAGCCGATAAAACCTCCCGCGCCGGTAACAAGCCAGTGATATTTGCCGTCAACAGGAGGCAGAATTTTTTCGTAGTCTGTCATTTCTCGATAGCTGTGATTCTGAGTCTCCGTGTTCCTCTCGGTATCCTCACGACTACTTCATCGCCTACAACATGTCCGCTTACTGCCTGGCCTACGGGACTCTTCTGTGAGATTCTCTGAATGCCTGAAGCTGATACTGCCGCCCCGGATAATTCCTCAGAGCCTACAATTTCGTACGTGTAAATTTTTCCCTCGTGATCCAAATCCTTAATGCTGACTCTGAGTCCGACTCCTGCCTTCGTTGTGTCGAGTTTGTCCTCGTCAATCACTGTTACTTTGCTCAGTGTCTCTTCAAGGTCGTGTATCCTGTCTTCGAGTTTTGCCTGCTCCTCTTTTGCAGCCGCGTACTCTGCATTCTCGCTCAAATCTCCGAACGCTCGCGCTTCCTCAAGCTGCTTGGCAACCTCGAGCCTTCTCGCTGTTCGCAGGTGAGTCAATTCCTCGGACAGTCTTTCGTAACCGCTTCTTGTCATTTCGTGAACGTCATTTTTTTTCACGGGCATGATTTTTTCACCTTCACATTAGATTTTCATATTGTTTGCTAAAATACAGCGGCATTATTTTACACGAAAGGCGGCAATTACTAATGGCACAGTACGACAGCTGCACGCCATACGCGGCGGGAGTCGGCGGCATTGAGTCGGTCAATACACTCTTCCGCAAAGTCTATCAGTAAATGACACTCGGATTAGTCCTCACGTCAATAACAGCGTGGATCACAGTAGCAAGCCCGGCAATGATTCGATTCTTCTACGGCTCACGCGCTCCGTTAATCATTGCGGCAATCGCGGAGTTAGGACTCGTGTTTTACCTCAGCGCGACGATTGCGAAACATGACGCTTCAACATCACTATTGCTTTTCGGACTCTACAGCGTGCTTAACGGCATAACGATTTCATGTGTACTTCTCGTCTACACACAGGAGAGCGTATACACGGCGTTTTTGTCGACGGCGGGAATGTTCGGTGCAATGAGCGTGTATGCTATGTACACGAAGCGCGACATTACGACACGGGGAAGTTTCTTGCTTATGGGACTCTGCGGACTGATTATCGCGATGGTGATTAACATGTTGGTGGGGTCATCGGCGACTGTAACTGTGATAAGTGTGATAGGCATAATAATATTCACTGTCTTGACGGCGTATGACACCGCGAAAATAAAATCGCTTGCTGAAGATTCCGACATGAATAATTCAAGAACATAATAATACCCACTCGTCATTTTGGCTGAGGGGGTAATTTTTTTTTGTGGCTGAATATAATTCTAGTTTCTCAAGCTGTGAACAGACAATCTCTCTTAACCGCTGCGGGTTATTTCACGGACATCATTTTTCTTCACTGCCGAGATTTTTCACCTTTCACATTAGAATTTCATAATCTCTGCTAGAATATGGCCGTAATATTTTACATGAAAAAGGGAGATTACATTATGGCACAATACGACAGCTATACGCCATACGCGGCGGGAGTCGGCAGCATTGAGTCGGTCAATACACTTTTCCGCAAAGTCTATCAGTATATGGCACTCGGATTAATCCTCACATCATTAACAGCATGGATCACAGTAGCAAGCCCGGCAATGATTCGATTCTTCTACGGCTCACGCGCTCCGTTAATCATTGCGGCAATCGCGGAGTTAGGACTCGTGTTTTACCTCAGCGCGACGATTGCGAAACATGACGCTTCAACATCACTATTGCTTTTCGGACTCTACAGTGTGCTTAACGGGATAACGATTTCATGTGTACTTCTCGTTTACACACAGGAGAGCGTATACACGGCGTTTTTGTCGACGGCGGGAATGTTCAGTGCAATGAGCCTGTATGCTATGTACACTAAGCGCGACATTACGGCATGGGGAAGTTTCCTTCACATGGGACTCTGGGGACTCATCATTGCGATGGTGATTAATATATTCTTGGGTTCGTCGACGGCTGAGACAGTCATAAGCGTGATGGGCATCATAATTTTCATGGGCCTGACTGCTTACGACACTGCGAAAATAAAATCAATCGCTGAAAGCTCCGGCATGAATGATGATGAGGCAATCGGAAAAGTTGCGGTGATCGGCGCGCTTGCGTTGTACTTGGACTTCATCAACCTGTTCTTGTACCTGATAAAACTTTTCGGGAAGAGAAGAGACTAGAAAGAATACGAGAAATCCCCCCGGTGAAAGTGCCGAGGGGAATTTTTTTTTACGTTTTTTGCGCTGGTGATTCATTCGTTAGTCGTCTGAGTCCGACCTGTCGCGGAGACCGTTTCTCCACATGTCGGCTTTGTCCCGAAGCTCGCGCCTTTTCTCATCACTGAGTCTTGTATCTCTCGAATATTTGTCGAACGTATCGGCAATCGGTCCGCTTGCGCGGGATAAAAAGTCATTGAGCAATCCCATTTTCTTCACCCCCTTGCCTTGTATAATTGCGTCAATCTTAATCACACACTCAAAGAAAATCGAATGCATTTGATTCACACAAAAGGGAGCGTATATTCATGGCCAACTTCAGACTCACACGCCAGCAAATGAACAGGCTGAAATTTCGTTTTGAGCAGTTCCGTAATGCAAGGCTTCAAGTTCACAGGCTCATGAAGGAATACATTGACGACTACAAAAACTTTCAGGGAGACTCCTCAGACCGCCAGGAATATTTAGAGGGAAAATACATCATGCTTGCTCCGTCTCACAGCCACATAAAATTTGACGGTGAAGAGATTGTCCTATGGTCGCCGGATGATATAGCACTCTTGACCGGGCGGAGGCAGTCAACAATATCGCGAGTGCTTCAACGAATGCAACGGAGTCCGGGATGGCGTTCAAGGCTCGCGGCTCTCAGCGTCGACTCAATGTCCGGGAACAACAACAAGGTTTACATTTATCGGAGCGGAATATTTGATCTCATATTCGACAAGTACGAGGAAGAATATTTAGCACGTTACACACGGCCGCGCAGGGGAAATTCTGTCGACTCAAAAGAGGTCTTGCGCTTCTGGAATTATCTCAAGGACTCAAATTGTCATGATGAGTATGACTCTTACAGCCTGAGAGTCTCAGAGGCTGAACAAAATGATGCTGATGATTTTCCGCCAATGTCATTGAAAGATATTGCCATGTTAATTTTCAGGAAGATACTAACGCCAAAGACAGGAATAATTTTCCCGGTGATATTCGCCGTAACTCTCGCGGTTGTCAGAAGATGGCCGGCAATGATTCCGATCCTCGCAATAATTTCTGTGATTGTGATTCCCGTTTGCGCTGTGATGATTCGGACTCATCGGTTCAGAATCGGAGTCGCGTCAGACATCGGGGCGGTCGCGTTACTGTGCGGCGTATTCTTGGGCGTTGCTTCATTCTCGGACGGAGTAATCTACACTCCCGGCGGAAATGCTGTAGAGCTTTACGAACACGAACGGAGCATTGAGCTTTACGCTGACATGTGGAGGAATGGCCGCGTGTTTTTCCGTGTGATCTCTGACAAGTATGAAGGCATCAAGGAAGTATTCTTCAGAGTGAATGAGGGCGAATACAAATCGACGGGCTTCAATGAGTATCATTATCCTGTATTGATGATTGAGCCTGAGACACAGCACGGTGATATTAGCATTGAGGTGAAGTATATTGACGCTCGCAACAAAGAGTACGGGCCGTATAAATTTGTGTTTGATGTTGACGGTGAGAGGGAGAAACTAAAACGCAAAGCGGAAAATGACAGGCAGGAGTTCAAGCGCGAAAAGAAAGAAAAGAGCAAAAACAAAAAGTAAACCGTGAAGGGAAAATTTTCTGTGATAAAATAGGGGCGGCGGTGAGGGAGCTAGCATGACCCCTAACGCCATGAAACAAACACCCACGATTAACGGGTGAACCAGTCAATTAACAACAAGACTGTTTTCACGATCCAGAATACGGCAGCGGCGATTTTGTCAATCCGGTCAAGGAAAGTCCGCCGCTGTTTTTTTCCGGCTTTGCGCGTAACCTTTTTAGGCATCGCGTTCACCTCAATTCTACAGGGCGGCTCCCCGTCGACCGATGAGCCCTGTACCTCATCCGGGACTCCCTCGTGAAAATCATTATACCAGATAAAATTAGCACCTTATGTGATATGATACGTGCCATCCAGAAGATAGCAGTGGCGATTTTATCTATCCTGTCAGAGAGATTGCGCCGCTGTTTTTATTGCCCTTCATTATCTGCTACAATCCCACTAATCAATCACACACAGGAGGGATTTATTATGCGAAGGAATTTATCACTCGCACTAATTCTTGTTCTCTTTTTTTCTTTCACACCTTCTCACGCACTCTCTATACGCGACAACTACGACATAATCATAGCCGGAGCAGGCACAGGAGGAATCAGCGCGGCAATTCAGGCGGCCTCAATGGGCTCTGAAGTCCTCGTTGTAGAGTCGTCATCAATGCTCGGAGGCCAGGCAATCGCAGCAGGAGTCGCGAACATGGACGACCTTTCAGCGCAGAGGAGCGGAATATACGCCGACTTCATTTCGCGTGTCGAGGAGTATTACTCAGCGCGGGGAAAATCCATCGGAACAAGCTACTGGGATCCGAGAAATTTAGCCTTTGAGCCTCACATAGGACTGCGAATCCTTCAGGAAATGGCACGAGGCGAGGAAGCACCCGACATTCTTTACGGGTCAGAAATTATTGCCGTCGGAAAAGAAGAAGTTATTTCCGTCAATGGCGAGAACGTCAGCGAGGCTCCACGAATCAACAGCGTAATCATTAAGACTCCTGAAGGAATGAAGAATATCACCTGCAAGATTCTCATTGACGCTACAGAATACGGCGACATTCTCCCGCTGGCAGGCGCGGACTACAGAGCAGGAAACTCAATCACGCCCAACATTAACCCAAACGCTATGATTCAGGACATAACATGGACAGCCGTTATCAGGAAATACCCCGGCGGAGTCCCTGAGCACCTCAAGCCTAAATCACCCCTTCCCGGCTACGACATGGCCCGCATAAATTACGCGAATTATGTCGCTAAGGACGGCTTCACCTTCAAGGGACAATACCCCGTAAAGCTCCCGGTAGATTTCATCACTCACAACGTTTACAGAGGACTCCCCGACTCTTTCACGCCCGGAAATTTTGACGCAACACCAGAGAATTGGCCGTCAATCTCTAAATGCTCGGTCAACTGGGCTAATGATTTCCCCGGACAAAACAAGCTCGGAGACAAATACGGACTCCCAGTCTCATACTTGGAGGACAAAAACTTGCGCGCAAGGCTCGAACGCGACGCATTAATCAAAACTCTTCACTTCATTTACTACATGCAGAATGAGTTAGGCGAGTCATGGTCAGTTGATGAGAATGAATACGGCGAGCTTCAAGAGGCTGCAAAAGATCTCCCGGACGAATGGAAGATCATCGCACGTCATTTGCCCCCTGTCCCTTACGTCAGAGAATCACGAAGGGGAGTCAGTAATCACACGCTAATCTCTCAGGAACTCTTCAGCAACTCATTAAGCTACAAAGACGGGCGCGGAAATAATGAGTTTCAGGACGCAATCGCAATCGGCTGCTATCATCTCGACTTGCATCACACGGACATCGAGTCGGATATGGAGTCAGACTTAGGCGAGAAGCAAGCGTACATTGAGCAGCACAGGCCGCACGGAAATTTTCAGGTGCCAATGAACATTTTGATTCCCAGAAATGTTGACGGGCTAATACTCGCTGAGAAAAATTTATCGATGTCGAGACTCGTTGCAGGAGCTTTGAGACTTCAGCCAATCACAATGATGACAGGTCAAGCCGCCGGGGCTCTCGCTGCAATCTCTGTATCACGCAACATTCAGCCGAGATTCGTCAAGGCCGTTCACGTTCAGGAAGCACTGATTGATTCGGGGGCTAATCTCTCACTCTGCACTTACTCAGATGTTCCCGCTAATCACAAATACTACAAGGCCGTACAGATCGCTAACCTCTATAAACTTCTTGAGCCGGAAAAATATCCCGATACAGTGTCTTATGATGTCGGCTACGATATAACATTCGCGCTCGACAATCCCGAACTCGTGAAGGAAATAGCAGAAGGCAAAGACAAAGGACTCTTCAAGCCCGATGACATTCTCAGCAACAAGGACAGGGAGAGTCTCATTGCCCGCGTGAAAGAATTAACAGGCCGTGAGATTTCACTGAAGGAAGGAAATATTACGAGGGGTGAAGCTGTGAGTCTCGCTGTTGAAGAATTGAAGAAAAATTAGTGAGTCGATTCTGTTCCGTGAGTCTAAGAAGCGAATCGGCAATAAGTTCTTGATGACTATGAAACCGAATCAATCTCAAAATTTCAGAGAGTCGATTCTGTTCCGTGAGTCATAGAAGCGAATCGGAAATAAGTTTTTGATGAGTGCAAAATGAAAAATGTAAACTGATTCAGATGCATTCGATTTTTTGAAGCCGTTATGCAACACTAAGGGAGGCCAAACGCACAAAGGGGAAGCCTCCTTTTTGTTTGCAGAAATTACGCAATGAAAAATCGGTAAGCATTTTTTTTTTTCTAAGTATAATGTGCAATTATCCCTATACTTTTAAGAAAGGACTCATTCTGAATGAACAGCGAATATTCACGAGAAGTCGAAAAATTATCAGCGGCGTTTGATGATGCTGTCTCAAACTCAGAGGCATTCACTCAGCAGGAAAAATCATCGTTCAACAATGAAATCTCAAACCGTGTGCTTCCTCTTCTCAATTCACCCAAGCCGAAAATTTTGGTCTACGGAATCTACAACGGCGGCAAGTCTACCCTCGTAAACTCTATATGCGGGCGTGAAGTTGCATCAGTTGCTGACCGTCCCGAAACTCACAGGATTACAGCATATGACGCGGGAAAATATGTTCTTGTCGATTCTCCCGGCATTGACGCGCCTGAAGAAGACGAGAGAGTCGCGGACGAACAAATTAAAGCGTGCCACATCATTTTGTTTGTTGTCAGCTCAAAGGGAGGATTTGAGAGCGAAACGAATTACCGCAAAATGCTCGACCTTATGAACAAGGGCATACCGTTTATCATCGTCCTTAATGACAGAGGCGTGCCAACAAATGAGGAAGCACAGCACCGCCGCGAGCTTCAGGATATACGCAGCAAAATCATCAAGAACCTCACGAAGTACAGCGGGCGTAATGACATCGAAAGAAAGTATGAAGTGATTGTAGTAAATGCTCTCAGGGCATGGCGCGGAGTCTCGGAAAACAAAGCGGGCTTCATATCGAACAGCCGAATCACAGACTTAACATCAAGGATTGATCAGCTACTCGAAAGCAAAGAAGTCCTGAAAATGTATCTCGCTCCCCTCTCAGCACTTGAGGAAGAAATCAACAGGGCAGAAGAATTACTCACAGCACGTAAGGTAACGGAAGATTTTGCGCGCAGAAGGTCAGCACTTCAGCAGAGAGTCACGGAGCTTCATTCGAGCATGGAGAACGCAATACGATACACGGCCTCAAAGTATACGGAAGAAATTTATCACAGCTTTCTCGGCGAGGGCGGGCGGAATATTGCGGACATTAACGCAGAAATAGCGAGCGAGGTTGATGGCAAGTATAAAGTTTCTGTTTCACCTGTTCTGACGTACATACGTAAATCATTTGCTGACATAAACGTTACGGCGGACGAATCCGGGAATGTCGTTCTTGCGACTCCTGAAGTCAGCATGAAGCCTCGTGCGGTTTCTGGTGATGACAGCGGGAACTTGCCGGCATATTCGGACAAGAGCAGCCCGGCGGATTATGACACAGGGAGCATCACAAAAGCAGCGGCAGCAGGAGCGGCAACAGGGGCGGCAATCGGAAGCATTGTACCCGTAATAGGAACAGCAATAGGCACGGCAGGAGGAGCATTAATCGCGGGAGTCGGTGAATTTCTCCGTCAGATGTTCTCACGTGATGACAGTGAAAAGGAATTTGAGAGAAGATTGCGTGAAGTTGAAGCCTACAACAGACAGATAGAACAGAAATTCGAGGAGGACAAGCGCAGGAGGCAGGACGCACGAACGGCAGCAAACGCGCAAGTCAACAGCGCAGTTAAACAGCTCAGGTCAGCATATTCAGATCTCATAGACAAGACATTCAGCAAGGTTATACAGCTCATCGACTCAGCCGCCGCTAAAAATTCCGCAAGCAACGCCGCTATAGACGGGACAATGAATATACTTCTCGCGCTTAACGCAAATATTCACAATCTCCGTCAGAAAATCGCATAAAGTGAGGTCATAACATGCTGTCAAAAAAAGATGCAGAAACTTTAGAGAGGCTCGCAGGTTCAGGCTTCCTTCAGAAATGGGAGGGACTCCGCAGAAAGTTTGACTCCGGCGAAAAAATCACAGTCGCTAATACAGGTCAGTACAGTTCCGGCAAAAGCACGCTCTTTAATGCTCTCTTGGGACGGGTTGACAATGAACGCTTCCAGACCGGCGCAATTCCCACGACGAAATCAGGAGACCGCGAGAGATTCTCGGACAATATTGATCTCATGGACACGCCCGGAATTGACGCGAATCTTGCTGACGATGCAGAGGCCTTCAGGATGTTAATGGAGTCGGACATCATCATAATGACTCACAACGTCAAAACAGGAATGCTTAACCGTGCCGAATATGACTGGCTGAAAAAAATTGCTGACGGGATCGGCTCTGAAAGCATTTCCGACAGGCTGATATTTGTCTCAACGTGGATTGACGAAATACAAGAGGAGTCAGACCAGCAGAAATTGAGAGACGAAATACAGCGTCAAATCTCGGAGATAGTATCAGGAAAACAAATAGCATATTACGAGGTGTCAGCAAAAAGATATTACACGGCCGTGAAGAAAGGCAATGCGAATCTCGAACGTGCCAGCAGAATCCCGGAATTAAGAGAAGGCCTCACAGGACGCGCGAAACTTTACGGGGCATCGCTTCAGGCTTTGAGGAAAAAAGAATTGTCCATGCTGTGCAGTGAGTCATGGGACGCTCTCCGATCTCTGAGAAATGAAAAGGACGGCGAGATTTCACGACGAAAGAAACGAATCCGTGAAAGGCATGACTCAGAGTTTGAGACTTGGCGGGGAATCAAGAACAGGTTCGAGTCAATGAGGCAGAATGTATTCAGCAAGCTGCACACTATACGGCAGCATTTCGACAGCTCATCAGATTACCAGTCTTACGAGCGAAGAGTCTATGACATTTAGGAGGGGTGAACATGGCGGTAATATTCTGGGCAGCAGCAGGAGCCGTAGTAGCGGCGGCCACGCACGGAGATCACAGCGCGCACAGCGATTACGACAATTACGGGAATTACGGGGACTACAGCGACGCAGCCGAAAGAAGGCGCAAGAGACGTGAGGGAATGAAGCCGGAAATAGAGTCCTCAGCAAATGAATTGTCAACCTACAAGAGAAGTATTGTAAACCCGCAGTTAAGCAGCCAGTCATTAAAGGCGGAAAAAGCAATGACTGTTGATGTTGATGCGATGGATTTAGACGCGAGGTCGAAGATCAACAGCAAGATAAATATTGAGGAGTTATCGCAGACGGGGGACTTGAGAAAAGAGCTTGATGAGATTGACGGGCTTCTTGCGAAAATTGCACACATAGGGAGCGAGAACAAGTAATGAACTTCTCAGCGGATGAGCTTTCACTTCTGGGAAAATATGCCGGATCTGAAACCGCAAGACGATGGGAGACTCTGCAAAAGAAGCTGGCTTCCGACGACAAAATCACGATCGCTAACACCGGGCTTTACAATTCGGGAAAAAGTATGCTGTTCAATGCGATTCTTGACTGTACAGAAAATGAGCGTTTCAGCGTCGGGGACATGCCCACAACGAGAGAAGCAGACCGCGCAAGATTCACGGACAACATTGACCTAATGGACATGCCCGGAATTGGTACAGATCCTGCCGATAATGCAGAAGTCCCAAGTATGTTAATGGAGTCTGACATCATAATAATGACTCACAGGATCAACGCAGGAATGCTTAACCAAGCCGAATGTGAATGGCTGAAGAAGATTGCTGAAAATATCGGTGCAGAAGCGATAAATGACAGGCTCATATTTGTATGCACAGCTATTGACCGAATAAGCAGCGAGGGTGAAAGGAACAAACTGCGGAATGAATTAATGCGTCAGGTTTCGGGTGCGTCATTCGGAAGGATGATTCAATTCTGGGAAGTCTCCTCAACTCGTTATTACAAGTCAAAGGCTGAGGGCAATTCCGAGCTTGAAGCAATGAGCGGTATACCTGCGCTCCGTGAATATCTTGTGTCTGAAGCTGAAAGACTTTCTCACATGGCCGGGGCAATAAGGAAAGCGGAAATTCTGAGGCTGTGCGCTGAAATATTATCTGCGCTGAGTGCAGCAAGAGAGTCTGTGATACGTGACTTTTCTGAACTCTCAGGGAAAATCCGCGAAAAATACAGAATGAAGCTAGAAGAATGGCAGGGAGTCCTGAAAACTTTCAGCAGAAAAAAGAGAGGAGATACTACAGGACTGAATCCTACAGGACTGTGGGGGAACATCGGCTCATTTTTCGGAAAAGAATACAGTACAAAGAAAGACACACTTTCAGACTATAAAGCAAAAATCGTAAACCCGTTCTTAGCCTCTGAGACTCTCATCAATGCCAGCGCAATGGATGTTTCAGAGCAGGAAATGGACTCTGACGCACGTGGAAAACTCCGCTATGAGGAAGGCTACGAGGAAGCATCATCGACTCTTGAGCTTAGGCGCGAGCTTGAAATCATAGACGGACTGACAGCAAAATTTTCATACATAGAAAGCGAGAACAAACAATGACAGCAGTTGAAGCAATAAATGAATTTGTAGAAACAATGTTAGACTGCCGCGAAACGTTAGACAAAATAGAAGGCTCTGACGAAAAATTATCGCAGTGCATAAAGACATTCGCCGAAAGAATTTCAGACATCACGAAACCGAACGCGCAATCAGATAATCCCGCAGTCAAAGACATTCAGGAGAGCCAGACAGAAACATTGCGCGAAATGCTCAAGGACGTAGGCGCGAAAATGGACGCAACCCGCGAAAATATGAAGTTCATAGTCAGCAACAAAGAGTCATTCAACATCGCAGTGTTCGGAAAAGTGAAGGCCGGAAAAAGTTACACGGGCAATTTCATCATGGGCAACGTGATTCGCGGCATGGGTATCAAGACTTCTTACGACAATATTACGCCCCCGAAAGTTACGGTGTATGACAGAGGCAAAATCACTTCAGCCGAAAAGCTCGCGGAGATTGAGAGCAACGATGACGGATTCATTGTTGACCCTAACGAGGCCACAAGCACAATACAGCTTTTCACTCTCGGCGGCATGAAATGGATCGACACTCCCGGAATAGGAAGCGTGACTCAGGCGAATGAGCTTCTCGCAAAAGATTTTGTTGACAGCGCAGACCTTGTTGTCTACATGAGCAACTCTGACGCGGCAGGAACTCATCAGGACTTCAAAGAGCTTGAGACTCTTCACAAGAAAGGAAGAAGATTTCTGCTCCTCCTCACTCAGTCAGATACGCTTGAGGAAGACTGCGATGACGACGGAAATATTATCGCGACTCTCGTCCCTAAGTCCGACAAAGACCGCAAAAGCATGGAAGATTACATCTGCGAAACTCTGAAGGAATACGGAATCAATGAGAAGAAGCTTCAGCGAGGCCGGGAGATACTCACAATTTCAACAAAGCTCGCACTTGAAGCACTAAAGAATAATGATGAGGCCATGTTCGACGCAAGCAACCTCAAAAAATTTCTCGCAATACTCATCGACATTACACGGAACGAAAGCGCAGACTTGAAACTTGCAACCCCCGCGAAAAGAATCAACTCCGCGATTGACGCTATCATGGAAATTTTGACAGGAGCAGAGCATACACTCAGCAAACATTCTCAGAGCCTCAGAGAAACAGAAGAGAGACTCACCGACAACAACGAAACACTTTTAGCGCAGATGAAAAATGACTCGTACATGAAGATTGAGTCATTCATAACGAGGAAGGCTGAAGAGGTTGAAAAGGGCGGCGCGTCAGTGAGTGCTTCAGACATTGAGCGCGAAATAAATTCTGTGGTTTACAATTCCGTAATGAATGCTTGCGCCAAAGAATTTTCCGGGAGCGAGAGAATTTTGTCGTCATACTCTGAGAGCCTCAAGATTCAGGCGGGCGGCGACTTGTCCATGAGAACAGATACGATCACTCACACTCAAAGGAAAGTCGAGCGTGAAAGAAGAGATCCTACAGGACTGTGGGAGAATATCGGCTCATTCTTCGGAAAAGAATATTACAGCACAAAAACAAGGAACGTAACAATCACAACAAAAATAGATCTCGGAGTGAATACAGCTCAGGTAATGGCCTCGATAAGAAGCGGGCTTGATGAAGTATTCATGACTCAGATTCCCGAAATGATGAAGAAACTTGCGGATGAGATTATTTCTCCCGTCCGTGATGTTCAGGAAAAAGCAAAGGCTCAAATTTCCGCGACGATAAAAGAGCTTGAAGGCGTGAGAATAAAAATTGCTGACACTCATACTGAAGGCTAATAACTCGTGCAACCTTCGCTGCTCATATTGCTGTGTCGGCGACAAGTCATCATCATCAATGCTCAACGCTGAGGAAATGTCCCGCACTTTGTCGTGGTTTGCGTCAGAAGCGAGAATGCGCGGTGAACATTCACCCTCAATAATCTTTCACGGAGGAGAACCGCTTCTGATTCCCGTCTCACAGTACCGTGAATGCCTCGACACTTTGCTGAAAGATAACGCAGATTTAGACTTCACGTTTCAGATTCAGACGAACGGGACAATCATTAATGATGAGATTATCGCGTTCCTAAAAGATTATGACGTTCAGCCGGGGATTTCTGTTGACGGTCCGCAGGGTGTTCACGATTCGCAGAGGATTAAAGCTGACGGGAGTCCCTCGTATTCACTTGTCATGAAAAACATTCGGCGGCTCAAGTCTGAGGGGCTTAACGCATGCGGTCTTATGGTTCTGACTCGGAGATCACTAAATGCCGGGCTTGAATGGCTCAATGACTTTGCGGAAATGAGAGTCCCAATGAAAATCAATCCGCTTTATTCTGCCGGTGAAGCACTGAAACATGACGAGCTTTCTTTGAGGCCGGGCGATTATGCTGACTATTTGATTCGAGTCTACGAATATATTTTTGACAATGAGATAAACATCTCGCTGACTCCGATTGAGTACATACTTCAGGGAATAATCAACGACATTACGCCGAGGGGCTGCGTTTTCTCCGGGACGTGTCATGACTCTTTCTTGTGCATTGATTACGAGGGAAATATTTACCCCTGCGGAAGATTTGCGGACAGCAAGTCGAACATCGTCGGCAACATTCACACGGGCATAACAAGAGGAGGCCGTCAGATTCTCGCGGGTCTCAAAGCGTCGAGGACATCAAATATTCGCAGCGAGTGCAAAAATTGCAGGCACGTCAGATTCTGTAACGGCGGCTGCTCTGTCATGAACGGCGCAATGTGCAAAGACTTCATGAGATTCACGGACTATCTTTTCAGCAATGGCATCACGAAATACAAGGACTATTTGCTTCACAGGCGGGCGGAAATATGCAGTATGATTTGCTCCTCCTGAACGTTACGAGATACAGCGCAAACGGAGGATGGTTTCATGAATATTTAGGCGGACACATAATCGCGTCATATATATCACAGTTTCAGTTCTCCGCAAAAGTTTTCTCATGCCACGTTTCAGAATGCACAAAGATAATCACGAACGAAATCACGAAAAGGGGAGTCGAAATTCTCGGCTTCTATGTCGCGGCTGACAATGTGATTCTTTCCGGCCATGTCATGAAGTGGGTGAAGGAAAATTTTCCGTGCGTTAAGATTCTCGCGGGAGGCCCTGAATGTTACGCGCTTGGTGAAAAGTTCATTGCTGAAAGTTTATGTGATTATGTTGTTTACGGCGAGGGGGAAAAGTCCGTGCTTGATATTCTTCGTTATGAGCTTGACGGAATCGGAAGCCGTGAAAACATCAGAGGCATAAAATACATATCGCCTTCAGGAATTTTCACCGTAAATCCTCCGTCTGAACTGATACATGACCTCGACTCGATTCCATTTCCCGACAGAAGTAACAGCTTGAGTCTTGATTTCAGGACAGGTGAATCGATCGGCATTCTTACGGGGAGGGGCTGCCCATTTCACTGCGGGTTCTGCTTTGAGGGTTCAGCGTCAAAAACTGTGAGGCTTCGTAGCATTGGGAATGTCATCGCGGAGATTGAGTCAGTCAGAAGATACAATCCCTCCTTGAAGTGCGTCAACATTTACGATGATACTTTCACGCTTAGTCCTGAGAGAGTCAGAAAGTTCTGCGACTACATGAGAACCGCCGGGCTTTTGTGGACGTGTGAAGCTCATGTATCAGTCCTCTATCACAACCCCGAAATGATTCACATCATGGCCGGGTCCGGGTTAATCGCCGTGCAGATAGGAATCGAGAGCGGGAACAGAAGAGTCCTTGAAGCCTACAAGAAGAACATCACGCCGGAAATGATTATTGATGTCGTGAGAATGTGCAAGTCAGCAGGAGTTTACCGCGTTGAAGGCAATTACATTTTGGGCGGAGCTTTCGAGTCAGAAGAGACATTACGGGACAGCATCAGTCACGCAAAATCACTCATCACTAACGGGCGGGGCATAACGGAAATCAACACTGTATTTTTTGCGCCTTACTTCGGAACGCCTGTAACAAAAAATCCTCAAGCATACGGAATGAGAGTCGACTCTTTCAGGAACGATCACACAGCCGTAACGATGAGGGAAGCTGTTACTGAGTCAGAAAGTTTTACGGTGAATGAAATCGTGAGGGCCAAAGAAATTTTTGAGCGCGAAATCACAGATCACTATATCGCCGAGGCACTGAACACTGCGAGGGACGAACTAATTCACGGGACATGCAGGAATATTCCCGTTCATGTGAGCAATACGCACTGGATTCGGGCGTGGAGAAATTATCCGCACATCTCCGACTTCATGGAACACCTTTCGCATGACGAGCAGGAATTTTCGCCGATGAAATTTCCCGTGAGGACTCTCAGCGCGTATACTGTTGAGGGAGATAATGTTTCAGGTTACGGCGTGAGTCTTTCGGGAGAAGAGTCGAGAGCGATTCTTTTTGCTGACGGAAGGAGGACAGTAAAAAAAATTGCTGAGGAAAACGGAATCTCCCCAGCAGTTTTTGAGTCTCTGAATAATAAGTGCCTCGTATATTTCTCGGATTTCTAGTTCATGCAGCGGTCTCGGATAATATCCTTCACTCTTTCGACGACGTAATCAAGCCCGCCCGATGTATCAAGAGTTACAGTTCTTGCCATGAGTCCAAGCTCGTAAAGACAATCGTCAATCTTTTCTCCCACACGTGAATGAAAATCTACTGCCCATTCTTTATTGTCGCTGAAAGTTTTTGTGCGTTCGTGCATTTGTTCGGGAGTTGTGAGCAGCTTTATTCCCCATGCCCTGTCGATTAGCGGAGACGTGCGCATTAAAGCCGAGAGCCTGCGAAAACTTTTCGGGTTGCGTACTGCGACATACGCGAGATTGCCGGGGTGCCAAGTCTCAGACACAGAGACTCCCGGGAGATTCGCGAAATTCATATCACGTTCAAGCTCCATTCTCGTAAGCTCAACTTCAAACGACTCGTCCCTTTTGTCGGGGATCCCTTTGTCCCGGTAAAATATTTCCTTGCCTATCTCGTAGCCGCAGCCCGTTATGATATTGTCCCTCTCAAGCGCACGGAGTATACTCGTCTTCCCGCTCGCATGAGGCCCGCAAATGAACATGAACATGAATTAACCCTCCTGTGTGATTTTGATGTTACGGCCTAATGACTTGAGATATTTTCTCATACGCGCGTCCATTTCACCGCCGGAAGATTTTACTGTTACAGTTCCTTTCTTGACGGTTACCTGACGAACTCCGAAACGACCGCCGAAATTTTTCGCCGCCGTGAGTCCCGCAAGATATTTCACCTCTGAAGGTATTGCCCCGAATCTGTCGGACATCTCATCACATAATGCGTCAATCTCATCAAGTCCGACCGCGTTAATCAGCCTGCGGTAAATCGTAACTCTCACGTCATCCTGTGGGATATAATGTTCAGGAATGAATCCGCCGCCCCTGTCTGAAATTATTTCGGGCTTCTCTGGTTCTTTCCTGCCTCTGAGTCTGTCGAGCTCCTCTTCAAGAAGTTTGTAGAAAAGATTGTATGAGCTGTTTCGAGTCGTACCGTGCTGAAGTGTTCCGCCTGCCTCGCCTCCTCCGCGTATGTCAAGATCCCTTCTCGCAATCTCGTAGCCTGATCCCAACTCCGTCATTGTTGATATTGCTTCAAGGCGGTCAAGTGTGTCCTGATTGAGCGTTGATTTCTCCGGGTAAAAGAAGTAAGCGAATGCCTTCTCTCCTCTTCTGCCGACTCTCCCTCGAAGCTGATACATTTGCGCGAGTCCTAACTCTTCTGCGTTGTCGATTATTATCGTGTTTGCGCGACCGACATCAAGCCCGCTTTCGATTATCGTTGTCGCTATGAGGATGTCTATTTTTCCATCGTAGAAGTCTAGCATTGTTGACTCTAGTTCTTTCTCGTTCATTTGTCCGTGAGCCGTCCTGATTCTTGCGTCAGGGAAAAACGCTTCAAGCATTCTCAGATATTCGGGCATACGTGAAATTTTTGCTGACAGAAAATATACCTGCCCGCCCCTGTTAAGCTCATACGTGATAGCCCGGCGAATCACTCCCGCGCTGAACTGGCCTGTGTATGTCGTGATGGGCAGCCTGTCTTCAGGAGGAGTCGACAATACAGAAATGCTCCGTAATCCTCGTAACGCCATCTCAAGAGTACGGGGAATCGGAGTCGCTGAGAGGCTTAGCACATCCGTTTTGCCGTAAGTCAGCTTCAGGCTCTCTTTGTGCATTACGCCGAACCGGTGTTCCTCGTCAATGATGAGTAATCCCAAGTCCCGGAACTTCACCCCCTTCTGCAATAATTTGTGAGTCCCAATGAGAATATCAATCTTTCCTTCTTCTGTTGACTTGAGGACTTCACGCGCCTGCTTTGCTGTGATGAACCGCGACAAGAGTCCGACGTTCACGGGGAAGCCCGACAACCTCGACTGAAACGCCGCGTAATGCTGCTGAGCCAATATCGTTGTGGGAACGAGCACGCACACTTGAAACCCTGACATTACGACACGAAAAGCCGCCCTCAATGCAACCTCCGTTTTTCCGAACCCAACATCACCGACTAACAATCGATCCATAGGGAAATTTGATGACAAGTCCTTCATGATTTCGTCAACCGCTTTAAGCTGGTCTGCTGTCTCGTTGAAGGTGAAAGCGTTCACAAAGTCATCATATGCGCTGTCGTTCGGTGCGTAAGGGGGACGGCGTTCAAGCTCACGTTTCGCAAAAATTTCCATGAGCATTAGGGCTTCTTTCTGCGCGCGCTCCTGAGTCTTCTCAAGATTTTTCTTCCACGATTTGCCTTTGAGGCTGTCAAGTTTTGCTGACTCTGACTCGTGCTCATTGAGTCCCGTCAGTTTTGCCGACTGAATCACGGGTATCAAGAGTCTTTGGTCATCCGCAAACTCAATCACAAGCACATCAAGAGGCATGCCAGAGTCATTTATCGTTTCGATCCCCCGGAATATTCCCGTGCCGTAATCCTCATGAATGACGAGCTGCCCCGGTGATAATTTCCCGCCCTCGTTCCAGTCGTTTGGCGTGTGTCTCTGAGTGAGTGAGACTCCCGCGTTGATGCCGGACAATTCGCGCTCCGAGATAAAAGCCTTCTTTGCTTCCCTGTTGACAAAACCCGCTGAGAGATTCCCGCCGTGAATCGTGTAGGGCAGTTTCTGATACACCGGGTTGTTCGTGAAGACTTCAACGCCGAATCCATTCCGTGAAAGCTCCTCGCATGTGTTAAGTATCGTGTATGAATTTCCCCTGAAGGCCGGAAGTGATTCGGTCGGAAATTCAGCCTCAGATTTAGCGGGGTCATTCGTGATTCGAATCACAGGGAACTTTGCGAGCCTCACAAAAATTTTGTCCCATTCGTCAACAAGATACCCGGCTTTCTTTTCGTCAAAAACTTCACGCCACAGCCACATGAATGACTCGGCCTGCTGCTCTGTCTTCGATGGCTCATAAAGCGTTATCATCGTGTCGGGCGGCATGAGTGAGTCAGTCTTTGACCGTTCAGCCTCGGTTATGGCGTGCAAGATTACTTCCTCAAGCTGCATTAATTGAGAGTTAGTTTTCTGAGTGTCAGGCGAGAACCCTCCGATTCGTTCGATCTGCTCATCAAGAAATTCAAACCTTAACGGCAAAGCGTAAGCAGGATCATAGACATCAAGAATGAATCCTCTTTGCGCGAACTGGCCGGGAAGCCACACGAGACTCGACGGAGTATAGCCGGAATAAATCAGCCATTCTTTTATCGTGTCGGGACTGATGTTTTCATTGAGCGAAATTTTGAGAGCCTTGACACCTACGAGGCATGAAGACATTAACGCACCGGGTGAAGCCGCAAGTACTCCTGACGAATTAGCCCATCGCCGCAATATCTCTCCGCGTTCTAGAAGCAGCGCATGTATGCTCGCGGCCTGCTGTGATAATGGCATCTCAGGAAGAAGGAATACATTTGCGTCCGGGTGCAGCGTCTTGAAGTCCTGCGTGAATGCTGAGACCTGAGTCGAGTCCGGGAAAATTGCGAGCGTGTGTCCTCTTGCGGGAGTCAGGTAGGCTCTTGCGGAAATTCCTGCGCGTTCAAGAATCGTTTTGTTCTGAAGTGAGCGTGTCAATGATTTCTTTATTGGACGGTTTATCATTGCGTGTAAAAATCTCCGGGAAAAATTTTAGTATGATATATTTATCTCTTAATCCCGATTATAACATTCACGTAAGGAGGCTTATTTTCACATGAAGAACATTGCTTTTATAGGAGCCGGGAAAATGGGCAAGCCTATGATTCGCAACTTGATCAAGCTGGGCTTCTCTGTAGACGTTTACGCGCGCTCAATAATGAAGGTGTACGACATAATAAGCAGCGGCGCGAAATATCACAGCTCTGTTTACGACTGCGCTAAAGATTCTGACGTAGCTATAACGATGCTGGGCTTCCCGAAAGACGTTGAAGAGATCTATTTTGCTTCAGGAGGATTGCTCGACAGCATGAAGAAAGACTCATACATCATCGACATGACGACAACGAGCCCGTCACTTGCGGAAATGATTCACGGCGAGGCGGAAAAGCGCGGGCTTCATTTTCTTGACGCTCCTGTTACGGGAGGAGTCAGCGGCGCGAAGAATGCTTCACTCTCAATCATGGCCGGAGGAAATGAAGAAGACTATCAAGCGTGCCTGCCTTTGTTCCGCGCAATGGGTACGAACATAAACTACATGGGCGGGCCTGGAATGGGTCAGCACACAAAGATTGCGAATCAGATAATCATAGCCGGAACGATTGCGGGAGTCTGCGAGGCTATGACGTATGCGCGGGCTGAAGGACTCGACATGCCGAAATTCCTGCGCGCAGTCTCGACAGGGGGAGCGAGCTCGAAACAATTGGAGTCAGCCGGGCCCAAGATCCTTGACCGTGATTTTACTGCGACATTCAGCGTGAAACATTTCGTGAAGGACTTATTGCTTGCTGTTGATGAGGCCGGAAAAGAGAACTTGAATCTTGATGTGCTTCTTACGGTGATGAGTCATTACAAGCAGCTTGAGACAGACGGATTCGGCGAGAACGGGACTCAAGTCCTCATAAAATATTACGGAGGCTAAATGATGAGACGAGTTGCAGTTTTGTGCGGAGGAGACAGCAGAGAGCGTGAAGTGTCATTGCGGAGCGGGAAAGCTGTTGCTGATGCCCTGAATGAGGCGGGATTTTACGCGGACATGATTGACTTGCTGAGGCTTGAAGATGCTGACAGGGTTAAAGGCTATGACGGCGCGTTCATTGCTATGCATGGCGATTGGGGCGAGGACGGGCGGTTGCAGGCTAGGCTCTCAGAGATGGGAATACCGTACACAGGCTCAGGCCCTCACGCTTGCGCGCTGGCAATGGACAAATGGGAGGCTCAGAAATTTTTTGCGAGCGCGGGAATCCCCGTCCCTAAATCTGTATTCCTTCCCAAAAATTATGATGATGTTGTGCGCGCAATTGGCCGTAATGTTGTCGTGAAACCCTGCGCGGGAGGTTCAACCGTAGGAGTGTCGATAATCCCGGAACTGACTCCGCAGAATCTCAACGCCGCCGTGAGTCTTGCGCGTGAAAGTTACGCCGGGGAAGTCATAGCTGAGGAATATATACCCGGCCATGAGATAACGTGCGCTGTCTGGGAAAACAACGGAGCAACAGAAGCATTGCCCGTGATAGAGATAAAACCGCACGAAGGTTACTACGATTACGCGAACAAATACACAAAGGGCGCGACGGAATATATTTGCCCCGCTGAAATTGATGATGAGACCGCAAAACGAATCGGAGATTACGCGGTGAAGGCTCATGAGTCGTTAGGATGCAGAGCGTACAGCAGATCCGATTTCCGACTCACTCCTGAAGGTGAAGCGTATATCCTAGAAGTGAACACCGCACCGGGAATGACAGCAACGAGCCTCGTACCTAAAGCAGCAAGGGCAAGAGGCATAAGCATGGCTGAATTTGTGAAAGCGATAATGAACATGGCCAAAGTGTAAGATACCCTGTATAATTACATCATCACACAAAAATTTTTCACACAAAATATTTTTACCCTTCAGAAAATCAACGGTGAAACATGCCGTGATTAATATAAATTTTGAGGAGGATAAAATTTTCATGGATTACGCAAAGGAATCATTAAGGCTTCACGAGCAGTGGAAAGGCAAGATCGAAGTCATCGCAACCGTTCCCGTCAAGACAAAAGAAGATCTCTCACTCGCCTACACTCCCGGCGTTGCTGAACCCTGCCTCGCGATTCAGAAGGATGTCAGCAAGAGCTACGACCTCACCAGACGGCACAATCTCTGCTTAGTCGTAACGGACGGAAGCGCAGTACTCGGACTCGGCGACATAGGCCCGGAAGCAGGCATGCCCGTCATGGAGGGAAAATGCGTTCTCTTCAAGTCATTCGGAGGCGTTGACGCTTTCCCCCTCTGCGTGAAAACGAAAGACGTTGACGAGTTTGTCGAGACCGTGTACAACATCTCAGGCTCATTCGGCGGGATTAACCTTGAGGATATAGCCGCGCCCCGCTGCTTTGAGATTGAGAGGAAGCTCAAAGAGAAGTGCGACATTCCGATCTTCCACGACGACCAGCACGGAACAGCCGTAATCACTCTCGCAGGACTCATCAACGCATTGAAAGTTGTCGGAAAAGACATCGGCAAAATCAAAGTTGCAGTAAACGGAGCAGGAGCCGCCGCAATCGCAATCACAAAGCTGTTAATCTCAGCAGGACTCAAGAACGTAACACTTTGCGACAGAACCGGCATAGTCTACAAAGGACGCGAGAAGGGCATGAACTGGATCAAATCCGAAATGGCCGAAATCACTAACCCCGAAGGACTCAAAGGGACTCTTGCTGACGCTATGAAGAGCGCGGATGTATTCATCGGAGTGTCAGCACCCAACAGCGTGACTCAGGACATGGTTCGCTCAATGGCAAAAGACCCGATAATCTTCGCATGCGCAAACCCAACTCCCGAAATTTTCCCCGACGACGCAAAAGCAGCAGGAGCAAAAGTAATCTCAACAGGAAGAAGCGACTTCCCGAATCAGATCAACAACGTGTTAGCATTCCCGGGAATTTTCAGAGGAACATTTGACGTGAGAGCCAGCGACATCAACGAGGCCATGAAGGTTGCAGCTTCACACGCGCTTGCGGATTTGGTTGAACCCGAAAAGCTCGGCCCGGATTACATCATTCCGGCAGCGTTCGATCCGAGAGTCGGCCCGGCAGTGTCAAAAGCTGTTGCTGAGGCCGCGAGAAAATCAGGGGTTGCGAGGTTGTAAGCAATGGAAGAATACAGAGGCTTCAAGATATTCTCACTTCCTCCGAAATATTTCGCGCTGTTCGCGGTTGTCGTTCTTCTGTCTGCTATGCTTGGAGTCCTTCCTGCGGGAATGGCCGGGTGCTTTGCGTTCATGATTGTGTGCGGTGCTATCTTGCAGGAAATCGGCGACAATCTCCCAATCGTTAATACATTCTTGGGCGGCGGCCCTGTCGTGATAATTTTCGGCATGGGATTTTTGCGCTACATGAACTTTTTCGGCGTGTTCGATGTGATTTCCGGCTTAATCGGCAAGACTGGCTTCACAAAAATTTTGATGACGAACATCGATACGTTCTTCAAGCCTGCCGGGGCATTTCTCGATTTCTACATAGCGGCGTTAATCACAGGCTCAATTCTCGGAATGAACAGAAAACTTCTCGTCAAAGCGGCGGCGCGTTACTTCCCGGCAATTTTCGGAGCTATTGCGGTTTCGTTCGGGCTTGTGGCAATCGCGGGACATTTCAGCGGATTCGGCGTTGTGAAAGCTGTATTGCTTATCGCGCTTCCTATTATGGGCGGCGGAATGGGCGCGGGAGCAGTGCCGCTCAGCAAAATTTTCGAGTCGTCCGGCACAATGACCGCTGAAGAGGCTATCTCAATCATGAATCCCGCAGTCGCTATCGGAAATGCTACATCAATCGTGCTTGCTGGAATCCTAGTGAAAGTCCTTGCGTCAAAATTCTTCAACGGACAAGGCTCACTCATGAAGGCCGGCGCGAATGATGACCCGGCAGAATACGAGATTTCACCCGAAATGCAGAAGAAACGAGATCATGTTACAGTAACGAATCTCGGAATAGGACTCCTTGCCGCAACAACATTCTTCTCATGGGGCTATATCGTCGCGGGAATTTGGATCAAGCTCGTGCCTGCTGTGAACATTCATGCTTATGCGTGGATGATTATCACGGTCGCTTTGTGCAAAGTCTTCAACGTTCTCCCCGAATTTATAGAGGTCTGCTGCTATCAGTGGTTCCAGTTCGTAATGAAGAATCTTACGTCAATGCTGATGGTTGGAATCGGACTGTGCTATTTGAGCCTTGACGTTGTAATAAGCAGCTTCTCGATGATGTACTTGCTTATGTGCTTCCTTGCGTGTATTGGCGCGTTTGTAGGAGCGGGACTCATTGGCTCGATGGTTGGCTTCTATCCTGTTGAGGCCGGAATCACTGCGGGGCTTTGCATGTCGAACATGGGCGGCACTGGTGATGTTGCTGTGTTGTCGGCGGCTCATCGCATGGAGCTAATGCCGTTCGCGCAGATCTCTTCACGACTCGGAGGCGCAATCATTCTCATCATTGGCTCGTTAATGCTTTCGACTCTTGGCAGTATGTTATAGGGGTGATTGAATGAAGAAGTTACTGCTTGCGATTCTTGTTGCGGGAATTTTCGCGAGTTCTGCGTTCGGAGCAGGCATGAGAATGGGAGCTTTGACACAGCAGAATATGAGCGCGGAAGAGTTCGCAGAGTTCATAAAGTCCCAGGAGAGAAATTTTTTCGGCTGGAAGATTATGAACACAAATCACAGACTCGATGACACATTCACATATTTTGACTCTCTAACGTCTATGATTATGGCTCTTCACTCCGGGAAAATTGACGAGGCCGCACTCCCTGAACCTGTCGCCGAATACGTCAAGACAACTGACGCGGGAGTCGAAATTTCCTGCGCGCTACATTCGAGAACGACTCACCTTGCGTTAGGATTCAGGAGTGATGACTCAGGTCAGAGACTCTGCGATATGGTCAACGGGGCATTATCGGCCATGAAAGGAGACAGGAGACTCAGCATTCTCACGTCAAAATATCTTCACCGCCCCGCAACAACACTCCCGGCTGCTGAGTCATTCGCGAGTTTTCCCGGTGCTGAAACGGTGAAAGTTGCTGTTACTGGTGATCTTCCTCCGCTCGACATGATTGCGCCTGACGGAAAGCCGATAGGGTATAACACCGCTGTGTTGTCGGAAATCGGCAGGAGAATGGGAGTCAACATTGAGCTTGTGAACATTGACTCAGGAGCAAGAACAAGCGCGTTAATGTCCGGGAGAGTCGACGCTGTTTTCTGGTATCAGGTCTGGGAAGGAGTCGAGAAACAGCCCGACGCGCCCGCAGGAGTCCTTCTCTCTGAGCCTTATTACGAGTGGGATACGTTCCTTCACTTGAGGCATTACGTGAGGGACTGAATGAATGTCCTGCCTTGAATGCAAAAGTGATTCGCCCGGCGCGATAAGATTCCGTTTGCTTGAAGTTCACACTCTGCACATAAGGGACTTTGACGGCGAGAAAATTATTCAGGCATTAGGCGAGTTTCAGAATTACGAAATTTGTACGGCCTGCGCTCTTGAGGGGGCGCGGGTCTTTCTTTATCCGGCAAAATTGATACTGTCGAAATGTTTCGCGTTCTTCATGCTGATACTTGCGGGAATGATTCTGACTCTCTTGCTTACGGTTAATGACTCATGGCCGGGGCTTGAAGGATTATTCCCGGTGAAAGTAATCGGGCCTCTTGCTGTCATTGTGGGACTGTCGGGAATTTTCGCGAATGTCCGGGAGATTCTGAGAGTCCGCGAGTCCGTCAGCAAAATGAATCATGACGAGGCACTTCACTTTTCAGCATACAGGCTCATCATCGAGAACGCTCCGAAAAAATACAATGACAACGACATAACATATATCCCCGTCAGCAAAGAGACTCAGAGAATGAGTCCTTCACAGCTTGCGGAGAAATACAATCTTCTTTCAGCAGTCGCAGTTAAAGCGCATAAACTTATAGAGGAGGAAAAAATAAATGAGTGAAAGTTTCATAGCGGCGTTGACCGTAGTAAGTCCGATGATGATATTGATGATAATCGGCTGGCTTTGCAGGACAAAAGGGGTAATAACGCGCCCGGCTATGAAGGAATATGACAGGCTGATATTCCGGGTTTTTATGCCGCTGCTGTTGTTCAAGAATATATACGAGATAAATTTTTCGGGAGGCATTGCGGTGAAAGAGATGGTATTCACGGCTGTGTGCCTTCTGATAATGTTCGCATTGTGCCTCGACTGCCCGCGATACTTGACGAGAGACCTGCGCAAGTCTTCAGTGATAGGCCAGGCGATCGTGAGAGGGAACTACGTAATATTCGGCGTGGTTGTGTCGGAAGCGTTATACGGCGAGGGCAATATAGGTGTAGTGATAATGATGAGCATGTTAGTTGTGCCGATGGTCAATATATTCTCTGCGATAATACTTGAGGCAGGGCGTTCGGGGAAATCGAGTCCGGCAAAATTATTCCTCGCTGTGCTGAAGAACCCCATGATAATCGGAGCAATATGCGCGTTCATAGTGAAGGGATTCGGGATAAAGATTCCGGCTGTATTGTGGTCAGTGATTCGGAGCATAGCAAACTCAACGACGACAATCAGCTTTATTTCTCTCGGTGTTGGTCTCGACATGGCCGACGCGATTGCAGACAGGAGGCTTCTTGCGTGGGGAGTGATTCTGCGGATGATAATTTTGCCGGGAGTCATGCTGCCTCTTGCGGTGATTTCGGGGTTCAGGGGTCAGAGTCTTTGTGCGATGATGGTAACGTTTGCGGCTCCGTCGGCGGTTGCGTCATATCCTATGGCGGTTGCGATGGGTGCTGACGGACAATTGGCGGGACAGCTTGTTTGCGCGACAACAATAATTTCTGTGATAACGATATTTTTGTGGACGTTCGCATTCAAGAGTCTCGGCTTGATGTAGAATGACACGATAACAATATGAGGAGTGATATTTATGGAACAGGTAAGAGAACCCAAAATTGACTGGCGCAACATTCGGATTTACGACGAGGACGGAACGCAGATAAAGAATCCCCGGACTCTGCGCTCAATGGCCGAAGCAATGGAACTCGCAGACGCATGGGAGAAACGCATGGAAAGCTATCACCTTGAGGAAATATTCGGCGATGATAACGAGGAGGACGGAGAAATTGACACCGACGAAGAAAACTCCTGAGAGGAAGCGCACGCCGTTTCCCCGAGAAGTATTGTACACAAAAGATTTCGTTGATGACTGGGAAAAACTTTCGCGTTCCGGCAAGCACGACATGAACCGCATCAAGGAAGTAATATCACTTCTTGTGAAGAATAACGGCTCACTTCCGGCTGAATGGCGAGACCATGAACTTAAAGGCGAATGGAACGAATTTCGTGAATGCCACGTGAAAGGCGATCTTCTTGTGGTGTATCAGGTACGCAAGAAATCATACTGTGAAGTGCTGATATTCTCCAACATCGGCACACACTCAGAAATATTCGGGTAACAAAAAACTCCGGGAGATTTGAGTCTCTCGGAGTTCGCTGTCTGATGTGCTTGTGTGGTGTGTTAGTTAGTTTGTGAATATCGCAGTATCTACAGGCTCAATTATGCCGGAGAGGAGTTTGACTTGGAATGAGTTAGTAGTGTTGGTAATAATGTCAGTCGCTGTATCACTTGCGGGAGTTTCAGGATTCTCTGCTGCATCAGTATGGACATTATATTTGCCGTAGCCTTTTATCGCCTGCAATGCTGTTCTGATGTCGTCCTTGTCTGAGTCTCCGCTGAAATCTACCTTGACTATCCATGTTGTAGGCCCCGCGTTTGGAGCTGTAGCGTTATGTGCCGTATACTTAATTGCCCGTGTATCAGTGCCATCACCATCATACTTAATGTCATACCACGTGGGCAGGGACAATGACAATACCGTATCCGTTGTAACATTAGTAAGATCTTCGCCCGAATGGTTAGTTGCATACAAGACAGCCGCCGCCCTCATCGCGTTTACGTTTGAAGCTATCGTTGATGCCTTTGCCTTTGCTGATGCTCCCTGCATGGAAATCGTCATGCTTGCAGTAAGAGTCGCCAAAATAGCCACTACAATGAGCAGCTCAACCAACGTGAAACCTTTGCGTGATGTTTTCATCACTTTTCAACCTCCTATAATCGAACACACAATTTGTTTTGAAACATTCCGCACAGTACGTTCATCAAATACGCCCCGCCTATTGAGCGCAAATGACTACATGAACTGCAAACCCTTAACGCTTTGTTGCCTTTGAAACTTTTGGAACTTTTTTCTTTGGATGAGTGAATTTTATCATCTGCTGATTAATTCGGCAATACGAAAATTAATCCTTAACACAAAATCTAATCTCTTTATATTTTATACGTTGCTCTTTTCGTGAAACTTGAAACTGAGTCAGCCCCTCAAAATTTCAGCGCACAAAAAATCCCGGCCATTTCGTTTTTCATGACCGGGAAATTTATTGCCGATTCGATTCTTGTCTGGCAGTTCACTTCTTAGCGTCTCGATTTTGAGCTGCCGATTTGCTTCTTAATGACTCGATACTGAGTCGCCGATTCGATTCTTACTCAGCGGGAACGGGAGCGGGTGTTTCACTCTGGGACGGTGCTTTCTTCTGAGCGTCATCGATAGCTGTTGCGGGTTTGGGCTTTGAGGCTTCTGCTACTTCTTCAAGACTCTTCTCAAGCGTCGAGGCGAGTCCGTTCGTAGCTGTATCGATTCTCTTGTACAGATCCTTCACTCCCTGAACCGCAAGCACATCGCTGAAGAATGAATTATCGTACTCAATCATCTTCATTCCGCCTTTTACGAGGATTGCCTTGTTGCTCTTGTCGATCTCCTCAAGTTTCGGGCGCATTTCCTGCAACGCTTCAGCTACTGCCTTGTCGAGGACTGCTCTGTGTTCGGGCTTGAGTGCCTTATAGATTTTGTCGTTGATGCAGATCTGGTTGCAGTAGAGTATGTGATTCGTGCAGGCGAGGAATTTCTGTACTTCCTCAAAGTGCGCGCCCACGCATGTGTCTGCGGCGTTCTCCTGAGCGTTTACCGTTCCGCTCTGAAGTGAGAAGTAAAGCTCGCCCCATGCAAGCGGTGTAGGTTCCGCGCCGATTGCCGTCCAAAAGTCCATGTGATTCTTGTTCTCCATCGTTCTTATCTGAAGCCCGGTGAAGTCCGTCAGAGTCTCAAGGTCTTTATTGGCCGTCGCGAGTCTGTACGTTGCGTTCTGCATGAAGCCGAGAAGGTGAAGCCCGGCCTTTTCGTAAGCTGCTGACATTTTGCGGTGAAACTCCGAGTCGCCGTTCAAAACTTTGTCGATCGTATCGCCGTCGTATCTCGCGAAAACCATCGGCAAATCGAACACTGCCATCTCGGGAATGAATGACACTATCGGGGCTGTCTGGCATACTGTGATTGCTATATATCCCTTCTGAGCCTGACGGAGCAAATCAGCGTCCCCGCCTAATTCGCCGTTAGGGAAATAGTCAATCACGAGTCCCGCGTTTGCTGCCTTAACTTTTGACTGAATGAGCTGCGCAAATACCTGGCCTGCCGCGCCCTTTGCTGTTGTGTCGGCGGTAACAAGCCATACTTCATCAAATTCCGACGCTCCGAAAGCACACGAGCCGAGCGCAAGAACAACCATAAGGGCAATGATAAATTTTCTCATAGTTTTACCCTCCTAATATGCAAGCCACGTGCTTATTGACGGGATATAGACAATCAACGCCAATGAGATCAAGAATGCCACGATGAACGGGAAAGCCCTCTTTGCGACATCCATCGGCTGATCCTGCGAAATATTTCCGGCAACGAACAAATCGAGTCCGAACGGAGGAGTCGCAAGTCCTATCGACAGGCAGCACACGAGGACAACACCGAAATGCACCTCATTAACACCGAGCATTTTCACAGCAGGAAGGAGAACGGGAGCGAGAATGATAATCGCCGGGCCAGTGTCCATAATCATGCCGAGTATCAAGAATATAATCGTGCATACGCTGAGGACTGCTATGTCGCTGTGGAAGTTGTTCAGAATGAAATCCTGCACTGCTGACGTTGCATGTGTGAGAGACAATACGCGCCCGAATGCCGTTGCGAATGCGAGAATGAACGCGAGTCCGCCGTAAGTTTTCACCGAGCTGATGAGGAACGCAGGAAGAGCAGAGAATTTTATTGTGCGCTCAATGAAGAGACATACTATTATTGCGTAGAAGACTGAGACAACAGCCGCTTCAGTCGGTGTGAAGAATCCCGAATAGATACCGCCGAGAATGATTAACGGACATAGCAACGCCCAGAATGAATCCTTCAGGAGGGGCATGAATCCGTTCGCGCTGATCTCGTCAAGCCTTTTCTGAGTCTTCTCGTTAATCTCCGCTTTGTTGTCTTTGTTCGTAGCGCAGTAGAAAACCGCATAGGCCATGAGGAACAATCCGATTAAAATTCCGGGGAAGACTCCGCCTAAGAATAATTTGCCGGTTGAGACTCCTGTTGCGAGTGAGTAAAGGACGAAAGGAATCGACGGGGGAATTATGACTCCGAGTCCGCCCGCGACTGCGATAAGTCCTGCCGCCCATGTCTTGTTGTAGCCTAAGTCAACCATGAACGGAATGCACATCGCGCCGACAGCCGCCGTTGTTGCAGGGCCTGAACCCGAAATTGCGCCGTAGAACAGGCACGTCAAAACTACAGCGCAGGGAACTCCGCCCGTGAAGCGTCCGACAAAGTACGAGAAGAAGTTGAAGAGCTTCTTTGAGATTCCGCCCTCGGCCATGATGACTCCGCCGAGAATGAACAGGGGAACCGCAAGAATCGGTGTTGAGTTTGCGCCGGATAATGTGTTGTCGACAATCTGAGGAATGACTCCGCCTCTGCCCATCATGAGAATGGGTGCGACTGAGCCGAGAATCATGCTTACTCCGATGGGTATCGAGAGTACTATTGCTACGAGAAATACTACGAATACGAGTAACGCCGCCATTGATTACTTCGCCCCCTCTGCTTTTGCTGCCGCTTCAAGTTCGGCCTTTGCGTCAAGCTGTGTCTGCTCAAGAGTCGTAAGCTCCCTCTCGTTAAACTTGCTGAGATGGATAAAGAACATCTGAACCGCCCTGAGAGTCGCCAGGCAGAACCCGAAAAGCCCGACCGCGTACAGCCACCACATCGGCCAGTTCATAGCCGGGGAAGTCTCAGCCTTCGCGCCTTCAAGCATTTCACCCGCTGACCATCTGAGGCACTCTATGCAGTGATACGCAAGAAGAGCCATGCACACACCCACGATAACGTCGACACAAAGATTAATGACCTTGCGGAGTTTTTCGGGAAGAAGGTCAATTACGACATTTACGCGGAGCATGTTTGCTTTTCTGACTGTGTAGGGAAGGGAGATAAATACGCTCATTATCCACATGAAGCGCGAGAACTCCTCAGCCCATGTAAGCGACGGCAAAAACGGAATCTTTCTGACGATAACCTGAAGCATCATGACACATGCAATCAGTATCAGAAATATGACCATTAAGCACTCTTCGAAATGCTCATCAAGCCATTTGAACATGTAGAATATTCCTCCTTGTGTTTATAGTGATTAAGGGATTAGGGACAAGGGGTAGGGAATAGCTGTACCCTGTATCCTGTACCCTGTCCCCTAGCCTTTACTCTGACTGTGAAGCGATTAGATCCTTCGAGCGTCCTGCCCTTAACACGTAGCTGTCTAAATCATGGCCGACAATTTCGCGAATCTTCCGGGACATTTCCATAACCTTCAGAACGTCAACGCCCGTTGTGATTCCCATCTCATCAAGCATATTGATTACGTCCTCTGATGAGATATTGCCAGCCGCGCCGGGGACGAAAGGACATCCGCCAAGACCGCCGAATGAAGCATCAAAGCGAGTCATTCCCGCCTGCATTGCCGCGAGTATGTTAGCCATTGCCGCGCCGCGTGTGTTGTGGAAGTGAAGCCACCATGAAGCCTGCGGATATTTTTCACGGACATGCTTGCAGAGATCGTAGACCTGATTCGGGACTGCCTGCCCTGAAGCGTCAGACAACGAAATCTCATCAATTCCGACCTTCAAATACGCCTCTATTATCGCGTCAACATCTTCAACGGGAGTCCTTCCTTCCCAAGGTGAAGCATAAGGCATTGAGATTGAGCCGGATATAGCTATGTGATTCTCGTTCGCCATCTTCACGCAGTCAGCAAAACCCGCAACGCTCTCCTCTGGAGTCCTGTTAAGATTCTTGAGGTTGTGCATACGGCTGGCGGAAACATTGAGCTTTACCTTCTTGCAGCCGCAATCGATAGCCCGCTGTACTCCGCGTGTGTTGGGAATGAGCGCGCGCAGTTCTACATCTCCGGGAATCTCGCCTATACGCTTGAAGATTTCATCAGTGTCAGCCATCTGAGGGACTCTCTTGGGGTGCATGAATGAGCCGACCTCGATAACCTTATAGCCCGCGTCAATGAAGCCACGCAGGATTTCTATTTTCTGGTCTGTGTTGGGGTAAACTTTCTCATTCTGGACTCCGTCGCGCAGACCGACTTCACACATTGTTACTTTTTCGGGCAAGTTCATCATCAGTCGATACCGTTCTCGGCAAAATATTTCTTTGCGGTCTCGAGGCACTGTTTCGCATGGCCGGCGACTCCCCGCGCTTGAATCTCTTTGAGGTTGGGAAGCTCAATCGACAGCGGGATATTCGGCATTGCTTTTATCATGTCAGCGATTTTCACATCACCTTCACCGACATAGAATCTTGCCTCGCGCGCAGTGTAGAGCATGAGATCATCTTTGATGTTGTCAAGCACTGTGTCTTTGCACTCTGCGTTCTCTGGTGCCGGGCCGTCGCAAAGGTGAATGAAGCGGAAATACTTTCTCGGAGTCCTCGCAAGCTCTGAGCCTGTTACGCCTGCCCTGCCTGCGTGAAGCGTGTCGACCATCACAAAGACGTTATCCCTGTAAAGGTCATCGATGAGGGAAATATCTTCCTGAAGGTTTCTGACACCTGCCCAAGGAAGGAACTCAATGTTGAACATGAGTCCGAACTCTTTTGCCATGTCCGCGACTTTTCCGGCTGTCTCTGTGTACCATTTGCGGTCGCGTGTCCACACTGAGCCGAGTACGTCCGTTGCGCCTAATTTCGCGGCTGCCTCGAACGCGGGCTTGTACTCGTTAATGTCGAGGTCTTTGCGGATTCGCGCAAGCTCAATGTCCATTAACGGCATGTCGTATTCTTTGAGGGCTGCTTTGATGTCGGCAAAAAGTTTCGGGTCATCCTGCGGAAGGAATGAAGGCTCACCGGGAAGGTGCATAGGAATCGTGCGGAGACTCACATAGTCATAGCCTGCTTCTTTTGCGATTTTGATCTGATCCATCGGATTGGTGCCGGGGATTGTGAGATAAGCTAACGAAAATTTACGTGCCATTTGTGAAACTCATTCTCCTTTCGTGAAATGAACAAACAAACCGCCCGTGTGATAGCGGCGGCGTTATTCTCTTGTTACTTTCCTTCTTTTTCCTTCATGATTGTCTCAAGGGTCTGGCGCATTACTTCAAGAGGCACAGCCTGACCGCCCGTCCACAACTGAATCTGACGGAGTCCCTGATACAATGACATTCCGAGTCCGTTGATGGTTGTGCATCCGACTTCAGCGGCTTCCTTGAGGAAACGAGTCGTTGCGGGGTTATATGTCGCGTCAAAGCAAATGTGCGACGGCTTGAGGAATTTTTTGTCGACGCATGTATATTCCTCTTTGCCCTTCATGCCGAGTCCCGAAAGGTTAAGGATAATATCTGTCTCATCGAGTGCCTTCTTGATTCCGGCTTCGTCAGCTGCTCTTACAGGTACGCAGACTCCGGGGTAGAACTTGTTGATTTCCTCGCTGAGTGTCTCGCATTTCTCCGAGCGTGAAGAGATGTATATCTTCTTTGCTCCCTCGTTGGCAAGCTCAAGGCAAACGCTCCTGCCAGTTCCGCCCGCGCCGAATGAGAACATAACTTTGTCTTTGATGACACAGCCGTGCTCTTTGATGTCGCGCAGTGCTCCGTAGCCGTCAGTGTTGTAGCCGATGAGTTTCCCGCCCTCAGTTTTGACGACGGTGTTTGAGCTTCCGATTTTCTTGCAGAGGGGATCAAGGTCATCAAGGTACTGCATAACGGCTTCTTTGTTGGGCTTTGTTACGGCGCAACCCAAGAACGTGGGCATGTAGCGTATGCCGTCAATAATTTCCTTGAGGTGGGTGCTGTCTGCCTCACAGTAGCAATAGACCATGTTGAAGCCTGCCGCCTGATACGCTGAGTTCTGCATTCTTGCGGCGAATGACTGACTCAGAGGCGTGCCGATAAGTGCGATAAGTCTGCTGTTAATATCAATCTGCATAATTAACGCTCCTGACATATGAAATTTTTGGTGAATGAATTGTGATTGAACGTGATAATTTTATTCACAAGAAATTTATATTGCAAACATAATTTTACTGGTTGTGAAAAAATCTCTTTAAGACGGGCAGACAAAATTTTCTGTGTGATATTATATACAAATCCAAAATATTATTTCAGGAGGACATGCGATTGTCTGACAGCATTCAAATTTTCTCTTCATGCGTTCAAAAATTCTTAGAGCGCAATACTGTTTTAAGCGGAAATGATAATCACCTGTATATATTTCAGGGCTTCCCTGTCAGTTTCTTAAAGGCTCTGGACATTCCTCACCTCGCAGGAGAATGGGACGGCTCATATCCTGACGCGCTGAAACTTGACGGATCAGAAATTCTCCCGTTCCTGATAACTTCAAAGGGGCAGGCGTGGTGTTTCTATGAAGAGTTTCAAGCATTAAGCATGTTGCTAAAAAATTTCAATGTCTACAAAGGAACAATGACCGTAATCAAAAATGATCTGTTCAGTGATTATTATCCTCTTCCTGAAAGCATGTCCCCTGAAAAAATCTCAGAGCTTTTCAGAAATGACAGCGGGAAAAAAGCTGTTAATGATTCAGATTTGAAGCTACTGGATTATTATTCAGACTGTCGGACTGATGGCAATATTCTTTTCGTGTCATTCATAGACAGGCATACAGAGCATAATATTAATGAGACAGGATTTTTCTGGGACATGGCCGGCATTCTTCCAGCGGACGGAATCGATTCTGCTTCAGATGATGAAGGTACAATTTCTTCTCTGCCTCTTTCGGAAATCAAAGTAAAGCTCATGAACGGTGAACTGAAAAATTCATGCTTCATCATTCAGGACGACGGCGATGACTCTATTGACGCTGAGATCACAAAGATGAATACGCTTGGCAGATTCTTCGGGACAAAGTTCAAGGCTTCACACTGCACAAAAAAGAATGACAGCGGGGAGCAATATCTTCACATGCTCAAGAAATACTGGGGCAGCGAAGCATCATTCAGGGAGCTTATGTTTTATGAATCTCCTGCGGAAAACAACAGGACAATGACTCTCTCACAGGGCAGAATAATATCTGACGTTATAGAGCAGAGCATGAAAGCCGCTTCAGGTGAAAATTATTCAGACATAATAGTTACAGCTCCTACAGGTTCAGGGAAATCAATATTTTTCCAGATACCCGCGATATATCTTCATGAGGAAGAAGAGAAACCGCTTCTCACGATAATTATATGCCCTCTTGTGTCGCTTATGTATGATTAGGTGAATGAGCTTCATGAACGCGGAATTGACTACGCTACATATATTAATGCGTCAATAACATCTGAGGAGCGAAAATCAAGGCTCAACGGAATCATAAGCGGGCGTTACTCTGTTGTTTATCTTTCGCCTGAGTTCCTTCTCGGAGGGGATATACGAACTCTCACAGGAGGAAGGGACATAGGGCTTGTTGTGATTGATGAAGCGCATCTTGTAACGTCATGGGGAAGAGATTTCCGGGCTGATTATTGGTTTCTCGGAGATTACATCGAGAATGTTCGCAGAGAAAGCCCACGCTCGGATTCAAAGCCTCAGAAATTCCCGGTGCTTTGCCTTACTGCCACTGCTGTTTACGGCGGGCGTGATGATGTCGTTGGGGATCTTCAGCAGAGCCTTCATCTTGCGTGCTACACAGGGCATATATACATCGGGTATGTCAGGCGCGGAAATATCAAGTTTGACATAAGGCATCACGAGAAAAAATCAAGGTCAAAAAAGGAAGCAAAGACAACTCTTGCTGTTGCGGCCGCAGTAAAGTATGTGAGGGAAAAACAGAAAACGATAATGTATTTTCCGTTTGTCCGTCAGATAGGAATGATTAACGAAGTGCTTCAGAAATTTGAAGAGGGAGCAAAGACCGAAACATATTACGGCGGCATGAATGGTACGGACAAAGATACAGCCTACGAAAATTTCAGGTGTTCGCGCTCTACTGTAATGCTTGCGACAAAGGCTTTCGGAATGGGCGTTAATATCGGGGACATAAGGAACGTATATCACTTTTCGCCTACAGGAACTCTTGCGGATTACGTTCAGGAAATAGGAAGGGCTGCGAGAAATCTCAAAGAGGGCTGCGCTGTTGCTGACTATATGATTTCCGATATGCAGTATGTACAAATGTTATGGGGGCTTTCGGGACTGAAGCATTACCAGCTTAAGGAAATGGCAAAAAAGCTCTACGATATTTGCACGCACTCTGAAGGAAGAAATATTTTGTTCTCTCCTGAAACTTTCAGCTACCTTTTCAGTGATTACCAGCTCGAAAACAGCGTAAAAAGCGGGCTTCTTATGCTAAGTGCTGACCTTAACGCAAAATCTCATTTCAGGTTGTTAAGCGTGAGACCAAGAAGCCTTTTCTCTGTGCAGTATATTTTAGTGCCGCACGAAATTGAGATGAAATTTCTTGATGAATACGGCTCTTACTGCAAGAAAGTTAATGACTGTTATCCGCGCAAGTCAGCCGGAGGAAGCATAATAAAGAACGGAAAAGTTTTTGAGATTGACCTTGCAAAATTGTGGGAGAATAAATTTATCGGCCTCAGCTTTCAGCAGTTCAAGTTCAAATTTCTCAGCGGTGAATTATTCCCTGAAACTGATAAAGGGCAGGGCGAATGTTACAGAATAGTGCCCAACATGAAAATGACAATCACATACGAAAAGGGCTGGCATAAAGTAAGCGTCCTGTTCAAAAAAGTGTCGGAAGCAATTCAGGATTCATTCAATGACTTATTCAGGAATTTCGGCAGAAAACATTTCAGCTTCAGTGATTTTTACGGGATTTTCAGCAAAAGGTACAGGCTTGAGGGAAGGCGCGAATATATCAGGATGGTACTGGATCTTTTCTGCTATGATCATGTAGATTTCAGCTTCGGAGCGTCATACAGGCAGCCTACAGAGTCATGGAAATTCATCGAGCGCATAAAGCCGGACACCGACAGCGGCAATTTCGAGGAAAAATACTGCATACGCGGGGACAAGTACGCCGGCATAGGCAGCAAACTTCGGAGCTATTTCAGCATGGCAGAACCTAACAGCAAATACAGAGTCACAGAGAAATATACAGTTTATCTTCCAATGCCTCAGCCAATGCCCGCACGCCCTAAAAGCTATGAATCCCAATGCGATACATCATCACCGCCTCAGCAGCTAATGGCATCAATACTTCAGCTTTTCGGTTTAGCATCATACGAAATTACAGGCGGCAGAAACCTTCAAATATCCATCACTGTAACTGATCCCAGCAAGCTCCTTGATATAGCAGCCAGCACATCATACAGGAACGCTGTGCTTTCTGACATTGAAGCCAAACACAAACGCGCAGTGAAGATAATGCAGAATTTCATGAGCAAAAATTTCACGGACAAAGAACGCTGGGAAATAATAGAAGAATATTTTCTAGGCCATGACAGCAATGTAGATACACTTCTCGGAATAAATCAACAGGAAGGTGAATAATAATGATTCCCGGCGCATTAATCGGAGACATTATCGGAAGCGTTTATGAGTTCAACAACGTTAAGTCAAAAGATTTCCCGCTCATGTCAGAACGCTCAATCCCTACTGAAACCAATTTAGCGGCATCATCAACGGTTTTTTTGTCAGTCGCCGCTCCTATACCCGCTCCTACTACAGCTCCTGTACCACCGCCAATAGTCGCCCCCGTCAAGGCAGCTCCACCAATCGCAGCCCCCGCAAGCGGTACAGCCGCAAGTCCGCCACTTGCGATAACAGCAATCGTCGCGCAAGCTGCCCAGACGAGTCCTCCGCAAAGTCCGCCAGTAGCTCCGCCCACAGCACCACCGTAAGCAGTATCTTCACCCCACCACGCCAACGCAGGCTCAACAACCGCAAACATCATGACGCAAACGACCAGCAACGCAATAACTTTTGACTTCTTCAACATGATTATTACCTCCTTAATCTGCAGGCCCCCAGATCCAGCCCGCTATACCTCCTGCAATCGCTCCGATTCCTGCACCTACTGCCGTCCCTACAACAGGAATAAAGCTCCCGATTACTGCTCCCGTTGCCGCTCCTGCTCCTGCTCCATAGACTCCGCCCTTTATTGACGGATCTATAATTGTCTCTGTCGTTTTCTGATGTCCACCACCGGGAAGTGGTATCCATATTTCAGTTCTACTCATCGCACCGGGTGCAATTAGATTCGCAGACGATACACCCTGCAACACCGACACAAGCACCAGCGATAAAACCAACATAACCGCAATTTTCTTCACGCTATTTTCTCCTTTCACTTAATACACAATAGGGCTAAAAGGATCATGAAAACATCCCGGACTCACAACTACCATAAACCCCGCGCCCATTAAACCACCCGGAACACCGCCCGCTAAAAATCCCGCAATGCCTCCGAGTATTGCCCGAAATCCCAGCGATAATGCTCCGTAATTTTCCCGCTCATTACTCCGAATCATTCCGGCGAACGAAGGCTGAAGCATTCCGAACAACAACAGCAGCATAACAACAAACGCAGTCTTTCTCATTAATTCCTCCTTTCTTGAGACAAAACGGTGCGCCAAACAGCTCCAACTTCACGAAGAAACTACCCGGCGCATAAACGAAAGCACACAAATAATAATCACTCGTCTTGCGCTATGCTATAATAACCGCAGGACAAGATACGGTAAGCTGATTTTCAGCTCACATTAATTGAGTGCTGAAAACATAAATTGATGAAACAAATTATAGCACAGAAAATTTCTTGTCCTTGTTTTTTATGCCTTACTTCATAATTTCCCCGCAATAATTTATCCCAATGGCTGAAATTCTATCGTTGATTCTGATTCTCTTTCGTGGCATAATTACCCGCAATAAATTTCCCAAGAGGTGAAACAGTATGCGCAACCGTAGAATCATTATCAGCATTCTTGAGGCCGTGTGCTGTTGTCGTCCCTTCACATTCTAACTTCGCGCAAGAAATCCATTTTTCACACACAAATTTTTCATTAACGCCTGAGAATTAACCGGGCAATTCATTATCACATTAACACAAAAGGAGTCGTGTATCATGTCAGGAGTCTATACTTCTATCGATCAGCTTATCGGACACACACCGCTGCTTGAGCTTGTGAGGATTCAGAATCAATTCGGGCTTCACGCAAAAATCCTCGCAAAACTTGAGTACTTCAACCCCGCAGGAAGCGTAAAAGACAGAGTCGCAAAATCAATCCTCGATGACGCAGAATCAGACGGCAGACTCAATCCCTCAAGCGTCATAATCGAACCCACGAGCGGCAATACAGGCATCGGACTCGCTTCAGTCGCAGCAACTCGCGGTTACCGGGTCATTATCGTTATGCCCGAAACAATGTCCATCGAACGCCGCAAGATCATGAAGGCTTACGGAGCAGAGTTAGTTTTGACGAAAGGCAGCGAAGGCATGATGGGAGCAATCAAGAAAGCCTCAGAGATCGCATCAGAGATTCCCGGCTCATTCATCGCAGGTCAGTTCGTGAACCCGTCAAACCCGAAAATTCACAGGCTCACTACAGGCCCGGAGATCTGGCAGGATACAAACGGCAATGTCGACATATTCATATCAGGTGTCGGCACAGGCGGGACTCTCACAGGCTCGGGCGAATATCTCCGCTCAATGAAGCCTGACATAAAGATTATCGCTGTTGAGCCGTCCGGGTCTCCTGTTCTTTCGTCAGGGCGCAAAGGCTCTCACAAAATACAGGGCATCGGCGCGGGGTTCGTTCCTGAAGTCCTGAACACGAGACTGTATGACGAGATTATTACGGTTGATGACTCAGACGCAATAAATGCCGCGAGACTCACGGGAAAATTTGAGGGCTTCCTCGCGGGAATCTCATCGGGGGCTGCTCTTCATGCCGCGATTGAAGTCGCAAAACGTTCAGAAAATGCCGGGAAAAATATTGCCGTGATACTTCCTGACTCAGGCGAGAAATATTTATCGACAGAATTATTTGCTGACTAGTTCATGAACATCATCGAGGCTTTAGCGTCAGCAGAAAAGAGTCTCACGTCCCGCGCTGGCACAATCACATACAACGGGATAAAAGAGAGCATAGAGTCCGCGTTCATTAATATACAGTCGGCAATGTTCCCTTCACACGTCAACCACAAAGAGAGAACCATTGCTGAAAGTTTGCGGCTTGCGTCAAAGAGTCTTGCGTCATCAATTTCACGGTTAATGAATGACTCTGACGGTGAGAAATTCACGGCCATGCTGATTATGAAGCTCCCGGAGATAAAGCGGTTATTGCTCACGGACATTACAGCGGCGTATGAGGGCGACCCGGCAGCAAAGAGTCCCGATGAGATTATCCTTTCTTACCCGGCATTCACGGCGATAAGCGCATACAGGACAGCTCACGAGCTTTACGTTATGGGAGTGCCATTAGTGCCGCGAATAATCACCGAGTATGCTCACAGGCTCACGGGAATCGACATTCACCCGGGTGCGACAATCGGTGAATATTTCTTCATAGATCACGGAACAGGAGTCGTAATCGGCGAGACTTCAACAATCGGCAAGAGAGTCAAAATCTACCAGAATGTTACGATCGGCGCGAAAAGTTTTGACGTTGCCCCCGACGGGACTCTCGTGAAAGGGATAAAGCGGCATCCCGACATCGGCAATAATGTTGTGATTTACGCGGGAGCTACGATATTGGGAGGTGATACGGTCATCGGGGACAATTGCGTGATCGGCGGAAATGTCTGGCTGACTCATTCGGTTGAGGCCGGGCAGGTTGTAGTGAGATAACGCTGACTGATATAATTTTGCTGTGAGGCTGAAATCTCAGAAAGGAGTCATAAATCTATGCTCAAAAAATTTTTGATGATGATGATTGTGTGTTCTACTTTCGTGTTTCCGGCAGGTTCACAGTCTGACGCAGCGGACTTGAAAAAAGTAGCCAACCTCGGCGAGGATAAAGACAAAATGGCATGGTTCATTATGGATTACGGCAAAGATTCAAAGGGGCTCCCTTTCGCAGTCGCAAGAAAGTATTACACCAACACTAAAATCAGGCAGCAGATAATCAACACGCTGATCTCAAGATACAAAGTCGACGAGGAAAAAGCCAATGGGCTGCACTTCACAGAATACCGCTACGAGTTCACAGAGGACGGCAAGCAGTTCAAAGAGGTATACGAACGTCATTATGACAGGTCCGGCAAACAGATTCTCTTCTTCACTCCCAAGAGCAGAGACCCTCAGAATCGAAAGGGATTCAGGCCGCTTGAAGGTTCAATGATGTACAAGATTGCAAAATATGCTCTCGGAAAATGAACGAGTACTGAGCAAGCCGCAAAATTTTTCCCTCCTGTATAAATTCTGCAGGGGGGATTTTTTTCTGTGATATAATCGCGCATAAATACAGAGAAAGGAGCTTGACAAATCCCAAAATGGCCGCCATAATCGAACCACGAACCACGAACCACGAACCACGAACCACGAACCACGAACCACGAACC
>CAMHMH010000001.1 GCA_946186205.1 uncultured Fretibacterium sp. | reverse complement strand
TACGTAGTTTCTTCCGTGCTGTGCTTGAATTTATAGCTTTAATGTTCCTGTTAGACAGGGGCGCAGTAGTCTACAAATCAATCCCGCGTTTAGTATCGCTACTCATAGGTTATTCAGGCATCGGCAGAAATCATATCCTTTTCATAGACAGGCTGAAACAGTACAGCGAGTTTTTGTATTACAGCTTCTTTTCACCTTGCGCTGGCTTTCATTCGCATGCAGGGCTGAACATGGAAGAGTTCAACTCATGGCAGCTCTATCGAATAGAAAGCATAAACTATACCGGGCTTGCCATACTCGCGCTCGCATTGTTCAGCGCATTCATTAACCGCAAAAGCAAAATATGCCGCGTGTCTTTCATGTGGGTAATATTATCGTTCATCGTTCTTTGCGCAATAGGCTGGGGAACTGCTGAGAACGGACTCATTCTTTACTCGCTTTATTTCTCGTGGGCATTCTATATATTGATCTTCATGCTTGTCCTGAAAGCTGAGGAATTGTCCGGGACAAAATTTCTTGCGCCTCTTCTCGTTGTTGCGGCTCTCTGTGTGTTCGTGAGAGTCAGTTTCCCGGCAATCAATGAGCTTGTAGATTTCGCCGTGAAGTATTATCCGTGTTCATGGTGATGATGATGGCAGGAAAATATTTCAGGCTTCTCCGCATTCACCATTATGTGAAGAATATTCTTGTGCTTGCGTCGGCAGGGTGCAGCGGGAGAATGTTCGAGGACGGCAAATTACTTCATGCCCTTCTGGGATTCGCTGTCTTCTGCATGACCTCATCAGCCGTATACATCATCAACGACATTCGGGACATTGAGCGCGACAAAATTCACCCGGTGAAACGCAAACGCCCTCTCGCTTCAGGGGAAGTCTCCGTGAAATCTGCCGTCATTATTTCGTCTGCTCTTTCGGTTCTGTCGGTGCTGATTAGTTTCTGCATGTTCGGGATTAAGCCTTCGCTGCTTCCTGTGCTTTATATCGCGGTCAATGTTGCTTACAGCGCGGGGCTTAAGAATATTCCTGTGCTTGATATTGCTGTCCTCGTTTCGGGGTTCATCATGAGGCTTTTATACGGTGCATTGATTACGGGCATTGAGATTTCGTACTGGCTTTATTTGAGCGTTATGGCAATGGCGTTTTACCTTGCGTTAGGGAAGAGGCGCAACGAGCTCCGAATGAGTCTTAATGCGCGCGAGGTTCTGAACTTTTACCCGGAGAGCTTCCTAGACAAGAATATGTATGTATGTCTTGCGCTGGCAAATGTATTCTATGCTTTGTGGAGCGTCGACGAAAAGACTATGCTCCGATACAACAGCAGGTATTTGATCTTCACGGTGCCTTTTGTTTTCCTGATATGCATGAAGTACAGCCTTGACGTTGAAAGAAATTCGAGCGGAGACCCTGCGGAAGTCCTTTTCTCTGACAAAGTGTTAATTGCAATGTGCGTTATCTATTTGGCGATGATGTTCTCGATTCTGTACATGTGATTCAAAATGTCCCCTTTGCTTTGAGACTCTTTCATTGCGGGGGGATAATTTTTTTTCGTACTGCTTTGTATTAATACGCTTGCAAAAAATCAGTATCGTATTGTAATATTCATTCATCCAAAAAAAGTTGACAATTTATTTTTCACAAGAAGAGAGATGCAACCATGTCATTCAAATATGCAGGGCGATTCAATTCCTTTGTGTTCAAGAACGCGACTGTTTATGACGCAATAGACAGCTACACGAAAATGAACGGGATAACACATCTTGAGTTCAATTACCCGGAGCATTTCACGGGCTATGACATTGAGGAGATAATCAAGCGCAAAAAGCATCTTGGCGTGAACGGACTCGCAGTTCGGTGGCGCGGTTCTGACTTCAAGCCCGGAGACTTCACGAACGAGAATCCCGAAACACGAGCGAGAGTCATCACAATGTGCCGTGAAGCTGTTGACGTTTGCAGGAAACTTGACGGCTCTGTCGTAACGTTGTGGCTTGAGAATGATGGCTTTGATTACCCGTTTCAGATGGACTACGCAAGAGGCTGGGAACAAATTGTAGAAGGCGTTAGAGAAGTTGCAGATTACGCGGCGGGTTCAGAGGGCAAAAAGGAGATCAAAATATCGATTGAGTACAAGCCCTACGAGGAACGTAATTTTGCGATGGTCGACAGCACCGGAATGACAATGTACTTGCTTGAGGAAATCGCCCGGGACAATGTCGGCTGCACTCTCGACTTCTGCCACATGTTAATGAAGCACGACAACCCGTCATTCGGAATCGCATTGGCTGCGCGGAGGGGAAAACTTTTCGGACTTCACATGAATGACGGCTACGGATGGCAGGACAGCGGGATGATTTTCGGCTCGGTTAATCCTGTGCTTGCGTTGGAGTTCATCTACTACTTGAGGAAGTATGACTATCAGGGAGTAGTATTCTTTGACACGTTCCCGATACGTGAAGACCCCTTCAAGGAGACTCAGGCGAATATTGACGCATTCGAGAAAATCAACGGGATAATTGACCGCATAGGCATGGAGAAAATTGCGGACGTAATACGCGCTAAAGACGGCGTGAAGGTCAGCGGGCTTGTGCTTGACATGTTCAAGTGAGGCATAAATACATAGGGAGGAATCATCACAATGAAGAGAAGTTACACCGCGTTAATTTTGGCTGTGCTTGCAGTAATGGCACTTGTATTCACGGCATATGCTGACGAGTTCAACCCCGACTCAGATCCCAGCGCAAAGACAATCGAGCAGGTTCGCGCGGAATTGGGCGCAGAAGTCCCCGTAAAAGATGTTCATAACCTTTCAGCCATCATGAAGTCAATCTCAAATGAATTTTGGCGCAGTCTCAAAGAAGGCTATGACCTTGCGGCGAAAAATTCGGGCGTGAATATCCGCGTTGACGCAACAACAGATGAAGGCGACGAGATCGGACAGCAAACAATGATGGACAACGCAGTGAATCAGGGAGTCAAAGCTGTAATGGCAAGCCCGATTTCAGACTCGAATCTTGCGGCGGCTGTCGACAATGCAAAGTCAGCAAAAATTCCTGTCGTCAATGTCAACGATGGACTCATAGCGAACTGTGATTACTACGTCGGCCCTAACGCCTACATGAACGGACAATTAGCGGCTGAATGGATCTCGAAAAAGCTCGGCGACAAAGGCCAGGTAGGAATCGTTATCGGAATGGCGAAGGCTTTTGCGGCTCGTGAAAGGACTCAGGGCTTCGAGGACTGGATAAAGGATCACAAATCGGGACTCGAAATCGTAGCGAAACAGAATGCAGACTGGGACAGGCAGAGGGCTAAAGAGCTTGCGTCCACATGGATAATGCGTTTCCCTGACATGAAGGCTATCTTCTGCAACAATGATGATATGGCACTGGGAGTCGTTGAAGCTGTTGATGAAGTTGACGCTGACATTCTTGTGGTTGGTGTTGACGGAATCGGCGAGGCTTACACGTCAATCAAGGAAGGCAAACTTGACGCGACTGTCGACTCATTCCCCTACTACATGTCGCAGGTTGCTGTCGAATGCACGCTGAGAGTCTTGGCAGGCCAGAAAGTTCCGCATGTCGTTGCGACTCCTCAGGCGTTAATCGACAAAGACAACGTCAACAAGCCCGCAAAAGAGATAATCAACTGGACCGATACAGCGTACACGAAATAGCATAAGGCAAACGGGGTGTGAAAGAAAATCGCATCCCGTTTTTGTTTAACAGATTGGAGCGTGTCAATGTCTAAGGCAGTAGAATTTGTGAAAATCAACAAGCACTTCCCCGGCGCGCACGTCCTAAAGGATATATCATTCAGCGTTGAGGAAGGAGAAGTAACAGCCCTTCTCGGTGAAAACGGAGCAGGCAAGTCGACAATCCTCAACATACTTCACGGCGTTTACCCCGAATATGAAGGCGATGTGTTATTGCACGGTAAAAAGGTACAGTTCCGCAACCCGAATGAAGCAATCGTTGAAGGCAAAATCTCAAAGGTACATCAGGAGACATTAATCGTAAGAGATTTGACGGTCGGCCCAAACGTAACACTCGGCCATGAACCGACAAAGGGATTCTTCATCGACTACGCGAAAATGCACCGTGATGTGAACGCGATATTAACGGAGCTTCATTGCAACTTCAGAAGCGAGGAATTAGCCGACAAATTAACGTCCGGGCAAATGCAGATGATGGCGATTGCGCGTGCGTTATATCACAAGTCAAACATAATCTCACTTGATGAGCCTACAGCATCACTTTCAATCCGTGAGACAGAAGCATTATTTGATGTAATCAAGCAGCTCAAAGCTCAGGGAGTTACGATCCTCTACGTTTCACACAGGCTTGAAGAGATATTCAGGATATGCGACAAGGCCGTTATCATGAGGGACGGAGAATATATCACGACTCTTGAGGTCGCAAAGACAACCCGCGATGAATTAATACATGCGATGGTCGGGCGGGCAGTCAGTGCTGTTGCGTCGCGTAATGTTCCCTGCATGGCAAGTGATGAAGTTGTTCTTAAGGCTGAGAATCTCACAGGGCCGACGGGCTTCAAGGATGTATCATTCGAGCTTCACAAGGGGGAAATTCTCGGCTTCTTCGGACTCGTTGGAGCAGGACGGACTGAAACAATGCGCGCGATTTTCGGAGCTGACATGATTACGGGCGGAAAAGTCTTCATGAAGGGCAAGAGGATTCCTACAGGCTCATGGAACACTTCAAAGGCTCTGAAGGCAGGTATAGGACTCATTCCTGAAGACAGAAAGACTCAAGGGTTCATGAAACTCTCAAGCAACACTCAGAACATTTCAATCTCAAGCCTTGAGGATTACGCAAACGCATTCGGCTTCCTCAGTGATGACAAGAAGCTCAAGAACGCCGAGCACTTCTTCAAGGAGCTGGAGATTCACCCGAACAAGCCCGAATATCTTACGCTTAACATGTCGGGAGGAAATCAGCAGAAAGTAATTCTTGCCCGCTGGATGAGTACGAAAGTTGACATAATAATTTTCGATGAGCCGACAAAGGGAGTCGATGTCGGAGCAAAGGCCGAAATTTATCGCCTCATGGAAGAAATGATACAGAACGGTAAAAGTATCATCGTCATATCGTCGGAGCTTCCTGAAGTGATGGGACTCAGCGATCGTATTATCGTAATGGGCGAAGGAAAAGTGAACGCAGTATTGAATCGCGGGGAATACGGAACAAGTGATCAGATGCTTGACTATGCTATAGGAGGATAACGACAGGTGAGAAATTTTGTGAACAAATACAAACGCGAGCTTGTAGTCCTGCTTGCGACATTCGGAATGGGATTAATCTTCACGGCAATGAACCCCAACTTTATGCGGGTCAGCAACATCATAACGATACTTCAGCAGATGGTGTTGAACGGAGTATTAGCCGCGGGGATAATGTTTGCGATCATCACGGGCGGTATAGATCTGTCTATAGGCTGTACGTTCGCGATTACCGGGATCGTTACGGCCTCGATGGCTGTGAAGGGGATTAATCCCTGGCTTGCGATTCTTGCGGGGCTTGCGGTCGGCGCGGTGCTTGGTGCGTTCAATGGCTTTCTTGTTACTGGTCTCAAGCTCCAGCCGTTTATAGCTACTCTTGGTACTATGTCCCTTTATCGCGGCATTGCTTACGTCATCACAGGAGGAATGCCCGTAACAGGAGTCCCATCTGTATACAGAAACATCTTCAACGGGAGAATGTTCGGTAATGTCCGCTGGTATATCCTCGTAATGATAATCATATTCATACTCATTCACATAATGCTTTCACGCACACGGACGGGCGATTATCTTTACGCTGTGGGCGACAACGAAGAGGCCGCGAAACTTTCGGGCGTTAATGTCGTCAAGGTCAAGTACGTCGCGTATATAGTCTGCGGAATATGCTCGGCTGCTGCGGGGTTAATCATGCTTGCGAGTTTGGGAAGCGCGGAGTCAACAGCGGGACTCGGCTATGAGACTAACGCAATTGCGGCGGCTGCTATCGGCGGGACTCGTATGGCGGGCGGAAGAGGCACGGCGTTCGGTACATTTGTCGGAGCGTTGATGCTTGCGGTTCTGAGAGTCGGAATGGTCGTCATTAACGTTGACTCATTCTGGCAGTATGTCGTTACGGGTATCATTATCATAGTCGCGTCATATTTCGAGTTCATTCAGCAGGACATCGCGAACTTCCTCGCAAGGAGAAGAGCCGCGAAATAATGAAGAGAGTCATAGCCTTAGTCTTAGAGTTGCTGCTTGTTACTGACGTTTGCTTTGGCGCGGAGAATGAAATGATTCTCGGACACCTTACGAAACTTGGAGTCGATGAGGAGAAATTGAACGCGGATCTTGCAGAGCCGTTTTTCTCGCTGACTCCGTTCACGCGCTTCAAGTATTTCAACACTCTTGACGGAATGGCTGCGGCGTTGATGAGCGGAAGAATAGCGGCGTTTGACATCGACAAGCACACAGTTGACTACATAATTTCCCGGACAAAACGATATGCAGTGCTGAACCTTCCGAAAGTCCCGGACTGCAATGTGAGTTTCTCGATGCTCTTGCGTGAGGAAGACAAAGAATTATGCGGGCGAATCTCATCAGCAATCCGCGACATGAAAGCAGACGGAACATTAGCGGCCATGAAGAAGAAATACATTGACGACTGCATAGCCGGAACAGATCCCGAGACTGTGAAGCCTGAACATTTTGACGGTGCAATGACGTTCAAAGTCGCATTGATGGGAGACTACAACAACCGCGAGGGGTGGAAATCAGAAGACAGACCCGAACGCACAATCATCACGGAGCCTTACTTAGACAGCACACTTGTAACATTGTCAGACTCGCCGCTACTGAAGAAGTAAGCATAACGATTAACGATTATCCCCCTTCAGCGCGAGGGGGGTTTTTTGTGGAGAATGGAGAGTGAACAACAAAACATGATAGTTGTAGCAGGAAGCATGAACTATGACATTATCCTGAAGGTTAAGAGAATGCCTCATGAAGGCGAAACAATGACGTGCGAGTCAGCGTCAACATCTGCGGGCGGAAAAGGCGCGAATCAGGCTGTTCAGTCGGCAAAACTCGGAGTCAAAACGTTCATGATCGGCGCGGTAGGGAATGACAACATGGGAGAATTTCTGCTTTCTGAAGCTGTGAAATACGGCCTCGATGTCTCACACGTGAAAAAGTCTTCCGTGTCGAGCGGTATGGGATGTGTTCACGCATTGGAGGACGGGAGAGTCTTTGCGACAATCAACAGAGGCGCGAATTACGACATTAACGCGAAAGATATTGACATGGCCGGTGAATTATTCCGTCAGTCAAAAATATTAATCCTGCAGAATGAAATCCCGCATGAAGTAAACATTTACGCCGCGAAAAAAGCAAAAGATTCCGGCCTCAAAGTTTTGTACAACGCCGCCCCGTCATTCACAGACCGCCGGGAAGTTTTGCCCCTCTCAGATGTCGTAATCGTGAATGAAGTTGAAGCCTCTGAATATTTAGGCGTGAAAATTTCTTCCGTTGATGATGCTGTTCGTGAGGGCCTCAAAGTTTCAGCGTCAATGAAAAATACGTGGGTCATCACTATGGGCGGTCAAGGCTCTGTGATATGCTCTAAGGGAAAATCGGAAACCGTGAGGCCGTACAAAGTTGACGCAATAGAAACGACAGGCGCAGGCGACTCGTATATCGGCGGACTCGGTTATGCGCTCATTAACGGGATGGACATTTTCACGGCGGCGAAATTCGCGACAAAGTGCAGTGCGGTTACAGTCTGCGGGATCGGTGCACAGTCATCAATGCCGACACTTTCACAGATTCACGAAAAATTCGGGGAGGAATAATCATGCTCAACATTGCGTATGTAGGATTCGGAGTAAGCGTGAGGGAGTATCACATACCCTACGTTGAACACAGAAAGGATTGCAGAGTCAAATACGTTTTCAGGCGCGAGGAAGATATAGCGCAGTTCGCAGAATATGAGCCTTTCTACCCTGAAATAACATTCACGACAGACTTCAACACAGTGCTGAATGACTCGGATATTAATCTCGTTGTTGTGAGCGCGCCCGATAAGTTTCACGTCTCATACGCCGAACAGATTCTCAGCGCGGGTAAACATGCTCTCATTGAGAAACCTTTCGCCCCTACAGCAGAGGAAGCCCGGAAAGTTTTCACGCTCGCAAAAAGCAAAGGGCTAATCTGTATGCCGAATCAGAACAGGAGATTTGACGCTGACTTTCTAGCGTTGAAGGAAGTAATTGCCTCCGGGAAAATCGGTTCACTTGTGAGGCTTGAGAGTCATTACGATTACTTCAAGACTAACGGCTGGTACGATCACTTAGGGACTCTCTACAATCTCGGAGTCCATACAACCGACCAGATAATAAGCCTCTTGGGAATGCCTGATGAGGTTCGCTACGATGTGAGGAGCATACATCATCCCGGAGTCGGCGATGACTATTACGACATAGAGTTATTCTACGGGAACGCGAAAGCCTCCGTGAACACTTCAATGTGTGTGCTGATTGATTATCCGCGCTTCACTCTTCACGGCACAAACGGCAGCTTCACATTACCGCCAGTGATTCACAACTCCGGCAAAAAGAAAGTAATCGGCCGTCATGTCATTGACACATCGCCCGCTCCCGAATCACGCTGGGGGACTCTCGTCTACATGAAGGACGGCGAAAAGGTTACGGAGCGAGTCCCGGTCGGTTGCGCTCACTATGAGAGGATATATGACAGTCTGATAGATGCAATCGAGAACGGCGGGGAAAAATGCGTGAAAGATTCTGAGGTTGTGAAAGTCCTTGAGATTCTCGAAGCAGCTACGGAGGTCGCAAAGTCATGGAAGTGAGACTCGGCACAATAGGTTCAGGCGTTATCGTTCATTCGGTTCTCGACAACGTGATGAAGGCTGACGGTGTTGCGCTTGAAGCTGTCTACTCACGCACAAAGGACAAAGCCGAATCCCTCGCGAAGGTCTACAACGCTCCGAAAATTTACACGGACATCAACGCGCTTATGTCTGACGATAGAGTCAACACGATATACATCGCAACGCCTAATTTGTTACACTACGAGCAGGCAAGACTCGCACTCATGGCCGGAAAAAATGTAATCTGTGAGAAGCCTTTCACAACAAAATTTTCACACGCCCAGGAGCTTTTCACTCTCGCAAAGTCAAAAGGACTCTTCATCTTTGAGGCAGCACCTACAATCTATCTTCCGAACTTCAGACTCCTGCGTGAGAAATTGAGTCTCATCGGCCGTATACGTCTCGTGATGTCGAACTACAGCCAGTACTCAAGCCGCTATGACTTAGTGCTGAAAGGTGAACGCCCCAACATCTTTAACCCCGAATTTGCCGGCGGGTGTCTCATGGATATAAATTTCTACAACGTATTACTGAACACGGCATTGTTCGGACGGCCTGAGAGCGCGGAATATTACCCGAATATTTATCCGGGACTCGCTGACACTTCCGGCGTGTTTGTGATGAAGTATGACGGATTCGTTTCGACGAACGCGGGCGCAAAAGATACGTGGGGAATCAATCACTTCACGATTGAGGGCGAGAAAGGATTCATTTACGTTGATGAGCCGAACGGGTTAAAGAGTGTCAGAGTCGTAACAAAAACTTCTGATGAGACATTCAACGAACAGCCCATAGCTGACAGATGGCACTACGAGATTGAAGAGCTTGCGCGGTTAATGCTGAGTGATGATTACGAGTCGGCGTATTCATTCATGGCCGTAACACTCAACAACGTAGCGACGATTGAGACTGCCCGCAAGAATGCAGGAATAATTTTCCCCGGCGATGAATAGCATAATCGGAATCGATATAGGCGGGACGAATTTCCGAATCGGTTTTGCTGACGACTCCGGGAATGTTCGCGATTTCCGCAAGCAGCCAGTGAAGAGCATACTGAAATCGGATGACGTACTGAGAGACATTGCTGACTTCATAGAGAGTTACGCGGGAGGCCGGGACTTTGACGCGGTTGCGGCCGGTTTCCCTGCGACTCTCAACCGTGAACGCACGAAAATTTTGCAGGCTCCGAATCTAAGTTACATGGAAAATCTGCCTGTTGTTGAATACCTTGAAGGCCGTCTGAATGTTCCTGTCTTTGCCGAGCATGATGTAACATTCGCGCTTTGTTACGACATGAGGAAGTATGATGTACCTTCAGAGGGAATAACTTGCGGGATATATTTCGGTACAGGTATCGGCAACGCGATAATGATTGACGGAGTTCCCCTCTTAGGGCGCAACGGAGTCGCGGGTGAGCTGGGACATATTCCCGTTTATGGGAGTGATGAGCCATGCGGGTGTGGTCTCGTCGGGTGCATGGAGAATGTTGCGGGCGGGAAATATCTTGCGCGTATTCGGCGTGAATTGTGGCCTGAGTCTGACATCGCAGAAATTTTCACGGAGCACGGAAATGATTCGGCTGTTCGTGAATTTGTCGCGACGATTGCGGCGTGTATTGTTACGGAGATAAACATTCTTGATCCTGATTACGTGATAATAGGCGGAGGGGTTGTGAACATGAAGGGATTCCCGCGCGAGACTCTTCACCGTGAAATTGTTGCGGGGACTCGTAAGCCATACCCTGCGGATAATCTGAGAGTGATTTATGCTGACGATGAGCCTGAAAAGTGCGTTGCAGGAGCGGGATATTATGCCTGTGATAGAATAGCTTTCAGTTCGTGATACTGTATCTCACGAGTTAGGGAAGCCTCCGACGAATCAGTGCGGGGGGTTGTCGCTGAAAAAATCTTCCCCCGCCTGAATGGGGTGAGAGATGTGAAAGACCTCGCCGAAGTCCTGAGAGCTGTTGCGCTGATCCTCAAGTACAGCGCGGAGTTCATCAGAGCCTTTGCGGAGTTAATCCGCTCAATAAAGAACTAAGAAACACAATGCGCCTTTAACTATCCGGGTAACTTCCTCATCGGTTGGGGGTGCAGCCTCAGCTGATGACAGTTACAATGTCCGTGCTTCCCCGGACGCTTTTATTATAGCACCTCACAAAATCGAAGGGATTATCCATGCAGAAAGTGTTAAAAGTCAGCGAAGCATATTCAGGGGACGCAATGAAGGGACTCGCCCGCATTCACCCTGATGACATGGCCGAATTAAATCTCACGGACGGTGATTTAGTCCTCATATCAGGCCGCAAATCCACACCAGCACGAATCAGAACAGGAGACCGCGAAACAGGACGCGGCATCATTCAGATTGACGGATTAATACGCGAGAACGCCGGGACATCACTCGACGAAAATATTACCCTTGAGTCATCAGTCACGTATCACTTTGCAGGAAGCGCGACTCTTCAGCCTTTAGGGGACGTGAAACTCTCACAGCGCGAAAATGATTCAGGCTACATTCTCTCAATGCTCGAAGGACAAGCCGTGAATATCGGAGACAGACTCCGCGTAAATCTTTTTGGGACTCGCGTATGTGATTTCCAGGTTACAGCCACAACCCCTGAAGGAGTCGTGATACTCAACAAGTCAACATATCTCAATATCCTTAAGCCGTTAGAGATCAAGCACGCTCACAAAGTTACATATGAAGACATCGGCGGGTTAAGCAGTCAGATTCGCAAAGTAAGAGAGATGATAGAGCTGCCGTTACGATTCCCGCAGATTTTCGAGAGGCTTGGCATTCAGCCTCCGCGAGGCGTGTTGCTTTACGGCCCTCCCGGTACAGGCAAGACAGTTATAGCCCGTGCAGTAGCGAATGAGACTGACGCATGGTTCACTCACATCTCAGGCCCGGAGATCATCGGCAAGTTTTACGGTGAGTCAGAAGAGAGACTGCGCAAAATTTTTGAGGAGGCACAAGACCGCGCACCCTCGATAATATTCATTGATGAGATTGACGCTATTGCACCCAAACGCGAGGACATGGGCGGAGAAAAACAAGTCGAACGCAGAGTCGTCGCTCAGCTTCTCGCACTGATGGACGGACTCAAATCACGCGGGCAGTTGATAGTCATAGGAGCTACGAACATTCCGAACTCTTTAGACCCCGCATTAAGGAGGCCGGGAAGATTCGACCGTGAAATCTCAATCCCAACTCCTGACCGTAACGGACGACTCGAAATCTTACGCATACATACTCGCGGGATGCCCCTCTCAGATGACGTTGACCTGAAACGAATCGCGGACTTGTCGCACGGTTTCGTAGGTGCAGACCTTGAAGCCCTCGCAAAGGAAGCCGCTATGTCATGCGTGAGGGATATATTGCCTTACGTCGACTTTCACACGCAGGAGATTCCTTACGAGAGAATCGCCGGGCTTGAAGTAAGTATGCGGCACTTCATGAATGCATTGCTTGAGACTGAGCCGTCAGCAACAAGAGAAGTTTTTGTTGAGATCCCTGACGTAACACTGAACGACATCGGCGGCCTCGATTCGGTGAAAGAAGAATTAATGCAGGCTGTTACATGGCCGTTGAAGCACTCGGAAATTTACGGGCGTTATGACATTCAGCCGACAAGAGGAATTTTGCTTTACGGCAAGTCAGGGACAGGCAAGACTCTTCTCGCAAAGGCATTAGCTCATGAAAGCGGAGTGAACTTTATCAGCGTCCAAAGCTCTAACGTATTGTCGCGTTACTTGGGAGAGTCAGAACGTGCGCTCAAGGACATTTTCAGAGTCGCAAAGCAGGCAGCCCCGTCGATAATATATTTTGACGAAATAGAGTCGCTGTTCCCGGAGCGAGGCGGCAATTCACAGTTCGCGTCAACAGAAGCAAGGCTCACGAGTCAATTCTTGGCTGAAATGCGCGGCATCGAGGAGCTTAACGGCGTTACGGTTTTAGCTGCTACGAACCGTATAGATCTCATCGACAAGTCGCTGTTATCGTCAGGAATCTTTGACTTGAAACTTGAGCTGCCCATGCCCGACTCAAAATCACGCGCTGAGATTCTCACGATACTTTTGCGGAAGAAGCCTCTTGCTGATGATGTGAGTATTGAAACGTTATCGGCCATGACTGAAAATTTTTCCGGCGGTGATATTGCGTTGCTTTGTCGCCGCGCGGCGGTGATTGCATTGAAGCGGGACATGAATAACTTTGTGATGAGACTTGCTGATTTCGAGTCGTCATTGCGGGGGCTTAAGCTGTGAGGATAGAAATTCTTGCTGAGAGAGATTACGAGAGAACCGATAAATTTCTCGCTGAACAGTTAGACAGGACACGAAGCGCAGTAGAGAGACTCATAAAGGCAGGGAAAATTTCAACAGACGACGGAAAGCGCGTAAAGGGTTCACGAAAAGTTACAGCAGGACAAAAATTTATCGCCGACATTCCCGAATCGCTCAACATGACGTACTTGCGTGCGGAGCCGGTAGAGTTTGAAGTCGTGTATGAGGATGATTATCTTGTTGTCGTGAGCAAGCCAGCAGGAATCGTAGTGCATCCCGCGCCGGGGAACTGGCGTAACACTCTCGTGAATGGCCTCGTATATCGTTACCCGGAGTTAAGAGTCATGACAAACTGGTTAAGGCCGGGAATCGTTCACAGGCTTGACGGAGGGACATCGGGATTAATGGTTGTTGCGAGGAGTCAGAAGATTCTCATTCAGCTTCAGGCCATGTTCAAAGACCGCACAGTACACAAGCACTATATCGCGCTGGTTCATGGAGTCCCTGAGAAACGCGAGGGAATTTTGTCCGGGCCGATCGCAAGAAATCCTGACAACCCTTTGCAGATGATAATAGCTGAGGGCGGCAAACCTTCACTCACGGGCTACAAAGTTTTGTGGAGCATGAATAATATCTCGCTCATTGAGTGTGAATTGTTCACCGGGAGGACTCATCAGATCCGCGTGCACATGTCGGCGTTGGGCTGTCCTCTTGTGGGCGATAGGTTATACGGAGCGAATGACGAGAGACTCGGAAGGGTATATCTTCATTCGTGGCGGCTCGAATTTACGCACCCTGTAACGGGCGAGGCTATGAAGTTCCGCAAGAATGTTACGCCTGACTTCACGGAGCGCATAAAATTTTTGCATGAAGGGAAGCCAATTGACTATACGGAAAATGAATCGCTGACTCAAAACGAGGATTACGAGTCGGATTTTGACGGAGAATTTGACGATTAAAATTTGTCCCCTTTCTGTTAGTGTTCAGAGAGGGGATTATTTTTATGCGTAAGGAATGAGAAGATTAAGATTCATTTCAGGATTATTGCTCATGAGTGCTTCTAAAACTCTTTCACGTTCGACTCCGGCAGCTAAAGCCCTCCGAGCTGTGAGACTAATTACAGACTCATCATCCCAAATTTTGTTCAAAAGTTCTTGTCTTGTATGCTCATCTTGTATCATAATTTCAATGCCTCCTTTCTATTTTGAATGAGCAAATGTAAACCTCATAAGGAAGATTGTAAACCATGACTCAAAATCTTACGCTGCAATTCTACAACGATAACTCCGAATCGTATGCTTCAAGCACAATCTGCGCTGACATGTCTAGGCTTTGCGACGAATTTCTGAGTCTCCTCCCGGCTGATGGCACCGTGTTGGATCTCGGCTGCGGTTCAGGAAGAGACAGCAAATATTTTCTCTCACATGGCCGGAACGTTATCTCCGTCGACGGATCAAAGGAGCTTTGCAGACTCGCCGGGGAATTTCTCGGTCATCAAGTCATCTGCTCAGACTTCAGAACGTACACGCCGCGTGAGTCTCTTGCGGGCATTTGGGCTTCAGCGTCATTGCTTCACCTTGAGGAAGATGACATTATGCAAGTCGCTGAAAGATTGTCGCGCTCACTCGTTGACGGCGGAATATTCTACATGTCCTTCAAGCACGGGAGCTTCTCAGGCATTCGGGACGGAAGACACTACACAGACTTTGACGAAGAGAGAATCACACGCATCATAAACAACATAGAGAGACTCAAAATCATTCGGCTGAAAATTTCTGAGGACGTTCGGAATGATTTCAAGAGTCAGAAATGGCTTAACGTTTTTTGCATGAGGCATTGAGATATAATAAATACTTGTCAAAAATTTATATCACAAAAAGGAGCAGCTACCATGAAGCTAGAAATTGAACGTCAAGATTTCCTCAAAGCATGGCAGAACGCAGAGAAGTTATCAGACTCAAAGTCAGCAAAGGACGCAATAGCAGGAGTCTTAATCACAGCTTCAGAAGACAACACAGTCATACTTGAAGCAACAGACCTCAAGACATCAATACGATGCACGGCAAAAGGAGCAAACGTAATCGAGCACGGAAGAGCCGTAATACCCGCCGCAATTTTCGGAAGCATTCTCAGAAAGTTATCAGCTGATGACTTAGTGCTTGAAGTAAATTCTGAACGCGGATTCCTTAACGCAGGAAGCAACAAGATGCGCTTCTCGGTGATCTCCCCTGAGACATTCCCAAAGATTTACGGCAGCGAGGAAGGCGAAATTATCTGCGAGATTAACGCACAGACGCTCGCGAAGATAATCACTGAAGGAAGCTCCGCGGCATCACAGCCCCAGGATTTCCCGAAATATTTGGGCACTTGCCTTTTCAGGACAGCTGAAGGCGTGTTCATGGCAGTAGCGACTGACGGAAAAAGATTGTCCCTCTCAAAGTCCGTCTGTGAAGTCTCAAAGGATATTGATATTCTTCTTCCTGCGCAGGCCGTGAAAGAACTCGGCAAGAATTTTTCTTCATGCGCTGACGATGACAAAGTGAGACTCCTCGCTAACGACTCTACAGTGTGGTTTGTTCTTGAGAATGCAGAGTACTCAGTGAGAAGTGTTGACGCTGCGTTCCCAAAGTTTGAACGAATACTTAACGCCGACAGACATACGACGCTCCGAATCAACAGCAAGGATTTGTATTCAGTCCTCGAAAGAATCGACATCATAGCAAAGACGACTCCAGCTCACATTATGGCAATGGCTCTTAATCCTGACGGTGAACTTCAAATCACAGCACGCGCTCCCGAACTCGGAACAACAAGCGAGAAATTCACAGCTAATATTGAGGGCGGCTATTTGCAGTTAGGCTTCAACGTTGCTTACTTCATGGACGGACTCAAGGCTTTAGGCTCAGAGCAGGCCGTTATAGAGTTCAGCGGCGAGGAAGGACAGACACGAATGAAGCGCGACGGCTCAGAAGATTTCCTGTATATGCTCATGCCCGCGAGGTTAAGCACTCAGGATGCAATGACAGCTGAAGAACTCGGCGATTTCGGCGGAGACATTCAGGGACAAATAGAAAGCTCAGAGAATGAACCAGCCCCCGAATCTGAGCAGGAAGACGACAACAGCAGCGAGTCCGATACTCCGTTCTAATCTTGAGAATAGACAGCACAATATTACGCAGCTTCAGAAATTTTTACGGCCCGGATCTTATAGTCAACTGGGATCCGGGTATTAATTTGATTCTCGGCAGAAACGGAGCGGGGAAGACCAACCTTCTTGAGTCTCTCAGTATTCTCACGGGCTGGGGAGCTTTCACAAAAACTTCTGATGTTGTATCGTGGCAGTCACCAAACAAGCGGGCTTATATCAGCGCGAAATTTTCAGGCGAGGAAAGTTTTGACGTAAGCGCGGAGATCTCATCAAGAATTTCTCTGAGGGTCAATGACAAGTCATCATCATTCACTGAGTTGAGGCTCTATGCTCCGTCAATAATATTCCTCACTGGCAACCTTTCACTCATAGACGGCTCCCCGTCAGCAAGAAGATTATTCATTGACAGGTTATGCGCGCTGTTCGTTCCTCCGTTCGCAAAGAGGCTCGCAGATTTCCGCAGCATTCTCCGCGTAAGGTCATCGCTTCTCAGGCAGGGCAGAAACTCATCGTCAACCGACATAACATTTTGCAGGCTCGGAGGGTGGATCATGGACATCAGGCGGGAAGTTCTTGCGCAGCTCGTGAAGCTGATGCCTCCGGGAAAAGTTTTGCTAAAATTTCTTCCGTCAATAAGATCTGGAAGTGAATACCTCAATGACATGATAACGGTGAACGCGAAGAGAGAACTTTACGCGCAGAGGGTTCTTTGCGGGCCGAACTATGACGACATATCGATAACGGTTGCAGAGAAAGGGAAATCAGCTTCCGAGTCATTAAGCAGGGGACAAAAGCGGCGGCTCATACTCTACATGATAATAACCGCCGGGAAATTAATAGCTGAGAGGCTGAAGAGGAGTCCGATTCTTTTGCTTGATGACTTGACGGCGGAACTTGATTCGGAAGGGAAAGAATTTGCGTGCCGTGAGCTTGCCAAAACAAAATGGCAGGTATTTATCACCGCGCCTGAGAAACCATTTGCGACCCGCAAGAAATTCGGAGGGATAAATCTGCCGGCTGTATAATCATTCTCACTCATAAAAATTTTCACGGGGGAATAAGTTCCAGTGTATCACGACTCATATGAAGCAATAATAATCGGCGGAGGCCATGCAGGATGTGAGGCAGCTATAGCATGTTCACGGCTCGGAGTCCGCACTCTTCTTCTCAATCTCAGCATAGACAATACAGCGTTAATGCCCTGCAACCCGTCAATAGGAGGCCCGGCAAAAGGTCATCTTGTCCGTGAGGTAAGCGCGTTAGGAGGCGAACAGGCAAGGGCGGCGGATAATTCCACGCTCATGATACGCTGGCTCAACACGTCGAAAGGCGCGGCGGTCCGGGCTTTGCGCGCTCAGTGCGACCCGTTCATGTACAGCACGTATTACCGCAAAATTCTCACGGCGCAACCAAATCTCGACATTCATCAGGACGAGGCAACAGAGATTCTCACGGAGGCCGGGAAAATTTCGGGCGTTATGACTCGTCATGGCTCATGTTACAGCGCAAGGGCAATCGTGATTTGCGGAGGGGTATACATGGCCGGGCGTGTCTTCATGGGTGATGTGTCGTTTCCTTCCGGGCCTATGGGTCAGCAAAATTCCGAACGCCTCGCGGACTCTCTTTCACGCTTGGGAATAATCACCGGGAAAATGCGAACCGATACAACTCCACGTCTCAACATCAACACAATAAACTTTGACGGAATGACCCCGCAATTGTCTGAGAATGAGCCGCTGTGCTTTGACATTTGGGGACAAGGGAAGCTGTATAACGATTCGGGTTATGCGTGCTGGTTTTCACGCACGACTGAGAGGACCTACGAAATTTTGTCGCGCAATATCTCACGTTCTCCGCTCGTAACCGGGGATGTTGAAGCGCACGGCCCCCGATACTGCCCGTCGATTGAAGACAAGTTTCTGCGATTCCCTGACCACATAACGCACCCGATTGTATTCGAGCCTGTATCACGGAGCACTGATGAAGTTTACGTGCAGAATTTCTCAACGAGCCTCCCTTATGACGTGCAAGCCGAAATGATTCGCTCCCTTCCCGGCTGTGAGAACGCGAAAATCATTAAGCCCGGCTATGGAATCGAGTACACATACATTTTGCCCAGCCAGTTAAAGCACACGCTTGAGAACAAGGACATACCCGGACTATTCTGCGCGGGGCAGGTCAACGGGACTTCAGGCTACGAGGAGGCAGCAGCTCAGGGACTCTTAGCGGGGATAAACGCGGCCATGTTTGTGCGTGAAGAAGAGCCGCTGATACTCGGACGCGATGAGGGGTATTTAGGAGTCCTTGTTGATGACCTTACGACAAAGAATACTGATGAGCCTTACAGGATGCTTACAGGGAGATGCGAGCATAGATTGCTTTTGCGATGGGACAATTCAGCGCACAGGCTCTCGCATTACGGAAGGAATATAGGACTGATTGACGACTCTCGCTGGGCGTTCCTTGAGGAAAGATTCGGGCGTGAGGAAGAAGAGATTACGCGGTTAAAGTCAGCAAAAATTTCACCGTCAAAAGAAGTTGAGTCATTATGCGAGTCATACGGTGCTGAACCTCTCAGTGAGACAATGACTCTCTCTGAGTATCTCAAGCACAGGGGAGTAACTTATGAGCTTGCCGAGAAGTTATCACCTTCAGCAGAAAATCTCACACGCGAGGAGAAAGCGCATATTGAGACGGAAATACGTTACGCGGGTTATCTTGAGCGCGAGAACAGAGTCGCAAGCAGAATGAAGAGTCTTGACGGCGCGAGAATCCCGGATGACTTTGACTATGACAGCGTGAAGGGACTCAGGGCTGAGAGTCTCCAGAAGCTGAAGCAATACAGGCCGGAGTCGCTCGGTCATGCGCTGAGGATTTCGGGAGTAACTCCTGTTGACGTGCAGTTGATCTCGGTGATACTTTCACGAAACGAACGGAGAATGAAGAATGAAAACTGAGGACGACAGAGTCATACTTGACGTGCGTAAATTATTTCCCCAGGCTGTGAGGCGCGCTGAGATTTTAGAGAGGCTGAAACGTTCATGGCCTTCTGTTGTGGGAATGCCTGTTGCGCGTTATTCATGGCCGTGCGTGCTTGGCGTTGACGTTCTTACGGTTGAGGCAGTGAATGACCAGGCAAGAAACAGACTCGCTAACATGAGAGGCAATATTCTCCGGGGTCTTTCAAGACTGGGATATGAGGCGGGAGAAAATTTCACTGTGAGGATTAATGAGCGTGAGTCAGAGAAAAAACTTGAGGCAAAAAAGCCCGTGCGTGTGAAAGTGATTGAGAGTGAAGAAAAACTGATGCAGTATATGAATGGCGCGCCTGATACACTGCCTGATGATATAAATTTCGCGGTGTCTCACCTGAAGATGCATCTTGAGGGGAGAATCGTCCTGTGAGCAAAAAAATTCTTCTTCACATTTGCTGCGCTCCTGACGGCACAGTTCCTATACCTGACCTACTCAATGAGGGCTGGGAAGTTTACGGATTCTTTTACGGAAGCAACATTCACCCGCTTGATGAATATTTGCGGAGGCTCAATGCGATTCGAATCGTAACAGCTCACAACGGAATCACCTGCACGATTCCTGACTACCTGCCGGGCGATTGGCTCAAAGAAATTCACGGACTCGAAAGTGAACCGGAAGGCGGAAAACGATGCGCCAAGTGTTTCACTGTACAGCTTGAAGCGTCAGCGCATGAAGCGATTCGGCTCGGCTGTGAGTACATGTCAACGACTCTCACGATAAGCCCGCACAAAAATGTGAAGCTCATAAACGAGATCGGCGAGTCAGTCTCATCATCTCACGGACTCAAATGGGAGTCCCGGATCTGGCGCAAGAACAATGGCTTCTTACGCTCGGTGAAAATTTCGCGCGAACTGGGACTCTACCGTCAGAATTACTGCGGCTGTACTTTCAGCATCACTCATACTGTATAATCTCAGCATTCACACAAAACACAAAGGAGGCTTCATCATGCAGCAGCTTTATGCGTCATGGAGAATGTCATACATTGAGGCACCCAAGCACGAAGGGTGTATCTTCTGTGATTTCCCGGCTGAACACAAAGATGATGAGCATTTTATTGTTCACAGGGGCGAGTCATGCTTCGTCATCATGAATCTTTACCCGTATAACCCCGGTCATATGATGGTGATTCCCTATCGTCATACGAATGTTTATGAGTCTCTCACTGACTCGGAAGCTCTCGAAATGCACTCGCTTACGTCAAAAGCGGTTCGAGTCCTCAAAACCGTGATGCACCCGGACGGCTTCAACATGGGCATTAACTTGGGACGCACAGCGGGCGCGGGTGTTGACGGTCATCTTCACAGGCACATAGTCCCGAGATGGAACGGGGACAATAACTTCATGCCCGTATTAGGCGAGACGAGAGTCATATCTGACGCAATCGCAAACTCATGGCGAAGGATAAAAGATGCCTGGGCCGAATGCGTATAGAGAGCCGGAAAAGTCATCGCAGTACGAACAGAAAATAAAACGCTCGGTATTTATCGCTGAAGCTCGCCCATGCCATGACGAACAGGAAGCGCGAGTCATTCTTGCTGACGTAATCTCACGGCACAGGGACGCGACTCACAACTGCCGGGCGTATATTCTTTCTGACGGAACGGAGTATAGCTCAGATGACGGCGAGCCATCCGGGACAGCAGGACGGCCAATACTCAACGCAATAAAGCATTCGGGACTCGTGAATGTGATTGTGATTGTTACGAGATATTACGGCGGAGTCAAGTTAGGCGTAAGAGGCTTGATTGACGCTTACGGAGATACGGCGATGAATGCGCTTGAGCTTTGCGGGAATGTCGAGAGAGTCGCAACGGTAACAATACGAGTCTCAATGAGCTATAACTCTGTCGGAAATGTTACGCGGTTGCTTGAAGGTGCCGGAGCTGTGAGTCTCAGATGGAATTATGCGGAAGGCGTGAGCGTGATATGTGATGTTCCTGAAGATGAATGTGAAAGATTGTCGGGTATTCTTGACGAGCTTAAAGCGCGGGGAATTATTTCGGAATGGGAGAAAATATCATGAAACTTGTTATGCTTGGCACTGGAAACGCACTTGTTACAGAATGCTACAACACATGCTTCATTCTTGATGACAGCGGGAAAAATTTTCTTGTTGACACCGGCGGAGGCAATACGATTCTTCATCACATAAAGCACGCGGGCTACTCGCTCCCGGAAATTCACGATGTATTTATCTCACACTCGCACATAGATCACATACTCGGTGCAATATGGGTAATCAGAATCACAGCTCAGCTCATGGACAAGGGACGCTTTGACGGCGACATGAATATATATTCTCATGATGAAGTTATAGAACTGACTGATGAGATTTGCCGGAAGTTTCTTCTGCCGTACCAGTATGATTATGTTCACAAACGCATTCACTTAATCACCGTCAGCAAAAACGAGACACGCAGCATTATCGGCCATGACGTGAAAATTTTTGACGTAAATTCATCGCGCACAAAACAATACGGCTTCATTATGGATTATGACAGCGGGAAAAAATTAGCCTTCTGCGGTGATGAGCCATGCCACGAGTCGAGCTATGAATATGTTCGGGGCTGTGAATGGCTTATGCACGAATCATTTTGCCTTTGCTCGGACGCAGGAATATTTGACCCATACGGCAAGCATCATTCAACCGTGAAAGACGCGAGCATTACCGCGCAGAGACTCGGAGTCAAAAACTTGCTGCTATATCACACTGAGGACTCAGACTTAGCGCACAGGAAGGAACGTTATACGGCTGAAGGGAGGCAATATTATTCGGGAAATTTATACGTGCCTGATGATTTCGAGACCATCACACTATGAAGGGAGCTTTTAGAATGAAATATGACTTTGAGACAGTACACAAGAGATTCAATTCTGGTTCGGGAAAATGGAACGAGCTGAAACGATTCGGAGTTAGTGAGTCAGATGACATAATTCCGTTTTCAGTTGCTGACATGGAATTTGTTACCCCGCCGGAAATTGTGAGCGCGATAAAACGACAGCTCGACGAGTCAATAATGGGCTACGAGAATCCAACGAGCGAATATCTTTCAACAGTCTGCGAATGGATGAGAGTCCGCCGCAAATGGGACGCTAAACCCGAATGGATATTGCCTTCAAGCGGAGTCGTTGATGCGTTCTTCCGGGCGGTTCTGACGTTCACGAACGAGGGCGACGGCATAATGTTAATGACTCCCGTGTACTACCCAATGTACATGGCCGTGAACACAACAGGCCGCAAGCTAGTCGCAAATCCGCTGATTAATACGGGGACTCGCTATGAGATAGATTTTGACGACATGGAGCGCAAAGCCTCAGACCCTAATGTGAAGATGTTAATCCTTTGCAGCCCTCATAACCCCGTCGGAAGAGTCTGGACTCGCGATGAGCTGACTCGGATCGGTAATATCTGCCTGAAGCATAATGTTCTTGTCGTGTCGGATGAGATTCATTTTGACCTGATAATGCCGGGGCATGTTCATACGGTTTACGCTTCAATCTGTGATGAGTTTGCGAATAACTGCCTCGTGCTTACCGCTCCTAGCAAGACATTCAACATTGCCGGGCTTCAGACATCAAATATATTTGTCCCTGATGAGTCATTGCGTGAAAAATATTTTGCGTCTCTCAAGCTGTCGAATCCGAATCCCAAGTGCAACATACTCGGCTATACTGCGTGTGAAGCTGGCTATAAACATTGCGGTGAATGGCTCGATGAATGTCTGAGCGTGATTGACGGCAACAGGAGGATCATTGCGGACTTCATTGCGAGGGAGCTTCCTGCGGTGAAAGTGTTTGACCTTGAGGGAACATATTTGCTTTGGCTCGACATGAGGGGACTCGGACTCGGCCATGAGGAATTAGAGCGAGTGAATCACGAGGAGGCGAGATTGTTCTTTGACGAGGGATATATTTTCGGCGGGCAGGGTGAATGCTTCGAGCGGTGGAATATCGCCTGCCCTGAGAGATATATACATGACGCGCTGAGTCGAATGAAGGAAGTATACACAAAGCACGCAAGGTAAAGTATAATTTCCGTCAGCAGGTTTTGAGTCATGATGTGCGCACCTGATTTCGGGTCAGGGGGCGTTTCGGACGTAGCGCAATGGGACTCAGCCTGTTTTTATACTTCCATCACAATAATCACATGAAAGGAATAATTGACAATGCCGGATAATATCGCTACAATCAGCCGACAGCCGACAGCCGACAGCCATAACTCATGGCCGGAAATAAGTATCATAATCCCCGTATACAACACAGAGAAGTATTTAGCCAAATGCCTCGACAGCCTCATAAATCAGGAAATCCCCGAACGAAATTACGAGATAATCATCACCGATGACGGTTCAACAGACAGCAGCGGGGAAATCTGCGACTCCTATGCCGACAAATATCCCTTCATACACGTAACCCACACCGAAAACCGCGGGCCGGGACATGCCCGGAATATCGCGCTCGCTCAGTGCAGAGGCAAATATATCACGTTCTGTGATTCTGATGATTACGCCTCCCCTTGTCTGGTTTCCGTGCTGTCAAAAGCAATAGAGGTACTAGGCCGGCCTGATGCGATCGTGTTCCGGCACTACACAAGCATGAATATTCCGGCAGAAGGTTTCCCCGTATACGATGCTCAGGATATGAAGAGTGATGACGCTGAAATTTCTGACGGCGAGGAATTATGCGTAAGGATTCTTGAAAGCAACAAAGTCGGAGGCTTCACCCACAACAAAGCCTTGAGCCGCGAATTTATAGGAGATATACGCTTTGATGAAAACCTGCACTACTGTGAAGATGTTGACTGGTTCATTAATATTATACTCAGCAGGAAGAATGTCAAAGTCTGCTATATTGATTACTGGCTGTACTGTTATGTTCAGCATGAAAATGAAGGGCTGACCAGAGACTCCGCTAAAATTTACACAGAAGACGGATACCACCGCGAGCTTTACGCCCTGGAAAAAATTTATGCCCGCAAAGATCTCCCGAAAAGAGCTTCAGAACAAATCGAAGCAAATTTTTACCTCTGTGCTGTGGATGCCATGTATAAAGCACCTGTCAAGCGTAACAGCAATACTTATTCCAAGCTCGTGAATTACATCAAGAAATACTCGGGCATCTACTATACTAAGTCAAAGCATTCATTGAAGCAGAAGCTGAAAACATTCATCAAAAGATGTCTTGTGTTTCTCCACATCCACAAGCCGCGCAGAAAATAATTTGCTGTATACTATGTGAAAATTTCCATAAAGAATTAGGGAGTGTATACAGCTTGCATTTGCTTATGAGCGTTATAGCTTTCGTAATCGTTATAGCAGTCTGCGTTGTCGTACATGAATACGGACACTACATCACCGCAAAAATTTTAGGCGTTCAGGTTCACGAGTTCGCGTTCGGAATGGGGCCGGCTCTCCTTCAGCACCGGGACAAAAACGGAATGTTATGGTCATTGCGCGCGTTTCCTGTCGGGGGCTTCTGCAGACTCGCGGGAATGAATGAAGAGGACGACGGCGAGAAAGTTATCCCCGGCAAAGGCTTCAACGAACAATCAGCGTGGAAAAGATTCCTCATCCTCCTTAACGGCTCGGCGTTCAACATTCTTCTTGCTGTCTTGCTGATGGCGTTATATCTCTGGGGCAATGGCATTCTCGACATGGACAGCACAAAAATCGGCGAGATTATGCCCGGTTTCCCGTCAGAAATTGCAGGACTCAGAGTCGGCGATGAGATTCAGAAAGTCAACGGCGAGTCAGTAACAAGATGGCGCGAAATGTCAGAGAAGATTCGAGTCGAAGCCGCCAAAAATGAGTCAGTCTCACTCACAGTCAAACGAGGCAACGAAACATTATCATTAACCGTCAGCATACCAAACAATGAGGAATACGGCCGCCCCATGTTAGGCGTATCACCGTCATATGTGCGTTACGGAATCTTCATGGCTTTCAGGAACTCTGCGGGCTATATCTACAGAATGACATTGATGATGCTTCGCGGACTCGCTGAGTTAGTCATGGGCTATCAGGAAGCAGACGTAACCGGCCCCGTCGGCATCGCTTCAATGTCCGGCCATGCTTTACAGTCGGGCTTGTGGGGATTCATTTCCTTCATATCAATCATCGCTCTTAATCTCGGAATACTGAATCTTTTTCCCATTCCTGCGCTTGACGGAGGGCGGCTCTTGTTCGTTGTGCTTGAGATAGTATTGCGCAGAAGACTTCCTGAGAAGGTCGAGAACTGGATTCACACAGCGGGATTTGTCGTGTTGATTTCGCTGATGATTCTTGTTACGTGCAAGGATGTCTACAATTTGTTTCTCACTCATTAGGCCATGAACAGCAAACGACAAGTAAACATTAACGGACTCACAATCGGCGGAAATGCTCCCGTGCGAGTCGAAAGCATGCTGAAAATTTCCCTCGACAAACGCGACGAATGCACAGCACAGTGTGAGAGGCTCATAAAGTCCGGGTGCGAGATGGCGAGGGCTGCTCTTCCTCACGCGAAATATGCCCCGGATCTGAAAGCTCTCGTTGAGTCGACTCGGCTCGTGATTATGGCGGATATTCATTTTGACCCTGCATTAGCGATTCTTGCGATGGAGTCCGGCTGCAAGGCAATCAGAATCAATCCCGGCAACATGCCTTTGTCCCGGCTCAATGACGTAATATCATGCGCGAAAGATTCAGGCGTTGTGATTCGAATCGGCGCGAACGGAGGAAGCGTATCACAGTCCCAGCTTGACGCGGCAAAAGGCGACAGGGCAGAAGCTCTCTTCATTGCTGTGCGCGAGCAGGCAGAATTATTGCTGAGTCACAATTTCACGGACATAATTTTGTCGGCGAAATCCTCAAGCGTTCCTGAATGCGTCCGGGCAAATGAGCTTATCGCGTCGGCATATCCTGATTTCCCAATGCACATTGGACTCACTGAGGCAGGGCCGGGCGACGGAGGAGTCGTGAAGGGCACTGCGTGTATTTCGGCGTTATTGATGAGGGGAATCGGTGATACTTTGCGCGTGTCATTGACGGATGAGCCTGAAAGGGAAGTGCGAGTCGGCTATGAGATTCTGAAGGCGTTAGAGCTTCGGACTCGCGGAGTGAATCTGATCTCTTGTCCCACTTGCGGAAGAAGGCGCGCTGATGTCATGAATCTCGTGAAGATTGTTGAGCCTATGTTAGCGAATCTTCCTGACGGCGTGTCGGTTGCTGTGATGGGGTGCGAGGTCAACGGCCCGAAAGAAGCGAGGCATGCGCAGTTCGGAATCGCAGGGACTCCAAGCGGGGCGGTATTGTTCCGTGAGGGTAAATCATGCGGGGAATATCCGTTTGATGAGCTTGAGAAAGTTTTGCCGGATTTCCTGAAAATGTAGCACAAAAAATTAACGGCCTCCCTAACGCAAAGGGAGGTCATTTTTTCACTCAATCGATTTTATGACTCTGCACGGATTCCCGGCGGCCAAAACTCCCGCAGGTATGTCCCTCGTTACAACGCTTCCCGCTCCGATCACACAGCCCTCGCCGATCGTTACCCCTCCGATTACAGTTACGTTTGAGGCTATCCAGCAGTTGCTGCCAATCGTTATAGGTTTGCCGTACTCAAGAGCAAAGAGATTCCCGGCTTCGTCCGTCTTAATGTTCCGTTCCTGCCATCTGAACGGGTGCATCGGAGTTACGAGTGATACATATGTTCCGAGCATGACATTATCGCCGATTGTTACCGGGCATACGTCAAGAATCGTTGTTCCGAAATTCGCGTAAAAGTTTTTCCCGATATGTATATTTATTCCGTAGTCGAAAAATATTTGCCCCTGAAAGTATGCCTCGTGATCTGAATACGGCAGAAGCTCGCGCAGAATCTTGTAGCGTTCCTCCTCGTCTGTGTCATAAAGAGCGTTGTACATCATGCAGAGCCTGTGAGCTTTCGTCCTCAGCATGTACAGTTCTTCATCGGCAGGATTGTACATTTCCCCCGCTGTCATCTTCATGCGTTCATTCATTTTGCTAATCACCTTCTGTGAAAAGTTGCGTATAATTCTACACGATTCATTTTCCATTCACAAAAATTTTTCAGAAAGGGGATCTTCCCGCAATGGTTCAAGGCTCTATGTTAGTAGTCATTCTTGTTGTGGCCATTATCTTAATGGTGCTGTTAATCTCTAAGATGAAGTTTCATCCTTTCGTCGCGTTATTCGCTGTCGCCCTCGCAATGGGACTCGCTGTCGGAATGGCTCCGGCTAAAGTCCTCGACACTATACTCAACGGCTTCGGAGGAACATGCCGGGGAATAGGCATAGTGATTCTTCTCGGCACGATTATCGGCGCAATGCTCGAAAAGTCCGGGGCTGCCTTCACGATGGCCGACTCGGTTCTTCATGTCGTCGGTGAAAAGCGTCCTGCCCTCGCAATGAGTCTCATAGGCTGGGTAGTATCAATTCCCGTATTCTGCGACTCAGGCTTCGTAATTCTCTCGTCGCTCAACAAGTCATTGGCACGCAGAAGCAAAGTCAGTTTGTCGACAATGGCAATCGCTCTTTCAACAGGACTCTACGCGACACATACTCTTGTTCCTCCCACGCCCGGACCGATAGCAGCTGCAAATGAACTCGGAGCAGATCTCGGAATGGTCATCATGTGGGGAATCGGTGTGTCAATTATTTCTGTCATCGCCGGATATATTTACGCGCTAATCGCAGGGCCGAAGCTCCCGGTGCCTTTCGACTCAAACACAGAGGAAGGCGGCTCATATGAGGAGCTCAAAGCTAAGTATGGGACTCTTCCTTCAGCGTTCAAATCATTCGCACCGATTCTGATTCCGTTAATCCTGATCGCGTTCAGCTCATTCATCAGCTACCCTTCAACCCTCGCGAAAATCGGCGGAAAAGAGTCAACTCTCTTCATTGTCTCGTCATTCTTGGGCAATCCCGTTATAGCTTTGTCGATAGGCGTAATACTTTGCTTCTTCCTCGCACCGTTCACTGAGGAAGTAACAAACGGCTGGATAGGCGCGGGAGTCAAAGACGGCGCGAACATCATCATGATTACGGCGGCAGGCGGCGGACTCGGCGCGGTCATTTCGGCTTCGGGAGTCGGTCATTACATCGGCGAGGCTTTAGCGTCCTACAATTTCGGGATATTCCTTCCGTTTATCATCGCGGCGGCTCTCAAGACTGCTCAAGGATCATCAACCGTAGCAATCGTTACAACAGCCCAGATCATCGCGCCCATGCTAGCATCATTGGGACTCGGCTCTCCTATGGGCGGAGTATTGGCGACTCTCGCAATCGGCAGCGGGGCAATGGTCGTATCACACGCTAATGACTCGTACTTCTGGGTTGTGACTCAGTTCAGCGATATGGATCTCAACACTGCGTACAAGGCTCAGACAATGGCGACGTTGATACAGGGAGTCGTTGCTGTCCTAGCGATATATGCAATCTCATTGTACATGCTGTAAACTTCACGCAAAAATTTTCCGGGGAATGGGCGCAAAAACCTGTTCCCCGTTTTTTGTGTGCTATGATAGGCCAATCCACAAAGAAAGAAGATGACTTCACCATGAAGATACCTGCAAATATTTTCCGTGAGTATGACATTCGCGGGAATGCTGACAAAGAACTGACAGACGAAATTGTGAAAGCGATCGGGCGCGCTTATGCATCGTGGCTTATCCGTGCGGGCGTTAAGTCGTGCGTAACAATCGGAGGCGACGCGAGACTCTCAACACCCCGAATCAAATCGGCCATGACTGAGGGAATTTTGTCGGCGGGACTCGATGTTGTTGATGTCGGACTCGTTACGACTCCGATGCTTTACTGGAGCATGATACATTTCAATGCTGACGGCGGAGTGATGGTAACAGGCTCTCACAACCCCCCGGACATGAACGGGCTGAAACTTTGCTTTGAGCGCGGGACTCTCTGGGGCAGCGAGGTAATGAACATTCACGACATAGCGGAGTCAGAAAATTTTGAGTCAGGCAGCGGGAAATTGACTCACGCAAAAATTGATGACGAATATCTGAAAATGCTCGTGTCAAAATTTGATCTCCCTTTCACAAAACGCTTCAAAGTTGTATGCGACTCAGGAAACGGCGCGGCAGGTTTAACAGCACGGAAATTTTTTGAGATGCTCGGCTGTGAGTGCATATCTCTTTATGATGAGCCTGACGGAAGATTCCCGAATCACCACCCGGACCCGCAGAAACGCGAAAACTTGCAGGACGTTATAGCGCGAGTCAGGGCTGAAGGTGCTGACGTGGGATTCGCTTATGACGGCGACGCTGACAGAATCGGAGTCGTTGATGACAAAGGCAATGTGATATTCGGAGACCGGCTAATGACTCTCTACTGGAAGGAAATACTCGGAATGCACAAGGGCGCGGCTGTACTCGTTGAGCCGAAATGCAGCATGGTGCTTCCTGAACTGGCCGAAAAATTTGGGGGCAAGCCGTTCTTCTACAAGTCAGGGCATTCAGTCATCAAAGCAAAAATGCGTGAGATAGGCGCGCTTTTCGCCGGGGAATATTCCGGGCATATGTTCTTTGCTGATGAGTTTTACGGCCATGATGATGCCTTCTACGCTTCAGGGAGACTCCTCCGCATAATGTCCGAGAGAAGAGAGTCGCTTTCACGCCTGATGATGTCGATTCCCGATTACCCGTCAACAGAAGAGATACGAATCCCCTGCCCTGATGATGAGAAATTCGGAATCACTGAGCGAATCACCAACAAGGCACGGGAGAAGTACAAAGTCTCAGACCTTGACGGAGTGAGAATAATTTACCCGGACGGCTGGGGACTGATTAGAGCTTCAAACACTCAGCCCGTTATGGTAGTGCGCTGTGAGGGAAAAACTCAGGAGGCATTAGAGCGAATCATGAACGACATAAAAGACCGCGTATTAGCCGAGGGGCTTCCCAATTTCGAATGGACATTTTGAGGCAGGCGCGTCCGCAATACGGCGTAATAATTCATCCTGAGAGCGGGAAATTTCTTCCTGTAACATCAAAAACGGAGCTTGAGATAGGATTCGGCAACGGTGAATTTACTGTGCAGTACGCGATGAATAACCCGGATATATTTCTTTACGGCGTTGAAATCTCACAGGCTTGTGTATTGAGATGTGCGAGGCGTGCTTACGGTCTGGAAAATTTGCGGCTCATTAACACTGACGCGCGATATATGCTCCGTGAATTGTTCCCTGATGAGTCATTGCAGAAAATCATGATGCAGTTCCCTTGTCCCTGGTCAAAAACTTCTGACGCTCACAAGAGAGTTACGGCGAAAGACTTTTCTGACGGACTCGCGGCTGTGCTTAAGGTCGGCGGGGAGTTCGTGATGGTTTCAGATGATGAGGCATACTCGCGTGAAGTGTGGCAGACTCTCGGAAATCACGAGGCATTAACGGCGGAAGATTTCATGGTGAACCCTCAAAGGGAAATCACAACGAAATACGAGCGCAAATGGCTTGAGGAAGGAAGGAACATTTACCGCGTGAGCTTCAGAAAGTCGCGAGCATTCACAGTAACACGGAGGGTTGAAGAGGAAATGCACATAAAGATTCAGCGCAAAGTAACTCAGGAAGATATAGAGTCACTGAGAAACTCAGAGGGCAAAAAGGATAAATCATTCTGGAAGTTCGGAAGGTCATTCAGTGATGGGAAAATATTTCTGCTTGAGACATTGACGAGCGATGATGAGTTTGAGCAGAAATTTTACATTCACATTGCGCCGAAAGATGAAGGCTTCCTTCTGAGGCTCGACAAAACGACTCTTGCGTTCCTGACTCCGGCTGTGCGTTGTGCTCTGAGTAACGCGGCTGAAAGATTGTCATGAAGGATATACGGCCAACATCCGGGCGGGTAATGTCTGCGCTGTTCAGCATATTGGGAGATGTGATTGACGGCGCGGAATTTCTCGACCTCTTTGCGGGAACGGGGCGAGTCGGTCTTGAGGCGTTAAGGCGCGGGGCAAACAGGGCGGTATTTGTTGAGGGAGTCAGGAATCGTGCTGACGAAATAAAACGGGGTCTCAGAGATTCGGACTCCAATATCGTTTTGTCTCTTGAGATTCGGCGGGCATTGTCATGGCTCGTTAAGCGTGAGATGAGGTTTACAATTGTTTTTGCTGATCCTCCGTATAATTCCGGCTGGTGCGATTCACTTCCTGCGCTCCCGAATCTTGACGCTTTATTTTCCCCCGGTGCTTTGATGGTGATTGAGCATTCAGCAAGAGAACCCGTAACACTCATCAATAACCCTCACAATCTCGCAATCACTTCACAGCGTGAATACGGCGAAACCTGCTTAACCTTCCTGCAAACCAATAATCCCGAAAGGAACGAATCGAATTGACTTCAACACCTTCAATATCACGTCAGGCAGTCTCAAACATAATCCCGGCGATTGTCGTTGAGATTATGCTGCTCATCTACAACTTAGCAGATACATTTTTCATCGGGCAGACTCATGACCCTTTGCAGCTTGCGGCGGTCTCACTTGCGACTCCTATATTCCTTGTGCTAATTGCGCTTGGTATTGCGTTCATGGCCGGTGCAATGTCGTACATATCTCGCACACTCGGAGCGGGACACAAAGACCGTGCGAACAATATCGCGTCATTCTGTGTATGGGGAAGCCTCGTTACGGGGACTCTTGTTGCGGTTGTGTTCATGTTCTTCATTGAGAGCGTGCTGCATGCAATCGGCGCGAGTCCTGAGACATTCTCACTTGCCTATAGTTACCTCTCAATCGTAATAGCGTCGACTCCGTTCGTGCTTTTCAGCATGGCGAGCGGGGGAATAATGCGGGCGGAAAATCACGCTTCAGCGGCTATGCTCGGTCAGGTTTTCGGCAACATGCTCAACGTTGTACTTGATCCGATATTTATTCTCTGGTTCGGCTGGGGGATAACTGGCGCGGCAATCGCAACGACAGCAAGCATAATCATAGGTGCGTTATATTACGCGGGATATTTTGTGTTCGGCCATTCGTCATTAAGCATTCACATAAAGCACTTCAGAGTCGGCGAGGGAGTCGCGTTCGGAGTCTTGGCGATTGGGATTCCTGCGTGCCTTGATCCGTGGCTGATGAGTATTTCGCAGATGGTAATGAACTCGCTTATGTCTGCTTACGGTGATATGGCCGTAGCCGCCGCGGGAGTCTCAATGCGTATCGAGCAGATAGCGTGCCTTGTCGCAATGGGAACAGGCCAGGGGATTCAGCCGCTCTTAGGGTTCAGCGTTGGCGCGGAGGACTGGAGAAGATACCGGGCATTCTTGATGTTTGCGCTGAAGTTCACTGTGATATTGACTCTCGTGATGATTGCGGGTTGCTTCGTGTTCTCGGAAAATATTGTGTCAATGTTCGTGAGTGAGCCGGAAGCGTTTTCTTATGCCGTGAAGTTTCTGCGTATGAAGCTCTCAAGCAGTCTTCTCTTTGCGATATTCTTTGTGTTCGTGAATGCACTTCAGGCAATGGGGGCAGGCAGAGCGTCATTCATTCTGAGTATTTGCCGACAGTGCGTGCTGTATATGCCGCTGATGTTCGTGATGAATCATTTCGCGGGTGAATATGGAATCGTTTGGGCTTTGCCGATTGCGGAATTGCTGTCGTTAATGCAGACGGTGATAATGTACGGTAGAATCATCTTCAATCCCCAAATACACGCGCTGAGGAAGTGAATTACGGTATGGAGTATGTTCTAATCTTTTATGCCATCGTAGAAATTTGCGCCAAGTATAAATTTTTAACCGACAATAGTTTTTCATACAGGTTAAGTTCTATTGAGTTGCTCCCGGCTAATGCTTCTGATTACGTAAGACGAACGAAAGAAGAAATGTATCAGTCTGTCTACAAAGCCATTCACACGCCCGTAAAAGTCATATGGAGCTACACCAGTCCGGCAGGAAGGAATCATTATGAGGACTCTGCTTATGTTACTGTTGAAGACTTGCAGGAATTTACACGTCAGCGCAATCTCCGCCAGCATGATACAGACCAGTTACAACAAGAACAATACAGACGCGAGAGAGAACGCCAGCTCATTACGCCCGGCCTACGTTATGACATATTACAGCGAGACAATTTCAGGTGTCAGATTTGCGGAAGGACACAAGCAGACGGCATAAAACTTGAAGTCGACCACAAGAAGCCAATCGCCAAAGGAGGCAGGACAGAGCCGAATAATTTGTGGACGCTCTGCCAAGACTGCAACAGGGGAAAAGGCGCAAAGTATTATCTTCATAGTGAGCGCGAATGAAAGCCATTAATATTTACACGTCAAAATATAACCTGTAAAATAATTTTCACAATCCCAAAAACAAATGGAGGCGTTAATTCATGAATGCTTCAAGAAAATATGCTGTGATGATTCTTGCGGTGATGTTCGCTGTATGTATTGCTGCTGATTCTTACGGCGATGATTATTATGATGATGTAGTCAGCTGGAATGAGTACAGCTACGAGGGCATAACGCACACTCCCGGCATTAACGCATGGCTTCATATGAATGAAGATTCCCCGTTCCTTGAAAGAAAAGGTTACGCCGCGAAAGACAAGAAGATTCCTTTTCAGAGGCGCGGAAATTTCTGGGCAATCGAAAATCTCCCTAAAGGAACAAAATTTACAGTGCCTGAAGGTTACAAGATTCGCTGCAATCCTCTTCATTCTCAGGCAAAAGGCGCAGAGGGCAAACCGTCAGAAAACAACAGCGTGATATATCCTGCCGGGACAACCGTAATGTATACGCGCAGTTCATTCCTTTACGTATACAAGGATTAGGCCGTGAAGATCACCGCAGTATACCCCGGTTCGTTTGACCCGATCACTAACGGACATATATACATCGCTGAACGTGCCGCGGCTGTCTTCGATGAAGTTATCGTGAGCATACTCGTTAATGAGCGCAAGACTTCCGCATTCACTGTTGAGGAACGCTGCTTCATGGCCCGGGAGGCTCTCGGCCATGTCGATAATATTACGGTCGACAGCTTCAACGGACTCCTTATCGATTATGTGAGGCAGAAACATGCGGGCGTTATTGTTCGGGGGCTTCGTGCGATGAGCGATTTCGAGTACGAGTTTCAGATGGCACTGATGAACCGCAAGTTAGCTCCTGAGATTGAGACGTTCTTTATCGTTACTGACCCTAAATATTCATATGTATCAAGCTCAAGCGTCCGTGAAATTTTCCATTTCGGTGGGACTGTTGAAGATGTTGTGCCTGATGTGGTGTATGAGAAGCTGAAAGGGCGTTACAATGCCGGGCGTTAAGCTGTGGGATATATGGAGGCCGTTCAAGCGTGAAAATTATCGCTGCGCATGGAATGACCGCAAACTTTTGGGGATTGTCCGTCAGTTTTGCGTTGATGTGAAGTACACATACCAGCGTGCGAGATACGGCTATTGCGACCTCGATTTGTGGAACATAGACTCATGGTTTCTTGACATTATCCCGCGAATGCTTGAGGAACACAGAGACACACGACACGGAAGCCCGGTTGTTGACGGAACAGACGAGAAAACTTGCCATGACGAATGGACGAATATACTAAACAGAATGATATTCCTTTTCCGTGAAGCCTCTGAAGACACATGCACGAAAATTAATCCGTATGAAGAATTTTGCATGAAATATTTTGATGAGCACAGGAAAATTGCAGAGTACCGCGAGAAATGCAAGGACGAAGCATTAGCGATGTTCACAAAATATTTTTATGGCTTGTGGGACTGAAACCCTGCCCCCGATTTTCAGAAGCAGGGTCATCCGCTATATGTCCTTGAGCTTTATGTTGTCTTTAGTTTTCCATTCGACATTGCCGTTTGACGACCGGCCGAGCACTACAGCAGAAGCCGCTGACGGAGAATTGAACTCATAATCGCGCTGAAATACTCCCTCAGAAATGATGCCGTCATTCTCAAGCTGCATCCTCTGCTTGTGGTAATTATGCCCAATGAAAACCGGGTATATACGCTCCGAAACTTTAGAGCCTTTCAGAACCGTAAATCCTCCGGGACTCACAAAGCCTTTTGCGTCTGCCTCCGATTTTGAGCTGCTGCAGAAAAAATACTGCGTGTTATCTTCCGCCTTAGGCACAGGAACAAATACATTGTAGTTCATCGTGCTTATGAGTATCTTTATGTTGTCAATAAATTCTTCCATCGTCGCAACAAGAGACTCTTTGATTGACGTGTCATATGTATTCTTTGTGAGGACTCTGTACCTTCCGCATTCCCTCGCAGACTTCACGAGCTTGTCCTCTATGTAACGTATTAATGCCTTGTTCAGATCCCGCCCGGTGAAAATTACTGCCGTGTTCCAGTAGAATTTTTCCTTGCCCGCTTTGTACTCCTGAAGGTGCTGGCGGAGTCTGATGATAATATTTTCGGCCTCGCCAATGTACACTGAGCTGCTCCCGTCGTCCTCCTGGCAGAACAGAAGATATACCCCAGCGGAATTTACATCATCACGGCTGCAAGTCTGTATCTCAGTGCGAGGTATCTTTATGGCTTTTCCGCTCCAGTTCGACAGCTCTGCGGTCATAATGCTGTCTGCTGTGCCGTTCACCAAAAACAGCTCTATCGTTTTGCCGTAAATTTCAATCCCCTCCCTTTATTTTTCCGGCATGACTTCAAACTCTTCAAACTCAATCCGCTTCCTGTCCTCCTCAAGCGGAACTGCATACTCACGCTCAACATATACCCAGTCAGACCACAAAGCTGGCCTTATACGCTTAATATTTATCCTGCAGCCGTTAATCACAAATCCTATACGCGCTATCAATGGACGCTCGCCGAATTTGAACGGGACAACGTGCCAGAGAGTCACGCGAGTCCAGAAGCACCCGGAAATATTGCGCGGCGTTCCGTTAGTCAGAATGCCGGAAATATATCCCCAGTCCCCGCTCCTGTAGCTGAATGTATTTGTATGCGCGTCAGCTCCGTCAAGCACATCAAGTTTCAGTGCCGTATCTTTGTCCGCCCTTAACATAAACACGCTGAAGACTCCCTCATCAGGTTTCAGCTCCGCGTCAGGCGACTGCGGGATCGCTTCGGGCTGCTTTGCCCTGAACGTCCCAAGATAAAGCACAGTGAGTCCGTCATTCGTCTTGAAGCCGATCGAGTTTCCCATATCCCTCTGTATTATGTACTCAGAGATTCCCGGCTCCTTTATGTCAACGCTGAGTCCCTCGCTCGAAAATAATACAGAAGGAAATATCACCGACATCATCAGCGCAGCTATAAATTTTTTCATTTGTTATCCGCTCCTTTTGCTGACGATTCTAATTCATCGAGAGCGAAATCACATTCCTTTTCGTTCTCTTCAAGCTCCATAATTTTCGGCTCAATCTTCTTCCATTCCTCCCAAGATTTCGGGCGTATCCTGCTGTACGTAAGCTCGTTGCCGTTGATGAGGAATCCAATTCGCGCGATCACCGGGAATTTTCCATACTTGAATGGGAGATTGTGCCAGAACGTTACGCGAACCCAAAACGTTGCGAGAATGTCGCGTGGGTTTCCGTTCGTGTCAATGTCAGCTATATATCCCCAAGGGCCGTTGTTCCTCCAGCCGAATTTGTTCGTCCGCGTGTCGTAGCCGTCCCTCACATCAAGCTGTAGCGGCGTGTCCTTGTCAGACTTCACCATGAAGACCGAGAATATAGAGTCGTCAGCAATATCCCCTGATGATAATTCTTTCTCTTCAGGGCGGAACGTTCCGAGATAAATTACCCGAAGGCCGTCCTGACTCTTCATGTCGATGATGTTCCCGGAAGGGTCGCGCTTTATGTCCCGGCTCAAAATGTTAATGTCTCCTTCATCCGCTGAACATGAAAAACAAAATGACAGCACGAGAATCAACGCACAAAAAATTTTCCGCATGTTAAAGTTTCATCCTCCTGTTATTTTTCTGAATGCGATAATTTTACACGCAACACTTAATCCGTAACAGCATAAAAAGTTTTTTCTGTGCTACAATAACGCCTAATAATTCACACGAAAGGCTGTGCATTAAAACATGAAGAAATTTGCAGTATGCGCGTTAATCATCGGACTCGTTGCGGTAATGTCAGCTCCCTCTTTTGCATGGGATGCCGCAAAGCAGAAGGCTCTCGGACAGGACAAGAACAAAATGACATGGTACATTCTCGATTACGGCAAGACATCAAATGACGTTCCCTTTGCAGTAACAAGAAAATACTACACGAACACAACAATAAAGAATGACACGATCGAGCTTCTTATGTCAAAGTTCGGACTCTCGCCTGAGAAAGCCGGAAGCCTTTACTTCACTGAATACGGCTATGAGTACACGCCCGACGGGAAGCAGTTCGCAGAGACATACGTACGTCATTATGACATGCTCGGCAATGAGATCTACGGCACTGTTTACGATGACAGCTCAGAGACAGCAAAGAAGAAGTTTATCCAGCTCTCAGCAGTTGCAGGACAGACTCCGGCAAAGGCAGCCTCATATGCTCTCGGAAGGTCAGTATCAACATCAGCACCAAAAGCAGCACCCGCAAAGAAAGCTCCCGCAAAGAAATCTTCAACAGTTCCAGCAAAAAGAGTCGTACGCGCAAAGAAAGGCAACTAACTTAACGCTAACGAAATTTCCCGGCTCCTCCCAAATTAACGGGGGGAGTTTTTTTTATGCCTCAATGAAAATCAAACGCACTGGACATAAAAATTTTTGCTCATGATAATTAGTGCTGATTTTGACGCAAAGAAAGGAAGTCAGCGTAATGGGATTCTTTGATTCACTCGGTGATGCTCTGAGTTCTATCGGAAGCGGGATCGGTACGGTTATCGGAGGCACTGTAGATGTTGTAGGCACTGTAGCAGGGACAGCTCTTGATGTTGCAGGCACAGCAATCACGACAACGGCAAAAGTTGCTGTGAATACCGTAGAAGGTGCGGGGCGCGCAATTAAGGCAACGGCTGAAGGCAATCTTGGCGAGGCTTTCAACGAGGTTGCGAATACAGTCGGCAAAGGCATGATAGGAACTGTAGTAGACGGAGCGACAGAAGCAACAAAGAGAGTCGGAAAAGGTGCAGGCGACGCGCTTTCAACAACAGGAAAAACATTATGGGACGCAGGAACTCACACCGTTAATGCAGTAGGTCATACGGCAAAAGCAACAGGGCACGGACTCAAGAACATAGGCGATGCTATGGCGGGTTCAAAAGACTAAGTGATTCATGATACGGCCTCCGTGAAAATCCGGGGGCTTTTTTTTATTTCTGCTGCTTAAAGAATCGGAACAACGTAAGCTCAAGAGATGTCTTCATGATTATTACAGCGTCAAGCCATAATGACCAGTTGCGTATATAGTACAGATCCATTTCAGCGCGTATCTTCCTGTCAGCGTCTTTGTCCCTGCTTATCTGCCAGAATCCCGTAATGCCCGGCTTAACGGCTGCTATTTCCCCGGCGGCCTCTTCACCGTAAACATGATACACATCACTTGCGGGAATCGCTTTCGGCCCTACAAGACTCATCTCACCCCTCATAACGTTGAACAGCTGCGGAAGCTCGTCAATGTATGACCGTCTGAGTCTCGTGTCAGTCCCGGCACCACTTGAGCTTGTGAACTTGTACATCATGAATTTGTTCCCGTGAAGCCCGGCGCGTTCCTGAGACGAGAGAATGCTTCCGCCGTGTTTCATTTTGACTTTGCAGACAGCCCACAGCATTAACGGCGACAATATCACGAGCGCAATTGTTCCCACCGAGTAATCAGCAAAGGACTTCACAGCGCGGTTGATCGGATTCGCAAGGCCGTATGAAGCAGAGATCACCGGTATTCCGTCAACATCTCTCACCTCAGATGAAAACGTCGTGAGCATATACATGTCAGGGATATAGTGCACCTGCCTCACGCTGAACTCCACAAGGTCGAGTATGTGCGCAATGAATTTACGCGACGCTTTCGAGATTGCCACAGCCGCTTCGTCAATGTTTTCATGCTCGCAAAGAGTCTCAAAGTCATCAAGTTTCCCCCGGACCTTGAAGCCCGCAACCGTCGTTCCTATCTTTGACTCGTCATCGTCAAGGAAGCCCGAAATTTTTCCGAGCGTGAAAGGATGATCAATAATTTTTTCCGCAAATATTTTTCCCGTTCTGCCTGCTCCGAGTATTATTATGTCCGTCGAAAGAACACCAAGCGCGAACATTAGCCGCCTGAATATATACCTTCCTGTTACGCACAAAGGAACAAATATCATTATGCTTGCGAGCGTAACGAAACGTGATAATTCTGATCTCTGCGAATAAAGATACAAGACTGTTACGAGCAGCACAAGAAACGAGGACTCAATAACGGCTTTCATTTCGTCCCAAAGAAGCCACGTCTTGAATTTATACAGCGAGTTGAAACAGAAGACCGCGAGAATCGTACCGGCAAAAAAAATTTGAGCTTCAAAGTTTAATGACTGATATATTTTCCCTCCGTGCCAGAATGAAAGAGCAAGTGAGAAGCTCAGAAAATATATTAATGCATCAAGTGCTGACTGAAAGAACGCAAGAATGATTCTGATAAAATTTTTATGTTTTCTCATAGCGTATAAACGCCTTTCATGGGATTTTTGCTAGTATATCATGAGACTTTGTCAGGAGGATTCACAATGAGCAGCGCAAATTTTTCACAGGACAGAAAATTTATCATGATGACGACTCACCCCGTCAGCAAATTAGTGCTTAAGCTCGCAGTACCGTCAATAATCACGATGATGATCAGCGCGGTTTACAACATGGCCGATACATTTTACGTCGCGGGAATCGATGTTCAGTCCCCGGCTGCTGTGGGCGTTGTGTTCTCGTACATGGCATTCATTCAGGCTGTCGCGTTTTTCTTCGGGCAGGGAAGCGCGAACTATATCTCGCGTGCATTGGGCGCAAGGAATCGTGAAGGTGCTGTGATGATTGCGTCAACAGGATTTTTCACGGCATTGTTCACGGGGATAATGATTGCGGTGATAGGCTTCATGTTTATGGACGATATATTAATCCTTTTGGGCTCAACAGAAACGATACTGCCATATGCGCGGGAATACTTCAGGTACATATTGATAGGGACTCCGTTCATAATGTGTTCGTTTGTGATGAACAACCAGATGCGTTTTCAGGGCAACGCTTTTGTCTCAATGCTCGGAATAACATCGGGAGCAATCCTGAATATAATTCTTGACCCTGTATTTATATTCGCGCTTGATATGGGAGTCGCCGGCGCGTCATTCGCAACAATGATTTCCCAGATTGTGAGCTTCATATTATTGTTCAGGCTTTCAGGGAGGAGAGACGGAATCAAGCTGAGCATTCGCAACTTCAGGCCGGAATTTTCGCACTACAAGGAAATCACAGCGGGCGGGCTTCCCTCGTTAGGCCGTCAGGGACTCGCTAGTGTCTCAATGGCATATATGAATCAGCTTGCGGGGTTCTACGGTGATACGGCAATTGCTGCGCTGTCGATAGTGTTCCGTGTGTGCATGTTCGCAACGTCAATCGTGTTAGGGTTCGGGCAGGGGTTTCAGCCTGTGTGCGGGTTCAATTACGGGGCGGGGAAATTTGACCGTGTGAAGCGTGCTTTCTGGTTCAGCGCGGGGATAACGGCGGTATATTGCGCGGCTCTGAGCATTGCGGGCTATGCGTTTGCGGAGAAGATAATAGCTTTGTTCCGTCCTGATGATTCGGAGCTTATCGCGTTAGGGTCTCAGGCTCTGCGTTATGAATGCCTCGTGTATTCGACAGTGAGCTTCGTAACAATCAGCAATATGTTTTTGCAGAACACAAGAAGGACAATACGTGCGAGTCTTCTTGCTGCTTCACGACAGGGATTCATGCTGGCACTTGCGTTATATGTCGGGCACAAGTTATTCGGTCTGGCCGGGATAATTGCCGCGCAGCCTGCCGCTGACGGACTGACATTCCTTCTTGCGGTTCCGTTTGCGTACAGCGCATTGCGTGAGATGGACGGCGATAAAAATATCCCCCTGCCTTAACAAGGGGACATTCTTTTCTCTGCGTGTAATTTTGTGCTGTGAGTGTGGGCTTATATCTCGTTGACTGTGATTGATGTTATTGCGTTGTTCTTGTCGAGCTGAACTGTGAGTCCTGTTTTGCCGCCCTCGTTGTAGTTCATGTTCCTTCCGTTTTGGCTTGAAGGGTAGCCCATAATCTGAAGCAATGCTGTCTCACTCATTCCGGGTTTGAGTCCGTTCTGCAATTCGCGGCTGTTCGATGTGATTCGGATCTTCGTAACGTCATCGCCTTTAAGAGTCGCAGTGAGTCCCGGCCATTCAGCACTTGACCCGGTACTCCTTGTAGGATTTCCGAGAGCCTCGATCAATTGCGCCTTGTTTCCTCCGAAAGACTTCAGGAGCGCGTTTGAATACCCTGAAGGAAGCCCGGAGCCTACTGGACGAACATACTTGCCGTATACCCAGCCTTCATGATTTCCCGTCCTTATGTTGTACCATATGCCTGAAAATTTCCCTGACGTTACGTTGAATGTTCCGAGAATGTTTACTTTGCTGTTCACGTTGAGGCGCGTGACTCTTGAAGAGCTTGTTGTGTGGTCAGCTCTGACATTTACGCTGCTTCCTGTGATTATTCCGTTCCGCGGTTCTCTTTCAGGCGTGAAATTGGGCAGCAAGTTTTCTGCTACTGCTATTGCTGTCGGCTCTGAGGTACTAATCTGCTTGGGCTTTTCCTGCACTGCAGGATCAGGGACTATAGGCAGCTGCTTTTCGGCCTCGATGACTGTCTCAGTGCCCGGTATAGGAGGAAGCTCACCGGGCGGAAGTTTCCTGAGTCCCAAGAGGAAGTATAATGCTCCTCCAACTGCTGCAATGAGAACCAGAGCACTAACGACCCTGCGTCCAAATGAACGGCTCCGTTTCTTTCCTTTGATTGCGACTCGTGAAAATTCCTTGTAGCTTGATGCCGCTTCACTGCCTGAAGGAGTGCGCCTGCTGCTTGCCCGCTGTGCAGTGCTGTCTGCCGCCGCTGCTCTTCCCGGCCTGACTAACCTGTAATTTGCTGACTGTGCATTAGCCATATCATCACCATCATTCGTATCAATATTCAACATCCCGGTGTCCTCCTGAGTATCTTCACTCTGAGTTTCACCGGGCAGTTGTTCCTGAACATCATTAATATCATCACTGCTCATAGGAGTCAAAAGCTGGTCATTCAGTTTGCCTATGTCAATATCATCATCGCGCCCCGAAATCTTGAAGTCCCCGTCCTGATTCAGTATCACCGAAAGTTTCGCGCCGCATGTGGGACAAAAACGGCTCTCGCGTGAGACAATAGCTCCGCATTCGGGACATGATTTAGTCATTCTGTGCGCCCTGATTTTAGGAGTCTCGGCGTTAAGCTGCAATGCCTCATTCACTGAAACATTACTGCTTAAGGGGTCTTCATTTTCGGGAGGCAGCTCTTCCCCGGGCGTGTCGTTGTTCAGTATAGGCTGAGGGATTACAGGCTCGTAATAAAAATCCTGGTCAGCAGAGTCTTCATCAGCCGTCAGATTCTCATCATCATAATCATAATAAGCGTCATCATTCTTCTTTGACTTCAGGAAGAAACAGAAAAGCCCCGCAAAGAAATACAGTCCTCCGTAAAGCCATGTGTCCCGGGCAGGAACGCACAATCCCATTGCGATGAAGAGGAATAATGCGCCCCATTTGCTTTGGTTGAAGGCTATAACTCCTCCGATTAATGCGATTGCCGCTGAGATTATCGGGAGGCTCGCGAGAAGTGTATTTGGTATTCCGAAAACTGCGCCGCTGCTGACAGACAATGACCCGAAAAGCATAAATACTCCGTGTATTATTGATGTGATTGACGCGCCGAGAGTCAGTGCAAGAATTATCCAGCTCATTTATTTTCACTCCTTCTGAATTATTATTAACCGTTATTATATATGAATGTTAAGACAAACCCGCTGCCCTTGAAATTCTGTCGCGGAGTCCTTCAGAGAGTCCAAATTCATAATCAGGCCATTGAACAGCAATGCACGAAACATTTTCGCCCTCAAATTTTCTGAACCCTGAGAACAAACCCCGCGCATAATTTCCGAGCGAGTCAAAAATTATTGCCTTCTTCATGTCGACACCTTTCGGCTCATCTATGCCCATATACGCGCAGCCATCCGGGAGCTTGCTGCCCTTGCGCCAAATTTTTACGGGTATCGACGGAGCATAGTGCCTGTAGTTTGTGCCGGGAGATCTCTTTTTGCTGACTGAGTCCGGGACATCGAGAGTCATTCCGAGTTCTTTCTCTATGACTTCACGCGGCATGCTTCCCGGGCGTAACATCAAGGGGCGATTCTCATCCGTGAGATCTATAACTGTCGACTCGATTCCGAATTTCACGCTTCCTCCGTCAAGAATGAAATCAATTTTTCCGTTCATGTCCTTGTATACTGTGTCTGAATCTGTCGGGCTTGGCCGTCCGCTTATGTTTGCGCTAGGTGCTGCGATTGGAGTCCCTGCTGTGTAGATTAGTGATAAGGCTGCTACATTGTCGGGCATTCTCACGGCTGCGGTGTCGAGTCCTCCGCGTGTGATTGAGGGAACAATATCTTTTGCGGGCAATACGAAAGTGAGAGGGCCGGGCCAGAAAACTTTTGCGAGGTTCATTGCCGCGTCGTTAAATTCGACAAACTGATATGCGTGCGCTATGTTGTAGACGTGAAGTATCAGCGGATTGTCGGCGGGTCTTCCTTTTGCGGTGAAGATTTTGCTGACGGCCTCCGGGTTAAGCGCGTCCGCTCCGAGTCCGTAAACTGTTTCTGTTGGGAATGCTACGAGTCCTCCTGCCTGTATGACTCTCGCTGCCTTTGCGATTAAGTGGGGGCTTGGGTTCCATCGGTCAACTGTTGCTGTTTTGGTCTTCATGAAACATCTCCGTAAAATTTTTGACGAACTCCGGGAATGTCCCGGCGATTATTGCCTCGCGTGCCTGCTCTGCGATTCGTATCGTGAATCTGAGATTGTGCCACGTGAAGAGTCTTGCTCCTAGAATCTCACCGCACATGGCCAGATGACGCAGGTATGAGCGTGAAAAGTTCCTGCAAGTGTAGCAGTCGCATTCCGGGTCTAACGGGCTGAAGTCGTCAGCATGAATCTTCCCGCGCATGTTGAGACGGCCTGACGATGTGAATACGGTTGCGTTCCGTCCGTTACGTGTGGGCATAACGCAGTCAAACATATCGATACCCCTTGCGATTCCCTCGACGATGTTCGGAGGATAGCCGACTCCCATAAGGTAGCGGGGCTTGTTCTTGGGCATGATGTCATTCAGGATGTCGAGTGCGTGATACATGGCCGAATGCGATTCACCGACAGAGAGTCCGCCGACAGCGTAGCCGGGAAAATCGAGTCCGCAAATTTCCTCCGCGCTTCTCCGTCTCAAGTCATCATACGTTGAACCCTGAACGATTCCGAATAACGCCTGACGCTGTGAGTCATTATGAGAGTCAAAATATTTCCGCGACCTTTCAGCCCAAAGAGTCGTACGCTTCACGGCCTCTTCTGCTTTGTCGTGGGACGCTGGGAACTCGCAGCACTGGTCAAAGCACATCGCAATGTCTGAGCCTAATATACCCTGCATGTTCATAGACCATTCCGGCGACATCGTGAGGAGTGAACCGTCAATGTGCGAGCGGCACAAAACGTTTTCGTCCGTAATCTTCTGCAATCTTGCGAGTGAGAAAACCTGAAACCCGCCGGAGTCCGTAAGTATAGGCTTGTCCCATTTCATGAAGCTGTGAAGCCCTCCTGCCTTTGTGAGAATCTCCGGGCCCGGCCGCAAGTAAAGATGATACGTGTTGCCTAAAATAATTTGCGCGTTGATCTCTTCAAGCTCACGGGGGGACATTGCTTTTACTGTTGCGAGAGTTCCTACGGGCATGAAAACGGGAGTGCGTATAACTCCGTGAGGCGTAACAAATTCTCCTGCCCTCGCTCCTGTTACGGGGCATTGAGCTATGACTCGAAACTCAAACATTTATTCCCACCCGAAGAATCTCTTTGCGTTATCCTCAACAGCACGTGAAAAATCTGCGAGGCTCATATCTCGTTCATCTGCGATCGTGTTATAGACATATCGGACATAAGCAGGCTCATTCCGCCGGCCACGCAAAGGACTTGGAGTCATGTATGGCGAGTCAGTCTCACACAAAATATTTTCGAGCGGGATAACTCTTGCGACTTCCCGGAGATTCTCAGATGATTTATTGTCCCACGTAACAGCACCGCCGAACCCGCACATGCCGCCCATGCCAAGAACCTCGTTAAGGTATTCGAGTCCTCCGCTGTAACAGTGAAACAGCATTTTGAGTCCGCGATGAACTGTCAATATCTCCATAGCGTCGTCCATTGCGTCGCGTATATGAAGCGTTACGGGCAAATTGACTTCCTCCGCGAACCGCAACTGAAGCTCAAACATTTTCTTCTGCGTGTCTCTTGGTGAATGATCATAATGATAATCGAGTCCAATTTCACCGACAGCAACGACTCTTTTGTTGCCCGCAATTTTCGTGAATGCCGGGGGGATTTCCTCATAACGTTTCGACTCGTGAGGGTGAATCCCTATTGACGCATAAAGCCCGAAGTGCGAGAAATCCTCAGCCATTGCTGCCGCCTCGCATGAGTCCTCGTAATCGCAGCCGACTATGAGCATTTTGTGAACTCCTGCGTCCCTTGCGCGCGTAATCACGGCTCTTGCATCAAGCCGCAACTCTTCAGAATTTATATGACAATGTGAATCTATCAGCATTATTTTTCCGTCTCTATCTCAAGTTTATTATGTTAGGTGTAAAGTTATCGTGTAAGCTGTAAATCTCTTTTGCGCATTGTGAAAATTTCATTGTGTCTTGTTCGTTCATCACCTCCCTGTAAATTTTCCGGCATTCGTTTATGTCATGGCCGATTTGAGTCATCAGTGCTTCTTTGTCTGCGAACGTATGAATATCACGCACGCGATTCAGAATCAGCGTCAGCAATTTTTCGCCGTAAACATCTCCGTGAAAGTCAAGAATATGAATCTCCGCTCTTGTTTCGTGAATGTCGCCGAATGTCGGATTGTTCCCGATGGATAACGCTCCGCAGTGCCACGAGCCATTGACGAGAACCGCTGACGAATAAACGCCGTAAGCAGGAATGACTCGCCCGCTGACATCAAGATTTGCTGTCGGAAAATGAATCGTTCTTCCGCGTTCATTGCCGTGAATTATTCTGCTGATCATGAAGAACGGATAACCCAAAAATTTCCCGGCCTCATGAATTTTTCCCGCTGAAACATTTTCGCGTATCGTTGAGCTTGAGTATTCTTTCTTGTCGAGAAGAGGAACAATTTTCACGCGCTTCACTCCGTCAGCAACCGCCATATCACGAAGGGACTCAGCATTTCCCGCCCGGCCATGTCCGAACCTGAAATCACTTCCCATAACAAGACCGTCAACATTGAGACGCTCGCGCAATGACCGCCAGAAATTTTCGGGAGTCATCCTCATCAATTCAGCGTCAAATTTCAGCACAAACATGTTAGGGATATTAAGCACGCGGCGAATGAACTCTTTTTCCTCAAGCGTGAAGAGTGAATGATGAATCCCAAGAAACTCCGAGGGGTGCGGGTCAAACGTAACGACTCCCCAATTATCACCGTCAGCATTCTCCCGGCAAACTCGGAGCAGTTCCGCGTGTCCTTTGTGGAAACCGTCAAAAGCTCCGACAGTAATCAGCATAGCGAGTCCTTTGGGACAATGACATCTGGCTTCACGTAATCATATCCCGCATAGCTCCCGAACCCCAAGAACGAGTCGCCCTCAACGCATAATGATCCGTTCACAGTTACACCGCGTGAAATTCTTGCGGCCTGACGTATTAATATGCTCATTCCGTTTGTGAAGCTCCGTGAATCTTTCTGCGAGACATATATACGTGTGAAGTTTTCAGCGAGTCGGCTCAAAGGAAGCGGCGTAATTTCGTCATCATCAGGCGAATTTGCATCATCAATAGTGAAGAGTCCCGTTGAGGTTCTCACGAGCGATTTCACGTAAGCACCGCAACCCGCAATTACTCCCAAATCGTGAGCGAGAGTCCTGATGTATGTCCCTCTTCCGCAGTGAACCTCAAGAGTCATAGTGCCGTCGTTAATGTCGTAGGGCTTGAGGATCTTTACGCGGCGGAAAAATACGGGGCGTTCTTTCATGTCGACTTCCTGGCCTGAGCGCGCTAATTTGTACGCTGGCTGACCGTCAATCTTAACCGCTGAGACTGCCGGGGGCCTCTGCATTCTGTAGCCGCTGAAACCGTAAAAGACATCCGGGAATATTGAGCCGTCAAAAGATGAGTAACCCTTCTCCGAAACAATATCCCCGGAATAATCGTAAGTGTTAGTTTCTGCTCCGAACTGAATCACAGCGCGGTAAACTTTCGGCAATGACATCACGAACTCACAGAAGCGAGTCGCGTTCCCCGTAAGCAATACGAGAAGCCCGGAAGCTGTAGAGTCTAACGTTCCTGCATGGCCGACTTTCACACCGAGCTTTCTTTTTGCGACTGCTACGCATTTCGACGAGCGGTAATCTACGGGCTTATTGATGAGGACGATTGCATTCATGATATTTTCTGAGGATTGCCGCTTCTAACTCACTCATAACTTCACCGGCCTTACAGGGGAATGAACACCCCGCTGCCTTTTCGTGTCCTCCGCCCACATACTGACGCGCAAATTCTCCCGCACCAAAAGGACTCCCATCACGCGAACGAATGCTGAGTCGTATTGTTCCGTCGGGATATTCTGTTGCGACCGCCGCGAACTTAACGCCGCGAATCGACATGAACATCTGCGAGAGTCCTTCAGTCCCGGTCATATCGACTCCGGCCTCGCGGAAATCATCAGCGTAAACCATCGTAACCGCAAAAATATTTTGAGGCCCGAATACTTTCACACGGGACAAAGCGCGCGCCCAAACCTGAAGATCTCCGGGGGTTTTGTTCTGCGAAATTCTGTCGGTCATCTTTGCGGGTGATACTCCGAGAGCTATTAACTCTCCGGCGATGTCGTGAGTCCTCTGCGATGTGTTCGAGAATGAGAAGCTCCCTGTGTCGGTGTATATCCCGGTGTAAAGGGACTCGGCCATGTTCAATGTGATGTCCCAGTTCCCCGCCGTGAAGACTCTGTATAACATCTCGCACGTTGAAGAGGCTAGACCGTCAACGCAATTCACGCGCGCATAGTTCGTATTGTCTTCATGATGATCAATGTTGAGTGAGTTCAGCGGGTTGCTGATGTCGAATCCTGAGACGCTCCGAATCTCCGTAGCGCAGTCAAGAAATACATACAATGTACCGTCATCAATGAACGCAAAATTTTCGCACGTCCTGAAGTCGTCAAAGTGAGCGAGATATTTATACGTTTCGGGGAGTCTCTCGTCAGGGCTGAACCATGAGACAATTTTCCCCGCGTTGACTCCCGCCTCAAATAGTGCTGACGCAGAGCCGAGCGCATCTCCGTCCGATTTCCTGTGAGTGAAGATCGTCCATTTGTCATTAGCCTTCAGAGTTTCGGAGGCCGTCAATAATTTACCGGGGTCAAAGTTCTTGTTCATCATCATTATTCCCCTGCCTGTAGTCCTGCTTGAAGCCTAAGCTGTCGAGAATGGCATCAATTTTCGCTCCGTATGCGCTTGAAGTGTCAATCACAAATTCGAGCGCGGGAATCCTTCTGAGCTTCACAGACTGAGCTAACAATCCGCGTACAGCTCCTTTGATTTCGTTCAAGTCCTTCAAGATTCCCGGGCACTTCCTCGCCTCTAACGCTGTGAAGTAAACTTTTGCACGCTCCAAATCTTTTGAGCATTCGACTCCCGTAATGATTATTGTTTTTACGCTTTCTTTCTTTATGCGTGACTCAAAGATTAATGCTAACTCCCTCTGAAGCTCTTTGTTGATTCGTGATATTCGTAAATTACTGCTCATACTGAACCACCGTATACAGCACTAGATCTTCATTGCCCGTATTGATTATCGTATGCGCTGAGTCTTTCGGGCAATAGTGGCAGACACCGGGAGTCAAAATTTCCTCTTCACCGTCGCAGATGGCCTTGCCTTTTCCGCTGACGACAAAATTAATATCGTTGCCGCTGCTCTGAGTGTGAAGACCGATTGACGCGCCCGACTCGATTCTGCTGACTATGACTCTGCCTGACTGATTCACGAACATTTTTGCGGCTGTTATTCCTTTTCCGCCGTTCATGCCCTCGAAAATTTTCCAGTCTTCTTTGTTGAAATCGATTAACATTAGAGTGTTCGTTTCTCCTCTACAACATCATAGACTTCAAGAATATCTCCCTCGTTAAAGTCCTGGAATCCTTCAAGCGAAATCCCGCAGTCCATTCCGGCTTTAAGCTCTTTTGCTTCGTCCTTCTCATGACGCAGTGAGGCAATCCTTCCGTCCCAGATCACAACGCCGTCGCGGATGACTCTGACTTTCACCTTCTTGACGACTCCTTTTGTTACGTGAGAGCCTGCGATAGTTCCGACTTTGGGGACTCTGAAGAGCTTCCGCACCTCAACTTCTCCGAGAGTGTTCTCGCGCAGAACGGGCTTCAAGAGTCCTGACATGGCCGCTTTGACATCATCAATAACATCATAGATTACGTTGTAGATTCTTATCTCGACTCCGTTAAGCTCTGCGACTCGTTTTGCGTTACCGTCCGGCCTTACGTTGAAGCCAACAATGACAGCATTTGACGCGGAAGCAAGCATAATATCACTCTCAGTTATGCGCCCGACTCCCCTGTGAACGATTGACACGCCGACTTCATTCGTCGCGAGTTTCTCAAGTGAAGCGCAGAGTGCCTCAAGTGATCCCTGAACATCACACTTAACGACAAGTTTCAAGTGAGGGAGTTGGCCTTCTTCAAGGTTTGAATACAAGTCCTCAAATGATGCCTTCTTTGTTTCAGCCTGAGAGTCTCGCTCATTGATTTTTGCCTGGGTTATAGCCTCTCTTGCTTCACGTTCATTTTTGACGACTCGGAATGTTTCGCCGGGGTTCGGGACTCCTTCAAGCCCTAAAATTTCAGCGGGTGTGCTTGGGCCTGCGCTCTTGAGTCCCTTGCCTGACCAGTCGAACAAAGCTCGGATTCTTCCCCATGTCGAATTGAAGAGGACTGTATCTCCTGCTTTGAGCGTTCCATTTTTGACGATTACGGTTGCAACCGGGCCTTTTCCTTTGTCGAGTCTCGCTTCAATCACAACGCCTTCGGGGTTAGCTTTGCTGTCGGCTTTAAGCTCTTGCATTTCGGCTTCAAGGAGCACACGTTCTAAGAGGTCAGCGACTCCTGTTCCCTGTTTTGCGGAAATCTCTACGACTCCGACTTCACCGCCCCAGCCTTCTGTGAATATTCCCATCTCGCTCAACTGCTGTCGGACTCGGTCTGGTTTTGCTCCGGGCTTGTCGATTTTGTTTATCGCGACGACTAAAGGAACTCCGGCGGCTTTTATGTGTGCTATTGCTTCCCTTGTCTGAGGCATTACACCATCATCAGCACCAACGACAAGAATCACAATGTCCGTAGCGTTAGCACCCCTTGCGCGCATCTCCGAGAATGCTTCATGACCGGGCGTGTCGAGAAATACGATGTCTTTACCGTCCTGCTTAACGACATATGCGCCGATGTGCTGAGTGATTCCCCCGGCTTCATGCTCGGCAATGCTTGAGTGCCTTATCTTGTCGAGGAGAGTCGTTTTGCCGTGATCGACATGACCCATGACCGTAATAATCGGGGGACGCTCTGTGAGCTTGGCGGGGTCATTCTTGGGAGGCTGTGAAGTCTTTGCGGGTTCGGCGGGCTTGGGAGTCTCTGTTTTCTGCTGTGAGTTCTGGTTACTATGCTGTGAATTTCTGTCGGGCTTGTGTGAATGATTAGCTCCCTTTGCGTTTCCTGCGGGCTTGAAATCTCTTTCGGGCGGTAATTTGTCGTCTTTATCTCTGGGCTTGTCTGTGCGGGCGGGCTTTTCTTTTGCAGGTTCATTCCCGTGCTGCTTCTTCTCCTGTGATTTTGACTCGCTGGCCTCGTTAAGAATGTTCTCAACAATTTTCGCGGTCTCTTCATCTATTGAGCTTGAGTGAGATTTTACAGGTACATCAAGCTGCTGCAATACGGCTATTAATTCTTTGTTACTCTTCTTGAGTTTTCTGGCAAGGTCGTAGATTCTTACTTTATTATTCAAACAGCGTTTCCCCTTTCCCGTTTCTGAAGGCTCATTAATTTTTTCGCAAAGCCTGAATTTATGGGCAGCCCTACTATCTGAACGCCGCCCCTTGTCCCTATACTTTCTGACAGTTCCTCAATGTTCATTTCAAGCGCAATATTCTCATGAGACTCAGCAAATTTCTTCACGCTCTCTGAACAGTCCGAGGCAGTCAGAACTAACACTTTACGTTTTTCCCTGTCTATATTGTCCGTGCCGATTATGAGATTCCCTGACTTGCGGGAGAGTCCCAACACCGAACGGATTTTCAGTGCCGGATTGCTTCCGAATGTCTTTGCGTTTTCCTCAAGGTCATTCCAGAAGTCAGCACTTATCACTATACCCAAAGCGTGAGCGAGGCTTCCTGATTTTTTCGCCCTCTCTATGCAGTCCGAGTCAGGGCATATATACGCGCCCCGGCCCGGCAGTTTCTTCATCACATCAACAACTGCTTTTCCGTCTGGACTCCTCACGATTCGAATCAGGTCTGACTTGTCCGCTTTTGCCCGGCATACTGTGCAGCTTCTTTGCGGCGTATGATTACTTTTTCTCGTCGTCCGTGAATACGTCATGGAATATATCCTTAAGCGTTGGCATTCTGTCAGGCTCTATAGTCTCAATGTTGACCTTCCAGCCCGTCAATTTCGCCGCGAGTCTCACGTTCTGCCCGGCTTTTCCGATTGCAAGCGACAACTGATCCTGATAAACGTACGCTGTTGCTTCGCGCTCATGGTCTAAAACCGGCTCAACCCTAGCAACCTGAGCGGGCAATAAAGCATTCTTGATGTAGACTAGCGGGTCATTGCTGTAAACAACGATGTCGATTTTCTCGTTCTTCAGCGCGGAACTTACTGCCTTGATTCTTGCGCCTCCGTTGCCTACGCACGCACCTACAGGATCAACATCAGGATCAAGGCTGACGAGTGAAACTTTTGCCCGCATTCCTCCGTCACGCACGACACCTTTCACCTCTATTACTCCCTCTTGTATTTCGGGGATTTCCAGCTCCATTAACCTCTTGAGGAGTCCGGGGTGAGTCCGTGATACTGTTATGCGGGGGCCTCTGACGTTGTTCTTGACATCGAGGACGTAGAATTTCATCGTTGAGCCGGGTATATATTTCTCGCCGTTTATGCGCTCCCTTCTCGGTAAAAGTGCGTCTGTCTTGTCGTTTATGTGGACGATTATCTGATCTCCTTCAGCCTTGAAGACAACACCGCTCACCAAGTCCCCGACTCGGTCAGCAAATTCACTGTATACGATTCTGCGTTCCTCGTCCCTGAGCCGCTGTGAGATTACCTGCCTTGCTGTCTGTGCAGCTATCCTCCCAAAATCTGACGGGTTGCGCTCAATTCGAATCGTCTGGCCTATTTCCGCAGTGCTGTCTATTGCGAGCGCGTCATCAAGCGTTATTTCTTTCTCCGGGTCTTTCAGCTCATCAACAACTTTGCGAAGCTCACTCACTGTTATTTCGCCGGTGTCATGATTGATTTTTATCTCCGTGTATTTCTCGCTGGCTCCTGTCGTACTCAACGGGTGATACTTCCTGTTATAGGCCGATAACAATGCCGCCTCTAGTGTTGAGATTATCACATTCACATCAAGCCCCCGCTCCTCCGCAAGAGTATCAAGAGCTTTCACAAATTCACTTCCGAGACGCATTATTATTTTTTCCCCTTTCTTCTTTTGCTCTCTTCATTGCCGAACCTGTATACTAAGTTTCCTCCTTTTATTGATGAAAACGGTATGTCCTTTTCTCCGTCCTCACAGAGAATCTTCACTGAGCCATTTTCCGCGCTCTGAATCTTCCCCGTGAATGTCTTTCTTCCCTCAATGGGTGCTGAAAGTCTCAGGCGTGCTTCTCGTCCCTGAAACCTTTCGTAGTCCTCAAATCTGTATAACGGTCTCTCTATTCCCGGCGAGCTGACTTCAAGATAGTACCTTCCCTTTTCGAGTTCGGGAATCTCCTCCGAGCTGTCAAGAAAATCACTCACTCGCCCCGATACTGTCTCACAGTCCCCGGCGTTAATCCCTCCGAGTGTATCAATTAGAATCTGGAGCTTCACTCTTCCGAAATCCGTACGCAGCGAAACATGTACGCATTCATAGCCCAGACCCGTAACAATATCCTCAATACGTCGCAAAAAATCTTCTCTCATAATTTTTCTCTCACACATAATAAAACTTAGAGTAACAAAAAAGGAGCGGGGGGTTTCCCAACTCCTTTCACGCTAAATTGTCATGAAATTAAACGGATTATAACGCAAAAAATTTTTGTGGCAAGTTTTCACGCGCTCTTTGTTGCCGTTATGACTCAAATCTTTTTCCCTTCGAGCATCCACGACTCAAACGTGCAAATGTCATCGTTATGTTCTATGTACTCTTCAAGCTCACGAATGAACGTCTGAATCGCGGGCTTCTGTCTTTGAGAAGGGTAACGGTTCGTGAGCATGTAGCATATCCTCGGCGCGGGAGGCTCGCTCAGTGTGTAATACGTTATGTTAGGACGGTGAGAGATTGCCCGGACAACTGAGAGGGGAGCGACTGCCCATCGTCCCGGCGTGTCTAAGTAGTGCTGAAGCATTGAGCCTGTGTTGACGCTGACGAGGGGATAACGGTCGGGCGGGAAAAATTCATTGTGCCACTGCTGGAAGTCGAGTCCCCAGTGAAGATATATTTCGTTCTCCGGCTGAAGCTCTGAGCATTTCATGTTGTCGTAATATCCGCTGTCCTTGTGGCAGATCAAGTACATCAGTTCGCGGTAAACAGGCTTCGAGATAATATCAGGATAAGGCGAGCGCGAGAAAACGAATCCAATGTCGGCGGTTCTGTTTGAGATTAAGCCGTGAATTTCGTCTGAATGATGAGTGCGGATTGTGAGTCGTATATTCGGGAATGACTCTATATGATGATTGAACAATGGGACAAACGTATAGTTATTCACAGCGTCAACACTCGCAACCGAAAGCACAGAGATGTCCGCGAGAGTCCGCAAGTTCCTGCTGTCCCTGAAAGCTGAAGCCCATTGCGCCGCGATTGGCACGAATGATTGACCATAGGGGGTAATTTCTGCGGTTCGGTGTCCTTTCTGACGAATGAATAACGGAGTGCCTAATTCATTTTCGAGGAGCTGTATACGCGCTGAGGCTGTCGATTGCGAGACGTGAAGGAAATCTGAAGCTGCCGTTATATTTCCGTATGTCATGATTGCTATGAAGGTTTCAATTTGTTCATATGTCATTCTGACTCGCTCTCCTGAAATAACACTGGCGGCGATAATGTATATCTTGATTATCTGTTTTACGTGAATTTGTCTGTCTGATAGTATACACCCATTCCAAAAAATAAATCATAGGAGGACGGCTTCACTGATGTATACGGTAAATCTTGATGTGATACAAACGGTAGGGCTTGCGGTTCTTGTGTACGTACTCGGACGGTTCATAAAGGGAAAAGTAAAGTTCTTCCAGAAATATTTTATCCCCGCTCCCGTAATCGGCGGAATAATTTGCAGCCTGATAATCTTTGCGGGCATAAGAGGGAACTACTTCACGGTGAAAATGAACGGAGTACTTCAGGATTTCTTCATGAATATATTTTTCACAGGCACGGGATTCACATGCAGCTTTGCGGTTCTCAGGAAGAGCGGCAAACTCGGCGCAAAACTGGCGGTCGGAGCAGTGTTGTTCTTGTTCGTTCAGAATCTCGTAGGCGTAGGACTCGCAGGGGCATTCGGACTCCATAAACTTTTGGGCGTTGCTATGGGATCTATATCGATGTCGGGCGGAGTAGGTTCGGGAGCGTCATTCGGTCCTACACTTGAAGCAGCGGGCGCGCTTGACGGAACAACAGTAGGAGTCGCGGCGGCAACATTCGGACTCCTTCTCGGAAGCATTACGGGCGGGCCTGTCGCGGAACGTTTAATCAGCAGGCACAATCTCAAAAGCACGGCTGTAGAGTCTCAGACATCAGAAGAGACAAAGACATTCCCATTAATCGAACGGAAATTTTTTGACAGCGTATTATTGATGCTCTTTGCGGCTTTCATTGGCTCGTACATCTCAAAGCTGCTGCTTATGACCGGGCTTAATTTCCCGTATTATGTCGGCTGCTTGTTCGGAGGCGCGTTAGTGAGGAATATTGCTGACATGTGCCACAAAGATTTGCGGATGAATGAGCTTGATGTTATCAGCAACACGGCACTGAATCTTTTCTTGTCGATGGCTTTGATGTCCCTGAACATTAACAGGCTTGTATCTCTCGCGCTTCCTATGATGGTTATATTGATCACTCAGGCTGTAGTCATGGCGTTGTGGGCGTATTTCATCACGTTCAACACAACGGGCAGGGATTACGACGCGGCAGTGATGGCGGCGGGTCATTGCGGAGTCGGACTCGGACAAACTCCGAACGCAGTCGCTAACATGTCGGCGATAATCGAGAAGAACGGCCCTGCTCCTACAGCGTGGTTTGTGCTTCCTGTCGTTACGGTGATATTCATCAACATCATGAACCCGATAATCATCACAATGTTCATAAACTGGTTAAGTTAAGGAGGAATCATCATGGAACTTACAGCAGAAAGACTCGCGGAACTCTCAAAGCTCCCAACAGGAAACATTGCCGACAGCAACACAAGCTCACCCCGCCAGGGCGTAATGCACTCATCAATAAAGCCCATTGACCCGCAAAGTCGTGTACTTGGGCGTGCAGTAACAGCAAGATGTTACCCGGGCGACAATCTCGCGCTTCATCAGGCTATATACGCGGCTAATCCCGGTGATGTCCTTGTCCTTGACTGTCATGGCTACACAGAGGCCGGGCATTTCGGCGACATTATGGCACTGGCGTGCAAAGTGAGAGGGATTGCAGGAGTGATCATTGACGGGTCATGCAGGGATTCTCAGGACATTAAAGCGATGGGATTTCCTGTTTTTGCGAGGGCGTTCAATCCTTCCGGCACTGTCAAGAAGAGTCTCGGTGAAGTCAACGTGCCTGTGATTTGCGGAGGCGTTGAAGTGAGGCCGGGCGATATTGTTGCGGGAGATTGCGACGGGGTTGTAGTTGTTGAGCGAGAGAATGAAGATGACGTATTCACGAAAGCCCTTGCGAAGTTCGAGAAGGAGTCGCACATAGTAGAACAGCTCAAAGCCGGAATGACTACGCTTGAGATTTACGGGTTTGACAAACTGATTGACAAGCTCAAAACGATATAGCCGAAAAATTAATTGTAAACCTGTTTTATACTATTGTAAACCAATTGTAAACTTTAAGAAATCACATTGTCCCTTCAGCTTTAAGGCCGGAGGGATTTTGCTATAATAACGGAAATTCCCGCAAGGAGGCAAAACGCAAATGATAAATTTGTTCAAGGGTCAGAAAGTCAGCTTGACGAAAGACAATCCCGGGCTGTCAAAAATTCTTGTCGGACTCGGCTGGGACGTAAACAAATACGACGGCGGATCAGCATTTGACCTTGACGCTTCAGCATTTCTCCTCGGCGCAAACGGAAAAGTTACATCAGACGCAGACTTTGTATTTTACGGAAAACTTCAGCACGATTCGGGAGCGGTTCAGCACATGGGAGACAACCGCACAGGACTCGGCGACGGCGACGACGAACAGATAAGAGTCGACCTCAGCAAAATTCCCGCAGACATCGACAAAGTAACATTCACCGTAACAATATATGAGGCTGAAGAGCGCAAACAGAATTTCGGCCAGGTCTCAAACTCATTCATACACATTTACGACGAGTCGAACGGAAAAGAACTGATCCGCTACGATTTGGGGGAAGATTTCTCAGTGGAAACGGCGTTAGTTGTGGGAGAATTATACCGGCAGGGCAGCGAGTGGAAATTCAACGCAGTAGGCTCAGGCTTCAAGGGCGGACTCAAAGCGTTGTGCCAGAATTACGGCGTAAATATCTAGGGGGCGTGCTGAAATGATTAGCTTGTTCAAGGGGCAGAAAGTAGATCTGACGAAAGGTAATCCGGGACTGTCAAAAATTCTCGTAGGACTCGGATGGGACACAAAGAAATATGACGGCGGATATGATTTTGACCTTGACGCGGCGGCGTTTCTTCTCGGCAAAGACGGCCATGTTCAGAGCGATTATGATTTTGTGTTCTACAACAATCTGAAGCACTCATCCGGGGCAGTTCAGCATATGGGCGATAACCTGACGGGCGCGGGAGAGGGAGACGATGAGCAGATAAAAATTGACCTGAGCAAATTGCCCGCCAACATCGACAAGGTAGCATTCACCGTAACGATACATGAGGCTGATACGAGGAAGCAGAATTTCGGCCAGGTATCGAACGCATTTATACGGATTGTTGACGAGAACAGCGGAAAAGAATTGATACATTACGACTTGGGCGAGGATTTCTCGGTTGAGACCGCCGTTGTTGTGGGAGAATTGTACAGGAACGCTGGCGAATGGAAGTTCAACGCTATCGGCTCCGGCTTCAAGGGAGGCTTGCGGGCGTTGTGCTTGAATTTCGGCGTTAATGTCTGATTCGGAATTGTGATGATTCGGGAGTGCCTTAATGTTTCGGGTGCTCTCTTTTTTTGCGGGGGATGAGTCAAAAATGAAGCACGAAATACTTTACGGTTCAGCGTTTTCAGCGGTTCAGTGCCATCTAGAGAAGGGCGAAACGATAAAGGCCGAGTCCGACGCAATGATCTCAATGTCAGCGACTCTTGACGTGAAGGGCTCAACGGGCGACGGCGGAATACTCGGAGGAATAACGCGCAAACTTCTGGCGGGCGAGAGTTTCTTCTTTCAGCGCATAACAGCATCACGCGGGCCGGGAGATATTATTCTCGCACAGTCAGCACTTGGGGGAATCGGAGATGTTGAGCTTGACGGGACATACGGACTCAAGGTTCAGCGGGGGAGCTTTCTTGCTGCTGAAGACACAATAGAGATTGACACTGCGATACAGAATCTCACAAAGGGGTTATTTTCCGGGCAGGGCTTCTTTGTTCTCAACATTCGGGGAAAAGGCGTTGTGTTTCTCTCAGCATTCGGCGCGATACATCAGATTGAGCTTGAAGCGGGAGAAGAGGCAATAATCGATAACGGTCATTTAGTGGCGTGGCCTGATGTAATGGAGTACAAGATAGAGAAGGCATCATCGGAAGGATGGCTTTCGAGTCTTTCGAGCGGCGAGGGACTCGTGTGCCGTTTCAAGGGGCCGGGTATCGTTTTGATTCAGACACGGAAGCCCGAAGCGTTGTCAAAATGGATGAAGTCAATGGTGAATTTTATCAAGTAGGAGGACTCTAACACATGAAATTTTACGATATAGAATGGCTTGCTAAGAAGTGCGGAACTGATAACAAGTACGAAATCACAGCAAAGGTTGCAGCAGAAGCCCGGCGCAAAAGTGAAGAGGACGCAAGCGACAGGACTAACCCCGCTAACGAACGCTATATATCAAATGTACTTCTTGAGATTGAAGAAGGCACAAGCCCCATCAATGACCCTCTGTCGAAAATAATGGCATGACAAGTTTCAATCATGGCCGCAAAATTCTCATAGGCATAACGGGAGGAATAGCGGCCTATAAGATCCCCGAATTAATCCGCCTCATCAAGAAGTCAGGCAATGAGTCAGAAATCATCATTACACCGTCAGCAGAAAAATTTGTTACGGCTATGACTCTTGAGACTCTATCAGGCCGAAAAGTTTTCACTGACTCAGATTTTGACTCCTCAATCCCTCACATAAAGCTCACGCAATGGGCAGAAGTTTTTGTGATTGCTCCATGCACAGCAAACACTCTCGCAAAAATCGCTCACGGAGTCGCCGACAATCTCCTAACGTCAGCAGCAATCGCCGCCAAATGTCCTGTTCTTGTTTTCCCCGCAATGAACGAGAATATGTACGACAATCCCGCGACACAGGAAAATATTTCTTTGCTCAAATCACGAGGGCTGAAAGTCTTTGAGCCTTCATCGGGCGAGCTTGCCTGCGGTGTTTCTGGACGAGGGAGAATGCCTGAGCCGCGAGAAATTATGCACGAGATTTACCGGGCGTTAAGCGTTCACGACATGGCCGGGAAGAATGTACTTGTTACAGCCGGGCCGACTCATGAATACATTGACCCGGTGCGCTACATCTCGAACCCTTCAAGCGGGAAAATGGGAGTCGCTATGGCGCGTTCGGCGTGGTGCAGAGGCGCAAAAGTCCGGGTTATTCATGGGCCTGTTGATGTTGACGGTTACGGAATGGATTTGCTTCGCGTAACGAGTGCTGAAGAAATGCTTGAAGCTGTGAAGGCTAATATCTCATGGGCTGATTACGTTGTGAAGGCTGCCGCTGTTGGTGATTACCGGGCAAAAGAAATCTCATCTCACAAAATCAAACGCGGGGACAAAGACACTCTGACTCTTGAGCTTGTTCAGAACCCGGACATATCAGCGGAGGCAGGGAAGCTCAAACGTCCCGGGCAGACTCTCATAGGCTTTGCGGCTGAAACAGATAACCTTATCGCAAACGCACGCGCAAAAATCGCACGCAAGAATCTAGACTACATACTAGCGAATGATGTTGCGGCTGAAAATTCCGGCTTCAGAGTCGACACTAACACGCTGACACTGATTCCCCGTGATGAAAATGAATCTGCGCTTACGTTCTCAGGCTTGAAGGATGATATTGCCTTTGACATTTGGAGCCGCTTAATTGCTCGTTGACGTATCAGTCCCGGAGCTGTCAATAGATTCTCTGACGTATGAGACTGACTCGGAGCTTGGGCCGGGATCAAGAGTCATTGTTGACGTAAGAAGGACGAAACACGCCGGATTCATTCTCGGAGAGTCTCACAGCAAATTGCCCGCAAACGTTAAGGCCAAGCCCATTGAAGGAGTCATTGATGACAAGAGAGTAATTGATTCTGACATTTGGGAGCTTGTTACGTGGGCAGGAAAAATCACGATGTGCGGAATGTCGAAAGCCCTGCGAGCCTCATTGCCGGTTCAGATTCTGACGGGTGAAAAATTATTGCCACCTCCGAAAGCTGAGTCGTCGGCAAAATTCACGGAACGAAATTTCTTTAACCCGTTTGACTCTGAGCGGGTTAATTTTTTTCTCGCTGAGATGGATTCGGACTCGCGGACTCTGATCTTGTTCCCCCGGAAAGAAGACGCAAAATCATTCTTTATGAATCTTCCTGAGAGTCTCAAATCTGAGTCGGTGCTGTGGAGTTCAGAGAGTCAGAAATTTTTTGAGACGTGGAAAATGATTCAGTCCCGTGAGGTTCGAGTCGTCATTGCTCCGCCGGGGGGAGTCTTTGCGCCTTTGATGCCTCAGAAAATTATTGTTGAGGACGAGTCGAGTCCCGCATACGTTATCCCCTACACTCTGAACATGTCAGCACGAAGCCTCGCAGGAAAGAGAGCAGCCATTCTCGGAGCGGAATTGATACTTGCAGGCCGAGTCCCTTCACTGAAAACTTTCATTCGCACAAAGCCCCGCGAGACTCTCAAGCCCGAACGCAAAAATATCATCCTCGCTGACATTCACCAGTCGCGAAAAGAAAACTTGCCCGGCATTGATGGCAATATCCCATTGACTTACACGCTTACGAGCCGGACTCACAAGGAGCTTGCAGAGGGTCATAATGTCATCTGGATTCTTAACAGGACGGGCGAGTCCTCTGAAGTTTTCTGCGGGAACTGCGGCGAGTCCGTGAAGTGCGAAAAGTGCGGAGGAATTATGCAGGCGAAGAATGACGGCGATATGCTGAAGTGCAAAAGGTGCGGAATGATTCGGGAGCTTCCGAGAGTCTGCGGGAATTGCGGGTATCATTTGCTCATTGGCAAAAGGCCGGGCATCGAGGCACTCGCGAAAATTGCGGGGAAATACTTTCGTGATGTTCATATCTACACGGAGGGCGTGAGACTCTCAGACCTTCACGGACTCATCCTCTCGACAAGCAAAGGACTCGGAATCCTAAATGAGATTGACCCGTCATTAGTCGCGTGGCTTGATCTTGACTCGGAATTGTGGCGGCTGAATCACGACAACCGCTTCAACGTCTACAGAGCTGTTTGCGAGTCATACTGGCGGGGAAGGACTCGCGGCTCGAATCGAAAGCTGTTGATACAGACTCGGCGCAAGGGATTAATGCTCGCTGAATTTATTTCGCGGGGCTGGGAGAAATTTATACCTGATGAGCTGAGGACGAGAAAAGAATTTATGCTGCCTCCATACGGGTATATAGTTGAGGTTGAGACGGGCGGGGAAAAATTGCGTGATGATATAATCGACTCGCTCATGGACGCGGGAATTTTCGTGATGGATCCGGGAGAAGACTCACAGCCTTTATACGTGAGCTGCGAATCGCTTGAGGCCGTCAGAAAGATTCTTGAATCTGAAAAATTTCTCCGCAACACAAAGACTCAATACATTAACATTACAGTAAGGAGCGACTAATCATAACTATCACAAAGAAAATAGCAAGAGGGGCATTAATCGCCGCAGTGTATTCAGCCCTGACAATTTCGCTTGCGCCGATCTCGTACGGCCCTGTTCAGTTCAGAGTGTCGGAAGCTCTGACTCTTTTGCCGTTCTTCATGGCCGAAGCTGTTCCGGGACTCTTCATTGGCTGTGTGTTCTCGAATTTCTTCGGGGGGTTCGGTCTTCCTGATATGGTTTTCGGGGGACTCGCCACACTCATAGCCGCAATACTCACTCGCAAATCTCCGAATATATATCTCGCAGCGTTATGGCCGGTAGTCTCAAACATGATAATCATCGGGATAATGCTTCACGTTCTCATTGACGCGCCGTTAATCGCGACATGTATTTACGTGGGACTCGGCGAGGCAGGAGCGTGCTATATTGTAGGAGTCCCATTGATGAAGATTCTTGAGCGTAAGAATATCATCTGCAGGAATTAATTAGTAAATTCTACGTTATTGCACTCAAAGTTTGAATGTTAGAATGCAGCGCGTATTTTCAAGGCGTTACACAAAACAGGAGGAATATATTCATAATGTCATTTAAGAAACTCATCTTGCTTGCACTTTCCGTAACACTTCTCACAACAGCCCTCGCAGTATCAGCTTCAGCCGCAAAGAAATCGACAGCAGCAGCGAATCCCCCGACAGCAGATTTCGTAGGAATAGTAGACCGCGGATTGATTCTCGACAATCATCCCAAACTCAACGAGATTCGCCAGCAGTTAGCGAACGTTGCGCGACAGAAAGAGCAGGAAGCGAAAGCAGCCGCTGACCGTGAGACAGATACGGCAAAGAAAGCACAGGCAGTGCAGGCAAAGAGGATGGAGCTTGCGCAGGAAGAGCAGAGACTCATGGCTCCGATATACCAGGACTGTGAGCAGGCAGTGAGGGAAGTAGCCGTGAAGAGAAAACTGACTCTAGTCCTCGACAAGTTTGTTGTGTTGATCGGCGGAATTGACATAACGCAGGACGTAATTCAGCAGTTATCCCGCAAAAAATAACACTCTCACAAAAAATTTATGCGTAAAATCTTTGCGGCACTCGTGATCATTTTATGCCTCAACATCACAGCAAACGGGGCGTTCTCACTCCAGACACCTGACAGCAGGACTCATGACTGGGTGTGGAACGTCCTTGCAGTGCCTCCTTCAGGCGGATGGGACAAAGAGCCGGGCAAGTCCATCAAGACCGCTTTGGCTTGGTACGAGCTTGAGATCTCAGAAAGCAGCAATGGAGTCGGCGGCCATGATGTGAAGTTCCTTCTCTTGTCTGAAAGTGATGACCTTCCTTCAAGAAACGCTGTCAGCAATCCTCACACAATCGCGGTAATGAGCTTCAGAGATTCGCCGGAGGATGACAAAATTTTAGTCTCACGTTTCGCGGGAGCTAATGTGCCTCTTATGCTTTCGGGCGGTGAAAGTGTGCTGATAGATTCGGGAGGCCGTCCGATAACGAATATATTTGCGCTCGACATGTACCGGGATTACAGGTGCGCGGCATTCACTGAGTACGCGAGGAAGATTTACGCAAAGGACAAACGAATAGCATTAGCGGCGAGCCGTTTCACAGTGAATCAGGAACGTGAAGCGAAAATCTGCTATACGATGCTGGACAATGCCGGGTTTATGCCTATGCCTTACTGGACAGACGCTTCAGCAAGAGACAGCTACTATATGATGTCGGAGGAGATAGAGAGCTACGAGGGAGACGAGGCCGGAGTCGTGATTTCGTTCATGGGCAGCATGGGAGCGCGTGAAATCTGGCGGAACTTCATGAGGATTCGGACAAGCTGGCGTTTGTGGAATGTCTCTGAGCCTGACGAGATGTATTTGTCTTGCCGGGGAATGATTTTCGCGGATCAGAATGTTCTGCTCTCGACACTCGGAGGCTTCATTGAGACTCGCCGAATGTTATGGAGGACTCGCGCAATGGCTGTAAGCGACTCAGTTGCGGCTGGGAGGGCTATAGCTCTGTGTGAATGGCTGAAGCGTGCTGTTGATGTCATGCCCCAGCCTGTCGACAATATGCCGCGGGGATTGCTGCTTCAGAATCTGGGGCGTGTTCAGTCACTGCCGTTTGGGAATCAGGAGCTGAATATTTCGCCGTCATTGCACAGGCCGTCAGCACGAAATGTTTTTATCGTTGAGATTCGGAACAGGGAATTTTCCGCGCTTGATACAGTGAACACTAGGGCACTTGCTTACGTTTCGGAATACTGAAATCAGACAGCCGTAAAAACTAAATGGAGATTCCTTTTTGGGAGTCTCTATTTTTTGCGCGCTTTTAGTTTCGGAAATGAAATCTAATGCACTGGACGCGAAAATTATTATCAGGTAGATTTTCTCAATCCATAAAAATATTCAGGAGGAAAAAATGAGCAGGGTAAAATTTCGTGTGTCAATTGCAGTTTTTGCTGTGATGATTTTTGCGTCGTCAGCATCTGCCGGACTTGGTGATTTGATATGGGGAACAACAAAAAGTATTGCGAAAGAGCTGGCGTGGTCCATAGCAAAAGATATAGCCGTCGAGACATGGGATAATTTCACCAGCACGAATGAGCAGTTACTCTTCAAATATTCCGCGAGGGGAAATGCTTCCGGGGTTCGGTCTTGTATCAGCAAGGGCGTTGATGTGAATATGCAGGACAGAGAAGGACGAACGGCAATATTTTACGCGGCATATTCAGGAAGCCTCGCAACAGTTCAAGTACTTATAGACGCGGGGACTGATGTGCGGATTGAAGATAAGTTAGGAAAACGCGCGCGTGATTACACAGACAAGCCAGAAATTATTGACGCTCTCTACAGCGCAAGGACATGCTGCGGAAAAATTAAGGATAACAAATGGTGGGTTATAGGAATTATCGTTGTGCTGTTCTTAATGATAGTTGGAGCGGGAGCAAAGAAATAATTTATGAATGGCAAAAATTTTTAGGGAGATTCCTTTTTGCGGAGTCTCCCTTTTTTGTGAGCTTTTAACTTTGAGAGCTGTTACTCTTCATCGTCATCATATTCATCAGGACAAGGAACACGATACGCGGCAGCCGTAAGCACCGGGATAAATACAAGCGTCAATATCGTGCTGACTGTGAGGCCGGCCATAATAGTAACAGCCATTGAGCCGAACATTACATCCCAAACAAGCGGCAGCATTCCCAATACTGTCGTAAGTGCTGACATTGATACAGGCCTGAGTCGTGATATTGCGTCCTCAACAATAGCTTCATACTTGTCGCGCCCCGCTGCAAAATCCGCGCTCACTTGGTCAAGCATAACGATAGAATTTTTCGCGAGCATTCCCACGAGACTCAATAGTCCCACAATGGCCATGAAGCTCACATCCATTCCAGCAAACCACAGCCCCATCACCATGCCGATTAATATCAATGGCAGAGTCAAAAAGATTATTATCGTCTGCCTGAAGCCGTTGAACAGGAAGACCATTATCACGAACATGATTAATATTGCGGAAGGAAAAGCAACAGCCATCCCGTCAATAGATTCATCAGAGAGTTCATGTTCTCCGCCCCATTCGACCGAATAGCCCAGAGGAATTTTCATCGCGTCAATTTCCGGCTTGATACGCGCTATCATGTTGTCGGCATTTTGTCCGAGCTTTACCTCGCTCATGGCCGTAATCATTCTGCTTCTGTCCCGGTGAATGATTATGTTGTCCTCGAATGATGTCTCAATTTCTGAGAATACTGTTCCGAGTGGTATAGCTTTGTTGACTGTCGGCGACCAAACAAGCAACGAGCTTAGGAGGTCGATATTGTTTCGTTCCTCTGGTGTGAATGCGGCGTAAATGGCGAGGGATTTATCACCGTCCCTGAATGCCCCTATTGCGTATCCTGTTGTCGCTGTCTGCATGGCCATGTTGATTAAGGGTCTTCCGAGTCCGAGTCTCTGCATCTGGTCTTTGAGAATCTTCGGGCGAATAACTTCTACTTTCTCGCGCCAGTCGAGCCGGGTAAACTGCGAGGCGTAATCATTCTCCATAATCCTCCGTGCGTTTTCCGCGAGTCCTCTCAGGATTTCGGGGTCATCACCGTAGAACCTCACGCCGATTTTCTCGCTCATTCCGCTTCCGCGTGCAAAGAGCCGACAATGTCCATCAGCTTCCGGCATCATGTCATTGATGTACGCTTGAGTCTTTTGCAGCATTGCGCGTGTGTCTTTCGCGTCTTCCATTTCTACCATCAGCTGCGAAAATGCTGTGTTGCCTTCAGGAGGTGAATACGTCAGCATGAATCGCAAGCCTCCTCCGCCTATGAACTGTGAGACGTTCTTCACACCGGGCTGCGAGTTAATGTAGTCGACAAGTCTTTGAGTCCTCGACTCCTGAGCCGCTAATGATGTTCCTTCCTGAGACCATAAATCAATGTTGAAGTATACCGTCTCAGCGTCAGGGAAGAAGGAAGTATCCATTGTTGAGAAGATGAACATTGACACCGCGAACATACCCACAACAATTATTATTGTCAGCGTTCGGTACTTCAGGCAGCCTTCAAGCAACGCACGATACGCACGGAACAAAAAGCTGCCATAGGGATCTCCTTCCTGCTTTGAAGGCTTGAGGAATGCTTTGCCCAAAACGGGAGCGGCTGTAAGTGCCATAACCCAGCTTAACATCATAGAGATTCCCACAACCTGAAAGAGACTACGCAGAAATTCACCCGCCTGCATCTTTGAGAGTCCAACAGGAGCAAACGCAAGAACAGCTATAAACGTTCCGCCGAGCATCGCCCATTTTGACCCCTCGACTGACTCGGAGGCCGCATCCTCTATCGACATTCCTCGCTGAGTCCCTACGAGCATTCCTTCAGCAACAACAATCCCGTTGTCGACAAGAGAGCCTAACGCGATAATCAGTGCCGCAAGCGAGACAATCTGCAATGTGATTCCGAAGTAGTTCATGATGACGAAAGTACCCGCAACAGTAATAAGCAATACGAGTCCGATAATCAGTCCCGAGCGCATGCCCATGAAAACGAGAAGGACTCCCACGACAATGGCAAGCGACTCGATAAGGTTGATGATGAAATCGCTGATAGATTTTGTTACCTGCTCTGACTGCAAATAGATCGGCTCTAACTCAATACCTACTGGCCGGAACGCTTCAAGCTCCCTGAGTCTTTTCGAGACAGCACGGCCCATGTCTACAACATTTCCGCCCTCTACTGTTGATATTCCGATTGCGAGTGAAGGACGGTTGTTGAATTTCATCTTGAAGGTTTGCGGGTCAGCATATTCACGCCTCACTGTCGCGATTTCTCCGAGTCTCGTCAATGTCCCGCCTATATCCCCTATAACAAGGTCATCAATATCATCAACATCAAGTATTGCCCCCGTCGGTGTGATTCGTATGTACCTGTCGCCAAGAGTCATATTGCCGGCCGCTGATAACATATTCTGCTGAGTGAGTGCCGCGAATACCATCAGGGGAGAAAGACCAAGCGCGGACATTCTGCTTGCTGAAAACTCTATGTAGATGGCTTCTGTTTGTTCACCGAGAATTTTCACGCTTGCGACTCCGGGGACAAGAACAATATTTTTCTTGAGGAAGTCAGCATAGTCGTACAATTCCTTCATCGTATAGCCGTCGCCTATGAGCGCGTAATATTGTCCGTAAACTTCACCGAAATCGTTGTTGATGATTATCGTTGTACCTGAAGGCATGTAGACTTGAGCGTCGTTGACTTTCTGCCGTAACTTGTCCCACACCTGCGGTAATTCTTTGCTCGTGTACTCGTCCTTAATGTCAACATATATTATTGCCATGCCGGGAGTCGAACGCGAACGGATATGCTTCACTTCTCCCATTGCCTGAATCGCGTCCTCGATTCGCGCTGTTACTTCCTGCTCAACTTCATACGCGCTTGCGCCGGGGTATAACGCGCTGACAACGGCCGTCTTTATCGTGAATGAAGGGTCTTCGAGCTTGCCGATCTCAAAATATGCCATCACCCCGCCGATTAACGTCAGCAGACAAAGGAATATCACAACCCTGAAACGCTTTATGCTCTCTCTTGCTATGTCCATCGCTTAGTCCTCCGTGAGCCTGACTCTTTGTCCCTCGTGAAGGAAATATACCCCAGCCGTAACAATAACATCTCCGCCCTTCAGCGTATCGCCCTCAATGTCTATATACCCTCCGTCATGAATCTGTCCGACTCTCACCGGGACTCTTGAGACTTGACCGACTCCGAACCGCCAGACGTAATTATTCGCGCCCTCATTGCGTATGGCCGTAACAGGAACGGAGAATTTATCATCCGCAACCTCGCGCCCTCCTCCGAAATCTACAGCGACAGTAACGGGCATTCCCGGCAAAATTCTTACATCACCGGGAGGAGTCATAACTGCTGTAACGGGATAAGTGTTTGATGACGTTGCCTGCGTAGAAATTTCTTTTATGGCAACCGGAAAAGTTTTCCCCGGCATCGCGTCAAAATGTGCGCTTAACGTGAACTCCTGCGCGTGTGCTTTGAGATCCTGAATGTTATGGACTCTCGGTATCGGTGCTGTGAGCACGTCATTGTCCGGGATGTTGAAGACGATCTCAAGAGTTGAGAGATTCTGAAGAGTGAAGATTGTCTGCTTTGCTGTAACGTCCTGAAAGTTTTCGACGGTGCGAGAAGCTATTACGCCGTCAAAGGGGGCTCGAAGCTCTGTGTCATGTAAAGAGTCCTGCGCGGCTTTGAGGTTTGCTTGCGCGGAGTCGACTGCTGATTTTGCAACGTCAACTTGAGTCTTGTATGTGTCATATTGGGACCGTGCTATGACTTTGTGTTTGTAGAGATTCTCATAGCGTTTGAAGTCTGCCTGAGCGTTTTTGTGCTGTGCCTGAGCCTGTGAGAGCGCGCTTTGAGCCTGTGCGATTCGTGTGTTGAAGTCGCGGGGGTCTAACGTTGCGAGGAGAGTCCCTCTTCTGACGCTTGCTCCGTTCTCGACGTTAATGCGGTTAAGAGTGCCTGAGACTCTGAAGGAGAGATCTGCGCGCCTGCTTCCTTGTACTGTTCCGAAGTACCTGCGTGTGAAAGTCTCGCGTCCATTCGTGAGAGTGATGGTTCGCACGGGCCTCACGATTTCGGTGAATGGTTCAGAGTCTTTTGACTGTCGGAACTCGTTTAAGCCGTAACAAATTCCTGCGACAACTGCGGCTCCGATGATGATGTTTATGATTGTCTTCATGGGATCGACTCCTTGTGAAAGTTTTGTTTCATTATAGATTAAGAGTGCAAAAAAAAAATTCCCCCTCACATAACGCAAGGGGGATAAGTTTCTACATTCCGAAAATGTCCGAGTGAGTACCTGTACGAGTCAGGGCGAGGATTAGGTTGTCCCCGTCAATTCGGTAAACAAGAATCCAGTTAGGCGTTATGTGGCATTCTCTCAGCCCCTCAAAATTTCCGTGCAGGGGATGATCTTCATAACGCGGAGGAAGTGTATCGCCTGAAGCAAGTATGTCAACAACTGCCAGTATTTTGGTCTCATCAGCACCTCTTTTCAGCATTTTCTTCAGCTCTTTTTTGTACCTTGAGGACATTTCGATTGTGTACTTATATTTCTTCATCGCCTTCGTCATCGTCTCCCTCAAGTACAGCCTTCAACATTTCTTCCGGCGTATAGTAAGGCCCTAAAAGATTCCTGTTGTTCATAACGTCATCAATCGCCGCAATAGTCCCGTTGTTGAACTCAAGCATATTCTCAAGTGTAATCAGTGCTTCTCTCAATCTGTTTTTCGGTAGATAGTCAACCGTAAGCCTAAGCTCATCGCGCAGTTCTTCAACCGTCTCAAGTCCTGCCATAATATTCCCTCCTAAAAAAATTCCCCCTCACAAATCGCAAGGGGGGCAAAAATTTTCTCCGTTATTCCTGCTCGGGCTTCGTAGTGAAGTGGAACATCACAATCCCGAGAGGCGGAAGAGTCAGCGGCATTGAGTAGGGCATATTCTCCCACTCTTTCATTTCGGCTTCCATTCCTCCGCAGTTCCCGAGTCCTGATCCGCCGTATTTCGTCGCGTCGCTGTTGAGTATCTCCTTCCAGAATCCCGCGCGGGGGACTCCTACCCTGTAACCGAATCTCGGAACGGGCGTAAAGTTCGCGGCGCAAAGTATGTACTCGTCATCGCTCTTGCCCTTCCTCAGCCAAACGATAACACTCTGCTGCCAGTCGGAGCAGTCTACCCATCTGAATCCCTCAGGGCTGAAGTCAAGCTCATAAAGCGGAGGATATTTCTTGTACGCGGCGTTGAGGTCTTTTACCCAGTCTTGAATCCCGCGGAAGTCTTCCTTCTGAAGAAGCTGCCATTCACAAGCCGAGTCGTGATTCCATTCGAGCCCCTGCGCAAACTCACTGCCCATGAACAAGAGCTTTTTGCCGGGATGACCCCACATATAGCCGTAAAGGAGTCTTAGGTTCGCGCGCTTCTGCCACCAGTCCCCGGACATCTTGTTGATGAGAGAGCCTTTTCCGTGAACAACTTCATCATGAGACAACGGAAGCATGAAATTCTCGCTGAACGCATACCATATTGAGAACGTCAGCTGATTCTGATGCCACGAACGATATACAGGCTCAAGGCTCATATAGTCGAGCGTGTCATGCATCCATCCCATATTCCATTTCATTCCGAAACCGAGTCCGCCGAGGAACACAGGACGAGTCACCATAGGCCAGTCAGTAGACTCTTCCGCGATCGTCTGAATGTTCCCGAAACGCCCAAACAATTCGCTGTTCATGTCGCGCAGGAGTGATATTGCTTCAAGGTTCTCGCGGCCTCCGTAGATGTTCGGAATCCATTCGCCATTTTTCCGCGAGTAATCAAGGTATAACATTGAGGCTACTGCGTCGATTCTGAGTCCGTCAGCATGGTACTGGTCAATCCAGAATGCAGCCGATGAGATCAAGTAGCTTCTTACCTCGTTGCGGCCGTAGTTGAAGATGTAGCTTCCCCAGTCGGGATGATAGCCCTTGCGCGGGTCTTCATGCTCGTATAACGCTGTGCCGTCGTAGCGCGCCAGTCCGAAATCATCAGTCGGGAAATGACTCGGAACAAAGTCGAGAATCACCGCAATATTTTTCTTGTGAAGTGAGTCGATCAGGTACATCAGATCTTCGGGCGTTCCGTAGCGTGCTGTCGGCGCAAAATATCCGAGTGTCTGATAACCCCATGAGCCGTAGAAAGGATGCTCCATAATCGGAAGAAACTCTACAGCGTTGAAGCCCATCTCCTCACAGTATGCGGGCAGTTCGTCAGCCATTTCACGGTACGAGAGCGAGAGTCCGTCATTCCAGTGCCGCCGCCATGATCCCATATGCACCTCGTAAACGCTCAAAGGTGCTGAGAGATTCATTTTCTCGCCGCGGTGCGCTAACCATTCCGAGTCGCCCCATTCGTATTCGGGCCAGTGAGTTATTGATGACGTTCGCGGGGGAAGCTCAAATGCACGGCAGAAGGGATCCATTTTCTCTTTGATTTCACCGTGCGAGTTCTTTATGCAGAATTTGTACAGCTCCCACTTCTGCAAGCCCGGTACGAATCCTTCCCATATCCCGGAGCCGTCCCACCTTGCCGCGAGAGGGTGAGACTCTGTGTTCCATCCGTTGAAGTTTCCTACGACGCTTACTGCCTGTGCATTAGGTGCCCAAACACTGAACGCGACTCCCTCGGCGTTGTCGGAAGGGTCTGTGAATTTCTGCGCGCCCATCTTCTCGTAAAGATGATAATGCGTACCCTGCTTGAACAGGAATATATCATAGTCGGTGATAGGCGATACACCGTGCCGAATGTTACCTGCCATTAAGAGATTGCCTCCTTTGTTTTGTGTTGTTGAAATTTTTTGTGCGTGATTAAATTTTATGTGATAACTTTACTTTCTTCAACCAGTTATGAAGATGAGCATTTGCTTTCAATGTCCCGGAAAAAAATTTTTGATTTCATTTCAGCTTCTCAGAATCGTAACGGCTTCTTTCATTCTGCAATATACAATCTTTTACTGCTGACATAAAAATCATTCCCGCGTATCATAGCTATATTCCAAAAAATTTAGGAGGCATTCACAGTGAAAAGACTCGTAACAGTTTTCATTGCGTTGATTTTCGCGTTGTCTTTGGCAGGGGCTTCATTCGCTAAGGACACTCTTGTTGTTGCTGACCAGTACGACGCAACGACGCTCGACCCTATTGGACATAACGATTACCCGACAAGCCGCGCATGCTCGCACATTTACGACACGTTAATATTCCTCAACCCTGACGGAACATTAAGGCCGGGACTCGCAGAGAAGTGGGAATTTATTTCAGACACAGCCTACAAGATGTACCTTCGCAAGGGCGTGAAGTTCCACAACGGCGACGAAATGACAGCAGAGGACGTGAAATTCTCCCTCGAACGCGCAAAGACTCCAGCAGGCTCTCACATTCACACATACTGCCAGGACTTAGACCACGTAGAAATCGTTGACCCCTACACGGTAATCATTCACCTGAAGAAAGTAAATTATCCGTTCTTCTCATCGCTCGTACACAGCTGGGGAAGCATAGTCTGCAAGAAAGTTGTCGAGGCTGCTGGGGATGACTACGGAATGAATCCCATCGGCACCGGGCCTTTCAAGTTCAAGGAATGGGCAAAGGGAGATCACTATACGTTTGAGCGTTTTGATGACTACTGGGGGAACAAAGCAAAGTTTGAGACTCTCATAGTGCGTTCGATTCCTGAGCCTACAAACAGAACTATAGAGCTTGAGACGGGAGCGGTAGATATTGCGTACCCCGTAACGACCATTGAGCTTGGACGCATTCAGGACAATGACGAGTTAGAGCTTCAGCGCAAAGTCATCCCGTCAACAACATACATGGGCTTCAACGTCCACAAAGCTCCGTTCGACAATGTGAAAGTGCGTCAGGCAATATTCGCGCTGCTCGACACAGTGAACATTCAGCGTGCGGTTATGAGGGGAGTAGGACAGACTCCGCGCAGCTTAATCCCCGCCGTAACAAAATACTCAATCAATGATGAATTGCCCGTACACTCAAGAGACGTAGAGAGAGCCAAGAAACTTTTTGCTGAAGCCGGAGTAGATCCGTCAACATTGAAGTTTGTTATCCGCTCCAACGAGAGAAAAGAGCGTGTAGACATGGCCACGATAATACAGGCTCAACTAGCAGAGGCCGGAATACAGACCGAAATCGTTCAGCAGGAATGGGGCGCGTATCTCAATGTCCTTCAGCAGAAACAGCATGATGTGTTCTTGCTTGGCTGGGGACTCTCTGTTCCTGATCCTGATTACGCGGTTGCGGGATTGCTTGAGACTAACGCAGGGACTAACTACACGACGTACGCAGACCCGAAACTTGATGAGATGCTCGCGAAAGGAAGAAGCCTTCCTGACGGCGAAGAGCGCGCGAAAGTCTACAAGGATATGCAGCTCTACATTAATGAGCAGCTCCCGATGATTTACCTTCACAATGACGAGGCAATAGCAGGAGTCCGCAAAATCGTTAAGGGCTTCGAGGTTGACCCGTTCGAGGTTCACTCATTCCGAAATGTATACTTTGAAGATTAAATCAGGTTTACAATTATAATGACGCAGACAATGACGGCAGGACATCAGCACAACACCTGCCGTTAATTTTTTTTGCACAAGGAAGTGAAAATTAATGCTGAAATATATTTTGCGCCGTATCATTATGCTTGTACCTGTTCTGCTCGGCGTTGCTTTCTGCGTATTCACTCTGCTTTACTTCACACCGGGCGACCCTGCCCGAATGGTATTAGGCGACCTTGCTACGGACGAGGCAATAAAGGAGTTCCGTGACAAAGAGGGACTCAATGATCCGTTCCTCGTTCAGTTCGGGAATTATGTATACAAGGCAGTGTTCAAAGGCGACATAGGGAGATCGTACAGCTCAAAGCGTCCGGTAATGCAGGAGATATTGACGGCTTTCCCCTACACGCTGAAACTTTCGGCCTTCGCGATGATAATCGCAATCATAATCGGTATACCATGCGGGATAATCTCAGCGATAAAACAATACTCATGGTTTGACACAATCACGATGATTTTCGCCATGATTGGACTCTCAATGCCGGTCTTCTGGCTTGGCTTGCTGCTGATACTTTTATTCGCCGTGAAATTACGGTGGCTTCCTTCGTCGGGTTTCTCAACGTTCAAAGCAATGATTCTCCCTTCAGTCGCATTAGCCGCGCAAAGTATCTCAATGGTTACGAGAATGACACGATCATCAATGCTTGAAGTTATCCGGGCTGACTACATTCGCACAGCACGCGCAAAGGGTCAGAAAGAAAGCATAGTTATCGGCGTACATGCCCTGCGCAACGCTTTAATCCCTGTCGTAACGTTATGCGGACTCCAGTTCGGGCAGTTGTTATCGGGAGCGATTCTCACTGAGAGTATATTTGCCGTTCCCGGAGTCGGCCGCTTGATGGTCAACGCAATAATGAGCCGCGACTATCCTATGGTTCAGGGCGGAGTCTTGTTTATCGCAATAACATTCAGCATTGTGAATTTGCTCGTTGATTTGCTGTATGCGTACATAGATCCGCGAATCAAAGCTGAGTTAAAGTAGGAGTGATAACATGACAGATAAAATAATCCCTGAATTAGTCCGTAAACGCAGGAGTCCTTTTGCTGATGTGATGATGAGGCTTGCGAGGAGTCCTCTTGCTATGTTCGGGCTTGCGATAATATTCGTGCTTGTGTTCTGCGCGATATTTGCGGAAGTGATTTCACCATACAGCCCAATCAAACAAGACTTAATGCACATGTTCGAGACTCCAACGTCAGCGCACTGGCTCGGAACGGATGAATTTGGCCGGGACATTTTGAGCAGGCTGATATACGGCGCGAGAGTCTCATTGCAGGTAGGATTCATTGCTGTGGGAATCGCGTTAGTGATCGGCGGTATGCTCGGAGCTGTCTCAGGATATTACAGCGGGAGACTCGACAACTGCATAATGCGAGTGATGGACGTGTTATTGTCGATTCCCCAGACGTTATTGGCGATTGCGATTGTTGCGGCGTTAGGGCCGAGTCTCATGAACTTGATGATAGCTGTCGGAATTTCAGCGGTGCCGACATACGCGCGAATTGTCCGGGGTTCTGTGCTGTCGATTCGTTCGATGGAGTTCATCGAGGCTGCGAGGGCTGCGGGAAGCTCAGACTTGCGCATAATCCTCAAGCACATAATCCCAAACAGCATGGCCCCCATCATAGTACAGTCAACATTAGGAGTCGCCTCAGCAATCTTAAACGCGGCGGGCTTGTCGTTCATAGGACTCGGCATTCAGCCCCCTAACCCTGAATGGGGCGCGATGTTATCGGGAGGCCGTCAATACATTCGCGATTACCCGCACATGACGCTATATCCAGGACTCGCAATCATGCTCACGATATTAGCACTAAACTTTCTGGGTGATGGCTTGCGTGATGCACTTGACCCGAAACTGAAGAGGTGATGAGAATGAATGACACTATGCTTGACATAAAGGACTTGACGATTCATTACGAGGTTGAGAGCGGAGTCGTTCACGCTGTTGAAGGATTGAATCTCACATTGGGACGCGGTGAATCACTCGGCTTTGTCGGTGAAACAGGCGCAGGGAAAACAACAACTGCACTCGGAATCATGCGGCTAATCCCTAATCCGCCCGGCAAAATCAAATCAGGCGAGATACTTTTCAACGGTGAAAACTTGCTCACTAAGTCCGAGTCAGAGATGCGGAAAATTCGCGGCGAGAAAATCGCAATGATATTCCAAGATCCTATGACGAGCCTTAATCCCGTTATGACAGTCGACAAACAGATAGCCGAAATGATTTCCCTTCACAAGAACGTATCACACTCGGAGGCTTTGAAGCTCGCGGGAGATATGTTAGAGCTTGTCGGGATTCGCCGTGAGAGAATGCACGATTACCCGCACCAGTTTTCCGGCGGGATGAAACAGCGCGTTGTGATTGCGATTGCTTTAGCCTGCGACCCGGAATTACTGATTGCTGACGAGCCGACTACAGCACTTGACGTTACTATTCAAGCGCAGGTGTTAGAGCTGATGAAGGAGCTGAAACAAAAATTTTCGGCCTCAATGATTCTCATCACTCACGACTTGGGGATTGTTGCGGACATTTGCGACAAGGTAGCGATTATGTATGCTGGGCGTGTGGTCGAATATGCTGACAAAAGATCGCTTTACACGAATCCGATTCACCCGTACACGCGGGGGCTTTTCCGTTCAGTGCCGGATATTGATGAAGATGTTGACGAGCTGCCAGTGATACCCGGCCTTATGCCTGACCCTGTGAATCTCCCGGCGGGCTGCGCGTTTCATCCTCGCTGCTCAATGGCTGCTGATGAATGCTCAAAGATTCGTCCCGATATGCAGGAGGCCGAAGCGGGTCATTATGTGGCGTGTCCTTTCTGCGTCAAGAAATTTCTTAACGGGGAGGCGTTGTAGATGGAAGCATATATACGAGTCGAGAACCTGAAGAAATATTTTGCGACGAAACGCGGAATGCTTCACGCTGTTGATGATGTGAGCTTTGAGATAATGAAGGGTGAAACTCTCGGCCTTGTCGGTGAGTCAGGCTGCGGGAAATCGACATTAGGGCGGTGCTTGATACGTTTGCTCGACAGCACATCGGGAAAAGTTTTGCTGAAGAATCCGAATGATGACGGCTACACTGACGTAACGAAAGCGACTCCCCGCGAGATGAAAGAATTGCGCAAGCGAGTGCAGATAGTCTTTCAGGATCCATACTCATGCTTAAACCCGCGCTTGTCAGTCTGGGAACTCATAGCAGAGCCGTTAATCGTCAACAACATTTACTCCGACAAAAACGAAATGCGCAAGCGAATCCGTTCATTGATGGACACAGTCGGACTCGCCGAGCGACTCGAAAACAGTTACCCGCACGAATTAGACGGAGGACGACGGCAGCGAATCGGAATCGCAAGATCGTTAGCTCTTAACCCGGAGTTTATCGTTCTTGATGAGCCTGTCTCAGCGTTGGACGTTTGTATTCAGGCGCAAATTCTGAATCTCTTGAACGCATTGCAGAAGGAGTACAAGTATACTTACGTTTTCATTTCGCATAACCTAAGTGTAGTCCGTCATGTCTCAGACCGAATCGCCGTAATGTATCTCGGCCAGATTGTCGAACTCTCAGAGTACAAAGAACTTTTCAGCAAGCCGCTGCACCCGTACACGCAGGCTTTATTGTCAGCTATACCCCTCGCAAAACTGGACGTTAGGCGGGAACGTATTATACTTGAAGGCGACGTGCCGAGTCCGATTGAGCCTCCTGACGCTTGCAGGTTCGCAGGGAGATGCCGTTACGCGAAAGAGATTTGCCGGAACACTCCGCCCGCGTTGAAGGAGATATTGCCCGGACATTTTGCGGCATGTCATTACGCAAAGGAGATATAGAGATTGTACACAACTTTAGAGCATTTCTTGAAGTATGTTACGTATGACACTCAGTCAGACGAGAAAGCCGGGTTATCCGGGAAAGTCCCAAGCACCGACACACAATGGGAATTAGCGCGCGAAATGGAGAAGGAGTTGACCGAGCGGGGATTCGTGAATGTCTCAGTCAGCGATAAGTGCTACGTTATGGGAACACTGCCCGCCAACACAGACAGGAAGATTCCCGCAATAGGATTCATTACTCACATGGACACAGCCGCCGAAGCCTCCGGGAAAAACGTAAAAGCCCGGGTCGTTCACAACTATGACGGAGGAAATATAACCCTCAATGAGTCGCTCAACATCATAATGTCGCCTGATGATTTCCCGTTCATGAAGGATTACACCGGCCATGACTTAGTTGTTACTGACGGCACGACTCTGTTAGGTGCTGACGACAAAGCCGGGATGGCTGAAGTTATGGGTGCGGTTGACTGGGTGATTGCTCACTCTGAGTTTGAGCACGGGGATATATGCGTGGCTTTTACGCCTGACGAGGAAATCAGCGAGCTTGCGAGTCATCTTGACATTGAGAAATTCGGGGCGGATTTCGCGTACACTCTCGACGGAGGCTCACTCGGTGAAATAAGTTACGAGAACTTCAACGCCGCAAGCGCAACCGTAAATATACATGGCCGATCCGTTCATCCCGGTTCAGCAAAAGGACTCATGCTGAGCGCGGTAACAATGGGGAATGAATTTCTCTCAATGTTCCCTGCTTACGAGACTCCCGCAACAACTGAGAAATACGAGGGCTATTATCACTGCTTAACGTTTAACGGCGACACAGAGAACGCAGAGCTTCACTTCATCATTCGCGATCATGACATGAAGAAATTCGAGGCGAGGAAGAAATTTTTTGCTGACTGCGTAGACTGGATGAGGAAGAAATACGGCGCGGAAAGATTCGATCTTGAGATGCACGACCAGTATTACAACATGCGCGAGAAACTTGAAGGACATATGCACATCGTTGACCTTGCTGTGAATGCCATGAAGGAAATCGGAATCGCTCCTTACTTCAAGGCCATGCGCGGAGGGACAGACGGAGCCGCATTGACATGGAGGGGATTAATCACGCCGAATATTTTCATCGGAGGCCACAACTATCACGGGCGGTATGAATTTGTTTCGGTTCAGGTGATGGAGAAAGCAACAGAGACAGTCATAAAGATTCTCGAACTGGCAGCGAAATAGGGATTATCGGTTAGCGGTTAGGGCGCGTGATTTTTTTCCTTAACCGCTATCTTCTGTTCCCTATTAACAATAAGGAGCTGAGATTTTCACATGGCATTAAGAGATTATCAGGTCAAGGCAATACGTGAGACGTACAAATGGCTTTATGAACACGAGGGCAACCCCTGCATTGTAGCTCCGACAGGCTCAGGCAAAGCGCACATAATCGCGGGCTTCTGCGAGGACATATTGAGGCGGAAGAAGGACGCAAAAATTCTCGTTCTCTCACACGTCAAAGAGCTTCTTGTTCAGGACGCGGAGAAAATCAGACTCGCATGGCCGGAAGCACCAATAGGAATTTACAGTGCGGGACTCGGAACAAAGGACATCAGCGCGATAACAGTGGCAGGCATTCAATCAATCTGGCGTAAACCTGAAGAGTTAGGGCGAATCGATATTGTGATTGTCGACGAGGCTCACATGATTCAGAATGAAGACGAAGGAATGTACCGGCGTTTGCTCTCATCACTTCACGAGATCAACCCTAAAATGCGGATGATAGGACTCACCGCGACACCTTACAGGTTAGGCCAGGGGTTATTGACTGAGGGCGACAACGCTATATTCCAGGCGTTAATCGAGTCAGTAACGATTGAAGAGCTTGTGAAGAGGAAATTTCTTGCGCGACTCACATCAACATTCACAGACTTAACTATGGACGTTGAGGGCATAAAGAAAGTGCAGGGAGATTACGAGAAGCAGGAGCTTGAGTCCCGCGTGAACAGCTCGGACATAAACAAGAAAGTTGTAGCTGAAACTATCAGGCGCGCCGGGAATCGTACAGCGTGGTTAGTGTTCTGCGTGAGCATCTCACATGCCGAAAAGATGAGGGACGAATTTATAGCGCAGGGAGTCAAAGCGGAGGCAATCACCAGCAAAACGACTTCAGAGGAACGTGCGAGGATCTTTGCTGACTTCAAAGCGGGGAAAATCAAAGCCGTAACGAACGTAGGAGTCGCGACAACTGGATTCGATTACCCTGACATTGATGTTATTGTGATGGCACGTCCGACTCTTTCGCCTGGACTCTATATGCAGATGAGCGGACGCGGAATGAGAGTCAAAAGTCCCGGGCATCATCAGGACTGCTTAGTGTTAGACTTTGCCGGGAACATTGCGCGTCATGGTGCTGTTACGAAAATCATTCCTCCCCGCAGAACCGTAAAGACCGGGAAGAAATCATCTCAGGAACTCGGCGACATGTTCAAGATCTGCCCCAAGTGCCACAAGACTGTCATGAAGCGTGCAAGGGAATGTATACACTGCGGGCATATTTTCACCGAGCTGTCAGACTTGAGCGTTAATGATGACATTATGGAGGGCGTGAAAGATTCTGAAGCTGTGAATGAGAATGAGACTCACGAAAAGCCCTCGGAGTTTCAGCGCATGAAGGTAGCTTACTGGTACTGGAAAGTAGTTTACCGGAAGAAAGACAGAATGCCGATGATAAGAGTCGATTTTTACGGGGAGGACAACCTGCAGGGGCCCAAGCAGTTATTCCTGTACATAATGCAGGAGGACAAAGCAGCGAAGGAACGCGCATACAGGATGATAAAGAGTCTTTTGCAGGGAGTGAGGATCCCGGAGCTTGAGAAATTTGACAGCGTGAAGATCCTTTACGAGCTTTGCGAGACTGTGAGGGACAATTTCACGCCGCCTTCATGGATTGAGTACAAGATAGAGAAGAAGGGCGACAATCATTTTCACTGCATAATACCTAAATGGGGATGGGACGAATAACGCTACGTCCTTCCCCCGTTCCACATATCCTCAAGCCTTATGATCGTGAAGCCCCTGCGCTGAAGCTCGCGTATGACTCTCGGAAGTGCTTCGACGGTGTTCGGAGTCCCTGAGTGCATGAGAATAATATCTCCGTTCCTAACGCTGCCCGCTATGAGGTTATAGATCTCGTCAGCAGGTCTCCCGGTGTAATCGGCGGTGTTGAGGCTCCAGAGTCCCAGGCGCAGATTCATTCTTCTCATTGCGTTGAAGATCTTCATGTTGAAATGTCCTCCGGGCGGACGGAGAAACCTTGTCTTTCTTATGCCGAGATTTTCGAGAACTTCATCGCACCTTTCAGCCTGCCTCACAATGTGCGGTGTGTTGTCCTGATACAGCCTGGGGTGAGTGTATGTATGATTCCCAAGCTCATAGCCCTGGTGACTGAGCATGAGTGTTATATGGCTGTAACGCTCGGCAAATTTTCCCACAAGAAAGAATGTCGCCTTAACATCAAAACTTGAAAGCACCTCGTCAATTTCCTGCATGCCGGTTTCACGCGGTCCGTCATCGAACGTAATAACAACTTCTTTTATGAACGGATTGCCTTTTGCGATTCCGTATTTCGCGCGCTCGTCAGTCAGAGGACCCCACTCTATAAAAATGAACACAGCAAGAAAGATAAGCATAATTCTGCGTAACATAATGATTTTCCCCTAAGTAGAATTTTCGATATGATGATTATAGCATTCACGCATAAAAAATCCCCCTCACCATTTCGGCAAGGGGGCAAACATTATCTCTTACTTCTTGAACGGCGCGAGAAGATCTTCATCCCATCCCACCGGCCTGAAGAAACCGCCGTAAAGTTCCGCAAGATGATTCTTCATTGTCTCACTCTGATACGCCTTCACAATTTTTGCGTAAGTCTCAAGTTTCGCAGGGTCAGAAAGATCCGAAGTCCTCGCCGCGATTAAGTTCCAGTATTCTTTCTCCCGTGCCTGGTCAGCAAAAACAGCATCGCTTGCCTTCAGTCCGTAATCAAGCGCGTACGTGTCGTTGATGACTCCCGCCGCAATGTCAGGAAGCGCGGAAGGTATCGTGTTCGCTGCAAGTTCCTGTATTGTGATCTTCTTGCTGTAAGACGCTATATCTTCCTTTGTGGGATTGAAGCCCGCGCCTTCTCTCAGCGTGATTATCCCGGAAGTCGCAAGCACCTTTATCGCCCGGCCTCCGTTTGTCGGGTCATTGGGGATTGCTATAACGTCGCCGTCTTTCAGTTCGTCAAGCGTTTTGATTTTGATCGAGTACAAATTCAGCGGCACGACAAATGTATTTGCTATGTTCGTGAGCTTGTAGCCTCTGCTCTGCAACTCGTCAGCAAAATATATCCTGTGCTGGAATCCGTTAAGGTCAATATCTCCGTCAGCAAGTGCCCTGTTAGGCGTTACGTAGTCCGTGAACTGAATCACTTCGAGTTTGATGCCTTCCTTCGCGAGCATTTCTTTGACGGGCTGCCACATCTCATCGTAAACGCTACCGGTTACACCGAGCCTCACAGTTACGTCAGCAGACGCGCTCAACGAAAGCGCAAGCACTAACACAAACGACAGCAAAAATTTTCTTGCCATGATTCTTTACTTCCTTTCACAAAAATTTTACGTGATATTTTACTACTAGTGCGTATTTTTTCTCGCAAAATATTCTCCGAGCCACTGCACAATACTTACGCCCGCGACAAGCACCCCCACAACTACCCACGTTATGTCCTGCATGTTCCTGTCATGGCCGTATCGTATCGCGAAATCTCCCAGTCCCCCCGCGCCGACCGCACCAGCCATCGCAGTGAGTCCCAACAGGCTTATGATTGTTATCGTTATCGCACGGATTATCGGAGCAAGACTCTCACGCAGGTATACCCGGAATATCACCTCAAACGGACTCGATCCCATCGACAATGCAGCCTCAACGAGTCCCTTCTCAGTTTGTGCCAATGCGCTCTCAACCTGCCTCGCAAAGAACGGAGTCGCGCCGAACACCAACGGAACAATGACTCCCCGCACGTATATAGCCGTCCCCATTATCGCCCGGGACAATGGCATTAACGCAGTCAGCAATATGATGAACGGAATCGAACGGAACAAGTTTATTATCTTGTCGAGCACCTGATAAACCGTCCTGTTCTGCATGATTCCGCCGGGCTTCGTTACCGTTAAGATTATCCCGAATATGAGTCCAAGCACGAAAATTATCGCGCCTGACCACGCTTCCATGAGCAATGTATCTCCGCAGGCCTTCCAGAACTCCGGCAGACGCTTCATCAAGTTAGGCAGTAATTCTTGCATCGTTCAGAACCTCCACGCGAATATTTTTGTCGATGTAATACTGAATGGCCTTGTCGATTCTCTCACTCTCGCCGCTGAAGATTACTACAGTTCCTCCGACCATTACGCCCGCAACTATTTCAACGTCAGCAAGCACGATATTAATCTCAAGGTCAAACGCACGCGACGCATACGAGATTAACGGCTCTGAAACGTCAGCGTGTACATAAATCAATCTCGCCATTACCTGGCCGGGATTCACTTTCACGATTGGCGACTCGTCTTTGATTAGCGTCTCAATTTTTGACAGGTTCGAGACCGTCCGCACAAAATTTTTTGTTACGGGGTGCTTGGGTGATGAGAAAATCTCAAAGACATCTCCGCGCTCGATGATTTTCCCTGCGTCCATAACGGCGGCTTTTCGGCATATAGTCTTCACGACTTCCATCTCATGAGTGATTACTACGATTGTGAGTCCTAGCTTGCGGTTAAGGTCTTTGAGGAGCTGAAGTATCGCCCCTGTTGTCTGAGGGTCAAGCGCGCTTGTTGCCTCGTCGCATAACAATATGCCCGGGTCATTGGCTAGTGCTCGTGCAATTGCGACTCTCTGCTTCTGCCCGCCGGATAATTCTGAAGGGTAAGCGTTCTCCTTGTCGGGAATGTCTACGAGTGTGAGAAGCTCACGGACCTTTGCGCGTATTTGGTCATGAGTCATATTCTTGAGGGGGTATGCTACGTTCTGCAAGACTGTTCGCGAGGGCATAAGGTTAAACTGCTGGAAGATCATTCCGATTTTGGTGCGTGCTTTGTAGAGTTCTTTGGGCTTAAGCGTCATCATTTCTACGCCGTTGATTTTGACACTGCCGGAGTCGGGACGCTCAAGAAGATTTATGCAGCGTACAAGGGTCGATTTCCCCGCGCCTGAGAAGCCTATTATGCCGTAAATATCTCCGTCGTTAATCGTGAGTGAGACATCATCAACCGCATGAATCGATTTGTCTTTGTCTGCATGAAAACTCTTCACTATGTGTTCAAGCTCAATCAATGAATTTGCTTCCTCCTGTGAAAAAATTTTATGGCATTACATAACACAGGCTATAAAATCCCGCAAGAGTAAGCAGGCGGATATTCAGAAAAGTAAAAGCATGGTATTATTTCAAATATAATCCTACAGACAAGAAATTTCACAGATAAGTTGAATTATTATATCACCATTTAAGGAGGAATGTGCCATGATTTTTGGCGCGGTTATTGGTGATGTCGTTGGAAGCCCCTACGAGTTTCACAACATCAAGAGAAAAGATTTTCCCCTCATTAACGGTTACTCAAAGTTCACTGACGACTCTGTTTTGACGCTCGCGGTCGCGAATGCCCTCATGAAATTCAAGAAGGGAGAAGCTGTTGACGAGTCAGAATTTCAGCAGGCAGTGAAGGACTCAATGCTCGAATTTGGCAGGCGTTACCGGACGAGTTACGGCTCACACTTCAAAGCGTGGCTCAACTCCGAGAACCCTCAGCCATATAACAGTTTCGGAAATGGATCGGCCATGAGAGTCTCCCCGGTCGCGTGGTACTTTGATGACTTGCCGACAGTCGAAAGATTCGCGAAGATAACAGCCCTTCCGACTCACAATCACCCCGAAGGAATCAAAGGCGCGCAGGCCACAGCGGCAGCAATTTTCTTAGCGCGCACGAATCACAGCAAGGACGAAATCAGAAGCTATATATCCCTGCGTTACGGTTACGACTTGAAGAGGACATGCGATGACATTCGGCCGGATTATGATTTCGAGGTGTCATGCCAAGGGACTGTACCTGAAGCAATAATCGCGTTCCTTGAGGCAAATGATTTCGAGGACGCTTTGCGCAATGCAATATCGCTCGGCGGTGACTCAGACACATTAGCGGCTATAACTTGCTCAATCGCTGAAGGGTTCTACGGAGTCCCGGCGGAAATTGAGTCTCTCGTTCGTCCTTTGCTTGATGATTTCATGACTTCAGAGCTTGAACGGTGGAGCAAGGTTGTCGGCAATGAGTCAAAACCTGGCGGGCGAGTCAAAAACGGAGTCACCGATATGGTATTCATTCTCGACAGAAGCGGTTCAATGAGAGGGCTTGAAGGTGATACGATCGGCGGCTTCAACTCAATGATTGCCAAGCAGAAGAAAGAGTCAGGCAATGCAATCGTGTCGACAATATTATTTGATGACGTTCAAGAGATTCTTCACAACCGCGTGAATCTTGCTGACGTTAAGCCCATGACAAGCAGGGAATACTTCACACGGGGATGCACTGCCTTGCTTGACGCTGTAGGAGGAGCGATTAACCACACTGTGAGAGTGTACAGACATTCGCGGCCTGAAGATGTCCCCGGAAAAACAATCTTTGTCATCATCACTGACGGACTCGAGAACGCAAGCAGGAAATATTCATACAGCGAAGTGAAAAGAATGATTGAGCATGAGACAGAGAAATACGGCTGGGAGTTTCTCTTCATCGGAGCGAATATTGACGCAGTGGAGGCGGCCTCATCAATCGGAATTTCAGCGGACAGGGCAGTGGATTACGTTGCGGACTCTCAGGGAACAGGAGTCGTATATGAGTCTGTCGGCGATGTTATGTGCTGCATGTCAATGTGTGAAGAACCGCGCGAGGTGTTACGCAAAGGGAAATGGCGCAAGAAAATGGACGCGGATTTCAGCTCACGTTCTCACAGGAAACAGACTCAGCCGGATATTTCTTCAGACATCGAGATAATAGAAGAAAGTGATGACCTTCTGAGCATATTTGAAGACCCTGCAAAAGACAAATAGAAAGCTGACAGATTACGGGGATATGTCGCAGTGATGGCATGTCCCTGAAAATTTTTTGTGAAAACTTCAGGAAGGCCGGTTAAGAATGGAAATTATTTTTGCAGGTATAGTGATTGTATTCATGGTGATATTTCTCGTTATGATGTGGATGATTTACAGCGGGATGAAAAAATTTCTCAGCGACAACATAGAAGAGGCTCTTATTGTTTCGGGTGATTACATCGGCGACCGGGTGAAAGACCTTCACAGCACAATGACAGGCAGAATGAATGCACTTGAGAATGAGAACAGGACTCTGCGCGCTGAAATTTCACGGAGGCTTGACGATCTGTCATCAATAATTTCTGACGCTGACGACAAATCGGGGCAGGGCATAAGCCGTATCACAGATGAGATAAGCAGGCTTGCCGGAACTTTGACCGGGAACGCTGAGTCCTTACGCAATGAGAATGCGACTCTCCGCAGAGAAATCACACAAAGGCTTGACGCTATATCGGCCATAATTACGGATGCCAATAACAAGTCAGAAGCCGGAGCAGGCAGCATTGTGAAGGAGCTGAATAACGTTGTGCCGGCCATGCGCGATGAGATGAACAAGCTGCTTGAAACTTTGTCGCAAAACGCTGACTCATTCCAGAGAAACACAATCAGGAATCTTGAGGACGAAATCAGCCAGTTAATCGAGGCTGTTGACACGTCATGCAAGAGAATGGCGGAGTCATCAAATCAACAAGCCAGCTGCCTCGCTGACATGGCCGGAACTTTCCAGGGCGTAATAGCTGAGAGCGCGAATAATCTTCAGAGTGAGTTAGGCCAGATTCATTCAGGCATAAGGAACATAATCAATAACTCAATGGATCAGATTAAGGACGCTTACGGAGAAAATATAAAGATAATACTTCAGGTGATGGCGGACAACTTAGCAGCAATCATTGACAAGCTCAGGACAGCGGGCGCGGAAGGGTCATTCCCGGCGAATAACGCTGATATTCTCCCGGCCGAAAACACGCCCGAAACAAAGTCCAAAAGAGGCAGGCCGAAAAATAATCCTAAGCAAGCCGCAGAGAAAAAGCCGGAGACATCCCCGGAAGTTACAGACAAAGAAAAGGAGGACTCGAATGATGCCGCTTAACCCTGAAGAAATTTTTGCTGGCTTAATCACACACAGGAAAGAAATCAACGCTCCCGAATGCCATTGCGATTATGACGTGAAGCCCTTCCGTTTCGTAATATATAAGCCTGACGGGGAAACCTTTCACTTCATGCCGTGCCAGGCGATAAAGAGAGCGCAGAATGACGGAAGCATTAAAGATTTTCGCAGGACTTCAAAAAATCCGGGGCTTGATGTATGCGGACATTGTATAAACATGTGGAACAAAAAATTTCCCGGCAACAAGTTATCCGCAGAGACATTCGACTTCAACAAATTCTTTCTTCAGCTTAGGTATGACTCTCAAATGTGGGACGGAATAGACCTGCCGCCGGTACTTGACAATGACGAATTTTCGCCGTGCTGCTTATTCCTCTACAGGCCAGTGAAACTTCAGCATAATGTATTTCACTTCATGAGGTGCAGCGTGGTCTGTTATGAGGAGAGTATCGGATGGCTTCGTACGTATCGATTCACCGACAGGATCACAGGAAAGTTTGAGATATTAGACAAAGAAAAGCGCAAAGACAAAGAAAAGCCCAAGTTAATATTGCAGACTCTCCGGCCATGTGTGAAATGTTTGGCCGAATGGGACAGCGGACGGGGCTGGCGAGGTTACAGCAGCGCAGAAGACAGCGTGAAGAAAGAGATACGAGACTCATTCAGCCTCAGAGAGTTTGCGAGTCATTGCAGGAGTCTTGAGACGAGTCTGCCGGAACTCACAGAGCTGTACAGACTCATGGAGAATAATACGGTTTGGTTCGGCGCAAGTGTCAGCAATGAATACCCGGGTAACTGGGACGAAATTTCTACGATGTACAGAATCGCGCAGAATTACCGCTGCGAGGAATGCGGGCTTGACATGAGAGGACATGAAGAGATTGCTGTTGTTCATCACGTGAACGGCTCACACCCTGATGTAAGACCGGAAAATATGCGGGTTCTCTGCAAGTGGTGTCATTCAAAGCAACCCCATCACGAAAGAAGCGTTAAGATTGACCGCTATGAGTATAAACTTCTCAGAAAACTTCACAGCCAGCAGGGCATCAAGATGACATAAAGAAATAGACGGCCTCCCGCAGTCTTGAGAGTGCCGCCCGTTTTTGTCATTAACGTTTAGCCGATTTCAGCAATGAGTTTCTCTACAGCCTCGTGAGCGTCAGCAGGAAGTTTGTCGATTCCGCCGCGCTCTGTATCTCTGCTCTTGATGAAGCGGAGTCTGTCCTCAAATCTCTTCTTGAGCTGAGTCCTGTACTCCTCGTTCTTGAGGTCAGCAACGAATCCGGGGATCTCCATTGTCTTTATGCCCGTGAGATTCCCGAAAGGCACCCACTGAGCTTTGCCCTCAACGATTCTCTCGATGATCATCAATGTGTTCTCTTTGCCCACAGGCTTGCCCATGAAGTTGCCAGTGTTGAGAATGTAGCAGTCCACTCCGTCCGAAATAAGCTGCTTGAATCTCTCGTAGTCCATACCAAGAGGATACGTCCTGAACGGGTTCGCGTAAGGCTCGCAGACAAGCGCGTCAGGGTCAACGCCGGGTGCTAAGTTCTCCGCGCTCGTTCTCTTTGTCGCAAGTGTCGCACCTAATACTGAAGCGAGTGAAGGCCCTTCAAGTTTCAGCACGGGCGGTAATGTCGGGTCTCTCATAAGCCAGAAGATAGCGTTCAAAGGCTCGTCGATTCTGTCGACTCTGTTCGGCGACCATAAGCGTGATTTGATTGCGCGGCCGTTTCCGTTGCGTATGTCTTCTGTTACTGCGATGAGTTTTCCGTCAGCAGTCCTTACGCACCCGCAATTCTGAAGCGTCAGCACAAACTTGTTGTCCGGGCAGCCTATCGGGTAATCCGCTACCTTGTCGAAATATGTCGGCTCAAGCGCGATCGCGTATTTGTCCTTCACGTTCACGACGAATGCATCATCATGCAAGACCATAACATCATATTTCCCGTCATGCTTTGCGTGTGTAATTGTCGACTTGCCTGAACCTGAGAGTCCGAACGCCGCAACAACAAACTTTTTGCCGCTTCCGTCCTTGAGTGTGTAGCGTTTGAGTCCGCCGTGGCATGAAGCGTAACCGTTACGAGCCGCGATTCCCCACGCAAGAGTCAATGTACCCTTCTTGAGTTCGCCGAAATATCTCAGGCCTAATACGATTGCGCAGTTCTCTTCAGGTGAGAAGAAAGCTATTCCGAGCGGGAACTGTTTCTGAAGCTCCGGGTCTCCGTGCGGCCAGTCAGGGTCAGCCACAAAGAATATATCTCCGTCATGGTCTGAAATTCTGCGTGATGCCTCGTAGCGCGGCTTGTATGCCTCGTTCGCGTACTGGAAGTTAATCATCCAGTTGTACAAGTTATTCTCGTAGCCTTCAGGGAGCACAATATGTGCCATCGTCATGAAGTCTTCATCGAGTCCGACATATGCGTCAGCCTGGTATAACTTCCTGTAGCGCATGTTGAAGACTGCCTCGCGGATAATCTTGCAGTATTTCGCGACATCAACATCAGGATAGCCGACGATTCTGCGAGCTGCTGCGGTGCGTCCGAAGATTCCGCCGTCGTTGAACAGTAACACGTTTGCGTCCTGGGGGAGTCCCTGAGCTTCAGGCATGAATACGGGCATTCCTGTTAATTCGATTGTGCCGGGTGAATTCTTTGCGAGGTTGTATGCTTCGTGAAGGTCTGAAACGTGATGAACATTGTTGCCGTAAAACAGAGTCTCAATAGTTGTTCTGGGCTGTGCGTGATAAACTTTCTTGAAATTTTCGGGATCATAAAATCCGATTGTTGACATGAAAAATTTTTGCCCCTTTCTTTATTCAATTGTTAGTGTGATAGGCGTAATTATAACACCACACACGCGGGTTTTATGCGTTATAATGCCCTCATTACATGCGAGGTGAAAATTTTTATGCCGCTCTCTGATTCTGACTTCTGCCTTTTATGCCGTAACGGGCTCTATGATGAGATTAAGTCAGCAGTTATTGAAGGTGCTTTCGTCAATGCAGTTGTGAATCTCAATCATCAAAGCATCATGGCCGCCCTGAAATCATTTCTCCTGCGAAAAAATAACAGCTCAACAACGACTCCACTTCTTGAAGCCGCCGCAAACAATCCAAGCTCATCAATAATAGAACTGCTTTACGAGTACGGAGCTGACCCCGACAAACCTAACAGCGCGGGACTCACTCCTCTTGAAGCAGCACTTTCAGCAGGACGCACATCAAACGCGCTGGCACTCCTCCGGGTATGCAGGGACGATGACGGCACCGGCAAAAACAGAGCGTTAATATCAGCCGCAAAGGATGGAAACATTCCCGCAGTCCGTGAACTGATTCGCACAGGAGCTGACCTCAACGCACGGGACTCAGAAGGCAACACCGCATTGATGACCGCAGTTATCACTAGGCACGTCAAAACCGCAAACATCATCATAGAAGCAGCAGGAGACAGCATAAAGCACAAAGATGAAGTGCTCATCAAGGCAGTGAGCGCGTCAAAACCGAGTCAGAAGCTAATCGAGAAGCTGTTAGAATGGGGAGCAAGTGCAAAAAGCGCAGTGAGTTACGCACGAGAGAACCGCGCATTAATGGGAAGCAGAATTTTGCGGAGGATTATACGTGAGAGCAGATAACATTATGACACCTGACGAGGCATGCTTATACTTGGGAATTTCGCCGGAAGATGAAGACTTAGACATTAACCGTATACAGCGAAACTACGAGGCACGAATAGCAATCTATGACCCAATACGATTCGCGCCGGGCACAGCAGAATATGACGAGGCACGGCGGATGCGCTTCAACATTGAGCAGGCATATGAATATCTCACTGAGGCATATTACGATCTGTACGGCCATGAAGAAGCTGAAGACTCTAAGGAAATTTCGCCGGAAGACTCTCACCCCGTCAGCAAGAAACATCACAATATCATCTTGAAACTCGCGCTTGTCATGACAACAATAACAGCTCTGCTTCTCGCATACTTCCTTTACACGTCGCAGGATGACTCGAAAAATGACCGTGATTATTCGCGCCTTCTTGATGAGATTGAGCAGCTCCGAATGAAGACGGACATTCCCGCAGTGCAGAACATCGCCCCCGATTACGCTGACCTTGTCGAAAAAGTCATGCCCTCAATCGTTATGATTAAGACCGACACAGGAACAGGAAGCGGCTTCTTTGTGAGCTCGGCCGGGGACATCCTCACGAACTGGCACGTCATACGGAACGCGGACTATATCAGCGTAACAGCTCATGACGGAAAAAGCATGTCAGCAAGCCTCAAGGATTATGACTCGCAAAGGGACATGGCACTATTGAGCGTGAAGACTCCTTACCCCGTGAAATTCCTAGCGATAAGCAAGAGTCTTCCGCGTCAGGGCGAGGCAGTAATAGCGATAGGGAATCCCAAAGGCTTAAGCGGAACTGTGTCGAATGGAATCGTTTCGGCGTTCCGTGAGAATAACACTTGGGTGCAATTCACCGCGCCAATTTCGCCGGGTTCAAGCGGAGGTGCGTTAGTGAATCTCCGGGGCGAGGTTGTCGGAATGCCCACAAAGTTACGGACTGACGGACAAAACCTGAACTTTGCGATTGCTCCGGGAATATTGTCGAAATTCTTTCAGTCAGCAAGAAACAAAGCACCGAGAAATTTGCCGGGCTATCGTGAAGACTCTGTGCGTGAAGACTCAGGCGGAATGATATTTGTGCGCAAAGATGACAGCTACGAGATGTACATAGCCTCGGACTATATAGAATACGACCGTGCTAACTCGCAGGCGGCATTCATAAGCGTTTGGTTTCCGACGGAGAAAACTAACAGGCAGATGAAGAGAGATCCTAACTTCAAGGCGAGGCGCGGGAAAAATTTCGGGCCGTGCATATTGCTTTACGCTGTTGATTTTGACGACAATACATACCTTCATTTGAGGACGGTTAATCTTTACACGGACGGGAGCATAGCGCGTGATTATGTGAGGCCGCAGAGTGAATACAGGTGGGAGAAAACTTCTGACGGAAGCAGGATTGATGAATTGATTGACGCGGTGAAAAAATATCTGGGCAGGAAGATTTAAGCGGAGCAAACGCAAACGCATTCACTCCGCCGAAAAACTAGAACAAGTTGAACATTGAGCTGCCGTTCACAGGAGGCATCTTGGTCTGAGTGCTGGTCATAATTACGTCTTCTTCCTCAAAACGAATCACTTCAGCTTCCGGAGCCTCGTAGGATTTCTTTCTTTCTTCAGGTTTCATTCGTTCGATTCCCTCCTTAATGTCTCAGTCTTCGACCCTGTATTTTACAGTTGCGTCATAATATTTGTACAGGGCAGTAACGGCCTTCTTCAGATTTTCATCCTCTGATGATTTTATCACCGCATAAGCATACGACAACGCAGAAACTTCAATGGCAAAATTCTTTTCAGCCTCAACATTAATCTTTTGAGTCTCGCCGAGAAGGTGCGCAGAGATTCCGCTTATTGTGATTCTGTAGCTCCCGTCCTGCTGTTTCACGGCCATGTTTGCGCTGCTTCCTTCAAGATACGCATTCACCGCGCCCGCGTAATCTTTTTCCGGGTAAAGGTAAATGTTTATTGTTGTCTCGGACTCAAGCTCAAGGTCAAACATAAGCGACTCGATTCCCGTTCCGCTGAAGTCCCTAGATATTTCGTAGGCTGAAAGTGATGCTTTAATCTCTTCGCTGTCAGAAAGAATGTCATCATTTGCATAGTCCATTTCTTGATGGTCAGTGCCGATTGTCCAGTTGTTATTATCTGCGAGCGGTTTTTGAACGTAATGCCCGAAATCTTTTATGGCCTTCACGAGGTTCACGAGCTTTTCGGGATAAGTGCCGTCATTAATCACAGTGTCAAGATAATCTTTCGCGCTGTATTCATTCGTGATTGTCTCATCATTGCCGTAATGGAACGCTGCTGTGATAGTGTCAGCCATCTGGACGGAGTTAATGTAGCACGTGAACATGTAATCGCCGCTCTCTGTTTTTACAGCGTTGCTTAACATGGCCGGTGTTCCTGTCCTGCCGTTGACCGTGAAGTCTGCGTATGCTCCTTCTGTGTCAATGCCTTCCGGGATTGTTACGTAGAAATCGACTCCGATCTGCCCGCTTAACACAAGAGAATGTTTGCTGAATGATGGCACGCCGTCAGCAAGGCTCAGTGTGTCATCGTGAAGTATATTGAGGCTCGTGAAGCCCTGAATGTTAATATGAGTCAGCAATGGATTGTTAGTGAGGTCGAGACTCTGAAGCTGCGTAAAGATTTCAAGCCCTGCGAGATTCAGCGAGGAGAGATTCATGCCGCTGAGGTCGATTGATGTTACGGATAATTTCTCGGCTGAACTGAGGAAGGAGTCTGAGTCAGTGTCGAGTGTCTTTGCGTATTCGAGGAGGGTTGAGTCCGGGAATGTGTCTGAAGAGATGAATGTGCGGTTGAGGAAGTAATCAGTCATCCAGTCATAGCGGGCTGATAACCAGTCAGTTAGGAACGTGAGATTTTCTTCGTAGGTTGGATCTGGTGTCCTTATCCATGTATTACGTGCTATGCTAACATTCCATTTCGTATTATTCCTGCTAATAGCATCTGAGTAAAAGGCGACATATTTATCTATGAGTCCATTATTCTCGTAAATTTTTGTGATTGCATTAGACACCTGCCGCATTTTTTCAGAAACAGCAAGCTGAAACTCCGTAAATTTTGTCAGATATGAATAGTAATGACGCACCCCCGCAAAAATTCCTTCTGTCGATCCAGCTACCTTATGCGTAACATTGCCGACTCCGTTATCGTAATCCCATGCCGGGCCAGCGTAGAAAATACCGTCAGCATAGTAGAAGAAAACTGAAGCTCCGGAAAAATCTAATTGTTTTGCCAGCTCACTCAGAATATAGTATGAAACAAAAGATTCTGCGTTAATAATCTGTTCAACTTCATCCCATGTTCCTGATTTTATAGCTGTCTCGAATTTATCTAATGCCGCAATAATTGCTGTTTTCTGTGTGTCAGTAGGCTCTTCAGGCTCGCACAATTCAAAGCGCATTTTTTGTACTGTTGATGTAACATACACACTGTCTTCATCTGTTCGTGAAGTATTCAATTCCAAAATAAAATCGCCGTTCTTTGTGTTTATGTTTACCCTGTTCGTGTCTGCTTCAATTTTTTCCGTGAGCAGATACATTCCGCGATATTCACCGTCAACCCACACTTCTACATGCTGATGCGCCATTGTCGAATCGAGTCCGAGAATTTCGGAAAGGTCAAGGGCTGTCTTGTTCCTCATTAACGTAGGGTCAAGATAGTCTGCAAGAAGAGTCCACTTCTTTGACGCTCCGAAGCCGAACAAATCAACTTTGCTTGAAAACTTCATGTTATACGGTCTCTTTGCGTAACCTGCCGTAGAATTTCCCCTAACCTTAATCTGCCCGGCCCAAGAAAGATCCTCGGCCATGATTCCCCCGTCAGTGCTCACAACAACCATCTGCGCGGGAACATACCCGTCCGCCTTCTTGAGGCCCGTTGAAGGATCTGTGCCGTAAGAAGTCCCGTCGCCTTTGTCCGTCGCAACGTAAACCTGAGCTATCTTGCTGTCAGATTTATACGCGACATTCTTCAATGCTTCCTCAAGACTCGTCTTCAGACTCACAAGCGAGTCCGTATCACTCTCACTTATAGCCGTATCGATCTGAGTCAGTATTGCCGACAAAGTTGTAACGGTCTCTTGTGTGCAGTAAGTCTCGTAGAATTTCGGAACGGATTTACGCACAGCATTTATTTCCGCGACAATCATTGTTGTTTCGTCCCACGATCCGAATGATGTCGAGTGAGGGAATATTATTGACACGTCGCCTGCTGAATAGTCAGTTGCTTCTGCGTCTACTGAATTGTCGTCTGTGTCTTGGAATTTCACGCGCCGAACGCCTTTCTTCTTTGACATTAACGCGCTGAAGTTTGATTCGTATGCTGTTGGTGCTTGGGCTTCTTTTCCTGCTTTGCCGTAATCATTTCCGGCGGCACTGAGCATATCTACATAGCCTGTTATGATTGGTGTGTGAGTCGTGTTGTCAAAAATTTCTGAGTCGGAAGGGATTTCCTCATGATTTGATGTGAGAATTACTGATACACCTTTCGTGTAAATTACGCTTGACCCCCCCCCCCCCTGTAAGTATTTTGTCGTACTCGCTGAGGGTTCTTTCGCTGCTATTATACTCTGAAGATGCGAACGCTGAGTCTTCACCGCCGAGAATCAAATACGAATGATGAGAAGGAATTGTGCCAGTCAGCTCCGTCATGTACCACTTATCCGATGAAGCTGTGTCTTCCGGCGCAGATCTGTAATGCAACGCCCATCCCTCAAGATTAACGTCTGAGTCCGTCGGGTTATACAGCTCAATGAAACTGTGAGAGACATAACCGCCGCCGCCGCCGAAAATCTGGTTGATGATAACATGCGGCTCGTTCACGTCATAATCAGCCCATGAAGGAACACACAAAGACATCAACAAAACAATTGCCGCAAAAATTTTTCGCATTCTTGAAGCCTCCTATGTATAACTTTGTGGAATGAAGGAATTATAGCATACAAAAAATCCCCCTCCTGTTTCGTTAGGAGAGGGACAAAAATTTTTCTTCTTATCTCGTTATTGCTTCTCTTGCCTCGCGAGCTTTCTGCATGATCTCTTCACGGTCAAGCGTGGGATATTCGCCGTTCCTGTAAAGCCATTTCCCATTTACCATTGTCCCGGCAACATCGGCGGAGCTTCCTGCATACACCAAATACGCCGCTAAATTCTCCTCGTTCACTCCGATATAGTGAGGCTTGTCGAGATTCACAAGCACCAAGTCAGCAAACCAGCCCTCGCGAATCATTCCTTTCTGCGAAAATCCGTAAGCCCTCGCGCCCTCATACGTTGCCATTCTCAGAGCCTCAAGCGCAGTAACGCATACGGGATTCAGAGTCGCTCCTTTGTGAAGCAGCACCGCCGTTCTCATTTCGCCCCACATATCAAGCTGGTTATTGCTCGACGCTCCGTCAGTCCCAAGCGCAACAGGGAATCCCCGTTCAAGCCATTCATGAAGAGGCATAATCCCGCTGCCTAGTTTGAGGTTGCTGCAAGGGCAATGAACAAGCGCGACATTTCCGGGAAGCTCAGACTTAGGATCAAGATATACAGCATGTGCCAGAGTCAAATACGGTACGTCAAGAAGCCCGGAGTCCTGAAGATATTTCACGGGGTCAGTGCCTAAATTGTCAAGCTCACCTTTCGTTTCGAGGAAGTGAAAATGCACTCCGAGCCCGTGTGATTTTGCAGCCTCAGAAACTTTCCTCATGTCATCAAACGGGACTGTGTACGGCGCATGAGGCCCGATTTGTATCGTTATGAGTCCTTCACGGCCATGATACTTTTCTGCAAGCTCAAGATTATTCTTCAGTGAGCGTTCAATTTTACCCGGCTCGCCCGCTGTTATTCCACGACATAAAGCCGCCTTCATTCCCGCACCTAATACAGCTTCTGCGACTCTCTCCATCTCAAAATACATATCAGCAAAGCACGTTGTCCCGGTCGCTAACATCTCAAGCATGGCCGATAACGTTCCCCAGTAGATATAGTCGGGAGTCAATTTCTCCTCAACAGGCCAGATTTTATTTTGCAGCCACTCCATTAACGGAGCTTCCTCGCCGAGACCGCGTAATAACGTCATGGCCGCGTGAGTGTGAGCGTTGACGAACCCGGGAATCACTGCCATTTTTCCCCGGCCTGACACTATCTTGTCTGCTGACGGGGGAGTCTTCCCTGCGTCAATTATTTCTGCGATTCTTCCTTTCGACACAAGAAGGTGAACACGCTCGGCTTTCTCTCTTGAGCCGTCAACAATATATACATCCTTGAATAACGTTGCCATTGTGATTTACTCCTGCCAGCTGCGCATGTATTCGACCTGTTCGGGAGTCATGCTGTCAATCTCAATCCCTAACGCCGCAAGTTTTGACTCCATCACTGCCCTGTCTGTTTCCATCGGTACGGGGTAAAGTCCGGGCTCTTTCGTCAATTTGTGCTGGTAAATATGGAGTGCTGACTCAAGCTGCAATGTGAAGCTCAGATCCATAATCTCAATGGGATGTCCGTCAGCGCACGCAAGGTTTGTGAGTCTCCCCTCGCCAAGAAGATTGATTCTCCGTCCGTCCTTCATCACGTATGTGTCTATGTTGTCGCGGAGGTGTTCTACGTGGTCTGAGAGCGCAGAGAGATCCGGCTTGCTGATTTCAACGTCAAAATGTCCCGCATTGCCGAGAATGACTCCGTTCTTCATCCTCTCGATATGCTCGCGCCGTATAACGTGAATGTTTCCCGTGAGAGTCAAAAACACGTCGCCGATTTCCGCGGCTTTCTCCATGCTCATGACCCTGAAGCCGTCCATAAGTGCCTCACATGCCTTGTGCGGGTCAACTTCCGTAACTACAACATGCGCTCCCATTCCTGCGGCTCTCATTGCGACTCCGCGCCCGCACCATCCGTAACCGACAACAACAACAGTTTTTCCCGCGACAATCATATTTGTTGTGCGTATGAAGCCGTCCCAAACAGATTGGCCTGTCCCGTAACGGTTATCGAACAAGTATTTGCTGAGCGCGTCATTAACCGCTATCATCGGGAACTTCAGAACACCCTGATTGTGCATAGCCTTCAAGCGTTTGACTCCTGATGTAGTTTCCTCTGAGCCTCCTATAATGCCGGGAATCAATTCGGGCATCTCTTTGTGAATTGTTGCTACGAGGTCTGCTCCGTCGTCGACAATGACATTCGGCTTGTAGCTCAAAACTTTGCGGACGTAAGAGAAGTAATCATCTGTTGACATTCCGCGATGGCTGTAGACGTTGACTCCTTCCTCAGCCAATGCCGCGCAAATATCATCCTGTGTTGAGAGGGGATTCGATCCGCACGCCGCGACTTTTGCGCCGAGCTTGTGAAGTGTTATGAGGAGATTCGCTGTCTTTGCCTCAAGGTGAAGACATGCCGCGATTGTTGCGCCTTTGAAGGGCTGAGAGTCTTTGTACTTGCTGTAGCTGAACTGCATCGAGGGCATATACTGCCAAGCCCATTTGATTTTGTTCCGGCCATGTTCAGCCAGAGTCATATCTTTCACTTCATAATCTGCCATGAAGTTTTAGCCTCCTGTGAAATTTTCTGTGATTTGTGCGCTGATTATAACAAAAAACCCTCCCGATTCATTTTCAGGAGGGCCGCTTCATTTCGTGATGGTTAAAATCAATTCGCTGATATGATTTTGCAGTCTGTGATTCGGAATGCCTTGTTCCATGCTTCTGTGTCAATATTTTCTACGTAGCCTTGTATCGTTATGTTCTTCCCCGTTTCGATCTCTGCGAGCAAAGGGTCTTCTCTCGGAATGAAGCACACAGCTACGGCGCGTTGATTCAAATCTGAGAAGTACACGTCAAATTCTACCGTTGGGATTCCGTCCTCTGCTTTTATGGCTGTGATTTCTCCGTGAAGCCTCACGATTTTTCCCTTGTACTGTCTTTCAGCCTTGAAGGGATTACCGACATAAGCGCGCAAAAGAGTCTCAGGCGATATTTCCTCAACATTTCCCGCACGCAAATATTTCCCGGGATGCTCGCAAACATCAACAGTGTTCATGATGTCATCATCAGTAACAAACTTCGCGTAATCTCCGTGAATCCAGCCTAATTTTTTTTCGTCAGCATTCGACGTAAGGGACGGCCTGTAATTTACGAGTATCCATTTTTCTGACTTAGGGCTAGTCCATTCGCCGAGATAATCTGAAATTTCCGGGGGAGTATATTTTCTGCCTTGCTTGTAGCCTGCTTTGATGGTTGTGATAATCTTTGCGCTTGTGTTTGGCTGTGAACGAAGCCGCACATTTTCGGAAGGGTATACAGCGTTAATGCCGGGAGTGTATTTGTACTTTCCTTTCTCGATGATATATGCTGGGAGCTTCTCACTTTTCACCATTGTTTTTATGTCTGAAAGTGCTTCGGCCTGAGTGAATGGCTTTCTGCTTTTTATGTCTGATATTTCCTTCTCAAGTCCTGCTGCGAACTTTTTGCTGCTTTTGCTTCCTGCTATGAATGACGCGAGACTTGCCCCGAATGATGACTCGCTTGGCTGATATGTGCAGTACAAATCCGCTAATATCGCTGACGCTTCCGGGATTGCTTCTGCTTGACGGGACAACAGGACTAAAGCAAGGATAATTATTGCTGACACTTTGATTTTCATCTTCAATCCTCCTGACTTAATGAATGAAATTTATTCTATCATGCTGATATATTCTCGCAGAAATTTTGACGTATACCCCTTTTTGCCCGCAATGATTTCTTCCGGCGTTCCGTGAGCTACAACCCTTCCGCCGTTCTCGCCCCCTTCAGGCCCAAGGTCAATAATGTAGTCAGCAGACATTAAGACATCAAGATTATGTTCAATGAAGATTACTGTATTGCCGTTGTCAACAATCCTGTGAACAATCTCAAGAAGTTTGCGCACGTCAGTGTAATACAATCCCGTTGTAGGCTCATCAAGAAGATAAAGAGTCCGCCCGCCGAATCGTTTCGAGAGTTCTTTTGACAGTTTCACGCGCTGTGCTTCGCCGCCTGAAAGAGTCAATGCAGACTGCCCAAGATGTATATACCCTAATCCCGCGTCATGAATCACTTTGAGCTTACTTGCGATTTTCGGAATGTCCCGGAAAAATTCCCCGGCCTCGTCCGCCGTCATGTTCAGAACGTCAGCAATATTTTTCCCCTTGAAGCGTACCTCTAACGTCTCGTGATTGTAGCGAGTTCCTCCGCAGATTTCGCAGTCCGAATATATATCAGGAAGGAATAACATTGACGTTTTCACGCTGCCCGCACCGCCGCATGACTCACACCTTCCGCCCTTTACGTTGAATGAGAATCTCCCGGCGTTCCATCCCCGAATCTTTGACTCAGGAAGCCCCGCGAAAAATTCCCGTATGAGCGTGAAGACTCCTGTATACGTTGCGGGATTAGAACGAGGAGTCCGGCCTATTGGACTCTGGTCAACAAGTATTATGTTCGCGAACTGTTCACAGCCCTCGATAGCCTCGAATTTTCCGGGACGCTCGCGGAAATCCTTGTCGAGAATCCTCCGCATTCCCTTGTACAGTACATCATAAAGGAAGCTGCTTTTGCCCGAACCCGATACACCCGAAATACACGCAAAGACTCCGACGGGTATATCAGCGTCAATATTCTTCAGGTTGTTATGTGCTGCCCCCTTCACGTGAATGTACCCTGAAGGTTTGCGCCTCGACTCGCGTCTCACAATCCCGGACGACTCACCGCGAAGATATTTTCCCGTTTTGCCGTCTGACCTCAAAATCTCGTCATAAGTCCCGGCGTAAAGAATCTCCCCGCCATTCTCGCCGGCTTCCGGGCCAAGCTCTATTAACTCGTCAGCACTCTGCATCATTTCACGGTCATGTTCAACAACAACGATTGTATTTCCGAGCTCCTGAATCGATTTGAGGGAACGTATCAATTTCTCGGTGTCCCGCGGGTGAAGCCCTATTGTAGGTTCGTCAAGTACATAAAGCACTCCGCTTAAGTTTGAGCCGATTTGAGTCGCAAGCCTTATCCTTTGAGTCTCGCCTCCCGAAAGTGTATCAGCACGGCGCAACAGTGAGAGATAACCGACTCCGACATCGCACAAGAATTGAAGCCTCCGAATGATTTCCGGCATTACCTGAGCGACTATTGCCGACTCTGAGTCCGTGAGCTTCAGAGACTTCATGACGTTCACGAGATTCTCAGCGGGCATTACGAGAAAATCACCGATACCATATCCCGCGACTTTGACATTCAATGCTTCCTGCCTGAGTCTGAGTCCTCCGCAGGTTTTGCACACGTCCTCTTCACGGTACTGCGCTACTTCCTCCGCAACGCTCTCATTGTCGGCGAACCACTTCAATTTTTCCTCAAGCCATCCCACAACGCCCTCATAGCGTCCCATGTATGGCCGCGCGATTCCTTTCTCGTCAAAAATCATCGGCAGCTTCTCATCACCTGAGCCGTTCCATATGAAGTCTTGAATTTCGGGTGATAAGTCTTTGTACGGAACCGATAAATCCCATTTGTGAGCGTCAGCAAAAAGTTTCAGCTTCTCGATGATGTGAGGCTTTGACTTCCACGCAATAACACCGCCCTCAAGCACAGATCTTTCAGGGTCAATTGCAAGCTCGCGCGAAAAGTGTTCATGACTCCCAAGCCCCCCGCAGTCAGGGCATGCACCGGCAGGATTGTTGAACGAAAATAATCTCGGCTCAATTTCCGGCATACCTATTTCACAGTCAGGGCACGAATAATTTTCGGTCATCGTATATTCGTCGTGGCCTTCTGCATTAATCATCACGAATCCTCCTGAAAGTTTCAGTGCTGACTCGACGCTTTCGGCTACGCGTGTACGTTTGTCTGCTGAAATTTTGAGACGGTCGATAACTATCTCGATGTTGTGGCGTTTGTTCTTGTCTAACGTTATTTCTTCCTCAAGGTAGTACGTTACTCCGTCAACTCTTGCGCGTGTGTAGCCTTTCTCCCTGATGCTGCTGAAGAGATTCCGAAATTCTCCCTTTTTGCCGCGTACTACAGGTGAAAATATTTCGGTCTTGAGTCCGTCTTCATGACTCAGAATGTAGCCTAAAATTTCGTCGATTGAATGACGCTGTACGGGCTTCCCGCATTTAGGGCAGTGAGGGATTCCGATTCGTCCGAATAGAAGCCGGAAGTAATCATAAATTTCTGTTACTGTTCCGACGATTGAGCGCGGATTGTGTCCTGTTCCTTTCTGCTCAATTGATATGGCGGGCGACAAACCGGAAATTTCATCAGCATCGGGTTTCTTCTGCACCCCTAAAAACTGCCGGGCATATGCTGACAATGACTCTACGTACCTTCGCTGACCTTCTGCATAAAGAGTGTCAAAGGCAAGTGATGATTTCCCTGAACCTGAAGGCCCTGTGATTACGGTGAACTTCCCGCGCTTAATGTCGATGTTAATATTCTTGAGATTGTGTTCTCTTGCGCCTCTGATTGTTATAGCGTCCAATAAAATTTTGTCCTTTCATGTATACTGTGAGTTATCCATTTTAGCAGGGGTGAAAATGAATATGGAAATGGTACGCGGCTTCAGGGGGAAAATTCCCGGCGACAAGATTTCTGTTGAGATGAAAATTTCCGGCAGTGCTGTCTATGATTTCTCGTGCTTCGGTGTCGACTATGACAACAAACTTTCGGATGACAGATACATGATTTTCTACAACCAGACCGAGTCGCCAAACGGTGAAATAAAATATGCAGCCGAAAATAACAGGGCTGAATTTGCGGTTGACCTTTCGAGACTTCCATCATCAATCGCAAAACTCGTATTCACAGCGAGTATTGACGGAGCGGGGACAATGGGCGAAATCTCATCACACACTTTGACTCTTGAGACTGAGAATGACACGATGACAATGAATCTTTCAGGCTCAGACTTCCACAACGAACGCGCAATAATCAGCATAGAGATTTACCGCAAAGACTGCTGGAGAGTCAACGCAATAGCTTCAGGCTTTGACGGAGGACTAAGCGACTTGCTGAAGAGTTACGGAGGTCAGGAGATGACGACTCCTCCTGAGCCAGTGAAGAAAGTAATTCTTGAGAAGGGGAAGAAGGTCAGCCTCGAAAAGAAATCGGACAAGCTCGGCGAGATAGTAATCAATCTCAACTGGAACAGAGGAAACCAGCGCAAGAGATTGTTGTCTGCATTCTCAAAGAAAGACGCTGCGATAGATTTAGACCTGGGATGTTTATACGAGATGAAGGACGGCCGAAAAGGATCTGTTCAGGCGTTGGGCGGCAACTTCGGGAGCTTTGACTCGTTCCCGTATATATCGCTTGACGGAGATGACAGAACCGGTGATGTTGCCGGCGGTGAAAATTTGCGCGTGAATGGCGCGGAGATTTCGCGGTTCAAACGTATTCTCATCTACACGTTCATATACGAGGGCATTGCGAACTGGCAGGACGCTAACGGAGTTGCAACTGTGAAATGTCCGGGAAGCTCCGAGCTTGTAGTGAAACTTGACGAGTACAACAGCTCCGATATTATGTGCGCGATTGCCATGCTTGAGAATGAGAACGATAACACGTTCAGCGTTGAGAAGCTCATAAAATTTTTCCCCGGCCATGCGGATATGGACTCGGCATATTCATGGGGCTTGCGCTGGGTAAGGGGGAGGAAGTAACGATGAGCAAATACAATCTTGAACGTTTCTTCCCGTATCACACGAATGATTATCCGCAGGCATTGCGAGAAATGAGAGCGGGAGAAAAACAGTCTCATTGGATCTGGTATATATTTCCTCAGCTTAAAGGGTTAGGGACGAGCGGACGTTCTGTAACATTTGGGATTGAGGATGCTGACGAGGCGCGGGAATATTTAGCGCACCCGGTCTTAGGGCATGACCTGAAGGAAATCACATCGGCGTTGCTTGAGCTTGAAGATAATGACCCTGTGAAAGTGATGGGCTGGGAAATTGACGCGGTGAAGCTGAGATCGTGCATGACTCTCTTTGCGTATGTATCAGAGGAAGGCTCAGTGTTTGAGAGAGTGCTTGAGAAATTTTTCGGCGGTAAGAAGGACGGAGCTACACTGAAAATTTTGGGTGAATAATCCGGCAATAATAAAAGCGTCCCCTGATGATGAGTCAAGAGACGCTGTTAATTTTCATCAGCTCTGATTTCTTGCGCTGCATTATTCTCACCGTTCAACTCGTCCCCGTATATAAGGAATTTCATATCCTCGTATGAGAACGCGTCTTTATTCCTGCTGTATTCTTTGTGAACCCTGTCAATAAAAATTTCAGCGTCAATAATCACGTTGCTTATGGTCAAGAGGCTTTCGGCCTGGGCCAGCTTTCTGATTATTTCCATGAGAAGCTCATCTGCATAATCATGGAGATGTTCACTTAGCAGCTTTATATTTTCCGGGACATTCCCTGAATGAATTATCTCGTTCCTCGTTCTGTAAAGCCTCTGAATATGCCACTCAATTCTCTTGGTATATCTGCCAAGCTCCTTGAGAAAGTCTGACTTGCGGCTGAATATGTCTGCACTAAGCTGAAGCATCCTGCTCCTGATAAGCGGATAATTTGCGAAAAGTCCGGCTGCTCTTTTTCTGAGAGCTTGATACTTAGGAAGCGCGACGAGGCAGGCTGTCTTGAGAGTCTTGTCTCCTTCTTCTGTTACGCTGCTGAACAAAGAGTTATAATCTTCATCGGAAAGGTTTGCTTTCATGTAGCTATGAAGGTTCAAAAAAATATTTCTCACATAATTTTTCTTCAAAATGGGAATTACTGCACGGAGCACTTCAGTAATCTTTGCGTTCTGATGGTCTGAGACTCCTATAATTTCAAGTATTGACCAGAGATTGAGAAAACTGTTTGCATTTTCCGGGCTTGCGAGCGCGGAATTATGGTTGATGATCATCCTCTCGACCTTGCTGAAATCGTCAAAGCTCGCAAAAGCAAGGAGGTTAGAGATTATTGCCTCCGTATTCTGCCAAAGTATTCCGTCATCATAGTTCCATGAATAGCTGTGTTTCTGCGGCTTAAGAGGCGGCTTGTGAACATAACGCCCGTTTTCCAGCACTATTGTCTTATCTTGGCAGAAATCGTCATCCCTGTTGCCCAAAAATTTATAGTAGCGCATAAACAAGCTGAATTTCCAGTAAGCTGCTTCTGCCGCCCTGTTCCTGTCGAGTGCCCTGACTGTTGTATGAACGCATATATATTCGCTATTGTCAATTTCCAGCTTTCCAGAAAAATCGTCCTCCTGAAATGAGAAACCGAGTTTTGTTTCAAGAGTCTGCCTGAAGGTTTCAGCCTTTTTAGAGACTGGAAAATACACGGTATATTCATGCTCTGTGAAATCAAACCTGCTCAGAAAAATATCAATAGGAGAGGCGTTATTGTTTTTCCTGCATAAGAAAATGGCTTTGCTTTCCCAGTAAATATAGTTGGGATTATAGCCAATGCCGATTAAAGTTGATATTAACGAGCGCAAAACATTGTCGATTTTCTTTTTCTCTTTCGGGTACTGAGTTACGAGTTTAAGAGCTTCTTCTTTGCACCATACCGGGTAGCGATTGAACTCTTGCAGGAGATAATCCATAAACTTGTCTCTTTCATCACCGGACGTACTTTTAAGGCGACCGATGAAATAATCTGTCTCATCCTGTGAATAATGGGACTTTATGACAATATCTGTTGACAATGAATAATAAAATTCGTCCAGAATTGCCGAGAGATGCGCGCTGTTGACTGATCCGTTTTTAACAAGAGGGGCTATCTTTGCGTATTCAGCTGTCAGCAGGTAAGAATTAAATGCCGGGACTTTGTAGAGGTGTGAAGTGTAATACATCAGCATTTCTTCTATGCGCTGTGCGAAAAACAACATGCCATCGCTATAATCATAGCGGTTATCCCAATTCCATTTGACATTAAACTTCATGTATGCTGGCACACTCTCACTTTACATTGGGGTATATATAAAATAAAAATGGAGGCGGGGAGAATCGAACTCCCGTCCAACGCGGGCCGATCATGACGGCTCTACAGGCTTATTCCCTATTAGTTGTCGTTCTCATCAGGTCAGGGACAACCCCTCAGAGTTCCTAGAGTCATACGGGTCTATCACCGTGCCGGACTCACTACACGGCGGGGAGCTGACTTTCATGACACCTCAGGTGAACCGTCAGCATTGTCCATCCCTCGGCGTAGCTGGCAACTAGGCCGCTAATGCGAAATTATCTTCGACTTTTATTTTTTTGTCCGATAGTTTTACGGGTGATTGCAGACTTTCCCCGGCCTGCTCCTTCAGACCCTCCTTCACGCTGTCGAAACCTGTCGCCCCCGTTTGAGTGTTCAGCGGCTTGTGGTCAGTGTGTAGGCTAGTCGTCGTAGTCTCGTCCTTTTCCCCTTACTGCGCGGGCTATATCTCTCTTTGCGTCACGGTCGGCTATCATGTCGCGCTTGTCGTGAGTCGTCCGTCCTTTTGCGAGGCCTAATTCAACCTTTGCGCGCTTCCCGTCCTTGATGTATACGCTGAGAGGAACTAACGTCAATCCCTTTTCGCGTGTCTTGCTCTGAAGCCGTATTATCTCGTGCCTGTGAAGCAATAACTTTCTGTCGCGTTCGGGTTCATGGTTGTAGTACGTTCCCTTCTCGTAGGGGGAAATATGCACACCATATAGCCAAATTTCACCGTTCTCGATTGATGCGTAAGAGTCTTTCAGGTTGAGATTGCCAGCTCTTACGCTTTTTATCTCGGTGCCTGTCAGAACTATTCCGCACTCGAAAGAATCAAGAATGAAATAATCATGTCTTGCCTTCCTGTTTACGGCTACTTTCTTGTCGCTGGTGTGATTTGAACTTGACATAATCGGGGATTATACACGAATTATAATTTTACGCAAGCAATTCACGCTAAAACAAATCGCTGTGAGTCCCCGTGCGCGTAAGGTAAAGTATAAGCTCGTCATTGTCCTTCCTGTAAATCAAAAGCCAGTCGGGATTTATGTGGCACTCCCGGAAGCCCTTGAATTTTCCCTTCAAAGGGTGGTCATGATGTTTCGCCGGAAGCGGACTGTCCCTCCTCAGCAAATCAATTACTGCTTCAACTTCAAGAGGATTCAGCCCGCGTTTTTCTGCCTTCTTCAATTCTCTGCGGAACTGCGGAGAACGTATGACAGTCTCATATTTGTATATGCTCATCTGTCCGGGAAATTGCTTACGTCAAATCCCATATCCCTGAACATTTCTTTTGTTGACGTATATCTCTTGTATTTCTCCGGGTGAAGTTTCATGTCTTCCATCTCCGCAAAAACTTCTTCCATCTCACGCGCAAATTTCTCGCTGTGATACAGATCGTAATCTTCCTCGTAATATTCATCGTATTCTTCTTCAGGCTCATTCGTTCCGAGAGCAAGCGCAGTATTTCCGCGTTCTAAAGTTTTATCGCTCATTGTGATATTGCCTCCGTGAATTTTTTTGCACATTCTATCACCGCAAGTGTTTTTTCATTTGTGAGGACTGGACATGTAACGCTTCACGCCCTCGTCCCATTCACTGCGGGTTATTGTCCTGAAGGCTTCGAGCACTCCGTCAGCATAGTAATACGTGAGGGAGTCTATATACTGCGAGGCGTAATCATAGCTTTCTTCGAGGGGTATATTCTCCTGTGTTATGATTTGGCGGAAGTCTTCATACATGGCCGGGTCTGCTGAGATTTCACCATCCCACAAAAACGGATTGGCATCGCTCAGGAACATTCGCAGGTCTTCATTCTGTATCGTGTAATTTCTGAAGACTGACTCGCGGTATTGTTTGCCCCCGTTTTTTTCCCAAACAGAATCGAGAGCAAAAAATATCGTGCAGAACAATTCAAACTGTGTCATAAATCATTCATTGCCAGTCATATTATAATAACTTCCTGAAAGGTGATATTTCCATGAAAGACTCTGAACAGCCCACATATATACGGCAAAGATATTTGTTAGCGTTTGCTGAATGTCTTAATGACAGCGGCATATCAAGGACGAATCTTCAGAAGCTCGTTTTTCTCAGCGGCCTTTATACCGGGACTGCTTACTATGATTTCATACCTTACAAGTTCGGCCCTTATTCTTTGCAGATGGAAAGGGATATTGATACGCTTTGCATGAAAGGATTTCTGGAAAAGTCCGGCGGAAAAATTCATGTGCGGAGAAAAATAAATTTCAGCATTGTGTGCAGCATTGTCCCGGAAAGAGGCGCGGATCTGATACGCAGAGTTTACAGCGAATATCCATATTACGCCATCAACAGCACAATTCTCACAAAGCGTTTCAGCCCAGAAGAAGCAGAAGACATTTTGCGGAGGGGAAAAATTTTTCATGACTACAGCAGGGATATTCTTTTCACAATTGGTTACGAGGGCAGGACTCTTGAGTCATTCATTAACACGCTGATACAGAACGGCATAAAGTTACTGTGTGATGTCAGGAAAAATCCGGCGAGCAGGAAATTCGGTTTTTCGGGAAAAATGCTTAAACGTATTCTTAACAGCACAGGGATAAAATACATCAGTATTCCGGCATTGGGTATTGAGTCCGAAAAAAGAGCCTCGCTTTTCACGACCGATGACTATCATAATTTGTTTTCTGATTACAGGGCTTCAATGGACAGCAGAATGAAATCTCTTGAGAAAGTTCACAGGCTTGTTACGGAAAATCACAGAACAGCATTGATGTGTTACGAGAAAAATCCGCAGATGTGCCACAGAAATATAATCAGAGAATTTATAGCAGGCTTATACGGAACGGAGAGCATAAATTTATGATAGTTGAGCGCAAGAGAATATTTATCCTCGTAAAAACATATCCGACAGTTTCAAGGCGTTACCGTGAGACAGTATGCACGGCGGGAATATTGGAGGATGGCACATGGATAAGGCTTTACCCTGTCCCTTTCAGGCTGATGAAAGACGAGAAGAAGTACAAAAAATATACGTGGATTAATGTCGATGTCGAAAGGAATAATTCAGACTTCAGAATAGAATCATACCGCCCGGACATAAGCAGCATTGAAATAGAACCAGAGTTACCGAAAGTTAAAGGGCGTGTTGACTGGGAGACAAGAAAGCGAATAATATTCGGCAGGCAGAAAATTTATACCAATCTCGGCGAATTAATATCCGAAGCAAAAGAAACAAAGAAATCTCTTGCAGTGTTCAAACCGTCAGAAATAATTTCGCTTGACGCAAGAGAATGTCCTGATGAATGGTCTGAAGAAACTCTCAGTTACGCAGAGGCACAAGCAAGGCAGCTCAACTTGCCCGGCCTCAACGAGGAATTAAGGGATCTCAGGCTCGCGCAGAAGATCCCTTATGAGTTCCGATATACGTTCACAGATGACGAAAGGAAAAAAGCATCCCTGATGATTGAGGACTGGGAAATAGGAATGCTATACCTGAACTGCATGAAACGCAAAGGCGACTCGCAAGTAGCAATTGAGGATGTGAGGAAGAAATACTTTGATGATTTTGCGCGGACTAAGGATGTACATTTCTTTCTCGGCACAACAATAGCACATCATTATTCTTCTCATAATCCGTTCATCATTATAGGCGTATTTCCTCCTCCGTTCCCTGTGTCATAGATACTTCTTCAACACCGCTTCTTTCTTCCCCTCAAGAGCTTTGAGACTCATTAATGCCCGCGAGATTTCACGCTCAAGACTCATCACTTCATTCATGGCCGCAACTTGTGAGTCCATTTCAGGCACTCCGAACTTTATCCCGCCGACCCGGTCAAGCGATGCCCGGAAATTTCTTGAGAAGCCCAGGCGAGTCCCTTCACGTTCGAGAATGCGAGCCATGAATCTTGGGTGCACTCCGTCAGCAATCACTCGCAGAACCCCGCAGTGATCCGTAGGGTAAAATTCCCGCCCACGTTCCATAAAGCTCACCATAAAATCGCCGTCAATCCCCCAAAGAATCGAATCGCTCCCGAAATCCTCAAAGCCTCGTAACAACCCGTCAACATACCCGAAAGGCTCCCGGACATTCGCGCTGTACACCGGGATTTTTCCGCCGGGAATCAATTCGGAGTTCAGGACTCTTTTTCCGATTGAGAGCGTGAATGATTTTCTGTCGTCGAGTCTGTAGCGTCTCACGTTCGGTTCTGATTCGAGTCGGCTGAATATGCCCTCTATCTTTTCGCGGCATGATTTGATTCGTTCATTGAGGGAAGATTCCTGCGAGTCGATTCCGCTGCATTCGTTCACGATTTGCTGTTGTATTTCCATCGGCGGCAGGGGGATTGTCAGAGCCTCAAAAAATTTTGACGGCACACGCTGACGGCCTGAACCTGTAACAGAAGCCCAAGCTGATTCGCGTATTGCTGTCATGTTCAGAAACTCGCACACGTAATGAGTCATTATTTCTTCATTGCATCTAAATGTGTAGAACTCACTGCTTCCGAATCCGATTCCGTTTGTCAGTCCTTCAGCAACTGTACACTTCATATTTTCCGCGCTCGTCATCATTTTGGCGCAGATAATATCCCCTTCACGGAAAAAATTGTAACTGCCTGATGATAATTCGCCGATTGGACGCACTGACATTGATATGATTTTGCCGTATACGCTCACTGATGACATGTCGATAAATGAAGCGGGCGTTTCTTCCGGGTATGCTTTTGCTTCTGACTTAGGGACGTTCATTCTGCAAACCGATAACAATTTGACAGCCGGATATTTGCTCTCAATGTCAAGCTCTTTGCGTTCCTGTAATCTTATGTCCGCATTGAAAGTTACTCGCGAGAAATCTAACATCCTCCACGTCTCAACAACACGCGCATACCTCATATTATCCTCAGTCATCACTATATCCTCGTCCCCGAATGACTGCCTCACAACATCAGCAAGAGTCCCGGAGGCTTCACGGTCCGAATTTACGTACATCTTCCCGCCCCGCTCACCGTCATAGTGAATCCCCTCATCACCCTTCCTGTAGCTCCAGTAATAGCCGAGAAACTCACGCTGTCCGGCATTGTCCGACGGCGCAATAATTACCGTTGTACGCTGGCAGTAAGTGAAGGCGTAATACAGCAGCTTTTCATACTCGGTTTTCTTCGCCTGCCTGTAGAAATCTTCACCGTATGCATCAATGTACATCCTGAAATATTCCGGCATTGTCTCAGGCGTTAATCTGTCGTGAACGAAATCATTCCACTGTTCGCGAGTCAGCCCCTGCATATCAAGATAGCTCATGAGAATCTCTATGTCCTCCCATGACTCTAAATCCCTCTCGCGCCTGTCCAGTATCGCGTCTGTGCTGTCGAGTGCCTGAGCGAGTCTTGACGGGTTATGATAGTACCTTTCGAGGAATAATATTACGGTGTTCGTGCCTGTTGCGCCGAAAGTTTTGCTTCCGAGTTTCACGACCGCACGGAGCTTGAACGTCCGCAAGAGTTCCTGACGCGCTCCCGTGTAAGCCGCTGAGTCGTTGCTGAGGATTGATGACGGGAGAATCACCGCCGCTAGTCCTTTGTCGTTAAGAAGCTGCCCGATACGCTCGACAAATAACACCTCAATTTCTGAGCTTGACGGGCTTATTGAGTCCCACAGCCTGAAATCTTTTGCCGTGAATCTCAAGTGCTGCTTGAATGACGCTACAGAGTACGGCGGGTTAGCTGTGAGAATGTCAAACTTCCCGCGCTTTATGATGTCTGAGTCTTCGAGTCCGTCCCCGAAAATTATGTTGCTTCCTCCTGCGCCGTTCATGAACATTGAGACTTTCGACACTCGCGAGAGCCTGTAATCTTTCTCGATACCGAAAATTGAGTCGCGTATCCATTCGCGTGACTCTGACGGGATAAAGTAACTCACAGCCTCTATTGCCTCTGTCAGGAAATGCCCTGCACCGCATGCGTAATCGATGACTTTCGGCCATGTCTCATAGCGTCGCAAAGGAAGTGAGTCCCATATGAACCGCGCCAAAGGAAGCGGCGTGAAGAATTGTCCCTCGTTCTGCCGGAATCCCTGATCTAATAATTTCTCGAACAAGTCGCCGAGTAACTGATGATTTTCCGTGTGTACTATCCTGTAATGCTCGAATAGCTGAACGACTTCAACGAGAATTTTCCCGTTCTTGTAGAATAGTTCCTCGTTGTGAACGTCAAGAAACGCAAAATCATTGTTCGTGAAATATTTCAGCTTCCTGAATGCCTCTGACAGCTCCCGGATTGCGTTCTCCTTGTCGCCGCCCCTGTACTGTGTCATAAACAGCCGGGGATAATCCGCCGGGATGTACGTTATTTCCTCTCTCATGAACTCCGACATTCCCTCGTGATACAGCTTCTGGAGTCTGTCCTGCAACATCTCGTAAGTGTCTCTTCTCGGCACGTACTGGAACGCTAATTCATCGTCATCATTCTTGCTGTGTTCGTCAACAAGTTTGCAGATGAACAAAGCCACGAGTCTGTTGAAGGCGTTTTCCTTGTCGCTTACGTTGTTATGTCTCAAAATTTCCTCGAACTTGTTAATGATTCCTTTCTTGCTGTCCTCGTTGAAGGCTTTCAGATTCTTCTTGAGCAATGGACGATTCCCGATGTCGTACGCTGATGATTCGTCAGAAAATATTATGTCCTCCCTGTAGTCGCCGTTGTATGTCTCAATCCATGCCGTGAATTTTTCCTGCGCTGTGTGTGCGTTCACGAATAATTTTATTGCCGGGTCATTATGACTCAGAAGGTTAGGGTCATCGGTGCAGTTTATTGCTGGCGACTCGTACTTTATCTCCCTGCCCTTTTCGCCGTCTTTGATGTCAGACGTGTAAAGAACGAGCCACTTTGCGGAGATTTCCTGCTGCCAGTAAGAGAAAAGCTGCCCTCCGTCCGTGCTTGTGTCATTGAGGGCTTTATAGTATTCGCGTCCTGCTGTCTTGCACTCAATAATCATCAGGACATTTTCGGAGCCCCGGTCATAAACGCAAATATCAGCCCGCCCGCTTTTAGAGTCATGGCCGAGCCTCCATTCCTTTTCGATTTCTATATCTTTCGGATTGTAAACCTTTTTTAACAGTCTGAGTATACATTCAAACACGACGAAATTCTCCGGCGCGTCAAAAGATGTGTTGTGATTCCTGCCTCGTATCTGCTCAGGGTAAATGAGAGTCTCAGACTCAAAATCAACGCTCATCTTGCAGCTCCCGACATCAATCGTGCAGAATGATTCGGAGTCGTTGAAAGTGAATCCCAAAATCTTTAACGCCTCTTTGAAATTTTTGCGGTCAATCATCAGCCGCGCTCCTTTGTTTTGTGATGGTAATATAATATCGTAATCACCAAAAAATTTAGCGGAGGAGTGATTCATTTGCCCCCAGAATTTGACAATGAGCTTGAATATTTCTATGACCCTGACGAATTTCACAGGGAAGTAATTTACGCCGGAGTCAATTCACCCGAAGCATTTTCACGCCAGCAGGCAAGAGACGCAGACAAACGAGCGATTGAGACGTTCGGAATCCCAAGTATATTATTGATGGAGAATGCCGCGCTTGCAGTTGTCCGGGTTGTTCAGGAGTACGCGATATTTGCGGTTGTTTGCGCTCCTGGTTCAAACGGCGGGGACGGACTCGCGATTGCCCGGCATCTGTGCATAATGGGAAAAGACGTACGAGTCTACATACTCGGAGATACCAAGAAGGGAAGCTCAGACTTTCAGACGAATCTCAAAATCATGACTCGTCTTGCGCCTGAAGTTTTGCACACAGTGAACGATGAGAATTTTGCGGAGTTTGAGAGCGCGTTAAAGGGATGCGAGGCATGTATAGACTCAATTTTCGGAACCGGGCTCAATCGTCCGCTTGAAGGAATCTTCCGTCGTGCTGTGGAGGCGATGAACAAATTTGCGTCTCATATCGTGGCGGTTGACATACCTTCGGGGCTTGACTGTGATACGGGCGAGGAGCTTGGCGTTTCGGTGAGGGCGGCGCGTACTGTTACTTTTCACCGAATGAAGAAGGGACTCGATATTTCCCCGGAGTACGGCGGAGATGTTACAGTTTCATACATAGGGATACCAAATTAAAGGAGGAAATATTTACATGTTAAAACGTTTTGCGGCGGGAATATTCTTGCTTGCGGTTATGTGCGGGGTTTCATACGGCGCGACAGAGTATGACCCCTTCAACCTTCATTTCTGGTACACAAGCCCGGACTATGAAGCGCAAGTTTACGGGCGTTACGGCAACACGGACTACAATTTCTTCTATCAGCTCAGGGATATTACGGGTGCTGACAGACGCGAGCAGGTTGCCGGGCCTCAGTGGTTCGCGACTGTCTACGAGAATTATTACTACGGAATGAGGAGCGCGATATACGGAGTCACGGTAGATGATGAATATTATCCGGGCATTTACCGCAGGACAATGGGCGGCGAGATTCCTGACATAACATTTTCTGTTGTCGGTGATTTGCTTGACGGCTTCAATTTCGTTTTTGCTGAAGAGCCTCAGCCGTATGCTACAGCGTGGAGAAGGTATATTAACCGTGAAGTCTATGATGTTTACCCTGACCCCGTAGAGAGTTTGTGCCTTGTGATTTCGGGCGGTCATGGAGAGATCAATATTGACTTTGGGAATCCGTATGCGCGTCATTTCCCGTTCTGGTGGGACTTCAACGGGTCAGGCTCATCAAAGACATCAACAAAATGGTGGCTTCAGGGCTTTGACTGGCGCAACGAGACTTACCCGACGTTAGAGCCGATAGCATATATTTACAGCTCGCCGGATTTGTACGTGAGGGACTACACAAACAACAGGTACAACAAAGAATACGAGTATGTTATCTCGCATGACTATTCAGCGGATCAGACCACAGTAATTGCGACTCATGTCCTGCTTGTTGATACTTCCGGCGAAACGGCGTACAAAGTTTCGGGCGATGAGATTTATACCGCTGACAATGTTTTGGCGTACATAGTGAGCGCGAGCCGTGATAAAGTTTACGATGCTTCCGGGGATGTTGTGTTCACAATCGAGACTGACTCAGCCGGGGACATGTTCATATGTGAGCTTCGGAACATCAACGAGTCTATAGCCTTCTCAGGATTTGACGACGGATATACTTTCTACCTTAATCCCTCAGTTGAGCAGACAATATCATCAGCCGGTTCACTGAAAACCAACGTAACAATCAGGGGCATAACTCCTTCAGAATATGGCAGCAGGCTCGGCTATATTTCCTTCAGGCAGAGGGCGAGTCTTGCGACTGGCTACACGAATTACCGGGAAATTACTACGCTTCCTCTTGTGATTGCGAATGTTGCGGAGGGTAATGCTGCTGAAAATCCCCTCTTGTTTGACATGATAGTTTCAGACAGCAATGACAATGTAGTGAACAGGATAAAATTCACGTGGGACGCACAGAACGACAAGCCGGATCAGGACTTAGGGACATTCTTCATGATTGGCTCACGCGATGTTACGTACAAACTTGAGACTCGCATCACAAACAGGACAGGGACCCGCTACGAGCTTTACCGCTACGACATGACGGACTCAGTGAACGGGAATCCTTCAGGGCGTAACGGCTACAATAACATCATGCCGGATTACTGGACGTATGATCTTACGCCTGACAATTACGGTACACTGCCGGAGTCATTTTTGCTTGACGCACACAGCCAGATTGCGCCGGGACTCGTTACTGTCTACAAGAATAATATAGGCGAGGGCTATAGGACAATCAGCACGCATAATGACATGTCAGAATCATTCAGGCTCTATGAATACGCTTCAGGCAACCCGAAAAATTTGCGGCTCAAGTACAGGCGCATAGGAGGAATGACACCCATTGAGGGCGGGACTCATATTCCTTCAAGCGGAGTTAATGTGCAAGAGTTCTATATGTCATTCGTTGACGTTGCGAGCAATGCGAACCAGACTGCGGAAGAGCTTTACATTCTCACGGGAAAACTTCCGGCCATGATAGGAGTCGGCCCTCTGATTTCTGACACTTCAAGGGTAACGGGAGCTTCTTACGGAAGTGATGCCGAACCTGCCGCGGTCGTTGAAGCATATCCGCATTCGGCAGCAATTGACGCATTCAGAATCACAAAGGCAGTTCCTGAAGGACTCGTGCGTTTGGTGTCAGAAGATACAGGCTCAGATGACACGTCAACAACAACATCGGGCGACCAGTCAACAACTTCAGGCGATACAGGCATAAGGGGCGTAAGCGCGTCGGAGATCATCTACACGAGCCTTGACATACCGCTTCAGCCCGTCGCAATAAGAATGAGAGTCAATCGTTTGAACAGTCTGATTGCTGACCATTGGGACGAAATGAACAACGCTGAAAACTCCGAGGCACTCTTCAACATCTTTGCGCGTTACGGCACTGTGTGGGTGCGTTCGGACGCGACAGCAGAGAAGGACGCGAATCTATTCTCAGCAGTAAACAACAAGGGCAGCAATATCGGCAAAGGCGCGAAGGACTGCATAAGGGCATTCATTGACGGCGATAATTTATGCCTCGACTTTATTGTGATAATGGCTGACGGAGTGAGCAAGGCAACAGGCAAGACAGCTTACGTTGAAGTTTTCGAGGATGACAATGTACCGTATATACTCATCGGCGACGGAAAAGAAGACGGAAAATGGGATCTCACTTTCTACATCGCAGCATCATCAGAAACAGACGACAGCAACGGCATAGCAAACAGGAACAACACAACCAGCAATGACACAAGCGGAAATACAACGAGCAACAACAGCAGGAACAGCAGCGGGACATCATCACAGGGAGTCGGCGGCGGTTCAGGCGGAGGCGGCTGCAACATTTCCGGAATGATTGCAGGGTTAATGCTTCTGGGAGTCTCATTGCTTGCGAAAAAACATTAACGCAGAATTTTCACAGGCACAAAAAATCCCCCTTGTCATAAATCGGCAGGGGGGATTCGTTTTCTCTTGTTTCAGTTTCAGTTCACAAACGAATTGTATATAGCTCTCACAGCGTCTTCAAAGTCAGGATTCAGAACGCCAACGATAATATTAAGCTCGCTCGCTCCCTGATCTATCATTCGGACATTTATGCGAGAGTCAGCAAGAGCCTTGAATATCTTTGCGGCCGTTCCTGTCTGGGACTTCATGCTTCTTCCTACGACAGCGATTAACGCAATGCCGGCTTCAACCTCAACCGACTCAGGCTCAACAAACTTTGCGATTCTGCTTAATACGTCCTGTTCATGCTCGATGAATTTCGACTCCTGAACGATTACGGTTAATGTGTCGATTCCTGAAGGCAAATGCTCAAGAGGGATATTATTTTCCTCGAAGCACTGAGCTACTTTTCTGTAGAAGTCTGCTTGTGAGTGCATGAGATCTTTTGCGATTGTTATTGCGCAGAAATCTTTTCTCCCGGCAATTCCTGTTATCGTAAACTTTGAACGCCGTGCAGTGTTTCCGACAATCCACGTGCCAGAGTCTTCGGGCTTGTTTGTGTTGCGGATGTTGATGGGAATGTTCGCGCTTTTGACGGGGAAAATAGCGTCCTCGTGCATGACACTTGCGCCCATGTAGGCAAGCTCCCGCAGCTCACGGTAAGTAATGCTTTCGATTCGTTCGGGATTAGGGACAATGTGAGGATCTGTCATGAGGAGTCCTGATACATCTGTCCAGTTCTCATATGTACATGCCCGGCAGGCCCTCGCTACTATTGAGCCTGTTATGTCGCTTCCTCCCCGTGAGAATGTTTTGACTCTCCCGTCAGGTGTTGAGCCATAGAAGCCGGGAATCACAGCGCACTTTGAGGCTTTGAGTCTTTCTGCGAGTATGGGATAAGTTTTCGCGCCGTCAAAATTCCCGTTCACGTCAAAAAATATAACGTCAGCAGAGTCAATGAACTCATACCCTAATAACGCGGCCATGATTAAGCCGTTGAGATATTCACCCCTTGAAGCCGTGTAATCTCTTTCGGGCGAATCTCTGAGGCTCGACTCTATTTCGTCAAATTTTTCTGAGAGACTCAAACTCAAACCGAGTCCCGAAATTATTTCGTTGTATCTCTCTTTCACCGCTGAGAATGGAACGGAGAAATCTTCACCCTTTGCGGCCATGTCGTAGCACTGGTACAACAGGTCAGTAACTTTTGTGTCTGATGAGTTACGTTTCCCCGGTGCTGAAGGAACAACAAAGACTCTCATCTCATCAGCCCGGATAATCTCTGCGACTTTGCGGAACTGCCCGGCATCGGCTAATGAGCTTCCGCCGAACTTCACAACCTTCTTCATTCGCCGAGTACCCGGAATTTTCGCCCTTCAGGTTTTGACGGGGCATTTACGGCCTGCACCGGCTGAATGTCAGCAAACCCTGTAGGAATATTCCGCCCGATATTTTTCGCGCACTCTATAACGTCAGACACAACCGCGCTAGCTGTAGGCAATTTTCCCGCGCCCCTTCCGTAGAACATGACATCATCAACCATATTCCCGGAGACCATTACGCCGTTGAACACATCATTGACCGCGTAAAGAGGACTCGACTTAGGCACAAGGTACGGAGCGACAACAACAGAAGGCCCGTCAGCCTCATAGACTCCCAAGAGCTTTATTGCCATTCCGTTTGACTCAGCCTCTGCTATGTCCTGCTGGGTTATTGACGTTATGCCCTCACATGAAACTTGCTCGTACGAAAATTTTTTGCCTGACACGAGAGAAGCTAATATTGCGATTTTACGCGCTGTGTCGTGGCCTTCAACATCCGCAGCCGGGTTGCGTTCTGCGAATCCTTTCTCTTGCGCTTCCTTCAATGCCGAGTCGAAATCTTTTCCCGCTTTCATGTTCGTGAGAATGTAGTTGCACGTCCCGTTGAGGATTCCTGCTATGCGTGAGACTCTCTCATGGCCGAATGCCTCGCGTATTGTGCGTAATAACGGTATGCCGCCTCCTACGCTTGCTTCAAAGAGATATGAGCAGTTATGTTCGCGTGCTATTGCGCTGAGTTCGACTCCGTGTGCGTCTACAAGTTCCTTGTTCGATGTGCTGACGGAAATTCCGCGCTCAAGTGCCAAGTGCGTGTACGTGTACGCGGGTTCTTTTCCGCCCATTGTTTCGCAGACTACCTTAATGTCAGGGTCATTCACGATAATGTTGATGTCATTGACGACTCCGGGAATGTCGCGAATGTCGAGGATGTATTTCACGTGAATGTTATCGCCGAGAGTCTTGCGGATTTCGTTCTGGTTCTTCTCGATGACTTCAGCGACTCCGCCGCCTACTGTGCCGAGTCCGAGTATTGCAACGTTGATCATGTTATTTCGCCTCGATGTATTTCATGTTCACTAACAATTCAGCGCATTCAACAGCACCGCCTGCCGCGCCTCTTAGTGTGTTGTGAGAGAGTCCGACAAACTTCCAGTCATATATCGTGTCAGGTCTGAGCCTTCCGATTGTTACTCCCATTCCTCCGCCGTAATTCACATCAAGTGCTACCTGCGGGCGATTGTCTTCCTCCATGTACTTTATGAACTGCTCCGGGGCTGTGGGCAGTTTCTCACGCTGAGGGATTCCCGCAAAGTTATTCAGAAGGTCAACAAGCTGTTCTTTGCTGCCGGGCTTCTTGCGGAACTTCACGAACGCTGCTGCCGTATGGCCGTAAAGCACGGGGATTCTTATGCACTGAGCGGAGATTGACGGTTCACTTGCCGGGACTATTGCGCCGTTCTCGATATGCCCGAAGATTCTCAGGGGTTCTTTCTCGGATTTCTCCTCTTCTCCTCCGATGTAGGGAATCACGTTGCCGACCATTTCCGGCCATGTGCTGAAATTTTTTCCAGCTCCTGAGATTGCCTGATATGTAGTAACAATTGCTTCATAGGGTTCAAACTCTTTCCACGCGGCGAAGGCAGGCACGTAGCTCTGAAGTGAACAGTTAGGTTTTACGGCGATGAAGCCGCGTGTAGTTCCGAGTCGTTTCTTCTGGAAGGGGATAATTTCTGCGTGTTCGGGATTGATTTCCGGGACTATCATCGGGACATCGGGAGTCCATCTGTGAGCTGAATTGTTCGACACAACCGGAGTTTCTGTGCGGGCGTAATCTTCCTCGATCTTCTTTATCTCATCCTTCGTGAGGTTCACCGCGCTGAATACAAAATCTACATCATCAGCTACAGACTTCACATCATTGACATCACGGAGAACGAGTCCCTTCACGTTGTCGGGTATAGGCTCATCGAGAAGCCATCTACCTGTCATGGCCTCAGCGTAAGTTTTTCCCTTGCTGTTTGGCGAGGCTGCTATGACTTTCACGTCAAACCACGGGTGATTGTGGAGTATCTGAATAAATCTCTGGCCGACCATCCCTGTGGCACCGAGAACGCCGACGCTAAATTTTTTCTGCAAGGCTGATACACTCCTTTAAGTTGTCAAAAAATTTCTGCATAGTATACCATTCACGCAAAAAACGAATCGACAAGTCAGAACCGAACGAGTCAGAACCTAGTCGATGAGTCAAAAGCGAATCGGCAAGTCAGAACCGTGCGAGTCAAAACGGAGTCTACGAGTCAAAAGCGAATCGGCAAATCAAAATCGGACGAGTCAAAAACGAATCGATAACTCAAAACTGAGCGAGTCAAAACCTAGTCTATGAGTCAAAAGCGCATCGGCAAGTCGAAACCGTGCGAGTCAAAACCGAATCAACGAGTCAAAAATTTCTGTGCGAAAAATAATCATAATCACTGAGGCTGAATAATGACAAGCTAACAGCATTTCCGCTATAATATCGCCATCCACAAAAAAAATTTATGAGGAGGAAAAATAGTTGAAGCGTTTTGCATTTGTAGTACTCACTGCATTATTCGCGCTGTCGATTTTCGGCGCATGTTTCGCTGCTGATGAGTCAAGCCCGGCATCATCAGAGTGGAAATTTGACCGCAAAATCATTGTCGTATGTCCTTGGGGCGAGGGAGGCGGAGCAGATTCGACTCTCCGTGCGTTAATCCCCCTGCTGAAAAAGGAGCTCGGCCAGGAAGTTGAAGTCGTCAACATCACAGGCAACGGCGGTGTAAACGGAGCTTCCTTCACACGAGAGAAACCCGCGGACGGCTATACGTTCATGCTTGGGACTCAGAGTCTTTTTGCAATGGACGTACAGGGAGCTATGCCCTACAAGTTCAAGGATGAGTTTGTCCCGGTCGCGAGGCTCGTCAATGCCATCAACATAATAGCGGCATCACGCAAGGCAATGGAGGAACGCGGCTATACGAATTTCACGGAAATGCGCGAGTTCGTGAAGTCTCATCCGTTCAGCATAAGCGTGGGAATGCTCACAAGCACGGGTGTTGACGGTATATCAATGCGGCAGGCTCTTGAGGGTCTCAACGTTCTTGAAGTGTCATACCCCAACGGAGCAAGCATGAATGACGCTCTCAAGGCAGGGCAGATTGACTTGATGATTACGGGAACAGATGAGATTGAAGACCTCATAGCAACCGGGGAAGTTGTTCCGCTTCTTGCGCTCTCAAGAAATCCTATGAGGCGTTATCCTAATGTGCAGGCATCTGGCGAAATCGGAGTCAATGCGTTCTTAGGGCCTGAGAGGGGAATTTTTGCCAAGAAGGGAACACCTCAGCCCGCAATCGACGCAATGTCGAAAGCAATCGAGGAAGCAACAAAGTCTGAGTCATGGAAAGAGTTCCTTATTCGCGGAGCTTATGACGAGAGACCCGGCTTCGCGCCCGCTGCAGAGTACCAGAAAATTATGGATGACGAGTACAAGACATTCACCGACATGCTGAAGCCCGCAAAGGACTCAAAGAAAGCAACTCCCAAAGCAGCACCGTCACCGAAACTCGCAATAATCGGCTTCGTGATGGTTCTCGTTCTCATCGTCTGCTTAATCAAGAAGATCGTAATTCCTCCTCTGGCATTCATACTCCTTCCGACAATCGCGGCATTGATTGCAGGATTTGACCCGCTTGTCATAAACAAGTTCGCGGCTTCCGGCATAAGCAAGATGGTTTCTACTGTGTCATTGTTCGTGTTCTCGATTTCGTTCTTCTCGCTGATGTCAGATCAGGGAGTTTTTGACCCTGTTGTGAATTTCCTCATCAAGAAGGCAGGAACAAACGTAACGGCGGTTCTTTGCGCGACGGCGGCAGTTGCAGTAATCGGACATCTTGACGGCTCCGGCGCAACAACATTCATCATCACGATAACGGCTATGCTTCCTCTGTTCAAGAAGCTGAAGATGGACAACAGAGCGTTAATGATGCTTGTGTGCGTTGCGATCGGCGTAATGAACGTATGTCCTTGGGGCGGCCCGACAATCAGAGCGGCGACAGTTCTTGAGACAGACCCCAATATTTTGTGGCACAGATTGCTTCCTGTTCAGGGCTTTATGCTTGTGATAACGTTCGTGGTTGCGATTCTTCAGAGCGGCATACAGAAGAGGAGAATAAAGAAGCTCGGACTCACAGCAGATGACTCAGCAGTAGAAGAGACAGCAGCAAAGGCTGACGACAACAAGCCGAAAGTTTCGACGGGTCTTCAGTACTGGAACTTCTTTGTAGTTGTCGCGGTAATCGTTGTGTTGATGATGGGTCTTCTTAACCCTGCGTACACGTTCATGCTTGCGCTTGCTCTGACTCTCCCGTTCAACATTAAGAGCCTCAAGGAGCAGAACGGGAAACTCAAGAATTACGGCGTTGCGGCGATGTCGATGGTTGTAACGCTGTTTGCTGCGGGAATCTTCACGGGAGTATTGAGCGGTACGGGAATGCTTAACGCGATGGCCTCAGCAGTAGTTACGGTAATCCCGCCTGATCTCGGACGCTACACACACTTCATAGTTGCGTGCTTCGCGGTGCCGCTGATTATGTGCTTGGGTACTGACTCATTCTACTTTGGGCTTCTTCCTGTTGTTGTTGGAATCGCCTCGCAGTTCGGAGTGAACCCGATGGATGTTGCGTGCGTGCTTCTTGTGGCTGAGAACGTCGGAGTCATGATTAGCCCGTTAAGCCCGGCAATGTATTTAGGTCTGGGACTTCTTGAGATTGACGTGGGCGAACATATAAAGTACTCGCTTGTGTGGATATGGAGCGTAAGTATCCTTGCGATTGCCGCGTGCATAGTGCTGGGAGTTACTCCGCTGTAACATAACCTGAAACACTGATACTCGTAACTAAATGCCGCTGTCTTTAACGCTGAAGATGGCGGCAAAATTTTTGACAAAGGACTTGACACTCATGACTGAAAAAGCTATCCTACACACACACACACATACACACACACACACACACACCTTTATTTTGCTCTCACGCCGATAAAATATTAATTGACAGCAGGAACAGCATATATCAGTGCAAGGAATGCGGGCTGTATATGGCTGAAAATTTTTCGTTCCGTTCACCGAGTAACCCTTCAGCCGAAGAAGCAATGATGGACTCAATTGAAACATTAAGGCGCGGAAATTACCGGGAGATTCTGACACGTATACGCAGGCTTCTCGGAGACGGGAAAATTTGCGGGCTTGATGTCGGGTGTGCGCGGGGATGGTTTATCGATGAGGCCGCAAAGCTCGGGATCAGTATGGACGGCATAGAGCCTGAAGAGAATTTCTGCCTTGAAGCGCAGGGACATGGCTTTAATGTCATCAATGGGCTCTTCCCTCAAGACTTTAACGCCAGCAGACAATATGACTTCATAATCTTCAATGACGTGTTCGAGCATCTTCCGGACTTGGACTCTGTACTGAGGGAATGCGCCGGGCTTCTGAAACCTGAAGGGCTTCTCATCATCAACTGCCCCGACAGCAGCGGAATATTTTTCAGACTTGCGCGTACTCTTATGCGTTTCGGGATTGATTCGTACTGGCGGCGTTTGTGGCAGACAGATTTTTATTCCCCGCATTTGTGGTACTTCGGCAAAAAGAATCTCACGCGGCTCATTGAGGGTTACGGCTTTTCACTCGCTGACATTTCAGCCCCTAAGACGATAACAGTAAAAGGACTCCGAAAGCGCATAATGTGCGGAGCAGGAAATGTTATCAGCCAGTTTGCTACATACCTTGCTGTTTTGGCGGCCAGTCCGTTTTTGAATCTTCTGCCGAAAGATATAATGTGCTTGTATTTCCGAAAAATTAAGAAGGAGGAAAAGTTATGACACGCAAAATTTTCACGGCTCTAATGCTTCTCGCGGTGTCTTGCTCATGTGCCTGCGGTGAAATCTCAAATGAAGTCGTCGAGTCAGCATGGAGGAGAATAGCAAAGGCTGACGGCTTCAAAGAGGTGCCAATAAACTACGAGGAGAATGACGCGCCGAATGCCTGGGTAAAATTCAAGTCTCAGAATGATTACAGCGTCCACGTAACAAAGGGCTTGATGAAGATACTGAACACTGAGGAAGAAATAGCCGGCGTGTTAGGGCATGAGATCGGCCACGTTCGACTCGGGCATTACAGCAAGGGAGTCTCACGCGCTGTAGGCTGGGCAGTAGCGGGGAACTTGCTCGGCAGGATCGGAGGCTGGGGAGGAGTCGCGGCTCAGGCGGCCGGGAGCGTCGGATCGAAACTCATTGAGAGCGGCTTCTCACGTGAGCAGGAAGTTGAAGCTGACGATTACGGAACGGAGCTGTTAAAGAAAGCTGGCTATGACCCTTACGGACTCTACAACGCAATGAAGGCATTCAAGGACAACAAGTTTGTGACTCAGCCTGACGGATTCAACTCACACCCGCCGACTGAAAGAAGACTGAAGCACCTTGAGGCAAAAGCAGCGGAAGTGAAAGCACGGAAGGACATCAAGCAGTCAGCAAAAGCATCAAAGGCATCACGAAGCAAAACCAAAAAGACAAAAGCTCTCAAGTCTCCCAAAAGCCCTTTCATGAATTAACGTTAAGAATGTCAAAAGAGACTCGCTCCCTCAAAATTCGTGGGGGCGTTTTTTTGCGTGAATATCAAGAGTTAGTTATAATGAGAAAAATCTCAGACAACTTTATAGCAGAGCAGGTGAAAAATTTTGTCCTCCTTTTTGTCATTGCTTTGTGAAATGAAAGGGAAGGCAGAAATTAATTATGCGTAAATTTTCAGCAGCAATGATGATGATCATGATGTTGTGTTCTTGTGCCTGCGCGTCAACAGCAAGAGTTTCAGAAAGATTGTCAGTCCAGCCCGGCGGAGTTGTCCTTCAGGGCGCAAGGTCATACAGGGGCGCGGTAATGTCAGCATATCAGAGAGCCTACGCGATGAATTTTGAGATATGGAAACCGGCTGACCTTCCAGCAGGATGGTACGCGACTTTTGACGGCTTCCCTGTAGCGCAGGTTGCGGAAAACAGATGGGTATACGGAGTCATGAATACAGCAGGAACGATTCAGCCTACAGAGATACTTGTCGGTTCGGTGATACCTTCAAACGTTCCGGGTCTTGCGAGGATTGCGGCATTGTGGAGCTGGGGAAAAGATCTCAACAGCCCGGAGTTTCTCAGCATCCGCGAAAAGAGAGTCAACCGAATGGGCTGGCTTGTAACTGAGTACCTTAACACGATAATAGCATGGCACAATCACAAACCCGGCGTGTATATATGGATTGGCAGCAAATGGAGATACTTTGAGCCGAGGCCGGGCGAATATACCTGGCAGATGATAAAGAGACTCACTCCGTACATATCTGACGAGCTGCGCAAGAACGGAGCATATTTTTACGGCGGAGAACCTCTTGAAGTTGCTGACCTTTCGCGTCAATGGGGCTTCATCTGGGGAGGCCGCGTGATTCTCGAAAGCCTCAGAAACTACACGCATGACGGCGGAGGCTCTGAGTCCTCAACAACTACATCATTAAGCGACAAATCAAGCTCATCAAGCGGCGGCAATACTCCTTCAGAACCTCAAGGACAATCAGGCAATGAAGGACAATGGGACGTTGATTAACTATGAAGAATGACAAAAATTCACGAATAGAACAGCTCCTCGATATGGCGTACACAACCGGGAGCGCAAAACGTACGGCAGCTATCGCCCGTCAGATTCTCGAAATTTCGCCGGACAATACAGAAGCATTAATCCTCATGGCCGATACGACAGATGACCCGCACAAACGCGAGAAGATTTTGACTCACGCTCTGAAGTCCCTCGATGACCCGGAGAATTTTTCACCCGATGACAAGGACGAATTGACGTTCTCAGTGAATTACAGGCTGGCTTATACATATTTTGCTGACAACAGGCCGGGCGATTCACTTTTGTGCTGTGAAAACGCGCTTAAGGTTTCAGGTTATGACAGCGACTCAGAGAACGACATCAAGGAATTGTATTACCGCGTATTGATTGAGCTTGAAGAATGGGGACGCATATTGGGTGAGACTCTTAAGGACGACTCGCACTCTTTAGCTTGGGCATATTCGAGACTCGCTGCGGCGTGGATGACAGCTCCCGGCCAAAGCAAAGCAGTTTGCGCGAATATGTTCTGGGACGCTTTGAGTATTTCGCCTGAAGTGCCTTTCTACATTCTGGGCTATCTTGCTGAGCCTGACGATGACGCTGATGACTCAGAGCAGGAAGATTTCAGCTTTGCGGTGATGTACTACGATGTATTGTCGGTGTCTGATGATTTTTCTGACTGGTTCAGGCGTGGGACGATTCTGTTCGGGCTTCTGACGAATCGTTTTGACGAACGCGAGCGTGAATACGTGCTTGATGTTCTTGACGCGCTCGGAGGCTATGAAGAGTACGAGAGAATGAGCGGTATTGTTATTGAGGGTGATGACATGGCCGTGATTGAGATATTGGCGGCTAATAAATGCCTGTCAGAATAAAGGAGAAAATTTTGACCACAAAAAATAGATTGGCACCTGAAAGATTAAGGAGAAGAAAACCCCCGGAGACATGGAAATTAACCACAACGGACGATATACACCTCGCGAGATCCCGGAAGCCTGAGCCGTTAATCGGACAGCAGAGAGCATTTGAGGCTATGGAGTTCGGGTTAAGGGTTGACGGAAGGGGCTATAACATTTTCGTTACAGGTCAGCCCGGAAGCGGACGAACTAGCTATGTTCTTGAACGTTTGCAGGGAATGGCCGCGACTCTTCCTGCCCCGGATGACTGGTTATATCTCTACAATTTCGCAAAGCCCGGTGAGCCTCTCGCTGTATCAGTCCCGGCAGGCACAGGGAAGAAATTATCCGACGACTTGGACTCGCTCGTAACAGACCTGAAGACCGTAATCAGCCGGGCATTTGAGCAGAGCCAGTACGAAGAGACGAAAGCAGGCTACGTGAAAGAGTTTCAGGAAAAAGCCGGGGCAATAATGGACAAACTTAAAGCGCGCGCCGCAAAAGATCATTTCAGCCTCAAGAGAACGCCTCAAGGTTTCGTGAATATTCCCCTCATCAAAGACAAAGACGAGGAAGGCAACGAGATAACACGTGAGCTTAAACCGGAAGAGTATGAAGCACTTGACGACAAGAAGCAGAAAAAGTATCAGGCAAAAAGCGAAAAGATTTCACAGCGCACATTGCTGGGAATGCGTGAGATCCGCGACATGGAGAAGAAACTCAAAGAGACTCTCAGCAAACTTGACGCGGAAATTTGCCGGGCCGCAATCTCTCCTGTTCTTGATGAGATTCGCGGGAAGTATGAAGGGAATGAAGCCCTCCTGAAATGGTTTGACGCTGTTACGGATGACATCATCGAGAATTTCGGGGCGTTCGTTACGGCAGCAAGAGATGAGAACGCAGAAGTTGACTTCACGCGCTATCAGGCAAATTTGTTCGTAAGCAATGATCCTTCAAAGGGCGCGCCGGTCATATGGGAAACGAATCCAACATACTACAACTTGTCCGGGCGAGTCGAATACGAGAGTCATCAAGGATATTTGTATACAGATTTCCGGCGAATATTGGCGGGGGCGTTCCACAAGGCTAACGGGGGATTTCTGGTTCTTGACGCTGAGAAAGTTTTGATGAACTTCATGTCATGGGAGTCAATCAAGCGAATATTACGAACGGGCGAGGCTTCAATCGAAAATTTAGGCGAACAATACGGCGCGTTGCCTGTTGCGTCTCTGAGGCCGTCAGCAATTCCCATGAACCTCAAAATCATTATGACCGGGACAGCGTATATCTATGAGTTGCTTCAGTATTATGATGCTGAGTTCGGGAAAATCTTCAAGGTGAAAGCCAGCTTTGATTACGACATGCCGAGGACAGCCGCGAATGAACGAAAGATGGCGCGCTATGTCGCTGAGTATATCAAGGTTCGGAATCTCAAGCCCTTTGACGCTCCGGCACTCTCAGAGATTATTGAATGGTCAGGACGAGAGGCAGAAGACCAGAATTTATTGTCAGTCGAAACAGGAAGGTTACGAGAGCTTATCACCGAGTCAAGCGCATGGGCTGAAGGGAAAATTGTAACGCGCTCCGATGTGATAAAGGCGATTCATCACAGAAACTACAGGCTCGGACTCTATGAGGAGAAATTGACTCGTGCATTCCGCGACGGAGTAATCAGAGTCGACACTTCCGGCGGAGTCGTGGGTCAGATAAACGGACTCAGCGTTATAGATCTCAACGATTACAGGTTCGGACATCCTTCAAGAATCACCGCAAATGTTTTCATGGGGCAGGAAGGAGTCGTGAACATTGAGCGCGAAGTCAAAATGACAGGACCGATTCACAACAAAGGTCTCATGATTCTCTCAAGCTATCTCGGACGCAAATACGCGCAGGACATGCCGTTGACTCTTTCAGCGCATATCACGTTTGAGCAGAATTACTCCGGCATTGAGGGCGACAGCGCGTCATCAACGGAGCTTTACTGCATACTGTCTGCGCTCTCAGGACTCCCGCTCAATCAGGGAATCGCCGTAACGGGATCTGTTGACCAGTTCGGGAACGTTCAGCCTATCGGAGGAGTCAACGAGAAAATAGAAGGCTTTTACGAGTACTGCAAGATTGCGGGACTCACAGGTCAGCAAGGAGTAATGATTCCTGAGTCTAACGTGAGGCACTTAATGTTAAGCGATGAAGTTATTGACGCTGTGAACAATGGCAAGTTCTCAGTGTGGGCTGTGAAAGACATTGACGAGGGACTCGAAATCTTGACGGGAATAACGGCAGGGAAGCCGCGCAAGGATGGATCATTCAGCGAAAAGACCGTGCACGGAAGAGTCAAAGCCCGCCTCAAAAAAATGTTGTCGGACGGAATGAGACTCGAAAAGAAATTCTCACGGACTCCGCGCAAAAAGAAGAAGGCCGCAAAGTCAGAAGACACTGTGCAACCGTCAGCAGAAAAATAAACCGCCAGCAAAATGAATCTCGTAACAAAAATTCTTGACGCATTAGAGACACAGTATCACAACGAACAATACCCGCCCGAGCTCGGACATTCTGAGCCTTTGGACGGGCTTATTCTTACGGTGCTTTCACAGAACACCAATGACATTAACCGCGACAGAGCTTATACGAATCTCAAGGCAAAATTTCCGACATGGCCGGACGTAATCGCAGCAGGAGAATCACAGCTTGAGGACTCAATACGCACAGCCGGACTCGCTCACACAAAAGCTGCCCGAATCATTACGATACTCAATCGCATTCATTCAGATTTCGGCGAGTACTCGATACTGAGTCTTGCAGGTCATGGCCGTGAATTTATCCGTGAATATCTGAGAGCTTTGCCGGGAGTCGGAGCTAAGACAGTAGCATGTACTCTCTTGTTTGACTTCAAGATTCCCGCGTTCCCCGTTGACACTCACATAACAAGAATCTCAAGACGAACAGGAATCGCAGCGGAGAAATCATCACCCGAAGAAATATCACGTATGCTTGAAGAAGTTGTGCCTGAGTCGCGATGTCTCGGCGGCCATGTAAATATGATCGCTCACGGCCGGGCAGTGTGTCATTCTCAGAAGCCCGCGTGTGAGTCCTGCGTATTGTCGGGAATGTGCAAGTACTTACGGCGGTAAATCAGCGTCAGCAATATCATCATCATAATCATTCCTGCTCCCGTGAAATCACAGCCGCTGTTGCTTCCCTTCCCTTCTCTGAACTGCATATCGAAATACGACTCGTTAAGTGCCTCATCAAGAAGCGCAACAGTTTCGTAAAACATATCATCGGGCATATCCTCAATCTTGAAGGTGTGAGACTGACCCGCGTCCGCAAAGTAATGAACGTTTTTATTTCCCTCAAACTCAGGGACACGAAGAGCGTACCAGGGATCCGACTTGCTGTAGAGAATTAATACTTTGCTTTCTGTCGAGGCGAGAAAATCATAGACTCTGTTGCGTGTTGCCGGCGAAAATTTGAACGTGCTGAACTGCTCATCAGTGAATACCATCCTGAAAAGTATATCCTTCTCCATGTCAGACGTAACTGAAAGTGCTGCCCCGCTTCCCTCATACGCAAGAGCATTCCGCAAATGTGAGAAGCTGTAATCGTGTTCGCCCTCCTCTTTTGCTGACTGGACATAGTACGGGAAGTATTCATTCACAGCCCATATAGACGGGTCTACCTCTGTAGCTTTGAAGCGTTTGATTACCGCGTCAAGAAATTCCTGCTTCTCGCTGATTTCGGTTGAAGGGTCATCCTCCCGCGGCATTGCGAGCACCTTCTCAAGCTCATCAAATTTCTGGTCATACTGCCAAGTCTGAACAACAAACTCAAGAAGCATCATGTCAAACAGTATACCTTTTGTTACGTACGGCCTCATGTGAAGGTCTTCTGACGCAACTACATTCCAGTAATAATTTTGAAGGTACTCACGGTTCTTTACGGCTTCAACCTGAAACTCTAAAAGCTCCGCCCGGTATTGTGCTGCCTTCTCTGCGCCGTATTTCTCATTGCCGATTTCCTCGTAAAGATAGCGCGTGAATTTCCCGTCAGTCTCATCACCAAAAGGAGCAACAATCGGTACATAAATATCTGCGTCATCAGGATAATACGAAGCGAATACCATCGCCGCGCCTCCTCCCTTGCTCTTTCCCGCGAAAACCCATCGGCCCGACAAAATATCTTTCAGCTCAGAGATTATTTTGTGGAAATCATGCGAGGCGTTCTCGTCCGTAAGGTGCTGCCATAAATCTGTCGAGTCGTTCGACAGGCCTTCGGGGACGGATTTGCCGAAAAATCTGTATTCCGGCTTTATCATGTTCGCGTTGTACATCTTCGCTATCTCGTGGCGGTCATCGCTTGCAAGCCTGCTGTCATTAAGCGAATATCCCCCGACGTAGAAAACATTCGGGCGTGAGTCGGACTGGTAACCGATTTCGACTCGCTGAGGGAACATGGCCGCGTCCGGGCTTGACCAGTCAACCGGCTGTGAGAGTGTGAGAATATATTTCTCCGCAAAAACTTTCGTCGTCTGCTCTACTACGTCAACAGATATTACCCCGTCAACCTCAAGCAGTCTTTCACGCAATGACTCTGCTGCCTCTGCGTTTGTGAAAAAGAAAAGTGAAATGATTATTGAGAGCGCAATTTTTGACTTCATGAATAACAATCAGCCTTTCAGAAAAAATTTCATGCTAAGATTATCACAATTCAAATTTTCACAAAGAGGAGAAATTTTAACGATGCAAAAATTTTTCACGGTTCTTGCGTTGCTTCTTGTTTCGATTCCTTCTTACGGTTCAGCGAAAGAGTCCCCCGAATGGATCTCTCATCTCAAAGCTGCGGAGAATGCTTCACAGCTCGCAATAGTTTCCGGGACTCACGGCTCAGAGGCTATCTTCTCATTTCACGAGAATGACGGCGGAACGTGGCGCGAAATTCTTTCATGTCATGCTTATATCGGCAAAAAGGGCTGGGGGAAATTACGCGAGGGCGACATGAAAACACCCTGCGGAGTCTTCACGTTCACGGAGGCTTTCGGAATCCTTCCTGACCCGGGCTGCATGATGGGATATACTCAGGTCAACGAGACTCATTACTGGGTCAGCGACTCAAACTCCGAACGCTACAACAAAATGGTATCGACTCAGGATTACGACTCATTCAGCAAGAAAGATAGCGAGCACATAATCGATTACGATCTTGCATACAAGTACGCGCTCAACATAAGCTACAACATTGAGGGGACTCCGGGAAAAGGCTCGGCAATCTTCCTTCACTGCTACACAAAGAATCATTACACCGGCGGATGCGTGGCAATCCCTGAAGATGATATGCGCACGGTTTTGCAGCGAGTGAAGCCCGGCTGTGTCGTCGTTATGGACTCGCACAAGAACATAAAGAGGTACTAGCATGAAGTTATTGATTGATTTGTTCGTAACGTTCGCAAAAATCGGGGCAGTAACTTTCGGCGGAGGCTATGCGATGCTCCCTATATTGCAGCGCGAGATTGTCGAGAACAAGAAATGGGGAACAGATGAGGAACTCGCCGACTATTACGCAATCGGACAATGCACGCCAGGAGTCATAGCCGTAAACGTAGGGACATTCATCGGGCGCAAGGTTGCGGGGATTCCCGGCGGAGTCGTCGCGACATTGGGAGTCGTTTTTCCGTCCGTCGTAATCATCACGCTTCTTGCGGGAGTCATTCAGGCTTACGCTTCTCTTGAATGGGTAGCTCATGCGTTCGCGGGAGTCCGTGTCTGCGTGTGCGTGCTGATCTTCAACGCCGTAATAAAACTCTTCAGCAAGTCGATAATTGATGCTTGGACTCTCGGATTGTACGTTCTCATTCTCGCTGGGTCTGTCTTCCTCAAAGTGTCGCCCGTAATTTTTGTTGTGATTGCGGGACTCGCCGGAATAATCCTGAAAGTGATGGTGAAACGATGATATACATCAAATTGTTCTGGGAATTTTTTCAGACGGGACTGTTTGCAGTCGGCGGAGGAATGGCGACTCTTCCTTTCCTTTACGACATCTCAGACCGCACAGGCTGGTTCACTCACGAACATTTAGCGGACATGATAGCGGTTAGCGAGTCAACTCCCGGTCCCATCGGTGTGAACATGGCGACATACGCGGGATATATTACGGCGGGGATTCCCGGTGCGGTCATTGCGACAATAGGACTCATAACTCCGAGCGTGATTGTGATACTTCTTGTTGCGGCGTTCCTGTCGAAATTCCACGAGAACAAGTACGTAAACGGAGCTTTTTACGGACTCCGCCCGGCAAGCTCGGCCATGATTACGGCGGCAGGACTCATTCTCGCAAGGGTTGTGTTCTTCTCCGGGAGCTTCAGCAATTCCGTCAACATTAAGGCGTTAATTCTCGCTGTGATTCTCTTGGCATTAACCAACGCGATAACATTCACAAAGAAACTTCACCCGGTAATCTGGATAATATTTTCTGCAATCGCCGGAATAATTTTCAGCTATTAATTTGAGATCAGGCAATAAATTTTCAGCCGTCAACAAAAAATCCCCCCTGCATTTTCACAGGAGGGATAAATTTTTCTGCGACTCTTACTGCAATTTCTGGTAATGAATCGTGTTGCCGTTCTCGAATGTCATATCAAGCTCATCGCCGTCATCGTCAAGCTCAAGTTCTGCCGTGAAAGTAACGCCGTGATTGTTAGAGCCGGTTATAGTTTTTCCCTTCACGGTGAATATTCCCATCTCTGAAGGCTGTCCGTTGATCCATCCGTAATAATTATTCCCCTGATACTGAATAATCCACTGCTGACCGTTGACGTAAGCACCCCATACGCCGGTGATGTCGATATTCTGAGGGGGGATGTCGATATTCTGAGGGGGCATGTTCACTTTTGGCATTGGCGGAAATTCTGTAGGCATTTTAGGCGCGGGAGTCGGTTCGGTTTTGAGGGACTCGGTTTCGTTTTGATGAATCGGACCTTGAGTCGACGGTTCATTTTTAAGAGGCAAATTTTGAGCTGTCGATTCGGTTTTGTGGGACACGGTTTCGTTTTGATGAATCGGACTTTGAGTCAACGGTTCATTTTTGGGAGTCGGATTTTGGGCTATCGATTCGGTTTTGCGAGACTCGATTCTGGGCTGTCGATTCGTTTCTGGCTTCTCAGAATCATTCATGCGCGTAAACACTCCTGCGTTCGTTCCCATACCATTCGGGCCGCTGCTGAACGTCATCACAAGAATCTCTTTGTACGGATTCCATATCGCATAAACTGTGTCTTTGCTCCCGTCTGAAGCTGTTACTGTGATTCGGTTGTCCTCAGCTGTGAATGTGCCGATCTCCTGCCCGTTTGAGTACATTTTATCTCCGTCAAAAGTGAACTGAGTCCCGTCAGCACATTTCCACGCGCCCAAGTACCAGCCTTCCGGGAAATATATATTGCTGATGGGAATCAGGATATTTATTGAGCCGTCAGACACCGCGCCCGTGAGCCAGCTTTTGTCATTCTCAGAGAGCGACAATCCCGCGTAAGACATCCCGGATAATTCGTAATCGCCCGACTCGTTTTTTGTGAACGATGAGAGCACCGGAGCTTCTGCTTTTGTGTCGAGGATCATATAGCCTTCAGCCTTTTTCCCGCCGTGAATATCGTAATGGAATGTGTATACCTGGACTCCGGATTCAGGCTGCTCAATCTCGATAATCATTTGAGTCGGAGCGAGAATCAGCGGGCCTCCTGTGCGCGAGGGAAGCTCCATCGTAACGACATAACGCCCGGGGAGATTTTCCCTGCCATGCTTCTTTGTTGTCTCGACGAGGGGATAAAATCGCGGGTCTGAGAGTACCTGCTTGGGGGTAATCTCAGCGAATGAACACGACGCATAAAGCACGAGGATTAATGCGGCAAAAATTTTTCTTGCTGACATTGAAACATACCTCCGTAAAATTTTTTGTGGATTACGAGATTATACACGCATTACTCATTCTCAACATGAAGAGTGATGATTGACCACGTATTTTTCCCGCCGTAAACATAGGGCTTTGCTCTCGCCGTGAATGTGAAGCCTTCTGAGTCATCCATGTCCGGGTAATATGTTTCTCCCTTCATGATGATGAGAGTTCCACGCCTCTGTGCCTCAAAGACTCTTGCCTGCTGATTCATTTCACCGTCCGCGCCGTCAAAATGATAATATCTCCCGTCATAATGTCCGAGTGATTCATTTTCCGTGCTCGTGTGGCGAATGTCGAGGTCAAAATATTTCTTGACTGACTCAGCAACATATTTCTTGTCGATGATGAGTGAACCGTAAGGGCAGTTTCTGTCCGGGCATCTCTGAATCCGGGACTTGAAGTTGTTTCTGTAGTTGTGCCAGATTCCGAAATACGCAAGCTCGCTGTCTGAGATCGTGTCAATGTCGATGTCATTCATGCCGATTTCGACAAAGTTGCTTATGAATACGCCCATGCGTTTGCGTTCGGAAGGAGTCGCGCTGAATGATACGCCAGCCATTAACGCAAGAATGACTAACGCGCAAAGAAATTTTTTCATGAATGGATCTCTCCTTGTGTTTGGGATTTGTGAATATTATCCCGCGTTTAATTTTCCGGGTAAAGATTGCGTTTGCTGATAGGGATTGTGATATATTATCGAAAATTCTCACACAAGTTATACGGAAGGAGACTCAGACTCTCAATGGCACATAAACTTTCAGCATGTATCATCATGATGTTGTGTCTTTTATTCACGTTGCCATGTTACGCGCTTGATGCCCAGAACATGCCCGACCAGGCTACACTCTCAGCAAACCGGATGAGATTCGACGCTGAGACAGGAGACTTTCTTGCTGACGGGAATGTCATAATCACAGCAGGAGATCTCAAGCTCACAGCCCCGGAAGGCTCCGGCAACGTCAACCAAAGAATCGTTCATTTCGACAAAGGCATAACAGCTTCGGGCAAATGGTACGGGGACAAAGTGAATCTCATCGCCGGAAAAGTATCGATCTCATTCGAGGACATACCAAACTGCAAATTTCTCGGCGGCGTAAAAGGCAGCATGGGAACAATGAAACTTGACGCGGACAGACTCACGATCATCGGTGCAGGTGGAATCGATCAGCCGTCAGGGAACGACACGCGCACAAGATTCTGGATCACGAAAGCACGAAACCTTGAGGACAGCTCTAGGGGATTGAGTTTCGGAGCGGATGCAATAGAAGGAATGCTCAGAGCAGGAGACCTTCACGAACTCACAGCAAAAAAAAGCGTCTGGCTCAAGGGCAAGCCTAACACAAAAGAAGAAGCCGTAACCCTCAAAGGTGATAACGCTCTTTACTCTCTCGCAAGGGGAAGCGTTGTAGTTAGCGGCCATGTCGTAGCAGTTCAGGGAGGAAGGACTCTGCGTTCAGACTCGGTAGTCTATTTCCCGGACCAGAACAGAGTCGAGGCACTCGGAGGACTCACACGCAAGAATGACTCAGGCACATTAAATTCAGACCGAGCAGAAATCACGATAGACATCAACCGCGAACGAAAGAATCAGGACTCCTCAATCAAAATCGACACAGCACCCAAGAAATCACAGGACGAAAAATCACAGTCAAAGAAAAAATCATCATCATCAAAGACAAGGAAGACACGCAAAAAATGAGCGGACTTAACGGACTTGTAGCAAAAGACTTGCGCAAAGGCTATGACGGCCGACTCGTCGTAGGAGGAGTGAGCATTGATGTTGACCCGGGAGAAGTCGTCGGACTCTTAGGGCCTAACGGAGCGGGGAAAACTACATCATTCTATATGATCGTCGGGCTAATCCGTCCTGATTCGGGAATGGTCATGATTGACGGCGAGGACATTACGACACTTCCTGTTTACGAACGCGCAAGAAGGGGAATAGGATATTTGCCGCAGGAAGCCTCAGTGTTCAGGAATTTGACGGTGCGTGAAAACATTAATCTTGTCTGGCAGGAAACAGGACAAAGACGGCGCGCCAATGAATTAACGAATGGCCTTCTCGAACAGTTCAAGATAATGCACATTGCTGAAACAAAAGGCTACGCGCTCTCAGGCGGTGAAAGAAGACGTGTAGAAATTGCCCGTGCATTAACCCTCAAGCCGAAATTTATTCTCCTCGATGAGCCTTTCAGCGGAATAGATCCGATTGCAGTAGCTGATATTCAGTCAATGGTTCACGAGCTTAAAGCGCAGGGCTACGGGATATTAATCACAGATCACAACGTTCGCGAGACTCTCTCAATCACAGACAGGACATACCTAATACATGACGGGAAAATATTCCTTGCCGGTTCTCCTGAAGACGTAGCAAGCAACGAATTAGCACGGAAATTTTATCTCGGTGAGAATTTCGAGTGGGAAGGGAGTCACCATCACGAACAATCGCAGGAATAATCACGGGGAAATTCTGACTCTCACAATCACTGGGATAAACAGCGAGGGAGCCGGAATATCACGTACTGAGTCGGGAGTCGTATTTGTTCACGGAGCGTTGCCGGGTGAAAAGGTAAGGGCTGAAATTGTCGCGAGGAAAAAAGATTTTTCGGTTGCTGACGTAACATCAATAATTGAGTCCTCACATGGCCGTGCTGTTCCCAAGTGCAAATATTACGGCAAATGCGGGGGCTGCCAGTTACAGCACGCGGATTACGGATTGCAATTACAGCTTAAAGCGGGAATAGTCCGGGACGCAATGACTCGTATCGGAGGCTTCTCACGTGAAATTTTTGACGGACTCGAATGTAAACCATCTCCGCAAAATTTGGTTTACAGAAACAAAGCGGCGTTTCCTGTTCAGAATCTCAACGGGCGAATCGTTACGGGGTTTTACCGCGCCGGGACTCACAGACTCGAATTTATCCGCTCATGCCCGGTCAACGCAAAGAGGATCAGCGAGATTTACAGCAAAATTCTTGACGGCCTCACGCAGAATCATTATCCCTTTGACGGCTACAGCGAGTCGAATCACACGGGAAAATTGCGACACATAATAGCGCGGACAGGAATCAACACGGGCGAGTCTCTTCTCTCGTTCGTCGTTAATGGCAGGCTGTCAGCAAAAAGCGTCAAGGCTCTTGCGTCATTGGGAAATCTTGCGAGGCCGGACACATTGACACTCAATCACAACTCAAAGCCCGGAAATGTCATTCTCGGAAATTGCACGGAGACTCTTACAGGCACTGGGCTAATCTCTGAGAGACTCGGAAAATTTCTGCTCACGTTCGGAACTGCTTCATTCTTTCAGGTCAACACAGGCCAGGCTGAAAATTTATTCTCGTATGCTTCATCAATGGCAGGAGGCGCGAAAAATATTCTTGAGCTTTACAGCGGTGCGGGTGCTTTGACGTGCTTTCTTGCTGATGGTGCGAAAAATGTTGCGAGCGTTGAAGAGTTCAAACCTGCTGTGAAAATGGCAGCGCGTAACCTTGAGGCAAATAATTTCGGGAACGTCAGAACTTTTTGCGGCAAGTCTGAAGAAGTAATTGCTGACCTGAGAGACTCATATGATGCTGTTGTGCTGGATCCTCCGCGTGATGGGTGCGAACGTTCAGTGATAGAGGCTGTGAATGATTTCGGAGTGAAGAGAGTCGTTTACGTTTCGTGCAATCCTGCGACGCTTGCGAGGGACTGCAAGATTTTGGCGGGTCATGGGTATGAGCTTGAGAGCGTGAGAGCGTTTGACATGTTCCCGCAGACGGCTCATGTTGAAAGCGTTGCTGTTATGGTTAAGTGAAAGGGTGATTATTTCATGGCCGTGCCGAAATTCTTTGAGTTCTTCGGGGTATTGCTTGAGGCTCTGAAGGACGGAGAAACACATTCAGCAAAAGAAGTGAAAGACATAATCGCGCAGAAAATGAATCTCTCTGAGGCTGATATTTCCGAGTTAGTGCCGAGCGGAAGGCAGACGACATTTTACAACCGCGTGAACTGGGCAAAAACTTACCTGCAAAAAGCCGGGCTTGTCGAGACTCCTCAGAGAGGAAATTACCGAATCACAGCTGAAGGCAAAAGGGTTCTCAAGTCGGGCGCAAGAATAGATCTTGAGTACCTTGCGAATTATGACACGTTCAAAGATTTCCGATCAATATCACCTGAAAACGATTCAGAATCATCACAGGAAGAGAAAAACGAATCACCCGCAGAAATTCTTGAAGCAGCGTATGAGCAAATCACTTCCGCGCTTGCAAGTCAGTTAATGGACGAAGTAATGAGATTATCCCCGGCAGGTTTTGAACGTCTCGTAGTGAAGTTGCTTCTGAGTATGGGCTACGGGAACGGAATTAATGACGCGGGAAAAGTAACGAGGCTCTCAAACGATGAAGGCATTGACGGAATCATCAAGGAGGATCAGCTCGGCTTCAGCAACATATACATTCAGGCAAAGCAATGGCAGCCCGAACAAACTATAGGAAGGCCGGAGCTTCAAAAATTCGTCGGCGCGCTTCAGGGTCAGCAGGCTCAAAAAGGACTTTTCATTACGACTGCAAAATTTTCTGTCGGGGCTGTTCAGTACACGGAGAATCTTTCAGGGATAAAAGTAGTATTGATTGACGGAATAACTTTAACGCGGCTCATGATAAAACATAACGTAGGCGTCTCGGTTGAACATACATACGAAATAAAACGAGTCGACAGTGATTTTTTCTCGGAAGAATTATAGAATTTCACCCCCTGAGAGCGAATCCCAAGGGGTGATTTTTTTTCGTCAATACGGCAGCAGCATCCACAAGACACTTATTATCGGCTCAAAAATGATATTAATTATCCCGGTCATCAAGAGCGCAAAGATTATGAACATCCCGTAACGCTCAAGCCAGTAATAATACTCCATGTACTTATACGGCAGGAACGCTTCAAGAACCCTCGAACCGTCAAGAGGCGGAATCGGTATCAGGTTGAAAGCGGCGAGTCCCATGTTGATGTTCACCATTATTTTCAGAATCGCGTCAACGTACATCGGCCATGTATAGCCCCACCGCAAATACCAGTAAGGCCCAAGCCACCGCAAAATCAGAACAGTTACGACAGCCGTCAATATATTTCCCGCAACGCCAGCCAATGACACAATGACCAGATCACGCCTTGGGTGCCTGAAGTACCGCGCGTTAATCGGAACAGGCTTAGCCCATCCGAATCCCACGAACAGAAGCATCAATGTCCCAAGAATGTCGAAATGCGCCAGAGGGTTAAGAGTCAGTCGTCCGTATCTCTCCGCTGTCCTGTCACCAACACACCACGCCGCGAAGCCATGACAAAATTCATGAAACGACAACGCCCATAATAATCCCGGTATCGTCAGCAATAATCTCACAGGGTCATGCAATAATCTCATCTTCTGAACAAATCCCCCAGTCCTTTTTGTATTCCCTTCTGCAATTCTTCCTTCAGACGGTCTTCTATGCTCTGCTGCTTCTGCTGATTTTGACTCTGAGGCTGCGTTTGATTCTGAGACTGTGAGTTTTGAGTCGCTGGCTGCTTTTGAGGCTTTGAGGTTTGAGTCCCCGTATTAGTTTTGAGGTTGAGAGTCTTCTTCAGCTCATCGGGCAGAAGTTCTGTCGCTTTGTTGATGACCTGCTGCTTCACTTGCTCTTTAACGTTTTCGGCTTTCTGCTTGACGGTCTGCGAGGGAGTCTGAGTCGTCTTTGTCTGAGTCTTAGCGTCTGATTTCTCTTCAGCCTTTAGAGTCGACTCGCCTATCTTGAGTCCTGAGAACGCGAGATTATCCGCCCTGCCGTGTATCCTAAGTGTTACCGTCCTGAAGTCGCCCATTGAAGCGTTACTCTTTGCGCCGCTGAGTCCTCCCGAAAGAAAAGCCTTCACGCTGTCTTCAAACCCTGACACGCCGCCTTTGAGCAATGCATCAATACCGCCCTTTGCGCCTCCCTGTATCGCGTTTATTAGCTGATAGTTCACGCTCGACTCGGTGTAAAAGTCCATCGTCATGACCTTACCGGCAAAATTTATTGTCCCGTTCTGTGAAAGTTTTGCGTACTTATATAGCGCGTCATTCTTCACGGCGTTTGCGATCGCCCCGGCTTTGATGATGAAGAGTCCTGTCTGAAGCGTTAGAGGAGCATTAACGCTCGCGAATCTGAGTCCGTCTGACTTGTGAATCCTCGTGAATAGGTCAAGCCACTTGAAGCCCGTTATAGCTCCTTGTCCCATTGAGAAATTGCCATTGCCCGAATATGTTACCTTGTCTTTTGCCGAGCCTGTTACCTTGAAGGTGAGCTTGCCTTTTCCTGTGATTTTCCCCTCAAGACCGCCGGAAGCATCCTGAATTAATCCGTTCACGTCAACAGCATTCGCGGAAATCTCATCGGTGAACTTCATAGTATCAAGCGCAAATGTGAGAGTGTTGCTCAAAGTCCCGCCGTAAAATTTCGCGGTGCCTCCCTTTGACGCAAAGTTATTCCCCGAATACGTCAGAGGCAGTTTGATGTCTGAGAGCTTCACGCCGTAAGCAACAAGAGAAGGAATATTGAGACTCCCTTTGCCCGTTATGCTCTTCTCATTTCCTGCAACGTTAAACGCGAGAGTCGCAACCCCGGAAATTTTTCCCTTCATGGCCGGGTAATCCTTCAACAATTGCGCGAGGTTTACATTCTTTCCGTTCAGGTTTACATTTACTTTCAGGGCTGGTGATATGTTTATGTTTCCTGCTGCTGTTATCTCTGCTCCGTCGACTTCTGCGCGTACATTCTTGAGGGCGATGTTCTTCATGTCCCCGGCGATGTCAGCGAGGATATTATTCAGCGAGAATCCTGCGGCGTTAAGAGTCGGAACGTTCGCGGAGAAAGTCAGCGAAGGATTATCATTTTTCCCGGCAACTTTTAGAGTCCCTGAGAGATTCCCTTTTACGTCAATTCCTGATGATGAGGCAAGAGAGGCAAGCGCAAGGTTCTTGAAGTCAAAGCTGAAATTGAGAGGAGATTTCCCCGACACTGAAGCATTTCCTGAGCCTGTTATTGTCCCTTCACCGCTCTTTGCGTTAAGACTTCCGAGAATGATGGAGTCTCCGTTCTTGCTGACGTTCGCATTAATACCCGTGAAAGTTATCCCGCTGGCTGTGAGAGATTTTGCGGCCATGTTTACGGAGATCTTCTCAAGTTTCGACAAGTCCCCGTTAAGCGCGGTAGTGAGTTCGAGTCCTTTAGCGGTGATGATGTCCATAGCCTGAAGATTTTGTGATGACGCAAGGAGATTGACTGACGGGTTATTCGCTGTCCCCTGAATTTTGACTCCCGCGTTGATGCTGCCTTTGAGCTTGTAGCTGTCGATGTCGGGAACGTATTCTTTCAGCGCGGAAGGTGTCATTGTGATTGTCGCGTTAATGTCGAGCTTGGGATTTGATGAAGGAAGCTCCGAGATTTTCCCGCTGACGTTCACGGGCATTCCGTTTAATGTTCCTTCTGTCTTGCTGAGAGTCAGAGTCTTTCCTGAATACGCGAAATTTATTGCGGGCTTCTCAATCGTCTGACCCCATCCGCTGAACTCAGGACTGTTTAACGCTCCTGTAACATTCGGATTTGCCGCAGTGCCTTTCACTGTTACTGAGGCCGTAATCTTCCCGCCGAGCTTGTACTGAGGGCCGTCGGGTATCATGCTTTCGATTCGTTTGATGTCGAGTCCTGCAAGTTTTGCTGTGAGATTCATTCTTGGGTTCGTGAGGATTGAGGCGACATTGCCGCTCAAATATCCCTGCGCCCCCTCAAAGTTGAATTTGCCGTCAACATTCGCAGTGTCGCTCCCTGAAAGTTTCATCTGTGCGCGAATGTTAGTGAGTGTCTTTCCGTCGTAAGCTATTCTCGGCGCGGTGAAGTTCACGAGTCCGTTGAGCTTGTCTACATGCCCGCTTATGTTCACGCTGAAGAGTGATACACGTCCGCTTAATGGCTTCAGATCGGGAATGCCTAAAATTTTGTCGAGTTCATCAAGGTATGCTTCGCTCCCGTCAAGTTTAACCATCACCGAAAGTTTTTCCCCCGGCCTCATCGCTGCTGCTATTTCACCCTGCACAGGGATATTGAATGCGCTTGCCTGAATGTTGCTGACTGAGACTCTGTTCGATAAGTATGATACGTTTGCGCTCGCACGTTCGACGGGGTAACCGTAAATTTTCGCGCCCAAGTAATCAATTGAGCCTGAAACTTTCGGATTGTCCATTGTCCCGGAAATGTCAGCGGTGAAGTCAGCTTTGCCGTCAAAATCTTCTGCTTTGAGCATGGCCGGGTAAAGCGCGGTTATCTCCTTCAGGTCAAACTCTTCAGCAGAGGCGTGAAGGTCTAATTTCCCCGAATTGAGTCCGCCCGTCGCAATAATTTTCCCGGAGCCTAAGTAAAGCTCTGCCCTGTTAGCCGCCGTAAAGCCCGCAGATTCTCCCATGTCGATATGTCCTTTAAGCGGCAAAGTGTTAATGCTTGCGTCAATATTAATGTCGAGATTTTTCACGTCCGCTGTGATTTCTGTTACGTCAAAATTTCCGAACTGTGAAGAAAAATGACTGTCAGCAATTTTCACGGAGTCGATTGGCAAGTCGGGCATTTTGTTTTCGGACTCTCCCTCAGCATATGCAGGCGAGGCCGCGAATGTCCCGGAAACTTTTTGATCCTCAGAAGGCAATGTGAGACTCAATTTCTGAACGGACTCGATAAATTTCTCAACGTCCATGCTAATCCCGCCTAATGAAACTTCAGAGAGCCGCAAATTTCCCGTAACTATTGCCGGAAGATTCAACTTCACCGACAGGAAGCCCGCCGAAAAAATATCGGTGCTTGATTTCTCGTCAGTGATTCCGAAATTGTGAAGCGTATAGCCCTTTATGGGGTTGCCTGTGATCTTCTCAGCATTGAGTCCGATGCTGTAATTTTTGCTGAGAAAATTTTTTGCGATGCTCAGCGCGATATTGCCTCCGATGTCAGCGAACGAAAAGAGTCCAACCGACACCAAAAGCACAAGGAACATCATCACGATGAACTTCATGAATCCTGAACCGCTGCGGGGGATCGGCCTTCTTCGGGGCTTCTTCCTTCGGTAAAGTTCAGGCAGCAAAATGTTATCTGCCATCAATAAATTCACGTCCTTTGTATTAAGTTGTATTGTGAGATTTTGAGCGTAATTATAAGACATGTATAATTTTTGCGGAGGGATTTTGATTGATTAACTTCTGGACGGAGCAGAGCATAATTTTTGCGGGACAAAGAAATTATCTTGATGAGCTATTCAGAGTGTACCCGGTTAACCCTAACTTGCGCCGGGAGCTTTCACATTCTCAAACGGAAGAATTAATATCAGCTTATGACTCGCGTGACAATGTGAGGCTTGTTGGGACTCTTCTTGACGCTGAACTATTCCCGCTGAAAGATTCGTATGTTCCTTTTCTCAGACATGACAGAGGAGCGATTGCGCGCAACCCTCAGACAGTCAACAGGATAGCCGGAAATTTATACCAGATGGGAATCGAAACGATAATAGAGAGATGCACAGCCCCGAAAGAAACAAACAGGCAGATGGGGCCGATGTTCAAAAACTGGATAGCGCGAAACGTTATAGGAGTCCCAATCCTTAATGACCCTGAAGAATTTTTGCGGATGAATGATAACTGCATACTCAATTCTTCAGATGCTTTAATGCAGGACTTCTCACAAAAATATTTAGGCTTCACACGCAACAAGGGAGTCGATTTCCTCGCAAAGTTTCACGGAAAATATATCGCAGGAGAAGCAAAATTCCTGACAGATTTCGGAGGACATCAGAACGCACAGTTTGATGACGCACTAAGCACACTTCACAGCTTCATGCCGTCACAGTTTGACGTTATCCCGGTCGCAATTATTGACGGAGTAATCTACATCAGCAATCACAGCAAGATTCACGAACATTTGTTGCATCACCCGGAAGATTATATTATGTCCGCTCTTGTGCTTCGTGAATTTCTCTACTCACTGTAAGATGATTAGACTCTCATTTGACGGAAGATTGCTGCGTGATGACATTCTGCAAAAAGCACGCAAGGTTTCAGCGAGTCACAACATCACGCTTGATACGTCACAAAATTATTTGTTCATGGCCGAAAACTTTTCCGCATTGTCGCTCCTCCTGAAATATTACACCGGAAAAATTGATCTCGTCTACGCAGATCCGCCCTTCAACACTCAGCACGACTTCTACATCTCAGACACCCGCGCAAATTCCGTAAGCACCGTTAAATCTCGCAGGGCATACACCGACAAGATGACCCCGGAAAAATTCCTCGCCTTTATCCGTGAGAGGCTCATACTGATTCACGAATTGTTGTCGCAAAGAGGCTCGCTTTATCTTCACATTGACTGCAAGACAGGACATTACGTGAAAATCATTCTTGATGAGATATTCGGAGCTGAAAACTTCATGAACGACATTGCCCGCGTCAAATCGAATCCCAAAAACTTTTACCGCCGGGCTTGGGGAAATCAGCGCGACATGATTCTGTTCTACGTGAAAGACTCAGGCCATAACATCTGGAACGACATCAAGTCACCGTTAAGCGAGTCTGAAATTCTGCGGCTGTTCCCAAAAATTGACTCAGACGGTCGGAGGTACACTACGATTCCTCTTCATGCTCCCGGAGTGACTCAAGGTGTTACCGGGCAGGCGTGGCGTAATATTCCTGTTCCTGATGGCCGGCACTGGCGAACTGACCCGGCAAATTTCGACGTTCTAGACTCGCAGGGACTCATTGAGTGGTCAGCGTCAGGCAATCCCCGCATAAAGAAATATGCTGACGAACATAACGGCAGAAAGATTCAAGACGTGTGGACGTTCAAAGATACTCAGAGTCCAATTTACCCGACGGAAAAGAATCATGACATGCTGAAGTTAATCCTCGCTCAGTCATCGCTTGATGGAAGCATCGTCCTTGATCCTTTTGCCGGGAGCGGGGCATTCCTTCTTTGCGCGTGTGAAATGGGACGCAAGTTTATCGGCGTTGATGACTCAGAAGAGGCCGTGAAGGTCATGCGTGAGAGACTCAAAGGCAAGTATACTTTTTGCGAGGTGAAAACGTGATATAGTTGACCTTTCAAAAATTTTCACACAGGAGATAATCACATGTCGATAATTTTTCCCGCTCTGATATTTGTCTTTGCGCTCTCAGTTTTCTTGCGGGCTTCTGAGTCTCACGCCTGCATGACTGTTCTTGTAGGCCGTAACGCTTCAGCAACCGGCGAAGTTCTTGTAGCTCACAACGAGGACGCACCAGGAAGATGCACAATGCAGACTCACATTTCCGGCAAGCTCCGAAGACACCCGAACACAAAAGCCAAATTTGAACCCTCACTCGCTGAAGTCGATATGCCCGGAACACGCACGAGTCTTTTCTGGGCTGAAGCAAAATATTTTGACGCTAAGAATCCCGGCCCGTCATTTTGCGACTCTTTCGTCAACGGTCACGGAGTCGTAATTGTCTCGAACAACTGCGAGAAATCCCGCGAGGACTCTCCCGAACTCACTGACGGCGGCATTGGCTGGGGACTCCGCCGCATCGTTGCAGAGTCAGCACACACCGCAAAGGAAGCCGTAGAGATTGCCGCGAGCCTTGTTGAGAAATACGGCTATGCTTCAAGCGGACGGAGCTATTCATTTGCCGACAAGGAAGAAATTTACGTTATGCAGATCGTTCACGGGAAGCATTACGCGGTTCACAGAGTCCCCGATGATGAAGCCGCTGTGATTCCGAATCACTATACTATTCACGAGCCTGACAGGAAAGCACCGGGCTACAGGGAGCTTGTTGACTATGCGGTTCGCCGCGGATGGTACAGACCTGATGAGGGAGCTTTTGACTTCAAGAGAGCGTATCAGGCTGATGACTCTTACGCTGACGAAAAGAACACGCACCGACATGTGAGAGCGTTTCAGATTCTTCTTGACATCGATTTGTCGCCGCTTCTCATGAAGGACTGGGAGCCGCTGCCGTTCTCAATAAAACCTGCAAAGCCCGTAAGCATTGAGACTCTCAAGAAAATATTGCGGACTCACTTCGAGGGGTCATCATCATACACATCGCGGAACAATACGCCTCACTTCCAGAAGCCTTTGACGATATGCAATGCCGATACTTTAGAGTCATCAATCTTCCAGATTCGCCACAACCCCGACAGAATTATTATCCGCAAATCATTAGGCAGCCCGTGCTTTTCACCGTATATTGCGTGGTACTTCGGCATTCCGTCAATACCTGAAGGCTACGAGGACAGAGACGCTGACTCATCACTCGCTGAACACTTTGCGACTCGTCCTGAAGATATGAGCTTCCGCGACAATGCGTGGTACAGGTCGATGGAGATAAAAGCCGCCTGCGATATTCTTTACGCTGAGAAAGCCGGAATGATTCACGAGAGAGTCAAAGAGTTTGAACGCGAACAGGAACGAAAACTTTCACCGCTCGACTCACAGATTGAGCTGCGGATCCGAAACAACCCCGACATAGCCCGCGCGATGATGGAAGGAGCTGTGATTTCTCAGGCTGAAGACTTGCGGAGATTCACGGAGAACTTGAAGCGCGAACTCGGAATCATTACGGGCGAGTCTCTTTGCGATGTTGAGAAGGGGAAATCATTTGCCGTTCGTATTCCTGCGGGTGAAATTTCTGCTGACGAACTCAATATTACGGAGTGCAAGTGCGGAGTGTCTTACGCTGATTCGTGCAAGTGGTCAGCGTGCGAGGGAGTCTCAACTTTCGGCGATCATATAGATTTGACGTTCACGGGAGGAGACTGGCGGAATGATTCTGTGCCTTGCCTCACTGATTTGTACTTATCGATTTGTGAGAAGTCCGGCAGAAAACACGCTGTAAGTGTCAAAGTGAATGTGAGGGATTAAACATGCCAAGAAAAAAGAATAATGCTGACGTGCTTTATGACCTTGTGAAGCTAGGCCCTAAGAAAGCAATCATCATTATCATCATCGGAGTGATCGCTTACTTCTTCGGAGGCGAGTCGGTCTTCAACGTCGGGAATGATTCGGGGGATCAAGATTTTGTTCAGGCGTTAATAGTGCGTGCTGTTGATGGTGATACTGCTGTCGTGAAAATTGACGGGCAAGAAAAGCGCGTGAGGTTTCTCGGCGTTGACACTCCTGAAACTGTTCACCCTAACAAGCCCGTGCAGTTTTACGGAAAAGAGGCAAGCAACTTCACGAAAGAGTCATTAAACGGCCGGCGAGTATGGCTCGAATATGACTCAAATCCTCAGGACAGGTACGGAAGGCATCTCGCGTATATATGGCTCAATAACCCCAAGACGATTAACGAGTCAACGATACGTGAGAACATGTTCAACGCAAAGTTATTGCTCGGAGGCTATGCGAAAGTGATGATCATAAAACCTAACAGGCGTTACGAGACCGAGTTCAGAAAGTTTGAGTCTGAAGCGCAAAACAAGAAGTTAGGAGTCTGGAGCCGATGACCGAGACAAAGCTGGCAATAATGGAGCTGTTCAGCAAATATCTTTTGTGCCTCGATGAAAGAAGATTTGACGTTAATTCGTTTTCTGAAATTTTCACGGAGAATGCAGAAGTTATTATGCCCTCGCGCCTTACTTCCGGCAAAGAATGCAGGGGGCTTCAGGAAATCAGAGACATTCACGCTTCATTGTTCCTTCAGGCTAAATCATCATGCCACACTTCAAGCGATTATATATTCAGCATGATTAATGATGAAAACGCAGAGACAAGATGCAAATTCTCAGCGTACTATAATTCTTTCGGCGACGGTCTTAATGATATGCTCTCAGTAGGTGAAGTGATTCTCTCAGCAGTTCATACGGAAGATGGCTGGCGTATTCGGAGAATGAAGCGCAATGTTCAGTATGTCTACAAGATGGAGGCCGGCTCAAAGCCAAAAGAGTTGTTTTTGTGATGCCGCGTGATAATTCCTCACTGTGATTGTGCTATGCTATACTCAACTTTCACAAAACAAATCACAGGAGGAATTTTTCATGTTAGGTTTCGGATTAGATCCTACAATGATAATTATTGTCCCTGCACTGCTCCTTTCAATGTGGGCTCAGCACAAAGTCAAGTCAACTTTCGACGAGTACAGCAGAGTCCCGGCAAGGGGAAATGTTACAGCCGACAGCGTAGCGCGTATGCTCCTCACACTTTACGGAATGGCGAACATGCCCATCAACCGCGTAGCAGGCAGCCTCACAGACCATTACGACCCGCGTAACAAGACTCTCAATCTCTCAGAGACCGTTTACGGAAGCAGCAGCATAGCTTCAATCGGAGTCGCCGCTCATGAAGTCGGCCATGCGATTCAGCATCACGAGTCTTATTCCCCGCTGATATTCCGAAATACAATCGTCCCGGTTGTGAACATCTGCTCCACTGCGTCAATGCCTCTCTTCATTCTCGGACTCATCATGGGCAATTTCATGCTCGTCAACATCGGCATAATGTTATTCACGGGCGCGCTTGTCTTTCACCTCGTTACGCTTCCCGTTGAGATTAACGCAAGCTCGCGGGCTTTGGCACTTCTTGAAGAGACTCATACTCTATCACCTACTGAACTTTCAGGAGCCAAGAAAGTTTTGACGGCGGCAGCATGGACATATATAGCGGCGGCGTTGATGGCACTGTTGCAGCTCGTGAGGCTCATACTCATAAGCAGGTCTTCAAGGAGATAAATTAATTGCGAGGAATTGAAGCAGCACTTACGGTATTAACATCAGAGTCATCGAACAGAGGCAAATTTTCATCTGAGTCGCTGAGGATTCTTGCTGACCGAGAGAAAATGAAATCCCCGGACATCACGTTAGCTTCATCATTGATATACATCGTAATGAGGCGCAAAGAGTTATGGGAAAAAATTTCGTCCGATTACCTGCGCGCTAAAGAGAAGCTGCCCGACGCTGTGAACATGGCCGTGCTTATGGGTACAGGAGGATTGCTTGAGCTCAGGAGGTTTTCAGGCGGAGTCCTCGTCAACGGAATAATAGAATATCTCAGGCGCAACAAGTCAACGTCAAAATATTCCGGTCTGGTCAATGCCGTTTTGCACAAAGTGATTGAGAACGGAGAAGGATTGCTGGAAAAATTCAGGCGTTCACCATCCGTTGAAGCTCGCGCGATGTTCGCAGGGATTCCAGTGTGGACTCTTCCTGCGTGGTCAAAGACTTGGACTCGTTCGGAGCTTTACGCAATTTTCGACATGGCCGAGCTGCCGTCATATTCAGCCCTGAGAGTCTCACCGGGAAAAACTGACGAGCTTTTACACCTTCTTGATGAGAACGGAATACGTTACATGAAGTCAGACATATCATCCGCGATCCGTCTCAGTGAGTCAGCAATGCCCGCTAAGATTCCCGGCTTCAATGAAGGCTTGTTCACTGTTCAGGCTGAAGGCTCAATACTCGCGGCATCACTCGCAGGAAAATTCAGCAAGCCCGGACTCATTCTCGACATGTGTTCAGGGCGTGGCGTAAAGTCAGCGCAAATACTTCAGGAATCACCGTCAGCAAAAATTGAGTGCTGGGAAATCTCAGAAGCCCGGTCAAAGTCAGCCCGTCATGAGCTCGAAAGACTCGGCGTAACCTCACGCGCAACTCTCAGAGTCGGCAATGCGTTATCACTTGAGCCGGAAGACTCGCCCTCATTCGTAGTGCTTGATGCTCCGTGTTCAGGTTCAGGGACGTGGAACAGGAAGCCCGAATCAAAATGGCGTTTGACGTGGGACAAGTTCGACTCAATCGTAAGCACTCAGAAAAAATTGCTTCAACGCGCTGTGAGTCTCTGCAAGTCCGGCGGGTATGTCCTGTACATAACATGCTCATTGCTCAAGCAGGAGAATGAAAATGTTGTCGCTGAAATTTTGTCGGAGCATTCAGACTGCGCAGAAGTTTCATCATTAATAGACTGGCGCGGGGATTGCTTCAAGAGGGGGAAGCCTTACGGGATTTATATTCTTCCTAATAATGCGTGGCTTGACGGCTTTTACTGCTCATTGATACTAAAAAGATAAGAGAGGTTATAAAGACTTGGCAACATTCCAGAAAGTGAAAGAACAAAATTTTATCGAGTTATGCTGCGACGGCTCATATGATGAAATAAAGAGCGTTCTTGATTCGGGCGTTGATGTGAATGCTTACGTCAATGCGTTCAACGATTTCGGATCTACTCCGCTGTTCATGGCCGGGCGCGAAAATTCCCCGGAAGTCGTGAAGCTCCTCATTGATTCCGGCGCAAACGTAAACTTCACAGCTTATGACGGCAATACGGCTCTCATGTGGGCGGCTTCAGACAACACAGCAGAAGTGATTGACATCCTCATTAAGGCCGGGGCTAACGTCAACGCCGCAAGATATGACGGAATGACTCCGCTAATGGGAGCCGCTAACAAGAATGCTCCCGAAGCCGTTAGAGTCCTCGTGAAAGCCGGGGCTGACGTTCACGCCGCAAACAGCATCGGGATGACAGCATTGCTTTACGCCGCATTGAACAACCCTAATCCTGAAGTCGTAGAAATTCTCATTGACGCGGGATCTGAAGACGTAACCAACAAAAACGGAAGGAACGCATTAATCCTCGCGGCCATGATGAACAATTCAGACGTTGTTGACGCACTAATCAAAGCAGGGGCGGACTCATCAGCAAAAGATGTTGACGGGAAAACAGCAATTGACTACGCAAGAGAGAATGACAAGCTCAAAGGTACGGAGACATTACGCAAACTTGAAGCATTAAGCAGGGAGGCGATATTGTGAGGAAGCACAGCGGAGGAATAATATTAACAACGATGTTTATTGTCGCGGCGATAATTTTTGCGTCGGGAGCTGTTGCAATATACACCGTCTTCATGAAGCCTGAAGGAAAATCAGAAGTGCCGAACTTCATCGACAGCCCGATAGTTGACGCAGTAGCAGAAGCCGAAAAGCTCGGATTAGTTGTGCAGCTTGAGTCAGTAGCATCAACAATCGCAGAAGGGAGAGTCCTGGCTCAGACTCCCGAACCCGGCACAGAGCTTCGCAAAGGACTAACAGTAGTCTTGCAGGTCAGCAAAGGAGGAGAGCTTCACGATGTCCCTAACGTTCAGGGAATGAGCGTTACAGAAGCACAGTCAGAGATAAAAGCTCAGGGCTTCACGATGGGAGATGTCGTTAAGATTCGCGAGAACAAATTCAAGCCCGGTGAAGTCATCGCTCAGAGTCCATCATCACCAGCAAAGGCAGCGGCAGGACGAAAGATTGATTTGCTTGTCCAGGACGGAGCAGACGCAAACGGAGTCGTTACTGTGCCTGACGTAAACAGAATGACAGAGAAAGAAGCACGCGAGGTTTTGACGGCGGCAGGACTCAAAGTGCAGGGCATTGACAGGGTATATAGTCCTCTTTTGCCTGAAGGGCTCGCGATTGAGACTCGCCCGGGAATGGGAAGCACTTTGCGCGCGGGACAAGGAGTCATTCTCAAGATTGCTTCACAGAGAAGGCCAGCCGGTTATATGGGTGCTGACTCAAAAACTGTAACAACAGAAAACGGAACAGCACGACGAGTTTCAAGCAACAGGGACAACGACAAAGACACGGAAAAGAATCAACCATCTCAGACTCAACCACAAAAGACCACAGCACAGACTCAAACAGCAAAGACTCCCCCTGAACCTAAACAGACAGAGTCAAAACAAGAGGAAGAATTTTTAGGCGACGAGTACAGGAACACTCCGCAAAATTCACAGCGAGCTTCAGCCGGAAGCACTCAGAAATCTTCAGCAAGCGAAAACTCTCAGAAGTCATCAGACCCCGAAAAGGCCAGCGCACCCGCTAAAACTTCAGGAGGAACAAAGACCGCGAAAATACGTTATCCCGTTCCGCCTATAGGCCGTCCCATGAGCTTACGTATTGAGGTTGTAGATCCTTCCGGGAGACGCGACATCATGAGCAGGCAGGTTAAGGGAGGAGAAACAATCAGCGCAACCGCTAATTACTCCCAAGAATGTATCATCACCGTTTATCTTGGCGGTGAGGCAGTATGGACAGACAAGAGGAACTGAAGAATGCGTGAATTTCTTTTTGCCCCGTCTCTTCTTGGTGCTGACCCTCTGAATATTTCAGCGAGCATTGAGTCATTGCAGAATAATTTTGACTGGCTTCACCTTGATATTATGGACGGTCATTTTGTGCGTAACTTGTCGTTCGGCCCGGCGTTTTCTCAGGCTCTCAGGAAGAAATACCCCGATGCTTTCATTGATGCTCATCTCATGACGAACAATCTTCAGACCGTTCTGCCATTGTTCATTGAAGCCGGTGCGTCATCGATCACAGTTCACGCTGAGACAGAGCCGCATTTGCTTCACGCTACACTTTCGGCAATCAGGAACGCTGGAATAAAGGCCGGAATATCTTTATGTCCTCCGACTCCTGTGAGGCAGATTGAGACCGTACTAGATCTTGCTGACTTGGTGCTGGTGATGTCTGTAACTCCCGGGTTCGGCGGGCAGAAATTTATTGAGTCATCGCTTGAGAAAGTGAGGGAGCTTGCGAGCATTCGTGAGGCCGGGAAATATAGCTACAAGATTGAAATTGACGGCGGAATAAACGAGAATAATATAGTCCGTGTGATTCTTGCGGGCTGTGATGTTGTTGTGATGGGAAGTGCGGTTTTCCGTGAAAAGAACCCGGCGTTATGGCTTGCGGATTTGCGCGTGAAAATAAAGGAGGCTTTGAGGGATTTTGACAGAACGTGATGATGCACTTAAAGAGTTAGGGCGGATGATAACGGAACGCCGCGAGAGTCTCGGAATGACTCTTGAGACAGTTTTCGACAGGACAAAGATACGCCCCGAATATTTACGCGGGATTGAGGCAGGAGACTACAAGAATTTCCCGGAAGTCGTATACATAAAAGGCTTTGTGCGCACGTACCTGAAGTTAATCGGCGCGGAAGACATGCAGGAAGATTTCATGACTCAGCTTGACCGGGCATTAGGTTCACCGCAAACAGGACACAAGAAGCAGCAGCAGCCCGAACCGCGTCCGAAGAAGCCCAAGAACGTGAACAGCATATTAGGCAACGGCTCTTCAATGCCCGAAGGATTCAAGCCGGCGAGTCATTTCTGGTTATTCCTCGTTCTGATACTTGCGCTTGTTGGCACTGGTGCTTACGTGTGGTACGCTGTGAGCTACGGAGGATTAGACCTGCGGAACTTGAAGCTGTTCAGTTTTTCCGGCAATAAAGGAGCTGTAACACCCGCTGAATTTTTGTCGAGCGATGTCAGCATCACAAACAGCAATGACATTCAGAGCGTCCCGGTTTCTGTTGATGAGCCTGTTTCAGAAGAACCAGAGCCGGAACCTACACCGTATCTTGAGATTCACGCGGCCAATGACGTATGGTTGAGCGTGTCATTCGGAGGAGGTCAGCCAGTCTTCAGAAGGACTCTTAAGCGCGGAGAGTCTATGCGCTGGGACTTAGAGCAGCAGGCAAGAGTCGTTATAGGCCGTCCGACAGCAGCACAAATTATCCTTAACGGCAAAGATTTAGGCATCGCGAATCCTACAGCAAGACGGTCTGAAACATACCTATACAACCCCGACGGAACTTACAGCACAGTGCAGAGGCGCAGCAGAAACTAACAATGCTTAGGGAACAGGGGCTAGGGGTCAGCAAAAATTCTAATCCCTAATCCCTAATCCCTTTTTCCTTTTCCCTGTTGCCTTGAAATTCTTGCGCGATAAACTTTCAGGCGTTATCATTTACTTGAAAATCTCACATTAAACACAAAGAGGAGTTATCACAATGGCAGCTGAGGCAGTAAAGCCCTGGTGGCGTGAAGCTATTGAAACTATAGTATGGGCGTTTGTCCTTGCTATGATTATTCGCACGTTCATAGTGCAGGCGTTTTGGATTCCGAGCGGCTCAATGATTCCGACGCTTGAAATAAATGACCGCGTGTTAGTCGCTAAATTCTGGACGGCATTCTTTGAGCCTTCAAGGGGATCTCTTTATGTCTTCCGTTATCCTTTAGACCCTGAGCGCGATTTCGTGAAGAGAATCATAGCCATTCCCGGCGACACCGTAGACATCAAAGAAGGAGTCGTATACATCAACGGCGTTCCGACAGAAGAAGAATACGTGAAGCATCATGACAAGTTCACGTTTGACGAAAAGACAAGCCGAATGTTCAAGCAAGCACCTTTCACCGTCCCTGAAGGAAAATATTTCATGCTCGGCGACAACCGGGGAAACTCACAGGACAGCCGCTACTGGGGTTTTGCTGACATAAGCGACATGAGAGGGCCTGTATTTTTCCGCTACTGGCCGCTGAACCGAATCGGAATCCCAAAATAATTTTATGCCCCGCACAGTTTGGTACCCCGGCCACATGGCCAAAGGGACTCGAAAGCTCCGGGAGTTGGCAGACAGACTCGATTTGATTGTAGAAGTCCGAGACTCCCGCGCTCCCTCGTCAACATCATCTCCGCTGATAAAATCCCTCTCGAAAATAAAACCAGTAATCCGCGTTTTGTCCCGGAAAGATCTAGCCGCTCCCGATAAATTAGCCTTGTGGATGAACGCCGTAAAGTTTGCGTACTCTGCTGACCTCCGAAAACGTGAAGGACTCGCGCAGATTCGCCGGGCAATCATGAAGTTCAAACCATCACACAGAGAAGTAAGACTCGCTGTCGTTGGCATTCCGAACGTGGGAAAATCTTTGCTGCTGAATCTCCTCGCAGGGAAATCATCTGCGGCAGTCGGAAATATTCCGGGCATCACAAAGTCTGTGAGCTGGTACAAGAATGAAGGTATGCTCATCGTAGACAGCCCCGGAATCTTAGACCCTCACGCGGAGGAAGGCGCGCACATGGTCTTGTCGTGGCTCGGCTGCGCAAAGGCTGAAGTTGTCGGAGGCTGGGAAAACTCTGCGCTAATGCTCGTGAAATTTCTGGCTCATAACGACATGGCCGGATTGATTCCTGTCGAGGCTGACGAGTCCCCGGCAATTACGCTTGAGATGATCGGGCGCAAATATGGCTGTCTCATTTCGGGCGGAAGAGTCAATCTTGAATTGGCCGGGCAAAAATTCATTGAGGCTTTCAGCTCCGGGCGTTTGGGAAATTTCTGCCTTGAAATTCCTGGCGGTGAAAGAGCTGTTAACTTCAAACCAGATGAGGCAGATTCAGTTGTTTGATGACTTAATACTCCCTATGAGGTGCGGACATGATGACGCACTCGCGCTTTTCGGTGAGCTTAAGACACGGGGACTCATAATCGGGACTGACGAAGCCGGGCGGGGAGCATTGGCCGGGCCTGTCGTGGCAGCCGCTGTATATCTCACTGATTCGCAGGAAGAATCATTAACCGCAATGGGACTCAGAGACTCGAAACGCATATCACCTAACGGAAGGGAAAAACTTTTTGCGGCCATGAATGAGTCGGGCGTAATGTGGCGGGCATATATGGGAGATGTTCAGAGAGTAGACCGGGACAACGTGCTTAACGCGGCGTTATGGACGATGGGAAAATCTGTAGCAAGAGTCGCAAAGAATTTGACGGGGAATATTGCTTGTGTTGTTGACGGAAACGAGAGAATCCCGGAGCTTGACATGAAACAATGGGTATTGATTCGCGCTGATGATTTAATCCCGTGCGTTTCGGCCGCGTCAGTCGTCGCAAAAGTTATCCGTGACAGACTGATGGCTATACTCTCAGAACGTTATCCCGGCTATGAGCTTGAGAGGAATAAAGGTTACCCCACGCAAAGACACATTAACGCAGTGAGGGGACTCGGTCTCAGCGAGATTCACAGGAAGACTTTTTGCCGCAAAATCATGAACACTGACAGGAGGTATAAATTCTAATGCCGCCTATAAACGTAAATATAGACAACGGATATAACCAGGCACAGCAGAACATAACGACAAACACCGGGCAGGGAAGAATATCAACACAGCCGCAAATCTCTCAGCCCTCGCAAATCGCAGCAAGGCTCGCGGGAGTCAAAACGGGTCAGGTTGTTGAAGGCAGCGTGCTGAGTCAGAATCAGGACGGCACATACACAGTTCGTGTTGACGTGAACGGAATCCCGCAGGAACTACGAGCAAGGGCTACAGTCTCATTGATACCGGGCGAACATTTCCGGGCGGTTTGGGACGCTTCCGGCTCTGATGGAGTACCTGTATTGAGATTGTCGCAAGGTGAGCTGTCATTCTTGTCGCAGATTCCCGCGCGAGACAGGGAACTGGCAACCGCACTTCTTGCACGTGGACTCCCATTAAGCAATGAAGTTTTGACGGCGATAAAAGACGCTTGGAGGAAATCGGGAGGCACTGAAAATCTTTCATCATTCATTGAGCTTTGGGCACGTGATGTTCCTATGACTCTTGAGAATGCATCACTCCTTTCACAATACGCGGCCATGAACGGCGCAGAGGCTACAGAGATGTGGAACAAGATTCGCCGCGAGCTTAAAGAACGGACGAGAGAAGGCAAAGACCCCGTTAAAGCGTTGAAGGATATGAAGGACGGAAGCGACGACATGGCAAAATTTCTTCAGGCACAATCCATCCTCATGAAGTCCCCGCGAAATGATGTAAACCCGGCGTTATTGGCCGCTCCTTTCTGGCCTCTCATGGACAGCAACACTCAGCAGAATATGACGGCAAAAATTTATGTAGGGCGTTCGGGTTCTGACGGTGAGCAAAGATATTGGCAGGTTGGATTCGGGATAACTGGTTCGACATTGGGCGAGGTCGGCGGACTTGTTGAGAGCGACGGCAAAAGCTGCAATTTGACTCTCAACGCTGAGAAAACATCAACGTGCAAATTAATCGAGAGAAGAAGAAGAGACTTGCGCAGAGAATTGCAGGGAGTCGGAATCCCCGTAACATTTATCGGAGTCGCCCAGAAAGCCCCGGAGAACACTCGCGACATTCTAGCGGCAGGACGGGGACTCGACATAACGGTGTGAGAAATGGCAGACAATAAACCAGACAAGGCAGTAGCAGTAAAGTATGACAATCAGAGAATGGCCGCTCCCGAAGTTGTAGCAAAAGGGGAAGGATTCATTGCGCGCAAAATCGTAGAGAAGGCAATAGAAGCTGACGTTCCTATAGTTGAAGACGCTGCGTTAGTGTCGGCGTTGATTTCGCTTGAGCTAGGCGAGGAGATTCCCTCAGAACTGTATGAAGTTGTTGCGAGAGTCCTTGCGTGGGTCTACAAGCTCGACAAAGAATCATCACAGCCCCCGAAAATAAAATGATTGACGCTCACACATTAGGGAGGCTCGCTGAGGACTTGGCCGCAAAATATCTCGTCGCGATAGGCTGGAGAGTCCTTGCTCGTAATGTCAGGAATCAATACGGCGAACTTGACATAGTAGCAGCTGACGTGAAAGCAAAAGACCTCGTAATCGTTGAAGTTCGCTGCCGTACAAAGAACAAAATTCAGGACGCAATAGACTCGATCAGCTACAGGAAAATGCGCGCGCTTCTCAGAGCCTCAAATGAATATATAGACGCTATAAACTGGCTGGGATTCTGGCGCATAGATCTTATTGCGGTAACGATTGATGAGAAAGATAATCTTGATAATTGGGAGCTTCAGCACGTGAAGGACATAACAAGATGAAAACAGCCGGGAGATTTTTTGCTGAACCCCCCGGCCATGATGAAATTTTCTGAGCTAGTTTGCTTTCTTTATGAGTTCGTCAAGAGCTTTGATTAACGGCTGAATCCTTTTGTCCGTTGCTGGCTTGTATAATGCTTCTTTTGCCGTAACTTTGTCGCCCCAGTATTCTTTGTTGCGCTTTACGCTGATACTTATCACTGAGCCGTTGAGAGAAACACCCGCAAAGAGTCCTTTTGAGATCGAGTAGCTGTAAATCGACGCTTTAATCTGTGCATCCGTAGCAGCTTCCGCACGCCTTCCCACAGGCCCGGCAGCAATCGCGAAATCTCCGCCCAATTTCGTTTTGCTTCCCATGAATGCGCCGACTCCCCGTTCGTTTATGACAGCAAGAAGAAGTGCTACATCCTGAACGCCAACCTGAAAGCCGAATGACCCTCCGCCAATGTTGTAGAAGCTAGGCCCGTACCATTTCCCGTCTTCATGCCTGAGTATTAATCCCTCGCCATATTCCCCGCCGATGATGAAGCCTGCCTTGACCATTGACGGAACTATAGCTATTGCGCGGGATGTCTTCACCGTATCGGCCATTGTTGAAATGTCGTTCGCTGATGACATTTCCCCGACGATTGCGACTGCCCCGGTGATTATGCTTTCGGCTGTTGTTGCCGCGAATGATGACCCGGCGAAAATTACGAGTGCCATTAACGCAAATAATATTTTTTTCATGAATCTTTCCTCCTGTTATGGATATGCTGAATTATGACACAAAATTATTACACTTTGTAGCCTCGCGGGGTAATCATTTTCCCGTCAAGTATGTACGTCTGAGAGTTGCCAATTATCACCGTGCAGAGCATATCAATATCACACCTGCGAATCTCATTAAGAGTCATGACTCCGTGAGTATCACCATCACGGCCAATGTTGCGCACGAATCCCGCCGGCGTATCACCGTCATAATAACGCAGAATAATGTCGCAGGCCCTCCTGAAATTTTGGGGACGCTTTGAGCTTGCCGGGTTGTAAAGGCATATCACAAAATCGCCCATGCACGCAAAAATTAATCTCTTCTCTATGATCCTCCATTCCGTAAGATAATCGCTTAGTGAGATTGTTACGTAGTCATTCATCAACGGAGCTCCGAGAACAGCTGCGCACGAATTAGCCGCAGTTATTCCCGGAATGACTCTGACTTCAACCCCTGAGCCTGAAGCAACTTCGAGCATCAGTCCCGCCATGCCGTAAACGCCTGAGTCCCCGCTTGAGATTAAAGCTATGTCATATCCGAACTCCTGAGAGATTTTGAGAACGTCCCGGCATCTTTGAACTTCCATTTTCATCGGCGAGGAGTAAAGAAATTTTCCCGGCACCAAATCGCGAATCATGTCGACATACTTCACATACCCTGCAACAACTTTACATGACTGCAAAATATTCATGGCCTGGGGGGTAATAGTCTCACTTCCTCCCGGCCCGATTCCTACAACATATATCACAGGCATGATACGAACTCCCTGACCGCGTTCAATGCCCTGTTGCGGTGAAATTCTGCGCGCTCCTTTTTGCCGCGAATGCCAGTAACAGCCGGGAATATTCCGAGATTCATATTCATGGGCTGAAAGTGTTTCGGCTCTGTCGTCATGAGATAATTTATCAATGAGCCAATCGCAGAGTCTCTCGGCCATGACCGCAAATTTTTTCCCTCAAGAAGCAATGACGCATTAACCCCCGCAGCGAGTCCCATTGCTGTGCTTTCTACGTAGCCTTCAACGCCCGTTATCTGACCAGCGAGAAATATATTATCCCGCGCCTTTATCCGAAGAAACTCATCAAGCACGGCAGGAGCATTCACTGATGTGTTGCGGTGCATTACTCCCAATCGCACAAACTCTGCATGTTCGAGTCCCGGTATCATTGAGAAGACCCGCTTTTGTTCCGGCCATTTGAGTCCAGTCTGAAAGCCCACGAGGTTATAGAGAGTCCCTTCTGCGTTATCCTGCCTTAATTGCACAGCCGCAAAAGGCTCGCGCCCTGTACGGGGGTCAGCAAGCCCGCGAGGTTTCATCGGCCCGAACCGCAGTGTGTCATATCCCCGTTCCGCAAGTGCTTCAACAGGCATGCACCCTTCAAAGTATTTCCCCTTCTCAAAGTCATGAGGGGTATTGCGTTCTGCATGTGTGAGAGCGTCATAGAAGGCTGAATATTCTTCTTTCGTCATAGGGCAGTTGATATAGTCATCGCCGCGCCCGTAACGCCCCGCAACAAAAACTTTTGACATGTCGACTGACTCACGCATTATCACGGGGGCTACAGCGTCGTAAAAATATATTCTTTCACCGGCTATTGTCCGTAAATTTTCCGCAAGCCTGTCTGACGTAAGAGGCCCTGAAGATATTATTGCTGTCATGGCCGGAAGCCCTGTATATTCTTTGCGAATGAGGGTTATATTACGGTCGTTCGTGATTCGTTGTGTTACGAGTTCTGAGAATTTCACGCGGTCAACGGCTAATGCTCCTCCTGCCGGGACTCTCGACTCCTCAGCGCATGACAGTATAAGCGAGTCCATCATCAATAACTCCTCTTTGAGAATCCCGGCCGCTGTGACTCTTCCGTCTTTGTTCTCAGAGCCAAGAGAATTGCTGCATACGATCTCCGCAAGAAGTCCTGTCTTGTGAGCTGGTGTCAAAATTTCCGGCCTCATCTCGTAAAGGTCAACGCTGAATCCCCGCCGTGATACCTGATACGCCGCCTCACAACCTGCGAGCCCAGCTCCGATTATCGTTATGTCGCTCATAATGTTATCTCAATTTCTCCCTTAACGTGTCAATATCCTGCTGACTGACTCCGATCCCGCGCAAATATTTCTCTGCACATTCAGCGAGATTCGCCGCCAAAAGATTCGCGACTCCAAAATCTTCCGACAAGAACCGCATAATCTCATTGCTCAGGACAAAATCATATTCCTTTGAGCCCGGCAATATTCCGAAATAGTTATAGAACGAGAGCATGTAATCCCCGGCGATTTCCGGCCATGACGCGCCAGCAAGACTCTCAACGATTGCGCATACGAACCCGGCCCGGTCTTTTCCCAGGCTGCAATGAATGAGATATGGAGGGTTGTTGACGGCCATGAAGTGAATCCCCCTTGCGAGTCTTCTGCGGAAATCTTTGCTCTTGTACTTCATCTTGAGATTGAGCCCGGTGATTTTCTGCTGGCTGTAATAGCTTCCCTCGTAGCCTTCATGTTTCTTCATTCCTTCGTCAGAGTCAGCAAGGTTGATGAATGTCCTTATGCCGGCTTCGCGTGATAACCTGTCGGCGATTGCGTTTCGTTCACCCCAAGTGCTTATGGGCGAGGAGGAACGGAATAATTTGCCCGGCGCGATTCCTGAAGTGTGAATCATTCGGAAGTTCGCAAATTCTGAGTCCGTCAATTTCGGGTAATCGGTTCGGTGCCGCCCGAGTCGTTTTGAGAGTGAACGGTAAAATTTTTTCCCGGAGAACTCCTCCGCATGACATGAAAATGATAACGCTGATATGATTATGAAAATCAGAAAACAAAACAGCCGTTTGCGTTTCAAAGTTTAATCACCCCTGTGAAAGATAAAAATACATCCTCTGCGCAAGCATACATCAGAGTGAAGGCCGGAGATTTCGTGAAGAAGATTTTGTGCTGAGTCTTTGCAGCTAAATACAATATTTTCACCTCACTTTCTTTGAAGATTATAGCTAAAATTTATGAAAGCAAGAAACAAAGCGAGGAGATTCCATGACAAGTTCAGCTCAGTTAATCATTGCGGGAGTCGGCCCGGGCAGTATTGGACTCATTACCCTTGAGGCGATTCGCGAAGCTCTGTGCTCCGATATGATTCTCGTTCCGCGCTCAAAGATTCATGAGCAGGGACTCGCGGAGAAAGTTATCGCTCATTATTTGCCGTCACGAAAATTGACTCCGATATTATTTCCCATGACTCGCGATTCGAATCGGCGGGACGAAATTATAGCCTCTCAGTTAGAGTCGATACGTTCAGAGATTGAGTCGTCAGAAGAAATATTTTTCCCCGTGCTCGGAGACTCTGTTCTTTATTCGACAGGCGCATACCTGATCGAGGCCATGAGGAAAATTATTCCCGTTGATGCTCGTTTCATTCCGGGGATTTCGGCTCATTCGTTAGCTGCTTCGTGCGCAAAAAGGTTTATTGCATTGTCCGACGAGATACTGACCATAATACCCGGCACGGCTTCACCTGAAAAGATTTCATCAGCCCTCGAACATTCCGACTCAGCTGCAATCTACAAGCCGTCAGCAATCCGGGACATTAAGACTCTTGTTGACCCTGAGAAATTCCGCGTGATGATTCGCGTTGAGTTCGCCGGGATTGAGGGCAAAGAGAAAATCTGCGAGGGTGAGTCAGCTCTTGAAGGCATTAACGAATACATGTCGGTGATACTCCTGAAGAAATGAACGAGCTTCTGAGGGGAGAAATATATCTCACTGCTGAAATAATTATTGGGCTTCTCATTGCTGAAGTAATTTTGCGTTTGCGACTCCCTGACGTAATCATGAGACGGTTTGTGCCGAAAAATATCCCTCGTGTTACGGCTCTTGCTGTTGCGATTAGCGCGGGATCATCGAAAGCGGGCGCGGCTGTAATATCATCATCGCTTTCACGCGGGGAAATCACAGAGTCTTCTGCTGTGTGGTCGGTCTTGATGCTTCCTCTGCCTTCATATTTGCGCCGATGGCCTTCAACGTTCGCATTGTCTCTGAGCATGGCCGGAAAAGCCGGGGGAATTTTCGCGGTGTCATTGCTTGCCCGGAGCATATTGCGGTTCATGATAGCCCTTCACTTTCTGAGACGTGAGAATCATAACGCTAATCCCTTGCCCCTAACCCCTAACCCCTTGCCCCTTCACACTAATCACTTAACACTCCGCACTCTGAGAAAGACTCTTCCGCTTGCCTGGGTGATGTTCGCGCTGTCATATTTGCTTGTGCCTGTTGCGAATGAATTTATGCGTGAAGTTTTTGCTGACGGAAATACTTTGCTGCCTTTGTCGGGATGGGCTGTATCTGCTGCGAGCATCGGCCATGTGAACGCGGCTTTGTCGATTGCTGGCGGAGCGATTCATTCGGGAGAAATGAGCGTGAGTCAGGGAGTCTTTGCGCTGATTCTTGGCTCAGGACTCGGAACTGTTACGAGGGTCTTGCGTCAGAACGCCGGATATTATTACGGGCTTTTCACAAAACGGACGGCGACACGAATGCTTATGATGAACTTTGCTACAATAATTCCGTTAATCATGATAAATTTGATTTTTGCGGGATTAGCTTTATCATTATGGCCATGAATACCAACACTATAAACATATACGTTACGGGCAAGAATCTCGCGGGCATTTTGTCGGAAGTATCACCGCCCGCCGGAATGTCTTGCAGTGTCATAACGCTTGAAGCCGGGACTCACATCAGCGCGCAGGCCGTTAATGTATTTGTGCTGAAGAAGATTCCCCCGCGCATTCTTGACGGAGCAAAGTATATCCTCTGCTCAAAGTCTCACGCTGAATTAACCGCTGAAGAACTCAATATGCTTTATGATTTGTGGCCTGAACCTTTAACGCCTTCCCTGCTGAAATTTTATTACCGAAAACTTTTAGAGAGAATACAATCTGAGCAGCTCAACACGTCCGAGGGAATCGAACATCAGAAGCGCATAATTGAAATGGCGAGGCAGGATTACCTGACGGGACTCGCAACACGCTGGTACTTGCAGGAATATATACGAAAGAATCAGGACGCGCAGAACGTAACGTGCATATATCTTGACCTCGACAACTTCAAGAAAGTGAATGACACGTACGGGCATCAGGCTGGCGACAGGGCATTGGCTGCGACGGCTGAAATGATGCAGAATGAATTTGCTGACGGCTTCTGCTCCCGAATGGGCGGTGATGAGTTTATGATTGTACTTTTGGGACTGCGCGAGGCTTCCGACGTTCTGAAAAAAGTCAATGCGTTCATGACAAAACTTCTCGACTATTACGCCTGCACAAAAACAATGAAGGCATTATCCGTAAGCGCGGGGATAGCGCAGAAGACTCACGGGGACGAAAAGACGATTGACCGGTTAATTCACGAGAGCGACATGGCATTATACGAGGCGAAAAAGTCCGGGCGAGCTTGCTGCCGTGTGTACAGTGCCTCAATGGAACGCAAAGACGACGAGGAGACCGCGAAAAATTATTACCTAGTCGACTACGAGAACGTGAAAAATCAGGGGCTTAATGGTATTCAGGATCTCAAGGGCGATAACGTTATCTGCATATTCTACAGCCGTAACGCTCCGGGGAACTTCACGCTTGACCTTCACCGCCAAATCAGCGAGGCGAACGCAAAAATCGTATACTTGAAAGTAGAAGTCGGCACAAAGAACGCTCTTGACTTTCAGCTAGCCTCATACTTAGGGAAAATCATCGCAGAGAATCACAGCAGGCCTTGCAATTATTTCATTGTCTCAAACGACCGGGGATATTTGAGCCTTGTACCGTTCTGGCACGAGGGCAATATAGACATTGAAGTTATTGCTGACTTGTCGGGGGCAAAAATTTTTGTTGACCGGGACGAGCTTGCCGCAAAAGTTTCTGAGCTTATCGGAGAGCCTCAAGACGCCGGGAGCATAGCCGAGATAATCATAGCCAACAGGACAAGAACGGAAATTAATTCGGCGTTGCAGAAGTATTACAGGAACAACGAGAAATCGACAGAGATATACCACGCAATAAAATCACTGATCGAACACAAGCGCGGAAGGTAAACAAAAACCCGGGACTCTGAGAATCCCGGGTGAAAGTTTTCTTTGTCAGTTTGATTTGAACAGAAGGGTCATGAGACTCAGCACTTCATTTCCCCAGTCGCTTGCGGTTTTTGCTGAATCTTCCTTGCTCATCTCTTCGTCTTCCCTGAGCTTCATTACCTCGCACAAGATAGAGTTTACTTCAGGATTTCCGCCATAACCGGGCATGAAACTTACTGCATGAAGGATTAACCCCTTTATCGATTTCCTTTCTTCCTCAGAGAGCCACGAGCATAGAAACTCCCCGTAATACTCCGGGCCGTATTGTGTCGGAAGGTTCAAGGGCTTCTGAGACTCAAGCCTCATATTGTCGTCATCACTCAGCGCGAAGTAGTCATTCATTCTCCGTCTCAGCGGCTCGAAAACAATATCTTCATCAGCAGCAATTGACGCGCAAATAAATTCGAGAATGAACGAGGCAACACGATACGACTGCGACAGCTGAGTCCCTAGTTCAAGCTCTGTGAATAAAATTTTGTCGTTCCAGTTGTACTCGCGCCCCGAAATGCCTAAGTCCGGGATTATCTGCCAGCCTTCAACCTGAGCTGTGTCGACGAGGGCTTTGCGTTCTTTTCCTGTGAGCTTTGTTTCGGGCGATACGTTGAACTTCATTAGCTTTCCGAGATTCCCAAGCGTCGCGATTAAAGGCAGGTCGCTTCCTTCCGGCCTCAGTGTGCTAATGAAACCTTCAAAGTCTGGGCGTTCCTCAATTTTTGCGAGGTCGGGGACTTTTTCGGGGGGCTTGTTCGCCTGCAAAAATACTTCCCACGAGTCGACGAGATTCTTGAAGATTGAGAGGTCCGCAAAGAAGTCTGGAATCTCAACTGACTCATTGTCTTTCTTGCTGAGAGATACAGAAGGGTTTGACGGCTTGTATGAAACTTTGAGGGTGCTCTGGGGCTTCAGGAGAATCAATCCTCCCTTGCAAAGCTCCTTGTAGATAGGAGTGAATTTCTGCAATGCTTCATCGGAGTGATTGATTTTCGGCTGACCTTCTCGCTGAAGTTTTGCTGACGTTCGCACGACTGTGAAGGCTACTGCTGAGGGAACCGGGAGCATTGAATTTGCGTAAGAGTTGAGGAGAATATCAAGCAGCCCTTCAGGAACGGAATTTAGCTTCTTGCACAGTGCTAACAGATCTTCATCGGGCAGCCATACTTTAATCGCGAGCCACGTAATGAACCGTATCAGGTTGTCCCTCAGAGTGTCCCATCGAATCAATAACGGCAGGAGCCTGAAAGCCTCATTGATGCACATTCCCAAGTCTAATTTGTCTGCGATAGTTCTGCGTTCGATTCCGTAAAGCCATATAGCCGGGTAACAGACATGCAAGGGAGGCTGAATCCTCGCGCCCGCAAGCCACGTGAGATATAAGCCCCGCTGAAGTGGAGTCATTGCCGCGTAAGACTCTGCGCCGTCAGCAGGAAGAGCCGCGCCCTTCTGGGGGAACTCTACAGGAAGAGTAACATCAATGCATGAAGGCTCAGGGGTTGACGACTCGCCGTTCGACCAGTAAGCCGCCGGGCCGGGTACAACGATATTTCCGACCTGAATATGTCCTGTCCTGCCGCACCATCTCAGGAGGTTTACTTGAGCTTGAGCCTGCTTCTTAGGTTCAGACGAGAGTCCGTAGGGAGAGTCTTCGCCTGCGGGTGCCTGCGCTGAATATGTAGCACCTGCCGCGCGTCCTGGGTCTGTTACGGGCTTTGCTGAGAGAACGACTCCAGAGTCATTGTCATCTTCCATTATCTCGACATCGGGGAGGTCTAATGCTTCTTGAGGTATTACGGGCGGGGAGGTTTCTTCGGTTTCGGGGGGCTGACGTTTTGACTGCTGACGGAGGAACGCTCCTACAGCCACCGCTACGAACAATCCTATTACAAGGTAAATCATTGAGAATTGCGCCTGCTTTCTACAAGATTTCCATCTGGAATTTCTCCAGCATGAAGGCGGGATTGTATGACATTTTCGCTTCACGGAGTCCGGGCTCGCCCATATCTTCCTCGCGGTTTACCCAAGTATAATGCTGGCACTGCTCCTTGAGAAAAATATTATTGATTGCCTGATAGCTTCCGGCGTATTCGGGTATGGCCTTCTCGAACCGTATATCAATATTTTCTCCGTCAAGCTCTTCTGCGATTGTGTAGGCGATAATTTCACCGTCAACCTTGAGCATGCCGCCCGACAATCTGAAATCCTCCCAACGGTCAAACGCATTCTGAATCGCAATGTCCTCATCCGCGAGCGACTCGGCCTCGTCAGGTGTCATAGTGAGTACTCTGTGAGCGCGCCACTTCTCCTGAAAGTCCATGAGATCCGCAAAGTCATTCGGCGTTATCGGGTAATAGTCCCATTCGTAGCCAGTGAGGAAAGCCCGTACCCTGTTCCGTTTGTGCGCGTACGTCTTGCCTTTCAGCGCAATCATGTCTTTCACCGCGTAAACATATTCGTGCTGGTCTCTGTCTTCCGTGAATCTGAGCCGCGAATTTCCCGCGAGAATTTCCTTCACTCTTGCCGGGACATCATACACAACATCGCCGGGCTGAAAGTCATCAAGAACTTTCTCCCAGTCCGTAACAGAGTCCCAATTTCCGCACGGCCCGAATATTCCCGGCAGCGACCCTCCTGATCTCATCCAGATAATATTGCCGTCAGACTCTGCGAACTCTACCGGGTATGCATGAGACCATGACCACAAACATAAAAATGAATACTCCGCGTAATGCACAGGTGATGACTCGTAAAAGCGCGTGTAAATGTCTTTGTCCTGCCATGTTAATTTTCTGAAGTTAAGCATGTGAGATTTAATCCTTTCTGCACAAAAAAAGCGGCTCTCATTTTTACTGGGAACCGCCTTCAAGTTTTGCTGATTGATACGTTCTTATTTGCTGATGGGCGCGTCAACAACGCTGTCTTTGAGGTCTTTGCCCGGACGGAAAACGGGTACTTTCTTCGCGGGGATAACGACAACTTTCGAGGGATCCTGCGGGTTTCGTCCCTCTCTTGCTGCCCTTTCTCTTACCTCAAAAACTCCGAAGCCTACAAACGTGCATTTGTCGCCTTTCGCGAGCGCGCCCTGAATTTCTGCGAACACCTCATCTACTACGGGTGCTACGTCCTTCTTGCGCATGTTAAGTTTTGCGGTGATTGCGTCAATAAGTTCTGCTTTGGTCATGATTCACACCTCCTGTGAAAAGTTTTCTGCATTTTATCAGCTTTCATGAATTATGCAATATGTGAGTGCGCTGTCTCACAGGATTTTCACTCTATTTGCGTTCCATCATAAGATAACGCCTGTAGAGCCGCGAAAACATGTAAAAGAATCCCGACCCCGCATAAGTCATCAATGCCGCGAGCCTTTCACGTTTTCTTGCGTGAGGGTCAAAGAGAACTGTGCGGCGGTATTTCTTCATTTCCTCCCACACCTGCATACGTTCTTCTTTCTTGTCTTTAGGGAGAAGGAAATATGTTGACCTGTTAGTGCTGAAAGCACGCGATGCCGCAGCGCGTCTGAGTTCCGGATATTTCTTGCTGATTTCACCGTAAAGCTGACGTGATACCGGGATACATGACAGCATTTTGGGAGAATAGCTCACGTGAAGCTGGCTGTCATGCCTGAGCCTGTAGCCGTATAATTTCTCGCTCGTGAATGCCGCTTTTCTGCATCTCAGCATAATACGGTAAGTTGTGGCAAGGTCTTCTACAAAAATTCCTTTGGGATATTCTATGCCCTCAATCACACTGCGCCTGTAAATTTTTCCCCATGCTGAGGTGCTGAAAATTTCTTCCTGATAAAGCATTCTCTTTAGTGCATCGTCCGCATCAGCACAGCCCGTATATATTTCCTTCATGTATAAATCCTTTCTTTTATCTCATCATCTGCTGCTTTCTGTAAATCCACGAGAACAACAGGTGAAACAAATCTGCTCCTAAGTAGCTCAACAGTGCCGCAATACGTTCGCGCTTTCTTGCTTGAGTATCAAAAATTATTGCGCTTCTGTATTTTTTCATTTCCGCCCATACTTGCATACGTTGATTTCTTTCTGTGAACGGGAAATTGAGATAAACGCTTCTGTTTCCGCTGAATGCTTTTGAGGATGCCGCGTTCTTGAGATCGGGATATTTTTCGGTTATTTCGCTGAACATTGTCCGGGTTGCCGGGATTATGTGCATCATATTTGGTGAAAATCTTGCTTTCATTATGCTGCCCTGCCTCATTCGGTAAGCATAGAGTTTTTCGTTTGTGCAGGCAATCCTATTGCTTTTGAAGATGAACTTGTGCGTTGTGGCTGTGTCCTCGTAGTACATACCTTTTGGGAACTCAATACCGTCCCATAAATCACGCCTGTATATTTTGCACCATGCACATACGTCTAACTCATGCTGATACAGCATCTCAATAAGCACATCATGAGGTGAAGCGCAGTAGTCTCTACGTAGTCTTACCCCCCCCCCCCAGTCAGCATAATTACTGAAACTAATATACGGAGAAACTGCAATGTCAGCGTCATACTTCTCAATCAGTCCCATAAGAGCCTCAACGAAATTTTCTTTTATCACATCATCGCTGTCGACAAACGTTATGTATTCTCCGTGAGATCTCGCAGTGCCGTAATTCCTCGCGTCTGAGAGTCCGCCGTTCTCTTTGTGGTACACCGTAACCCTGCTGTCATTCCTCGCGTACTCCTCGCAGATTTCCCCGCATTTGTCGGGCGAGCCGTCATCAACAAGTATTATCTCAAGATTCTTGTACGTCTGGTTGATTATGCTGTCTACACATTCGCGCAGGTACTCTTCGACTTTGTATATCGGGACAATAACACTCACTAAATCATTTTGTTCATCGTGCATATTTTGCCGCTCCTTTCAGCATATTTTGCTCATTGATTTATTTTACATGAAAAATAATCTGTACGGAACAACCCAGCTCTTATTTTCAAGAAGATACCATGTTGAATAAATGAAAAGTGCTATGAAACAAAGACAATAAAGAAGCCTGCGTTCACCTTTAGGGTACATTGAAAAAACTGTTGGGAAAAAAGTCAGGCATGAAAATTCGTAATACAATGCCATTCTCATAATCAAATCATTTCTGCTGAAAAGCATTGCGATAATCATTCCGAAAACAACATTAGGATAATCCCTGTCAGAAGTCTTTTTCCTCCACGCCCTTAAAGCGTAAAGTACAGCATGTCCCAAAAGAAAAGCGTAATACAGCAATATTCTTCCGCCCGTCGCACGCCGCGTCAATACTCCTTCCGATTGGCCGTAAGCTCCATATGCCGGGAAAATTGATGAGAACAAACTGATCCCGTATGCTATAAGCCAGCCTAAAACGACAGCAGAAAGACCTGCTATTAACGTCATTTTCTTAACGCTTGTTTTTTCCGCCATCCTCGAAAAGAATACAGCGGGCAGAAAAAATATGCACGAAGGGTGTATACCAAGAGCAATGATGTACAAGAGCCATCCTTTAAGGGACATGATATTATTCCGCAGACACAAGTAAGCGTTAATGACAATTGCTGCTGCGGTGAACTGTTTCATTATGTTCATGCTTGAGAAAAAATGCGTCATTCCAAAGTAAAGAAAACATGAAAACCATACGTCAGATGATGCTTTGTGTATATAAATGCCGAAGCCTAATGCAATGACAAGTGAAAAAGTTGCGATGTAAATTTGAGGGTTTGAGCTTATTCTGCTTATGAAATATTGAATCATACTGTAAACAGGAGACTTCACCTCCCCCCCTCCCCCCAGCATTACATCATTGAGGCTGTCAGCACTAGCTATGTAGCTGAAAGCCTTGGAATAAGCTGAAGTATCTGTTCCTACTAAGCGGCTTCTCATCATTGCGATAAGCGCAACATACGTGAAGAACAACATAACACATAATGCTCTTCCTGATATTGCTCTTTGCGGAAAAATCCTCAGCCTAGTATTGCGCACTTCACGGCAGGCAAAAAACCACCAAATATATTGGAACATGTATACTTCCATTGCGTTCACTTCCCATAATTTTTTGACATGATATCATAACACAATAATAAACATTATGTACTGCACATGAGGCATTAACACTTTTCATGTTGTAGAATCACTCTAAGAATCCTAACACTATTCGGAGGGTGATACCGTTGAATTTTTCAAACAGCGTAACAATCTCAGGACTCATTCATCACCTGAGCAAGAAGAAAGAGTCATACTTCCCGTTCTCAATCCGCCACGAAAATTTATGGAAAGACGGAACGACACGCAAAGACTTTCTCAGCGCGAGGGCATTCAGCAAAGACCTTCAGGACAAACTCTCATCGCTCGGAGAGAACACGCCCGTAAAGATCAAAGGCGTATTGCGTTCCTCAAAAGGCAGCGGCGAAATGTTCATTGACGTAACGGAAGCTGAGACTCTCTCAGAGCTTGGGCAGCCCGTCAACACCGTAACACTTTCGGGAGCCGTCCACGTCATCAAGGCAAAGAATGAAGGCGAGAACGCAACAGGGAAATACACTCGCTTTGCAGTGAGGCAGGAAGACTCCGAGTCTGGCCGGGACTTTATCGTCGTGAGAGTCTATGATGATGATGAAGGAGTCATGCGCGGAATTTTGGCGGGGAAGAACGACAATGACCCGGTGAACGTTGAAGGCACATTGAGATCTTCACGGGGGAGCGGAGTAAATTACGTAAGGTGCGGAAAAATAGAATAGCGAGATGATTTGATGGACATTCAGCGGCTTGAAGACAGGATACGCGGAAAACTGAATAACTTTCCGGCCAAAACGAGGCGTGTTGCGGAATATATTTTAGGGAACTCGCCTGAAATAGCTTTTCACTCAATCAGCGAGACTGCGGAAAAATTGTCGGTCTCACGCGCACAGCTTGTACGTGTTGCCAGAATGCTGGGCTTCAGCGGATATGCTGACCTGAAGAACACACTGAAGAAGAAACTGTTAAAGCAGGTCATTCCCTCGTCAGCAGACTCAATCCCCGGGAATACATCTGACACCGCGCTTGAAATCTGCCGGATTGAACATGCGAATATAGATGAGACGTACAGAAATTTTACGTTAAGCCGCGATGACGTTCGCAAATTCTGTGTGTCAGCAATGGATTCGGACTCTATATACTGCATGGGCTGGGGAATATCTTCAATGCCGGCTGAATGGCTCTACACGCGATTCTCAGAGCTTGGACTCAAAAGCATACTAATGCGGCGGGGTTCTCTCTCACTCACTGAGCAGGCTAGGAACATCGGCGAGAATGACATGCTGATAGTGTGCGAGCTTCCCAGCTATGTTATTGAGGTAACAGAAGCGGCAGAACAGACAGCCATGAAGGGAGTCCGAGTCGTATCGATAACTGACTCTCCTGCTGCGCCGGTGTGCGAACATGCTTCGATTCATTTCTACGTTGCGGATAACTCGCAGATGTTCGGAAGCAGCCTTATAGGTTCGATGTTTGCCGTTCACGTTCTGACATCTTTGCTTGCGAAAGAGATGGGGACAGAAGGAAAGATTGCGCTTGAGGAACAGAAAGAGGGACTCAAGGACGAGCGAATATATTATCCTTCATACGGTCTGAGATACTGAGTCAGCAAAAGTTTTGAGGCAAAGAAAAACCCCTCCGGCGTAAAAATCCGGGGGGGCAATTTTTTTTTCTTGCTCTTGAAAGTTTATGACATGAAGAGGTCTGCGCTTGCGATTTTTGCTTCGGGTGCTGAAGACTCTTCTGTGCCTTCCTGCCTGAAACTGCTTCTCGGTCTCGGCCTTCCGTCTGACCTGTAAGCGATTCTCCTGAAGGCTTCTGCTCCTGTACCTGCCGGGATGAGATGCCCTATGATTACGTTTTCTTTGAGGCCGCTTAAGGGATCCATTTCGCCTTTGACCGCTGCCCCTGCGAGTACCTGTGCTGTCTGCTGGAATGATGCAGCACTCAAGAAGCTGTCAGTAGCAAGAGCCGCCTTAGTGATTCCGTGTATGAACGGCCTGCACTCCGGGAACTCGCGCATTCTCTGGACGAACGTATACTCACGGATGAGGTGAACGACTTCGGGCTTTGAGTTTGACGCTCTGACCCAAATTTTCACGGGGTTTCTTGAAGCGATTTCGGCGATTGCTTCCGCTCTGAGTTCGATTCCGCCTTCTATGACAATTTTTCCGTCATCATCTGAGAGCATAGCTTCTGATTCTTCAGTGTCATCTTCATCGTCAGGAATCTGACTCGTTTCCTGCAAGTCTGACTCTGAGTCGTCAAAATCATTCCCATCTGCAAATTCCGCGCTGACAAAAATTTTGTTCCTGAGCTTTGACGCAAGAAGTTTCCTGAGAATGTCATCGCGTGTTATCGTGAGGACTTCTTCACCGCTGTCAAACTCTATCTGCTGAGTCTCACCTTTTGCGAGTGCGTCGAGATCTTCGGGTGCTGCTGTCCTTCCAGAAAATTCGCCGTCTTCGTAAATGTCTTTGCCGATAATGTTCATGGCCTCAAGTGCTTTTCGTATGCCGTCAGCAACATCAACAAGCTCGACAGCGTTCCACACAAAAATATCCCTGACACCTGCCTGTGCGATTTCGGGAGCTAATTCGGGAGTGATTAAGACGTTGCCGGGAGTAACGAGCCTCTTTCCTAATGCTATTTCCTCAGCGAGCCAGCATTTATTCACGAGCGCGTCAAGGTGTTCACGATGCCTGACTCTTACGACAACGGGGTCTCCTGAAGTTACCTTCTTCAAGTCTTCGCGGCCGAGATTGATATTCTTCCTGACTTTGAACTTTGGAGTCTTAATGTCGCGGACGATTCTTGCGTTGTACATTCTCTTTCTGAAAGCTGTCTTGCCGATTATTACATCAATCTCTGAGCCTTCATGAGAGATCGTGAAGCCTTTCACCGTAACACCGGGCGTTAGGAGCTTGCGTATAAACTCTTCTGTTATCGGTTGGCCTATATACCCGTCAAATTCTTCATCGGGCTTGTCAAGTGAAACAAGAATATCACCCGCGAGATTCTGAACCGCGACTTTTATGCGCCTCTCGTTGTCGCTGCGAATCTCCTGCTCAATTCTCGCTACGTCATCTTCCCAGATCATATCGCCCGCAACAAATGATGTGTCGCCTTCCTCAATGACTCTGACTTTGTTCAGCGGCGCGACTTTTCGGAGTATCACTTCTATGTGCTTGTTGTTTATGCTGACACCCTGAGAGTGATAGACGTACTGAATCTCATCGACAAGCATTTTCTGTACGGCGTTGATTCCCTCGACTTCTAGCAGCTGCTGAGGGTCAATGCTTCCTTCAGTGAGCGGAGTGAGTTTGCTTACTTCCATTCCGACCTCTATGCCTTCTTTGATGTCCTGCCCTGAAGGTATAGCGTGAGTGATTATTTTCTCTTCTCCGTCGTCCGTAATGCCCTCGATTATTACCTTGCGTTTTCCTTCTGTGATTATCTCTTTGATGTGGCCTTCGATTCCTGCGAGTATGCAGACTTTTCGCGGCCTTCTGACCTCAAAGAGCTGTTCAATTCTCGGAAGACCCTGCGTAATATCTTCTGCCGAACGCACGCCGCCTGTGTGGAACGTCCTCATAGTGAGCTGAGTGCCGGGTTCACCGATTGACTGAGCCGCGACGACTCCGACAGCCTCACCGATAGGAACGAGCTTGCGCGACGAAAGGTCATGGCCGTAGCACTTCTGGCAGACTCCCTTCTTCAATGCACAAGCAAGAGGACTCCTAACCCACACTTCATTGATTCCGGCTGACTCAATTTTCCGTGCTAATGCTTCCGTGATAATGTCGCCTGACTTCACGATGAGCTCGCCGTTAGCTTCAATGTCATGAAGTGATGTGCGTCCTGCGATTCGTTCAGCGATTCCGATCATTGTTTTGCCCTCGCTGATTAGCGGCTCAATTTTGATTCCTTTGTCCGTTCCGCAGTCGTGCTCCGTAATGATTAAGTCCTGCGAAACGTCAACGAGCCTTCGCGTCAAGTAACCTGATTTTGCTGTGCGTAATGCTGTGTCTGCGAGTCCTTTTCTTGCGCCGTGAGTCGATATGAAGTACTCAAGCATATTCATACCCTCGCGGAAATTCGCTGTAATCGGATAATCGATAGTCTTTCCAGTGGGGTCGGCCATGAGTCCGCGAATGCCCGCCATCTGACCGAGCTGACCTTTTGAGCCTCGCGCGCCTGAGTCAACCATCATTCTCACGGGGTTGTCCTCGCTCATGTGAGCTTCTATGCTGTCGGCGATGTTCTTTGTTGCTTCCGCCCAAAGTTTGCTCTTCTGGTCGAGATACTCATCGTACGTAAGCAAGCCCATCTCGTAATTTTCTTTTGCTACGGCATCTTCAGCTTCAGTAGCGCGTGTGATCTCTGCTTTCTCGTCAGGGATTCTCACAGCCTGGACTCCGAAACTGATTCCGCTCCTTGCTGCCCAGTGATAGCCGAGCGATTTTATGTCGTCGAGCATTTCAACGACTCCGGGACGGTCTACTTTGTCATAAGCATCATCGAGGAGAGCACCTATTTTCTTTTTGCCTAACTGTTCATTGACGAATCGGAGAGGTGCTGCAATTTTTGTGTTGAACATTACGCGGCCGGGACTCGTCTCGAAAAACACTGCGTGATGATTTCCGCTGACTTCCTCGAAACTGTTGACGATTACGGCTTCCTTGCCGTCAGAAAATTTCCTGCGCCCTTTAGGATGTCCGAACATTTCGGGATTCTCTTTGAGCCATATTCTTGCGTTGACGTGAACAGTGCCGTGCGAGACAGCCGACAATACATCGTCCATGTTCATGAAGTGCTTGCCGTCTCCTTTGAGTCCCTCGCGCATGTCCGTCAAATAGTATACGCCCAAGACAATATCCTGCGTGGGAGTAACAACGGGTCTTCCGCTTGCCGGTGAAAGAAGGTTGTTTGCTGACAGCATGAGGAGTCTTGCTTCCGCCTGAGCCTCAATGCTTAGGGGAACGTGAACGGCCATCTGATCGCCGTCAAAATCCGCGTTGAATGCAGTGCAGACCATCGGGTGAAGCCGAATCGCTTTGCCTTCCATCAGAACGGGTTCAAATGCCTGAATGCCGAGTCGGTGTAATGTAGGTGCGCGGTTGAGCATGACGGGATGATCCTTGATGATGTTCTCGAGTATCTCCCAGATCTCACTGCCTCCCTTTTCGATTCGTCTCTTTGCGTTCTTGACATTGGGAGCGAGTCCGCCTTCAACGAGCCTGCGAATCACAAACGGCTTGAAGAGTTCTAACGCCATCTGCTTAGGAAGCCCGCACTGATAAATTTTGAGCTGAGGCCCTATGACGATGACAGACCGCCCGGAGTAGTCGACTCTTTTTCCCAAAAGATTCTGGCGGAAGCGTCCCTTTTTCCCTCGCAATAAGTCAGTGAGGCTCTTCAGTGGACGGTTGCCCGCACCTAATACAGCCTTTCCGACTCTGCCGTTGTCAATGAGAGCGTCAACACATTCCTGTAACATTCTCTTTTCGTTTCGGATAATTATTTCGGGGGCGTTGAGCTGCTGTAACTTTTTGAGTCTGTTGTTGCGGTTAATGACTCGGCGGTACAAGTCGTTAAGGTCGCTTGTTGCGAATCTTCCTCCGTCAAGCTGCACGAGAGGACGCAAATCAGGAGGGATAACGGGAAGGACAGTTAATATCATTGACTGAGGCTTTGAGTCGCTCTTCCTGAAATCCTCGACAACCTGAAGGCGTTTGATGAGCTTTCGTTTCTTCTGGCCGGTGGTGTCAGCTATCTGTTCTCTGAGTGAGTCAGCGAGGAAATCAAGATCAAGACGATCGATAAGCTCAAGTACACCCTGCGCGCCAATTCCGGCCTTGAATTTCTTTTCACTCGTTGCGTCATATAAGCTGCACAATTTCTGCTGATGCTCAAAGATGACATCCCCCTGGTCAAAAGGTGAATTGCCCTGAAGAATAACAAGATGGCAGGGATCATCAACAACAAGATTGCACTGCTCATGTTCTACTTTGTCTGCGTTCTCCGGGAATAAGTCCTTGTAAAGCTCAAGTGCCTTGCGAAACTCTGACTCGGATAAAATTTTTCCCTTTGAGACTTCCTGACCGTCAACCTGCGCTTTGAATGCCCCTGTAACTATGAAAGCGTCATTGTTGCCCTTCTTCGCTCGCTCTGCACTTTCGGGAGCTTTTGAGGCCGGGACGATCGCGCCTGCCGGGAGTCCTAACTCTTCGCTGTCTTCAGTGAGGACAAATGCAGATTCAGCCCTCAGACTGTCGATGCCGTATTCTGTCTTGTACTTTGAGAGCTGATCCGCTGAAATTATGTCGCCTACGTTCACCGGGACTACGTGAACATCATCAAGCATATACGCTTTCTCGCACCTGAAATCGGGGTCGTAATGCTCGTGAATTTTTACTTCAGTTGCGGGGATTACGGCTCCTTCATGGACAATATCAGGCCGGCTTGTTGCTGTAACTTTGTAGCCTTTCTCCGTTTTCTTGAGGGGAGCAAAGTATATGACTCTCTCAAGATCTTTCGCGCTTGTTCCGAGCAGGAGACTCAATCTGCTGGGAATGCCTCGCAAGTACCATATGTGAACGACAGGGACAGCCAAATCAATATGCCCCATTCTTTCACGGCGGACTCTGTTGTCTGTAACTTCAACGCCGCAGTGTTCGCAGATTACTCCCTTGAACTTAGGGCCGGAGCGTTTGTATTTTCCGCATTTGCACTCGTAGCTTCTTGTCGGGCCGAAAATGCGCTCGCAGAACAAGCCGTCTGTTTCGGGTCTGAGTGTTCGGTAATTTATTGTTTCGGGCTTCAGCACTTCACCTTTTGAGATTGCGTGTATTCTTTCGGGTGTTGCCAGCTTTATGCGTACTCCTGTGATTTCTTTTCTTCTGGCCAAATCTAAATATCCCCCTCTCCGCTGCTTTCAGGGTCATCAAATATCCCGGTCATTCCGTTTTTCGGGGCTTTCTCGTCAAGCATCATTTCTTCATTAATGTTCGCAAGGTCTTCCGCTGTAGGCTCGTCGTTCCCAAAAATCGAGTCAGCAAATTCCGATGAGATTACCGGCTCATTCTGCGCGGGTTCATCAAGAATATCTGCTGCGGTGTCGTCTGATTGTGACTGAGACTTTGCGCGGGGCTTTCTGGGCTTTCTTGGTGATGAGAAAATCTCCGGCGGCTTGCCCATGAACATCGGCCTGTCGTCATCCTCAATAGGTATATCACCGTGCGTGCCGTCATCAAACTGAACTTCCACATCGAGTCCGAGTCCCTGCAATTCTTTCACAAGCACTCTGAAACTTTCAGGGACTCCCGGCTTAACTAGGCTCTGACCTTTCACGATTCTCTCGTAAGTCTTATCGCGCCCGCGTATGTCGTCAGATTTCACGGTCAAGATTTCCTGAAGCACATTCGCCGCTCCGTAACCCTCTAAAGCCCAGACCTCCATCTCTCCGAATCTCTGGCCGCCGAACTGCGCTTTTCCTCCTAAAGGCTGTTGCGTAATCAAGCTGTAAGGCCCTGTAGAGCGAGCGTGAATTTTATCGTCGACAAGGTGATTCAGTTTCAGCATGTACATACATCCGATTGTTACCTTTTTGTCCATCGGCCTGCCTGTCCTGCCGTCGCGAATCGTAATCATTCCGTCTTCCGTCAAATCAGGATACTTGCTCGCGGCAATCTTCCTCATCTCTGAGAAAATTTCTTCCTCGTGCGCTCCCTCAAAGACCGGCGTTGATACGTGCCATCCATTATTGAGCGCGACGAATCCCATTATCGTCTCAAGAACCTGTCCGAGATTCATACGGCTGGGAACTCCCAAAGGATTCAGAACAACATCAACGGGAGTCCCATCGGGCAAATAGGGCATATCCTCAACAGGCAGTACGCGGCTCACGACTCCTTTGTTGCCATGACGGCCGGCCATCTTGTCGCCCACCGTGATTTTGCGCCTCTGTGCTACGTAGACTTTCACCGAACGTATTACGCCTGAGCCTAACGCTTCGGGACTGTTGCGCCTGTCCATCTGCTTGACCGCTACGACTTTTCCCCATGAACCGTTAGGGAGCTTCAATGAGTTGTCGCGGACTTCCCGGGCCTTTTCACCGAAAATAGCGCGCAGCAATTTCTCTTCGGGAGTCTGATCTGATTCACCTTTGGGCGTAACTTTGCCGACAAGAATATCTCCGGCTGCAACTTCCGCGCCGATTCGGATTATTCCGCCCTCGTCAAGATTCCTCAGCATGTCTTCTCCTACGTTCGGAATGTCGCGGGTAATCTCTTCTGCTCCTAACTTTGTCTCGCGGGCTTCTATCTCGTACTCCTCTATGTGAATCGATGAGAATTTGTCTTCCTTCACAAGGTTTTCACTCAGCAATATAGCGTCCTCAAAGTTATAGCCTTCCCAAGGGACAAATGCGACAAGTACATTATGACCGAGCGCGAGTTCTCCGTTCTCGATTGCCTGGCCGTCAGCAATAATATCACCCTTTTTGACTTCCTCGCCTTTTCGCACTAAAGGACGCTGGTGAATTAGTGTCGACTGATTCGAGCGGCGGAACTTTATCATCTCATAAGTACGTTCACGGCCTTTTTCGTTACGTATCTTTATGCGGTCTGCGTCAACGTATGTTACAGTGCCGTCATCCTTTGCTGTTATGCATGAGCCGGAGTCACGCGCTATCCTGCTTTCGATTCCTGTTCCGACTCTCGGTGCTTCAGGGACTAATAACGGGACTGCCTGACGCTGCATGTTTGAACCCATCAAAGCGCGGTTTGCGTCATCGTGTTCAAGGAAGGGAATTAATGCTGTCGACGGTGAGACAATCTGACGCGGTGAAACGTCCATATAGTCAACCATATCTACAGGCATCGTAACAATTTCGTCAGCGTGCCTCGTGGGACATGAATCGCCCGCTATCGTTACTCCGTCAGCTTCAAGCTCTGTATTCGCCATCGCAACATAGCTTTTATCCTCGTCATCTGCTGAGAGGAGCTTTATTTCGTCGGTCAATTTCCCGTCCTTGACTACACGGCGGGGAGTAACCAAAAATCCGTGAGAGTTCAGACTCGCATATGTCGTGAGTGATGAAACGAGTCCGATGTTCGGGCCTTCCGGTGTCTCTATGGGGCAGACTCTCCCGTAGTGCGTGTAATGTACATCTCTTGCCTCAAATCCTGCGCGTTCACGGCTCAATCCTCCCGGACCCAGCGCAGAAAGCCTCCTGCGGTGCGTAACTTCTGCAAGAGGGTTAGTCTGATCCATAAACTGAGAAAGCTGGCCTGAACCGAAAAATTCACGAAGGCACGCGGCTATAGGACGTACGTTAATCAGCTCACGCCCGGTTACCTCATCAAGATTCGGAATCGTTGTCATTCTCTCACGCACGATTCGTTCCATTCTGAGGAGTCCGATTCTCACCTGGTTCTGCAATAATTCTCCGATTGAACGCACCCGCCTGTTGCCTAAGTGGTCAATGTCGTCGCTTTCTTTGTCCTCAGCTTTCATAGCAAACATTTCTTTCACGATTGCTACAACATCATCAAGACTCAGCAAGCGTTCATCTTCCGAGATGTGCATGTTCAAACGTCGGTTCAGCTTATAACGTCCCACACGCCCCAATGTATAACGCCGCGGATCCTGCAATAAACTTCTGAAATAATCGCGGGCATTCTCAATACGTCCAAGCTCATTAGGTTTCAGACGCTTGAATATATCCTTTATTGCCTCGTCGGGGCTGTCTGTCGTCTCTCTTGATATAGTACGGGCTAATGCAGGCTCCATGTCATATACCGTAATTCCTGCGCCTTCAGAATTATCGACATTGTAGAGTTTCGCTATATGCTCCTCATCAAGAAGAGTCCCGCGTCCTACTACTAATACTCCTCTTTCATCAAATACATCCTCGGCGGCCATGTATCCTTTAAGATCTGTGTCAAGCTCCTTGAATACTGTCTCAATCCCAAGAAGCTCTAATATATGGTCGTTGTCCCTCGCTCCAAGTGCTTTAAGCAATAATGTAACGGGGAGTTTCTTCCTGTTGTCAATATTTGCTGTAATTAATTCTTTCTCCGACTCAGGCATCGCGAAATCAAGCCACGCGCCACGGTCAGGGATTAGTTTTGCCGAGCATCCGTCAGCATTATGGGTGAAATATATTCCGGCTGAACGCGCAAGCTGGTTTATCACTACACGCTCTGTGCCGTTGATTATGAATGTCCCTCTGTCTGTCATTACCGGGAAATCACCCAAGAATATTTCTTTGGAGTCTTTCCTTTCCTGCTTCTTTGTGTTCGTGAGACGGATTATCGCCTTTATAGGCCGTGCCCACGTCATATCTTTCTGTCTTGCTTCTTCTTCCGTTATTTTGGGCTTGTCAATCGAATAGCTGAGAAATTCAAGCGCAAATGTCCCGTCATAGCTTTCTATCGGGAATACTTCCTGCAATAATTCCTGAAGGCCCTGCGTCTTCCTTTCTTCTGGCAAAACGTTGTCCTGATAAAACCAATGGTAAGAATCTCTCTGTACTCCGATCATATCAGGCATCTCGATTAAATCACTGGCGCGGCCGAAAGTATATCTCTTCCGGGTCTTGCTGATTGGCACAAATTCAGGCATTTTATACCTCCCCTGATGGTCTGGCTTTGCTTTTTGGTGCAATGACGCATGATAACAAAAGGATATAACCATGTCAAGCAATACACGATTATACCCTCTTAACTCTCATATTGTTAATGCCCGAGAGAGGACTCGAACCTCCACGAACTTGCGCCCACTAGAACCTGAATCTAGCGCGTCTACCAATTCCGCCACCCGGGCAGCTGTTTTTTCAGCGCGGAAAATATTTTATCAGCCTATGAATTTTTTGCAACCCCCGATAATTTTACGCGATCCTTTCAGCACTTCTTGTTACAGCTACAGACAAGCCGTCGCCTATAGGAATGCACACAAAATTTTCATGCACGCCGCACCATTCATCTACAGCCCGCTTTGCTCCGCTGAAGAAATCATTGAAGTAATCATGTATCACTATCACGCCGCCGTTCTCAAGACGGGACGAGAAGAAATCAAGACCGCTTAATGTAGGCTGATACAGATCCATATCGAGATTAACAAAACAGAAAGTATCATTTATCCCCTCTGCTGTGTCAGGAAATATCCCGCGCCTGATTATACAGTTGCCGGGGTGCTTCATTTTTTCCATCACAACAGACTCGCTTGTGTCTGAGAATTTTCCCATTACGCTGCCGATGTCAAATGATTCGCTGCCTGCGTCCCTCTCAGCAAATCCCTCGAAGGTGTCGAAAAGGTATAAATTTCTGTCAGGGAAAAATTCATTGATGCTCTTCGCAAAATCTCCCTTCCACACTCCGGCTTCCGCTGTGCTTCCTTTAATGCCCTTATCGTATACCATCTTCGCAAATGACTTCACAAACTCTTCACGGGCATCTCTGTTGTAAACGCAGTAATCAAAAATTATTTTATCCCTGCCGATTCCCATAGCTGACAACTGGTCAAGCCATGCGTCTGTAATTGATGCTACCATGTTGCTAAGTATCACCGAGTCAAAATCGAAATCCTTAATGCTTCCGGGCGCAACGATTTTTACTCCGCATATATCACGACCGTGAAGGCTCGAATCATTATCGGCTATGCACAGAACATCATAACGCGATAATATTTCCTGAATCGACAGCCTTGTTTTTGAACCAGCACCGAAAATTACAGCCCGTTTTTTCATGGCCTCAGTTCCTCCTCAATGTTCAGAGAAAACAAAAAATGCCTCGCCGGATTCAATGACTCGAATCCCAACAGAGCAGATTGCTTCTTCTTATTGTGTTTTGTGTTTAATGGGAAATTTTCAGAAAGGGTTAATTTTTGACATAAATTATGCCGTGAGCCGTGAGCCGTGAGCCGTGAGCCGTGAGCCATTATACTAATTTCGCTCAAATTATGTCAATCCTTCCTGCTGTGTATTTTTTGAGATGGCCGAATTATATCACAGTCATTAAAGCAATAAATATCCCGCAGGATTTAATTGTAAACTTGAATAATAAAAAGTAGTTTACAATTTATGACGCTGTTCTGAGCTTCACGGAATCAAATCAGCGATTCATTTTCAGCGGACTCGGTTTCAGCTTGCCATTCAAATATCAAGTGTATAATTCTCAGCGTAAAACCCAGAAATTTTAGGAGTGATTCATTTTGAAACTTGCTGTAATCGGCACGGGCTATGTCGGACTCGTTACTGGTACATGCCTTGCGCGATACGGAAATAATGTAGTGTGCGTTGACGTGAACGCCGGGAGAGTCGAAAAGCTGCGAAAAGGAATCGTACCTTTCTATGAGCCGGGACTTGAAGAGATGATGAAGCGCAACATGAATGAAGGCCGGCTTTCCTTCACAGGCTCAACAGAAGAAGCCCTCGTAGGTGCGGAGGCGTGTTTTATCTGCGTGGGAACTCCTCAGAATCCCGACGGAAGCGCGAACATGTCATACATTGAGAGTGCAGCTCATGACATCGGCGCGGGTATGTCAGGTGATCTCCTTGCTGTCGTGAAGTCAACAGTCCCGGCAGGAACGAACAAACGAGTCCGCGAAATTATTTCCTCAGAGCTTGAAGCCCGGAAAGTTCCGCACAAATTATTCATGGCCTCTAACCCCGAATTTCTGCGCGAAGGATCATCACTGAATGACTTTCTTGAGCCTGACAGGGTGATTATTGGCACTGACTCGCAGGAAGGCAGGATGATTCTTGAGGAGCTATATTCATTCCTTGAACCGGGAAAATTAATCGCAATGGACACCGTTTCTGCTGAGATGTCGAAATACGCCGCAAATGCCATGCTTGCCACGAGAATCTCATTCATGAACGAGATCGCCGGAATCTGTGAACATGTAGGTGCTGACGTTGAGAGCGTGAGAAGGGGAATCGGACTCGATGAGCGTATCGGCAAAAAGTTCCTCAATGCCGGGTGCGGTTACGGCGGTTCATGCTTCCCGAAAGATGTCCGGGCATTGCGTGATTTCGCGAGGGCAGCAGGTTATGAGCCTCAGATTTTGACGGCTGTCGACGACGTGAACGAGAACGCAAAAGCGGCCATGTTCGCAAAACTGTCAGCAAAATTCGACTCGCTCGCAGGAAAAGTGATAGCTGTCTGGGGACTCTCATTCAAGCCGAAAACTTCAGACACAAGGGAAGCCCCCGCGCAGGTGTTAATACGTTCGCTTCTCGACTCAGGCGCAAGAGTCCAGGCTTCAGACCCGCGCGCAATAGATGAGACTCGCTCGGTTTTGGGTGAAAGAAAAGGACTCGTGTACGTCCCGGATATGTACGACGCTGTGAACGGTGCTGACGCTCTCGCAGTCATGACTGAGTGGGACATTTACCGCAAGCCCGATTTTGACCGCATGAAAAATTTGATGAACAACCCGCTGATTGTTGACGGAAGGAATCTTTATTCCCCCGGTGAAATGAAACGCAAAGGATTTTCCTATACATCAGTAGGAAGGCCGGAGGTGAATATATAGTTGAAGATAAAAATTTTTGCGCTGCTCTCAATCCTCATAATGCCGGTGTGTTCATACGGCGCGGACATTGCCTCAATAGAACGTGAAGGAATGATAATGCGCGTTGAGCTGAATACTTTGGGCGCGAATGCTGACCCTTCAGAGCGCGAGGCCATATTGAAGAAGATTGCTGAAAGGTGCAAAGGAACGGAAGAGGGCGAGTCGGCGTATTGGGATCTTGCTGACTTGTACCTTGAGGGATTCCCGGAGGAAATGAGGAAGGAAGCGCAAGAGACTCTGGAATTATGCCTGAAGACTTACCCGAACTCGCGCCGTGCCTCAATGGTGAAATGCAAGCTCGCGGAACTCTACGACGCAGGTACACCGAGAAGGGCGGAACTGATCAAGCAGCTTCAGAACGATGGAACACTGCCGAATATTTTGCGGTCATCCTTTAAATAGGAAGATGGATTTTGTCTGCGTAATTATACGGGGAAAAAGATACAAAGTTTTTTCGCGGATTTGTTGACAAGGTAACAACACGGTGTAAAATGTGCAATGTAGTTCTGCGTGTATTACTTAGTTTCGCACCACAAGTTTTTATTATTTTTTGGAAGGAGTGCTTTTCTTTCATGAAGAAGTTTTTTGCGTTAATGTTAGTTGTCGCAATGCTTTCAGTTGCGGGCATTGCTTCAGCTACATCACTCACGGCCGACTCCACGAGCGTTACAGTGGAGAGAGGCAGAACAACAACGGTAACTTTGACAGGCACAGCATCGCATAACGGTACACTGTCCTACAGCAAAGTCTCAGGGCCTGCATGGGCAACGGTGAACGCATCGACGGGGGCAGTAACAATTTCACCCGCTTCGACGATAACATCAGCAACGTCTGAGCGCGTGGTTGCTATGGTAACCGAGACATTCTCAGGGCCGGAAGCAGGACACGGCGGAACAGCTACTGACACAGCACGGGTAACAATCACCGTGAACGTAACAGTACCGGTTTCTGAGGGAGATAAGGTTGCCGGCGGCGGTTCAAAGGCTGCTGAAACGAAAACAGAGGAAGTTAAGACGATAACGCCGGTTGTAGTTGCACAGGTAAAGGTTATCAACATTACAATCGCTGCAATAGTAACTCCTGCAGAAATCGTGAAGCCTTCAGTGCAGCAGACTGTAGTCGAGGAAGCTGCTGTTAAGCTTGCTCAGACTCTGAGAAATTTGCTCGGGATACCGTCAATCGCAACCGCACAAGTTAAAGAGGCAGACAATATTACTGTTGTTGAGTCAGTGAACTATGATGCGAGCGGAAGCGCGGCGGCTAACGAGGCGAACCTCAGAAGGGCAGCGGCAAGACTGAAGCAGAAGAGCGGCAACAACACCAAGAGAGCAATAGGAGTTGTTCCGCCGATCAAAGCAGCACAGTCAGGACTTCAGCCTTTTGACCTTCCCAAGTTCAACAAGGCGTTTTACGGCAAGAAGCCCGGCCTTGATATGGGCAAGGTTCTCGGAACAGGTGCATTATTAGTATCATCTTCTTTCTTTGCAGCAGATACGACCGGCGGAAATGAGGCAATATTCATTGACAGCACCGGCACACAGGCTGATGTTATCCCCGACGGCACAGGAAGCGCGGATGCAGGCGTACTTACAGCAATCGTTTACGTTGAGGAAGGCGCAGAGTATGAGCCTATCATTACGACAGAAGTAACAGCAGCAGAGGAAGCTTCATTTGATGCAAACACAGGGTCAGAGACAGTTGCCAGCGTTGAAGTTGCAGAGACTAAAGTTGAGACAGTACAAGTCAACAAGACAGCTACTTTTGATCCTATAGTTGATGACGCAGTCGTAGTAAGCATCAGCAGCTTATACGGCAAGAGCCTTGATACACTTCCTATTACAGCGGCTTCAACAACAGCTACATGGGCGGCATCAGACACTGAGAAGTCCTACATGGCAGCAAACAATCTCATTTATGTCTGTGCACTTCCTGTGTTAGAGAACGTTGCGGACGGTGCATATGTCGCAAAGATTACGTTTGACACAACGCCTCCCGCTTCCGCTGATAAGGTCGGTATACCTGCGTTTTATGCCAACGGTGTAAGCGAGGGCGGTGCAGCAAAGGCAGTAGTCTATACGGAGTCAGATGGCAATTTCACGGCTATTTCCGACGGAAAAGTAATCAAGAACGGACTTGCGGCTTACCTTGTATTCGAGGTAGCAAACGGTGCAGTTGTAGCAGCGTCAGAGTTTGAGGCAGCAGCAGTAACGATCTCAAAGCCCGCGCTTGTCGTAGAGGCAACAGAGTCAGGCCATGAGGGCGGCGGCACAACTACTGCGGATGACGTGATTGAAGCTCTCGTTAGCAAAGGCTACGTCAATGCCAGCGGCACAATTCTGGATGCCGGATTTGCAAAGAAGCCAGCCTTCAACGCAGCCACAACCAGCGCAGAAGTGGAACTGAACTTTGATGTTGTCAGCTGGGAGATCACTGTTCAGGGGTACAGCGGGATAGTCAAAACGGTTGCGGCCTCCGATGTAGCTTCAATAACAGGCCAGACCAGCAGAAAAGCTACAATCACCCTTACTCCCTCCGAGATCGCTCAGAGAGATACCGGGCGCACGGTAACGCTTTCTGTACTTCCCACAGTGAGCGGTGACAGGGCAAAGACATCCGTAAAGAGGGATGTAGGTACTGTATTCGGTACTAAGTCAGGCTCAGCCCCCCTTGATTACGGCGTAGGCAGTTCAAGCGGCGGATGCTCAGCAGGAAGCGCAGTATTCGCACTCGCAGTACTCGGAGCATTTATCGCAGCACGCAAAAAGTAGTACAACGCAGAAACGTACATACTAAGCATTAATAACAGCGTCCTCCTTGTTCGAGAGTGAACGGGGAGGGCGTTTTTTATGGGCGTATAATTGCCGCAGGAGGTTTGATAGATGAAACACTATATATGTTTTGACGCGGGGACTCAAAGCGTGAAGGTTGCAGTTTATGATGAGGAAGGGAATCAAGTAGCTGTTGATGTGAATCCCACAACGCTGAATTATCCCAATCCGGGATGGGTTGAGATGGACGTTGAAGAATATTTGCGGCTCGCCTTGAAGGGTATGGCGAAATGCTCGGAGATTATGCGCGGGAAAAATATTGATCCTTCAACAGTGCGCGCGGTCATGGGCGATGGAATCATCTGCGGGATCGCCGGGGCTGACGAAAACGGCCGGGCAATCACTCCCTACATCAACTACTTGGACTCACGAACGCAGGAAGATGCAGACAATCTTTCAGCACTCAATCTCGACATTTGGGCGAATGAGACAGGAAACCCGGAGCCGTTATGTTTGTTCCCGGCGTTACATGCAAGATGGCTTCTCAAAAATTCTCCCAACGCTGGCAAAATCAAAAAGTTCATCCACAACGCTCCGTATATCCTCATGCACCTTGCGGGACTCAAAGCTGATGACGCTTTCATAGACTGGGGCGCGATGTCAGGATGGGGACTCGGCTATGATGTCGCAAAAAAATCATGGTCAGATGAGCAGCTCGGCATTCTCGGAATCAATCGTGAGCTTATGCCTCGAATCGTCAAGCCTTGGGACATTATCGGCGGACTCTCGTCTGAATGCGCAAAGGCTACAGGATTCCCGGAAGGCACTCCGATTTGTGCGGGCGCAGGAGACACTATGCAGTCGCTTCTTGCCTGCGGAGTTCATGAACCCGGCCATGCGGTTGATGTCGCCGGAACGTGTTCGATGTTCTGCATTTCAACGGGCGGAATCATTCCCGGTCTCAGCAAAAAAGGCAGCGGACTCATCTTCAACAGCGGGACTCTTCCCGGCACATATTTTTACTGGGGCTTTGTGCGTACGGGGGGACTCGCTCTGCGCTGGTTCAGGGATAATGTGTGCAACAAAGCCGGGGATGACTCGTACTATGATTTTCTCAGCGAGGGCGCGAAAGATATTCCGGCAGGCTCGGAGGGAGTCAGATTCCTTCCCTGGCTAACGGGAGGGCCTGAAGGATTCCGGGACGTTCACGGCTGCTTCATCAACATGGGAATGAACACGAATCAATTTGTGCTGTGGCGGGCTGTCCTTGAGGCTATAGCGGGCGAGTATTCAGAGATTGCGGAACGTTCGCGCATGGCCGGGACTCCTGTCGACAGAGTCATAATCACTGAGGGAGGCAGCAAGAGTCCTTTGTGGAATCAGATCAAAGCAGACATGATTCAGGCGGAAACTCTCACGCTCAAAACTGGCGGCGCGCTCGCAATGAATGCTGTTACGGGGGCTTATGCTGTCGGTGATGTTCCTGACATGGCCGCAAAGGTTCATGAGGGACTCAGCATTACGGGGAAATATACGCCGGGTCAAAAGCTCACGTTGCCGGATATACCCTTCAAGATGTGAACGTAGCAACCAGTAACAAAAAACATTGCAACACGAAAAGCAGTCAGCAAAAAAAAAAAATGCCTCCTCACAAAACGCGGGGAGGCTTTCTATTTATCACAAACTCTATAGCATCGTGCTTATCACATAATTGAACGCCGCGCACAATATCACGCTCACAGGCACGGCCAGGAATAACAATCTGTTGAAGACGCTGACCCGTTCGTCCTCTTTTCCGCATGAGGCCATAATCAGACTCCCGCCCGATGAGAACGGACTAATCGCACTGCTCTGCGCTCCCAATACCGTGCACGCAAAAAGTGATTCAGCACTGAGTCCCGTTGACGCTGCGAGGGCTGGTATCAGAGGGAACAACGCCGGCGCAACGACTCCCGTTGTCGAGCTGAAGAATGACATGAACGCCGCAACAATGCTGAACGCTATCGGCACTAACGCTACTGCTACATTTGAGCTTATCCACGACGAAAGCATATGAATCGTTCCGGCCTTAACTGCTACTGCGATTAACATTCCCGCGCCAGCAATCATGATTATTGTGTTCCAGGGCACGCGGGCTATTGCTTCCTTCTGCGGCGCAAGTTTCATCAACAGGGCTATAACCGCGAAAATTATTCCCACAAGTCCGACATCTATCTTGCTGTTCAGTGCTGAGATTGTCGCGTTGCCGGGCATTATCATTTTCAGAATCGGGAACGCAAGCAATACTATCATCATCAATATCATCAGTGTGAATGTCTGACGCTGCTTTTTGTCGAAAGGTTCAGGCTTTGAGAATGTTACGCCCTTCCCTATATGCCAATTTGAAGGAAGGCAGAAACGAAACACAGCTATTATTATCACCGAGAAGATTACAGCGTAAACAAAAATTTTCATTTCCATGCTGAAACTGTCGACAGCCTTTAACGTTTTGTCAGCCTCGTAAGCATTATCAGCAAGCCCCCTGAATATCACGCCCAAATTTGACGTTGGGAAATTTCCGCCCGCCAAAGCCCCGCAGTTAATCGCGACTCCTCCCGTTAATTTGTCCATGTTAGCCTCGTCGCAAATCGCAAGCGTTATCGGTGCCATGAACGCCATCACCGTGAAGAATGTAGCTCCCATTATCGAGAGTATCACAGCAACAGCAAACAGCGCAAAAGGAAGCATTCCGGGAAATTTACGGCAGGCATAAAGCAGTGCGCCAGACAATTTTTCGAGAGTTCCATTTATCGCAGCAAAGTTGTAGAAGAGTGAGACCGACAATATGACAAACATCGTGTTGACAGGCCAGAAGCCAATCACCTGCGAGGGCTTGAGACCCATCACAAAGCAGCCGATCACGTAAGCAAAAACCATGCAGAACAGACCCGTGTTGATGCCAGTCTTGTATCCGAGAATTATCGCGACCGCTATGCAGATTATTATCGCGAGACTCAATCCTGCCTCAGTCATGACTATTCAGCCTCCTTTATGCCGAGCAAGCTATACGGTATTGTCCGCGTCATGTAGTATATATGCTCCTCCGGGATGCCGTTGTCAGCAAGATACTGCATGTACTCTTTCAGCGCGATCTCCCAGTGAGGATTCTCCGTCTGTCCTCCGTCAGTGTCGACCATAACATTTTTGTAGCCGACCTTCTTTATGATTTCGAGGTTGTCCGGGAGATTTGACTTGTATTTACCCCCGCCCATGTTCTGAGCGTAGCACCTTTCGAGGATAACGTCATAATCTTTCACGGCTCTGATTTGATCCTCGTGCGACATTCCGACAATCCACCATTCCGGATGAGTGAGAACAATCTTTTTGACTCCCGCGTTCCTTGCCGCCTCAATCACAACAAACGCTTCTTCCGGCGAGCAGTGAGCAGTGCCCAATACAGCGTCGTAATCTTTCACCATCTTGAAAACTTCAAGCAGTTCCGGGACAACCTTCCAGCCTATGACAATATCAACGCCCGCTGAAGGGTCTTTGCCCATTCGGTGAATGTGATTCTTTGCTGACTGAGTCGGAAGCCATACAACTTTTGCTCCGAGCTTCAACGCAGTCTCAACCGCTGAAGGATTTATGCCGCCGATTGATTTGTTCATTGTTACAGAACCGTACATTGTGAAGCCGGTATTTTCCCCGTGAATTTTCCTGACGTATTCATTCGTGAGGAATGCCCGGTTTGCTGTGAACCCCTGATGTGATTTGATGACGATTGCCCGCGCTCCGACTCGTATTGCCGCCTCTGCCAGCTCGAAATCGTTATACGCTCTGAGCCTCAAGTCCGGGTTTGTGTGAACGTGCATGTCGCATACGCCATTTAATGACACTTCCGGCATGTCTTTAGCCCCCTAGTTAATATTTTTGTGGAATGATGGAATTATATACGCGGTTTGCTATCACCGAAACGGGAAATATAATATCTTTCGTATCACAAAAAATGATAATGAGGCGTGAAAAATGGAAGTAAAAGAAATGAATTACATTGTCGCAATTTCTGAGGAAGGGAGCATATCAAAAGCTGCTGAAAGACTCTTCATGGCGCAATCGGGATTGAGTCAGTTTCTGATGAGGCTTGAGAATGAAATCAGCGCAAAACTTTTCGTGAGGACTTCAACGGGAGTCAGGCCGACGGAAGCAGGGCGGCTCATGATTGAGTATGCTTACCGTGAATTGTCAGAGTATCACAGAGTCAGGGATCAGATTCAGGACGTGAATAACCTTGAGGGAGGGCGAGTCATTGCGGGGATAAGCACATTCCGGGGGACGTTCCTTATGCCGCGAGTCCTTGAGGCTTTCAGGCGCGAATATCCGAACATACACGTGATAATCGTTGAGGCTAACTCTATGGCACTTGAAGAGATGCTGCGTAACGGAACAATCGACATTGCGTTAATCATTCTTCCGGCCAAGACTCTCAAGCACACAATAACACCGGCCATGCAGGACGAGATATGCATCATCACAAACTCATCACATCCCGTAATGAAGCACGCGAAAATTTCACCGCCTCACACAAAATCACGGATCGCAAAATATATCGACATCAAAGACACAGAAGGCCATGAATTTTTGCTCAGCGATTACGACACAATATTAGGACGCGAGAGCAGGAGAATATTCCGGGAGCATGGCATTATCCCAAAGGTGTACAACGAAAAATTGTCGGCGTTCTTTGCGGCTTCAATGGGCGCGGCGGGATTGGGATTAGCGTTCACGTATTACTGTGCGAGGGCTGCATATCCAGAGGCTGAATTTCTGTCGCTCGGTGAGGAAGGGACTCTTGTTGACTTGGGTGTGTCGCTCGCGCCGGGGCGGTATCACTCAAAGGCTGCTGTAGCATTGTGTGAAGTTATGACGAGGGTATTAGGACAGTGAAACGGAGGGAGCTTTTACGGACTCCCCCCGGAAAATTTCTAGTGTGATAAAAGGCTTCTTCTGTGATAGAGATCCTCTTCGATTTCGTCGGCCTGTTCGTCAAGCATGAAGCGATCCTCAAACACTGTGCTTCCGATTTCGTCCTTCGCGCCCCTGAACGCCCTCTTGAGGAATATAGGCGTAACGATTGTGCAGACTATTATCATTATGATGATGGGGCCTAACTCGCTTTCCTCGATGAGATGCATTGATACTCCCTTCCCCGCGACGATAAGAGCGACTTCCCCGCGGCAGACCATGCCCAACCCTACGACGTAGCTTTGATGATTGTCCATTCCGCAAATTTTCGCGCCCAGTCCGCAGCCTACGAGTTTTGAGATTATGCTGACGATGATTAACACAGCTGTGAAGATTACTATCTCAGACGAAAAAGCCGGGAGCGTAACTTCAAGTCCTATGTTCGCGAAAAATACAGGGGTCAGCAAAAGGAAGGCTATTGAGTCAAACTTGCTTGCGATATATTGTCCTTTGGGCGATATTGAGATTATCATTCCAGCCGCGAATGCCCCGATTATGTCAGCAATCCCGAAAATCACTTCAGCAGCCCACGCCATGAACAAACATAACGCAAATCCCATCACAGGATAACGGCGCAAGTTCCTCGACTCCTGAACACGGTCTGACCATATCATGGCCTTGTTGTACGCGATTCCCACAAGCCATATGAACACAAAGAACCCGGCAATCTTCACGAACACCATCATAATATTCGTGTCGCCCCCGGCGATTCCCGTAACAAGAGTCAGGCAGATGAGTCCGAGAATGTCGTCTATCAACGCCGCCGCTAATATCGTGTTGCCTGCTTTGGTTGACATCTTGCCGAGTTCCTTCAGGGCTTCTACGGTGATTGAGACTGACGTAGCTGTCAGCACCGCGCCGATGAAAATTGCTGACGGGAAAGAAATATCAGGCTGAAAGAAGTACATCATCCCCGCGCCCATTCCGAGAGGGCATATGACTCCGAGCAGTGCTACGACAAACCCGACTCCCCCGGACGCTTTAAGCTCGTCAAGATTCGTCTCCATTCCAGCCGTGAACATTATCACGATGACTCCAAGCTCGGCCATTCGCGACAATAACGGACTCGGCATCAGGCAGAACTGAACGCCGAATAAGTTTGACGTTATCGCACCGAGCACGGCAGGCCCGAAGAACAGTCCCGCCATCAATGCCCCGACAACTTGAGGAAGCTGCGCGCGCCGTGAAAGAATGCTGAAAATTTTTGTGGACAACAGAATAACGCAAAGACTCAACAAGTAGTTGTAGCCTTCCATGATGTATGAATTACCCCCTTAAGGTTAAAGCTCGTAGTCGTCTCCATGTGCCTCACCAAGCAACGCGCTTACCTGATGTCGCCACGGCATTGAAGGATGAGCCCCGATTTTCGTGCAGGCCAGTGCGCCGCATGCAGAAGCAAACCTCGCGGCAATCTTCAGCGGCATTCCCTCGCAGAGTCCAACGCAGAACCCCGCGCAGAACGCATCACGCGCCCCGGTGTTGTCGACCGATCTTATGTTGAAAGCGTCAAACGTGAAATTCTCCCCGCCCCTCGTGAAGATCGTCCCGCCTTTTGAGCTTCGTGTTACGACAAGACATTTGACCCCGCGCTTGAGGATTTCCCCGGCCATTTCGTCTGTTGATTTGTGCTGCTTCCGTCCGGCGTAAAAGGCCAGTGCTTTCTCGTTAAGTATCAAGTAATCAATGTCGTTCCATGAATCAGACGGCAAAGAAAACGGAGGCTCGGCGGACAAGAAAGTTCTGCATCCGTGCTTGCGTGAAAGTTTCAGACCCTTTACGACAGTTTTTGCGGGGCTTTCCATCTGGAACAACGCAGCGTCAGAGGACTCAAAAATATCTGCGGCTTTCGTCATTGCGTTCTCGTCAAGAAGTGAGTTAGCTCCCTGCGAAACTATTACGGAGTTTCCGCCGTCATCTGTTACTGTTATTACTGCCGTTCCTGTTTGTGCTTTGTTCATTGTGCGGAGCTGCGAGCAGTCTACGCCGTTTTCAGTGAGGACAGCTTTAAGCCTCCTGCCGAAATCATCACTGCCAACACAGCCAATAATGTGGGACGTTGCACTAAGCCTAGCTGCTGCTAAAGCCTGGTTAGATCCCTTTCCTCCTCCTGCCATGCCAAATGCACCGCCGATAATTGTCTCGCCTTTACCCGGGCAGTGCGGCGCGCGAATTACTAAATCAATATTCAATGAACCTACTACAGCAATGTCTGACATGTTTATGTTCCTCCTATAATTTATTGCGGCCAGTAATTTATAGTTGGCTAGAATTTTCGTATAATATCACAATTACCCTATTAATCTAAATTTTCACATTTCAGGAGGGATTCACGTTGCAGAATTTCATAGACATTCTTAATGCCGTGGATGATTTTCTGTATTACCCGGTGTTGATTGTAGTGCTGACTCTTGCGGGGATATACTTCTCGCTGAGGTCAAAATTTTCTCAGGTCAGGCTCGCTTTTGACTCCGTGAAACTCATCGCAGAGCGTCCCGGAAGCAAGAACGCAATCTCATCTTTCGGCGCGTTGATGGTCTCGACAGCTTCAAGAGTCGGAACAGGGAACATCATCGGAGTATCAACCGCAATATGTCTCGGCGGGCCGGGCGCGGTGTTCTGGATGTGGGTGCTTGCGATTCTCGGAGGTGCCAGCGCGCTCGCTGAAAGTACGTTAGCGCAGATCTTCAAGCACAGGAATCACGAAACGGGACATAGTTACGGCGGTCCGGCATATTACATCGAGGCGATAATTCACAGCAAGGTTACGGCAATAATATTCTCATTGTTCCTCATTGCTACGTATGCTTTCGGCTTCAATGCGTTATGCTCGTACAATCTTCAGTCAACATTCAGCGTCTATTCATTCTATGACTCGTCAACAACCCCGTGGATAATCGGAGGGATCGCGGCGGCCATGACAGCATGGTGCTTGTTCGGAGGCGCGAAAAGAATCGTCGGCGTAACAATGTTCCTTGTTCCTGTGATGGGAGTCGTTTACGTTCTCGCGGCAATCGTGATAATGATTCTGAGAATCGATATGCTTCCGTCCGTGCTGAAAATGATTTTTGCGGATGCGTTTAACTTTCAGGCTATAGGGAGCGGCATAGCTGGGTCATGTCTTGTTTACGGAATCAAACGCGGGCTTTACTCGAACGAGGCGGGAGTCGGTTCTGCTCCGAATGCTGCGGCTTCAGCTGAGACGACTCACCCCGTCAAGCAGGGACTGATTCAGATGCTCTCAGTATACATTGACACGATAATGATATGTTCCGCGACTGCTTTCATGTGCCTTATGTCAGGGACTCCGATAACACGCGAGGCAGCCGGGGCGCAATACGTTCAGGACTCATTAAGGGCTGTGCTTGGCGAGGCAGGGCCGGTGTTCATCACGGTGATAATGGTATTGTTCGCGTTCACGACTCTATTGGGCAATCTGTTTTACGTCGACAACGCACTAGCCTACATCAACGGAAAGAAAATGCCCGGCGAAAAATTCATGCGTGGATTCAGAATCGTCTGCGCTCTCGTGATACTTGTCGGAGCTGTCCTGCCTATGTCTACTGCTTGGGCTGTCGCTGATATATTCATGGGAGGAATGGCACTGATAAATATCCCGTGTATCATGGCCGGAAGCGGTATCGTTTTGAGGGCATTAGCTGACTACGAAAGACAGAGGCGCGAGCATGGCAACCCTGTATTCAAAGCGTCATCAATCGGACTTGACCCGGAAAAATTAGACTACTGGAAGTGATTCGGACATGAAGATTTGCTTTTACGCGCTGAGGGATGACGAGCTTCAGTTTTGCCCGGCCATGAAGGAGAAGTACGGCGTTGATTTCATTTACACGTCAGAATATCCCAATGACAAAAATATTTCTCTTGCTGAAAATTGCGACGGTATGAGCTGCACACCCTGCGACATGTCGAGGAAGGTTCTTGAGTCATTCCGCAATGTCGGAGTCAAATACATTCTTACGCGCTCAATAGGCTACGACCATATAGACAGAGCCGCCGCCCGTGAGTTAGGACTCAAGGTCGACACAGTGAGCTACACACCGACGGGAGTCGCTGACTATGCGATTATGCTGATGCTTGCGAGCGTGAGAAGATTCGCGCACACTCTGAGACGTGCTGACCTTCAGGACTATTCACTGAAGAACAAACTCGGCCGGGATTTTTCCGCGTGCACTGTCGGGGTAATGGGCACCGGGAGAATCGGAACGACAGTAATACAGCACCTTTCCGGGTTCGGCTGTCGTATTCTTGCGTATGACGTTCACGAGAACGAGACCGCAAAGAGATTCGCCCAGTATGTTGACCGTGATACGATATTCCGCGAGTCTGACATTATCACCCTTCACATGAACGCCAACGATGACAACTATCACATTATCGGCCATGACTCAATCGCAAAGATGAAGCCCGGCGCGTATATCATCAACACAGCGCGGGGGAAGCTCGTTGACTCTGACGCGATAATAGCGGGGATTGAGTCCGGGAAACTCGGAGGGGCTGCGCTTGATGTGTTAGAGTATGAAAACGGACTCTACTACTATAACCGAATGGGAGAAGTGATTGTGAATCAGAAGCTGGCAATCTTGCGCTCATTCCCCAACGTGATATTGAGTCCTCACACGGCGTTTTACACGGCTGAAGATGTGCGCGACATGGTAGAGGGGATTTTCAGAAGTTGCTATGAATTTGAGACTGGGAAAAAACCTCACGGCGTTGAAGCATGAGAGGAGAATATATCTTGACGGCACAAAATAAATTCGCTATAATCAGCCAACAGCCAACAGCCAACAGCCAACAGCCAACAGCCAACAGCCAACAGCCAACAGCTATAATTTTGTCCCGGAAAGAATAACAGAATATGACACGCTCAGAGCTTTATTGACGATTCTCGTAGTGATAGGACACAGCACATACTATTCTATTGTTACAGAGTACGGCGGAGTCGATTACGCTGGAATGATGCGGGCTAACGGTGTAAATGATGCAGTCGTACACAAAATGCTTTCAGTTGTTACAGGTGCGATATATTCATTTCACATGCCGCTGTTCATGGCTCTGAGCGGTGCTTTGTTTTCACGCAATAAGAAGCGGGACTTTCTTCCGTTCGTGAAAAGCAAGGCTCAAAGACTCCTGCTTCCTTTCGTAGTCGTAGCGTCATTCGTTTCTGTACCGCTGAAATATCTTGCGGGCTATTGGGACGGGAGCGGAAATATATTCCGTGATGTGTTTGTCGGTCAGTATCTCATTCAGGGCAATACTCACTTGTGGTTTCTCGTTACATTGTTCTGCGAGTTCGTGATATTTTACTTCGTCAAAAAATATTGTATCGGACGGAAATCAAAATGTCTTGTTCTTTTGCTTCTGTTTGTGCTTAATGTTGCTGCGGTGAAAATCAATATCATTCTTCTGCGTAATGTTCTGTCATTTTCCGTATGGTTTTACGCGGGATTTTTGTTTGAGGAAATACGGAACAACTTTAATGGGAAAATTTCTGCCGTAAAATTTCTTTCGCTCTCTGCACTGTGGGCTGCAATGTTTCTTTCTGCAAGATACATACAGCATGATGCTTTATCGGCTCAAATGCTGCACATAATATTGTCTCTTCTCATAACATTATCTGGTATTCTGTCATGTTACAGCTTCTGCGTCCTTCTGAACAACACTCGTACAAGCACAAGCAAGCCCGTAAGATTTCTCTGTGATTACTCGCTGGGAATATATTTGTACTCCGACACATTCAACTATAACATTCTGTACATATTCGTGTCATTATTCACGGTTCAGGTATTATCACAAAATGTTTGCGCGCTTCTGCTTTATGTTCTGAGAATTTGCGTTACTTTCTCGCTTGCAGTATTCATGACATGGTTTCTCCGTAAAATGCGCTTCAAATTCATCGCGTAACAAAAAAGCGGGACTCCCTTCTGAGGAATCCCGCAAATTTTTTTCTGTTACTTTTCTTTCTTGCTGACTACCTGATAATTTGTGGTGCCTTCACGCTCAAACTTGATGATGATTTTGTTGTCAGCGTCCTTCATTGCACCGGGCAAATCACTAATCTTTTTCAGCTCGTGGAGATTGAGTTCGAGAAGCATATCGCCTTCATGCAGTCCGTTTTCATACGAGGCTGGCGAGTCTTTGTCGATGTCAGTAATCACGAGTCCATTCTCTGAAGTGAGCTTGTATTTCTTCCTGAGTGAGTCAGTGATCTCTGTTACTTCATTGATGCCGTAATCCTTGAGAGCCTCGCTGCCCTTTGAGGGTTTCTCGCTGCCTTTGAGCGTGATATTCTCAGACTGCGAATCATTCGGGCGTTCTCCGAGCTTCACTGTAATGTTGACGGCTTTGCGGTTTCTGTAGACTTTGAGTTTTGCGTCAGACTTTGGCGGAAGTGATCCGATCTTCTGCCTAAGCTCGATAGTGTTCTTGACCTTCTGTCCGTTGACCTCGACAATAATATCTCCTGCTTTGAGGCCGGATTTCTCTGCTGGCTCGCCGGGCATTACTTTCGATACGACTATTCCGGTGCCGTCGGGGACTCCGTACATTTTCGCGACTTCTGAATTTGCGTCAACGATGCTCACACCTAACCAGCCGCGGCTGACTCGTCCTTTGTCGACAAGATCGCCCATGATCTCTTTTGCTTTGTTGACGGGAATCGCGAATCCCAATCCCTGAGCGTAGGGCATAATCGCCGTGTTGATTCCGATGACTTTCCCGGACATGTCGAGGAGAGGCCCGCCCGAATTGCCCGGATTTATTGCCGCGTCAGTCTGAAGGAAGTCGTCAAAATTCACATCCTGCGCGTGAATGCTTCTGTTCTTCGCGCTGATGACTCCCGCTGTAACAGTATGCTCAAAGCCATAAGGATTCCCAATCGCCACAACAAACTCGCCGACTTCAAGAGCATCTGAGTCACCGAGTTCGAGAACCGGCAAATCTCTGTCAGGCTCAATCTTAATCACAGCAAGGTCATATTCACGGTCATGGCCTTTCACCGTCGCGGGATAAGTCTTCTTGCTTCCGTCCTCAAGCTGCAATGACACCGTGATTTTGTCCACTCCGTCAATAACGTGATTGTTCGTGAGGATTAAGCCCTCTTTGCTGACTATGAACCCTGAGCCGCGCCCCTTCATAGGCACAGAGCGGTTGAACTCCTTGAAGCTGTCCCCGAAAAATCTCTTGAAGAACGGATCATCATCAAACGGGAACGGTGATATAGATCTCTTTGCTGTCTTCTCAACGTCAATATTAACGACAGCCGGGGATGTTCTCTTGACGATTGGGACGATGGGATTCGCACTGCTGATGCTTACGGGTGAAAGAGCGAATGAGCTTCCTGCAAACGCAGCGACTAACACAAGCGCGAATGTGAACGCTAAAAATTTTCTGCTGCTCATGAATTAATACCTCCAATAAATTTTTACGGCCATGTATTTTAACTGCGAGTTATGAATCATTCATGGCAATTTTTACTTACACTGACTATGTGATTTTAGCTGAATCAGACTGTACGCGAGCCACACGCACATAAACGGAAGCTCAAACAATATCCCTTTGTACGTCAGCGAGTGAGTCAAAACCCACGTGAAAGACTGAGGATCTCTGAACGGAATCATTGACAGCCTCATAAGCGAGTAAAGAATAACAGTCAGCGGAGTAATCACGGAATAATGTTTCTTCTGCTGGCTCTGAAGAGGAATGACTCTGCGCTCAGTCCACAAAAGAATCACGACAATCACAAACGCAATCACCGAGTAATATATCTGCACGGGATGACGGAAGACTCCGGCACTGTCGAAAGGAAAATGTACGGCCATGAATGAGTCAGTCCTTACACCAACGCAGCAGCCGTTGAGGAAGCATCCCCATCTCCCGAAAGCAATCGCGAACATTGCAGCAGGAGCGACAGTATCACAGAGCTTTGAGAATGAAACCTTGCGAGAGAACAAGCACATGATTAACGCCGAAAGAAACGCCCCAGATATTGCGCCGAACTCGTGAACGCCCCCGCGGTTAATGTCGAGGAACAATGAAGGATTGCTCACGTATGACTCCCAGTGAATGATGTACTCGAATGACTTTGCGCCGAGCAGCATAAAGAAGAATGACACGGCCATTACGCGCCGGGACTCGTACTCGTCAAGGTGATAGATTTCGAGCCTGCGAATGCTCCACAATATGCAGATCGACAACGCGATGAACCATATCACGCTGTATGTGTCGACTCTGAAGCTGCCAATCTGAAACAACGTAGGGTACATGATTAGAGCGTCTCCGAGTCGTAAGGGTAACTCATAGCGTAAACAGTTTCGGGCGCAATGTCTATATTACCGTTGTCCCATGTTATTGTGCCGTATGCGATGACGGGGTGACGAAATATTTCGGGGTCTGCTAACGGCTTGAAGACTTCCCCGTCAATTTCTGTCGTGTCGAACAAACGTTTTTCACCTGTTGAGAATGTTACCATCACTATACCGCCGTCAAGGGGTTTTGCGTGAGTTATTTCTATTCCAGGCTCTAATTCTCCTGCGTAACATACTCCATCTTTAATATACATTGAATATCACCTCCTACTTTTTCAACGGAGCAATTTTTTCAAAATGCTCGCCCCGCACAGCTAAATTCCATGCCTTGTATGCTTCTTCCTCATTGAAGGCAAGCCAGCCTGTAATCATCTTTAACTGCTTAGGCGGGAGTGAACCTGCAAGCAGTTCGCCGTCAATTCCTATAACCGCTTTGTAATCACCGTAATAAACATGTACATGAGGCTTGTTGCGCTGTTTCGTGTCAAAGAACATCATGTATATAATCATTCCGGCAAATCTGCATAATTCAGCCATTATCTCGCGTCTTCCTCGCTGTAGAAGCTGCTGCCCTGTGCGTACTTCTCGCGGAGCTTGGGCTTCTCAATTTTCCCGGTCGGGTTTCGAGGAACGTCAGCAAAAATTATCTTTCTCGGTCTCTTGTAGCGCGGGAGTCCCAAGCAGAAGTGATTGATTTCTTCCTCCGTGCAGGTCATTCCCTTCTTCACCTGAACAACTGCCGCGACAATCTCGCCGAGTCTCGGTTCAGGCAGTCCGATAACAGCGACATCATGAATTTTCGGGTGCGTTATGAGGAAGTTCTCAACCTGAACAGGATATATATTTTCCCCGCCGGTGATAACTACATCTTTCTTCCGGTCAACAAGCCACACGAATCCGTCCTCGTCCATCATGGCCATGTCGCCCGTGAACAGCCAGCCGTCTCGCAGAGTCTCATGAGTCGCGCCGGGGTTGTGATAGTAGCAGAGCATTACGCCCGGACCTTTCACGCATAATTCTCCCGTCTCACCCTGCGGAATGTTTTTGCCGTCATTGTCGACTATCTTCAATTCCCAGCCGTAACCAGGTACACCAATCGCGCCGACCTTGTGTATATTCTCCATTCCCAAATGAACACAGCCCGGCCCGGTTGACTCTGAGAGTCCGTAGTTCGTATCGTATTTGTGATTCGGGAAATATTCAAGCCAATGACGAATCAATGAAGGCGGAACAGGCTGCGCGCCAATGTGCATTAATCGCCACTGTGAGAGATTGCGCCCTTCAAGTTTCAGCTCCCCCCGGTCTAATGCCGTCAATATATCCTGGCACCAAGGGACTAAAAGCCACACGATCGTACAGCGTTCCCATGACACAACATCAAGAATCGCTTTCGGTGATGTACCTTTGAGGATGACTGCCCGGCTTCCTGTATACAATGAGCCGAACCAGTGCATTTTTGCCCCCGTGTGATAGAGAGGAGGAATGCACAAGAATACATCATCATGAGTCGTCTCGTGGTGAATGGCCTCCATTTTTGCCGACTGCATCAACGCTGTGTGATTGTGGAGAATAGCTTTCGGGAATCCCGTTGTCCCTGAAGAGAAATATATCGCTGCCTCGTCTGAGTCCTCAACCAAAATTTTTGGCGCGGACGAGTGGCAGTTGTTCACAGCTTCATTGTAGCTTTCAGCGAATGAGGGACAATTGTTGCCGACAAAAAACAGCAAGCATGACTCACCAAGAGCAAGCACAGTATTTTCGACTCGCCCGATAAATTCCGGCCCGAAAAATAATATGTCAACGTCAGCAAGTTTCACGCAGTATTCTATTTCTTCAGATGAGTAACGGAAATTCAGAGGAACGGCAATCGCTCCAGTCTTCAGAATCCCGAAATAAATCGGCAGCCATTCGAGGCAGTTCATCAACAATATTGCTACCTTCTGCCCTTTCTTGACTCCGCGTGATAAAAGCATGTTCGCGACTCTGTTTGCTTTCTCGTCAAAGACTCCCCATGTTATTTCGCGGCGGTATGGCTTTGATGATGTCGGCTGAATGAGCGCGTATTCTTTCCATGTTATTCGGACTGGCTCGGACTGCTCCGGGTTAATCTCAACGAGCGCAACTTCATCGCCGTAAAGTTTTGCGTTCCGTTCAAGAAGATCTGTTATAGGCATGTGGGATAAAATCATTCCTTTGCATAAAATTAGAGTCCTGCCACGTGCAAACAGGACTCACCGCAAATTACATTAAACGCTAAATTATGTCAAGGAATCAAATGTGCGTTACAATTTCTTCACAGCTTCCGTATCATCAAGCCGGTAATTTCTCGCCGCGTAATCTGATGCCCTGTGCCCCGCATGATTCGTTATGTCCTTGTCAGCTCCCGCGTCAATGAGAGTATCAACAACATCATCTGTGTTATACGATGCCGCGTAAATCAGCGCAGTGTTGCCGCTTCTGTCCTGAGCGTTCACGGCTGCCCCCGCGTGAATGAGAATCTCCACAGCTCCGGCGGTGTTGTCTTTTGCCGCAAACATTAAGGCTGTCGCTTCTGCTTTGTTCGTTACGTTCACGTTCACTCCTGCTGAAACGGCCTCGGCTATTTCGTCCTCGCTTCCTGAACGGCATATTCTCAAGAAATCACGCTGCAATTCTTCACGGTGTACGCTGAGTGCTTCTATCTCTTCTTTCGTGGGAGTTTCGGAGGCTTCATACTCGTAAATTTCAGGCTCATTATCATTACTGCTTGATTGTTCGGTTTCAGTTGTCGATTCAGTTTTGTGTGACTCGGAAGAAATTTGCGAATCTGACTCGTGAATGTCGGTTTGCTTTTGACTCTCTGATGTTTCAGCTTGCGATTCGGTTTTGTGCTGTATGGTATCAATTTGTGATTCGGATTTGGGAGTCTCAGTTTCACCTTTAAGGCGTTTGAGTATCTCTGTGCCGTTCAGTTTCCTGTTGCTTACGGCGTAATCAGCTGCTTTTTTCCCTTCAGAGTTCACCGCGTCAATATCTGCTCCGGCCTCGTAAAGTATCCTCACTGCCTCCGTGCTGTTCCTCATGGCCGCGAACATCAATGCAGTGTTGCCTCTCCTGTTTCGTGCGTTCACGTCTGCTCCTGCTTCAACAAGGGCGCGTATGACTCTCGCGCTGGTGTTATGCTCTGCTGCTGTCATGAGGGCGGTTGTTCCGTTTGAGTTTGCTGAATTTGGGTTCGCTCCCTCGTCAAGTGCCTGAATTACTTTCTCATACGGTGCGTTCCTGCACATTCTGTAGAAGTCAATATCAGACATGGCCGGGTTTCCTTCATGAGTGAACGCGGCAATAGCTTTCTGTCTTCTTTCTTCCTCGATGTCTTTCACCGAGAGAATCATGGGCGGGTATTCTGTGAGGCTGAACCATTTTACGCGGGCTGTAACGTCATATCTCATCATTCGCTGTTTAGAGTCTTTGTCGTAATGCGAGATTTTCCGGCCAAGCTCGGCGGGAGGGATTCGCGCTTCGAGTCCGTCTTTGAGCTCGACAATCGCGCCTGTTGATTTGCTGACGCTCTTAACCTTTACTTTCACTTTCTGGCCGGGCTTGTATTTAGCGTAGAGCCTTCCGACTGAAAGATTATAATCACGCTCGGCATCACTAAGGCTCAGTATGACAATATCATTTTCAGCGTTTACGATTTTGAACACGTACTTTTTTCCGGGAATGCAGGAATGTCCTTCAGGTATTTCACTTGCGGGAACGTCAGCAGGAATCCTCCCCATTGCCGCAGAATATCCGCCGTCATTCTCAGCAATAATTCTCGCCTTCACGACATACCCGGCTTTCATTGTGAGCCTGAATATCCATTCGCAGAGACTCAAAGCGTCATCGAGGAGTCTCCGTCCTTCTGACTCTGATGTGTACTCGTCATTGTATCGTTCGTGAATTGCTTTGTTCCGTGCCATTCTGAGATCGTGAAGGATTGTCCTTATGTTGTCCGGGATTATGTGTTTGTCCGAAAGCATGTCGATTCGGTCTATCTGGTCTCGCTCGCGTATGTTGATTCCGTTTCCTGTTATGAGGCTCACAACAACAGCTTCTCCGATGTCGCCCAAACATATGAAGCAGTAACGAGTGTTTGAGCATAAATTCTCTTCAGCTTCACGGCCAAGAACAGAGAGATTCATTAATATCGGCGCGGGCTTGTCAGGGGGGTAAAGGTCAGCAAGAAAACTGAATCTCCCTTCTTCACCCTCATTGACGAACCACAAGCAAAGCTCTTCAGCCGCAACTATGAGTCTTGAGCAAGCCATTTCAGAATCATAATCATCATTGGCAGCCTCGTGTTTAATTTCTGTGAGTGCGTTTATTTTCTGTGCAATTTGATCTGTGATTAGTCCGCGTGAAGTTAATTCGTAAACTTTTTCTGAATCGCCGGGAATATTATTATGTCTGCAAAGATTATCCGTTATGTTCTCCGCAATCCTTCCGAGATTCAGCAGGCATATATTAGGGTCAGTGCTTATGCATTCTTCAGCCTTCCTCCCGTACTCAAACAATTTCGGGAACTGGTCTTCAAGAAATTCAAACCTGCTCGGCATTGTAAATTCTCCTGTGAAATTTTTTCTGTGAAATTGATATTGTGATTCTAGCATTCAGCACAAGGAATAAATTTTTGAATCGTTTTTGAAGTTAGCGTTAATTAATGAGCGGTTAAAGAAAGAAAGTATAATGTTACAATTCACAGCAACTCAGAAGGGGGATAAAAGATTCATGAAACGATTGATGCAGGGAAATGCGGCGGCTGCAAGAGGACTGTACGAGGCTGGCTGCTGTTTTGCATCAAGCTACCCGGGAACACCAAGCACAGAGATAACAGAAGAGGCCGCAAAGTATGACGCAATATATTCCGAATGGGCACCGAATGAGAAAGTCGCAATGGAGTCGGCGTTCGGAGCGTCGCTTGCCGGCAAAAGATCTTTCTGCGGCATGAAGCATGTCGGCCTTAACGTTGCGGCAGATCCTCTTTTCACGGTCTCATACACGGGGATTAACGCGGGAATGGTTATCTGTGTCGCTGATGACGCGGGTATGCACTCATCACAGAACGAGCAAGACTCACGGCATTACGCGAGGGCGGCAAAACTTCCCATGCTTGAGCCTTCAGACTCACAGGAGGCACTCGAATTTTTCCGGCTTGCTTACGACATCTCAGAGGAATATGACTCGCCCGTAATCGTCAAAATGTGTACGAGGGTTGCGCATTCTCAGTCATTAGTCGAAACGGGAGAACGCAGAGAGATTCCCGCGCGTCCATACGAGAAGAACATAGCAAAGTATGTGATGATGCCGGGGAATGCTATCAAGCGTCATCCGATTGTTGAAGAGAGAATGAAACGCCTTCAGAGCTTCGCGGAGTCATCAGACATCAACCGAATCGACTCAGGCAATGACTCTTCACTCGGAATAATAACATCATCGACATGTTACCAGTATGTGAAAGAAGCACTCGGAGACAGATACCCGGTCTTGAAGCTCGGAATGATCTGGCCAATGCCTGACAAAAAGTTGCGGGAGTTCTCCGGCCATGTTGAACGAGTCGTAATCGTTGAAGAGCTTGACGGCTTCATAGAGGAACACTGCGAATCAATCGGGATTAAGTGCGAGGGGAAAAAATTGTTCGGCTGTCTCGGTGAACTGAGTCAGAATATCATTGCCGAAAAGTTAGGGCTTCCGACTCATTCGGGGCTTAAGCTGCCGGACTCGGTGAAGATTCCTGCGCGGCCTCCGATGATGTGCGCGGGCTGTCCTCACCGGGGACTCTTCTTCACGCTCAACCAGGCTAAATGCACGGTGCTTGGTGATATTGGCTGCTACACTTTGGGAGCTGTCGCGCCTCTCTCAGCAATGGAGATGACTCTATGCATGGGTGCTTCAGTGAGCGCACTTCACGGTTTCAGCAAGGCGGGCGAGAAAAATGCTGTCGCTGTTATCGGTGACTCAACGTTCATGCATTCGGGTATGACCGGGCTTGCGAATATTGCCTACAATCAAAGCAAAGGAGTCGTAATAATCCTCGACAACTCTATAACGGGCATGACGGGACATCAGCAGAACCCCACGACAGGACTGAACATTAAGGGAGAACCTGCCGGGAAAATTGATCTTGAGAGTCTTTGCAGGGCGATGGGATTCAGGCGAGTGAGAGTCGTTGACCCCTATAACCTGAAGGAATGCGCCGAGGCACTGAAGGAGGAATTAGCCGCTGACGAGTCATCAGTGATAATTTCCCGGAGACCTTGCGCGCTCTTGAAGAACGTGAAACACAAGCCGCCTTTGAGGGTTGAGCCTTCATTGTGCATTGGGTGCAAAGCGTGTATGAAGATAGGCTGCCCGGCACTGTCAATCAAGGAAGGAAAAGCGCATGTTGACGAGACGTTATGCGTTGGGTGCGGAGTGTGCAAACAGCGTTGCAGGTTTGGTGCTTTCAGGGGAGGCGAGTAACATGGATTCGCAGGGAGATATTTACGTCCGCAAAGATGTATTTGACGCTCGCATGGATCGCTTAGAAATGTTGCTTGAGAAAACTACGGTTGAGATCAAGTCATACGTTGACAAGTCGATGGCAGAAATTAGGACATACGTTGACAAGTCGACAGGCGAGACAAAATCATACGTTGAGAAAGCTATGGGAGAAATCAAAGCAGAAATCGGCGAAGTGAGGAATGATGTACGAGTCCTGACGGCAAGAGTCGATACCTTGGAGCAGACACTCGGCGCACGCATTGGAGCTGTAGAAAATACGCTGTCTTGGTGGATTGCACTGTTTGCGGCATTTATCGCTATTACAGCATTTATTTCACCGGTACTTGCGTTCTTCAAGAAACTGTTTCAGCCGTCAATAACACTTGAAGACGTACAACGCTTAATTGATACAGCAATCGAGAATCATCTCAGCGGAGGAAAAACAGAATGACCACGAAAAATATAATGATTGTCGGAGTCGGCGGACAAGGAAGCGTACTCGCAAGCAAGTTATTGGGACATCTCCTCACATCACAGGGATATGACGTAAAAGTCTCAGAAGTTCACGGAATGAGTCAGCGCGGAGGAAGCGTAGTAACTTACGTGCGTTATGGGGATAAAGTTTACTCACCTGTAATCGACAAAGGGCAGGCCGATTTCATTGTCTCGTTTGAACTCTTAGAGGCCGCGAGATGGCTCGAATATCTTTCACCCGAAGGACAAATAGTAACATCAACACAGCAGATTGACCCGATGCCCGTTCTTACGGGAGCGATGAATTACCCGGAGAATCTTCTTGACGAAATCAGGAAGACAGGCGCGAAGGTTGACGCTCTCGACTGCCTGAAACTTGCAGACATGGCCGGAAGCTCAAAGGCCGTAAATCTCGTCTTGCTTGGGAGATTGTCGCATTACTTCACGGACATTAGCGCGGAGTCATGGCAGGAAGCAATTACAGAATGTGTGCCCCCGAAATTCTTGGAGCTTAACAGGAAGGCTTTTGAATTAGGGAAGAACGCATAAATTTATACGAGGAAGGTTTTATCTTTATGGGAAATTATTATCAGCCCGAAATTGAGACAATGCCCCGCGAACAGATTCGCAAACTTCAGAACGAGCGACTCTTGAAACAGGTTCGCCACGCTTGGAATGATGTCCCCTATTACCGCAAGAAAATGCAGGAGAAAGGACTCACGCCTGACGACATAAAATCAATGGACGATTTGCACCTTCTCCCCTTCCTGACAAAAGCAGACCTCCGCGAGGCATATCCTTACGGCTTAATGGGTCGTCCCCTGAAAGACTGCGTGCGTATTCAGTCAACTTCAGGTACAACAGGACAGAGAGTCGTAGCCTTCTACACGCTCAATGACATTCACATTTGGGAGACAATGTGCGCGCGTGCAATCATGGCGGCGGGCGGAACAAATGAAGACGTTGTGCAGGTCTCGTACGGTTACGGACTCTTCACGGGCGGGCCGGGACTCAACGGCGGGAGTCATCTCGTAGGTTCTCTCACAATTCCGGCATCATCAGGTAACACCGACAGGCAGATCATGTTCATCAAAGACTTGTCCGCAACGATTCTCTGCTGCACTCCGAGTTACGCGGCTTTCATTGGCGAGCGCATGAAAGAAATGGGAATGTCCCCGGATGACATACCGCTTAAAGCCGGGATTTTCGGTGCTGAAGCATGGAGCGAAAGTATGAGGCGTGATATTGAGTCGACGATGGGAATCAAGGCTTACGACATTTACGGACTCACGGAGCTTTGCGGGCCGGGCGTTTCGTTTGAATGCTCAGATCAGCACGGTATGCACATCAACGAGGATTACTTCATCGCAGAAATCATTGACCCTGAAACGGGAGAAGTTTTGCCGGAAGGTAGCGACGGAGAATTAGTTTTCACGACTCTTGAGAAGGAAGCATTCCCGCTGATTCGTTACAGGACACGAGATATTACGAGCCTGAGTCATGAGCCATGCCCCTGCGGAAGGACTCACGTAAGAATGTCGCGCTTGAAGGGACGCACTGACGATATGCTTATCATTCGCGGCGTTAATGTCTTCCCGTCTCAGATTGAAACCGTCCTCATCAATCAGGGTTACCCGGCGAACTATCAGATTATCGTTGACCGGGTGAACAACACAGACACGCTTGACGTAAGAGTCGAAATGACACCGGAAATGTTCACGGACAATCTTGGAGTCGTCAATCAGCGTCAGGCGAAACTTGTCGAGGGCTTGCGCTCAATGTTAGGATTAACGGCGAAAGTAACTCTTGTTGCTCCGAAATCCATAACGCGCAGTGAAGGAAAAGCAGTGCGGGTTATCGACAACAGGAAAATATAAGGGGGTATTCATATGAGTGTGAAGCAGATCTCAGTATTTCTTGAGAACAGGCCGGGCTGCCTCCACGAAATGACAAAGGCACTCGCTGAAGCAAAAATAGATTTGCGCGGACTCTCTCTCGCAGAAACGAGCGACTTCGGAATCGTTAGGCTTATCGTTGATGATGTTGCCGGGACAGCTACGACTCTTCGTGATGCCGGGTTCGTTGCGAGTCTTACGGATGTGCTTGCGGTTGAAGTCCCGAATGTGCCGGGAGGATTGAACAGCGTGCTTGAAGTTCTTAACGGCGCGGGAATAAACGTTGAGTACATGTACGCGATATTAGGCAACAAGAAATCAGACACGGCCTATATGATTTTCCGCGTGAACGACAACGCGAAAGCATCATCATCACTCACAGCTTCAGGCATAAAGATTATGGGAGCAGAGGAGCTGTCAGCAATATAGATCATGAACGTGAAGCAGGTATCAATATTCATTGAGCATGTGCCGGGGACTCTGCATAAAGTCGTGAAGACTCTCATGGAGAATGACATACATATTCGTGCGTTCTCAGCTGCGGAGCTTGGCGGAATAGATGTCTTGAGGCTCATTGTCGATAATATTTTGTGGACGGCCTCACACTTGAAGACGCTCGGTTATCCTGCAACGTTCACTGAAGTAGTTGTAGTGAGCATACCAAATTCGGCGGAAAGATTCTGCAAAGTCCTCGAAATAATGAGGGAAGCCGGAGTCAATATAGAGTACTCATACTCAATTTTGCTGAAAAATTCTGAGGCTGGCTTTATCTTTGAGGTTGACGACAGCGCGAAGGCTTCTGAAGCTCTCGACTCTGTCGGAATACACGTAATCACTCAGGAAGAATTGCAGACGCTGTAAAAATATCGGGGCTGTTGCAGTGAACGCGGCGGCCTCGTATAATTTTCTTCACAAAAACTTTTCGGGAGCGTAAATCACAATGAGCATAAAGCAAATTTCAGTGATACTTGATGACCAGTCCGCAAAATTGAGCAAGGCTGCGGAAGTCCTCGCGTCAAAGAATGCAGACATGAGAGCGTTAACCGTAGAGGAGTCCGGGAACTTCAGAGTCGTGAGAATAATTGCTGACAATGTATTGTGGGCAACGTCAGCATTATGGGAGGCAGGCTTCACAGCTAACACTGCTGATGTGATTGCCGCTGAAGTTCCGAATGAGTCGGGCGGTCTTGCGAAACTTCTGGGCATAATCGAACGCGCCGGGATGGAGATAAAGTATATGTACCCTGTGCTGAGCCGCAAAAGATCTTCTGCATTAGGCGGAGGGGGACTGCCTGTTGTTGTCATGAAATTGTCCGGGCATGATAACCCTGAAGACGTTCTCAAGGTTGAGGGAATAAAAGTTTTGACTCAAGGCGAGCTTTCATCGCTGTAAAAATTTTTGGGGAGGTAATATTTCATGAAGAAGATAACATGCGCGTTATTGGGATTCATCATTGCGGCATTGTTCGCGGGGATGTCATTCGCAGGGCCTCAGGATTTCACGCTCATCAACAGAACGGGAGCAGACATCTACACGGTGAACGTAAGCCCGTCAAGCTCAGGCGACTGGGAAGAAGATATTATGGGCTCGGACATTCTTGAGGCAGGAGAGTCCGTAACGATTCGTTTCAAGGTCGGCAGCACAAGGTACTGGGATATTCAGGCAATATTTCAGGACGGCACATCAATTTCGTGGTACAACATTGACCTTCTCGAAACGTACACGGTAACACTTAACAGAGACGGCACAGCGGAATTAGAATAAAGCAAAAGATTTCCCCCCTGTCGTGAATGGCAAGGGGGATTTATTTATATGTCCGTGAGTTTCGGAAGAAGTTTTATCTTTAGTTCATCTCTATCATATATTAATACTTTCTTCACAAAAACTCCTGCAATTTTGTCCAGCCCGCAAAATGAGCTTGCAGAAGATTTATTGCCGTATATTATTGAACATATATCGTTTTGAGTAAGTTCTGCCCTTGAGCTGTTGATGACCAGCACAAAAATTATTTCTTCCCTTGCATCATTGAGTCTTCTTTTGCATATGTCGCATAGAATGAGCAGGGAGTCTTTTATCTTCAGCCTTATATCAGCAGCTTCTGCCTTGCATTTGCCGTTCTTGAACTCAATCATGTAAAGCATATCGTCGATTCCTCTTGCAAGCGCGTCAACAGATTTTGCGTCTTCTTCTGAATGATTGTATTTGTTCATGTAACAAGTTTTTACATGATCGAAATTAATAACAGCAATACTTGAGTCAGTCATGAATTCATCATGCGCCGAATCATACGAGGTTTCTCTAAGCGATGTTCGAGACCCGGGACATATATGAACAAATTTCTTTTTATTCATGTTCAGTCGTTCATCTGCTTGTACAGTGCCAAAAACGGCGCAGAGATTGAAGCATAAAGTTTCTCTTTGTAGCCAGTCATCTCGCGCATAACAGCATCAGGAAAATCATCTGTGCTTTTTGCCTTCTCAAGCTCCGTAAGATAATAGCTGCATACATCTTCAATGCCGTGTACCTGCGAGAAATGATCTATTGCGCTCAGAAATTCCATGCTGTGAGTCGTAAGCACTATATTGAGTCCGTAAGCCTTGTGAAGCATCACGATAATCTCAGCAAATTTTATCTGCCATTCCGGATGCAAATGCACTTCAGGCTCATCGAACACAGCGATTCCATTTTCTTCAAGTATTCCGTCCCTGAGAAGTTTCTTGATGATTATGAATGTCTTGATACCTGTTGAAACGCTCTGAAGGCTTAAACTTTTACGCAAGCCCGAATGCTTGTACGTGAATTTTCCGCCTTCAAACACTAATTCTCCGTCGGAAATTTTATTTATCTCGCCGATTATCTGTTTGATCTTCTTGCTGTCTATTATTTCTTCGGTTGATGTCTGCTCTGTCCTGTATGAGTTCCTGACAAACATTCTGAGAAGCCTGCTCCTGTGCGTAAATACATCAGAAGCCAACATGCCATAACGGCGGTTATTTATCTCATCTATTATGAACGGATCGTCTATGTATATAAGATTTTTGTGAAGGCTGATAAATTTTTCCACAGTTATTTGATCCCTTGAAGAGCTGAAAATTATCGAAGCATCTTTTATGCGAAGCTCAACAGATGATTTTCTTCTCGGATGATTCACATTACTGAGACTTTCTCCAAATTCAGCCTCAATTCTGCGCGAGACAAAACTGCTCACGATTTCTCTTGCACTTATCTTGAGTCTTGTGTCTATTGTGTCTGAAAGTTCTTTTATGTCTGCTTCCGGCAATTTTACGCCAAATAATTTTATGATCATTGAGACAATGTCTTTTCCTGTTTTGCCGCTGTCTATAGCCTCCTCTATTCTAGACCGATAAAATATGTCCCTTTCAAACGCAGAAGGCAGAAGTTTATAATCTGTCAGCTTAACAGGACGGAAGAAATAACCTACAGAATTTATAACAGCATTAGCCCTATCATACTGTATACTTTCTTCAAGCTCATGAAGTGAATCATATATACAGTAAAGAATTTTTCCTACAGTGCTTTTGCCAGTATTATTGTTCCCGCATATAACAGTGATGCCGTTAATTTTCACTTCAGCATTTTTCAGGCGGCCTATGTTCTTAAGTGTCAGAAGCATATGTTAAAACCTCGCACAAAAATTTTTCCCGCAAAATTATATCAAGGAGATTCATATTCTACATGATGCCCCAAAAAGCCGCGAAGCATTCCTGAAAAGTATATTTGCCTTCTCGCTGTCATCAAGCGCAAGAGAATTAAACTCATTCACGCATTCACGCTGAGACGACCAAGGCGAGTCAGTCCCGAAAATTACCCGCTCAGATCCAAAAGCACGAACGAGACTCACGAACTCATCATCACTCAGCATTTCGCATTCATCACCGCCATGATAATATCCGTCGCCGTTCGGGCAAAATCTTCCGAGTGAAAACGCTGTGTCAACATAAACATTATCACGCCCGGCAAAAAGTCTCGCAGCTTCATTCCAGCATCGCCAGCCCCCCATATGAGCAAGAATTACCCGGCAATACCCGGCCATGTCCAACGCTCGCGCAATCCTCAAAGGCAGCGCAGAGTCATCACCGGGGAATCCTATATCCCAGCCCGCATGAATCATAACGACTAGCCCAAGCTCGCCCGCAAATCTCAGAATGCTTGCGTAACGTTCATCATCAATATTGAGTCCCTGATAGACCGGGTGAATTTTGATTCCCTTCATGCCCGACTCAGAAATCCGGCTCAATTCCCCGCAGCAGTCTTCAAAGAGAGGGTGAATCCCCCCGAATGAATAAATCCCGGAAGACTCACCCTCTGCATTAATCTTCATGGCCGTGTCGTTGATTCGTTTCACCTGTTCGGGCTTCGTCGCGACCGGCTGAATGATGGCACGTGTTATCCCTGACTCCCTCATTGACGCTGAGAGTCCCGGAATTGTTCCGTCTGTGAACGGCCGCGTGTGGCTGTTACGACTCAGGACTCCCAATGCGCGAGAGGCTATTTTCTCCGGGAATGTGTGTGCGTGAACATCAATTATCATCGCCCAATGCCCGCGACTGTCTTATTGTTACCGTCCTTGTGTAGCAGGAGAAAGCATCATTGAGAAATTCCCGCTCAGGCTTTGGGGTAATAATGCTAATGACCGGGACAATCACGAACCCCGCGAGCATACAGAATGCCCCGGCGTTAATCGGAGATCTCAGCAGCTCCGGGAAATCTGGACGCACGAAAATATTTGCGGTCATTACGACGCTTGAGAATATGAAGTTTACCCAGCATGACAATTTTGTTACGCCCTTCCAGTAAAGACTGTACATGAACGGCGCGAGGAATGCTCCGGCCAATGCTCCCCATGACACTCCCATTAACTGAGCTATGAATGTTACGTTTGAGGAGTACTGAATCAAAGCAAGCACTACAGATATTATTATGAATATCACGATTAATACGCGCATTGTGAAGAGCTGCTTCTTCTCGTCCATCTCCTTTATCACGTGGCCTTTGAGCAAGTCAAGAGTCAATGTTGAGCTTGAAGCAAGAACGAGAGACGAAAGAGTTGACATTGAAGCGGACAACACGAGAATCACAACAACGCCGATTAACATATCAGGAAGATTCGAGAGCATTACGGGAATAACAGAGTCGTAGCCTTCAGCGGGGACTCCTAATCCTGAAGGGTCAAGCTGAGACGTGAAGAGCCTGCCGAAACCGCCCAAAAAGTAACAGCCTCCAGCGACAACGAGAGCGAACAACGTAGATATTACTGTGCCTTTCGTGATGTCTGACTCATTCTTGATTGCGTAGAACTTCTGAACCATCTGCGGAAGCCCCCATGTACCCAAGCTCGTAAGGATGACAACGCCCAGGAGATTCACGGGGTCAGGGCCGAAGAATGACGCGAAAATCCCGGGAGACTTTGCGAGGGGAGTCAGGGCGTGAGAGTCAGAGACTGCCGCGAGTCCCGCGAGTGCTTCGGAGAGTCCGCCCTTGCTTTCGAGGACTGCAACAATCACCGCGACGATTCCCGCAAGCATTATTATTCCCTGAATGAAGTCGTTAATCGCCGTCGCCATATATCCGCCAGCAACGACATATACACCCGTCAGCACGGCCATGATTATGACGCACACCGAGTAATCAACGCTGAACGCCATGCCGAATAACCTGCTCAAGCCGTTATAGAGTGAAGCTGTGTAGGGAATCAGGAAGATGAAGCAGATGATTGACGCTGCAATTTTGAGCGCGCTGCTCTGGAATCTTTTGCCGAAAAAGTCGGGCATAGTTGCGCTGCTTAGATACTGACTCATGATTCGAGTCCGCCGTCCCAATACTGCCCAAGCCATTAATGACCCGATAAACGCATTTCCGAGTCCCGCCCAAGTCGCCGCGATTCCGTAACGCCATCCGAACTGACCCGCATATCCCACGAAAACGACAGCCGAGAAATAGCTAGTCCCGTAAGCAAACGCCGTGAGCCATGGCCCTACAGACCGCCCGCCCAACACAAAGCCGCTGACATCGGTTGAATGTTTCCGGCAGTAAAGCCCGATAGCTATCATCAGGCCAAAGAACAATATCACTAACAATGATTTGATGAGCATATGTTGTAATCTCACTCCTGAAATAAATTCACGCGCAAGATTACGACTGAATGAAGCCTAAATCAACCGTCATAAATGAAAGCAACAAAAAAGCCCCCGTGTTTGTCCGGGAGCTTCAGCCCTTATAGGAAGGTTCGTAATTAGTGCTTGGGTGGACGACCCCGATCCACTCGGTTTCAATCCCTTATAGGAAGGTTCGTCATGACTTGGGTTTCAAGTAATTATGAAATTGCTAGGGTTTCAATACCTTTTAGGAAAATTCAGCGGCAAGATAAAAAAATTTGGCTCCGCCACCAGGACTCGAACCTGGAACCTAATGATTAACAGTCATCCGCGCTGCCGATTGCGCTATGGCGGAACGCAACGAAAGAGATTTTACCCCTCATACCCTGATTTTGTCAACATGCTATAATCCAGCCATCACAGAAAATTTCACACGGAGGAAAAATATTATGCTCTGCACTTCGTCGGAGGCGGCAAAAATTTTACGCAGGCTCAATGATGAGAAGATGATGATTGAGTCACGCGAGTCAATGTCTTTGCACTTTACAGCGGCGATTAATGAAGACATAGAGAACGCACGCCCGGAATATGATTATGATGAAACACGGAAGGCACTCGATGAAGTTGACGCGAAAATACGCAAAGTGAAGCACGCGATTAACACGTTCAATCTTACGCATGAAGTGCCGGGATTCGGAATGACCGTTGATATGATGCTAGTATATATTCCTCAGCTCACAAGAAAGAAGCAGCGTCTTTCGGCCATGAAGGACAGACTCCCGAAGGTTCGCGAGATGACGAGAGTCGCAGGAATTATTGAGTACAGTTACGCGAATTATGACGTTCAGAAGGCAACGGAAGATTTTGTGAAAGTCTCTGATGAATTATCACGCGCTCAGACTGCCCTTGATGTTCTGAACAACAGCGTGAAATTTGAGATCGACATATAAATTTATTCCTTCTGCACGAGGGCGGGGACTCTCCTTTTGACTGTGAGGTCTTACAATCTCACGGAGAAATTTGGTTCAATGTTATTCGTTATTACTCTGTTATTTTTTATTTCCGGCGGGGGTTTAATGTTAATTCGCCTCCATTAAATTTTGTCTTTGTCTTGCGCGCAGTAAAAACTTTTTCAACCGGGGGGAGCTGAAGTATAAGGTTTCAGGCTCTCTCTTTTTTTGCGTATAATACAAGCACAATCCCAAACGAGGAGGCTTTATTCATGAAGCGCAAAATCATTCCCGGCATAATCATACTCATCACATTACTTTTCGCCGGGGTATCACATTCAGACTTCGGAAGTTTTTCGGGCAATTCAGATTACGGCAGTTCATCATCTTCATCATCATCAAGTTCATCATCAGGCGGAGGATATTCGGGCGGCTCTGACTGGTCAGACTCATACACTCCATCACGAACACGCACGAAGAGTCGCAGGGCTCACGAATACAACACGGGCATTAATCCCGGAGTCGTCGCTGGTGTACGCGGCGTAGCGAATCCGAGTCTCGACGAAGAGGACACAGAAGAGTTTGAAGGGATCGCGTTCATGCTTCTTGTGTTCTTTGTGTTCTGGCTGATGATTCACATTAACAGCAAGAGGAAGCAGAAGACAGGTCAGACAATCATAAACGTTCAAGACACCGTGAGGGCATTGCGACCGATGAATGAATACTTGCAGCTTGACCCGGAATTTGACGAGGAGCGAGTCAGGACTCTAATGTCGAACCTGTATATACAGATGCAGGAGACGTGGCAGAAGAAAGATATATCACCTCTCAGGCCGTACATGACCGACAAATTTTTCTCGCAGATGGACAATCAGCTTGAGCAGTTCAGGAAGTCAGGAAGGACAGATTACACCGAGCGTATAGCGGTGCTTAACACGGGCTTGCTTGGGTGGAGGCAGTCTGCGGGAATGGACTATATCACGCTGAGGCTTAATGCGCGTATTGTGTCATACGTTCTTGACGACAGAACCGGCGAATTGATTTCGGGCGATAAGAGTCGCGAGAAGTTTATGGAGTACGAGATAGAGTTATGCCGTAAGTCCGGGAGCATCACGAGTCCTGAGTCTGACGGCGTGAAGTCTGCTACGTGTCCTCATTGCGGCGCGCCTCTGAAGCTCAATGCCTCCGCACAGTGTGAGTACTGCGGGAGCGTAATCACTGCTGTAAATTCTGACTGGGCGATCTGCGGCATGAGAGGTATCTCACAAAGGACGGTGTAAAAATGAACGCGCAAACTTTATTCGACATTCGCGGCAAAAAGGCAATCGTAACAGGAGGAACACGCGGACTCGGATTCGGAATGGCTGAGGGCTTAATGGAGTCCGGCTGCGAGGCTGTAATTGTAGGGACAACGGACAAAGTTTTTGATGTAGCTGACGGATTCAAATCGAGGGGCTTTGCGTGTCATGGAGTGAGGGCGGACTTTTCACAGCGCGAAGAAGTTTACAGGGCCTTCCGTGAATGTGTCGAGAGACTCGGCGGTGATGTTGACATTCTTGTTACTGCCCACGGGATTCAGAGGCGGCACAGCGCGGAGGATTTCCCGATAAATGAATGGGACGAAGTTTTGAGCGTGAATCTTGACTCAGTGTTCATACTTTGCCAGGAAGCCGGGAAAATAATGCTGCGTAAAAATTCCGGCAAAATAATTCTCGTTGCGTCAATGATTTCATGGTTCGGAGGCCAGACGATTCCAGCATATGCAGCTTCAAAGGGAGGAGTCGCGCAGCTCGCAAAAGCTCTAAGCAATGACTGGTTCTCACGGGGCGTAAACGTCAACGCAATAGCACCGGGCTATATGGCTACGGAGATGAACACCGCGCTTCTTGACCGGGCTAACCCTCGTTACGGACAAATTACGGCGAGAATACCCGCAGGGAGATGGGGAACTCCTGATGACATGAAGGGAGCTTGTATCTTTCTTGCCTCACACGCAAGCGATTACTTAGGCGGTGCGGTTATTCCTGTTGACGGCGGTTATTTGGTGAAGTAATGAATGAAAATTCCCCCGGTGAGTCTGTGATTTGCCGGGGAATATTTTTACTTCACTGCCGTGTATTTCCTGCTGAAGCTGTCTATTGCCCGCGTTTTTTCGTATCGTCAGATTTGATTCGCCCTTCAAGCTCGCGTGTAAAATTATCGTAATCCTTTATCATGCTGAAATTATAACAAGAGGTGATTACGTTGTATGACATAATCATTAACGGCGACTCACTCTCAGAGCTTCCCAAACTGCCCGCTGAGTCTGTCGATCTGATTTTTGCTGACCCGCCTTACTGGATGCGCACGGAAGGAATTTTGCGGCGCACGGAAGGCACAGAGTTTCACGGTTGCAATGATGACTGGGACAAATTCAGCTCACTAGACGATTACGAGTCATTCACGGCTCAATGGCTCAAAGAGTGCAGGAGAGTCCTCAAGCGTTCCGGCTCACTCTGGGTCATAGGCTCTATGCAGTGCATATACACTATAGGTGCGGCCATGCAGAGATTAAATTACTGGCTCATCAACGACATCATATGGCATAAGACTAACCCGACTCCTAACTTCACAGGCTCAAGGCTCAACAACAGCCACGAGACTCTAATCTGGGCAGTGAAAGACCGCAAGTCAAAATTCACCTTCAACTACAAGACAGCTAAAGCACTCAATCACGAGTCCCCGTCAAAGCAAATGGGATCTGTATGGCGTTTCCCGGTCTGCTCAGGAAGCGAACGCCTCAAAGACTCGCAAGGCCGCAAAATTCACACGACACAAAAGCCCCTCGCAATGCTGGAACGTATCATAGCAATCTCATCAAAGCCCGGTGATTTAGTCCTAGATCCTTTTGCCGGGACAATGACGACAGGAGCAGCCGCAAAGAGATTAGGACGCAGGTACATCATGATTGAGCGCGAGAAAACTTACTGCGATTACGGCCATGAAAGACTCAAAGCGATAACGTTCGAGGACTCTGAAATTTCGCGTGCTGATTATGACGTTAAGCCCATGAGAGTCACAATGCCGGAAATGATTCAGGCGGGATATTTTCATGAGGGTGAAAAGTTTCTGCTGTCTGACGGAAAAGAGTACGCACAATTGCAGCCTGACGGAAAATTATTGTACTGCGGAAAAATTATCGACATGCACACTTGCGCGGCTCTCGCAAAAAACTTGCGCGCTGAAAGAGTCAACGGCTTCGATTATTGGTACGTGATACGGGAAAATCATCTTGTCAGCATAAAGTCAGTCCGCGAAAATTACCGCGACAGTCTCAAACACTAAAGGAGGAATCACAATGAATCGTATAAATCTTGTCATTCTCATTGCGTTATTGCTTGTGTCGTTTTCTGAAGGTGCTGAAAGATTCGCAACGTTCCCGGCATTAGGACGCTGCACAGGAACGCGCGTAAGATACAGGGACTCCCCCGGCACTGACGGCGAAATCATCGGACGGCTCAACTCTCCCGAAAGAGTCATAATCATCGGAAAGACAATAAAGGGCGGCGATTTGTGGTACGAGATTGAAGACCCCCGCGCTGAGGCTATAGCGTTTGTGTCCGGGAAATATATCGAGCCTGTTTTTGACGAAAGGACACAGAAAAGCGAGCTGTGCAGAATGCTTGTCAGTATGTTCCAGACTTACGGAATCACAAAAGATAAGACAATGTTCTACAATGGCTCGAAGATTGAGATTGAACACACAGATGATGCCGGAATATTTCAGCTTGATGTGTGGGAAAAGGGCTGCTCATTCGGCGATATTAATATAGGAGATGATAAAGAGAAACTGCGCTCAATTCTCGGTGAGCCTGATAATACGAACAATACGCAATGGCAGTACGTTCTTGACGGGGATATAATCTTCACATTCAGGTTCAAAGGCGGCATAATCTCTCACATGTCTTACCAGTGGCCGCAAAGTTAAAGGAGGAATCATCATGAAGCGTTTAATTCTTGCTGTGCTCATCGCGTTGTTGCTTGTGTCTTTTGCTGAAGGTGCCGGAAAATTCGCGGCGTTCCCGACTGTCGGAGTCTGCACGGGCGACTCTGTACGTTACCGCGCAAAGCCTGACACAAAGTCCGAAATCTGGGGAAGCCTTTCACTTAATGAGAAAGTAATCGTTGACGGTCAGAAAGTTATTGACGGTGAAACATGGTACGAGATTTTGCCGAAAGACGCGCAGGACTCAGCATACGTTTACGGGAAATATTTAGCCCCGTACTTTGACGAAGAAGCGCAGAAATCCCCGGTTCACGCGATGGTCATCGATATTCTTCAGGTCTATTCGCCTTACGAGGAGTACGACTACTACACAGAATACGGCGGGGAGGAAGTCAAACGCACTTACGACAAAAGCGGCTGGCTTGTTCGTGTTGAGGCGTGGAAGCCCGGATGTTCTTTCGGGAATGACGGCCAGGACGAAAGCAAAAATATCACCATCGGCGATGACGTTAGCAAGCTCACGAAACTTTTCGGCGAACCAAATATGAAGAGTGACTCAGAATATGAATACACAGCAGGGACTTCATCATTAACATTCAAGACTGAGAACGGAAAAATCACACGAATGATTTACGAGGACAGAAAATAATCAGCCGTATCATTCGCAAAAAAAAAATCCCCGGGAGCTTTCACACTTCCGGGGACTTTGTTTATTCTGCGTGTTATCCGGCTGTCGATTAATACATGCCGTCCATGCCGCCCATACCGCCGGGCATAGCGGGGGCTGCGTCTTTCTTTTCGGGCTTGTCGGCAACGATTCCCTCTGTCGTGAGAACCATAGCCGCGATTGAGCCTGCATTCTGAAGAGCCGAGCGCGTTACCTTCACGGGGTCAATGATTCCTGCCGCTACCATATCGGTGTACTCGCCTGTTGCAGCGTTGAGTCCGTGTCCGATCTTTTCGCTTCTGACTCTCTCGACAACAACATCACCCTGATAGCCCGCGTTTGTAGCAATGAGATACAGCGGGGCTTTGAGTGCTTCAAGTACGATCCTTGCGCCTGTCTTTACGTCGCCTGACAATTTCTCAACAAACGGCTCAAGTGCTGTCGCGCAGTTCAGTGCCGCTACTCCGCCGCCTGCTACGATGCCTTCTTCAACGGCCGCTCTTGTTGCGTTGAGTGCGTCCTCTATGCGGTGCTTCAGTTCTTTCTGTTCTGTCTCTGTCGCTGAGCCTACCTGAATTACTGCGACTCCTCCGACTAATTTTGCGAGTCTCTCGTGGAGCTTCTCTTTGTCGTAATCTGATGTCGAGTCCTCGATCTCTTTGCGGATCTGTCCTGCACGGTGGCGAATCTCTTCAGGATTTCCCGCGCCCTGTGTGATGGTTGTATCTTCTTTCGTGATACGTACTTTCTTTGCGCGTCCGAGCATGGATAACTCTGTGTTCTCGAACTTCATTCCGCGCTCCTCGCTGATGACCTCGCCGCCCGTAACAATAGCGATGTCCTGAAGCATAGCCTTTCTTCTGTCGCCGAATCCGGGAGCTTTCACCGCCGCAACCTGCATTACTCCGCGCAGCTTGTTCACAACGAGAGTCGCAAGTGCTTCACCCTCTACATCTTCTGCAATGATGACTAACGGCTTGCCAGTCTGCACAACCTTTTCGAGAACGGGCAGAAGGTCTTTGATGTTGCTGATTTTCGCGTCATGAATGAGTATATATGCGTCGTCAAAGCTGGCTTCCATTCTGTCGCTGTCGGTTACCATGTAGGGGCTTATATATCCCTTGTCGAACTGGAGTCCCTCGACCATCTCAAGAGTCGTCCCTACTGTCTGTGAGTCCTCAATCGTAATGACTCCGTCCTCGCCGACTTTCGCCATTGCCTCAGAGATGAGCGCGCCGACTGCTGAGTCGTTTGCTGAGATTGATGCTACCTGAGCAATTTTCTCTTTCTCTTTGACGGGCGTTGACTGCTTCTTGAGTTCCTCGACTACGAAATCAATAGCCTTCTCGATGCCCTGACGCATTAACATTCCGTTTGCGCCGGCAGCTACATTCTTCATGCCCTCGCGGATTATTGCGCGTGAGAAAATTGTTGCTGTTGTCGTTCCGTCTCCGGCGATGTCGTTCGTCTTGCTTGCGACTTCCTTCAATAACTGCGCCCCGGCGTTCTCAAAAGGATCTTCAAGCTCGATTTCTTTTGCGATTGTTACGCCGTCATTTGTGATCATAGGCGAGCCGAATTTTTTCTCAAGTACTACGTTTCTTCCTTTAGGCCCTAACGTTACGCCAACTGTGTCCGCTACTTTGTCGATCCCGCGGAGCATTGCCCTTCTTGCTTCTTCTCCGAATGAAAGTATTTTAGCCATGATATTTTCTCCTTCTTATTTCTCCACGATTGCGAGTACGTCTCTTTCGCTGAATATTACGAGGTCTTCACCGTCTACCTTTACTTCTGTTCCCGCGTACTTGCTGAATATTATCCTGTCGCCTACTTTGACTTCTACAGGCTGCTTCTGGCCGTTGTCGAGAATTTTCCCCGTTCCTACTGCAAGCACTTCACCTTCTGTCGGCTTCTCTTTTGCTGTGTCAGGAAGGAACAATCCGCCCTTTGTTTTCTCTTCACGCTCAAGAACTTTCACTACGATTCTGTCGCCTAACGGTTTAAGTTTCATGATCTATTTTGCCTCCTCTGTTTGATTGGCACTCAATTAAAATTAGTGCTACTGAACAACGCGGGGAATATTACCCCCTTAAAGTGAAAATTGCAATCATTAATTTTACTTAGGCAATTTGCTTTTGATGGACTCGAAACCGAATCGACGATTTGCTTTTGATGTAACAAGTACCGAATCGGCAATTTGCTTTTAAGACTCATGAGACCGAATCGGCAATTTGATTCTGAGTGTGAAGGAATGAAGCAAGCGTTTTGATTCTGAGTCGCTGATTCGTTTTTGAGACGCTAAGAACTGGTTTACAATTTTTTTCCGGGACTTTGAGATTCAGACGGTCAAAAAAATCCCGCCCCCCGAATAATTAGAGAGCGGGAAAATTTCTGTCTTCTGAAAATGTGATTAGCTTCTTCGGTTCTTAATGATGAGAATCAGCGCGAGGACTCCGGCCATGCTTCCGGCGAATGTCTCACAGCCTCCGCTTGATGAGCTGCTGAATCCCGTATTAGTTCCTGCGCTCCCGTAAATTATATCCGTCAGCGGGTATTCTTGGCCGTACACCTGAAGGAGGAAGCCGACTCCGTTCGAAAGGTCATTGGGATTAATCCTGAAATGAAGCTTGTGATCCTCGCCCGGGAACAGCGCAAAATGTTCCTTCACAAACAGCAGCCCTATATCAGCATCGTTAATCTCTGATATGCTCTTGTTCGATGATTCAGGCTTCAGCGCATAACCTATAAGCACCGCGTCTGTCATAAGCTCTTCACCGACATATTTCACTTCAACTTCTCCCGCTACAGGCTCAGTCTGTCCGTCAACTTTCTGCGCGATGAATTCCTCAAAGTCAAGCCCGTCAATTTTCACATATTCAACAAACGGAAACTCCGAAGGGCTTATATCTGCCGCCGCAAATTTCTCCCCGAATGACGCGCTCCGATACTGAGTCTCAAGTTTCGTCCTGTCAAACGGCACTGTATCAGTGTTTGATATTCCTATCTTGAAGTACGCCATGTTGTTGCCGCCGTAGTCCGCTATCGTCCTGTCGCTGCTGCTTACGTGCCTGTTCTTGTGTACCTCCCCATCTTTAAGTTTGTTGTCAGGGTCGATTTCAGCAAACAGATAATATATCCCCTGCTCTACATTCGGAGTCCACTCAAATTCCGCAAACTGTCTGTGATTCCCTTTGCCCCGTCCGGGAAGCGAAGTGAATGTATATTCCCCTATAGTAGTCTTTTTGACACTGTAATCCAGCTTCCCAGTGTATGACAGCCTCACCTTGAACTCCGGCGCAGTAACAAAACTTGCATTGTACACAGGAATCGTGATTTTGTACTTCACGCCGTTCATAAGAAGATTGTTCGTCTCCATGTCGTAATCAGCAGCCGTATACCTTATGCCCCTTCCCTTCATGGCCGTCTCGTCATTCGTATTCACCGAGAACTCAGCAAACTGATTGACGGACTGAGCAAGCGATGTGCAGTTGAACTTTTCAGGCAGAAGGAATGACGGGTCCGGCTTCTTGGAGTAAAGGCTGTCCTGATTCCATAAAGCGTCAATATCCCTGAAACTTTCTACCGCAAAACCTACAACAGTCGCGCCCGTAACATCAAGAAACGGCTCAAACACCGCCGAGAACTGCGCCCCGCTCAAAGCACCGGGAATATTTACGCTTATGCTCTCTTTGTTCGATACATTCCTGGTGAAACTTGATACTGTGTCATAAGGAACGTTCGCAAAACTTGAGCCGAATATGTTGTCAACCGCTGACAGGAATTTCGTTATCGCTCCGGCTTTGTTCGTCTTCTTTGTTGACTCCTGATCCGTTGTCGTGTTCACAAATGTGATTGTCTCACTGATCGCTGAACCGTCCCACCTTTTAGCCGCGCTGCTTCCTCCGCCGAGAAGTGATTTATGTCCCTCGTAGCCTTCTATCTGTTCAAGCGCAGCAGGATATGAGAACAGATTTCCCGACTCGTGATAGGGCTGGTAATGTGAGTCGTTTGTTCCCTTTGCGGCTGTAGGTATTCCCGGCTCGCTCATGGCAAAAGTGATGTACGTCTGCTGTGTCTTTGCTTTTGACTTGTCGAAAGTTCCGTAGCTGCTCAATGTCTGCTCAAGAATCCATGACGGCGGATTAGTAACAGGATAACGCCATATATAACGGTCTGACGTGTTCACGTAAAGAGTATCGAGGTAATTCGCCTGAGTCGCTATTGACATCATTGACGAGTATTCGCTCGTGTTTGACGTGCTTTTTGTCGTCTCTACCGTGTCCTTCAGCTTGTCCCAGAATTTTCCGACTCCCTCAATCGCTTTTCCGGCTGTAGTGTTTCCTAAAAATGTCGATGTTATTCCCCTCACGCCCTGAAAAGTTTTCGCTGCGCCCTGTGTAAGTTTACTGTCGAGCGCGAATATCGTCTCAGCCGTCGATGTCATGCTGTAAGTCATGCTCTTTTGATCCGAACTCGTAGAAGTGTTCTTGTAGTCGATATGTGCATCAAGCAGGAGCGTGAAATTCTGCGGCTTATCCGTGAGCGATTTTCCGTCCGGCGTAATGTTGTCGACATGGTAAGGCATCATCTGAAGTATTGCTGTGTAGTCCAGATCGGCACGGTCAACTGTCTTCACAGGGGCACCTAGTGTTACGCTCTCAGTAAGAAAATCACTCTTTGCAAAAGCGAGAAGGTGATCCCTGTCCGACAACGACATAATTTCGTGAACCTGAGTCCCCCAGTTCGATACGCCCGGTATGTTCGTCATCAGCGCAACATGACTTCTCTGCCTGTTGCTGCCGTCGCCTGTCCACTGAGGATATTTGATTACGAGGTCATCGCGCGTTGTTATCTCTCCGATTGTGCCTGAGAATTTCCCGGCTATGATGTCAAATTCGCGGTCAATAACGGGGTAAGGCGTAAGGTCTTCTCCCGTTATAGGCTTGATGTAGTACTGCTGTCTGACCTTGATTTGGGTTTCTTGTGAGTCATCGCCGACTGGTATTCCAACTTGATCGAAATGAGGCATCCACATATTTGTTGTGCGTATGCCTACCCAGCCGTTTTTGTTGTCGCCGTAATTCCAGTTGTTATCATAACGGCCTGAGTTGGAATGTCCGTGATAGTTCGGCTTTATGCTTCCTGTGTCGAAACTGTACCAGTCAACGAACGCTCCGAAAACGTAATTCGAGTACGAGAAACTATCATTCACGTGGTTGAAAAACTCCGTATACTGAAGCATGACACGCAGAACAGCAATATCATCGCGCCCGTCCCCGTCAAAATCTCCGACAGCGGCCTTCACACCGAGGGTAAGGTCTAGATCGCGCCACCTATGGTAGTCGTCATCGTTGCCGCCCAGTATATCAAACCCGCGTACGTCTTCTTCTGTCTGAAAACCGCTTCCGTTCCATTTGTATGTCCTGACGTGAATCTTTCCTGTGTAGCCCGCGAAGAAAGAGTTACCTGTGTAAAACCACTTGAATACATCTCTATTCGCATTCGGCGAGGTGTCCCTCCAGATAACAGCAAATTCTATTTGGCCGTCTCCGTCAAAATCGCCTGTTACAGTGCAGACTGAATATGTGCAGGAAATGCCGTCCATGTTTCCGCCGCGTGCTTGGTATTGCCCAGTTACGTCATATCCATCCCATGATGTTGCTGTGTAGTTGTACGTGTCTACTGTATCGTTCTTTAACACGCTGACATTGAAGCCGCCGCCGCCCTCATTATCGCCTTGCAGGGTAACCTGAAGGACTGCGTAGCGCACTGCTGTCCTGTCCGAGTACACTACAGCAATCTCATTCTTGTAGCCGTCATTGTTGAAATCGCCGACCGTCATGCTGACAGGGAAATATACAGTTCCGTCAAGCATTTTAGGAACATCGCTGTCATTGAGAGTCGTTGACCATGAGCCAAAATCAGCCAGAACTGAGAATGCAAAAGCGTCATCATCATTATCGTCCGGGCTGGCATATCCCAGAGTTACATTGATTGTTTTGTCGTCCCTCGTGAGATATGCTGTAACTTCATATTTCCAACCTTTTACGGTCATACCGCCTTTCACATCGAGCAGTATACCTTTTACTAAATCTCCATAGCGGTCGTAGTTGCCATGCCCAATCCGGGCGTTTCCATCGTCAGCCTTGCCCGTAACATAAGCAGTTTCACTTTTTATCCCGTGTCCAGACTCATAAGAAAAATTCGCCAGATGTTTTTTGTCGTCGTTGGCATTTACTTTTGCGATTTCGGCAACGGACAAGTTCCGATAATTTAAGGGAGTGTCGAGAGGGTAGGGCATATTATCCTGTAGTGAGGCTTGCTGTTTGTTGCTGCCGTCAAGGTTGAACGTGTAGAGGTCTATGTGTTCTTTGTAGTAGTTGGCATCTTGAGGAGCCGCGCCGAAAATGTACAGCGAGTCCTTCTTGAACTGGAAATCCCCCGAAGTCTGTCCCGTAACATGCCGTATGATGTCGGGTATCTCACTCAGTGCCAGCTCCGAGCCGTCATGACCCCGAACCGTAACAGCCGAGGCAAAATCCGCGCCCGCGTTCAGAATCATAATCATCAGAACAGCGAGCGAAAAACGCAATTTGTGCTTCATGTAAAATTCTCCTTTACCGTATTTTTTTTCTGAGGACGTTTGCGAAAGGGAATTATATTCCTTTTTCCGACAAAATAAAATATTCAGACAGGATTCAAAATTGCGTGAAATGCTCAAGTCTTCAAGTTAAGTTCAGCAGTATAAAATTCATTCATCCATAAAAATTTTAACGGAGGGCGAATCACAATGACACCCAAAATAGCGTTAGGCGCATGGGCGTGGGGCAATGACGGAACATTCGGCAATGACCTCACAGAAGAAGAACTGCGTCCTGTCTTTGACGCCGGGCAGAAGACAGGACTCAATCTCTGGGACACCGCGTTTGTTTACGGGATGGGAAAATCGGAGCAAGTGTTAGGGAAATTTCTCCGTACAGTTCCGCGTGAAAGCTATCTCATCTCGACGAAATTCACGCCACAATGCGCGGACATGTCAGCAGGCAATCCCGTTACGGCCATGTATGAAGGAAGCGCAGAGAGACTCGGCACAAAGTTTATCGACTACTTTTGGATTCACAACCCTGTAGGCGCGCCCGAATGGACCCGGAAGCTAATCCCCCTCGCAAAATCCGGGAACATCGGACATATCGGACTGTCGAATCACAACCTCGCGGAGCTTGTGCTGACTGACGGAGAAATCAGAGAGCTTGAATCACTTACGGACAAAGCAAACATTAACACCGTAAGAATTTGGGAAAAGGAGGTAAACAACCCCACGCCTAAAGGCAGGGGCTTGCGGTGAAGTCTGGCACATGGTCTAAACGTCTGAGCCTCGAATATTTCCGCCTCAGAGTACCCTTATTCGCCGGGGCTGGTTTACTTCAGCCTCTAAACCGTAGAACGTGAAAGTTCACCGGGTTACGTTGTAAAGCACAATGTGTGCAATCGTTTTTGAACAGAACGGCTAACTGTTTTGCCTTAAGTCGCTTAAGATTTTCCAGACAGAGCGTTTTGTCCGTCCAATCTCCACTCATTAAAGGCTGGAGAAATTATATCAAACAAAGGAAGTGTACGGTTTTGATGAGGAAATTTTTTGTCGCTGTATTGATGGTAATAATGATGTGCGGGGTTTCATGCGCTGAGGGAAAAACTCTTGTCGCTTATTTCTCGTGGGGCGGAACGACTAAGGCACTTGCGGAAAATATCGCTGAGGCTGGCGGGTTCGACGTTTTCAGGATAAGACCTGCGAAAGAATACTCAACGGATTATGACACTGTTATTGATGTCGCAAAGAAGGAACAGAATCGCCGGACACGTCCTAAGCTCGCTGAGAATGTTCAGGATTTCGGAAGCTATGATACTGTTTTTCTCGGCTGGCCCTGCTGGTGGGGTGATATGCCTATGGTTGTGTTCACGTTCCTGGAGGCTAACGACTTCAGCGGAAAAAGAATTATCCCCTTCACGACACACGGAGGGTCATCATGGGGCAGAAGTCTCACGAGCCTGAAGAAAGAAGCTCCGTCAGCAAAAATCGAAAGCAACGGGCTGTCAGTCGGCGGGTCAGCCTCAAAATCTCAGGTCGCAAAATGGCTTGAGGGACTCGGATTTTCTGTTAAGAGGTGAATATAGTATGAAGATTATAACGGTTATAGCTTTAATTCTTGCATTGATGAACGGAAAAGTATTCGCGCACACGGTATTTGCGCCTGAAGGAAAGACTCTCAAAGTTCACTGGGCAGTCTTGGAGTCAAAACCCGGAAAAATGTCAGACATGGCCGCAATAAGCGTACGTACTGTAGCAAAGTCAACACCGAATGAAGCCGGGACTTACTCACTTTACGGAGCAATCGACAAAGCTAACCCGGATATTATGCGCTTGCTTGAGATTTACGAGGACGAGGAAGCGTACACAGTCCACACTTCAAGCGAGGGCTACAAGTCTTTTGTTGAGGAACGCAAGCCGATATTCGAGGGCCTGAAACTTTTGCCCGTTGACCCCGTTGTGCTTGAGCAGAAGAAATCCGGCACAGGGAAATTCATTCTTCTGACTCTTGCTGACGTAAAGCCCGCCAATCTTGACGAGTTCAAAGCATTAACGACGCAGGAATATTCGAGAGCTGTTGCTGATGAAGCCGGAGTAATGGGAATGTTCGCGACAAGTGAGAGGGGAGACCGCAATCACGTCATTCACATAATGGAGATATACGCGGACGAGTCAGCCTATAATACGTACATCAATTCCGAGAAATACAAAGAGTACAGAAAGAAGACGGATAACATGACAGAATCACGCAAAGACTTTGAGAGTCTCCCGGCGAATATCAAGCTCAGTGAAAAGGGACTGCACCTCGACCCAGAGTCGGCAAATCTCCCTTTCCCCGCCGGAAAACCCAACACAGCATACGCGCAGTACTTTGACGGAATGAGCTACCTTTCGCCGATGTCGCTTGAGCAGGTAACAATCTTCAACGTTACGTTCGAGCCTGGCTGCCGTAATCACTGGCACATTCACCACGCCAAAACAGGAGGAGGCCAGCTCCTTATAGCGGTATCAGGACGCGGATATTATCAGGAATGGGGAAAACCCGCCCGCGAGTTAAAGCCCGGTGATGTCGTCAACATTCCCGCGAACGTAAAGCACTGGCACGGAGCCGCAAAAGATTCATGGTTTCAGCATTTCGCGGTTGAGGTCGCCGGGGAAGAAACTTCAAACGAATGGTGCGAGGCTGTATCGGCTGAAGATTACGCGAAATTGAAGTGATGAAAGTCATCCTGTATGTTCACGGCATGGGCGGGAGTCCTTCTGAGTCTGAACACTTCAGGGGAATCTGCCCGGGCTTTGAGGTTATCGGCGCGGAATATGACGGCTCATTCCCGGCAAAAGCAAGGGACGACATCAGACGGATATATGAATGTAAACTCGCACAACAAAAACAGGTTTACATTCTCGCAAACAGCATAGGCGCGTATTTCGCAATGCTCGCGCTTCAGGGCTGTGAAGTCGAAAAAGCTATGTTCATCTCGCCAATTCTCGACATGGAGCGGGTAATAATGGACATGATGAATCGTGCGGGAGTCTCTGAAGATGATTTGCGGGTGAAGGGTGAAATTGTTACGAGTTCGGGCAATGTGCTTTCGTGGAAGTACCTGCGGTTTGTCCGTGAAAATCCGCTGACATGGAACGTTCCGACAGAAATACTTTACGCGGGCAATGACGCAATAACTTCACGTGAGACTGTGAATAATTTTGCGTCCGGCCATGACGTGAAACTTACAGTGATGGATAACGGCGAGCATTGGTTTCACACTGAGGAACAAATTGCTTTTCTCGATGAATGGTTAAGGAGGGCTTTAGCATGAAAATATTATTGGGAGTGATTCTGATTATGGCAATGAGTGTTACGGCTTTTGCGAATGTTGATGAGTTTCGGACGACTGACCCGGAGTTTGCCGAATTTTTCGGGAATTTCGCGGGCAATGAAGTCCCTTCACAGTCAAAACTTGATTCACGCACAAGATATATGGCGATCGTTGCGACTCTGATGGGCTGCCAGGGCGTTGACGAGTTCAAAGCGATTCTTCCTGAAGCGTTAGAGGCGGGACTCACTCCGTCAGAAGTCAAAGAAGTAATCTATCAGGGCACGGCGTATTTAGGGATTGGACGCACCCGGCCTTTTCTCACGTCAGCAAATGAAATTTTCACGCAGAAGGGAATCAAACTTCCTCTTGAGAATGCGTCAACAACAACCCCGGCGAACAGAGTCGAAAAGGGGAATGACTCGCAGGTTGACATATTCGGCGACGGCATGAAGGGATTTCAGGACTCAGGCCCGGAAGAAACTCGGCACATTAACAGATGGCTCGCGGGAAATTGTTTCGGAGATTACTACACGCGCAAAGGCTTAACGCTGAAAGAACGTGAGATGATTACTTTCTGCTACATTGCGGCGCAGGGAGGTTGTGAGCCTCAGCTAATCGCGCACGCAAAGGGCAATTTCAACATGGGAAATGACCGGGCGTTCCTGATTGATGTAGTGTCGCAGTGCCTTCCGTATATCGGTTACCCACGCAGCCTTAACGCTATAACGTGCATCAACAAGGCGGCGGAATAATGAGAGTCGCAATAATTTTAGCGGTCGTTATGCTCATGGCGGGGAATGCTTTTGCTGGTGAAATGGTCAGCGTGAAGGGCGGCAAGTTCCTCATGGGAAGCCCTGAGTCTGAAAACTGGCGGAGCGATGACGAATTGCAGCATGAAGTAACAGTGTCGGACTTCATTATTTCACCGTATGAAGTTACGCAGAGTGAGTACAAAAAGCTGACGGGTGAAAATCCTTCCTCATTTCGCGGTGATGATCTTCCTGTCGAAAATGTAACGTGGCTTGAGGCTGTGAAATTCTGCAACGCAAAGAGCGAGTCAGAAGGCTTGAAGCCCGCGTACAAAATTGACGGCTCAAAAGTAACTTGGGACTTGTCATCAGACGGCTACAGGCTCCCGACTGAAGCAGAATGGGAATATTCATGCCGTGCCGGGACTCGGACTCCCTTCAACCTTGAACACTCAATCGGAGCTGACGAGGCAAATTTTTACGGTCATTACCCTTACGAGATAGAAGAGAATTACTTTTCACAGCACAAGCTCACCACTAAGCCGGGAATTTACCGGGGGACAACAGTTAAGCCGGGTGAGTTCGCGCCCAACAAGCTCGGACTTTACGACATGCACGGGAATGTCGGCGAATGGTGCTGGGACATTTACGCGGCTTATGACGTGAACGCAAAAACGAATCCCACCGGCCCGCAGTCAGGAACAAGACGGGTCAACCGTGGCGGAGGATGGAATGATTTTGCTAAGAACATGCGCTCGGCTTACAGGGCAGCAGCTCCCCAAGAACGGCGACTCTACAATGTCGGAATAAGACTCGCACGCGGCGCAACAGGAACGGGGACAATAACGAGTCAGGCCATGCAGGAGTCATCACGCAAAGGCAAAAGAGTCCTCATCGCCTATTTCACGTGGAGCGGAAACACTCAGGGAGTCGCCTACGAGATTCAGAAACAGACGGGTGCGGACATATTCGAGATTACGCCGGAGAAGTCTTACTCTGAGGATTACAACACGGTGTTGCGCGAGGCACAAAGAGACCAGCACAGAAAAGCGCGTCCTAAATTGCGCGGCCATGTCAAAAACTTTGCGGACTATGATGTGATTATGCTCGGTTATCCTAACTGGTGGGCGAGCATTCCTGCTCCTATTGCAACGTTTCTTGAGGAGTACGACTTCAGCGGGAAAATCATCATGCCTTTCTGCTCACACGGGGGCGGGCGTTTCGGGCAGAGTCTAACGGCGATCGCTAAACTTGCTCCGAACGCTGTAATGACTGAGGGACTCTCCGTGCATTATTCCGGCGGAGGAAGACTCAAGGACGACATATCGCGGTGGCTCTCTGAGAATCAATAGCCGACTCACGCGCAAGAATGTAGAATCGTAACCGTACTTGCGAAATTTGCGGGTGCGGTTATTTTTATGAGGAGTGATAGCTTTATGGTAAGCGGAATTTTTGACTTCATGTATTCTTCCGGCTCAGTGAAATTTCTCGGTGCTTTCTTGTGGGGAATGGCAAGCGTGATATTGAGTCCCTGCGGAATAAGTTTGATACCGTTAGTTGTGGGATATGTCGCGAACACTGACACACCGACTCACTTCAAAGCCTTCCGAATCTCGTGCGCTTTCTGTGTCGGAATCATCATCAACTTAATGTTAATCGCCTTCATCACGTCGGGAATCGGTATGTTACTCGGAGGCTACGAAAGATTTTTGACGCTGATAACTGCTGCCGTGTTTATCATCATGGGACTTCACATCATGGGAGTGATTCGCGTGAAATTTCTGGGAATGTCATCGCGTGTTAAGGGCACTGAGTCTCAAAGCATGAAGGGCGCAATAGTTCTCGGAATAATATCGGGGCTTGCTGTCGGGCCGTGCAACATCGGCTACGTGAGTCCGGTTTTGTCGCTTGCAATGTCGGAAGCCTCGCACGGACTCGCGGGTGCTGTATTGATGGTGCTGTGTTACGCATTGGGATATTGCGCGGTTCTGATATTCGCCGGGACATTCGCGCAAATTTTCTCGTACTATCTTCAGAGCGGTGAAGACAGCGTGCTAACGTATATGGTGAAGGCCGTGAATGTGATCTGCGGGATTGCGTTAATTGTCGGGGGAATATATTTGATCAGCGAGGTGCGTTTTTAGTGAGCATATCACGCAAAATGGATGACGATAAAAGAATCTTATATCTTGACGGCAGTGATGTCAGTAATGACAGCTGGGAAATCACAAAGCCTTTCAACCCGCTTGAAGTCCGCGTAGAAACCAAGAACACACAGATGGATGCCCTGATAAAGCGCATGAGGAACAAAGAAATTGAACTTTCCCCGGACTTTCAGAGACGCTCTGATGTATGGAATGAGGACAGGCAGAGCAGGCTGATTGAGTCTATGCTGATAAAGATACCTCTTCCGGCTTTCTATGTTGATGCTACGGACGACGACAAATGGCTCGTGATTGACGGCCTGCAGCGTCTTACGGCATTAAAGAGTTTTGTCATAGAGCAGAATCTCAGATTAAGCGGCCTTGAATTTCTCCCGGCACTTGAAGGCAAGAAATTCTCTGAACTTCCGCGCAGTTATCAGAGGCGCATAGAAGAAACAGACATAGTGATTCATCAGATACGCTCCGGGACTCCTGAAGATGTGAAATATATAATTTTCCGCAGAATCAACACCGGGGGCGAACCGTTAAGCCCGCAGGAAATACGCCACGCGCTGAACCAGGGAAAATTCGCCTCATTCATCGCAAAGCTGGCAGAAAGCAAAGAATTTCTCAGCGCGACAGGCCGCAGCATTTCCCCCCGCCGTATGGAGGATCAGGAGTGCGTTCTCCGCTTCATGGCCTTCACAATGTCCCCTCCTGAAGAATATGACAAAGATGATTTTGACCTGTTTCTGAACAACATGATGAAAAGAGGAAACATCCTGTCAGAAAAAGCGCTCCGGGAATATGGCAGAAGATTTGCGAGGGCGATGGAAGTATCAGGAAAAATTTTCGGCAGAAGGGCATTCAGGAAATTCTACAATGAACACGGCAGACTGTTGCCGGTGAACAAGGCACTTTTTGAGGCCGTGTCAGTCAATATAGGTAATCTCACTCCTCAGCAGCAGGAAATTCTCATAACAAAACGCGCTGAGGTTATCGAGGGAATGAGGAGGCTTATAGCGGATGACAAAGAATTTGAAGCGTCAATATCTCAGGGCACGGGGTCAGTAAAGAAAGTGCGCGGCCGTTTTTCATCCGTAAGGAAAATGATATGCGGGGTTCTCAATGCTGAGTGAAATAAAAATCCAGAACTTCAAGTGCTTCCGGGATATTAGTCTTGCCCTGCGTCCGCTTACAGTGCTTACGGGCATTAACGGAACGGGAAAAAGCTCGGTGATACAGGCTCTTCTTGCCCTGCGTCAGTCCGGGAAGCCTCCTGTAAAAAATTTGGTGCTCAACGGCTCTCTTGTTTCGATGGGTTACGGTCAGGATGTTCTTTATGAGTATGCCGCTGATGATGACAATATAATTCTTTCAGTCAAAGAAGACAGCCAAAAGGAATGGAATTTCTGTTTCATATATGACAAGGACGGAAGGACTCTGAAACGTTCAGGGCATGTAAAAGGAGAACTGAAAAACGGAATATTATGGGACAGCGGCTTCTATTATCTCAATGCTGAACGTGTCGGCCCGCGGCGGTTATTCCCGCTTTTTTCAGAGAGTCCGGCTAACCCTATAGGCTGCGGCGGAGAATATTGCGCGGCTCTCCTGAATGAACATGCTGACGATGAATGCGGCAGAGAATTATGCATTGATACGCCATCAGGAAACAGCTTGCTTGCCCAGGCTGAAGCGCGGCTCTCTTCATTGGGGCGGCCTGCAAGGATACAAATAACTCCTGTACACGGGGTCGACAGTGCCGGGCTGTCATTCTCATTCGCGTCCGGGCAGCTCTGGAGCAGCGGCTGCAGGGCTTCAAACGCAGGCTTCGGGCTGACATATGTGCTACCTGTTTTCGTGTCGTGCCTTCTTGCCAGGAAGGGCGGCCTTGTCATAATTGAGAACCCTGAGTCGCACCTCCATCCAAAAGGGCAGGCTGTTTTAGGCTCGTTCCTTGCTCATGCGGCAAACAGCGGAGTGCAAATCATCACAGAGACTCACAGCGACCATATACTGAACGGAATACGCATAGCCGTCAGAAAGGGAAATATAAAGGCTGAGGACATTGCAGTACATTTTTTCAGCAATGACACTGAGAATTTATGTTCATCAGCCGTGTCTCCTGAGATAGACAGCAGCGGGCGCATAAATATATGGCCTGAAGGTTTCTTTGACGAATGGGAGAAAAGCCTCCTCGAGCTTCTCTGAACTCATGCCAATAGACCAGATATTCAACGAATTATCAGCGGACGGAAGCTGTGTGTCGCGGGAAGAAGCCGTGAACAGCTTGGTTCTGCTTGGAGAAATTTCAGAAAAAATGAATAGTATAGGATTCTCTTCCAGCCTCCGCACAACATCTGATTTCCGTTCCCGTGAACTGTGCCCGGGCTTCACTGTTGACCAGTGCATACGCGAAAATATAAAGAATGACAAGATAAAGCTTCTGCTGAATTATGCTGCAAAATCCCCGTATGTAGCAGAACTTCTTGACATCGGGCATGGTGAAGCTCTATCGGAGTTCAGGTATAAGGGCGTTGAGGCGTTCGGACTGGCTCTTGCGTACATGAATGGCATTCCGGCTCTGTCGCTTTCCTGTTTTCCTGAAGGAGAAATACTGCTTGACCGTGTTGATGTCAGCAGTGAAGAAATCAGCTCCGGCAGCGTGAACGCGGAGTCTCTGTCCAGCCATGAAGGATTTGCGCGCCGCCGCGAGTCCATTCAGAATATTGTATGGAGCAGCATCAGGGACGGGCAAGGGCTTCTGGAAATTTTCGGGCATCTTTTCCCCCGCCTGCGTCTTTCCGGAAATGCAAAGAAGAATATTGCCTCACTGACTGGGAATGAGGCTTTCTTCCTTGAGTTTATGAGGCATTTTTCCATTCTGAATGATACGGCTCTGCAATGGAAAAAGGGCAGCAAATTTGACCCTCAAGGTACAGACTGGACGAATGATACAAAGGAGACTCTGCAGCGGTACGGAGAAGAACGCACGTTTATCTGCGCTGACGGTGTAACACGGACTTTTTCAGCACACTCTAAAATCAAGAGAGCAAATCAAAGAATATATTTCTTCCATGACAGCAAAGAGAACGTTGTCCACATAGTATGCGCCGGAGTACATCTCAAAACTGCAAAGTATCATTAAAGAGAATGTATCTGATTATTGAGTACAGCTTCAAGGAAGGGAAAATTAATTCTGCGCATAAAAAAAACAAGGACAAAAATTTATGCTGTAATCGTCAAAAATTCACATAGACACACCCTGCTTTAGTTACATCACTAACCAGCGCACAAGGCAGGACAGAATTTATGACACAAGCGGGAAAATATTTCTTCAGCAGCTCTCACGCAAGCCAAAATCTACAAACAACATCACAGACTCGCTCACTCGAAATTGCACCCGGACTTCATTCCCATTCTCAGACATGCGCGGGAAAATGATTTCTCAATCTCAGTATTAAGCAACCTAACATTATTGACTGACGAAATAATTTCAGCCCTCAAGGACGCGAATATAGATTTGCTTCAAGCCTCAGCCTGCAGCATGAAGCCGGAAGAACACGACTACATTACGCAGGTTGAAGGCTCACACGCAAAAACGATTCACAGCCTCGAAAGACTCATCGCCGCAAATGTTCCCGTTCAGATCAGCTGCCCTACAATGAGGAAGACTTACGACTCGTACAAATCTGTGCTTGAATGTGGGCTTACTAACAGTTAAGCAAAAGCTATAAAACATAAGTTTTCTGTAATGGACTCTCACTCCCTCTCAGGCTCCCTGCTCTCTAATTCGTCCCATATTCGGCGCATAGCATCAGCAAAGATTAATTCCTTCCCCGTCCAGTCGTAAAGAATAGCAGTACGATAACCGTATTCAGGCACAAGAACATTCGTATATCCCGCTGTCTGAATGCAATAAACGCTGACTTTCGGATTCACTTTCTCGCGGTAAATCTTTATGAGCTTGTTCACGTCAATATAATTCCCGTCAATGCAGCAGCCAAACTCTTTATACTCGTAAGGGCTTAACCCGTACAAACCGCCGTGCCCCGCCTGCATATCTGAGTAAACAAATACATTATCCCAATGCTGACGCTCAAGAATTGCTGACTTGAAGAACAGCCACACTCCGTTTTCTGTTGAAGCTCCGCAAGTTTTGCCGAGCCTGTTTACCTCTTTTGACTGCTCAAGAACTCCGCGCCCTTTGCTTACTTCATACGATTTCATTACTTCACCGAAAGGAAACACGACTCCTTCATTCGCGCATATTGCACCGATAACACTGCTCAGATTCCCGATCTCCGCAATCGTCATTGTTCCGTATTCTGACGTGAAAGTATCTTGTGTTGACCAAGAATTATCTGTGAGAAACGCACAGCGACCCGGCAGCCTCGGCAGATTGTCGCAGGATATATTGATGCACTCTTCAAGCGCGGACTGTATACGGCTGATCCAGTAAGCGCCCGAACCGCTGAGAGCCTTATACGCTGAAAGATAACGGAACGGAAATTGCCTGCCCTTTAAGACTCCCGCCTTCAGTTTTCCGAGAACGTCATCAACGATTTTCTCGTTGCTTATTTCTGTGAATATTCCGCGCAGGTTTCTCAGCAGTGCCATGTGAGGAATGTTTATCGCACGGAGAATTTCACGCCAGCTTTTTCCCGTTGACCTGAGTCGCTCCCATGTGTCTGAACCTTCCGGCATTGGGACTCTTCCTTCACGCATGAGAGCATCAACGAGCTTCCCTTTTGCATGAGAGATTCTCACAGCGTCAATGAGTCCGATTCCCGCATGGCCGTATTTCGACATTGAGTAAGCACTCATTGAGCCGATATTTTTCGCCCACGACCTTTTGAGGATCGCAGGTATTCCGCGCTTTATTCCTCTCGTGAAAAGCCAGTACTGAATCTGACTGATTACATCATCGCCCCTCGACATGACTCTTTGCGCAGCTTCTGAGAATCTTCCGGGGTTTTCCCTCGTGAATGACTCGCGTAAAGGATGACTCGCAGCCCTCACTATTATGATTTGAGGGTTAAGCCTCATGAGATAACGTTCGCGCAGTTCTATTGCCCATTCGAGAACGCCGCCGAAATCCGCAGACAGTGCTTCATCAATTGCCTTCTCCATTACCTGAGATGTATTCATTCCGCTGAAACTGTCCATCACCCGCAGGCTGTATTCTATGAATGCCCGTTCGATTCCGTAAGTGCCATCAAGAACAGTTGCCTCTGAGCTTTCACCGTTCCTGTAATACTGAGGCTCACCGAAAACTGAGCTTGCAGTGATCATCTTCAGAGTGTCAAGCGGATATTCATAGTTTACTTTACTTTTTACCTTTTCTTCTATAAAATACAAACATATAGCAATATGGGCGTTCTGTAACAGGAACGGATCAATCTTCACCGAAAGTCCCTGCTTTGTAGATATGGGATGTTTACGACTGCATCATACATAATAATCGCGGAGAAAATGAACGTTCCCGGGTGCGTCATCATCCGGGCGGCCTGACGGTTTCAGGGGCGGCGGACGCGGTAAAACGTACACGCTGCACTGTCATGAAAAGTATTCGCGGTATGAAGCGTCTGAATGCGGACAAAAATCCGGGTTCAGGCGTTTTTTTGCTGCGTGAAAATGAAAGGGAAGTTACGCGGCCGAAAAAGAGATCTCCCTGTCATCGTAGACAAGAAGATCTTCCATCTTTACCCCCAAGAGAAGAGACAGCGCGAGAAGATTATCTACGGACGGAAGGCACTCGCCATGCTGCCACTTGTAGACAGCCTGCGGGTACTCAAAGCCGAAATATTCCTGAATGTCGCGGACTGTGAGCCCGGAATTTTTGCGGTGCTGCTCAATGTTTCGTCCTGTCTTCTGCAAATCAATAACCGGGAAAGCTGACCTCTGAGTCATTCTTGCTCCTCCTGCTTTTGACGCTGTGAATACTTTTCGGAATGATGATCAATTTTCGTGAAGTTCAATTTTGCAACGGAGATTGAATTTTAACATGATGAAAACGAATCGGCAATTTTGTTTTGAGACGCAAAGGAGCGAATCGGCAATTTCATTTTGAGACTTACGAGACCGAATCGGCGGTATGGTTCTATTTTGACAATTTCAGAACCGAGTCAGCGATATGGTTTTGACTCACTCAGAAGCGAATCGGCAATTTATTTTCGAGACACTCAGCAGTGTTTTGATGTTCGCGGTTTCGTGTTTCAAAAACGAATCAGCAAATGAGTCATACGGTAAAAATTAAAACCTGAGCCGGTCTCCTTAGTCCTCTCAGGTGCAAGCGATATTAGAATCCGCAGAGGTTTACTTTTTCGGAGTCAACGTCAAGAATATATGTTCTTCCGCTGCTCTCTATTTCGTCCCAAAGCCGCCGTACCGCATCAGCAAACACTAATTCTTTTCCCGACCACCCGCACAGGACCGATGACCTGTAACCGTATTCGGGCATTACGGAATTTGTGTAGCCTGATGTCTGAATGCACACCACGTTCAATTTCGGGTTCACTTTGCGGCGGTATTCTTTCACGATTTCGTTTATGTCTATTCGGTCTCCGCTGGCGTAAGCTCCCATTTTCCTGAAACAGCGGGGATTGATTCCGAATTTCCTGCTTGAGCCTGCCTGCATGTCGGAGTATATGAAGATGTTATCCCAGTGCTGCTTCTGACAAACTGCGTCACGGAAGAATGCGTACAATCCGCTTTCTGTCAGCATTCCGCACTCACAGCCTATGCTGTTTACGAGTCTTGCCTGTTCGAGGACTCCTGCTTTCGGGTCTATGTGTATTGATCTCAGAGTATCGCCGAACGTGAAGACGATTCCTTTTTCCGAACGAACCGCGCCGATAACGCTGCTAAGGTTTCCTATTTCGGCCATGCTTATGCTTCCGTGTTCTGAAGTATGAGTCCCCCAGGCAGAGCCGGAGTTGTCAGTGAGGAACGCGCACCGCCCGGGAAGTTCCGGGAGATTCGCGCAGGATATATTGATGCAGTCTTCGAGGGCTTTCTGTACTTTGTTGTGCCAAGGGAATAATCTTTCTACTGCGTCCCAAAGCCACGACTCTTTGTCATCCTCAAAAATTTTCCACGCTGTATAGTAACGGAACGGGAATTGTTTTCCGCCTCTTACGCCGCGTTTGAGAAGGTCAAGAGCATTGCTCAGCGTTGCGGGGTCTTCCACTTCACTGAATATTCCCCTGAGATTACGCAATAAGGCCATGTGAGGCAGCCTTATAGTCTCAAGAATTTCTTTCCAGCCCATTCCCGAAGCTCTCAGACGCTCCCAAGTATTTTGGCCTTCAGGCATTGGGACTCGTCCGTCTCTCATCAGAGTGTCAACAAGAGGCCCTTTAGCGTGGCAGACTCTCACGGTGTTAATGAGTCCTGTACCTGCGTTCGCGTATTTTGCCATCGAGTAAGAATCCATTGAGCCGATATTTTCAGCCCATGAACGTTTGAGCACCGGGGGAATGCCGCTTTTTGTGCCGTGAGTCGCGAGCCAGTACTCGAACTGATGAATTACATCGTCGCCGCGGGTCATAACTTTTTGCGCGTACTCCTGAAATTTTCCGGGGTTACGCCTCGTGAAGTCCTTCCTGTTTGGGTGAACGGCAGCCCTTACGATTATCACTTGGGGATTGAGCCTCATCAAAAATTTTTCGCGGAGCTCGACAGCCCATTTCAGAGTCCCTTCAAAGCTGAAACTCAAAGCGTCATCAATGACTCTCTCCATCACCTGCGAGGCCGTTAACCTTCTGAACTTGTCCGACATTTTCCGGAAGTGTTCAGCGTAAGGCAGCGGGTCATCATCGTATGGGTTATCGTAGTACGACATGCGGTAATCATCTTCCCAGCCGAGTCCGTAAATGGAGTCGAAATTCACGGGTGCTTCATTGCCGCCCTCATGGTAATACATCGGTTCGCCGAAAATTGAGCCTGCGCTAATCAGCTTTAGAGTGCTGAGAGGATTCACCATGCTGTAAGAGATTCCGGCCATGTGATTCTCTTCTCTTGTTGCGTCCTCGACATTTCTTGCGAATGAGTCATGAGAAACAGCAGGAATATACGGGTAACGCTCTATCGGCATAAGAATCTCATATTCGGCTGAAGGATAGACCTGCGGAACGTAATACGCTGTGTACTGAGCCTTACGCATAGCAGAACGAGTCTCACGCCTTGCCGGTTCGCCGTAATAGTTCCAGTACCAGTCTATTGTACGGCGGCATTCGTATGTTACTCCGTCTCTCACTGCATACCATTTACGGAAATATTTGCGCGGTCCTCTCACGCTTCCTGCATAGCGTTGACCCCAGCGGTAAGACTGCCAGAAGTTTCCCCAGTTCCTTGTCCTGCGCTTGATTGTGTCTCTGCGCTCCCACTCTTGAAGACCGGCAGCTTTCCTCTTGAGTCCTTCAGCCCGCTCCGTGAGATATTCTGCATGTTCGGGGCTGTAACGTTTGCAGTAACCCGCCTGTTTCATGAGCGATTCGGCTTCAGCGATGAATCTTGCTGGTTCACCTGAGTCATAATCGCTGTAATATTCTCCGGGAGTTTTGACTTTCGTGCGCCAGCTTCCTCCGCCCTTGCGTCTTTGAGGTGCAATATCACGGTCATCAATCAGAGATTTCTTTTTGAGGATTCGTAATTCTGCAAAACATTTTTTCCCGCGATGTAACATTATCTTTTCACCTCCTCCCTTTTTTGACACAAAGAACCTTAACGGCATTGCTTCATCAAAAGCTCATATATCCGTCCGGAACTCCCTATCATTTCAGGCTCCGTAAAGACTCCCGGCGAGGTCGGCCTTCAGGCGGTCTCAGCGGACAATGATATTCTGAGTCGGTAATGCCAGCTCCGTGTGTCTATCGTGTTTCTTGTGCGGGGAATGATAGCCCGGGAATGAAGCACACGCAATAAACCTGTAGTTTAATGACAATGTGTGAGCGTGCTGATAAAATTCTCAGCGTTTCAGCCGGAAGATGAAAATTCAGACGGAGGGGACTGATGCCGAAGCAGATTTCATGACTGCATCTTTTAATTTACAGTTTACTTTCAAAATTTCGCGCTCCTTCGGGAGTTGTCATGAAAAAATTTCTCGGCATTAACTTTTTCTGTAACAAGGTGGGTTAGGATTATGGCAGCAAAATTCACACTGACATTAAACTTTTCAGAGGATGAAGAAGAAAGCGTAAAGTATATCAATCAGGCACTTTCGGGAATAATGTTAAGCGACGTGAATATAAGCAACTCAAACACGGCCACCTCACAACAACTTTTTCACCTGACGGCAATATGACTTCATGCGGCTATCACGCATACATAATAAAGAACTACAAGAAGTAATCACGTTCACAGACAAAAATTTTCAGCACAAAAAAAGCAGACCCGCAAAATTTCACGAGTCTGCAAAAATTTTCGCGTCAAAAATTCAGCGCAATGACAGCGCATAAACCCCCGCGAGAATCACAAGTCCCGCAATCGTCGCGGCAGGCCACACCATCAAGCACAGAACTCCCGCAATGCAAAGCAGGAGTCTCATAACGATATTCAGAGGCTTCTTGATGTATCCCATCCACATATACGCGAACGAAAACACCGCACCTATTCCGCTCAATAACGCCCAGCCTATTTGAGCCCATGAACCCTGCATTAAGAGTCCGGGATCATAGCAGAAAGCAAACGGCACAACGTAAGCGAGAAATCCTAACTGCATGGCCTGAAACCCTGTCTTGTTGGGATTAGACCCGGCAATCGAGCTCGCCGCATATGCCGCCAAAGCTACAGGGGGCGTGATGTTCGAGATTATCGCGTAATAGAACACGAACATGTGAGCCGCTATCGGAGGGAATCCCAGCTTGACCAGAATCGGAGCACCCAAAGCCGCCGCAAGTATGTACGCTCCTGTTGTGGGCAGTCCCATTCCGAGAAGAGTCGCAATCAGCATGACAAGCACGAGAGCTGCAAGAGGCATGTTCCCCGCAAACGAAATCACAAAGCCTACGAGTTTTCCGCCGATGCCCGTCAATGACACCGCGCCCAAAACGATCCCGGCTGTCGCGCACGCAACGCACACTAACGGTATACCCCTCGCGCCCTGCTCTATCGCGTCGATGAAGTCCCGCGTGTTCATTCCCGGATTGAACCATGAAGCAGCAAGCATATACGCTCCGACTATCACGAACTGCATACCCGGTTTCACGGACGATGCTATTTCCGGGTAAAGCGTGATGACGACTCCGAGTGCAAGAGAGACTCCCGCGACAATGAACGCCATAACCTTTTGTGATGATGTCGTCTCCGGCTTGAAGTTGAAGAATGACACGAGCCACGCGAGTCCGATTCCCAAAAGTGCCGCCCTCATTGGCGTGTAACCTATCAGCAGGAAAGCTATCAATCCCACAATCGGCGCAATCATGTAGAAACGTTTCAGCACATATTCTTTTGACGGAAGCTCGGAAGGGTCAAGGCCTCTGAGTCCCGTCTTCAATGCACGGAGTCTAACCATCAAGAACAACGCCCCGTAGTAAAGCAACGCCGGGAAAATTGCAGCTATCATTATTTCCCTGTACTGCAAGCCCAAGAATGAAGCCATCAAGAAAGCTCCCGCGCCCATTATCGGAGGCATGATTTGTCCGCCCGAACTCGCTACAGCCTCAACAGCCCCCGCGAAAAACGGCTCATAACCGATCTTCATCATCAAAGGTATCGTGAATGTTCCTGTTCCGTAAACGTTAGCGACCGCAGAGCCTGAGATTGACCCGAACAAGCACGACGATAACACAGCGATTTGCGCCGGGCCTCCGGGAGTCGTTCCTGTGAATGCCTGCGCAACGCTCATGAACCAGTCGCCAGCCCCGGACTTTTCGAGGAACGCTCCGAATATCAGAAATATCATCACATACGTAGCTGAGACTCCTAAAGGTGATGCGAATATTCCCTCGTCCGTAAGATAAAGCTGCTCTATCACTTCAGGATATTGGAACTGGAAGCCCTGCAAGAGTCCCGGGAGCTTGTAGCCGTAAAGCATATACACAGCAAACAACGCCGCAATCAACGACAACGGAAGCCCAACGATTCGCCGAGTCCCTTCAAGCAATAATATTACGAGCAATGAGCCTAGCAATAACTGCGCTGTGGTGAGCGGGTCAATCTGCTGTATTCTCTCCGTTATCGCCGTGTAATTCACCATCGAATAGACTCCCGGCGCCGCAGCAAGTACAGCAAGAATCCAATCATATATCGGGACTCTGTCTTTGGGCACTTTGCTGTTTACGGGGAATAACACAAACGCTAACGGAAGAACGAACGCCAAATGAATCGAACGCTGCAAATATGCCTCGTAATTTCCCGCGCTGGCCGTGTAAAGATGAAACACTCCCATTGCGAGAACATAAAGGTATATTAGAGTCTTTGTTGTGCCTGAAAGTTTGCGCATTATTTCTTCAGCTCGCCCCAGAATTTTACGCTGCCTTCATGAGCCGGAACTTTGTCGGGAAGTGCTATTGACGGCTCAAGCTCGGCCATGTCCCTCACTGCTGCTACAAGCGCGTCTTTATGCTCCCATATCGCTTTGTTCAGCTCGTACACTAACGACTCGGGAAGGTCTTTGCGGATGACTATGCACGTGTAATCACCGACGACTCTCACAGGCTCTGCTCCTTCCGGCACTGACTTGTAGATTCCCGGCTCAATCGTAAGCGTTACAGTTCCGTATGCGTCAGAAAGTTTGTCTAATGCGTCCTGACCGACTGGAAGCAATACAACATCAACCTGGCTTTCAATGTTCATGACTGTTGAAGCAATTTTGCCGATTGAGAAAGCGAAGCAGTCAAGGTGATTGTCAGCAAGAAGATCCGCTCCGCCATCATAAGACGCATACTCAACGCTTCCGCCCCAGTCCTGAAATGTTTTCTTGTAGTCGAATCCGTAACCTTTCTCGAATAACGCCTTCACTACAAATTCTGAGCTTGTGCCGGGCTTGAGGGTTGCGAATCTCATCGGGAGCTTTTTGGCTATGATGTCTTCTACTGACTTGATGCCGTTCTTCACCGCAAAGTCTTTCCTCATTATGAAGTATGTGTACTGCGTGTAGAGGTTCGCCATTATTACCGCGTTGTTGACGACTCTGCCCTTGAAGTCTGCCTCGCCTTTGAGAGCCGCGCCAAGAAGAGACGTTACGGAGAATCCCAAATCACCGCGCCTTGCATGGGCGTTGAGAATGTTCGAGACTCCTCCGCCTGATGAGCTTGTTGTCTGAGGAAGCCCCGCGCCTGTCCACATCTCTGAAAGCGCAGTGCCTAATGCGAACCAGTTTCCGCCGGGAGGGCCTGCCATGAATCTGAGCTGATCGGGCCAGCCGGTTTTGTCAGTGTCAGCAAACGAACAGCCTGCAAGCAATGACGCAAGAAGAATCGCAATCACTGAAATACGAAATGACTTCATGAATGAATCACTCCTGAAAATAAATTTGTGTGTTGGAATTTTGATGACTAAAATTTTATCAGGCGTTTAATTTTTGCGTAACGTTAAAATTTATGAGGAGCTTAGAAGCATGAAGGAAAAAATTTCTGCAATCCTTAAGACTTTGCCCGAAAAACCCGGCGTATATCTCATGAGGGACATTGACGGAAAAATAATCTACGTCGGAAAAGCAAAGAGGCTCAAGCGGAGAGTGTCATCGTATTTCCGGCACGTTCACGCATCACCGAGACTCCGCAAGCTCGTACAGCTCATCGAGGACATATCTACAATACGCACTGAGACAGAAGCAGAAGCGTTAATCGTTGAGGCAAAATTGATCCGGCGTTATTCTCCGTTCTTCAACGTTGAGTTAAAGATGAGCGACAAATACCCCTATGTGAAGATAACGAACGAGGATTACCCGCGAATAGAAATCACTAGGCGCAAGGCTAATGACGGAGCTGTTTACCTCGGGCCGTTTGTTGACGCAGGTAACATACGGAATCTCATGAGGCTTGCTGAAAGATATTTCCCGCTGAGAATATGCCGGTCAAAAATTTCTCCCAACAAAAAGAAGCGTCCGTGCGTAGAATATAGTCTTGGTCATTCAATGGGAGCGTGCGCGGGACTCTGTTCGCAGTCAGAATACAAAGAGAGAGTCGCCGATTTGATTCTCTTGTTCGATGGCAAACAGCCGGAACTGATAGAGAGACTGCGCGAGAGAATGAATCAGTCAGCAAGAAAATTAAAGTTTGAGGAAGCCGCGAGATACAGAGATACGATTCGTGCTGTGTGGAGATTGTCGCGTCAGAAAATATCTTCAGCCCTTCAAGAAGACCTCGACAATGAAACATGGAAGGTGCTGAACAGGCTTCAGGAATTGCTCGGCTTGAAGGTTCTTGCGTGGAGGATAGATGCGTTTGACATTTCGCACACGTCCGGGCATGACACATACGGGTGCTGCGTAGTGTTTGAGCAGGGGAGGCCGAGTCCGAATCTCTACAGGCGGTTCAAGATTCGTTCACTCGCTGAAGGTGAGATAGATGACTTTGCGTCAATGTATGAGACAGTGAAGCGTCGTTATGCTCACGTGATGGACAATTCGGAGCCAGCACCGCAGCTCGCACTGATTGACGGCGGGCCTGGACAGCTTGAGTACGCTTTGAGGGCAATACATGATTTGGGCTATGACATACCGATGATTGCGCTTGCCGAACGTGAAGAATTAATCTTTTTGCCGGGAAGGGCTGAACCTTTGAGGCTTGGACGTGATGACCCTGCTTTGCAATTGCTGCAACGTCTGCGAGATGAAGTTCACCGTTACGCGATAACGACTCACAGGAACGCGCGGGATAAACGAATGAGGCACTCAAGACTTGACGACATACCCGGGATCGGACGGAAGAAAGCTGCGGAGCTTCTCGTGAAATTCGGGGGCGCGGGAAAAATTGCGGGCTTGAGTCCTGAAGAGCTAATGACAGTTCCGGGCATAGGAGAGAAACTTGCGGTGAAGATTCTTGAGGAGCTGAGGAAAAATTAGAGCGGGTGATATAATCTGCTGAAAAATTCATAGAAGGAGAGTTGACAATGCTGAAAGACGAGTTTACAATGCAAACTGCTAACAGCGAACAGCCAACACTATACCTTGTAGCACCAGCCTATAACGAATCCGAGAACATCAAAAATTTTGTAGAAGAATGGTATCCCGTTGTTGAGCGTCATAACGGGGGCGGATTGTCGCGTCTTGTTGTTGTTGACGACGGGAGCAAGGATGACACGTACAAGATACTTCAGGACATGGCCGGGACTCGCGGTCTTCTTTTACCTCTCACGAAACCAAACAGCGGACACGGAGCGACCTGCATATACGCATACAAATACGCGGCCTCACACGGAGCGGATTACATCTTTCAGACTGACACTGACGGGCAGACTTCTGCGGATGAGTTCGAGTCCTTCTGGAATGAGATCGGGAATTATGACGCGGTTTTAGGCAAACGTTCTGTGAGGGGCGACGGAAAATCACGCAAGTTTGTTGAGAATGTGCTGTGCTTTGTTGTCCGTATGATATTCGGCGTGAAAGTCCCGGACGCGAACTGCCCCTTCAGGTTGATGCGCTCGGATTTAGTGCGCAAATATATTTCAATGCTGCCTGAAGATTTCAACCTTCCCAATGTAATGCTTACGGTTTGCTTGGCGTATTTCCGTAACAATATAGTGTTCAGGGAAATAACATTCAAACCGAGGCAGGGCGGCAAAAATTTCATCAACGTAAAGAGAATAATTCAGATCGGAATGAAAGCGGTATCAGATTTCCGACAGCTGAGAAAAAAGATTAAGGAGGCAGGAAAATGAAGAAGAATGTAGACGCAAAAATTTTCTGGTTATGTGTTTTTCTGGGAATTATATTGCGTTTTGTTCTGATGTTTATCGGCCATAAGTATTTTCACAGCTTTGATTTTGCTAATTCCTGTACTATCGGACAGCTTTTTACTGACGGCAAAAGTGTTTATGCCGGCACTGATAAATACAATTACGCGCCTTTATGGTTTATTCTTCTCGGAACGTTATGGAGGGCATCAGCTTTTTTCAGCGATCACATTTTAGCGTTCAGGATTCTTCTTGTGGGAGTGCTTACGCTTATGGATATTCTCATTGCGCTGATAATTTCACGAAGAGCCGGAAATTTCTGGGGGCTGATATTCTTCTTTAACCCTATATCGCTTGTAGTTACGGGAATGCATAACCAGTTCGATAATATTGCCGTTGTTCTTGCTGCTTGCGGTGTATTGTGCATTGAAGATTCATCATCACAGCACAGCATAAAGGCTTCAGACATACTCGGAATAATATTCCTTTCATTGAGCCTTATAGCAAAACATATTATGTGGGCATTCCCTCTTTGGATTCTCCTCAGCTCTGAAATTGATGCCCGCAAGAAAATTCTTTACGCTTTCATTCCGCCGTTAATATTTCTTCTGAGCTTTGTGCCTTCTTGGAGCGAGGGTGCTGAAGGAATCATGCGCAATGTCTTCATGTATAAGTCAGGCAATAATTTTCCGCTGTTCGGGCTTGGAATCATGAACGGCTTCGGTATAAGCACATCGTTCCAGAATATTGCAGGGCTTCCGCTGTTCGGGCTTCTGATTGGAATTTGCGGTTACATTTTCAGGCATGAGAAAATATTCAACCTGTTTTTGATTTACACTGTAGCTCAGGTTTGTTTTGCTTCAGGAATAGCCAGCCAGTATTTTGTGATTCCCTGCATGGCTGTCATTCTTCTTTTCCGCAGGAAGTCAGCATTATATTTTGTCGTAAGTATTGCGCTTATTTTCGCCTGTTATGGAAGTACACGTATTCCCCTGTGGCTTGATGAACATTTCGGGCTGGGCATAAATTCTATTTCGTTATGGGCACGGAGCAACATCATGTATACGGCTTCTGTATGGTGTCTTCTGTTATATCTCGTATATTATTATTTCAGACTCAGGCGTAAAGATCAGCGCGTGTTGTAATTTTTCCGGCCATGAGGCTATAATCAGTCATCTCACAAAAAATTTTAGGAGGAATCTATTTTGACTGACATAAAAGGTCTCACAGACTCCGAAGTCAAATCAAGCCGCGAAAAATACGGCACCAATTCCCTCACCGAACTTCCCGGCGAAACATTAGGCGCAAAATTCCTCGCAAGCCTCAAAGACCCGATGATCATCATCCTGTTGTGCGCTCTCGTGATTCAGTTAGTGCTATTCGTCATGGGCCGGGCTGAATGGTTCGAGCCTGTCGGAATCCTCATAGCTGTATTGATTGCGGGCGGCGTATCGTCAATCACTGAATACCGTCAGGAGCAGAAAGCATCACTCCTCAAATCACAGCAGGAAGCCGGCGAAACAACAAAGGTCATACGCAACGGATCAATTCACGAGATTCACGTCAGCGAAGTTGTTGCAGGTGATATTGTTTACCTTCAGGCGGGCGACAAAATCCCGGCGGACGGCGTTATCGTTGAAGGAAGCGTGAAAGTAGATCAGTCTGCTTTGAACGGAGAAACAGAAGAGGCAGAGAAGCTCCCCAATCCCGAAAATGAATCCTACGACATAAAAGACTTGCTCAACAAATTCTACGCTTATCGCGGGACTGTCGTTTGTTCGGGAGAAGCCTACATGAAAATTTCTGTTGTCGGCGACAAGACTCTTTTTGGTGAATTGGCACTTGAAGTACAAGAAGCACAGAGAAAGACTCCCCTTCAGGTCAAGCTCGGAAAGCTCGCGCAGCAAATTTCAGTTTTCGGTTACACGGGAGCTACTGCAATCGTTCTCGGAATATTAGCGCGTACGTTCATAACTGGCAATCTTCCCGCTGACGGATTCGCATGGGCGCGGCTCATCATTGACGCGATCACCGTAGCTGTAACTATCGTTGTCTGCGCTGTGCCTGAGGGACTCCCTATGCTTACGTCCATGCTGATGTCCTTCCAGTCTATGCAGATGGCCGGAGATAATGTACTTGTCCGCAAAATTAACGGACTCGAAACTGCCGGAAGCCTCAATCTTTTATTCAGCGACAAGACCGGGACAATCACAGAAGGACGGCTCACTATCGCAGAAATCGCGCTCCCTGACGTTAAAGTCTGTCATTCTCTCGCTGACCTTGACGCAGAATCGCTCAAAGATATTTCTATCGGCGCAGGAGTGAACAACAGCGCAAGTGTCGGTGACGGAAATGTCATCGGAGGCAACAGCACAGACCGCGCATTAATGGCTTTCTTCATGGCTGACCCGGAAATTTTACGCAAGATTGAGTCCGCAAAACGGGACGTGAAAGAGTCCGTACCCTTCACATCTGACACAAAGATGGCAACCGTAACAATGTCAGACGGAACGAAATACATCAAAGGCGCGCCCGAAAAAATTATCCCTCACTGCAAGAACGTTACAGCAAGAAAGAAGCTCGACACATACATCAACAATCAGGCAGACCGGGCAATGAGACTCTTAGCAGTCGCAAAAGATTCAGGCGAGGGCATGGAGTTAGTCTGCGTGTTAAGCATTCGCGACAACGTGAGGAAAGAAGCTGTTGACGCTATAAAGCAGGTGAGAAAAGCCGGGATTCAAGTCGTTATGGTTACGGGCGACAGAAAAGAGACAGCCGTGGCAATCGCAAAAGAAGCCGGGCTGATTTCGAGTCCTGATGACGTAGCAATGACTTCACAGGAAATGGCCGAAAAATCAGATGACGAACTCAAAGCGATATTGCCGAATCTCCGTGTGATCTCGCGCGCGCTTCCTTCAGACAAAAGCCGCCTCGTGAAAATCGCGCAGGAATTGAATCTTGTTGTAGGCATGACAGGGGACGGAGTGAATGACTCGCCCGCTCTGAAAAAAGCTGATGTAGGATTCGCGATGGGTTCCGGGACTGAAGTCGCAAAAGAAGCAGGAGACATTACTATTCTTGATGACAACTTCAAGTCTATCGCTAAGGCTATACTTTACGGCCGCACGATGTTCAAGAGCATTCGGAAATTCTTGGTGTTCCAGCTCACTGTGAATGTGTCAGCGGTCTTGATATGTTTCCTTGGGCCTCTGTTCGGTCAGAATGTCATTCTCACGGTCATTCAGTTATTGCTGATTAACCTTGCTATGGATACGTTAGCGGCGATTGCGTTCGGTTCAGAGCCTCCGAGAGACGAATACATGAACGAGAAGCCAATACCCCGCGACGAAAACATAATCACGTCCGAAATGTTAGGGCAGATTCTCACGGGCGCGGCATATATCACGGTGATGTGCCTTGCGGTTCTGTTTGTGCCGAAAGTGCGCGGGCTTTTCGGGAACGCTGACATAATTTATCTGCGGACGGCTGTATTCGCGCTCTTCATGATGGCAATAACGTTCAACGGGCTTGCAATGGCCACGTCAAAAAATTGCGTCTTCATGATGATGTTCATATTCGTAATGCAGTGGGCGTTCGTTGAGTTCGGCGGGGAAATGTTAAGTGTTGAAGCGTTGAGTCTCGACTCGTGGCTTAACTGCTTTGTGCTTGCGGTGCTTGTCGTTCCGTTCAGATGGGCGGGAAAATTCCTTCTCGCAAAATATCTTCCTCAGCTCGCAAAGTAAACGGGAAAAAATTTGTCCCTCCTCTAAGTTTCAGGGGAGGGATTTTTTTTTGCCTCTGCAACATAATTTTTCTGTCAGCATTTCTATAATTACTTCTGAGGTGATAAGCCCTGTGAAAGAAAAAGAAGGCGTTATATTCTCAATTGCTCGTGATAATGAACCTGCTGAAGGCTGCACAGTCTCGCGTTCAGTTTATGAGGCTCAAAATTTCGGGATAACATATTTCTCAATGTCTCATGATACAGACATAAGCCCGGAGATTTTTCCGTTCCGCAAAGTCATTCTCACAGTTTCAGGCCGCCTCACCGTGAGCATTTACGGCCATGAAGTTACAGCAGGCGAGGGAGGACTCATAATCATTCCGGAAAATATACCCGCAGGAATGAAGACATCAACGGGCTGTGTATATGTTGAGCTTGCATTAAGGGAGGGAATCAATTTGAACAAATCGCTGAAGGAAGGCGCAATATTTTCATTGTCGGAGCTTGTGCCGTATCAGGCCGGGAGAGTCGTGAACATGGACATAATCAGGGACTCAAAGCTGAAATTCGCGGTTATGGCTTTTGACGATGGCACCGGGCTTTCTGAGCATTCAGCACCGGGCGAGGCGTTAATCTTTGCGCTTGACGGTGAGGGGATTATCGGCTACGAGGGCAGAGAGTACACAATCAAGGCGGGCGAAAATTTCAAGTTTGCGAAAAACGGAAGGCATTACGTGAAGTCGCCAGGAAAATTCAAGATGGCAATACTGCTTGCAATGGAGGACTGAAAAATGAGAAGGCTTGTCAAAAACAATGTCAGCTGGGTCGGCTATATCGACTGGGAATTAGAGTCGTTTCACGGTGATGATTATTCCATCATGAACGGCTCAAGCCAGAACGCATATCTTATCGAGGAAGGCAAAAATATTCTTGTTGATACAGTGTGGACTCCTCACAGATTCGATTTTGTCGAGAACCTCAAGAAGGAAATTGACATTCACAAAATTGACGCGGTAATAGCAAATCATGGTGAATGCGATCATTCCGGCTCGCTCACCGCATTAATGTCAGAAATTCCCGATACCCCTATATACTGCACCGCAAACGCCGTGAAATCTATCGAGGGCCAGTACGGCAAAAGAGGCTGGAATTTCCGCACCGTCAAAACAGGCGACTCGCTCGACATTGGCAATGGCAAAAAATTAGTGTTCGTTGAAATGAGAATGCTTCACTGGCCGGACTCAATGGCTGCATACATGACGGGCGATAATATTCTTTTCTCAAATGACGCTTTCGGGCAGCATTATGCGGTTGAAGAGCTGTTCAATGACAAAGCGGACAAGTGTTTACTGTGGAAAGAGGCCATGAAATATTTTGCGAACATACTTAACCCGTTTGCGGCAATACTCACAAAGAAACTTGAGGAAATCACCGCGCTGAATCTCCCGATCGACATTATAGCCCCCTCGCACGGCGCAATCTGGCGTGATGATCCTTTGCAGATAGTTAGAAAATATTCTCAGTGGGCAGACGCTTATCAGGAAGACCAGATAACAATAGCTTACGACACAATGTGGGAAGGCACAGCGAAAATTGCTCACGAAATAGCAGGCGAAATCGCAAAACAGAGTCCTTCAACAGTCGTTAAAGTCTTCAACGTCGCAAAGGCTGACAAAAACGAGGTAATGACGGAAGTATTCAAATCGCGTGGAATTGCTTTAGGCTCTCCGACTGTCGGCAACAGTATTTTGTCGAGTGTCGCAGGATGGCTTGAGTTCGCAAAACAGTTAAAGTTCAGGAAAAAGAAGGCGGCTGCTTTCGGTTGTTACGGCTGGAGTGGCGAGTCCGTCAAAATCCTTCAGGAAAAACTCAAAGAGGCAGGCTTCTCCGTAATCGATGAGAATATCCGGGCATTGTGGACTCCGTCATGTGATGACTTGGGGAAAATTCCTGCTCTTGTCTCATCACTTTTGGCATAAGGTGAAATTTCTCCCGTTCATTGTGATTAATCCGTCCTGAATCATTCTGCCAAGCTCGCGGGACAAAGCAGACCTGTTCACGCAAAGAAATTCAGACAGCGCGGACTTTGTGAACGGGAGTCGTATTACGCCGTTTTCGTCAGGCTTCAGGCTTTGAAGGCAGGCAAGAATTTTCCCGCGTATATCTTTCCTGCTCAGTATTCTTACTTTCTGATTCATGAAAAAATTTTGCGCCGATATAGTTCGGATAAGGTTTACGGCAATTGTCATTCTATGTTCATACTTCAAATCGGGATCGTAAAGCACACGGAAATCAAGAAACATAATCACGCAGTCAGTAACGGCTGAAATCTGCATAGGGCTTTCGTCAACCTCAGCGCAGCAGACAGACTCACCGAATAAATTTCCCGCAGCAATATGATTCATGTTGTACTTGTTGAAGTCTGAGTCAATGTACGAGCATTCTATTACGCCCTCAAGCACAAACCCGGCGCAACGGAACTCGCTGCCTATATGCTGTATGATTTCGCCTCTCATGAAGGAATGCCTCGAAGCACGCAAATACTTCAAGGCATCATCATAAGAATCTTCCGGGATTCCGTAAAACAATCCGTTTTTCAGCATCAATATTACTTCATCTTGAGGCGCAAAATTCTTTTCACGCTCTCATTGATTCGTGCCTCGGATATTCTCCCGGACTCTACAGCGTCAACAACAGCATCAAACGCCGCGCAGTAATCATACGGCAAAAGTACAATATCGACTCCAGCCTCAACCGCCATAACAGCAGCTTCACCGCTGGGATAACTCTTGTTTATCGCTCCCATCTCCATCGAGTCAGTGATGATTACTCCGTCATAGCCAAGCTCGTCGCGAAGTTTCTCCGTCAAGATTGTGTGTGAGAGAGTCGCGGGCAAATCATCGCTCGTAACATTCTTCATCGTGATATGCTCCGTCATGATCATGTCCGTCTTGCAGAAGTTGTCAATGAAGGGTATCAGTTCCGTGTCAAGAAGTTCGTCCCACGTTTTGTAGACTGCCACATAGCCCGTGTGTGTGTCTTGTGTAGTGTCGCCGTGTCCGGGAAAATGTTTCAGCGTTCCCATTACGCCGCGAGAGTGAAGCCCGTCAAGATACGCCCCGGCCATCTCAGACACAAGAGCCGCCGTTGTCCCGAATGAACGGTCGCCGATCACTATATTGTCCGGGTTAGTGTTTATGTCAGCAACCGGGGCAAAGTCAACGTTGAAGCCGTAATCACTCAGGTAACCGCCGATATAATTAGCCGCGCTGTATGCGTTCTGAGGGTCTCCAGTCTCACCAATTGACTCCATTGTTCCGACGTTCTGAATTTCCGCGTCAAAACTTTTTTTGTTGGCAAGCCGCGAAACTCTTCCGCCTTCCTCGTCAATTCCGATAAACGGATATGTATCGCTCGCCTCGTAAAGGTCTGAGATTAACTGCTTAACCTGCGAGGGGGTATCAAGATTTTGTGTGAACAGCGCGAACCCTCCCGCCGGATAATCTTTGAGCGTTGACTTCATTTCCTCCGTCAGCGTGTACAGCACTCTCTGAATGTCCACGTCCTTTGAGGCTATCTTCTGCCACAACTCACCGGGCGTTATTTCAGCGTAAAGAGTCTCAGGACGAATCATGAACATCTGCCCGACCTTTTCACGCAAAGTCATCGATGAGACAACAGAGTCGAGTCTTGAGTCGACTCCCGAGTCTATTTGCACAAGAGAACCGCTTGACCCTCCGCAGCCCCCGGCCATGATTACAGCCGAGAGAATCATTACGAGAATCAGCGGGAAATTTTTGCGCTTCACGTTAGCGATTCCCTTTCCTCTGTCTGAGAATGAGTCCTGAGAGCGCAAGAAGGAGTCCTAACGCCGGGAGACTCATGCTGCAGTTTCCGCTTGAATCGTTGCGGATTGTTACACCTTGAGGCTGGCTCGGCTCGTCTTCCTCATATGATGCCTCGAACGTAATCGGATCGATGTCAGTCCATGTAAGTCCGTCATCAGAAATTAGCACGGGGATTGTGTACGTCCCTTTCTGAGTCGCGCCGGCAATCGTTACAACGGCGACATCGATTCTTTTCGCGGGGATCGTGTCTGCATAGTCAGGTGTAACCGTAACATTCAGTCCGGCGGGAACGTCAACGCTCCAGCATACCGCCGAGTCATTCGTGAGCGTGAAAATCTTTGATGTAATATAGCTGAGGTATTCACTTGATGAGTCTTCTGATACAGCCGGGGTGATTGTGTAGTGCCATACGAGCTCCGCGCTGTCATTGCTTGTTGTTGAGCTTGTCTTCACTCTCGCAACGAGCGCGTATTCTATTGCTGATGTGCTTGCGCTGCTTCCGATTGTTACCGGGCCTGTATACGTGATGTCCGTACCTGTATCACTGCTCGCGAATCTCGAAATCCTGTACACTACTTCACCGTCTGAGTCATTCGCCGCCCTTAACACGACAGACTGAGGCCCGCTGTACTCACCTTCAGGCAATGCGGTGTAGGGAGGATTGACTCTCGGAAGACCTGCGACATAAACATTTGCGGTCAAGTTCGTGCTAACGTCAGCAGAAATTTTGAGAGTGCCGCCGCTGACGGTCCCGGAAAAAACGTAAAGCAATGGCTGAGTCGTCCCCGCAGAATTTGCCGCGCTTGTCTCTGTCCATGTATCAGGGTTAAATTTGTCGTTAATCGCGTAGACTTTCGGACTGTTTGACCACGTTACGGAAAGTGTCTGAGCTGTTCCGCCGCTGTCTGTTCCTGTTACTGTTGAGGGCAATTTTCCGGCAGGGTCTGAGTCATGAGACGCGAAAAAGTCAGGAAGCTCATCAAGATCAACAATCACGGACTCTTCTGAGGCTCTGACGTTTGACTCAGTTACAGAAAATGTTACGGGCATCGCTGAGACTCTCACTCTCTCGCTGTCGTAAAGTGAGTCCTGAGCGCGTAACCATGAGAATGTTACTTCAGGATAATGATTAATGCCTATGAGTCCGATGTTGCTGATTAACGTAGCAATCTGAGTGAAGCCCATTGTCCCGTGAAGCGGCGTTCCCAAGTCGCCAGTCGCGGCAGTAAGTATGAGGTTAAGGGCAACAGGAAGCTCCGACCTTATGAGCTTTTCTTTCTCCGGGTAAGAGAGGCCGAGAGCGTCAGTAATTTTTCTCTTCTCCAGGAAATTTATCACCCTGTTGATGTACATGGGCTTGTAGCTGAATGCGGGATTGTACCATTCAGTAAGGCCGGTGAAAATTGGAGTCGCGAGCGTTGACAGTGTGCTTGAGTCCGATGTTACGAACATTCCTGCGATGAGAGTCATAAAGTCATTCGAGGAGCCTCCGAACAAAAGCGATATTATCATCCTCAGCGCGCGCTGAACATTCCCGTACGCTACCGGCACTCCTAATCCTGCTACAGTGCCCGCGCCCCCGGTGTAAACAGTCCGAGTCAGTCCCGTCCATGCAGGAAGGTACGTCATGAACTCGTCAAGATAATCTTCCATCGCAATCGATTCGCCCGGCGTTAATGTGTAGCCCGTCTGAGTCTCATTGAGTCCGAGTCCCATCACCGTGAATGAGTCAGTGAATATTGCCCTGATAATAGGATTGACCGCTAAAAGCTGATCGAGCATTTTTGCTTTTACGGCCTGATACTCAGTTGATGTTGTCTTGTACGGTGTGTTGTCGTAATTGTTGCCGTCGCTGGCAGTCTGAACAGTACCGGGATTTGAGCCGGGTATGTAGTGATCCGTGCCGTAATGCTTGAAGCCCATCGCTGAAGGAGCGACTCTCGGCACAAGGTCAGAGCGGTTCACTACGCTGTGAATGCAGGAGTAATTGAAGCCGGATTTTTCCTCACTCGCGACTCCTCCTATTGCAGGTTCGAGGCCGTAAGCAAATATCTTATTGCCCGCCGCTGAATATTCATCAACGAGTCGTTTTGCCGTTAAGTTTGTTGCTGCTCCTGCCCGCGAATATCCAGCAACCCAGAACACTACATCTCCGCTTGCGATTTCAGCCTGCAAATTTTTCCGCGCTATGTATCTCTGAACTTCACCGAAAACTTTCGCGCCCGCCGAGCCGAATCCTTGTGCTTCTCCTGACTCGCCTAACATAACGTTGCTCGCCCATTCAAGCTCATAATTCGAGCCTCGTATAGCTACAGGGATTAGGACTCTTCCGTCTGTGAGTCTCTTCATTCCGATTGTTACGCCGATTGATCCTGTCTGAGGCTTTATTGTGTTGTAGCGGTTGGCGTATATGTCAGACTCAGCGACTCCGATGTCCTTCATGTACTGTATGATGTTCTTTCGTTTCGCTGGGTAATCGCCCTCGTTCGAGTAGAAACCCGACATTGCCATACAAATAGAGGCCGTTGCGAGGTGATTATTGTACGTGTACGGGTCTTCCGCGAAAAATCCGTCCGAATAGAAGAAACGCGCCGGAATATCAATTAATGCGTCATCAATCGCGACTGCTGACGGGAAAAAGAACACGCCTTTAACGAGGTCGTAATTTTCACCGCTGACTGTGTAGCCGCCTGTTACTGTCTCTGTTACTGAAGCGGACGCAGGCACACAGACAATCATCAATGCCAGCGCGATGAGGGAAGCCATTTTCATTTTCGTCATAATAATTGCTCCTTGTCAAAAAATCCTGCACACCGTCTTGAAGATATGCAGGAGAAAATCTTGTTACTTCACCGGGAAATCAAAATATGTGTCGGGGTATGGCTCATCCTTAAGCGTGAAGTGCCACCACTCAGAATAAAGCGGCTTGAATCCGTGCTTAATCATGGCCTCGCGGAGAATCATTCTGTTGTTATACTGCGCGGGAGTCAGCCCCTTGTAATCAGGGTGCGACTTCTCACCAAAATAATCAAACGTCCCGCCCATGTCTGCGTCTCTTTCCGTGCTCATGTCGAAAAGCGTCAAATCTACCGTGCTTCCTCGACTATGCCCGGACTTGTACATGATATAGTCCTGCTTGAAGAGTACTGACTTGTCTAACTCCGGGTAAAAGTACTCCTTCATTTTCGTGTCATCAATTTTCTGCGCCCATTCCGCAAAATGATTCACTGCTGTCTGCGGTCTGTATGCGTCAAAAATTTTCAGCCTGTAACCTTTGCTCACAAGCTCATCACTCACTTCACGCAATGCCGCCGCCGCTTTCTTTGTGAGATATGCTACAGGACGTTCATATCCCCGGATTCTTTCGCCCACAAAGTTATACGTTGAGTAGTAGCGGATCTCTAGTATCGCGTCAGGTACAGCCTCAGACAGAAGCACAAAGTCCGACGAGTCAACCGAGATTTTATCCTTTGCGAATGACGGAGAAATCATGCACAAAGACAGCGCGATTACTGCAAAAATTTTAGTCATCATTATTCCTTCTTTCTTTTGTTACTTGAAGATTCCCAAGAAGCCGCCGGAAGTCTTAACCCTGAGTATCATTTCCCTGTTCCACGTGTAATAGGGATCGGACATGATCAATCCCGGCTGATTCTCGGAGAAGAGAGCGTACAAATCTTCATCGGAGGTCTTATTGAGCTGCTCATTCTCAGTAGTCTGGCACCAGAAAAGAACATCAGCGCGCCCCGACGTAAGAGCGTTCGAGCGTCCGCCCGCGTCCGTGTTCATGAAGCGCATGTTTTTGTGAAGACGCTTCCCGATCTCCGTCAATATCGCAGTGCTGTAGCCCGCAGGTTTGCCATCCCCCGCAAACATGTCAAGAGGCGGCATATCTCCAGTAACAGCTACCGTTACCGTCTCAGCTCCGGGAAATCTCTCAGGGGTATGAGACCTCACTTTGTGCGCGGGGTTGTGGACGTATTCATCTTCAAGCGCGGCTAATGTCCCGTCTTCCCTCATGGCCGAAAGTGCGGTGTTAAATTCGTCCCTCAGCTTTTCATTCCCTTCAAGAAATCCGAACGACAAACGAAGCGTGAACATTGACGTGTAGTTCTCACCCTGATAGATTGAGTTCAGGTTCATGACGTAACGCCCGGTGCTTTCAGGCAGAATTATCTCGTCAACTTTCCCGGAGCGCAGTCCCATTAGCATTGTCATTAATGAGTTGTAGAAATGTATCTCTCTCCTGTGCTGAAGAAGTGCGCGCACAAAAGGGTAAGAGTGAGAGTCATTCGGGAGATTCGCGGCGGATATTCTCGCCCTGAAATCGTCAAATCCTTTCTGGTATGCCTCCTCGCTTGTTCCCATCTGGCCAAGAATGCCGAGCTTCACGACATCTTCAGCAAACGCAGGACAGCAAAAAGCCATCAGCAGAAGTACAGCAAGAATTTTCTTCATGATTTACCGCGCTAAGAACAAAAATTCGTTCCACTCGTAATAAGGCTCAGAAAGCACGAGCATTTCGGGAATGTCTGAATGCCTCTGCACGTCCCTGAAGCCCTGAATCCAGAATACAGCATCAGCACGCCCGGACATTACAGTGGCAGCCCTCGCGCCGGACATAATGTATGTCAGCTCAATGTTGACGTTGAGACGCTTGCCGATTTCCGCAATCACAGCCGTGTTGAATCCCGCAGCAGTTCCGTCAGCAGCAACGTAATCAATCGGGGGCAAATCTCCCGTAACAGCTATCGTGATTTTGTCCTTCACGTTGTCGAACTTCCTGAACTCGACTGCCTCAGGGTCTCCGATTCCTGCCTCGTAGACATAGAGTCCCATAAGAGCAGCGAGAGTCCCGTCATTCTTCATTGCGAGAATTGCATCGTTGAATTTCGCGGCTAATGCTTTGCCCCTGTCATCAAGCCTGAATCCGAATGCAAGATAAGCGGGCTTTGTCTTTGCGATTGCCGTTACTCTGTACTGCCCCGTAACATTCAGGACGTATTCAGCTACGACTTCAGGCAATACGGCCTCTTCAATTTCGCCGGCGTTGAGTCCGAGCTGCATGGCCTGAATTGAGTCGTAAAACTTGAACTCTATCTCTCTGTCGTCGGGCTTTGACGTGAAGAATCCCCATGTGCCTGCCTTGCGTCCGTTCGATATAAGCTCGCTGTACTCTTCCTGAGTCATGTTGAGCTTTGAGAGAATGCCGGCTTTGATTGGTTCTGCTGAAGCGATTCCGGCTGAAAGTGCGAGAAGTATTAATGCAGATAAAACTTTACGCATAATGATAAAACACCTCGATGTGAAAATTTTGATACCCCGTAAATATTAAATCATTCGGAAATAAAATCAAACATTGATTTTCGGAGTGCTGATTGATTCCATGTGTCTCAAAACCGAATCGCCGAGTCAAAACCATGCGCATCAAAACCGAGTCAACGAGTCAAAACCGATTCGACGAATCCAAACCGAGCCCGTCAAAACCGAATCGCCGAGTCGAAACCATGCGCATCAAAACCGAATCAACGAGTCAAAACCGATTCGACGAATCCAAACCGAGCCCGTCAAAACCGAATCGCCGAGTCGAAACCATGCGCATCAAAACCGAGTCGATGAGTCAAAACCGATTCGGCCATGTGAAATTTGAAATTGTAAACCAGAATCGAATCCGCCGAACTGTAATTAACGGAGCAATTTTTCACAGTGAGTATAATTAACATAGCCATAAAAAAATAAATTTGATTTTCATGAAGGGGGATGTCACTTTGCCGCGCTATATATGTATTCACGGACATTTTTACCAGCCGCCGCGCGAAAATCCCTGGCTTGAGACAGTAGAGCTTCAGGAATCCGCAGCACCTTGGCACGACTGGAACGCAAGAATTTCCGCAGAATGTTACAGCCGCAATGCCGCATCACGTATTCTCAACGAACAGGGCTATATCCGCCGAATCTGCAACAACTATTCACGAATCAGCTTCAACATGGGGCCTACTCTACTTACGTGGCTTGAAGAGAATGACCCGCTCTGTTACGGCGCGATACTTGAGGCCGACAAGATGGGCATGAAGAGATTTTCAGGACACGGCCCGGCAATAGCTCAAGTCTATAACCACATAATAATGCCGTTAGCATCGAGGCGCGACAAAGAGACCCAAGTCAAATGGGGAATATCAGACTTTGAGAAGCGTTTCGGACGAATGCCGGAGGGAATGTGGCTCGCTGAATGCGCAGTAGACACTGAGACTCTGGAAGTTCTTGCTGAGAACGGAATCGCGTTCACGGTTCTTTCACCGTATCAGGCGAAATCAACCCGCGTAAAAGGCTGGGGAGGCTGGCAGGATGTTACCGGCGGAAGGATTGACACTCGCGGCGCGTATACATGCGTTCTTCCTTCAGGGCGTGAGATAACGATATTCTTTTATGACGGCGTATTGTCCCAGAGAGTCGCGTTTGAAGGATTGCTTGATGACGGAGGAGTATTTGCCCATGAGCTTGCGACGGTGAACGCTGCTTACGGGAAGCCAGTGCTCTGCAACATTGCGACGGACGGAGAGTCATACGGGCATCATCACGCTCACGGAGATATGGCGCTCGCATACTGCCTCGAAACTTTAGAGCATACATCCGGGGCGCAGTTGACTGTTTACGGCGAATACCTTTCATTTTACCCGCCGGAGTCAGAAGTGAAGATCATCGAGGAATCATCATGGAGCTGTGCGCACGGTGTAAAGCGTTGGTGCGATGACTGTTCATGCGGGGACGGGACTCCCGGTTACCATCACAAATGGAGGAAACCTTTACGGGACGCAATGAACAATTTGCGCGACGAGTTAGCAGAAATCTACGAGTCCTGCGGAATGTTCAAAGACGTTTGGGAAGCGCGGAACGAGTATATCAATGTCATTCTCGACAGGTCAGAAGAAAACGTAAATTCCTTCCTCAAGAAGCACTGCACGAAAAAATTATCACCTGAAGAAAGAGTCAGGGCGTTAATGTTCCTCGAAATGCAGCGTGATTCATTGCTCATGTTCACGTCATGCGGATGGTTCTTTGACGAGATCTCGCGAATTGAGCCTGTGCAGATTATGAGATATGCAGCGCGGGCAATCGAACTCGCAAAAATTCTCACGGGAAAAGATTTAGAGCCAGCATTCATGAAGATGTTATCTGAAGCACCGAGCAACGTACCCGAATTGCAAGACGGCGGAAAAATCTACGAGCTGCGAGCAAAGCAGGGACGCGCAGACCGCAAGCAGATGGCAGCATACTACGGAATCACATCATTGTTTGACGATTTCCGCTACGAGTTTTCCGAGGGGTGCTGGGACATGGCCGGAAGCGCGATGAATGTTGAGACAGAAGGCGAGGGATCATCATTTTCGGCGGGAAAAGTTCATGTTCAGTCGAATATCACCGGGCTTGAGGGGGATTATCTTTTTGCCGTCAACATCAATCAGGGCGAGGAAGGCGGCGGAGCTTTGATCTCTTGCGGAATATGTGAGACCGACATAACGAGGGAGCTTACGCCGGATGAAGTGTTCGAGCTTTCAGCAATGTACGAGAGTGATGACAGGGAAAAATTGTTGTTCGAGAAATTCGGCTATGACCAGTACACAATCAACAATATACCGTCAAATTCACGGCACAGGATAATCAACGCTCTTTTGCGTCATGACATGCACAGCCTTGAAGCCACGCTGAAGAACAAAGTCAAGAATTACGACCAGTTGTTAGAGCATTTGACCTTGCTCGGTGCGAAGCCTCCTGCGATTCTGACTGTTGCGGCTGAATACACGCTGACTTCAGAGATAGTGAATAAACTTGAGGACGGACTCCCCGATGCTGCCGGGATAAGGCGTGATTTTGAGCTTGCTACGTTCTGGCGGGTGAAGCCTGACGAGGAGAGGATACGCTTTGCATTTTCGGACTGCATGACGGAGATACTAACATCAATGTGCGTGGGCGGTCTTGATTTGGAGTCGATAGAGAATCTCAACGAGCTCAGCAGACTCTTCAACGAAAAATTTGACTGGCATTTGAGCTTGTCGGACGCTCAGAATTTGTACTATGAGCTTCTGAAGAAGTACGGCGACAAATTGAAGAATGAACCTGAACGAATGCGGAAGGCACTTTATGAACTCGGCCATGAATTGAAGTTTGCTGATGAGATACTCGGAATGCTGAGAGGGTAAAAATATTCGGGGCTTCCTGAGTGAATCGGGAGGCTCTTTTCTTTGCGCTATAATGTGCAGAAATTTTTACTCACAAAACGGAGGCACAAATCAGTAAATGTTCTCAATAGACTTCAGCAAAATCCGCGAGTACGCAGCAAAGTTCCTCAAGCCCTCGCTGTATATGGGCGGTCTTGATTTCGTCATAAACATATGGCGCGAGGCTGACGCAAAAGAAAGAGGCATACTCATTCTCGTATTCATTCCTATGTTCATATGCATGGGAGGCTTTATCTTCACGATAATATATTTCGTGCTGTTCGTACTGCCGTCGTATCTTTTCAGCTTCTTGGGATGGGGAGTCTTGACGGCTTTGTTCGGCGCGGGAGGGAAATACTGCTACAACTATTTCACGGGAAAAGAAATCAAAGCGAAAGACCCGAATATTATTGACGCGGAATTTACAGAGTCAGCAAAATCATCACGCGGGAAATCAAATGCCAAATGAAAATCTGATTCGTTTCAGCATAACAGTGCCCGAAGAATTATTGAGCGAGTTTGAAGCGAGTTATTACGAGAATCACAGGGCGAATCGTTCAGAGGCTGTGAGGAGTCTTATGCGCGGATATGTTTCGGGTGAACGCTGGCGGCTCAGTGAGGGCGAAATCTGCGCGACAGTAACAATAATTTATGACCATCATCTGCCGGAGCTGACTCGGAATCTCACGGAAGTTCAGCATGACTCAGGCGACGTGATAATCTGCTCGACTCACGTTCACTTGAGTCATGACTCCTGCCTTGAGTGCATAATCACAAAGGGAAACTCTCAGGACATACAGAGATTTGCTGACGCTCTCAGAAAGATTCGCGGGATTAAGAGTCTTAATGTGAACGTCAGCGCGGAGATATAGAATTTCTTTCAACAAAAAATCTCCCCTGCTTTCACACAAGGGAGACTCATTTTTCTTCACGCTGTTACTTCTTCTTGATGTGGAAAAATTTGTTCCAGCTGTAATACGGCCTCGACAATATTACGCCTTCAGGGGCATCGAGAGTCCACGCTCCATTCTCGGCTGTCTCATACCAGAACACTAAATCGACTCTGCCTGACGACAATGCGGCATTCCTCGCGCCAGCTTCAACGTGAACGATCTCAATATTCACCTTCAGCCTGCGTCCTATCTCCGCAAGAAGCGCGGTGTTGAAGCCCGAAGGATGTCCGGCAGCGTCAACATAATCTATCGGCGGGATGTCTCCTGTTACGGCAGCTTTCACCGTCTCGGCTCCCTCGAATTTCTCAAACGTTACGGGCTTTGTCCGGTCTGACGTGTAGATGTATGCTCCCTGTATTTCGGGTAATGTCCAGTCCTCTTCCATGTCCTGAATAGCGCGGCTGAACTTCCACAGAAGCCCGGAGTTGTCCTTCCTGAATCCGAACGCAAGACTCATAGGGACTCTCGTCATCGCCATGCAGCAAATCTCATACGCAGGATTATTCCTCACTATATAATCCGCTACTATGTCAGGCAAAGCAGCTTCATCAATCTCGCCTTTGTCCATTGCCATTAACATTTGATTGAGTGAGTCATAGAACTTAACGCCGTAAAGCTCATGACGATTCGACAGCAAGTTCCATCCTTGAGTCCTCGTGCTGTCCTGAATGATTCGCGAAAATTCTTCCTCCGATGTGTTGAGCCTCGTTAGGAAACCGACTCTCGCTGTCATTACGACACTTGCATAAACGCATGAGGCAATCAATACGGCAATGACTGACGCAAAAATTATCTTCTTCATGTTGAATGCTCCTTCCGGGAAATTATGAGGGTAATTATATCGCAGCGAGGATAAAAAAATTCTCCCCTGCCATTAACAACAAGGGAGAAGGGATCTTTGCGCTTAATGTGTGAAAGTCTCAGCCCATTTCTTTAACTCATTCACTGAGACTGAAGCCCGGAATAATTTTCCTTCCTGTATGCTTGCACCCGGCGCACTTGGTTTGAGTCCGTCGACAGCTTTCCCGAAACCTGAGCCGCCCGATGTCGCGAAGAGAATTATTTTCTTCCCGCTGAAGTCGTAAGCCTCAAGGAATGTATTAATGATTGTCGGAGCAACGTACCACCAAATCGGAAAGCCCAAGAATATAACATCATGGCCGGAAATATCTGCGCTCTTGTCCGCTATCTCAGGGCGTGAAGTCTTGTCTCTCATCTCGACGCTTGAACGTGAGCCTGAGTTGTTCCAGTTGAGATCTGCTGACGTGTATTTTACGGCCGGTTTTATCTCGTAAAGGTCAGCCCCGGAAGCCTCCGCTAATTTCTTTGCGACTGAACCCGTTACTCCGCTCGCTGAGAAATACGCCACAAGTATTTTGCTCATTACATGCTCTCCCTGAATATCTCGATTACTTCATCGCGTGTCAGTTTCCTGTAGCCGCCCTCAAGAATGAATGTTGCATCCGCGAGTCCCTCGAACATTTCAGGAGTTACGCCGAGTTCCTTCAGGTGAAGAACGACTCCGATTTCCTTCATCCATGACTCTAACGCTTTGAGTCCTTCTTCTGCGAGTTCCGAGTCTGATTTGCCTTCGGGATTAACGCCCCAGACATTCACGGCGAAACGTGCGAACCTCTTCAGGCCGTCCTTCAGAATGTGCCGATAGTACGCGAGTGTTACGGCCGAGAGAGTCATACCGTGCGTTGCGTTCGTGTAAGCTCCTACTGCCTGCCCTAACATATGTACTTCCCAGTCTGTAGTCTTTGCTTTTGCTATGAGAGTGTTTAACGCCCATGTAGCTGTCCACATGATATTGCTGCGCGCTTCATAGTCGTGAGGATTCTTTACGGCGATTCGTGAGCTGTGAACAAGGGACTTCATGAGACCTTCTGAGATATAGTCTGATGTGTTGTCGTCAGTGCCGGATAAGTACTGCTCTAAGATGTGGCACATGATGTCAAAGAAGCCCGCTGTCATTTGGTACTGAGGAACGCTGAACGTGTACTCAGGGTTGAGGATTGAGAATTTCGGAAATACATTGTCCCCAAAAACATGGCCGATCTTGAGCTTCTGAGCGTGGTTAGTGATGACGCTTCCGCCGTTCATTTCGCTTCCTGTTCCGACCATCGTCAAGACACAGCCGACGGGAATAATTTTGCATTCGGGTTCTTCCATCTTGAGGAAGTATTTTTCCCACGGGTCGCCGTCGTAATATGCTGAGACTGATACGGCCTTCGAGTAATCGCAGACTGACCCGCCGCCCACAGCGAGAATCAAATCAACGTTGTTTTCACGTGCCAGCTTTGCGCCCTCGATGAGCTTCTCAGATGTGGGATTTGCCATTACGCCGGGTAATTCGATGATGTTCTTGCCCGCTGACTTGAGGATTGTTACGACAGAGTCATATATTCCGTTCTTCTTGATGCTTCCTCCGCCGTATGTGAGGAGAATATTTTTGCCGTAATTCGGGAGTTCATTCGCGAGTACTTCAAGCGCATTTTTCCCGAAATACAAGCGGGTCGGGTTTGAGTATGTGAAATCGCCTAACATGATTCATCTTCCTTTTTGTGTGTGATGAATGAATCATAGCATGTTCAACTGTGATTTATGGCAAAGAGTCAGCATAGCTTGTCGCCGTCCGAAACTTTTGCGGCCATGTCAGGAACTGCGAGAATGATTCCTCCGTCGCTCTCAGTCCCAAGCACAAGCACTTCGCTCATGAAGTCAGCAATTTGTCTCGGCGGGAAATTCACAACAGCTAGAATCTTTTTGCCTATGAGACTCTCCGGCGTGTAGCAGTCTGTTATCTGCGCGCTCGATTTCTTTATGCCGATTGAAGCTCCGAAATCTATTGTGAGTTTGTACGCTGGCTTCTTTGCTTTTGGGAATCGTTCTGCCTTTATGATTGTCCCGGCTCTGATGTCGAGTCTCGCAAAGTCATCATATACTGCCATGTGTGAGTCTTCCTTTCAGTGTGAGATGTTAAAGCCCCGCTGAATATCTTCCTCCTGAGTTTGTTATGAGGCCGTCAAACTCAAGCTCATTAAGTGCGGTCTGAATGTCAATGAAATCGAGTCCGCTCTCTGAAAGCAAATTGTCTGTCGTGATTCCCGGCTTCTGCTGAATGATCGAGTAAATGCTTTTTGCCTCGTCAGTTAAGTCTGAAGCTGCCGGAATTGATTCATGAGTCGAATCCTCAAGCGACAAATCCATCTGAACGCGCCCTTGTGTTATCGTGCTTATGAAGTCGGGAATGGTTACGAAAATTTTTCCCTCGCGCATAAGAAGGTTAGTTCCTTTTGCGACGTCATCAACAATCCTGCCTGGTATTGACCATAACTCGCGGCCAAGCTCAATGGCTCTGCGGGCTGTGTGCATTGCTCCTCCGTCTTCAGGCGACTCAGCCACGACGACACATGAAGCTATTGCGGCTATCAGTCTGTCGCGTTCGGGGAATCTCCATGTATTTCCGTCAGTCCCGAATGAATACTCAGTAACCCACGCTCCGTTTTTGCCGAGTATCTGCGCGAACAAGTCTTTATTCTCAGCGGGATATGTTTTGTCGAGTCCCGTCCCGAAAATCACAACCGTTATTCCGTTCTCACTGAGAGTCCCCCGGTGTCCGGCAGTGTCGATTCCTTTTGCGCCTCCGCTTAGTGTTGGTATTCCTGCTTTCGCCAATGACTTGCCCAGATTCACCGCAACACCTTCAGCATATACTGAGCACTTCCGAGTCCCGACAATCGCGACCGAACGCAGAGACAAATCCATAAGACTCACGCCGCCTTTAACGTATAAACCTATAGGGGCTTTGCTTCTGAGGTCTAAGAGTCTTGGGGGATATTCAGAATCATTTGCTGTGATGAATCTTGCATCGTAAGCATAAATTTTGTCGTCTTCATTTTCTGCCCAGCCTTTTGCGAGGAAACCTGCGAGTCTCTCCTTCATCCGCTCAGTGAGTTTCAGCTCGTCCCATAATGACTCAGAGTGCCACAATTCCGCCGGGTCATAATCAGCGCACAATTTCTTGAAGGCCGTGAAAGGTGCTTTTATGTTGTTGAGAAGCAACGCTGCTTTTGTCGCGGTGTCCATGAAAAATTTTTTACCTCGTTTTGTTATGGGATTGCAGAAAATAATATCACACTTTAATGGCTTAAAGCGCGTTTCCTCTGCCAGTGAAAATAGTAAAGCGTCATGCTTAATGCGCACAATATCCAGCCCGCCGGGTAACCGAACCCCACAGCGTAAACATTATCGGTGATGATTCTTGTGATGAGGAACAAATAAATCTGACGGAAGAATACATGAGTGCAAAGAGTAATTATCATTGGCATTCTCGAATTACCATCGCCGCGCAAGTACCCCGCAAGTATGTTGTTGAAGCAGCAGATCACAGCAACAGGAGTACACATTCTTATGAACATTGAGCCGTAACGAATGACACCTGAGTCGGGGCTGAAGAATGACGAGAGAAGCGGAGCATTCACGCACAGCATGAAGGAAATTGCTGACGAAATCACGAGCATCATTCCGAGTGCCGTCCATGTTCCTGAAACAGCACGGCCATGTTTGCCCGCTCCGAGATTCTGACCAGTGAAGACAGTAACAGCCTGGCCCATGCTCTGAATCGGCAGCATCATATACTGGTCTAACTTTACGTACACTCCCCAGCCAGCAATGCACGCCGTTCCGAAAACGTTAATATATCCCTGAACAAATACATTTGAGAAAGCAACGACAGCCATTTGAATCCCGAAAGGTAAACCGATCCTCAAAATCTCGCGTGCAATCTCAGAATCGATTCTCCATTCACGGGAGAGTCCCGCAGAATGAATCACAGCGCGTATTACGAGACATGCCGACAATGCCTGAGCTGTTATTGTTGCGAGTGCGACTCCTGCGATGCCCCAGCCGACTTTCACGAACGCAAGATCAAGAATGATATTGAGAACGCTGCAAACGATGAGGAAGAACAGCGGCCTTTTTGTGTCGCCCATTGCACGGAGAATCGCCCCGCCTATGTTGTAGAAGAGGAGTCCCGAAATGCCTCCGAAATAAATCGTGAGATAAATATCTGCCTCGCCGATAACGTCATGAGGAGTCGACATCATTTCGAGGAAGAAGCGCGACAATGTTACGCCGACGAGAGTCAGAATCACGCAGCCCATGAGAGTCAAAAGTAATGCTGTCTTTACGGACTGTGCGAGTCTCTCGCGGTCATTCGCGCCAAAAGCCCGGCTGATTACGACTCCTGCTCCTGTTGCTGTTCCGTTGAAGAATCTTACGAGCATTCCGCAGATGTGAGTCGTTGCGCTTACGGCTGCAAGTGCCGGAACTCCGACATAACGACCGACTATAACGCTGTCTGCTGTGTAGTAGAGAAGCTGCAATAAATTCTCAAGGAGAAGCGGCCATGTGAAAGCGAGAAGGACTGACCATATTCTCCCGCCCGTCATGTTCAGCTCGTAACGACTCATGAAGATTATCCCTTACGTTTCGCAAACTTTCTCTTGAGGAACTCTAAAGGCTTTGCGGAATATTCGAGGAAGAATTTATCCCTCAGAATGAAAAGCAATGACACGTACACTGCCGCCCCCGTGAAGATCATCGTGAATGTGTGAACAGGAGAAGGAGTCAATCTGCTTCCCATGAAGAACAATACCGCGAGCATAACTCCGCCGGCTATGTAGTAATTTGTGCCTGAAAGTATTACGCGCCCCGTGCTGATCTCTTTGCGTACAAAATAAAACTCTATAGCTGCTATTAATGTCTCAGCTGCAACTGACGCGATAATTGCCCCGTATGACTGGTACATTCTGATGAGTATTATGTTCATTGTGAAGTTTGCTGCCGCTCCGATTACTACTGAGTAAGTGAAAAGGTTCTGCCGTTTCGTGGGAATGAAATACTGAATGCCCGTAGCATTATTGAGTCCTATTGCCACTATTAAGAAGCTGGAAACTTTGAGAAGCCCGGCAACTTTCTCATAGCCCGGCCCGAAGAACCACGGCACAAAATTGTCCGATATTCCGACAAGCCCAAAGCAAAGCGCAACGCTGACACAAAGAACAAATTTATAGCTCCTGTACATCAAGAAGCTGACTTGTTCACGGTCTCCCTTTGCGAAAAGGTAACCTATTCTCGGAACCATCACGCCCGCAAGAGATGTTACAAGCGCAAGCACTATCTTTGAAATTTTCAGTGCCTGCTCGTAATAGCCATTCTCAAATGTGCCTTCAGTGAAAATCCCTATCATCGTTTTGTCTAAGACTGTATAGACTTGTACCGCAAGCCCGGGGATAAATAACGAGAATATAGTCTTGATGTTTCGGAACGGGTGAAGTGATTTGAAATCGGGCTTCTTTATGTAAGCAGGAAGGTATTTCCACATGACAACAGTTCCGGCTACATTGAAGAAAACACTACCGAAAGCATGAAGCGGAAGGTCTGACTTTGATTTTATGAACGCAAACACAAAGGCAATATCAATTATCCGGATTATGATATTCCTGAAAACTATTTTGCCAAACTCTTCAAGCCCGAAAAAAAACCACGTAACATCGCAAGCAATAGTGAGAATGTTCAGCGCAAAAATGAAGAATAATATACGGTAGGACTTCGCATAGAAATAAACAGCGGCAAGATATACAGCAAGCACTATGAATGTACTGATTACCCGGAACAAAACAACTTCCCAGAAAACAATGCTGCGCTTTTCAAGGTCATCACGAACGTATGCGATCTCGCGGCTGCCGTAGCTCCATGTGCCCAAACTGCCGAACAATGTAAAGTACGTTACAATAGAAAGCGCAAAGCTCATAGCTCCTATCCCGTCAGCCTCAAGCACCCGTGAAGTGTACGGCGCAGTTATCAGCGGGGTAATCACTGTAAGTATGCTGTACACTGTATTGTAGAAATAATTCCTCTTGATACTCTTTGCCATTAAGCAGATTTTTCCTCCTGAATAGTTATTCTCATATCCTGCAAATTTCTGCCGTCAAACCTAATCCCGAAATATCACGCTCATACTTCAGCATTAATTCATCGCTGACTCCCATGCAGCATGGCTCATCAAGTCCGAGCTTCCTGTATTTTGACGCTCCCAAGTTATGCCCCTTGATGAGATCCACACGCTGAATGCTTCCGGCGTATTGCGCGAGAATTTTTTTGACGGACTCAATATTCTCTGCGCTGTCCGTATATCCTCCGATAACAGGTATCCTCACAATCACATCATTTCTTGCACTCATCAGCGCGTCAAGATTCCTGAGATAAAGACCGTAATCACCTCCGAGAATCCTCAAAGCCCCCTCAGCATTCATGATCTTCATGTCGGCGTGAAACAGGTCAATATACTTCATGGCCGTATCAAGATTTTTCCGTGAGACATAAAGGCAGGTCTCGACAGACGTGTGAACATTCTCAGACTTCAGAGCCTCAAGAACAGGAACAAGCGAGTCAATCTGCAAAAGAGGCTCGCCCCCGGAGAAGGTTACGCCGCCGCGAATATCACCGTCATAAAATATTTTGTCCCTCAGAATCTCACGCAGTAATTTTTCGGGCGTGCAATATTTCCCGTCATTGCCGTAAACATTTTCGGGATTGCTGCACCAGGGGCAATGAAGCGGACAGCCTTTGAGAAAAACTGTCGTCCTTATGCCGGGGCCGTCGTGAAGTGAAAATCTCTGTATGTTCGTCAGGAATATATTTTCTCCAGCCATTTGAGTCTATGCTGATTTGCTTTCTGCTGACAATGCGCGCTCTATTAGGACATCTTTGTACTCTTCCGGAAGCTCGTCAAAATATGCGCTGAAGCCCCACACACGTACTATCAAGTCAGGATATTTCCCGGGATGTTTCTTCGCGTCAATGAGTTTCGCACTGTCTACAACGTTCATTTGCATCTGGAAGAACCCGGCTTTCACTGCTGACTTTGTGAAGTCGTAAAACTTTTCGCGCTCATCATGAAGTATTGCGGGCGACACAAAATAATCCAGCACATTACCGTTGCTCCTTACTCCCGAATATTTGAGGCTTGAAGCGAACATCACAAGCTCAGTATATGGGACTCCTTTCGGGTTTGAGATATGGACTCCGAGAGGCTCGCCGGATTTCCTTCCGTCAAGAGTCGCGGGCGTGAATCTTCCTGCCTCGATGTAGTTCGGTGAACTGAGTCCGAATTTCACTCTGCCCCCGAAAGGATTGCGGTAACCTTCAACAAGACCAGCTGTGAAGCCCGTGATTTCATTCGTCAGCGATATTACATCATCTTCATCGCGGCCGAAATATTTATGGCCGTCAAGAAATGCGCGTATGCTTTCATCAGGGTAATTATTGATTGCTGCATCTCTGAGAGCTTCCGCAGTAAATTTCCTGTCCTCAAAGATTGTAAACTTGATATTCAGCAAAGAGTTTACAGTGTTTGACATGCCGACAGCCGTAACGCCGTAATCATTGTAGACCGCTCCGCCCTGGGACATATCTTTTCCCGACTCAATGCAGCCTTCAGTGAAAAGCGAAAACAGCGGCTCTTCTTCCCATCGTACAGCGTTGAGTCCGTGAAGCACTTTCAGAATATGCAGCTTCAGTTTTGACTTGTACATTTCAACGAGCGAGTCAAAATCTTTCAGCGAGGCAAAATTTTTGTCCCTGTAAACGTCTGCTATAACCTGCGCGAAATTTATGCTGCCGATATTGTTCTGTTCGAGCGATTTCCCGTAAGCTAAAGGCTCCCAGCACGCCGAGACAACATAGTTGCATGCGTCATCATGTGAATATCCGAAATCCTCAAGCGCAGGAACAACAACATCATCATCACAAAGAAGAGGGCAGCCGATTCCCGAAGCTATGCAGTCGACAGCAAGACGCAGAATTTCACCGGGCATATTCGCCGAGACTCTGAGAAGCAGTTTAGGGTCAGGGACTCCGCGCTGAATGAATGCGTTGATGAAGTCATAAGTCAGATCGTTGGCAAAATATTTCCCGTCAGACTCAACGCCTCCGAGTATGATTATCTGTCCTGTATCACCTTTTGCGATTCCGTTGCTCTTGAAGCCGTAATGCCTGTGAAGAGCCTCGCAGAAACCGTGAATCAATTCGATTCTCTCCTGAGATTTTCCCGGCTCAATGAACGGTGAGAGAATCTTGTCGAGCCTTCCGAGTCCCACGAGCCTGTGATGAGACTGCCAGAATATTGACGACCATAATAATATTCTCTGCAATGCCTCCTCAAAATTTTTCGCGGGGCTGTCTTTCATGTTCCTGAAAATTTCCGCGCTTTGAGTCAGTCCGGAAGAGTCAAGCTCATCTGCTATCCTGTCAGCGTAACTGCAAACGGCCCGGAGGATTGTTACATTGTTTCTTGCGACGGTGTTGTTCATAGCCTCATAGCGTGATATGAGTCCGTGAAGTGAATTTGCGATTACAAGCTCATAATTCGGCGAGAGATTTCCTATCATGCTGTTGATTGAGGGAGTATAGAGTCCTTCGTCAATCCAGCACTGAAACTTTTTGCCGGGTTCAATTCGTATGCGAATCATCGAAAGCATATCGGCAATCTGTTCTGACTTTGAGCCGTGAAAGTAAGCTATTCTTTTTTCGCCTGAAGTTTCATGATAAGAGTCTGGGTGATGGTTTACGTTCTTGAAATATGACGAGGCCTTGTGATTCTGAAATGCCTTAGAGTTTACGATAAACGGAAATTTTAAGAGTGTGCCGAGCGTTTTTCTTTTCGCAAACAAAACAGACTTCCTCAGAAAATCTTTTGCTTTGCTCATGATATGTCCTCCTTGGGGATTGTTCATGATATTTTACAGCATCACAAAAATTTTTCTTGCAATAAAATAATTGTCAGCTATAATTCGTCAGACTTGGTTAAAGGGGTGTGATTTCTCGTATGGACATTAACAAACTTACACGAAAGAGTCAGGAAGCATTAGCCGCCTCACAGGCAATAGCTTCAGAATACAATCATCAGCAGGCGGACTGTGAGCATTTGCTGTGCGCATTGCTCCGTGACTCTGAAGGATTGATACCGCAGATACTCCGCAAAATGAATGCTGACCCCGGCGAAATCTTGAAAGCAGCAGAAGATGAACTCTCAAAACTTCCCCGCGTTACAGGCTCAGGAGTCGAGCAGGGAAAAATTTATCTCACTCAGAGGCTCGACAGGCTTTTGACACGCGCTGACGAAAGAGCAAAAGCACTCAAGGATGAATATATTTCCGTTGAACATTTATTGCTTGCCATGCTCTCTGAAGGAAACAACACGCCGTGCGGAAAAATCTTCTCACGTTTCGGACTCAATGAAGAAAACTTCCTCAAGACATTAAACGCTGTGAGAGGTTCACAGAGAGTCCAGAGCGCAGACCCTGAAGCAACGTATGAAGCTCTCGAAAAGTACGGGCGCGATTTGGTTCAGGCAGCAAAGAACAACAAACTTGACCCCGTAATAGGACGCGACGACGAAATACGCCGGGTGATTCGAATCCTTTCACGGAAGACAAAGAACAACCCGGTGCTAATCGGTGATCCCGGTGTAGGCAAGACAGCAATCGTTGAAGGACTCGCGCAGAGAATCGTTCGCGGTGATGTTCCTGAAGGACTCAAAGAACGCACAGTATTTGCGCTCGATATGGGATCGTTAATCGCTGGCGCAAAGTATCGCGGAGAATTTGAAGAGAGACTGAAGGCCGTCCTCAATGAGATAAAGAGCAGCGACGGAAGAATAATACTCTTCATTGATGAGCTTCATACGATCGTCGGAGCCGGTGCCGCTGAAGGTGCTGTTGACGCGGGGAATATGCTGAAGCCCATGCTGGCACGAGGGGAGCTTCACTGCATCGGAGCAACAACGACTGACGAATACCGAAAGTATATCGAGAAAGACGCGGCATTAGCGAGAAGGTTTCAGCCCGTTGACGTTGAGCAGCCTTCAGTAGAGGACACAATATCGATTCTCAGGGGCATTCGTGAGAAATTGCAGGTGCATCACGGTGTTGTGATTCGGGACAACGCACTTGTAGCGGCTGCTGTATTGTCGAACAGGTACATAACGAATCGTTTCTTGCCCGACAAAGCAATAGATCTCGTTGATGAGGCCTGCGCGATGATTCGCACGGAGATTGACTCCCAGCCCTCAGAGCTTGACGCGGCAGCACGAAAAGTTATGCAGCTCAAGATTGAGGAAGTCTCACTCAAGCATGAAGAGGATGACGCAAGCAAGGAACGCCTGAAAGTTTTGCAGAAGGAACTGCAAGAGGCCGAGTCGGAAGAAAATACTCTCAGGACTCAATACGAGAACGAGAAGAAAGCAATTGCTGACATACAGAGCTTCAGAAGGCAGATAGAAGAGACAAAAGCAAAGATTGATGAGGCACAGCGCAACGGCAACTGGGAATTAGCAGCTGAGTTACAGAACAGTGAATTGCCGAGGCTGCAGAGAGTCTTAGCAGGCCAGGAAGCAAAACGCTCTGACATTCTCAAAGGCTCGGACGACAACAAGCTATTGCGTGTAGAAGTGACAGATGATGAAATTGCAGACATCGTAAGCAGGTGGACAGGAATCCCCGTAACAAGACTCCTTGAAGGCGAGCGCGAAAAACTCCTGAAACTTGACGAGATACTTCACAAGCGCGTAATAGGCCAGGACGAAGCCGTGAGTCTCGTAGCTGACGCGGTGTTGAGAGCAAGAAGCGGTATCAAAGACCCTAAACGCCCTATAGGATCATTCATATTCTTGGGGCCGACTGGAGTCGGAAAAACGGAACTTGCAAGGACATTAGCGGAGGCATTATTCGACTCAGAAGACAACATGATACGAATCGATATGAGCGAGTATATGGAGAAGCATTCAGTCTCAAGACTCGTCGGAGCTCCTCCCGGCTATATAGGCTTTGACGAGGGCGGACAACTAACGGAAGCAGTAAGAAGACGGCCTTACAGCGTGATATTGTTTGATGAGATTGAGAAGGCTCACCCGGATGTCTTCAACATATTGTTACAGGTACTTGATGACGGGAGAATAACGGACTCGCACGGCCATGTTGTTGACTTCAAGAACACCGTGATAATCATGACGAGCAATATAGGATCACAGAGTCTTATCGATGGCATTAATGACGGAGCAATCACACCGAACGCACGCGCTGAAGTCATGCAGTCATTGAGGGAACATTTCCGGCCTGAGTTCCTGAACCGCGTTGATGATATTGTACTGTTCAAGCCTCTTAGCATGGCCGAGGTGAAAGAGATCGTGAAGATTCTCATCGCGCATTTGCAGGAGAGACTCGCGGACAGGCAGATAGAGCTGAAATTTTCGGACGAGGCAATATCATTCATTGCGGAGGCCGGGTATGATCCTGTTTACGGAGCTAGGCCGCTGAAGAGATACATTACGCACAACGTAGAGACGAAACTTGCTCGCGCTATGATCGGCGGAGGCATCAAGGAGAAAACAATCGTAAACGTTAACGTGAAGTCAGGCAATCTCGTATTCTCATTCATCTAATCACTTCACACTGAAACAGGGAGGCTATAACGGCCTCTCTTTTTTTGTGCTTGAGCCCTCTGCGATCGGAATGAGCTTCTATGCTATAATCCGCTCAAATTCCACAAGAAAGCAGAAATTCATACATGCACGAGAAACTGACCGATATTATTGCGCTTGAGACGTTCGGGAAAAATTTCGGGGCGGGAAAATTTTGCCTCGATGATTCACAGCCTCACGAGGAAGAAATATCACCGTCATTTTTCGGGCATTCAGCAGAGTCATCACACACGGAAAAATATATTGACCTTCAGCAGAGGAGCAGGCAATTATCATCAGGCGAATCGATTCTGACATACTTTCTTGACGGCTCAAGGCGAGTCTTCAAGGCCGGGGAAATTTCCTACAACAATACAATTTATCCCATAATCGCCGGGCAGATCTCAGCAGGTGCTTGCAGGAGAGTCAGCCGAAAACTAATCCCCGAAATCTCACGGCGCGAAATCGTTATAGCAGTCCCGGATATTTCTGACCCAGACGGCAAGCCCGGATTTTTCCCCGCAATGGCAAGCAAACTTTCAGGGACTCCCGAAATGATTCGCAGAGGACTCGAAATTTCAGCGGTCATAACTTATTCAGCGTCAAAAAATTCTGAGACCTACGAGGACAAAGCTACAGCCGCAATACAAGACAGAATGATTCAGAATGAGAAGGAAATCACAGAGTCGCTCATCAAGAAACTGAACTACAGAAATTATCTCATCAAGGACGGATCATTAGAGTACAGAAAGAAATCACAATTGCCGCCCGCTAATTACAGATGGGTTGTCGGCCTGTCGAAAACTTTCAATCCTCAGTCATGCGCAAACCGTTACGGAAAAATTGACCCCGAATATATAGCCGCTCTTCCTGCGTATCACAGAACACACGCGGTGATTTACAGCAGGCCGGAAATTTTCGGTGATGCCCTCTTTGCTGTGTGGTACATAAGGCTGCGTGAAAGAGCAGAGTCTCAGTCAGTCTTCAGCGGAATCATCAAGGCCGAAAAGATTCTTACTACCCAATCCGAACGCGACAACCAGAGAATCGACAGCACAGAAATTGACACACTCAGCGCATACATAATCAATGAACGAACCCCGGTCTGTTACGGAAATGACTCAAGATGGATGAGCCACATTTACCCGGTTTACTTGACGGAGAAATATATACAGTCAAAATACATCAGCGCAGAAAGTTTCCTGCATCTGTTCTGAAAATGGGAGTGAATATAATTGCGGGATAAAATCATCGGCAGAGTCTCAGCGACAGAGAAATACCCGACGACAATGGACAAATTTACGTTCTGGACTGACTCAGATTTCCGGCTCGGTGCATTCGACATCGTGAAGGCTGAACATATTGACGGCTCGTTTACTTTCGGCACTGTCAGAAATATTTCACACATTACGGACGCGCAGAGCTTTCTTTCCGGCTATATCTCAAATGATTTCGGAGACACTGAGATCGAGTCACCAACTTTACGAGTCGGAATGAATTACGCTGAAGCCTCCGTAGCATTCAACACGAAAAATATTTATACCCCTGTGAGGAATGACTCGCCCGTCTATCTTGCATCGCCTGACGAAATAATATACGCATTGGGACTCGCTGAAGTTCAGAATCCCATTGTCTGCGGATCTCTGAGAATGTACGAGGGAACGCCCGACGAAGTTACGCTGCCCGTGAAGATGAACGCAAAATTTCTCTTAGGCCCTGAAGGAGCGCACCTGAATATTTCGGGAATCTCAGGTCTTGCGGCTAAAACGTCATACGCTATGTTCCTGCTGAAATCGATTCAGGAATATTACGCGGCCATGAAGGACGACTCTACAGCATTCGTTATCTTCAACGTGAAGGGAAGAGACCTTACAGCGATTCATATTCCCGGCGGACTCAGTGAGTCGGAACGGAAACGCTACAAAGATTTGGGACTGAGCGCGGCACCATTCAGGAACGTGAAATACTACATCCCTTACTCGCATTCAGGAAGAAGCACATACATAGCACAGGATGACATTGACGAATATATACAAGCCGGAAGACTCATGAAGTACAAATACTGCTACGAGCATGACCGCGAGAGTCTGGAGATGCTGTTTGCTGACATTGATGACCCTTTGCAGACGATGGAGTCGATAATCACAAAGATAATTGATGACTCTGACTCTGATTTCGGAAATAAGCAGGTCATGACGTGGACTCAGCTCATCGAAAAGGTGCATACGTTCTCGCAAAAGTCGCAGGGCAAATCATCATCAGCAGGAGAAATTACGGTGCAAAGCTGGCGGAAGTTCAAGCGCATTCTCAACAAGTCCGTGAAGAATGATGACATGTTCGCGCAAAGGGCAGTGAGTGAAAATCATGAATGCAGACTCGCAGATGAGATGAAGAACATCAAGCCGGGCGACGTGAAAGTGATAGACATCGCGAAACTCTCAGAGGACAAGCAAGCGTTTGTATTCGGCGACGCACTGAGAGCTATATACCGTCTGAAACTCGGAGAATATGAAGGAGTGAATCCCCCCTCAAGAATCATAGTGTTCATTGACGAGCTTAACAAATACGCCTCGAAAGATGCGCCGAAAAGCTCGCCTGTTCTGCGTGAGATTCTTGACGTTACGGAGCGCGGAAGGTCATTAGGTGTGATAATGTTCGGAGCGGAGCAGTTCAGGAGCGGAATAAACGCGCGTGTTACGGGGAACTGCGCTGTTCATGCTTACGGAAGGACAAACGCGATCGAGTCAGCCGGAAAAGATTACAGCCACATTCCCGAAACTTACAGGAACATTTTATTGCGTCTCGAACAGGGAGAATATTTGCTGCAGAGTCCTTTGTTCCGTTCATTGCTGAAGGTGAATTTTCCGCGCCCTGCATACAAACAGTTTAATGATTAAGGAGTGATTGAGATTGAGTGATAAAGAAATAATTTTCGGCTCGCATTTGCTTGAAAGTCTCACAACAGGAATGTACAGCGATTCGCGTATGATATTCCGTGAGTACGTGCAAAATTCCTGCGATGCTGTAGACGTTGCAGTGAGGAAAAAAATACTTCATCCGGGCGAGGGAAGAATCAACATAACGCTTCATAGTGATACGCGGACGATTGCAATTGCGGACAACGGGATCGGTATAAGCTCTTCAGATTTTGAGCGTGTGATGATGAGCATAGGAGACTCGGACAAGAGGATAGGAGACTCGCGCGGCTATCGCGGGATCGGGAGGCTCGGCGGTCTTGGGTATTGTAAGACTCTGAGGTTCACGGCAAAATTTCGCGGCGAGAATATTATCTCAACGCTTGAATGTGATGCTGAAGAAATGCGCCGGCTTTTTGACGAAAGGGATAGCGGTTTCAACAGGTATACAGCTTCAGAAGTGTTTATGATGACCAGCGAGTTCAAAACAAAAAGAACAGATGAGGCTGACGAGCATTATTTTATTGTTGAGCTTGAAGGAATCAAAGACGACAACAAAGAGCTGCTTAATTATTCCGTTGTGAAAGAGTATTTGTCATTCACTGCTCCTCTTCCCTACAGCAATAACTTTGAACCGTTCCGCCAGAAAATTCACATTCACGCGGAGAAGCTGAAGTTTCGTATTGATGAGTATGATATTTTCCTGAACGATGAGCAGATATTCAAGCCGTATAGCCTTAATTATTCTACGAGTATCGGCGGTGATGAAATTTTTGATGTGGCATTCCATGATTTTAGCGATGATGACGGGAATATTATTGCGTGGATGTGGTTCGGTCTGTCGTGCTTCAGGGGAGTCATCAAGAAAGGGACTCTTATGCGAGGAATAAGACTGCGGAGGAACAATATACAGATTGGAGATGAATATGAGTTACAGAAATTATTTGAAGAAGACAGAGGAACAAACTATTTCATAGGTGAATTATTCTGTGTGTATGATAACTGTATACTTAATTTAGAGCGTACACACATTTTCAATGATTCTTCATGGTCAGTACTGGAGTCGCAAATCAAGCAATATTTTACGGAACTCAAAAAATTATATTACGACAGCTCTCGGGCATATAACCTCTTCAAGAAAGCTGATGACCCTTACGAAGGACTCAAAGCAAGAGCAGACATAGAAAAGCTCAGGGCAAAAGGAGGACTCATACGCAAGATTGTTGACCGAATAGAAACTAAATTTGCATACAAGGCTGAAATTTACGGAACAGAATCATATACGCAGAAATATACCCCGCGTGAACGTGCAATCATGAACAAAATATTTGACGTAATACGCTCATCACTTGACAATGTAACAGCAGAAAGACTCATCAAACGAATACGCAGCACACTCAAATGACACTGTGCGATTCTTCAAGGGCAGTCTTCGCGAACTCGCACTGAATTTACTCAGCGAAGAATTTTTCTCACAGCTCGGCGATAAATCACTCGCAAAATTTTTCCCCCGCTTCCGTGAATACATAAAGACCGGGAAATCTTCACTCATCGAAAATATCCCCGGCTTCTGCAACTTCAGCAGCGAGTTTCTGATTCAGGATTTCCGCAAACGATTCAGGACTCAGGATTACCCGAAATTCGACATCATAGCAATCACGACTCTTTTCACTTTCTGCTGGCACGAAACGATCGACACGATCAACGGCGCAAAATCATTCCTCAAACCTGATGGCCGAATCCTTGTCGGAGGAGTCGCAGCTTCTCTCGTGCCTGATGAAATTTTCCGCGAGACTCAAATCAGACCCATCACCGGGACGCTCAGCACTCCGGGAGTCATTGACCGCGATAACACCGACATAATAGACTCGCTCCCTCAGGACTATTCGATCCTTGACGAGACGGAATATATTTACCCATCGCATGACGCATACTTCGCTTACACGACAAGGGGCTGTATTCGTCATTGCCCTTTCTGCGCCGTCCCTATTCTTGAGCCTGAGTACAAAAAATTCTGCGGCATTCATGAGCAGCTGAAGTATATCGATGAGCATTACGGGATGAGAAAAGATTTGCTGCTGATGGACAATAACGTATTAGCGTCAGATATGTTTGACGAAATTATTGACGAGATTAAACGCTGCGGGTTTGCGAAAAATGCTTCATACATTCCGCCGGATGAGTACGAAATAGCATTGGGGAATTTGCGTGACGGACTCAATCAAAGAGCTTACGTCCGGAAAATTATCGGGATATATGATCTTACAGCCTCAAGAATGAATGACAAGGACGCGGGAGAGTTCTACATTTGCGTGAGAAGCTCGGACTCATTTACCCCGAAACAGCATCGCCCGAATCGATTCTTTCTGCTGCCTCATACTTCAGGCCGCTGAGAGCAAAATACTTTCACCCGGTCAAACGCTCAAGATACGTTGACTTCAATCAGGGAATTGACGCGAGACTCATAACCGACTCGAACATGAAACGACTCGCCGAGATAAACATACGCCCGCTGAGAATCGCATTTGATCATTACAGCCAGAGGGATATATACATACGCGCCGTGAGGATTGCGGCAAGCTGCGGAATCGATGACCTGTCGAATTACCTGCTCTACAATTTTGATGACAAGCCTGAAGAATTGTATTGCCGAATGCGAATCAACGTTGACTTGTGCGAGGAGCTGGACGTGAAAATATATTCCTTCCCTATGAAGTATCATCCTGTGAGAGACCCGCAATATTTCCGAAACCGGGACTATATCGGCGCATACTGGAACAAAAAATTTATCCGCGCAGTTCAGGCTGTAATGAACTCGACAAAGGGCAAAATCGGAAGGGGCGTTGAATTTTTCGAGGCAGCATTCGGCCATGACATTCAAGAATTTCACGAGATACTGTACATGCCTGAGACATTCATAATTTACCGTGAGAAATATAAACATACGCTCGCTGAAGAATGGCTGTCAAAATTTCGTGCATTGAGCGAGTCAGACTCACGCGAGGCAAAAACGATCATTGAGCGCAACACTTTCACAGCGGACGAGATCAACAGCGCGTCAGAATCAGTGAGGGACGTATTACAGTATTATTTGCTTGAAAGGGAATGAATGACAGTGTGGCGGTCCCAGCGGGATTCGAACCCGCGTCGCAGCCTTGAAAGGGCTGTGTCCTGGGCCTCTGGACGATGGGACCCGTGTTAATGGTGAATCGCGCGGGACTTGAACCCGCGACACCCGGATTAAAAGTCCGGTGCTCTACCGACTGAGCTAGCGATTCATTATGTCAATTCGCAAAACAACGACGGGTATTATATTATCACAGCCCCAAAAATGCAAATCTCATCTTTCAATGTATAATTACAATCATCGAGATATTCATAAACTTTCACACGCTTTATTCACAGAAGGAGGATTAATCTTCATGCGCATAAAATTTTTCCCTGCATGTTCAGCTTTGCTTGTGCTGTTATTTGCAGGCTCATCTTTTGCTGCGTCCCCGTCAATAAACATGAACGGTGATGCTCATGTCGGAGAGCAGGCTGTCATGTCTGTAACTTCCTCGCAGGTTCCTTCGGGCGGTTCTGTCGAATGGTCTGTAACTCCCACGACTGGCAAAAATCCTGCGCGCATTTCTCTTCGCGGCGGCGGTCTTGAGTGCGCGTTCACTCCGCTTGACACTGAACCAGTGAGAGTCGTTGCTTCATTCGCTGACAGGAACGGCGATATTGTTTCGACATCAGAGAGGCTCGTGACTCCAAAAGAGTTTACAATTGATATTTCTGTTGTTGTCGAAAAGCCCATTATGCTTTGGGACTCCGTTAAGCGTTCAGACTATTCATTAAGCCCGGACATTCTCTTGGCAAATAGTCCCGTGAAGCTCCGCGCGTCTCTCAATCCTCCTTTCAGGGGACAGCACTCGTTCAAATGGAACGCAGACGCGGCGACAGCATTAACGAGCAATGACAAGGACGAAATATTTATACGCCGGGGCAGCACAGGCACAAGCGAAATTTCAGTAACAGCTTTCAACTCACAGGGAATAAAGCTCGGCAGCGGTGAAAATACCGTAACAATAACTTTGCCCGTCTCATCATATGAAGAGTCATCAATGGAGCGCGACGCTTGGCAGGCGTGGAAGAAAGCACAAGAGCTTTGGGACTCCGGGAGCTACTCAGAGGCGGTACAGCTTGCAGGTCATGCCGTAACACTTTCGCCGAGAGACTCGGAAATTGCTGACGGACTCAGAGCAATGAACGCAAATTTTTCACGATACACGAAAGCACAGAAGCTCCGGGCTGACTCAGAGAATTTCACGCAGGCAGGGAGGTTTGATGACGCGCTGAAGAACTTGCGCATTGCACAAATCATATGGCCTGTTGATGACGGTGAAAGGACAATCAAAGCCGCTGAGGAAAGAGCAGAGCAGCACCGCAAACTTGTACAGCAGGCAAACTGGCTCCGTGATACGGCGAGCGCATACGACAATGAGAACATGTACGAGGACGCTCTCGAATATTACGCGAAAAGCATAGCCCTCGTATCAAATGATGCTGTCATTGACCGAATGAACAGAATACGCAACAGGCTGACACTTATCGCTGATGCTGACCGTTACGCAGGAGAAGGAAACACTCTCGAACGTGAAGGAAAATTGCAGGAGGCACTGAACCATTACGCCGCCAGCGTGCAGAGCAACCCGGACGCAACATTACGCCAGCACATCGAGGAACTTCAAAGCGTAATATCACGGCGCGAACGACAAGCAAACGCATTGAACCGCGAGGGTGACGACCTAATGAAGCGCAACCAGAATCAGGAAGCACTTAAGCGATTCACCGAGAGCATGAACGTATGGCCTACTGACCGCGCAAAGCAGAGACTTCAGCAGTTGAGCAGGGTAAAACTTCCGGCAGGCACAGTGATAAGAGGCCCTGAAGATTTCGGAATAGGCACAAGGATTGACGCTCAGAAAATCATTCAGGAGGCTGACAGTTTGTATGCTGAAGGTGATATTGACGAGGCCGCGGCACTCTACAGGAAGGCGCAGAGAATAGCCCCGTCCGATGAGATGCAGAAATGGGTAGCGAGGCTTGACGCTGCACTCAAAGAAAGAGACGCTGTGAACGCGGCAAACAAACAAATCGCAGAAGCAAACGCACTCTTCAAGGCCGGAAAAACTAAGGAAGCATTAGAGCTTTACCGGGACAGCCTGAAGACACATAAGAATGCTGAAGTCGAAAACTTTATCAGAAAGCAGGGGAACAGGTAAATGATGATAATAGGATTCTGCAACCTCAAAGGCGGAGTCGGCAAAACTACCTCATGCCAGAACATAGCGGCGGCACTCAAAAAGGAAGGGAAAAAAGTTGCCGTTGTCGATATGGATCCGCAGAGCAATTTAAGCGCGGGCTTCGGTGTGAGAGTTTCGCAGACAGATCCGCAAGTGTTCGATCTTCTTTCGGGTGCTGCTGAATGGGATGATGTTATCAAGCGCAAAGAGGGAATCGACATTGTACCAAGCTCGCTGAATCTCGTCATGGCCGAGCTGAATAATGACGGGCCGATCAAAAAGGTTACGGCTCTTCGTGATGCCCTCGCGAAAATCAAGGCTGACCGTTACGACTATATACTCTTGGACAGTCCTCCGCAGCTCGGAATCTTCACGCAGAATGTTCTTGCGGCGTGCAACAAAATCATTGTTCCTATGGACGGAGGCTTCTACAGCTTGTACGGTCTGAGGCTTCTCGACAGCTGCATGAAAACATTTCACGAGAAAATTAATCCTGAGCTTGAGATCTGCGGGATATTGATGACGAACTACAATCCGAGGCTTTATCTTTCGCGGCAGATTCATGACGAGGTGAGGAAGTCATTCGGTGATTTGCTGTTTGAGAATTACATACGGCAGAACATCACAATCGATGAAGCGTCAAGCATGGGAATGTCGGTTATCGAGTATGACCCTAAGTCAAAAGGCGCGGAGTGCTACAGGGAAGTTGCCCGGGAATTTATGAGGCGTTTTGAGGGCGGCAATGTTTCTCCTGCTCCTGCTGCTGCTCCCGTCGTTGAAGTCTCAGAGCCTGAACCCGCAGAAATTTCCCATGAGCCAGAACCAGAACCAGAACCCGAAACCGTCCATGAGGAAGCAATCACAGAGTCCCCGGATGATTCCATCAGCGAGCAAACCATAGAGACGAATCCCGGCGACATACCGACGCTCCCGGATGATGTTGAAGAACCGACTCTGCCTCCTTCACCGCCAATTAATGAGCCGAAAGCAATCACACCGAAATCACCATATGTGCAGGGGATAATTGATGACGTTCTCGACATGCTGCCCGATGCAGAGAAAGCAATGTGGGCGCAGCTGTTCAATCCTATTGATGACGTTTCGCGGGGAGAAATTGAGGTTCACTCACTGCGGGAAGATTTCGAGGACTCGGACAAAGACAGGTACACTTTCTACGTTCTGAACGATGAGTCCCCGACATTCTGGCCGGTGATGTACCCCGATCAGATCATAGAGCCTCTGAAGTGCGTCATGAAATGGGACGAGAATGGAGCCGTTGAAGTGTATATGTAGATGAGACGAAATGCCCCGGTGAAAATTTGCCGGGGATTTTTTTTGCGCAATGAGCGGTAAATTCACATGCTATAATCGCAAAATCCACACACAAGGAGAAGCATACATGAAGATTGTCTCAGTCATCAACATTAAGGGCGGAGTCGGAAAAACGACTCTCACGTCAAATCTTGGAGCTTACGCGGCCTCGCAGGGAAAAAGAGTCTTGATGATAGATTTAGATCCTCAAACTCAGCTCACGTTCAGTTTTATGACTCCTGAATACTGGCGGGACAAGTACAAAGACTCAAAGACTCTGAAGAATTATTTTGACACTATCATTACAGGTTCTGACGAAATAATTTCACTTTCAGACCTCGTAATACATCTCAATCCGGGAAATATTCTCACCTTCAGCAGCGGCACTCTTGACCTCATAAGCTCGCATTTAGGACTCATAGACATTGACGTGAAACTTGCCGGGCTTATCAACGTTCAGAACTCTACAATGTATTCCGCAAGTTTCCTCAAAACTCACAGCTATCTCACACACTCACTTGAAGAGATTGAGAATGATTATGACATCGTTCTTATAGACTGCCCGCCGACTTTCAACACTACGGTGAAAAATGCAATTCTCGCCAGCGATTACTATATCGTTCCTGCAAAGCTCGATTATCTTTCAACGCTCGGTATTGAGGAACTGAAACAAAATATAGACATCTTCACTGATGAGTATCACAATCACCGGGACAACTTGAAAGATTTGCGTTACCTTCCTGTTTTCCCGGCCATGCTTGGAGTCGTTCCTATGATGGCAGAAATCAGAAAAGGTGATGAGCCTGTATTTTTGCAGGCACTCAAAATATAAACCGTCAGAACAAAAACCCCTCCGCAAACTTTCAGCAGAGGGGGGAAATCTCATCTCTTCCACGTGAAACTGTCAGGGAAAAATACCGCGAGCCTCTGAACTATCAATCCCGCAAGAACACTTTTCGCTATATCCCCCGGCATCGGCATAAGCACAAAATACATTAACAGAGTCTTTGCTCCAAGCTCATTGCCGATATAGTATTTCGACATAAGATAGTAATACGGAATCCCAAACGCATAAATCACAGCAATTCCCGCAACTGCCCCAAGAAACCACGTCTTGAAGCACGGCCTGAACCTTTCCGCTATATATCCCGCAAGGAATGAACCCGGAATGAAGCCGACTATATACCCGAATGTAGGATTAAGCGCAGAGCCAGTGAAAACAGGAAGCCCCATCAGCCCCGCTATCACATAAACACATACGCTCAATGCCCCGTGCTCCTTCCCAAGCACCAAGCCAGACAGCACAACAAAAAGAGTCTGAAGCGTCAAGGGCAGCAGCGGAGTCGGAATCTTTATGTGAGTCCCTATCGCTATTAACGCCGCGAACAACGCGCAGAGTGTTATTTGTCTTGTCATTCTTTCTCCTCGTCCCGTATCATAAACACTTCACCAGATCTCAAAGTCTCAGTTTCTCCCGACTCATTCCGAATCAAAAGCCCTCCCGTATCATCAATCCCGTCAGCATGGCCGTAACATTTCTTTTCACCCTTCATGAATGAGACTTCATGCCCCGTTAAGACTGAGCGTTTGCGGTATTCGGATATGATTGCAGGGTCATCAAGATTTTCTGCGAACTCCATAATGTAATCGGCAATCCTCGCGCAGAGTTCATTGCGTGTGAATGTCGCTTTGTCATCCTCAAGAATAGATCCCGCATTGCCTGCGCTTTCTGGAAACTCGCAGGGATATACATTGATTCCGATTCCCGTAACGACGCTCTCAATTTCTCCGCTCTCGAAACCCGTCAAAGCCTCAGTGAGAATCCCGCAAATCTTTTTCCCGCGCATTAAGACATCATTCACCCATTTGATTCCGATATTCCCACGCGACTCAGGGTACAAGTCTTCAACAGCAAGGCACACAGCTACAGCATCAGCAATCGTTATCATCTGAAATTTTTCCGCGTCGCAATCCGGCCTCAGTATCAATGACATGTACAATCCTTTTCCCGCAGGAGACTCGAAACTATGTCCCCTTCTCCCGCGCCCTGCTGTCTGACAGTCCGCAGCTATTAACGTTCCGTGAGTCCCTCCGCCCAGTGCCAAGTGTTTGGCGAAATTATTCGTCGAGTCGGTCTTTATCAGGCATGTTATATCCTTTACCTTTGTGCCTGCCTTAAGGTGTGAAGCTATTCCGCTTGCTGTGAGTGAGTCAAATGATGACTTGAGGCAATACCCTTTGTTCTGCAATGCAATAATTTTGTGTCCTTCCTTCCTGAGTGATGATACTGCCTTCCACACTGCCGCCCGCGTTACTCCTAGCGACTCCGCTAAATCTTCGCCCGATATATATTCGCCCCTGCATGATTCGAGGGCGTTCAAAATTTGTTCCTTCATGGCCGGTATATATACCACAGAAATTTTTGATTGTAAACTTGACGGTTAATTTTTGGTTTACATTTCGTAAATTCTTGCAGGTAAGATATTTTCACGGGTATAATTTTGTCATTCAATCTTTTGTGAAGAGGGACTGTATAAATATGAGCATTTCATCAAATTTGAGGCTTCTGAGAAAAAAAGCTAAGCTCACTCAGATAGCACTTGCTGAGAAAGCCGGAGTATCAATCGCGACATTAAGACGCTGGGAAGCAGGAGAGACTACACCGAACGGCACGAGGATTATTGAGCTTGCGAATCTTCTCGGAGTTGCGCCGGATGATATTGTTGCTGGTTCAGACGGAAGAGAGATAACGAGTCCCGCGAGGCTTCTGCTTCCTGCGAGCCAGAGGGCAAACGGGATGTTAGTATTTGAAGGGGAAGGCACAAGGATCGAGCTTCCCCCGACTGATAGAGGCTATGAGCTTTTCACAAAACTTGTTGAGAATCTCATAAACCGCAAGAGAATATCTTAGGCCTGAGACCCGGGATTGTTCGTGAGCTGCTCAATGTTCCGCACAACTGCCGGGCTTAATCCCATAGCATTAGCGAGTCTTGCGAGGTACTGTCTTTCGGCTTCAGTGTCAACATCAATCGCCATAAGTGAAGCTGAATATACCTGCGCTGCGAGTTCCGGCCGACCGTTTACGGCTGATACAATTTTTGCTGTCTCCATAGGCCCCTGAAGTTTCTGAATCACGTAGTTGATTCCGTCCTGGCCGATCCCTGAAGATTTCATTGTGTCCATAATCCTGCTGAGTTCTGCGGGATCAACCTGTCCGTCAGATTTTGCAGCGTCAATCATGGCCGTGATGATAATCTCTGCGTCGCTGTTCTGCTGCTGCGGTGAAGGCTGTGTGTACTCCCTCGCGTAAGTCTGCTGAGGCTGTGAATATTCCTGCGCTGAAGCCGCGCCCGATTTCCCGGACATTGAGCCGCTGAGAGCCTTATACGCCATCATGCCAAGCAAGCCCATCATGCCGCCTCCGAGACTGTTCATCGTTGTGCTTTTTGAGCCGCCCATTAACGCACCGAGAAGCGCGCCTATTCCCCCTGCCGCGAGGTTGTCGCCTCCGACTTTGTTCTTGACGGCCTGACCTGCTCCCATCAATGAGCCGAGAAGATCCTGAATCCCTCCGCCTGCGTTTGACATTCTGGAGCTTGCTGCCGGTGATGATGCTGTTGTTCCCTGAACGAGTGAGCCGAGTAAACTCATGAAATCCATGAAGAATTTCTCCCTTCTGAAAAGTTTTAATGCACTGAGATTTTAGCATGATGAAAATTTTTTGAAGCCCTCGTTTTGAGTCGTCAATATCATTTTGAGTCTCACAGATTGAGTCTCTCAGAAATTTTTGCGCGTTCAAGTTTTCAGTGCCTGTGATAAAATCAGCGTACCAAATTTCCAAACACAATTTATATTTTCAGGGAGGGTAATATTCTCATGAAAAAGTTTTTATGCTCAGTGCTCGCTGTTATGCTTGTGCTGTCATTCGCGGCGTTCGCTTCTGCTGAGTGGAAGTTCGAGCGCAAAGTTACGATCGTATGCCCTTGGGGTGTCGGCGGAGGAGCTGACTCGACTCTCAGACCGATGGCGAATCTTCTCAAGCCTCTTCTCGGTCAGGAGGTTGAAGTCGTGAACGTTACGGGCGGAAATGGAGTCACTGCTGTCGAATATGTGTACAAACAGCCGGCTGACGGTTACACGTACATGCTTGGGACTCAGAGTCTTTTCATGCAGGACATTCAGGGCACAACGTCAATGAACTTCAAGGACGAATTTGTACCCGTAGCGAGACTCGTTCACGCAATCAACGTAATAACGGCCTCAAAGAAAGCAATGGACCGCAAAGGCTACAAGACATTCTCAGAAATGATTGAGTACGTCAAGAAGAATCCGTTTGAAGTCAGCGTAGGTATGTTGACAAGCACGGGGCTTGATGGCGCGTCATTGAAACAGGCGCTTGAGGGACTCGATATTCTCGATGTTTCGTATCCTTCTGGCTCTGAGATGAACTCGGCACTTGTCGGCGGACATATTGACATCATGGTTACCGGCACTGACGAAATAGAAGGACTCATTGCGGCCGGTGATGTTGTTCCGTTGCTCGCTCTCTCAGAAAAGAGAATGAAGCGTTACCCCGATGTTGAATGCTCCGTTGAGCTTGGAATCAATTCGGTGTTAGGGCCTGCGAGGGGAATTTTCGCGAAGAAGGGTACGCCTCAGGAAGCTATTGACGTTCTTGTCGCTGCGATTGAGAAAGCGTCCCAAGATCCTCAGTGGCAGGCGTTCCTTGTGCAGGGCTGCTACGATGAGAGACCTGGATTCGCCGGGCCTGCTGAATATGCCGCTGACTGTGAGAAAGATTACAAGCTGCTTTCTGACTACCTCAAATCAGAAGGCGTGCTGAAGAAGGATTACTACAAATAGCAAATGTGAAAATTGCGGGGTGAAGTCATGCCCCGTTTTTTTGTGCAAAGGAGACAATCAATGTTTGAATTAATCTGCAACGTTTTATTATGGCTGGGACTCCTCTATTCTTACTTCTTCCACGTCCTTGAAGCACCCATACCCGACCGGACAGCCCGCAACCCTTACACCTTGAAGCCGGATGTTTGGCCGAAAGCAATCATCATACTGTTACTCATCTGCATAGCAATCAACATCATCAACATCATACGCAAGAACAGGAACAACCCGGATTTTTCGTTCGCGTCAATGTTCAGCATCAACGTAAAACGCTGGCTCGGAATGGCAATCATCATCGGCGCAAGTTTCATCCTTGAACCCCTCGGCTATATGGCAACGTGCTGCCTTGTGCTGTTTCTTTACGGCTTGCTGCTCGGACAGACTCACGTGTTCAGGCTCGCAGTGTTTTCTGTTGTGATAACGTTCGTTCTTTATGTCGTGTTCAGCGTGTTATTGTCGGTGAATTTGCCGCGGGGAACGATAGAAGCGTGCCGGAATTTTTCGCTTTACGTTGAAGGCATTGTATCTTCTGTGCAGTCAGCATTAGGAATGTAGGAGGGAAAAATCATGACAACTTGGGAATTATTCACGAACGGTTTCAGCGTGTTAATGGATCCCTACACATTCTTGATGGTAGTGTTTGCGATTGTTGTAGGTACGATATTCGGAGCATTGCCCGGAGTCAGCGCGACGATGGCGGTTGCATTGGGACTCCCTTTCACGTACTCAATGCAGCCAGTTCCGGCGATAGTGTTTCTTGTGGCTGTCTACTGCTCATCGATAACGGGCGGAAGCATTACAGCTATACTCTTCAAGATTCCCGGCGTACCCTCGTCAGCACCAACGACTTTTGACGGCTACCCGATGGCGCAAAGAGGCGAGGCGGGTAAGGCACTCGGAATAGCGTTAGGGTCATCGGCAATCGGCGGACTCGTTTCGGCTCTCGCAATGCTGACATTATCACCCCAGCTCACACAGGCGGCTTTGTCATTCAGCCCGTCAGATATTTTTGCGATTACGTTCATGGGACTGTCGATTCTTACGTGCCTCGACAGCAAGAATATTTTGCGGACGTTAATCTCCGGCCTCTTGGGACTCTTGCTTGCGTGCGTGGGACAAGATCCTATGTATGCGGTGCAGCGACTCACATTCGGAAGCGGTGAATTGATTGCGGGACTCGAAATGATTCCCGTGTTAATCGGAATATTCGCCGTAACAGAAGTGCTGAAGCAGACGAAGAAGCGCGACAAACTCACAGCCGACGAGGGAACAGCCAGCGTAAACACAAAGATGCCTTCATTCCGCGAGTGGTGGGGCATAAAGTGGTTACTCGCTAGATGCTCAATCATTGGGACAATCATCGGCATACTTCCGGGAGCAGGCGCAACGATCGCATCATTCTTGTGTTACTCAAGCGAGACGAAACTCTCAAAGCACCCTGAGAAATTCGGAACAGGAATTATTGACGGTATAGCTGCCTCAGAGACCGCGAACAATGCCGCAACGGGCGGAGCAATGGTGCCGTTGTTGTCGTTGGGAATCCCGGGCGGTAATGCTGCTGCCGTAATGATGAGTGCGCTTGTGCTTAAAGGCGTGCAGTTAGGACCATTGCTTTTGGTGAATCAGCCTCAATATCTCAGTGCTACGTTTGCTTCAATGGTCGTAACAAATATATTGATGGTCATCGTTGCGATTGCGATTGCGAAAGTGTTTGCTCAGATTTTAGCGGTGCCGTATTCATATCTTGGGCCGATAATAATCATGCTTGCGATAATCGGATCATACGCAACGAACATGAGCATTGCCGATGTAAAAATCATGGCGATTGCTGGCGTTATTGGTCTCGTGATTTCGGCGTGCCACTTCAACAGCGCAGCATTGATTCTCGGACTCGTTCTCGGTGTGATATGCGAGGGGAACTTCAGCAGGGCATACACTATCTCGCGTGCCAACCTCGTGAACATGTTTGCGAGACCTGTTGCCGGGACTCTCATGGTGATTAGCCTTGTGCTTTTGGTGTGGCCGATAGTGTCATCACTTTTCAGGAAGAAAGAAGCGTAAGACGAAAATTTTTGCCTCTCTCATTTCAGGGGAGGCATTTTGTTATTGAGGTGATAAGATGCAGACAGCAAAGAAGCACAAAGACAGATTATTCCGTTTCATATTCGGCAACCCTGATCATAAAGAATGGACGTTAAGCCTGTATAACGCTCTTAATGATTCGCACTACACTAACCCGGAGGATATAGAGTTCAATACGATTGATGACATAATCTACATGGGCATGAAGAACGATGTCTCATTCCTGATAATGCACGTAATGAATCTCTGGGAGCATCAGTCATCATTCAATCCCAACATGCCGATACGTTTCTTCCTTCACGCTGGGCAGCTTTACGACAAGTACATGAATGACAGGGACATATACAGGTATGGCAGGAGGCTTCAGCGACTCCCTAAGCCCAAGTGTATATGTTTCTACAACGGAACGGAGGCACAGCCGGAAGAACAGATATTGCGGCTTAGTGATGCGTTTGGTTCTGATGATGGAGATATTGAAGTGCGCGTGCGAATGCTCAACATCAATTACGGCCATAACGTTAAACTGATGAAGGCTTGCAGGGCACTCGATGATTACGCGGTGTTTATCTACGGGATAAGGGCAAATCAGAAGGCGGGAATGACTCTCGCTGAGGCAGTCGATGCTGCTGTTGATGGTATGCCTGATGATTCATTAGTGAAGAAGTTTTTGTTGGGACACAGGGCGGAGGTGAAGGGAATGTACCTTACGGAATATGACGAGGAAAAAGAGCGTATCAGGACTCTCAGGGAAGGCCGCGAAGAAGGACGTGAAGAAGGACGTGAAGAAGGACGTGAAGAAGGACGCGCAGAAGGTCGCAGCGAGGAAAAAGAGCGTTTTGTTTCTGAAATGCTCAAGAAGAATCTCCCGCTGACACTCATCGAGGAAATCAGCCGGCTCTCAAGGGAAGCAATTTACAATATCGCCAGCAAAATCGGTGTTACCGTAACTGTCGGTTAAACAGCGCGGCATGATGGAATTATCACAGGCACTTTTGCATCACGGCCTATTCTCATTTGAAGTGCTTGTGATAAAATTCTTGTTGATTATTTCCACGACAATTTAATTTTCTTACATTGAATGCGTCTGCTGACTCTGTTAATTTTTCGCAGGGATATTTGCAGAGGCATCACGAATTTTGCAGGAGGTGTTTGTTCTTATGGAGTTAAAAGCGGTTGGCACTGCCGGGACTCTTGAGTCGAGCGACATAATGATAACGCTTGAACCCAAAGACAGCGGCGGAATCGATTTGACCCTTGAAAGCTCTGTTCTCAATCAGTACGGCAGGCAGATAAAAGCGGAAGTCCTCGCCTCACTCGAAAGACTCGGCGTGAAGAACGCAAAAGTCATCGTGAACGATCACGGCGCGTTGGACTGCACAATCAAAGCACGTGTTGAGTGCGCGTTCTACAGGGGATGCGGCGTTGACATGGACGGCAAATTTGACTGGGGAGGAGTGATTCGCTAATGAGTTTACCGAGACCGAAGCCGGAGAGATTCCGTCTCCGCAGAACGATGATGTTCATGAACGCTCAGAAGCCCGGACTCATCAAGGACGCATACATTTACGGGGCAGACTCAATCATGCTCGACCTTGAGGACGCTGTAGCAGAGAACCAGAAAGACAGCGCGCGCTTCTCACTCTATCATGCCTTGAAGGAAATCGATTACGGCGACACAGAAGTTATCGTGCGCATCAACGGACTCGACACTCCTCACTGGAAGGAAGACATAAGAGTCTGCGTTGCTGGCGGCTGCGACGGAATCAGAATCGCAAAGACTGAGTCAGCTCAGGACGTTAAGACAGTTGACGCGGCAGTAACAGAAGCTGAGAAAGAGTTCGGAGTCGAGGTCGGAAGGACTCTCCTCATGGCCGCGCTTGAGAGTCCCAAAGGTGTGCTTAACGCTTACGAGATCTGCCAGGCTTCACCGAGATTATTCGGCGTTGCGTTATCCGGCGGAGATTACCGCAAGTGCATGCAGGTCAAAGTTATCCCCGGCGGAATAGAGATGTTATTCGCGCGAGGACTCATGCTCAACGCTGCGAGGGCTGCGGGGATTCAGTGCTTTGACACGGTATTCACGAACCTGAACGATGACGAGGGATTCAAGGCTGAAGTCAAGCAGAATGTAGAGATGGGCTTTGACGGCAAATCACTCATCAACCCGAAGCAGATTCCTATCGTACATGAAATGCTCGCCCCGACTCAGAAGGAAATCGCCGAGGCAGAAAAGATTGTGCGCGCATTCCGTGAACACGCGAAAGAGGGAGTCGGAGTCTTCACGCTCGACAACGGGAAAATGATTGACATCGCTTTTGTTCCTGGTGCGGAAAGAGTCATCAAGTTAGCAAAAGCCAGCGGAATTTACGAGGGGGATCTTTAAGTCATGAAAAACGCAGTAGGAAGAGAGATACCCGAAGAAGCATTAGCAGTACAGCTCAAGAACGGAAGAAAGTACGAACCCTATCAGGGTAAAGGCTACAGGGACGGAAAATATATCAAGAAGGCCGGCCCTACAACGAGAATTTACGAGAACTCGCAGGAAAGCAAATTACTTCCTTCAATCCGTGAGGCCGTTATAGCCTGCGGAATCAAAGACGGCATGACAGTTTCATTCCATCACCACTTCAGGAACGGCGACTACATTGTGAACATGGTCATGAAGGAAATTGTTGACTTGGGCATAAAGGACATCACTATAGCCGCGTCGAGTCTCGGAGATGCTCACGACCCTATAGCCGAATACATAGAGCAGGGAATCGTTACGGGCATTCAGACATCAGGCATACGCGGTAAGATGGGCGACGTTGTTTCACATGGCAAGCTCAAGACACCCGCAATACTCCGTTCACATGGAGGCCGTGTACGTGCAATCGAGGAAGGCGATGTGCATATTGACGTTGCGTTCATCGGTGCTCCTACGTCAGACGAATACGGAAACGCCCGCGCATTAGGCGGTAAGGGCGACTGCGGAGTCCTCAGCTATGCTGCTGTCGACTCAGAATATGCAGACAAAGTTGTAGTTATCACTGACACTCTTGTGCCTTATCCGAATTTCCCGCCGAGCATACACGGAGTCAATGTTGATTACGTTGTGAAGGTCGACGAGATCGGCAACCCTAAGAAGATTGCTTCAGCCGCCGCAAGAATGACTCAGAATCCCAGAGACTTAATGATGGCAGAGAACACCGCAAAAGTTATCGCCGCAACCCCTTGGTTCAAAGACGGATTTTCATTCCAGACTGGCGCAGGCGGTCCCTCACTCGCTGTGAATAGATTCCTTGAGCCGTTAATGAATGAGAAGGGAATCAAAATGGCTTGGGCAATCGGCGGAATCACTGCGGCAATCTGCGAGCTTCAGAGAAAAGGACTCGTAGGGAAGATAATTGACGTTCAGGACTTTGACACGGGAGCAATCGAGGACATTCGCACGAATCCGAATCACTTTGAGATGACAGCCTCCGAATATGCAAACCCCGCGAACAAGGGCGCGTTCGTCAACAAACTTGATTTCGTTGTTCTCGCGGCTCTTGAGGTCGATACAGATTTCAACGTCAACGTCATAACAGGCTCGGACGGAGTATTGCGCGGCGCGCCGGGCGGACATCCTGACACAGCAGCCGGGGCGAAATGCTGCGTCATCGTTACGCCTCTCACACGCGGAAGAATGGCGACAATCTGCGAGCATGTTGTTACGGTTACGACTCCTGGTGACTGCGTTGATGTTGTTGTTACGGATTTCGGGACTGCGGTCAACCCGAGACGCACGGACATCATCGAGGCACTCGACAAAGCAGGCATTAAGCACGTGCCGATCAAACAGCTTCAGGAGAAGGCATACTCACTCGTAGGAAGGCCCGACGATTTAGAGTGGGAAGACAAAGTAGTAGCTATACTTGAGGCAAGAGACGGAACAATTCTCGACGTTGTGAGAAAGATTAAGCCGCTTGAGATTTAACTGACGCTTTGAGACTGAGACTCCCTTCTGAAAAATGGAGGGAGTTTTTTTTATGCTATAATCGCAATATCCCAAAGGAGGAATTAATATGCGTTACAAAGAAGTTGATTACAATGGAGAAAAACTGATGGTAAAAGTTTTCGATTACCATACGCCCGAAGGATGGCATGAGTACGTTATGAATACAGCCGGTTCTGTAACTGATGAAACATTTGTGAGGCCGCCTGACGGTTACGCGCGTGATGAGGATGAAGCCGGGCATGAATAATAACGTATACTACCTCGACTCCAACATCTGCATTTTCCACATGCGCAGGCCGTTCGGGATTCTTGCTGACAGAATCAACGCAATAGAGCCTGAACGCATAAAGATTCCGGCTGTGGTTAAAGGTGAGCTGCTTGTAGGCGCGGAGAAAAGCAAACGGCGCAATGAGACTCTTACAGAAACGCTTGCTTTCTTAATGCCGTATGAGATTGTTCCGTTTGATGACTCTATGCTCATGACTTACGCGAAAATGAGAGCCTCTCTTGAACTCAGAGGGCAGAAAATCGGCTACAATGACACAATCATAGCCGCAACAGTTTTAGCCCGAAAAGGAATACTCGTAACAAACAACATAAACGAGTTCGGCAGGATTGACGGACTCAATCATGAAGACTGGACATTGCCGCAATGAAGTATATCGTGATGGTTGACGACAATTTTCACCTCACGGACGAATCCGAACGCTACAAGGCCGGAGAATTTGACACTTACGAGCAGGCCGAAGCATTATGCCGCGAAATAGTCCGCAAGTCCCTCAAAGAGTCAGGCTATGACCTTGAAGGCTGGAAGCATTACGGCGACTCACCTTTCATTATTGGCGGAAAATTCATAGCATCATCTTACGCAGAAGAATTATTATCCCGTTCACAGAAATAAAACTCCCCCGCAGCATTAAAGCATTGAGGGAGATTATGACCTTTAACCGTTGCGCCAAACATTTCCGATCTTGAATATGGCTCTCCGTATTGTGCCTTTGAGTCCTTTTGGAGCTTTGCCGTAATTGCCCGCGCCTAATTCTTCTTGCTGGCCTACAAGGCAGTAACGCGCAGGGTGTATAGACCTGAATCCGAAGCCTGCCCTCAGAGGGTTATAGAGATTCTCAGCCGTCGCAGGTGTGATGAACTTGTCACCGGCCAAATCCCCGCGAACAAAGAAAGCGTTTACCCCGTTGAAGTTCGTACCGACAAGCTGATACCCAAGCTCACGCCCAAGAAGCTCATATGATTTCAGCGATGCTCCCTGCCAGTCTGATCCGTCCCAAACATGTTTTGAGTTATACGCCTGCTTCCACTCCAAATCGGGCGGGAATTTCCCGTTGAACTCAATCACAACGACACGAGGCTTCACAGCTTTGACTGCCTGCCATACGTAATAATCATTGCCGTCAATGTCGATTGAGAGCAGATCTATTTCACCCGTAAATCCTTCCTCTGTGAATAATTCGTTGATGTTGTCGCGTGTGATGAATGCGTTTCTGGCTTTGAGCTGCCCGGACTTTATCACAGGCCTGAATCTTGCGTGAATTTCCTTTACGTATTTCGATGAGCCTTCAATCCATAGGCCGCTCCAGCCTTTATGAAGAAGATAATGACAATTGCTTTCGAGTCCGTTCTGGACTCCGAACTCTATGAAGCGTTTGTTTGTTGTTCCGATTCGCCTGAAGATTTCCTGAATGATTCCGTCCTCGTCATTCTGTGAGTACACTTTGTAGCCGTAACGCTCAAGGCATTTGGGATCTTCCCAGCGTCGCCGCGTCAGTTCCTCCCAGCAGAAACCGCCCGTTACAGAGCCTTCAAAGCGCAAACAGGGTGTCGTGTCGTGTCGTGTCGTGTCGTGTCGTGTCGTGTCGTGTCGTGTCAAGTATGGCGCGATTTTCCATTTTGTCAAGAGTCCTTTCATCTATTTTTCGCAAGTATATCACACATTCTTTCTTGCAAGAACGTAACAGAAGAAAGGCCCTCCCGTCAATGCCGTAATCACTCCCGCAGGAATCTCGCCGAGCCTCTGCGCGAGTCCGTCAGCAAGAGTCATAATCACCGCGCCTATCACAAACGAATGAACAATCACATTACGATGCTTCGCGCCAACAAGCCCCCGTGATATATGAGGCACTATCAATCCCACGAAACCAATCACGCCGAATGAGCTCACGCAGAACGCAACACCCACTGACGAGCACGCAAGCAGAATCACTCGCGCAAGATTTTCATTCACTCCCAAAGCCGAAGCCCTTTCACCGCCAAGCGACATTGCATCAAGCGCATTCCCCATCACGTAAGCAGGAAGACTCACAATCAACGCTCCAGAAATCACAGCCCATACATCACGCCATGAAGCTCCCGAAAAACTTCCCATCAACCACAAGACAACAGCCCCAATCTTTTCGCCCGCAATCGACTTCATGAACGTTACGCCGGCTGAGAGCAAAGCATTTGAGATCACTCCCGCAAGAATGAGTCTCTCACGTCCTCCATTGCGCGCAATCGCTCCCGTTAGAGTCAGCGCACAAACAGCACCGCAAAACGCGCAGGGCATCACAGCAAATTCACCGCACAGAATCCCAACAGCAGCACCGAACGCGGCACCCGAAGCAATTCCGAGTGTGTACGGTTCAGCCAATGGATTCGACAGCAAGCCCTGCAATATTACACCCGATACGCTGAGAATACCCCCGGCAAATATCGCGCAGATGAGTCGAGGTAGTCTCACGCAACGAATCACTATTGACGCGGGCGAGTCTGATTCAGTCAGCAAAAAGCGGATCACCTCAGAAAATGTCATGTCCCATTCGCCTGAAGAGATCCGCCAAGCCGATATTATTATGAGAAGTGTTACGGGGAAAAATATTTTACTTGCTGTCTTCTGACTCATTAAGCGCGTGTATCTTCCTCAATAATTCATGCGCCATATTCTTATCCTCGCCGAGTCCCACAAGGTATGTATCAATATTCTTCCAGCCGTTTGACTTGAGAATGTTCAGCCACGAGTCTGGGTCATCTTTGCCCGCAAGATCATTCTGTGCGTGGTCTCCTGCCACTATCATTAACGGTGAGAGAATGAGCTTCTTTATTCCGGGATTGCGTTTCAGTTCGGCCATGACATCATTAATTGACGGAGCCGACTCGACTGTGCCAATGAAGAATCTTCCGTAAGCCCTCTGATTCAGTGCGAGCTGCAATTGAAGGTACTGTGCGTTCGCGAAATGCTCAGGCGTTCCATGACCCATTAAGATTATGCCGGTCTCTTTGTCCTTGAGCTGAGACTCGAATCTCTTCATGAGAATCTCCGCTACTGACTCGCAGCCTTTCACGCCGTTAAGGAATGGGCTGCACACGTTCACAGACTCAAAGCCGAACTTGCCCGACATGCTCCCGAATGCAGAAGCGACTTCACACACTTCGTCAAACTCCTCGCCGGGTATCATGTGAGTCGGGACGATTGTTACATGGGTATATCCTTCATCGTTGAGCTGCGCGAGTGCCTGTGACGGATTCGGAATCGATTCGCCGTGCTCTTTGAGAATCTTGCGGCGTATTATGTTTGACGTGAAAGCGAGTCTCACTTCAGAACCGGGAAATTCATTTTTCACATTGTAAACCAAATTGTTGATGGCTTGCCTTGCATCGGGCAGTGAAGTTCCGAATGACACAACCAAGATTGCCGGCTTTGATTCGTTATTGCCATGAGCGAATGAGACTGACGGAATCAAAATGAAGACTCCGAGAATGAATGCTGAGATAATTTTCTGCATGTTGAAAAGTGAATGCCTCCTTGAAAGTTTGATGGCTTGAATTATACACGCCGCGCAAAAATCAGCGTAATGTGATACGAAAATATAAAGCCGTCAAGCTATAATTAGTCCGAAAATTTTTCAGGGAGACAAAACCAATGATACCGACACGCGAACAAGCATATGACCTTCTCATGCAGCACAACAAAGAAGAGTCCCACATTCACCACGCGCACGCAGTAGAAGCAGCAATGAGACACTTTGCCGGACTCTACAACGAGAACCCGGACTTATGGGGCGTTGCAGGAATCCTCCACGATATAGACTGGGAAGAGACATCGCACGAACCTGATACGCACTGCCACGTTGCGCCGGGAATTTTGCGTGAAGCAGGAGTCGACGAGGACATAATACACGCTGTACAGTCTCACGGATTCGGAATCTGCACGGACGTTGAGCCGTCGAATAATCTTGAGCGCACACTCTTTACGATTGATGAGCTTACCGGGCTCATAATAACCGCCGGGCTTGTGAGGCCGTCAAAATCACTCGCTGACCTTGAGCTTAAGTCCGTAAAAAAGAAATGGAAGGATAAAGCATTTGCGCGCGGAGTGAACAGAGACATCATAAAGCAGGGAGCGGAGAAAATGAATATGCCCCTCGACGATGTAATAACCGAAACGATAAAGGCATTAAGGCCGGTTGAGAAAGAAATCGGAATGTAGCAGAAAAAATTGATGGAGATGATTTGATTTATGGCTGTAAGAATTTTGCTTGCAGATGATCACCCTTTGACACGTTCAGGGATTGCGGAATTTGTGAGGCGTGAGGAATCATTCAAACTTGTTGCGGAAGCTGAAGACGGGTTTGACGCTTGGGAAAAAATAAAGGATCTGCACCCGGATGTAGCGTTGCTTGATATTCGCATGCCGGGTTATGACGGTGTTACTGTAGCGCAGAAGGTCAAGAATGAGGGACTGAAGACCGCAATCGTAATGCTGACTTCTTATGACGCACAGCAGTATGTTATCGCCTCACTCAGAGCCGGGGCGAGGGGATTCGTGTTAAAGACGGTGAGTCCCAAAGAATTAACGACAGCAATTAACACTGTCGCAAAGGGCGGTCTGTATCTTGACCCTGAAGTAGCTTCAGTGATGGGCGAGCAGGATTTTATCCCGGAGCCTTTATCCGTAAGAGAACGTGAAGTACTCCTCTTAGCCGCAAAGGGACTCTCAAGCAAGGAAGTGGCAAAGCAGTTATTCATCAGTGAAAGAACCGTGCAGACTCATTTAGCATCAATATATGACAAGCTCGGCTCACGCAACAAAACTGAAGCATTATTGCTCGCTCTGAAGTACGGAGTCGTTACGCTTGAAGAGTTATTAGAGGACGCATAACTGGTTCAATGATTTCATACTTACGGAAGAAATTTGCGGGGTCAGGGTCTCACTTCCTGGCCTTTTTGCTTTGCGCGTTAATTCTCCCTTCAGCCGCCGTAGTGTTCGTAGCGGTTGCGGGAATGCTGAATCAGGAGCAGGCAATGGAAGCCGCTGTGAGTTCCTACGTTCAGGATTTGGCCGAAAGTCTGAGCTATCATCTCAGCGGTGACTCTGATGTGTGGACGTTCTCAGTGCTGAATGATTTCACTAATTTTCCGTTTTTCTCGTGGGGGCCGTCAATACCCGGCTGGGTTGCATTGATAGCGCAGGACGGAAGAGTCATTGTGTCATCTCCCGGCTCGGTCAACATAATCACGTCGATATGGCAGAATGATTTGCCCGTCGGCCATGCAGTGAGAGTCTCAGACAAGCAGGGGGCTCAGTACACACTTGCAATTTACCCGCTGAAGCGTCCCGGCGGCGGCTATGTTATTGCGGCGGTTTCGTGGTCTCAGCTTCTCGGCGGCCTTGTCGGTGTCGTAAGGATATGGCCTGCTCTGATTGTGGCGATGGCATTCCTTAGCTTTGTTGCGATTCGTTTGCTGTGGAGCAAAGTAATGACTCCTCTTCGTTCTCTCGTCTCAAAAATTGACCGAATGACAATCGGAAAAGATGTCCCGGAAGAACTGCCCGAAGGAACGATACAGGAGATTGCGAGCGTACACAGTGCTTTGCAGAGATACGCGCAGGCGGCCATTGAGCGTGATAATCTGCGCAACCGTTATGTGCGTGATGTAGTTCAGGCGCAGGAGCAGGAGCGTATGGACATGGCCAGGGAGATTCATGACGGAGCGTTGCAGGACGTTACGGCACTGCTTCAGCAGATACATATGATTGAGGATGACGAGAACAAGACATCGAGACTCAGACGTACTGAGATAATCGCGAAAGCTGTCGTGAAAGAGCTGCGCGCATTTTGTGATGAGCTTGCGCCCCCGTGGATGGATTTGGGACTCAACGAGGCAATAACGGAGCTTGCAGAGAGACTCTCACAGGCTTATGACGTTGTTATTATGACGGACTATGACGAGGAGACCGACAAAGCCGCGCTTGAGAACGATAAAATTCTGTCCTTGTTACGAATCATACAAGAGGCCGTGTCAAATGCTGTGCGTCATGGCCAGGCAACAGACATAAACATTCAGCTGACGAAAGAGAATGACAGCTTGATACTTGAGATTGAAGACAACGGGAAGGGATTCGATTCGCGGAACATTAATCACGAAACTTTGAGGGTTGAAGGTCATCGGGGACTCGCGAGCATGACCGAGAGAATGAGTCTGATGGGCGGGACTCTTCATATCGACTCTAAACCGAATGAAGGCACGAAGATTAAAGCGTCGTTGAAAGTGTGAGAGACCGGCGGGAGTCAGCCTCTCACTTTTTTGTTACGGGTGATAGTCTAACGGGCGTGAATATTTTGCGAGGACTTTTGCGCGGGCTGTGTTGTCGAACGTCCAAAGCTCGCCGAGTTTGTAGTCCCATTCGTCCGGGTTTATGAGACTGAAACCGCTGCCACTTGAGAACGTCATCTCTTCAAAATATATTTTTCCGTCAGCAAAATAAAAATCTACTCTTACCATGCTGAAACCGCGAGAAAGTTTAGCAGCAAATTCTTTCATGGTCTCAAACTGTGAAGGACATTCAACGTATGACGGATAATTTTTGCAGCCCGATATGTTAAACGGCATAAGATTCCAGTTCATATCGTAGACATTTCTTCTGCGGTCTTCAAGGTGGTCAAAGTCAACCCAGCATACAAACGGTTTGCCGTCAAAGCACAGAAATTCATAATTGTTCGTAGCACTCTCTATATACTTTTCAATCACAATCTTGCGCGGAATGTCCCTGTAATGCATTTCCCAGCCCATCCACGCAAAATTACGCCTCATGAAAAGATCATACTTGCGCCTGAGAAAGTCCCGATCAATTTTGCTTTTGTCCTTCACTATGGTATAGCTTCCCGAATCATGATTGCACTTGATGACGAACGAGTCCGGCAGCGCGTCAAAGTCAATCTCATCGAACGAGTCATAGATTCCCAATAACGGAATCAGATACTCGCTCCCGATTCGCTCAGTGATCCATTCACGCACAAGATACTTGTCAGCGAGTCGAGTCTTTATCGGGTCAGGCATGTAGATTTTCGACACGTGAATTTTCTCGTTGTATGTCTGCGGGTTATCCCAGTTGAGAGTCCTCCCGAACATTTTGCGGTATTGACTGCCGACTGCTGACTCGATTTCCGCGTAACTCATCCGGGAATGTGCGTCATATTCTGCGAGTGCTGAAGACATAATACGGAGCTGCCTCTTGTGGTACATCGACATCAAGAACGGGTGAGAATCTGTCAGAAGAGTCGACTTTATGAGTCTCTTAATGCCTCCTAACATTTTGCGGCCCTCCCCAAGACTTTCACACAACAAAAACGCCCCGAAGGATTCATTTCCCTGCGGAGCGTGTTACAATCGTTATGTATGTCTTGAGAAAAGGCTAGACTATTGGCGTGATGCGTGATGCGTGATGCGTGATGCGTGATGCGTGATGCGTGATTATAGCGACATCAAACACTTTTGTCTACACCTTTCATTGGAATTTTCACGAATTATATCACACACAAAAATTTTTCATTGAAACAGTGATTCATTTTCGCACTTTTTATTTTTCGGCAGTGATTGCTATCCATGAATGCGACTCGTGATGTTCCGTGTGAATGTTGTTGAACCCAGCAGACTTTAACGCGCTCTCTATATCTTCCGGCGTGTAAAGATTCATAGCATCAATTATACTGCTGAACCACTGACTCGGCTTGTCCTTGCCGTCTGACTCGCTCACGATAACGAAATGCCCTCCCGGTTTAAGCACGCGCCTTACTTCCTCAAAACATTTCACGAGTCCCGGCCAGAAATATATAGTCTCAAACGCTGTAGCAAGATCGAATCTCTCATCATCAAACGGCAGCGCAGACACATCACCCGCGACAATCTCACAGCGTCCGGCGGCAATCATGTCGGCGTTATGCTCCCGTGCTTTCTGCAAAGACAGCGGCGAGTAATCGAGTCCCGTAACATGTGAAGAGGGGTATTTGTTCAGCAAGTCCCGGATATTTTTCCCGCCCCCGCAGCCAAGCTCGGCGATCTCTGAAGGCTCATTGATGTTCACGCGGGACAATCCCCAATGCGCGACTCTTGCGTGAAAGATATTCATCCCACAAATCATAATGCGTCCCATAAACCCGGCGGGCTTTCCTGCGTTGCTGAAGAATTTTCCGAGCAGTCCCAAAATTTTCTCATTCCTTCCGAAAAAGTTTCGTCCGTCAAAATTATACACTGTGAGAAGATTTGCATTTGACAATAATTTATCCCCGTTATAATATATTCGCTGTTTTGCGTAAATGGTGGGTTGGCCGAGTAGGTCGAAGGCGCTCGCCTGCTAAGTGAGTATAGGAGCTAAAACTTCTATCGTGAGTTCGAATCTCACACCCACCGCCATTGCGCCAGTAGCTCAGCTGGATAGAGCGAAGGCCTACGGAGCCTTAGGTCGTGGGTTCGAATCCTGCCTGGCGCGCCAATATTGCGAATGATGAAAGCGGCTGAACTCAACAGGCCGTTTTTTTTGTATTCAGAGGCTTTAACCCTGAGAGTCTCACATGGCCGTGAAAGAAATTCTCAGGTTAAGCATAAATTCACAGCAAGGAGAGATTCACGCGATGAAGAAAATATTTGTATCTGCTCTGCTCGTTCTCGCAATGTCAGCTTGTGCATTTGGCGCGGCGTTCAAGATCGGCGGCACTGGCCCTCTTACGGGAGGCGCGGCGATTTACGGCACGGCAGCCATGAGAGGCGCACAGATAGCGGCGGAAGAGATCAACGCAATGAACATTGACGTAAAATTTGACCTCCGTTATGAGGACGACACCCACGACGCAGAGAAGGCCGTCAACGCATATAACGCCCTCAAAGACTGGGGAATGCAGATCTCTTTAGGCTCCGTAACGTCAAAGCCCGCTGAAGCAACAGCAGCCGAGAATTTCGCGGACAGAATTTTCGCCCTCACTCCGTCAGCGTCATCAGCAGCAGTAACAGAAGGAAAAGACAACGTGTTTCAGATGTGCTTCGTTGACCCCAACCAGGGCACAGCGTCAGCGCAGTACATCGGCGAAAAGAAGTTAGCAAAGAAAGTCGCGGTTATCTGGAAGAATGATGATGTCTACTCAAAGGGAGTCCGTGATACGTTTGTCGAGAACGCCGGCAAGCATGGACTCGAAATCGTAAGCGAGACAGCATTCGCGGACGGTAACGACACAGATTTCTCCGTTCAGCTCACGGACGCAAAGAACAAAGGCGCGGAACTCGTATTCCTTCCGATGTATTATCAGCCCGCAAGTTTGATTCTCGCACAGGCTCAGGCGATGGGATATGCTCCGAAATGGTTCGGCATTGACGGTATGGACGGCATATTGACAATGGAAGGCTTCGACAAGTCATTGGCAGAAGGCGTTATGCTCCTTACTCCGTTTAACGCTGACGCAAAAGACGAGAGGACGCAAAAATTCGTCAAGAAGTATCAGGAGAAATTCGGCGAGATTCCGAATCAGTTCGCGGCGGATGGCTATGACTGCGTATATGCTTACTGCCAGGCGCTTGCACAGTCCGGTGCGACTCCCGATATGAGCGCGGAAGATCTTTGCGGGAAAATGATTGAGCAGTTCACGACAATGACATTCAACGGCGTTACGGGCGAAAATGTCAGATGGGCTAAGAACGGCGAAGTAACGAAAGACCCCAAAGGCATGGTCATAAAGAACGGCGCGTATGTCGGACTTGACTAATCAGACTCACAATCCCAATCACACAGATTAACACTTGAAAATTTTGCGGGCAGTCGGGAATATCGGCCACAAGTAAAAATTTCCGGCTGCTCTTTTCGTATAAGGAGATATATATGACATTCCTAAATTTTTTCATAAGCGGTATAAGCCTCGGCAGTATTTACGCGATCATTGCGCTTGGCTATACGATGGTCTACGGAATAGCGAAAATGCTAAATTTTGCTCACGGTGATGTGATTATGGTCGGCGCGTATGTATGCTTCTATGCTGTTGCGCGTTACGAGTTGAATCCCTTTATCGGAGTCGTTATTGCTATGATAGTCTGCACTCTTCTCGGAATGATTGTAGAGCGTCTAGCCTATAAGCCATTGAGGCAGGCACCTTCCCTAGCAGTATTGATTACGGCAATCGGAATGAGTTACTTTTTGCAGAACACAGCATTGTTATTATGGTCGTCAAATCCTAAAGTGTTTCCGTCAATTGTAGGGCGCGGGTCATTCAAGCTCTTTGACGGCGAATTATCCATCTCACACATCACAGCACTAACAATTATTGCATGTCTCGTAATCATGGCCGTTCTGACTCTCTTCATCAGCAAAACGAAAATGGGAAAAGCAATGCGGGCATGTTCAGAGGACAAAGGAGCGGCCCAGCTCATGGGAATAAATGTAAACGCTACAATCTCGATGACGTTCGCAATAGGTTCGGGACTCGCGGCGGTTGCAGGGGCGTTGTTGTGCTCGGCTTATCCCACGCTGATGCCGACAACGGGGTCTCTTCCGGGAATCAAGGCATTCACGGCGGCAGTGTTCGGGGGAATAGGATCAATACCCGGCGCATTTTTGGGAGGGCTTATGCTCGGAGTGATTGAGATTTTCGCGAAGGCTTATATTTCGAGTCAGTTATCAGACGCGGTAGTGTTCGGAGTGCTGATTGTCGTATTGCTCGTGAAACCCGCCGGCTTGCTCGGAAAAATGACGCAGGAGAAGGTGTAAATTAATGACAATGCGGAGACTCATAAACTTAAAGCGCGCCGAAGCAAGAAAGATTTACTTAACGTATGCTGTTGTCATAATCGCGTATATAGTGTGTCAGGTTATGAGCAGCACAAAATTTTTAAGCTCGTCAATGCGCGGAATGTTAGTGCCTATTTGCGCGTATATGGTCATGGCCGTGTCGCTGAATCTCGTTGTCGGAATCCTCGGCGAATTGTCGTTAGGCCACGCGGGATTTATGTCCGTCGGAGCGTTCTCAGGAGTCGCAACAGCAATACTTCTTCAGGGCGTTATACCGTTCGCCCCGGTACGGCTCGCAATAGCTATGATTGTCGCGGCAATTTTCGCGGCGTTCGCGGGGTTCGTCATCGGGATTCCTGTTTTGCGGCTGAAGGGTGATTACCTTGCTATTGTTACGCTTGCATTCGGTGAAATCATCAAGAGCATTCTCAACAATTTTTACATGGGGATCGACTCGCAGGGGATTCAGATGAGCATGTTGTCAGACACAACGAGGCTATTACCCGGAGGCAAGCTCATAATCCGGGGGCCTATGGGTATAAGCGGCATTCAGAAAATCGCGACATTCCCGGCAGGAGCAATCCTCCTCATAATCGCGCTGATGATCGTCTTCAACCTCGTGAACTCGCGTTCCGGGCGTGCGTTCATGGCAATACGTGATGACAGAATCGCGGCTGAAAGTATCGGCCTCGACATAACGAAGTACAAGATGATGGCTTTCGTGATGTCGGCGGCTCTTGCTGGCGCGGCGGGGGCATTGTTCGCGATGAACTATTCTACGATTGTCGCGAATAAGTTTGACTTCAACACCTCGATATTGATACTTGTCTTTGTAGTGTTAGGCGGACAAGGGAATATGTTAGGCGGAATTATCGCGGCGGCTGTCTTAACTATATTGCCGGAAAAGTTGCGGAGCTTCTCAGAATACAGAATGCTTCTTTATGCCATCGTCTTAATTGTGATGATGCTTGCCACTAATAACGCTGAGATAAAAGAATTTCTGTCGAGATTAAACCCTTTCAGGCGCAAGGAGGAAGATTAAACCATGAAGGCAAAAACGAAATATGTACCAGTCCCATCAACAACAATTCTTCCTGAGAGGGACGCAGGACGCTCGCCCGTTCTCGAATGCGTGAAGCTCGGTATCACTCTCGGAGGCATTAAGGCTGTTGAGGATTTCAACCTTACTGTAGGACGCACGGAAATTGTCGGATTGATCGGCCCTAATGGCGCGGGAAAAACTACAGTGTTCAACCTTTTGACGAAAGTATATCAGCCCACGACAGGAACAATTCTGCTCAACGGCCAGGACACTCACGGAATGGACACACGCCAGGTCAACAAAGCCGGAATCGCCCGGACGTTTCAGAATATACGACTCTTCAAGAATTTGAGCGTAATCGACAACGTTAAAACGGCCATGAACAATGAGATGCACTATAACATGTTGAGCGCAATATTGAGACTCCCTGACTACAGGCGCGAGGAAGTTGCCGCGCACAGAAGAGCGTTGAAGCTGTTGTCTATTTTCGACATGCAGCACATGGCCGACGCTCCTGCCGGTTCACTTCCCTACGGGGCGCAAAGACGACTCGAAATCGTGAGGGCATTGGCTACGAATCCTTCACTGTTATTGCTTGATGAGCCTGCCGCCGGTATGAATCCTTCAGAGACTGCCGACTTGATGGACAATATCAGGAAGGTTCATGAGATGTTCCAGATCGCAATCGTGTTGATTGAGCATGATATGAGTCTGGTGATGAACATCTGCGAGGGAATTTGCGTTCTCAATTTCGGCCATGTAATAGCAAAAGGGACTCCCGATGAGATTCAGAGCAACCCCGCTGTTATTGAGGCGTATTTAGGGCGCAAGAAGGAGGCGTAACAATGTCAGACCCAGTATTGAAGGTAGAGAATATTAACGTCTATTACGGGAGCATTCACGCAATCAAAGGAATCTCATTCGAGGTTTACGAGGGCGAAATAGTAACGTTGATCGGCGCGAATGGCGCGGGTAAGTCAACAACTCTCAACACTATTTCGGGTTTGCTTCACCCTGCAACCGGGAGCGTGTCATTCTTGGGCGAGTCGTTAGCGAGGGTTGCGCCTCACAAAATCGTTGAGAGGGGACTCGCGCAAGTTCCTGAAGGACGGAGAGTCTTTGCTCAAATGACAGTGCAGGAGAATTTAGAGATGGGAGCATTCACGCAGAATGATGACATTTCAGCAGACCTTGAGAAAGTTTATACGTTATTCCCGCGACTCAAAGAGAGAATGACTCAGACAGCCGGGACTCTCTCAGGCGGAGAACAGCAAATGTTAGCGATGGGCCGGGCATTGATGAGCCGTCCTAAGCTGCTTATGCTTGATGAGCCGTCAATGGGACTCGCTCCGATATTGGTCGAGCAGATTTTCGAGATCATCGCGGATCTTCACAGGACGGGTGCGACGATATTACTTGTTGAGCAGAACGCGCAGATGGCATTGAGCATTGCGAGCCGGGGCTATGTCATGGAGACCGGGAGAATCGTTACGACTGGAACAGGGCAGGAGCTTCTAGCATCGGAGGAAGTCAGAAAGGCTTATCTCGGCGGTTAGTCTTTGTGCAAAAATTGAAGCTGTAGTGTAAAATTCTCCGTAGTTAAATCACGCTGCGGAGTTTTTTTATTTCACGGGAGGAAAATTTTACAGGCTTATGGATATTGTGATACCTGAAGGGAAAATAGCAGATTACATTGACGGTAAGCCTAGAAATGACACCCCGGAAGAATATGTGCGGCAGACTATTGAACGCCGTTTGATTCATGAGCTGAAATACAAAGCCGCTCAGATACAAATAGAATATTCACTCAGAAACGGGACGACTAGAATCCGCGCCGATATAGTAATCTGGGATTCCAGCATACAAGAACATACCCAAGACACAATCAAAATCATAATCGAATGCAAGAAAGACTCAATCCCTCCCGAAAATTCAAAAGAAGGAATCGAACAGCTAAAATCTTATATGAACCTCTGCCCTAACTGCGAGTGGGGAATGTGGACTAACAGCATTTACAGGGCAGTATTCCGAAAAGTCAAGCTCCCTTCAGGCGTTCCTGATATAATCCCGTACAATGATATACCTTCAGCAAACGGCAACATAGAAGACATTGACAGGCCGAAACGTTCAAGCCTCCGCGATGCTTCATCAGATAATTTACTGTTCGTGTTCAGGACATGCCACAATCATATTTACGCCAATGACGGACTCCAAAAGCAGCCGGCATTCTTTGAGTTCCTCAAGATTATTTTCTGCAAGATTTATGACGAGCATAACAACCTGAAATCCCTTGAGTTTTACGCAACATCGCAGGAACGCTCAAACCCTGACGGACAATTAGCCGTGAAAAACCGTATCGCTCATATCTTCAGCGAAGTAAAGAAACGTTACGGCAGAATCTTTGACGCAAAAGACCTCATAGAGCTTACTCCCAGAAGCCTCGCTTATATCGTCAGCGAACTCCAGGGTTACAGCCTCCTTAACACGAACATTGACATCAAGGGAAAAGCATACGAGGAAATTGTAGGCGCGAATCTCAGGGGCGACAGAGGAGAATTTTTCACCCCGCGAAACATAATGAGAATGACCGTTGAAATGATTAATCCCGGACTCGATGAGAAAGTTTTAGACAGCTCATGCGGTACAGGCGGCTTCCTCGTTACGGCCATGACTCACACAATGGAAACCTTGCGCCGCGAATATGAAGAGGCTTTTGGGATTCCTTTTGACCTCTGGGACTCGAATCTCAACACGGACTTTAACAGACGCAAGAACGAAATTATGTCGGGTCAGTATTTCGGCTTTGACCTTAACCCGGACTTAGTGAAGGCTACGAAAATGAACATGGTCATGAACAATGACGGAAGCGGAAATATATTGCAGGTAAATTCGCTCCTCCCTCCGCACATGTGGCCGGACGAGTTCAAATCACAGCTCGCAAACGCGCTCGGCATTCAAAGCAGCTCAATCAGGAATCACAGGACGATAAATTTATTCGATGTCATTGTTACGAATCCTCCTTTCGGCAGCAAAATTCCAATAAGAGATGATTACATTCTCGAACAGTTTGAACTCGCTCATTCATGGAAGCGCGATAAAGTTTCAGGACGCTGGGAAATGACTGATAAATTACAGTCCTCAGTTCCCCCTGAGATTCTTTTTGTCGAAAGGTGTACGCAGTTCCTCAAAGAAGGCGGGCGGATGGGAATCATTCTTCCCGATTCGATTCTAGGTTCACCGAGTCTCGGTTACATCCGCCAATGGATTCTCGTAAACCATACTGTTATCGCAAGCATTGATTTAACGCCTGACACTTTCCAGCCTCATAACGGCACGCAGACTTCTATATTAATCCTTCAGAAGAAAACGCAGAGGCAGAAAGACAGCGAGGCAATGAACCATCATATAGCATCGTACAAAATCTTCATGGCCTGCATTGACAGAGTAGGGCATGACAGGCGCGGGAATCCCCTCTACAAACGCGACAAGGACGGAAGCGAGATTGTTTTGCGCGACATCGGCGGGAAACCCGAAAGAATCCCTGATGACCAGACAGAATTTCTTGCTGAGATTTTCAGGGAGTGGCAAAAAAAAAATTCTTTTACAGGGCGTGAGGGTATAAAGTGCTGCGCTGTTGGACTCAATGAGATATTAGCGGGGGAAAATCTGCGGCTTGAGGCTAATATCTTCAACGATGAAGCGATAAACGCCGCAAGAATTATAGAGAGCGGGAAATTTCCGGCAATACGATTAGGGGAGCTTATATCAGTTTACCTTTGCGGGCGTGAAGGAAGAGTCATTCACACAAAGACAGCGCACCCGTTTTATAGCTCTTCAGAAATGCTTGACGTTAAGCCGAAAACAGACAGCTATTTATACTCGCGTAAGGCTTCAGACATTGAAGAGTTCATAGTCCGCGAAGGACAGATATTAATATCACGTTCAGGCACAATAGGAAGAGTCGCTTACATCTCAAAAACTCTTGACGGAAAATGTATCAATTCTCATGCGTTAAGAATCGACTGCAATAACGCTGAGGACTCCGGCTATGTTTATGCGTATCTCAGAAGCCGGCAATGTCAGAAAATTCTACAGTCATTGGCATATGGAGCAGTCATTCAGCACATAACGCCCGAACACCTTAACGACATTCCCATACCTGACGCGCCCGCAGAAATCCGCCGTAAGATTCACGAACTCATAACGCAGTCTTACGCCCTCAGAGACGAGTCAAACATCATGCTTGATGAGGCAGAGTCGCTCTTAGTCCGTGAGCTTGGACTCCCTCCGATTGACAGCATGACAGATTACGGGGATATTCTCACGTTCGAGGTAAGCAGCGATGATTTTCTCAGGTCAGGAAGATTTGAGGCTTCGTACCATTCGCCGCTTTTCCGGGAAATCGTGAGGCATATTGAGGAAAACGCCGGGGAAGTCTTAACGCTCGGTGATGAGAGAGTCAGCAGGGATATACTTTTGCCGGGAAGGTCTAAGCGCGTGTATGTTGATGAGGGTTACGGGGCTGTGTTCATCGGCGGAAAACAGTTAGGCGAGCTTGACCCGGCCGACAAAAAATATTTATCCTTCTCACAGCATGAAGACAGAATACGCAGAGAATTAACGATACACACGAACATGATACTAATCACACGGAGCGGGACTATCGGAAATACCGCGCTTGTGCCGGAGCATTGGGACGGATGGACAGCAAGCGAACACATTATACGGGTATTGCCCGCGTCAGATGATATTACCGGGTATGCGTATGTATTTCTTGCGTCAGAATGGGGGCGCGAATTATTGAGGAGGTATAAATACGGTGCTGTTATCGATGAAATTAATGATGAGCATGTAGCTTCCGTGCCTTTTCCGTTTCTGAGGGACAAAGAGATTCAGAGCCGTATAAACTCCCTTGCGCTTTGTGCGAACGAGAAAAGATTTCAGGCGTATAACCTTGAGCGCGAAGCCATGAAAATTATTGAGTGTGAAATTCTGAGCGGTGAATAACAAAATCCCCCCTGCAACATCACAAGGGGGACTCAATTCTCGCTCTCTTACTTCAGCAATCCGATATTCTTCATCACAGCTTCAAGTTTTGCGTGCTGTTCAGGCGTAAGGGGCTGAATCGGTTCGGCGCATTTCCCTACGTTGTAGCCGATCATGTTCAGAGCCTCTTTGATTACGACGGGGAAGCTGCCCATGTTCGTGGCAATTCGCAATTCACTCAGCTTGAATTGTGCCTCTAATGCCTCGTCATATTTCCCGGCCTTGAAGTTCTCGTAAATATCGACAGCGATTCTCGGCGCAATGTTCCCGCATGATGTGATTGCCCCGGCAGCACCGTACCACAACGCCGCGTATATCAGCGTATCACGTCCCATTAACACGCAGAACTCCGGGTTGTCTCTCGTGAGCCGTATATATTCCTCGCTGTTCGTCATGTCGCCTGTTGAGTCTTTCACGGCTATTATGTTCTTGACCTTCGCGAGCTTCTGAATCGTTTCGGGTGTTACGGTTACGTTTGTCTTAGGCTTGTTGTTGTAGATCACTATCGGAAGGCTCGTAGCGTCAGCAATCTTCCTGTAGTAGATCTCTAACTCGTTCTGAGTCTGGCTGACGAACATAGGCGTTAATACACTGAGAGCATCTACTTTGCATTCTTCTGCTATCTTTGCGAGCTCGATTGCTCCCTTCGGCGTGATGTGATTCGCTCCTGCGTAGATGTCCATTTTCCCGCGCGCATATTCGCAGGTTACTTCGAGGACATGACGGTAGAACCCGTTGTCGAACGCATAGAACTCACCCGACGTTCCGAAAGGGAAGACTCCGTGAATCCCGTTGTCAATGAAATACTGAAGCAGCTTCTTGTACTCGTCCTCTTTGAATTTCCCGTCATCATCAATAGGAGTAACGACAGGTATAACGATACCCTTCGGCTTGAACATGCAATGATGTCCCCTTTCAATGTGAAAAAATTTTTTGCGGTAAATTTATTATACACTGAAAAATTAAGGCTGTTTGTGAAAAATTTGCGCTTATTATAGAATTAACGCATAAAAATCCATTCACACAGGGAGGATATTAATATGTTCAGGAAGACAGCACTGTTGATGTTGTTGGTAATGTTTCTTGTCCCTTCAGCATGGGCAGATAATGACGAAACAATTTCAGCAGACACAGAAGCACCCGCCGTATTATCTCAGGACTCACAGCCCGATGAAATGACTCTCAGAGAAAACGCCGTCAACCAGAAAGCAGCAGAGCTTGAAGAATTAGCGAACGATTTAGCCGAGAGAGAGTCGAAACTCATTCAGCAGGAAAAAACTTCAGCAGAGACAGCAAGAAGGACTAACGCGGAAGCCCGCAGAATTTCCGGGATAAGCACATCACTTTTAGGACGCGAGAATCAAATGGCCAAACGTGAATTAGACCTCAAAGCACGGGAAGCCGAATTAGCGCGCCGGGAGATGAAATTTGCAGAGGAGAGCCAGAAATTTACGGAGGCATCATCCGCGCTTGCAGGGAGAGAAGCTGACATTGCGAAAAGAGAGTCAGACCTTGCAGCCCGTGAAGCTGAACTCAACGCTAAAATCTCAGCAAAGGAAGAGGCAGACAAACTCACAGCACGCGAGGCAGATCTCGTAAAACGTGAGGCAGCATTAACAGAACGTGAAGCAACAGGAGCGAGACTCAGCGAGTTAGAGTCAGACCTTAACGCAAGGAATGAGGAGCTCAAGAAACGTGAAGAGGCTGTAGCAGGAAGAGAGTCAGCCGTCAGCGAGAACGAAAAGAAATTAGCCGAGTCAACAGAAAAAATCAACGCACACGAGTCAGAGCTCGCAAAGAAAGAGTCAGACCTCAGCGCAAGAGAGTCAGAGCTTGAAGCTAACAACAAGAAATTAACGGATGCTACAAAGTCATTAGGCGAGAGAGATTCCGCGCTCATGAAACGAGAAGCAGAGTCAGCAAGAAAAGCGGCCGACATTAACGAGCTTGAGACACTCATAAAGGAATTGCCAGCTTTTGACCCGAACAGCTCAACGGAAGCGGCCATGATTCTCACGTACAAGATACCCGCTCAGAAACGCCGGGAATTAATCGCAATGCAGAGAGAAGCATACAGCCGTTACAGCTCAAACAGAATCACTCAGGCTTTAGAGGAATACACAAAGGCATTTGAGGCAGAACCGACAGCTAATTACCTTGCGGCATATTGGGCAGGACTCGCAGCTGAGAGACTCCGCAACCGCCGCGACGAGGCATTAGAGTGGGCGAACCGTGCGCTTGAGATTAACGCGGATTACCGTCCGGCGCAGGAACTGAAACGCAGACTCGAATCAAGAAGCAGGCGTTCACGCTAGGCACAAGGATATTAATTGCCCCTCGTGCGTTAATGCGGGGGGTATTTCTTTAGGGAGGCTATTAACGTTTGGAGGATTTATACGAGATTCTTGAAGTCCCAAGAAACGCTTCACAGGAGGACATCAAGAAGGCTTACAGGAAATTAGTCCATCAGTATCACCCCGATTCACATCCCGGAGACAAGGACATAGAAGAGAAGTTCAAGAAGATTAACGCGGCTTACTCTGTGCTGAATGACCCGGAGAAGCGCGCAAAGTATGACCAGTTCGGGACGGCTGATCCAAAATCGAATCCGTTCGGCGGCATGGGCGGGTTTGATTTCGGCGACTTGGGTGATATTTTCGCTCAGGCATTCGGCGGGGGATTCGGCGGTTTCAGCTCGCGGAGTCGTTCTGCAAATTCACCGAGGCAGGGTGATGACATTGAGCAGATTGTTCACATAACATTGCTTGAGGCCATGAAGGGAGTCACGCGTGATATTGACGTGATGAAGTGGGAGACTTGCCAGCACTGTAACGGTACAGGCGCGAAACCCGGCACAAAGCCCGAAACTTGTCCGCGCTGTAATGGACGGGGGCAGGTCAGGCAGAGTCAGCAGAGTATATTCGGGCAGTTCATGAGCATTACGACTTGTCCTGATTGTCATGGCACCGGGAAAATCATTCGCGACAAGTGCGACGAGTGCGGCGGCTCCGGGAATATCCGCAAGAAACATACGCTTGAAGTCAAAATCCCCCCCGGCGTAACAACAAACAACAGAATCGAAATACCCAAAGCAGGCGAGGCAGGTATCAACGGAGGCCCGGCAGGAGATTTATACCTGATCATTGACGTTGAAGTTCACCCGGACTTTGAGAGGGACGGCGCAGACCTTCACACAAGATTGATTCTGACATACCCGCAGGCCGTATTAGGGACTGAGGCGAAAATCAAGACTCTTGACGGAACAGAGGAATTACTCAGCGTGCCTTCAGGGACTCAGCACGGGCAAATTCTCAAGGTCAAAGGAAAAGGAATGCCCCACCTTAACTCAAAGGCCGTCGGAGATCTGTACGTTCATGTTTTCATCGAGATACCCAAGAAACTGACCGACAAACAGCGCGAGTTAATCAAGTCCCTTGCTGATGAGATGAAAGCACCAGTAAGCGAGGAAGACTCCGGCCTCAAAGGATGGTTTAAGGGGTTATTCAGTTGATTTCAGGAATAGGCGCGGACCTTTGCAGCATTGAGAGAATGAAGAAGGCTTTAACGTCTCAGCACTTCAGAGACAGAGTCTTCAGCCCGGAGGAAATATCTTACTGTGAGTCAAAAGGTGTTCGTCGTTACGAGAGCTACGCGGGAGGATTTGCGGCGCGTGAGGCTTTCTGCAAGGCTTCGGGGAAATCACTTCATTCTGTGATGTTCGGGGGAAATTTCGCGCTCATTCACACGGACGGAGTACCAAGCATACGGGTAACGGGCGGGCTTGTGATTCCGTCAGCAAAAATTTTCGTATCAATAACTCATGAGAAAGATTACGCATTGGCATTCGTAGTAATCGACAAAAAGGAAGGAGAATAACATATGGTAATCGACATAAGCGACGCGGGCAGCATTCTTTCAAGTCTCGGCAGCCTCTTCATAGCGGGCTTCATATTTCTGCTCATTCTCTCGTCAGCAATCAAGATCATTCCCGAATATAGGCGGATTGTTTTGTTCAGGCTCGGAAGACTCGTAGGAAGCCGCGGGCCCGGTATCGTCTTCATTGTTCCGTTCATCGACAAGGCTGTTACGGTTGACTTGAGGATTCTGACTCTTGATGTGCCTGTTCAGGAAGTAATCACAAAGGACAACGTAGCAATAAAGGTTAACGCTGTCGTTTATTTCCGCGTTCTTGACCCGGCGAAATCAGTCGTCGAGGTTGAGAATTATATCGTCGCGACGAGCCAGCTTGCTCAGACAACGTTACGTTCAGTTGTGGGAGCAGTTGAGCTTGACGAGGTATTGTCATCAAGGGAGAAAATCAACCAGGAGTTGCAGAACATCATTGACGAACGTACAGACCCGTGGGGAATCAAAGTAAGCGCGGTTGAAGTGAAAGAGCTTGAGTTACCCGACGGAATGAAGAGGGCTATGGCGCGTCAGGCAGAAGCAGAGAGAGAACGCAGAGCGAAAATCATTGCGGCAGAAGGCGAGCTTCAAGCGGCGGAAAAACTTTCGGAGGCTGCTCACAAGATGGAGTCATCACCCGTAACATTACAGCTTCGTTACTTGCAGACGATACGAGAAATTTCAGGCGAGAGAAACACTACAACATTTTTCCCGATTCCTGTCGACTTGATTCAGCCGTTCATTGACAGGCTCACACGCAAGGAGGACAAAGCGTAACATGCAGTACCGAAAAGCCAGCGAACTCCGCGAGATGTTCATAAAGTTCTGGGAGGAAAAAGACGCAAAGCACCTCCCAAGTTTTTCCCTCGTCCCTGAAGATCCGTCATTGCTTTTCACGATTGCCGGAATGGTTCCCCTCAAGCCGTATTATCTCGGAATAAAAGAGCCTGAATACCCCCGTGTCGTAACGTGCCAGAAGTGTGTGCGGACGAATGACATTGAGAATGTCGGACGCACTGCGAGACATCATACGTTCTTTGAGATGCTCGGAAATTTCACATGGGGAAGCTACTTCAAGAACGAGGCTATAACATGGGCGTGGGAATTTCTGACGGAGCGAATCGGACTCGACCCTGAAAGACTCTACGCGACAATCTATCTTGACGATGATGAAGCCTTCAATGTGTGGCGCAAGTTCCTGCCTGAAAGCAAAATTTACCGTTTCGGGAAGGATGATAATTACTGGTTCATGGGTGATACAGGGCCTTGCGGACCGTGCAGCGAGATATATTACGACCGCGGCGAAAAGTATTCATGCGGGAAGCCCACGTGCGGAGTCGGCTGTGATTGCGACAGGTATATGGAGATATGGAATCTCGTCTTTACTCAGTTCGACAAGCAGAAGGACGGCTCAATGCCCTTATTGCCTCACAAGAATATTGATACAGGGATGGGACTTGAGCGACTCGCGTCAGTGATTCAGGGAGTCGATACGGATTACGAGACTGATTTGTTCACGCCGTTAATCGATCATACATGCAGGCGCGCCGGAATAACTTACGGGAAAAATCCGCGTGATGACATGGCCGCAAGAGTCATCGCCGATCATGTTCGGAGTGTTGCCTTCATGCTTGCTGACGGAGTATTGCCCTCAAACGATGGGCCGGGGTATGTATTGCGCAGGTTGCTTCGTCGTGCTGTGAGATTCGGAAAGCTCTTAGGGTTTGAAGGACTCTTCCTTAATGAGTACATGCCGATTCTGATAAACATTATGGGCAATCCTTATCGTGAACTCATAACTCAACGCCCGGTTATCGAGCAGATAATCACGCTTGAAGAGGAGAAATTCAACAAGACACTCAAGCAGGGCACAGAACTTTTTGACGCAGAGACATCACGCCTCAAAGCAAACGGAGCTACAGAGATTCCCGGAGATGTCATCTTCACTCTCTATGATACATACGGATTCCCGCCGGAACTGACTCGCGAAATGGCCGGGGAATTGGGCTTCACGGTTGACGAAAACGGATTCAAGTCGGCCATGAATGAGCAGAAAGAACGCGCAAGAGCTTCAAGCAAACAGAAGAAAAGCGCGCTTGCCGGTGATGTATATCTCGAAATTGAGAACGAGTCGGGAGCAACAAATTTCACGGGCTACACCAAGTCAGCCGACTCAGGAAAAATTATCGCGCTCGTAACAAAAGAAGGCCGGGTCGACTCTGTTGACGCTCCCGGAGAATTTGAGATTGTTCTTGATACGACTCCTTTCTACGCTGAAAGAGGCGGCGAGGTCGGCGACACTGGAGAAATGAAGGTGAACGGATTAACGCTGCGAGTCCTCAATACGATTCCTCACGGGAAAATCACAGTGCACACCGTTAAAGCTGAGACTCCCGGAACGCTTCGAGTCGGCGATGAAGTAATGAGTTTTGCTGACGATGAGAGACGCTCCGCAATCAGGCGTAATCACACGGCGACTCACTTACTGCATGAAGCATTAGGGCGCGTATTGGGTCGTCATGTCAGGCAGGCGGGATCACTCGTTACGGAAAAATTCTTGCGTTTCGACTTCACACATCATTCAGCCGTAACAGACTCCGAAATCGCAGAGGCCGAAAGAATCATCAACGCCGAAATTTTAGCGAACATTGAAGTGAATATCTCTGAGCACTCGAAAGATGAAGCGCAGTCTCTTGGAGCTAAGGCACTCTTTGATGAGAAATACGGCGACGTTGTGAGGGTTGTTGACGTTCCGGGATTCTCGATGGAGTTATGCGGAGGGCTTCATGTTTCACGAACGGGCGATATTGGGAGCTTGAAGATTTTACGCGAGGAGAGTATCGGCTCAGGGACTCGGAGAATTTTTGCCGTAACGGGAATGAATGTTCTTGAGTTATTGCAGAAATTATTTGCGCTGAGAAACTCAATGACCGCTCTATTATCGACAGACGAGGACGGACTCGCCGACAAAGCAAGGGCACTCGTTGATGAAGTGAAGACAATGAAATCACAGATTCAGGCGGCGAAATTGCGCGAGCTTCTCGACAACTCAGAGAGATTCCTAGAGCGTGAAGAGGTCAACGGAGTCTTATTGCAGATTGGGAGATTCCCGGAAATCCACGCGAACATGTTACGGGACATCGGCGACAAAGCACGGGCAATACCTGAAGCAAACGCGGTAATTCTCGCGTCAGTCAGCAGTGATGAGTCGTGCCAGCTCGTAGTCATGGCCGATGAGAAATCCGTGAACATGGGAGTCAATGCCGGCGATCTCGTGAAGGAAGCGTGCAGGATTCTCGGCGGTAAAGGAGGTGGGCGCAAAAATCTAGCACAGGGAGGAGGGCGTGAAGGCTCAAAACTTGACGAAGCATTAGCGCGTATTCGTGAGCTTGTGAAATCACAGGTCAAGGCGTAATTATTTTTCCCTCTCATCAAGAAACGGTGAGGGGATATTTCTTTGCACAAATGGAGGAGTACTTATCATGAAAAAATTTTTGCTGTTACTGTTTTTGCTTCCGGCCATGTTAACCGGGAGTGCGTTTGCGGATGATCTTCCTGTTTCGTTTGACCTCCGCAATCAAGGTGTCGTGCCTCCCGTGAGGAATCAGAGTCCTTTCGGAACATGCTGGGCACATGCGGCTATTGGAGCTTCTGAGACAAATTATCTCATGCAGCTGAGCAATGACGAGATACCCAACTTCCTGAACACTTCAGCAGAGTCTATAGACCTATCGGAGCTTCATCTTGTATGGGCGGCGTTCAAGAATCCCGTTAAGTATCAGCGATTCACAACGACAGTAAGAGACAAGTACGTAGTTGATAATCCTACAGCGCTTCAGGCACTCAAGAGGGGAGGCCGTCCCTTTGAGCCTCTTGCGGTTCTTACTCGCGGGATCTCTGAGGGCTTGACGTGGGGGCCTGTCTCTGAAGATGAGCTGCCCTACAAGAAATATGCCTCGAAAGAATCAGCAGACCTTCTCAGCGATGACGCATTGCCCTTCAGCAAGTACACTCCGATTTTGCGTCTTACGGAGGCTGAAAACTTCTCTAATACATACTCCAGACTTATGTTCAAAGAGGAAAACAGGAACGAGATTAAGCAGCTCATAATGAATAAGGGCGGACTCTACGTAAGATACTGGCACGCAGAAGACAAAAAATATCTCAACAAAGAGCATAACGCATACTTCTTCACAGACCCAAGCAAGAGCGACGACTCAAGGGACAGGAGAAATGATCCCAATAAGGCAACGAATCATGCTGTTCTCGCTGTGGGATGGGATGACAATTTCCCCGCAGAGAATTTCGGCTTCGACAAACCCAGCAAGCCCGGTGCATGGCTCATCCGTAACTCATGGGGCAGCAATTGGAGCGATGGCGGGTATTTCTGGATATCCTACGAGCAGGGAATCAGAGGAGGCACAGCGTACACCGTTGAAGAAGCTAATCCGAATATGCACGCTTATTACTGGGACGACCTCGGAAGCTGCCAACTATGGGGAATCGCTAAAGCCGGCACTTACTCTCAGGCAGCAAATGTATTCCGAGTCCGCTCAGACGGTGAACAGCTCATTGAGGCAGGATTCTACACAACGGGAATGGATGCAAATGTCGAGATTTCCGCAATAAGTTACGGAGATGAACACCCCGGCAATAACATAACAAGCGGGGACATCATAGCAACTGCAAGCGCAAAGTATCACCTTCCGGGCTATCATACGCTGAAATTTGATCCCCCCGCCACAATGACAAAGGGAGATTATTTCTCAATAGTTCTCCGCGCTTCAAACTCCGACAAAAACGCCCCTATATCTGTAGAAACTGCGCTGAAAAAAGTAACTGACTATGCGCTTGTGAGAGAGGGTGAAACATACTTCTACTTTTCTGGCCAGAATGTTTGGCGGGACGGAGCATATTACACGCTGAAAGACAGAGACGGCATATCATATGTCTACCCTATGAACGCATGTATAAAGGCTTTCACTGTTGATTTGGTTTCTGACGATGAGCCAATCTCAGAAGACGCTGAACCGCAAACATTTTACGGAATTGAAGTGCGTGATTTCCCTGAAGTTACCGTGCCGGAAGAAGGAATCAAAGCTCATAATCCTGGCCCATATTATGAGGGCAGAAGAATCACAGCAACACTTGTGAGCAATGACAGCAATACATTCTCAGAAGGCACGGGAGCAGATGCATATTTCGTTTACATTGACGGCCTCGAAAATGAAAACGTGAGCGATGACAACACGATAATAATCAGCGATGACAATGAAAGCTATGACATTATAGTGATTGAAGACCTGCCCGAAGTCGAGTCGGCTGATCCTAATACGTTTTTCCCGGCGGGCTATGAGCCTGATATGTTCTTCAGGGACAAAGACGGAATGTATTACGCTGTTTACGGGCCTCTTAACGTTACAGCAAGTGCGGACGGAGCTGTAGTACTTGATCTTGTGTCGCTTGATATTCCTGAAGGATATTATGATGTCTTCTACAAGTCCGGGCATGTTACGGGTGAGCTTCCTATAATGCACTTCACCTATGCAGAGAGCAGAGACAAAGACACAAAGTATGACGAGAAAAAATACTGGGACGACGACGATGATGATGACATACCAGAACCAGAACCAGAACCAGAACCCAAAACTGAATCAGATGACGAACAACCGACACCGCCGACTCCGACTCCAAAAACGGAATCAGATGACAAGACTCCTGGCACTGACACAGACTCAAAAGACATAACCCCGGCTCCCAAAACTGAATCGGAAGATGAGACTCCGACTCCTGTTCGTATAGTCAACTCATCACACAGCGGATGCAGCGCGGGGATCTTCGGAGCGTTCGCACTCTTGCTGATGTTCTTCAGGAAAAATGATTAACGGCCGTGTTCTTGCGCTTGATATTGGGACTGTGAGAATCGGTGCTGCAATTTCTGACCCTCTCGGAATAATCGCTCAGGGACTCGGAGTCTGGAACGCTCAAAATGATGAGTGGCGCAAAAATTTTGACGAGGCAGTGAAGACTTATGACCCGAAAATTGTCGTTGCAGGTTTGCCCTTGAGGACTGACGGAAAAGACAGCGAGTCAGCTTCGAGAGTCTCAGAAATCATTCAGCAGCTCAGAACCGAATACCCCGGAATCGAGTTCGTGTTTCAGGATGAGAGGTTCACGACGGTCATAGCGCAAAGGACTCTGATTGAGGCTGACACTTCACGGAGGAAGCGCAAAAAGAATGTCGACAAAGTCGCGGCGGTAATAATTCTTCAGGACTGGTTAGAGTCTCACAGGTAAAAATTGAATCCCTTCTTGAATCTCTGAGAGGGGATTTCTTTTTGCTTGTGTATAATGTTCGTATCTCATCTCAAAAGCAAAGCAGGTAATATTAATGTCAACGGATAATTTCAAGGACTTGTTCAGCGATTACTGGTCAAAAATTGAAGCTCTTCTTTCAGGGGAGACTCCCGGCAATATCTTCAATGACATAAATCACAGCTTCATGAAGAAATATATTGACGCTTTCAACGGGCACATGAACGGCGGAAAAAGGCTGCGCGCATTCCTCGTTATTCTTGGCTATAATCTCGCAGGCCGTGAGACTGACAATGACATAATAACCGCTTCACTGTCCTATGAATTTTTCCAGAACGGAATCCTAATGCATGATGACATTATCGACAAAAGCACTTTGCGCAGGGGCAGGCCCTCAATGTACGCGGCACTCGGAAATAATCAGGCGGGAATCTCAAAAGCAATTTGCCTCGGTGATGTCGGAATCGTCGCAGCATATGACGCTTTGACACTCACTAACTTTGACTCTTCACTGAAACTCCGGGCTGTCGAGAATCAAAGCAAGGTCTTCAAGATCACCATTGCCGGCGAGCTTAAAGATATTGAGCTTTCGTATGATGATGAGTATTCGCTTGCTGACATCCTCACAATGTACGAGATGAAAACATCATGGTACACGTTCACGGGCCCTCTTCAGTTAGGCGCGATACTCGGAGGAGGGAATAAGAGTCTTCTCGCTGACATTGAGGATCTCGGCAGGCTCATGGGTATAGCGTTCCAGATTAAGGACGATATAACCGGGATTTACGGAAATGTTCAGGACGCAGGAAAAAGCAACCTCTCAGACATTGAGGAAGGTAAGAAGACAGTATTAACGTCATACTTCAGGGACAAGGCATCAGATGACGAAATGAAAGAATTTGACTCGGTTTACGGAAAAGGGAACTGCACGCAAGAGGACAATGAACGAGTGCGGAAATTATTTGACGGAAGCGGGGCGCATTCTTCAGCGGAGTCATTGCTCATGAAGTACATCACTGACTCGCGGGACTCCGTAAGCAGAATGAGAATCTCACAGCACCATAAAGATATTATCTGCGGAATGCTCGACTACATATCACGATGAGACTCAAAGATAACTTCCTCACATACTCAAAGGACAATGACACGTACATTTTGCCGCCTGTCGATTCTGGCTTCACTGGAATGATCAGAGGCAATGAGACTCTCGGCGGCATTATCGCTCTTCTCTCACATGACACAAGCGAGGAGGAAATCACGCGGGCAATGCTTGAAGAATATGACGCTCCTTATGAGACCGTGAAAGCTGACGTGAAACGGGCTGTCAAAATTCTGAGGGGAATAGGCGCGGTTGACGAATGAATACAGCTGACACAGTGATATATCTTGCCTCATGCGCCGTAAATGACACAGCACCAGACCCGGCAATAATCCCTGATGACATCAGCGGCGTAATCTCCCTCGCGTCAAGACACATGATAAGCGCGCTCGTCTCAATGTCGCTTGAAAACGCAGGAGTCAGCAACGAGATTGTGAAGTCAAAGATTGCTTCCTCAGTAAGAATGACAATGTATTATGACTCTCTGAGCGTGAAAATTCTGCGTTGCTTTGAGGACTCTGGGGTATGGTACATGCCTCTGAAAGGCGCAGTGCTTAAGGACTGTTACCCGCGCTTAGGGATGAGGGAAATGACTGACCGCGATATTCTGATCGACGCTTCAAAGGCTGCTGACGTTCGTAGCATCATGGAGGGACTCGGCTTTGTGTGCGAATCGTTTGCGCTCGGAAGGCACGACATTTACAGCAGGGATTCTCTGTTCACGTTCGAGCTTCACAGGGGATTGCTTCACGAGGAGAGATTCAGCGCGTATTATTCCGGCGTTAAAGGCAGGCTGATAAAGGACAGCGGGAACAATTACGGGTATCATTTCCGGCCTGAAGATTTCTACGTGTATATGACAGCTCACGGATACCGGCACTACTCGCGGGGCGGGACGGGGCTTCGCTCACTCACAGATGAGTATGTGTTCATCAAAAAATTCTGGGCTGATATGGATATTGATTACGTTATGCGTGAAGTGAACGCTCTCGGAATTTCGGACTTTGAGAAAGACATTCGGACTCTTGCGATGAATCTTTTCGGAGGCGTGAAAGAGTCATACAACCGCGATATGCTTTGCTATATTGTCGGCTCCGGGGCTTTCGGGAACGTTCAGAACAGAGTCGCAAACAACACGGCCAAATACGGCGGAGGCATAACGGGAAAAATAAAATACATCCTCGCAAGAATTTTCATTCCGCAAGAAGCAATGAGAGATATTTATCCTTCACTCGGAAAATACAAAGTGCTTTATCCTTTTCTCGCGCTTCACAGAATGATAAAAGCCCTTGTTAATATTCGCGGCAAAGTTTTCGAGAGTGAGTCGGAACTTCTGAAGAGAATATAGCCCCCTCACATTCTCAGCAAGAGGGCAAATGTTATTGTCTACGTTATAGGGGCAGGGTTGAAGATGCACAGGAAGTTATGAAGCCCGTACTGTTCTGTGTAGGGTTTCTTTGTTCCGCTCGCAACATCAAGTATAAAGTTGAACAGCTCCGTGCCGACTTCAGCGATTGTTTTCTCGCCAGTAACAACAGCACCCGCGCTTATGTCGATAACGTCAGGCCATTGATCTTTCATCTCGTTGCGTGAGCAGACTTTTATCACAGGAGCAGCCGCAAGACCGTAGGGAGTCCCTCGTCCCGTCATGAAAACCTGCAATCCGATTCCGCTCGCAAGCTGGCAGGGTCCGCACACCATATCGCTTGCAGGAGTCGCCGCGTAAATCATTCCGTGCTTTGTGGGACGCTCGGCGGGTGATAAGACCTCGACAATCGGACTCGTTCCTGATTTCGCGATTGATCCCATTGCTTTCTCGACGATGTTGCTTAGTCCTCCCTTCTTGTTGCCGGGTGTAGGGTTCGCGCTTCTGTCGACATTCCCCGCGTCAAGATATGAGTCGTACCATCTCATTTCGTCAGCAAGTTTGTTCTTGACTTCCTCACTTACGCACCTTTCTGCGATGAAGTGAACGCCGTCTCTTACTTCTGTTACCTCGCTGAACATCACGGTAGCTCCTGCCTGAACGAGCATGTCAGCCGCATAGCCCGCCGAAGGATTAGCACTGACTCCCGAAAAAGCGTCGCTTCCCCCGCACTGCATGCCAACAAGCAAATCACTTAGCGGCAATTCCTCGCGCCGTCTCTCGTTGAGTGCCTGTAACTTTTTCTCGGCCATGCTCATTATCGCCGTAATCATTGCGTTGTAGCCCTTGCAGTCTTGAAGCACTATCACATTTTCGGGCGTGTTGTTATCAGCGTCGACAAGCATATCAACAGTCAGCTTCTCACAGCCCAATGACACAACCATTAACTGACCGCCGAAATTAGGATGCCTCGCAATGTTCCGCAACGCCCTAATCGGGAATTTCGCGAACGGTGCATTGATTGCAACCCCGCAGCCGTAAGCATGATTCACAGCAACGACATCATCAACATTCGGGTACTTGGGCAACAGCTCATTCTTGATTCTGTTCACAGCAACGTCAAGAACTCCCTGAACGCACTGAACAGTTGTCTGAATGCCGAGAATGTTCCGGGTGCCTGCGTAAAAGCCGTCGGGATTCTTATAGCCCATGAAAGTTTTTCGCGGTGCTTCTGGAAGATCTGTAACAATATTTTTCCCCCAAGTCATATTGTCGACGGAAGGCGAGACGGGAAGCCGTAACATATGCTCGTTGATCCATGCCCCGCGCTTTATCGGGTCAAGCGCATAGCCCAGAACGACTCCGTAGCGTATGATTTCGCCGTCTTTGGGAATGTCGGACAATGCGAATTTATGCGCCTGCGGTATGTCGTCAAGAAGCACAAGCCCGGGCATTATCTCAGTGCCTTTTGACATGTCGCGGGTAACTACTGCTACATTGTCGCGGTCTGTTAATCTCACGTAATCGCGCAAAGTTTTTCCCCTCCTCTGAAATTTTTTGCTGATTGTTTTTGTGGAATGCGAATATTTTACCGTAATATAGGCGTTAAGAGTCTCCCATTGTCATCAAACAATAATTCTTCCGGCTGACTCTCCGCGCTGAGTCCCTCAAATTTTCCAGCCATGACATCACGGTAATATGCCTCGCTCATCATGATATGCCCGATGTGAAGGCTGTTAGGGATTCGGATGACTCGGACATTCTCTTTGTCGATGCCCGTGCATGTGCGTATACACATCTGAACCGCTTCTTTGTCCGTCGAAACAACGCAGGGTATACGCGCGCTCGCAAGCACTGTTGACGTTATGCAATTCGGGTACATCATTTCAGGGTCTATTGCCTCGTAGAATCTTTTTGTTATCACGCTGGCTAGTCCGACTCCTAAAGCATTTCCGTGACTCTCTTCGCTCAGCCGCAAGAAGCATGTCCGCTGAACTTTGACTCCTCCAGTCGCGTATTCAGTCGAGAATGTTCCAGTGATGTTAGGATCGACTCCCGTGCCGCTGTAATTCTTCCCGGTCTCGTCAACTATAAGAACGTCGCACTCACCCGCAATAATTTTCGGCATGAGTGAGAAAGCGAGCTTCAAGAGTTCCGGCTCACGTGTCATAATGTCGGGTGCGTCTATTGCTTCAAGCCTGCAAGTTTCATCGTAAGCATTCTCGATACATGGAAGGGCAAAAAGTATTGGTGCTTTGTCGATGATGACTCTTGCGATTGATGGGATATTTTCGGCAATGTGATTCATTCCCGCGCTGTGAACCTGCTCAGCTCCCTTCTGCTTTCCGAGTCCTACAGCGAGCATTTTGCACGGGCCTGACTCATATTTCCCCCTGAATGCGTTATGAGGCTTCAATCTGCACGACACTATAACCCCGTCTGACTCGTAAGCGTTCTTATCGATATAAACATTCTGCCCAGTGTCAGAGAGTCCCAGGTGAACAACGTCCATGCTTGAGCGGATCTCACAGCCCATTGAAGCCGGCGTTATTCCGTAGCCTTCGAGGACTTCAAGCTGTCCTTGGGCGGTTGCGCCTCCGTGGCTGCCCATTGCGGGAACGATAAACGGGACTGCGTTGCGGGACTTCACGAAATCGGCGATTGCTTTTGTGATGATTGCGACGTTTGCGACTCCCCGGCTGCCTGCTGTGATTGCGATGTTCATTCCGGGCTTTATCTTGCTGATGAACGGCTCGCGTGATAACTCGTCAAAAATTTTTGCGGGAATGTCTGAAGGGTTAATAGACTCGCGGGGGAAAGTTTGTTTTGCGCGGAACATTTTCGGGATTGGGACTCCTGCCAGAAGTTTTGAGACCGTTCCGCCGTGTATGATCTTCATGATGATTATTCCTCCTTTATGTAGCGGGATAATGATTCGAGCTGTGATTTTGCGTCCTCGTGCCCTTGTTCAGCTGCCATTGTGAAATACTCTGCTGCCTTTGCGGTGTCTTTCGGGACTCCTGCGCCATGACTGTAGAAGAGACCAAGAATATATTGCGCGTCGCTCTTGCCATTGTCAGCAGCTTCCTTATACCATTGAGCCGCCTTCGTGTAGTCCTGCTTAACTCCTAATCCCTGTCCGTAAAGATGAGCAAGATTATATTGAGCGTCCGTGTGATTCTGGACTGCTGCTTTCTCGTACCATTCTGCTGCCTTTGCGTAATCCTGCTTTACCTGAAACCCCCGCTGATATGCACGCCCAAGAAAATATTGCGCCGAAGCTCTGCCGTTGTCCGCTGCTCTTTTGTACCATTCTATAGCTTCAGAATGATCTTCTTCCACGCCCAAGCCTTTCATGTACATTGAAGCAATAATGCTCTGCGACTCCGCATGACCTTGCGCGGCTGCTTTCTCAAAATATTTCGCGGCTGTTGCATAATCCTGAGAGACTCCCCGGCCTTCATAGTACATAGTGCCAAGCTCATACTGTGCCTTTTCATGTTCTTGTTCAGCGGCTTTTTGATACCATTCAGCAGACTTTGTATAATCCTGTCCGACTCCAATGCCATCGTAATACATAGAGCCGAGGTTATATTGCGCGTTTGAATCTCCCTGCTGCGCTGCCTGCTCAAAATATTTTGCGGCTTTCGTGTAATCCTGAGAGACTCCCCGGCCTTCATAGTACATAGTGCCGAGCTGATTTTGTGCTGTTACATTCCCCTGCTCTGAAACTTTTTCATACCACTTTATAGCCTTTGAGTAATCCTGTTCGATTCCTATACCGCCGGAATACATAGCGGCTGTGATAATCTGCGCAGATTCATCACCTTGTTCAGCGGCAAGCTCAAAATATTTTGCGGCTATTGCGTAATCCTGGCTGACTCCGCGTCCCCTGTAGTACATTGCTGCAATCTGGCCCTGTGCTTTTTCGTGTCCTTGGTCTGCTGCCTTCTGATACCATTCCGCAGCTGCAATATAGTCCTGTGATACTCCTTTGCCTTCATCATACATGAAACCAAGATTGTACTGCGCGTTTGCGTTGCCTTTGGAAGCTGCTTTCTCAAACCATGCTTTTGCCTTTGCGTAATCATGATTGTTATAGTAACTTGTTCCGATGTTAAACAGTGCCGAGTCGTTGTGAATAAGTTCATTGAAGAAGTCTATGTTATACCTGACTATGATTCCCGCCGCAATCATCAGCACGGCCGCCAGCGATGTGAATATGACAGCTTTCTTCTTGCGTTCTCTTGCGTTCCTTGCTGAAAACTCGTCCAAGTCAAGCCGGAGCATCGCAGCAATGACCCTGATAAAAGCCTCGTATGCTCCGAACTTCTGCAAATCGATTCCGAGAAGCTCATTCTCACGCGGCAATCCCAAAATCGCGGGCGTAAAACATTCCGTAAGCGGGTCTCCTGAATGCGGCACTCCCTCAGCGATAAGCGGGATAATATGATCCGTCCTTCCGCTGTCGATAAAGTACTTCACTTCATCATTAACGTACGGTGATTTCGCGCTGCTTGGCGAGCATATGACAATCAGATAGTTTGACCGTCTCAGATTATCCTGAAGTGCTGTCTTGAGAGTCCCTTTTGCTACAAGGTCTAATTCATCAATAAATACTGGCTTGAGATTTTTCGGGAGATTCGGATTTGATTTCTTCAACGCTGACGGCAAATGATAACTTTCAAGCCTCCTTTGCAGCTTCTTGGCAACCTTCTTATCTTTGTGGCTGTAACTTATGAACGCAAAATATTTGTAGCCTTCCTTCATGGTATTGCCTCCGTTGATTCAGCCGGTAAAAAAAATTTCCCCCTGCCGTGAATGACAAGGGGATAATTGACTCTGAGATTAGCGAACGAGGCAGGGCTTTTTGTTGTCGAACTTCCAGCCCGGTATCAAGTACTGCATTCCGATTGCGTCATCTCTTGCGCCGAGTCCGTGCTCAAAGTAGAGAGCGTTAGCCTTCTTCACCTGCTCAATGTCGACATCAACGCCGAGTCCGGGCTTCTTGGGAAGGTCAATGCACCCGCCGACAATCTGCATAGGCTCAACGGTGAGTCGTTCGCGTCCTTCCTGCCAGATCCAATGGGTATCGATTCCGTTCATGCGTCCGGGGATTGCCGCCGCGCACTGTACGACCATAGCAAGCGAAATGTCAAAGTGATTATTGCTGTGGCAGCCCCACATGAGTCCGAAATCTGAGCATAACTGCCCGACTCTTACGCTTCCGTTCATTGTCCAGAAGTGCGGATCTGCTAAAGGAATGTCAACCGCCTGAAGGATTAATGCGTGGAACATCTGCCGCCAGTCGGTATTGATCATGTTCGTGGCAGTCGGCATCATCGCGGCTTTACGGAACTCGGCCATGACCTCGCGACCGCTGAATCCTCCCTCAGCACCGCAGGGATCTTCACAGTAAGCTAGGCACTCTTTCAGCTGAGGCGCAATCTCTAACGCTTCTTTGAGGCTCCAGCATCCGTTAGGGTCAAGGTCGACTCTCGCGTTCGGGAATGCTTTCTTGATGGCCTGCACTGCTGTAAGCTCTTCTTTAGGCGGGAGGACTCCTCCTTTGAGCTTGAAGTCCTCAAAGCCGTACTTCTCATGCGTGGCCTTTGCGAGCGCGACAATTTTCTCCGGCGTTAATGCTTCCTCGTGGCGCAGTCTGTACCAGTCGCACGGTGAGTCGGGTTCTTCCTCGTAGGGCAGGTCTGTCTTCTTGCGGTCTCCAATGTAGAAAAGGTAGCTGAGGAATCTTACTCTCTCACGCTGGACTCCGTCACCCATGAGAGCCGCGGCGGGAACGTCAAGAAATTTCCCCATCAAGTCAAGCAGAGGAGCTTCAACCGCCGTAACAACATGTACTCCCGTGCGCAAGTCAAACGTCTGAAGCCCGCGTACGTCATCCTTGATATTCTCATCGAGCCATTTGCGGACTTTGTTCAATGTCGCTTTGTAGTCTGCGATTCTTGTGCCTACAACAAGGTGCTTGATGTCCTCAAGTGCTTTTGTGATCTTCTGTCCTCCGGGGACTTCACCGCAGCCGAGATTGCCCGCTGAGTCCTCAAGTATTACGATGTTTCGCGTGAAAAACGGCGCGTGCGCTCCCGATAAGTTAAGCTCCATGCAGTCATGGCCCGCGACGGGGTAAACGTCCATTTTCTTTATTGTCGGTATCATTCTGTCATCCTCCTTTTAGTCTTTAACGCCCATTTTCTCCAAAGCTCCGCCCTTCATGTTGTCGTAGATTGAGTAACCTAAGAATATTACTATCAACGCCCAAATCACGAGGGCTATAGGTCTCTGGAAGAACACTGCCAAGTTGTAATTATTTCCCTTCACGGCCTCGATAAAATATTTCTCAAGGTCTTTGCCGAGAATGAAGCCGATCAAAAACGGTGCTGTAGGAAGTCCGATCTTGTTCATCACGAATCCAATCACGCCGAACAATAACAAGCACCAAACATCAAACATGACTCCCGAACGAGTCGCATAAGCTCCGACAATGCACATCAGAAGGATTACTGGGTACATTCTCGCGCTTCTGACTTTGACGACCTGAGATATTAACTTTATCGGGAAGAACATTACGACGAACATTAAGACGTTGCACACTACGAGAGCGAGCAAGATTTGATTCCATATGTCCGGGTTCTGCCCAATGAAGAGCGGCCCGACCTGAATCCCCTGTAACAAGAATGCTCCGATAAGCACCGCCGTTGTAGCGTCGCCGGGGATTCCGAGTGAGAGTAACGGCACTAACGCTCCGCCTGTGAGTCCGTTGTTCGATGACTCGGAAGCTATGAGTCCTTCAGGCGCGCCCTTGCCCATCAATTCAGGATGTTTCGAGAAGCTCTTTGTCTGGCTGTATGCGATTAATGACGCGGCACTGCCTCCGACACCGGGCAATATTCCCATGAATGTCCCGAGCAATGACGAACGAATCACGTTGACCCACTGCCCTTTGAAGTCTGAGAACGAGAATTTTCGCGCGCCTTCAACCGTAACGCCCTCGTCAAGATTGTTGCTCTGCATTCCCTTTTCTGCCTCCTGGAACATCTGAGCAATCGCAAACAGTCCTATCAGCAACGGCAAAAGCTGGAAGCCGCTCCGTAATTCGTCCTTCAGGAAGTCAGGCACCATTCGCATGCGGTTATTCATTGAGAGTTCGCCGACAAGACTCAGCAATACACCGAGGAAGCCCGCAAAGACTCCCTTTGTCATTGAGCCTTTCGAGAGAGCCGCGATAACAGTCATTGCGAAAAGGATAATCAAAAATTTCTCAATCGCCGAGAACTTTATCGCCATTCTTGCGAGAGGAGGAGTCAACAGCGCAAGCACTATCAATGAAATCATGCCTCCGAAGAATGAAGCGGTGATTCCGATCTTGAGAGCACGTTCAGACTCTCCGCGCCGTGCCATCGGGTAACCGTCAAAACCTGTGCAGACGCTCGACGGTGTTCCGGGTACGTTGATGAGTATTGCGGGAATGAGTCCTCCTGAGATGCCTCCGACATAGAGACCGAGAAGCAAATACAGCGCAGGAACGAGCGAGAATGCGTAAGTCATGGGAAGGAACACGGCAACGGCCATTGTTGCGGTCATTCCCGGTATTGCTCCGAAAATTATTCCTACAGCTGTTCCGAGAAGCGCGAGACCAACATTAAGCAGCATGATAATTTTTCCCTCCCATTACGGCAATGTTATGTTGAAGACCTTGAAGAACAAATACCAGACTCCCCAAGACCCGGCCAAAGCTATAACTGCTGAGATTAATACGCTCTTTGCCTCGAAAAGTTTTCCCGGCTTCATCTCAAACAGAACATTGAACAGGAAGATGAATATCACGCTCGCCCATGCGAAATGTAAAATCGGCAGGCAGATTATGTAGAGGACGAAAAGAATCAGAGATCCCCAGAGCTTTACTTTGTCATAATTTTCACGGAAGAAGTGATACCCCTTGAAGTTGATGAACGGAGTCCCTTCCTTTTTGCATTTGATTGCGCGCTGAATGAGTATGATTGCGAGAAGTATTAAGCAGATTGAGCCGATAAGATACGGGAAGAAGAAGTGCATGTTGCGTATCTTCAGCCATTCCCTTAGCATTTGCTGCAATTTTTACGCCTCCTTGAAATGTGAGAACGCCTCCCCTAATCACAGAGGAGGCATTTTGCGTTTGTTACTCTAAATCTTCAATGTTGGGAGCTTCTGAAAGTACTTTCTTGATTGCGTCGCGTTTTGCGTAGATGAACTCTTTTGCTTCTTTGCTGGGAAGCGTGTTGCCTGCGTAAGTCATTTTTGCCATGTCGCTCTGATAGTCGGGGTCAGCCTGCATTTTCGCTACAGCCTCGTCAAGCTCTTTCACAACCTCGTCAGGCGTTCCCTTAGGAAGGTAGATGAGGAAATCTTTTGAGAAGTAAACGGGCTTCCCTTCCATTGTGATTCCCATGTTGCCGTAAACAGGAAGGTCTTCACGCCCCGGAACTTTATCCATAATGCCGACATACTTCAACGCTAACTGCTCGTCAACGCCTTCTGCTGTGTACTGAAGGAATGAGCTGTAGTCCCCGAAAATAACATCTGCGTTGTTGTCCCAGAGCTGCTGGAGTTTCGTGTCAGTTGAACCGCCGAGAACAAAGCGCAATTGATTCGCAACGTTTTCTCCGTAAGTGTCTTTGAGCCACACATAATAGATGACGAATCCGAGATTGCTGACGCTCCCAAGCTCAACGGAGAGTCTTACGGTGCGTGAAGGGTCAGCCTTGAGCCATTCTGCCATCTCTTTCATGTCTTTGTAGGGAGCATTCTTCTTTGCGGCGAAACATGAGCCGGGGTTCTGACCTACGCGCGGGCCGATAACCATATTTTCGAGGTCATACTCAGGGCCGTAGCTGCCGAAGAGGACTCCGAGATATGTCATGTCATGGAAGATCATGAATGTCATACCGTCGGGCGCGGCTGATTTGATTGTGGCAAAGGCTTCATTCGCTCCGATGGGGTCGACCTTTGAGCTGCACTTGAGATATTTCTGCAAGTAACGGTTCACGATGTCGGCTGTCATGTAGCTGTCTCCAGAGACTGCCGTTGAGCCTATGACGATTCGCACGCGCTGGCCTTCATAGACCGAAGCCATAGCCATAGGGCTGAAGCAAAGAACGAACACAAGAACAGAGGCAACAAATTTCTTGCTGAACAAAATAAATCTCTCCCTGCTGTGATAAATTGTATAAAAAATTTTGGATGAAAAAATTATAGCATAAGGCAAAAAAAAACAGCCTCCGTGATTCACGAAAGCTGCGGTTATGTGATTGCCATGATGAGTCCTCTAGCCGTCTCCGAAAAGCCCAAGTATGTCGGACAGATCTACAGCGTCATTTTGTTCCTCGACACGTGATTTGATTGCTGAAGTTTCGTCCTCAAGTTTTTTGCGGGCCTGAAGGATGCTTATTGCCTGCTCAAGCTGTTTGATTGCCGCGTCCCTGTAGCCCTTGTCGTAAAGAAGCATGGCCGCGTTCGTGATATAACCGCCCAAGAACGCCTCATACTTTCGTGCGTCAGCCTGTGAGGACTCGCCCTCCTGAAATTTTCCGGTGTAATCACGCGCGAACTTGTCAGCCTGCCACGATAATAACTCTTTGCTGATGTTTGCAAGCTCATCAAGCATTTTGTCGAACTCTGTCTTTGTTGAAACTTTGTCAACGTATCTTTCTCCTGACGTGAAATCATAATTGAGATGTGAGCCGCTGTAATCCTTTTGCGGTTTTGACTCTTGCGTTGAATCTTCCTGCGATTGTTCCTGCTCTTGCGTTTCGGGTTCAGGCGTAACAGTTTCGAGTTCTGATTCAGTTTCGGGAGTCTCAATTTCTGGAGTCTCATTTGATTCTGTCTCATCGAGGAGTGAATTTTCGTCAAAATCCGCGCTTGTTGAGTCTGATTCGTCCTGCAAAATTTCTGACTCTGATTCGTTTTCGGCCTCTAAGATTTCCGGCGTTGATTCCGTTTCAGGCTGTGAGATTTCTTGCTGGGATTCGGACTCAGGCGCAAGAGTCCCGGCTGTAACTTGCTGAAAAATTTCGGGCTGTGAGATTTCTGACTCTGACTCTGTTTCAGGCTGTGAGATTTCTTGCTGGGATTCGGACTCAGGCGCAAGAGTCCCGGCTGTAACTTGCTGAAAAATTTCGGGCTGTGAGATTTCTGACTCTGACTCTGTTTCAGGCTGTGAGATTTCTTGCTGGGATTCAGACTCCGGCATAACAGTTTCGGATGCAACTTGCTGTAAAGTTTCGGGCTGTGCGGTTTCAGGGTGTGAGATTTCCTGCTGAATGTCAGACTCCGTCGCAACAGTCCCAGCTGTAGCTTGCTGTGATGTTTCAGGCTGTGGGATTTCGGGTTGCGAGATTACCTGCTGAATGTCTGACTCCGTAGCAACAATCCCGGCTGTAGCTTGCTGTGATGTTTCAGGCTGTGGGATTTCGGGTTGCGAGATTACCTGCTGAATGTCTGACTCCGTAGCAACAATCCCGGCTGTAACTTGCTGTGATGTTTCAGGCTGTGAAGTTTCGTCTTGTGATTCTGTTTCAGGCTCTAAGATTTCCTGCACCGATTCAGAATCAAGAATTATCGTCTCACCTTCAGGGATAATTCCCGGCACAACGACAATAACATCTTCAGGCTCGTTTTGTTCGGCTTCCTTCGTCCTAATGTCTATGAGCCTGTGAAGATCCTCAACCTGCGCGGGGGTAATTTCCTCGTCAATCTCTGGCTGCTCTTCAACAACTGGAGTCAGTACGACATTAACCCGTCCGGCTTCAGGCCGCAGATTTTTCCTGATGAGTGCTGCGCGCAAGAACGGCATAGCTTAACCGTCCTCCAGCGCAACAGTCATAATCTCATCAACACGCTTCACAAATTCCGCCGGGTTGTCAGGCATTACCCCTTCAAGCAGCAATGACTCATCATAAAGGACTCGCAGAATTTTTCCGGCTTTCTCTTTGTCATTCTCAGCGAGTGAGATCAACTTTCTGACAGCGGGATGATTTGCGCTGACTTCAAGCACTCTTTTCTGAGGAGGAACGACACGCCCGGCCGAACGCATAAGATTTTCCATCTGCAAAGATATTCCCCCCGCGCCGTTTCTGAGACATGCGGGAGTCCCTGTGAGAGTCAAAGACGGCCTTAAAGTTTCGAGCTTGTCGGGCAGAATCTCAAGCGCAAGTTTTCTCAGAGGCTCAAATTCCGCGTCAATCTCTTTCAGTTTGTTGTCATTGGCTTTCTTTTCGTCATCTGAAAACGGCGTAACATCATCGCGCTCAATGCTGAGAAAATCCGCTTCACCTTCAGGCAGAACAAAATCACCCTGAGCGAGCAGCCATTCATCAAATGGATCTGTCATCAGCAAGACTTCATAGCCTCTTGACGTGAACGGCTCAAGTTTTGGTGAAGATCTTAACGCTGTAACATTGTCCTTTCCTGCGAGACAGTAGACACCTTTTTGTCCGGGCTTCATTCGTGATTTGTACTCATCGAGAGTCGTCCAGCCGTCATTGTCTGTTGTCCTGAATATCGCAAGTGAAAGTATTGTTTTGACGTTCTCCGGGTCAAGCGCGATTCCTTCCTTAAAGACTTTCCCGAACTCCTGCCAGAACGTAATATATTTCTCGCGGTCGTTCTCAAGCATTGCGCGTAACTCGGTGAAAATTTTGCGCTGTGTGCTGCGTTTTATGATTCGGATTATTGGCTCATCCTGCAAAATTTCGCGGGAAATATTCAGCGGCAGATCCTCAGAGTCAATCACTCCCCGGATAAACTTCATGTACTGCGGGATTAAGTCCTTGCAGTCGTTCATGATAAAGACTCGGTTAATGTAGAGGCTGACTCCTCCCGAATCAGGATTCATGAAGAAGTCGAACGGAGCTTTTGACGGTATGAACAGCAAGCCCTTGAAGTTTGTCGATCCTTCCGCGTTAATCTTTATGTGCGCTAATGGCTCTGCAAAATCGTGCGTCAAGTGCTGGTAAAATTCTTTGTATTCTTCCTCTGTGATTTCGCTGTCTGGTCTCTGCCATATTGCTTTTCGTGAGTTAATGATTTTGTCCTTGAAGTATATCGGCCATGAAATGAAGTCTGAATATTTGCTGATTATGTCTCTGATAGTCCATTCGTCAAGATAATTCTTTGAGCCTTCTTCGGGCTGCTTCATGAAAAGTGTTACTGTTGTTCCGCATTCACCGCGCTGTTCAGTATCGTCAACCGTGAATGAGCCGTCCCCGTCTGATGTGAATTTGTACGTCTCTGCGCTGCCAAGTTTGCGGGTAATCACTTCTACTTTTTCTGCGGCCATGAAGACAGAATAGAATCCGACTCCGAACTGCCCTATTAATTCCTGCTGAGTGTTTGAATCTTTCGCGGCTTTGAGAAATTCTTTTGTGCCTGATTTCGCGATTGTTCCGAGATATTTTATGATCTCATCGCGGGACATTCCGATTCCGTTGTCGCTTACTGATAAAGTTTTCGCGTCAGGATTGATTTCTATCTTGATTTCGGGACTGGTATTCTCTGCTAACTCTGAGTCTTTCAGGCACTCTATGCGTCGTTTGTCGAGGGCATCAGAAGCGTTTGATATAAGCTCGCGCAAAAATATATCTTTGTTCGAGTAAACCGAGTCTATCATCATCCGCAACAGCTCGGCGGCTTCAGACTGAAAATAAAATTTTTCTTCACTCATAATCTTTTACCATAAAGCCGGAGGCACTAATACCCCCGGCCTTTGTGATTCTCTTTTTCCGCTGCTATGCTTCTTCGGTCTTTGTCTTCACTGCCTGATGTCCCCTGTAAGAACCGCAGTTAGGGCAGGCGTGATGCTTGAGCGTTGCTTCTCCGCACTTAGGGCAGGCCATTGTTGCAGGTGCGCTCAATGCTCCGAGCCAGTTTGCTTTTCTCTGTGATGTGCGGGCGTGAGATACTTTTCTTTTAGGTGTTGCCATGATAAATAAATCCCCCTGTAGTAATTATTGTTCACTCTTGAAATTCCGCAGTGCTTCAAGCCGCGGGTCAATGTCATCACTTTCACATGAACACGAACCCTCATTAAGATTTTTCCCGCAGACAGGGCATAATCCTTTGCAGTCTTCACGGCACAAAATTTTCGTGGGAAGCAATGTATATATACTCTCTCTTATCTGCGGCATAACGTCAATAACCCGGCCGAAATGACTCACTTCAACGGGCATAAAGTCGTCAAAGCCTTCAAGCTCTTCAGCACCGTGCGAACAATAAAGATACCCCAATTCCCCCGATATTTCAAGATTTGCGGGCGCAAGACAACGGGCGCATTCACCTTCGACTTCAGACGACACCGCGATATTCACGAGCAAGAGTCCATCTTCAACCCACCGCGCTGAAGCCTGTGCGTGAAAACCTTTCGGGAAAATAAATTCCTGCCCGTCAAAATTCAGGAGACCGTCAGGGAAATCCCATTCGGAAAAAATTTCGGCCTCCGTGTCATTCTTGGGCGGAAGGGTCAATAATGCCTTCTGCGACTCGTGGAATAAACTACGCAAATGCTATTCTCTTTGTCTCGCGGGCGATCATTAATTCTTCATTCGTAGGAACGACCATAACCCGGACTTTTGAGTCATCCGCGCTGACTGTTGCCTCTTTTCCGCGAATGTTGTTCTTCTCGTGGTCAATCTTTACGCCCATAAATTCGAGCTTCTTGCAGACTCCCTCGCGAGTAGCCGCGCTGTTTTCGCCGATACCAGCCGTGAAGACTATCACGTCAAGCCCTCCCATTGCGACCGTGTAAGCTCCGATGTATTTCGCAATCCCGTACTCTAACATGTCGATGGCGAGTCTTGCGCGGTCATTTCCTTTTGAGGCTGCGTCTTCAACGTCCCTAAGGTCGCTGCTGACTCCTGAAATGCCGAGCAACCCGCTCTTCTTGTTCATGAAGTTGTTCATCTCATCGGCTGTGTACTTCGTGATGTTCTGCACAAAAGGTACGCACGCAGGATCCATGTCGCCCGTGCGAGTTCCCATCAAGACACCTGCAAGCGGCGTGAGTCCCATTGATGTATCTATGCACTTGCCATTCTTGACAGCTGTTATTGAGCTTCCGTTGCCGAGATGGCATGTGATCATCTTGAGACTGTCTAAAGGTTTGCCGAGTATTTCCGCTGTTCTGAGTGCGACAAAGTGATGGCTTGTACCGTGAGCACCGTAACGCCTTACGCGGTGAGTCTCGTAAAACTCCCAAGGAAGCCCGTACATGTACGCGTAATCTGGCATGGTCTGATGGAACGCCGTGTCAAAAACTACAACGTTCGGCAATTTCGGGAGCGCGTGCTGTATTGCCTCGATGCCCATAATATGACCGGGGTTGTGAAGAGGCGCAAGCGGTATGCACTGCCTGAGTCCGTCCATAACTTTATCGTCAACAAGAACTGACTCTTTGTACAAATCTCCGCCCGAAACTATGCGATGCCCTGCCCCGGCGATTTCGTCAAGCGATTTCAGAACGCCGTGATTCGGATCAAGCAACGCTTCAAGCACGAGCTTCATTGCCGCTTTGTGGTCTTTAATGGGTGTCTCAATCTTGAAAGGGTCTGCGCCTGTCTTGCGGTGGGTGATATTTGAGCCGTCTATGCCGATTCTGTCTACTAATCCTTTTGCTGAGACTGACTCGTCTTCCATGTCGAATAACTGATACTTGAGGGATGAGCTTCCACAGTTGATTACGAGAATTTTCATGACGTTTACGAGAAACCTGCCTTTGCATATAAAAATGGCGGAGACGTAGAGATTCGAACTCTAGGAACAGCAAGCTGCTCAGTTGATTTCGAGTCAACCGCCTTCGACCACTCGGCCACGTCTCCACTTTTTGATTCAGTGATGTGTTTGTGTGATTTGGATTGACGGATTATTATAACCGCGTTTTTGTCGCATTGTCAAATCATCATGGCAGTATCAGAACGCCGTGACTCTCTCGTGATATTGTCCGTCAACATTAACGCCATTGCTTTTGAGACTCTTATCCCCGGCAACAAGAGGGTAGCTCATGTTCCAGAATGTTATTGACGCGCTGCCCTTTTCGCCTGAAAGTGTGAGCACGTTCTCTGAGACTTTGCCGTCAGCCTTCCATATAGTATTGCCGTTGTTGTCGCTGAATGTTGCTGTGAGATTTTCGCCTTCAAGTGTGATTGACAGCTCGATATATTTTCCGTTGTCATTGAAGATGAAGAACCCGTCCGATAATTTTTCTGGCGTGAGACTCGCTGCGTCTATTGCGCTGTTGATGGCTTCGACTCGTGAGCCTGTCTCCTGCGCGTATGCTTGGGCGCGTGATAGAGTCTTGTCGGCCTTCATTAGGGACTCTGCTCTTTCGTCCCGGCCATGTGAAACCCATTCTCTTTGTTCTTTCTGGAGATGCTCAAAAAATTTTGCGGGGAGCTTCTTTGCTTCCGTCCAAACTTCTGCGAGTTCCTTTTCTGAGTCAGCAAAACTTGAGTCCTTCATCAATTCTTTGTAGTCTGAATCGCTGAGGGCTAATGCGCTTGATGAGATGAGGAATAATACTGCGAGTGCTGAAAGAAATTTCTTCACGAGAATCATACCTTTCCGAAAATTTTTACCTGAAAGATTCTACAGCCTCTGACAAATCGCCCGCAAGTTTGTTCATCGTCTCTGTGTCATCTGCGACCTTCTTCACATTCTCCGCAATCGTTACGACTGACGCGGCTACTTCCTCATTTGTCGCTGAAGTTTCTTCTGACGATGCCGCAAGACTGCTGACTTCCTCAAGAATTGTATTCTTTATGCCGTCGAGCTTTGAGATCACTTCTGACACTTCGCCGATCTCCTGAAGGGATAATTTTATTTCACCCTCAAGAGCCTTGAATTTTTCCTGAGCCGCAAGAAGTTTTGTGCGTTCGTTGTCGATAAGGTTCTTCATCTCAAGCGCGGCATTGACACTTTCAGCCGAGAGTCCTTCAACCTCCATAACAATCTCATGAATCTGTTCTGCTGACTCGTTTGAACGTTCAGCGAGCTTCTTGATTTCCCCCGCGACGACTCCGAATCCTTTTCCCGCGTCGCCTGCTTTGGCCGCCTCAATGCTTGCGTTAAGTGAGAGAAGATTTGTCTGTGATGCAATGTCGGAGATGATATTCACAGCGTCATTGATCTTCTCGATTGCGTCGTGTGTCTCGTGAATCTTTTCGCTGATTGTTGAGATTGACTCTGATGCGTGGGAGAAAGATCTTGCCGCGTCATCTATGCTCTCATGTGCTGAAGAGTTAGCCGTGTCCATTGACTGCGAGCTGTTTGTGAGTGTGTCTACGTTGGTTACAGCCTGGGCTGTGATGCCGTTCATCTCGTCAAGGTTCGCGCTTATCTCGTGGACGCTTCCGGCGATGTTTACGGAGGCTTGCGTGATTTCCTTCATTGCTTCTGATATTTGGGACGTTGACTCGGACGCTTCTTCGGCCATGCTTGATGTTGATTTCACGGTGTCAGCGAGTGAGAACGCCGAGTCCTGAATCTTAATGACCGCTTCACGAATGACACGGCTTATGTTTCCGGCTGCTGTGATTAGCTGCGAGGTCTCATGAATTTTGCTGACTGTATCAATTTCATCTTCATTGCTAACGTCAAGGAGAGTCTCTATTCTCGCTGTAACTTCTTTCAATGGCTCTGCGACTCTTTTTGCGACAACCCAAGCGATTGCCCCGAAAAATAATATCAGTCCCGCGCTTATTGAGAGAATGAGAATGTATATGTTCATGATTGCGTTCTGAATCTGAGTCGCGGGCTTTCCTGAAAACGCCATGCCGTAAACTTTTGAGCCGTACTGAATAGGTGTGTAGTAGACGTGATAATCGAGGCCGTTAATCTTCACGCTGTCGGAATAATAATCGCTCCCGGACTTTACGGTGTTCCAGACTGAGTCAGAAGCGGGAGTGCCTTCAATGCGTTTACCGTTTGAGTCAGTGATTGTTGTCATGAAGCGAATGTTTTCACGGAAGAGAGTCAAATCGACTCCGGCGGATCTCATCTTGTCGATGTAGCTTGTGTCGTAGCGAATGAATCCGTCAACGAGATCATAGCCGTTCACGATGTCATACTCGTAATATTCCCTGAGTGCTTTTGCGGCGATTATGAGTTCTTCTTTTGTGTCCTGCTTGAGGTTTCGTACAACGACGTTTGATGTGATGAGTGCTATAGATATAACTGCGAGGGTCATGGGGGCGAGCGCAAGAATAATGAGTACTGCTTTGAGAGTAAATTTTTTCATGGTAACGTCCTTCCTTTGTACATTGCACACGCCGGGACTCCCGCGATAAAGCAATGGGACTCTCTTCATGGCCGGGCTTTTACGTGAATGATATATTTTATTGTGAAAGCCTTAATCAATCAATGCTCAGTTCTGCAAATCAAGCTCCTTTATCTTTCGTGTGTCATAAGGAGTCTGCTGGTACACAAAATAATTCAGCCAGTTTGAATAGAGGAGATTCGCGCTTGAACGCCACGTGCAAACAGGAGTCTGCGTATCGTCATCGTTGGGAAAATAATTGCACGGAACATGAATAGCAAGCCCGGCTCGTTTGTCCCGCCAGTATTCGAGAGCGAGAGTCTCAGGGTCATATTCAGAATGCCCGGTGATGAATAGCTGTCTTCCTTCGTTCGTCGAGACAACATAGACTCCAGCCTCGTAACTCTCAGAGAGAATCTTCAGCGCAGGAATCTTCAGGATGTCCCCTCGCATTATCGTAGTGTGCCGTGAATGAGGAACCATGAATACATCATCAGCCCCCCGGAAAAGTATTGAGCCTTTGTGCGTGACTCTGTGCCTGAAGACTCCGAACATCTTGCGGGGCAAATGTATTTTGGGAATGCCGTAATGATAATAGAGTCCAGCCTGAGCCGCCCAGCAAATATGAAACGTGCTGTGAACGTGGGACTTGCTCCACTCCATTATGTCGCACAACTCCGGCCAGTAGTCCACAGACTCAAACGGGAGATGCTCAACAGGTGCGCCGGTGATGATCATTCCGTCAAAATATTCGTCCCTGTATGCGTCAAAATTTCTGTAGAAAGCGAGCATATGTTCTTTAGGGGTGTTCTTGTGTTCTCGTCCGCTCATGGCCATGAGATCAATTTCAACCTGAAGCGGAGTGTTCCCAAGAAGCCGGGCTAACTGAGTCTCAGTAACAATTTTTGTCGGCATAAGGTTAAGGATGAGAATACGCAGAGGCCGTATGTCCTGAGTCATAGCACGCCTTCGGGTCATCACGAAAATATTTTCCCGCTCAAGAACTCCGGCGGCGGGAAGGTCGCCGGGGATATTGATGGGCATGATTTACTCGTCAGCTTTCGGCCTGAACATGTTCACGAAAACTTTGCGTGTTTCGCTCGGTAATATTCTGTAGCCGCGCTTCTCTTTCGTCAGCCACAATGAATAGTCCTTGCTGAATGATGCCGCCAATGCAAGCAGTGATTTCTTCTTGTTCTCCTTTATCTGCTGCTCGTAGGGAGTCTTGAGCTTTCTGTCCTCATCTGAGTCCCACCTGAACGCCGCAAGCGCATAGCTCACGGATTTCTCATTACCTCCGACAGGGAACGCGGGAATGATTATTGTGTGGTCTGACCAGTCATATGTTCCGAGTCCCTGTCCCGGCACGAAAATAACGCGGGGTATACCGTACATTCTGACTCTCGGAACGCTGAACATGTCGATGTCCATTGCTGTAAACTCCCGGACAATCTCATAATCTTTCGCGTAGTCGAGCGGAATTGATTCGGGCTGCGCAAGGAGTGAAGTATCACAGCGGGCATTCTTTGCGGGAACGGCTAAATATTCGCGCTTCTTGGTGATCATTGCTCGGAGTTCGGCGCGCTTCATTGCGTCTGTCATCTGCGCGCAAGTGTCGGTGATTTTCTTGTTTCGCCGGGCAATTTTTACCGCGTCAATCTGTGAGTAGAGGATCTCTTTTGCGATGATTTTTGTTTTCTCGTGGAACGCCGTAAACTTTTCGACAATCTGAAGCGGGAGAGGATTAGCTTCATTCTTTTGTGCTGACGAAATGAAAAGCAAGATTGATTTCTCCGCGTCAAGGTATGCTTTTCTCTGCTGAGATAATTTCTGCCTTGTAGGTTCGTCGCCTTCACGGTATTCGGGGACTCTCATGTTTACTTTTGTCGCTGAAATGAGAAAGTCATCGAGAGTCTGAAGCGTCTGTGAAATGTTCAAGTTTGACGGGTATTTGGGAGCTATGGCCTTGATGAATGAGTCGCGCTTGTTCTGTGCGTCAGTGAGCGAGTCAGTGAGTGCTGCGATTCTGTCATCGAGGCTCATACCGATAACGGGTACGGGGGCTTCATTGCCTGTGATTGATGCCCAAGATTCAGCAATGTAGTCTGAGAACGTCATGACGGGGAAAATATCTCCGGCGCATTTCGCATTGAGCCAGGACTTGAGGTCAAACTTTGAGCTGATGTATGGCATTGTATGAAGGCAGCCCAAATCGATGAAGAGTCTTTCCTCCGGGTCAAACGTGAGAGTCGCGGGCATAGATTTTGTGTTTGCGTCAACAAGTGCTAATGTGATCTCCCAATATGAAGCGGACATTGACGACCATAATTTGAGGGCCTGCGCTTTGCTGTCTGTAGTATTTTCCGTGAGAAGCGTTGAGTATCTGCGCGCTGATTCTTCGAGCTTTGATACTGCGTCTTGTACTTCGGGTGAATCTTTCCATTTTCTGAATGCCATTCTGATTCCTCCTTTTTGAGATTGTGCTGACGTTACGCAAATTCCTTCAGAAGTTCGTCCCTCATCTTTGCGACTCCTGTTGAGGCAGGCTCCTTTATGACTCTGAAGTTCAGCCATGAAGGCACGCTGACTTCCGCCGGGTCAATGAGATATGACTCAGTCCCTCCCCTCAGATCATGAACGAGTCCCGCAGCCGGGTAAACAACAAGCGACGAACCAACGACCGCAAAAATATCCGCGCTCCTCACGAGCCTTGAAGCCTCCGTGATAGCCGGGACTGCCTCGCCGAACCAAACTATATGAGGCCGCAATAATTCTCCGTCTGAATTTTTCTCGCCGTAAGCCATCGACCTGTAGCCTATATCGATGACCTTGCTTTCAGTCTCATCATCAACGGGGCGTACCTTCGTCAACTCTCCGTGAAGGTGAAGGACGTTAGAGCTTCCTGCTTTTTCGTGAAGGTTGTCTACATTCTGCGTGATGATTCTTACGTCAAAATATTTTTCGAGCTCCGCCAAAACTTTGTGGCCTTCATTGGGCTGTGCGTGTTCGAGCTGCGCGCGCAAATCGTTGTAGAAGTCCGTCATAAGTTTGGGGTTTCTGTACCACCCTTGAATGCTCGCGACATCTTCAACGTTGTACTGCTCCCACAAGCCACCGGAGTCCCTGAACGTTTTGAATCCACTCTCCGCGCTGATGCCTGCGCCTGTCAAAACTACGAGTCGTTTCTTATCGGCCATGAAACTTTTTCCCCCTTGTATAATTAATCGTGGATTTGAGAATAATAGCACATACGGAGGAATTAACGTTGCAGCTTAAAGAGAGTATGACATTCCTGAAACGTTTTGCGAGTTCACCGAGACGAATCGGAAGCGTTGCGCCAAGCTCAAAATTTTTGACACGCGCCATGCTTGATAGTGTTGACTGGGAGAACGCGAGATTTATTGCTGAGCTCGGAGCGGGAACGGGAGTATTTACGCGGGAGATAGTGAGACGCGCGCGGCCTGACGCGAAAATTTTAGTGTTTGAGATTGACCCGGCATTACAGAAGATGATTCGTGATGAGCATCCTGAACACAAAGGGCTGACTCTTCACAGCGACGCACAAGAGTTAGTGCGATATATGAATGAGAACGAAATCGAACAGCTTGATTTTGTGATTTCGAGTTTGCCTTTTACGGTTCTTCCTCCGAAAATGACGGTGCGAATCCTTAACGGAGTCTTGAAAGCCCTGAAGCCTGACGGACATTTTGTAGCGTATCAATATTCCTCGATCATGAAGCGCGTACTGAAGAAGAAATTTTCACACATGAAGACTCGCTTTGTGATGTTCAATATACCGCCTGCGTTTGTGTATGACTGCTGGAAGTGAGAATGTGAAAGGGTAAAATAAAAGCGGAAACGCAGAGATTCGAACTCTGGGAGGATTTCTCCTCTTACGCTCTCCAAGCGCACGCCTTCGACCGCTCGGCCACGTTTCCACGCACGGAATTATAGCACAAAAAGTTCCACGCTCAATGATTCCCGAATGAGTATGATAAAATATTCGCAGCTCCTTTGAAGACGTGAGGAAAAAAATCTCGTCTCAAGGGAGTATTGTTGTCTCTTGACAGTCCCCCCCCCCTTTATGTTATTATGCTAACACTTGAAATTACCCAAACGACAAAGATACAAGGAGGCAAAAAGAAATGTCTCAAAAATGTTTTCCGCCGCCTTTCCCGCCAAGGGTGCCTGACCCTATCCCTGACCCTGTAGGCTGGATTGCAGAGAAGACTTCAGACTGGATAACTAAGAAGGTTATAGAGCTGATTATCGGCGACAAACGCAAAGATGATGACGATGATTAGCCCTGAGGAAGCGCAGAAGGAGTTTCACGAGCTTGAAGAGAAGCTGGAATGCCTTGAGAAAAAGCAGTCGGTAATATCGAACAGTTTTTTCCCGATTCCCGCGATGATTAAATGTGCGAATGAAGAAGACGGAATTATTGCCCGCATGAAAGAATTAAAGCGCGAATGTCCAGAAATTGACGGAAAAGTCCCGGTGTTGGGAATGACTCGCATAAGGCTGGCTGTTGAAGCTGATGTGCAGGCTGAACGTTTAGAGCGTCTTAGGGATAATGCTAGGCGTGAAGGCAATCTTACTCCAGAGGACGAAAAGAATATCAATGAGGCCATTAATTTGATGAAGAGTATACGAAAGAAAGGGGGAATATTGTTCAGGATTGCACGCAAATTAGCGGTATGGCTGGATAAGATCCAACGTTATTACAGTGATTGAGGAGACAGAATTATTCAGGAGAAAAGACAAGGAGGACTCAATATCATGGCAAAAAGAAAAGCAGAAGCAATAGGAACAGGCACGGGACTCATAGCCGGAGTATTAGCGGGAATGAAGCTCGGAGCAGGAACGGGGATCGCAATGGGGCCTCTCGGAGCAATAGCAGGAACAACGGCAGGCGCAGTTGTAGGCGGGATAATAGGCGCGCTTACAGGAAACAAAGTAGGAACAGAGATAGACCGCGAAGACTAACCGCAATCAGCCCGCAAAAAAACTCCCCTGACTCATAATTGGGGGAGCTTTCGTTTATGCCGTTCCTTTCTTAATGTGATACGCGATGTTATGTTTATTGCAGAAACTTATCACTTCACTCGCCCTTTCAGCGTAAAAATCTTTATGCCCCTCGTAAGATGAGACTCTCCTGCTGTAATTCGTACGCCCGAAAATTATCCTGTCAGTGAATGATACGGCCTCAAGGATCTTCCCTAAGTCCTGCTGAATGATATTAGGCGTTGGGTATGGCCCATGTTCGGCAGCCCATTGCGTGAAGATTCCTTAGAGCGTCAATTCTTTCATCATACGGAGCGGAGAAAGGCTCAATCTCTTTCCTGAATCCCTCGTCAAGAGACACAAGCGTTATGCCGTATTCATTCTCAAGGGACAAACCAGCGAGCGGGGAAGGAAGGACTCCTTTTGTGAGGACGGTGCATTTTATCCCGGCCATGTTGAGTTTCTTTATTGCGGCGAGACTCATTGCGGCTATTTCGTCATACTCATACATGAACGGGTCTGTCGTAAAGCACAAGTGAACGGACTCTATTTTGTCCTTCAGTCGGGGTATTTCCCTGTCGAGAAGCTCAAGAGTATTTGACACAAGATAAGGGCTCAGCCATTCCTCATAGGATTTCACCTGCCCGAAACGTTTCTTCATCATAAACGCATAGCAGGGGTACAGGCATCCGTGCGCGCATCCCTGAACGTGATTCATCGTGTAATTTCCGTACTCAACGCCCGTAACATAGAGCATTGATTTGCGTTTGATGTAGCCTTTTACGTGTTTCATGTTTACGCCTCAAAACTTATTGTCTTGCCTGATGGTTTATCGCCGTAAATTTCTTTCAGCCTTTGCTTGATGTCATTCCTGAATCCTTCTGACGGGAAAACAGGGTGAAAGTCCAGCAAGTCCCATATCTCAGACAAAGGAACATTCTTGCGGCCTGTGAATTTTTCGTGAATATAGTGCGCTATGTCATCAACAGTGTAGCAATACTCATCAGCGGAATCATTATCATCATCCGGGAAAGCAAATTCCGCCTGTCTAGCTTCACTTTTGAGCGGGCGTTTGTTTGATGACTATCCGCCGAAAATCTTCCATGCCGTTTCCTTGAACAGCTCGAAGCCTTTGACATGCCCGGTGCAGTGAATGATGTCGTACAAAAGCGCGTTATTTGTATTGAAGAATGGAAATGACGCTATGAAGTAACCCCGGCTTCTTTGTTTTCTCAGTGAACGTATAATATTTTCAACTCAGCAAGCCTCATTATTTCCGTGCCTCCGTAAGTTGATTCATATTTGCTCACGGCCTCAGGGGATTTTGCTTCTCTCACTGCCCTTATCGAATCCGAAAGCATATGATTTATGATGACTTCGCCCCAGTGATTGAAGTATGGCATCAAAGCGTCCCAGTCAATTATTGCCTGGTAAGGATCATAGAACAGAAGATAATGTTTGCCATTTGCGCCACATATTTTATGTCTTAATTCGTGGAGGAGCGTATTGCAGTCTTCATTGTAGAATTTTACGTGATAATTCCCGCTGCATTCAGGAATGAGAGTCTTTAAGTACTCAATTTTTCCGGCTGATTTGTCGTTGAAGATGACGCTGATGTTTTTGTTCGTGTATCTTGATGCCGCTTTCCTGAGAAGTTTATCTGCGCGGACTGGAGTCCCGTATACAGTTTTTCCGTCAATGTCTGTATACTCGCCGCTGCTGCTCATGCAGTCTATGAATATTAATTCCTCGCATGAAGAAGTTTGAAGCAATATCTCTTTCCACGACTCAATATAACCTTCTACAAGATCAAATTTTTTCACAGTATGCGGGCTTGCTTTGTCAATAAATTTCTCGCTGTCTTTGCCGCTCATGATTAAGACTCCTTATGGTGATATGAGCTGAGATTCTATCATAACGATTTTCCGGCAATGAAAAAACTCCCCTGACTCATAATCGGGGGAGTTCGTCATTTCTACACCGTAACTATTTCCCGTCAGCAAGCACTAAAACAACTTCCTGATTCGCGTCATAGGGTTTCGAGAAGTCCATCGTCTTCAATCTCTCTTCTGTTATCGCAAGAGCAGAGCATATCATATCTATCTTCCCTGACTCTAACGCTTCCGCAAGCGCGTCAAACCTGTAATCCACAATCACAAGCTCCTTGTCGAGCCTCTTTGCGATTGCCGCGCACATCTCGATGTCGATTCCCACAAAGCCGTCTGAGACTCTCTCTTCATACGGAGGGAATGAAGCCGCGCACCCTACCCACAATTTTCCGTTCTTCGCGCCGGGATTCATGTCGATATTCGCGGGGTCTGGCTCGTCATCAAGATATTTCGCCATTATCCCAGCAAGAGTCTTGTCAGCTATAATCGCGTCAAGTGCTTTGTCGACTTCATTTCTTAACGGATTGCCCTTCTTGAATCCTATTGCGTAGTACTCGCTCTCTACAGGCTCAGAAAGAATCCTGAACTCATTGCTGCCGATAGCAAAGTAACGCGCGGGGGACTCGTCCATCACAGAAGCGTCAATGTCCTTGCTTCTGAGAGCGTCAATAATTTCTCCGATTGTCCCGAACGGTATAACTTTTCCCGAATCACCGCTCACGATTTCAGCCGCTAAATATTCTGAGACTGACCCGGAAAGCACTCCGATTTTCGCTGACTTAAGGTCGCTTATTGATGACACTGCCGCAAATGATTCGCATGACGCAAGAATCACGAGGCATAACACAGCGCATATCTTAAAGATTGATTTCATTGATTCATTCTCCTTTCTTCATTACTGTCTGAAAAGATCGCGGAAAAAGTCATCGAGGGCTTCCTGATTGCGCCTGCGTTTTTCTCTGCGCTCAAATTCGAGCCGTTCGCGTTCGTAATAATCTCTGTCGCGCTGGCGGCGTTCGTATTCGTGGCGTTCGCGTTCAAGCTGCCGTAATTCCTGGCGGTCTCGTTCTCTCTGTTCCCTGCGTTCGCGTTCCATGCGTTCGTATTCGTAGCGTTCTCGTTCAAGGCGTTCTCTGTGGCGGCGGTCAGCTTCTATGCGTTCGCGTTCTTGTCTTTCACGTGCGCGGCGTTCATTCTCCCATCGCATTTGGTCGCGGCGTTCCTGCTCTCTGCGTTCGTGTTCACTGCGTATCTGGCCTCTGCGTTCCTGGTCGCGGCGTATCTGTTCGCGGAGTAAAGCTCCATACATTGGCCGGTTTTCGCGCCGTGTACCTGCGGCAGGAGCAGCAAAAGTTTCACCTGCGCTGCAAAGCGTGAACAATGACACGAGAGCTGCGGCAATAAATTTCTTGAAGCTCATTCGTAAGACTCCCTTCTTGTTTCGGATGAATGGATTCTATCACAGCGGTTTGATGATGATATGCTTATGAGCATGGCCGGGTCATGAACACAAAAAAAGAGGCCCTGCAATTTTCCGCAAAGCCCCTCAGAATTTTTCCTGCAAAATGATTCTCAGAGTCTCGAAATAATTTCGTCCCTCATCTTTGAGCCTGTGATTAACGTTGTGCCTTCTGTGAAAATGTCCGGCGTTCGCAATCCTGCCTTCAACACATCGTCAACAGCCTTCTCGATTCTGTCAGCTTCATTCATCATGCCGAACGAATGACGAAGCATCATAGCACCACATAAAATTGTTCCGATTGGATTCGCTTTGTCCTGCCCGGCAATGTCAGGGGCTGAACCGTGAATAGGCTCATAGAGTCCGCGGTTGTTGTCGCCAAGACTCGCGCTCGGAATCATTCCTATTGAGCCGACAATCTGACTCGCCTCGTCCGACAGAATATCGCCGAAAGTATTCTCAGTGACAATCACGTCAAACTCATTCGGGACTCGTATAAGCTGCATTGAAGCGTTGTCGACATAAAGATGATTGAGCTTCACTTCGGGATATTCTTTCGCAACGTCCTCGACAACCTCGCGCCATAATCTTGACGATGTGAGAATGTTAGCTTTGTCGACTGAGGTAACAATCTTGCGGCGGTTCATTGCCATCTTGAATCCAACGTGGGCGATGCGGCGTATTTCGTGCTCTGTGTACTCCATTACATCGCGGGCTGCCTTTTCGCCGTCGGGAGTCGTGAAGGCTTCATGCTTGCCGAAATATATCCCTCCTGTGAGTTCGCGCACTATGATGAAGTCGATACCTTTCTCGGCGATGTCCTTTCGGAGGGGACAAGCGGAGGCGAGCGGGGCAAAAATTTTCGCGGGTCTTATGTTCGCAAAGACTTTGAGTCCCTTCCTGACACCTAAGAGTCCGCGTTCGGGTCTGATCTCCGGGGGAACGTTATCCCATTTCGGGCCGCCCACAGCACCGAGTAATGTTGCGTCTGCGTTCTGGCAAATCTTGAGGCTTTCAGCGGGAAGGGGTTCGCCGTATTTATCGATGGCATTGCCTCCCATTGCGACCTCTTCAAACTCAAACGCATTCGGTGCAACTTTCTCGATGACTTTCAGAGTCGCGCCGATAACTTCAGGGCCGATTCCGTCTCCGGGGATTACTGCGATTTTCTTCATGGCCTTGTCTCCTTTGTGTGAAATTGTGATGCTGTTGATTATTTCACGTGAGTCAAGTTTTACGTAGAATTAACGTTTTATTGCCCCCCCCCCCCTTGATGGTAATATTACCCGTGAAAATTTCCATTTCATAAGGAACAGAAATACATGTTTATGATACGTTTGCGGGCAGTGGAATTTTTGCTGATGTAAGCGCGTGTTATTTGTGCGTTTATTGTTATCCTTGTGCGCGGTGAGTAAGGAAGGTGAAAAAAAGTTATGAGTCTCAGGGACAAGACAAATGTTTTGTACAAGGCAGCAGGTTCACCGTCAACAACCCCCGGAGAAATGAAGAGCATAATTGACGGCCTGAAGTCTGACAAAGAATTTTCAGAAACAGGTGCGCTGCTTACGGCCTTGCAGGGAGCTTTGCACATTGCTTTGATGACAGGCAGAATCGGAGACGCTGAACGCAGATTCGATGTCATAAAGGTGATTGCTGATGCTGAAGCTGAGAAGTACGGCGGAGAATATTTCCCTACGCTTCTGATACAGGCAGTTTTTCACGATAACCCCGAATATATCATCAGGAAGATTATTGAGCTTGGTGTTGACGTGAACGCTAAAGATATTGAGGGGCGCACGGCAATATGTTACGCAGCAAATGATGAGGTAAGGAAGATTCTTGACGAGGCAATGAAGAAAGGAACGTGATAATTCATGAGCGCAACGGATGATTTGTTCAGTGCCGTACAGAATGACTATACAAAGGCTGATGATATAAAGCCCTTGCTGAAGTTCGGCGCAAAGGTGAACGTTCAGGACAAGTACGGGACTTCAACTCTTGCACATGCCGCGAAACACTTGGACTTGGAATCTGTTCAGCTCCTTATTGACGCAGGAGCAGATATTCACCACAAAGACAATGACGGCGGAACAATGCTCGATTATGCAGCTCGTAATCATTGGGGAGATGACATCGTACAACTGTTTATTGATGCCGGATTGGACGTAAACAGCAGAAGCAACAAGTTCGTCAAAAACGCTACGCCGTTAATCTCTGCAATGTTCAGCGATGCAAGCCTACGCACTGTTTACAGACTCATATATGCAGGAGCAGATGTAAACGCAAGAGCTGAATATGACAGAACAGTTTTGATGTATGCTGCCGGAGATGTAAGCTCATCTGACAGCGGAAACATTATTGATGTGCTTATAGAGAACGGGGCTGATGTGAATGCTGTTGACGCTGGCGGGAATACTGCGCTAATACATGCTGCGGCAAGAAATTGGCAGGAAAGAATTACTGAGAAATTAGTAAAAGCCGGAGCAGACATTAATCACAAGAACGATATTAAACTTACTGCATTAATGCAGGCAGTCAGCTCCAACCCTAATCCCGCAGTCATACAAACTCTCGTAAAGTTAGGTGCTAATGTCCTTGCAAGAAGTAATACAGGGGCTACCGCTATTGATTATGTAAAATATTATGACGGCAGCGACAAAAGACGCATAATGAGTGATGAGCAGCGCAATGCACAAGTGAGGAAAATTCTTCTTGATGCCGTGAGATAAACACGAAACAGAATAACGCAAAATAGACTCCCCCGGCAGAAATTCCGAGGGAGTTTTTTTGTTACTGATTCGCTTTCTTCAATGAGGCCATTAATCCCCCGTCAGCAATCATCTTCCTGATAAACTCAGGGAAAGGCTCAGAGTGATACGTCTTGTTCTTCGTGATGTTGGTGATGATTCCCGTGTCAAAATTCACGCTCACTTCGTCCCCGTCAGAAATATCTTCAGCGGCTTCGGGGCATTCGAGAATAGCGAGGCCGATATTGATTGCGTTGCGGTAAAAGATTCGTGCAAAACTTTTTGCGATCATGCAGGAGATTCCCGATGCCTTTATCGCAACAGGAGCATGTTCACGCGATGACCCGCAGCCGAAATTGAGTCCCGCCACGATTATGTCGCCTTCCTTCACCTTGTGCGTGAAGTCCGGGTCTATATCCTCCATGCAGTGGGACGCTAATTCTTTTTCGTCCTGGCTTGCGAGGTAGCGCGCGGGGATTATTACGTCAGTGTCTACGTGGTCGCCGTATTTGTGCGCGATTGACATTTACATTACCTCCTCAGGGTGTGAAATGTGTCCTGTTATGCCTGACGCGGCCGCAACAGCAGGAGACGCTAAATATACTTCGCTCTTCACATGTCCCATTCTGCCGACAAAGTTACGGTTTGTTGTTGATACGCAGCGTTCACCCTCTGCAAGTATGCCCATGTAACCACCCAGGCATGGCCCGCAAGTAGGAGTCGACACTACACAGCCGGCATCAAGAAATATATCCGTAAATCCCCGCTTCATGCACTCTCGGTAAATTGCCATCGTCGCAGGAATGATTATGCCCCTCACGCCGTCAGCAAGATGCTTACCCCTGAAGATTTTTGCGGCGGCTTCCATGTCCTCAATTTTTCCGTTTGTGCATGAGCCTATGACTATCTGATCTATGTTGATGTCGCTTCCTTCACGGGCTGGGTGAGCGTTCTCCGGGAGATGAGGATATGCCACAGTGCAGTCAATCTCATCAAGATTAAGCTCGATTACTGAGTCATATTCCGCGTCATTGTCAGCGTAGTAAATGCTCCAGTCATGCTTCACACGTCCTTCAATGTATTTTCGTGTAATGCTGTCAACCGGGAAAATTCCGTTCTTAGCTCCTGCTTCTATCGCCATGTTTGAGATTGTGAGTCTGTCGGCCATAGCAAGCTCTTTGAGGCCGTCCCCCGAAAACTCAAGCGACTTGTATAACGCACCGTCGACTCCAATTTTCCCGATGAGAGTTAATATTACGTCCTTCCCTGAAACATAAGGCTGCTTTTTCCCCGTAACATTCACGCGAATCGCAGAAGGAACTTTGAACCACGTATAGCCCGCCGACATTGCCGCGCCCATGTCAGTAGATCCGACTCCCGTCGAGAACGCACCTAACGCGCCGTAAGTGCATGTGTGTGAGTCCGCGCCGATAACAGCATCGCCGGGTGCAACGAGTCCCTGTTCGGGCAAAAGCGCGTGTTCGATTCCCATTGTCCCGACATCGTAGTAGTGAGTGAGTCCGAATCTTTTCGCGAACATTCTGCACTGCTTGCACTGAGTCGCCGATTTTATGTCCTTGTTCGGGACAAAGTGATCCATAACGAGAACGATTTTCTCAGGGTCAAAAATTTTGCTGAAGCCTGCTGACTCGAACTCGTTAATCGCGACGGGTGATGTGATGTCATTGCCGAGAACGAGATCAAGTTTTGCCTGAATGAGCTGACCCGCGTGAACCTCATCGAGTCCGGCATGGTCGGCAAGTATTTTCTGCGTCATTGTCATTCCCATTGATTATTACCCCCCATTAGAGAAAATTTTTTCTATTCTACAACAGATGAGATAATATTATTTATCCGCTTTAATCATTAATAATATGGAGGCGAGGCAATGAATGAAATTTACGATCCGCAGCACACAATGTTAGCTCTTAACATGGCTATAGTTTCGGTAAACAGGATTCTTTCAACGGAAGACAGAATCGTTCTTGAGCAGGAATATCAGAACGTCATAAACAATCTCAGCTTAGGAAATATTGAGAGCGATAAAGATATGACTATGCTTTACCGTGATTTGCTGGGGATAACCTCACGCAAGAGACTCCGCGAAGATGACAGAGAATTTTTGCGCGGACGTTATGACCGAATGGAGCAGAAATTGCTGAAGAGTACATTAGGCGGCATTAAGAGTTCAGGCAGAAGCATATTGACTCTTGTCGGAGGGCTTGCGGTTTCGTGCATGTCATCATATTTTTCGTACAAGTATTCACGCTCTGAGTTTGCGGAAGGACTCAGCGGTGAATTATGGCAGCTCACGAAAGAAGACATAACCGACTGCAACGCGATTCAGGAACGCCTGCTTAATTCGTCATGGAATCTCTTGCGTCAATATGGCTTATCAGACAGCTATCGGCTTGTTCAGAGGACGCTTGATGATTTCTACAAGGCCGTGAACGAACAAGACAACGCAAAACGACTCCGAATGTTACATGCGCTTGAGAGAGATTTTCAGGTTTACCCTCCTTACTGGCTGTACAGGGGGAAAACTGCTCAGGAACTCGGCGAAAACAGCGAGGCTCATTCATGCTTTGAGCGTTTCAATGAGGTGTGGCGGCCTGTATTGCGTCAGGATCCGTACAAGGTCGAGGCGTTAAAGTTCGGGCTGTCGGAAATCGTTAAAGGCGGGAATCTTTCGGACGGTGAAAAGCGCAGGGCTATTAATCTTCTTGAAGCGATGACGGAGAACACTCCGCGTGATGACTGGGCGAATAGACTTTTTGCGGGCGTTGCGTATTTCGTGCTTGGCGAGAAAGACAAAGGGATTGAGATTGTAGAGGCCAATGTTGATTTCGGTTACGGAGCTGACGTTAGCGGTCCAATTCTGAATCAGCTCAAAGCGGGGGAATTGAATCCTAAAACGCTGTCTTCAGACATTGCCACACAGGTGAAAAACTCAACGTTCGGGAAACTAACACATCAAATGAAGGACAAACAGCTTGCGAAGGTGTTGACAGCATATTTTGAGGGCAGGGAGAACGAAGCGGAGGAGGCTCTCGAAAATCCAGCAGTTTTTTTCGCGCTTGTTCTTGTGAATGCGATGAAAAATAATCATCTTAAAGCTGAAATGTTTGCCGAAAAAATGCGATCTCTATACGACAGAAATAAGGAAGCAGGCAATCAGGCGTTTGCTGCAATGAAGCCATTGCTAGAATTGTACGCGGAAAAACAAGTGCCGTCAGCTCAATACCTTTTAGGTGTTATGTTTCACAGGGGTTACGGAGTGAAGCATGATGACGCAGAGGCCGTAAATTGGTGGCGCAAGGCCGCTGAACAGGGGAATGCTTATGCACAATACAGGCTGGGGGTTATGTACTACATAGGCTGTGGCGTGAAGGAGGACAACGCAGAAGCCGTGAAGTGGTATCGCAAAGCCGCTGAACAGGGAGATGCTCTGGCGCAACACAGTCTGGGATATATGTACTACAAGGGAGAAGGAGTAGCGCAGGATAACGCGGAGGCCGTGAAATGGTATCGCAAAGCCGCTGAACAAGGTTATGCTTCGGCGCAATACAATCTAGGGTATATGTACAAAAACGGCTACGGAGTAAAGCAGAACTACAAAACCGCGTACATGTGGTACTTCCTCGCAAGTCTAAGCGGGTTTTATCCTGCACATGACAGACTGCTGGAACTGGAAAAAAAAGGCTGGTTCAGCTCCGCAAAAGTCTCACCCTCCGAAGCCCGTGAAGCCAAAGCCGAAGCACAGCGAAGATATGACGAAATCAAGAAGCGTTACGGACTCGATTAACCCGCACTCACGCAAAAAAAATCCCCGCCTAAACTTGACGGGGACTCTTTCTTCTCTCTTCTACTCTCCTGCCTCGAACATTTTATTCACGCCGTTGATATATGCCTGCAATGACGCTTCTACTATGTCCGTGCTTATCCCTGAGCCTGTATACATCTCACCAGTTGACGCGCTCGAAATCTTCACGACAGCCTCGCCGATTGAGTCTTCTCCTTCAGTAACTGCCCTCACGCTGAAATCCTCTAACCTTGCGTCGACTCCGAGCATTTTGTTCACGGCCTTGAATGCTGCGTCAAGAGGCCCCGCGCCGTATTCGACTCCCTCAAGAATGTTATTGTCCCGCGTAAGTTTCACGTATGAGATTTTCGGAATGTCGCTGCCTGATGTTATCGAGTGGCTGATGAGCCTGCATGTTGAAGCGGTGCTGCCTTCAGGGCGTGTGATTCTTGAGCGGTGAAGAGTCAATGCTTCAAGGTCTGAGCTTGTGATTGTCTTCTTCTCGTCAGCAAGTTTCTTGAACCTCGTGAATATGTCTTCAAGATCATCATCGGAAATCTCATAGCCCATCGCTTCGAGCCTGTCGCGTATTGCGTGCTTGCCTGAATGTTTGCCCAACACTAACGCGCGGTGAGGGACTCCGATTTCGTCCGGGTTCATGATTTCGTAGGTCTGTGCGTTCGTTATCATTCCGTGCTGGTGAATGCCTGCCTCGTGTGCGAATGCGTTTGCTCCGACAATGGGCTTTGTAGGAGATATTGCGACTCCGATTATGTTGCTTAAGAGTCTGCATGACCTGTAAATCTCGCGCGTGTTGATTCCCGTCTCAGCTTCATAATAATCATGACGAGTCCGAATCGCCATTGCTATCTCTTCAAGTGAAGCATTCCCGGCGCGCTCACCGATTCCGTTCACAGTGCATTCAACCTGAGTCGCCCCGGCCTTTACGCACGCTAACGAGTTTGCGACTCCCATCCCTAAATCGTTATGGCAGTGCACGGATATGACTACCGAGTCGATTCCCTGCACGTGTTCTTTCAGGTACGAGATTAACGCGCTCATTTCTTGCGGTGTCGAATAGCCTACAGTATCGGGAACGTTGATTGTGTTTGCTCCTGCTGCGATTGCGTTCGTGAAGCACTGCGCTAAAAACTCACGGTCAGAGCGTGAAGCGTCCTCAGCGGAAAATTCTATGTCCTCGCATTTTGCCTTTGCGTATGAAACCATCTCGGTGATTGTTGAGAGTACCTGCTCGCGAGTCATGCGTAACTTGTACTGCATGTGAACATCACTCGTTGCTATGAAAACGTGAATGCGTGGTTTCTTTGCGTCCTTGACAGCTTCCCACGCCGTATCAATGTCGCGAGTGTTGCAGCGTGCGAGGCTTGCGATTATGCAGTTTGGCGCGGCTGAAGCAATTGCCTGAATGCTCTTGAAGTCCATCGGTGAAGCGATTGCGAACCCGGCCTCTATGATGTCGACTCCGAGCTTCTCAAGCTGACGTGCCATGACAATTTTCTCGCTCAAGTTCATGCTGCATCCGGGCGACTGCTCACCATCTCTTAATGTTGTGTCGAAAATTTTTACTCTGTTCATTGCGATTCCTCCTGTGCAACAAAAAACGGGGTCTGAAACTTTTTGTGATTGTCTCAGAATCCCCGTCATCGTTTGCTGATTTGCTGTGCGGTTTTATGCGCTGAAAATTTCTGCATCCCGGAGATTCTCAGAATGCAAAAGTAGTGCGAGTGCTGTCGGTGTGAAAGCGTTAATCATTCTTTGAGTCTCCTTTTTGTTTTGGATTTTTGCGGAAGTATTGTACAGTCAAAAAATGTATGTGTCAAAAATTTATGGGCGTATGCTTTGCGTTTTAGGCGTGATTAATTTAACATATGCAGAAAATCACACACGGAGAAAATATCATGCACAGACTCTCATTACGCAATCTCGGTCCTGTAGATGAATGCGAAATTAATTGCTGTCCCTTTATGGTGATGACTGGCGAGCAGGCTTCGGGAAAAAGCACAATAGCAAAGGCGATATATTACTTCAGAACGGTGAAAGATGATATGTTTGAAGCTGTCCGGGATAAATTCATTGACCGCTTCAGCCCTTCTTCAGTTCCGGTTCAGAATGACAGGAACAAGCCGCTGATAAAAATATTGAGGGAGACTCTCCGCAGAAAATTTCTCAGGACATTCGGCTATTCTGTGAGCGAATTTCGGGACGGCATGAGAGTCAGTTACCATTACACGAATGAATATAGTATTACCGTGAGGCTGATAAACGCAAAATCATCAGGGAGAAAGATTCTTCATGTAGAACTGAGCAGACCGCTTACGGATTTTATTAACGAATATGACAAGCGCGGACTCAGCTTAGAGTATGCAGAGATGATGAAGATTCCGTTTGCACAGATCCGGGCAGAAATAAACAATGCGTTCAATGATAATTTTGAGACTGTATATATACCGTCGGGAAGAAGTATGCTGACTCTGTTCTCAAATTCCATTCGCTTTTATCCTGTTTTGGGTTTCAGAGGAAGCGCACAGGACAGCACGATAGATTACTGCACACAAAGCTACATGGAGAGGCAGTCAGCGATAAAGGGAGAATTTTCCGGCGGCCTTGAAGGGATAGTAGATTACTACAGCACAGGCAGCAATGTTCCGCAGTCATGGCAAACAGCGCAGGGACTCATTCACAAGGTGCTTTGCGGAAAATACAAGACCGAGAACGGCGAAGAGAGAATAATTCTTGATGACGGGAAATATGTCAGCCTCAGCTTTGCTTCATCGGGACAGCAGGACTCTTTGTGGGTTACCAATCTGCTTTTCTATTACCTTATCAGCGGCAAACCGGCCATGTTCATAATTGAGGAGCCTGAATCGCATCTCTTTCCTTCCTCGCAGAAGCACATCACCGAATTAATATCGCTCGTCTGCAATCAGGGTCATTCAGTTCTTGTTACGACTCACAGCCCATATGTTTTGGGAACGCTGAATAATCTTCTTTACGCTTCATCATTCACAAAGACAGCGAAAAAGAACGAGGCCGCGAAGATCATTCCGCCGTCATTATGGATTGACTACGGAAAATTCAGCGCGTGGTTCGTGAAGGGAGGACGTATTGAGGACTGCACAGACCATGACATGAAGCAGATAAGGAACGAGATTATAGACGGCATTTCAGATGTAATTAACGATGAGTATGACTCTCTTCTTGAAATTGACTGTACGGAGGAAAAATCATAATGCCCCTGAATAATTACACGCCCGAATCTGACGATAACAGATCAAAAGTAGTCTCTGAAGAAAACGGACGCAGGCACACAGGACTCAATACAGGCAAGTGCAGGGTGATACAGTATAAAGTTGACGGGAAAATATTAATACAGCAAAAAGCATGTGATTATATTGTTATGAATGAGGACAAAAATACGGCGTATCTTATCGAGCTTAAGGGGAACAAAACAAACGAGGCTGCCGAACAGTTACTAGCAACATACCAAAAATTGAAGCAGTATCTCAGAGGCTATAAACCGCATTTCAGAATAGTTTCAAGCAAAGCAAAAACGCACAATATTAACTCCGCTGCTTTCAGGAAAATGAAAGGTGAGCTGATGAAGTTAGGAGACTTTGACATGAGGAACAATAAACTCACTGAAGACATATAGATTTTTTCGTAACGCTGAAAATTTGAGTGTGAAAAATTTATGTGAGGGTACAACAAAAAAGACAAAGTTTATGCTATAATCTGCTTACCAAAAATTAACGCATACAATTAGTGCGATGCATATCCTTTGTCTCTAAATTTGTCTCTGAAGAAATTATATCACAAAGGCAAGGGATTATGTGAATTAGTTGTGTGCAAAAAATTTTTCATGTTTCAACAGTAACAAGCAACAAGCGTCAAGGAGTTTGCAGTAACCAGTCTGCAAGAAGGACTCATCTGTTAATAGGCGGCGGATGAGACAAGGAAAAAATCACAGGAGGAAAGATTCACATGAAGAAAGCACGCAAAGGATTCACATTGGTTGAACTGTTAATCGTCGTGGCAATTCTTGCAACACTCACAGCGGCAATGACAGCGAGCATAAGCGGGTCAACAGCAAAAGCAAAAGCCGCAATGATAGCGAACAACGTAGAAGCAATGAAGAATGCTGCATCTCAGTATTACACCGAACACATGGAAGAATCCAGCACGCTTGCTAGTGCTACAACAACGACTGTGCTTGATGCGTATATTCCTACGTGGAGGGATTTCCAGAAGGGAGACATTAAATACATAGTCGTAACAGACAACAGCGATGCAGGCCGAACAAAATGGGCAATTACTGTAGACTTCTCGAATGACGGTGAAGCTGAAGCAATCAAAACGTCTCTGGCGAAAATCAAGGGCTATGGTGATTACAACGGAGAAAAAATAACAGTGCCTAATCCTGCATATCAAAATGAAACTGATACACCCGGCGTTGCTCAAACTATAGAACAAGAAGCCGGGGATCGTGTAAGGACAGGCGCATTCAAAGTTACACTGTGGAACGGCGCAATCGAATCAGTAGCTGCTACACCTAACTCATAATCACACAACACAATCGACAACCTATAACCAAACAACACAATACATTTAGAGTCTCTCACGCCTATGAGGGACTCTTCTTTTATCCCCTCGCAAAAAAATTCCCCCTGCTCATCACAGAGGGAACTCACTACTTAAACTCTACAATCGTTACTCCATAGCCGCCTTCACCTTCAACACCTAGCCGGTAGCTTTTCACGTATTTCAATCTCGACAGAAGCGCGTGTACTTCCCGCCGCAAAATTCCTTCACCACGTCCGTGAATGATCGTTACGACAGAATGATTTGACCTGTACGCCTTATCGAGGTAATTCGCGACCAATGGCATCGCTTCAGCTACGAGCATTCCCCGAACCATGATTGATGACGGCACTGTCTCAGCTCGCGGAAGCCTCGTTGTATCCTGCGGAGGAGTCGCAACCTGGGCTTTCTTGTCCGTCGCTATTAGCTGGCTCAATGGAACGTCAACACTCATCGGCCCGGCTGTCATGTATGCGCGTCCGTTGCGAATCTCGCTGATGATTCCTACAATGCCGCTTCCCGCTACCATCGCTGTGACTCCCGGCGCAGGCTCAAAAGGTTTCGGGCTGTTCTGAATCTCTCGCTCCGTTCGTTTTTGATGTCTCTTGTCTATGACTCCTCTTAACGTTTTAAGCTCTCTTCTCTTCACGTTGTAACCTTTTCTCGCAATGTCCCTCGCTGACTCCTCAACACTGCGTATGATTTCTTTCGACGTTTCCTCAGCCTGTGAGATAAACTTCTCGGCTTTACGGTCGGCGGCCTGCATGATCTTGTCGCGCTGTGTGTCGATCTCCTTCACTCTTGACTGATACGCACGCTTGAGGTCTTCTGCTTCCTTCATGGCCGTATGCACTTGTCTTTCTGCTGTATCGAGGGCGGCTTTTCGTTCGTTAAGCTCGCTCATAATATCTTCAGCGGTAACTTCACGCGAGTCTAGTTCACCCTGAGCCAGTCTCAAAACTTCCTCCGGCATTCCGTAACGCCGTGCGATCAATAATGCGCTGCTTCGTCCGGGGATTCCCATCAAGAGTCTGTACGTCGGCTGCAACTTCTGTATGTCAAACTCCATGCTCGCAGTCTCGACTCCTTCCGTCGTCAATGCGTACTGCTTTATAGGGTTGTGGTGAGTCGTTGCGAGTGTGATACATCCCTTTTGCTTGAGCGTCTCAAGAATCGCAACACCTAATGCCGCCCCCTCGTGAGGATCTGTGCCTGCTCCGAGTTCGTCAAGCAATACGAGTGATGAGTCTGTTGAGTCATTGAGAATGTGAATGATCTTCTGCAAGTGCGCGCTGAATGTCGATAAATTTTGCTCTATGCTCTGTTCGTCTCCTATGTCTTCATATATCGCGTCAAATGTCCCTATCAATGTTCCGTCCCTCGCCGGCAATGGAAGTCCAAGCCACGCAATAGCCGTCATGACTCCTGCTGTCTTTAGCGTTACGGTTTTTCCGCCGGTGTTTGAGCCTGTTATTACGAGTGTCGAAAAGTTCTCGCCGCATGAGACTGACACTGGGACTGCTTTATCTTTCAGCATAGGATGACGCGCATCAACAAGCCTGAACATTTTTTTTGCTGACAGCTCCGGGATTACCCAATGTTTATTTCTGATGAGGTCATCGCAAACACAAAGAAGGTCTAACGTTCCTATAACTTTTTCTGCGTTGATGATTGCATTCTCGCGGGACAAAATTTTTCTTGTGAGTTCGAGAAGGATTAACCGCTCCTCGTCCTGCTCGTCTTTCGTCTTAATGATTAAGTCGTTGTTGACTCGTGATAATGATTTCGGCTCCATGTAAACGGAATTTCCTGACGCTGAACGTTCAACAGCGAGTCCGGGAAAACGGTTGATATATTCCTGTCGTACCAGCAGCAAAAATCTTCCGTCCCGCCATGAAAGCGAGCGTTCCTGCAACATGTTAGTGATGTCGGAGTCCTCAAAAAGTTTCTGCGCTATTCGTCTTCCGTTACGCTTGAGATTCTCTAACTCTTCACGGATTATTGAGAGCCTGTGCGATGAGTTGTCAGAGAGTCTCCCGGAGTCCTCAATGACATTCAGCGAGTCAATTTCCGGCGTGAAGTCTCCTATGCTCCGTCTTAATGCCTCAACAGCTCCGTAATTTTTCGAGACCTCCGAGAGTCCTTCACGGATTCTTTTCGCGCACGAGAGAACAGCCCGGACTTTCAGCAGCTCTTCACCCGACAAAATTCCGCTTCTCTTTGCGTTCGGGAACATTGCTGATACAGAGTCAAGAGTCGCGTTGAACTTGAACTCCCCGTTATGGTCGGCCATGTCCAGCCATTCACGCAACAATTTCACACGGCCGCGCAATGAGTCGTAATCTTCAGCCGGAGTCAATGAGCCTAAAATTAACTCCCCTAATCCGCCTCGCAATCTTTCACGGAAGGGGAGCAAATTTTTCTCAAGCTCTAATATTTCTGCTGTGCTTTGTGATATTCTCATCTACACCGCGCCCGTCAATGCCCTGAAGTCGATTATGCCGCGCTCCTGCAATATGTCCCGGATTGGCGGCCAAACGTAAGAAGCTCCCTTCATGAACCAGCTTTCAGACATCCATTCAGTCGGAATCAATTTCGGGAATGACGACAAGAGCGCGTAAACAATCAGCGTAATGAATGCGACTTTGAGGAAGCCTACGAGAAATCCGAAAACGTGATCAGTAACAGAAAGCTGAGTCACTTTCACCATCCACGAGAGAATGAATCCGATAACCGCGAAAATGATCTGAACCGTGAAGAATATTCCAAGAGCGCACGCAAGCGACAGAATATTACGGTCAAAAGCCGGGTCATCAATATATCTCATTGCGATTTCGACAGCAGGGTCGCAGAACTTCCACGCGCAGAACGTACTCACAAAGAATCCCACGAGGCCGATCACCTCGCCTGAGAATCCGTTCACGAGTCCCCGGTACAGAAAAAATATGAGCATAATACCTAATACAGCATCAACGATTAATGCAACGCTATGCAACTATAATCACCTTCCTGTTTAATTAACGCCTTGGGGGGCGCGGTAATAAAAAATTTTGAGGCTTGCAGGAGCTACGGCCATGTTCAAATTGTCGCTGGCTATCTCGCACAGGTCTGTTACGTCAGGTTTCACACGGAAAATTTCAGCGTCAAGGGCAGTGCGTTCCGGGTCATCTGAGATTGTTACAGCGTCAGGATTTTCACACAGCCATGAACGAATCAAGTCATGCGAATATTCCCCGGCATTCAAGAATCCTTCACACGAGGCATAAACGAATCCGTGCCCGGCGTAAATCACCGTGAGAATCTTTGCTGACGTTTGAGTCTTCCTGAATGTATAAGGGAGTAATTCAAGCGTTGAGACTGGGATGACCTTTGCGCCTGAAGCATAAGCGAGTCCCGCAGCATAAGCCGCACCGACCCGAATCCCCGTGAAATATCCCGGCCCGTTCGTGATGGCTATGTAGTCGAGATCCGGCCATGTGAGTCCCGCGTCATTCATGAGAGTCCCGCAGATTTTCGGAAGCTCTGAAGTCTGCCTGCGTCCAAAATCTTCCTGAACACAGCCGCAAATTTTTCCGTCAATCATTACAGCCGCGCCCGTAAGTTTCAGGCAGCATTCAACCGCAAGAATGTTCATAGAGTGATCACCCTTTCGATTCGGATTGTGCGTTCATTTTCGCTTGAAGAGTCAAAATATATTCTCACGGAATCTGCCGGGGGATTCGTCCATCGGTCTGGCCATTCGACAAAGAGAACCGCTGAGTCATCCCCGGCGTATTCATCGAGTCCCGTCGCGCTTACTCCGTCAGGGTCAAGCCTGTACAAGTCAGCATGAATGATGAGCAATCCTGACGGCGATTCGTACTCGTTAATCAGAGTGAAAGAAGGACTTCTCACTCCCGAAATGCCGAGAGCCTCGCAGACTCCACGCACAAAAACTGTCTTCCCCGCTCCCAAGTCCCCGAAAAGGAGAATGACATTCCCGCCCGAAAGAGTCCCGGCAAATTCATGGCCGAGATTTTTAGTTTCTTCCTCTGAATGTGAGGTGAAAATTTCTGACTCAGTTCTCATTTTTGCGGCTACGTTTTTCGGCACGGTGCTTCATTATGACTCTGAGGATTACGCACGACACGCAGAATATTACGGCGAACAAAACCGTGCGGGGTATCTCAATGTCTGCTCCCGTTGAACGAGTTATCCCGAATATGAATGCTATTGCCATTCCGAAACTAAGCACGCTCATGAATAACCCTTTGCGGCGTATATTCTCAGTCTTCCGGATCTCTGCGTCCCAGTCAACGCGCTTTCGTTTGTATGTCATTTCCCCGCTCTCAGTCCGTGAATGACTCTGCGCAATGTGTTCGCGATCTCTGATGCTAATACACCGTCAACACCTTCACGCGATAGAAGCTCCCCTGCGAGTCCGTGAACAGACGCACCGAGTACGGCAGCGTCGAAAGCGTCAAGCCCTCCCGCAAGGAACGCACCTATACAGCCCGACAGAACATCGCCCGAACCCGGCACCGATAATTCCGGCCCTCCGTAAGGAATCTCCGCGAATTTTTCCCCGCAAGCTACGAGTGTATGATGACCCTTCAAGACGACACAGCCCCATCTCTCTGACAATTCACGAACTGCGCCGGGTCTGTCTGATTTGACTTGCGCCGGGGTAATCCCTAAGAGTCTTCCTGCTTCACCCTCGTGAGGAGTCAACACTGAATCTTTTCGGGGCTTCAGGTCATCTTTTGACGATGCAAGAGCGTTGAGTCCGTCACCGTCAACAAGAATCTTTGCTGGCCATTCGCGCCACATCCGGGACGTGAAAATCTCAGCGGCAACACTGCGGTCAAGTCCCGGCCCAATCACAAGAGCGTCAATGTTTTTCTGCGCTAATGCTACGTCCTTCCATCTGAATGCGTCATCATCAAAGCAGTAAATCACTTCAGGCAGTCTTGAGGCACATACAGCGCAAACACTCTGCAATGACAACAGCGTTACGACTCCCGCGCCGCTCCTCAATGCACCCAGCGCGCTTAAAGCAGGTGCGCCCGGATAACGCAATGAGCCTCCCGCAATAAGCAGCCTTCCCCGGAATCCCTTGTGCATGTCTTCAGGGCGGGGAAGCAATAATTTCCTCAGTTCCTCAGCCTTCATGAAACTTTCACCATCTGCGGAGGTTCTTTTCCGGCAAATACGGCCTCAATGTTTCGTATCACCATGAAGCCCATCTCTTTGCGCGTCCCAAATGTCGCTGTCCCTACATGAGGAAGCAACACTACATTCTTGAGAGTCTTCAGCGCGGGTTCTACGTCGGGTTCATTCTCGTAAACGTCAAGCCCGGCACCTGCTATAACATGCCGTGTCAGTGCGTCCGCTAATGCTTTCTCATCGACTACAGGCCCTCGCGATGTGTTTATGAGTATTCCGTCAGGCTTCATCTTTGCGAGTTCCTTTGCGCCTATCATGTGCCGGGTCGAGTCAGTAAGCGGCAAATGAATGCTCACGAAATCGGAACGCTCTAATAATTCCTCAAGTCCGACTCTCGCAGCTCCTACTGACTCAAGGTGAAGTGATGCCCTCCTGCTGTAGTACAACACCTTCATGTTGAATCCTCTTGCGGCTTTGATTCCGAAATTAGCTCCGATTCGCCCTGCTCCGATTATGCCGACAGTGCGCCCGGTGATGTCATATCCGAGCATATATTTCGGTGCCCATGCGAATGACTCATTGCGGACAATGTAATCTCCCTCGATGACTCTACGTGCTGCCGCGAACAACAACGTGAACGCAAGATCAGCCGTCGCATCTGTGAGCACGTCAGGAGTGTTTGTTACGTAGATGCCTTTCTCGTTTGCCGCTTTAACGTCTATGTTGTTGAAGCCGACTCCGTAATTCGCAATGAGCTTGAGATCCGGCCCGGCCTGCGAAATCAATTCGGCGTTTATGGGATCGTTCAGCATTGTGATAACAGCCGCGTAATTTTTGACGGCGTTCAGAAGCTCTTCATGTGTCGCGGGGCGTTCCTCGTTGTTCACGTCATACTCGCAAATATTTCCGAGAGCCTTCATTACGGAAGTGTGCATGACTCGTGTTACGTATACTTTCTTGTTCATGGTTTACTCCTCAATCGTTATCGTTTTGATTGTTACTTCTTCCACAGGCCTGTCCTGTCTGTCAGTTTTCACATGGCCGATTTTCTCAACAACATTCATGCCCTTGATGACATGTCCGAAAATTGCGTGATGGCCATCGAGCCACGGAGTCGGAACGAGTGTGATAAAGAATTGCGAGCCTCCTGTGTTAGGGCCAGCGTTAGCCATTGAGAGAATGCCGGGTGCGTCATGCTTGAGTCCCTGCCCGAACTCGTCGGGAATCGCATAGCCCGGTCCGCCTCTGCCTGTCCCGGTCGGATCGCCTCCCTGAATCATGAAGTTGTCGATGACTCTGTGAAAGATTACGCCGTCATAGAAATTCTTTTTTGCGAGCGTGATGAAGTTTGTTACGGTGTTGGGCGCGAGGTCTGAATATAATTCGATGGTGAAATCTCCCATTGAGGTCTGGAATTTTGCGAGCGGACGTTTTGCGGCGGCGGCTTCGTCAGCAAATGCCGGTGAGCATACGAAAGCGAGCGCAAGAATCTTGCAGATTAATTTGTACATACTGATAATGAATCCTCCTTAGTGTTGTGGAATGATTGATTCTGAGCCTCTCCATGCTTAAAGGCAGGAGATTCTTAAGAAGTTTGACGTTAAGCCCTTATTCTTAAGGGCGTGGCCAGTCCGCCCCTACTGTATAGCCTCCAAAGAGACACAACATTACTTTGATTTACTTCTTGCACCTTTTCTCATAGAACCCGTCATAGTTCACTCAGTCCGGAGATAATAATCTCTAAGTGCTACGCTGCGGCGAGAGGCAAGTGTTACCCCGTACTTCAAATTGATGGTGTTGCTACATTTTTGTTAAAGCGGAACGACTAACCGCAAATAGATTATACTATTATCGAACTAAAGCCTATAGGAGTTACTTCTTTTGATAATATCACTGCACACAACAGCAAAAGGACAAAACAAAATGAATCTCACATTGCCGGAATTAACATCATCACGCTACAGGAGTCCCTCACAGATAATACGAGTCGTCAGTGAGCTATGGATGACGCAGGAAATGTATTGCCCTTCATGCGGTAATGCTTCACTTTTACACCTTCCGAATAATTCAAGAGTTGCTGACTTCAAATGCGAGTCTTGCGGAGAAATATACGAACTCAAAAGCAAGCGCGACTCAATCGAGAAGACTCTTCTTGACGGAGCATATTACGCGGCACTTTCACGGATAACGAGCAGCACGAACCCTAACTTGTTTGTGATGAGGTATCATGAAAATTCTGTTGAAGATTTGACCGTAGTCCCAAAATATTTTTTCACGCCCGACACTTTGAAGATACGCCCGCCGTTAGCACAAACAGCAAGGCGCGCAGGGTATGTAGGTTCGTTGATAATGTACAGCGAGATCCCCATCATCGGAAAAATCCCGGTCATCGAGTCTCACAGGGAACGCGACAAAGACTCAGTGCTGAGGAATTACGCGGAGGCCGTGAAGCTGAAAGTCGGAGATATTAATTTGCGGGGCTGGCTTATGGACATTTTGAAATGTACTGATAAGATCACTCATGATGTTTTTTCGCTTGATGATGTTTGCGAGTTCATGGAGGAGCTGAGAGAAAAGCACCCTGACAATCACAATATACGCGCAAAGATCCGGCAGCAGTTGCAGTATCTCCGGGACAAAGGATTTATTGAGTTTCTCGGCAATGGAAGGTACAAAAAAATTCGGAGGGGATAAAATGCCAAAGTTTAACGTCTTGATAACAGAAATATTGACGAAAGTTGTTGCAGTTGAGGCGGAAGACAAACAAAAAGCATTGTGGAAAGTGGAAGATATGCGGAAAAATGGAGAATGTACTCTCTATTCGGAGAACTTATTAGATGTTGAGTTAGGTTTTGCGGAGGACGGGCTTAAAATTCAATCCAGCGGGAGCGTAATCGAATATTATTTTGACAGGGAAGACATAGACGACAGCGATGAATGATTATGTTGTCGGAGTTAAAACTGGCCTCGATTCACACGGACGAAAAGACAGAGGCGGGCATCAAATGGAACATCTCGTAGAAGCCTTCATCAAAAAATCCGGCGCAACATATTCAAGCGAAATCGAAACACAAGAACTCTCAAAGCAATTCGGAATCACATTACCCGAATCATTTGAACCCAATAAACGCTGGAATTTTGCCGTAAAAACTCCCGGCCATGTCTACACAATCGAGACAAATTTCTACACGGACAAAGGCTCAAAGCTCAACACAATCGCAAGTAACTACCGACTCATAGCAGAAGAAGCCCGCAATATTCCCGGCTTAACGTTCATATGGATTACTGACGGTAAAGGCTGGCGATACGCAAAGAACAGCCTTCATGAAACATTCTCAGTGCTTGATACCCTCTTCAACATTAAGGACATGGAGAACGGAGTCTTATCTCAGATTTTCAGCGCGTAAAAAAATCCTCCCTCACTCACGAGGAAGGACTCTATTCTGCCATCTGCACCCCTGTTGCTGTCCTACGTCAATTCATTCACCGGAAGCTGTACTCTCCTGATACCCTCAGAAAGCCCGGTGCTGTCGTCAATCTCAACTATTACCCCGTTAAACGCCGCGCCCGATTCGCTCCCTTCAAACTTGCAGGGGAGTCCCTCGATGAATTTCGGCATCACTGAGTCATAGCTCACTCCCAATATACCGTCATGGCCGCCAGTCATACCAGCGTCAGAAATATACGCCGTACCTTTCGGCATGATTCTTTCATCCGCCGTCTGTACATGCGTATGAGTCCCGACAACCGCAGAGACCCGCCCGTCAAGATAATACGCCATCGCCTGCTTCTCGCTCGTTGCCTCAGCGTGAAAGTCCACGAACACCGGCAGCGTTTCTCCGTATTGAGTCTTCATCTCATCAATGAGTTCATCAGCGCAAAAGAACGGTGAGTCTATCGGCGGCATAAATACTTGTCCTTCAAGATTCAGAATGCCGAGCTTCTTCCCCTTTCGTTCAATCACTCCATGACCCCGGCCCGGACATGTCCGCGAATAATTAGCAGGGCGGAATATCCTCATGTCCTCATCAAGAAGAGTGAATGCTGTCGGCTTGTCCCAGATATGATTGCCCGATGTCATTGCGTCGACTCCCAAATCTATGAAGCTGTCAAAAATTCTGTCGGTTATACCTTTGCCGTGCGCGGCGTTCTCGCAGTTTATGATGACGAAATCAAACGGGCCGTAATCGCGCCTCAAAACAGGAAGAGAATACGCGAGAGTCTCACGGCCTATCCTCCACGCAACATCGCCGGAAAATAATATCCTCATTTCGCAAACTCCGACGCTTTTGTCTCACGTGATACGCTGACTCTTATCTGCCCGGGATATTTCAATTCAGCTTCTATTCTCCGCGCTATGTCGAAAGCAAGTTTGTGGACAGTTCCGTCATCAGTCTGATCCGAGTTGAGGACGACTCGAACCTCCCGCCCCGCCTGCATAGCATAAGCCTTAGTTACTCCCTGAAAGCCCTGCGCAATTTCTTCAAGTTTCTCAAGCCTCTTTATGTATGCGTCAAGACTCTCACGCCTCGCGCCCGGCCTCGACGCGCTTATAGCATCAGCAACAGACACAATCACTTCATACACTGAGTCAACTTCAAGATTGTCATGATGACTCGCAATGCAGCTCACAATTTCGGGTCGCTCGCCGAGTCTCCGTGCTAAGTCCGCGCCGATTTCAGCGTGAGGGCCTTCAGTCTGACGGTCAATCGCCTTGCCTATGTCGTGAAGCAATCCTCCGCGCCGTGCTATTTCCTCATCGACTCCAAGTTCAGCCGCTATTATTCCCGCGATCTGCGCCACTTCCATGCTGTGAGCCAAAACATTCTGCCCGTAACTGAACCTGAATTTTAGCTGGCCTATCGTGCGTACAAGCTCGTTGTTCATGTTCTTTATTCCGAGCTCAAGAATGACATTCTCACCCTCTGTTATCATTTCCTCGTCAATATCACGCGCTGCCTTCTCGATTAGCTCCTCGATACGTGCGGGGTGAATGCGTCCGTCAACAACTAAACGCTCCATAGCTCGCCGGGCTATTTCTCTTCGTATCGGGTCAAAGCTGGAAAGTGTTACTGCTTCGGGTGTGTCGTCTATGATTAAGTCTACTCCTGTGAGGCTCTCGAACGTGCGTATGTTTCTGCCTTCACGGCCTATTATGCGTCCCTTCATTTCTTCTGACGGCAACGGCACAACGCTTATGCTTGACTCTCCGGCACTTTCGGCGGCGCATCTTTGCATTGCTCCTATCATTATGTCCCGTGATTTCCGGTCGGCTTCCCGCTGGAACTGCTCTTCTATTTCCTTCAGCCTGAGTCCTAAGAGGTGCTTTGCGTCAGCTTCCGTTCGTGCTAAGAGAATCTCCTGAGCCTGCTCGCGAGTCATTGCGGCGATTTCCTGTAACTTTGTCTCTTGCTGCTGAATCGTTGCTTCAAGGTCTGCTCTCCGCTGCTCTAAATCTTCATGCCTAGCTTTAAGCTCATCTTCTTTTCGTGATACACGGTCTATTTTCTTGTCGAGGTTGTCTTCTTTCTGCTCTAACTTTCGTTCGGTGCGCTGAATTTCGAGACGGCGTTCTTTGATGTCCCTCTGCGCTTCCTGCCGGAGTCGATTCACTTCCTCGCGGGTCTCGTTAATTTTTGACTGTTTGATTCGCTCTGATGTTTCTTCCGCTTCTTTGAGCATGTTTGAGATTTGATTCTTTACGCCGTTCACTCTCGAATTGTCCCACGCCCTTAACACTGCATAGGCCAAACCAGAGCCGGCAATGAATGTGAATAATGCCAACACGTATTGCATGTCTTTTATCCTTTCTGTGATGTCAATCAATGAATTTATATTCCCAAAAAAAGAAGGGGTGCTGTTTTCAATCTCGTAATTGGGCAGATATTGAAAAAAATTTTACATTCTAACACGGCGTTTAACAAGCTATGATTTTCAGAAAGGATGTCAGATTTCATGCTTCAGATTCTCACGGCTTGCCAGTAAAACGAGCCTTCCTCCCGGTGCCGTCAGTCCCAAACTTTTTATCAAGCGCGTGATTATCCCCCGGCCTCGAAAAATATCCGTCTCTCACAGTCTCAGCTTCTCCCATCGTCAATAGCTCGCTCACCTTCACGAACTCGTAGCCTTCACCGTCAAGAATATTCACGACCTCACGCAATAGATTCACCGTTCCTTTAGGCACTAAGTTAGCGTGAAACAGCAATATGCTTCCCGGCTTTGTCATGGCCGCAACTTTTTTCGCGTTACGTTTCGCCCTCTTGATGTCCGAATTGTCGCCGGCCTCCGCTGCCACGTCCCACTGAATCACACGCAGTCCCAATCCCGCAATCACTCTCAACGCCCGGTCATTGTTCCTCCCGTAAGGAAGCCTGAATAGAGTCGGCACTTCAGGTATGTCATCAACGCCGGACTCTTCACGCAATAATTCATACTCAGCTTGAGTCCATAAGATTTGAGCCTTGAGTCCTTCCTCCGACAATAAAGCGCAGTTGCCGTGACTCCAGTTGTGATTACCGATCTCGAACAATCCGCCCTCAGTCATGATCTCTTTCACCCGGCGCGAATGAGTCCTCATCCATTTTCCGCCCATGAAGAGAGTCGCAGGTATTCCACGTTCACGCAGGAGATTCATTACGGCCATGTCGCACCCTGTTGTTGTCGTGTCAAGCTCGCACATGTCAAACGTAACCGCTACAGCCTTAACGCCCTCAGGAAGTTTCACGCGGCGTATGACTCCATCGTCATTGGTTCGCGGGGGCAGCTCGTGAGACGGCATTAACTTTTCGGGGGGCTTGGTGTTGTTCTGAATGGCACGGCGCAAGTCTGCACTCTCAATTTTCCATTCACAAAAACAAGATGACGGACTCAAAATCAAAACTGTGAAAATCAAACGCGCAAAAATTTTTGAGATTTTCAATTGTCAACTCCTCCTTTTATTTTTAGTTTACAATTCATCGCAGCCCTTTTCAATAATTACATTGCCCGCGCTGAATTTTGAAGTATAATCATTCACAATCCAATCTTTTACGAGGTGAAGACATTATGCCAATCCCCGGCAGTCAGGAATTGCGCAGGCCGCTGCTTGAGGCATTCAAAGGCGAGGCTCCCCGAAATTTCTCAATAAATGAAATACTTGAAATCATAGCAGATTATTACGGGCTGAATCTCAATGACTTTTCATCGGGCGACAAGAATATTTTACGGAGCAGAATTAATGAGGCAAAAGCTGACCTTAAGAAAAATAACCTGCTCTACAACCCGTCGGGAAATACATATATGATAACAAATGCAGGCACAGAAATTCTTGAAGACGGCCCGGAAATTATCACAAATGAATATCTTAAAGCACGAAAGAAAAAGCCGCTCCCTTTGTCTGAAACTTTAAGCACTGAAACTATTGCGCCGAATGCTGAACCTGAAATTTTGCCGGATGATAACACACTGAAAGACTCTGAATCAGACTCACTCCCAGAAAACGAGACTCTTGCGGACGAGGAAACACCGCCGGAAATTGACACCAATACAGACTCAGACATCACGCTTGGTGATGAGCATTCAGACTTTGATTCACCAGCAGAGAATGAGACTCTTACGGACGATAACACACCGCACGACTCAGACATAACGCTTGGTGATGAGCATTCAGACTTTGCCTCACCAGCAGAGAATGAGACTCTTACGGACGATAACACACCGCACGACTCAGACATAACGCTTGGTGATGAGCATTCAGACTTTGCCTCACCAGCAGAGATTGAGACTCTCACAGACGATACAGCGCAAGACTCAGACATAACGCTTGAAGATGAGCATTCAGACTTTGAGCCGCCAGCAGAGATTGAGACTCTCACGGACGATATAGCGCAGGACTCAGACATAACGCTTGGTGATGAGCATTCAGACTTTGAGCCGCCAGCAGAGATTGAGACTCTCACGGACAATGACACGCCGCAGGACTCAGATAATAATATAGAATCGGAAGCAATGCCGGAAGATGATACATTCGAGGAAAAAGACTCAGGGGATTTTGCAGAAGAAGAAACTGACGAAGCCCCCGGAGAAATTTTAGACACGGAAGAAGTGCAGACACAGACAATGCCCGAAGACACATACGAACCCGAAGAGACACAAGAAGATTTAACCGACGAATCAGACACGCAAGAATCACACGAGGAAGATTACAGCGAGCCAGAGTCAGAAGAAGAGTATGACCCGGAAATTCTTTCAGCCGCTATACCTTCAAACAGCATCGATGACGCAATAGCCCGACATAATTCCGAGCTTGCGGATCAGTTATTGATGAGGACGGCCGGACTTCCTTCGGACCGATTCGAGATGCTTGTGATTGACCTGCTGTCGAAAATGGGATATTTTGCCTTCCAGACAGCGCGGTACACGACAGAGTCATCCGGCAGCGAAATGATTCACGGCGTAATACTCGACAACAAGACCGGCGCGAACATCTACATACAGGCGCGCAAACTTTCACCCGGAAGAACCGTAAGCAAAGCTGACATTCAAGACTTCATTGACGAGCTTTCAGACAAGGGCGGAAAAGGCATCTACGCGACGACGGCAAATTTTTCCGAGAACGCTAAAGTTCTTGCTGCTGACGAAAGACTTATGCTCATTGACGGCGAGAAGCTCGCAAATCTCATGATAGCCAACAATTTCTGCGTGAGTGTCGAAAAAGTTTACGAGATAAAAGCGATCGACTCAGAATCATTCAGCGAGTACGAATGAAGATATACCTTCTCAGTATGGGCTGCGCGAAAAATACGGCTGACTCTGAACACCTGAAAGCCATTCTCGAATCGTGCGGCCATGAAGTTATTGATGACGCTGACTCCTCGCAATGCGCGATAATCAACACATGCGGATTCATTCAGGACGCTGTGAAAGAAAACATTGACGCGATACTTGACCTTGAAGCCCTCAAGAACGACGGACGAATAAAGACTCTCATTGTTGCAGGGTGTCTCGTGAATCGATATGAGAAAGAATTGCGCGAGGAATTTTCCGGGACTGTCGACTTGTTCGCGCGCTCTGAGGAATGGGACAAGATTGCGGAATTTCTCGGAGGCAATCCCGGCTCTAATTGTCCTCCCGTGCCAGTCAGCAATAATTATTTCTCGCGCTACCTGAAAATCTCTGAGGGCTGCAACACATTATGCTCATACTGTGCTATTCCGATGATACGGGGAAGATTACGCAGCGTGCCATTGAGTCGCGTTGTTGATGAAGCTGTGATTATGTGTTCAGCGGGGGCAAAAGAACTATGCTTAGTCGGTCAGGATTTGACGGTATACGGGCAGGATTTTTCTGACGGCACGAACTTGCGCACACTGATTCACGAGCTTAATGACTCAGTGCCAAAAGGAACATGGATTCGATTGCTCTATCTTCACCCGAACAGAGTCGACGAGGCACTAATAGACTTCCTCATGACGCAGGATAAAGTTCTTCATTATCTCGACATACCCATACAGCATTCAGACCCGCGAATATTATCCCTCATGAACCGGCCATGCCTTGAAGGACACATGCGGAGAGTCTTCACGTACATACGCGAGCTTGACCCTTTATTCACATTGCGCACGACAATAATGACTGGCTTCCCCGGTGAGACAGCGAAAAGTTTTGAGAGCCTCATTGATTTTGTGAGCGAGGTTGAATTTGACCGTCTCGGAGCGTTCATATATTCCCCTGAAGAAGGAACGAAAGCGGCCGAATTACCCGGAAGAGTCTCACGTAAGACAGCCGAGTCACGCTGCAATAAACTCATGCATCTTCAGGCAGAAATCTCGCAGTCCCGCGGAGAATTATTCATAGGCCGTGAGCTTGATGTGATGATTGAAGAAATTGACACTGAGTCGGGAGAAGTCTGGGGAAGGTCTTACCGTGACGCGCCGGAAGTTGACGGACTCGTCTGCATTGAAGGAGCTGAAAACGTAAAGGCAGGGGATATTGTGAGGGCAAAAATTTATGACTGCGCTGAAAATGATTTGTTCGGAGAAATAATTCAGAGGTGATACAGAATGATTACGATAAACTTATCAGGGAAGATTGACTCAAACAACGCCGGAGTCATTGAGTCAGAAATTTCATCACAGCTCGCGAAATGTCCGAATGAGACTCCAACGTTTGACGCTGAGAATCTCTCCTACATATCAAGCGCGGGATTACGAGTCCTCTTGAAGCTCGGCAAAAAGTCAGGCGCAAAACTTGATGTGATTAACGTCTCTGATGATGTGTATAACATTTTCGAGGTTACCGGGTTCACAGAGCTGTTCAACGTGCGCAGGAAGATCCGCGAAATTTCCGTAGAAGGCTGTCCCGTGATAGGCGAGGGACATTTTTCCGTAGTCTACAGGCTTGCCTCTGATACAGTCGCAAAAGTGTTCAGCAAATTTCCGACAACGCTTGACGCAATCGAGGCCGGGCAGAAGTCAGCGCGCGAGGCATTCATACGCGGCATTCCCACGGCGATAACATACGATGTTGTGAGGGCGGGAAAATATTTCGGAGTCGTCTACGAGATGGCCGGGGCTGAAACGTTATCGGAAACCGTCAAGAAGAAGCCTGCGAGGCTTGGCGAACTCAGCGAGAAGGCCGGAAGACTCCTGCGCGAGATTCACAGCATTGAATTTGAGACTGGGACATTTCCTGACGCTGTAGAAGTTTGGCGCAAGGGAGTTGAGACTGTCTATGAACACGATGCAATTTCCCTCAATGAACGCGACATGCTCAACAAGATTCTTGACCGTCTTCCAGTCCGAAACACTTTCATACACAACGACTATCACCCAAACAACATTATGCTTCAGGGCGATGACTTAATGCTGATTGACATTGCCGACGCTGCGCTGGGTTACCCGGCAATTGATTTCTCATCGCTGCACTTTCTTGCGGTTGAAATTGCGCCCATGATGAAGCGCATCGGAAGATCTGTAGAAGAGGTAATCGGGCTGCCTGATGATATGCTGCAGGGATTCTGGTACGGAATCTTGCGCGGGTATTTCGGGACAAATGATGACGCAAAACTTCAGGACTACACGAGGGCATTAGGTGATTATTCCGTAATGCGTGCGGTTATGTCTATTGCAAAGCGCGTTAATGAGCCTAACTTCGAGCGGATAAAAATGGGAATGTCTCCTTTCATCGCGAGGATACCAGAAGTATTTGACAGCCTCAAGCCTATAGAAGGGATTTGATATTATGAGCATGAAAAATTATCCGTGGTATGTTTGGGTTGCGAGCTTGTTCGGACTCGGATTCATTCCGTCAGGTATGCCCGGCACAGTCAGTTCGGCGTTCGCATGTCTTGTGAGGATTGTTACGGACGTTCCTTTGTGGGTGATTGTCCTTGTGTCAGCAATAGGAGTATACGTTACGGGGGAATCAGAGACGTACTTCAACCGTAAAGATCCGAGCTTCCTGAATATCGATGAGCTTCCCGGAATGTGGCTGACGATATACGCATTGCCGCAGGGATTCATAATACCGGGCTTCTTTCTGTTCAGGCTGATAGACATTCTCAAGCCTTGGCCAGTCTGCGCGATGGAGAAATTGCCGGGGGGCTGGGGAATAATGGCAGATGATATTCTCGGCGGCATATTCGGCAACATAATACTTCAGGCCTTCAACGCATACTTGTATCATTCGGGCTGGCTTTACGGACTCATGAGTTAGTGCGAGGCTCTGAAAATTTCATGATATAATCTGACCAGTTAGCACCCTTTCTTTTTGGGAGAGGGTGTTTTTTGCTTGACAGACCCCCCCCCCTCCTTTGTTGTAAAATATCCGCAAATCATTATAGGAGGCGGGTTTTCATGGACGCACAAGTAGGAAATGAAATCAAACGCATCATGACACAGCTTGAAAGTGATGCTCCCGGCGTAACAGAAGGGCTTGGCACATTGATAGGTTCAACAGCAGGCGGCGCAATATCATTGACGGCGTTATCGACTCTGGGGATTTCGGGACTCTCAGCAGCCGGGATAACTACGGGGCTTGCCACTGCCGGCAGTATCATCGGCGGGGGAATGGTCGCGGGAATTGGAGTTCTTGCTGCTCCCATTGCGTTGCTGGGACTCGGAGGTTATGCACTCGCAAAGAGACGCAAAAAAGCTCGTATGCTGTCTGCCCTCAACGTCGCAATCGAGAAGCTATACGCCATACAGACAAGACTCAAGAACAACGCCGAACGTTTCCGCGAAGAATTAGGAGCTTTGACTTCACTTGTTGAGGGACTGAGAATGAGAAAGAGTCAGATTTAATGTTCAGCAAACAAATCAAGGCCGTGAAACATATTCAGAACATGGCCGGAGAAACTGAAGCTATACATGATGAAATTGACAGGGGCATCGAGGACTTGAAGAGGTCTTTGATGTCCCTTGATGCATTTGATGAGGAAGAATATCAATCAGCCTTAGAGCATGAGAGAAACATTCAGCGGGAAGCAATACCCCTCGAACGCAAGACATTCCGTGAAATTTCACGCGAGGCAGAACAGAGCATACCGCACAACGTAACACTGAATGACATTCTCACACGCGAAGACAAAGAAGAAGTGAACGCACGAATCGCCCGGCATATTGAGGAGTTCAACAGGGAATATTCTCTTGACGCTTGGGACTATGCGATTGCCGGGACTTGCGGACTTGTTGCAGGAATGCTTGATGTTTTGTGCGTGAAATCTCCCGTAAGATCTACAGCAACAAATTTCAGCACGCCTCTTGACGGCATATTCAACCGCGCTGTTCAGGAAGCCTTCAATAAGATACTGCCCCCCGATTTGAGTCATAAACTGAGTGAAAGTTTCAGGATTGGTTCAGCTGATACGAGCATGAAGGGAAGACTCTCATCATTTTCCGGCAAGTTAAGCCCGTATAATCACAGGCTGAAGGAATTATCACATGACCCGGTTTTAGGTTTTATCTTCGGAGCTTATGACATGATGAATGACTCCTGCACAATCATAGACAACGGAAAAATAACAACGTATAAATCTCTACAGGCCAATGATTTCGGCGACAATATATTTTACGCTGTAGGGAGGATGTTCGGTCATCTCGCGTCAGACATTAACGCCCCGTCAGCATCAGGCAACAGGGGAATGGGACTTCCTGCTCCGTTCATGGGACTGCTGTCAATGCTTCGAGGCGTGAATATCAACGGTGAAAGTGTCGGCTCAAACATTGACTATATGTACCTCAGCGGCTATGACATGAGGCAGTTCACAGTCTCGTCGGTGCCTGTGGCATTAATGGAGATTCTTTTGCGTGCCTTATGGGTCATTAAGGGAGTAAGCAAAGAGGGCAAAAATTTCTGGCAGGCATTATCTCAGACATTGCCGGGAAATCTTCACAAGAAATTCCGAATGATGACGGCTGCTTCATACGGTGTATTATGCGCGTTCAATGCCGGGAAAATTCACGTGACTCAAAATATCCTCGATGTTAATTATGCGGCATGGATGGGATTAATATGGAATGGATTCCACGCTATGAAATGGGCTTTGCTTGATAAACATTTCATGCTCTGGGGAAGTTTTGAGCGCAAAGAATTAGCCCGTCTCGAAAATACTGTCAACAAACTTGATGAGCTTGAACATGACGTAGAGCTTCTGCCAGTGTAAGAAGATAAGTTATAACTGTAGCCATATGTTAGAATACTCCAATCCCAATAAAAAAAGGAATGGAGACAATGAGGAACGCTGTACTTGCTGCGATTGGCGATGAGTTATTGAGCGGCGCGAGGCTTGAAAGAAACGCTCACTTCATGGCCGGGCATTTTCACGCAAAAGGAATCGACGTAAAACGAATAGAAATAATTTCAGACGAGGAAGAAGAAATCATTTCCCTTTTGTCGCGCTGGGTCGGACAAACTGACACGCTCATAATTTCCGGCGGACTCGGCCCCACACATGACGACAAGACCCGGTATGCCGTCGCAAAATATTTAGGGTGCGGACTCAAAGCTGACAATGAATCTTACGACCGAATATTATCCCGCGTGAAGGGAGACTCGCGGCGTTACTCTTACACCGAGAGCGTGAGAGACCCCCAGGCAATGATTCCCGAACTCGCTCAGACTGTCTACAACCCCGCAGGATTCGCATTGGGCATAAAGTTTGAGCGTGAAGGAACAAAAGTTATCGCACTGCCCGGAGTCCCTTTCGAGTATGAAGCAATGATTCGTCAGGAGCTGCCAGAAATTTTTTTTGCTGACGAAAAGCGAACGGCCTCAGTGATAATTCTCGACACTCCCGAAATGCACATAGCACAAAAGATCCCGGAAGTCATAAATCATTCGGGGCTTCACGTCTCAATCTTGCCTGCATTCCCTCAAGTAGAGCTGATAATACGCGGAGAGCCTGACACAGTTTCATGGGCTGAAAGTTTCACGCGCTCAAAGTTTGAAGGACTCGTATTGCCGGAAGGGTCTCGTTCTCTCGCTGACGCTGTATTGATTGAGGCACGGAAAAAGGGAGCTCATATTGCGTGCGCTGAGTCATGCACAGGCGGACTCGTCGGAGGATCATTAACTGAGATTGCTGGAAGCTCTGATGTCTTCAACGGGTCAGCAGTAACGTACAGCAACGAGGCAAAGAATAAAATCTTGGGCGTGAAGATTGAGACGCTGAAAAATTTCGGAGCAGTGAGCAGTGAATGTGCGATAGAGATGGCGGAGGGAGCGCGGAGAGTCTACGGAGCTGACTACGCTGTGAGCATAACGGGAATCGCAGGGCCTGACGGAGGGAGCGAGTCGAAACCTGTCGGGACGGTTTGGTTTGGAGTCGCCGGGAATGATTCATCACGCTCGGTCATGAAGACTCTGCCGGGGAATCGCAATGAAGTAAGGACGAGGGCTGTGAACTTTGCGCTTGCTGAGTTGTGGAAGGAGATCCGCAAATAAAATTTCCGTGTCGAAATGCTGTATACTTAACAGGCAAAAAAAATCTCACACACAAAAACTAAAGGAGTGATTACTCTGGCTAAAACGACAAAGAAGCCGGCCAAGTCAACCCGAGAGAAGGTAATAGAGGAAGCAGTCAGCGACATTTGCCACAAGTTTGGCGACGGCGCAATAATGAAGCTCGGCGAGAACGCATACAAAGAGATTGAAGTAATTTCGAGCGGTATACTGCCTCTTGATGTTGCATTGGGGATCGGCGGCTATCCTAGAGGGAGGATTATAGAAATTTTCGGCCCTGAAGGTTCAGGAAAGACCACCGTAGCACTTTATGCTGTGGCTGAAGCGCAGAAGGCCGGAGGAGTTGCGGCATATATTGACGTAGAGCACGCGCTTGATCCTAGGCTCGCCAAAGCTCTCGGAGTTGATGTTGAGAATCTGTATCTTGCACAGCCCAGCAGCGGCGAGGAAGGACTCCAGATTCTTGACCAGATGGTGAGTACGGGAGCTGTTGACATTGTTGTTGTTGACTCGGTTGCGGCTCTGACTCCGCAGGCTGAAATCGACGGCAGAATAGGCGAGAGCCAGATGGGACTCCAGGCTCGTATGATGTCATATTCGCTGAGGAGACTCACGTCAATAATTTCTGACACGAACTGCCTCGTGGTATTCATCAACCAGCTTCGCGCATTAATCTCGACAGGTTACGGACAAGGCCCGACTGAGACGACGACGGGAGGACGCGCACTGAAGTTCTACACGTCAATACGGCTTGAAGTCCGCAAAGGAAAGAAGATCGACAAAAGCGATGTTACTATCGGCCATGAGTTATATCTGAAAGTCGTGAAGAACAAACTTGCGCCGCCCTTCAGAACAGCACATGCGAGTCTGATTTACGGCAAGGGTATTCCTGTTGGAGTCAGCGTTGTGGACATGGCGATAGATTACGGGGTAATAGGGCGCAAAGGCTCGTGGGTTACGTACAAGGGCGAAACGTTAGGGCAGGGAAAAGAGTCCGTAGCAAAGTTCCTCTCGGAAAATCCCGCGCTTCAGGACGAAATCATGAAAGCCATAATGCTCAAAGCCAACGAAGGAAACGAAGCGGCATCCCCTGCGAAACCTGCTAAAGAAGCGTTGCCCAAAGCAGAACGCATTGAAGATGATGAGCCTGATATGGACGATGAAGAATTTGACCCTGAAGGTGAAGACAATATTCTTGATATTGCTGACGGTGATTCGGATTCGGTGTAAGTGATAATGATTCCTCCTGTGAAATATCGGGGGGAATCTTTTTTTGTGCTATAATCACGAAATCCCAGCAATAAGGAGGTTGACACGAGTGAATTTGCGCCGCATAATGTTCGCAGTTCGCAGTTCGCAGTTCGCAGTTCGCAGTTCGCAGTTCGCAGTTCGCAGTAGCTTAGTCTGTCTTTACGCCGGAGGGTGCTTCAATGGCTAACCCTTTGAGAGCGTTCATAAATTTCAACAAGAAGTGCCATTCATTAATCGCAAAAATTTTCCCAAACACAAAACACAGTTGGTATAAACATTACCGTGAAGAGGTCAGAAGGAATCTTGCGGATAATATTTCTGTGCTTGACATAGGAGGTGGAAAACGCTGCGCATTTGCTGACGAATGCAGGGAAGACACTGGCGTAAAGATTATTGCGCTTGATGTGTCAGCAGAAGAATTAGCCTTCAACAATGACGCGGATGAAAAGATTGTTTTTGATCTCACGTCAGGCAAAAGAGTCCCGCTTGAAGATGAATCTGTTGACATGGTAACGTCATCATCTGTGCTTGAGCATCTGAATGATCTTGAGAGCGCAGTGAAAGAAGTCAGCAGGATAATCAAGCCCGGCGGAAAATTCATCAGCGTATTTCCCTGCAAGTTTGCACTCTTCGCTATAATCAATCAGCTTATACCCGGCTGGCTTGCGCGTAAGATAGTCTTTGCGGTATTTCCAAGCCGTGAAAAGATCGGCATATTCAGGGCATATTATGACCGCTGTTATTATCCTGCGCTGAAAAATTTATTGTCCCGTAACGGTTTCAGCAAGACAGATTTCATGTTTGACTACAATCAGGCCGGATATTTCGCGTTCTTTGTGCCGTTCGGGTTAGTCGCGCTTTTGTGGGACTGCCTGATGTATATTCTTCATGTGAAGCCTTTGTGCGCGTATATATGTTTCACGGCGGAAAAATCGTAACAGTAACAAAAAAACCTCCCGCTAAACTTCAAACGGGAGGCAAAATTTTCACACGTTACTTGCTCAGAATTTCTCCGCGCATTACTTCTCTTCCGAACTCGGCGAACTCGATCAGCTTTCCTTCTTCAACAGGCTCAGTGATTACGATCATTGTCTGGGGTGAATAGCCCGCATTTTTTAGAACGTCCAAATCAACACGCACAACAGGTTCTCCCGCTTTAACATCATCGCCCTCTTTCTTTAACAGCGTGAAGCCCTGCCCTTTCAAGTTCACTGTGTCGACTCCGATGTGAATGAGCAATCCTGTTCCGTCAGGCATCCTCATTCCGAAAGCGTGTGCCGTCGGAAATATCATCTCTATAGTTCCGTTCACAGGAGCGCAGATTACTCCGTCTGAAGGCTCAATTGCTACAGTTTGTCCCATTGTCTGCTGTGAAAACATTGCGTCTTTCATCTCGTCTGGCCCGATAAATTTTCCGTTCGCCAGCGCGACAATAACATTATCCGGCACAGAGGGAATCACTTCAGGCCCGTGCAGTTCTTCGTCGGGGATCTTTCCTTTTTTCGCCCAAATGTCATAGAGAACGTTGCACGCAACCCATGAGCCAATGAACGCGATAACGACTCCGCCGATTACAGCGTGGGCAAGATTCATCATCGTATAGCCTAACGCAGCACCTTCAGCAGAAGGAATATACCCCGGAAGAACGAGCAATCCCGGAGAGCCGCCCGCAAATCTCGCAACACGGGTCAGTCCCATGTAAAGACCTCCGAGTCCCCCGCCTATCATGGCCGCGTAAAGAGGAAACGTGAAGCGCATGTTTACACCGTACAATACTGGCTCAGTGATTCCGAGTACGGCTGTTAATCCTGCTGATGAAGCCTGCTGCTTTGTGTCGGGATTCTTTGAGCGCAGTGCAACCGCAAGACCTGCCGCGCCCTGAGCGACGTTTGATGGAAGCATACCGATTACTGTTGAGTCCCATTTGACCGTCGCAAGATTGTTAGTGCCGATTGGGATTAAGCCGTAGTGAGTCCCGGTCATTACGAGCAACGGCGAGAAGATTCCCACAACTGTAGGAACAAGCCAGGGGATTGAAGCGTTCATCCACGTGAAAAGCTCATTGATGAGTCCTGATACCCATGAACCAATAGGGCCGAGAAGAGTTATTGTTACGACTCCTCCGATAAAGAGACTCACGAGAGGGACTGAGAAGAATTTTATTGCTCTCGGCGAGACTTTCTGCACCCAATGTTCAACGACCGACATAAACCAAACGCCTAAAATTATCGGGATTACTGACGAGGCATATACAGCTTTTGTTACGGGGATAAAGCCCAAGAATGACACGGCCTCTTTTCCTCCCATGAGAGCGACAAATGAAGGGTAAACGAGAATCCCTGCGAGTGCCATTGCGTTGCCCTGGTTGCACTTGAACTTACGGGCGCAAGAAGCTGCGAGCAACACGGGCATGAAGTAGAAAGCTGCGTCGGCCATGGCGTTAAGTATCGCGTGAGTCTGAGTGCCTGCCTTGAGGAGTCCGAATGACGAGAACAGAGCCATTAACGCTTTGAGGAGTCCTGCGCCGGTTATGGCGGGTATTATGGGCTGGAAGATTCCTGCTATGCTCTCAAGAATTTTGCTGAGCTGTGAGCGGTTGTCTTCCTTCTCTGCGTCGGGGTCATCAATTGCCGCTGAAGCCTCGAAGCCTCCGAGCGCAATAACTTCCTGATAGACCTGCGGAACGTCCGGGCCGATAACTATCTGGTACTGTCCTCCTGCGTTCACGACCTGAAGGACTCCGGGTGCTTTCTTGATGGAGTCGGTGTTGGGTTTGGAGTCGTCTTTGAGGGTGAAGCGGAGACGTGTTGCGCAGTGCACTACGTTTTTGACGTTTGATTTTCCGCCAATGTTTTCGAGGATGAGTGAAGCTAGTTCTTTGAAGTCCATTGTTTTGCCTCCTGTGAAAAATTTTGTGTTGCTATTTTGCACCGTATGAGCGGAGAAGCTCGGCTGTTTGTGAGGCCTTGTCTTGCCACCTTCATTAAAATGGAATCGTATTGACATCATTTAGGAGCAGTTCTGTGATTTCGATGTCTGTTGCCAACATTAAAGCCGTATTGCCGTTATCGTCCACAGCATTGACATCAGCCCCATGCTTCAGGAGAAGTTCTACTGTTTCTGCACGGTCGCGCTCTGCTGCCTCCATTAAAGCCGTATATCCATATTTGTCCTTAGCGTTGACATCAGCCCCATACTTCAGGAGAACTTCTGCTGTTTCTGTGTTGTCATTTGCTGTTGCCAACATTAAAGCCGTATTGCCGTTATCGTCCACAGCGTTGACATCAGCCCCATACTTCAGGAGAACCTCTGCTGTTTCTGCTCGGTCGCGCTCTGCTGCATAAATTAAAGCCGTCCAGCCGTCATTGTCCTTAGCATTGACATCAGCCCCGTGCTTCAGGAGTGATTCTGCTATTTCGGTGGACCATGCCGCCCCTGCTGCCACCATTAAAACCGTGCCACCGTTATCGTCCCTAGCATTGACATCAGCCCCGTGCTTCAGGAGAAGTTCTGCTGTTTCGGTGTGGCCTCTCTCTGCTGTCCCCATTAAAGCCGTCCAGCCTGAATTGTCCTTAGCATTGACATCAGCCCCGTGCTTCAGGAGTAATTCTGCGATTTCTGTGCGGTCTTCCTCTGCTGCCACCATTAAAGCCGTTTTGCCGTCATTGTCCTTAGTGTTGACATCCGCGCCATTCATGATTGCTTCTTCTACAATTTCGACATCGCCTGACTCGCATAGTGTCAAAAAGGCTCTATCAGTTAATGTTGGACGATGCTTCTCGTTTTTTACACTCTCAAGCTCCTGACGCAAAACATCAATCTGACTTTGAAGTTCCTGCTTCTGAGCCTCAGATTCCTTCACCGCTACCTGCAAGCGTTCAATTTTCTGCTTCGTGTTACCAAAATTAAACAACTCACTCTCAGACCTTTCCATTTTTTGTTTTTTCCGAATTGTACAACCTCCTTACTCATCAAGACTCGCACCGTCAGACTCAATCACCCCTTTGTACCAGTAAAAGCTATCCTTCCTGATTCGCTTCAGGCTTCCCTTTCCGCTGTCGTCCTTGTCAACATAAATCATCCCATAACGCTTCCTCATTTCCCCGCTTGACGCGCTCACAAGGTCAATGCACCCCCACGCCGTAAAGCCCATCACAGGAATCCCGTCCTCCGTTATTGCGTCCCTCAGTGCCAGCAAATGACTCCGCAGATATTCGATCCTGTATGCGTCATGAATTTTCCCGTCAGCGTCAACAACATCAACAGCTCCGAGTCCGTTCTCGACAACAAACAGAGGCTTCTGATACCTGTCGTATAACGTATTGGCCGTGATTCTCAGTCCTAACGGATCAATCTGCCATCCCCATTCGGAGCTTTTGAGATACGGATTAATCACCGAGCGGAATACAGCATTTCCCGGCTTTGAATGGTGCGCTATAATTTCAGGGTCTGTGCTTGTGCAGCGCGAGCAGTAATACGAGAACGCTATGAAGTCTACAGTCCCGTTCATGAGAGTCTCAGAGTCTCCGTCAGCAAAAAGATTCGTTATCCCGGCACGCTCGATTCTCTTCAGCGCCCAGACAGGATAAGCCCCCCGCGCTTGTATGTCCGTGAAGAAATAATTATCCCGGTCCTTTTCGAGTCCGTCGTGAATGTCATCGGGATTGCATGAGTATGGGTAGAACTGACCCGCCGCCAACATACAGCCGATTTTCGAGTCAGGCATAATCTCATGAGCGAGTCTCACAGCTTCCGCGCTTGCGAGCAATTCATGATGCGCCGCCGTGTATTTCGTCCGCGTTTTGTCTTCTCCGTCAGCAAACACAATCCCCGCTCCCATGTATGACATATGAAGCAGCATGTTTATCTCGTTGAACGTTATCCAGTACTTTACGAGTCCCTTGTAGCGCGTGAAGATTGCCCGGCAGTATTTGAGATATGCTTCAATCATTCGACGGTCGCGCCAGCCTCCATATTTCTTGATGAGGGCTATCGGCGTGTCAAAGTGATCTATCGTTACGAGCGGTTCAATTCCGTGCTTCCTGCATTCGTTGAAGAGAGATTCATAGAAAGCGAGTCCGGCCTCATTCGGTGAGTCATCGTCGCCGTTGGGAAGGATTCGAGTCCACGCTATAGAGAGACGGTAGCACTTGAAGCCCATCTCAGCGAACAGCGCAATATCTTCCTTGTAGCGGTGATACATGTCAATTGCATCGTGTGAAGGGTAAGAATATCCGGGAACGGGTGAAAGCATTTCGAGTTCTCCGCGAGCTACACGCATTCTTTCAGGACCTGTGGGAATCGTGTCGACACTTGAGAGTCCCCGGCCATCTGAATCATACGCGCCCTCGCACTGGTTAGCGGCTGTTGCTCCGCCCCAGAGAAAACCGGAAGGGAAAATTTTTCGAGGCATGAAGTTTTCCTCCTTGATTTTATTTTTTGGGAATGAAGAAATTATATATCAGGGAGGAATATTTTTATCTGCGTTTTCCTACGTGAGAATGTATTTCACCATCTCAAATATAAGCCTGTAAGGATAATATAGCCTGCTCATGCCGTATTTCTTGTGTATCGCGTAAATCTCATCGAGCCGCTTCTTTGCCTCGCGCAAACTTTTCTGCGTGCTCATTCCCCCGAATGTGAAATTGCTTATCACTTTGTCGAGAGGGATTAACTTTTTCCCGTCAACATATAAATGTGTCGCAAAGTCAAAATCATCATGGGAATTTATCAGCGGATAAGGATATTGCAGAAGCACTTCACGTGAAGCAAACGCAGCCGGATGGCACCAATGAGAACTTGACCAGAAGAGTCCGCGCCTTGCGTGCTTGATGAAATTCCCCTTCTCTGTAATAACATTCACGCTTCCCCACGCAAGATCGTATTTCTCACGCCCGTATAGTTCCGCCATCGTCTGAACCGCATCAGGCTCGTAAAAATCATCCGCGTTAATCTGTCCGACAATGACTCCGCCTGCGAGCCTCGCGCCCTTGTTGAGAGCGTCATACATACCCTTGTCAGGCTCAGAAATCACGCGCATGGTTCGTCCGGGCTTCTCACAGAATTTTTTGACGTACGACTCTGCAATCATGGCCGTGCTGTCTTTCGATGCGCCGTCTATCACAATGTACTCTATGTTCTCGTATGTCTGATTCATAACGCTCTCTATTGCCCGCGAAATTGTAAACTCCGCGTTGAATGAGACCGTCAGAACCGTAACAGGTATAGTAATCTTATCCACCTCATTGCGTTTATGTATTCTCCGTTTCAGACAGCCTACAAGGTTTTTCATTGCCGGATTTCACGCAGCAAAAAACTTCTGTGAGCCTTGAAACTTTTTTGCCGATTCGTTTTTAAGCGACTCAGTTTCAAATGGCCGATTCATTTCTGAGTCATTCAAAACAAATTGACAGCTTCAACTTCATCATGTCAAAACGGATTTAATGTTGCGATTATAACATGCTGATTTTGTCTTGATGTTGACATTTCCGAGTCTCTTTGCTAATCTTATCCGCGCTCATTCGTAATGGCACTCTTTTTATGTGAGTGCTGAAACTTTAACAGGAGGTGAAAGATCAAATGACAGAAAGGCAGCTGAGCATCATTCTCGCAGTAGTGTATGAGTACATAAAGACAGGAGAACCAGCCGGCTCACGAACAATCGTCCGCAAATACATCAAGGGACTCAGCCCCGCGACGATTCGCAACGAAATGTCAGACCTTGAAGAGATGGGATATTTTTATCAGCCTCACTCATCATCAGGAAGACTCCCAACAGCAAAAGCATACCGGGTATACATCGACTCCGTAACATCAAGGGCGAGGAGTCATCTTCACAGCGAGGACATAAGGCAGGAGATTCTCGGAAGCAGGAGCGGCATTGAAGATTTATTGACACATGTTACGCACCTTATGGCGAGGCTCACAAACTGCGTGGCGGTTGCGGCTGTTCCGGCTCTCGAAAGCGCAGAGATTCAGCACATTGATTTTATTCTCATGGGAGGGAATAACGTTCTTGCGCTCATTGTGCTTAAGGGGGGACTCGTTCATCATTCGCAGTTCACGCTTCCTTATGAGGTTGACGCGAAGACACTTGAGGATTTCAGCAGGAGGATCAATACATTTGCGGGCGGCCATTCTTGGAGCGAGGTCAAAGAGATTCTCTCGCAGTATGCATCATCGGGACTCACTGAGGCTGAAACTTCATGCAGGAGCGCGATAACGGAGCTTGATAAATTTCTCACGGAGCAAAACTACAAGTTCTTCAGCGCAGGAGCAAGAAATATTCTGGACTTGCCTCAGTTCCAGACAATCTCACGCATTCAGGCAGTCTTGAATCTTCTGGAGCAGGAGAAGCCTTTAGCACGTCTCATAGAGAAATGCCGGGAAAGCAAAGCACTCAATATCACATTGGGCGAGGAAAATGAAACCGAGGGCATGGAGGATAACGCAATGATTCTCATACCCGCGAGGCCTCGTCAGCAAAAGGCCGTGTTAGGTTTAATCGGGCCGCTGAGGATGGACTACGAGAAATCTATCAGCGTTCTTGAGAGTGTAGTTGATGCGCTTGATGAAGACTCTTCAGGGAGGTGATGAAAATGGATGAGGAAAAATTAGACGTTGCGGAAGAATCAGAACCCGAAATTTCTGAAGATGATTCACAGACTGAAGCCGACAAACTGAAAGAAGAGATTGACAGCCTCAAGAAGGAAATCAAAACAGTGAGGGCGGATTTCTTCAACTTCCGTCAGCGAACAATAAAGGAACGCACAGAGACACGTACCCGCGCAAAAGAGGAAGTAATCACACAGATATTGCCGGTTCTCGATAACTTAGACCGCGCATTGTCAGCAAGCAGTGAAGACTCAGAAAGTATCGTGAAAGGTGTTGAGATGGTACAGCGTCAATTTGTAGGAGTGCTTGAGGGACTCGGAGTCAGCGTGATAAAGACTGAGGGAGAAATTTTTGACCCTTCACTTCATGACGCGGCGAGCACGGAAAAAGTGAATGACCCTGAGCTTGACGGGAAAATTATTTCAGAAGTCCTCAAAGGTTACAGGACAAAAGAAAAAGTATTGAGGCCGTCAAAAGTAATCGTAGGAAAAAAGTAAAGGAGACAATAAATCATGGCTAAAGTAGTAGGTATAGACTTAGGCACAACAAATTCATGTATAGCAGTTCAGGAAGGCGGACAGACAACAATAATCGCAAACAGTGAGGGCGCAAGGACGACTCCTTCTGTCGTGGCGTTCACGAAAGACGGCGAAAGGCTCGTGGGTCAGCTCGCGAAACGTCAGGCAATCGTCAACGCAGACCGCACAATAATGTCAATCAAGCGCGAAATGGGAACGGATTACCGCGTAACAATTGACGGCAAAAAGTATACCCCTCAGGAAATCTCAGCAATGATTCTCCAGAAGCTGAAACGCGACGCGGAAGACTATTTAGGCGAGACAGTAACGCAGGCAGTTATCACAGTGCCGGCATATTTCACGGACGCACAGAGGCAGGCCACAAAGGACGCAGGAACGATAGCGGGGCTTGAAGTCTTGCGCATCATCAACGAGCCTACAGCGGCATGCCTGGCTTACGGTGAAAACAAGAAGGACGAGCATAAAATCTTGGTGTTCGATCTTGGCGGAGGCACATTTGATGTCTCAATACTCGATGTTGCTGAAGGAGTCTTTGAGGTTCGCGCTACGGCCGGGGATAACAGGCTCGGCGGTGATGACTGGGACAACAGGATAGTTCAGTGGATGGCTTCAGAGTTCAAGAAGTCAGACGGAATTGACCTGACGAAAGATTCAATGGCAATGCAGAGACTCAGGGAAGCGGCAGAGAAGGCAAAAATTGAGCTTTCAAGCATGACCGAGACAACAATCTCACTTCCTTTCATCACAGCGAATCAGTCAGGCCCTAAGCACTTAGAGATGAAACTTACTCGCGCACAGTTTGAGGAAATGACAGCGGATCTTCTTGACAGGACAGTAACGCCGACACAGAGAGCATTATCCGACGCAAAACTCAGCGCGTCAGAAATCGACAAGGTGTTACTCGTAGGAGGCTCAACACGTATGCCGATGGTGCAGAAAAAAATTGTTGACCTTCTCGGAAAAGAACCCACGAAAGGAATCAACCCTGACGAATGCGTAGCGGCAGGAGCAGCGATACAGGGATCAATTCTCGCGGGTGAACACAAGAGCAGCATACTTCTTGTTGACGTTACGCCTTTAACGCTCGGCATTGAGACACTCGGCGGAGTCATGACGAAGATGATCGAACGCAATACGGCAATCCCTCACAAGAGGAGCGAAATTTTCACGACAGCTGCAGACAATCAGTCTCAGGTAGAAATCGCAGTGTTCCAGGGCGAGAGGCCTATGGCGAGGGACAATGTTTTGCTCGGACAGTTCACTCTTGACGGAATCGCCCCGGCTCCCAGAGGCATCCCGCAGATTGAAGTAACATTTGACATCGACACAAACGGAATCGTAAACGTTACGGCAAAGGACAAAGGTACAGGCAAAGAGCAGAAGATCACTATTCAGTCGTCGAACCTGAGCAAAGATGAGATTGAACGCATGAAGAAAGACGCTGAAGACCACGCCAGCGAGGACGAAAAGAAGAGAGCCTCCGCAGAAGCAAAGAACGAGGCAGACGCGGCAGTGTTCCAGGCCGAAAAGTTAATGCGCGACTTAGGCGACAGAATGACACCTGAAGAGAAAGGCCGGGTAAACACGAAAATTGACGCGCTCAAGAAAGCAATTGAGTCAAATGATGAGCAGGGCATGAAGTCCGGCAAAGATGATCTCGCAAGAACAATGCAGGAGTTCGGCTCAAGACTCTATCAGCAGGCAGGCCCGACTCCCGGTGCAGGCGCAAATCCCAACGCGGGCGCAAATCCCGGAGCTTCTCAGAATGACAATGACACAGTAGACGCGGAGTTCAGCGACAAGAATTAGTGAGCAGCAGACAGTGTGAAGTGAAAAGTGAATCCCCCCGGTTCTCGCCGAGGGGATTTTCTTGTGCTGGAATGTTTACTGCTGTTCTTCTTCTTCTTCTTCAGCGACAACATAAAGCTCAATAGTTTTCATTCCGTTAGCCTTTGCGTAAATGACAAACTCATCGCGCACGAGCTCGCCCGGAACTATGAATGTGTCATCATCAACTTCAAGTGCTATGGCCTCGTCAGCAATGAATATCTCAATGTCCGAATCATTAACGCCCGGCCATGTCCCAATCCTGAACGTCAAGGGCTGTCCTTCAGGAGCGTAAATCTCTCCTCTGAGTTCTTCATCGCCGCTCACAACGCACAAATCAATCTCGGAGTTATGAGCCTCAATCCCCGGATCGATTCCAGTCTGTTTAGTTTCATCCGGGACTGCGTAATTCTGAGTCTCAGGTTCGGAATCGTTTTGCGCAATTTCTGCAAGCGGTTTAGTTTCAGCCGGTTCATTTTCGGGAAGTGCTGAAGCAATGACGCTGCCGACATAAATCGTGAACATCTGAACATCCTTGCCGTATTTGTTCTTGGCCGTGATCTTGAACGTGAAAGTCCCGGCCTTTGTCGGACTCCCTGTTATCGCGCCCGTTTTCTTGTTGAGCTTGAGTCCTGAAGGGAACTTGCCGGATTTTGTCCACGTTATCGGGGCTGTTCCGTTGGCTATAAGCTCCTCGCTGTAGGCTGTCTTTATAGTGCCGTCAGAAAGCTCTTCATTCATGATTTCAGGCTCTTCACCGTCTACCTTAATGGTGATTGACTTTGCAGCTGATCCGATATTGTTCTCAGCCTTGACTTTCACGCTGAATTTTCCGGCTTCTTTCGGAGTTCCTGTTATGAGTCCGTCTTCAGTGATATAGAGTCCTGCCGGGTATTTCTCATTCGCAAAACTCCAAGTTATCGGACATGCTTCAGTATTAGTCCCTTTTGCTGAAAGCTGGAGGCTGTAAGGCTGGTTTACAATTGCGGCGGGAGCTTTCACAGAATTTATTGAAGGCTTCTTGTATGTCTCGCCGGTTATGATGATTGTGAATGCCTTTGATGTTTTCACGGTCTTTTTGTTGATTTTGTTTGAAGCTGTTACTGTGAAATTGTACACGCCTGCTTTTTTCGGAAGACCTACAATAGTTCCGTACTTGTCGAGCTTGAGTCCGCTTGGGAATTTTCCTGACTTGCTCCACGTTATTGGCTTCTGTCCTGACGCTTCAAGCATTGCGATATATGCCGCGCCTGTTTCACCGTTGGGAAGAGTCTCTGTTGTGATTTCGGGCTTTCCTGTGCCGGTCTCGTCAGGATTTTTGACGGTGAGCGTGAATGTTTTTGTTACTGTGCTGTATGGCAGTCCGACTTCATTCGACAATTCAAGCGTGAATGTGAAAGTCCCTGTCTCTGTTGGTGAGCCTGTAATCGCGCAGGTTCTCTTGTTCTTCCGCATTGTGAGAGTGAGTCCCTTAGGAAGGCTGCCGGATAATTTTTTCCATGCCATAGTGAACTCAGTACCGGCTGCTGTAATCTCCTGATTGTAGCCTGCATTCAATTCTGCTTCAGGAAGATTTGAGCCTGTCGTTATTTCAGGAAGATACCAGACCGAAATGAACACATTCGCGCTGTCAGTGCCTCCTCTGTTCTTGGCCGTAACTGTGAAGTTGTACGACAAATGAACGTGAGCATTTTTTCCCTCGTCTACAGCTTCAACTGTTCCGCTTAATTTTCCTGATGATGTGTCGAACGTGAGTCCCGGAGGAACATTGCCGCTTATCTCCCAAGTTATAGGGGTCGTTCCTGTTACGCCGAACTGCATTGTGTAATCTTTTCCGGCATATGCTTTGCTGCTTTTCGGAACTGAGATTTGCGGCTTGAGAGATGGAGTCGGCTTTGCCTCGACGGTGAGAGTCAGATATTTTTCTTCCTCGCTGTAAATATTTCCGATTGCGACTCTGATTCTGTAAGTGCCTTCATATTTCGGCGTTCCTGTGAGCTGAATATTTCCTTTCTCGTTGTAAGTCCATTCGAGTCCTGACGGCATATCGTTTTTGTTCGTCAGTATCATGAACGTGAGCGGATTTCCTGTTCCTGTGCCTTCAATTTCTGTGGAGTACTCTTTATCCTCTACAGCATTCGGCAATGACTCAGTGATGATTCTCGCAGGAACGTAAACGGTGATTGAGAAAGTTTCGCTGTCAGATCCGCCGGAAGCATTCGAGGCCGTAACGTTGAACGAGTATTCTTTTGACGGATAATAATTTTTCCCCTCGTGTTTCGTCAAAATATTTTCTGACACCTTGCCGCTGATTGTTCCTGTCGATTCATTGAGCGCGAGTCCTTCAGGAAGATTACCGCTTGTTACCTTCCATGATGTTGGACTCCCTAAGGCTGAAAGAGTCTGAGTATATTCTTTTCCTGTTGCGGCTGCTTCAAGAGAGCTTGTTGAGATCTCTACAGGTTCGGGAGCTGCCTCGACAGTGAGCGTGAAGTTTCTGCTGTCTTCTGTATCAATAGTACCTGCGTCAACTTTAAGAACATAATTCCCGGCTTTTTCCGGCGTTCCTGAAATTGTGCATGTCCTGCCGTTAGTAGTATAGCTTAATCCTTCAGGCATAAGAGGTTCGATTCCTGCCGGGAGATTCACGACAATCCATGTTACATTGACTCTCATTGTGCCGCTTACGGAAATTACAGCTTTATACTCTTCACCGACTTTTGCATTCGGAAGAGCTGAGTCCGTGATGAATTTTATCGGCTCCAATACGCTTATCGTGAGCTTCTTTACTGTTGAGCTTGAAGAATTTGACGCTGTAACCTCGAACGTGTAATCTTTCAGCTCGTCCGCGTTATGCTCAATGGCATTTTCTGAGACTGTGCCGCTGATTGTTCCCGTTGATTCGTCAAGCGTTAATCCTTCAGGCAAATCACCGCCAGTAATCTTCCATGATGTTACTGTGCCTTCAGCCTTAAGAGTCTGGCTGTATGATTCACCTGTTGAGGCTACAGCAAGTGAAGATGTTGTTATGGTTATTGTGTCCTCTTCCTCGTCAGGCTCTTCAACCGTAAGCGTAAACTCTTTCGTGTCTTCAGTCTCAGTATTTGCTACATTCACTTTCACGGTGTAAGTTCCTGCTGCTGTCGGCTTGCCTGAAATTGTGCAGGTCTTTCCGTTCGTTGTGTAGCTGAGTCCGTCAGGAAGTCCCGTAATCACCCACGTGAGTCCTGTACTTGTATCAGCTGTTACGGATATTGACGCGGAATATGCTTCGCCCTCTTTGCCGTTCGGTAATGATGATGTGATTATCGTTACTGGGTCTTCAGGGTCAGGAGCCGGTGCCGCGCTTCCCTTGATGTTAATAGTGAATGAACGCTCCGTGTATGCGTTTCGCCTGTCAGTGACTCTCAAGCTGAATGTATAAGTCCCCGGTGCTGACGGAATGCCCTCAAGGTAGAAATATGAGCCATTTTGACGAATGAAGAATCCCGGAGGAAGTGAACCCGCCGTGATGTTGAACGTGTAATCACCCTCGCCGCCGTTCGCCTGAATATAATTCGAGTACCACGGGTTAATCGTGTAAGCGTCAGGGAATTTCCCCGATAATGACATGTCCGTTGTAACGTAGTGCGAGCTGTTGATCTTCACGGTAAATTCGCGCTCTGCGTAAGTCTTGCGGCTGTCAATGACTCTCAGCTTGAATGTGTATGTTCCCGCCGTGTTCGGGATTCCTTCAAGGTAGAAATATGAGCCGTCCTGACGAATATAGAATCCCGGAGGAAGAGTCCCGCCCGTAATCTTGAACGTGTAATCCGATTCGCCCCCACTGGCCTGAATATAGCTTGAGTACCAGTTGTTGATCGTGTAGCCGTCAGGGAATGCCCCGCTCAATATCATGTCGTCTGTTGATGATGGTGCTGAAGGTTCATCGCCGTTGATGGTTATCGAGAACTCGCGCTCGGTGTATGCGTTGCGTGTGTCTGTTGCTCTGAGCGTGAATTTGTATGTGCCGGGCTTGTTTGGAATGCCGCGTATGTATGCGTATCTCCCATCAGGCCGGAGCGATAATCCGTCAGGCAATGCTCCGCTGACATGAGTCCAGTATATACTTCCTGCATAGCTGCTGGCAAAGACATAGCTGTAGTAACTCTCACTTACATTTTTCCCCGTATCGAAATCGCCCGTGATTGACATTCCATCATCTTTGTACGGCGTGTCGTTAATCTTGATGAGAAACTGACGCTCTATATACGCGTTTCGTGAATCAGTTGCCCTCAATGTGAATGTGTACGTGCCGCCCTTGTTGGGAATGCCGCGTATATATGCCGTTGACCCTGAAGGCCGGAGCGATAATCCGTCAGGCAATGCACCGTCAGCAAGCGTCCAGTATACATTTCCTTCATAGCCGTTGACATTGACTTGACCGTAATAGCTGTCGTTAATCCTTGTGCCGGTCGTGAAATCTCCCGTTATCGACATGTCTTCAGCCTCAAAAGGCGTGTCATTTATCTTCACGGTGAACGGCCTCTCAACGTAAGAATTTCTGCTGTCAGTAGCCCTCAGTGTGAATGTGTACGTTCCGCCCGTGTTGGGTATGCCGTAAAGCTCAATATAATAATTTCCTGATCTTAATGAGAGTCCCGGCGGGAGAGTCCCTTCAGCGAGAGTCCATGTTACATTGTCGGTGTAGCCGTTGAGATGAACATAGCTGCTGTAGCTCTCGTTGATCATTTTGTTTGTCGTGAAGTTGTCCGTTATCGACATGTCTTCAGCCTCAAAGGGAGAAGCGTTAATTTTTATGACAAACTGCCGTTCAACGTAAACATTTCTGCTCGCTGTTGCCCTCAGCGTGAATCGGTATGTGCCTCCCGTATTGGGTATGCCCCGGATGTCGCAGCCGTATCTGCCACCGGACAATGACAAGCCCGGAGGAAGACTCCCGTCAACAATGCTCCATACTGTGCTGTCATCATAACCTGTGAGGCTCACGCTTCCCGAATAGCTTTCATTAATCCTTCTGCCTGTCGGAAGATCTCCCGTTATGGCCATGTCCTCAGCCTCTGAAGGATCTTTGTAGCTGTCGCCCGCTGTAATGCTTACGGTGCTGCTAATCTCCGCGTAAGAGTTGCGCCTGTCCGTAACCTTCAGCGTGAAAGTGTAATCCCCGGTCTGTGTCGGCACTCCCTGAAGATAGAAATCACTGCCGTACTTGTAGATATACAGCCCCGGAGGAAGAGTCCCCGTAACATTGAACGTGTAGCCTTGAGTCCCGCCTTCCGTGTAAATCCTGCTCTCGTACCATTTCCCCGTCTCGCCTGAAGCCGTGAACGCTCCCGAAAGAGTCATGTCATCGGCCTTGTAGTTCGTATCGTCAATAGTTACAGACAATTTGCGCTCGGCGTACATGTCCCGCCTGTCTGTGACTCTCAGCGTGAATTTCCACGTGCCTGCTGTGTTCGGAATGCCCTCAAGGTAGAAATAAGTCCCGCTCTGACGAATGAAGAATCCCGGAGGAAGCCCGCCTTCTGTTATGTTGAACGTGTAATCCTGAGTCCCTCCCGAAACCGTAACGCTCTCAGAGTACCAATTGTTGACGGTGTAGCCCCGCGCGAAATTTCCGGCTATCGTCATGTCGTCCGCAAGCTCAGAAGCAAACGAAGCACCGCAGAACAACAACGTCATTAACGCAAAGAGAAAAGCAAATTTATTTCGCCTCATAAATTTTTCACCTTCCATATGAAAATCGTGAAATGAAATCCGTAATGCCCTTTTTGCGCGCGTGTGAATCATTCACGACTCGTTAAGGCGGCTTTTCCTCGCGACTGTATGATGAAACCTTCCCCAATAAACGAAGCGTGATTATGTTTCTTGAATGGATATTAGTTTTGCAGGACTGAAAAAAGACAATAGTTAGGCTCGTGCTGTGCTGTGCTGTGCTGTGCTGTGCTGTCTAAATTTTGTATAATAGCACATTTCAACTAAATTGTCATCGTCCTTCCTGCTTGAAAGCGTGAAATTTATGTTTGCTGATAATAAATTGGATGAGAAAATTATAGCACACACAAAAAAAAACCTCCCCTGCGTTTACAGAGGAGGCCGGGCATTTTTCGCGCTGATTATTCTGTGATTGGCTCTTCTTTCTTTGAGAGATTGAGCAAAGTTATTCTGTGATCCTCAAGCCCCATGACCCGAATCGTCCAGCCCTCGTAGTAAAATATTTCCCCCTCGTCAGGAAAGCTCCCCGAAATCGTAAGCACAAGCCCTCCGATTGTCTCCGCGTCATCGCTGTGAAAGTCCGTCCCTAATTCCTCGTTCAGATCTTCAAGGCTCATTATCCCCTGCACCATATACGAACCGTCATCAAGTTTCTGAATCTCCGGGGCTTCCTCGTCATACTCGTCTTGAATCTCTCCGACTATCTGCTCTAGTATATCTTCCATCGTAACAATGCCAGCGACTCCGCCGTACTCGTCAACAATAACAGCAATGTGTTTATGCTCGCGCCTCATGTTTTCGAGAAGCTCAGGTGTCCTTATAGTCTCAGGCACAAAGATAGGCTTGCGGAGAAGCTCCCGGACTCCTGAAGACAGATCGCCCGCGCTGAGATTCTTCAGTGTGTCCTTCACGTAAAGTATTCCGATTATGTTGTCGGGACTCTCCTCGTAAACAGGTATTCGCGAATGTCCCTCGTCAATGAAAACCTTAACGGCTTCCTCAAGAGTCGAGTCGGCTGCAATCGCTATCATGTCGGTACGCGGTATCATTATCTCGTGGACTCTCGTCTCGTCAAAGTCTATTATCCCGTCAATCATTCTCCGTTCGTTTGCCTCTAATGCGCCGGACTCCTCGCCTATCTTCACGAGCTGTTCTATCTCATCGCGGGTAACAAAAACTTGCTGGCCTCCCAAATTTATGTGAAGCAGGAAGCCTATAGCCGTTACGCATTTCTTCATTGCCCACGCCAGCGGTGAAATCAAAAACGCAAGCACACGGAGAATCGGAGCCGCAACAATCAAAACATTCTCGGAGTAAACCATTGCCGCGCTCTTTGGGAGTATCTCGCCGAATATCACAATAAGAACAGTCATCACAGGAACAACCGCAACGACAGCAGCAGGGCCGAAAATCTCAAGCGCAATCCCTGAAGCCAATGCGCTCGCGGAAATGTTCACGATGTTGTTCGCGATAAGGCAGACAGTGAGAGCCTCTTGCGTGTCATCAATCAGCCATTGAAACGTCGAGTTGAGATAACGATATTTCCCGGTCTCAATGAATGTGCGCAATTTCCCCGTGCCTGTAGCAGTTATTGATGTCTCTGCGCCGCTGAAGAATGCTGACAGGAAGAACAGTACAACGAAACCGATAATGATCTCCGGCATTACTTCAGCACCTCCAGAATCCTGCGCGTGATTTCGTCCTGCTTCTGCCACATGGCCGCTTGCCTTTCCTCTGTGTCATGGTCATATCCGAGAAGGTGCAAAAACGAATGGGCTATCATCAGGCAGATTCCTTCAGTCTGAGACAGCTCCGGGTGAAGCCGCGTAACTTCCTCCGGGCATATCACAATGTCGCCGAGCATTAACACGGGACTCATCATTTCGCCCGCGTCATCAAGCATCGGGAATGACAAGACATCTGTAGACTCGTCAACGTCTCTGTAGTCGCGGTTGAGTGCGCGTATTTCGTCAGCGTCCATGAAGGTCAAAGAAATTTCTGCGGTCTCGTAGTTCTCACAGGCCGGGTAAATTTCACGCAGATATTCTTCAAGGACTCCTGTTACTTTGTCTGAACTGAAAATTTTTGTGCCGGTACAATCTCCTGGGTTTGCAGTGCTGCTGCCGTCTGAGTCTTCAGGGGCATCAATTGTTACTGATAACTTCAAGTATAACTGACCTCTTTCGTGTTTCTGATTATTTCCTGCGCTCGATCTTCTTTACTTTGCGCGTGTGGTACATTGATATTAATACCGAGATTAGAGTCTGTTTTATCACAGTGAAATCTTTCATCGTAAATGCTACGTTCTCGAACTGGTTCTCATTTATTTTGCTCTGTATCACCTGTGCTACTATGCTTTCAATTTTGCTTACGGCCTGTCCTTTTCCGTCATTGGAATCATCTGACTGAAGCTCGCGTATATTCGCCGCCCTCACAGCCGCTTCAACGGAGTCCGTTATCATTAATAGTGCGGTCTCTCTTGACTGAGGCTTAGGGCCGGGATAACAGAACTGACTCCATTCTACATGTTCGCCGGCTGCCATCGCTTTGTTGTAGAAGTATCTTGTGCTTGTGTCACCGTGATGTTCTGCGATGAAGTCGCGTATTCTTTTCGGCAATTTTGCTTCCCATGCGAGTTCGAGTCCGTCCTTAACGTGAGAGATAATAGCAAGCGAGCTTAACATAGGAGTCATTGAGTCGTGAATGTTGACTCCTCCGCCCTGATTCTCAACAAAATATTCAGGCTTACGGAGCTTCCCTATGTCATGATAATACGCGCCAGCCCTCAATAGATTCGTGTCCATCCCTAACTCCATTCCGACGGCCTCAATTAATGTCGCTATCGTAAGGCTGTGCTGATAAGTCCCCGGCGCATGACGCTGCAAATCTCTAAGCAAAGGGCTTGAAGGGTTGCTGATTTCTCGTATGCTCATGATTGAGAGAGTGCCGAGATATTCCTCGAAGTATTGAAGGACTCCCATCATCATATGAGCGGAGCCGGCCTCAAACGCAAAGAACATCAGCGCACCAACAGAAAAACTTCTCAAAGTATAGGGCGTTCCCTGAAAATATCTGAGAGTCATTCGCAGAAGAGTCAGAATCAGAGCCATCACTACAATTTTGTACGAGACCTGACGGCGGGACTCTAAATTTCTGAGAACGTAAAATCCTATCGTGGGCGTGAAGATTGCCATTGCTCCGAGAAGTATTATGTTTGTTACTGCCTGCCCCGTAACAACAAAGACTCCTGAAGCCGACGACACAACAGCGACGCAGAACGCCATATAGTCATCAATGCAGAGAAGCGCAACGCTTGAAGCCGCCAATGTACCTGCGCCGTAAATCCCGAACTTTGCCGCTACAGTCTCAAATATCCATGCCGTAATCACAATGAACACTACTGAACGCCAAGCCGGTTTATGTTCGCCCGCTCCCATGCTGAGAATTTTCATCCACAAAGGAAGCGACATAACGCACAGTATCACCGCAAAAATTTCGTTGAACGGGAAAATGTCTTCCGTATATCCCTGAAGCCTGAGAAGCTCCGCCGTCTGCTGAGTAACAATTTCACCCTTGCTGATTATCACGTCGCCTGTCTCCAGCTTGCGGTCAATCGTAGGCACTTCATCAACAGCTGCCTGACGCGCAATTTCTGTGAGTTCGTCATCATGCCTTATGTTGAGATTCCCGAACCCCGCTAAAATCTGGTAGATGAAATTTGCGTCATTCACCGGGATATTTGCCTTGTTGATTTCGTCCCATAGTATTGAGTTCGTGAGGTGATAATTTGACGTGTAAACTTTTTCCTGTTCGAGACGTTCAAGATATGAGACTCCCGCCGTGTATGAAGCGTTGAGAATTTCTGCCTTCCTGTCTTCAGGGAGTCTCAGGAATGCCGCAATGAGTCCTTCAGGAAAAACAGAAAGATATTCAGAGCTTTTTGCTGACTGTACATCTTTAATATCGCCTAAGAGTTCGAGCCTGTGCATTAGCCTTTCTTTTGCTGAGACATCATGAACATCAACGCCCGCGACGCTTTCACCAACCATAGCCCGGAGCTTCTCTGCTGACTCTCGGTCATCGTAGCGCATTGGTGTTATGACTCTGTAGGTCTTGGGTGCGAATCCTCCGACCTTGAAGCTGTCTCCCCTGCTGTTGAGGACTGCCCATTGCGCTATGACTATCAATATACCCGCAATGAGGAGAAATATAACCGGCGTTGTGTACTCTATGAATGCCGAAAAGTTTATGCGCTCGAAAAAATTACGTTCGGAAGGGATTAATACGCGGCGTTTCACAGCTTGTTTTCCTCCTCGTAACGTGAATATGCCTGAACAATTTTCTGCACAATCTCATGACGCACAACGTCAGCATGAGTCAAATCAATGAAGCCTATACCCTTAATGCCTCCTAAGATTTCACGCACGCTTTTCAGCCCTGACGGTGAAGAGCCGGGCAAATCAACCTGCGTAATATCTCCCGTAACTACAGCTTTTGAGCCGAAACCGAGCCGGGTCAGAAACATCTTCATTTGACGGGGAGTCGTGTTCTGCGCCTCGTCAAGAATTATGAAGCTCTCATTAAGCGTTCTCCCTCTCATGTAGGCAAGCGGCACAATCTCAATTACTCCCTTGTCGGCGTAACGCAAAAATTTTTCGGGCGACAGCAAATCATAGAAGGCATCATACAGCGGTCTCACATAAGGCTCTACCTTCTCGCGCAAATCACCGGGCAAATATCCGAGACTCTCGCCCGCTTCAACAGCAGGACGGACAAGAACAACCCTGTTCACTTTCCCGGCTTTGAGCATTGAGACAGCCTCGCAGACAGCAAGATATGTCTTCCCTGTTCCTGCCGGGCCTGTTGCGAAGAGTATAAAGTTGTCGCGAATGGCTTTGATGTATGAACGCTGGCCGGGAGTCTTTGCGCGTATGGGCTTGCCTCGTGATGTTGTGCAAATGATTTCGCTGTAAAGTGCTGAGAGATTCAGTTCATGGCCTTCTGCTTGTGCGTCCATTGCGGCGCGTATGTCATCTGTGTGAATCTCGTGTCCTTTTTCGGCGGCTGAAATCAATTCACGTATAAGATGACCTGCGAGCCTTACGGGTTCAGAATCAGGGCCGCTCACGTGAACGACCCCGCTTTTTACTGACAGTGATACGGGATAACGCGACTCGATCGTGCGGAAATTCTCATCATTAATTCCGAGCAATCTCGCCTGAGTCAGTGCGTCCCCCGTGAAAGGTATATCCATTACGCCGGGTATGCCTCCGGTGCCGCCTGTGCCTGTAGCCCGGTGTCGCGCTTGTGGACTCTCGCGTACTTCTTCGGGAGGAAATCTTTTGCGACCTGCGGGAACATTATCCACGTCAATGCGTCTTCAGGTTCTGTCATCCACGGCTGTGCGTCCTTGCGTGCCTGCTCCATTTCGGGCGGAATCTTTTCACCCGGCCTGCATGTTATTGGCTCTTCATTCCCGATTGCCATCTTCTGAACTTCCGGGTCCATCGGCGCGGGGGGCTGTCCGTAATACCCTAAGAAGTACTGCTTGATTTCTTTCGGGAAGCTCTTCCATCTCCCTCGCAAAACGTTCACAGTTGCCTGAGTCCCTACCATCTGTGAAGAAGGCGTTACGAGCGGAGGATAACCCATAGCCTTGCGCACAACGGGCACTTCATTAAGCACGGCTTCGAGTTTGTCGAGCGCGTTCATTTCGCGTAACTGGTTGACCATGTTCGAGTACATTCCGCCGGGGATCTGATAGCGCAGAATGTTGATGTCGACTCCGGCGATTTCCGGCAATAAGGCTTTGTACTTTTCGCGCAGCTTCTTGAAGTGATTCGTTATCGGTAACAGCTTCTCAATGTCGATCCCTGTGTCCCAAGCTGAGTCAGCAAGAGCAGCAACAATTGACTCTGTCGGGGGCTGGCTTGTTCCGAGCGCGAACGGTGATATTGCTGTGTCTACGATTTCCGCGCCCGCTTCGATCCCCGCAAGATATGCCATGCTCGCGAGTCCCGTCGTGTAATGGCTGTGAAGCTCCACAGGTATGTCTACTTTCTCTTTGATGGCCTTGACGAGTCGTGAACAATCTACGGGGCCAATCAGCCCGGCCATGTCCTTAATCGCTATCGAGTCAGCTCCCATTTCCTGCATACGTTTGGCCATTCCCGCAAATGATTCGAGCGTGTGAACGGGTGAAAGCGTGTAGCTCATGCAAAGCTGCAAGTGCGCTCCCTCTTTCTTTATCTGGTCAGCGGCAACTTCAACATTACGGAGGTCATTCAGTGCGTCAAAGCAGCGGATAATATCAATTCCATTGCCGACAGCTTTTTTCACGAACTCACGGACAACATCATCAGCGTAATGACGATAGCCCACAAGATTCTGACCGCGCAAGAGCATCTGTAACTTTGCGTTCTTGATACGTGCGCGAATGAGTCTGAGTCTCTCCCAAGGATCTTCGTCAAGGAATCTCATCGCAGAGTCGAAAGTCGCTCCGCCCCACATCTCTAAAGCCCAATAGCCCGCATTGTCCATGTACTCAAGAACAGGGAGCATATCATCAGTGCGCATTCTCGTTGCGATTAATGACTGGTGAGCATCGCGCAGGCCGGTTTCAGTTATTCTTACTCTCTTTTCTCCTGCCATAAAATTATTCTCCTTTTGTTTGTTGTGGAATTTGTCAGTATTATACTTTATTTGCGGGGAAAATTAATGCGCTCCGTTATCGATAGGCTTTCACTGTCCCGTTAAGCAGAGTCGCTTTCAGCCCGTGAGACATTAAGACAGCGGGATAATGTTCACGGGACTCGTTTGCTTTCACTGACGATGATTTTCTTTTGCGTTATCTTATAATATTGCACATTCCTAAAATAACAGGAGGAATCTTTATGAAACGTATTCTTTTGTTCGTTCTCTCCTTCGTTATAACAGCCTCGATAACTTTCACAGCGTCGGCTGAAAATATAACGCTCTCCGCAAAATTGGCGCGGGCTGTTCAAGACTCACAGCTCAAAGACGAGGACGGGAATACAATCACAGCGACTCTCATTTCACCTGACACAATCTCACTCAGTATGAATGCTCCTAACGCAGGCGCGATTCATTCAGGCACATATTCACTCAGCATAACCCCTGCCAATGTAGCTTCGATTAATTTCGACACGGCTGACCTCAGCGGCTTAACGTCATTCGATTTCGGATCGCTGGACATGTTCACGGAGCTTAAAGAACTGAAGATAACACTTCCTGCTTCATACAGCGGTGATTTTGCGCCGTCGTTCGACAGACTGAGAGGACTCGACCTCAGCGGAAGCGCGGCGAATTTCACGCTGAGCCTGTACTATGTTCCTAGAATCGTCTCGGTGAACGCGAGCGGATGTTCAAACCTGAAAGCAGTCAACCTCGCTTTGGTACGAAGCGCAGCAGCCAGCACAGACTTGCCAGCTCCGAATATGTCAGGCGTAAAAACTGTGAGCAAAGTTATTGCGGCTCCCCTCTCATCACTCGAAACTTTAGACCTCAGCAACACGCCGAAACTTAACCGCGCAGGCTATGCTCTTGACTCAGAAATAAGCATTACAATAAATAACGGCATCGTCATTAGTTCGTTCGACAGTATCAATCACACATTCGGCTGCATAGCTCACCATGTAACAACAACGGTCAAGAAAGGCACAACATTCAAAGCTGAAGAAACTTCTTACCCTGCGGCAGTCGGCCGTAATGTTATGACACCTGCATTAGGCGGAACAGGCAGCGAGATTGCTCAGTATATAGGGGACAGCATTAACCTTACTCCCGCGCTGCGTATCATCAACCTGAAGAACAGCGGCATTGACGCATCGGACTACATAAGCACTGCTGACGTTTCAGAAGCATCACTGTTAGCGTCTGCGGACTTCAGCGGAATGACCAGCCTTTATGACTTGGCGGTTCCTTCTAGTTCTGCATTGAAGTCGCTGAATCTTACGGGCGATACCGGGCTGAGCATTCTTGATTTGTCGGGTAATATGGGATTCATTTGGCCTCAAGGCTTCAAGACTCTGACGGGACTTACTGACTTCAAAATGACAGGAAGAAGCGAAATTGACTCAATCGACATAACCCCGTTCACACAGCTTAAAACTCTTGACCTCACTAAAGACTCTATTGAAGCGTTAGACGTTAGCAACAATCTCATGCTTGAAAGCATCATAGTCCCGAACAACAAAATACAGTCGCTCGATTTCAGCAGGCACGAGAGAATAAAGAGTCTTGACATCAGGAATAACAGCCTAGTAGCTATTGACCTCTCAAAGAATATCAATATCCGCGTGAACAGCAACTCTTCAGGAAACGCTGCAATCTCAATTTCACCTCAGACAAGATACATGACAGGCAGCAGGTCAAGGACATTCAGCTTCCGCGATCTTGGCATGAGTTCATTAGAGGCAGCCCGCGTTGTGATGGACTCGGTGAAAGGCGGAGGGGTTGCGGTTGAATCATACGACGCTTTGAGCAACACCGTAACATTCAAGGCCGCACCGTCTGTGATTGAGTACGACTACGACAGCGGACTTTACTACGAGGGAAGCACGACTCCTCTTTGCATGAAGGTCAGACTCATCTGGGACGTTTCCGGCAGAAAGCCCGCGCTGACTCCGACAGCCTCAGCGATTCGGGGAAAAGCAAAATCAGGAGCAGTAACTCCCGTAACGATTACAGCAGACAGCGAAACCCCGGTAACATGGACGACAAGCCCCGCAAATATGCCCGCAGGACTCTCGAAATCATTCACAGATTGGACTCTCACAATCAGCGGCGAGCCTACAGAAGCATATTCAGGAGTTGTAACAGTTACAGCAAGAAACGTGAACGGAGACTCAGACCCTGCAACAGTCAGCATCGCTATTGAGTCAGCCTCCGTAACACCAACTCCAACACCAACGCCAACGCCTGACCCGGAACCATCAATCCCCGTGCTCAGTCTCTCAGCGTCAACAATTACAGGAACAGCAGACGGCAGCGCAATCACTCCCGTAACAATCACAACAAAGAGCGACTCAGCAGTAACATGGACGACAAGCCCCGATATTATGCCCGCAGGACTTGAGAAGATCATAAACGGTTTGACCCTCACAGTAAGCGGCGAACCTATAGAAGCATATTCAGGAAGTATCATTGTTACGGCTGAGAATGATTACGGCACATCAGATTCCGTAACTGTCAGCGTTGAAATTACTGACGCTCCATCACCTTCACGGTCTGGAGTAAGCGGCAGCGGCGGAGGGGGATGCAGTTCAGGAGTTATCAGCATGGCCGGATTAGCCTTAGCGTTTGCCGTTATGCTCAGGAGACATTAAGAATTTTTCTCACCCTTGAGCCTCTCTTTTGCGGCTGCCCAGAATGAATCAAGCTCATCAAGTGTATAGTCTGAAATGGGTTTGCCTTCATTCCGGGCTAATTCCTCCATAATCATGAAACGCTTTCTGAATTTCTCGCACACAACATTCAATGCCGCGTCAGGGTCAACATTGAGCCTTCTCGCAATGTTTACGGCCATGAATAACACATCGCCTAATTCTTCTGTCATGTGATCGGGGTCATTCTCTTTCGCAGCTTCTTTGAGCTCGCTGATTTCCTCGTCAAGTTTCGTGAAAAGGGGCTCTGTTTCTCCCGCAGGCCAGTCAAACCCGACATGCTTCACTTTTCCCTGCATCCTGTAGGCCTTCAGCAACGGCGGCAAACCGTCCGGGACTCCCGCAAGTATCGACAAATTTTCGTGCTTCTCTGCTCGTTCCTCTGCTTTGATCTTCTCCCAGTTTCGCAAAACTTCTTCGCTGTCCTCTGCTTTGACATTCCCGAAAACATGAGGATGACGGCGGATTAACTTGTCGCAGACCGTGCGCACAACGTCTTTCATGTCAAAAGCCCCGGCATCTTTCGCGAGCGAGGCGACAAATACAACCTGAAGCAGCAAGTCTCCAGCTTCTTCCCGGATTCCGGCCATGTCCTTTTTCGTGATTGCGTCTGCTAGTTCGTAGGCTTCTTCAGTTATGGATGTCCGCAGAGTCTCAAGAGTCTGTTTCCTGTCCCAAGGGCAGCCGCCGGGAGCGCGGAGTCTCTCGATGATGTTCACGATTTCGTCAAAGTAATGTGAGCTTTCTATGATTGAACCCTTCTTGCGTGAAAATTTTTGTGATGACGAAATTATATCAGCAGTATTTGCGGCTAATTGATGACTCAAATTTCGGCTTGTTGGTTTGCTTTTGATTCGCCAGCTTGGTTTTGAGCGTTTGAATTTTGACTCGCTGATTTGGTTTTGATTCGCCAGCTTGGTTTTGAGCGTTTCAGTTTTGACTTGTCGATTCGGTTTTGACTCGCCAGCTTGGTTTTGACTCGTTAAATTTTGACTCGCTGATTCGGTTTTGACTCATCGGCTAGGTTTTGAGAGCTTCAATTTTGAGTCGTCGGTTCGCTTCAAGAGTCCCAAGAATGAATCGCTGATTAAGATTTGCTGTGAAAGGTGATATTTTGACGGTATAATTTTTCCTGAATGACTCAAAAACTTTTCAGGGAGGAATCATCATGTACTCATGCAGCATAAAAAACGCCGGGAAATATTCATACCTTGCGGACAAATTCAGCGCGGGGCTCAAATGGCTTTCAGAAACCGACATAAGCTCACTTCCTGAAGGCAAGACCGAAATACCCGGAGCGGGATTAATCGCTGACGTTCAAATCTACGAGACAATATCCGCTGAGGAAGGAAGATTCGAATCGCACAACGAAAATTTTGACATTCAGTATGTAGCAGAGGGCCGTGAATATTTCTGCGTTTGTCCTTCTGAAGGGCTCAAAGTTTCAGAGGCTCATCCCGAACGTGATCTGTACTTTCTTGACAGGCCGGAAAATTATGGAAGCATTCTCCTCAACGCGGGCGATTTCGTTATTGTCGCGCCCGGGGAAGCTCACATGTCAAGGTGCGCTGTGAATGCCCCGGAAAAAGTCAGGAAGGTAATAATCAAGGTGAAAGCGTAAATTCATGCGCGTGATAATTTCCCTGCTGATGATGGCGGCTCTTATGTCAGCAGGAATTTCTTCAGCGGAAGTAACGACGAGGCTTGAGATTTCCGGCGACATGCTGATACTGAGCTATTCAGACTCGCGGGATGCAGTGATATTCCGCCGTAATGATTCGGGCAATAACGTTCCGCCCATGAAGATAGATATTCCGGGAAAATGGACTCTCGACAGCAAGCCAAAGCCACCGTCAGCAAAACCCCCGGAAAAAATTCAGCCTTCAGGAAAAACGCTTCCGCCCGGTGTTGTCGGCGAAACATATTCACACACTCTCAAACCATCAAGAAGAGGCGCGAGATTTTCGGCATCTGGACTCCCTGAAGGACTCAAGATTTCATCATCAGGAAAAATCACGGGCAGTCCGAAAAAAGCCGGGGTTTTCACAGTTGTGATTACGGAGCAAATCAGATCGAGGCGGGAAAAAAATACATTCACTCTCAGCGTATCAGAACCAAAACAGGAGAACACCGCCCCAATCACTGAGTCAAAACCGAAAAGCCCGGACATTTCAGCACATGAAGCAAAGAGCATTGATATTAAGCCTCAGAGCCGGGACATCAGGCGCAAAAGGCCGCTGAGAATATCAACATCATCAATAAGGCAGGCTTTCACGGGTGAGGATTTCACGTTCACGCTTGAGACTGCCGGGAATGAGAGAGCAGCATGGAGCTGTGATTTTCTTCCTGAAGGACTGAGCTTAGATTCTGAGACTGGAATAATTTCGGGAGTGCCTGTATCAGATTTCCGGGAGAAGATAAACGTTACGGCCATGAATGATAACGGCAGGACATCACGCGATATTCTTTTCAGCGTAAAGACCCGCAGGCCGAAAATAACAACCTCAGCGTTGCCCGAAGGTTTTGTGAGCGAGGACTACACAGCGGAGCTACATGCGGAGAACGGGAACGGAATAATCTGGTCATTTCGCGGGAAAATTCCTGACGGTCTCAGCTTCAGCAAGGAAGGCGTAATACATGGAGTCCCAGAAGAGGCCGGGCAGTTCACTCTGAACGCTTCCGCGCAAAATTCGGGGGGAAAAGCGTCGCGGAGATTCTCCCTCAGAGTCTTTGAGAATGTCCCGCACGAATATGTTACGGCGGCAATAATACCTGCGTTTGTTATGAGTCATGACGGAAGATATGATTTCACTGTGAGCATTGATGAGAATGTCCCGGAAGGAAGCTATATAGAGTGGCATTCATTCCCTTACGGAATCGAGTCGGACGGAGAAATATACACGTTCAAGGATTCTGATGACAAAGAGATTATTACAGTCCCTGCGAATCACAGAGTTACAGCGAATGTGTATCTTGAAGGCGGTGTGAGATATGAGCCGTTAATCACAGCCCGGGTAATAACAGGCCAGACGAAAGCGACAGAGCCGGCAAAAACTGACAAGCCCAAGACGACAGAGCAGAGCAAAACTGACAATCCCAAGCAGGAATTGCCGCCTATGCAGGGCACGTATACAGGCTGCAACATGGCCGGGATTCTGAGTATGATAATATTAGCTTACACAATCAAGAAACGAGGCGCGAAAAATGAAGGCAGTACGAATAGTGAAACCGTTTGAAGTAGAATGCATTGACGTTCCTGAAGTGAAGCCGTCAGAAAATGAAGCGTTGCTGAAAATCGAGGCGGCCGGGATATGCGGTTCAGACATAGGCGCGTTCAGGGGAGCAAATAATCTCGTGAGTTATCCGCGCATAATCGGCCATGAATTAGCGGGCGTGATAGTCTCAATTCCTGCTGACAACCCCAAAGGACTCAAGCCGGGCGACAAGGTAGTAGTAGATCCGTACCTGCACTGCGACCACTGCTACCCATGCAGAATAGGACGAACAAACTGCTGCACGTCATTGCGGACTCTCGGAGTTCATGTTGACGGTGGAATGAGGGAATATTTCTGCCACCCTGCGCACATGCTCGTGAAGATGCCTGAAGGTATGACGTTTGAGCAGGCGGCAATGGCTGAGCCTCTCACGATAAGCATGCACGGGATTCACCGCGGGGCATTCAAGGCCGGGGAATTTTGCGCTGTTACGGGAGCAGGCCCTATAGGACTCGCGGCGGCCATGACAGCGCAGGCATACGGAGGGCACGCGATACTGATTGACATTGTGCAGGAAAGACTCGACTTTGCGCGCGAAAAGGCCGGGATCGAGTACACAATCAACTCAGCAAACGAGGACGCTGCGAAACGAATCGCGGAAATCACGAAAGGCGACATGGCACAATTAGTTGTAGAATGCTCCGGGGCAAATTCGGCAATACGTTCATCGCTTGATTATGCCTCGCACGCAGGGAGAATCACATTGACGGGCTGGCCTAAGAAAGAGACGAGCCTTCCTACAGACATGATAACGAAGAAGGAGCTTGACATACGCGGAGGGCGGAACAGTGCGAACGAGTTTGAAGAGGCGTTAGAGCTGATTCACTCGCGTCGTGTTGACATGGAGAAGATGCTGACGAAAACAGTTACGGCTGAAGAAGCGCCTGAAGTAATCCGGGACATCGAGAAAAATCCGGGCAGCTACATGAAAGTTATCGTGAAATTCTAGCGTTTGAAGAAATAAAAAGCCCCTCGGTTTTTCGGCCGGGGGGTTTTTGTGTGTGAGGTTTTGCGTTAATGTTTACTTTTTGTTGACGGCATCGTCCATGAGTGTATAGAGTTTCTCATCACCCAAGATTCTGCACTTGCTCTCGCGCGAGAAGATCATTATGTTTTTCTCTGCCGGCGTGTATGGCTTCCATTCAAGTTTTTCTGTTGAAGGATTCCCCGTCCTCATGAAAGCGAGAAATGCGTCGGCTGTAACGTCCTGCATTTTGTGCGCGTCATCATCTCCAGCGGTCGCAATTGATACCACCGGGATGTCTACGTTGTGGAAGATGTAAATCAGATCCGAGCAATGGAACGAAAGAACGCCCCCGTTAACCGGGACTTCATAATCAAACAGGTACTCAAACACAGGAGCTTTTGCGGTTGCTGTCTTCTCTGCTAAAACAGTCTCTTCAAGTCCGCGCCTGCATATGTAGTATATTGTGCTGCTGACTGGTGCCGCTCCGTAATAGAAATATGCGTCAGCGAGTTTGCGCCCCGGAAATACTTTCCTGAACTCCTCCGCGATTCCTTCTGCTTTGTCGCCGTACTTGTCCTTAAGATTCTTCATGGCCTCGTCATCTGTCCATGTATTTTTACCCGGCCCCGCGACTCTCCAGTTGTAGTTGAACTCAGAAAATACTGTGCTTCCTATGAACGGGATCTCATCAGCCCACGCGCATAATTTCTCCTGAATGATTACTCCGTCTGCTTCAGGTGTCCAGTTCGTGCCAAGCTCAGAGCACACAGCTTGCGCCGCGTTCATCATGTTGTAGTAGTCGTAAGTCTCAAGCTCTGAAACGTCCTTAAGCCCTAACTTTTCGAGAGTGCCTTTGACTATTTTGTCGTTAAGCTCCTTTGTGATTAATCCGTACGAGCTGCTGAGTGCTGCTGCCTTGTGGAATGTTCCTTTTGCTGACGGCATACGCATAAGGTTGTTGACTTTTCCGCCGCCGCCTGACTGGCCGAATATTGTTACGTTTGCGGGGTCTCCTCCGAAGTATTTTATGTTCTCCTGAATCCATTTCAGCGACGCAACAAGATCCTGCATTCCGATATTAGCGGTGTCCTTGTACTTTTCGCCGAACCGTGAAAGGTCGAGGAAGCCCAGAATATTCAGCCTGTGATTGACCGTAACAACAACAACATCTCCGTACTCGCTGAGATTCTTGCCGTCATAAGCCGCCGACTCGATTGACGATCCGTTTCGGTAGCCGCCGCCGTGAAAGAAAACTATTACGGGCTTTTTGTCGCCTTCATTGATTGACTGCGTCCAGACATTGAGGTTCATGCAGTTCTCATTCTGCACCCAATATCTATGAGGCCAGACAAATTCATCAGCTCCGACTTCTGTTTGATTCTGTATCGGGCAGATTGGGCCGTAAGACTGAGCGGACTTCACGCCGTCCCAAGCCGGGACTTTCTGAGGAGGCTCGAATCTTTTTGCCTGTGCGTAAGGTATTCCCAAGAATGTGAATGTTTTTCCGTTCATGAAGCCCATCAGCTGGCCGCCGGAAATTTTCACAACTGGCGGGTTGTTCAGGTCAAAAGCAAACGACGCACCCGCGACAACGATAACGAAAAGGAACGCGCATAATAATTTTTTCATGGCGAGATTTCCTCCCTGTGAATTAATTTGTGATTGTGTTAATGGAATGGGAATATATTATTACAGAGTGAGTCAAAAGAAATCCACTGAACGCACATTTACTATCAGCGGAAATTACGCAAATAATTTTCTTAGCGAGTATGAAATGTTTTGTGAGAAGCTACGAATTTATGAGACTGAAAACTGCTTCGGGCTGTTGGTTTGCCTGAGTGAGCACAGCACTTTCTGCGCGGCTCAAAATCTGGAACTCAATGAATCTCATTGCCGATTTAGCGTAATCAGCATCAGTTATACGGCTTCTTGAGTCTGTGAGATTCTGGCCTGAGACTGTGAGATTTGCGATTGAATGTTCGAGCGCGTTTGAGTAAGAGACAATTTGAGTCCTCTGCTTGACGATGCTGTCTATTGCTTCGTCAATGTAGGTTACGGATTTTTCTGCAAGCTCCCGTGTCATTACGTTCACGCGGTCAACTCCGAGCATATTTGCTGAGACATTCCCGAACTGAACGCTGAAAGTTTCCGCCTGATTCGTTCCAGTCTGAAAAGTGAGTCCGTTGTCAGCAAGATGAATATTTGCCGTGTAAGTTCCTGTTGATGTCATCAAGTACTGCTTTGTAGACTCGTCCCAATTCGCGGCAGTCCCGGCCATAGGATCAAAATCGACATCAATATTCGGGTGAATTATTCCGCCAAGCTCATGGCCTGTAACCTTCATGTCAGATACAACAGCTTCTCCCGTGTGCGCGTTATAGATTGAGACTCTGTACGTTCCTTCCTCCGAGTCCTGAATCGTATTGAGGCCGAATGCGTGAATGAGATTGTCGTTGCCCGCAAAATATATTTCTCCCTCAGTACCCTGAACTGCGCTACGAATAACGAGAGTCGATTTTATGTCGTAGCCCGTAATGCTGCCGTCATCATCATAGATTGCAGACCGTGAGAAGACAGACTCCGGCGTGTTCCCGGTTCCGTCAGAAATCACTGCGAACTGATGCGCGTCATTCGTGTAAACTTTCTGCCCGAGTCCCTCAGCTATAGCCGTGTTGATTTTTGAGGCTGTGTCCTGCAGTGTGTCTTCACGGTAAATCATAACGCTTGCGGTTTTCCCGTCGCCCTGTATCAGCGTGAGCTTCTGAGGTTCTTCAACAAGGAATGAGCCTTCAGAGTCATAAAACTGGTCGATCTCCCATAATGCTTTGTCGTAATATACTTCTATTGCGCCGGAGTCCTCTTCACTTTCTTCATTGCTTTCATTCTCAATAAGCATAGTTTCTGTTACTGTCATTATGCTGCTCTTTTGTACTTGAGCTTTGCCCGGGTCCGAGCGTATTTCGAGCCTGTAATTTGACTCGCTGTTTGAAGTCCTGCCCTCCTCATCTATCGTTAAGAGTCCGCCTTTAACACGCACTTTTATTTTTGAGTCGTCAGATGACCACAAAGCACCTAAATTTCCGTTAAGCAGTCTTTTTGTGTTGAAGTTCGTATAGTCTGATATGTGATTGATCTGTTCTCTGAGTCCGTCTAATTCTTCCTGAACGTGAGTCCTGTCCTGCATAGTGAGTGAGTCATTATTGGCGTGAATTGCAAGCTCGCGCATCCTGTGAAGTATATCGCTTGTATCACCGAGCGCACCTTCCGCAACCCTCAGCATTGATATACCGTCCTGCGCATTTCTTACGGCCATGTCATAGCCCTTGATCTGAGCGCGCATGTTCTCACTTATCGACAGCCCGGATGCATCATCAGCAGCAGAGTTTACTTTGAGTCCCGTCGCTAAAGGCTGAACCGATTTCGTCATCATATTGTCCGCAGCTCTCGTAGCGTTCAGGGCGGATAACGCTGTAAGATTGTTGTTGATAATCACGGTGATCATTCCTTTTGTGTCAAGATACTGGATTATGTTTATTATCGGGCATGAGGCAGAAAAAATAAATCCGGCAAATTCACGCTTCATAAAAAAAAAAACGGCCCCGCGATTAAGCAAGACCGCCTGAAAGTTTTTGTGTCAGCGTGAACGTGAAAATAAATTCTTGATTCTTCTCTTGAGATTTATCGAATTGGATGTAAGGATCATGAACAGAAGGTTGTTCCTTAATGTTTTAGCAACACAAAATATAAACTTTCCGAATCTCCTCAGAAATCCGCCCGGCTTAACATCTTTGTCATAAAAATATACGCTCGAATATACTGGCTTCAGTTTGTTCTTTCTGACATAAACATTTAACAGCCTCTCGGTTATGGATCCTAAGATACGCTTTTGCTGCCTGTTGTAATGCTGATACGGTATCAATGACTCAACTTCTGACATCACAGCAAAAACCCATTCGCAATATTTCTCGAAGTCCTCATACTTCATTATGAACATGTTGTAATGAGACATTTTATTATTATGTTCCATCACTGTTATGAAGTCATCATAGTAATCCGGGAATTTAGTTCTTATTACTTCCCTTGTGGTTTTGTAGTCGTCACTCACGTGGCACACGCTGAAATCTATCATGAGGGAGTAAGGATAGTTTTTTTTCTTCGGAATAATTATTCGTCCGCTCTCAAGAATACTGATTACTTCCCGAGGATTTATTCTGTAGCTTTCTATATCACTCTCGGCTCTCTCTATAGATTCTGAAAACGGAACATTACGGAACGCAAAGAATCGCCTGTAATGAGAAAGTCCGACATACTTCACATCAGGATATAATCTCTTGAGATTCTTCCACGCCCAATACATAACGCTCATCTCGGAATAGCTGTCATTCTTTCCGCTTATGTTGTCGCAGGGCTGCCCGTTGACTTCGTTGTCAGCCTGGAAGCCCAGATCATATTGTGAGATAGCTTTTCCGCCTTGAACAGGAAGCAATATACCATCATCAAGCGGAGGCATTGTATACGGCTTGTTGTAGCAGACGAGAATCTTCAGGTCAGAGTTTGGGCTGTCCGTTTTCTGAAATGTAAACTCCTCTTGAGGCATTATAAACCACCTTTCATTGCATAAAATTTTAGCTGTGATTATAGCATGGCAGCAATTTATTTTTCCCAAGCACAAAAAAACGGCCTCCACAAAAAGAGACCGCCGACTCATTTCTCAAACTCACATCATCATGAACGCAATCACAAACAGCAGACCCGCCGCGAATGTCATTAACCCGTAAGCAAGACTCGACGGAAGAAGCGTGCTTATTGTTTCCTGTTCGGCCTCGTCCTGATAATATCCGAAGTCTGTATCTTCAGGAGGACGAATGAATTTGATCCGCGAGGCTTGAGACAATAACAGCGTTACAGGCCCGGCGGTAATGAGGTCAACAATTTTTGCGAACAATGAACCGACAAACGGAAGTATCAATCCGATAACAGGACGGAAGATTGCATTCTCGATGTTCAGCCATGAAGGCCACAAATCAAAGTACACAATCTCGCCTTTCACCCTCTCGGACTGAAGCGCACGGCGTATAAACAAAAAGTAAACAGCGACTCCAATCGTCAGAGAAATCAAAGCCCCCTCAAGATTCTCAAACACAAAATAATTCACAGCATGATGATGTTCAGGGCCGTGCATGAACGATGAACCGAGAAACGCTATCTTGTCGCCGATCTCTGACGTGAAGAACCCTATCGCAGGGAGAAGCAATGCCGACAACGTTAAAATTACCGCGTTCGGCCATGAGATATAAATATCTTTCTGGCGCATTCCTTCAGCAGGCTTCGCAACGAACAAAGCAACGAACAACTTAATCACGTAAGCCGTAGTGAGTCCTCCCGAAATCAGGAAGAGCCATTCACAGACTGAGAACAAAAATTTTTCCGCGCCCGCCGTCATGAAAGGAAGAGTCCCGGCTCCGTGCGATAATGCGTGAAGATGTTCAACGATTGCTTCATGAATTAGAGTCTTCCCTAAGTAGCCATTGATTAACGGGAATCCCATCAGGCCGAGTCCGCCCATCACAAACGCAAACATGAGCACCCTTTTTCCCCGCCCGAATCCGCGAATGTCGTTGAGATTCAGTTTGTGCGTGTTCATGTGAACGACTCCCGCGCAGAGGAACAACACCAATTTGATTAACGAATGACCGACCATGTACAGAATAGTCCCTCTTACTGCCAAATCATTCTCATGTCCTAAGAAGCACTGCATTGCTATACCCGTGAGAATGAATCCAAGCTGAGACATTGACGAACAAGCGAGAGTCCGTTTTATGTTGACGGAGAAGACAGCAAGCACAGCCCCTAATACCATAGTTATGACCGCAAGTATCAAGAGCATGAAGCCCCATTGAGAGTCGTGCATGAAGATTCCTGACGACAATACGATGATCCCGAAAAGCCCGGATTTTGTGAGAAGCCCGGACAGCAACGCGCTTGAAGGAGCAGGGGCAGCAGTGTGCGCTGTAGGCAGCCAGATATGAGAGGGGAATATAGCAGCTTTGGCCGCAAATCCTACGAACACCAAGAAGCCCGGAACATACAGCGGCGATTTGTCCTGAAGCGTGAACTTCGCCAGCGAGTCAATGTCAAGAGTCCCGGTGAAGTTATACAGCAATATTAATCCCGTCAGAGTAACAAGCCCGCCGATTATCGCAATGGCAAGATAAGTTTGCGCTGCCCTCTGTGCCTCGTGAGTCTCATCCTGCACAACCATTATGTACGAGAAAAGAGACATCATCTCAAAGAACATGAACGTCGTGAACAGATCCCCGGAAATGAAAACTCCCATTATTGAGCCGAGAGTCAGAAGCACGAACAAATAATAGCGGTTACGGTTGTGATGATGCTGCAAATATTCGCGTGAGAAAATTGTTGTCGCCGACCACATGAAAGCGATTATTACGGCGTATATGAATCTGAATCCGTCAATCTTCAGCTTCATTCCGAGTCCGCAAACTCCCGGGATGAATAATTCTGAGCCGAGACTCCCCCACAATGACAAGACAGCGGCAAGCTCAATCACGCAGACTGAATCGGCCATGCAATCACGTACAAGACGACTCTTCTTGCCGGCGTAATACGACACAAGCCCGCCGAACATCGGCCAGAGCACGAGAAATAAAAGCGCAAGATTTCCCCTCATGTATAAATGTCCCTCCTGCGAAAAATTTTTGAAATGTGATTTGTGTGATGGCATTATTATACTTGTGGCGCAAAAAATATTCTGCTATATTAACGCGCATCCCTCAAAAACAGACAATCATACGCAGAAAGAAGGCAGCAATATGTTTCTTACGTTCGGCGAACAGATTGCACACTGGATGAAGAATCCCCAAGAGCTTTACCTCAAACCCTTTCACGTAATCGAGAATGTTTATTATGTCGGCAATTACTGGGTATCGTCATATCTCCTCGACACAAAAGAAGGCTTAATACTCATAAACGCCACAATGAGTCAGACGGCAAATCTTCTTATCGACAGCATAAAGTCATTGGGCTTTGACCCCGGGAAGATTCGCAGGCTCTTGATCACTCACGCGCATTACGATCACTGCGGAGGAGCAAAAGCGATTCACGATCTCAGCGGCTGTGAGATATGGCTCGGAAAGCACGATGAATTTTACCTCACAGAAAGCAGGTACATGATGATGTTTGAAGACACTGTGCCGGAGTTCAAAGTAACAAACTTCTACGACTATAGCAGCGTGATTGACTGCGGGGACATTCAGATAAAGCCCCTTCACTGCCCCGGACATACTCCCGGAACAACGTCATTCTTCTTTGACGTGAAACACAAAGGCAAGGTGCTTACGTGCGCTCATCACGGCGGTATAGGTGCTTCATTCCTTGCGCGTGATGTAATGGCGAGGAGCGGTATACCCATCTCAATGCGTGATACATATCTTATGAGCATCGAGAATGTGAGGGATATTCATGTTGATGTCGTACTGCCTTCATACCCTGCGAGATTCAGCGGCTATGATTTCTTCGGAGCTTCTGAGTCGGATGACGGGAGCGGGGACGGCTTTATTGATTCCGAAGCGTGGGGAAGGACTCTCGACGCTAAGAGGGATGAACTTCTTGCGATGATGCTGAAAGAGGAAGGATTCTGATTCACAAAAAACACTGCGGACCGTGAAATCACATTAGCCGTTCATTACAGCTGTCTTTGCGCCCGCGCCGCTGTCATAGAAATTTTAATTGTAAACTAATTTTTTAACGCGGAGTTTACAATCTCTATGAATGAGATGAATTTGATGCTTGGCATGATTTGTGAATTTGAAGACACAGCAGAAAATTAAGTATATTTGAATTGTGAACTATATCAATCTGGTATAAAATCATCATGTCAATTCAGAGGAGGCGCAAAAAAATTCATGAGTGATTGTATTTTCTGCAAGATAGCCCGCGGCGAGATCCCGTCAAATTTTGTCTATGAAGATGAAAACGTAGCGGCCTTTAATGACGTGAATCCGCAGGCTCCCGTTCATGTGCTTGTAATCCCAAAGAAGCATATAGCCTCCTCCGCAGCTGTCGATGATTCTTCAGTGTGGAGCAGCTTAATGAGCAGTGCCGTAAAAATTGCCCGTAAGTTAGGACTGGAAGAGAACGGCTACCGTATGGTAATCAACACAGGCGAACAGGGCGGGCAGTCAGTACCTCACCTTCACCTGCACCTGCTGGCAGGACGTAATCTCGGCTGGCCTCCGGGCTAACTGAGTTCCCATGCTGTAAGAGAACCCGAAGGGAGGGAATGTGAATCATGACTACTGTTGTACGCAAAGAAGGCGAGCAGCTCGAAGAGACTCTGAAAAGATTCAGGCGTGAAGTTGCCAAAGTAGGAACGCTCCGGGAAGCACGCAAGCGCGAACATTACGAGAAGCCCAGCGATGCCAAGAAGATAAAACGCGCAGAGGCAGCCCGTAAGCGCAAGAGTATGCGGAGAAGGAATCCAGGCTAGAATTTGAACATTTGCGGGGGCTGAAAGATGCTCCCGTTTTTTGTTGACTTAAGGAGGAATATTAATGCTCACACAGGACATAACACACGATTTGACCAAGGCCATGAAATTACGCGAAGAGCCGAAACTCTCAACGCTCCGAATGCTGAAGGCCGAATTGCAGAAATTACAGGCTGACAAAGGCAAGGGAGTCGAAATCACAGACGATGACGTTCACACAGTGATACGCCGTCTCATCAAGCAGAGAAAAGACGCGGCCGAGCAGTACAAAGCCGGGGGAGCAATTGACCGCGCGGAGTCTGAGCTTTCAGAGATAAGCATACTTGAACCCTATCTGCCCAAACAGCTCGGTGATGATGAGATTGACGCAATAATTTCTGAGGCCGCAAAAGAGATTAACGCCTCGTCGCCAAAAGATATGGGCAAGCTGATGAAGGCCGTAATGTCGAAAGCTAAAGGACAGGCAGATGGCTCGAAAGTGAAAGAAAGAGTTACAGCGTTCCTCAACAAATAGCAGTGGAAGGTTTCAAGCCGGGGAGTTTGCGATGTTCCCCGGCTGTTGCATTCTCTGAAAGGTTAGTCCGAAAAGATATTGTTTACATTCGCAATATGTGTCTGAATTGATTTGAGCCGGAATTTTACACTTGCTTTTTCATTCTGTCAAATTTTTCGGTATATCTCACCTTGAAATTTAATATTCTTTTACAACGACAACAGGAGCATATATTATCCCTTCCCTGAGCCACAAAGAGAGAATAATTTTCCTGCTTTGCGGGTCTTTGGTTACTTCCATTCCCGCGTCATCATAAAGTTCTGTGATTTCGTCATCGTCGGAAGGTTCTGAAGGATTAACGATGCAAATCATTTCTTCACCAGTCTGAACGTCATCGGACAATTCAGTCTCAAAGTCATACATTCCGGGCAGCTTAACAGAAAATTTCAGGAAGCCCCGCAATGATTTTGCAGCCGTCAGAAATTTTGAGGGCATTAATTCCCCCGCGTGAATAATCGTAACTGTAATCACTCGGAATTTCGTTAGCATTCTGCGTGAAGGGCGTTAATGTTTCCGCGTCTTTGTCATTGGCTGGCTGTAAAGTTTCACGGAATGAATGTATTATATCTTTCACATTCCCAAATTCAGAAGGAGGACTCATAATGCGCACTCTGACTCTTAACAGCGGACTCAAAATTCCTGCCATCGGTTTCGGAACGTACAAAGCAAATCACGGCTCAATCATGGCCGCGCTGTCTGAAGGCTACAGATATTTCGACACAGCTTCATTTTACGGGAACGAGTCCGAAATCGCAGAGGCTCTCACTCATTCGGGCATTAAGCGTGAGGATGTATTCATTGCGTCAAAGGTCTGGAAATCCGACATGGGTTATGACAATACGATTAACGCATTCGCACGTACGCTTGAGAATCTCAGAAGCGATTACGTTGATGTATATCTGATTCACTGGCCAAGACCTAATCTTGAGCTTGACGACTGGAAATCATCAGGCCTCGAAACATGGCGGGCAATGGAGCATCTGTACTCTCAGGGAAAAATAAAGGTGCTGGGACTGAGCAACTTCCTTCCGTATCACGCTGAGAATATATTTTCACGCTGTGAGGTAATGCCGTCGGTCGCGCAGATTGAGTTTCACCCGGGACATTTGCAGGCATTCGCACTGAGTTATTACAGGCAGAAAGGGATTCAGGTTCAGGCTTGGAGTCCTCTCGGAAGGAAGCGAGTCCTTGATGACGTTCTTATTCGCGAGCTTGCTATGAAGTATCACGTTACGCCGGCGCAAGTGTGTCTGAGATTCTGCCTTCATGAAAACGTTATGCCATTGCCGAAAGCCTCAAGCCCCGAACGTATGCGCGAGAATTTAGCGTGTGTGAATTTTTCGCTTGACGATGAGGACATATCACGCATTGAGAATATGCCCCCGGTCGGCTGGAGCGGCGAGCATCCCGACCGTGAGCGCGTGAAAATCTAGCGGCTAGTGTGTAGTAGATAGTGTGTAGGGTATAATTCAGTCATTCCACAAAAATTTGAATGAAGGAGGACTGCACCATGAGTGAAGAATTTGTGCGTAAAGATGTCCATAATGCCGAGCTGCGGAGGATTGACGAACGCATTAATTTGGCTGTCTCAAGAATAGAGGCTTCACTAGCGCAAATGAGCCGGGAAATTCAGAGGATAGACAGAGATATAGACGACTTGCGGGGAAAAATACAATCACTTGAGGGCAGGCACTTTAGCTTGGGCTGGGATGTTGCACTTATAGCGGTGATATTTTTCGTATCAATTTTCCTTTTGAGCATTTCAATACGTTTTATGAGGTGATACGGCCATGAACGAAAAATTACTCCTTCTCCCGATAATTATCCCGGCAATTTCCGCCCTTCTCATTACAACTCTTAACTTCAAGAGCCGGACTCATCGCAACATATTCATAGAGTCATGCGTAATCCTGAACACGCTGGCAATATTGCTCCTTGTGGTTTATCCTCCTTCAAACGCGCTGACTCTCTTCAGGTTCTCAGAACGCGCAGGATTTTCACTTAGGCTTGACGGACTCGGAATGGTATTCGCCGTATTGATTGCTGTGTTGTGGCCTCTGACGACTCTATACGCATTCGAGTATATGAGCCATGAGCACCGCGAGACATCATTTTTCGGCTGGTTCGTTCTGACTTACGGAGTCGTTTCGGGCATTGCGCTGTCGTCTGACCTTCTTACGCTGTACTTGTTCTACGAGATCATGACACTGACGACTCTTCCTCTTGTGATGCACGAGATGGACGGGCGCGCGAGATATGCCGGGCGTAAGTATCTGACGTACTCAGTAGCTGGTGCTGCGTGCGCGTTCATTGCTCTGACCTATGCGATGTCGCAGGGAGGCGGCGAGTCATTCACACTTGGCGGGACATTCGGAATCTGGCCGAACAAGCCGGATAATATGTTATTGGCTGCTTGGTTCTTGGGCTTCTTGGGATTTGGCGTGAAAGCCGCTGTATTTCCGTTTCATGGGTGGCTGCCTTCCGCGTCAGTTGCTCCGACTCCCGTTACGGCTTTGTTGCACGCTGTAGCTGTCGTGAAGGCCGGAGTCTTTGCTGTGATTCGTCTGACATGGTACGTCTTTGAGCCTGAGACTTTAGCGGGGACTTGGGCGCAATATGCAGCTTTCACGATGGTATGCATCACGATAATTTACGGCTCGTCAAAAGCACTTTCGACTCAGCACTTAAAGCGGAGATTCGCATACTCAACGATTAGCCAGCTTTCATATATTCTGCTTGGAGTTCTTTTGCTGACACCTGAAGGACTCACAGGGGCGTTGACTCACATGGGCGGCCATGCGGTGATGAAGATAAATTTATTCTTCTGCGCGGGGGCTGTGTTGTGCCAGACTGAGAGGGAATATCTTTTTGACATGCGCGGGCTTGGACTCGGAATGCCGAAAACATTTCTTGCGCTGTTGATTTCGGGGCTTGCGTTATGCGGTCTTCCACCGTCGGCGGGCTTCATGGGCAAGTGGCAGCTCGGAACGGCTTCGGCAATGCTCTCAATGGGTCATGCGGGAATTGCCATGCTGATGATTTCGGCGGTGCTTACGGTGCTGTATGTGTTCTCGATATTCAGCATATTCATTATGCCGGGGCAAAAATTTGACTTCAAGACAGCGAACAAGGGCGTGAAAGATCCGGGCTATGAGATGTTGCTGCCTCTTGGGATTTTGGCAGCGGGTTCGTTCCTTTACGGGATGTATTCCGAGCCTCTGATAAATTTCTTCTCAAAGATAGCGCAGGGAATAATATAGAAATGTGAAGCCCCTCCTGAATGAAATCGGGAAGGGCTTTTTTGTGTTCATTATGACATATGGAGAAATTTCTTCAGCGCGGATCTTGATTTTACCGGAACAAATCTGCGCAGTGCTTTGCGTATAGCGCGCTTTGCCTTTATGCGAAAGGGATGAAGTGTGCCGAGAACCCCTGTAAAATTATTTATGAATGTATCGGGCCATATTCCTACAGGCCGTCTTTTTGCTTTCTTTATGTCCTGAGTGAATATATTGCGTATGAACGCGTCATTCTCATCACGCATGCGTAATATCTTGTCATGCTGTTCTTCTGTCTGCATCGGCTGGGTTACCATATCAAGCCATAATTCGTCATCATTGTCGATTTCTTTCACCCGCTCTATTACTGCGTCAAATGAAGGATAATCGTTGCAGTTAATGAATGCTTTCGGGTTTATGAAATCTGTTACAGCCGGATCACCCCAGTAAATCGGGACGGTATGAGCCTGAAGCGAGCTGACTATCTTTTCGGTAGTGTATCCCTTATAGCTTGAGTTCTCCATTGCTATGCTGAACTTGTAGCCGGATTTCATTTTTATGCTCAGAGCGTACCAGTCTTCAGCGTCTCTGCTGACAGGAGCGTCAGAATTATTCATGTGCGGGCCGAGAGAGTCTACACGCTTGTACTGTGATAGCAGCCTGAAGAATGTATCTCTGGGTTCTGACTGATGGGAATATACGAAATTGCAGAAGCCCGGATTCGAATCGAGCTTCCTGCGAGCTTCCTCACGCGTAATATCGCTGATGACAGTACCCTCCCTGCTGACGCTGATATAAGGCACAATGTGCGCTACTCTGTCCCCGCATACAAGATCAGAATTCCATACAAGCGCGTAATCAAACAGATTCAAGTCGGGGTCAATGCATTCATGGCAGCGAAATATAAATATGCTGTCTTTTCTTCTGCGCAAGTAATCTTTCAGCCTCAGGCTATCCTCCAAGTGCGAAAAGCACGTCTCACTTACTATAATATAGTCAGGATTTTCATTATCAATTACAAGCCTGTCTGTCAGTTCCTTATCACGAAGGTACATCATGCGCGCAAGCTCTTTTGCGTCAATACTAGTGCAAAGATAATGCAGAAATGTTACCCTGTATTCAGGCAATAAGGTGGTGTGGTGTGGTGTGGTGTGGAATTATACACAGCCATTTTCCTTGTGTCAAGCTCCTTTCTAGGATTTTTCGCGATGATTATATCATATGCTATAATTCTTCATACCGTACTTGTACGATGCAAGCCTGCGCTTGTAGCTCAGCGGATAGAGCGTTGGCCTCCGGAGCCAAAGGTCAGGAGTCCGAATCTCCTCAAGCGCGCCATCATTATGACATTCACGGCCTCGTCCATTCATGCGGGCGGGGCTTTTGCTTTTCACGTATGCTAGAATACTTTTCACACCAATAAATAGCAATCACAATCACAGGAGGAAGATTTCATCATGACAGATGGAAGCAAATACTTGCCTTACTCATCACGCAAAGGCAACGAGTCAATCGTGTACTTCACTCGCGACTTGTCAGCAGACGGCCTCAGAAAACTTTACGCACGAATCAATCAGCACATCACCGGGAAGACCGCCGTAAAACTTCACACGGGTGAACCTCACGGCCCGAACATTATCCCGCGCCCCTGGGTCAAATCGTTAATCGAGAACGACATCCCCGGAGCGCACATCGTCGAGACAAACGCATACTACGAAGGAGGACGCTACACTACAGAACAGCACCGCGAAGCCATAAAGGTCAACGGCTGGACATTCGCCCCCGTCGACATAATGGACGAGGACGGAACAGCAATGATACCCGTTAAGGGCGGTCATCACTTCAAAGAAATGTCTGTAGGCAAAAACATGCTCAATTATGATTCTCTGTTAGTGCTGACTCACTTCAAAGGACATGCAATGGGCGGTTTTGGAGGCTCAGTAAAGAATATCGGAATCGGATGCGCTGACGGCAGAATAGGTAAAGCAATGATTCACACAACACCCGGTCAGCCCGATCAGTGGGACATATGCAAAGAAGAGTTCATGGAGCGTATGACGGAGTCAGCAAAGGCCACTGTTGATTATTTTGCGCCTCACATTTCATTCATCAACGTAATGCGGAACATGTCAGTATCATGCGACTGCGAGGGCGTAGCGGCTGAACCTGTCGTAACTCCTAATGTCGGTATACTTGCCTCGCTTGATATTCTTGCAATCGACTCGGCTTCCGTTGATTTGGTTTACGCAATGCCGGAACACTTCAATCATGACTTAGTAGAGAGAATCGAATCACGTCATGGCCACAGACAATTGACATACATGAAAGAGTTAGGCATGGGCAATGACAGGTACGTATTAATTGACACAGACAACGGAGACTCAAGAATTTACCCGGCCGACGCTGTGAAAGGAGTCAAGCCCTTCGAGGGTTAATTGATGCTCGGAGCAGTAGTAGGGGACATAATCGGCAGCGCGTATGAGCATGAAGCCATAAAGACGATGGATTTTCCGTTATTCTCCGAAAAGTCTCATTTCACCGATGACACTGTTATGACTCTTGCGGCGGCGCGTTCGTTAATGTTCTGCATGAGGACTCGCAAAGACACCGTAACGGAGGAAAGATTCTCGCGCTCATTCGTCTGGACAATGCGCAATATGGGCTGGAAGTTTCCTGACGCAGGTTACGGACGCGGCTTCACGGCATGGCTTCACGCTAAAGAGCCTCACCCCTATCAGAGCTGGGGAAATGCATCGGCCATGAGAGTCTCCCCGTTGTCTTGGGCGTTCGATGATCTTGAGACTGTCGAGAGGTTCGCGGAGATTTCAGCCCTTCCGACTCACGATCACCCGGAAGGCATAAAGGGCGCGTGCTCGGTAGCTGGCGCGGTGTTTCTTGCGAGGACAGGACACACAAAGGACGAAATACGCGGCTACATAACGGGGAAATACGGTTATGACTTGTCGCGGACTCTTGACGAGATTCGCCCGGAGTACAAATACAGCTCATCATGTCCCGGCTCTGTTCCTGAAGCATTCACGGCGTTCCTTGAGGGCGAGAATTTCGAGGACGTTATACGCAAGGCGGTATCACTCGGCGGGGATTCTGACACATTATCATCAATAGCAGGATCAATCGCAGAGCCTTTTTTCGGAATACCTACGCTGATTCAGGTTGAAGCGTATGAAAAGTTACATCACGATTTGAAGTATATAGTCTGCAAGTGGGAGCAATGGAGGAACTGAGAAATGTTAGGAGCAATCGTAGGAGATATTGTAGGAAGCCCGTATGAGTTTGACAGGCGGCGTGACGAAGCGCACAGCATGAAATTTCCCCTTGTGCTTGAAGGCGTATCACACTTCACTGATGATACTGTTCTGACTCTCGCTGTTGCCGATGCGTTAATGAATGTGAGTCCCAAGAGGGGAGCTTCTGCCGACGAAAAGAAATTCCGCGAGGCCGTGAAGAAATCAATGCGCGAATTTGCCCGGCGTTATCCTTATGCGGGTTACGGTGCTCGGTTCATGTACTGGTTACTGAGGGACAAGCCCCAGCCTTATAACAGTTTCGGGAACGGATCGGCCATGAGGGTATCACCAGTAGCGTGGGCGTTTGATGACCTTGAAACTGTAGAACGTTTTGCGGGAATAAGCGCGGAAGTCTCGCACAATCACCCCGAAGGCATAAAGGGAGCGCAGGCTACAGCGTCAGCAATTTTCATGGCACGAACAGGAGCAAGCAAGCCCGAAATAAAATCATACATCACGAATCGTTACGGCTATGACTTGTCGAGGACGCTTGATGAGATCCGCCCGTTTTATTCTCACGTTGAGACCTGCCAAGAGACAGTCCCGGAAGCAATAACAGCTTTTCTTGAAGGGAATGACTTTGAGGACGTAACGAGGAAGGCTGTATCACTTTGCGGGGATGCTGACACGTTAGCGGCTATATCGTGCTCAATCGCTGAAGGAATGTACGGTATCCCGGAAGAAATTGATGATATGATGCTGCCATTGCTTGATGATTTTCTGACGGACAAATTATTGAAGTGGGAATTGTGGCGCGCTTAGTGCAAAAAAAAAATTGGGAGATTCCTTTTTGGGAGTCTCCCTTCTTTGCTGGCTGTTAATCTTTTCTGTTTACTCCGGGGAAGATGAAGTATTTGCTTTTCATAAGCTCGCTTGTCGTAGGTGTCCGAAGTAATTTGACTGTCTTGATGGCATACTGTAAAAGTTCGTCTGCTGTCATCTTTTCTGCTTCTTCTTTCGTAACTTCCCTGCTGTAATCTACAGACATGATAACCCTCTGTGAAATACTGGTGATTTCTGGCTTATGCGGAAGTGCCAGTTCAATTCGTTTTCATTGACAGGCTCAAAACTGCAGGCAATCATAGCTCCTTTGAATTGCCCGTTAGTTATATAGAAGCCACCTTTATCATGTTCAAAAAAGTGCTTCAGTTTGTAGCTTGAATGCTCGTGATTGGGAGTCTTGCGCGGAAAAATATTGCATCTTATCCAATCACATAAACGCTCTTTTTTCTCATCGCTTAAACCCTGATAATCTTCCGGCGAATTAATCCTTTTTTCCGTCAAATCTTCTTCATACATGATTACACGCCGTTATCCCCGTAGCTGTCTTTCACAATGCACACGACCTTCATCGGAAGAGTGATGACCATATTCTCAGGGGGATTGACCTGCGAGACCCATTCAGACGAAGGGACATGCCCGTCAAGTTTCGGAGGTGTCAAGACTCCTACAGGCAGTCCGCCCTCGCCCTTAAGGTAATTGAACATCTCGCTGATCGTTTTGCCTCTGTAATCTTCAGGGACATCAAACGATGCGAAGCTGTGCCCGTCATCCGCCGTCGACAGAATATCTTTGATGAAAGCCGAGATGCCTTCATTCTGTGTGCACATGGCCGTAATGTTTGCTATCAAGCTGTCAGAGTACAGAATGTCATCAACATGCGCGTACCTTGCGTAGCGTTCGTTGTCCGGGTTGTCGAGTTCCATCACCGTGTAAACGTCCGGGGCAGTGTCCTCAACAGCAAGCGCAGTGAGTATAGAGTGCGAATCATCCTCGCCGAAATTTGAGTCTTTGAGGATTATTGCGCTCTGTGCTTTCTGTATTCCTCCGCGCAAAAGTGTCTCACGCTCTGAAGGATTCCCCTGAACAAAGAAAACGTTATTGTCGAGGTCATTGGGTCTTTCCTTTGCGATTAATGCCGCCTGAGTCCCCCCGGCTAAAAGCTCGCGGAGTATGTGAGACGCTCTCGCATTCCACCCGCACAAAAGCACATGGCCTTCAAACTTGCACGTATTTATACCCATCATCTCCCCTAATATCTGTCGTATCTTGCTGTTAATGATTCTCTGGAGCACTTCAGCAAAAACGACTCCGAGAATTGCCACGCCGAAAATAGAAATCAGGAACACTATAATTTTTCCGCCGAATGTGTGAGGATATGAAGCAAATTCGCCCTGCCCTATAAGCGTGAACATGATCGTCCACAGCGAGTCAAAATATGATCCCCTGAAATCTTTCTCAAGCCACCACACAAAGAACGCGCTCCCGCAGAGAAGTCCCAGAAGCACAAGCACAACCGCTCCGAGCCTGTAATGCAGCTTCTGCGCGAGCGACATTCCCCGCCTTGCGCCTTTCACGGTCTTCACAAAACTTTCAGCCGACATTGCCTCCCCCTAGTCCAGAAAATCCTTCAGTTTTTTGCTGGGCTGTCGTAATTTCCTGAGTGCTTTCGCTTCTATCTGGCGGATTCTCTCTCTTGTTACGTTAAACTTTTTGCCGACTTCCTCAAGCGTGTATGAATGTCCGTCTTCAAGCCCGAACCTGAAATGAAGCACTTCCCTTTCACGGTCTGAAAGAGTCGAGAGCATGTCTTCTATCTGTTCATGAAGCAAATGACCCGCGGCGGCCTCGTCAGGGCTTGGGAGTTCGTGATCCTCTATGAAGTCTCCGAGCTGTGAGTCTTCCTCCTCGCCTATAGGTGTCTCAAGTGATACGGGTAATTGTGATATGCGTCTTATCTCCTCGACACGTGAAGGCTCAATCCCCATTCTTGCGGCTATTTCCTCGTCTGTAGGCTCGCGGCCAAGTTCCTGAACAAGCAAGCGCGACATCCTTACCATTTTGTTTATTGTCTCTACCATGTGGACGGGGACTCGAATCGTTCTTGCCTGGTCAGCAATCGCCCTCGTTATAGCCTGCCTTATCCACCACGTAGCATATGTGCTGAACTTGAAGCCCCTGCGGTAATCAAACTTTTCTACAGCGCGTATCAGTCCTAAATTGCCCTCCTGAATCAAATCAAGAAAGAGCATCCCGCGCCCGATATATTTTTTCGCAATACTAACAACGAGTCTCAAATTCGCGTCAATGAGTCTCTTCTTTGCTTCTACGTCGCCGTTCTCCATTTTTTTCGCCAAGTCTACTTCCTCAGCTGCCGTTAAGAGTGATACTTTTCCGATCTCGCGCAAGTACATTCTCACAGGGTCAGTGAGCGGAATGTCATCAAGTTTTCCCATCTCGCTGTCAACGGTCGGTATAAATTCCTCGCGCGTGTCAGTCTGAGAAGGCATCTTCCCGATTTCGGCCTTGTCCACAACATCAATGCCCATCTCCTGAAGGTTAGTGAAAATCCTGTCGAGCGTATCCGCGTCCCACGTCTCAACAGGTATATGACGCTCTATGTCATCATGAGTCACATAACCTCTTCCGCTTCCCTCGTCAAGTAGTCCGTCTACAGAGTCTGAGCCGCTGCCTTCCGGCGTGTTTTCAGGGGATTCGGTTTCGGCTTCTGCTTTATGGTCTTCTGTTGCTGTCGGTTTTACTTTCGGGGTCTTCTTTGATTTCGTTTTGGTTTTTGTCTTTGTCTCTGTTTCGGTCTCGGTCTCTTGTATTTCCTGCAACGCTTCTGTTTCGTCTTTCTTCTTTCTTGCCAAGAATAAACACCTCTCCTTATTGTATGCTCACTGACGCGCCCATGAACGGCGGAAAATCTTCCGTTGACGCGCCCCCGACAATCTCACGAGTCCCGTCAAGCTCAAACTCCGAAATAACCCGGCTTGCTGATATGTCATACGGGCTGTCATTCTCCCATCTCATAAAGAAACGGTCATAGCCGAACTTCTCAGCGTAATACGACTGACCCGGAGTGCCTATTACACCCTTCACATCACTAAGAACACGCGACAATATTTCAAGATAGCCTGAACAGTCATAAAATGGATCATCACCCGCAACAGCTATAACTTTCGTCGTGCCTTTGTAGATTCCCCGGCTCCACATTGAACACGCCGTAATGCCCGCATTGAGTCCGCTCTTAGAGCCTGTGAGACCAAGCGACAATATCACAGCCCTCTCGACCTTCTCAGAATATCCCAGTATCATCAGAAAGCCCAGACTGAATGAGCTGTCCGGCTGATACCTGAAGAAATTTTCACGAGGAAGATTCCCAACGCACCCCGTCAGAGGCGAGGCCATGAACAAAAACTCGCTGTCAAGATCTATACATGACCCGGCTATGCTCTTCAGCGTTGAGTTGTAGAATCTGTTGACCGATACAGGCTCATAATCTTTGCCGAAAGGAAACCACGGCGATATTTCTACGTACAGTTCAGAACTCCAGAATGGTAATATCAGCTTGCTGCCTCCGATTCACGCTCTTGCTTCTCACGTATGACTTTCACGACGCATTCAACGAGCTGTGTTATTTCCGGCTTCGTTACCTGGTAATTTGCTCCGACGCTGGCGGCCTTGTTCTTGATGTCATTGGCCATGATTGACGAGAAGACTATTATCGGTATGGATTTCGTTTCGGGGTTCTCCTTTATGCGCCTCGTCAGTGTGAGTCCGTCAAGCCTCGGCATTTCGACATCGGTAATCAGCAAGTCGCAGTGTTCATTAGCTCCGACAATCGCGTCATACGCAACCTTCCCGTCCGGGCATATATGAAGGTCAGTGAATCCGCTCGCCATTAATGCGTCCTCAACCTGCTTGCGGATAAGCGGCGAGTCTTCCGCAACAATAATGTGATAGTCTCCGGGATGCCCGACTCCCTCCATCATAGCAACAGCTTTTCCCGGGTCTCCTGAATGCTGAATGACCAGCTGCGGGCTTATCGTTTGCACAATAGCTTCATAGTCCAGAAGCAATACATTACGTGAGTCGCGCTTGATTACGTACAATATCCAGTCACCTAAATATTTTCCCGTCATGCTCGCGTCAAGGTCTTCTGATTTGATTCGGTATATCCTTTCTACAGCGTCAACAACAAAGCCGAGCTTCACTTCATTGAACTCAGCTATGATTACTTTGCTCTGTTCCATCGGCGTAACAGGGGGGATACCTAAAAAGATTCGTAAGTCTACCATCGGGAGAACTTCTCCGCGAACTGATGTAATGCCTATGAGCGCAACAGGGGCATCAGGGATCGAACGCACCCCGGGCCAGCGCAGAATTTCCCGCGTCTTGTCAACGTTGATTGCGAAAGACTGATCGCCGAGAACAAACACGACTAACTGCCATTCATTAGTCCCGGCCTCAGTGGTAACTTTTTTGACTTCCTGCATTTGTGATTGAGCCTCCGCTTTCGGGTGAAAATAACAATGCTGACATGTTGATATATATTATCACAATTCACGCGGGCTTTGATGATTCATCAACATTAAATGAAGTCTGCTATCTTTCTGACCTCTATAGCATCGTAGTTATCATAGTGAGGATATTTCGACGTGTCTTGATGGTAACGCCTGAAGAGAATCATTATCTCGTTGCGCAGATGGTGTTCAAGATTTGTAAACCAAAAAATGTTACGAAAGTTTACAATGCCGCTCTCAGGGTCATAAACTCCGTAAGCATATTTTTCCGGGTCATATGTCGGGATTCTGAAGTGCGCGTTTTCTGGCCATGAGGAATCATACCTTCCGTCAAAAATTTCTGAGCTGATTATAATATCGTCATCCATTATTGAAGGGACAAATTCATATTGAAGACTCAAAAACATTTCGTGCTTCATTCGCAGTGGCCGCCGTCAGGAGATCAGCCCCAGGCAATCGAGTCATTGACTCAAAGCATCATGGCCGGGAATCGTTTCCAGACTCTGAAAGGTGTTACAGGGAGCGGCAAAACATTCACAGTCGCAAACGTAATCGCAAACCTTGACCGCCCCGCGTTGATCCTCGCGCACAACAAGACATTAGCGGCGCAGCTTTACAGCGAGTTCAAAGCATTCTTCCCGGAAAACGCCGTAAGATATTTCGTGAGCTACTACGACTATTACCAGCCAGAAGCATACATACCGCAGACAGATACATACATTGAGAAGGACGCTTCCGTGAATGACCGCATAGAAAGACTCAGGCTCTCTGCGACAAAGGCATTAATTGAGCGTCATGATGTTATTGTTGTTGCTAGTGTGTCGTGCATTTACGGACTCGGACTCAAAGAGACCTACGAGGACGCAATAATCTCATTCCACGCTGGCGACAAGTTAGACGAGCGGGAATTTTTAGCGCGTCTTGTGGGAAATTATTACGAGCGCACGGACTTTACGCCGGAGCCGGGGAAGTTCCGGGTCAGGGGCGATACTGTAGAAGTATTTCCGGCATATGAAGATGAGACATGCATACGGGTAACATTTTTTGATGACGAGATCGAACGCATTGACATCACGCACCCATTGACCGGCCATGTGATAGAGAACGTGAACGAGGCGAGCATATTCCCGGCGCAGCATTATGTTACGCAGGATAATGCAATTTCTGAGTCAGCACCAAAGATTCAGGAGGAACTGTCGCGGATTATTGACGAATTTACAGCGCGGGGAAAATTTGTTGAGGCACAACGAATAAAGATGAGGACTCTATATGATCTCGAAATGCTGACGGAGGCGGGCTACTGTTCGGGGATTGAGAATTACTCGGTGTATCTTGACGGAAGGAAGCACGGACAGCCGCCGGGGACTCTGATTGACTTTTTCCCTGAAGATTTCTTGATGATAGTCGACGAGTCTCACATAACACTGCCGCAGGTGCACGGAATGTACAACGGCGACAAAGCCCGCAAGAATGTACTTGTTGAGAACGGGTTCAGGCTCCCTTCATGCATGGACAACAGGCCGCTTCAATGGAACGAATTTGAGTCGCGAATTAACCAGGCAATATTTGTATCAGCGACTCCGGGAGATTATGAGCTTCAGTCATCAAGCGTTATAGCCGAGCAGATAATACGCCCGACGGGGATTCCTGATCCTGAAGTTGAAGTGCTGCCCGCTGAGAATCAAGTTGATGATGTCATAGATAAGCTGCGTGAGAATGTGAAGAGGGGCGAGCGTTCACTAGTTTTGACTCTGACGAAGAAAGCCTCAGAGGATTTAGCCGACTTCCTGAAGGAGTTAAAGTTTCGAGTGAAGTATATACATTCTGAGCTGAATACTTTTGAGCGTGCCGAATTGATTCGTGATCTTCGCGCTGGAAAAATAGATGTTCTTGTCGGGATAAATCTTTTGCGTGAGGGAATGGATTTGCCTGAAGTAACATTTGTAGCGATTCTTGACGCTGACCGTGAAGGCTACTTGCGCTCGTACCGTTCATTGATTCAGATAATGGGCCGGGCAGCTCGCAACGTGAACAGCAGGGTGATACTTTACGCGGACAACATGACGGACAGCATAGCGCAGGCAGTGAACGAGACAAAGAGGAGGCGAGCGCGTCAGGTTTCGTACAACGAGGAGAACAACATAACGCCCGTAAGCATAACAAAGAGCGTGAAGGATTTATTGCCAGCGGAACTTTCAGCTGCATACGGAGATGTGAGTCATTCGGGAAGTCGTGAAGGGAGTCGCAAAACGAAATCGCCGGGGAAAATGAGCGTGTCAGAGCTTGAGCGGGCAATGTGGGACGCTGTAGACAAACTTGACTTTGAGCGTGCTGCGATTCTCCGGGACGCAATAGCTGAGAAGGAACGTGAGAACAAGAAGCCCTAACATAAAGTGAGAGTCCCCTAATAGGCGTTAAGGGACTCTCTGTGTATTGTGTTGTTTGATTATAGGTTGATTGCTTTTCGTTATGTGTCTGATGTCAGATTTAGAAGTAAACCCTCAGACCTTTACTGCCAACGTAACCGTTATCTTCTGAGACTTTCTTGATCATTGCGATTGCCGCGGCATCACCGGAGATCGGTGCTTTGGTAACATCATAGCTTACGTACCATCTCGCAGCAGCCGTAGCACTTGCCTCATCTCTTGTAACTTTGTACCTCTGGCGATTGGGAATAGTAACGAAGTCTTCAGAATGGCCATTGAAATATGTCAGTGCATCCGCTGTATCTCCGCTTATTGTAATAAACAAATTGACCGCATTGCCGACTGTCGCGATACCTGTTGCAACTTTGGCTACGTCAGCTTTCTTTGTCCCTGTGCTTCCTGCGATCATCATTGACCCTGAAAGAGCTGCCATTATCGCAATGACTATTAACAGCTCGACCAACGTGAAGCCTTTTCTTGTCCTCTTCATGATTGTTTCCTCCTTCTGATTTTGTTGCCCTTGTTGCCTCTTGTTGCTCCTGAATGACTCTTTGTTCCTACACCTTAACCAAACCACGCAATAAATTTTTTGCACACAGCATTCACGCTTTTCTTGCCATGTGTTATAATAAGCACAAGACAAGGAAGACCTTAGAAGGAGAAATCTCCCCTTAAGTCGTGTGCATAACAAAAATTTGACGATTGATATTATAGCACAAAGCCTTGTCATTTTTTATGCCTTCATATAAATTTTTTTGCCATGATACAATGACCATCAACAAACAATCCCAAATATATTAGGAGGAACACTCACCAATGTACAAACCCATAAAGGTGAACAAAGATACATGGTGGCTCGGAGTGAATGACCACGAGACTGACTTGTTCGAGTCCCTCTGGCCGCTTCCGCAGGGAGTCGCCTACAACGCTTATGCAGTTCTCGGAACGACAGCAACAGCAGCAATTGACACAGTGAAAGGCCCTTACCTTGACGATTACGTGAACAAACTGACTCAGGCATTGGGACACAGGACGCTCAACTATCTTGTCGTTAATCACATGGAACCCGATCACGCAGGACTGATCGCGCAGCTCAGATCTATTTGGCCGTCGCTGAAATTCATCGCAAACGCTAAGACTCTTCCCATGCTCAAAGGCTATCACGGAATCACCGATGACATTATCACCGTGAAGGACGGAGACACTTTAGACCTTGGCGGCCATGTCCTGAGATTCTTCACAGTCCCTATGCTTCACTGGCCTGAAAGCATGGTTACGTTCGACACAACAACGGGCGTTTTGTTCTCGAATGATTCATTCGGCGGATTCGGAGCGCACGAGGCAGGAATTTTTGACGACGAGAAAAACCCGGCGCGCTGGGAAGATGAGATGCTCAGATATTACGCCTGCATTGTCGCAAAGTATTCAAACATTGTGCAGGTCGCACTGAAGAAACTCGGAGGACTCCCAATCACAAACATATTCCCTTCACACGGCACTCTCTTCAGGAAGGACATCAGCAAAGTAATCTCACTTTATGACAAATGGAGCAGGTACGAGGGCGATAAAGGAGCTGTTGTAGTTTACGGATCAATGTACGGCAACACGCGGAAAATGGCCGAGGGAGTCTGCACGGGACTCGCAGAGGCTGGAATCGCTGACGTAAGAGTCTATGATGTATCACGCACAGACCCTTCATATATTTTGCGGGACATATGGAGGTTCAAAGGCTTTGCGCTCATGGCCTGCACGTATAACACTCTCTTGTTTCCTCCGATGGAAGCACTTTGCGCGAAACTCTTAAACCGTATGCCCAAGAATAAATTTATCGGCATCGCAGGAAGCTATTCATGGAGCAAGGGAGCATTGACAGCCCTTCATGATTACGCGGAGAAAAGCAAGCTGACTCTCGTCGGCCCTGAAGTAGAAGTGTACACATCTCCGACTCCTGATGACATGGACAAGCTGTGCGAGATGGGCAGGAATTTGGGAGAAGCGATTTCCGAATGAGCGAATACGTTACGAGGCCGAAGCGCGACAATGAGTTGTGGCTAAGTGAGTACAGCTCCGACAATCTCAAGCTCTCAATGCGCGTTAAGAGTCTCATTCACACAGAGAAGACTCCGTACCAGGATTTATTGATTGCTGACACGTATGAATATGGCCGGGCGTTAATGCTTGACGGAGCGTATCAGCTCACGGAAAAAGACGAGTTCACGTACTCAGAGATGATGTCGCATGTTCCGATCTGCGCTCATCCTGACCCTGAGAATGTCATGATTATCGGAGGCGGGGACGGCGCGATTATGCGCGAGGTTCTGAAGCATACGTGCGTGAAGAAGTGCACATTGATTGACATTGACGAGAGAGTCATAGAGTCGTCGAAAAAATATCTGCCGTTTGCGGGCTGTGCGTTCAGTGACTCGCGTGCTGATGTGAAATGCATGGACGCGATGAAATTCATTCGTGAGACTGGCGACCGTTACGACGTTGTTATTATCGACAGCACTGACCCTGTAGACTTTGCGGCGGGTTTGTTCCAGTCAAAATTTTATGAGGATGTCAAAAGGGTTATGACTGACTCGGCCGTGCTCGCGGAATTAACAGAGTCTCCCTTCACCGATACTGACTTGATGATTCAGGCGATAAGGGAGATGAGGAAAGTTTTTCCGTGCGTGAAAATGTACTGGGGAGTCGTTCCTACGTACCCTTCAGGGATGTGGACATACGGACTCGCTTCAATGCGTGAGACTTCCTTCGAGCCATTGAGAACCGTAACGCCGACACGGTACTACACGAACGAGATTCACCGCGCAAGTTTCATTTTGCCTCCGTTCCTTGAAGAGTTAATACGGTAGATTGAGTCCCCTTGCTGAAAGAGTGAGGGGGCTTATTGTTTATAGAGCTGGTGAAAAATGAAAAGCCCCGCGCAAAAAATCAGGAAGTTCCGCAGGCTTCTTTCAGAAGGACAATACAAAGAAATTTTACGCAGAGTATTCTTCAAAGTTACTTCGGTCAAAATCATAGAGAATGCAATCTATTCACACCTTCACAGGAAATACAGCCCGTTCATATCCACGCATGTTTCGGAAAACTTGCCTTCATCGGGAGCAGGGCATGAAAATATAATCTGGCGTTTGTGGCTTCAGGGTGAAGATAATGAGCCGGAACTCTGCAAAGCATGTTTGAAGTCATTACGGCTCTGGCATCCCGAAAAGAAAATTGTCACTCTCGACATAAATAATATTTCAGATTACATTGCGCTTCCTGAATACATCATCAGGAAACATGAGCAGGGCATAATTCCTCACGCGCATTTCAGCGACATAATAAGGGCTGAGCTTCTCACAAAATACGGAGGCATATGGATCGACTCTACTGTTTACTGCACAGGGAGGAATTTTGAAGATGTTACGCGACTTCCGTTATTCGTGTTTCAGATGAAAAGTTTTACGTGCATTGCTTCAAACTGGTTCATAGTCTCAGATGCAAATAACCCGGTAATCACTCTAACAAGGGATTTGCTTTTTGACTACTGGAAGAAGTATGATTATCCTACACATTACTTTTTGTTTCACATGTTCTTCAAGATGTCGGCTGAAGCATACCCGGATGAATGGCAGAAAGTCCCGTATGTCTCAAACGGTCCTCCTCACGAAATGCAGCACTTCATGTATTATGACTATTCGGAAGAGAGAATGAAATATTTTGAGGGGATAAGCGATTTTCACAAGCTGACATATAAATTTGACTCTGAAAGGCTGACTCCTTCGTCAATTCTTCAGCACGTAATAGACTCGTGCAAGTGAAAATGCATCCCCCTTGTGAAAAATGTGAGGGGGATTTATACTTTTTATCAAGGAGGCGTAAATTATGAGCATAACAAGCAAAATCAGAAAAATTCATGAGCTTCTTTCTGAGGGAAGATACAATGAAATACCTTTGAGGATATTGTATAACATTCTTCCATGGGAAACTGCGAGCAACCTAATGTATTTATACCTCAGCAGAAAATACCGCCCGTTCATATCCGAGTACAAGCTCAGTAAAATTACTCAGCAAGGGGGGGGGGGGGGGTAAAGATATAATCTGGCGTTTGTGGCTTCAGGGTGAGGACAATGCTCCGCCAGTATGCAAAGCCTGCCTTAGGTCATTGCACTTCTGGTGTCCCGACAAGAAGATCATCACGCTCGATCAGTACAACATCTCAGACTATATCAGCCTTCCAGGTTACATCATCGACAAGCACAACAGAGGCATCATCTCTCACACTCATTTTAGCGACATAATCAGAGCAGAGCTTCTCATACAGCACGGCGGGACATGGATAGACTCTACTGTCTTCTGTACCGGGCGTAAGTTCACGGAATTTATGCAGCTTCCATTGTTCGCGTCAAACACGTCAAACCTGTATCCTTTCTACATGGTCGCATCAAGCTGGTTCATTGTCTCAGAAGCTCACAACCCGATAATCACACTTACAAGGGATTTATTGTTCGAGTACTGGAAGAGTCATAATTACCTGATACATTATTTTTTGTTTCACATGTTCTTCAAGATGGCGGCAAAGAAATACCCGGAAGAATGGAGCAGAGTCCCGTATGTTGATAATGCCCCGTGGATTGAAATGGGCAAGGCAGCATATGATGATTATTCCGATGAGAAAATGAAATATTTTGCCGGGTTAAGCGACCTTCACAAGATGTCATATAAATTTGACTCTGAAAGGCTGACTCCTTCGTCAATTCTTCAGCACGTAATAGACTCGTACAAGTGAAAATGAATCCCCCTTGCTTTTATGGCTTGGGGGAAATTTTTTCTTCAGTCTTCTAAATCATCATCGCTTATCATTCTTTGTCTCTCTTATGCTCCCAATATTTTGCGGGCATTTCCTCGTCTGATGTGTCTTCGGGAAAATTCGTATACTTGTAGCGGCCTTCGGGAGTCGAGAATATCGGCCATGCATTGATCTTTTGTCTCAGCGTTCACACTTAGAGCGAGCTCATTCACCCAGACTGTTACGCTTCCGTTGTCTTCATTCTCAGTGTGGTACGTGAACTTCAGCCCGGACGCGGCACTCACAGCAAAATCAATAAATTCTTCATCTGTCATATTTTGCCCTCAAGATATTTCACAGCTTCATTAACAGGAACGCTCACCTGAGTCCCGTCAGAAAGATTCTTGACCGCAACTGTGTTATTCATTCTCTCGTCAGCCCCGACAATGCACGCGAACTTGCAAGCCCCTGCAATTTTCATCTGAGACTTGAAACTTTTGCCAGCCGTATCACATTCAGCAGAGATTCCCGCCTTCCTCAATTCATACGTGAGACTCTGAATCATTCCACGCGATTCATCATCGAGCGCGGCGCAGTAAACCGAAATCCCCGGAGCTTCTCCGAACGTGCAGCCCTGCTCCTCCATAACAAGAGCAACACGGTCAAGACCGCACGCAAATCCCACGCCCGGAATCTTTCCTCCTCCGATTGCCTGAGACAAATTGTCGTAACGTCCTCCCCCTGCAACGGCATTCTGCGCGCCCAAGTCCCCAGAGAGAATCTCATACGCCGTCTTTGTGTAGTAATCGAGTCCCCTTACGAGTCGTTTGTTGATTGTGTACGTGAAGCCGAGCTGTTCGAGTCCTTCCCTTACTTGCGCGAAATGTCCGCGGCATTCATCGCAGAGTGAGTCGAAAATGTCCGGGGCATCGTCTGAAACACGGCCGCATGATTCGTTCTTGCAGTCCAGAATGCGAAGGGGGTTGCGGCTGAGTCGTCCCTTGCATGTCTCGCAGAGTTCGGACTCGTGAGCGGTGAAATATTCCACGAGTTTTTGACGGTAAACAGGCCTGCACTTTTCACAGCCCACAGAGTTAATGACAACTTCAAGATTTCTGAGTCCGAGTCTCCTGAACAGCTCAATGCTCAATGATATGATTTCAACGTCAGCACCAGGCCCGGCGATTCCGAGACATTCCGAATCGATCTGGTAAAACTGGCGGTATCGTCCCTTCTGCGGTCTCTCGTGTCTGAACATTGGACCCCAGCTCCATAGCTTTGCGTTCGCTCCCTGTACGCACAGATTATTCTCAATCGCTGCCCTCATGACTCCTGCTGTAGCTTCAGGGCGCAGGGTTATGCTTCTTCCGGCCCGGTCATTGAACGTATACATCTCCTTCTCTACGATGTCTGTAGTTTCTCCCACGCCGCGCGAAAATAATTCCGTGTGCTCGAAAACTGGCAGGTGAATCTCCCGGAAGCCGAAATCTTTCATCACCTTTGACGCTGTATTGATGATGTAAGACCACTTCCACGACTCACCGGGCAATATGTCGCGTGTTCCTCTTGGTGCGTTTATTGAAGGCATAATGTATCACTCCTAATATAGAATTTTACGTATATAATATAAAACACAGCTCAATAATTTGTAACAGGAGAATTTTAATTTGTCGGATATATATATATATATACTGCTTTTTGTCATCAACATTTTTTGCTTACCTTGCTTCACGCTCAAAAAACAAGGGCGTAATAATTCTGTGTTCAGCGATAAGCATTCTGATTTTGAGCATACTCGGCGGGCTGAGGCATCCCGATCTTGCTGTAGATGTGCATGTATATGCCTACCCTAGTTTTAATGAGGCTCTGCGCTACTCGAATTTCTTGGATTATCTGATAAAACGGAATGCTACCATCTTTTCTGAATTAGGGTATCAATCTTTGTGCTACCTTTCAAGCAGAATTTCTGATCATCCTAATTTCTCGCTGTTCATGTATCAGCTTGTTACGGTTACGGGTGTCTACGTAGGGGCGTACAGGCACAGGAAGAAAATATCATGTCCGATGATTATATTTATATTTTCGTTCATGCTGTATATTCAAACTTACATGATCATACGTCAGGCAATGGCGTGCGCGGTTATCTTCATGGGTCTGAATCATTTGGAGGAAAAGAGATATTTACGATTCCTTATGTACGGGTTGCTCGCCTGCTCGTTCCATAATTCAGCGATATTATTTGCTGCGTATTTCATATTTGTTCATATGCTCATGGCTTCCGATGTGGTTGTAAAAAACAGCGAGTACAGAATTATCATCTACATGGCAGTAGTTTTAGGTATGTATATGGCAAGGCCAATAATTATGTCAATTGTATACTCGATTCCAAGTCTCGCCAAATACAGATATTACTTTGAAACTGCTTCTGGGTTAGGATACACTCTCACTGAAACTAATACATCTTCAAAATTGGCTGCATTAGTACAGATTTTTGCGTTCTTTTTATACGGCAGGAATGCAAAAAAAGTATTTGTACCTGAAGGCGGCGGAGGAGCAAACTTTTTCCTGTTCAATATCCTGTTTGTTTTCGCATATAAAAATTTTGTCGGGATTGTGGCAAACAGGCTTATGCTGTATATCGAATGGGCAAACGTAATAGCACTGGCGGCACTTCCTAAGTTTGTTAAGGAAAAACATCTGAAGCTCATAGTCCTTGCTCTCCTTGTCGCATACGTCCTTTTATATTATTACCGAAGCATAGTGCTTGTTGCTGTACACACCATATCGCACTATCATAGGCCGCACCCGTACAGGTCAATACTATGATAATATAATCACATTCACACATTCACACTCTAAAGGAGGCATCTGGATTTGCAGGATATATTTTTTTCCCAGCGCAAAAGATTCGGCGAGATATTGAGAGAATATGACCTTGTGAGTCAGGACTCATTAGACAAAGCCCTCATGCTTCAGAAAACTTCAGACAAACGACTCGGAGAGCTTCTTGTTTCACTCGGCGCATTGACTCCGACTCAGGTGGCAGAAACTTTAGCCGTGCAGCTCGAATTGCAGTTTATACAGTTAGACAGGTATCAGGCTCAGGATGCCGCGATAAAAATGATCCCCCGAAATGTTGCAGAAAGATTACAGCTTATTCCCCTGAAACTTGATGATGATAATACGCTCCTTATCACGATGTCCGATCCTTTAGACCTTCCAGCGCAGGACGAAATAAAGATGCTCACAGGCCATGACCTCAGAATAGCCACGTCAGGCGAGGACGATATATCGCGAAACCTTCAGAGAATGTACGAGTTCAGCGCAAACCTTGAAGGCGCGATGACTGATACAATGGACGCGGCAGATGTTTATACCCCGCTGACAGCAACAACATCAACAATGAATCCTGATGACGCTCCGTTAATCGAACTTGTGAACAACGCCATACAGCAGGGAGTCCGCGAGGGAGCTTCAGACATTCACTTTGAAGCCTATGAGCAGATGAGCCGAATCAGATTCAGAGTCGACGGAGCTTTGTACATACATAACCAATATCCCGCTGTCGTTCAGCCCGCAGTCATCTCACGCATTAAGATCATGGCCGGGATGGACATCGCCGAAAAACGTAAGCCGCAGGATGGAAGAATACTTACGATCATTGACGGAAGACACATAGATTTGCGCGTGAGTTCATTGCCTACTATGAGCGGAGAAAAAGTAGTCTTGAGAATCCTTGACCGTGATAATTCATTCGTTGAGCTTGAACAGTTAGGGCTTGAGGAAGACGACATGAATTACATCAACAAGTTCTGCGAGACTCCCTGGGGCATGATGCTCGCTACTGGCCCTACAGGTTCGGGGAAGTCAACAACTCTTTACTCAATGCTGAAACGAATCAGCCATCCAGATATTAACATCATCACAGTAGAAGACCCCGTAGAATTTTACATCGCAGGAATCAATCAGGTGAACGTGAACGAAAAAGCCGGACTCACTTTCGACTCTGCGTTACGCTCAATCTTGCGACAAGACCCGGACAAAATCATGATCGGAGAGATTCGAGACACACCAACAGCACAGATTGCTATACGTTCGGCACTGACCGGGCATTTCGTTTTGTCATCGCTTCACACTAACGATGCACCGAGCGCGGCTGTCCGTATGATTGACATGGGAGTCGCACCTTTCCTCCTTGCTGCTTCACTGACCGGCGTTGTTGCTCAAAGGCTCGTGCGCTGCTTATGCCCCCGCTGCAAGGAAGAATACGAGATTGACGAGTCAATGAGCGAGAAACTTGGAGTCCCCGCCGGGAGTACTGCCTTCAAGCCTGTGGGATGCCAGAATTGCAGACACGGTTACAAGGGCAGGCGCGGAATCTATGAGATCATGGCACTCAATGACCACTTGCGAGAAATGATAATAAAAGGTGCTGACGCTATGGAGCTCAGGCAGGCGGCAATAAATGACGGAATGAAAACACTCAGGCAGGCCGGAATCAATGCGGCACTGTCGGGATATACATCACTGGAGGAGATATTAAGTGCAACAGTTTAACAACGAGGCTCTGAAGAATCTCATGAACAGCCTTGCGCAGAACAACGCCCCGGAGAATAACGCGGGCTTTACGGATCTCGGAGCGTTCACAAGTTCCCCGGCCGTAAACACACAGCGCGGTCAGAATTTCAGCAACCCGGCACTCAAAGAGTTAATCAAGATGGCAATCAGCAAAGGCGCGAGCGATATTCATTTAAGCTCAGGCTGTTACCCGGCACTGAGGATTCACGGAGATCTGAGCTACATAGACTCGTCGCCTGTGTTCATGAAGGAAGATCTCGAAAAATTCATCCGCGAGATTCTCACAGACCGTCAGCACGAACGCTTCACAAATACGGGTGATCTTGATTTCGCGTTCACGTTCGGGACTCAAAGGTTCAGGGGAAGCGCGTACAGGGAGATGAACGGAGTCTCATTGACATTCAGGCTTGTGCCGACAGACATAAAGACGCTTGATGATTTGGGACTGCCTCCGATACTCAAGACCGTATCACAGAAGCACCGCGGATTGTTCCTCGTAACAGGCCCGACAGGACACGGGAAAAGCTCAACCCTCGCGGCAATCGTCAGTGAAGTCAACAGAAAACGCAAAGCGCACATCGTAACAATAGAAGACCCAATAGAATACATACACACCCCGGTATTGTCGGTAATACATCAGCGCGAAGTCGGCAATGACACTGAGACATTCGCGTCAGGCATCCGGCACGTTCTGAGGCAGGACCCGGACGTGATACTCATAGGCGAGATGAGAGACCTTGAAACGATCGGCGCGGCAATAACCTCAGCTGAAACAGGACACCTTGTATTCGGGACTCTTCACACTCAGGACGCTTCACAGTCGATTGAAAGAATTGTTGACGTATTCCCCCCTCACCAGCAGAATCAAATACGCCTTCAGCTTGCGTACACTCTCATAGGGATTTGCTCTCAGCAGCTCATACCCCGCGACGACATAAAAGGCCGGGTCTGCGCGACTGAAATCATGTTCACGACACCAGCAATACGCGCAAGCATCCGTGAAGGAAAGATCAGCAGCATACGTAATGCCATGCTCACGGGAATCAGTTTAGGCATGCACACGATGGAGCAGGACTTAGCGCGATGGGTCAAGGAGGGCAAAATTTCACGGGCAACGGCGAAAAGTTTTGCTTACGATCAGACGGACATGGACAGATTGCTTTCGTCCGACTCACCGATATAAATTTTCACACAAAGGAGTTGAGGCAGAATGAACTTCAAGTACCGCGCAAGAGCTTCTGACGGTGAAATGATTGAAGATTTCATTGACGCTGAAGACCAAAAGGAAGCATTGAGCATTCTCAGGAACAGGGGAATGATTGTCATCAACCTTAACGCGCAGAGAGCAAAAGCAGCAGCGGCACCGTCCGTTTCAGCAAAGCCCAAATCAGGCAGCAAGGGCGCAGGCTTCTCCTTCAAGGATCTTCTCAACGTTGACATAGGACACATATTAAGCGGAGGAAGAGTCCCTCTCAAAACGTTAATGGTTTTCTTCCGTCAGCTTGCCACAATGGAGACAGCCGGACTCAGCCTCTCAACATCAATAGACGTTATATTAGGAGGAGAAAAGAACGTATCACTCCGCAAAGCACTCAGCAACATAAAGGGAAGATTAGACAGAGGAATGCCGCTCAGCCAGGCAATGAGGCAGGAGAAAGCATTCAACAGCCTGATAATATCCCTCGTTGAAGCGGGCGAGGAAGGCGGACTATTGGGTGAGGCTCTCGAACAGTCAGCAGTTCTCCTTGAGAAGCAGGAAGCATTACGCAGCAAGATCAAAAGCGCGATGTTTTACCCCGCATTCATAATGACATTCGCAATAGGAATCTTGGTGCTGTTCTTCATGTTCCTAGTGCCGAAATTTGAGGAGACATTCGCCGCGCTTAACATTGAGCTGCCTCAGATAACGTTAATCATGTTCGGTATAGGCAACTGGTTCTCGTCGCACTGGTACATAGTAGCCGGCATATTTATCGGAATAATCGCGGGGCTTTACTTCCTTTCGACAAACAAGCACACAAAGCCATTCATGGACAGAGTGAAACTGAAAATCCCGGTCATGAAGGACTTAATACTTAAAGCATCAATGGCGCGTTCGAGCCGTACACTTTCTGCGCTTACTTCAGCGGGAGTCCCTATAGTGCGAGGGCTAGAGATGGCAGAAGGCACAGCGGACAATTCAGCGGTTGAGCAGGGATATTCAAACTTGCGGCAGGGCGTTATCAGGGGAATATCACTCGGAGACTCAGCGAGGCAGGCAGGAATTTTCCCGATACTTGTATCACAGATGATGCGAATCGGAGAGGAGACCGGGCACCTTGACACGATGCTTGAGAGAGTCGCCACGTGGTATGACCAGGAGCTTGACGAACAAGTGAAGGCTACAATCTCATTGCTTGAACCGATGCTGATTGTTTTCGTCGGAGCAATCATAGCGATAATAGCGGTGTCAATTTTCGCGCCGGTAACGTCAGCAATCGTGCAGCTCTCATAAAATTATTGACGCTGAATTTTTTCCCTCTGAAAATTTTCGGGGGGAATTTTTTTCGGTTGAATTGAGTATGATATGAGCTAAAATTTTAGAATCCATAAATTAATTCAGAGGAGGAATTTTCATGAGCAAATATTTTCGCAGGGGATTCACTCTTGCTGAAATGCTTATAGTCATCGCTGTGATTGGAGTCCTCTCGTCAATGATGATGGTGGCAAGCAGCGAGTCAGTCAAAACCTCAAAGGCAGGCAACATAATAGCAACGCTCCAAAATTTTGCGTCGGCGGCCATGACTTTCTACACCGACAGCATGGATCACTTCACGAAAACACCGAATGACCCTAGCGAGCTGACAACTTATGTGATGAAGTACATGTACAACGGCGGGAACTCAGTTCAGGATAAAGACAGCTATAAAGTCTTGAATAATTGGGACGCTACTAATAAGATAAGCACATGGTGGGCCGGTTATAACGTTGGGAATGATTCTGACAGCACCGGGCTCAAAGAAAGGCTCAAGAACCGCGCCGACTCCGCAAATCTTAAAGGGTCAGACAATATCGCTAATCCTCCGCAAAAGGATAGCACTACTAAGCCATATCCCAAATACACAGGACAAACAGCAGTGTGGCTCATGATACGTACAAACGGCAAATAGGACTGAGAGATTCACCGCAGGGGCTTCAAGGTTATTCATGCCGTTCGTGAAAAATGTCATGCCTGAAGCATCCCTGCTTTTGTCAGAAGCGTTACACCATGTCTTGAGGATTAATATACCTGTCGTACTCTTCAGCCGTAAGAATCCCCAATGACACCGCAGACTCTTTCAGCGTTATGTTTCTCTCGTGGGCATTCTTTGCTATGAGTGCTGCTTTGTCGTACCCTGTGTGAGGATTGAGAGCCGTAACGAGCATCAATGACTTTGACAAATTCCCGCTCATCTTTTCCGTGTTAGGCCGAATCCCTTCGAGGCATCTGCGTGTGAAGAACGTGAACACTTCCGCAAGAATATTCACAGACTGCAAAAAGTTATACGCGATCACCGGCATAAACACATTGAGCTGAAAATTTCCCTGCGATGCCGCGAACCCTATAGCCGAATCATTTCCCATCACCTGAACCGATGCCATTGTCAACGCTTCGCATTGTGTCGGGTTTACCTTTCCCGGCATTATGGAGCTTCCCGGCTCATTCTCAGGGATAAATATCTCACCGAGTCCGCACCTCGGCCCGGAAGAAAGCCAGCGTATGTCGTTCGCAATCTTCATCATGTCAGCAGCGAGTCCCTTCAGCGCACCGTGAACATACGCGAATGATGCCTTTGACGTAAGCGCGTGAAACTTGTTATGACTTGTAACAAACGGAAGCCCGGTGAGAGTCGCAATCTCGTTCGCTGACTCTTCCGCGAAACCTTTCGGAGCGTTTAACCCGGTGCCTACTGCCGTTCCTCCGAGCGCGAGAGGGTACAGGGTCGTCATGGCCTGAGTGATAGATTCTTTTCCTTGCGAAATCATTTCGAGCCACGCGGAAATCTCCTGCCCGAATGTTATCGGCACAGCGTCCTGAAGGTGAGTCCTTCCTGTCTTGATGACGTTCATATTCTCGTTCATTAAGCGCGTGAGTACTCTTATCCCTTCATCAAGAGCGGGGAACAAATGCCCGGTGATTTCTGCTGCGGCTGATATGTTCATGGCCGACGGGAATGTGTCATTAGAGCTTTGCGACATGTTGACGTGATCATTCGGGTGCAATAATTTTTCGCCGGCTAATTCGTTTCCTCTGTTCGCGATTACTTCGTTGACGTTCATGTTTGTCTGAGTCCCTGAGCCTGTCTGCCACACTGTAAGCGGGAAATGTGAGTCCAATCTGCCCGACAAAATTTCGTCGCATACGGTTGTGATTAAGTCTTTGCGTTTTGAGTCGAGGCGTGATGATTTTGCGTTTGCGATTGCTGAAGCCTTCTTGATGACTGCAAGCGCGTGTATTATCGGCATGGGCATTCTTTCGGCTGACTGCGTGAAATTCTCCATGCTTCTTTGAGTCTGCGCTCCCCAGTATGCTTTTGACGGCACTAATATTTCTCCCATTGAGTCGCGCTCTGTCCTGTAGTCCATGTGAATATCTCCTTGTTGTGTGAATGCTACGGATTATAACAGCAACAAAAAATCCCCTCAGCATGATTCGCCAAGGGGACTCGAACGTCATACAGGCGTGAAAATTTTCGTCAGTTCCCTAACATTTCGATGAACGCGCCGACTCTCGTTTTGAGCTGCTCTGAGTCCTGGTCTGTGTAGTCCGTCTCAATTCCGAGAACAGGAATCCCCGCTGCTTTGAGTTCACGCTCGACAAAGAAGCCCTCAATGTCATAGATATTGCAGAATTTGAGATTGAGGTCTATAACGCCATCAGCTTTGTATTCTTTCACGAGGCGTTTGATGTCATCGATTCTTTCAGCGTTCGGAGTGAAGCAAGCGCAGTGAATCCCGCCCATGTATCTTTGAGCCAGGTTGTGAATCATCTCGTCAATCGTTGAGCCGGACTCGTCAACGCATTTCTCATAGTAGCGAATGCCCGTGCACATTTCCTCGCAGACAACAGCCCCGCCGGAAGTCTCAATAATGTGGTGCATCTTCCAGTTAGGAATCGACAGAGGAGTCCCGGTCAGCAAGATTCTTTTTGTGCCTTTCGGGAATGATGAGAAATTATTTTTTGCGCGCTCTTCAAGCTCATCACACAGCTTGTGAATCTGCTCGGTGATTCGTGCGGGGTCATCGTAGAATGCAATCTGCGTAACGAGAAGCATATCTTTGCCCGTGATCGGAATGTTGTCGAGCTTCCTGAAACTTGCGAGCCTCTGAAGTGCTTTGCGTTTTTTGTTGACGAGGATAATTGCCTCACGTAACTTTGCGGGCGTAACCTTGTTGCCGGTCAGTTCCTCGCATTTCTTGAGGTAGCCTTTGAGTTCATTCTCCCAGTGCGCGAAATCCTCCGGGCGTTTCATCTGCGGAATGTCCATGACGTGAACGGGAGCGTCCTCCGCGAGAATCTCCCACGCTTTCTTTTTTCCGTCGCATGTATTCTCACCCACGAACATGTCAGCGAGCCTGAAGAAAGGACATGTGCGGTCAAATCTTGCGCCTAAGCTGGCCTTGATGAGCGGGCATGTTGCGACAGGCAGTTTCTTTTCGCCCCCCGGAACCCAGAACTGAGACCCAGAGCATAACCCTGTTGCGATTGCTCCTGCTGCTATTGGTATTTCGTCAGGCACGTGAATGCAGAATGTGCCGACAACTTTTCCGCCGTTCTTCTTGTGTTCGACAAGTTCAGCCGGACGCAGGCCATGTATCGCCGCTACAACCGAGTAGAAGTAATCCATACCCTCCGGCCTGTTATCCTGTGAGAGATAGACGCTGCCGAATGCGCCGGGCAAAGCCTCACAGAGCAAATCATGAGTCTTAACGTCCATCCCAAGAGACTCCCACATAGCGCGGTAATCCATGATAGTTTTTCCCCCTTCAAATTATTTTCCCAGCAATGCCGCCCCTATAGCACCTGCAAACCTCGCGTCAGGGCATGTCTTCACTTCAGCATTGAGAGTCGCGGACAATTTTTCGACAAGAAACGGAGACTCGCAGAATCCCCCCGTCAAAAAGTAAACCCCTGAAGGACTTTTGCGGTTTACGAGTGTAGATACTTTTGCGGCTACAGATCCGACAGCTCCGCAAGCAATATCCTCGCGGGGAGTCCCAAGCCCCATAAGGCTGACGATCTCAGACTCAGCAAAGACCGTGCACATGCTCGAAATTTTCACCTCATGGCCCTTTTCAGCGAGCGCGAAAAATTCCTGCAAAGTTAATCCCATTCGGTTAGACATGACCTCAAGAAATTTCCCCGTTCCTGCCGAGCATTTGTCATTCATAACAAAATCAACGACACGCCCGCCGTGAAGAACGATAACTTTTGTGTCCTGCCCGCCGATGTCGATAACCGTCAAATCATTTCCGCCCAAAAACGCCGCGCCTTTTCCGTGACATGTTATCTCTGTGAGAGTCGAGTCAGCGTAAGGCACTGAGACTCGCCCGTAACCTGTCGCAATGACTCTCAAGTCCTCGCGCGAATATCCCTCCGACAACAGCCACGCTAGAATCTCGTCCGCTGTCTGTCTGCTGTTCCATCCTGACGGCATTAATTTTCGTGCAATGACAGATGATTTGTCCTCGCTGAGAATTACAGCCTTTGCCGCCGTTGAGCCTATATCAATTCCAGCGTAAAGCATCAGAATATGAGCGTGTTATCTGCTCCCGTAACCATCTCCATGATCTCGAACATGTTTGAGATTGTGCCGACTGCAACCTTGTCTGTGATGTTGAAATGAGTCGTGCATGTTCCGCAGACAAGAATTTTTGTTCCGGCCTTCTCAAGCTCCTTGATGTATTCACATGCTGATGACTCCGGCAGCACGAGCTTCACTCCCTCATTCATGAATGCCATAACAGCGGGGCGGCGTGAAAGTTTTGAGATGCATCCGAGGAATGCCTTCATCAACACTTCGCCAAGCTCTTTGTCATTTCCTCCGAGAACATCATGAGCAACGAGAATCGCTAACAATTCATCGCGGGGTGCTTCGGGCGCGACCTCGCATGACTCAGCGCGTGTTGCTGTGAGCCTGCGCTCCTGCGAGCCGGGTATGCGGTCGAGCGTTACTGAGTAGCCTTTGCTGTTAAGGAGACGCGTTACGTTTGAGACTGCTATGTCATTGTCGACTGATACGGTGATGTCTGCTGTGCCTTTCTCGATTTCGGCTTTGGTCATAATGACAGGTTCCGGGCATAATTTGCCCATTGCGTTAATGTGTGTCATGTTGAGGATGACTCCTTTTGTGTGAAATGGAATATCACGGATTGTAGCATTGCCGTTAGGATTGGGATATAGCGAAAAAAATTACCCCCTCCGTTTGTGCGGAAGGGGCATTGTGATTCGGGGAAAAAAATTTTGTGCCTTCTCCGGGCTTAGAACAGATTGAATAAACTTGAGCCGCTGTTCTTGGGAGTGCTTCCCCACGGCAAAGGCGTATCGCTCGTGCGTATTATGTCTTCAGCGTCAAAGGCTATGACTTCTGCTTCGGGCTTTTCGTACTGAGCTTTGACTCTTTCGCGGTGCGCATTCATTCGCAAATCCCTCCTTTATGTGCGTGTCATTTCATGCCGATGCTTTCCCTGTATGCCATTGTTGCCATGTAGTATTTGTACAGGGAAGTTACTGCCTTCTTCATTGCCGGGCTGCCTGTAGTGCCTGGAGCTGTGTTTGCTGAAGTGAGTGAAGTATATACATATGAAAGAGCCGAGACTTTAACGTCAAAGCTGCCTCTTGATGTTGTTACTGTTACGGTGTAAGTATCGCCGAGCTTATGAGCGGAGATTCCCGAAATCTGCACGAGATAACCGCCTGATGTTTTTACGGCCATGTTCTCGCTGCCTCCGTTCAATGACGCAAAGACACTCCCATAATAATCAGACGCAGGAACTATATTAAGCTCAAGTGTTATGTCTGAGTCAAGCCTGAGTCTGTAAGGCACGCTCTCAATACCGGAATTTCCCGTATCCCTCACAATCTCGTAGCTTCTCACGGCCTGCAATGTTTCTTGAAGATCATCATCAGTGTAAACATTAGCGCATTCCATTTCTTTGTGGTCTTTGCCGATAGTCCATCCGTTAGCTTCAGACAAGCCGAGCTGCGCATAATGTCCGTAATCCTTCATTGCCTCAAGAATATTCTTCAGCGCGGGGGATATATTGCTTTTGCTTAGCTGGGTGTCAATGTATTCTTTTAGGCTGTATGTATGAGCTACAGTTTTGTTGTCCCCGTAATGAAGTGTTGCAGTGATTTCGTCAGCCATCTGGACGGAATTTAAGTAGCACCTGAAAGCGTAATTAGTTTTTCCGTAAACGTTAGCGTTAAATTCGGGGTCGAACATTTGAGGAACATTTGTTTTGTCGCCGGCGATGTCAAAATCAACGTAGCTCTTGTTATAGTCAACGCCGGAAATTTGCGGGAGGTCAGCGTAGAAGTTAATGATGATCTGTCCGCTTAGGATCGGTTCATGCACAGTGAATCCGGGCTGCTCATCCGCCCACGGCGTATCAATATCTGAACCGCTTGTGATCTTTAGCGTGAAAGACTTTGTACCCTCGAACGCTCCGAATACAGCCTTGACCGTGAACGTATATTCGCCTGCTTGCGTTGGTGTTCCTGTGATTGTCCCTGAAGTGTTAAGCGTGAGTCCTAGAGGAAGAGTCCCGGTGCATGACCATGAAGCAGGAAGCTCCGCCCCGGTAAGCTCGGCTTTGAGAGTCTCGGAATAACTTTTGCCGACAGTCCCGGCTGAGAGTGAAGCGTTCTTGACCGTGAGCGAGTATGACGGCTGATTGTCTGCAATCGTGATTGTGTATTCCTTTGTGGCCGAAATGATTCCTGATGAGCCTATAGACGCTTTGACTGAGAACTTGTACGTGCCTTTTGCTGTCGGTGAGCCTGAGATTGTTCCGTCAGAATTGAGAGTGAGTCCGGCGGGGAGAGTCCCGGAAGTCAAAGCCCAAGTTACCGGCCATGTTCCTCCTGTCGTTGTCGCTGTGAGAGTCTCGCTGTAAGAGTCGCCGATGTTGCCTGAAGGAAATGAAGCCGTTGTGATTGTGAGCGTGATTTTTCCGGCATTAACACAGCCTGGTTCATCACTCGCGCTTCCTCCAGCATCATAGCCTATTCCGTGTGCTGCACCTGCGTAAACATTCCACTCAACACCAATATTGGAGCTGTCAATCTTCCCTATTATTCCTCCAGCGCAATATTTAGAGTCCTTGTTGGCAATAGAGGGGTTAGCATGTGAACTCACAACTTGAGCATAAGAGAAATTGTTTCTCAAAGTCCCTTTATGCAGGAGGCCAACAATCCCGCCGAGATATATGCTGCTGACGGCTTGATCCTTAGGCGCGTGCGGTGCTGCTTGTATTGTCGAATCTGAAACTAGGCAACCTTCAACAGCTCCTCCGTTCAATTCTGCCGCAATTCCGCCCACATTCCCGCCTCCGGGATATATTGACCATTGGCCGCTGAAATACGGTTGTATTGTTATCTCAGAAGATTTGACTGTGCAATTCTTGATCGTGCCTCCCAGAACGTAACCTGCAATTCCTCCTGCTGAAGCCACAATGTGATAAAAACTCTCTCTGCTCACATCGCTGTATCCCCTGCTGCTGAGTGTTCCTGTAAATGTGCAGTTCTCTATTGAGCCTTTGTACAGTCTAAGCACGATTCCCGCCGCGAGAAAACTCCCCTGTATTGTACCTTTGACTGTGAGATCCTTGACGGCATAATCATTGTCTGTTTCGATTGATCCGAATAGGGAAGAATTGTACTCTATATCTCTTGTTGTCAAAGTCTCTGGATATTTTTCGGTGTACATTGTTATTGTCTTGCCATTCCCGTTGAAGTGTCCTTTGAATGGACTCGATTCTGTACCGATTGGAATCCATTTCGGATAATTCCCTGCTAGGTTGAGATTTATACTCAGCTTGTAGTATGAACCTTCTGGATCAGTGCCGTTATTGACTCTGGTCTGAAATTCCACAAAATCGGATATCGAGTCAATGACATACGCGGTCTCTTCGCTGTAGCCGTAATTGCCCTCGTTCCAGTATTCTGCCTGCGCTCCCGGAACTGCAACGCCGATAAGAATTACAGCCAGTGCCAGCACAACAAATTTTTTCATGATCATTCCTCCTTCTATGAATTTTGTTGACCTGAAATTGCATAATACACATGACCACCCCCCTGCCTTATGGTATAATGAAACAATAAGACAAGGGAGACAAGAAGATTCCACCTTCTTGACATGTGTAAAAACGAAATTTTTTTATTCATTCAAATTATAGCACAGCCCTTGTTTTTTTATGCCTTGTTTCAGACTCCCACATACAAAAAAACCTCCCCGCTATTTCACAGGGAGGCCGCAAAGTTTCTTCTCTTACTCTTCATTCATCACATGGGCGCAGCGATTGCACAATCCGTTCTCGTTCGGATGCTCTTCATACTTCCAGCAGCGCGGGCATTTCTCACCGGGCGCGAACCCTCCCGCAATCTTGAAGCCCGTATCAGCATCATCAAACACATTCGGCAGGGTCAAATCATCAGCCCATTCAAATTTTGACACTATCACAATGTCTGCAAGCTCTTCAGACGTGAATGACTCCTCAAGTTTTGCGAGCGACTCAGATCTCTTCACCTGCACGGACGCTTCAAGAGATGTCCCGATAGTCTTTGCTGCTCTCATCGTCTCAAGCATTCGGCTTACTGCTCCCTTCAGCACAACAGCTTCACCCCATAAAGCATTGAGCGAGTCATTAAGCCGCGATTTGTCCTGCTCCGGGAAATCAGACAAGAATACGCTCTCAGGAAGTGAGTCATCAGTCTTCCTCATCTCCTGCCAGATTTCCTCAGCCGTGAAGCTCAAAAGGGGAGCAATCATTCTCGTTAAGCACGACAATATTTCGTACATGGCCGTCTGCGCACTCCGTCTCGTCAGTGAGTCTTTTGCCTCAACGTATAAACGGTCTTTGCTTATGTCAAGGTAGAATGCTGACAGCTCATTGACGCAGAAAGAATGAATCAATGACACAGGAACGTGAAACTCATACTCATCAAGCGCATCACGCACGCGGGCTATTATCCTGTGAAGCCGGTCAAGAATCCATTTGTCCATCGACAGCAATGACTCATACGACAATGATTTATCCGGCGTGAAGTCGTGAAGATTTCCCAGAAGGAAGCGTGCTGTATTTCTGATTCGCCTGTAGGTTTCGGACAGCGTTTTGAGAATGTCATTTGAGATTTTCACGTCGTTCCTGTAATCCGTCGACGCTACCCACAATCGCAATATATCCGCCCCGAACTGATTGCAGACATCGCCGGGGGCTACTGTGTTTCCGATTGATTTCGACATCTTCCGGCCTTTTCCGTCAAGCGTGAAACCGTGAGTCAAAACTTGGTCATACGGTGCGCGTCCCTTAAGAGCTACTGAGGTCAGCAATGATGACTGGAACCATCCCCGGTGCTGATCGCTTCCCTCAAGATACATATCACACGGCCATGTGAGTCCGAATTTCTCATTAAGCACCGAGATATGAGACACGCCGGAGTCAAACCATACGTCAAGAATATTGCTGTCCTTCTCGACATTGTGAGACCCGCATTTGTCGCAGCAAGCCTTCTCGCCGAACAATGACTCCAGACTCTCGCGCCACCATATTGATGTTCCGTCAGGGGAAGTCTTCACTTTTTCAGCAAGCATTCGGATTCGGTCGGGCGTAAGTGTGAATGCCCCGCAGTCTTTGCATCTTATCGCAGGAACAGGAATACCCCATACCCTTTGGCGGGAAATGCACCAGTCAGAACGCGAGCTTACCATGTTATATATCCTGTCGCGCCCCCAGTCGGGAATCCATTTCACTCCCTCGTCAATAACTTTCAATGCGTCATCTTTGAACTGACTCACATTGATGAACCATTGATCCGTAGCGCGGAATATTACCGGGCGTTTGCACCTCCAGCAGTGCGGGTAACTGTGCGAGATTTTCCCGAAACCTAAGAGCCTTCCTTTGTCGCGTATTAACTCAATAGCTTTCTTCCCGCCCTCGTCGAGACTCATTCCGCCGACAATGGGCAGCTCCTTCTCGAATTTTCCGGCGTGGTCAACTGAGCTGTACACTTTGAGGCCGTATTTGACTCCCGTCTCGTAGTCTTCAACGCCGTGCCCCGGTGAAGTGTGCACGCAGCCCGTACCCGTCTCAAGCTCTACATAGTCAGCAAGAACAACAAGAATCTCATGCTCATAGAACGGGTGAAGAGGCTTCATTCTCTCAAGCTCCGCGCCTTTCACCGTCAATATTGCGTCGCCGAATGTCATTCCCGTATTGGCCTCGATGGATTTCTTCAGCTCACAGGCGAATGCGTAGACCTTCCCGCCCGACTCGTAGAAGCCGTAATCATATTTCGGATGAACAGCAACTCCCGCGCTTGAAGGGAGAGTCCAAGGGGTAGTCGTCCATATCACTATATGTACATCGCGCCCGTGAAGCTCCGGGAATTTCTCACCGGCACCGGGCAAAGGATAAGCGACATATACAGACGGCGAGTCCTCGTCCCAGTACTCAATCTCACCTGCGGCTAATGCTGTCTGGCAGTCTGTGCACCAAAAGACCGGCTTCAACCCGCGATATATGAGTCCTTTCTCTACCATGTCGGCGAATGCGTGTAGCTCTAAATGCTCGTATTCAGGATCAAGCGTAAGATACGGATGCTCCCATTCACCCAAGACTCCCAACCGCTTGAACTCCTCACGCTGTACATCAAGGTAATGCAGTGCTGTCTGTTTGCACTTTGCGCGGAGTTCTACGGGGTCAACGCCTGTTCCGAGCTTCGAGAGTCCTCCGTCTTTCAGTGAGCGTAACTCTATAGGGAGTCCGTGAGTGTCCCAGCCCGGCACGTATGGCGTGTAATGCCCGGTCATAGTCTTTGCTTTGATGATAAAGTCCTTGAGTATTTTGTTGAACGCTGTGCCGATGTGAATATCTCCGTTTGCGTAAGGCGGGCCGTCGTGAAGCTGGAATTTTTTGGGTGAATGCTCATGCGCGTGAAGTGCTTTGTGATAGATGTCATGTGAGTCCCAGAACTGCAAGAAAGAAGGCTCACGTTTCGCGAGATTCGCCCGCATAGGAAATTCTGTAACAGGCAAATTCAAAGTGTCCTTGTAATCTTTTGCTTCCATAAAAATTTTTGCCTCCTTTGGGTAAACAATTCGGAAATCTTATCACAAAATGCAAATGCCGCATAAATTTTCAGACTGTCGAAACGTTTTCAGCAGGTCAATTTTGAATCGCTGATTTCATTCCGGGCGATTGTAAACTGAACGTTTCAAACCTGGTTTACATTTTTTGATGCTGAACCGCAAGTTTAATTTTCAGCAGGAATTTGTAATATAATTATGCAACTTCATACCCATAAAAATTTTCATGCAAGGAGGACTCATCATTATGAGGCGATTTTTTGTAGTATTCGTTTCTGCGCTGATGGTTATGATTCTCACAGTTCCGCCCGGTTTTGCTGACGTGGGAATCACAAGCTCAACATTTCCCGATGACGCATTCAGGAATTTTGTCTCAGAAACATTTGACTCTGACGGCGACGGGATAATCACAGATTCTGAAATCGCGGGAATAAATGAGATGTGGGCCGGCGGACGCGGTATTGTGAGCTTGAAGGGCATCGAGTATTTCACGGCTCTTGAAGTCTTAATATGCGACCATAACAATATCAGCGAAGTTGATTTGAGCAGCAACACGAACCTGCGTAATTTGAATCTCGATAATAATTTGCTGACTGGCCTTGATGTTTCCGGGCTGTCAAAACTTCAGTGGCTTTCATTCGCGAACTTCTACGATGATGGCAGCGATATACATTACAGAGACCGCGAGGGCAACAGAGTCAGGACTATCGATCTGAGTCATAATCCTTTGCTTGAATCACTGACTTGTAATGTGAACGACATGAACGAAATCGATTTGTCCGGCAATCCTCTTTTGACTTACCTTGACTGCGGAGGGAATAATTTTACGGCTCTCGATGTCAGCAAGAACACGAAATTGATACAGCTTCTTTGCTGGGGGAATCAGTTAGCGGCGATTGATGTCAGCAAAAATACAAGCCTTGAGCTTCTGAACTGCGGCCATAACCCAATGACGGCGGTTGACGTTAGCGCGAATCTTCAGCTTAAAGATTTGGACGTAGGATTGGCTCAACTTACGGAGCTTGATGTTTCAGCCAATACGAAACTTGAACGTCTTCAGTGCGGCTCAAACCAATTAACCGCCCTCGATGTGAGTCATAACACAATGCTTACTGAGCTGAAAATTGCCTGGCAGAATTTCACGGCTATAGACCTTAGCAGCCTGCCCGATTTAGTGGAGTTAGACTGCGAGGGGAATCAGATAGAACATCTTGACTTGAGTCAGAATACGCTTCTTGAAGTGCTGAACTGTCAGAATAATCTTCTCACTGCCCTTGATGTTACGGGACTTCCGAAACTCAGCGAGCTTTATTTCGGCAACCATACAGAATGGTACGACGGAGATCCGCGCGATCATACAGGGAACAGAATCACGGAAATTGACCTTAGCAAAAATTCCAAGCTCGAAAGCCTTAACTGCGATGCAAACGACATGACAGCCCTTTACCTGAGCGACAACCCTTTGCTTCAGAATGTCTCATGCGGATGGAACGAACTAACAGAACTTGACGTAAGCAAACTGACAAACCTTGAGGGACTCGGCTGCTGGGAAAATAATATTCCTGTCCTCACTCTGAGCAATAATTCCGGCCTCTTAAATCTCAACTGCTCAGGGAATCAGCTTGCTGTTCTTGATGTCAGTAATCTTGAAAGCCTGCGTGAATTATATTGCGGGGGGAATCAGCTTGCGGCACTTGACGTTACAAAAAATCTTGAGCTTACGACTCTCGTCTGTGATTGGAATCAGATTCAGGGACTCGATGTAAGACAAAATGTCGGGCTTCTTGAGCTGAACGCAGAAAACAATTACATCACGGATATTACTCTCAGCACGCTTGAGGATCTGGAGACGCTCAATCTGAACAACAACCCGATCACAGAACTTGACGTTACGAAAAATACCGCGCTGATAAATCTCGGCTGCGGTGAAAATTTTGCCAGTGATCCTTACTCACAGCCTACACTGACAAAAATCGACCTGAGTCAGAATGAAGTGCTTGAAAATGCTTACTTATGCGGAAACCGTCTGACAGAAATTAGCGTAGTGAACAACAAGAAGCTAATCTTCCTCGACTTGCAGGACAACGAGCTTTCAACAATCGATGTCAGCAACAATGAAGACCTTCAATATCTCAACCTGAACAACATACTCAACCCCGGCGGAAATGAGATTAAAGCCCTTCACCTGTCGAATAATCCGCACCTCGCGCAGCTCTATTTTCAGGGCAATCAGGTAGCAGCAATTGACCTCAGCGGGAATGACGAACTCCGCGAGCTTGAAGTGTCGCATAATCCGATTTCTGTTCTCGACATCAGCGGGAATCCTGAGCTTGAAAGACTGCGCTGCGACGGACTCGGACTTGAGACTCTCGACATAAGCAATAATCTGAAACTCTTTGAGCTTAGCGCGTACGATAATAATCTGACAGCTATTGACGTAAGCAAGAACACCGCGCTTGAAATTCTCGGCTTCTACAACAATCAGGTTACAGCCCTCGACATAAGCAACAATTCTGTGTTATGGGGACTCGACTGCGGCGGGAATCCTCTCGGCACTCTCAATCTCACGAACAATCCCGCGCTTAAAGATCTCTCATGCTGGGGAACGGGTATCAGCACGCTTGATGTCAGCAAGAACCCCGAACTGCGCAGAATTAATTGCAGCGGGAACGGACTCGAAACTCTAGACACAAGCAATAATCCGAATCTTGAAGTCCTCGAATGCAACCATAACCAGCTCAAAGCGTTAGACCTCAGCGCAAATGCGAATCTCAGGGAGCTTTACTTCAACGACAATTACGTTGCGGCTATAGACTTCTCGCCATGTCCGGGGCTTGAGGCTATATCATGCCAGTACAATTTATTGACGGCTATAGATGTCTCAATGCTGCCCGCCCTGAAGTATCTCGACTTCTCAAACTATGACGGCCCCGAAGACCGCGACGGCAATACGATTACGGCGTTTGACCTGAGTCAGAATCCATTGCTTGAAGGACTAAGCTGCGGGAAAAACGGAATCTCACAGCTTGATTTGAGCGTCGTGCCGGGACTCATTGGTTTAGACTGCGGAGGGAATAATCTTGAGGCTCTCGATGTCTCTATGCTGCCTAACCTCAGAAGCCTTTACTGCTGGGGGAATCAGATCAGCGAGCTTAAACTGAGTCAGAATACACTTCTTGAGGAGCTTAACTTTTCGGGCAATAAGGTATCAGAAATTACTGTGAGTCATATGCCCTCACTGAGAGTCCTCGACTGCGACCAGAATAACCTGAAGACCCTCGATGTGAGTCAGAATACTCTTCTTGAGGTTCTAAGGTGCGGGAACAGCTCAATCACTCCTGACTCCCTGAACAACTCACTAACCGCCCTCGATGTTACGTCATGCCCGAATCTTGTTGAGCTTTCAGTCGGGAATTACGGAAATGAAGAAGGTCTCAGCGAGGAAGAAGCACAAAAACTGCGCGACACCGCCGGCAACAAACTAACGGAAATTGACCTCAGCAATAATTCTCAGATACGATCGCTCAGTCTCAGCTTCAACAGGGTGAAATCTGTAAACGTTTCTCACATGTCCATGCTTGAAGATATAGACTGCTCCGGGAATGGACTCCCAGCACTTGACCTTTCAGCGAATCATGAGCTTAAATCCGTTTGGGTATGGGGAAATCCTGAGCTTGATGCGCTTGACTTGTCGAACATGCCTTTGCTTGAAAGAATAAACTGCGACGGCTGTAAAATCTCCGAGCTTGACTTCAGCGGGAAGCCGAATCTTGTTGAGATTCACTGCTGGGAGAACGGCATATCTTCATTGAACGTTGCAGACAGTCCGAACCTTGAGATTTTAGAGTGCGGATATAACAGCGTAAAAGCCTTAGACCTCAGCAATAATCCCAGAATGAAAGTCATCAACGCACGGCATAATCAGATAATCGCGCTCAACATTGACGGCTGCACGGAGCTTGAAGCCCTGAACGTTCGCAACAACAAGCTGATGACTCTTGATGTTTCAGGCCGTGAGAATCTCCGCGAGCTTCAGTGCCAGTACAACCAGATAACAAGCCTCAACATTGACGGGTGCTATGCGCTTGAGTATCTCAACTGCCGCGACAATAAGATACAGGCTCTCGACGTAAGCAAAAGGACTCAGCTCAAATATTTATGGGCAAGCAACAACGATTTCAGCTCATTGAATTTTGACGGCTGCACGCTTCTTGAGGGACTCGGATTCAGCTATGCGCATTTCATTTCTTCAGGCACTATAGACTTGAGTCAGTTCACAAATCTTAATGAGCTTTGGTGCGCTTCAAACGGCCTTAACGCTATTGATGTCTCAAAGATGCCTAACCTGAAAATTCTGGGCGCGGCGGGAAATAACTTCACAGCGATTAACCTTGCGAACAATCCAGAGCTTGAAGAGCTTCAACTGCACGAGAATCCAATCACCGCCCTTGACGTTTCGCAGAATACAAAGCTGGTTTATCTCAACTGCCGTAACACGAACATTACAGCCCTCGATGTTTCACACAATCCATTGCTTGAAGAGCTTTACTGCCGCGAGACCGGGCTCACAGGAATTGACGTGAGCAAGAATGCGAATCTCAAGACTCTTTCGTGCTGGAACAATAATCTCACTGCCCTTGATCTTTCAGCAAACGGGGCATTAACTGAGCTTTACTGCGACGGGAATCAGCTCACGATTCTTGACCTCAGCGCAAATTCTCAGCTCGTCAGCATTGACTGCAACAAAAATAATTTGGTGTGGCTCAATATCGACAACTGCAAAGAGCTTGTTTACCTTAACTGCACGAACAACAACATACCAAAGCTCAACATCGGCGGATGTCCCAAGCTCGTGAACTTCAAGCACGACAGCACGACAGAAATTGTGTATGAACATGTCGACGACCCAATCTCAGGTGATGTCATTCCGGGAGTCAAACCGTCAATTCTCACAAAGACTCTTAACCCCGTAACAGCAGGAGTCAATTACAGCGTTCAGCTTATCGCGTCAGGCACAAGCCCGGTAACATGGTCGCTCGCAAAAGGCAGCAAACTTCCTTCAGGATTCACTCTCAGCGAATCAGGACTCCTCACAGGAAGCACAAACGCTAAATTATCCGCAAAGAAATTCACCGTAACAGCGACAAATTCAGCGGGTGAAGATTCCGCACAGCTCACATTAAGCGCGCTCATACTGCCGGAAATCTCAACAGCAAGCCTCAAGGACGCGACAATAGCAAAATCCTACAGCGTTACGATGAAGACACGCAGAGGCACAAAGCAGTACAACGGCACAAAATATTTCGGATGGAAAGCAGAAGGACTCCCGGCAGGACTCACGCTCAATGAAAAGACAGGCAGGATTTCAGGCAAGCCGACAGTAGCAGGAACATTCAGCGTTGAGTTCACAGTGAAGAATGACGCGGGAGAAGACTCAAAGACTCTCGGCCTCACAGTGAAGGGAATCGCTCCAACGCTTTCAGGGAGTTTCGCAAGAGCCGAACTCAACAAAGCATACAGCTCCGGGCTTAAGCTCTCGAAAGGATCACAGCCGGTAGCATGGAGCATTGAAGGAGATTTGCCCGACGGTCTTACGCTTGACCCAAACACGGGAATAATTTACGGCACTCCGGCATCTTACGGGAAAAACGGCAGCTTCAAGTTCAAGATCACCGCTACAAATTCGGCGGGAAGCAAGACAAAGAGCATCACATTCAAAGTCAAAGGCATTGCACCGAAGGTTAAGACCTCGAAACTAGCCGAAGCTACAGCAGGACAGCCATACAGCATGACACTTGAGACATCAGCGGGAAGCGATCCGATAGAATGGTCAGCAACGGGACTCCCTGATGGACTCGATGTTGTTGATAACATGATAACTGGCACGCCTTTAACGGAAGGAAGCTATAAAGTAACAATCACAGCAACGAATCCCGTCAAGAGTCACAGCAAGAAGAATCTCACGCTGAAAGTGAACAAGGCAGCAGAGAATACAGATATTCCGGCCGTAAATGATGATGCTGATGATGTGAGCTTGCATTCAGATAACGGAGGAGGCTCATACGTTCCGCAGACGACGAACGGAAACACGGGACATGATGACAAGTACTCGTACTCAGAAAGCTATGTGATAGTCGCGGAGCTTGGAGTCATTTCGACAGACAAAGAAGGATTGCACGAGTTCGGAATCGCACTGCCTGATTGTATACCTGAAGGAGCAGAATTAGTTTACATTGCAAATTCTGATGAGCCTTCTGACGATGACGAGATTGCAGAGTTCTATGATGACAGGGGAGAAGAGATTACCGCAGTTCCTGAGAGCCGGAAAATAACGATAGCAGTCTGGCTCAACACTGAGAGAATCTACAAGCCCGCAATAGGAATCAAACGCTGAACAATCTGCAAAGAGTTCACAAAAAATCCCTTCGGTTCATGGCCGGGGGGAAATATATATCTCACATGAAAATCACGGATGCCCAAAACTTAAAGGGTGTCCGTTTTTTTATGTGCCGTAATATAATTTATTCAAATCTCACAACACTATTAATCAAGGAGTCATTGAAAAATTTTATGTGCAGCTCCCAGCATGATGAACGAAAAAATTTCATCGACACTATTTCACAGCTAGGCAACAGCGCAATTCTTATCTGTTCGCACAAGGACGGAAAATCTGAGGCCGTTTACGTTTCGCCGGAATACATTTCAATGATGGAGGATGACCCGGAACACGCAGCACGCTTCAACGACACAGGAGACTTCAGCCCGATAATTTTCCCGGAAGATATGCCCCTCGTAAAGTACATGCTTGAACACCACGAAGCACCCGACAAATCACAGCGCATTCAGATCCGCAAAATCACAGCAAAGAATAATATTATCTGGTGCAGCGCGCATTATGCTTTTATCAATGTGGCCGGTGAAGATTACGTTTACATTACGTTTTCTGACATTACGCTTTTCAAGAACTATGAAGAGAAGATACGAACGAGCTACGATTCTATAGGCCAGAATTTTTATCATCAGGACAAATTCACTCTCGGAATGTTCCGGGCAGACATTACGCTTGACACTCTTGAAGAAGTAAGAGGCCGGGACTTGTTCAGGTCGGACAAAGAGCAGGAGTCATTCTCCGAAATGTTAAAGGCCCGCTCAAAGCACTACATAAATTTTATTGAGCGCAAAAAGTTAATGGAGACTTTCAGCGTTGACTCACTTCTCGACGCTTACGTGAAAGGTAAGAGCGGAATGCGCCAGGTGTTATTGTCGCGGCGTGAGAACGGCAGCATTTGTTACGTAGAGTTATCCGCAATGATGACGAGGAATCCTTTTGACGGCCATGTAGTAGCCTTCATCACCGAGAGGGAGTGCAACAACTCAAAAGTTTATCAGACAATCGTCGACAAAATTTTAGCGCGTCAGTTTGAGATGATCGCATATATGGCTGTGGGACGCTATCACATAACAGTGAGCGACAATTTGCCGGAAGGAAGCATTCTGCCCAAAGCCGAGCATGAGACGTTCAACGCATACATTCATGATGAGATATTGCCTATCCTGCACGGTACTGACGAGCAGATTAACGAGATGACACGCGCATTAGCCCCGGACTCGATAGCTTTCGGGACTCAGAAAAATTCACTCTATGAAGTCAACATTGTGTGCGACATCGACAGCAAGATCTTCTACAAGCAGTTCAACTTTTACGCGGTCAACCCGGGATTCTATATCATCCTCGTTTCTGATACGACTCGTTTGCACAAAGAGCAGCAGGAACGCTCCGAGCAGTTAGAGGAAGCATTAGACCTCGCGAACGCAGCAATGCAGCAGGCACGCCGGGCAAATTCCGCAAAGAGTGAGTTTCTCGCTAACATGTCCCACGAGATTCGCACGCCGATTAACGCAGTACTCGGAATGAATGAGATGATTATCCGCGAGAGTACCAGCGACAGAATCACGACTTACGCCCGCAACGTAGAAAGTGCCGGCAAAAATCTTCTCTCAATCATCAATGACATTCTTGACTTCTCAAAGATTGAAGCGGGAAAAATGGAGATTGCAGAAGGCGAATACAAATTAAGCTCAGTGCTGAATGACGTAACAAACATGATCGTCTTCAAGGCAAGGCAGAAAGATCTGGTCTTCAATGTGAAAGTTGATGAAGATCTTCCCGATGTCCTTTACGGCGATGAAGTGAGAGTCCGCCAGGTAGTAACAAACGTTCTCAACAACGCCGTGAAATATACCCATGAAGGCGACGTGAGTCTCAGCGTTTCAGGCGGCAAGACTTACACGGAGGACGGAGCAGAAATCATCAATCTTGTATTCAGAATCAGCGACACAGGAATCGGAATCAAGGAGGAAGATTTGCCGAAACTCTTCAAGAAGTTCGAGCGCATTGACCTTGTGCAGAATAATACGGTTGAAGGGACCGGGCTCGGACTCTCAATCACACACAGCCTCTTGCAGCTCATGGACGGACGAATAGAAGTCGAGAGCGAATACGGCAAAGGCTCAACGTTCATAATATACCTTCCGCAGAGAATAATATCTGATGAGCCTATCGGGAATTTCCACGACAAATTCAACCGCTATGTTCACACTATGAGGGCATATCAGGAGTCATTCAAGGCACCTGACGCGCATATACTTATTGTTGATGACACCGATATGAATCTCACAGTCATAGAAGGACTCCTCAGCAAGACGGACATAAATCTTGACACGGCTTCGGGAGGGCAGGAGGCTTTATCGCTCACTCATGACAAGAAGTATGATTTAATCTTCATGGATCAGCGCATGCCCATAATGGACGGGACTCAGACAATGAAGGCGATTCGTTCTCAGTCAGACGGAATGAATCTCGACACGCCGATAATATGCCTTACTGCTGACGCTGTGAGCGGAGCAAGAAGCAAATACCTGGCTGAAGGCTTCACTGATTACTTGTCGAAACCCGTTGAAGGTCCGAGCCTTGAAGCCGCGCTGATAAAGTACCTGCCGCAGGAGAAAATATTATTGCAGGAAGCTAAAGAGTCATTGCAGGACGAACAGCACGAACGCACAGCACTTGAGGAATTTTATTCGCACACTGAGGGACTCAGCTACAACGAGGCAATAAAGAACTGCGCGACGGAAGCAATACTCACAAAAACTCTTCAGCAGTTCTGGAACTCAATCAACAATAATCTGCGGGACATTGAGTCATTCTGGCGAAATGATGACATAAAGAACTACACGATAAAAGTACATGCCCTGAAAAGCTCCGCGAGACTCATCGGCGCAATGGAACTCTCAAAGCAGGCGGCATATCTTGAGGAGTGCGGGAACAACAACGACACCGCAAGCATATCTGACTTCACGCCGGACTTGCTCGACAACTACAGGAAGTATCAGCAGAAATTATCACCGCTTTATGCAGAGGATGACAAAGAAGAAATCAGCACGGAGAGTCTTTACGAGGCATACGCGGCAATCAAAGAGTTCACGGCCATGTTCGACAGCGACTCGATAGACGGCATAATGGACATGCTGAGAGGCTACAAGATTCCCGAAAATGAATCGGAACGCTTCAACGTTATTGCGACATGCGCGGATGCTGCTGACTGGGGCGGATTAGAGGAAGCACTTAAAACTTTATAGGAGGAAGAATAGATGAAGGAAAAAATTTTGTACGTAAGCGACAGGCCGTCAATGGGAGCGGATATGTTAATGAAAAGTTTGGGAGACTCATTTGAGGTTATGAATGTGCGTTCAGGCGATGAAGTGAAACATGTTCCGGGCATAGTGATGGTGAATCTTGCGGGCTTTGAGGGAGCAGACAAGGTTAGGAATCTCACAACGGCGAAAGTGTTTCTGCTTGGAACTCAGGCTGAAATTGACTCTGCCGGGATAACAGGCGCGACGGGAATCGCAAAGCCCTTCAACGCTGCGGAGGTCAAAGCAAAGCTGTTATCACTCTCAGGGAACACAGGAGATATTCAGCGCACGATACTTCTTGTTGATGATGACGCTGTAATGATTCGGACATTGCGAGAAGGACTCAGCACAAGCTACAAAGTTTTGCCGGCTAACTCAGGAGCAAACGCCCTCAAGATTCTTTCACGCGCAAAGCCTGACTTGATTCTTCTTGATTACGAGATGCCCGAAATGAACGGCCCGCAGGTCTTTGAGTCACTGAGGAATAATCCTGACACGGCGAAAATTCCTGTAATGTTTCTGACGGCCAAGAACGACTCCGAGAGCATAGCGAAAATTGAGACGCTCAAGCCTGAAGGGCATATGATGAAGACTCTACCTCTGCGAGAGATCAAAGATATGATTCAGAAATTCTTTGACGGAAAATAGAGCGTGTGAAGAAAAAATTCCCCTAGCCATGTTTCGACCGGGGGATTTTTGTTTGCGCTGTTAATCGCTTTTGCTGTTAGAAGAAGCAATCACCTTGTCGAGGTACGTTTTTGCGGTGTAAGTCTCTTTTGTTCTCTCTATATCGCCGCTGTAAATTTGCGCGTGAATTTCATCAGCCATTTGCACCGAGTTCACGTAGCACGGATAACCGTAAAGTTTATTGCCGCTTACGTCAAAAGCCATCGTGTAATCCGAAGGGAAGTATACGCAGAACATGACAACAATCTGGCTTCCGGGCTTCAAGAGGCTTGCGTCGATTCCTGCTGTCACGTACACGCCTTTTATTTCTGACGGGTTAAGCGCAATGTTGTGCGTTCCTTCAGCAAGATCATCTGCAGGATTGTCTGACACAAAGGTGAAATCGGTATTGCTGCCTGTAGTGGCTTTGAGCGTAAACGTCTTTGTATGCTACGCCTTTGATTTCGTCTTTGCTCGCTGTGATGTCCCCTGAGAATAGCTTGCTCTCATCACCGCTGATATTGAGAATTTGACCGCATACAACCTCCACGATCTTGGCATCAAATGAGGGTGCTGAAATGTAGTCTGAAGCATTCCTGTTTGCTTCGTCTGCCGTAAATAGACAAGGTGTCGCAGCCCATGAAACCATCCTTAAAGTGGCCGTAATTGTCCTAGCTGATGGTCATCGTTGTACCGTCAGCGAGAAATGATACGCACGTCCGCACCTCCTGCGAGGGTTATCGCTTTGTCGTAGCTGAGGTTATCATATTTTATGACGTACCAGCCTTCAGCGAGTTCTTTAGTGAGTTGGGTTGCGTTTACGGTTCACTGATAGCATCTTGCGTCAATGCAGCTTGTTGTTTTGGCTTGTGTGGCTTGTGCTGTTACGAATTACATCATGCAGAAGATGAAAATTAGCGCGAGAAGTTTTGTGAAGCTGTGAGGAATGAAGATTCTTTTTTGAGCTTTGAAATTAAACCTGCTCATTAAGAATAAGTCCTTTCTTTGTTGAAAATTTTTCGGCGCAAATTATTTCACACTTCAAACTTCAATCAAATTTTAAGCGCAAAGAAACCGAACCGCATTTCAAGTTTTTGCGGACTCGTTTTGTCCTGATGTCATAAAATCTCCGTGAAGATTTCCCTTTATCTTGAAGCAGCAATGATGATGAGGATAATGTCCCTACCGTCAGAGTTTTTCAGGAAATACAACGCAGGAGATAGCCAAACGCGCCCAGATGATAAAGCCGCTCTGCATTCTCTTGTTCAGCATAGGCATATCGCAGGGCTCAGCGCGTTAATGTCATTCTTTTATCCCGGGCAATTCTCAAGGCAAACCAAGCTCACGTACAACCCTCCTATGTTTTTGAAACTGAACGGAGGGGCGGCGGTTGCTTCGGACAACGCGAAAAATCAGAAGCTCAAGCCCGTTAATGTCCCGTTATACCGAGAACATGCCGTACATAGTCAACAACCTTTCAGAACTGCGACAGGATTTCAGTGTTTGATTCAGGCCGTATATGAGTACACAATGTGTATACAGACACGTATTTTCACGGGTGCTATGCGAATATGAATGTGAATCGCGTATAATTTCCACATATAATATTTATATCAGAGGGAGAATTTACACATGCTTACACGTGAATCAAAATCCGATTTGATTCCCTCAATGTTTGTTTCAACGGCTATAGCTATGATATTCACTCAGCTTGCAGGCTACGGGGCTGCTCTTATTGACGGAATAATCACAAGCCGTGCTTTAGGTCATCTCGCGTATTCGGCAATATCTCTTCTTGTTCCGTTCACAGGCATAATACTTCTCATAAGCAACGCAATCTCAGTAGGCGCACAAGTTGTAAGCTCTCAGGCTGTAGGTCGCGGCGAAAAGGACAAGGCTGTCTCGGCTTTCACTGTCGGAGTAATTGCGGGGATTATTGCGGCGTTTGTTCTTGTCGCTGTGAGTCTTTTATGGCCGTCTGAGCTTTTCAGAATCTGCGGGATAACAGAGACTTCGCACCCCGAAATTTTTTCACACATGGCCGATTACCTTAAAGGCTACATTCCCGGAATACCATTTCTTACGATGATACAGATTATCGGCCCTATGATAGTTGTTGACAGCGGAAAAGCGTTATTCACCTCGTCAACGTTTTTGTTCGCGGCACTGAATATCACTGGCGACTGGCTGAACGGTTATGTCTTTCACTGCGGCAATTTCGGAATGGGACTCGCTACGTCAGCTTCATATATGATTCAGTTCCTTGTGCTTATGACTCACTTCATGAAGAAAACCTCTTACTTCGGGATGTCGCTGAAAGGCTTCGAGTCTTCACAGCTTGCGGAAATGATGAGGGCGGCTTCTCCGACATTCGTCCTGAAATTTGCGACGGCGCTGCGGGATCTGGCCGTCAACAGAATCAATCTCAGCGTTGCACTTTCAGCGGCGGCGATTGCGGCGAGGGGCATACAGAACGATTTGAACACCGTACTTTTCTGCATAGGAATCGGAATCGGGAATGCCGTTATCATAATGGCAGGAATGTTTTTCGGAGCCAATGACCGCCGAGGAATGAACCGCCTTTTCTCATGCACTGTGAAAATGTCTGTCATCATTGCCGGTACTGCCGGTGTTATTTCGTTTTTCTGCGCTGAATGGATCGCTGAGTGTTTCACGTCTGATCCTGAAGTCATAAATTTTGCGGCATTCAGCATAAAGTGCATGGCATTGGGGCTTGTGCCTGATACCTTGTCGGTTGTGTATCAGCGTTACCTGCAGGGAATCAATGAGCGCGGGCTTGTAAATTTCCTGAGTTTTGCTGACAGATTTTTTATCCCTGTGACAGCTGCTTACATTATGGGAATTTATTTCGGCTCAAAAGGCATAATGGCTTCAATTGCTGCCGGAAAAATTATCATCATCATTCTTATTGCGGCTATAGTTTTTGTGCGTACGGGTTCGCTCAGGGATTTTATGTTTCTTCCTGAAAATTTCGGCGAGAAAAACGAGGATAACATTTACTCTTCAATCACTTCTCTTGATGACGTAATGCGCGAAAGCCGGAGGGCTGAAACATTTTGCCTTAATCACGGAGTCAGCGCGAAGGACGCAAAATTGATGGCACTGTTCGTTGAGGAGACAGCCGGGAATATTATTGCTCACGGAAAACCGAAACGCTTTCACAGACTCAGGGCAGATTACCGGCTCTCATACAGCGGCGGGAAAATCTGCATAACACTGCGCGACTGCTGCAGACATTTTGACCCTTCAGCATTCTACGAGGCGCACAAAGACGAGTCAGCCGAAAAAATATCAGGAATAAAAATTGTGATGGGACTCGCTGATGATGTAAGATACTTCAATGCTTTCAGCAGCAACAACATAATGATATATATTGATACGTCTAAAGGAGGATTTAATTGTGAAAATTTACATTAACACATGCGTATTGCCGCGTTGCAGATTGGAGACGGCGAAAATTTACCGCGAGGCATTCGGGGATAATATCTGCTTTGAGATTCTGCCGATGTTTGACCTGCCGGATTTCGAGTCAAATCTTGAGGCAAATATTGATTTCCTGCGTGAAGGGCCTGTGAGTTTTCATGAGCCTGTGTTCTGCGTTGAGCATTCAGCACCCAAAGGAAGCCCCGAATATGAAGAGACAATGCGGCACATTATGCTGACGAAAAAATTTGCCGACATACTTCACCCAGTCCACATTGTCTATCACCTCAATAACTGCAAAGTTACCCCCGAAACAAAAGGCTCAATGCTGAAAACGTCCCTCGAAAATTTAGAGGAGATACGCGAAATATTTTCCGGCGTTCAAATCGTCGTCGAAAATGTCGGGACTGATGCAAAAGGCGACAGGCTGTTAGATCAGGAAGAGTTTACCGCTTTGTGCAGGGAGAAAAATTTTGACGTGTTAATAGATGTCGGACACGCAAATGCAAATTCATGGGATATTCGCAGACTCATTCACGATTTGCGGACTCAGATTCGCGCGTACCATCTCCACAACAATGACGGAGTTCACGATCTTCACAACCGGCTCAATGACGGAACGATAAACTTTGCGGAGCTTATGCCTTATATCCGCAGCGAGACTCCTGACGCGAGACTCATAATCGAGTACATAAGGCCGGAATATCACGGGCGGCCGTTAATGGAGGACATAGAGACATTATGCCGAATGATATAACAGACAGCCAGCTTTCGTACATTCTCGCAAACATTAAGGACTCCGTCTGCATAACCGCCAAGAATGGAGAAGTGCTTTACATGAGCCGTAGTGCCGCGAAACTTTTCGGGTTCGGCGAATCTTCAGCGGGCCGCAAAATCTGGGAAGTTATCCCCTTCACCGAGAAGAACGACACACTGATACAGCTTTTCATTGACGCGGTGAAAATGCAGAGGGATATACATACTTTTGCTGACTACGAGAACAACGCCGGGAAAATTTTCAGGCTTCACATCAGCATGACATACATGAAAGGCGAGGGCGGAATATTCGTTATTGTTGCGGCGGATCTGACTGAGCTTCTGCGGGTAAATTCGGCGTTTGAGCGTTACACATCACCGGAAATAGCGCGATACGTACTCCGAACACCTGAAGGCGAGAAGCAGGGCGGAAAATTGCAGGACGTTACTATACTCATGAGCGACTTGCGGGGCTTCACGGCATTAAGCACAAAACTTTCAGCCGATACCCTGATAACGATACTCAATCACTATTTTGAGAAAATGATTGTGGTGATTGAACGCTGGAAAGGAACTATGATTGAGTTTCTCGGCGACGGAATATTTGTTGTGTTCGGCGCGCCCAATGATGACGAGAATCACGCGGATCACTCTGTATCTTGCGCTGTCGAAATGCAGAACGCTATGAAGTCCGTAAACGAATGGAACGCGCAAAACAATTATCCCGCGCTCGAAATGGGAATCGGGATTAATTCCGGGCCTGCTGTTGTCGGGAATATAGGTTCAGCCCAGAAAATGAAGTACGGCTGCATAGGTGAGACAGTGAATCTTGCGGGAAGGGTTGAGACTTTCACGGTCGGAGGACAGATATACATCTCGGAGCGTACAAAGGAAAAAATCACGGAGAGTCTTTTCACGTCAGACGAACAAAGTTTCATGCCTAAAGGAGCAGCGAGTCCCATGAAAATTTTTGCGGTTGACGGGATCGGGGACATTCACATTTTACACAGGGACTGCATCATGAGGGATGTTGCGAATAAACGTGAAGTAACATTCTCATTGATGAGAGGGAAGATTGTTGAAGGGGAAAAATTTTCCGGCCATGTCGTGAAAATCTCAGATGATGAACGTTACGCAGTAATCGAGACTGACGCAAAGATTGAGGCCATGCAGAATATTTTGATTGACATAGACGGGAGTCTTTACGCAAAAATTCTCAGCAATGACGGCGGGCACGTAAAAATTTGCTTCACGTCAAAGCCTGAATGTTTCAGCGAATGGGTCAAGACTCTGTTCTGAGTCGTCAGCAAAAATTTTGTGAATAAGAAAACGGCCTCCCCTGTTTTGTGAGAGACCGTTAATTTTTTGCCTGTTAGTTTCTTTCTTGACAGTTGAATGGAACAAAGCACTGTGTACTGATGATGCAAATGCTTGCGAACATATACCTCTCATGACAAAATCATTGCACGGCTATTTACCCGATTTCCTGCTTGAAACAACGTCAAAGATAACAGCGACTAAAAGCACTCCGCCTTTCACGACATACTGCCACGAATCCGTTATGCCTATAATCGACATGCCCATGTTCAGAACGCCGAGAAGCAATGCGCCGATTACGACTCCTCCGATAGTACCGACTCCGCCGTAAGCTGAAGCACCGCCGATGAAGCACGAAGCTATTGCGTCCATCTCAAATGAGCTTCCTGTCTGACCCGAAACAGATCCGACCCTCGCAAGGCACAGAAGTCCGCAAAGCCCCGCAAGAAGTCCCATGTTAGCATATGCCATGAAGTAGACTTTGTTTGTGTTGATGCCGCTTAAACGTGTAGCCTTCTCGTTGCCTCCCACAGCATAGAAATAACGCCCGAATGAAGTCCTTGACGTTATGAAGTAGTAGAGCAGGCACACAGCAAGAACCCACACAAGCATTACCGATATTCCTTTATACTTGCTGAGCTTGTCGCAGTACCACATAATTAACGCGCTCACTATTGCCGCTTTGCCGTAATCAACTAACGCGCTGTTCTGAGGGTAACCGTTTCTCGCTTTGTTTGCTCTCGAACGTGCAATCATGACAAAGATTATCAATACCGCGATTGCTCCGATGACTAACGGCGACCATATATGCGGATTGTCAACGGGATTCGCTCGTGTCGATATTACATCGAGGCCGGGAATGTTGATGTACGACGTGAACAAGTTCGTGAATGCTTTGTCCTTAATCGGCACTGTCTTGCTGTCGAGAATGAGCCGCCCTATTCCCCTGAACACGAACATTCCCGCAAGCGTCGTGATGAACGGGGGTATTCTGACGTAGCCTATCCAGTAACCCTGCCAGACTCCCACAAGAAGACCGACAAGAAGACATACTGCGATTGCGACATAAGCGTTCCATCCCATATTAGTAACAAGAACTGCCGCAAGTCCTCCCGTCAGGCATATCACCGAGCCTACAGAGAGATCTATATTTCCGCCCGTCAAGATACATAACAGCATTCCGCACGCCATGACGAGAACATATCCGTTCTGAAGCAACAGATTTGACATGTTCTGAGCGTAAAGCAGACGGCCTCCCGTGAGGAAACAGAACAGCAAGAACACCGCGACAAGAGCAATCGTCATTGAATTTTTTGTGGCAAACTCTTTGATTCTTGCAGCATTAGATTTATCAGCCATAGAGAAACACACGCTCCTTTTTGCTAGTTTAAGCTATCTTCTGGCTGTCTCTGAGAATATAGCCCATGATTATTTCCTGAGTTGCTTCTTTTGCGTTGAGTTCAGCCAGTATTTTGCCCTCGTTCATGACATATATACGGTCGCACATTCCGAGCAGCTCAGGCATTTCAGACGAGATCATTATTACGGATTTCCCCTGCTCCACCATGCTGTTAATGAGGCAGTAAATATCATACTTTGCTCCTACATCAATTCCGCGCGTAGGCTCATCGAGAATCAATATATCAGGCTCAGTGAACATCCATTTTCCCAACAGTGCTTTCTGCTGATTCCCTCCCGACAAGTTCCCGACTCTTTGCTCGATGGTCGGAGTTTTCGTGCCCATTTCGTTTTTCATCTGCTCGGCTGAAATGCGTTCTTTGTCCTCGTCAATAACGCCTCTGTTCGTGATCTTGTCGAGTCTTGCGAGTGTCGTATTCATTCGTATGCTCTCGTTAAGAAGAAGGCCGTTAGTTTTCCTGTCCTCCGTAACATAAGCAAGCCCGGCATGTATAGCGGCTTCCGGAGTTTTCAGCACTGTAACATTTCCGTTAAGAGTCAAAGTCCCCGTAATATCTGTGCCGTAGCTCCTGCCGAAAATTGACATGGCCAGCTCCGTGCGTCCTGCTCCCTGAAGACCTGAGAAGCCGACAACTTCGCCCCTATGAAGATTGAACGAGACATTATCGACAACAGTTTTCTCTGAATAGATAGGGTGATGGACTGTCCAGTTTTTGACTTCGAGAGCAATATCGCTTTGAATGTGATGACTCCGTTCGGGGTATCTGTCATCCATCGGGCGGCCTACCATGCCTTTTATGATTCTGTCCTCGCTGAGTTCGTCAACGCCTTTCGTGAGAGTCTCTATCGTGCTTCCGTCGCGGATTATCGTAACTTTGTCGGCGCAATAAATAATCTCGTTCAGCTTGTGGGTGATTATTATCGAGGTCAGTCCGTGCTTCTTGAAGTCAATCAATAAATCAAGCAGCATTTTAGCTTCCTCATCATTAAGTGAAGATGTCGGCTCATCGAGAATCAAAAGTTTCACGTTCTTTGAGAATGCCTTTGCGATTTCTACGAGCTGCTGTTTTCCTGTGCCTATGTCCTTGATTAACGTGTGGGGTGATTCGTGAAGGTTTACCTGCCTCATGTGCTTTTCGGCTTCAGCATAAGTTTTGTTCCAGTCAATGACTCCCGCGCTGTTCTGGAACTCATTGCCGAGAAACATATTCTCACCTATCGAGAGCAGCGGAATCAACGCAAGCTCCTGGTGAATAATCACGATATTCTCAGCTTCTGACTCTTTCAGCGTCCTGAACTTGCATAATCTGCCGTTGTAATATATTTCTCCCGTGTAAGTTCCGTAGGGGTAAATCCCGGACAGCACATTCATCAGCGTGGACTTCCCCGCGCCATTCTCACCAATAAGGGCGTGAATTTCTCCGCGTTCAACAACAAGATTCACATTATCGAGAGCCTTTACTCCGGGAAATTCTTTTGTGATGTTCCTCATCTCAAGAATTATGTCAGACAAACGCAATTCCTCCCTTCAAAAAATGGGCAGGGCAATCATTTTTACCCCGCCCGAAAATTTGCAGTGTTATGCGATGTGTTATTTCGCTTTGAGATAGCCGTCTTCACCTTTGATGTAAAGCCCCGTTCCGACGAGGTAATCAAGGTTATCTTTCGTTACTACTGTCGGCACAAGAAGGAATGAAGGCGTGTAATGTCCGGGTGATGTGAAGTATGACGTTGTGTCGTAGGCGCACTCAACGCTGAAACTTTTCGCAAGCTCTTCACCGTTTACTTTGCCATTAAGGAGAGCCTTTGCAACTTCGAGAGTAACGACAGCTTCATTCGCTACGTTTTTGTAGACTGTCATTGTCTGCTTCCCGTCAACAATGTTCGCGAGGTTGGCAATATCTCCGTCCTGCCCTGTAACGATTACTGCGTTCGATCCGGCATAATCTGACTCAAGAGCCTGAGTTACTCCGGCCGCTGTCGAGTCGTTGTTGCACAGCCACGCATGAAGGATTGTTCCGTCAGCGTAATATGAGCCGAGAATGTTCTGAGCGCGCGCCAAAGCTGTATCAGTATTCCACTGTGCTGTGGCTACCTGCTGAAATTCTGTCTGTCCCGAAATGACTTTGAGAACGCCTGAGTCAAGATAGGGCTTCAGTGTGTCAAAACCGCCTCTGAAGAAGTAGCCTGCGTTGTTGTCGGCGGGGTCTCCTGCTGTGAACTCGATGTTGAAGACTTTACCCTTTGCGTTCTTGAGGTCAAGCGCGGCTTCGATGAACTTCCCCTGCAAAACTCCTACGGTGTAATTGTCGAATGAGATGTAATACGTAACGGCATCATTTCCGATTAATCGGTCATAAGCGATAACGGGGATACCTGCTTCAGCAGCGTGGTTCATGGCGGTATTGAGTCCATCGCCGTCAATAGCCGCGATAATGAGAAGGTCTGCTCCCCAGCTTATCATGTTGTCGATGTCGTTGACCTGCTGATCGTTCTTGTTGTCCGAGTACGTGAGCTGTGTTTCGTAGCCTGCCGCGTCAAACTGGGCTTTGAGATACTGCCCGTCTCTGTTCCAGCGTTCGAGGGACTGAGTCGGCATTGAGATACCTATTTTCTTTGCCGCCGCGAATGCCGCTGTGTATGCGCCGAATACCATTACGAGAGCCAATACCAACAATAAAAGTTTCTTCATGAGAAAAGACACGCTCCTTTATCGTATCAATTTACTGAAAGAATCATTGCGATTCATTCGAGCCGTGAACCTAGCAAAACGGATTTTCTGACGGATAGCGAACGCCTTCGGGCTGATTGTAGCCGATCTCCGATGTGCTGACACCGATATACTTCAGCGCGTTGAAGAGTGCTTTTCCGTAATGACCGAACATTACCGCGCCGTGATGAGGGTAATTCTTCTCAATGAGTACATGACGGTAGAAGCGTCCCATCTCAGGAATCGCGAAGACTCCTATTCCGCCGAAACTCTTTGTCGCTACCGGGAGAATTTCACCCTCGGCCATGTATGCGCGGAGTATCGTGTCTGCTGTTGACTGGAGTCTGTAGAACGTAATTTCGCCGGGCTGAAGGTCGCCTTCAATTGTTCCGTCTGTGAACTCTCTGGGAAGATTGCGAGCCATTATCCTCTGGAAATCAAGATGAGGGTTGCAGACTTTTCTTGAGCATGTGTTGCCGCAGTGGAAGCCCATGAATGTATCTGTGTGCTTGTAGCTGTATTTCCCCTTTATGAACTCGTCATACATTGCTCTTGGCACTGTGTTGTTGATGTCAAGAAGCGTAACAGCGTCCTCGCTTATGCACGTCCCGATATACTCAGACAGCGCGCCGTAAATATCGACCTCGCACGATACCGGGATTCCTCTGCCTGTGAGCCTGCTGTTTACGTAGCACGGGACAAAGTGAAACTGAGTCTGGAAAGCCGGCCAGCATTTTCCTGCGATGCACGTATACTTTCTGTAGCCTTTGTGAGCCTCTATCCAGTCGAGAAGAGTCAGCTCATACTGCGCGAGCTTGGGAAGCATTCCCGCATTAGTATTACCTGCTCCGAGTTCGTTTGCCATTTCCTGAACTACTGAGTCGATCCTCTTGTCGCCGTCATGATTGTGATAAGCCTCGAAAAGGTCAAGCTCTGAATTTTCTTCAATCTCAACACCCAGATTATAGAGCTGCTTTATGGGAGCGTTGCAGGCAAGGAAGTTAAGCGGACGGGGGCCGAAACTTATCACTTTGAGCTCCGACAAACCTACAGCGACTCTTGCGACAGGCAGGAAATCATGAATCATATCGGCGCATTCTTCAGCAGTGCCTACGGGGTATTCCGGGATGTATGCCCTTACGTTACGGAGCGCAAGATTGTAGCTGGCGTTGAGCATTCCGCAGAAAGCATCGCCGCGGCCGTCAAGCAAATCTCCGTCCCCTTCAGCAGCCGCGATGAACATTTTCGGGCCGTCAAAATGTTTCGCCAAAAGAGTCTCTGAGATCTCCGGGCCGAAATTGCCGAGATAAACACAAAGCGCGTTGCACCCGTTAGCTTTGACATCTTCGAGAGCTTTCACCATATCGATTTCGCTCTCAATGATGCACACGGGACACTCGTAAATATCATCGGCGTTGTACTTGCGCTTATATGCCTCAACTAACACTTTCCGCCTGTTTGTGGCAAGCGATGCCGGGAAACAGTCCCTGCTGACTGCCACGACTCCGACTTTGATCTTCGGTACATTGTTCATGTACAATAAACCCTCCTCAATGTTAATCAATATCTTCTGCTGTATCTATGTTTTTACCCGTCAGCCCAACGAATGAGCCTTCGGGACAGCCGCCTTCGGGATGAGCTATGAGCCATTTGTTTACGTGGGTCAACAGCTTGTCTTCAGGGGATAATATTTCTGTCTTTGTGGTTAATGCCTCGTTCGTTCCTTTCGGGAGAACTACAGCGACTCGGAAGCCTTCATTTTTCACGTGGCAGGGCGCGTAGTGAAGCGATGTTGCGTAAACCTCCACAGCAACGCCGGAAGGAACAAGAAACGCTTTCACTTTTGACGTGTCGAGGGAGTAATCATCATTAACATCTTCCTTCTTGGCAAGCAGGAGAATCACATCATCAGCGGCTATATTCACTTCTGAGTCCCTGTGATATTCGAGAGCGTTTAACTTTGTGTTATGCCCGTTGCAGTAGCCAATCTCTATGGGCATGCGTCCGTAAACATTCGCTCCGATAATTTTCGCTGCATCGAGGCTTTCGAGATTTTTATCGGACGTTACATAAACAGTGCCGCTGTCAGGGCATGGCGTTGAATCTCTGAGGACTGAAATCAATTCGCTGAAGTCATAGCCTTCTATAACTCTTCCGTACGGCCTGAACTCATTGTCTTTCACGCTGTATAGCTTCATGATCATCACCTTTTCTTATTGAGCCGAAATTATCCCGAAAACTTTCTGCATTGCGGGATAAATTGTCCTGAATTGCTGGTAACGCGCTTCATACTTTCTCACGAGTTCCGGGTCAGGCTCTTCAGATTTCGCAACCTTTACGATAGCCTGCGCCGCCTCATTAACGGTCTTGTATTCTCCGCATGCAGTCATAGCGAGCATAGCAGCTCCCATCGCGGGGCCTTCCTCTGAGACAGGAACATCGACTCTCATGTTGAGGATGTTTGCGATCATCTTGCGCCACAAAGGACTCTTTGCTCCTCCTCCGCAGATCATCGTACTTGTGAGACTGACTCCCGTTTTCTTTGCGAACTCGTACATATCCCGGACGGCAAAGCTGACTCCCTCAAGTACTGCCTGAGTCATGTCCGCCCGTGAAGAGTCCATAGTGAGTCCCGTAAATGTTCCTCTTGCTGAAGGATTATTCCACGGGGAACGCTCGCCCATCAGGTATGGCAGGAAGAACACGTGATTTTCGCCGAGACGTTTTATTGCGCTCTGCTCAGACGAGTAGTCATTTGTCCTCAAAATTTCCTCAAGCCACCACTTATTGCACGAAGCAGCACTAAGCATACAGCCCATAAGGTGATAATGTCCGTCAGCGTGCGCGAAAGAGTGAAGAGCGTTATTCTCATCAACACGGAAAGAGTCTGACGAGATAAAAATAGTTCCGCTCGTCCCAAGAGATATATTGCAGCGTCCGTTGCCTACTGTCCCTGTGCCTATGGCGGCGGCTGCGTTGTCTCCTGCTCCTGCCGCGATAATGACTCTTTCTGAGAGTCCTAATTCTTTTGCGAGGGCGGGCAGAATGTTTCCGACTTTCTCATAGCTCTCGTAAAGTTTCGGAAGCTGCGACTCATCAACACCGCAAATACCGCACATCTCCTTTGACCATCTGCGGTGCTTAACGTCAAGAAGAAGCATTCCCGACGCATCAGAATAATCAGTGCAGAAAGCCCCGGATAATTTGTAGGCTATGTAATCTTTTGGGAGCATGATTTTGCGGATTCTCTTGTAATTCTCCGGCTCATTGTTCTTAAGCCATAAAATTTTTGGAGCAGTGAATCCTGAGAAGGCTATATTTGCTGTGTAGTCTGAAAGTTTTTTCTTGCCGATTATGTTGTTGAGGTAATCTGTTTCAGCCGCGGTTCTTCCGTCATTCCACAAAATCGCAGGCCGTATAACTCTGTCGCTTTCGTCAAGAATGACAAGTCCGTGCATCTGGCCTCCGCAGCTTATTCCCGCAATCCTCGCTTTGTCTGCATTGGCTGTGAGCTCTGCGATTCCCTGAAGGGTTTGCGTGTACCAGTCTTCTGGATTCTGTTCTGACCAGCCGGAATGAGGATAAAATATAGGATACTCGCGCGAAACTGTATTATGAATCCTGCCGCTTTCGTCCATCAGAATCAGTTTTACGGCAGAAGTTCCTAAATCAATTCCTATATATAGCAACAATCATCCCTTCTTAACCTTTAAGAATGTGAAACAGAACGATTTATTGTGAATTATGTGGAATAAATATAGTCAAGTGCTTTAGCAAAAACTTTTATAAACATGCTTTACTAAAATATTTTTATGGTAGTGTATGTAATTGAATTTGTCAACATGAAAAGCGCAGCAAAAATAATAGGTGTCGGAATGACTATAATACCGTGCGTTATAGATCATGAGAAAGAACTTGTAATTTTTTCTCCGTCAATGAAGCTCAAGATTCAGCTCTCAGAGAAATTACATTTAACCCCTGCTGTTATGCTTTATGCCTTGCTTGCCGGCCATCCCGGTCAATACCGCCGCTGATATTATATGCCCGCCAGTCATGAAACTTTCAACGCGGTAATATTTTCCCTCATACTTCACAGGCTCGTCAAAATCATTCTCAGGGATCGAATCAATTTCGCAAGGCTCTGAAACGAATCCGCTTCCCTCGCATTTAACGAGGCTCTCTTTTCTCGTCCACACAACATAGAATCTCAGCAATGAATCTTTCACAAAAAGTTTTTCCCTCTCAGTCAGTGCTATATCCTTCAAGCCGTCATTAATCCCAATGTCCGCGACTCTCTCAACGTCAACACCAACAGGCGAGTCAGCTTCAGCAAGAACAACATAGTCCCCGCTGTGTGAAATGTTAAAGTAAAGTTCTCCGTCAGCAAACGGCTTTCCTTCCGGGCTGTAATGAATCTCATGACCCTTTGAGGCTTTGAGCAAAAGAAAAGATGACCCTATGCTCCGTAACTGGTCATCTTCTTTTCTGTAACGCAATGCCTTGTTCCGTAAGTCTTCAGGGAGTCCACGCAGTAACTCTTCAGCTTTCGGCTTGAGTGTGCGAATGTCGAGAAGAGTCAGCCTTATCACTTTATGCCCAATGCCCTGAAAATTTCCGGGACAATAACATCAAGTGAAGCATCGTCCATCATCAAATCATGCTCGTGAGGAGTGTGAACGATTCGGAACAAATCACCGTTGCAGAACTGTCTGTAATTGCCGGCGGGGAACTCCATCATTCTCTCCCAATATTTGCGAGCGTCCCCGGAAGATTCTGCCGGAATCACATCGGGCTTGAAGTAAGTAACCGGGCCGCTGAAGAATGACGGAACATGAGCGGCCATGTCGTGATAAACATGCTCCGAGTTGATGATCATAGTTTCAAGCATTCCGGCTTCTCGCAGGTCAGAAAAAAGCGGGCTTGTCTCGAAATATTCACGCCCCGAAGCGTCATACATGCTTTGTGCCATTTGCCTTAACGCGGGGTCTGTCGTTGCGTGTGAGTCAAGCATGAAGAGATATTTCACTTCCTCGCCTGAGTCCTGAAGCTGACATGCCATTTCGTGAGCTATCATTCCGCCGTAGCACCATCCGCCCAAAATATACGGGCCTTCGGGCTGATGACGCTTGAGAATCTCTATGTACCTTTTTGCGATGTTCGGTATACCGTATGTAGCCTGCTCAATGTGCCACAAGTTGAACGGCTCAATCACTGAGAATGAAATCTTGTCCCTGATTCTGTCCGCGAGACGGTAATATGCTTCGCTTCCTGTGTTGCCTGTGTGAATAAACGTCATCTTAGGGCCGCTGTTCTCTGAGTAAATGCAGATTTCGGGAGGGATATTGCTTCTTGATCGGTCAAGTTCCATCAGCTTTGACTCGCCGCGGGATTTCGTTTTTTCCGCAAAATTTTCCGTGAGAGTCCCGTCAAAAATTTCCCGCCAGCCATGAATCGATTTGTCATCAGGATATTTTTCCTCAAGCACTGACATTATGCGGGCGATATATTTACGCGACTGTTCTTTTGTGAAGCTGATATGACTCGTCATTATGTACAGGAAACTTTTCCCGTAAAACTCTCCGCAAACGACTCGCATTAATGAGTCTCTCTGCAAATCAAAGGGGCGTTGAAACATATTCCATTCGACTTGCAGATTCTTATCATCAAGATTGTTCATGTTCACGAATTTTGCGGGGATCTTCCTGTCTGTTATCACCTGCTGTATAACGCGAGTCCGGCGGAATACGATAGATGATCGCAGCTCTTCATTTTCTTGTGAGACAGTATCAAGCGCGAGCCGCAAATTTTCCTCTGTTATAACGCTGTCAGCCTGAAGCATGTAAACGGATCTGAAGCTGTTTCTGTCCGGGTAAAGCAAGTAGTCGAACAGCATATCATCTTGTTGTGCCGTAATGGGAAGCACTTTCTGTATGTGCTCGCCGCGTGAAGCAAAGTCGGAAATGATTGCGCTGTATTCTTCCTCTGACCACAATTTAGTGTAATCGACTTCAGCACTGTCAGCAATTTTCCGCAACACGTTCAGCTTCAGTATCTGCGCTGTCGTAACCTTGATGCCCTGAGGCCGTAAGAGTGAGGCGAGCTTCATGGCCGTGATTGATGAGCCGCCAAGCTCCGTGAATGTGTCTTCAGGTTCAGCCGATGAGATTCCGAGAACGTCAGAGACAGCCCACACGACTCGCGCAAGTACTTCACTGTCAAGGGCGGTGATTTCGTGTGTGTGTGTGTTTGGCTGCGGAAGGTCTTTGCGTATGATTTTCCCGTTAAGGTTGCGGGGCATTCGGGCGACTCTCATGAATATATCGGGTATCATGTAGTCAGCGAGATATTTTGCGGACTCGCTTTTCACCGCGCTGATTTCGTCAGGGGCAAGATCATTTTCCGACTCGTAGTAGCAGACGAGATAATCATTCCTGCTTACGGTTCGAAGACAAACGACAATGTTTTTCACGTCATCGCGCCCGGTTCGTGATACTGCTTTTGACACCTGCGACTCAACCTCGCCCGTTTCGATTCTGAATCCCCGCAGCTTTATCATGTTGTCGGTGCGTCCGAGTATGCATATATCCCCTTCATGAGTCATTGTTGCGCTGTCGCCGGTTCTGTACCAAGTGAGGCCGTCAATATGAATCCATTTCTCTGCGGTCTGCTCCGGGAGATTGAGATATTGATTCGACATGTATTCATACGCTATGAGGAGTTCTCCTGCTTCATCAGGTTTTGACGGACTGAGATTTTCGTCAACGAGCATTGCTTTTGTTCCCGGACCGGGCTTGCCTATTGTGATGGGATTCTCCTGGCCGTGAATTTCCGCTGACGTAACGACTCCGATCTCTGTTGATCCGTAAATGTTGCGGAGATATACGGAGTCAGAAAACGCCCGGAAGTGAGGGAGCTTTTCACCCGCCGCAAAAACATTCACGCCGGAAATGTCGTAATCCTCAGCGAGAATTGCCGCGAGTCCTGACGCAATGAATATGTGAGTAATCTTTTTGTCCGTCAGAAATTCATGCAGATGCTCAAGATCATTCCTTGCGTTTTCGGGAGCAAAGTATAACGTTCCTCCCTTCAGCAACGCGCCGAACATGAATGTTACAGTCGCAACGAACGTAAAACGAGATATGAGTCCCACTCGTGAGTCTTCTGACAGCTCGAAGCCCTCGCCTATGTTCATCCAGTCGACAATGTGAGTCAAAAATTCGTGCCTGTGAAGAACTCCTTTAGGCCGTCCAGTTGTGCCGGAAGTGTAGAGAATCATTGCGGGTGATTTCGGTGTGATTGTGTTACAGGGTGTGAATGATGAGCCGCATTCTGTTATGCCGTCAATGAAGATTACTTTTTCTGCCGGGAAATCAAGCGGCTTGTTGTCCCAAAGAGAATGGCATGTGAGGATAGCTTTTGCGTTTGAGTCTCTGAGGATATATTCGAGCCTCTCAGCGGGATAAGCGTCATCCATAGGGACATAGACTCCGCCCGTCTTCCACACGGACAAAGCACACGTTATTACGTCCTTCACATACGGAACATAAACGCCGACAGAGTCCCCCGCTGTTACTCCGAGTCCATGAAGAATTTTCGCGCCTGTGTTGCTTCTGCCGTCAAGCTCCCTGTAAGAGAGACTGCCGAGTGAGTCCTCAGCAGCCTTCCTTGTGGGATTGTTCACGGCGTATTGTGATACGGTTTCGTGAATTAGTGTCATGATATTTACTCGTCAAAGAATGAAAGCCCGTCAAGTTTCCTGATGAACTGCCTGATATATTCCGCTCCTGTTTGCGGCCATGAGAAGCCCAGACGGTAAAGCACTTGTGTTGTGAAGCTCATATCTATATCGTTCCAGCTGAGATCCTGAATGCCGCTCTTGTTTGAGTACGCAACTAACGGAGAAACCGCGCTGTTCTTCGTGCTGTCGGACAATGCCGCGTCAAGTGCCTGCTTCAGTTCGTCATCTTCAGCCGTCCGAATCTCATAGCCAAGTCCGCAAATCTCCGTGAAAACGTCCTGCATTAATGCCCGGTGCGGGTTGATGGGCATGAAGCATATACATTCTTTCGGAGTTCCTGCGAGTGTGATAACGGCTTTTGCGAGGCAGTCAATCGGCGAGAACTCAATCTCATCTGCAAGCGTCGCAAAATTCACCATTCCGAGAATCTTATAGGCTCTAAGCGAGTTCATGATATTGTTCGTCCTGAAGTTGACCTGAAATTTTCCGTCAGACAATCGTGGCGCAAGGTCTCCGACTCTGAATACTTTTGCGTTCAGTCCGTGCGTCAAAATTTCCTCGTAAATGAATCTCTCGGCCATGAATTTCGAGTGAATGTACTGATTGTGATTCACAGTCTGCCCGGCAAATAACACATGCTCATCAAAGCGGTAACCTTCAGGGGGGAGTCCATTTTTCCGCCCGCCGATAATGCTTCCTGTTGAAATGTGAACGAGCCGTGAATTATTTTCCTCGCACCATGCCGCGATATTTTTCACCGAGTCAACGTTAGTGCGTTCGATCTCGCTGCCTTTTGCGAAATGCTTTACGGATGCCGCGCAGTTTATGACGGTCATGCTTGAGTCAGCCGCAAAATCTCTCAGCGAGTCCGGGTTTGTCGCATCGCCCTCAATGACATTGATACGTGAAGCAAAATATTCTGCGTGGTCATGGCCAAAGTAATACTCAAGGATATTCCTCAGACGCTTTTCACCGCTGCTGCCTTCTTTGGGTCTGACGAGGCAGAAAACTTTTGACTCTGTTGACGTGATAATCTCTTCAAGAACATGAATCCCAAGATACCCCGTCGCGCCCGCTAAAAGTACATCGTCTAATCTCTGACGTTCTCCGCTCCTGAATGCCTCCATCGTGTTTTGTGCGAGCAGTGCATGAATCGCTGAATAGTCGTAGCCTTCCGAGTCTATCTCTGAAATTTTTCCTGCTGACGGCGCAATAGCGGCTGTGATTTCTTCCGGCTGACTTCCTGAACCCGTAACAAACTCAGCGAGGAGTCTCGGAGTCGTGTACTTGAAGACATCATTGTAGACGATGGAATATCCCTTTTTGCCCGCCGCTATAACAACCTTCATTGCGATAACGGAGCTTCCGCCAAGCTCAAAGAAATCATCTTCCGCGCTGACTCTCTCAAGCCCTAAAATTTCGCCGAATATCCCGCAGAAATCCTCCTCAGTTTTTCCGACTGGAGCGACATATTCACGCCTCTGCAATTCCGGCTTGGGCAATGCTTTTCTGTCAACTTTCTGATTCACAGTCAGCGGCACTTTCTCAATCTGCATTATCACAGCAGGAACCATATACGCGGGCTTCTGACTCTTTATGAACTCGCGCAACTTCTCCGTGTCGATTGCATTATCGCTCACAACGAACGCAGCAAGATATTTCCCGCCTGACTCGTAATCGTAAGCCTGAACAGTAGCATCTTTAACGCCGCCGAAATTCCGAATCACCGACTCGATTTCTTTCGTCTCAATCCTGAAGCCGCGAATCTTCACTTGTCCGTCTTTGCGCCCAACAAACTCTACATTTCCATCCTGACGGTAGCGCACAATGTCCCCGGTGTGATACATGCGGAAGTTGTTATAGGGGCATTGCTCGTAAGCCTCTGCTGTTTTGTCCGGGCGGTTAAGATAGCCCCTGCTGACTTGCGGCCCTGAGAGGCAGTATTCACCCGCCGCGCCTGCTGGGAGTCTGTGTCCTGTCTTGTCGAGAATGTAGCCGTGAATTGTCGGGAATGGCTTGCCGATTGGGATATTCTTCTCCCATTTGCGAATCGGGAAGATACTTACGCCGTAACAGTTCTCCGTAGGGCCGTAGCCGTTTGCGATCGTGTAGCTTAAGCCGGAAGGATCTACAGCCGGAAGTTTTTCACCCGCGATTAAGAGGAGTCGCAGCGTCTTGCAGTGCGGGTAATTCTGCATGAACTGAACGCCAACTTGAGTCGTGAGCAATAACGCCGTAATTCCTGCCTCATCAAAATATTCTGCGAGTGAGTCAAGATTCATGCGTATGTCCTCAGGAATGATATAAACCGTCCCGCCGTTAATGAGCGTGCAGAAAACATCGGCCATGTTCACGTCAAAACCGAATGAAGCATAATCGGCTATTCTGTCATCTTCCCTGTAGAATCCTGCTGACTCGATTCCGTGAGCGAGCGCGACAACATTACGGTGTTCAATCTGGCAGCCTTTCGGAGTCCCTGTACTGCCTGAAGTGTAGAGCATGACGAACAAATTTTCAGGGGACGGACTCGGCGGTATGTCGTTCGAGTCATTCATTGCGTATAACTCGCTGACCGTAAGAACATCGCCTTGATATTCATTCACGAGAGAGCGCAAAGAGTCATCAGCGATTAGGAGTCTCGCGCCTGAGTCTTTCACCATGAAATTGAGTCTCTCCTGCGGGTATGAAGGATCTAACGGCTCATAAGCGCACCCGGCCTTCACAACAGCAAGAGGGAGAATGAATACGTTTTCATTCCGGGGGAGAATGATTGAGATTACTTCCTCCGATATATTTTCCCGGCCTGTGATGGCTTTCATTCTGCTGTAGATTTTCGCCGCGAGTCTGTCTGTGAGTTCGTCAAGCTCCCTGTATGTGTACTGCTTATCCCTGAAGACCGCCGCAACTTTACCGGGGTTGTTCTTTGCGTTCCTCCTGAAGGCTGATACGGGCGTGTCGTTAATGTCGTAATTCAGATCCCATTCAGGATTGTACGAGTCGAGGATTGCCCATTGAGTCGAGTCCGTTATGCTTATGTCAGAAATCTTGTCATGAGTCATGAGTCCTCGCACGGCGTTTTCGTAGCACTCTGCAAGGCTCTGCATTATTTCACGGCTGTACAGCGCGGTGTCGTAGCTTATCTTGATTTCGGCTTCGTCCTCTGTTCCTGTGATGAAGACCGCAACGGGGATTTTTGCCTTGTCAGATGTAAGCTCTTCTGCGGTTAATGCTCCGTATTTCGTCCTGTACTCGCTGAGGACTCCTATTTGGTATGCGTATGAGATACTCGGATGAAAATCAAACTTTTTGGCGGCGCGCGCGAACGGGTAATTTTCATGGAGAAGTGTATCGCTGAAATTTTTTGCTGAACGTTTGATGAAGTCTGAAACATTTTCGGAGCTGTCGACAGTTTCAACAAGAGGCAGTGAATTAACGAACATTCCCAGAGTGCCGGAAATCTTCATGTTGCTGCGCCCGTTTGAGATTGTCATGATTGAGACAGTATCATCACACACGAACCGCGAGAAGGTGATATATCCCGCCGCAAGGTAAATTTCAGCGGGCGTTGCGCTGTGCTTGAGGGCAAAATCTTTCACAGCCTTAATGTCTGTCTTCACGCTAACGGATTCTTCCGAGTGCTTGAGATTTTCGCCGTAAATATCCGGGATAATCTGAGTCGCTTCGTCTGAGAGTGCCATTCTCCCGGCGAAAAAGTCATCTGCTCCCTCCGTCATTCTCTCGTCTCTGGCGTAATCGTAGTAGCTGTATTCTTCATGCTCTATTTCATGGCCGTCAAGTTTCTCGCACAACTGCTGAAGGAAAATATCAACAGACGCACCGTCAGTAACAAGATGATGCATATCCATTAGGAGATAAAGCCCGTCAGCCCTCACAATCTCAAAACGCACAAGCGGCCCTTCAGCGAGATCGAACGGACGCACAAAGCCTTCTTTGCGGTAAGACTCGTAATCCTCAGGAGTCATTTCTTTTTCGGGAATGTCGAGCATGAAACCGGGAATTGACTCCTGTATTATCTCGTTGTTCTCGCTGGCCGTGAACCTGCAAAGTATATACGGATGAGCTTCAACGACTCCGAACAATGAGTCCCGGAGCTGTTCTGCTGTAACACCTTCAGGAATCTTCACAGCAAACGGCGTGTTGTAGACTGTAGATGACGGGTCAATCATGCAATCCGCGTAAACTCCCTGCTGTTCAAACGTGAGTCCGCATGAATGTTTTGACGGCTCATGTGATTCTGTTGGCTCTGATTTTTCCTCGTGAGTCTCAGCAAAAACTTTCCGCAGAATTTCATTCTCTATGCTCTGCACGCTTCCTTCTGAGACAAGTTTTCTCACCTGCAACTGTACGCCGTATTTCTTGTAGATCTGAGTCGCGAGCCGTATGCTTGATATTGACGTGAGGCCGAAATTGCCGAGAGTGTCTGTTATGCTGAAAGAGTCCGTGCCTGTTATCCCCGCTATTATGTCCTTTATGTCTTTCTCCAAAACGTTCAAAGGTGCTGAAACTGACTCGGCTTCTTTGTGTGTGTTTGTGATTTCGGGCTTGGGAAGTGCTTTGCGGTTGACTTTCTGATTCTGATTCAGCGGGATTGCATCAATCTGAATCGTTACGGCGGGAATCATATAGGGCGGTTTGTCCTGGCCGATAAATTCATTCAGCGCATTAACATCAATTTTTTCATCACTGACGACATAAGCCGCAAGATATTTTTCCCCGCTGTCTGAGTCGAAAGCCTGAACTGTTACATCTTTCACGCCCGGAAATTTCCTGATAACCGATTCAATTTCTGTAAGCTCAATACGGAAGCCGCGTATTTTCACCTGAGCGTCATTCCTGCCTACGAAATCAATAACCAGCTTCCCGCCGTCGTAAACATTGCGGACAATATCACCTGTCCTGTAGACTCTCGTATAGCCTTCCTCATTCGTGAAGGGATTTGCTATGAAGCTCTCTGCGTTTTTCTCCGCCCTGTTGAAGTAGCCGCGCCCGACCTGATGGCCTGAAACCCAAAGCTCGCCGGGCATATACGGAGGAAGCCTGCGCCCGTTCCTGTCAACAATATACAGCTTCACGTTGTCGAGTGCCGCACCGATTGGAATCCGCCTGTACAGTTTCTTCACCGGTAAAGTAGTCGTAAAGATTGTGCATTCTGTAGGGCCGTAGCCATTAAGCAAAGTGAAACTCTTATTCTCCGGGAAAATTGGAGCAAGCCTTTCACCGCCGACAGATAAATATTTCAGCGATTGCCCCGTGTAAAATTCCGCGAACTGCCGCCCTACCTGAGTCGTCATGAAGCAGTGTGTTATTCCCTCAGCGTCAAAATATTTCTGTACAGCCGCGAAATCAAGCCTTATTTCCTCGTCAAGTATATGGACAGCCGCGCCCGATGTAAGTGCGGGGTATAAGTCCATCATGCAAGCGTCGAATCCGTAACTCGCATAAGCCGCCACTCTTGATTTTTCCGTGAGATGAGTCGTCCTCTTGTACCACGCTGTGAAGCAGGAGAGATTACCATGTTCGAGCATTACGCCTTTGGGGACTCCTGTTGAGCCTGAAGTGTAAAGCATGATGAAGAGATTTGAAGGGCTCGGAGTCTCCGTGAGTTTCTCTGCATGAGGGAGCGAGGGTATTTCGTCAGTGAAGAGTATTTCACCGTGATAATTCGGAACGCATTCTTTGATGAGATTCCTGTCTGCAATCAACAATTTTGCGGAAGCGTCCGTAATCATAAATTCGAGCCGTTCAGGAGGGTACGAGGGATCTAACGGCTGATAAGCGGCGCAAGTCTTGAGGACTCCAAGCGAGGCAAGCACCATATACTCACAGCGCGGAATCAATACCGACACAACATCTTCCGAACCTATTCCGCGCTCCTTCAGGTATGCCGCGATTCTCTCGGTGATCTCGTCAGCTTCTTTGTACGTGTAACGCTTCTCTTTGTACACAACCGCTATATTGTCCGGGAATTTCTCTGCGGCTTTTCGGAACTGGGTTACAATGTCCGACTTGTCATAATCGGTTGCAGTATCGTTCGCATTGTCGAGAAGGGACTCTGTTTCAGCGTCAAGAAATTCTGCCTCATTGAGATTCTTTTTGCGCGTAAACTCCGTGAGAACATTATCATAAACGCCCGCGAAACTCCGAATGAAGTCCTCAGTGCAGAGATTTTTACAGCAGGTGAAGTGATACGAGAGTCCGCCGTTCTCCGTGAAGACTGACAACTCAATACCTGCTTTTGCCTCGTCAAGTGATACATCAACTTCAGAGCATGGACACCCGCAGAATGACTCTATTTTTCCGCTCGCAGCCCCCTGAAACGAAAAGAGAATATCAGACGTGATTCCCAAGTCATGACTCATTTCGGCGAATGAGTACGCCCCGTAAGAAAGGCTGTCGGTTAGCTGTCGTTTTGTCTCACGGATATAATCAAGCACAGTGCAGTTTGCGGTTTTGCAGATTACCGGGCAAATCCTCTCGAACATTGAAACGCTGTCCATGAATCTTGAGTCGCTCCGTCCGCTGTTGACTGTCGTGAAGATTGAGTCCTCCCTTCCGCTGAAACCTGCGATGACATATCCGAAAGCAGCCGTGTAAAAATCATTCTCACTTATGCCGTTATCGTCGCAGAATTTCCTGATTGACTCCGCGTCAGCATGGCCGGGAATAATCATAGATACGCTTCCTTCTGAGTCTTCCTGCATGTCAGGCAATGGCAAACAGTCAGGCTCGCAATCCTTGAACAGTTCGGTGTAATAGTCCTTTGCTTTCTGGTACTGTGAGCTGTTACGCAAACGTTCTTCAAGCAGTGCCGCTTCCCATCCGCTGAATTTCTCAGGCTCTAATGTCTCACCGTTATACGAACGCTCAATATCACGCAGGAAAATTTGCAGCGACCTTCCGTCAAAGACAGCGTGATTCATGTCGAAGTAAACGTAAATTTTTCCGTCATCAGTCCGGGCAATATTGGCGCGTATGAGTCTGTCATTCAGAAGGTCATAAGGCCGCAAAAGATTCTTCTTCAGCTCGTCAAGATTCGTGAATCTCAATTCCTCAACATCAAACGCAAAATCTTCCGGGCGTTTCTGCCGTATTTCCCCGCTGCCGTTCAGGAAGAAACGAGTCAGCAAATACGGATGAGCTTTCACCGCAGAGATTACAGCGTTCCTTATGCGTGAAACATCAGGAGTCCCGGCAAGCTCAAGAAGAGTCGCAGCGTTATAGATTGTCGTCCCCGGGTGTGATTGAGTCTCGAAGAATATTCCTTCCTGAGTCTTTGTGAGCGGGTAATCTGTATCATTGAGACTCCCGGTCTTTGTTCCCTGCGTGCATGGCTCAATCTCGCGCAGAAATTCTTTTGTCATAAGCTGACGGAGAATATTGCCGTAAGTTTCCGCGAGCGTCTCTCTAAATTCACGTGTGTACTTCCCCGAATCGTATTCGACTCTCAATGACATTCCCGAAGGCACCGACATCAATTCGACAGACAGCGCGGTGTCATTTGTGGTTTTGTCTAACAGCTCTTCACTTGCGGGCATTCCGCAGACTTCATCATGAGTCCTTATTGCGCCGTGCCAAGCGAACAAGGGAGCGTCATTTATAGGGCATATAGTCTTAACGTCAGCAAACGAGAATATATCATTGTCCCTTGCGCCCTGAATCTGTTCTGACAGTCTCATGAGAAAATCGTCGACCCGTGTACCGCTGTCCCATTTCGCATGAACTGGTAGAGTCTTGACGAACATTCCGATGATATGCGCGGCGTTCTTCTTCCGGCCATGATAGATTGTCGAGAACAAAGACTCCTTCTGGTTAGTGTAAAATCCTATGAGAATTGCGAATGCTCCTGAAGTGAAAGCCGATGTGCTGATATTCTTTTCACGGCAGAATTTCTTCATGTCATCTTCGGACAAATCGAACGTGTAAACGAGACATTCACCCGCATTATTCCCGCTGTTGTCCGAAAGAGGCAGGCTCACGGCATCAAGCCCGGAAAAATTTTTCACGTACCATTCTTCAGCGCGCTGGTATTCTTCACTCTCCCTGAGCTTTGACTCTTCCTCTGCGGCATCGAGAGCGTTATACGTTTCCTGAGTCAGACTCTCACCGTTATACGCCGCCGCAATATCGCTCATCATGACATTGTGAGACATTCCGTCAAAGGCTATGTGATGAGTCGTCCTCAGCATGTATTTCCCGCATTCAGTCTCGGCGAGGTCAAAGCGGAACAGACGCCCGCCGTTTAATGTCAGCGGTTCGGAAGTGAGAGTCTTCAGACGATCCTGCCATTGTGATTCGGTCATTCTCTCTACAGTCTGGTGATATTGGGATTGTGATTCTGGAATTGATTGTGTGATTGTTTCATTGTCTTGTGAGATTCGGACTTCCATATAGGGATGAGCCTGCACAGTTTTTTCGATGGCTCGCGCTAACCGTTCCATGTCAAGACTCTTGTCGAGCGTGTAAAGGTAGTGCCTGTTATAAGCACCTCTGCCCATCCTCAAAGACTCGAAATATATCCCTGACTGAGTCTGCGACAATGGGACTTTCTTGTTTCTTGTGTCCATACTGCTTAACCTTTCTTTGAGATATTCACTTGTTGTTAATTACTTCGTTCATTAGGGGATTGAGTTTGTCATTATCAAAAATTATACACTTGCTGTTATGCTCTTTCGTAAGTAATCCGTATGAGCTTCTGAGTGCCGCCGGAATGCTTTGTGTTCTCCTGAATCTGTCTCAGAGACGCAGCAAGATCCTGCATTCCGATATTCGCGTTGTCTTTGTACTTTTAGCCGGAACGTGAAAGGTCGAGGAAGCCCAAAATATTCAGCCTGTGATTTGCTGCAACGAAGAGAACATCACCATTCTGCAGACAAGGCTGAACAGGCCAGGCAAATACACGCTGCAATAATCCCGGCAAAAAATCTTTCTGCCAGCGATAAGATATTGCCCGCTGTATTCTGCCTCACTCAATAAAACATGATATGACATACAGCCAGAAAGCCCCTTGCTTTAGCTATAGGTTCGGAAAAACCATCAAGGGCAGGGCAGCGTATAGAGGACGTAAATTAAAGACCTTGCGTATCAGAGAAGCATCAAGCTGCCGGGTGAAAAGGGCGGAAGCTGTGCAGTGATTGAGGCATTAATCATAAATATAGGAGTGCAAGGTTTGTTGATACAAGAATCGCCTGCCTTGAAGCATGGGGAGTATGTCAACGCTTCCAGCATTCTATCTATAAGCTGCTTCCTGAAGCTGCCGCTGCTCTGATACATGCCGTACAATTACAATTCTATGCTGTCTTGCAGATACGACACTCACAGCGCGGCGCAGAACCTCTTCTATATATCCTCGCTTCCTGCTCATCGGGGGCTCTTGAGTGTGAGCAGGGGGTGTAACGAGGTAGGGTTTCATCAGCTCAGACTCTTTGAGTATTATTGACAACGTTTCTTTAGCCTCAATCCGGTAGCTCTCAAGGTCTACAGCTTCATACAGTCCAGCAGGAAAATCATCATCCCTCACCGCCGGCAGTTTAGACAGCAGCAGTGTCAGGAATATACACAGCCTCTCCCATTCCGCATTGGCATAAGGCAGCATTGCTCCGAGAAAGTTATACAGCTTCACAAATCTTCTTGCTGAACGTTTGAATTTCACCTTTGAGTCCTTACCGGGTTTTGCAAAATTTGCCGCGTGTTTGTCAAGAATTGAGGGGTCTGTCAAGTAAACTGTGTGATTGCCGTCGTTAAGAACCCTGAATGCTGAAATGATGCTCCTGCTAACCCCAGTGGCAGGTTGTTGCCAGCCTCGCCGATTGTCCTTCATTATTCAATAATACTGCTCAATATATTTCAATATATTTATACACACCGCTGAATATTTCCTCGTCCCTTATGCCGTATTTCAGCCACATCACCTGACGCAATGCAGCTTTCATGCTCCGCACGCCTTCTACTGTCTTCTGCCAGTTCTCGAACATCGCCGCGCTTACGCTGTCATCTATATCACGGATTATTTGATCTGAGGTTACATTCATTCCACTGAAAAGTTTTGTCAGACTTTCGATCTTATCCATCTCACGCGCAATCTCACGCATTCCACGAAGATATTCCGCGCTCGTTATCAGCCCAAGCTCTAATTGTTCCTTCAGGCGTTCGACTTTCTCACCTAATTGCTGATACATTGACTCGTTCTTGTGGGCGTTTATCCTCGCGGTTAAGTCTGTCTCAATTTCATGACGCTCCGTTTCAGGCCCGCCATCAAAATTTCCGTCAAGTGTCAGAATTTCGTCATCACTCTTAATTTCTCCCACATCAATATTTTTGTGTACAAGCTCAAGAGTCTTCGCGCCCAATTCAGCCCACACAAGCGCGCCGATACCGTTATCAGGCCTCACTGACTCATACACACGAGACAGCCAGCAGTAATCCTCCTCGTAACGCGCAAGAATCTTATCCGGCGATACATAGTCCCACGCACGATTTAGCATACGGTAATCCGCTCCGAATGAGTCCTTGATGTTATCTGTCGGCAAAAATTTCTGTGCCAGTTCAAGACCCTTCCAGCCCGGTATTTTTTTGTCGATACCCGGAAAATAATCCAAGCACTTTTTCATGAGCCCGGGAATTTGACGCTTCACTTCCTCGATGTTGCGGATCACCGCTTTCATTTCCGACTCGTCAAACCTCAGAGACTCCGCTGCGTTATCGAACACTCCAACATAATCCACTACAAGCCCGTGCGTTTTCCCGTCATACGTTCGGTTAGTCCGGCACACCGCCTGAATAAGTCCGTGATCCCTCATAGGCTTATCGAGATACATCACCTGCAATATAGGCGCGTCGAATCCTGTCAGCAATTTTGACGTTACTATCAGGAATTTCAGAGGGCTTGAACGTTCCCGGAATCTGTCAAGGATTTTCGCTTCTTCGTCCCGGTCCCGCCTGTATGCGCTGTAGACTCCGGCTTTGTCGTCGTTCGTGTCGATTACTACCGCTGAGGCTTCCGGCGGCATCAACCGGTCAATCTCTTCTTTGTACTTCAGGCAGCATTCACGGTCATACGCGACAATCATCCCTTTGTACCCGTTCGGCTCTATCTTCTCACGGTAATGACTCACTATATGCCCGCAGATTTTCTTGATACGCTCAGGGCTGCTCATTATCGCGCGGACTCCTATGCGGCTCACAATCCCGGCACGTTCCTCCTCAGTAAGATTCGCTGTCAGCTCGGCAAATTCCCGGTCTATCTTTTCGCGGTCTACGTGCAGTTCCGTCATGGCCGTCTCGAAACTCAGCGGCAACGTTGCTCCGTCCCTCACTGACTCACCGAAAGTATATCGGCTCATGTACCCGCTTTTGTCCTCAACAGCTCCGAATGTACGAAATGTATTCTTGTCCGAACGGTTAATCGGTGTCCCGGTCAAGCCAAAGAAAAACGCATTGGGCAGCGCAGTTCTCATCTTCACGCCTAAATCGCCCTCCTGAGTCCTGTGCGCCTCATCTGCCATCACTATGATATTCCCGCGCTCATTCAGCACTCCGTCAACATCTCCGAATCTGAATATCGTCGTGATTGCTGCCTTCCTCATGTCTTGCCGGAAAAACCGCAGCAGCTCTTCTTTTGTCGCGAGCTCGGCCATGTTCGGAACATCGGCGGCGTTGAATGTCCCGGTGATTTGCGTCTCAAGGTCTAGCCTGTCAAGCACAATTACTACTGTCGGATTCTTCAGCTCAGGTGTCATGCGCAGCTTCTGCGCGGCAAATACCATCAGCAATGATTTTCCCGATCCCTGAAAGTGCCAGATTAACCCCTGCTTAGGCTGCCCGGCAATCACACGCTTCACAATCATGTTCGCGGCTTCATACTGCTGACGGCGGCAGATTATCTTGTACTTGCGGTGATTCGAGTCCGTCGCAAAAAGCGTGAAGTACCGCATTATGTCAAGCACCTTTTCCGGCGTTAGCATGTCCGAAACACTTTCACGAACCGAAAGCAGAGTCCCTTCATCATTCACCCGCCAAGGACTCCAGAATTTTACGGGCATATTCACAGAGCCGTAACGGTACATTTTGCCGTCTGTCGAAAAGTTCAGCACGTTAGGCACAAACATTGCGGGTATGCTCTTCTCGTATGCGTGAATGTCATTCGCTCCGTCAACCCACGAGACAGCAGAGCGCACCGGGGATTTCATTTCGCCAACCGCAACAGGAAGCCCGTTAATCAATAATACGATGTCGAGTCGTTTTCCGCCTTCTTTGCGGGGGAATGTCCATTGATTTGTGATTACGCACTCATTCTGACTCGAAGCTCCGAAAAATTTCACCGACATCATTTCGCCGTCATCGCCAAACGGGTACGAGTTCTCATCAAACAACAACCGTCTGAAGCGTTCATTGTCCGAGACAAGATTTTGAGGCTGTGCGCCCGCGATAAAATTCCGCAGCCTGTATATCACTTCGTCAGCCCGTGAAGGGTCTTGCGCTATTTCGGGATTGAGCCGGATTAATGCGTTTCGGAGCATTGGCTCGGCCATGACATCAGAGTCAGCGCGGGGCATTTCGTCAGGTGGGATATATTTCCAGCCTACAGACTGAAGCGCGGAGAGGATCATATCTTCGATAGTATTGGCTTCATTGAACATTATTTGAAGTTCCATAAAGTTCGTCAAGCATCTCTTGGAATTCCTCATCTGTAGCAACATGCTTTGCGAATTCCTCTTCAAACCTTTTTTCAAATTCACTATCAAACTTATCTTTGAGTGCTTCAAGCAATTCAGGCTTCATCTTGAGATATTGTGCTTCAGATACTGTACGCACCAAATCTAAAGCCTCTGACACCGTTATGCCGTTATAATTATTCTGCTGGCCTATTTGTGTCGTGTTCGCTCCGAGTGTTGCATTCTGTTCGACTTTTATATTATCGCTCACGTTTACTCCTCCTTTCTTTGTCGTAATTGTTCTGTACTCCTATTTGAGTTATGGCTTTTCCGACAGCGTTTTGCGTAACCTTAACATGCTCATCTGAGTTTCCCTTCGATGAATCCAATACACCATCAATCAATGATTTAATCAGTTCTTTTATCATATCAGCTGACCTCTCCCCCTCTTGAAATATATCCCCTTGACACGCATTATACAGCAGATTTCACCCTAAGTTTTCTGAGATTATTTTCCGGCTGATGTTTCTTGCAACTATGAGGGCTTTTTGCAGTGAGGATTTTGATTTGTCGGCCTGATGCACGAAATCGGCGAATTGTTGCTGAAGGTCTAACGGCGGAATCGGAATTTTCACAGTCTTTAGGGCATTCGCTGAAAGATGACGTATCAGAGAACCCGTTATCCGACTCAATAGTTGCCTTCTTTGACAGCATATAGCCTCACTCACATATTCAGGACAAAATCCAGACTTCAAACGCAGAATTATTATGTCGCCGCCTAACAAGACTCCATCAGACATTAAAGCAGAACACCTTGTAAGCCCGGTAGTAGTAACATCTGAAGCAGGAAAAAGAATATCACCTTTCTTTGACGCTCGTATCATATTTCTGTTCGTCTTTGAGAGTACATTTTCTATAATCGGGCCATATTTCGTAAACAACTCGCCGTAATGAATGCAGGGTATTTTTCCGTCTTCAGTCATATCATCTTTCTTGAAGGGCTGCCCTTTAAGCCATTGCTCCGATAAATCACTCAACATCATATAGGGATATTGCCCGCTATCGTACATCTCCACGAACTGACCACGCACAAGATCTTCTGTCGCAGTCATCAGCCTCTTGTACGCCTCTATTGTGTCATTCACCGCCCAAAGAACCCGCGCCAGCTTCCTCTGTTCGTCCATCGCGGGAAGGTCAAATTCATACTCACGCAGATATTCCCACTTCACACGAGGTGAAAGAGACCCTGCAGACTTTCCTACAGCGTAATCAAAAAACGCCTCATTCTGAATCACGAACGGCAAAAGCTCAGGCAATATATATTCAGGCCTCGACACTATCACCGTAATGTCCCCCGAACATATCCCGTCAAACGGTGCAATTACAGCCTTCTTCAGATACGCCCGGCGGCGACCGAAAAGCACATCTCCCTTGTGAAACATTTTCGTGAACGTATTAACGCCGGACTCGTCCCACATCGACAAATTGACATTCTCAGGGATAAGATGTTCAAGCCCGACAACAGGATAACCGCTCTTGCTGCCTTTGTGAGTCTCTCTGCGTTCTGTCGCAACTTCACCAAGCCTTACCCGCGCCAAATGTTACACCCTCATTCCGTCAAGTATCGCGTTCATTCTCCCATAATCACACCTCAGACTTTCGGACGCAATTAGCCATTCACCGCAATATTCACACGCGCTAAAGCCCGAATCATTCCCGCCCTCGCTGGGTTCCCTCACGTAAAGCGCAATGTTCAGCGAGTAATTATTTCCGGCAATCTCGTCAAGACTCACAGCCCGCGAGAATCCTTCCTCATTCACATATCCCGCGCACGCTCCGAATATCCTCTGAATGTGCGAGTCATCAAGCCAGCTCTGTGCGTTACGGCGTGAGACTTCATTCACAGCGTTCACGAACAAGATTCGCCTGACATGCTCAGGGGGCTTTTTCATTCGGCAAATCATGACACATGACTCCATCGGCGAATTGTAAAATAAATTGGGAGCGAGTCCGATTATGTACTCTATCTTGTCGCTTAACACAAGATTTTCGCGGATTGATGACTCTTCCGCCCGGAACAATACACCGTGAGGCAGAAGAATCGCGCACCGTCCTGTGTCAGGCTTGAGGCTCGCTATGATGTGCTGAATGAATGCGTAATCGGCTCTTCCCTGAGGAGGGACTCCGAAAATGTTGCGCCCGTATTTGTCCGTCTCAAAGGCTTTGCGGTTCCATTGATTGATTGAGTAAGGCGGATTCGCTAATACTATGTCGAAACGCTGAAGGCTTCCGTCCTCAATGAACGCCGGACGCGCTAACGTGTCATCATTCACGATGTGGAAATCATCTATGCCGTGAAGGAACATATTCATTCTCCCGATTGCAGAAGTGAGCGTATTGACCTCCTGCCCATAGAGTCTCGCGTTTAGCCATTGCCGGCCATGTTCACGCAAGTACACAACAGCCGAGATCAGCATACCCGCGCTCCCGCATGTCGGATCGTAAATTGACTCCTGCTCTTGCGGGTCTAGTATTTCGGTCATGAGATGCACTACAGTGCGGTTTGTGTAAAATTCCTGCGCTGTGTGGCCGCTGTCGTCCGCAAATTTCCTCACGAGATATTCATAACCTTGTCCGAGTTCGTTCTCCGGGCAGTTCGCTAATGATAACGTCAATGTGCTGAAGTGTTCGAGCAGGTCTTTCAGGAGTCTGTCGGGGAGTCGGTTCTTGTTCGTCCATGTTCCCCCGCCGAAAATACCGCGTAATTTGTCGTCATTGGCCTTCTCGATTTCGCGGAATGAGTCTGAGATTGCCCGGCCTACGTCTGACGCAACATTCCTGACATCGTTCCAGTGATGGCCGTCAGGGATTCGGAACTTGTGAGTCTCGCTGAAAGTTTTTCCTTCTTCACCGTAAATCGCGACTGCTGACTCGTTCTCCTCGTCCCATACATCGCACATTCGCTTGAAGAACAGCAGCGGGAAAATGTATTGCTTGTACGATCCCGCGTCAACGTGAGTCCGCAGCAACACCGCCGACTGCCACAGGTATGACTCTAGCTCCTCAAGGCTAATCCTCATGCAAATATCCTCCTTCCGTCAGCAATTCTTTCATCACGTTTTCTGCTGACATGGCCGAGTCGAAAGCGTCAAAGTAATTCCGGCGAATCTCATCGGGCATTAATGAGGCTTCCTCTACTTTTGCGACATAGTTATTCACGGCGAGGGTATAATTTTTCCCGCGTATTTCTGAGAACGGGACAATCCTGCAAAGCTCCGGGACATCGCGATAATTTTCGTAGAGGGAAAATACTTTCTTCACGTCATCTTCTGTCATGATGTTCTGCGCTCTTTGAGGCGTGAATATCCCGGAAGCGTCAATCATGCAGACCCGGCCATGATGGGATTCGGCCTTTGTGTTTCGCAGGAAGATTACGCACGCTGAAACGCCCGTAGAATAAAACACTCCGCCCGCAAGCGAGATGATACACTCAAGTTTGCCCGACTCTACGAGATTCCGCCGTATTTCGCCGTCCCTGCCTCCCCTGAAGAGGACTCCTTGAGGGAGAATCACAGCGCACCTTCCTTTCACGGGACTCATTGACGCGGCCATGTGCTGAAGCCACGCAAAATCGCCGTTCGACTCTGACGGACAGCCCCAAAGATTACGGCCGTAAATATCCGTGCTGAATATCTCCGCTCCCCAGTTCCTTAACGCGAAAGGAGGATTTGCCACAACACAGTCAAACGTCTGAAGCCTCGCTCCCTCAAAGAATTGCGGATTACGGAGCGTATCACCCTGCGTTATGTGGAAGTCGTTCGCTCCGTGAAGAAAGAGATTCATTCTTGCGATTGATGACGTTGCGAGATTGTTTTCTTGGCCGTAGATTTTCCCGTATGCTGATGTTATGTTCCTGATGTGGTGAATTGCCTCGATGAGCATTCCCCCGGTGCCGCAGGCGGGATCGTAGACAGTCTCATTTTCTTGAGGGGACAACAGCATGATTAACAGCTTCACGATTTCGCGAGGGGTATAAAATTCTCCGGCGTTGCGCTTTGAGAGGTCTGCGAATTTCTTGATTAAGTACTCGTAACTGTCGCCCATTACATCAGACGAGTAATTTTTGTTGCCGACTTTGATTTTTGACATGTGCTCGATTAAGTCCTTCAGGCGTGAGTCTGTGAGCTTGGTTTTGTCTGTCCATTTCGCGTCATCAAAGCTGCTGAAGATTCCGCGTAACGTTTCGGGATTCTCCCGCTCGATTTCTGTCATGGCCGCTGCGATTGACTTCCCGATGTCTGTCGTAACGTTCCGAAGGTCATCCCAGTGGCAGCCGTCCGGGATTCTGAACCTGTGATTCTCAGGGAGCGCGGCAAATTCTTTGTCCCCCGTCAAATCAAGAAGGCTTTGTGTTTCCTCGTCGTAAACGTCTGATACCCGCTTGAAGAACAATATCGGGATTACGTAGCTCTTGTACTCGTCCTGATTCACCGGCCCGCGCAATATGTTGCACGCTTCGTAGAGGTGCGTGAATAGCTGCTGGCTTGTTGTCTCCGTGAACATTGATAGCGTCTTGTCCTGATGGCTGTGCATTTCCTGTCTCCGTATGCTGTTTAATTCACGCTAGTATAGCGCAATCACACGAGCTGTTCGCATCGATTCAAGAGGTGTCATTCCCTTCTCCGGCAGCTTAGCACCAAGTTCCTTTTTGCTTTCTTCCAGCCATCGGCGTTTTATCTAGAGGAACTGTGAATTTCGCGTTCTCCTTCAGTCTGACTATGAGAAGAGAAAAATTTCCGGCAAGCTATCAGTTTACGAAGTATTCAATGTGAAAGTGAAAGCAGAAAACGGAGCAGGGATTACGGAGAAAACATTACAGCTAACAGTGAAAGCAATCGCTCCTAAACTTTCAGGAAGCACACCAATAACTTGAAGCATTGAAGGAAAATTTCCCGGAGCTAAAGAAGGTGAGAATTACAGCGCGGAACTTTCAGCAGCAGGAAGCGAACCTAATATATGATTGCTGCTGTACTCGGTGAAATTTCTTGCGGCATGGCCGGAATATATGACTTTGAGATTCATTTGCCCTATTGTATACCAGAAGGATAAAAATTGGTTTACATTTTAATTTCTGACTCGCTTTCTGAATATGATGACTCAGGAAATGATAATCTCAGAAGTAACAGGTAAATTACTCAATATACAGCTATAAACGCATGTGGCTGTCAAAGAGAACAAATAAAACGGGCAGCTTCATTACGAAACATACCCGTTCGCTGGGCAGGAGTCTTAATGCGTGAATTAGTCAGCTTTGCAGATTACGTTGTAGTTCCACGTGTTTTGATCGTACGGCTGTCCGGTCGCGACGATTGATATTATGTGATTGCCGGGGTTCATGTTGTCGGCTTCTGTGGCTGGCCTGTAAGCATATTGATAGTCAGGCTTGTCCGTCAGAGTCACATTGACGCTGAATGAATATTTTCCGTCTGCTGCCTTCTTGATCTCTGCGTGGTAAGGAGTAATCACAGGAGCTTTATTGCCCGGCTCAAGTGTTCCCCTGTCGAGGAATGCGTTGACGGATGCTTTACCCTCTGCGAAGTTCGTATCAGCTGTAGTAATCGTGCCTGTTATCAGGACAGCTTTATTCTTGTCGAAATCTTCCGGCATGATGAGCTTTGAGCCTTCCGCAAGATCATATTCCCTGCCGTTTGCGGAGAGTTTCACGTCAGAAATTTCGATTGCGTCGGTGTTGTAGGTAACAAGCTCAGGCGTGTTTGACACGAGGCTGATTTTGACGTTATGAAGCTCAAAGTTTTTCACGTTCGACAGGCTGATAGCATTCTGGACTCCGTAAACAGTAACATCTTTGACTTTGATGTCCGTCATCGGCGCGCGCTCGTATGCTTTCCACAAGATAGCGTTCTTTGCGTTGACCGGGCTGTCAGGTGCTCCTGCTGTAATGTTAGACATGTATACGCCTTTAAGCTGCGGGGTATAGGGTCCGAGGTCGCCTTCTTTGTCCTGCGCAGAGCCCAATGTATATTGAGTTTCGCCGTACATGAGAGCGTTTGAGCATTTTGCCACCGTATTGTCCCTGAAGTAAATGTTTTCGATGAGGCCGCCCCTGTAGGAGTTTGTCTTGAAGCGCAAGACCTGCTGAAGCTCCATGCTGTCGAAATGATTGTCGTGAGCAAAGACATTGCTTATGCCGCCCGTGCATTCAGAGCCGCAAGTGACTCCGCCGTGGCCGTCAGCAAATACGCAGTTCCTGATGATGATGTTGCCGCATGATTCTCCGCCGACTTTGCCGCGGTTGTAACCGTCGCGGTTTTTGCCGGATTTTATCGCTATGCAGTCATCGCCGGTGCTGAATGAGCAGTTCTCGATTATCACGTAATGAGTCGACTCAGGGTTTACGCCGTCATTGTTGCTTCCGTGCGAATCAATTTCGAGTCCTCGCACTAAAACATTTCTGCATCTCAGCGGGTGAACTTCCCACATTGGCGAGTTGATTATGCGTATACCCTCGATCAGGATATTTTCACAGGCGTAAGGCTCAACGGCGCACGGCCTTAACAGTGATCGCAAAGGCGTTACATCTTTGGGGGTGTCAACGTAAGTTACTTCCTCGATATTGTCCCAGTTCACAGCCATTGTCGGAATTTTTTCGGGCAGAGGCGTGACTCCGTCATTAAGCAGGCGGCGTTCAACGGGATATGCTTTGTCGCTCCATTCTTTGACAAGCACATCAACAACCTTAGCTTGATTCTCGAATCCGAATGAGCCTCTCTTCCATGCCAGCCAGTTATACGGATCAGCCTGAGGGTTAAGAGTACCTTTTCCTGTCAGTGCGATATTCTTTGCGTGGAATGCGCGAATGGGTGAGGCGTAATTGTAGGTGTCATTGCCCTCGAAACTTGTCAGCACCATAGGATAATACTTGTTTGAAATGTTGCGGACAAAACGAAGCTCTGTTCCTTCTTCCAAGTGAAGGTTGACGTTGCTCTTGATTTCGATTGAGCCGGTGTAATAGACAGTAGGATTTTCGCGTGAAGCTCCGGGCTGTGCCGGGATTACGACTCTGCCGCCTCCTGATTTGCTTGCGTCGTTGATGGCGGTCTGTATTGCCTGCGTGTAGTCCTTGACGGTCTGAGTCTTCCTGATGTGGCCTTCTTTGCCGTCACTGACAAAATACTCTTCCTCCATGTCTGAGACGAACGCGGAATATTTTGCGTCAGTGATCTTGAAATCAACGTCAGGGAAAACGGGCGTATTAGCTTTCACGACCTTCTCAATGGAACTGTAAATATCATCGTTCCAATAATCATCGGCGGCAAAAGCTGCGAGTGCACACGAACAAATGCACACAACAATAAACAGCGAGAAAAATTTTCTCATGCTTCTACACCTCCATAAAATTTTAATGATGGATGCTGATTATTATACTGAAGCGAACGAATCCGAGTCAAAAGAATTTTACTTATGCTATAATCTTAAAACCCCACACGAAAGGCAATGAGCCTGATGAAAGACAAAAATTGTGCGTATTGTATGCGCGAAGAACGTTCCGAGCTTTTAGAGCAGTTCGGAATATATATCTGTGACCTCAGTGTAAGCTCCTTGATTCTCTTCAAGGAACAGAGTCACCCCGGACGCTGCATAGTTGCGTATAAAGATCATGTGAGCGAAATTGTTGATCTAAGTGATGATGATCGCAACGCTTTCTTCTCCGATGTAAGCAGAGCCGCAAAAGCCATCCACGCGGCATTTAGTCCCGACAAAATTAATTACGGCGCTTACGGTGATACGGGCTGTCATTTGCATGTTCATCTTGTGCCGAAATACAAAGACGGGTTCGAATGGGGCGGAGTGTTTGCTATGAATCCCGGCAGAACGAATTTATCACAGGACGATTACGCAGAAATGACAGCAAGGATAAAAACGAATCTTGACGGTTAATTTCTGTTTGCGATAATGATAAAGACATTCACGAAAGGAGTAATTACAGGTAATGAAGGCTTTTATGGATAAAGATTTCCTGCTCTCAACTGACACAGCTAAAACCCTCTTTCACGATGCTGCGGAAGGCTGCCCGATAATCGATTATCATTGCCACATAAGCCCTAAAGAGATTTGGGAGGATCTTCACTACGACAACATCACACAGGTCTGGCTCGGAGGAGATCACTACAAATGGCGTTTAATGCGCTGCGCCGGAGTTCCCGAAAAATTCATCACAGGGGACGCGAGCGATCACGATAAATTCATGGCGTGGGCTAAAGTTTTGGGCAAAGCTATCGGCAATCCCCTGTATCACTGGAGTCACTTGGAGCTTCGACGCTTCTTCGGTTATGATGGAATATTGAACGAGTCAACAGCCGAAAGAGTCTGGGAGCTTTGCAACGAGAAATTACGCCGTCCCGATTTCGGAGTCCGGGACTTAATCAAGCGCAGCAACGTTGAATTAATCTGCACGACCGATGACCCGATTGACTCGCTTGAATGGCACGAGAAACTTCACGCCGATAAAACTTTCACAACAACAGTGCTTCCTGCATGGAGACCCGACAAGGCAATGAACATTGAGAAAGCGACATGGCCGGAATATCTTGAAAAACTCGGACAGGCAGCAGGCGTAACGATTAAATCATTTGCTGACATGAAAGAAGCACTCGTGAAGCGTATGGACTTCTTTGCGTCTCACGGCTGTTCATTGAGCGATCACGCGCTTGATTACGTGATGTATGCTCCTGCGTCTAATGATGAGATTGAGTCAATTTTTGCGGCTCGTATGTCCGGGACAATTCCGACTGACGAACAGAAAGCGAAATTCAAGATGGCGTTCATGCTCTTTGTTGCGAAACAGTATCACGCGCGTAACTGGGTTATGCAGCTTCATTATGGCTGCCACCGCGACAATAACCAGCCAATGTTTGAACGTTTAGGGCCTGACACGGGTTATGATTGTGTTGACAACAGCGCGCCTTCAGTACAGACAGCGCAGTTTCTCGGAGAACTTGAGCGCACAGGGGAATTGCCCAAGACGATTTTGTACAGCCTCAACGGAAATGATAACGCGGCTATTGATACTATATGCGGGTGCTTCCAGAGCGATGAGGCAGTGTGCAAAGTACAGCACGGTTCAGCGTGGTGGTTTGAGGATCACTTTGACGGAATGACCGCCCAGATGAAGACATTAGCGAGCCTCGGTTACCTGGCCGGTTTTGTGGGAATGCTGACAGACAGCCGCAGCTTCTTAAGTTATCCGCGTCATGAACTTTTCCGGAGAATCCTTTGCAGAATTTTCGGTGAATGGGTCGAGGAAGGTTTCTATCCTGATGACATTGACACGCTCAAGGAGATTGTAAGAGGAATCAGCTACGGTAACGCGAAAAAATATTTCAATTTTGCCAGCAAATAACGAAATGAAAAGCCCCCTCCCGGCAAAGAGGGGGTTATGTTTTTACAGTGTCGTGCCAGTCTTGAAGATTGCCATTCCCTGAAAGCCGTTGATCTCGTTTCGGGTCTTTCGTCCTTCAGCAATTTCCATGACGAATTTATACAGCTCGTTTGATTTTTCCTGCAATGTTCCGCCCTCAACAAGCGTCCCTGCGTTGAAGTCAATCCATTTCGCTTTGTGCTGCGCAAGTGCCGAGTTGCTTGAAATCTTCACAGTTGGTACAGGACAGCCGAAAGGAGTCCCGCGTCCTGTCGAGAATAATACTATCTGCGCTCCTGCCGCCGCAAGTGCAGTAGACGCTACTAAATCATTACCCGGCGCCGATAAGAGATTGAGTCCCTTAACCGTAACTTTGTCCGCGTAATTCAGAACGTCAACAACTGTTGCGCTTCCGCTTTTCTGGGTACAGCCTAATGCTTTGTCCTCAAGAGTCGTAATGCCTCCTGCTTTGTTGCCGGGTGAAGGATTCTCGTATACGGGCTGTCCGCTTGCTTCAAAGTAATGCTTGAAGTCGTTGATGAGCCTGACGGTTTTCTCAAAGGTTGCCTTGTCTTTGCAGCGGTTCATCAAGATCGTTTCTGCCCCGAACATTTCAGGCACTTCCGTCAAAATTGTAGTTCCTCCTCGCGAGATTAACAGGTCAGAGAAGCCGCCTATAGTAGGGTTAGCAGTTATTCCCGACAAGCCGTCACTGCCTCCGCATTTGAGTCCGACAACTAACTTTGACGAGTCGCATGAGACTCTTACGTCATTACGCATAACCCCGGCTAATTCTTCAAGCAAGTGGAAGCCTGTCTCAAGTTCGTCTTCAACGTCCTGAGCTATCAGAAAACGAGTCCGTCTCGCGTCAAAGCTGCCCATTCGTTTTTGAATCTCACTGACCCCGCTGTTCTCACACCCAAGACCAAGCACTAATACCCCGCCGGCATTCGGATGGGTCGCGAAATTCGCAAGTATTGTGCGTGTGTGTTCTTGATCATCTCCCAGCTGTGAGCATCCGTAAGGGTGAGTGAAAGCCCGCACATTTTCGACTCCTCCGCCGAGTAATGATTGTGCCTTCCTCGCAAGAGTCTCCGCAATGTCATTCACACATCCGACTGTCGGAATTATCCAGAGTTCATTGCGAACCCCTGCGCGCCCGTCTTCACGAGCATAGCCTTTGAAGTATGTATGTTCTTGAGCTTGTAACGCGGGCTTTGTCGGATTGTAAGTGTACGTTAAACCGCTGCTCAGTAACGTTCGTAAGTTATGCGTGTGAACATGGCTTCCTGCTTTGATGTCTGCTGTAGCTTGGCCGATCGGGAAGCCGTATTTAATGACGCTCTCACCCCCGCTGATGTTACGGAGCGCAACTTTATGCCCCATGCTGATATCTTCAGTGAGAGTCACGGAGCTGTCTGTTCCTGCGACATGCACAACACTTCCGGCCTTCAGAGGAGTCAAAGCGACTGCAACCATGTCATTGCTGTTTATCCGTATCAGTTCATTCATTAAATTTTCCCTCCTCAAATTCTGAAAATATGTATATATTACAGTTACGATAATTTGATGTGTAATGTTATCATACCTAAATCCACAAAATAATAAATCAGGGGGAGTATTATGGAAAAAGTATTTGAGCGTTTCCATGAGATCGGAATCATTCCCGTTGTTGTTCTTGACGATGCAAAGGACGCGCTGCCGTTGGGGCGAGTGCTTTGTGAAGGCGGGCTGCCGTGCGCTGAAGTTACGTTCAGAACGTCAGCGGCTGCTGAGTCAATCGCGGCCATGTCGAAAGAATTTCCCGATATGTTGGTCGGAGCAGGCACAGTCTTAACGACAGAACAGGTTGACCGGGCCATGAATGCCGGAGCAAAGTTTATCGTCAGTCCCGGATTTGATCCCGTTGTCGTGAAGTATTGCATTGAGAAAAATATTCCCGTTACACCCGGCACTCAAACAGCAAGCGAAATGTTAGGCGCAATGAATCTCGGACTTAAGGTCGTGAAGTTCTTCCCTGCTGAAAACTCCGGCGGCCTCGCAAGTATCAAAGCCGTAGCGGCAGCACTGACTGATTTGCGCTTTATGCCGACGGGAGGAATCAACGCTAAAAACGTGAGGGATTATCTTGCGTATGACAAGATACTAGCCTGCGGAGGAAGCTGGATGGTCAAGAAAGACTTAGTAAAGGCCGGCAAATGGGATGAGCTGAAAGCCTTAGTCAAAGAAGCAGCAAATATCGTGAAAGAAGTAAGAGGTGCATAACATGGAATTAAGTCTTAACCTTAGGGATCAGTATACTTTTGACGCTGTGAGTCTCGGAGAAGTAATGCTGAGGCTTGACCCCGGCGAGGGGAGAATACGTACTGCGCGTTCGTTCAGAGCGTGGGAGGGCGGCGGAGAATACAACGTAATACGCGGCCTTCACAAGTGCTTCGGAATGCACACGGCGGTAATCACAGCTTTTGCGGATAACGAAATCGGAAGGCTCATGCTTGACCTTATCGAGCAGGGCGGAGTCGATACGAGTCTCATTCACTGGAAGAAGACAGACGGGATCGGGCGCATTTGCCGCAACGGTCTCAACTTCACCGAGAGGGGATACGGGATTCGCGGTGCTGTTGGCTGTTCAGACCGGGCGAACACGGCTATATCTCAGGCGACCCCGAAAGATTTCGACTTTGATTATATTTTCGGCAAACTCGGAGTCAGATGGCTTCACACCGGCGGAATTTACGCGGCATTGTCCGAACAGGCATGTGATACCGTAATCGAAGCATGCAAGACCGCCAAAAAGTATGGGACTCTTATCTCCTACGATCTGAATTACCGCCCGTCAATGTGGAGTGCAATCGGAGGTCAGGCAAAAGCTCAGGAAGTCAACAAGGAAGTAGCGAAATATGTTGATGTGATGATAGGAAATGAGGAAGATTTCACAGCGTGCTTAGGCTTCCAGATTGAGGGGAACGATGCTAACTTGAAGGAGCTGAACATAGACGGCTACAAGAAAATGATCGGTGAGGCGGCGAAAGCATATCCGAATTTCAAGGCAGTAGCTACGACATTGCGCACAGTACGGACAGCAACGGTAAATGACTGGAAGGCTTTGTGCTGGGCCGGCGGTGAAATCTATATGTCCCGGGCTTATGATGGCCTCGAGATTATGGACAGAGTCGGCGGCGGAGACTCGTTTGCTTCAGGCTTGATTTACGGCTTAATGACAACAGGCGATCCCGAAAAGGCTGTGAATTACGGAGCGGCTCACGGGGCATTAGCGATGACGACTCCGGGTGATACGTCAATGGCAAACGTTAAGGAAGTCGAAGCCATCATGGGCGGAGCAGGAGCGAGAGTAAAACGTTAATCCGCTGTGAATCTGCCTGATAGAGTCCTGAATGAAATCCGAATGTTTGCGGCAAAACACGATATTCTGAAAGTTGTATTATTCGGCTCCCGCGCTTCTGAAACAAACACAGAACGAAGCGATATTGATATTGCTGTAACAGGCGGTAATTTCAGCGAATTTTACTGCGACATACAAGAAAAAATTCACTCTCTGTTAATGTTTGACGTGATAAATATCGACGGCGGAATCTCTGAAACATTGCGTGATGAAGTTCGTAATGGGGTAGTCATATATGAGAAAAGCTGAGAATTTTTCATCCGGACTTGCAGTGTTGAAACGCGCTGATTTTACAGCAGCATATGAGAATGAATTTTACAGGGCAGGTGTGATTGCGAACTTTAACATAACGTTTGAGCTTGCATGGAAAGCACTACAGGAAGTATTGAGGCTTGAAGGAGTCGAGCAGGCTGTTACGGGTGTGCCGCGCGATATTTTGAAGCTGGGCTACCGATTTGGTTTGATTGACGATATTGCGGTGTGGCTGCTTATGCTTGAGTCTCGTAACATGGCAATTCATATCTACAATGAGGCGGAAGCAGACAAGTTATTAATACTGATACGTGACAGCTTTATCAATGCGTTCACGGCACTTGAAAAAAAGCTGCGTGAGAAATTTAACGAAATACAAGAGGGGTGATATGTTATGAGTCAGTTAAGTTACAGCGTTCTTGAGAAATCTGGTTATGACGGCTATATACTTAGGGACGCTCCCGAAAAGATTATGCAGTTCGGCGAGGGAAATTTTCTGCGCGCATTCGTTGATTACTTCGTTGATATTGCCAACGAGAAAGCAGGATTTAACGCAAAGGTCGTATTAGTTCAGCCAATCGCGGCGGGACTCTCTGAAATCATTAACAAGCAGGAAGGTTTATACACACTATATCTGCGAGGCACTGAGAACGGACAGAAAGTCGACAAAAAACGAGTCATATCAGCATGCAGCCGTGCGCTTAATCCATACGGCGAATGGGACAAAGTTTTGGAGCTGGCACGAAGCAAGGATTTAGAGATCGTCGTCAGCAACACAACAGAGGCCGGAATCGTTCACGACACAGAGAGCAAATTTGATCAGGTTCCCCCCGTCAGCTTCCCCGCAAAACTAACACGAGTCCTTTATGAGCGTTTCAAGGCGGGCTGCAAAGGTCTGGTGATTCTCAGCTGCGAGCTTATCGACAACAACGGCAAAGAGTTATTGCGCTGTGTGAATCAATACATTGACGACTGGAAGAACGAACTCGGCGACGCTGAAGCCTTCCGCGCATGGGTCAATAACGACAACATTTTCTGCTCCACGCTTGTTGACAGGATTGTGCCGGGACGAATCAGAGATCCGAAAGAACTCGAAGCAATCAACGCCGCGAACGGTTATGAGGACGCATTGATTGATGTCGGTGAAGTTTTCGGAGTGTGGATCATCGAAGGCCCTGCGGAATTAGAGTCACGCCTGCCGTTTAAGAAGGCCGGAGTCCCTGTTCATGTTGTCGCTGACGTAACGCCCTACAAGAAACGCAAAGTACGCATACTCAACGGAGCGCACACGGGCTTTGTGCTGGGAGCGTATCTCGCTGGCTTTGACATTGTCCGCGACTGTATGCACAACGACAATATACGCGGCTTCATGAACAAGATGCTCAACGATGAGATTATCCCGACGCTGCCTCTCGACAGGAAAGACTTGGACGATTTCGCGGCCTCTGTTCAGGACAGATTCAATAATCCATTCATCAATCACGAGTTAATCAGCATTTCTCTCAACTCAACGTCAAAATGGAAAGCGCGCAACATGCCCAGCTTCCTAGCTTACTATGAGAAGTTCGGCAAGATTCCGAAGTGTCTTGCTATGAGTCTGGCGGCATACATAGCGTTCTACTCGAATGACATTCAGGAGCTTTCAGACAAAGGACTCGTCTGCAAACGACCGGACGGAAAAACTTACGTTATCAGCGATGACAAATGGGCACTCGAATTCTTTTATGAACACCGTAATGATTCGCCCGACAAATTAGTTCATGCTGTACTCACAAACAAGCAGATGTGGGATCAGGATTTGAGTCAGATTGCGGGACTTGAAAGTTTCGTGATTGACGGAGTGAAGAAGATTCGTTCTGACGGGGCGGAAAATGCGTTTTCAAGCCTGTTGTAGTAAAATACTGTTATCCCAGTTTTGAATTTATTTTAGGAGGCTGTATCCATGAAAAAATTTTCAGCTTTATCAATTGTTGTTCTCGCACTTCTTTGCGCGGCTCAGGCTTTTGCTGCTCCTGTAACGCTGGTCTATGCCGAAGTCAACCCCCTTGATACAATCGTCGGTCAGATCGCCACAACCTTCAAGCAGAAAGTAGAAGAGCTTTCAAACGGTGATGTGAAGATCGACATTCAGGCATCAGGCGTTCTCGGAACAGAAGCACAGTTGCTTGACGGTATGCTCGGCGGCGGAGACACTGTTGACATCATGAGGATCTCCGCGTTTGCCCTGTCAAGTTACGGCTGCCAGAAAGCTATGCTGCTCTCAATCCCTTACACATTCGTGAGCCGTGAACATTTCTGGAAGTTCGCAAACAGTGAACTGTCCGCTGAATTTCTCAACGAACCACAGATCATCGGCCTCCCTTTGCGCGGAATTTGCTACGGTGAGGAAGGCTTCAGACATTTCTTCTTCAAGGACAAAGTCGAAGGCCTGAAAGACCTCAAGGGCAAAAAAATCCGTGTGTCAGAAGACCCCGTAATGACCGGCATGGTCAGGAATCTCGGCGCGAACCCGACAGTCGTAAACTTCACAGAACTTTACAGCGCGCTTCAGACCGGCGTAACTGACGCGGCCGAACAGCCAATCGCGAATTACCGCTCAAACGCTTTCCAGGAAGTAGCTCCGTATTTGCTGCTCGACGGACACACGCTCGGTGCCGTGCAGATCATCGTAGCTGACTCAGGCTGGAACAAACTTAATGACCAGCAAAAAGCATGGGTCATGGAAGCGGCCAAATACACACAGGAACAGAACGCGAAAATCTCAGCGGCAGCAGAAGCAAAAGTGCTTGATGACCTGAAAGCAGGCGGGACACACGTTATTGAAGTTCCTAACAAAGCCGAATGGGTTCAGGCATGCCAGGAGACAATCAAAGCATACACATCAAGCCAGGCTGACCTGTACAAGAAAATCGTAGACCTTCAGTAACAGGCAGACGCTCTCACTACAAAAATGATAATGGCACATCGGAGACTTCAGAATACGGCAAACTCCCCTGTGCCATTTTTATTAAAGAAAGGAACGTGCAATCGTGATTAAGATTTTGCGAAAGTTATTTGACTGGACAGACGCTTTTATGATGTTCCTGTGCAAGCTGCTGCTGATCGGCGATGTCGCTATCACAAGCATGGCGGTTGCGGGGCGTTACGTGTCATTCATTCCGGACCCGGCTTGGAGCGAACAAATCGTGCTCACATTCATGTGCTACATGGCTATGCTGTCGGCTACTCTTGCAATAAGAAGACGCGCTCATATCCGCATGACATCGTTTGACAAATATCTGCCGAAGAAGCTCGTGAAATTTCTTGACGTTCTCGCAGATGTCGCAGTGCTGGCACTCGGAGTCGTTATGCTCGTTTACGGCATCAAAGTATGCAATTCACCGCTGGCGCGTTTCGGAAGATATGAATCACTTCCGCAGTTAAGCCGCGTATGGATGTATTTGCCGATACCGATTGCGGGCGCAGGAATGGTAATCTTTGAGCTTGAACAAATATTTGAACTGTTTTTCGACAAGGAGGACGCTTAAATGGAATACTCGTTAACCCCTGAAGATATTTCTACGCTGATACTTCTGGGAAGTTTCTTGATTATGATTCTTCTGCGCTTCCCAATTGCTTATGCTGTCGGACTCTCTACGGTGTTCTGCCTTCTTTCACAGGGGCAGGCTCTCGTTACATTTCCTCAGCAGATGATCAAAGGCATATGGTCATTCAGTTTGATGGCTGTTCCGTTCTTCATCACAATGGGCGTTCTTATGGGGACGGGAGGAATCTCAGACAAGCTGATTGCGCTGGCTAACTCCCTTGTCGGATGGATGCGCGGCGGACTGTCAATGGTTAATATTGTTGCGTCATACTTCTTCGGCGGAATTTCGGGGTCTGCTTCTGCCGACACTGCCTCGCTAGGCTCAATCTTAATCCCTATGATGACGGATCAAGGCTATGACGCTGACTTCTCGACAGCTGTTACTATAACTTCATCATGCGAAGGCTTGCTTGTTCCTCCGAGCCACAACATGGTCATCTACGCTACAACGGCCGGCGGAGTATCAGTCGGAGCTTTGTTCATGGCCGGTTACATTCCCGGAGCACTTCTCGCAATTTCGTTAATGGTCGGCTCCTATATTATCTCGGTCAAGCGTCATTATCCCAAGGGCGAGCCGTTCTGCATGAAAACTTTCATGAAGCAGCTTCTTGAATCATTCTGGGCATTGGCGGCGATATTAATCGTTGTTGTTGGAGTCGTCGGCGGTGTCTTCACTGCAACAGAGTCAGCAGCTATTGCCGTTATATACTCGCTCTTAGTGTCGCTGTTCATTTACAAGGGATTGACATTAAAAGGTGTATGGAAGGCTTTAGACACATGCGTTGAGACTCTCGCAATCGTGTTAATCTTAATCGCTACGTCTGCGGCGTTCGGGTACTGCCTCACAGTCTTGCACGTCCCCGCCAAAGCCGCGAATTTAATCAAGAGCATTTCCACCAACCCGGTAGCCATTGCGCTTATGCTGAACGCGATATTGCTTCTGTTAGGCTGTATCATGGACATGGCGCCGATAATCCTTATTGCCACACCCATTTTGCTGCCAGTCGCTCAGTCAATCGGAATCAGCACGGTGCAATTCGGAATCATGGTCATTCTTAACTGCGGCATCGGGTTATTAACGCCTCCGGTCGGCTCGGTGCTTTTCATCGGATCAGCCATCGCAAAGCTGCCAATGGAGAAAGTCGTCAAAGCAACATTGCCCTTCTATCTGTGCATGCTGATTACTCTGCTTCTGATTACGTTCGTCCCTCAGATTAGCTTGTGGCTTCCTGCCCTTTTCGGATATTCAGTCTGATAAAACAATGCCCCCGAATCACCGGGGGATTTTTTTTTACCGCAAATACTTCTTCAGAGTCTCACGTACAGCTTCCGATCCGCTCAGTAACTTATTGAACATCACAGTAACTTTTTCAGCAAACCAAATCTCCTTAAGACTCTCTTTGTAACTCTTTAAGATCCCGCCAAAACTCACGGGCATTGTCTGTATCTATTCTCTGCGGCGTGTCAGGCATAAATTGCCGTTCATGTCCCGTAAAGCGCAACCTCTTTCAATGAAAATCTTGCGCAATTTTTCACGCCCGTCTGCTTTTACACCAAAAATCCCAAAAAGCAGAGATGAACATTGACTATCACAGCGCAATCGCAAATTTCATTTGGTCAATAGCGGATGACTGTTTGAGAGATGTATACGTTCGAGGGAAATACCGTGATGTTATTCTCACGATGACAGTAATTCGCCGGCTCGATTCCATCCTCGAAGCCTCAAAGCAAAAAGTTCTCGGACTGAAAGACAAACTAGAACAGGCTAAAATCACAAACATATGGCCAGCATTATGCGCCGCCGCAGGTTACGCCTTCTGCAATGCTTCCCCGTTCACGCCGAAAGAGCTTGCCGGGAAAATGAAAAGCCAGACGCTTGCATCAGACTTCACAGAATATCTTGAAGGTTTCCCGCCTAACGTGAAGGATATATTGAGCCAGTTCAAATTTCAGAATCAAATTCCCATAATGATAAAGGCCGACATTCTCGGAGCAGTAATCGGAAAATTCATGTCGCCGGAAATCAATTTGTCGCCTAATCCTGTATGTGATGATGACGGAAATATATTACTGCCGGGACTCGGCAATCACGGAAGTGTTTGCTCCTGTTGCCGACAAGACAGAGGACTCAACGTATGTGATTTATGACGGTGCCTGCGGGACTGGCGGCATGCTCACAGCAGCGAAGGAAAAATTATCAGCCCTCGCAAATGAACACGGCAAGTCAGTATCAGTTCACCTTCCTCAGATGCAGCCGTTACCTGCCCAATTCCTGAAGAACAGCCTGTAATCAGCCGAGTACGCGCAAGCTACCTCACGCCTGAACACGGAGGCTTCCAGAGAAGTATTGCGCACGGACTAATGTCTGAACACGCTATTTTTGGCAATTTTTATGCGGAAATCGCAAGGGCGACGTGCCAGCCCGGAACGGCTCTAAAACCGTTGTGTATTTTTATCCGTTCCTGTTACAAAACGCCTGTGTTAAAGCCAGGTGTATCAGCGCGGTGTTTTGATGACGCAAATGAACGCGCGTGCTTCGGGAAGGCTGGCCGCTGGAGAAGACAGACAGATAAAGCCGGTTGGCAGATGATACTATACACAGTCTTGCGAAGACGCTGGGAGCAGTGTTTTTTTAACAAGCAAGTATAAATATGAAAAAATCGCCAGTATAATGAGTAAAAAATAAGAGAGGCCAGCTAAATATTATGACAGAGTTTTACAGGAAAATTGAAACGCTGAATCATTCAGCCAGCAATTATGCCTTAACGTTTGCTGACGGAAAATCAGACCTGAGACTCTTTGCGTAATACTCCTCCGCTATGAATCCGATGATTTGAGCGTCAAGAACCGTACCGCCGTGAATGTCCTGTAATCCCGCTTCAAGTTTATTTCTGTATGGCGCAAAAACGAAAAATGACAACCCACTATTGTGGCCTGCGGCATGATGACCAATGATGATGATAATCCCGTCTGAACATCCCGGCACAACAGGCTCATAGGAAATGCATCCTACTTCAAGGACTCCACCGCCTTCAGCAAGCACTTTGTCAGATACTTTATGACAGTCTATGTTTTCTCCGCGAGGGTCAATATCTCCCGCCTTCATTCCACGTTCACCAAAAACGCCAAAAACACCAAAAACAGCAAAAATCCCAGACGCAAGAAGCCACCGAATGAGTCCGCCAGTTTCCGCCGTGATGCTTTCGCCCAATTCCGCCGGAGCATCATGACGAGGGATAAATGCTCCTTTCACCCGAAGCACGCAAGAGACGTTCTGACATACAGCCCAAATATTCCCGGGAATTCCCGTGTCCCTCGCCGCCGAATAATTATGACGGGGATAATATTCTTCTCCGAAAGCACTACAGCTTCACGCGGGGCATCAGCAGGCTCAGCGGGAACTCCTTCAGCCGGACAAGAAGCAAGCCTCACAGCCTCAGAGAAACCCGCACACTTTCTTGCCGCCAAAGAACACTCAATCCCAGTCATTATGACTCTTATCCGCGAATGAAACGGCCGCAGTGCTTTACCGCCGGCATTATCTCCCGCGACCGATGACGCAGACTTAACATTATTGCTTCCTCCCAGTACGGCAATGCTGATTCCGTCCACATGGAGTTTCGCGTGAAAGACATTATGCTTAGCGCAATATGCACCCGCCGCCGCAGGGACTTCCGGAATTTAAGCAATCTCACCTATGCCCTTTTCGCGCCAAAAGAAAACGGAAGCTGACCGCGCTTCTCAATATATATCGCATGTATCACCGGAATGCCAGCCGCCCGCATTAGTCCGAGCGTCCCGAATTTTACTGCCGGAACACAGTCAGCAAGGGGAAAATCTTCGGTCAAAGCATATCCGAGCCCCATTAACACGCCTCCTTCTGTTTGTCCCTGTATTGAGACGGGATTAATGACCTTTGCCGGAATCATGAGCTGCATAAACTTCCGAGCCTCTGCCGTCATCGTCAAGTATTCTCTGGCGTTGTAATACGGCGTGGATGTGAATATCAGCCGCACCGATTTTTTCAGGCACATCTTCAGCCGAGTAAAGATGCCGGCTCACCGAACGCTTGCTGTCTTGGGCGAAGGAGTATGCTCTGTCATTGCGGGTGAAGCATTAGCCGCCAGCATATTGCTCTCTCGAGAGTCATCGTTCATGGTTCAGAAGGTAAAGTAATCGCGAGGGTAATACATCTTATGCCGCTCAAACATGCTCTCACTTCGCCGGAAATGCTCAACGCCTAGAAGCTGCCTCAGCGGATGATTGTCTCGCGACTGAGGCTGTATTTTCTGCGTGTGATGCCGCCGGATGTCGCTGACGGTTGAGGCTATCGGCTCGCGGATTTCGAGTCTTATCGTGCGGCGGAGCTGTCCTCCTTTCACGTAGCATGAAGACTGCCTGAAGATTTCCGGATTATAGTCATCTGGAGGGGGGATAAAGTCCGTTTCATCAAGAAGGGAAATCCTCTCAATTCTCGACAGCCTGAAGGTCAGAATCCTCCCGCCGTCCACCGCGGCCATGTACTAAGAGTGAGCCTTGAAGAACATATCATATTTACGTCCCAATAAAACTTTGCCCAGCGGACTCTGCGGAGTTATGGCCGTGTATTTCATGCCTTCATGGACAACCGAGACTCCTGCCGCGCCTTTTGCGTCAATGAGAATGTAGCCGTTAGCGATAATTCCTCCGCCTGTACGGGAAATTTCCGCCTCAAGAAGAGACAATGCTTTCTCCATTTCGTTATGGCTCTTCTTCATTTCCGAGAGCTGCAACTGTCCTTTCAACTAATGCGCTGTCGTAACGGCTCTGCATCGGGCTGGGCTGATTTGCAAGATATTCCTTAAACGGGCATAAAGTGATTCGTCCGCTGTCATGTCATTCATGAGCTTGATTATTATCCCGTGAGGCGAGGCGTGAATATTCTTCCTGGACGAATGAAGTCACAGAGATATTCATGGAGTCGGCGAGGGAGTAAAACTCTTCAGGCTGAAGGTGGAGGATATATCCGTTTGTGGTGATTGAGTTAATGAGTCCGAGTGATTTCGACAGCCTCATGATGTCCGGAAGGTGAGGGAAGATTAGCAGCTCTCCGCCAGTGCAAGCGACTTTTTCCCCGCCGAGTAAGGCAAAAATTTTCACGCATTCTTTCAGGAATCCGGTGGGGAATATCTCTGTTCCGGCATCTGTTGAAGTCATGAGAGCAGAACACACAAGTGTTAATGATGATGTTCATAGAATGGGGAGTGTTTCTGTTTGAGCGCGGGAAGAGGACAGGAGCAAGAAAGAATGCCGGGTATATGTCGAAGCTGACGGATTTGGACAGGATACTATGAGGGTTTCAGCCCTGGATACTTTTCGGATATGAAACGTATATACTGGTTTGTTATATTCACTGTCAATGTCATGAGATTCTTGGGGAATATCTTAAAGGATTTTCATCAGTGAAGCCGATATTGCCGACTCTTTTTCCGCGCGCCTGAAGAACGCCCATCTCCATCAATCTCTTTGAATGCCGCCTGCTGTGTTTTCGGAAATCTTACCGCCTAACCATGCCAGGCTTCTTGTTAATACTGAAGGTGAAAGCGGAGATTGATATAATGATTTAATTCTCACAAAATTAATTCGGAGGCGTTAAGCTCAAATGCACGTAACGTTTTCTTTCACGTCGGATGAATTTTCGTCTGTGCGGCTTCCTTCCGCTAACCTTCATTTGTTTCAGTCAATGCTTTATGGGCTTCTTCCTTCTGACATGGCCGCAAAGATTCATGATGAGGGCTTTGACTCTGACGGACGCAAAATGAAACTCTTCGCTATGAGCTGGCCTTCTTCATCCGCCCGGCCTCAGTTCGGAGAAAACACGATAATATTTCCCTTGCCGATGAAGCTCACTGTGTCGACTCCAATCAGCGAACTCATTGCGGGGTTCACTGCCGGAGCTATGAGCCGGGACTTTATACGAGTCGGGAACAATCATCTCACTTGCAGCGGCGTTGAGAAGAAAGAATACAAAGCTGACTCGGACTCAATAACAGTAAAAACTCTCTCGCCTGTAACGTGTTATGATTCGATTGAGCGCGGCGGAAGAAAATTCACAAAGTACTTCACGCCTTATGACGATGAGTTTCAGAGGGGAATATATTTCAACCTTCTGAGAAAATACAAGCTGCTTAACCCGGGCAAAGATATTCCATCAGACTCTTTCACGGTAAAACCCATCGGCCATGTGAAAGAAAGAGTCTCAATGTTCGAGAAGGGCGGACTCTTTCCTGTCAAAGGCTGGTGGGGAAGATTCAGACTTGAAGGAAGCCGGGAAATTCTTCAGACTGCTATTGACTGCGGGCTAGGCTCAAAGAACAGTTCCGGCTGGGGATGCATAACACTAGAAGGGAGATAACAATCATGGAGCAAGTTACGGTATCGACATGCGGGACAAGTATTTTGACGAACGGAACATCACGGGATGACATAAATTTTCTGCGCGCAAGTGCCAACAAGAAAGAGTCAGAATACACACCTGACGAACTCAGGAAGACTGACGAAATCATAGCGATGAAACTTGAGACACTCACGTCAGCAAGCACAGAGGAAGCACGGAGACTCTCAGCGGAATTAAACGGCTTCATAGCTTTTTACGGGAACGGCGCGAATCTTGACGAGGCAAAACGGAACTCACATTATCTCATTCACACTGACACATACCAGGGCGCAAAGTCAGCGGAGCTTATACAGTCATGGGGAAATCACAACGGAATCGAAATGCACCCCGTGAAAATTGACAGCCTCAACACAAACAGCGTTGAAGAGTTCCGGCTCGGAGTGAATAATCTCGTTGAATGGTGCGTGAAGACTCTCCCCGTCAAACGCTCTGAGGGATTCAGAATCATCTTCAATCTCGTGGGAGGCTTCAAATCTCTTCAGGGATATATGCAGACGCTTGGAATGTTTTACGCCGACGAGACTATATATATCTTTGAGACAGGCGGTGAGCTTCTCAGGATACCGAAAATGCCCGTTGATTTCTCAGAAAACGCAAAGAAGGCCGTAACCGAAAACGCAGCAGCTTTCAGACGCATGCAGGACTCAAGCATTCCTCGCCTGATGTGCAGGGGAATACCTGAGACTCTCCTCGATATTTCCGGCGGAAGGTGCAGAATGTCAGCATGGGGCAAAATCATCTGGGACGAAGTACAGCGCAGTTTGCACGAATAATCAGCGTGTGCTAAAATCCTCAGCGTTTGAATCTTCCTGTGAGGGATTGAGACGGGTGTTTGCTTAGAATGATGTACAAATAAACCTTCCTATTAGGGATTGAAACCGTAAGTGTTGCTCTGTCGTTGATGGTAAGCGTTATTACGAACCTTCCTATAAGGGATTGAAACTTTCCGCCTTTATTACATATTTCCGCTTCTTGTACATTACGAACCTTCCTATAAGGGATTGAAATTTTAGCAGCTTCACTCTTGCAGATTGTCTTGAGTTACGAACCTTCTTATAAGGGATTGAAACTCTGCCTCTTCCTCTGGATTGTATCCCACCCAGTGGTTACGAACCTTCCTATAAGGGATTGAAACCTTAATGGTAATATTGGCAGAACCATTCTCATACAATTACGAACCTTCCTATAAGGGCTGAAGCTCCCAAATGAACGGGGGCTTTTTTTGTGCCTTCAAGCATGTATAATTAGCTCATCCCGTAACAAACAATCCTATTCATGAAGGGGGACTCATGTTGCAGAGCATCACCGAAAAGATTGGCGCGCCTCCTGATTTTCTTCCCGCGAAAAGTCAGCCGTCATTGCGTGAGATGACTCTCAAAGTCAAAGTGTCGACTCCTATGGCAGGAGGAGGAGTCGAAGCCGGAATTGTTGACATTAACAGGCCGGTTAGAATCCCGTCGGTGAAAGGCCATCTGCGTTATTGGTGGCGGATGATGAATCATGACAGCCCGGATAAAGACACAAGAGAGTCAAATATTTGGGGAAGCACAGAGAGTCCCGGAAGAGTTTACATTTCGATTTCACAGCCGCCCGGAAATTTATTGATGCGCGACTCTGATGACAGCTTCGGCTTCAAGCGATACGGCCCGGAAAATTACGCGCTATTCTCCTTCCTTCCGAACCAGAAGACTCCCGGCAAGGATATAGCCCAAGAAAATTTTACGTTCACAATCAGCTTTCAATACCCGCAGGAACTTCATGATGATGTCAGGCTCGCTTTGTCAGCATGGATATATTTCGGCGGAATCGGCGCGAGGACTCGAAGGGGGTGCGGGACTCTTTCATGCGACGGGGACATTATGAGGCTTGGCGAAATACTGAAGGCCGCTCCGCATATAACATTGTGGCGCAAGAAAGCAAATGACTCATTGTCGGCATGGTCTTACGCCGTGAAAAAGTACAGGGATTACAGGCAGAAAAGGAATCCGGGACAGGGTAACAGGCCGGGGCGTTCGCATTGGCCGGAAGCTGACTCACTCAGAAAGATTACAGGAAGATCTGACTACAGGCACAAGACTCCTATAACATCTCCCCTTCCTTCATTCCCGCGAGCCGCTTTAGGTATGCCGATAATCTTTCACTTCAAGGACAGGGATGACCCGAGAGACACAACAATAATACCCAACATAAAAGACTCAAACAGAATGGCAAGCCCCGTAATCACAAAAGCACTTTGCGACAATGGAACATGGTATTCTGCCGTCATAATCCTTCCTCATGATGATGTCTTTGATGTCCCTCTCAAACTCGACGGAGTGAACAGAGATTACAGCATTCCTTCACGAAAAGGAACATCATACCCGCCCATGATGGGAAAACTTGACGCTGTATCGGGCTTTGAGGAATTTATTTCCGGCGACTTCAAGAGGGAGGCAAATTAACAGCTAACAAGAAGTTATAAAACTGTAACAAAGCCTTCATAAATTTATATTTCAAGAAAGGTAGGTGAAATCCGTTACAGGGATTACAGTAACTTAGCTTAGGCTTATAGCTTGTATATCAGCTAAAATACTCCCAGCTTCTGATGCGAAAATCAAGCGGGAAGCATTCAGTACCCGTACGTTAGCGGGGAATTAAAGCCTCTGGAGCGTTATACCAAACGTGATTAGCAAGTAACACCAGCGAAAGCGGACGCGATGAATGAGGAAGGGAGCGTAAAAGTTAATATCAGGCGATAAGCTAATAGCTTTTTATAAGTCTTCTGTAACGGCAGCAAGGTGAATTATCTTCTTCAAATTTCTGTCGGGCCTGTTCAGGATTTCATTTCGGCTGCAAGAAGGACTCGCGATTTATGGTTCGGGTCTAACATGCTCTCGGAGATCTCAAAGGCTGTCGCAAAATCTGTGAGTCAAAACGGTGGAAGTCTCATATTCCCCGCTCCCGAAAATGAAGATGATTTGAATCCCGGTTCAGATTTGAGCGTGGCAAATATAATCCTCGCTGAGTTTGAGAATGATGACGGTGAAAAGCTAATAGCCGTATCAGACTCCGCGCTTGAGTCAGCAAAAGAACGCCTGAAAATTTACGCGCAAAAAGTTTATGAGAAGATGAAAAATTATATCGTCAAAGACAGATGGGACTCACAGCTTGATGATGTAATAGAGTTTTATTCCGCATGGACTCCAATTGTTGACGGAGATTATCCTTCAGCCCGTAGGAATGTTGCAAGACTCCTCTCAGCAAGAAAGAATATCAGGGACTTCAAGCCGAATCCATTCCCAGACAGAGTCCCGAAAAGCTCACTCGACGGACTCCGTGAAAGCGTTCTTATCCGCAACGAGTCTGACGAATCATTATCAGACCTCCCGAAAGGTGTACACATAAAGCCTAATGAATCACTTGACGCAATCGGACTCATCAAGCGCGTTCCTACAAGCAATAATGACTGGGTATTCCCGTCAATCTCTCGTGTTGCGCTCGACACATGGATAAGGGGTGAAGGAAAAAGTTTCACGGAAGACTCATACTTCACTGACATGTGCAGGGAGCTTTCAGACCTTGACGCATTGAGCAGGGCAAAACTTCCCGGTGGCGTTTATGACTCATTCCCTTATGACGGAGCAATCTTCCTTCCTGAACGGCATCAGTCAATCATTGACGACAGCAGGAACAAAGGAAGGGCAAAAACTCTTTGCGGAAAAATAGCACAGTACCTTGAGCACAGCAGGCCTTCAGAACCCTATCTCGCTTTCATCTGCGCTGACGGCGACAAAATGGGCGCGGCTCTGTCGAAACTTAACAGCGCGGACTCTCACAGAAAGTTTTCACGGAGTCTTTCACGTTTCGCGCTAAAGGCAAGGGACATAATACGCGACAATCACGGAATATGCGTTTACACCGGCGGAGATGATGTGATGGCGTTTGTCCCTGTCGGAGACTCTTTAGACTGCGCACGGGGACTATATGACCTCTTCAAGAACACTATGATTGATTACCCGGATGTCTCTTTGTCTGTCGGTATCGCTATAGCTCATGCAATGGAAAATCTGTCATCACTCTTCAGCTTTGGGCGAGAGGCTGAGAGCATAGCCAAAAAGGGAGTCAACAACAAAGCCGTGATTAATGGGAATGACCGTAACGGACTCGCAATCTCTGTACGCTCACGGGGCAATATCCCTTTCACAGTCCGCGAGCAATGGAAGCCCGTAACAGACTCAAAAGTTCTTGCTGACATGTCGATTGAACAGCGCGTAAAGTTTTTTGCTGAATGCTTCGTGAATGGCAAGATACCCGCGAAATTTCCTTACGAGTTAAGAGAGAACGCGAAATTTTATGACAACTGGATGAACGCTTCAACGCTTTCTGAGGCCATAAGAAGAGACGTTATACGGATATTTTCACGCAAGGACATCACGCTTGATGCTGAGGAGTCAAAAGCTGTAAGAGAATACATAATCTCAAAAGTGAAAGACGCTGACACAATGAGGGAGTTTGCAGACGAGTTAATTTTGTCGCAATGGATCTCATCAGGAATGACAAAGGCCGGTGATAATGTTGAAGTACAGAATCAAGCCTCTTGACCCGCTAATCTCACGCGATGCAAGGCAGTTCGGAGCAGGAAGCCCAATGCACTCTCTTGACTGGATGACGAATACGGCCATTGCCGGGGCAGTGAGGACAGCTTTGTGGAAGGACAGCGATAACCCCGCAAGCAGAGAAACTCTTGAAGCCCTGAAGAAAGTCCCGGTAAAAGGAAACTTCCCAATACTTGACGGAAAAATATATTTCCCAAGACCGTTTGACATCATCAAAAGCGCGAATGACATCTACCAGATAACACCCGGAGAATTTCCACATGACAGCGGAGCTAATATGCCTCTTGACGGATTAATGCCTTCATTCCCTGACAATGAGGAAGACTTCAAGCCCGAAAAGTTAAACGCCTTCTGGGAGAAAGACTTGCTGACTCACTGGCTCATTCACGGAAAAAAAGATTTCACACTCGATAACAGTCTCACTCTTTCAGCACCTTCACACGATGTCAGAGTACACGCCTCAATAGACACATCAGCAGGAACATCAAGAGACGGAATGTTATTCTCAACGACGGGGCTCGATTTCATTCACATGAACGGGGATAAATTTTCGCAGGAAGAAATAAGCATTGATGCTGACGATTCAAATCTTCCGGCGAGATTCATTGCTCCTTTGGGCGGTGAAAGAAGGCTCGCTGAGTTCTCTAGGCATGATGAAGACTCTTCCTTGTGGGAATGCCCTGAAGGCCTCCCGGAGATTGACGGAAATTTGCGGCTTGTCCTCGCAACACCGGCCATGTTCGCAAAAGGATGGCTTCCAGACTGGTTAGACGAGTCCACATTAACAGGAACAATACCCAACACAAACATAACAGCAAAATTAATCTCAGCAGTAACAGAAAGATGGCAGCCCGTATCAGGATGGAGCTATGAGCGCGGCATGACTGGCCCGAAACCTATGCGGCGTTCAGTTCCTGCCGGGAGCGTTTACTTCTTCAGGATAATGAACGGAACTCTTGACGCAAAATCTTTGTGGCTCAAATCAATATGCACTGGCGAAAAGGACATTAACGACGGTTTCGGATTAGTGCTTGCAGGAAAATGGTAAACGAGGAGACTACATAATGAACGAGATAAATTACTGGCTTCACGCAATGACACCGCTTCATGTCGGAGCAGGGCGAGGGCTCGGATATATCGACATGCCAATAGTGCGCGAGAAAGTTACTACATGGCCGTATGTCCCAGGCAGCAGCATAAAAGGAGTCATAGCGGAGCATTTCGGAGCATCAGACAATGACGAACGAATGAAGGATGCTCAGCTCAAAGCGGCATTCGGGACTTCAGGAAGCGACAATGACAGCGCGGCGGGAGCTTTGGTTTTCACGGACGCAAATATTCTGTGCCTCCCTGTGAGGAGCTTTTACGGCACGTTCGCTTGGGTCGCGTCTCCTTTCTGCCTGAAGAGAGCCGGAATAAATATCAGCCTTCCGAATTTCCCAAAAGAATCTGACGCATTCATAACAAATGACTCTGTATTAACCGGCCATGAGGGGAAAATTTACCTTGAAGACTTAGACATTAACACTCAGAAAATTAATGAGGCCGGGAGAATAGCGGATGACATAGCCGAATCACTTTTTGACAATGAAGAATGGAAGAAGATTTTTGCTGAACGGTTTGCAGTCGTAAGCGATGACTTGTTCACGTTCCTTTGCGAGTCAGGGACTGAGGTCAACGCTCATATACGAATAAACAGCAGGACGGGAATTGTTGAGCCTGGCGCGTTATGGTATGAAGAGTCTCTGCCTGTCGAGACTATATTAACCGGGCGTATATGGTGCGACAAAGTTTTTGCTGACGGTGTAACCCCTGAAGATCTCTTTGAGCGTTTCTGCGGGAAAAATCTCACGCTTCAAATCGGCGGGAAGGCTTCAACGGGAAAAGGACTCGTACGGTGCATATTCGGCAGGAGGTTATGAGGCATGCTGAACTTCACGACAAAAGAGCAGTTAATGGCGCAGGAAGCATACGGGCGCGTAATAACCCGTAGCAATGAAGAAGATTTTGACGAGTACAAGAGCTTTGCGCTGTCGTTCCCGTCATTGATACACACATGCGGACTCGTTCAAGCTGTGGCGTTCGCTGAGGCAAAAGACAGGGGCGGGTATATCGATGACCTTCAGAAAGTTTTTGACAGAACAGACAATGCCGGAGATTTGCGGGCAAGAAGCCGTGAAGCTCACGTTATGGAGTACATGAGGATAACACGTCATGCAATCTCCGCGGCGGGATGGCTCAAGCGATACTGCCAGGCATGTGAACAGGAAGGAGGGAATAACCTTGCCGGGCTGCCGTAAAGCTCTCGACTCGTTAGGCCTCAAGAAGGGTGAAAACGCATCGTTAATCATGTCGCGTTACGTTAAGAATCTTGACGACAAGAACGAATCAAAGCGCGAATTGTTTTCCGCAATGCCTCACGCCGTATCACACGCAGAAGATTTATACTCTCATGCGTTCAGAGTCAGGCACGATACTTTGTCAGCCGTCGCAGTCCCGAAAACTTTTGAGACCGTACAGCCTTTAGCAGCAGGGCTCGGAAACAGCAACGTCATAGAAGCAGGGCTCGCGCTCAATCACATTTACGGAATGCCAATGCTACCAGGCTCATCAATAAAGGGCATAACGTCTCATTACTTCACAAGAACTTTTTGCGGTGAAGACTCCGAGTCCCCTCTCGAAAATGCTGAAAGTATATACGGGGCATTATTCGGGAAGATTGCGGCTGAAGATGAACAGGAAGCCGGGCTATTGCGATTCTATGACGCATGGATAACGCCTGAAAGTGTGAGAGAATGTTTCATGATTGACGTAATGACCCCTCATCACGCGAATGATTTTGCTGACCCTGTTCCGATAAATTTCATGACGGTGCGAGGCAAGTTTGAGATTTTCATCGGATGCAGTGATGTTGAGGCTGACAGGAAATGGATTGAGTTTTCGTTTTCAGTTGTTGAGGAGGCACTGAGGGATTACGGAATCGGAGGGAAGATTCGCGCCGGGTATGGCAAGATGAATATGGTGCTTTCAGAACCTAAAACCGAAATCAGCGAGGGCTGTTGAGTATTACGGACCTTCCTGTTCAAGGCTTATCCTCCCGGAACAATCACCGGGAGTTTTTGTTATCTTTCATCAAAATACCCAATATAATTATGAGAACATTACGCTTAAGGGAGAAGGAGTCGTATCACATGCTTGAAGCTATACTTTCATCAGACAATCTCAAGACAGCCCGCACAGAAGTAGCGAACAGCAAAAGTGCTTGCGGCATTGATGGCATGACAGCAAAACAGCTTCTGCCATTCCTCAAAAAAAACGGCAGGGCTTTAAGGCGTTCAATTCTTGACGGGAAATATATCCCTCAGCCAGTCATAGCCATGAAGTTCGATGACAAAACCATAACTCTCGGAGTCCCTACAGTGATTGACAGATTCATTCAGCGGGCAGCTGCTCAGGTTCTTAAGCCGTTATATGACGCTCAATTTTCCGAGTACGAACACAGCTTCAGAATCGAAAGAGGTTTAGGAGGCAAGATGATTAAATACCTGAAATATTTCAATGACGGCTTTATCTGGACAGCTTGTATTGATCTGTGCAGCTTCTTTGAGTCCGTATGCCGCGAAAAATTGTTGCAGATTCTTTCACGTTATATTTATGATGAGCGTGTGCTGAATCTTCTCGGCGCGTATATCAATGCAGAAATGATTGACATGATTGAATACGGGAAGCCGCTGCATTCTTCAGCAGGAATTTATCAGGGCGGTTCGCTGTGGCCTCTTCTGTCTGATGTTATGCTTAATGAGCTTTGCAGTGAGCTTGCTGCGGGGGGAGAAACTTTTATGCGCTGCGCCGACGACATAATGATTTTCTGCAAGAGTGAAGCCTCAGCGTTTCAGGCATTGAAGCAGATAACGCCGCTCATCGATGAAAATTTGTTCCTGCGCGTCAATGGCGGCAAGACGATTATATCCCGCGCTGATGACATAAGTTTTCTGGGGCACGGGTTCTTCATGACTCCAAACGGTTACAGGATAAAGATACGTGAAGACTTTATAGCGCAAATGAACTTGAAGAATATATTGTGAACCGCTTTAAGCGCAAGCCGGGAAATGTAAATTATGACGACAGCTTTTTAGCGCAGAGGCGGGAATTTATCAACATGAACGCTTTTTACACTGAGGCCGAAATTCTGAACAGATATATTGTCCATGAGCGTCCTGCTGCATTCCGCGAACCAAACAATATAACGCTCGAAATTTTTAGCTCAGCAGCAGGTGATGTACCTGTCATAACTCTGGGGAATGCCTCTGACTTTGAAGACTTCACGATGAACTGACAGCGGACTTCATGTGAATATATGAGGCGTTCGGACATTATGAGGCGAAATTATTTCAGTGCTTCATGGGCATTGACGGTAATGCAGTGGGCAGGCTGATGCTTTACACTGCCAGATTGCCGCAGGATGTCAGAGAACAAATCGCACAAACAGCGCGCAGATGTTCACAATATCTTGAAGAGTTCTCAGAGAGTGAGCCATTTATATTTTCGGAGCAGACCCGAGCCGCAAGCCTAATACGAAGAATCATTTGACGCGACACTGAGCAGATTTCCGATGATTCACAATGCTGGTCTTGAGTCAGGCGCAAGAGTTACCGTATCACAAGAAAATATTTCGGATATTCCCGGGTTAATAGATCTGTGCGCCGGGTATAGAGTCGGTGATTTCGCGTTCACCCGCTATGCTCCCAACGGAGGGGACAAAAACAGCATCGCCCCTACGGTACTGTCATGGTGTGCCGTAGGACTGAAGACAGCATACCGGGCAATATATTTTCTGACAGCATAGAAGAGCTTCAGCAGGTGAAATCATGCTACAGGGACATAAATCTTTACGAGGGCTGAGTCCGGTTCTGGCTTTCAGGCTAGGGGCATGGCTGGCAGTGCAGAAGATGCAGCAACAGCAATCGAGGCCGTGAAGTTTGCCGTCAGCTTTGAGGCGTTTGACAGTCTTGTACATAGTGTTTGCGCCTCTTGAAGAAGAGAAGTCAGCGGCAAGACCTTTCAAGCGTGAAGATTTGACTCCGCCGACGGCACGTTATTTACGTTATGGAAAGAAGACAGCGACTCCGGCAGCTTGTTACCCAGCTGATGATGTCCTGCCCTTAAGTCTTAACGCCTCCCCGAATGTCGCGGACTGGTCTATGTCATCAATAATTTTCCCGTGCTCAAGAATTATTTTCCTCTGCGCTACATCTCCGACTTCAGGGTCATGAGTCACAACGATAATCGTTACGCCCTCTTCATGAAGCCTCCTGAATATGTCAACAACAATCCCCTCGTTTTCTTCGTCAAGATTCCCGGTCGGTTCATCGCCCAAAAGTATTTGAGGTGAATTGATTAATGCCCGGGCAATGCAGACTCTTTGCTGTTCGCCTCCTGATAACTGAGCAGGAAGATGATTAGCACGGTCAGAAAGTCCGACCTTCGCGAGTGCCTCTAGTGCTTCTTCCTCATCGGGCATGCTGTGATAATACTGCGCGACCATGACATTCTCAACGGCAGTAAGGTAGCTTATCAGATGGAACTGCTGAAAGATGAGTCCGATCTTGTCCCGGCGTATTCGTGTGAGGCTCGCGGCGTTCTCTTTGCTTATGTCCGTTCCGTCAAGTATCACGCTTCCTTCTGACGGTGTATCCATGCAGCCGATTATGTTGATCATTGTCGTTTTCCCTGAGCCTGAAGGACCCATTATCGACAGCCAGTCGCCCGCATTCACTGTGAGATTTATATTTGCGAGAGCCTTCAAGCTGCCGTAAATCTTTGAGACGTTCTGAAGCTGTAAAATAGTTTTTGGCATAATCATTCTCCTTTAAGAACTATTGCGGGGTGAATGTCCATTACCCTGCGGACAGGAATTATTGAAGCTGTTACAGTGATGATGATGAATATTGCTATTGTCGCCGGGATTAATACGGGCTGGAAGTTTATCCCGCGTCCGAAAACGTTCAGGCTGACTCTTAACGCGAACTCGAATCCCAAGAAGACACCTAACGCCCCGCCTATGAAGCCGAGCATTACACCTTCACCGAGAAGCTCGCCCATAACGAGTCTGTTCTCAGCTCCGAGTGCTTTCTTCAATGCAATCTCGCGCCGACGTTCCGCAATCATGGCCGTCATTGTCGTGTAAACAGAAATCATTGTGATGATGAGTACGACAACAGTAACGAGAAGAACGAGAGCCTGCAATTTTCCCAGCACTATATCCTGCGACTGAGTGAGTCTCCTCACAGCACGCGGCATTAATTCGGGGATTTCGTTCTCAATTCTTGCTGACAGTCCGGTGAGTTCTTCAGCATCCGCCACTATGCTGCACTCGATAACGTCAGCCCGGAATGTGTCGCCGATTAACTCATCAAGCATATCAATATCAGCGAATATGAATCCTTCCTCAGCTCCTCCTGTCGAAACGATTCCCTTCACCGTAAAATTTCTGTGGAAGTTCTGACGCGCTGAGTCTCTCTTCTGATTCTCTTCCGCTGAAAGATCTTGCCGTGAAGCCTCCGCGTGATGTCCGAACTTTACGCCCTGAACCATGAACGAGTCGCCTAATTTGAGTCCCAATGTCTGAGCTATCTCCCGGCCTGTCATTACCTGCGAGACATCCGACGAATTTCCCCAGCTCCCTTCAACATACCAAAACGGGCTGTTCTTCTCCGCTTCCGTTAGGTCAGTCCCGGCTATGATGTAAGGCTGCTCGTTGATTTTGACTGTCTGATAGCGGTACGGTGCCATTCCTACAATTTTGTCATCACCGATTAAGCCGCGCAATTTTCCGAGTGTCTCACGTGTGATTTTTGCCTCGCCGCGGGGCAGCACAATGAGATTCGCGCCGTAAGATCTGAACTCGCGCCCTAACTGTTCGGGAATGTCGTAATATATCGTAACAAGCCCCGAAAGAATAGTAGCTCCGATAGCAATCGCAAGCACCGCGATAATGAGTCGTGATGCCCGGCGTATCAATGAGCCTGCTACCATTCGGATATACATTTTCCGGCGGCTTCCGTGTCGTTTATTTGCCATGCAGTACCTCCGTAGGCTTCAACGCCATCAAGTAACGTATTGCGGGAATGCTTCCTATTAATGTTACGAGGAACAGAATCACCGCGACGATAAGAATCACCATCCGCGCAATCTCTATGTATGAGCCGAATACTGTCTGACCTATAATCTGTGCGAATCCGATTCCCATGAAATAACCCACAACACCGCCCGCAATCCCCGTAATCATTACTTCAGCGAGTACCAACAATACAATCTGCCAGTTATACGCGCCGAGTGCCTTCAAGAGTCCAAGCTCCTGACTCCGTTCGATGACGCTTGCTGTGATTAGGTTCGATATTGCGAGCGCAGAGCCTATAGAGCTGAGAATCGTAATAAGTACCATTAGCAATGTCGTTTTGTTTAAGATAGTGCCTTCTGATTCCGCAACCTGCCTCACGGGTTTTGCGACTCCGTCCTCTATTACTTCCTGAATCTGATGGCATATCGCGCTGACGTAAGCAGTACAGTACCAAGTCTCATATTCTTCCGGCGACAAGCTCCGGGGATCTTGGGCGGCTTTGCGTGCTAAATCGTTGTCGGGAGTCGTCAAGGCTGATACTTCTATGTCTGAGACTCTGCCGGGAAGGTTGAGAATTTTTTGTGCTGACGGGAGAGTCATCAATATTTTTCCGTCATCATTCCCGCCGTCGTTGAAGATTCCTTTTACGGTAAATTCTTCTGAGTCAATTGTTATATCATCACCCACATGAATATTTTTCTGCGACGCTAAGAGATGGCCGATCATTACGCCGTCATCGTCATCCTCTTCAAGCCATTCACCATTGACTGCCCACCAAGTCCGCAATGACTTCAAGCCCGTGTGAAGTTCCTCGCCTGTGGGTAACGTCGCGTGTTTTTCCGGCCATGTCCCAATGATTGAGACTTCCGAGCCGTTAAGATCCGCGCGTCCTTCGAGGATTGGCGCAAAGTCAAGAATGTTGAAGCCCCAGAATATAGACTTGAGCTTGAGCACGTCATCTTCACGGAGAAATTTATCGTTGACTCCCTGGCCTTCAAGCCCGTATAAGTCGCTCATTAATGCCGCGTCTTTGTGCCTGACGGTGATATTAGCTCCGTAAACTTTCAATTCCCTGTTCACTTTGTCGCCAACGCCTAACATCACATTCATCATGGCCGTTGAAAGTGATACCCCTAGCACAACGGTGAAAGCGATCATAATCATCTTGCTTTTCTGCCGTATGAGGGTCTTTGTTATCATCCGCAAAAACATTATTTGAACCTCGTTTCATGCTTCACTAATTCTTGAGTGTCAATGAAAATTTTTCCCGCTCTCACTTCATACTCAAACGGTACAGGATTACAGCCTCCCTTGAAGCCGATTGTGTTCTTGTTCATGACGACATCACAGCGTTTGCAGACAACCTCATCTCCGCGCTCGTAATACCCGGCAATCCCGCAAATGTCGCAAGCGTCGAGGCCGACTCCGTAAGCAGTCCCGGCGGGTTTCTTCACGATGAGGAAGCGAACATCATAACCGTTTGGCGTAACGTACGAGAATTTGTGCAAATGTCCGTCTGAAACGTCAGAAAGATTCACGCTGATTATTCCGTCATTAAGCGCGTAGGGTTCTGGCTGCACTTCCTCCGGGGGCTTTGTGTCGTACCAGTGAAGAACGATCACGATAAACACGGCCATGATTCCCCACGTGCATAAGCTCCATGACCATCTCCGGCAGTCTCTGAGTCTCGCCTTCTCTTTGCGCAAAAGTGCTTTGTTGGGATAAACTCTTGAGGGCTTGAGGTGAGTATAGATGACGAAAATCAACATGACTAACGCGAGTCCTAACTGCGCGAACAAAAACGCATTGGGATTCGCGTCCCTCCAAATCATAACGTCAAACACCGAAACGCCCGCGAATGAGTCGGAAGTCCTGAGAATCTTTAACCGCTGAAGTGATGCCGCCGCCGCCGTGAGATATTCGAGAGCGAAAATCACAGCCGAAATTGCCGCGAAAAAATATCCCTGCCCTGCCGTGTTCAAAGACTGGTGAACCTCATACGCGCTCAACGTCAGCAAAAAGAATACGAATATTCCCAGCGTGAAACCTAATGCCCGCAGCATTGCGTTTGTGCTTATGCCAGCTTCCCCGAAATACACAAATTCCCGCGTGAACTGCAAGACCGGCGGAACAAGATACGACATTGACACGAGGATTAACGCCGACAGACTTAACACGCACGACAGCCACGTGAATTTTCCCCTGAAGACTGACGCAACCACAATGAGAATCAGTGAGACGACTCCGAGTCCTGACACCGTTACGATGAGCCATCGGTTGAACCAAATCAGCAGGAGATTCATACCGCGAGGATCATAGAGTCTCACGCCGAAAATGACACAGCCCGCAATGAATCCCAATACTGACGCGATGACCGTAAATTTTTTCCGTGAGAAGCTCAATATTATTCCGAGAATTACTGCGAACGATGAAAGATGATACGTAACAGCTACGAGATACTTAAGAATTTTTCATCCCTCCCATAATTAAACGGAAGCCCCGAATATCTCAGAGCCTCCGCAAAAATTTTCTGTTGATATTTTCTGTGCGTGATTACTTCTGTAACTGCTCGGCTGTATAGTCCCACTTAAATTCGACGGTGTGAGTCTTGAAGAACTCCTTTGCGCCTTCTTTGGCCGGGACTCCAGTCTCATCGTCAATGTGAAGAAGGTAATCCGAAGGCGGCTCAATGATGAAGCGGAGAGTATATTTGCCGACCTTAAGACCTTTTGCGATGTTCGCGCCGTAGTGGGGGCCGTCGTCAGCGTTCATCGGCATGAATGATCCTGACATAACGGGCTTCTTGCTCGACAGCGGGATAATCTCATACTTCACTGTGAGATACGCGGGCCAGATGTCCTCGCCGTTTCCGAATCCGTAAGCTACAGCTGCTTCGGGCTTGAGGTGAATATCTGCCTCAAGGTGCATGTCTGACTCCTCGCGTGAGAGTCCTTTTCCTGTCGGGTACATGTCAACGGCCTGGAAGTATACCGCCGCAACGTTATACGGGCCGACCTGAGTCTCACCGATGGGAATCTCCTCGAAACCTGCCTCGCCGGGCTTCATTGAGACGGGAGCCGCTACAGGAGCGGGAGCCGCAAACGCCGTGCCGCAAAGTGCAAGCAACAATACTGAAAGAATGATCTTCTTCATGAATCTTTAACCTCCTGAAAATTTCTGTATAAACTCCCTGCATTATTCCGCCGGGGATTTATCCTTCTTCCTGAAAATGTGAGGCAGCATAATCCACACCGCCGCGATCACGAGCATTATTTGAGGGATTAGAGTCTCTGCCCTGTCGTATATGCTCAATATCTCAATGCTGAATCCCTTCATGGCCGGAATGACCGTGCGTCCCGTAATAACGTCAGCTTCTGTAAGCTCAACGACTCCCTTGCCCATGAACGATATGCACATGAGGAACAGCAATATACTTGTGAACATGAAGAACGCACGAAGAGGAAGCCTCACGCTGAAATATCTGAAGCATACCCAGACGATAACGAGAACGAGAACTCCTGCCGCGATTCCGTAAGCGATATACGCCGGGTTGCTCATTCCTCCCGTGAAAGCTGCCGAGTAAAAGAGGATTAATTCTGCGCCCTCTCTCATCACAGCAATGAACGCCGCGAAGATTAGAGTCCATTGTGATTTTGAGTCGATTGACTGCTGAACCTTCCCGCTGATGTAATTCTCCCAAGCTATATTGTCAGCCTTTGACAGCATCCAGTTGCTGACGTAGAACAATACCGCGACAGCAAGGAACATCGTCCATCCCTCTAACAGTTCCCGGGCGACTCCGCTCTGTTCACCCATGAGAGTCTCCAACGCCCACGCAAGAATCACGCTCGCTATGATTGCCGCGAATGATCCGAGATAGACTCCCTTAAGCATGTTCCTGTTGCCTGTCTTGATGAGATATGCCACGATTGCGACGATAACGAGTATTGCTTCAAGGCCTTCACGAACGAGAAGCCCGAACGCCGTCAGGAATGTGAGCCAGTCTCTATTAACGGGTGCTTTTGGCGCGTTTGGTTCTGCTTCGTTGGTTGACAATCGTTTTGCATCGGTTGACAATTCATTTTGTGAAGCTGACTGTGAAATTTCTGCTGATGATTCTTTTGCTGACGTTAGAATCTCAGGGCGCGTAACTTTCGTGTCTGAGTAAATCGCCTCGCCGATGCTGTCAGGGTCTTCAACAGTCGCATAGCCGTCGAGAACCATTGAGTCCTTGTAGACTTTTATCTTCAGCACCTCAATCTGTCGTATAAGCTCGCCTTTCTCTTTCTGCTGGTTGCCTAAGAGTACGTGCTTGATGTCCCTGAATTGCGCCTCAATGTGATTGACTCTCGCCGCCGAAATCGCGTACATCACTGTGCGTTCGACTCCCTGAACTTCATAGTACTTGAAGTAAGCGTCATTAACATGTTTGTATGCGTCATCGTACTTGTCATTCACAACGTCATCAATTGCCGCGTTAAATTCGAGTGCCATATCAGCCGCAACTCCGCGCCAGTCGTCATAATGCTTCTTCTTCTTGGCGGCCTCAGAATTATTTGCGCACACAAAAATTATCAGCGTCAACAAAAACACAAGCCCTGCACGAAATGCAAAGCCCCTCTTACACTTAAGCAAGTGAGTCAGTCTCCTTTATTGAATGGAAATTGTATCGGTCAAACTTTTTTGCTGGGTTGCATTTTACCAGCGGTTATTTTGGCGGTCAAGTTTTTTGTTATACTATGCAAACTTTTATAGCATAAAGAAGCCCCCGCGAAATCAACGCGCCAATCTCATGCGGAGGAAGCTAGCCTTCTTCATTAACAATTCTCAGTTACTCACAAAGTGTTATCGATGAATTGTGATGACGCTGATATTATATTTTTACTCACAAAATAATTTTCCATTCACAAACAGGAGGCGTGAATTCGTTATGGACTTCTTGAAACGTTATCCCATTCCCATAGCGGGACTCATTCTTGGGCTTTTCGCTCTTGGGAATCTCGTGCAGTCTTACAGCAATGAGGCAAGACTCGCGCTCGGCGTTGTCGGACTCGTTCTCTACATTCCGTACCTGCTGAAGGTCTTAATCCTTAACATGAAACTCTCTGAGCCTTTGAGCAACCCTGTAACTGCGAGCGTATTTCCGACATTCACAATGGCTACGATGCTTCTTGCTGGTTACGTGAAGCCCTATTCACCCGAATGCGCTAGTGTCATATGGTACGCGGGAGTCATCGGCCATGCGTTATTGATTGTGTGGTTCACTGTGAATTTTGTCGTGAAAGGTTTTGCCGTCAAGAAAGTATTTCCGTCATGGTTCATTGTCTATGTCGGGATTGCCGTTGCGAGTGTCTCAGCTCCCGTAACAGGAAGACTCGACATTGGGCAATATGCTTTCTGGTTCGGACTCGTAACGTATATATGTCTCCTCGTTGCTGTGTGCTATAGAGTCTGGCTCGTCGGTGAAATCCCTGCTCCGGCCATGCCTACGACGGTAATATTCGCGGCTCCTGCGTCATTATTGCTTGCGGGCTACATGGTCTCATTCCCGGAAAAAGATTCGGCGATGGTTATGGCGTTGTTCGTCGCGTCATTGTTCTTCTGGCTTGTCGGGATTGTGTATTTCATTCGCACGTTCAGGGGGGCTTTCATGCCGAGTCATTCGGCGTTCACATTCCCGTTAGTGATAAGCGCAATAGCCGTAAAGATGTCAGCGGCTTCAACGAGATTCACATGGCAGATGAGTCTTGCTGACGTTCAGACGGTAATAGCAGGGGTAATAGTTTTGTGGGTACTTGCGCGCTACGTGGCATTCATATTTTCGGGCGCGAAGTAAATATATATTGGGGGTAAAACTTATGACACGTGAAGAGTACGTGAAGTCGATACGTGAGACAGCAGAAGAGTACTTCAGAAGCGGTACGTTCTTCTGCTCGGAGGCGGTATTGCAGACGATTAACGATGCGTTAGGCAAGCCGTTCAGCGATGAGATCGTGAAGATGGCATCAAGTTTTCCCATCGGACTCGGCAAGGCTCAGTGCTTATGCGGTGCTGTGTCAGGCGGAGAGATGGCACTCGGAATCGTTTACGGCCGCGTGAAAGGCCAGCCGATGGATCCGAAAATGTTCGAGGTCGCAAAGGGTCTTCATGACTTCATCAAGGAGAAATACGGCGCGACTTGCTGCAGGGTTATGACCCGTCAGTGGGCAGGGGATAACTTCATGTCGCCTGAGAGAAAAGCTCACTGCATAGAGATAACCGGGGTTGTTGCCGAATGGGTAGCAAATGCCCTCATTGATGACGGAAAATTAGCAGTTCCTGCCGCGTAACATAAGCCACAAAAAAGCCGGGCCGGATTAATTTCTGACCCGGTTATTTTTTTTTCTCTTCACTCTTAGTGTGACAAAAAGAACTTCAGCATTCGTTCTCTGTAGTCAGGTGCGGTGTCATATGCCGCATGGCCGTAACTGTCATACATGAACAACTCACAGCCCGGTTTGCCCTTCAGAGACTCAAAAATTTTCACGGACGAATCACCGCCCAATACTTTGTCATCTTTTGACCCTATCACTAAAACAGGGCATGAGATCTTCTTCAGGTCATCCGATGCGTCAAAGTCCTTCGTTCCTTCTGAGAGAATCACAAACCGACTCAGCTCTTCAGGCGTTACAGTTTTTGCGGAATCAATCAGAATATTTCTTGACTGCTCAAAGACTGACTCAGGGTAAACCTTTTCACCGAATGAAAGATAAAGCCCCTCTGCATTTCCAGCTTTCGCGAATCGAATCCACTCATCAATCACGCTGTACTGAGTCTGATTCACACTCGCTGAAGTTGATCCGAGAATGAGACTCGCAACAAGCCCGGGATTATCGGCCGCGATCTTCATTGCTATCATTCCGCCCTGAGACACTCCGAAAAGATATATCCCGCTGAGTTTCAGTGCTTTGATGGCTTCCGCTGTATCACGCGACATTTCGTCAACTGAGTATGAAGACGGAAGCTCATTTCTACGCTCAAAAAGATACACCGTGAAATCATCAGTCAATAGCCTGTAACTTTCTGCAACTGCGTCAGACAATTTCATTACGCTCTGAACGCTGAGGCCGGGAAGAATCACAAGAGTCCTCTTGCCATTTCCGAATCTCATATAGTCCATCGTGAATGATTCTGTCCTGACTGTATCAACCAGCATATTTTTCACCGTCTGTGCGCTCGCTGGGACATCGCATAAAACAATCAGCGCAAAAATTGCCGTAAGTATACGCAGCATTATTCCCGGTGATTAATGGAAGACTCCCGGAGCTGCAATCGCTTCAAGTATCTCATAGCGAATCATCGGCAGACTCTTTTTCATCGCTAATGCTTCCTCAATGGGTATTTCCTTTATGCTTCCTTCCTGAGTGCATATCACGCTTCCTGACCTGCCTTCAGCAAAAGCCTTCACAGCATGATAGCCCATTCTCGTAGCTGTCTCGCGGTCTCTTCCTGTTGGCGCGCCGCCTCTCTGAATGTGGCCTAATACCGTGACTCGCGGGTCAAGCCCTAATGACTCGTGAATCATTTTTCCGTACTCGATTGCGCTTCCTGCTCCTTCTGCTACTACAATCGTGAAGTGAGTTATTCCGGCGAGTCTCGCGTCCTGTATGCGTTTCACAACATCTTCCTCAAAGTTTACGGGGCGTTCAGGGATTAACACGCACGTAGCACCTACAGCAATTCCGACATAGAGCGCGAGAAATCCCGCGTGCCGTCCCATTACTTCAACGACCGAGCAGCGTTCATGACTCTGCATTGTGTCGCGTAACTTGTCTATGCAGTCAATAGCGGTGTTGCATGCCGTGTCGAATCCTATTGTGTAGTTTGAGCAGCCTATATCGTTATCGATTGTCGCCGGGATTCCCATCACAGGAACTCCGAGCCGTGAAAGCTCAAGCGCGCCCCGGAATGTTCCGTCGCCGCCGATCGCAACAATACCGTCAAGCCCAAGCACTTTGCACGTTGCTACAGCCTTCTCGCGGCCTTTCTCGGTCATGAACTCCTCGCTGCGTGCCGTGTAAAGTATCGTGCCTCCGCGCCCAAGTATGTGCCTCACTGCCTCGCCGTTGAGAATCATGAAGTCCGTGTTGATGAGTCCCTGCCAGCCTCTGCGAATCCCAACGCACTCCATGCCGAAATGAGTCGCCGTCCTCGCAACCGCCCTCACTGCCGCGTTCATTCCGGGTGAGTCTCCGCCTGATGTGAGGACTCCTATACGCTTGAATTTTTTGTCCATCGTTTGATTGTCTCCTTGCGTTAAGTTTTTGGGATTGTAATATCATATCACCTGCAAAGATTTAGTGCGCGGGATTCTGAGATGCTAATCAGTTTTTGACAGCTCGAAACCGAATCGCCAATTTGATTCTGAGACTCTCAAAAACGAATCGGCGAATCACTCTTGAGTGACTCGATTCTGGTTTACAATTCAGAAATCGAATCAGCAAATTGTTCACGGCCATTTGATTTTGTGAATGTGTGATATAATTTCGGCGTTGAGAAGTTGAGGGACTTCAAGACAAACGGTTATGAACAAGATTTGACGAGGGGAGGAAATTATAATGGCAAAAGCAGTAGTGGATCAGGATGTATGCGTAGGCTGCGAGACATGCGTAGGTTCATGCCCCGTCGGAGCGATTTCAATGGACGGCGGAAAAGCTAAAGTAGATGCTGACGCTTGCGTAGAGTGCGGAACATGCGTAGGCTCATGCCCCGTTTCAGCAATTTCACAGTAAGATATATCAGCACTTCAGAATTTTTGACTGGCAGGGAAATTTTCACCCTGTCAGTTTTTTTTTCACAGGAGGATTTATCACACATGACAATTACACTTCCCCCCGAAACACCAAAAGGACAGCGAGAAGCCGTAACAGCAGACAACCAGACAATAACCGTTGAGGCAGGAGCAGGAACGGGAAAAACTTGGGTTCTTTCACAGCGGTACTTGAATCTTTTGCTGAATGATGACGAGTTAATGCCCTCAGATATTTTGACTCTAACCTTCACGGAAGCGGCAGCAGGAGAAATGAAAGAGCGAATCGAAGAACTCATCACGAAATCGCTAAACTTATTCCCGAACGCTGAAAGAAGGCAGAAGATTCTTGACGGCCTCAGTGATTCATGGATCTCAACGATACATTCATTTGCAGGAAGGCTCATACGTGAGTCGGGATTGTCGCTTGATATTGATCCTATGGCGACGGTGATACACGCACATCAGGAGCAGTCATTCTGGGAGGACATAAGGAACGCGGCAGAGTTCGCGAAACTCGGAAGGCTCGCGCAGAATTATATCGGCGGTGATATTCTCAAGTCTGCAAACTCTCTTGATGATGATGAATATATGAATGCGGCTGTAGGCAAGTGGGGCGCGGGGACTCTTGCTGGCTTTGCGCGGAAAATTGCTGAGCTTCACGGGTCATCGGGGCTTTCGTGGGAAGATATGATGACATGGGCTGACAATGACCCGAAAATTGTTGAAAGTGTTGGATGTTCGGTTGCTGAATTGCTGCGTCCTGAATGGGTCAAAGTTTGGGACTTGTGGAAGGATATACACATCACATGCGTGAAAAGCACGGACAAAGCCGGAAATGCCCTGAGAGATTTTCTTGACGCAATGAGAGTTAATCCCCCCGCTGATGATAAGAGTCTGAGAAAATTTTACAGCGAGATAACAAGCAATCCTGACTTTATCGGAACAAGCAACGCTCTGAAGGCTCTGCGTGATACTCCTATAGGAAGCACGTTGTCAGACTGGCGGAAAAAACAGCCTCAAATCATCAAGGACATCACAGCAAGTTTTGACTCACCTTTGAAGGAACAAGAGCAGGCCATGAGGAAAACTCTGCTCAAATTCTGCGCGGTATCTTGGGGAATATGGGACAGCATGAAGACAAAGCGCGGTCTTCTCTCGTTCTCAGACATGATACTTCACGCACTGAGCACGATAAAAAGCAATGGCATCCGCAAAACGTTCAGGCATATTCTTGTTGACGAGTTCCAGGACACAGACCCGTTACAGTTCAAGATGATTGAGTCGCTGAAAGATTACGGAGAAGATTCGAGCCTCTTTGCTGTCGGAGACCCTAAGCAGTCAATCTACAAGTTCAGGCACGCAGACCCGGAATTATTCGCGGAGGTCATATCACGCGAAGGCACATGCAGAATTTCACTTGATACGAGCTTCAGGACTCGCGCTTCACTTCTCGCAAAAATCAACGCTATGTTCAACAGCTTATGGCCGGACGGAATAAGCCGCCAAAAATCTATGGCAGGAGTCAAATACAACGACTTGTCCCCGCTGAATGATGCTGAGAGGGAGTCGGGGACAATGCCGGACTTCAGAGTCTACCTTCTCAGGAATAATACTAATGCTGACGAAAGCAGGAAGGCTCTTGCGCTGGACATTGCGTCAAAAATTTCATCATGGGTTAAAGAGGGCCTCACAATCTGGGACAAGAAAGACAGAGTCATACGCCCCGTAAAATTTTCGGACTTTGCGATTCTCTCACGCGGGCGGGGATGTTTCAGCGTTCTTGAGGAGGCACTAGAAAGATTCGGAATACCATCGATACAGGACAGAAGCCGGGAATATTTCAGCCGCGGTGAAATCGGTGATATTGTATGCACGCTGAGGGCCGCCGCAGATTTCTCTGATGATTTCTCCGTTATGGGCTGGCTTATGTCTCCTTTCTCCGGCGTTAGTGAGGACGACGCAGTGAAGTGCCTGACTCTTGCTGACGAAAAGAACAGGCCGATAGATCTCATACGCGCTAATCTCCCTGAAGCATATTCACGCCTCGAATATCTTTCTATTGTCGGTGAAAATGAAGGTGCTTCCGGGATATTGTCATTCTACGACAGAAAAAGGGACTGGCTTTCATGCTCAAAGGACAAAGACAAGCTGAGAGTCCTGCGCAACGTCAGACTCGCTTTGAGGATAGCCCGTGAGTTTCAGTCATCAGGATCATCAAGCCTCGTTTCGTGCGCTGAGTATATGACCCGCGCAATCAGGAACAAATCACAGTATGAGGAGCCCGCCTGGCATGACGAAAATGAAGACGCTGTGAGGCTCGGTGCTGTTCATTCAGCAAAGGGACTCGAATATCCCGTAACAGTGATTTTTGCTGACAGGGTGAGCGGCAACCCCGACAAAGAATCCCTCAAGCCCTCGAAAGATTTGGGACTCGCAGCGACAAGACTGCCCGATGAGTTTTCACCCGCAAGAAATTTCAGGCCAAAATTAGCCGGCTGGCACAAATTACTGTCGAAGCAGGGAGAAACTGAAGAGGAAGAAAGATTGTTCTACGTCGCATGCACTCGCGCACAGGACAGCCTGATATTTTGCGGACTGATTCGCCCCGTCAGCAATAATGCCCAGGACACGACACCGAAAGGCTATGCGGGTCAGTGGTCAGAATTTTTGCTGAAAAGTATTGAGGGCATGAAAGATGTAACGCCTGAGATTTTGAGTGCTGAAAGAATCTCGCAGGAACAATCCGAAACCATCGCACACGAAACAGAATCGCTTACTCATGTTGATACAGTAACGGCTGAAAGATCATTGCGCCAGATTTCCGCAACGTCATTCGCCCTCTATGAGTTCTGCCCGTATGCATGGAGGAGGAAATACCGACAGGGTATCGCGCTGAAGTGGGAGCTTCCCGACAGAGGCAATGACTCCGATGATGACGTTCACGGAGGAGCGGCGTTAGGGAGTCTCGCTCACTGGATTTTAGCGCGCTGGCCTAAGACTGATGACTACGAGTCGGAGCTTGAGTCGTTTCTTTATGAGCGTGATACTTTGGGACTATTGCCGGGTTACTTACGCGACACATGGAGGCACTGCGATAAATCCGGGCTTGAAGAATGGCTGATGAATTTTGCTGCGAGTCCTCTTGGCGAGACTCTGAGGAATGCTCCGGGCGTAAGGCGCGAATATATGTTCAGAGTCCCTCTTGACGGTGATACTGTCATGGCCGGTGCTGTTGATGCTGTGTGCGGAAATATTGTAGTTGACTACAAAATAACGGACGTTGAGAGCCTCCCGGATGACACGTATAAATCTCTTCTCGGAATGTACAAATCACAGCTCGACTTCTACGCATACATAATACATTTGCAGGAAGAAATTGACAGCATTAACGCCGTAACGGTCTTCCTGCGAGAGAACAAGACAGAAGGACGAATCATCACAGACTTTGACTCAATACGAGCGAGGATAGAGAGTGCCGCGAAAAATTGCGCGTCTGGAACTTCAGAGTCATACGAGTCGAATCACAAACACTGCGGGCAATGTCCCTTCAAGAAAGGCTGTGCGAAATTTGCAGGAACAATTCAAGACTGAGGAACATAAAGAGCTTCACAAGAAACTTCACGAGGAGTTTTACCTGACGTGCGAGCAGTATTATATCTTTGAGCTTCTGACGGTAGCGGGCGGCATGATGGGATTGTACACGTACACGCTAAGGGGTCAGGTATTCAGCAACGCGCAGACCGGGAACATCGTCAAGATGGCAGCGGCTATCGGCTGGGGTCGTTACAGTGTCGCATTGTATTACTTGATTCCTTTCACGGCGTATATACTCGGCACTATCTTGTCTGAGATTCTCCCGCAGAAAGTCAACAGCAGGAAGTTCATACGATGGGACACGCTTTTAGTCGGCGTTGAGATTATTGCGCTGTTCATTGTGGGATTCATTCCGCTGACATGGCCGGATCAAATTGTGCAGGTGATAATATGCTTCCTTTGTGCTATGCAGTTCAACACGTTCAGGCAGGCAGAAGGAGTCCCAATGGCTACGACGTTCGTAACGAATCACGTCCGGCAGATAGGAATCTCAGTAGCGAGAATCATAAAGCATCACGAACAAGAGAAGGAAGCCCGCGCAAAAATGCTGAAGCACGCGAAAATAATTCTTGCGTTCATGTTCGGAGGAGTCATTGTTACGGCACTCGCCCCGGTAATGAGGGAACATACTATATGGCTTGCGATTATTCCGTTGAGCGCGTGTTTCTGCGTGCTGCTTCAGTCTGATTTAGTTTACGAACGGGCAATGCTTGATCTTAAACCGCACGGGCATTAGTGAGGAGGTGAGAATTATGGCTGTATTAACGAGGCCGAAACAGAGCTACAAATTTGACCGCAAACTTACGGACGAGGAAATAGAAGAGCTTGTAGAGAATTACGAGTATGACCCGTATTATGATCAGGACGAAGAAAGAGAGCCTGAGCCAATGTATGACACTTACGGGAATCCTACACGTGATACTATAGCGGCAATGTATGAGATGAGGCACGGAATAACGCATGACCGCATGACGCTTGACGAGTTTCACAGATGGATGACGGAAATGTACGAGGAATCAGAATGAGAGATATTGACGCTTCAAGCAGATTCAGGCGGGACTACAAGCGCAAGCTCGGAGGGAGATACCGTGATGTTATTGCGAAACCTGACGGCGAATTGTGGTGTGTTGTTGATGTTCTTGCTGAAGATAAACTGCTTCCAGCAAAGTATAACGATCATCCGCTTCATAATAACTGGGAGGGCTTCCGCGAGTGCCATATACGGCCTGACTTGCTGCTGATTTATGCGTATGTTGATGATGATTTGCTGAGGCTTGAGAGGCTCGGAACTCACTCGGAAATTTTCGGGCTTTGACAAAAAATTTACCCCCTTCACAAAACGGAGGGGGATTTTCTTTTACAGGCCAAGCAATTTTTTCTTCACTGCGTCAAATTCTTCTTTCGTTATTATTCCATCATCAAGAAGACTCTTGAACTTCCGTATTTCGTCCGCCGCTGAATATCCGCAATGACAGCCGTATGACTCTCCCGCATGATTTGCAAAGCCCCGTGAAGATTCAATACCCTGTGAGGTTTCCGGCTTCCCTGTGCTTGAAGATTCTACGCGTGAAGGCTCAAAATCTCCCGTATACATACAGCGTTTATACACATGCCACTCATCAATATAGCCGATTGATTTACGCATTGCATTTGATGACGCGCCTATTGTCAGCGGGTAATCGGTGCTCGTGAAGTTCTGAGTGATTCTCTTTTCGGCCTTCATTTTCCCGTTGATGAACAAGCGCACAACTTTTTCTGAGTCTCTTGTTACTGCGATGTGAGTCCATTGCTTTATGGGTATCTCGGACTCCGTTTCAACCGACACTGAGCCGCTGAAGTCGGAGTAGAAAGAAAGTTTGCTGTTGTCCCCGCCCGCTTCCTTTACGAGGTTCACGCTATAAAGAGTCCTCGTGCCGTGAAGCCATCTGCTGAATACAGTGAATGTTGTCGTGGGATAACGGTCAGTTACATACTCAACCGGATATACCCATGCTTCCATCGTGAACTCGTGCGGGAAATCAAACGCTTCTTTGTTCTCGGTCTGAAGGTACGAGCCTCCGTCAAGGTAAAGCGATTTTCCTCCCGTTACAGATTCTTTTGACGAAAGCACCGGGTCTCCGAATGCTTCCCATTTGATTCCGGCCTCATCTCGCAAAATCGAGTCGCTGAAGTGCATTACGGATGACGAATCATTTTCAGCATACGCACAACCGCAAAGCAGAGCCAGAATCATAACCGCGCAAAATATTTTCCTCATCTCACATCTCTCCTCTCAAATCATCAAGAAATACTCTGAGTCTTTCCTTTGTTACGTGCTGCATAACTACAATGTGCGCGAGCTCGCCGCCGAGTCGTTCGTCATAATCGGGCGCAAGGTCATACTTCTTTGCGACGGACTCACTTGGCCTCTTGAAGTAAACTGTGTTTGACATAGGCTCAAGCCACGCGGGCCAGCTCATTCGGTCAAGCTCATCTTTAAGCCACCGTGCATTCTCAAGAAATTTCGCGGTCTGCTCTGTGAAATCTTCCGCGCTTGTGTGCTGCAATATCCACCAGAATTTTAACGGGGTCATTGCTGAGCGCGAGCAGTTAATCATCGGCATGCTGCAATTCAGGTAAGGAACATCATAACGGGTCTGATTGTCGCGGACTTCCTTTGTTGTTATGAAAAATCCGGCGGGCTCGTCCATTCCGAAAAATTTATGACCGCTGACAGCAATCGAGTCGAACAGCGTAACATTCCTGTTCACTATGTCTTTGTACTCCGTGTAAGGCAGGTAAGCTCCGAACAATGCCCCGTCAACATGCCTGTAAATGTCCGTAATACTATGGCGCGCAAAAATTTTGTTCAGCCCGGCCATGTCATCAATACCGCCCTTGAACGTAGTACCAAGAGCATACACAACCAATGCAGGCCGCCCGGGTACAATTGCCTTCTCAAGCTCTGCGGGAATCATTCGCCCGTGAACGTCTGAAGGTATCAATGCAAGCTCCAAGTTCTGAAGGTCAGCAAGCCTCATCGATGAGTAATGCGCCGAGTCTGAGACATACACAACAGGCTTCATACCCGTTTTCTTTTCGAGGTACTTTGCGCCGAAATATATTCCGTGATTGTTACCGTCTGTGCCGCTGAATGTTACGATTCCCCAGAAGTTACCATCATCAAAGCCGTAAAGAGGGGCGAGTCGTTCGATGACTTCCCGCTCAAAGTCGATAGTGTTCAGCTTCAGGTGATGCCCTCCAATGTCAAAAGGATCTCCGCAGTTATTCACCATCGTGAGATTAAGCCCGCTGCCTGAAAACCATCTGTAGAACCCCCGAAGCTCGCTGCTCTGGTTCATAGGGTAGCCCATATCATTAGCCCTCTGTGAAACAATATCACCCGCGAATTTGTCAAGACGCGCTTCAGCCGGATCTACCGCTGTGTTATTCGCCGACATAATTATTACCTCCTGTAAAAAAATGAGGGACAAGGATTTTCTCCTCATCCCCCGATGATGACGATTATACTATGATTACTTTCTGCGCTTCTTCAGCATGTCGACATAAACCGCAAGCAATATCACGATACCTTTTGCGATTTGCTGCCAGAAGGAATTGAGTCCGAGAAGGTTCAAGCCGTTATTCAGTACTCCGATGATTAACACGCCGATAAATGTCGATCCTATCTTGCCGACTCCGCCTGACATTGACGTGCCGCCGAGAACCGTCGCCGCAATCGCGTCCATCTCGAAAGCCTGTCCCGCTGTTGGCTGACCTGATGCCATTCTCGCGCAGAGCACTACACCCGTAAACGCCGCAAGGAATCCGCTCATCGTGTAGACAAGCATCTTTGTTCTCGCAACGTTAACGCCTGAGAATATTGCCGCCTTGTCATTGCCTCCGACAGCGTAAACATGACGGCCAAAGCGAGTCTTACTCAGCAATACAACGCAAATAATCAGGAACACTATCATGTAGATTACGGGATAAGGTATAGGCCCAAGGTAACCCGTTCCGATTATCTGATAGTCGGGGAACATTGCGCGGATTGGCTGACCGTTCGAGTAAATATACGCCGCACCTCGTGCAATCTGCATCATCGCAAGCGTTACTATGAACGGAGGAATTGTAGTCTTTGCGATCACGAAGCCGTTGAAGAGTCCTAACGCCGTTCCGATTACGATAGCAAGAATTACAGCCTGCGCTACGGGCATGTTGTTGAATGCGATGAAGCCCGCGCTGAGAGTCCCGGAAAGTGCGAGGATTGAGCCGACAGACAAATCAATTCCGCCCGTTATGATTGCGAATGTCATTCCGAACGCAAGACACGCATTTGATGACACCTGCCGGAGAACGTTCACTAAGTTTCGCTGTGAGTAGAAGACTCCGTTTGTTGTGAGCGACAATATTACGCACATCGCAAGAAGCCCGATAAGCGTACCCATGTTTTCTTTGAAGTAACGCGCGAATCCGTTTTGCGCTTTAATTTGATTCTCAAGCGGCATCGATATTTCCTCCTGTCCCTGTTGCATAACGCATGATTGTTTCCTGGCTGAGTTCGTTCTTGCTGAGATTGGCTGTAACTTTTCCCTCGTGCATGACTAATACGCGGTCTGACATGTTGATGACTTCCGGAAGGTCTGAGCTTATCATGAGGATAGCGACTCCCTGTTTCGCAAGCTCGTTCATGAAGCCGTAAATTTCCGCCCTCGCTCCTACGTCGACTCCTCTTGTCGGTTCGTCGAGTATCAAGAGTTTCGGCTTTGTCGCTAACCATTTCGCAATAACAATCTTCTGCTGGTTGCCGCCCGAAAGATTTTCCGCAAGCTGATCGGCTGAAGGAGTCTTTATCGCAAGTTCCTTAATGTAGCGCGTGATTGTGTCAGTTTCTTTTGCGAGATTTCCGAGAGGCCGCCCCCTGAAGATTTCATGAAGCACCGTCAGCGTTAAGTTATAGCCGACGGAGTTAATCAGCACGAGTCCTTCCTCTTTGCGGTTTTCGGGCACCATTGCGATTCCGTTGTTCATGGCCTGACGCACCGAGCGGATATGCACCGGCTTTCCGTCAATGAGAATCTGCCCCGTGTACTTGTCATCGATTCCGAAAATGCAATGAGCTGTTTCAGATCTTCCTGCTCCGACAAGCCCGGACATTCCGACAATTTCACCCTCACGAACCGCGAACGATACGCCGTTAACGAACGGAGGACTCACGAGGTCTTTAACTTCTATTACAACCTTGCCCGGCTTCACCTCGTCTTTGAAGTAAAGCTGAGTCAATTCACGCCCAACCATCATGGCAATAAGCTGGTCATTCGTAGTCTCTCGTGTGTTGACTGTTCCGACATACTGGCCGTCGCGCATAATCGTAACCCGGTCTGTTATCGCAAAAAGCTCGCTCATTCTGTGAGATATGTAGATGATTCCGATTCCCTCGGCCTTTAGCTGTCTCATCGTCTCAAAAAGCACTTCCGTCTCTTTGTCCGTCAATGATGCTGTAGGCTCATCCATCACTAGAATGTCAGCTTTCACTGATAACGCCTTTGCGATCTCTACCATTTGCTGCTGGGCTATGCTCAAGTCTTTTATGAGCGTGTTCGGGTCAAAGTCGAGTCCGAGTCTCTGAAGCATTTTGCGGGCTGCTTCATTCTCTTCACCGCGCTTGATGATTCCCGCAACGTTTCTTTCACGGCCAAGATACATATTCTCAGCAATCGACAAGTAAGGGACTAAGCACAGCTCCTGATGAATGACGCTGATTCCGTGAGCCTGTGAGTCAGCGACGCTCTTCATGATGTGGGACTCGCCCTTAACGATTACTTCACCTTCTTCGGGGATATAGATACCTGCAAGGCACTTGATGAGGGTAGATTTTCCTGCTCCGTTTTCGCCTAAAAGCGCGTGGACTTCTCCGGCTCTGAGCTCAAAATTTACGTCCTTCAATGCATAAACGCCGGGGAATTTTTTGTGAATGTGTTTCATTTGGAGCAAAATATTTTCTTCTGCCATAAAAATTTTCACCTCCATAAAACAAGAAGACAGGAGTCAATCGCTCCTGCCCTCCGTCATTCATTGTCTATTGCCAGCCGTCAACGCCGAATGAGTCAACGTTCTCAATTGTGATGAGCTGAACGGGAACGGGGATATGCTTCTCTACCTTTTCGCCCGCGAGAATCTTATAGGCCATCTCTACGCCGATTTTGCCGATGTTTATCGGGGACTGTGCTGCTGTTCCGGTCATGTCGCCTTCCTTTATGGCCTTTTTAGCGTCGGGTGAACCGTCAACGCCGTAAATCAATACTCCCTTCATGTTAGCGGCCTTGAGTGCCTGAATTACTCCGCGCGCTGTCGGGTCATTCACGCACATAACAACGTTCATATCCGGGTGAGCCTGAATGATGTTCTCCATCTTGGGCATTGCGATTTCGAGCTGTCCTTCTGAGCTGTCCTCCGCGACAATCTGAAACTCCGGGTGCTTCTCAATTGTTGCCTTGAAGTTTGCGATTCTGTCGATGCCTGTCTTTGTTGTGGGATGTCCGAGAATGACAGCTTTTCCGCCCTTAGGGAGTCTTTTCAGCATGTCTTCAGCGCAGACGAGTCCGGCCGCAAGGTTGTCTGAAGCGACTATGCACGCTACGAGGTCTTCATCGTAGACAGCCGCGTCAACGTTGATGATCGGAATCCCTGCTTCTTTCGCGGCCATGAGTCCGGGAGCTACTGCCTGCCAGTCAACCGGGTTGAGGAATATCGCGTCAACGCCCTGCGCTACGATGTCTTCAATCTGGCTAATCTGCTTCACGGGGTCAAGCGCGGGATCGAGCGTTACAAGCGTATCACCGTTAGCTTCGACTGCTTTCCTGATTGCATCATCCATGACACCAAAAAACGGGTTGTTAAGTGTCATATACGTTGCTGCAAACCTTTTTCCCTGTGCGCCTGCTGTGAATGCGGTGCTGACGATGAGGAGTACTGCGAGGAATAACACAAAAAATTTTTTCATGGTGAGAAAAAATCCTCCTGCTTATAAATTTTTGAACAAATAAAAATGGATGAAGTAATTATACAGCGTGAAGAATATTTTTGCAGTCAATATTAATGCGTACACAAAGATATTCTGCATGAATTAAAATTTACGCATCCCACAAACACAAATGAAAGGAAGTTTATCCCTAATGAATTACACGCTCGGTATAGACACAGGCACAACATCAGTCAGCATTGCCGCAATCAATGAAGCTCATGAACTCGTAACAAGCCGCACAGTGAATCACAATGCCTTCATCAAAGGCGACTTCCCCGAGTCAAAAGTGCAGGACGCAAAACGCATTCTTGAAATCGTCATGGCCGGACTCGAATCGATAACGCAGGAATACGGCAGTCCGTCAGCAATCGGATTCACAGGACAGATGCACGGAGTCTTGTACCTCGACAATAACGGCGACCCGGTATCACCCCTCTACACATGGGAGGACCCAAGCGCGAACATTCCCGTCGGCGGCGAGTCATCTCTTCACATTCTTCACTCTCACGGCATAAAGTGCTCGGCAGGTTACGGAGTCTCGACTCACTTCTACTTGCAGAGGGCCGGGAAAATTCCTTCTGACGCTGTGAGGCTCTCAACATTAAGCGACTACATAGCGATGAAGTTATGCGGGAAAATCTCCCCGGTTCTTTCGTCTGAAATGGCCGCGGGGCTCGGAGGCTTTGACGTTCGCAAAAGAGAGTTCATGACAGACCGACTCGAATCAGCGGGCGTTGATGTCTCGTACCTTCCTGAAAACGTGAAAGGCTATTGCGTCGTCGGTGAAACGGAAGCGGGAGTCCCTGTTGTCTGTTCGATGGGAGATAACCAGGCGAGCTTCATGGGGTCGGTTTACAATTCAACGGGCTCGGTTTACAATCAGGAAAATACACTCCTTCTTAATGTCGGCACAGGCTCTCAGGTCTCATTCATGACTCGCGAGTTTGTTGAGACTGACGGCGATATAGAGCTTCGGCCTTACGGTGATGATTATTTGCTTGCGGGCGCGGCTTTGTGCGGCGGGCGTGCTTATGCGATGCTCGAAGGGTTTTACCGTGAAATCTGCGGGCGTTCGTGCTATGAGATGATGAGTCATCATGCTGAAGAGTTTTTGCGGACTCAGGGTCTGACTCAGGCGTGGAATGTCGACACACGTTTTCAGGGCACGAGATCGAATCCATCAATCACCGGGAGCATTATGGGAATAACATCGGACAACTTTGCGCCGGGAGCTTTCACAGTCGGAGTCATCCGGGGAATCATAACGGAGCTTTACGACATGTACACGGCCATGAAGAAACTGACGGGAAGGAATGCAGCTGCGGTTGTCGGATCAGGAAACGGACTCAGGAAGAACGAAATCATGCGGAGGATTGCGGGCGAAATTTTCGGGCTTGATGTCAATATCCCCAAATATCAGGAGGAAGCCGCGAGAGGCTGTGCGATTTGCGCGATGAATTTCGTGTAGAATATTCCCATTCCCACACACAAAGGAGCTTTCAGCAATGGCCAAAAAGAAACCGGAAGAATCATCACTCAACCTTGACGCAATACTCTTCAATTGCCGCGACATTCTCAGGCAGGCTCGCAACTCCGGCTCATTCTTCGAGAAAAGAGACATGATGCTTACGCTTGTGTTTCTGCGCTTCATGGGCGAAAAATTCGAGGAAGGAAAGAAAGTTCTTCACCAGCAGTTACTAGATGAAGGAATCAATCCCGATGACCCGGAAATTCACGCGGCATTCTTTGACGATGATCCGACATTCACCGACGGAACATACAACCTCCCGCCCGGCTCGCGATGGCACGAAATCATAAACACTCCCGCTACGAATCTCAACAAGGCACTTGATAACGCACTTCACATAATCGGTGAAAGCAGTCCCATTCTCAAAGGCTGCATCATAGAAGGAACATTCACAACAAGAGGACTCCTCCCGAATGACATCAAGAAAGTCGTCGATGAAGTCAACAAAATCTCACACAAAACTTTCGGCGAGGAAAAAGACCTAATAGGCCGAGTGTATGAATACTTCCTCAAAGAGTTTGCAGTCAACGCCACAAAAGAAGAAGGCGAGTTCTATACCCCTCATGATGTCGTTCAGCTCATCGCGTCAATGATTCGACCGTTTGACGGAACATTGTACGATCCCTGCTGCGGCTCCGGGGGAATGTTCATTCAGAGCGCGGAACTTGTGAAGGCGAAATTAGGAGACCTGACTCACATCAACATTTACGGCCAGGAAAAAGAACCGGCAACATACCGGCTCGCGAAAATGAATCTTGCCTTGCGCGGAATAAGCCACAATCTTGGCACAGGCGCTGACTCCTCATTCACGCATGACATTCACAGGGGGATATACTTCGATTACATTATGGCAAATCCCCCCTTCAACCTCAAAAACTGGTACAACTCAAATTTACAGCATGACTCACGCTGGACTGATTACGGACTCCCCCCAGAAAGCAACGCTAATTATGCCTGGATACTTCACATTCTCTCACACTTGAAGCCCCTCGAAGGCGTTGCAGGATTCCTTCTCGCTAACGGCGCATTAGGAGACGGCGACACACAGTCAATACGCCAGAAGCTAATCGACAATGACAAAGTAGAGGCGATAATCATTCTTCCCCGTGAGCTGTTCATAACAACAGACATCAGCGTAACACTATGGATACTCAACCAGAACAAGAAGGGCGGACTCTATCATGGCCGGAGTCTTCGCAATCGTGAGCGTGAAATTCTCTTCATGGACCTGCGCACGTGGACTGAAAACGCAGTGAAGAGTGAGGGCAAAAAGAAATACCGTCTCACCCCTGAGCAGATCACGAGAGCTTCAGAGATCTATCACACGTGGCAGGAAGAAGGGACTGACGGCAGAAATTACTCGTCGCCGGAGCTTTACAGGAGCGTTAATGCTGAGGAAGTCGCGCGGAATGATTACAGCCTTGTGCCTAGCAGGTATATCGAGTTCAGGGACAAGGACATGGATATAGATTTTGCGGGCGAGATGCTGAGGATTCAAACGGAAATGCGCGCGATTATGTCGGAGGAGAAAGAGTCGCGGGAAAATCTTGTGGACGCATTCGGGGGAATAGGCTATGGGATTGACTGAGTACCGGCTCGGTGAATTGATAGAACGCAGGAACGAACGAAACGGCGAGAACGGAAGCAGAAACGTAAAGGGAATCAGCGTACTGAAACAATTTCGGGATATATCGCCAAAAGTCAACATAGACAATATAGCAAGCTATAAAGTATGCAGGCCGGGTGATTTTGCATTCGTTCAGACAACAGCGCATGAGAAAGTTTTTGCCTATGCTTATAACGACACGGGAGAAAATATTATAGTCTCATCCGTTAATGAAGTGTTTTATGTTGTTGATGAGGAAAGATTATGCCCTGAATATTTGCGTATGTACTTCAACCGCCCGGAATTTGACCGTTACGCGAGGTTTCATTCTACTGGTTCTGTGAGGGAAGTATTTTCGTTCGCAGATTTGTGCAATGTGAAAATCCCTGTTCCGCCGATAGAGATTCAGCGAAAGTACGTTCGAGTCTATACGGCCATGACGGAGCATCAGCGAAATTTGTCGCGGGGGCTTGATGATTTGCGGCTTGTGTGTGATATGTACATAGAGGATCTGCGGCGCAAGATTCCGTGTGAAAGGATCGGGGATTATATCAGGGCAGTGAACGAGAAAAATATCGGAAATGCTGTTACGTTGTTTCAGGGCGTTACGGTTGAGCATGAATTTTCAGAGCCGACACGAATCGCAGAGGACACAGAAAACGGAAATATTGTGCGTACGGGTCAATTTGCGTTCAACAAGGTAATGAAGTCTCATAATACAAAGCTGCCTATAGCATTACGAGACGGGCCGGACTGTGTTGTGTCTAATTCGTATCAAGTATTCGAGGTTGTCGACAAAGAAAAATTGTTGCCTGAATATTTGATGCTGTGGCTTAACCGAGCCGAGACTCAAAGATACGCGGGCTTCATATCAATCGGAACGACACGCGATATATTTTCGTTCGCTGACTTGTGCGAAATCCGAATCCCAATCCCCGACATGAAGATTCAACGCTCAATCGCAAACATATACACCGCATACCAGAAGCGCAAATCATTATCCGAAAGACTCAAAGCATTAATCAAAGACGCTTGCCCGGTATTAATCAAGGGAGCAACGGACGAAGCAAGGCAGATGATATAATCCCGCTATCCCAAAAATTGACGGAGTGAAAAGCTATGACGATACGCGAGAAGATAGCAATGCGGGCGAAAATGCCCCGTGATGAGGATATTATCGGCGCGGCCATGAAGCGGGCTTTTCTGAGAATCCTTTTCGGTTACGCGGCCGGGACTGTGATAGGTCTCTTGCTGAAGGCGGTAATCTCATGACAGACACGGAACGAATTGCAGTGCTTGAGTCGAAAGTCGGCAAACTTGAGTCCGGCCTAACAGAAAAGGAACGTATTAACGCGCTTGAAGCGAGAGTCGCAGAGCTGGAATCTGACCTTTCAGAAGTCTACACTGATTTGGACAATCGCATAGAGCAGATAACAAAATCCCGCTCCGAGAATATAGCGGTGTTCGGAATAGCAGCCGCAATAATAATCGGTGTGGTACAGATATTAATCGCTCTTGTGAAGTGATTGGAGAGTGAAAAGCTATGAGCGATAATCAGTATATCCGTGAAGGCGTGTTCACTGCGAGAATGCAGAGCGTAGACAGGAGAATAGATGCTGTAGACAAGAGAATGGACGCATTAGAGTCCCGCATGACACGAATCGAGGACAGAATCGGCAGGCTTGAAGAGAGAGTCAGCAGCGTTGAAGGCGATGTGAAGTCCCTGAAGACAGCAGTAAACGCGATAAATGACCGCATAACCGACATGAACGGGAGAATAGGCGATATAGTAAGGTGAATCATCATGACATTTCACGAATCAGATTACGAGCTTGCGTTTATAGCGTTTCTTGAGGAATCCGGCTGGCAGCATATGAACGGTTCCGACATTCCCCGTACGAGTCTTCGCGAGGTGATTTACGCGGACGACACCGAGAAATTTCTCAGCATGAACAATCCCGGACTCACTCCCGGCGACATACGCAGGGTTATTGAGCGTCTCAGAAATTTTCACGGCAATGACTTTCACGCGCTCCATGAGATTCACACGGCCATGACAAACGGACTCGATAAGTTTTACCCTGAAGGCAAGACTATTCCTGTTACGGTTGACATTATAGACTTTGAGAATCCCGGCAATAATATTTTCCGTGCGGTTAATCAGCTCAGTGTTGAGTACAAAGATCACGGGCAAATCTCGACGCGCCGACCTGATATTTTATTGTACGTGAACGGAATCCCCCTTTGCATCATTGAGCTTAAGAATCCTGCTGACGGGAACGCGACAATCCATAACGCATGGGAGCAGATATACAAACGTTACTGGCGGGACATTCCACACCTGCTGAAGTACAGCGTCCTTGCGTGCATTTCTGACGGAGTCAATACGAGGCTCGGAACTGTCCGCACTGGTTACGATCATTTTCACTCATGGAAGAAATTTGACGGCGGTGAAGAGATTCAGCCCGGCGAAATGAATGACACGCTGAGCATGATACGAGGGGTATTGCGTCCTGAAAAGTTCATTGAGATTCTGAGGGATTACGTTTACTTTCAGGATGAGGATTACGACAAGGAGGAACGCGCTTTAGTGTGCAGGTATCCTCAGTATTTCGCGTCAAAGAGTCTCAAGAGGAGCATAACGGACTCAATCACGAACGGAAGCAGGAAAGGCGGTACATATTTCGGGGCTACAGGGTGCGGGAAGACATACACAATGGCATTCCTAGCACGGCAGCTTTCTATGAGGACTCCTGAAATTGATTCACCGACAATAATAATGATTGTTGACCGTGATGACCTTCAGAAACAGGCGGAGACTCTTTTCACCAAGAGCGAGCACTTTTTGAATCTCGGAGCGGTTGAGATAATCAAGAGTCGCAATCATCTCCGGGAGGAATTAAGAACACGAGACAGCGGAGGCTTCTACATCTGCACTATACAGAAATTTTGCGACAGGAAGGACGATCCTATAGGCGAAATAAACGCGAGGAATAATATTATCTGCTTTTCGGACGAGGCACACAGGACTCAGATTGAGCGGTCCATGTCAATACACTTCAGTGATGATAGCGATGATTTAAAGCGGGCTTTTGTGTCGAAATCATACGCGGCGACTCTCCGTGAGGCATTCCCTAACGCTACATTTGCGGGGTTCACCGGGACTCCTATTCAGGCGACTGTTGACACGTTCGGCCCGATTGTTGACCGCTACACGATGGACTTGGCTGTTGCTGACGGACTCACCGTGCCGATAAAGTATATCCCCCGTATAACCCGCGTAACTCTTGACCGCAAGAAAGCAGAACTGATTGAGGAGTATTACCGTCTTTGCGCTGACGAAGGAGCAACCCCGGAAGCAATCGCAGCGAGCAAAAAAGCAATGTCGTCAATGGAAATCATCATAGGAGAGAAAGCCCGGTTAGAGAGACTCGCGGATGACATTCACGCTCACTACATGGCCTCGCTTGACACAGATCCGAAGCGAATACAGAAAGCAATGATTACATGCTCAAGCCGTAAGATAGCGTTTGACCTCCTGAAGATCTTTCAGCAGAAATTCCCGGAATGGTTCACGGAGAAGAAATGCCGCGAGGGTTTGAAGCTGACTCGCGAGGAGCTTGACGCATTGGAGGAAGTGCCGTTTGTGGCGATGGTTGCGAGCAATAACCCGGATGATGACGATGATATGTATGAATATCTCGGAGGCTTGAAGAACGAGTCGCGCAATGAAAAACTTTCGGCCATGTTCAAGAATGATGACTCAAATCTCAGCATAGCGATTGTTGTCGACATGTGGATAACGGGATTTGATGTTCCGTCATTAACATACATGTACAACGACAAGCCATTGGAGAAGCACATACTCATTCAGACGATAAGCCGGGTAAACAGACGCTACGAGGGCAAAGACTACGGATTAATCATCGACTACATAGGAATCCGGGAAGAAATGCGCGAGGCTGTGAAACTTTACGGAGGGGAGTCGAACGTTGCTGCCTCACCCGATGACGCACTGACAGCAAAAGCAGTCTTCACTGAGGAGCTAATCATACTGCACAAACTTTTTGACGGTTACGACCTGACTCCGTTCACGAAAGACATTGACCCGGTGAAAAGATATATCCTCCTGTCAAAAGCAGCTGAGTATGTATTCTCGTCTCCTGAGAAGTTCAGCGTTGAGACAAAGGGAGGGAAGGAAGTCAAAGCCGTAATGTTCCGTGAATATTTCGCCCATCACGTGAAATTATTGCGGGCTGCGTATGACATCTGCGAGCCTTCCGGGGTACTTGATGATTCGGACTCGTCTCTCGCGCAATGTCTTATGGCTGTTGCGGGAATGGTGCGTAAGATGTGCGGCACATCAGGAATTGACCCGGACAAAATGAACACGCGGGTCGAAAAGATGGTAGAAGAGGCACTGAAATACAGCAAGGTTGAAAGCGTATTAGAGACTGGAGTCGATGAGGATATATTCAGCCCCGAATACATGAAGAGCCTTGACGGTATACAGATGCCCGCGACGAGGCTTGAGCTTCTTGTGAAGATGCTGAATCGTGCAATCACAGAATACGCAAAGACCAACAAGATAGCCGCAAAGAAATTCGCCGACCTTCTTGACGCTGCAATAAAGAGATACCACAATGGCCGCGAGACTCTCAAAGCAAACGAGGAAGCCGGGAAACTCATAGCAGAAATCACAGCTGAGATTGAGACGATTATTGCTGACATGAAAATTGACCGCGAGAGCTTTAATGTTGTGGGAATATCGTTTGAGGAGAAAGCGTTCTATGACATTCTGATTTATCTTCGTGATGAGTACAAGTTTGAATACGGTGAAGATGTCCAGGCCACAGAGAATGTGAAAGTCAACGACAAGTGCAAAGAGCTTGCGCAAAAGATGAAGGAACTAATTGATGACCGCTCGGAGTTTTCTGACTGGATCAGGAATCAAATAGTGCGCGATAAGCTGAAGTTTGCAGTGAAAGTGTGCCTTGTGAAGAATGGTTACCCGCCGAAATACAGCCCTGATGTTTTCCGCAAGGTTATGGAGCAGGTAGAGAATTTCAAGCTCCATCATTAGAGACTTATTTCCTCTTCCTGAGTTTTTCGGGAAGGGGATTTTTTTATGTGTCGTGTACAATATCTTCATCCCAAAACGCAAAGGAGAAATCATCATGAAGAGACTCGCGGCAATATTCTTCATCATACTTTCGTCATCATCACCCCTTCACGCAGAGTATGACCCTCAGCACACTATGTTAGCTCTTAACATGGCTATTGTCTCTGTCAACAGAATTTTGACGGCGGAAAGCAGAGCAGTTCTTGAGCAGGAATACAGCAGCATAATCAACAATCTTAGCTTAGGCAACATTGAGAGCGACTCCGACATGACAGCGTTATACAGTGATTTGCTGTCGGTCATAAGCCGTAAACGAGTCAGCGACGGCGACAGCAGAAGGCTCAAAAGTTTTTACGACAGGGCAGAACAGCGGCGAATAGCTTACGCGCTCTCGAACGTGAAAATCACTGAGGCTCAAATTTCGGCCATGCAGAACGACATTTCAGGACTCGAAAACGAATCGCAGACTCAAATCTCAGCAGCTCAAAATGACATTGACAGTCTCAAGAACGAATCGCAGGCTAAAATCTCAGCGGCTCAAAATGACATTGAGAGTATCAAGCGCGAATCACAGGCTGAAATCTCAGCGGCTCAAAGCAGACTCGAAACCGTAAACCGCACAGCACAATCACAGCTCCGTTCATCACAGAATACTCTTGACGAAATACGCGGCGACATTCGCTCAATCAACCGCGAGAAAAACGCCCTCACATACAGCTGGCTCGGAAATATGGCGGTCTCGTGCGTGTCATTCTTTGCGGGTGATGTCTTTTCAGTCGGCGGAATGTTATGGGATACGGCCATGCTCTACACTGAACGCGGAATTTTGGACAAACAGCGAGAGTCAGCAGAGAGAAATTACCGTCAGCAGAAATCAGAACATGAAAGACTCCGTGCAGAAAGTGAACGCCTCACTCAGGAAGCACGCGGAAATCTCGAAACAGTTAAGGCACATCAGGCACGATTGACTCAGCAGGCAAAAGACAACCTAGAAACGCTCAAAGCACATCAGGCACGCTTGACTCAGCAGGCACAAGATAACCTAGAAACACTCAAAGCACATCAGCAACGACTCATACAGCAGGCACAAGACAACTTAGAGATTCAGCGCGTAAGACTCTCACGTCTCAATGAGGAAATGAAACAAGATGAAGCAATGCTCAAAGAGGAGCTTAAAGCGTCATTATGGCAGCTCGAACGGCAAGACATAGCCGAATGTGCCGCGCTTCAGGAGAGACTTCTCACAGCCTCGTGGAATCTCATGCGTAAATACGGCCTCCCGGATGAATACCGAATAACGCAGATCAGCCTGAAGAATTTTTACCGCGCTGTGAATGAGGATGACGTTTCACGGCGTTCAAGAATGCTGCGTAATCTTGAGGATGAGTTCAGAGTTTACCCGCCTTACTGGTATTACCGGGCGAAAACAGCGCAGGAAGCCGGAAATCTCACGGAAGCACGGAAATATTTTGCGGAGTTCAACAGAATTTGGCGGCCAGTTCTCAGAAGAGACCCGTACAAACTCGAAGCGGAGAAATTCATGATTCAGGATTTGGCCTCGCAGGGAAAACCAGTTGACGAAATCAGAGCGGAAATCTTAGCGCACCTTGAGACAGTTTATGACAACACGCCTAAAGATGACTGGGCAGATAATATTTTCATGGGAGTTGCGTATTTCATTCTCGGAGAAAAGAACAAGGGCATGGACTGCATAGCGGTAAATCTTGATTTCGGCTACGAGGACAAAATAAGCGGAATGCTTTTTGCGCAGATGGAGAAGGGCGCGCTTGATTCGGCAGAAGCTCAAGAGGTCATAGAGAGAATGAAGCTCTCAGAGTTAATAGCGTCAATGAAGATTGATGACGGTGATACGGCGATGATGATGGCGTTGTTCTTTGAGGGGAAAAATGACTCTCTCAGCGTGAACACAAACAGCCCGGTGATATTCCATGCCCTGAGAATTTCTGAACAGATGAAGGGAAGCGGGCAGGATTACGCAAAAGTGATGGAGTACGTGAGGAGACATGACGCGCTGAAGGACAAAATACAGTCAGCGTATACTGAGATTGCGCCGCTTGTGAGGAAGTATTCAGACGAGGGACGCGAGAACGCAAAAATCTTCATGGCCGATATGCTTCTTTACGGTTGGGGAATTCCGCAGGACGTGAAGAAGGCAGAAGAGATTTTCACGGTGCTTGCTGAGAATGGGAATGCTTACGCGCAGTTTGTGATGATACAGATGAGTCTTTCGCCTGCTGCGGAGTCGGTGAAGGAAGAGACTCCCTCGCAGAAAACGTATACCCAGCAGGAACTCGAAGCGATATACCAAGAGGGCAGAAGATATTACTACGACAGCCCGGCAAATTTCACGAAAGCCATTGAGTATTTCACAATAGCTGCTGAAAAAGGACATGCGGAAGCTCAATACAGGCTTGGGATATGTTATACATATGGTGAGGGTGTCAGCAAGAATATTGAGAAGGCTCGTTACTGGTATGAGAAATCAGCGAATCAGGGGAATCAATCAGCACGTGCTAACCTTGATAGCCTGAACAAGTACGGAGAATAGAAAGGAGGCGGGGAAAAATGGAATTTCTGACTCATATTGAGGATGTCTTTCAGCTCGTAGTTCAGTACGGTATATTATTGATGGAGTGCGTCGGCGTAACGATACTGCTTTTCACGGCGTTGAAATCGATCTGGGGAATAATCACGCGGGACTCACACGTAAGACTCACGCTCGCAAAGGGTATAGCGTTGTCGCTTGAGTTCAAGCTCGGCGGCGAGGTATTGAGGACGGTAATTGTCCGTGAATGGTCAGAGCTTGCGATACTCGGCGCAATAATCGTATTGAGGGGTGCGCTTACGTTCCTGATTCACTGGGAGATTAAGACGGAAGAAGCCAGCTTGAAGTAATACGGCGTGAGAATGATACGGCGGGGCGGTAATGCTGCTCTGCTGTTTATCTATACATGAAGGGAGATTGTTATATATGGCAGCAGACAATGACAATATAAGCTCGGTATTTGATTACGTTGCAAGAGTGAAAGAGATAACCGACAAACTCAGAGAGCGCGATGATGATATTATTCTTTTTCGCGGCCATGCAAGAGAAGATTACGAGCTGAAGCCGTCGTTATTCCGCAATGACAATGAGAAAATCAGAGACAGGGAAGCCGAATCCATCAGGCGAATCGAAATCGCTCACCCAAGAGAGTTGGCGGGCATGAGTACGCTTGATAAGCTCGTCATGCTCCAGCATTATGAATTTCCTACACGCCTTCTTGACTTCTCGTTTAATCCTCTTGTGGGTTTGTTCTTTGCTTCAAATTCCCGTCAACATGAACAAGATGACGGAGCTGTGATTATATGCAGAGTCCCCCAAAATGAGATTAAGCCATTTGACAGCGGAAGGGTAAAGGCTCTTGCAGCAGTTGCTTTATGTTCGAACCAACAAAAAGACAGGCTGTTGCATTGCGACAAGAATAAATTATCTGAAGCAATTAATAGCGAGCTGATGAATGCATATCATAGTAACGCTGCGTTAGTAAGAACACTTGATTCATATGAAGATTATTGTATAGAAGAATTGAAAGATGATTTTATGAATTTTATACCGAAAGAAGTCGGCGGAAAATTTGATATGCATGATCTTGTTGATTTTTTCACGCCCGTTTTTGTTGAAAGCAAGCAGCTTAACCCTCGTATTGTCGCGCAGAAAGGAGCGTTTCTTCTCTTCGGGTTAAGTGATGAATTTCCTGAAAGCATACAGCGTGAAAAGATAATAATTCCTGCCAAGAATAAAGCAGCAATAATGAAGGAGCTTGAGCAGTTCGGAATAGATGACAGCATAATGTTCCCGGGCTTCGAACATTTCCTTCTGTCTTTGCGCGAAAAAATGAAACGCGGCGAATAAACACAAAAAGCCTGGACTCACTCTCAGAATCCCGGCTCAAATTTTCACATATCACTTGCAGATTGAGTCGATCCACTCGAAAAGCTCAGGCAAATCATAATTCCCGTCATGAGGAACATTCCACACAGCAGCAACATCAGCTTCATACCCGGACTGCTTCAGCTTCAGCGCAAGCATAGCAGGAACAGCAAGAGACGTATCACGATCCTTAACGCCGTGCCTAATGCGCCAGTGTCTTGCGGTCTTCACTCCCTCTTTGCCGATAAAGTTCATCGGGTTCATCAAGTATATTTTCTCAGCGTCAGCCATCGCGGGCTTCTCTGCCGTTGAATGTCTGTACGCATAATCCGTAAAATGCTTGTCATCAAATTCATTGTTCTCAAAGCTCTTCATGTTCAGAGAGTCAAATGCCGGGGCAGCTTTCATCCTCGTAGCCCACACTGCATACTTGCTCAGGTCTGCTCCAGTAACTTTGTCCCCTTCAACCGTCAGCCAGTCGAGTCCCTTCACATTCTCGCCAGCATCAAGAGCCTTCTGCGCCGCCGCAACGTAGAGTCCCTCAATGTATTTGCGGAATGTCCCTTCACCGTTTTCGTCGAGTGTATGTCCTTCAAGTTTCAGGCTGTTGAGGTAAGCGGGAAATTCTTTCTTCAGTGCTTCTGAGGCTGCCTTCATATTCTCGTCCATCTCGCGAGCCGGGCCCATGTGGTATGTGTTCACACCGTTGAAGATCCATTCATAAGGCATGTCAGCGTTCTCAAGATTCGTAATCGGGCAGTAAACAGCAGACGCAAAAATATCATCACGCTCATCATACGCTCCGACTTCCTTCAAGTAAGGCTCATACTCCTTTGCGTTTCCTGTCGCGCCGAGAAGTGATGACAGCGCACCGCCCGCGCTGAGTCCGTCAGAGATAATTTTCTCGGTGTCGCCTGCCGGGAGTCTGTCTTTGTTGTGCCGCAGCCATCTTACTGCCGCTTTGTAGTCAACGATTAACGCCGGGGCTTTTCCGTTCGCGAGAGTCCTTCCTCGTATCGCCGGAGTCACTACGACATAGCCCCGTGATAATGCGTAAAGTGATGCGTTAGGAGTCCCATGCCGTGAGTCATTTGCGGGAATGAATTGCTTGCCGGGCATGTATCCTCCGACTCCGTTCGGCAAAAATATCGGAGCGGTCTTCGCTGTGTAGCCGTTGACGCTTTCACCGTTGAAATACTCTTCAGGGACATAAACATTCAGCCTCTGATACTCAGGCTCTATAGGCTTTTCGACGTACGGAATATCGAGCCATGAACGGAATGTTACGAGCTTATTACCCGCTAACATTGTCTGTGATACCCTGTTCCCCGGAGGCATTGTGATTGAGTCAGCCGGGCCTTGTGTGAACTCCGCGCCGAATGAACACGAACATAACGCGATGAGAATTGCAGACGCGCATAACAATCTACGCATGATGATACAGATCCTTTCTTGAAACAAATTTTTGTGGATGAGTGAATTATACCGTGAAAGAATTTTCAGCGTAAGCGATTCATTTCTGCAAAATAAAACCGGGACTGCCCTGAATGTTAAGACAATCCCGGAATCTTAAGGAGATTTTATGATGCGGAAGCTGTTTTGTTGCTGGGGTATTGATGGCTATATCTTTATGCCGTTTTTCTCGAACACCGCTAATATTTGCTCTAGTGATCTGTAGCCGACTTCACGCGCTCTTTCTTTTCCGTTTGAGTCCATGAATATTAACATGGGTACATAGCGCACGTTGTATTTTCCTGCGAGCTTCAAATCGTCCTCCAAGTATTTATAGCTTGCTGAGATTCTCACTCCGTAATCCTGTTGTATTTGCTTGAGCACCGGCAGCATTCTTTCACATTCGGAGCTGTTCTTCTTCATCAGAATCATTACGGAAGGAAGAGCAGCGCACGCAGATGAACATAACAGCATCACGAGAATGATTGCTGACAAAATTTTTGCCTTCATTGTTCACTCGCTCCCTACATTTTGATGCCATTGTCAGCAAATGTCTTCAGCACTTCACCTTTTGGCCTGTAGCCTATCTCACGCGCAATTTCTTTTCCTTCTGAGTCTCTGAATATCAGCATAGGGACATAACGCACCTGATATTCTTCTGCGAGCTCGGGTTCATCCTCAAGGTATATATGACTCGTTTCGATTTTCCCGCCGTACTCTTTGTCAATCTGATTCAAAACTTTCGCCATCTGAGCGCAAGCCGGGCAGGTCTTTGTTGAAAGCATTGTTACGGAAGGAAGAGAAGCATACGCGGATGAGCATACCACCATCACAAGAAGAATCGCAGAGAGAATTTTTGACTTCATATTAACGCACTCCCTTTTGAATTTTTGTAGCAAGTTTACATATAGATTGTATAAAATTTATGCATGCGGTTTCAATCCTCAATAATAACTAATTCGATTGCGCTATAATTTCAGACATTCAAAAACATACAAGGGAGAAAATTTTAAGATGGAAGAACAGGGAAAAATAATCAGTTCCTGCGACATTGATTCAAACCTTGCGCTTCAGATCTGGACTCGCGGAAAGACTCCGAGGCTCTCGATTCTCAACAAGGCTAAAAATTCCCGCAAGCTGATTCATTTGTCATGGGTCGAGAAACGTTCGCGCACTCTTTCAATCAGCGGAAAGAAACCCGGTGAGAACATCACATACAGCGTTTCAGACTTTGAGCCGGCAATCGTAAAGATACTCACAGAATATTTTGCGCGCACAAATTTCAAGGTCAAGTATTTCAAGATGGTCATCGATCTGGAGAAAGCTCTTCATCACCCTGAGCCAGTCTCAAGCAAAGCCGATTTCGCAATGATGACTGATGAGAAACGCTCGGCCTTATGGATCGCTGACAGCTCCGGCGGAGACAGGAACACAGGAGTCTTCCGGCCATTTTTCCCGCTGACCCCGCAAGAGTCAGAAGTGATTACGGAGGAAAGGTGCAAATTCTCAAGCCTTCAGATGAGATCAACGGAAGGACTCTTCAAGCTCGGACTTCCTGAACTCCTCAAGAAAGCAAACCCCGAACGATGGCACAACACACTAAGAGTTACAGCGGCGGCCATGATGCTGGGCTTCTCGTATTGCGGCGCGGACGGAACAAAGACAGCCGATTACTTTTGGACTGCTGACGAAAAGCCCAAGAACCTTAACCCTAATGTTACAGTCATGAAAGCTCCCGTCAAAAAACTTTCGATTAATGACGCTGAACTGATGAGGCTCGGACATAAATTCACTGCGTATATTCGTCATTGTTACAGGCTCGGCGATGTTGACATTGATTATGCTGACGACAGCGCGAAGGAGCTTCAAGACGCAGGCTTCACACGAACACGCAGAATCGACTTCAACACCGGGACAATCGGCGACGTTCCTTACCGCGTAACCTTCTACGTCAATGAAGAGGAAGGAATGACGGCTTTCGGCTGCAATCCCCGTATGCAGACATCGAGGCACACCGGCGACATGGTGATATTGATTCCGACAAAAATTTTCACGGCGGCAATGAATGATGACACACTCGGAGGATCAAGCACGAATGAATTTTACACAATCACGCGCCTGCTGTGGGCGAAGCAGTTCGGCGAATGGTACGGAAGCATTAAGCCTTATGTGCGGAAATTTGCGGGGCTGATTGAGGGATGATACGCAGAATTTTATGCGCGCTTCTTTTGCTGACGGTCTGCGGAGTCTCAGAGGCAGGACAGCAGAGAAGGTTATCAATCGTAATTTTTCCCACGATAAACAATACGGAGCTTGAGATATGGCAGAGCAAGTATTACCCGTATAACGTCCTCGAAGAAAAGATGTCCCAATACTTAGAGTCCCTCTACAAAACCTCACCGCTTGTTGAAGCGCGAGTCCTTGATGAAGAGGGTATGAACAGATGGTTATCGGGGTCGCGTTCAGGTGATGACATGGCCGTACAGCTCGAAATGTATTCAGCAGTAATGAAGGACAAGCACGCAGTCGGTACACATACAAGCGGGCGTGTGATGATTCGTATTCGGGTCTTTGACCGCGCAAGAGTCCGTGAAGTCGCTGTGCGTAATGTGAGAGGCAAAAGCGCAAGATTCACTCTTGATGATGCCGCGTCTATATTCTGGTTTGACGCTGCAATCGCGGGATTAAGTATGCCGTTTGAGAATGGACTTGATATTTTCGGACTCACTGAAGGGAAATACAAAGGACAGCAAATGAGCCGGCCTACTTGGGATCAGTTCAAAGGTACAGCATACTGGCAGGCAATCAAGAACGCAATCGCAAACGCCCAGCGTGAATCGCTTGACCAGGTACGCAACGTGATACGCAGCAATGATCCTTCGGCACAGCTCACAGCGCGCGATAATTTTTCCGACAGCTACAGGACAATCGGACGAATCTTAGCTCCGACAGCAGAAGCCACAAAGAAGAAACGAGACTACATAATCTCACTGGGAAGAATCCCTGACGGAAGCAATGACGGAGTGAGAGTCGGTGAAGTGCTTGATGTTGTCCGGGCTGACACATACGTTACTGTTGTCCCTGAAGATCCCGTTGTCGTTCTGCCGAAAGTCGTCGGAAAAGTGAAAGTGATAAAAGTCTACGAGGATAACGCGATTGTGAGAGTCGTGAAGGATAACAGGAAAGAGCCTGTAACGCTGAAAGATTTAGTAGTGAAGCAGACAAAAATAACAGGAAGGTGATGAATATGACGGACGAAATCAGAGAGCTTGCAGAAAACGGAGATGCCGACGCGCAAATCTTTCTTGGCAGGAAGTACGAAAATGACGGCGACAATGAGCAGGCTTTTTGCTGGTACAAGAGAGCCGCGATGCAGTGCAATGCTGACGGGCAGTATCATCTTGCCGAGCTTTATTTTTCGCTGAAGGAATATACCGATGAGGAAGCATATCAGCGCGCCGCCTTCTGGTACACCAAAGCCGCAAACCAGGGTCACGCAAAAGCAATGAGCAAACTCGGATGCCTTTACACTGACGGATTTTACATCGAGCCGGATTACAGACGGGCCATCAAGCTGTTTGCAGAAGCATTGAAGCAGGGTAATGATGAGGCAGTCGAAACAGCTGAAGACGGACTGCGATGCGCTCAATACGGAATGGGCAATCAATATTACAGTCAGAAGAAATACAGCGATGCCCTTCAATGGTATCAAATGGCAGCTGAACACGGACATGTTATTTCACAGTTCAAGCTCGGCTCTATGTATGAGAAAGGCGAGGGAGTCGATACAGATTACAGCAAGGCAGAATACTGGTACACAAAAGCAGCTGAAAACGGAAACGCAGAAGCCCGCAAAAAAGTTGATGAAAATAAAATGCGCAACTCTGATGAAAATTAAAGGGGGGAACATTATTTCTCATGAAAAAAATTCTGCTGACTTTCACAGCTCTCTTGATTTACGCAACAACTCTTTATGCCGCCGCCGTTCCTGATGATGACAGCGCGATATACTCGCCTTATCCCGCACAGACTCAGACAGAACAGACCGCTCCCGCTCCGAAACCAGCAACGCCCAACAAGAAGCCCGCTCCCAAAAAGAAAGCTCCCGTCAAGAAACAGACTCCCAAAAAGACAACAAAGACAGTACGCAGAAAGCCCGCTCCCGTTCGAGTCAGTTCGCTTCAGAAAGGTATAGAGCTTATGCAGCAGGAACGGTACGAGAAAGCCAAGCCGTATTTGCTCAAAGCGATTCAGGAGGAAAGAAATAATCCGAATGCCTGGTACTGGTACGGAGTGTATCACGAAAAGACAGGCGGGTTTTATCAGGCTCAATATTTTTACAGCAAGGCCGTAACGATTGACCCGGCTTTTGAGCCTCTGTCGAGAGTCGTATTTTATCCGAATGATGACGAAAAGACTCCCTTGTGGGATCCGAAGCACCCCGCGAGAGTCTACCCCGTCGAAACAGCTTCAGTGCCTATGAACGTCTCAACATTTCCGAACGCGCCCGATGACCCCGAAATACCTCAAGTGCCTGTGTATGTTCCTCCTGAGCCGGGAGCTTCACCGCTCGACGGGGACTCGTGGAATCCTTCTGTCTATGTTCCGCCGAGACCTGAAGAGCTGCCAGACTACAATCAAGCACCCGTATATATGCCGCCCGACGCAGGGGGAGTCATTGCTGACGAGGAACGCGCAAGCCTCGAACTTCCCGCGCAGTATGAGCCGCGAAATGATGACATAATCACCGAACGGGATAAAGTCATGAGAGTCGACAAGCCGCTTTACAATCCTCCCGAACCAGGACAGAGAGTCTCACAGCCTCCCAAAGCTAAAGCTCCCGAACAAAACAGACAGTCCGTCAAAGCTCCGGCACAAAAAGAATCACAGCCGAAGAAATCCGCAACTGTCCCGCCAAACAGAGTCGTTCGTCAGAAAAAAGCATCAGCTACTGTCGCAAAGGCTCCCGCAAAAACTGTCAGGCAAAATCGCAGGTCTCAGAGAAAAACAGAGTCCCAAGACGTAACACCAAAGACCCAGACTCAGAGGCCGAGTCAGAACCGCCGCCAGCAGAATCAATCAGCGACTCAGAATCGACAGTCTCAAAATCAACCAGCGAATCGGAATCAGCGTCAGCAAAACGAATCTGCGAGTCAGAATCAGCGTCAGCAAAATGAATCTGCAAATCAGAATCGCCGTCAGCAAAATCAGACTCCGACTCCAGTTCCGCCGCCAGCAAGACAGACTCAGCCTCAGCCGCCGAGAAGAGAGAATGAATACATGCCGCCGGTAGGACAATACGCCCCGGACCCCGGCACGATTCCTGACAGGCCGATGCCCCCGGTCGGACAAGGGAATCAGAATTAGCGAGGTGATCTTTCATGATGAGGAAAATTTTTGCAGGGTTGATTCTCGCAGGGTTATTCATGGCCGGAGAATCATTTTCAGCCGAGAGAGCCATACGAGTCAATCAGCCCGCGTATCACTCAATGAGGTTTTACGTCTACAAGCCCGGAAATTTGCCGCGTGATTTTTACGTTACGTTTGACGGCTATCTGGTCTACAAAGGCTCAAAGGGAGTCTGGTACTACGGAAGCGCAGAGAAATCCGGCCTCACTAAAACCGGCTACGTTGTCGGCTCAGTGCTGCCCTATGTCGTGAGGCTCAAGCCATACAACGCTAAAATTTCTTCAGTCGCTCCCATTCTCGGAAGCAACAAGGTCATCGACAATCCCGAAACGAGTCCCGACTCAAAGTCAAACAGAGTCGTTTACATGCCGCAGGAAATGTACACGGAACTTTACAGCCCCTCAATGATGACTCCGAATGCTGCTGACTGGACTCAAAACTCAAACTTTATGGCGATAAGCAAATGGCAGAAGAGCGTGAACAAAATCGGAGTGCTTTACCGCCCGGCGATTCCAGTTGCGTGGAAGGGAGATTTTCCCGAAGTCGTTTACGCTTGGACGGGGCAAAACTGGAGGCAGCTCACAGCTAAAGTGCCTCACTCGACAGCAAGAAGCATTTTGCGCCGGGGAATTTATGACTTGACTGTCTACACGAACAAGGTCAACCGCTTGCGATGGACTGAAGATGACTCTCACGTTCTCGCACAGTACGCGGCCATGTGGGGCTATGAATGGGCAGGTCAAATTATTCTTGGGAGGGATTACTATTGATGATGAAGAAACGAATCACTCTTGCAGTTCTCGCGCTGTTGATTCTGTCCTCAGAGTCTCACGCAACACGATACATCACTGAGCCTCTTTTAGTTCCTGAGTCGCCCTATGCGGGAATGACATTCTACGTCTACAAGCCCTACAACATGCCGAAAGACTGGTACATTACGCTTGACGGTTATCCCGTTCACAAGAATCATGACGGAATGTGGGTATACGGTACAGCAGAAGGGCCGAACCTCGTCGCAACAAATTACGTTGTCGGATCAATAGTGCCTTCAATGGCGGGGATAACAAAATGGATCTCTGACGTTCAAGTCTCGGAGCTGCGGAAATTCCCGAACGCCGAAATTTTAGAGGTCAGGCAGAAACGATTCACGCGCTCGCAAATGGCGCAAGGCAAAAAGTATTCGACCTATATTCCCGCATGGACATACAACCCCGCATTCATGGCCGTGGGGAACTGGAAGCCTTCTGTTGACCGCATGGCAGTGCTTAGTGATTTGGGAGTCCCGGCTGCGTGGATGGGAACGAATCCGAAAATGATTTACGTGTGGACGGGCTCATTATGGTATCAGGTTGAGACGGGTAATCTTCGTTCGCCGAAAAAAGCAATCGCACGGAACTATACGAACTTGCGCAGGCTCATTCGCGGTTCTGGCTTCAAGTGGTACGCGCAGGACACTCCGGTATTGGCGCAGCAGTCAAGGGCATGGGGTTATTACTGGCTCGGAGAAATCAGCATGGTGAAGTGAGAATGATATACAGACTCGGTGAATTGATAGAGAGCGAGAACGAACGAAACACGGAAGGAACGTATACGCTTGATGATGTTCGCGGAATATCGATACAGAAAAATTTTATTGAGACAAAAGCCGACATGTCCGGGGTATCTTTGAATCCGTATATTATTGTCAGGCCGGGTGCTTTTGCGTATTGTCCTGACACTTCACGAAACGGGGATAAAATTTCGCTTGCCTATAACGATACGGATAATGTATATCTCGTGTCGCCAATCTATAACGTGTTCAGCATAAAGCGTAATGATTTGTTGCTTCCTGAATATTTGTTCATGTACTTCAACCGCCCGGAATTTGATCGCTATACGAGGTTTCATTCTTGGGGTTCAGCTCGTGAAAATTTCAACTGGGATGATATGTGCAACGTGAAAATCCCTGTTCCGCCGATAGAGATTCAGCGCAAGTACGCGGGAGTCTATACGGCCATGACGGAGCATCAGCGGAACTTGTCGCGGGGGCTTGATGATTTGCGGCTTGTGTGCGACATGTACATAGAGGATCTGCGGCGCAAGATTCCGTGTGAAAGAATCGGGGACTATATCAGGGCAGTGAACGAGAAAAATATCGGAAATGCTGTTACGTTGTTTCAGGGCGTTACGGTTGAGCATGAATTTTCAGAGCCGACACGAATCGCAGAGGACACAGAAAACGGAAATATTGTGCGTACGGGTCAATTTGCGTTCAACAAGGTAATGAAGTCTCATAATACAAAGCTGCCTATAGCATTACGAGACGGGCCGGACTGTGTTGTGTCTAATTCGTATCAAGTATTCGAGGTTGTCGACAAAGAAAAATTGTTGCCTGAATATTTGATGCTGTGGCTTAACCGAGCCGAGACTCAAAGATACGCGGGCTTCATATCAATCGGAACGACACGCGATATATTTTCGTTCGCTGACTTGTGCGAAATCCGAATCCCAATCCCCGACATAAAGATTCAACGCTCAATCGCAAACATATACACCGCATACCAGAAACGCAAATCCCTCGCCGAAAGACTCAAAGCATTAATCAAGGACGCTTGCCCGGTACTAATCAAGGGAGCGACAGACGAAGCAAAACAATCTGCCCATTAAGTTTCGGACTCCGTGAAAGATTTTGCGGAGTCTTTTTTTGACCGCTTGCAAGCTGATATATAATTCGGAATCATTCCACAACGATACAAACAGGAGGGTTAATACTTTGTGTGTACTGCTCGCATATGAAGCACCCGCAGACAGCATGATAGTCAAACTCAGTACGGCCTTCAGCAGTGATGACGTTCTCGAAATTCATATACTCTTCCACGAATTAATCACGGACGCTTACGAAAACAATTACGCATCGGGCAATATATGGCAGAACTACCTGACTCACTTCATACTGAGCAATGAAAATTTCTTCTCTCTTGCCTGTGAAAGACGAGAACCCCCGCAAGGCTCTTTGAAGGACATCGCGCTACATGACTTCGAGGTGTTTATGAGACTCTTTGCGCTGGACAATGAACACTTGCATTACATCGATAACTTTATCGGAGATGACCGGCAAGACTCCCCGGTGTGTGAGATCAGCAAGGCAATAGCAGAGTCGCATTCAGCGCAGAAAATTTTTGACATCGTAACAAACTGGTACAGACGGCACGGAGTCGGTTACTTCTCAACGCGCAAGGCATTCAGATATGACAATGGGACATTCGCGGCACTCGCAAACAGTGATGTGGGTGATGTGAGACTTGATGACCTTGTCGGCTATGAGGCACAGAAGTCGGAGCTTCGAGCAAACACTGAGGCTTTTATTTCGGGTCGGCCTGCTAACAATGTGTTGCTTTACGGCGACGGGGGAACGGGAAAATCTACGAGCGTCAAAGCGATACTCAATGAATATTTTGCTGACGGACTCAGAGTGATAGAGATCTACAAGCACCAGTTCCGGGACATTCTGAGAATCACGGAGGCTTTGAGGAAACGCAACTATAAATTCATAATCTTCATTGATGATTTGTCGTTTGAGGAACACGAGATAGAGTACAAATACTTGAAGGCGGTAATCGAGGGAGGAATAGAGACCCGGCCGGATAACATTCTCATTTACGCGACATCAAACAGGCGGCACATTATCCGCGAGACATGGAAGGACCGCGACGACATGGAACATAACGGGGACATTCACAGGTCAGACACGGTAGAGGAGAAATTGTCACTGGCTTCACGGTTCGGGATCGCTATAAACTTTTCGAGTCCTCAGAGGAAAATTTATCATGAGATTGTGAAGACTCTTGCTGAAAAGTCCGGGCTTGTGATTGATGAGGCTGAATTGATTTCTGGTTCTGACAGATGGGAGATAAGGCACGGTGGCATGACAGGCCGGGCGGCTCGTCAGTATGTTGATTATCTCTTAGGCAGGAAGCAATCATGATAATACGCAGAATACGTTACACAAAGCCCACAATAGAAATATCAATAATCTCCGGCGTGATTGGAGTCGCTGTGAACGCCTTCAACATTTTCCGGGAGTTTACATCTTCAGGCGCAAACGTGATCACGATTGCGGGACTCGTTCTTGCGGTTCTCGGAATATCTCTCACTCACAAGAGAATGAAATCGGCGGCATTCTGTTTTGTCGGAGCGTCGTTGCTTTCTCTTCCCGTGAAAATTTCTGGTGCTGACTTTTGGCTTCCGTGCGTCTGGGGAATATGTTACGCGGTTTCGTCAATGAATGATTTTCAGCTCATCAACCTTGAAGCCCCCTTGCCTGAAAGTTCAGATGATGTTATTGACGACATGCTGAGCGGGAAAATGATGGCTGACGCTGCGGGCAAACAAGACGAATGGCTGAAGCGAGTCAACGACTTCATATCACGTTACACTGTCTTTGCGTATTACGGCTATATGTTCGCGGTCATGGCCTGCTTGTTTCTGAACGGTGCGAGGCTGTTTGCGCCGGAGATGTGGGAAGGATATTCGCGCGATTTCTGGGCGTTGCTTGCGGCCGGGGGGCTTGCTGCTGTTGCGGGAGTCTATACGGAGTCAGCCCGCCGGAAATTTTAGCGTGCAGCCATGCTGTTATAATAACGCGGAAAAATCCACATCACAAAAGGAGACGTAATCACGTGAAACTTACCAGCGATGAAGTCAACGAGATCGCATTAGAGTCGCGCTTGCTTCTCACAGAGGAAGAATTAGCCGGTGCTGTGCGGTACATCAACAGATTTCTTGACGCTTTGCAGTGCTTCAAGGAATTAGACCTTAAGGACGTAGAACCCTTCAGCTTTGCGGAGGCTATAGAATGCCCGTTACGCGAAGACAAAGTTATACCCTTCCCGGACAATGAAGCAATATTGCACGAAAGCGAGCATGTAGATGGCTCATACTTCAAAGTCCCGCGCATAATGGAGGAATAAATCACATGGAACTTTACGAGCTTAATTTATGGATGCTGATGGAAGGACTCAAGGCCGGGAAATTCACAGCGTCAGAAGTATTCACGTCCTGCAAGAATCGAATCGACAAGTGCGAGGGAAATATTCACGCTTTAATCACGCGAACAGATAACGAGATGCCGACATTCAGCAAAGACGGAACACTCGCGGGCATTCCGACAATCATCAAAGACAATCTCTGCACAAAGGGACTCAGGACGACAGCGGCCAGCAAAATTTTGGGAGACTGGCGGCCACCCTATGACGCTACAGCATGGGCGAGGCTGAAAGATTCGGGAGCTGTTCTCATGGGCAAAGCTAACATGGATGAGTTTGCGATGGGCAATACGTGCGGCAATTCTGCTTTCGGCCCTACACATAATCCCAACGACATAACGAGAGTCCCGGGCGGCTCATCAGGAGGAAGCGCGGCGGCTGTGAGCGCGGGCTACGTTCCTTTTTCGCTCGGAAGTGATACGGGCGGTTCAATCCGTCAGCCTGCGAGCTATTGCGGGGTTTACGGCTTCAAGCCCACATACGGAATGGTGAGTCGTTACGGGTTAATCTCTTACGGCTCATCACTGGATCAGATTGGCCCGTTCGCAAGGACTGTGAGAGATTTGCAGATTGTTATGTCGGTTATCTCCGGCCATGACAAAATGGACTCGTCAAGTTTCAGGAACAAGCCTCACGATTTCACGCACAACGAGAACGCAAGCATTAAGGGAAAACGTATAGCGGTCGTGAAAGAATTTGCCGGATTCACTCTCGACGCTCCCATAGAAGACGCAATGAAACGCACAATAAAGATTCTTGAGGACGAGGGCGCAATCATCACAGAAGTGTCGCTGCCGGTTGTCTCAAAATATGCTGTTGCGTGCTATTACGCCCTTGCAATGTCGGAAGCACATACCAATCTTGAACGTTATGACGGCGTGAGACTCGGTTATACGGTGAAGGACGCTCGCGGGATAAAAGAAATGTTTGAACGAGTTAGGTCTGAGGGATTCGGAGCGGAAGTGAAAGCACGAATCATAGCGGGTACTTGCCTCACGGAGCCTACAAGGTGCGAGGAGTATTACGTTGCTGCTACAAAGGTACGTACACTCATAGCGCAGGAATTTTCGCGTGCGTTCGGTGAGACTGACTATATACTTCAGCCCGTAACGCCTTCAATGCCGGGGAAGATTGGCGAGTCTGACGATGACGCAATGAAAGGTTATGAGGCTGACTTGTATACGCTTCCTGTGAATCTCGCTGGGCTTCCGGGACTCTCATTCTTCACTGGTTACGCTGGTAATCTTCCTGTAGGTTTGCAGCTAATCGGCGCAAGATGGAGCGACTCTGAGATTCTCGACGCGGGAATGATATTAGAGCGTCATTTCGGCAGTCCTAAAATTTCTGACGGAGGAGTGAATTAATCATGGCCGAACTTACATTTACGCCCGTAATAGGAATAGAGATTCACATAAGGCTTAAGAGCGACTCAAAACTTTTCTGCTCATGCTCGACAGATACGGACGCTCCCGCAAACACTAACATTTGCCCGGTCTGCATGGGGCTTCCTGGTTCACTGCCTGTTATGAATCACAGAGTCGTTGAGCAGGGAATGCTTGCAGGTTTCGCGCTTAACTGCGGGATTCGTCCCAAGTCATTATTCTTCCGCAAGTCATACTTCTACCCCGATTTGCCGAAAGGACATCAGATCAGCCAGTGCGATTTGCCGATTACGACATCAGGCTACATTGAAGTGCACGACTCAGAAGGAAAGCTCAAGAAGATTCGAGTCCATCATCTGCACCTTGAAGAGGACGTTGGCAGCCTCCATCACAGCGCGTCAGACGGAAGACTCGAAGGCGCAGACACATCATATGTCGACTACAACAGGTCGGGGACTCCTTTGGCTGAAATCGTTTCAGAGCCGGACGTGTCATCTTCAAAAGAAGCTGTTGAATACGTAATGACCTTGCGAAGGCGCGTAATATATTCGGGAGCTTCAGACGTTGAGCTTGAGAAGGGCATGATGAGATTTGACGCGAACGTCTCAATGAAATGTTCCGACGGCCGATGGGGTCATAAAGTCGAAGTGAAGAACATGAACTCATTCAAGGCACTAGAACGCGCAATAGAGTACGAGATAAAACGCCAGAAGAAAATCATGCTTCAGGGCGGAGAAGTGATTCAGGAGACACGGCACTGGAATGACGCGAAGGGAATCACATCTCCTTCACGAGTTAAGGAAAATTACCGCAAGTTTATCGTTGAGCCTGATTTGCCGCCGCTGTATATCTCGCAGGAATGGATAGACAGAGTCGCCGCGAGGATGCCGGAAATGCCTGACGTGCGCGCATCACGTTACGTTACGGACTGGAACATACCGCAGGAAGTTGCTGACCTCATTACGGACGACAGGAATCTTGCTGACTATTTCGAGTCTTGCGTGAAGGCCGGGGCGAATCCTGTGCGTGCTGCTCATTGGGTGCGGACTGAAGTTTTGCGCGTAATGAATGAGAAGGGACTCAAAATTTCCGAGTTCACAATGAAGCCTGAGACTCTCGCGGGATTGGTTGAACGTGTTGACGGCGGGAAGCTCTCAACGACTCAGGGAAAAGAAGTCTTTGATTACATGTGCGCTAACAATTCGGGGATTGACGACGCTGTGAAGGCACTCGGAATCACAGAGGGAGGAGTCGCGGGCAATGCTCTTGCTGACATAGTAGCGTCAGTGATTGCGGCTAACCCTGATGTTCTTGACGAGATAAAATCCGGGAAGGACAAGAAAGGCAAGAAGCTCAAATTCCTTCAGGGACTCGTCATGAAAGAAACAAAAGGACAGGCCAAACCGAATGAAGTCGCAGAGGCAATAGCAGAAGCAGTGAAGTAAAAATGAATCCCCCTTGCCGTGAATGACAGGGGGGAATTTTTATGCGCCGTAAAAATTTGTGTGTCTCATGCTTCCTGCAAGACTGATGATTTTTCCTGCGGTGTTATTTCTTCTTCCTCAAAAAATTTTGCTGCTTTGTACATTACTCCGTTCACAAAACGCGCTGAGTCTTTCGTTCCGTAATCATTCGCCAAAGTCCCGGCCTCCGCAATCGCTGACTTCACCGGCAGAGACTTCAGCATGAAACCTTCAAGCACCATCAAGCGCAATATAGTACGGTCAACGCTCACCATTCTTTCAGGCCGCCAGCCCGTTACTACTCTCAATAACACTCCGTCAATCTCTGCTTTTCTCTTCCAGACTTCAGCCGAAAGAGTCCGGCATCTTGCTTTGACATCGGGCGAGTCATTCTGCGAAACATCATCAAGGTTCAGGAATAATTCGAGAGAGTCATCAAAGTCCTGCTCCGGGCAAATATCAAGCGAGCACAAAAACTGTACTGCCAGTTCACGCGACCTGTGCAACGCTCCGAACTTCCTGCCGATAAATTTTTTCTTGTTCTCTGACATCTTAAGCACTCCTGAATTTGCCGGCGATGAATCTCAGACCTCGTATAGCAAACCACACAGCACCCCCCCAGAACAGCGACCAGAAGAAACCATCAAAACCCGCCGTAACTATCACAGCCAGACATGACGCAGTGCCCGCCCAAAAGTATGTGTTCTGAATCACTGCCATCATTCCGCGCTCGGGAGTCGCCCACACAACTAAAGGCTTGAATCCCATCGGCTTTAAGACAGATGATATATGCTCCTCAACTTTTGATTTTGTCTCGCGGGTCAAATCTTCATCCGAGAATACGAGCGTCAAACCTGCATGTTCTTTTTTCCCGGAAGGCTCAAGGGTTACGCTGTAAAGTCTCAGCTTGGGCATGACGTTTTCCCTGACGAAACTGCAAAGCCCCGAATATGATACCCGTATGATTCCGTAGTGCGTGTTCTTCCACAGGTAATACATGGCCTAATCTGCCTCATCATCTTGGGACGGCGTTTCTTCCGGCTCAATCTTCATGGTGATGCTGTCATCCGGGCTTGTGTATATTCCCTGAACATTCACATTCACGGCCTTCACGTTATAGCCTGTGTAGCGTTCGAGGTTGTCTTTTATCTTTTCTTGAACGTCCCACGCAAGATCGGGGATTCTCTGCCCGTACTTAACAAGAACATAAGCGTCAACAGAAACACTGCCCTGATTATGTTCAACAGACACGCGGATTCCGCTGCTTTTGCGTCCTATGCTGAACTTTGACGCGAGTCCTGCTGTCTTTATGTTAGGTATTCCCTGAATCGTTTTGCGGGCGAGCTCGGCTATTACGTCCTCCGAAATGTGAATCATTCCGCCGTTTGAGGACTTCTTTTCATCGCCAGGCATTTTATTTCTTCGCGCGTTCCAAGTATGCGCCTGTCCGGGTGTCTACTACTATCATTTCTCCCGGCTCTACAAACACCGGCACCGTTACTACAAGTCCTGTCTCAAGCGTCGCGGGCTTTCCTCCTCCTGTTACTGTGTCGCCCTTGAAAGCGGGGGGAGTGTCGACAACTTTCATGGTTACGCTCTTCGGAAGCTCTATGCCCATTACTTTGCCCTCAAAATATTCTATCTGTATTTCCATGTCATCAACTAAATATTTTGCGGCATCACCTAAAATTTCGGGGGACAATCTCATTTCCTCATACGTTGCAAGATCCATAAATACATAGTCTGCTCCGTCCCTGTATGAGTACTGCGCGGGTTTGTCTTCATAGATTATGCGCTCGAACTTTTCACCGGGCTTGAATGAGTTTTCTACGATTGATCCCGTCTCTACGTTGCGCAATTTTGTGCGGACTACTGCACCGCCGCGGCCCATTTTGTGATGGTCATATTCTACGATCTCCCAAATTCCGCCCTGCCAGCGCAGCTTTAATCCCACATAAAATGTAGTAGTGTCTGCTACCTGTGCCATTTTTATTTTAACCTCCTGGAAAATTTGAGCTAATTATAGTATATCCGCTCTATTTGCTGTCAAGGATGTACGGCGTTATGATCATCACAACTTGAGTCTTGTTCTTTGAGTTCGTCCTCGATGTGAAAAGCTCGCCCAAAAGAGGAATGTTGCCCAAGATAGGAATCCTGCTGACAGATTTCACGGTGTCCTCGCGGAATAATCCTCCCACAACGAACGGCATACCGTCTTTCACACGAACATCAGTTTTGACCGAACGAGTCGTAGTAACGGGCATTTGTTCTCCCGTGCTGCTTGTCATTACGTCAACAACATCTCCCGTGCTTACGTCAAGCGTCAGAGTAACATAACCATCGCGGCCAATTCGCGGCGTGAATGAGAGCTTCGGCCCGACTTCTTCAGTGCTCCATGTTACAGTTCTGTCGTCTTTGCCCCGGCTTGAGATATACGGATAATCCTGCGTAAGATTTATTTCTGCCTTCTTGCCGTCGAGAGCAATCACTGAAGGATTCGCAAGCACCTTTCCTTTTGCTTTCGTCTCAAGAGCGTTAAGCGTGGCCGTAACGACTCTCTGAGTCCAAACTGTACGCGTGCCTCGTATAGATCTGTCGTTCCTATAGTTTACGGTTATCCCGCCGTTGAGTGTCAGCTGTATGTCGTCGTACATAACGTTGAGCGCGTTCTCTACTGCAACGCTGTCTGTGTCGTTGAACTCGAATATGCTCGCGCGAATCATCACTTGCTTCTGCGGTGCGTCAAGTACATCAATTAATTCTTCGACCTCCTGCATTTTCGCCGGGTTCGTCTTCACGTAAAGAGCTTTGATTCTATCGTCAACCGTTATCGCATTGTCCTCAATTGCCGTAAGAGTCTTTAACATCGTGCTTACCTGCGCGGGCTCTGCAAAATGAATCTTGAAGTACTTCACTGTATTTTCTCCCGACAGTTTATAGAGTCCCTCGCGTGAACCGAACGTCAATGTGTTCACTCCCGAAACGTAGCACGCAAGATCATACGTCCTCATAAGGTTGTTCAGTATCTCGTCGACTCTCACATCGTTAAGCGTCATTGTGATTAACACGCTAGAATTTTCGCCGCCGCCTCCGGGGAATGAAGGATCTATTATCACGTTGCGCCCGATATAGGCCATTATGCCCCGGATGATGTCGCGGAGCTCAGCGTCTCGAAGCTCAAGTGTTATACGGCTGCTGACAGCGAAAGGGAGCTTTGTTTCTGGTGAAGGGACTTGCTTTGGCGGTGGGACGTAAGTATTTCCCAATGCGAGCTCCTGAATCACGTCAGACTTTACGCGGATCGATATTCCTTCAACGGCATTTGAGACTGAATGAACCTTCAGGGGAGTGTTTGATTTTATTTCCATCTCAACGCGGAATGAATCATCATCAGAAACATTCACAGCATTGAAATCATACAGAATGGGAATCGCTTCCATTGCCGACTTGACAGAAGCATTAATAGTTTCAGGGTGATAGACTTTCGAGTCATTGAGGGTGATGTAGAGTGTATTGTCTTCTGTTCTGCATTTGGGAACAGGAAGAGTCCTGCCTGAAAGCCTTACCATAAATTCATCCTCTCCGATCTGGTATATCCTGCACATTTTCATGAGAGGGCCTTTGTACTTTTCCGTTTTCGAAGCGGCTGAAGCTGGTGATGTTCCGTCTGCAAGAATCACAACAACGATCGTAAAAACAAACATCAACTTACGTATAATTATCATGTTTCACTTCACCTTTTGCCTATTATGGGATAAGTAAAATGTATTATACTACGTGATTTTATTCTTTCACTGATTACTGCTGAGATTTTTTTGCGGGCTTGTAAAACTCATCGTACTTGGGGATTTCCGGCACCTCGTATTTGTATTCCTGCTTGTTGAAGATTATTGTTATCCCGTTGTCCCTTATAGCCCTTACGAAGCCTCCTTCATTCGGGAGCTCGTCGCCCTGTTTCACAACGACAGCTTTCTTCCCGCCAGCGTCAACAACTGCTATCTTCTGTCCGTTCTTGGCGGTCATGATCATTCTGACGTTTACGGGGCCTGCCTGCGGTGATGTGTCAATTTGTGCCTGCGGAACATTAACCGCGCCGAATGAGTCTACAGTGCCTCCTTCAGGGTTAAGATTGAAGGGCATATTGTGTATTCCTTCGAGCGTGTGAGCTATTGAAGTCCCTGCGCCCCTCATTGTGTCGATTGTCTGAGCAAGGTCAGCGATTCTCCTCAGTGATGAGTCATCCCTTCTCGGCGGTGAGCTCTGAAACATATCGGGGTCAAGCGGCGTGTCAGTGTCAGCAAGAACAGATGCGCGGAAGTAATACCATCCTGCGTAGAGCATTCCCAAGAAAAGCGCGCCGAAACAAATATAGCGGACAATATTTGACTGCTCATCGTCAAACACTCCCGTAAGCATCTCATAAAAATGCTGGGCGGTCTCTCTCTCAGTCATGGTTTACTCCTCCGTCATAACCTGAAGTGTTACGTCTACTTCAACAAGTTCTTCAGGCAAAGTGTGATTCCGTTTCAGGTCAAGGCGTGTAATCTTTGAGGGCACAGGGAGATTTCTCCAGTCAGCTAACATTCTTGCCATCGCGTAATAATTTCCGTGAAACTTAAGCTGAAGAATATTGTCTCTTTTCCCTGAGTCATTCTGTCCTGAAGCTGTCATGTTGAGAAGTGCTATGTTGTTGTTTTCCATTGTCTGACGGACGAGCGCGAAGAAGGCTATTGCGTCCGGGACTGTCTGTGAGCTGTTTATGTGGAGGGATGCTATACGGGACAAGCTGTTGTTTCTTGATTCCAAGTTTGAGATTATGCCGGAGTTGTTTACATTGCCTGAGCTTAATTGATCGTATTCTTCCCTAAGCGCATAAAGCTCTCCGAGAGAAAACCATATGCCGGCACAAAGGATTACACACACACCTACAAATATCCCTGCAAATACAAAATAATTTTTGTTCATATCTATATTCCTTTGTGAAAAATTTGGGTTGAAGATGATTATAGACTATCAAACAGAAATTAGGCAAAAAAAAATCCCTCCTGCTTTGCTTCACAGAAGGGACTGGAAAATCTTCCTAGTGTATGAAGTTTGTGTTTATGGTTTCCTCGTGAACCGGGTAATTTATGCCTGAGTTTTTCCCGGCCTCGATGCATTTCAGAAGCCACGCGAAATTCTCAGCAAGAGTCCTCATCGTCTGCAAGCCTTCAAGATCCTGCCTCACTTCATCGGGCGTATTTCCGTGAACCTGATTCCAGTACTGAGAACCTACAACGATCATGTTGCGAATCGTGAAGTACTTGTTGAGACGGTCAAAAGCCGCCGACGCTCCGCCCCTCCTGCATGAGACAACGCACGCCGCTGGTTTGCCCTCAAGTTTCATGCTGTCAGACGAGAAGAATAAACGGTCAAGAAACGCGCAGAGATTCCCGGCCGGGCCTGCAAAGTAAACAGGAGAACCGATAATGATTCCGCTGAAATCTCCGAGCCTCGCTGCCAGTTCGTTCACTGAGTCATTGAACACGCACCGCCCTAACTCAAAGCACTTCATGCACGATATACAGCCCTGAATTGATTTCTTGCCGATGTGATAGATTTCGGAGTCGATTCCGTTTTTGGTGAGAGTCGCGGCGACCTCCGACAGTGCGGTGAAAGTGCAGCCGTGTTCATTCGGTGAGCCGTTAATGAGTAGTACCTTCATGAAATTTTACCCCCTGAAAGATTCGTGATAATAATATTATACGCAGGAAGGGGAAATGTCAGCCGTGAAAAATATTCAGTCATTCAGAATTTTTACAGCCCGGAAGATTTTGACGAGGCTATGAGCTTCTTGCAGCGCGGATTAGATTATTCCGAGTTCAGGGACTTTCTTCCGGTTGCAAGACAGACTTCAATCACTCCCGTTATCGGCAAAAATTTTGACATGCTCCGGGATTTGCTCATCTCACACAGAAATATTCTGCCTGATTATGTCCTTGAGGCTGAAGCATCGCCCCTTCCTTTGTCGGCTGTAAACTCTGAAAACTGGCTTGAGATTTGCAGCGATTACCGCAACAGATTCTTTCTTGAAGATCAGTTCCGAAAATTTTATGCCGATTACTTCCTGCGCGCTTTATCGGACGACGGGAGACTCTACACAGAATGCAGAGTGCGTAAAAATGGCATGGCCGACTCATTCGTTGACAACGTTATACTTTTTGACGGCAGATATATTCCCGCAGAAGTGAAGCTCAATGTCAGCACCGAACCGAACATTACCGCACAGCTTGAAAGGTACTGCGGCTTTGATACGCTGTTCACGAATCACGGCGCAAAATCTTCATTCCCTCACGAAAAATTACACGCTCAAAAAGTTATTCTCATCGACACACAGAGTCTTTTCATCTTCAGCTTGCATGACAAAATTTTGATTCCCGTTTGCAGACTCGACTCACTGAAGCGAATCGATGATATTGATTCCGCAAAGTCAAAACTGAATCGCCTGCCCAAAATCGAATCGCTCAAAACCGGCCAGCCTGCTTAAGACCGAATCGCTTGCCCAAAATCGAATCGCTTAAAACCGACCAGCCTGTTTAAGACCGAATCGACGACTCAAAATTGAATCGCTTAAAACCGACCAGCCTGTTTAAGACCGAATCGACAGCTCAAAATTGAATCACTTAAAACCGAATCGCCCTGCTAAAAATAAGCGTAATTGCGGTATACTAATAAAAATTTTTTGTGGGGTGTGATTCAATCATGAATGCAGAGGGTAATACATGCTTACGTTAGACAAAGTTTATCACGCAGCTTATATACTCCGTGAATGCGCGCGCAAAACGGATCTCATTGCCGCTCCCCTTCTCAGTGAGGAGCATAATTTGTATCTCAAGACCGAGAACTTGCAGGTTACAGGAAGTTTCAAGCTGAGAGGAGCATACTACAAAATCTCACAGCTCAGCGAGGACGAGAAATCGCGAGGAATTGTCGCATGTTCAGCCGGAAATCACGCGCAGGGAGTCGCAATGGCAGCTTCACGCAAAGGAATCCCCGCTACAATCTGCATGCCCGACTCAGCTCCCGTAATGAAGGTTGAAAGCACACGCAGGCTCGGCGCAAATGTCGAACTCGTCAAAGGCGCATACGATGACGCACACGACAGGGCAGTACAGCTTGTTGACGAAACCGGCGCGACGTTCATTCACCCGTATGATGATGATTGCGTGATTGCGGGACAGGCTACTATAGGGCTTGAGATTCTCGATCAGCTTGAAGATGTAGAAGCTATTGTTGTTCCGATTGGCGGAGGCGGATTGATTTCGGGGATTTCGTTTGCTGTGAAGTCGCTGAAACCTGACGTGAAAATTTACGGCGTTCAGGCAGCGGGGGCAGCGTCAATGTACAACTCATTCAGGGCAAAAGAACGCAGAGTCCTCGACAGCGTTTCAACATTTGCTGACGGAATAGCGGTGAAGAATCCCGGCGAGAACACATACGAAATAATTTCACGCTACGTTGATGATATTGTTTGCGTGTCTGAGGACGAAATAGCAGCGGCAATCCTCGCATTGATTGAGCGTCAGAAACTCATTGCTGAGGGAGCCGGGGCAGTGCCTGTAGCGGCGGCCATGTTCCATAAACTTCCGATTGAGGGGCGCAAAACAGTCTGCATTGTTTCAGGCGGAAATATTGACGTTAACATACTGTCGAGAGTCATAACACGCGGGCTCATAATGACAGGACGAAATATCAACCTCACAATAGAGCTCGTTGACAAGCCCGGACAGCTTCAGCAGGTCAGCGAGATCGTAGCGTCATGCGGTGCCAATGTCGTAGCAGTCTCATATGATCACGGCGATACGAACATGGCGATAAATTCATGCTTCCTGAAAATCGCGCTTGAGACTCTCAACAGCTCACAGATTGACGTAATCAGGCAGAAATTAACGGAAGCGGGATTCAGGATCGTTACAGAAAGAGTATAGGAGGAATGATAACTTTGAACACGATGAAAAAATTTGCGGCCGGTGTATTGATTGCCGTAACAATTTCGGGCGGTGCATTTGCCGCGAATGTGAAATGGAAACAGATGGTATTCACGGATGACATTGAGAAGGGACTCTCTGATCTGACTCAATATTGCATGGCTCATAATGTTACTGTTGCTGATGTTCTCTGGGCGAACAGCGTAGAAAGCGGAGACATTAAGCCAGGTCAGGCGTTGTTGCTTCCTGCGAATCATGCCGACATGTTAGCGATATGGCAGCATAAAGGAGCGTGGCAGCCTACAGCCTTAGTGCCCGTAACGAGCGCAGCCGCCGCAAAACGTGCCGCAAAGAGTAATTCACAGCTTAAAGAAGTGCCGATGCCGAAAATCGCAGGCATTCCCGACTTGCAGACGTTAAACGCAAAACCCGCCGCGCCGAAAGCAAGCATTACTGATTTGCAGACTCTGAACGCAAAACCTATCGCGCCGAAACCGCAAACGCCCGCAGAAATTCCCGCGCCGAAAACTGAAATCATCACAGCACAGACTCAGCCCAAACCAGCAGAAATTGCAGAAGCTCCGAAACCTGAAGCAGTCGCAAAAGAGTCCGAAACTCCGTCAGAAGATACCGCGCCCCCGGCCATGACAGAGAAGCCCGAGGAGAAATCGAATGACGACATAATAGCGATGCTCCGCGAGGAAGTGAAGACAGACGCGAGGAACTTGCCGCCCGAAATGCCCGAACAGGCAGAATTATCACCTCATGTCGAGGAAGACTCAAAGCCTGAGCCGGTCAAAGCCGAAAAAGAAGAGCCTGAACCGAAAGCAAAGCCCGCAAAGATTCAGAAGGCCGAAAAAGTTCAGACCGTGAAAATCGACACAACCGCAAAGAAGAAGAATGACTCCCCCGCAAAAGTTATCGCTAACTCAGCAAAGCCCGACAAGATTCTCACAAGCCACCGCAAGAAGTCAGCAAGGGCAGAAATACCCGGCTTAATGGATCCCATCATAATATTTTCACCGAACGGAGACCCCTCGCAAGGCCCGATGAGACTCGTTATTTCAGGCGACAAGGTAGAAGTCGTAAAGCTCCCGAAAAACGCAGCCCCTAAACGTCCAAGCCTCGCGGATCTTGATCACACATTCGGCACTGATCCGAGCTATTTGCCTCACTACAACATGACGCTGAAACCCCGCGACCCGTTCATGAAGCAGCGCGACCCGTTCCTTAACATGGGAAATCTTGCGGGTAAAATGCTGTGGCCTGTTGACGGAAAAGTCTCATCACCTTTCGGGAAATGGCGCGGAAGCCATAAGCATCAGGGAATCGATATACCCATGCCGGCAGGGACTCCCATAAGAGCCGCAAAGAATGGAGTCATCGCCCGCACGGGAAATAATTCGACGATGGGCTTCAGGGGTTACGGGAATTTTGTTCTGATGGATCACGGCGACGGAGTTCAGACTTTCTACGCTCACTGCCTGAGTGTCGCTGTCGTTCAGGGTCAAAGGGTAATGCAGGGTCAAGTTGTAGGCTACGTAGGCAACACAGGAAGATCAACGGCGAATCACCTTCACTTTGAAGTCCGCATAAACAACGCGAAGGTAGACCCGATTCCCTATCTTGCAGGAAATACGAGCCTTGCAGCGCATAAATAGTTACGCAAAAAGAAAGGAGCTATAACAATTTGAACTTTCAGGAAATATATTTCAGGCTGGAAAATTTCTGGTCCCGGCAGGGCTGTGTCATTCAGCAGCCGTATGATATTGAGGTCGGAGCAGGGACAATGAATCCCGCAACAGCACTCCGCGTTTTAGGGCCGGAGCCTTGGAGGGTTGCTTACGTTGAGCCGTCGAGGAGACCTTCTGACGGACGTTACGGAAATAACCCCAACAGGCTGCAGCACTACTACCAGTATCAAGTCATAATCAAACCTGCGCCCGCTAACATTCAGGAGCTGTACATAGAGAGCCTCGCGAGTCTTGGCATTAATCCCGATGAGCATGATATACGATTTGTTGAAGACGACTGGGAGAACCCCTCGACAGGCGCATGGGGACTCGGCTGGGAAGTGTGGCTTGACGGAATGGAGATCACTCAGTTCACGTACTTCCAGCAGCTCGGAGGGCTCGACATGGAGAATGTGCCGGCGGAAATCACTTACGGCATTGAGCGCATAGCAATGTATGTTCAGAAGAAAGACCGCGTTTATGATTTGGAGTGGGCCGGAAAAACTACATACGGCGATGTTTATTTGCAGAATGAAATCGAACAGTCCCATTACAATTTTGAAGTTGCCGATACGGATATGCTTTTCAGGCTCTTTGCTATGTACGAGAAGGAAGCCGGGAGAATCCTTGACGCGGGATTTGTCCTGCCTGCATATGATTACGTCCTGAAGAGTTCGCACACGTTTAACCTTCTTGACGCACGGAACGCAATCAGCGTAACAGAACGAACGGGATATATTTCGCGTGTCAGGGCTTTGGCTTGCAGATGCGCCGAGGCTTACAGGAAACAGCGCGAGGATATGGGCTTCCCGTTAATGGAGAAGTTCACGAACGAGACCGGGAAATTCTTTGAGGACTAAAGGAGGGTCAATCATGGCAATAAAAGATGTTGTGCTCGAAATAGGAACGGAAGAAATACCGTCAAGATTTATCCCTGACTCACTCGCTGCCCTCAAGAATAACGCCGAGTCATTGTTCGCGGCAAACAGACTCACATTCAAGGACGCTACGACTTACGCGACTCCCCGCAGGCTTGTTCTGATTGTTACGGAAGTAAGCGACACCCAAACAGAAAAGGTTGAAATGTTCAAAGGCCCTCTTTTTTCAGCGGCATATGACGACAACGGACAGCCCACAAGAGCGGCGACAGGTTTCGCAAAAAGCAAAGGTGTTACAGTCGAAAAGCTGACCTGTGAAAAAATTAACGGCGTTGAATACTTAGTCGCTAAGATACAGCAGGAAAGCAAACCCGCTCTTGAAGTCCTCCCCGAAATAATGAAGTCTCTGATTTCCGGCTTGACGTTCCCGAAAAGTATGTACTGGGACAAATCCGGAGTGAGATTCGCGCGCCCGGTTCGCTGGATTCTCGCGATGGCTGACACTGAGATTATCCCGTTTGAGTTCGGCGGGGTAAAATCCGGGAGAAGGACAGCAGGACACCGCTTCATGGGTCATAAGGTAATTGATATTTCTGACGCTTCAAAGTTTCTCGACATACTTTATGACAACAGCGTGATACTTGACCAGGCAAAACGCTTGCAGAAAATGAAAGCCTCAATCGCAGCATTACAGAAAGATCTTGAAGGCAATCTTGAAGTTGAGATGGACGAAGCAATACTTGAGGAGAATTTGTACCTTGTAGAATATCCTGTGCCTTTTGTGGGATCATTCGACAAAAAATATCTTGAGATCCCCGAAGAAGTATTGACCACCTCAATGAAGAAGAACCAGAAATATTTAGCCGTAAGAAACCGGGACAAAGGCGGAAGGCTCGCGAATTATTTCGTGGGAGTCAGCAATAATCTTGTGCCTGACATGGGAGTCATACGCGAGGGCAACGAGAGAGTTTTGCGCGCAAGGCTTGATGACGCTGCGTTCTTTTGGGACGAGGACAGGAAGATTCCTCTTGCTTCATACGTAGAGAGACTCAAGGCCGTAACCTATCAGGAAAAATTAGGCACAGTGTATGACAAAGTAATGCTGACCCGTAAATTAGCGTTGTGGTTCTGCAGGCGTTACGGGATGGATGATATTGCGTCTCTTGTTGACCGTGCCGCGTACCTGTCGAAAGCAGATCTTGTTACGTCGATGGTTTTCGAGTTCACAGACTTGCAGGGCGTAATGGGACGTGAATACGCGAAGGCAGCCGGTGAAGATCCGAGAGTCGCGCTTGCATTGTACGAACAGTATTTGCCTCTGACAGCTTCAGGCAAGACTCCTTCTGATGATGTGGGCGCGATATTGGGACTTGCTGAACGTGTTCATGTGATTACGGCGAGCAGCAAAGCAGGACTTGAGTCGACAAGCTCGCAGGATCCTTACGGCCTCAGAAGGGCAGCTCGTTGCATCAATGAGACGTTATTCGCGAGGGGCTACAATTTCGACATGGCCGAAGCTGTTTCGGAGTCGTGCAAAATTAATGATGTTGATGATTCCGTGAAGGCAAAAATTCTCGACTTCATGAGGCAGAGACTCAACGCACAGTTGCGCGAGAGGGGATTTGACTCTGAGCTTGTGAATCTCGGAATGGCCGTCGCGGGAAATGTACCCTGCCAGACTCTGAAGCTCATCGAAACTCTGAACAAAGTAAAATCTGAAGACTGGTTCACGGGACTCGCTGCCTCAGCTTTGAGGGTGAAAAATATTTTGCAGAAGAACGCGAAAGATGCCGCTGACGTTCCGCCGGATGAGTCATTGATGACGGTTGAAGCTGAAAAGAGTCTTTACGCGGAAGTTACGAGAATTTCTGACTCGGTTCGTGAAGCTGTTGATGCTTACGACTGGGAGAGGCTCGCGAAGATTCTTGCTGAGTTGTCGCCTGTTGTCGCGAAATTCTTTGATGACGTTATGGTGATGGACAAGGACGAACGGATCAGGAACAACAGAATCGCATTACTCAGGGAGTGCAACAAGTTATTCCTTGAGGCCGGAGATTTGAGTGTATTGTCGCGTAACGTGAAGGGATAAAAATTAAAGCTCCTCTGAAATATGGGGAGCAGTTTTTTTATCCTTTGGACTTTATCATGTCCATCTTGCACTGAGATTACAAGATGAAACAAAAGCCCCTCCCGTTTTGCCGGAAGAAGCTGTTTTTTCTGTGATATGTCGTGAGGACTGGGCGCATTTTTAGTCCATATTCACCAAATCCAATCCACAATAATTGCAAAGATTAAATCCCAAATTCCCTTGGGGCGTTCGGGAGGTTCTCCCCAACAGTGAGTCGTCATCGCAACAAAAGAAGGGTCTGCAACATTATGGACATCATAGGAAACAGGCCGATATACAGCAAGACTCTTCCTTAACTCTTTAGCTACCTCAAAATAGATTTCGCTAACATCGCCCGAACCTACCCACCCCACAACCGAAGCCGAAGCAACAATTACAACTGGAAATGCCGGGCCAGCAACCGGGCCTGTCGTTATGAGTGGGGCTGTCGTTATGAGATTAGATAAAACATCGGCACTTGCGGAAACAGGCTCAACAGCAAAGCACGGTGCAGAAACACACACCACCAACGCCAGAATCACCGCAATGATTCTCTTCATGGCTCATCACCATATCCAGTCTATGAGGCAGTGAACACCGTAGCACACACCTGCCGCCGCTCCCGCGACAATCACGCCGCCGACAACAGCAGGAGCAGCCGCAATCCCCAGAGTCGTAACAACAGGAGTCCCAATTGCCGCCAATGTCGCATTTGTCGCCGCAGCACCCGAAAGAGCTGCAATCGCCGTTCCTGTTTTGGCCGTCATCCCCGCCGCCCCGGCAACATATACTGCCGTTGATGTCGCACTTGCCGTTATCGCAGTGTCAGCAGCTGCCTTTATGGGTGCCTTTACTAACTCTTTCCCTGCATCTTTTGCGGTGTCAATCAGAATATCCTTGCGCTCATCGTTATTTCTGGCATTGTAGAGCTTCGAGCTGATATCATACGCCTGATATGCGGCACTTACAGTTTTTCCGACTTCACCGAATTTTTCGGCCTGCTTCTTTACTTCCTTGTTCCCTGACCACCCCGCGAACGCAGGACTTACAGCCCCTATGACCATAACGCAGACAACTATAACCGCAACAAACCTTGAGTACTTCATGAATATTACTTCCTTCCGTCATAATTCGAGAGATAAGAGCATTATAGCTTCAATCCCCCCCCCTAAAGGGTAGTAATACTCAGTCTGTGATACGTATTTGTGTGTATTATGTGATTGGTATGTGTGAAAAGTTTATGACGCTTTGCCCTTCAGCCTGTAAACGAACGCTAAGACCTCAGCGACTCCCCTGTAAAAGTCTTCGGGAATCTCCTCGCCTATCTCTACATTTTCATACAACGCCCAGGCAAGCGGCTTATTCTCGACAATAGGCACAAGATTATTCTTTGCGATCTCACGGATTCTTTGCGCTGTGTAGTTTGCTCCTTTTGCGATTACCTGAGGCGCGCCCATGACTCCGCGGTCATACTGAATCGCTACGGCAATATGAGTCGGGTTCGTGATTACAACGTCAGCTTTCGGAACATCGGCCATCATTCTGTTGCGTGCCATTTCTCTCTGCTTCTGTCGAATCTTCTGCTTGATTTGCGGGTCGCCTTCCATTTGTTTGTACTCGTCTTTGATTTCTTTCTTGCTCATCTTGATTGAGTTCTCAAATTCCCATTTCTGATACGCATAGTCAGCGAACGCCATCACCAATAACATTAACGCTAATCTCATTGCGAGAGTCCAAAGCATGTCCCAAAACTGGCGGCTCCCAAGCTCAAGAGGCATCTGCATTGTTTTTGATGACACGGGCAAATAATTCTTGATTGCGTTGTAGATCATCACGGCAAAAATTGCTGACTTCAGCAAGCCCTTCAACAGTTCGACGCATGAGCGCATAGAGATAATCTTCTTCATGCCCGTGAAAGGATTCAGCCTGTCAAATTTCGGTATGAACGGCTCACCAGTGAAAGCGAATCCGACTTGAGCAATCACCGCGCTTGTAGCAAAAAGAACAACGAGTCCGCCCAAAGGAAGCCACGCCGCAAAATAGTCCTTGATTGCCTCCCACGATACCCAAGCGAACCAGCCGTCCTGCAATATAGCTTTGTCCCCGATCGCCATGAACATGAAGCGAATCATTCCCGTGAGGACTCGCCACACTGACGCGCCCAATAACGCCAGAGCCAATAATGCGGTGATGATTGCTACAGCGGCATTAACGTCCTTGCTGACACATACGCGGCCTTCCTCGCGGACTTTCTCGCGCTTGTGGGGGGTAGCTTCCTCTGTTCGTTCCTCAGCCATTAACGGGCCTCCATAATCTTATGACGCTTAACGCAAATTCAATCCATCGTTCAAAGTTTGCGTGAATCAAATCCATCATCAATGGGATTACAGCAGCAAGCACCATGAAGCCGAGCATGACTTTCACCGGGAGTCCGACGACAAATATATTCATCTGCGGAACAGTTCGCGCCAAGAAGCCGAGTCCCACGTCAGACAGGACTAACGCGCAGTAAAACGGAATAACCATCCTCAAAGCCAGCGTGAAGAGACTCTGAAGCCACGTCCCTAATTGAAGGTCTCCTGAAGGGAATAAAGATATTTGTCCGGGCGGTACAAGTTTCAATGTCTCAACGAGCGCTTGAATCATAATGAGATGTCCGTTCCACTTGAAATAGAACCACATAGCCACGAAAAAATTTAATTGTCCGAGAATTGATGTCTCACTCTGAGTCGTGGGATCCATAACCTGAGCCATAGAGAAGCCTATTGTTGTGCCGGTCTGTTCACCCGCAACACGGAGCGCGTGAAGAGGAAGCGCAGAAATGAATCCGAGCGCGACTCCAATCAGCAATTCACGAATGAATACGGCGGCGATGAATATAACCTCATCAAAATAAATCATGGGAATATCTTCAGCCTTGATGATTCCGACTGAACACACCGTGAGCATTACGGCGAAAAGATAGCGGAATGGAGTCGGCGGCATTGTTGACGTGAAAATTGGCGAGCTGAATACGAGTCCGATATATCGCAAGTGAAGCAGCAAGTATACGGCTAATAATTGTGAAGGTAATTCAAGCCCGCGCATTTGTGAATCAGTTTATGAAACGTTCAAGCTGTCCTAAAATTTCGCGGGTCATTACGAGCATTCGCTGGCCTATCCACGGGGATAACAATACGATACACAGAAACACGGCCAAAATTTTCGGGATGAATATTAACGTCTGCTCCTGAATTGATGTAGCTGTCTGCAAAATTCCTATGAACAGTCCGATAATCATCGCCACAAGCAGAATCGGAAGCGTAACGCTAATCATTGTCCATATTGCCCCCGTCATAATATCGGGAAGGCTTAATGTTGTTACGGTATTCATTTCTCACACTCTCTTTACGGTACGTTTGTGAAACTCTTCAGCACGCTCATCACTACGAGATTCCATCCGTCGGCCATGACAAACAGCAGCAACTTGAAAGGCAGCGAAATCATCATAGGCGGAAGCATCATCATACCCATAGCAAGCAATACGCTCGACACAACCATATCAACCACAAGGAACGGAATATATATCACGACTCCCATCTGAAAGGCTGTCTTCATTTCGCTGAGCATGAACGCGGGAATCAAGATTCTTGTCGGGACTTGCGATTGATTCGCGGGACGTTCAGTGCCTGCCATTGAGATTATGAGCGACAATTCTTCCTGACGTGTGTAACGGAACATGAAATTTCTCACAGGCTCTATAGATCTCTCCCAAGCCTGAGCCGCGTTGATGTTCCCGGATAAATACGGGTTGAGTCCGTTCTCGTAGACCTGAGTCCAAGTCGGGTACATCGTAAACATTGTGAGGAATAATGAGAGTCCCGCTATGACCTGCTGAGGGGGCGACTGCTGGAGTCCTATTGCCCTTTGCACGAATCCGACGACAATAATTATCCGCGTGAAGCTCGTAACCATTAAGAGAATCGCAGGCACGAGACTAAGCACAGTCATCAACGCCAGAACCTGAAGCGTCAATGCAACGTCGCGGGGTGAGTCAGCCTGTCCGAGTCCTAATGTGATTGACGGCAGCGGGATTGTCCCTGAAAGTTCGGGGGCTCTTGGAGGATTGAGAATCGCAGCAGATGATACGCCGTGAAGAAATATGACAAGCAGAATCATCACAGGCGCGAGGATTCTAACTGTCAGTTTCAGCTTGTGATTTCGTCCATTCGTCATAGCTCCATCTCCCTAAGAGGCATGAACCGTGAGGCCCTACAGTGAACGCGATAACATCAGGCCCGCAGCGCACAACTAAAAATATATCCCTGGCACTCAAGCGCAGGGACGTAATTATTTCAACGTTGCGTGAATCTTTTACGTTAAGATTTTTTCTCTTTGTGAATTTTACGAGGACAAACGCGAATGCTGACATAAGAATCAATGCGGCAACAGCCCGAATCAAATAGGCTGTGAGACTTGCGTCCTGTATTTCTATGACAGCACCTTCGTTATTGCTTCAATGACTCTCTCAGGCTGGAAGGGCTTCACTATGAAGTCATTTGCTCCCGCCTGTATTGCTTCAATGACCATAGGCTGCTGACCCATTGCCGAGACCATTACAACTTTCACGCTGGGATCAAGTGCCTTTATCGCTTTCACTGCGTCTATGCCATTCATTTCCGGCATTGTTATATCCATTGTAATGATGTCGGGCTTATACTTCTGGAACGCCGCGACTCCTGCCTTCCCGTTTTCAGCTTCTGCGACAACCTCGAAATCATTTTTTGTGAGAATGTCTTTCAGCATCATACGCATGAATGCCGCGTCATCGACTATCAAAACTTTCTTGCCCATTGAAAAACGCTCCTTCAATGAAATAATATTTTGTGGAATTTATCTGCATTATAACACGAATCAAACCTAAAATTTTACGAGGCCGCCCGCGCTGCTCCTCCCGGAATTATGTCAGTGATTCTTACTCCGAAATTCTCATCAATAACAACAACTTCACCGTGAGCGATGAGCTTCCCATTAACGAGAATGTCAACAGGTTCTCCGGCCATCTTGTCGAGTTCAACAACTGCTCCTGCTGTGAGGGCTAAAATTTCTGAGACACTCTTTCTTGCCTTGCCAAGTTCAACCGTAACACGAACGGGAATGTCAGCGATCAACTCAATCGGACTCGGTGCGCCTCCGCTTGTGCCTCCTCCCAATGGCTGAAACGCTGCCGGCCTTACGTCAACTGCGGGTCCTGCGTTCTGTCTTCCTCCTCCGCTCATATTTCCGCCTCCCATAGGGTTATTGTTCGATGCCTGGGGCTGCGGTTTCCCTTCTGCGGCATCACGCATAAATCCGGCAATGTCCAGAGCGTTGTCGAGCGTCAAACATGTCCAGATGTTAAACGGTGTCAGTCCGTCAATCACAACATTAACGGGGCTGCACCAGATCTTTTTGTCGGCAGGCTCAAGAGACAACGCCCGCCAGTCATCCTCGCCAAGTGCTGACGTTGTGTTCTCAGGCATGAGTCTTCTTCCGCCCATCAATCCCGCAAGACTCGTGAATGCAGAGCCGACTACCTGACTCAGTCCTTCCTGCGCTGCGTTCCAGTATAGGTCGCTCGGTTCGGGAACGTCCGCGCCTCCTCCGCCCATCATCAAGTCAGCGAGAGTCAATGCTCCCTTCTGGTCAACAACAAGCGCAAGGGGTCTGTCATCCATTCCGCCGAATGTTGTCGAGAATAGGAAAGGAAGCTCAGAGAATTTCCCGCGAAAATCATCTTGAGTCATCACTTCGGGATTGCCTACGCTTGTAGTAACATTTTTTCCCGCAAGCATATTGATTACGCTGTTTTCAGAATTTGCGAATGTGTCGGCTACCTTTGCGAGCTGTTCGGCATCTGAGGACGAAACTTCATCGACATCACCGAAATCCCCTCCGCCTGAAAGAAGCGCGTTAATCTCATCGGGACTCAATAAATCATCAGGCATTAATCATTTCTCCTTTCATGCGTTATCTTCTTTTGCCGGTATAATTTCGGGTATCTCATTCGTTAATACTTTCGTGAGCTCGACAGCCATATGACCGTTCAGCGTTCCGGGACGAGCCTTGAATCGAACCTGATTGCCGACTCTCACATCGATATGCGAGTCTTTAAGCTCATCAAGTTTTATGACATCACCGACTTGAAGCGCGTAAACGTCAGCAAGAGACAATACAGTGTGGCCTAACTCCATTGCGAGAGGCATATTCACTTTCATCATTGAGTTGTTCAGCCACTGCTTGACTTGGTCATCTCCCTTGTGGCTTGTTGACGCGAACCACTGCTGACTCGAAAGCCTGTCCATTATCGGCTCAATCAGGAAGTACGGAAAGCATAAGCTCACCATTCCTTCAACATCTGAGACTCTCAGCTTCATAATGACAACGAGAACCATATCGCTCGGCGAGCATATCTGAACGAAAAAAGGATTGCTTTCCATCGACTCGAATCTGAACCGCACATCTACAACCGTGCTCCAGCTGTCTTCAAGAAGTTCCAGTATCCTCATTATCACGCGCTCAATGACGGTCTTCTCAATGTCGGTAAGTTCTCTGACTGTTCCCAAGAATGTACCCCGCCCGCCTAACATACGGTCAATTATCGTGAAGACTAACGCCGGGTTTATCTCGATAAGCATTGAGCCTTCAAACGGGTGCATCTCAATCAGTCCGATTACTGTCGGCTGTACCATGTAGTTCACAAACTCTTCATAGGCAAGCTGTTCAACTGAAGCAATTTCTGCTGAGACAATAGAGCGTATAAGGGTAGAAAGTACTGTAGTCATTTGGCGAGCGAATGACTCGTGAATCATCTGTATTGCGCGGAGCTGGTCTTTGCTGAATTTGTCGGGACGCTTGAAATCGTAGACTTTAAGTTTTGCGTATTCGTCAGCCTTCGCAGCGATGTCTTCAATTTTGGCACCGCTGGAGATTGACTTCAGCATTGCATCAATAGCGTCCTGTGATAATACGTCGGGCATTTGTCAGAGCCTCTTACTGTAATACTATGCTCTCGAAAAGCACATTTGTTATGGGAGCTTCACCGCCCACGTCAGGAAGCATTCTGTTTAACGACCGCTTTATGTCGCCGGCAAACTGGAGCGTTCCTTCCGCGCTTGTGAGATCGTCATATACTCTGTCTTTCACGAGCATGAAGACTTCATTGCGTATCCTCATGAGCCAGCCGGGAGTCTGAATGAGAGCCGCTGCCCCTTCCTTTTCTGTAAGCTCAAGAGAGAGTCCGAAGCTGATAACGTGCCGCCCTGCTCCGGCCAAGTTGCTGGTGAACTCTCCGATTGATACGACCGGGCCGGGGTTCTGAACTACTTTTGCTGTTCCGATTGCGTTTGTGTCTTCAGGTGCCATTGAGCGGCCAAGAATGAGTCCTCCTCCGAACCCTGCTCCGAACATTATGAGTCCTACTACTGCAAAAATTATTATGCTCTTCAAAGTTTATTTGTCCTCCCTGTTTTGTGTCTGGAATATATCCGGGATACCTGCTTCCCTGCATAGTTCTTTCACCGTATAATCATCAAATTCATCAGCTTGTTTCAGCGTTATAAATCTTCCTTCCTCATTCGCAAGAACATCATGATATTCGCCGTGACTCAAAAGGAATGACTCATCTTCAAGCGGTATCGACAGAGTTTCAAGAGTCAATGTTGTCTGAGGAAATTCGCGCCCGTCATCACGATATGCAAGAGCCATACCCGCCGCGGCATCTATGAGGCATTCCCGGCAGTCGTCAAGGTCTTCACCCTCTGTGATTACTCCCGGCCATTCTAACAATTTCCCCATATAACCGTGTTCAAGTTTCGTGTAACAAGCTGTGAATTTCATCGTAAATCCCTCCTTAACGTTTAGGATATTGCGACAAGAATACTATCTCTACTCTTCTGTTCAAGGCTCTGTGTTCGCTCGTGTCATTGGGCACTATCGGCTGTGCTGAACTGAAGCCCGTCGCCTGAAGTTTCACGGGGTCAAAGCCTCCCTCATCTTCCATGTAGCTCGCAACCGCCGCCGCCCTCATGGCCGAAAGTCCCCAGTTGTTGCGGTAAATCCCTCCGCGCAAAACTCCTGAGTCTGTATGTCCCTCAACCGCCGCAAACGGAACCCGGTCCCTCACAAGCTCCGAAATTTTGTACAGCGCGCGCCTTCCTTCCGGCCTCAATTCCGCGCTGCCCGGGAAAAACATAAACTGATCGCTGATTGATACGGCGACTCCACGCTGGTTGATTGATACCTGTATGTCCCTCGTGAGATTCTCTGAACGCAGGAATGAGTTCAGCGTATACGCAACGTGCCTCGTATCAATTTCGACTCTCTCGCTCGCTCCCGGACTCGTTCCTACTTCACCGCTTTTGTTGGGGTCTGTTGACTCCTCTGTCGTTACTCCGCCTTTCAGGATTCCCAATGAGCCGCGCAAGGACAATAAAGCCTTCTGGAATTTCTGAGCGTCAATCGATGACATTGCGAACAACAGTATAAAGAAACATAGTATGAGCGTAACCATGTCCCCGTATGTGCCCATGTAAAACGGAGCTGAGAGTCCTGGCTCTTCAGGTTTTTTCTGGCGCGCCATCGTTTAGCCCTCCTCTTGGTTGAAGGCCTCGCGCATTGCAGGAGGAAGATACACTTTCAGCTTCTCTTCTACGATTCGAGGGTTCTCGCCCGCCTGTATCGCTAATATTCCTTCTACCATTAATTCCATCGATTTGACTTCCTGCGCCGAGCGTGCCGCAAGTTTTTTGCTGACGGGTGAGCCGAACATGTTAGCCATCATTGAGCCGTACATTGTCGTGATAAGTGCAACCGCCATGCCGGGACCAAGCGCGTTAACGTCCGACAAGTTTCCTAACATCGCTATGAGTCCTATCAGCGTACCTATCATTCCGAACGAGGGCGCAAACTCTGTGAGGTGGTCAAAAACTGCCTTGTTCGCGCTGTGCCTGTCCTCAAAATTTCCGATCTCTGTATCAAGAATAGCCCTCACTAATTCCGGGTCTGTTCCGTCAACAACAAGCTGTATTGCCTTCCTCATAAACTCGCTCTCTACTTCTGCAACGTCAGCTTCAAGTGAGAGGAGTCCTTCGCGCCGTGCTTTTTCCGCAAAACTCACAATCATTTGCACCATTCCGACAAGGTCAGGCTCCTGAAACATAAATACATTCTTCAGGCAGCCGCCCATAGCTTTGAGCCTCGCGCCGGGGTTTGAGATTATTGTTGCTCCGATTGCGCCGCCGATTGTTATCATCAATGAGGGAACGTCTATATATGCTCCGATGTTGCCGCCTGATGCCATTGACGCTACGACTAGAATCCATGTTGCAAGAAATCCGATGAGACTTGTTAAATCCAATGTGTATGCACCTCTGCCGCTGTATTATTCTGACTCGTCCGCCGTGTTTGCTATTATGCACGTGTATCCGGCCGCTTTCCTGAAGGCTATTATCTTCCTGTAAACGTCCTTAACTTTTTCGCGCACTACATACCTGTGGCCGTTAAGAAGCCGCAATACAGTATCCGGCGTTACGTCAATGGTCTCTATCATGTCGGAATTGAGCAGGAATGCCTCGCCGTTCAGACGATGTACTTCAATCATTATATTACAACGCCAGCCCTTCGCTTTGAGTTTCGTAATCCTTAATATTTTTTCGGGATAATCAGCCTAATATTATACGATTTTGACAGCAAAAAGCGATAAAATAATCTCATCAAAATTTTTTCGGAGGTGCATGAATTTTCATGTCTGAGAATATCAATGACCTTTACAAAAATGTAAACTTCCTCATTAACGGCGGGGCGTTGAAATACATGACGGACTTCCTTTCGTCAAACGGTATCAAAGCATTAATCGCTGAACCTTCATCATCAAATCCAAGAGGCTTGAACGTTATCGACGCGGCCGGACTCGTTCCTTCATCACTGACCCTCAATGACGAAATCACTTCATTGTTCACGAAATCGATCGCGAAGGAAGCATTTGAGCTTTCAATTTCAACTTGTGAGTCATGGCCTTGTGTCGTCAAAATCTGGGGGGCTCATTGGGAGCTTTATATCCTCTGCAAAGACAAGCCGGCTGATTCAAAATCGTTTCTCGAAAACCTCAAGCCCTGCGCAGGACTGATTCATTTGTGGGAGACCTCGCGCAAAATTTCTGAGACTGAGAAAAAGTTATCGCGTCTCTCGTACATGATACTTGCGACAAAAAGCACACTCGCTTCGATCTTTGAGCCGATGCCCTTGCAGTATTTCGCGTCGTTCCTTGCTGACGTATTGCAGGAGAGCTTGTTCCCTAAGTCTGTTGCGATTCTCAAGGACGAGGGAAGCTACCTTACTGTCTTCAACGGTAAAGCCGACTCGATTCCAGAACGCAAAGGAATCTACGCAGAGCAGATTTTGCCCCCCGCGCCAGTTGTCGTGAAAAGTGAATCGCCCGCTGAAGTCGTTCTGCCTGTCGCTGAAGGTGATTGCAGACTCTTCTGTCTCATGAGATGGGACGAGCTTCCCGACAAAGAGACAATGAATTTCCTTGAGCTACTCGGCAACCTCGCTGTGCGCGCTATAGCCATAAACAATTTGCGCGTTCAGTCAAGGCAGGCTGAAGCTACAATGTCATCAGGAGAGTTTACTGTGCTTTCTCTCTCGAACGTTCTGAAAGTCCTGAAAGGCGCGGAGGACAAGTCAAAATTTTTCTCATTGCTCACGGATATATTCATGGAGCAGTGCAGAATGAACAGCTGCATCCTTGCGACGTGGAACAATTCACGCTCAGGCTACACACTCTCAGAGCAGCGCAGGGGACACATAAAGGCTGAAGCAGATCCGACATTATTGCCGTCATCTTCAGGCCCGGTGAAGTCAGCGAACGTAAGCGAGTCATATTATGACCTTGAAGCAGTGAGTCCCGATTCAGTATTCAGGTCATGGGGGCTTGCCGGGTGTCCGTGGAAAAACGCCCTCAAAGAGTCGTCAGCAAAATACATTTTCCCGGTCTGCGATGATAATTCACTCGTGGGAATCATTGCGCTTGGTTCGAGCATTGACGGAAGAACCGCGCTTGACCGTTCGCAGCTTGCATCGTTGCAATTAATCGCACAGTTTGCGGCGTATGAGTTCAGGCGGTTCAATTAACGGTGATATGAATTTTCTGAAAACAGGATTTACGCACAAAGACTTGCTGCGAATTGATGATAATGACCTGCCCTTGCTCGCTGATGATGTGAGGGCAGTTATTATTGATACTGTGAGGAAAAACGGCGGGCATTTGGGCTCTTCACTCGGAGTTGTTGAGCTGACAATAGCAATGCTGAAAGTTTTTGACCCTCTGAGAGACCGAATAATTTTTGACGTTGGCCATCAGTCTTACCCGTATAAGATTCTGACTGACAGATTCGACAAGTTTCACACGCTCCGAATGAAGGACGGCATATCAGGATTTCCCAGGCGTAATGAGTCGCCTTATGACCATTTCAACACGGGGCATTCAAGCACGTCAATTTCTGCTGCGTTAGGCTACGCAAAGGCAAGGGATCTTCTTCACGAGGACAGGAACATTATTGCGTTCATCGGGGACGCTTCATTGATTAACGGACTCGCGTTCGAGGCACTGAACTACGTCAACGAATCTCATACGAAACTTATCATCATTCTCAACGACAACAGGCACTCAATCAGCAACAGAGTCGGAGGATTCTCAACGGTGCTTGCTGAGTTGTCAGCCAATACATTTTACAGGAGGACAAAAAATTTCTTCCGTCGACATTTCGGAGGAAGCAACCGACAGCCTTACGGTGAAAGCACGAACCTGTTAGCCCGCGCACGTAACATTCTCAAAGCGTTTGCGAGGCCGATAAACATTTTCGACAAGCTCGGCATAAAGTACTGGGGGCCTTTCGACGGACACGACATGAAGACCGCAATACGGATGATGACTCTTGCGAAAGATTACTACAGGCCTGTGATACTCCATTTCAACACGATAAAGGGCAAGGGACTCCCTGAAGCCGAACAAGACCCGACAAAGTATCATCAAGTTTCACCGCAAGGCACGCAAAAATTCAGGACATGGAGCGAGGCAGCCTCAGAGATAGCAGAAGAGTTAGCGATGAATGACGACCGTATAGTCTGCTTCACTGCGGCCATGATGACAGGGGTAAAACTTGAGAGGTTCTCGCGTGAATTTCCTGACAGATTCTTTGACGTTGGCATAGCTGAGTCTCACATGCTCACAATGGCGGCGGGACTCGCGGCAGGAGGTATGCGCCCGTGGGTATTCATCTATTCTACGTTCCTTCAGAGGGCAATGGATCAGTTAATGCACGATGTAGCGCTGCAAAATCTTCCTGTTGTGATTATGGTTGACCGCGCCGGGCTTGCAGGCTCTGACGGTGATACACATCAAGGCATGCTCGATATTTCTTGGGGAAGGTCAGTGCCGAACCTCGAAATTTACGCCCCGTGCGATGAAGACTCATTGCGTGATTGTATGCTCAAAGCCTCAAAGCGTAACGGGCCGACTCTCATTCGTTATCCCCGCGGCAAAATCCCTCCTCAGAAACTCAGCGTCGACTCAGATGATGGAGTCGCAAAAATTTCTGACGGTCAGGACTGGGCGTTGTTCGGGAACGGCGCGAGCGTTAATATCATGCTTGACGTTCGTAAACTTGCAGGGCTTGAAGGAGTTTACATTCCCGCAGTGTATGACGTTCGGAGAGTCAAGCCGCTTGATTCTGACTCACTCTGCGAAATTCTGAGAGGCTACAAGGCTGTGTGTGTGCTTGAAGATAACTACATGGCCGGGGGATTCGGCGAGGCATTCGGGGCAATAATCGCGGAAAATGGACTCCCCGTCAAGCTAATGAGATTCGGAGTCCCTGACGTTTGCGTGAAGCATGCCACACAGGACGAACAGCGCGAGCTATACGGAATAACAGCACGTAACATCATCGACACATACACGAATGAAGCATAAAGAACGACTCGACAAATTGCTGCCTGAGCTGGGACTCGCTGAAACACGCACAAAGGCTCAGGCTTTAATCATGGCCGGAAAAGTCCGGGTGAACAATCAGGTAATCACGAAATCCGGCGCAATGTATGAGCGAGGAGTCAACATCACCGTTGATGACGTTCCCAAATGGGCGGGGCGAGGCGCGCTAAAACTCTTGCGTGCGTTTGAAGTCTTTCACCTTAATGTTGGCGGTAAAATCTGCGCTGACTTCGGAGCTTCAACAGGAGGCTTCACCGATGTGTTATTGTCGAACGGAGCGGGAAGAGTCTATGCTGTTGATGTAGGTTACGGCCAATTGATATGGAGGCTTGCGAGCGACTCAAGAGTCGTCGTGATGGACCGGACTAACGCTCGTTATCTCACCCGTGAAGATTTCCCCGAACAAATTGATTTCGCCGGCTGTGATGTCTCTTTTATATCGCTGAGGCTGATACTTCCTGTGCTTGATGATGTTGTGAAGGATGAAGCAGTTGTGTTAATCAAGCCGCAGTTTGAAGCGGGAAGGGAAAAAATTTCGCGCGGTGTTGTGAAGGACAAAGCGATTCATGCTGAAGTTGTTGAAGGAATACTGAGCTTTATACGTGAGAAGACAAAGTTTCATGTTACGGGCCTGACGTATTCACCGATAAGAGGGGCTGAAGGCAACATAGAATTTTTGTGCCGAGTGTCGCATAATGAGTGTGATAATAATTTCAGCGTAAGTGATATAGTTGATGAGGCTCATGAAAATACGAGGGGTGATTAACGCCAAATGACTCAGAAAGAATTTCTTCAGCTATGTGAAACAGGAAGCCGCGAGGATATAGAGTCTGCAATTGAATCAGGAGCTGACGTAAACAGACGGGCATATATTTACGGAGCGAAAGTCCCGCCGTTGTTCGTTGCTGTGATGGAAGAGAATTACGACGCAATACGGGTCCTTGTTGAACACGGAGCGCGTGAGGGGAACGGATTTACAGCGGCAGTAGTGAGAGGGAAGAAGAAGCTCATAAAATTTCTTGCTGACTGCGGAGCCGATATTAACGCCGAGGATGACAACGGATATACACCGCTCTTTCTCGCAGTAACAGCAAACAAGCCGCGAGTCGTGAAATGGCTGATAGATCTCGGAGCTGACGTGAACGCAAAATCAGAGGCAGGATATACCGCGCTGACCTACACGGCATTGATGCAGATAGATACGATACAGCACATCAAGAACGTACGCAGGGTTGTTGACCCGGCAATCATAGAATATCTCATGAAGGGCGGAGCTGATTACGGCGAGGCTATGATTATCGCTGTGAAGTCGGGCAATATTCCTTTCCTGAAGTTAATCATCAAGAATGGTGCTGACCTTAACCGCAAGTGCATGTTTGAGGTTGAACAGAGTCCGTTAGCGGCGGCAATCTTCACAGGGGAGCAGGGAATTAACGCCGACATGGTGAGATTTCTTGCTGAGAACGGAGCGGATCTGAATGAAATCTTTGAACTCGGTGAAGACATTTTCACGAACGCCCTTAACGTTTCAATCACTGCTGACCGTCCAGACGTTGCGGAGATACTTCTTTCACACGGAGCTAACCCCAATTACGTAGACGCGAGCGGACGCACTGCCCTTGTGTATGCGGTTGTTACTGACGAGGAAATTTTGAGGCTTCTTCTCTCATACGGAGCTGACCCGAATATAGCTGACAAAAACAAACGTACTCCCTTGATGCTTGCTGCCCTTGACGTAGGAACAGAGCCGGGAATAATGGAGGCGTTAATAGAATACGGAGCAGACATAAACGCTCAGGACGAGGACGGAATGACCGCGCTTCTTTGGGTAGTCGGAGGCAAGGACAGGAGTCCCGGCTTGATGATGGCATCACTGATTCGCACGGGGGGACTCAGGGCAGAGGGCTGGCAGTCATGGTTTAATCTGGTCGCTACATATGCGGCTGTGAAACGCGAGGCACAGCTCGACAGCATAAGACTCTTAGTGAGGCACGGAGCAGACATAAGCATTACTGACAACAAGGGAATGAACGCAATGATGTGCGCGATGATGGGATTCGATGACGAGGCGGCAGACATTCTCGCAGAGGCCGGGACATCTGAGAATGACGGAAAATGACTCAGCCTTTGACATAATCATAGAGCCTGAGAAAAGTACTTCTGATTTTATCCGTGAGCTTGTGAAGTTCCGGGAGCTTTTCTTCTTCATGGCCTTGCGTGATATTCTCGTGCGCTACAAACAGACAGCAATCGGAGTCGCATGGAGCGTAATACGTCCCTTGATGAGCATGATTGTATTCACTGTGATATTTGGGAACGTTGCAAAACTTCCGAGCGGGGGAATACCTTATCCCGTAATGGTATTCTCTGCGCTTCTTCCGTGGCAGTTCTTCGCGAACTCTATGCAGTCAGCCTCAGAGTCCCTCATAAGATCCGGCAGCATGATAAGCAAGGTATATTTCCCTCGCGTAATCCTCCCGGCCTCAGCCGTAATCGTAAGCACTATAGACTTTGCGATCTCATTCGCTGTTCTCTGTATCTTGATGATGATTTGCAGCTTCACTCCTTCAGCGATGATGATATTCATTCCATTGTTCTTTGTTCCTGCGGCCATGTCTGCGCTTGGGGCGGGGTTCTTGTTCTCTGCGCTCGGCGTTAAGTATCACGATTTCAGACACATTATGCCGTTCATCTTGCAGGCTGGTCTTTTCGTATCGCCTGTAGGATTCTCAAGCTCGGTAATCCCGCAGAGATGGAGAATGATTTACAGCCTTAACCCTATGGCGGGAGTCATTGACGGCTTCAGATGGTGCATAAGCGGTGAAGGGCTTTACATGCCGGGCGCAATAATGTCGGTCATAAGCTCGGCAGTGATATTCGTGATAGGCTTGAAGTATTTCAGGAAGACAGAGAAACTTTTTGCGGACTACATATAATGACAGCGGTAAAAATTGAAAACGTTGGGAAAAAGTACATCATCTCCCGGAAACGTGAAGACACTCTCTATGATGTCATGGCCGGATTTCTTTCACGGACGGCAAACAGAATCATTCACCCATTCAGCAAACAACAAATTCATGAGGACGAAAATTTTTGGGCATTGCGTGATGTCTCATTCAGCATTGAGGAGGGCGAACGGCTCGCGATAATCGGTCGCAATGGCGCGGGTAAGTCAACACTCTTGAAGCTCATCAGCAGAATCACAGCACCCACTGAAGGAAGAATATCTTTGCGCGGGAGAGTCTCAAGCCTTCTTGAGGTAGGCACGGGATTTCACCCTGAGCTGACCGGGCGCGAAAATATTTACCTTAACGCCGCAATTTTGGGAATGAGGACTCACGAGATACGCCGGAAGTTTGATGCGATTGTCGATTTCTCTGGTGTCGAAAAGTTTATTGACACTCCCGTTAAGCGTTACTCATCGGGGATGTATGTGCGTCTTGCGTTTGCTGTCGCCGCTCATTTGGACTCGGAGATTCTCATAATTGATGAAGTCCTTGCTGTCGGTGATGTTGAGTTTCAGAAAAAATGCTTGGGGAAAATGAACGAGATTAGCCGCGGGGAAGGCCGTACGATTCTTTTTGTGAGTCATAACATGGGAGCGGTTATGCAGCTCTGCAACAGGGTAATATGCCTTGACGGAGGGCGGATGATTTTTGACACTGTAAACCCTGCGGAAGGTGTGAAGAAATATTTGTCTTTGTCAGGAAGCGGCGCAAAAAATTCTGAATGGCTCATCAAAGACGGAGGACTCAATAATACGAACGATTATTTTCAGCCTGAACGATTCGGAATTTATGACTCATCCGGCCATGCTGTAGACGGTTCGTTAAGGCGCGGCGAGAAATTTTATGCTGAAATCGAGGGGACAATCACGAAAGCTGACGAGTCATTGTGCATCGGTTACGCAATGTTTAATCACGAGGGTATATTATTGTACTGGACGTTCCAGAAGGATATGGACAATTCACCGGATGAGCTTCCGAATCTAAGCGGGCATGTGTGCATAAGGTCTGAGATTCCTCTTGACGTTCTTAACTTGGGAGCAAAGAGACTCGGACTCGCTGTGCTTCTTTTCGGGCGCGAATGGATCATACATCCCAATGACAAGAATAACCCCTCAGTATCATTCACACTTGAAGGCCCTCTTAATGACTCGCCTTATTGCGTCATGGAACGTTCCGGCGTTAATTCACTCAATATATTATGGACGATGAAAGGAGATTAGCACATGAAGAAAGCATTAATCACAGGAGTAACCGGGCAGGACGGAGCATACCTCGCAACATTCCTGCTGAAGAAAGGCTATGAGGTTCACGGACTGAAGCGGAGAAGCTCAATCTTCAACACAGCGAGGATTGACGGACTCTATAAAGACCTTCACGTCGAGGGTCATAAATTCTTCCTGCATTATGGGGACTTGACAGACTCATCAAACCTGATACGAATGGTGCAGGAGATACAGCCCGATGAGATCTACAACCTTGCGGCGCAGAGTCATGTGAAGGTTTCATTTGAGGAGCCCGAATACACAGCAGACTCGGACGGACTCGGAACATTGAGACTACTTGAGGCGATAAGGATATTGGGGCTTGAGTCTCACACGAAATTTTACCAGGCATCAACGAGCGAGCTATACGGAAAAGTCCGGGAGACTCCGCAGAGTGAGACAACGCCGTTTTACCCCCGGAGTCCCTACGCGGCAGCTAAGCTCTATGCTTACTGGATAACGGTTAATTACCGCGAGGCATATAACATGTTTGCGTGCAATGGCATTCTCTTCAACCATGAGTCAGAGCTGAGGGGAGAGACCTTTGTCACGCGGAAGATAACGAGGGCGGCAGCAAGAATAGCATTAGGGCTTCAGGAGAAAACATATCTCGGCAACCTGAACTCAAAGCGCGACTGGGGGCACTCAGAAGATTACGTGCGCGCAATGTGGATGATATTGCAGAATGACAAGCCGGAAGATTTCGTGATTGCGACGGGCGAGACTCATTCGGTGAGGGAATTTGCCGAGCTTGCGTTTCATGAGGCCGGAATAAATATCGAGTGGCAGGGAGAAGGCCTTGACGAGAAGGGCATAGACTCCGAGACAGGAAGGACAGTAATTGAGATTGACCCGCGTTATTTCCGACCGACTGAAGTAGATTTGCTGCTCGGTGATCCGTCGAAGGCTGAAAGGGTCTTAGGGTGGAAGAGAAAAGTAACATTCCCGGAGCTTGTGAAACGAATGGTGAAATATGACATGGAGCTTTTCAGGAAAGACATACTTGTCCGCGATGCAGGCTACAAAGTAACAAGCGCGCTTGAAGAGTTATAGTTTTCAGCTTGAAGTGGGAAGTGGTCAGCAGCCTAATCACTAATCACTCCCCACTAATCACTATTCACTGTCTTCGGTCATCTCTCCTCTAAATTCACCCTTCCTGCAAATGCTCGTGATTCCGCAGTGCCTGCACTTGTCCGAGTCGTAGTCAGGCATAAATTCCCCGCCCTTAAGAAGCCTCACGGCACACTCCATAGCGTATTGCCCCTCACTGACTCGCCCGGCAATATCCGTATCAGGCGCAATATTTTTCCCCTTGTCATCAATCGGCGTGAAGCTCTTGAACATTCCGGCAGTGAGTCCTGAGAATGTTCCCCAGACGCGCCCGTCCTCATGACCTAAGATATAGACTCCTGAGACATCATATTTATATTTCTCCCTGAACATGGCCGAATATAGCGACAATTGCAGACCGTGCTTAAAGGATTCGGGTTCGTCCTCCTTGCGCCAGAATTTAGACTCAATATTCATTCCCTTGTCGTAATCTCTGCTGGGCTTCCTTCCCTCTTTGTAGTCAGCTATGAATGCTATTTGTGAGTCATCATTCCCCCGCAAGATTTCTATCCTGTCGCATTTCCCGAAAAATTTCACGCCGTTAAGCTCATACTCAAGGTGCGCTTCATCCTCAAGCAATATAGACTCGTGCGTGTAATCTTTGTGAAGGATATTGATAATTCTTCCCTGCACTACTGCGAGTCTTAACGCACGGAATCTCAGAGTCTCAATTTTCCTTTTGAGCCGGGGATCTCTGAGCAGTGATGAAAATTCAGAGTATGAGTCATCGACAGCCGATAATTTTTCCCATTCTGATTTTGCGATTGATACGAAATGAGTACCCTTTGCGGCCATGTCCTGACGGTAAATTTTCCAGACTGACTCCCAATATTTATGGAGCAGATTTCCCCATGCTGCCGGAGAAACTAATTCCGGGTCGGGCTGAAAGAGTCCCGCTTTCCTCTTCTGATACCAAAGGAACGGGCATTCTAATAACTCTTGTATGTCGCTCGCGTTCACTGAGTCAGAATGAGACCTTGCGCACGGAGTATAGCGCGTAATATTTTCCCCCGCGTCAATCTCCGGGAATGTGAAGCCGTCAGCACCAAGCAAAATTTTTATCCCCTCTGAGTCTTGCTGCTTCATTTTCCAGCCGGGCATATCGTCAAGAAACTTCTTCATGAATGGTGAAGCTGATACCGGCCTTCCTTCATCATCAAGCAATGGCCGAGAAATTATTGTGAGAGTCTCGCCTGTCATGATCAGCCGTCTGAATACTGCTTCATTCTGTTCGGCTTTCTCTTTTGTGCGCGGGAGGAATGCTCCGTTCTCGTTTAGCCGTAATCGTTCCTCGTTGCCTAAAAGCGGGGAGGCTTTCTGAGTTTGCGACCATGACTTTTGTGTTACGCCTGACATTATCCACACGGGGAATGACGTTAAGACAGGAGGACGGCCCGCGAATATCTGCACGGAGTTTGACATCTGCAAAGGCGCGCGGATGTGAGAATTTCTGCACCAGTCCTCAAGGAAATTATATGCGTCATCGCCCTTGAGTTTGTCATCATTAGCACGTCCCAAATCAGGCAATAATTCATGAAGCGCGGTAACTTTCTCGCTGACTGTCTCTATCGCGCTCGCTGTCATCCTCATTGACTCGTCAAGCTCAGGGAACGGGGAAATATTATCTTCCCTCTCAAGCCAAATCCCCGGCGTGTGAAGGAAGGCGTTAAACTCGTTCATGATCTGTGAGGGAGTATGCTCTTTGTTGAGGAACGCGCAGAATTTTTTGACCGCATGAGCTGCAATCATGGCCGTGTGAAAAGCGGGGTCATCGTTTCTTTCTGACAAATATTTTTCCCAGTCATCAATACCCGAACGCCCTGACCTGTAAGCACTCATCACGGGAAATTTTGACCCGGCGAAGCAAGGCTGAGTCCACAATATAGCAGTGTCATATGTCGGGAACTGCCTCGCGTTTAAGTGCCGCAATGATGAGAGAATTTTGCCGGGAAGAGTCCTGCTTATCGTAACGCCGTCGCGGAATGTGCAAGGGACTCCATAACGAGCGAATGACTCAGAGAATGACTCCTCGCGTCCCTCGTCAATCATGAGTCCTATTTTGCCGCATCCCGGAAATTCTCCGCCTGCCTCAAATTTTCCTGCTGACCAAAGCGCAAGAGTCCTAGCTATGATTTCGGGTTCGAGTCCTGGCTCTGCTGATGATATTTCTATGATGCTTCCTGCTGACGGTTGAGCCTTCTCCTGTTCTCCGAGCTGAATACCTGCGTCATGAAATCCCCGCATGTTTGCTTCAGGCTTGATGACTATGGTGTCGTAGCATCGGTCGCGAATCGCCTTCACGAGTTCGAGCTGAGCATGAGTAAACGAAAGGAAGCCCGCAAAGATTATCACGAGTCCTTTGCCCCAGTCCTGATTGTCGCGTATTGAGTCAAAAGCTGCTGAATATACCTGCGCGCTGTCGAGGAGTCCGAATGTCTCAAGATACTTCATGTACTCGGTGTAAATTTCGGGCAAAAGAAATTCTGCGGGGTTGTCGCTCTCATTGTTGGTGATTAACTGTTCGGGACTCACTCCTTCATTCAGAAGCTCACGTATATCACTCGAAAGCACTGACAAGAATCCGGCGCGTTCGACTCCGGGAAGTGATTCTATTTTGTCGCTGTGATTGATGATTGAGTCCTTAAGAATTTTGCGGAGTATCAACAAATGATCGGGAGGAGAGAGAGTCCGCCGTCTGTTTCCGGGAGGCACAATATTTTCGTAAACGTCCTGCCATGTCCATGTGATTAGCTCGTTATGACCGGGCATTAATCGCTTGTCTTTTCGTGAAGGGACTATGAAGCGTAATTCGCGGCCTGAAAATTCCTGCCGTAAATTGTGAATGATAACGTCAAAATCAGAGCGGTTATTGTAAGATAGAGTCCGCATGACTGAACCTGCCTTTGTGAATCTGGAATGCGATAATTATATCAGCGCACAAAAAAAGAGCCTCACGATTTCCGCAAGGCCCTGTGATTTATTCCTTAGTCAAAACGATCTCATACCATCCGTCAGAAGGAACTGTATACTTCCATCGTATTGTCGACTCATTCTCAAGCGTAATAGTCTGCTCATGATACGATGTCCCATTACTGACGCTGAGTCTGTATGTGCCATCGCCGATGTAGCTGAAAGATTTGCCGCCCGTGAAAGTGAAGCTGGTTTCTTTTCCCTGAGCTTCTGCGACTGAGTAATAGACTCTCAATGCTCCGAAGCCTTTAACGCCGCTGCTTATGATGTTATCGCCCGTGAGAGTCAGAGAGAAAAGCCCGGCGTGTTCTCCGTAGTAATAAGTCGTCGAGTCATTCTGTGTGATGTCGATGTCAAATGCTTTGTCGTTTCTTTGAGGTGAGTACGTGAGGTGAGAGACGTAGGGTCTTCCTGAGATGGTCTGCGAAGTGAATCCGCTGCCTGAAGTGATCTTCCATGAGCCGGAAATTTGCTGGGGTATGTCGGATTGTGTGTTAGTGTTTGTGTTTGTGTTGGGAGTCGGAGTCGTGGGTGTGTTTGTGTTCGTGTTGGTGTTGGGGGCGGTATTGTTGGTGTAGTCGTCAGGGTTGTAGGTGCTTCCTGCTCTCTTGAGGACGATTTCATACCATGCTTCAAGTTCATTCGCTGCTAAATCAGAGAGAATATTATTAGCCGTTGTTGTTCGGTATGTCCATCTGAGAGTCGATGAGTCTTCAAGCGTCAGTGTTGATTCATAGTCTGCAAGCCGCTGTGTTACTCCTGTATATTTTGCTGTAGTCTTTTCCGTCTCCTGATATGTGTTGTCGCCTATGTAGTCGTAAGCTATTCCGCCTGAAAATGACATCACTGGCAAGGCAGATTGATTCGGACGCTCATCAATAGTAAAGTAAAGCATCATTGTGCCGGTTCCTTTGTATGTGCTTTCTACTGCGAGTCCCTTCCCTGTAAGCGTAACGCAATATGCCCCCTGATAAGTTCCTCCATAAGGATTAGGTGAAACTTCTACGCCGATTGCGCCAATTTTGCCCGGTACATATGTTAGATGGAATGTCTGCCCTGCGCCTGAAATTGTCCCGTGCCCTGATACAATCTCCCACGTTCCATTGATTTCCCCTGACTGCCCGCCGTTATTCCCGTTGCTGTTGCCGTTGCCGTTATAGCTCTGAGAGTTTCCGCCGCTCCCACTGCTTCCGCCTCCACAGCCGCCCGAAATGAACGCAAGAAACAATATCACCAGAAGAATTTTGCACAAGCCGTTTTTCCTGAAGCGCATAAAATCTCACACTCCCGCCGAAAATTTTCATCACAAATTAATATGCACGACCATACTTAACCCCCCTTCACTATGTTATAATGAACACAAACAGGAAGGCGGCAAACATAGCCGTGCTGAAGTACTGTAACATAATCCTACAGGCAGTATTTTAGCATAAGCCTTCCGATTTTTATATCTTCACGCCGTCTGCACACATTCACCGCAATTTTTTCACAAGCATAAATCATACACGCGAAAAAAAACAGACCCCGCTTTCACACGGAGCCTGCTGTCTTTTCTAGTGTGCAGTGGTCAGTACATAGTGTTTAGTCTAATCCCTAACCCCTGTCCGCTAATCACTACTCTTATTCCTCGTCCATTCCGTCCTGGTAGAACTCGCCGAAAAGCTCCTTGAGTGAGGGCATATCCTCAGGAATCGGACGCGCTACCCATGTCGTATTCATGTAGTGCTTGAGTGTGATGTTCTCGCTGACGATGTTGCCGCCCCATGTGCCGCAGCCCATTGAGTTTGTCGGGGGCATTCCGTTTGTTGAGCTTCCTGCATTGCCGCGGTTGTTCGGCTGGCGAATCATGCAGCGTGATACGGGAGCGCACATTCCGAGACGGTGAATATGATCGTCATCGAACGAGTAGAGTCCGCATGAATGACCCTTGCCGCCGGACTTGTCGAAAATTTCCTGCATAATGTCGAGAGCGGTCTGGAACTTTCCGCCGTACTTGAAGAGCGTCAGCAGTGTGGTAAGTTTCTCGGTGCTGAAGAAATGCTGCTTGCCGATGCACTTCTTGATGTCGTCAGCGTTGCGGATGGTGAAGCCTTCCTTCTGTCCGTTGTTGGGCACTGCGATGAATTTTCGGTCTGCGGGAATCTCAAACCCTGCTGCCTTTGCGAGTGCCTGCGCTGAAATCGCTACCGTGTCGGGGAGTCTGTGGCCGGTCTCGTCCCACATAACTTTCTTGATTGCCTCTGCCTGTTCCCATGTCGGAATATACGCGCCTTCCTTCACGAGTCCTTCGACAAAGTTGTCATAGACATCTTCATGAACGATTAAGTTACCGTCGCATGAACAGCCTGAACCAAAGTCGGAGCATTTCGAGATCCTAGTGTTCGTTGCGGCCTCGTATGCGCGCTCTTTCGTGTTGGCGGTGTTGTCAACGATTACTGTTGAGTTCCCCGCGCCTGAACCGTAAGCAGGTACTCCTGACGAGTAAGCAGCCCTCACCATCGGACGGCCTCCCGTAGCTATAACAAGGTCAACCATCTTCATCAATTCCTGCGTCAATGTGATGCTCGGCTCCTCGATTACCTGAATGATGTCAGCGGGCGCACCTTCACGGGCTAATACGTCGCGGATGATGTTGACGGTCTTTGTCGTAACCTTCTTAGCTCTGGGATGAGGCGAGCAGATGAGAACGTCGCGTGCTTTGACGGCGTAAATTGCCTGACCTGCGGGCGTTACACAGGGGTTTGTCGTGGGAACAAGGGTAGCGATGACTCCTACGGGCTTTGCGTACTTCACGAGTCCTTTTTCGGGAATCTCCTCGATGATTCCGACGCTCTTCTGTCTGAGGCAGTCTCTCAATATCAGCTTGAGCTTGTTGCGCTTGTTGCGTTTGGTTACCTTGTCGCCGAGTCTGGTTTCGTCAACAGCTTCATCGCAGATCGGTCCCCAGACTTTGAGCGGGTAGAGCGCGGCGCAGATTGCTCTTGCGAGGCGGTCGACTCTTTCCTGGTCATATGTCGCGATAACTTCTGCTGCGGCTTTGGCCTTCTTCACCATTTCTTCAAGCATTGCGATTTCTTCAGGTGTTACTTCATGATGTGCCATTGTGGTTAGTTTTGCTCCTCTCAAATTATTTCGTGATGTGTGATTTTGCGTGACTCGGCGGAATGTATTTTCCGTTCGCGTCCTTCTTGACTAACTTGCCTTCCTTCACGAGGTCGCCGGGCGTGTAGATGTCGTTGATGTTCCAGCAGCCGGGTGTAGGCACTGCGATGTTCTCCATGATTGCTTCAACGAGGAAAGGCTTTCCGGCTTTGTTCGCCTCGACAGCTTTCTTCAATGTGGGGCCAAGCTCATCAGCAGAATTTACGCGGATTGAATCGACTCCGTAACCCTCTGCGACTTTTGCCCAGTTCGGCGAATATGCTTCACCGTTCGGCGTGTGGAATTTCGTACCGTACTGAGTGTGATAATTCGCGTTCTCAAGTCCTGCGATTGTCCCGAATGCCATATTGTTCATGACAAGCCATGTACATGCGATTCCTTCTTCAACAGCCGTAGCCATGCACGTAGGATTGACTCCGAACCCGCCGTCGCCGATTAACGCAACGCAAATCTTATCGGGTGCTGCCTTCTTTCCTCCGAGAACTGCGGAAGCTCCGAATCCCATTGTCGCGAGTCCTGACGAGTGATGTACAGTGCCGGGAATCGTTATGTCATACTGCTGCGCGACTCCGTTTTTGTTCCAGCCAACGTCCGTAAAGATTAACGCGTCTTCAGGGAGTGCGCCTTTAAGCTCTTTGAGGATTCTCTGCGGGGTCATCGGGAAGCGTGAGTCGTTGGAGATTTCTACGTTTGAGGCTTTGAAGTCTGCTTTTGCCTTTGCGATTTTTTCACGGAGTCCGGCGCGTTTGATTCCTTCCGGCTTGATTTCTTTTGCGGCTTCAAGAATCTGTGCGAGTGCGAGTTTCAGATCTGCTACTGCTCCGATCTCAACGGGATAATTTCTGCCGATTTCTGTCGGGTCAATGTCAATCTGCATGAATTTTGTTGTTGACGGATCGAACGTTACGCCCTGATACCAGCTTGACGAGTCAGCCTCAGCAAAACGAGTCCCAAGCGCAAGAATAACATCAGCTCCAAGCGTGAACTCATGAGTATGTGCGAGTCCCCAGAATCCCGTCTGGCCTATCATTAACGGATGCAAATCACTTACGCAGCCCTGCCCCATAAGTGTGCGTGAAATGGGAATGTCAAGAAATTCTGCGAGTGCTGCAAGTTCCGCTGAAGCCTGTGCGAGTAATATTCCTCCGCCGGCATGGATAACGGGTGCTTTTGCCTCAATGAGTCTCTTTGCGATTGCCTTAGCGCATGACGGATCTAACGCGGGCTTCACTGTGATGTGGCTGTCCTGATACGTGCGGGCGAAAAGATCCTCTTCAATCTCGCGGCTCCAGATGTCCATCGGCATATCGATTAAGACCGGGCCGGGCCTGCCTGACTCAGCGAGCCTGAATGCCTTGTCGAGAATGTCGGGTAATGCTTCTGCGTCATCGACTCTCCAGCAGCGTTTGCACACCGGTTCAAGCAGTCTGTACTGTGTAGCGTCGCCGTGCATGTTGACTTCCTGATGAGGGTGCTTGCCGTAATAGTAGCTCGGAACATCTCCGGCGAATACAACCATCGGGATTGAGTCGAAAGCGGCGTTTGCGACTCCCGTCAGCACGTTCGTGATTCCCGGCCCTAAGTGGCACATTACGACCGAGGCTTTGTGCGTGACTCTCGCGTAACCGTCAGCGGCTGTTGAGGCTACTGCTTCATGCCTGTTGGAGATGTAGCGCAGTTTTCCGCCCTTCTGTTCGTTGCGGTTGAGAGCGTCGAGCATTCCGATGACTGTATGTCCGCAAAGCCCGAAAATATATCTTACTTCGCGGCGTTCAAGGTAATCTACAATGAGATCTGCTACGAGTTTTTTGCTCATACGGAAAAATTACCTCCCTTTATAAGATTGATGATGAGAAATTGTCTAGTGAATTTTATTTTACTGGAAACGGGCATAATTTAATATAAATTCGCGGTTTCGTCAATGAAAGATATACTGAACAAAAATTGAGTCTTCAAAACCGAACGAGGCATCAAATTTTCAGCAGTCAAAATCACTTTGAGAGTCCCAAGAATGAATCGCTGAATCAGTCCTAAGAGACTCAAGAGCGAATCAACAAAAATACTTTGGGCTTGCAAGTACGTTCTTAGTGTCCCAAAAATGAATCGCCGAATCGGTCTCAGGAGTCCTAAAAGCGAATCGGCGAATCTGTTTCAGGGCATCACAAACGTAACTGATATGCGAAAAACAAAACCATGATATTATTACTCACATCCAAAAAATTTTAATGCAAAGAGGGATTCACTCATGAAAAAATTTCTATGCGTTATTCTATGTGTAATGCTTCTCTCGTCGTGTGCTTACGGTGCGTTTACCCCCGGCACGTATGAAGGAGAAGGCAAGGGCTACAGCGAGGGATCGCCCGTCAAAGTGAAGGTTACTGTTGACGCGGACAAAATCACGGCTGTAGAGATTGACGCGCCGGAAGAAGTCCCGTTCGGTGTGCAGAATTTCGAGAACTACAAAGGGCAGCTCATCGGAAAAAGCGAGGCAAAAATTGACGCTGTCTCAAACGCAACAATGACACGAGACGGAATCGTTTCAGCAGTCAACAAAGCACTTGCACAAGCACGAGGAGAGTCAGCAAGCAACAATGCCCCCGTATCATTCACGCCCGGAGAATATACCGCTGAAGCAATGGGCTATAACGGGCCTGTTCATGTCCGCGCAAGATTCACAGCCGACAAGATGACAGAGCTTGAAGTTACGACTCATACGGAGACTCCTCACGTCGGCGATATAGCGTTCGAGATAATGATTCCCGAAATGATTCAGGCTAACGGCTCAGGTGTTGACGCTGTATCGGGGGCAACATTCTCAACGAGGGCATTACGGAACGCGGTAAACTCAGCAGCAGAGAAAGCATCATGCACGAACATGGACAAGTTCACGTCAGCAAAAGTCGAACACAAACCAGGCAAGCCCGAAAAGTATACGTATGACGTGATAATCATCGGCGCGGGGGGAGCAGGAGTCGCGGCAGGTGCTCAGGCAGCGCAGGACGGAAATACTGTTCTCATCATCGAGAAAAATGCGGAGGCAGGCGGCAATACTCTCGTTTCAGGCGGACAATATCAGAGTGTCATGCCCTATCTCGTTTGGGATCCTAAGAACCCTGACGCAACAACGGGAATTTATGCTTTCACGGGGCAGGAATATCCCAAAGTCAAGAGCGTACCGGGCTGTATCAATGAGCTGAAAATGATTCTCAACTGGAACGAAGCACCCTTTGACGCGAAATATTACGAGACACACGAATATGTAGCAGGTGATGCCGCAGAGCTCTCAAAGCACGGTGTTCACGCTGAATATTTGCCGGTCTTGAAGGCGTTGAAGGACGAAATCCGCGAATATCTTGCGTGGGCGCAGCCTAAACTTGACGCGGGGACTCCTGAGAATCAGCTCGCGTTGTTCTCGACTCTAAACCTTCATATATTCCAGACGTATTACGGCGGACTCAGGCAGAGCGCGGACAAAAAGTCATGGATTTACGGCGATGTGAATCTCGTGAGACAGTTTATCGAGCGCGCTCAGGGTCTCAAAGAATGGCTTGAAGGAATGGGATCAACTTTCCACGAGGACTCACAGCAGACATTAATCGGCGCATTGTGGTACAGGGAGAATGAATTTGTAGGGGCAGAAGTTGACACAGACGGCGACGGAACGAAAGAAAGTTATCCGGGACGATGGGGAACATACTTTGTCGCACCGTTGACGGCCATGTACAAAGCCAATCCCGCGAACAAGCTCATGACTCGCACAACAGCAACGGGACTCATCAAGGAAGGCGGACGGGTCATCGGCGTTAAGGCAAAACGATATGACGGCACCGAGATAACAGCATACGCGGCAAAGGGTGTAATAGTTGCGACAGGAGGATTTGCGGCAAACCTGAAAGAAGTCGTGAATGATAATGTCTACTGGTCGCCCGAATACGTAACAATGTCGACAAAGACAACGAACCGTTCATCACTTCAGGGCGACGGAATCATAATGTCCGAAAAGGCCGGGGCAGCCTCAACGGGAATGGGCTTCACACAGATGATGCCAATTGCGTGGATCGACAACGGCAATTTAGCGTTCGGCGGCGGAAATTATGCCTGCTGGATCTCACCGATTACAGGACATAGATTCGTTGATGAAGGTTCTGAACGTGATGTATTGTCGCTTGCTGAGTTCAAAAACGGAATGGATTACAAGGGCAGCAAGGGAGTCTTTCTTGAGTTCTACAACGTTGAGCAGAAGATGCCCGCACCGACTCAGCTTCCTGAAACGGGAGATTATCCCGGACGCTATTACAGGCGCAAGATTTCGGAGCTTCCCGCATTGTTCGCAGAGCTTGGAGTCAAAGCAGATCCGAAAGTCGTGGAGGAGACAATACGCGCATATGACAAAGCGGTGATGACTGGCTCAGAGTTCCCCGATGTCGGAAAAGCTATAGCCTCGCGCCCTGTCGGCAATGTTCAGAAGAACCCGGACGGCTCATACAACGTTGACTCTTATGACCTCGACAACACGATAATGACAATAAGACTCATGGCACCGAGCACGCATCACACGATGGGCGGAATTGTTGTTGACGAAGGAAGGCACGTACTTACGCCGAAAGGAAGAATCATTCCGGGACTTTACGCGGCCGGAGAAGTTACCGGGGGCATTCACGGCGGTAATCGTCTCGGCGGAAATGCGATCACAGAAATTTTTGTGTCAGGGAGAATTGCGGCTCAGACTCTCAACGCTGAGAACAAGTAAACCATCACGCTAAAACTTTTTCGCAGCAATCACTATAATAACAGTCAGGCTCATTGCGGGCTTGGCTGTTAATTTTCAGAAAGGAGAACAGGACATGAAAAGATTTATGATGACGGTAATGTTCGTGCTTGTTACGTTCGGTGTTAGTTACGGAGCAGAGACAGCAGACTCAGAAATTTACGTGCGCAAGGAAGTCTTCAATGCTCACATGGACAGTATCAACAGCAAATTTGACATCATGATGGGAGAAATGAAACAGATACGCGAAGACATGAAACAGATACGCGAAGACATGAAACAAATGCGCGAGGAAATGAGAGAGGAAATCAAGGGCATCAAAGAAGACATGAAGCAAATGCGCGGGGAAATGAAGCAGATGCGCGAGGAAACAAAAGCAGAAATCAACGCGATAAGAGAAGAAATGAACAAGGAAATAAAATCTCTCAGGCAGGACATAAGTAACATAACTGCTTCCGTTGCTGTATTGTCGCAGAGGGTAAAAGATGTTGACGCAAGAATAGGAGACACGCAAAACTTTCTGTACTTGCTGATTGTTATGCTGGGAATACTAATGGCATTGCCGATGGTGCAGAAATTTCTTGAGTGGAACGCCTCCCGCAGGCCGTCAATAACTCTTGAGGACGTGAAACGCTTAATCGAGGAAAGCAAATCGGAAGCACGGAACGCATAACAGGAGGAAATTTTTTCATGAGCTATGAGCGCGAAATACTTGAACACTTTTTGAGAATGCCGCTTAATAATGCTGAGTCAGTCCTGCACGAGTTCTCACAGCTTGAAGGAGCGAAATATTACCCGCCGACATCAAAAGGATATGCCGACAGCTTTGTGTATGTTCCCGGTACGAGGGAAGACCGCGTTTTGCTCGTTGCTCATTCTGATACGGTGTTCGGTTACTGCAGCGGGGAGAATATCATTGAGCTTGAAGAGGATACATATTTCAGCGGCAACAACGGAGTCGGAATCGGTGCAGATGACCGGGCCGGGTGCGCTATATTGTGGCTTCTGCGTGATACGGGCCATTCACTCTTAATCACTAACGGAGAGGAATACGGCTCAATCTCAGCAGACAGAATCGCGGCTCAGATTCCGGGACTCTACGACGAACTTAACGCGCATAGTTACATGATTGAGTTTGACAGGAGACACGCTGACGACTACAAGACATACAATATACCAGTGAGCAAAAAATTTTTGTCGTTCATAGAATCATCGACGGGGTATAACGATGCCGGGAAAAAATCATCAACTGATATTGTGCATCTCTGCGGGAAAATCTGCGGCGTTAATCTGAGTGTGGGATATTATCATGAGCATACGCCGGATGAGTGCTTAGTGTTCAGCGAATGGATGAATACGCTTGAGATTTCGCGGCGGCTTCTTGAAGGTGAGCAGGATAAATTTCCGCTGGTGAAGTAAAATTTTCCCCCCTCGATGTGCTTAAGGGGGATTTTTTTTTGCGCTAGTCTTCCCGTAAATCTTTGCGCGGTGTTCTGAGATTGTGTTCTTGCATCTGCTCTATTTTTGCGGCGGCTTTAAGCACTGTTTCAATACTGATATTCGGGATTTTTTCGTTGTCCTTAAGATAACCGCTGAGATATTCTGCAGACGGATTTTTGATTCCCCGATGCTCACACAGAAGCCAGCATACAGACTCCGCTTCAAATTCATTGGCTTGTATGTCTGAACTAAAGCGTTCAAGCAGAAAATCAAAGCCCTGACTCCCAAGATGCCCGCAATAAATATGACCCAGTTCATGATATATCGTAGTGAGCTGTGTCACTTTGTCATGATTGCTGTTGATTGTTATCGCAAATGGCATCCTGAAGCTGTGCGGACATTTGTCTTTATCCTTGTATGTGCCGTGCGTCAATATTGCCTGAGCTTGTCCCGCCCGTCCTGTGCCATAATTTTCTTCGCGGATTCTGTAACCGTTAAATTGCAGGTTTTTCTTGAACTGTTCCAGCTCTTTATCGGAAAATTCGCCGTCTGCCTGAAATGGAGATTGAAGTTTCTGCGGAAAGTCTCTTCCCTCTGTGTCTTCAAGCTCATACACGAATGAAATCGGGCCGAATGTCCGTAATATAATCAGCGGTCTTGCTCCCGGCTTTGGCCTCCGTCCGAATTTTTCACGCCATTCTTTGACACTTGCAACATAAGTGCTTCCCGGCTTCTGCATATGAATCAGCATCGCATTATAAGGGGCTATTTTGTGGCATTTCTTGCGGAAACGGTTAATGAACTCAAGCAGCACCATGTAATCATTGCTTGAACGGTATGTGCCGACTTCCTGAAATAATCGGTCAAGCCCTGTAATATCATTCTTCTCTGTCATTATTCATCCTCACAAAACAAACGGCGCATGAAGTCTTTCACCTCACACGCCGCATCACTCTTTAACCTCCGTATGTCAGCTTCACGATCGCTGTCGTTACAGGCGGGCAGAACGTCAGCAGCAACAGCAGGAACACCAGCAGCAAATAGAACGGCACAGCCTCGCGCATGAATGTCTTTGTCTTGCACCCGGTAACAGAGCACGTAACAAACATCAATGTACCCATAGGCGGAGACAATGCCCCGATTGCGTTGTTGAAGATATATATCATCGCAAACTGAATCTCATCAATCCCGTACTGCCTCGCTATAGGCGCGAGCAATGGCACAAGCACAATCATTGTCGCGTTACCCTCAATGAACATTCCCACAATCAGCACGAAAATATTCACGGCGATCAAGAATGCGTACTTGTTCGGGCAGATTGATACGATAAATTCCGTGAGTTGCTGAGGGATTCTCTCTTTCGTCAAGACCCACGAGAACACAGAAGCCGCTGACACAATCAGCATTATTCCTCCCGTCGTGCATACTGTCTCTTTGCAGGCCTGAATGATTCCTTTCACGCTCAGCTCGCGGTAAATCAGCCCTAAGATTATTGCGTAAATGATTGCGATCGCTCCGGCCTCTGTCGCTGTGAAGACTCCGAGTCTTATTCCTCCGATTATTATCACCGGCAAGCACAAAGGAAGCAGCGCGGGCTTCAAGTGAGTCCATAATTGCGCCCACGTTAATTTTTCTTTGCGGATTGGTAGATAGCCCCGGCGTTTTGAGATTATGTGAACAAGAATCATCATCGCGATACACAGCGAGCCGCCTACAGTTATTCCCGACATGAATAATTTCCCGATTGAGACATCAGCAATGCACCCGTAAAGTATCATCGCTATTCCCGGCGGTATCAGCGGCGTAATCATGGCCGAAGCTGCCGTAACTACTGAGCTGAACTCTTTGCTGAACCCCTGCTTTTCCATCTCAGGCACTAACATTTTCGCTTCCATTGCAGCGTCAGCAAGATTTGAACCAGACAATCCGCCCATGAGTGTCGACAACAATACGTTGACCTGCGCGAGTCCTCCCGGCATTCGTCCTGTTACGGCGGAGCAGAAATCCATTATCCTGTTCGTTACTCCCGAATAATTCATGAATGTTCCGGCGCAGACAAAGAAGGGTATCGCTAAGAGTGATGGATTCTCAGTGCCGATTACTGAACGCTGCCCGAAAATTATCTGGCTTATTCCCGGGTTGAAGAGGAAATATATCAATGAGCCTCCGAAAACTGAGATAAACACCGGGACTTTGAGAAATAACAATACGAGCATCATCACAGCCGAGATCGCAAGCACCGTATTAGTGCCTAAAGATTTTCCCACAGACTCAAGCGCAGGTTTCACCCACTCAATATTTACTCCGACAAGCAGAACAGCTCCCGCAATTACGGCCATGACCCACGAGACTTTAAGCGCACGCAGCAATATCACTAGCGCAATTGCTCCTATAATGCTTAGGGTTAATGCGTTAATCATCCGTATCACTCTCGCTTTCAGGTATGCTGACGGACTTCACGAAACGCGGCGCATATTTCGACACAAAATAGCTCACAATCATCAAGCCGCATCCGTAAGGCGCAACGCCGTAAATGTATGTGTATGGGATTCTCAGAATCGGAGTCGGCCTTCCCGAACGCCCGAACACCTGCGCTACATATGCCTGTGATTTCACGAGCAAAAACACAAGCACGAACAGCACAATCAAATCAATAACATAGCCCATAAACTTTTGGAGCTTCTCCGGCATTGCGTCAACAAGCATCTCTATTGCTACGTGGCTTCCTGACCTGAACGCAGCACTTGCTCCCATGTATACCATCCAGACTTGGCAGAACGCTGAAATTTCCTCCTGCCACAAAATCGGATCTTTCATCACATAACGCTTGAAGACTCCCGCGCTTGTTACGAGCGTCAGCACTACAAGAGCTATCATGGCGATGACTAAATCAATGTTGCAGATAATTTTGATCAGGGGATTCTGTCTCTTCATTTTCTCGCCTCCAAACAAAAAAGGGAACGAACTTAACGCCCGCTCCCTGTGTGATTAGTTTCTACTTCATTGCGTCCTTCACTCTGTCATAAAGACCGTCCGACCATTTGAACAATGAGCCGAGCTTATAGAAATCCTGAGCCTTTGCGCGGAATCCCTCAAGCACTTTCTCATCAGGTACAACGACAGTAACGCCCTCTTTTTTCATGAGGTCTAAATAGTACTCGTTAGCTTTTGCCTGAAGCTGATTGTTGTAGACTCCTGCCTCATATCCCGTCTCAACAAGTGCCTTCTGCTGTTCAGGCGTGAGGCTGTCGAACCACATCGATGAGCATATCCAGTTCGTGAAGTTCAGTACATGGCCGTCAAGAATGAGATACTTTGCGACCTCGTGATGTTTCCTGCCGTAAAGAGTCGATAACGGGTTCTCGCCTCCGTCAATCGTACCCTGCTGTAACGCCGTGTAGACATCTCCGAGACTCATACCTACTGGAGTCGCTCCGAGCACTTCAAATCCTTTTGTCTGAATCTGGTTCGTCGGGACTCGAATCTGAAGCCCTTTGAGATCGTCGACAGTCTTTACGGGTTTAACGGTTAATGTGTGGCGTTCTCCGTATGCCCAGTTAGCCGCGACAATCTTCAAGCCCATTCCGTTAAGTTTGTCGGTCTGCTCCTTCCACCAGTCAGAGCGAATCAATTTCCAGCACTCGTCCCAGTTCGCGAAAAGGAAAGGCCCGAATACGATTCCCATGTCCGGCACTCCGTAATCAGCAAAGAAAGCTCCGTCAGCAAGAGTCATGACAGGTTCACCGAGTAACATCTGGTCAATGAGATCTGTTTTGTTGCCGAGCTGTGAGTCCGGGAAAATCTCCATTGTGAGTCCCGTGTTGCGCGCCGCTAAAAGCTCCTGCCATTTCAATAACGCCTGGCCTATAGGTTCGCTCATTGAGTTCTCGAAGCCAAGCTGCAAAACTGTTCCGGCCATTGCCGACGACGCAAGCAAAGCCGTTAATGCGATTGCGGTAAAAAGTTTCTTCACCGTAAAGACCTCCTGTGAAATAAATTTTTTGTTTGGGATTGGAACGTGAATAATTATAGCAAAACGAAAAAAAATCCCCCTCCGTTTAATTTTGGAGAGGGACAAATTCATTCATTCCCGAAAAACGCAAGCCATACGCACGGCGGAGTCTCTGAAGTCTGAATGACCCTGTGTCTGACATGAGCAGGAATTATTACCCAGTCGCCCGGAGTCATTTCGACGATCCCGGACTCAAACTCTAACTTTGCATCACCCTGAAGGACTGCGACGAACTCCCATTCGCTTTGGTCGTACCAAAATCCCGGCGGTGAAACATGGCCGTGTGATACGATTCTTTCGATTCGATTCGCTCCTGCATTCCCTGAGATTAATACGTCAACAAATTCTTCATTGCTTTTTGTTACGGGTGAAAATAGATTCCCGCGCTTTAAGTTTTGAGTCATGATTTCTTTCTGCGGATTAATATTAACAGTGCCGAAAGCATTAAAGCTCCTGTGCCTGAAACGCTGCAATTTCCGCTCGATGAGTTTTGGATTATTATTTCAGGTGACGGCGTTACGTCCTGAGACTCTGTATCATCATAGCCGCTGCTGTCATGCTGAAGCTGTGCGTCAAGAATTTCTGTTACTGCTGCTTTGTCCTCCGAGTTGAGCATAGATATTTCTGCGCCGTGCCCGTAATCCGCCGTGAACACGCTCACATTAGGGTTATCCGTAACATCTTCCATCCTCACGAAATACCAAGGGTCAGAGCTTCCGTAAATCATTATGACTTTCGACTCTGTTGTGTGAGACCATGCGCGAATATTGTCGCTTAGTGTTCGGTCATAGCTGAGTGTCGCAAGCAGATGAGGCTTTATCTGAGTCCTTGCGTAATATCCGGGCTCGTCTTCCTCTTTGAATGTGAGGGTGAGTCCTTCCTTTTCGACAGCCTCGCGGAAATACTTCAACATTATCCCGTATGCGCCGTTCTCTTTCTGAACCTGAACTTGATACGCATAATCCTTATCAACGTGGGGAGACGCTGTTTTGTCCTTGCTGTCTGTAGTGTTGCCCACGTCGCTGTCGCCATCATTTTGTCTGAGAAGGCCAAGCATAGCACGCAGGTATAATTCTTTGTCGCTGCTTGTTGACTTTGGCATGTTAAGCACCTCATCGAACGACTCAAATTTTTTGTCGTACTGCCACATACCAACAGGAATATCTACAAGCTCCGCCTCGTAGCGAACATCAAACGAAAGCACAGCATCAGCAGAAATATACATATCCTCGCTGCCGTAAGGAACATCATCAGAGATTAACTCATAGTATCTCGGCTGAATGTATTTCCGTTCCCTTACCATCTCAACAATGTACTTCATCGCAATATCCCGGTACTGTTTCGCTTTTGACTCTCCGTAACGCTCATTGCCGATTGACGTGAATACAGCTTCAGGGAGTCTCATATCTTCCGTTCCGTAACACAATGGAGCTACATACGGGACGAAAACATCCGCGTCATTGGGATAATAGTACGCGAAAATATTTGTGGTCTGTCCTCCCTTGCTGACTCCTGTGAATGCCCAGTTGCCCGACAAAATTCCCCTCAGCTGCTCCATTACGTTGTGAAAATCGTTAGCGGCGTTCTTGTTCGTGAGATGCTCCCATAATGCCGGCACATCGTCCGAGAGTCCTTCAGGCATTGAGAGTCCGTAATAACGATACTCAAAGCTGATGAAGTTAGCCTTGTACATTTTCACAAGCTCTACGCTGTCATCAAGCCCGAAATGTTTATCACTCAGATTGTAGCCGCCGACATACGCAACGTTCACATTGTCCATGCCCTGATAGCCGATCTCGACTCGCTGAAGGAATTTATCACCGCCCGGGTTGTTCCAGTCGATTGGCTGAGAGAACCAAGCAATATATTTCTCCTTGAACGGAACATCGCCGCTTTCGTTTGGAGTCTGTGTGATAACGTCAACTGATACGACTCCTTCAAGCCTCAGAAGCTCATCACGAAAAGTTGCCGCCTCACTCTGAAAACTCAAAGCGAGAAGCATAAGAACAAGCAAAAGTTTTCTCATTAAAATTTATCCTCCTTGTGTGAGTTGTGAAAGCTATGATACTTCAGAACGCAAAAAAAATCCCTCCCCCGTTTAAGGAGAAGGGACAAAAATTTTTGGGACTATACGTTAGCTTCAAACCATGCGCGCAACTCTTCAGCGTCCTGAAAGCCTACGTGCCTCGCTGTTACTTTGCCTTCCTTCATGATTACGATGTTGGGAATGCTCATGACTCTGAGCTTCTTTGCGAGCCCGGGATTCTCTTCAGCGTCAGCCTTGAAGAACTCTGCGCGGTCTGCAAACTCTTCTGACAGGGCATCGACTACGGGAGCGATCATCTTGCACGGCCCGCACCATGTCGCCCAAACGTCAAGCAGCGCAACTTTCGCGGCATTGAGGGCGGAGTCGTCATCGTTCGTGATAACTTTTACGGCCATGATGAGTCCTCCTTAGAGCAGGGACGCAACGCACTTCTCAACGTCGGCCATGTCAGCTGTCGGCTCAAAGCGCGCTACAACATTTCCGTTACGGTCGACAACAAATTTCGTGAAGTTCCATTTGATGTCGGGCTTCTTCGCGTAATCAGGGTCAGCCTTTGAGAGCATCTCATCAAGCACTGCCGTGAGTTTGTGTTCGCCGAATCCCTCGAAACCTTTCTGGCTCTTCAGGTACGTGAACAAAGGAAGCTCGTTCGGTCCGTTTACGTCAGACTTCTTGAACTGGTCGTAAGTCGTGTTGAAGTGGAGCGCGCAGAATGAGTGAATCTCTTCATCGCTGCCGGGTGCCTGATTGCCGAACTGGTTGCAGGGTATGTCGATGATTTCGAGTCCTTTGTCGTGATACTTCCTGTACATTTCTTCAAGCTGCTCATACTGGGGTGTGAAGCCGCAGCCTGTCGCGGTGTTGACGATGAGAATGACTTTGCCCTTGAAGGCCGAGAGTTTTACCTCTTCACCTTTGGGCGTGAATACGGAATAATCATAAATCGTGCTCATTGCGTAAGCCTCCGTGTTTAGTATTAATGTCAGTGTTAGTATGGAAATGATACCTATCATTATACACTCACCGCCTTAAAAGACAAATATTTACTGTTTAACCGCAATGACCGGGCAATACTTCACGCCTTCATTGAGCCACGCGCTTACGACTATCTTTCGGCTTGAAGGCACCGTGAGAATCTCCGCGCCTGCTTCGTCGTAGAACTCTGCGATTTCATCATCCTCAGACTTCCCGGACTCTTCAGGATACGCAAGCCATACAAGCTCCGCACCCTCCGGGATATTCTCATAGAGTTCCGCTTCAATGTCATACATTCCCGAAACGTTCACGCTTATCTCCGGAAGAACAGCCGCAACCGTATAGCCCTTCCCGTTAAGCTCAGACTCATTCGGTGATGTGAGTCTCGACTCGCCGAATGTGATCGAGGGCTGCACGTTTGATTCTGATGTCTGCGATTCGGACTCGCTGTTCCCGTTTTGACTCGCTGACTCTGATTCGCCGTTTTCGTTTTGAGTCATCGAGTCTGAGTTTACATTTTCATTTTGAGTCAGTGATGATTCATTCTTTGCTGCTGGCAAGCTCCCGTTATCAGGATCGATTACAGAGAGAGTAAACTCTTTTGTGTCCTCGCCGATAGCGTTATAGGCCGTGAGTTTGAACGAAAATTCCCCGGCTTCTTTCGGAGTCCCGCTGAGTGTTCCGCTGCTGAACTTCATGCCGTCAGGGATGTCGCCTTCAGCTTTCCACTTGATAGTCTTTGTTCCTGTCGCTGCAAATTTCACACTGTACTTTTTCTTGAGTGTCGCGTCAGTAAGTGCTGTGCTTCCGCTTGATAATGTCCCTGATGATACCGCTGTGATTTTCGGGGGAGTCTGAGTCTTAATGACGACTCTTCTTGTTGATTTGCCGTCAGCGTTCGAGGCTGTTATTGTTAGCGTTGTTGTTGAGTCTCTCGCGGGGGCTGTCCCTATCAATGTAGCGTCATAATCTCCCGTCTGAGTCAGCGTGAAGCCGTTCACTTTGTTCATGCTGAAGGTGATGTATCTTGTTCCGTCAGCCTGGAAATCAAGAGCTATCTCGCTGTTCACTTCGCAGGTAATATTCACCGAGCTTTCTTCAGGAAGAGTGAACACCGGCCGTTGACCCGCGATTGTGAGGTTTGCTTTCTTTGTTACCGGGCGTGATGAGACGGAATTTGTTGCGCTGAATGTTATGGGAAGATTCTTCACCGAGATTTCCGGCGTGCCTGTGATTGATGCCGTACCGTTTTCGGGATCGCTCGTGAAGACAAGCCCCAAGTCAGAGAGGCTCGACACTCCAAATTCCGCAAGCTCAGAATCAGGAATCGAATACGTAATCTCTATAGGCTTTGTGCCTGTGGCGTATATCTTTGAAGAGTCGTACTCCTCACCGATTTTTGCGCGGGGAAGTGATGCCGTTAGTTTAGGCGCGACACCTGCAACGTGAAATTTTATCGCTGACTCTGCTTCTCCGGCCTCGTTTGACACCTTCACTTTCAATTCATAGTCTTCAGCGTCAGAAGGAGTCCCCGTAATCGTTGCGGATGTTCCCGCTTCATTCTGCGTGAATGTCATCGTGTCGGGCAGTCCGTCAATCTCCCATGACATCGGTGTGCTTCCTCTTGCGCTCAAACGTGCGGTATATTTCTTGTCGGTCGTGGCATTTGCCATTCTCGCTGTGGTTATCGTCGGCTTCTGAAGGACAACGAGAGGAATCCTTACTGAGTCATATCCTCCTGAGTTTGTCGCTCTCACAGTGAGGTTGAATTTCCCGGCTCTTGTCGGTTTTCCTGAGAGAGTCCCGGAGCTGCTCATTGTCATTCCTGCCGGCTGTCCTGAAACTTTCCATGTTACCGGGGCTGTGCCGTCAGAAAGCGAGAACTCATAATACCCGTAATCCTCATTCATAGTTGCGTCAGGCAGTGACTCAGGGGCATTAATGACGGGCTTTCGCGCTTTCACCGTGAACCTTACAGTTTTTGTTACGGGCTTGTTCTCAAGTTCGGTCGCTACATTCTCAGCCGTAATCTTTATGCTGTAAGTCCCTGCCGTTTTCGGAGTCCCTGACATGTAAGCTGTTGCGCCGTTGAGCGATATACCGTCGGGCTGTCCCTCAATCGTTATCGTGATGGGTTCTGTTCCTGTCGCTTCAATGTCGTGTGAATATTCCTCGCCTATTGTCCCGGCTTTGAGGCTTGAGATTCTTATCGTGGGCTTCACCGGCCTCGTGTTGATGATGAACTTCACGGCAGCTTCTGATGTTCCTGCTGCTGTTGCGGCTTTTAGTGTCGCGCTGAATGTCCCGGCTTTTGTCGGCTTCCCTGAAATGAGTCCTGAGCTGCTGAGAGACAATCCCGGCGGCAATGTGTCAGATGTGCTCCATGTCGCTGAAACTGACGGCGTTAATTTCATCTGATGGCTCATGCTGTAACCCAAATAGCCAGTGATTTCTTCCGCGTCAATTTCTGGAACATCCCATACATTCATTGTGTAAGACTTCGTGTCTGAGCCGTATGAATTTTTCGCAGTAACGCTGAATGTGTAGCTGCCTTCAGTCGTAGGAGTCCCGGAGATTTCGCCCGTGTCAGAGTCGATTGCGAGTCCTGCGGGAATCTTGCTGCTTGCTGACCATGTTACCGGCTTTGTGCCTGACGCTGTAACCGTGTAGCTGTAGTGCTGGTTCATATATGCGTCTTCGGGGTAGCCGTCATGAATGCGGGGTGCTGTCCCTGTTACTGTTCCTGAAACTGTGAAGGCTTTTATTGTTGCGTTTGCGTTTCTGCTTTTGCCCGTAATCCACGAAGTTCCATTTGACGAAAAGAAGCTCCCTTCTTCAATCACTGCATTGTCTGACCAGCCGGAAATTTTTCTTTCGATCGGCATATCCGCGCAGTTAGTGTACTTCACTACGACAGAGAAATATTCACCCTCAGAAAGTGTTACAGGGTCATCAAGCGTTACAGTGTGATACCCCGCGTAAGCAAATTTCCCTGACGCTGAGGAGTCGCCCGCCCTGTTTCCTGAAGGTATAGGGCTGCTTGTCGGCATTGATGACATTCCCGCGTAAATGTTTATCTCGTAGCTCACGTTGTTGTCTGGCGTAATGATTCCCACTTCCGTAAGAGTCTCGCCGTCCCTCTCAGCCTTGAAGACGTTTGCGGCGCATACTGTTGACCCGCTGTAGCCCAATGAGCCGCACCAGCCTAAAGCATCATAGTAATACGCCTTCATTTTGCTGTCAGCCTTCTCGGTGATGAACGCGCTGCCTTCCGTCAAGTGCTGGGCGTAGGACATCCAGAAGCAGCCATTGTCGCCGACATCGTCCGTGCCTGTCCACCATGTATCGTCCCATGAGTTTTTGATGAGCCATGCGCCGTCAACACTTGGTTTTGTCTTGAAGTTGCTGCGCGAATAATTGTCGTCCCATCCGATTATCTGCACAGCGTGATTCGTCGCGCCGCTGTTGTAGTAATAGTTTGTTCCTGCTGAGGGCGATTTGTAGTAACTCCCGTTGTTGCTGTAATAATTTCCAACAACCGCACCAGTCTCCATAATCCTGCGCTTTATGATGTCCCTTGCTGAGTCTGATGCGTTCACGTTCGGTTCATTGTGGTAGTTCAGGTAGTATATTTCCCGGACTCTTGCCGCCCTCGTGTAATCGTCAGGGCTTCCCGATGTGGGCTGCTTGTCCTTGCCGTAAGGAACTTCAGACTCATATGCAGGGCCCGAAAGCCTCGTGAAAACCGCCGCAGGGTAAAACGAATTTCCGCCATGACCCATGACAGTCGCAAAACTTGAGCTGTGCATGTTGTAGAACGCCGCAGATTTGTCATCACCCCTGAATGCGTACCAAGCTATATGCATCTCCGACAAGTCGTAAGTCCCAAGACCCTGCATCAGCATGTTCGACTCAATTGCTCCGATTGACGCGAACGCCCAGCATGTTCCGTAAGGCAGCTGACTCTTCACGCTCGTAACGTACGATTTCCCGTCAACATTCCGCAGGTCAAACGCTTCAGGAAGTGCCGAGTCTTTCCTGTTGGGATATGGCGATGACTCATCGGGGGGATTTTCCGCAAGGTGAGACAGGTCTACAGGGAAGGGGATATAGCCGCCCGAATCATTTTCACCGGGCATAGCATTCTTTGAGGACGGCAAATCTGACTCGGATTCCTTCTTTGACTGCCATTCGAGAAACGCGGGGGATAAAGGTCTTATTTCTCCTTCATCATCTGCGAAGCCCGGAACCAGTCCGAGAGTCAGAATCAGCAGTACAGAAATCAAAGCGCGTGCCAGAAATTTCTGCATGATAATTTCTCCTTTCATGTTATATGTGAATAATTATTTTTCGGTGTAAACTCTCATTTATTTTATTACAGGCGGTGAAAAAATCATGCGTTTGTTCATCACTACATTGTCTCTTCTCTGCGTCATCTCATTCGGATATGCCCTCGCGGGTTATGGAAGCTCGCTGTTCGGCGGGGGGATTAATGTTGATTATGTTGTGGGCGGATTAATCGCGGGCTTCATTTTCGGCGGGCTTGCTATGGGCTTGTGGTACTGGAAGCGTAAAGACTTCTTTGATTCTGACGAGTGAAAATGCTTCCGTGTGTCTCAAAACAAAATTGCCGATTCGGTCTTGTATGTCTCAAGAGCAAACTGCCGATTCGGTTCTGAGATTCTAAAAGTGTTCCGAGTGTCTCAAAACTGATTCGCCTATTCGGTCTTGTATGTCTCAAGAGCAAATTGCCGATTCGGTCTTGATGCGCATGATACTGGTTTACAATTTCAAATTTTGGCCGACATGTATAATATTATCATTGAGCAATTCACAAGGAAGGAAAAAATCATCATGGACATCACGAAACTTGAGCAGAGATACGAGGGAAAAGCAAAGAAAGTTTTTGCAACCTCAGACCCTTCATACTATATTGTAGAGTACAAAGACGACGCAACCGCCTTCAACGGCCTCAAGCACGGGACAATAACGGGAAAAGGCGTAATCAACAACAAGATGAGCAATATGATGTTCAGGCTTCTTGAGAAGAACGGAGTCAAGACTCATTTTGTGGAGCAGTTGAGCGACCGTGAGACACTCGTGAAAGCAGTTGAGATAGTCCCTCTTGAGATAATCATACGCAACACAGCCGCCGGATCATTCTCAAAGCGTTACGGAGTCGAGGAAGGTACTGCGCTGAAATGCCCGACGCTTGAATTTTCCCTCAAGAATGACGCGCTCAATGACCCGTTAATCAACGACAGCCACATAATAGCGTTGGGAGTTGCGACAGAAGACGAACTGAAAGCGATTCGCGAAATGGCGTATAAAGTGAATGATGTGCTGAAGGAATTTTTTGCGGGGATTGGGGTCAAGCTCGTGGACTTCAAGATAGAGGCCGGAAGATTACCCGATGGCAGTATCATTCTTGCTGATGAAATATCGCCTGACACGTGCCGTTTCTGGGACGCAAAGACGAATGAGAAGCTCGACAAGGACAGATTCCGCAGGGACATGGGCGGAGTAGAGGAAGCCTACGAGGAAATATTCAGGCGCATAACCGAACAAAAAAATGTCTGATGAGATTCACGAGGAGTGCGGCGTGATTGGCGTGTATCTTAACGATGAGGCCGGGCAAGCGTCTCACTTGGTGTATTACGGGCTGTACGCATTACAGCACAGAGGGCAGGAAAGTGCCGGGATTGCTGCGAACTCTGCGGGGAAAATTGAGATCCGCAAAGATTTGGGACTCGCGGGTGAAGTCTTCCGGGGCTATGACTTTGCGAAATTGCCGGGTAATATAGCGATCGGCCATGTGAGATATTCGACAGCTGGCGACGGTTCACAGAGAAGCGCACAGCCTTTAGTGGCAAGTTGCAGACTCGGAGAAATAGCATTAGCGCACAACGGGAATCTCGTCAACGCTGAAAGCCTCCGGGAAATGCTCACAGATGAGGGCGTAATCTTCCACACAACGAGCGACTCAGAATCAATCCTCAACCTTATATGCCAGCACGGGAGTCGTGGAATCGAGGCGGGAATCAAAAACGCAATGAGCCTCATTAAGGGCGCGTATGTTCTTGTGATTACGATCGGCGACAAGTTAATCGGAGTCCGGGATTCATACGGCCTTCACCCGCTGTGCATAGGGAAGCTCAAGAATGATTCGGGCTTTGTGTTTGCGTCTGAGACATGCGCGCTTGAAGCACTTGACGCTGAATTTGTGCGTGATGTCCGCCCCGGTGAAGTAGTTGTTGCTGACAAGGACGGACTGAGATTTATTGAGCCTTCTCACTGGTGCAGGAAGAATCTTTGTGTGTTCGAGATGGTATATTTTGCGAGGCCTGACTCGATTGTTGACGGAGTGAGCGTGTATGATTTCCGTCGTCGTTGCGGAATGAAGTTAGCGAGTCAGCGCAAGATTGAAGCTGATGTTGTCATGGCCGTGCCTGATTCGGGTATACCTGCTGCGATTGGCTACGCTGAGGCTTCCGGGATTCCATACGGCGAGGGACTCATAAAGAACAAATACATGGGGCGGACGTTCATACTTCCATCACAGGCAATGCGTGATGACGCTGTGAGAATAAAGCTGTCTACGATTCGGCGAAACATTGAGGGCAAAAGGCTAATCATCATTGACGACTCAATAGTGAGAGGGACGACTCTGCGTCGTATTGTGGGACATCTGCGTGATGCCGGGGCGAAAGAGATTCACGTTTGCGCGGCATCTCCTGAAGTAAAATTCTCGTGCTACTTTGGGATTGACACTCCTCACCGTGAGAAGCTCATAGCTGTGCAGAAATCCCCGGAGGAAATCTGCGAATACTTAGGCGCGGACTCATTGACATATCTCAGTGAAGAGAGTTTGCGTGAAGTCTGCTGTGAGGACTCATACTGCAAGGCATGTTTTGACGGCAATTACCCGATGGAAGTCCCTGTAAGCGGAGGTGAATTGTCATGATAATAACTCTTACGCCTGAGCTTGAAGCGCGTGTGTCAGAATGGGGGCGCGAGTTCAACAGGCCGTGCGAGGATTTAGCGGTCGAACTCCTGAAAGAATACTTTGAGGACAGCGACACGGGAGCAGAAATATCCCAAGCCGTGAAATCAGGCAGGACAGAAATTCATTCATGGGACAAAGTGAAGGCCGAACTTGCAGCACTGGAAAATTGAGTTTGAGAAAACCGCACGTGATACGCTGAAGAAATTAGACAAGCCCATACGAGTCCAGTTTGAGAAATATTTAGACAGGCTTTCGGAAATTGATGACCCAAGACAGCGCGAAAAAGGTCTTACGGGTTCACGCGCAGGGCAGTGGCGTTACCGTGTGGGAGATTACCGCCTGATATGCGAAATTCGTAATGATGTCCTTGTTGTGCTTGTGCTTGAAATAGGACATCGTAGCAACATATACAAGTAAGCGTGATACAATAGCAAGAAGCTGCGGGGGTGGCGGAATGGTAGACGCGTCAGACTTAGGATCTGGTGTCTTAGACGTAGGGGTTCAAGTCCCCTCCTCCGCACTGAAAGTTTTACATTTCCAGTCAGTTATAGTAAACTCACCGTTGAATCCCACAACAATATCTATCATCCTCAGCATCAAGGGGGCAAGTCTTTTTCATGGCAGAAATTGTAACAATGGGCGAATTACTTGTTGAGATAATGCGCCCGAAAGAAGATATACCGTTATATGAGTCCGATTATTTCCGCGGGCCATTCCCAAGCGGCGCGCCCGGAATTTTCATCAGCACAGCGGCTCGACTCGGACATTCTACAGCGATAATCAGCGGAGTCGGCAATGATGATTTCGGCGAAAACATTATGAAGCGGCTTAAGCATGACGGCGTTGACGTGAGCCGGGTAATCATTCCTGAAGACGGCCATACGGGTATAGCGTTCGTTACGTATTTTGCTGACGGTTCGCGCAAGTTCCTCTTCTACATGGACAACTCACCATGCGTTAAGGCTAAAGCTCCTGAGAGTTTCACAGGCTTTGAGGACACGAAATACTTTCACATAATGGGCTGTTCATTAATGGCTGACGTTAATTTTGCGCGTGAAATCGTCAAGACTATGAACATGATGAAGTCTCACGGCGTGAAAATCTCTTTTGACCCGAATGTGAGACTCGAAATGCTGAAAGACAATGCGGTTCTCGGAATGCTACAGGAAGTTTTCAGAAGCTCATCAATATTAATGCCGGGAGTCTCTGAGCTGAAAATGTTTGCGGGAAAAGATGACCTTAACGAGGCAATAGAGTCAGTGTTCGCTAATCCGTCGCTTGAAGTCCTTGTGCTTAAGAACGGCTCTAAAGGCTCAGGCATTTACACGCGGAAGGGACTCGAAGTCTCACAGCCAGTCTACAAAGTCATTCAGGAGGACGCGACCGGGGCAGGGGACTCATATGATGCCGCTTTCATCTGCGGGCTTGCTGAAGGGAAAACGTTATCAGAGTGCGCGAAAATGGGAGCAGCAGCAGGAGCATTGAACGCCGCCGCATTCGGGCCGATGGAGGGTAAAATCTCGCCTGAGTCAGTCCGCAAAATGACAGAGGAGTCATAACTATATATGAGACATTGAAGCCCTGTGAAAACTTGCGGGGCTTTTATTTTTGTGAAAGGAGAAATTACCACGTTGCGGAATCCTTTGCTTGACATCTCAGAACGAAGGAAATCAGGAATACACTCAGGACTGCCGTCTTACTGCACAGCAAACGAGCTTGCTATAGAGGCGATATTAGAGCAGGGGAAGCGATTCGACTCTCCGATTCTTATCGAGGGAACAGCGAATCAGATTAACCAGTACGGCGGGTACACGGGAATGAAGCCTCAAGATTTCCGGGATTACGTTTACGGTATTGCGGACAAGGTGAGATTTGACCGTGAGCGAATCATTCTCGGAGGAGATCATATGGGGCCTCTTGTGTGGTCGAATCTCCCGGAGTCTGAAGCTATGAGCCGGGCTCGTGAGCTTGTGAGGCTTTGCGTCATGGCCGGGTTCAAGAAGATTCACATTGACACAAGCATGAAGGTTGCTGACGACTCAAAGAGTGAACGACTCCGCGATGACGTTATAGCCGAAAGGGGAGCAGTGCTGCTTGAGGAGTGCGAGAAAGCATATCAGGAACTCAGCAGGAACAATCCCAATGAAATGCGCCCGGTCTACGTAATCGGAAGCGAGGTGCCCATACCAGGAGGGACTCAGAATGACGAGGGACTCACAGTAACAAGCCCGAAAGATTTCGAGACAACGTTAATGACCTACAAGCGAAAATTCGAGGAGCATGGAATCTCTGAACGATGGCAGGACGTTATAGCCGTAGTTGTTCAGCCCGGAGTCGAGTTCGGCGACAAGGACATTCACCCGTATAACAGGAATGACGCGGCGAGTCTCACATCAACATTGCGGAAATATCCCGGTTTTGTCTTCGAGGGACATTCGACGGACTATCAGCCCCCGGAAAAATTGCGCGAGATGGTAGAAGACGGAATAGCGATTCTCAAGGTCGGTCCTGCTCTGACGTTCGCACTGCGTGAGGGATTATTCGCACTGAGCATGATTGAACGTGAGTTAGTCCCGGAAAATGAACGCGCTAATTTCATTGAGACGTTAGAGTCCGTAATGCTCGCTGACCCGTCGAACTGGCAGAAACATTATCACGGCTCCGAATTGGAGAAGCACATTGCGAGGAAGTACAGTTACTCCGACAGATGCCGCTACTATTTCAGCCTCCCCGAAATCAAGTCATCAATCACAAAGTTATTCGCCAACATCGACAGCATAGAGATACCCGACGGAATGCTGAGTCAGTACATGCCGCGACAGCACAAAAGAGTCAGGGACGGAAAATTATTGATGAGGGCTTCCGCGCTCGTGAAAGATTGCGTAATGGCTTTGTGCGAGGATTACAATTACGCCGTAAGCACTAAGATTTACGATTGAGAGGTGATAAATTTTGCTGGTTAAATCACGAGAGTTATTGCTTGACGCTCAGAGAAACAAATACGCCGTCGGAGCTTTCAACGTTGAGAATATGGAGATGGTGTTAGCAGTTCTTTCAGCAGCAGAGGAAACAAATTCTCCCGTTATCATGCAGACGACTCCGGGCACTGTGAAATATGCCGGGGCTGATATGTACTTCGCGAACATAAGAGCCGCCGCAAGACGAACACGAATCCCCGTAGCGTGTCATTTAGACCACGGCAACTCATTAGCTATGGCGGTTCAGGCACTTCACGCGGGGTATACATCAATCATGATTGACGGAAGCAAGCTGCCCTTTGAGGAGAATATAGCCCTCACGAAAACCGTAACAGAAATTTGCCATGCCGTTAATATTCCCGTTGAGGCGGAACTAGGGAGAGTCGGAGGCAAAGAGGACGGCCTCGAAAATTCAGGCGACAATCCATATACTGACCCTGATGAGGCAAAAATATTCGTAGAGGAAACCGGGTGCGACTCATTAGCGGTTGCTGTAGGAACTGCTCACGGAGTCTACAAGGGAACGCCTCACATAAATTTTGACGTTCTCAAGAAGATTCATGAGTGCGTGAATATCCCGTTAGTTTTGCACGGCACATCAGGAGTCCCGGACGACCAGGTGATTCGCTGTGTGAGCATGGGAATGTGCAAGGTGAATTACGCGACAGACTTGCGGATCTCATACACATACGGCGTGAAGAAATACATGAAGGAAAACCCCGGAGTATTTGACCCGAAGAAATACGGCTCATACGGAATGGAGGAGGTGAAACGCTACGTAAAAGAAAGAATGCAAGTCATCGGCAGCTGCGGAAGAGTATAAATCAACAGGAGGAATCATTATGGCATTACCCAATATCCACAAATACCCCTCAGAGAAATTAACGCCCGAACAGATAACAGCCCTCGAAACGTCAGCAAAGAGAGCGAGAATAACAGCCCTCACAATGGTAAGCGCGGCAAAGTCAGGACACCCCGGCGGAGCGTTCTCAAGCATGGAGATGTTCATGACAGTTTACGGAGTCGCCGACCTCACGCCCGAAAATTGCAGCACAACAGCGCGTGATTATGTCGTAATCTCTCACGGACATACGTCAGCAGGAGTCTACGCAGCGTTAGCGGAATGGGGATTCGTTGACCGTGAAGAGGCAATGTCGCATTTCAGGCAGTGCGGTTCAATCTTTCAGGGACATGTTGAGCGTGAAATACCCGGAATCGATTTAGGCACGGGGAATTTAGGACAGGGACTCTCAGCGGGAGTCGGCTTTGCGCTCGCACAGAAGGCAAATAATCATCATGGCCGTGTGTATGTTCTCATGGGCGACGGAGGACAGACGAAGGGACAAATCGCAGAAGCCCGGCGCATGGCAGTCTCTCAGAATCTCACAGGCTTAACGGCTCTCATCGACTGGAACGACATACAGCTTTCAGGGACTCGCAAAGAGATTCTCCCGTGCGACATTCGTGCATTGTGGGAGGCTGACGGCTGGGAGGCAGTAGAGGTTGACGGTCATTCGTTCGCGGCTATATATGAGGCTCTCAGGAACGCGGGCAAGAACGGAAAACCCACCGTGCTTTTGTGCAAGACAATCATGGGCAAAGACGGCTTAGTCATGGAAGGAGTCCCGACCTATCACGGCAAGCCAGTGCCAAATGATGACTACGCGAAAATTGTTGCTCATCTCGGCGGAGAACCTGACACCCTCGCAAAGGCTCTCGAACGCCGCAAGAATCCTCCCACATTCGCAGGAAGGAAGATAGATTTTCCCGCAGCACCGAACATTGACACGGGGACTCCGTTTGATTACGAGGGCGAAAAGGCTTCGGACAACCGCGGCGCATTCGGTAAAGCTCTCGCTGATGTAGGCAAAAAGAATTACAAGAAGGAAGGCCGGACTCCGATTCTCGTTTTCGACTGCGATTTATCACCGTCCGTAATGACAGGAGCCTTCAAGAAGGAATGCCCCGACAATTTCATACAGTCAGGTATACAGGAACATTCCGTAGCAACAGCTTCAGGGGCTGCGAGTCTTGCGGGAGTCGTAAGCGTATGGGCGGAGTTCGGAGTTTTTGGCATTGATGAAGTCTACAATCAGCAGAGGCTCAACGACATTAACCGCGCGGGAAACAAGACAGTTCTGACTCATGTCGGGCTTGACGTTGGCGAGGACGGTAAGACTCATCAGTGCATCGACTATGTAGGACTCATGCGCAACATGTTCGGCTGGAAGCTCGTTGTACCTGTTGACCCGAATCAGACAGACCGTGCGACTCGGTGGATGCTCAAGACTCCCGGCGATATTTGCATGGCTGTGGGACGCTCAAAGATTGACGGGCTGAAATATTACTCAGGCAGCTACGGATTCACATACGGAAAAGCAGACAAGCTCCGCGAGGGTAAAGACGGCGCAATATTCGCTCTCGGTTACATGGCGCAAATCGCACTGAAGGCCGCAGAGATTTTAGCGTCAAAAGGCGTTGAAGTTTCTGTTTACGGCGTATCATGCCCGCTTGAGCCGGATATGTCAGCAATCAACGAGGCAGTGAAGACCGGCCACATCATGACGGTAGAAGACCACAACGCAAATACAGGAATGGGCGCGGTGATGGCACTTGAGTCAGCACGAAAAGGAATCGCACTCCCGAAACTTCAGACACTCGGAGTGAATCATTACGGCGAGTCGGGAAATTCTGACTCAGTCCGCGCTGAAATGGGACTCTCCGCTGAAAAAATTGCTGACTCGTTCATGAAAGGAAGATAGATTTATGGACGCAAAAACGTTAATCCTTGAGGGAAAAACCGCATTAGGGATTGAGTTCGGCTCAACGAGAATCAAAGGCGTGTTAGTTGATTATGACGGCCATGTGTTAGCGTCAGGTGTTCACGACTGGGAGAACAAACTCGTTGACGGCGTATGGACGTATGATCTTGAGGACGCAGAAGCCGGACTCCGTTCGTGCTATGCCTCGCTGAGAAAAGATGTCGAGTCGAAATACGGCGTAACACCCTCAACGTTCGGTGCAATGGGAGTCTCTGCGATGATGCACGGCTATATTGCCCTCGACAAGAACGACAAGCAGATAGCGCGCTTCCAGACCTGGCGCAACACTAACACGACTCAGGCTGCTGACGAACTCACAGAATTATTTGACTTCAACATCCCGTTAAGATGGTCATGCGCTCACCTGTACCAGAGAATATTAGACGGCGAGTCCCACGTGAAAAATGTCGCTTCTGTCTTCACACTTGCAGCATACATTCATTACAGACTGACGGGCGCAAAGGTCATCGGAATCGGCGACGCTGCCGGAATGTTCCCGATTGACTCGGAGACTCACGACTACGACTCGGACATGGCCGCAAAATTTGACGCACTCATGAAGAAACACGGCCATGATTTGAAGCTCGCAGAAGTTTTCCCGAAAGTGTTAGTCGCAGGAGACAACGCCGGGAAACTCACAGAAGAAGGCGCGAGACTCCTCGATGAGACCGGGACTCTTAAAGCCGGGGTGATGATGTGTCCTCCCGAAGGCGACGCAGGAACAGGAATGACAGCCACGAACGCAGTAGCCCCCGGCACAGGCAACCTTTCAGCAGGAACAAGCACGTTTGCGATGATAGTAGTCGACAAAAAGCTCAAGAAGTTACACCGCGAGATCGATATGGTTACGACTCCTTCAGGATTCCCCTGCGCTATGTCTCACGCCAACAACGGAACGAGCGACCTTAATGCGTGGGTCTCACTCTTTCACGAGTTCTGCGGGCTGATGGGAGTCTCCGCTGACATGGGCGAGCTTTACGGCAAATTGTACACTCATTCATTGACGGGCGATAAAGACTGCGGAGGACTCTTAGCATACGGCTATTACTCCGGTGAAAATGTTACGTTCATCAACGAGGGAAGACCACTTTTCGCACGAATGCCCGACAGCAAATTCAACCTCGCTAACTTCATGCGCGTGAATCTCTATACGTCATTAGGCGCGGTGAAACTGGGAATGGATATTCTTCTCAAGGACGAGGGAGTCAGGCTCGACAGAATCACCGGACACGGCGGACTCTTCAAGACACCGTTAGTCATGCAGAAATTTCTTGCGGCTGCGGTAAATTCTCCCGTCTACGTCATGTCGACAGCAAGCGAGGGAGGCGCATGGGGTATCGCGCTTCTTGCGGCGTATCTTGCTGACGGAAAGAGCGCGGGAAAACTTGAAGACTATCTCAACAGCAGAGTGTTCAAAGATCTTTCGGGCGAGGCTGTGAACCCTGACCCGGAAGAAGTGAAAGGCTTTGAGGAATTTACACGGCGTTACGTTGCGGGACTCGAAATCGAGAAGGCAGCAATTAACGCAATGAAATGGTAAGGAGGAAAAATCATCAATGACAGCAATACATCAGGCGTTCAGCTTAGGCCAGTCAATATGGCTTGACTACATCAACAGGGAGTTAGTAGCTTCCGGCGGTCTTCAGGAATGGATCAATCTCGGAGTTACGGGCGTTACGACAAACCCGTCAATATTCGAGAACGCAATCGCAAAGACAGCGGACTATGACGGCGCAATAAAATCACTCTCATCATCAGGCAAATCGACGGCGGAAATCTACGAGGCTTTAACGGTTCAGGAAGTCGGAGCAGCTGCGGACATAATGAGGCAGGTTTACGACAGGACGAACGGCAAAGACGGCTATGTTTCGCTGGAAGTGAATCCGCTCTTAGCGTCCGACCGTGATACGACTATCAGCGAGGCAAAAAGGCTTTTCGCGCTTCTCAACCGTCCGAATGTCATGATAAAGATTCCTGCTACACCTGAAGGAATTTCGGCATTAACGGAGTGCATCGCGTCAAACGTCAACGTGAACTCAACGCTGATTTTCTCGCACGCTCAGTATGTTGATGTCGCAAAAGCATACCTTGAGGGCGTGAAAAGAGGAGGCAAGGCGGCTTCTGTTGCGTCAGTTTTCGTGAGTCGAGTCGACACTGCCGTTGACAAACTGCTTGCTGAGAAGGGCGAGGCATCATTGTGCGGGCGGATTGCTGTTGACGGTATCAAGCTCATGTATCAGGACTTCAAGAGGCTGTTTGCTGGCGCGGGACTCGTTCAGCGTCCTTTGTGGGCAAGCACGGGAACAAAGAACAAGGCTTACTCCGATGTGAAATATGTCGAGGAATTAATCGGCCCTGACACAGTGAACACGGTGCCGCCTGCAACGCTTGAAGCATTCGTGAATCACGGCCATGCTGCATTGACTCTTGAGACTGGACTCGCTGAGGCTGAAGCGGACATGAAGAGGCTTGCGGAAATCGGAATAGATCTCGATGAAGTGTGCGCTAAACTTCTTGCTGACGGACTCAAATCGTTTAACGCTGCGTTTGAGTCGTTAATGTCGGCGATTGAGACGAAAGCGGGAAAACGTTAAACACTTCATCTCCCCTCTGTCTTTTGGGCAGGGGGGATTTTTATTACCCGAAAGGAGTCGCGTAACTGTTGGAGAATGTTATCGAATGGCTGAAGGAAGCAAGAGGAAAAATAATTGCAGGGCTTGTGCTTGCGCTTCTGGGATGGCTGTACAGTCGTTACCGTTCATTCATGAAAATGTACAGGCTCAAGAAGAAGGAACTTGAACAGATGAAGGCGGAAATCTCCGAGATTGGTGCGACAAAGCAGGAATGTGAACGTTTGCAGGAGGCACTGAAGGAGTCAGAAGTTCAAAGGCAGGACGTGAAGAATCAAATTGAGACTCTACAGCAGGAGTTACAGCGAAAAGATGAAGCATTGAGGGAGTCAGAGGCAAAATCTCACGAGGCTTCACGGCGCATTGAGGCAGTACAGCAGGAGCTTGAGCGAGAAAAAGCCAAGAAGAGAATCCCTCCGATGAGTGATGAGGAATTTATCGAGCTGTGCAAGTCAGGTGATGCCCGAAAAGTTGAAGAGGCTATAATTAATGGTGCGAACGTCAACGCTAAGGACAATACCGGCGGGACGGCTTTAATGCAGGCAGCATATAACGGCCACACCGAGACAGCAGAATTACTACTGAAACACGGGGCTGATGCTAACGCTAAGGACAATACCGGCTGGACGGCTTTAATGTTAGCAGCAGTGAAAGGCCACACAGAAACAGCAAAATTACTACTGAAACACGGGGCTGATGTCAACGCTAAGGATAATGACGGCTGGACGGCTTTAATGTGGGCAACATCAATATGGGCAACATCGAGAGACAACGAAACCGCCGACCTCCTCCGCAGATACGGCGCAAGAGAGTAAACAGTCAGCAATACGCTCAAACATTAAGGCTAAACATCCGGCAGGTTATCCAGAAAGTTAATGATGTATGGGAGTGCCGCGCCAATCGTAATATTGTGCGAGGGCATTTTGCTTTGAAGCATGAAGTTCCGCCCCTCTCAAACGGTGTCCGCTCCCTCACAATTTCGTACAGCGTATCAATCTCAAGCGAGGCTATAAACTCTTTCACTTTGTCTGAAATTTGTTCGTAAATTATAGCGATTGACAAAATTATATCTGTCCATTAAATTTTACACATCCATTTTTCATTAACAAATATATTTCCTCACACACTGCTTAATTTTAAGGAGGTCTTAATCTTGGGCATCATTGAGAAAATGCGCCTTGACGGGAAGAAGGGCTTTGTTACCGGCGGCGCGAGGGGTATCGGCAAATGCACCGCAACCGCATTCGCTGAGGCCGGAGCTGATATTGCTATTGTCGATCTTGACATTGACGAAGCAACAAAGACCGCGAACGAAATCGCAAAGGCAACAGGGCGCAAAGTCATCGCAATCAAGTGCGACGTAACGAATGAAGACGACGTTAAAGCGATGGTTGACAAAGTTGTGGCTGAACTCGGAGGACTCAATTTCTGCCACGCTAACGCAGGAATTTGCATCAACGCCCCGGCAGACGAGATGACATACGCGCAGTGGCTCAAGGTCATTAACGTGAACCTCAACAGCGTATTTCTCACCGACACAATCGCGGGGAAATACATGCTCGCTCACGGAGGCGGCTCAATCATCAACACCGCTTCAATGTCCGCTCATATCGTCAACGTTCCTCAGCCTCAGTGCGCGTACAACGCAAGCAAAGCAGGAGTAATTCAGCTCACAAAATCTCTTGCTGTCGAATGGGCGAAAAGAGGAGTCAGAGTCAACAGCATCAGCCCCGGCTACATTGCTACGGACTTGATTAAAGCGTCGGAGTTCCTCAAGCCGTTAATCGCGAAATGGGAAGAGCTTTCACCCACAGGCAGACTCGGTACGCCTGAAGAGTTAGAGTCAATCTGCGTATATCTTGCGGGCGACACAAGCACATTCACAACGGGCGCGGATTTCGGACTCGATGGCGCGTTCACATGCTTCTAGGCTTCACCGTCCTTAACCGGGCGTAATTATTCATAACACAAAGGAGATACACATATGAAAAAGTTTATCGCACTTTTCACACTCGCAATGCTTCTCGCGCTCCCCGTATGCGCAATGGCCGCCGACACCGCAAAGACAGAAGGAATACAGGCTTCCCCGGAATTTTACGCAAAGGCAGATTTGAGCGTCCTCAAGGGCAAGAAGCTCGGCATAACGATTCAGTCATTACAGAATGCTTACTGGGCGGGAGTCATGACAGCGCTCGGAGAAATTCTCCAGGCCGCCGGAGCTGAATATACGATTGTCGGTTGCAATGACAGTTCAGCGACTCAGATTTCACAGATTGAAAACTTTGTTTCAGCCGGATGCGATTTGATTATGGTTCACCCGTCAGACGCGAACGCCGTTGAAGATGCCTGCGCTGAAGCCCGCAATTTCGGAATCAAAGTCATGTGCTGGGATGACCCGATGACGAACACCGACGCAAACTGGATACTCAACAATACAGATCTCGGAATCGCAATCGGAGAGCTTGCCGGAAAATTCATCAATGAGCATTTCACAGCGGACAAGAAAGCGGAAGTTGTCATAATCGGTTATCCTCAGACAGTAATACTTCTTGAGCGCGAGAACGGAATCAAGATCGGCATGAAGAATATTGCTGACGGAAAATATGAGATCGTCGCAACAACAGCCGCCATTGAAGCCAACGTCGCACAGAACGCAATGGACACGATATTGCAGGCTCATCCGAACGCAAAAGTCATCACAGGAATCGGAGCCGGCGCAATGATCGGAGCAGATGAAGCGTTACAGATTTTCACAGGCGGAAAAATCCCGGAAGATATGGGCGTGTTCACGACAGACGTAACGAAGCAGCAGCTCGGACAGCTCGCAGATCCTACATACCCCGCAAAGGGCATTATCGGCTTTGAGGGTTCAGACGAGGACACCGGGCGTTCATGCGCGTCAATGTTCGCGTTAATCCTTGAAGGCAAACTTGATGCCAAAAACGTTTTCAGAGGAGTCGCGCCCATCACAGCCGAGAACGTCTCAAAGATCATGGCCGGAATGAAATAACAAACGGAAAATCCCCAAGGGCTTCCCTGTGAGTCATGGGGGAGTCCTTTTTTTGCAATGCAGGAGGTGTAATACAGTGGCAGAAGATTATGTGCTTGAACTTGAGCATATACGCAAAGAATATCCCGGTGTCGTTGCGCTGAAAGATGTTACATTACAGCTCAGGCGCGGAGAAATTCTCGGACTCATAGGCGAAAACGGAGCAGGTAAATCAACCCTCATAAAATGCTGCTCAGGCGCGGTAATTCCCACGTCAGGAAAAATTAGAGTCAAGAAGGACAAAGACGGAGAAGTCAGAGAGTTTTCACGAATGACTCCTCAGCTTGCCTCAGAAAACGGAATCGCTATCATCTATCAGGAGTTCAACAACGTGGGCGAATTGTCAGCGGCTGAAAATATGTTCTTGGGCCGTCCAATCCTCAAGAAGAACGGAATCGTTATCGACCGCAAAGCAATGGAGGAAGAAGCAGCAAAGGCTTTCGAGCAGCTCAACATTAAGATTAATCCTCGTACGCTCGTCAAAAATTTGTCCGTCGGCTATCAGCAAATGGTAGAAATCGCAAAGGCTATCCAGCAGAACGCGCAAGTCTTAATCATGGACGAACCTTCAGCACCCCTCACAACGAATGAAGTTGAGAGTATGTTCAAAGTTGTTGAGCTTCTGAAGTCGCGCGGAGTTTCTATCATCTACATATCACACAGGCTTGAGGAAATTTTCAGGCTCTCGGACCGCATAGAAGTTATCAGGGACGGCGAATATGTTGACACCCTCATAACCGACAAAGACCCCGCGACAATTCCGCATCAGGTTGACGACCTCATAAAGTTAATGGTTGGGCGCGAAATGACTCAAAAATATCCGCCGCGCAAACCCTGCGTGCGTGATGAAGTTGTTCTTGAGCTTCAGAATGTTACGGGCAACGGCGACGAAAATATTTCCTTCAAGGTTCATGCGGGTGAAGTACTCGGACTCGGCGGACTCGTCGGGGCAGGACGTACTGAGATTGCTCAGGTGATTTTCGGCTCACGTCCAAAAGAGTCGGGAAAAATTATCTTCATGGGAAAAGAGATTAACCCCAAGTCCCCGCGTGCTGCAATAGATCACGGAATCGCTTTGCTTCCTGAAGACCGGAAGAGGCACGGCGCATTACTCACGAACTCCATCAAGAACAATATCTCAATGCCTATCTACGAGCGAATCTCAAAAATGAGCGTCATTGACTCAAAGACTGAACGAACAACAGCAGAGAAATACCGCGAGGATATACAGATAAAATGTCCGTCGATTCACCAGCTTGTGAAAAATCTTTCAGGCGGCAACCAGCAGAAAGTAATTCTCGGTAAATGGCTCGCTGCAAATTCAAAGCTCATAATTTTTGACGAACCTACACGCGGAATCGATGTCGGAGCAAAATATGAGATATACAAGCTGATTAATGACCTCGTAGAAGCAGGAGTCGCAGTCCTCATGATCTCGTCAGAAATGGAAGAGCTTATCGGAATGTCAGACAGAATAATAGTACTCGCTGAAGGCAAAATGATGGGCGAGCTTCAGAAAGACGAGTTCAACGCGGACACAATAATGACATACGCATCAGGCGTTATCCCCGAAAGCAAGAAGGAGGCAGTGTAACAACATGGAGCAGAACAGATTCGCGGCGGCATTCAAGCAGAACGCAATATGGCTTGTGTTCATAATCGAGATAGCAATTTTCTGGTACTTCAACCCGAAATTTCTCAGCCTTCCGAACATCATCAACATATCCAGGCAGGTTTCGTATTACGGCATCGCGTCAATCGGCATGACGTTCGTTATATTGATTGCTGGTATCGACCTGTCAATCGCGTCAATTGTCGTGCTTGTGAATGTCGTATGCGCGTACTTGATGATGAATATGGGCTGGAACATGTGGTTGGCAATCCTCGTATCAATCGCAATGGCTACACTAATCGGAGTCCTGAACGGCTTCATGGTCTCGACTATCGGAATCCCGGCGATTATTGCGACGTTCGCTTCACAGACTATTTTCAGGGGATTAGCGTACATACTTTCGGGCGGACTTCCTATACCTGACGTGCTGAGATATGCGCCTGAAGTCGGACTCAATGGTGATCCTGCGTTAGGATTCTTTGCGCGTTGGACTCTGAATCACTGGAGCATTTTCCCTCGGACGGGTATCGGATTGATTCCTGTTTGCGCCATCATCATGGTGATATGCTTCGCGGTTGGCAGCTTCATTCTCAACAAGTCATATTTCGGGCGTTACTTCTACGCTATCGGAGGCAACGAGGAAGCATCAGAGCTTTCCGGGATTCGTGTCAGCAAGATGAAGTATCTGATTTACGCGCTCTCAGGATTCTTTGCGGGACTTGCGGGAATAATCGTTCTTTCACGAACAGGGTCAGCTCAGGCTTCTTCACTCGTAGGCTTTGAGTTCGAGGTCATAACGTGCGTTGTGCTTGGCGGTGTATCTGTCGCGGGCGGAATTGGCCACATGTCCGGGGTAATCGCGGGCGTTCTGATTATCGGCTCACTGAAAAGCGGAATGGTCATGATGAACGTCAGCGAGTATACTCAGATGGTAGTGCAGGGATTAGTTCTCGCGATTGCTGTCGGCTTTGACTGCTTCTCGAAAAAACGCCAGGCATCATAAATGTACGAAGTAAGCGCGGACTTAACAGAATATTTCCGTGAGATTGACCCGAAAAAACGCCTCGTGATTCTCGACTCGCTTCCTGAGTCCGGGGCTGTTGATTTCGTCCGTGAAGTCTACAATGACCGCTACTCTGACCATGAAGGCAAGGGCCGCAGAAATATTGACTGGTGGTTATGGCGGTGCGTATGTCTTCAGCTTCTTTACGGGCGCGGGGGATTCTTCCGGCGATTCAGGGACAAAGAAGTTACGACAATCATCAATGAGTTACGCATGAATGACACGGACGAGTCGCACAGGGCAGTCTTGTACCACGAGTACAGGAACACGGCGCGGCGTTACTTGTCGACATGCAAGAGCGGAGATTACGCGAGCAGCTTTATGGGATTCAGGAAGGCAAGCGATGAGGAGAAAATCATGAAGGCTTGCGCGGATATTTGGCAGATGTCGGGAGGAATCGCAAAGTCAAGCGGAAATGACTCGGCCATGAAGTTATGGGTTGAAGCATTTCGTGATGAGCTTATGAATTACGATGACATTTGCAGGGATGAATACGAAAGATTAAGGAAGGAATGATTCACAGTGGCAACAATGGTACAGGAAGTAATGCAGGAACCCAAGCACATAATCTACAGGGACATCGATATACCCGAACCCGGCCCGGATCAGGTTCTCGTCAAAATCAAGAAGATAGGAATCTGCGGAAGCGACATTCACGTTTATCACGGGACTCACCCCTACACGTCATACCCTATAACGCAGGGTCATGAAGTCAGCGCACAGGTCGTAAAAGTCGGCGAGTTCGTCAAGAAGTTCAAGCCCGGCGACAGAGTTACGCTTGAGCCTCAAGTTGTCTGCGGAAGGTGCTACCCTTGCTTGCACGGGAAATACAATCTCTGCGAGAGCCTGAAAGTTTACGGCTTCCAGACGACCGGGACAGGGAGTGAATATTTTGTTGCTGACGAGAGGAACGTTACGCCGATTCCTGATGAGCTGAGTTACTCCGATGGAGCAATGCTTGAGCCTCTTGCGGTTACGATTCACGCGGCAAAGCAATTCCCCGGCGTTAAGGGCTGCACGGCTGTTGTGTTAGGGTGCGGGCCTATCGGTATACTTCTCATCCAGTCGCTGAAGGCACTCGGAGCGGCCAAAGTCATGGCAACGGACATCTCAGACGGAAGACTCGAACTCGCAAAGAAGCTCGGAGCTGATGTTGTCGTCAACACAAAAAATCACGACTACAAGCAGGCAGTACTCGACACATTCGGGCCGGACAAGTACGATGTCGCGTACGAATGCGCCGGAAGCGACATAACGATGGATCAGGCGATTCAGAACGCGCGAAAGGGAAGCACGATAATACTCGTCGCTGTTTTCGGGAAGAAGGCAAATATTGACCTCGCGAAACTGAATGACTCAGAGTTAGATCTCAACACATCGATGATGTATCGTCATGAAGATTTTCTTGACGGGATTCGGTTCGTTCAGGAAGGAAAGGTGCAGCTCAAGCCGTTAAGGACAGCACACTTTGCGTTCAAGGACTGGCCTAAAGCGTATGAGTTCATAGACAACAACCGCGAGTCGACGATGAAAGTTATCGTTGACGTTGACCCGGACGAACCCGAAGAGGCGTAACGCGAAGCACAAAACAGAATCGCAAGCACAAAAGCAGGGGAGCGACTCGGAATCGTAATCCCCTGTTTTTTTTTGCACTCTGAAAATAAATGATGTGAGAAAATTTTATGAAGACATAACAAAAAAGACAAAGTGTATGCTATAATCTTTCTACCACAAAAGAAGCACACAATTAGTGTGTACGCATTTTCTTTGTCTCTGTGGAAATTATATCACAAAGGCAAGGGGATATGTGAATTAGTTGTGTGCAAAATTTTTTCTCGTTTCACAAAGTAACAAGCACCAAGAAGCAACAAGCGTTGAGAGTTTGCAGTAACCATTCTGCAAGAAGGATTATCTGTTAATAGGCGACAGATAAATTCAGCAAAAATAACTAGGAGGAAAGATTCAAATGAAGAAAGCACGCAAGGGATTCACATTGGTAGAGCTTCTCATTGTCGTAGCGATTCTTGCGACACTCACAGCGGCAATGACAATGTCAGTATCAGGAGCAACAGCAAAAGCAAAAGCATCAACAATAGCATCAAACGTTAATGCATGCATCAGTGCGGCGAGGCTTTACGCTGTCAATAACCTTGAGAATGACTTATCTACACTTACAGCAGAAGATGTACTTCACGCAAGTCTGCCTACATGGAGAGATTTTAAGCTGGCTACTGGTGCTACTACTGGTATCAGCTATGAGGCACTTACAGATGATGCGAACAAAGGGGTAGCAAACTGGGCAATCATTGTTGACTTCAGTAAAGATCCGGAGAAGGATACCATTGTTGAGGAATTGTTGAAAATCAAGGGTTACGGCAATTCGTATTCTTCAGCAGAAACATCTGATACAGGCACCGCTATCATAGCAAAGAACACAGCTACAAGTGGTACGAGTAACGGCAAGTACATGTTCAAGGTAACACTCTCAAGCGGTAAGATTGAAGCCTACAGCAGGTCTTAACATTTAGCCAACAAACCTATAACCAAACAACACAATACAAAACGAGAGTCCCCCATCGCCTATTGAGGGACTCTCACTCTTTTTGCTTACATGAAAATTTCCGGCTCAAGTCTCTTTGTCGAAGCCTCGCCGAATGAACGCATTATTTCTGCTACTTCTTTGCTTGTTGATTTTATCGCGTGCTTAGGGCAGCGGTTGATACATCCCCAGCAGCCTATACATTTTTCCATGTCAAACGTTTTCGACTCAATGTCTATCGCGTCAACTGGGCAATTTCTGACGCAAGTCCCGCACTTTATGCAAGCGTCCGTGATCTCTTTTGCCTTGCACGAAGACGGGAGCGCGTATGCTTCATCGGGGTGTTCTTCCCTGTAAGCTATGACCTTGTTGCCCATGTCCCACGATGACCAGTTTGTTACGGGCTGTGTGTGAAGCTCGCAATCACCGCTGAGAATCTTTTCGCATGACTTTTTCCCGAACTCGTGAATCTTCCTCATGTCGTCAGAGTCCGGCCGTCCTTCAGCAATCGCAGTGTCCATTGAATGACGAGACACAAACGCACCCAATGCCGCAACCTTGAAGCCCTGAGCCTTTGCACGCGATAACATTTCTTTCAGCGCGATACCGTAATAGCCGTTCCCGAATGTGATTATTCCGACAAACGGAGTCCCGTCAGCATGAAGGCACGCGAAAATCTCATCAGACAGAGTGAAGAGTTTTCCCGCCGTAATCATCCCGAAAATCACAATATCATCATGGCCGAATGTGTAGTGCTTCTTGCGGCTTGCTGATGTCAAAAGATTGATTGTCTCAGCGGGCATTCCGGGAAATTCTGAGGCAATCTCTTTCACAACTTTTTCTGTTGAACCGCTCGGACTGAAATATATTACGTGTAATCGCTTCATCGCCTGTCTATCACTTCTTTCACTTCACCGATAAATTCATAGTGAGGGGGCTGGCCGTGCTTTCCGTAAAATTCTCTCACGTCATCGGCCATGTGAGACTCGTTGAACTGCTCCCAGTACAACTTGCGGCAAATGAACGTCAAATCAGCCTCCGCAAAAATTATCGTGTTGCCATGTTCCTGCGGAGTTAATGAGGTCAGCGCAAATTTATCGGTTTCACGCTTTGACTTTGAGCCGAGAATCGCAAGATCCTTCCTGTATTCTTTCGGGAAAAATGAGACGGAAAAATATTCGTTGTTCAGCATGTAGTCAGCCGTCATTCTCAGCGGATTAACGTACACCGTTATGATTGGGCGCGACTGGTTCGGCAATCCCCAGATTTCACCCATTGAACCCCAGCCGATAGTGCAGCCGTCAAAGTCAGCGAGAGTCCCAGCGGTCGCGAGTCCCCAGTCCCTGTCGAAAATGTTGAACGCCTCGTAAGGTTTGTTCCTGTCCATCAATGACTCCTCACTTCACGTAAGACACCGGGATTAATTCCGGCCTCACTTTTCTTTCGGCATATTCCGCGTCAGCATAGCCCAGAATCACGGACGCTAAAGCATCGTAGCCCTCTGGGATTCCGACAGCCTTCTTCACGTCCGGGCGGTCTCTCATTGCTACAACTGTCGTGTTTATTCCGCAGCTCGCGAGTCCTAACGCCGTTGCCTGAAGCTCCATGTTCTCGATGATTGAGCCTACATTCCAGAAGAGATTATCATTCATCAGTTTTGCCTGAGGATTCTCGGACTCGTCGTACCTTTTGCCCGATAAGATTATCCACACGGGCGCGTTGTAGAGATATGGCCGGGGCATCTTCACGGGTGAGTCAGGCCGTCCGAAAATTTCATCTGCTGCATTCTCTGCAACACACATAGCGTCATGACTCGTTACTACAGACAAGTGCAGTTTGTGCCAGCGTACTATAGGCGCGAGGAGTGCCGCGTCAATTACCTTCTGTATTTCTTCATCGCTCGGCATTCTCCCGGTGTATTTGCGTGCCGAGACTCTGCGCGTCAATACATTCTCAAATTCCATTGTGATTTACAGCTTCATTATGATTTTTCCCTCAAGGTTCGTTACGCCTTCAGGGGTATGAGTCGAAAGATAGATTGTCGGGTTATTCTTCACGAACTCGCGAACACGGTCTAATGTCTCACGCGCTGCGGCCAAGTCCTCGAACACAACCGAGAGCTTGTTTGCATGAAGCGCAGCGTCAACATACGTTACATCACCGTGAAGCATGTAGTAGACTCCGTTGTCCTCAGCTATAACTATGCTGTTGCCTTTCGTGTGTCCTCTTGCCTTGATGAAGTATATTCCGTCAGCGATTTTCTGACTCTCAGGGAAATTGTGATACGCTCCGTCTGAATATGCTGCTCTGATTACGTTCGGGCCGTCGAGTTTCAATGCGTCTGCGTCTTCTGGGCCGATGTAGATTTTCGCGTTCGGGAAGGCTGATAACATTCCTGTGTGATCGGGGTGCTTGTGAGTAACAAGAATCTTGCTGACCTGCTCCGGCTTATATCCTGCTGCTTCAAGCGCGGGGATATAGTCATTAATCATGTTGTAGCCTTTGAACGGAGTCCCAGGCGCGAATCCCGTGTCAACAAGTATCACTTCATCGCCCGTATCAATCACGAAATTCTGAAGGCTTCCGGGATATGTGAAATCCTTGCGCCCGTCTGCTTTGTTCTCACCTCCGAACACAAACTCTTCTGTGAACTCTCCGCCCTCGAAAAGTTTTACCGCTTTTATCTGCATGAGAAATTATCCTCCTCAAATTTTTTTGGGATAAGATTATTATATTTCATGGTACGATTTTCACAAGAACACAGAAATTTGATACCATGTACAAAATTTATACATAGGAGATTTTGCCACATGGAAAATATTTGCCCGCTGAAATATTTAGCTCATACATTCGGGGGAAAATGGAAGCTGCCAATCATCTGCATATTGTCGGACATGTCGCCCAAACGTTACAGCGCGATAAAACGCAGGCTCGGCGACATCACAAACATGATGCTTGCACACTCGCTCAAGGAATTAGAATCTTCCGGGCTTGTCTCACGCACTCAATACAACGAGGTTCCCCCGCGAGTCGAATATTCACTCACTGAACGGGGCAAAAACGCTCTCCCAATGCTGACGGCTGCTGCTCAATGGGCTTTGGACGAAATGAAGAATAACGGATTTATACCTAACTGCGAAAATTGCCGGGCATCATCATAATAATCATGGTAAACTCTAAGCACTCCAAATTTTTCACAACAATGAAAGGATTGATTCATCATGCGCCTGACTTATGACGGGCTGAAAGATTCTGCGTCATGGAAAAATGCCGGAATAGATCTGCCACCGTATGACCCTCAGAAAATCGCCGACAATACACGCAAGACTCCCCGCTGGATTCATTTCGGGATCGGGAATATCTTCCGTATCTTTGTCGGAGGCATAGCGGACAACCTCATACGCTCCGGGAAAATGGACACCGGGATAATATGCGCCGAGTCGTTTGATTACGATGTTGTTGACAAGATATATCACCCTTTCGACAACCTCGCATTATCCGTAACGCTTCACGAGGACGGACGGACTGACAAGCGCGTACTTGCCTCACTCACTGAAGCGGTGAAAGCTCCTCAAGACCGCGAACGACTCACAGAAATTTTCACGGCAAAATCTCTTCAGCTTGTATCATTCACGATTACGGAGAAAGGTTACGCCCTTCACGGCTCTGACGGAAAATATTTCCCGTTCGTTGAAGCCGACATGACTAACGGCCCTGCGAATCCCAAAGGAGCAATGGCAATAATCACGGCCATGTTGTACGAGCGTTTCAAGGCCGGGGCATTCCCTCTCGCGCTTGTGTCAATGGACAACGTTTCACAGAACGGAAGAAAGCTGCGTGAAAGCGTCATTGAGACCGCAAAGAAATGGCATGAGAATGGCTTTGTCCCGTCAGAATTTGTTGCTTACGCTGAGGATGAGAAGAGAGTCGCATTCCCTTGGACGATGATCGACAAGATAACCCCTCGCCCGTCGGAAGATGTCGCCAAAATGCTCGCGGGACTCGGCGTTGATGACATGAACATAGTAGTAACGTCAAAGCGCACGTACATAGCCCCGTTCGTGAACGCAGAAGCCCCCGGCTATTTGGTGATTGAGGACTCATTCCCTAATGGGCGGCCTGAGCTTGAAGCGTCAGATTTCGGGGTATACATGGCCGACCGCAACACCGTAAACTTGTCCGAGCGAATGAAGGTTACAGCGTGCCTCAATCCGATTCACTCCGCGTTATGCACGTATGCGATCATGCTGGGCTATACACTTTTTGCTGACGGAATGCACGACCCGGAGCTGTCGAAACTTGCTGATGCTGTCGGATATGCTGAGGGACTGCCTGTTGTTGAAGACCCGAAAATCTTATCGCCGAGAAAATTCCTTGATGAGTGTATGAAGGTACGATTTCCGAATCCGTATTTGGGCGACACAAGCGCGAGGATTGCGACGGACATCTCGCAGGGACTCGCGTTCCGTTTCGGTGAGACTGTGAAAGCGTGGGTCAAACGTTCCGGGACTGCTGAGAGTCTTAAGGGGATTCCGTTAGCGATTGCGGGATGGTTAAGGTACATTCTTGCGGTTGACGACAGCGGGAAGAAGTACGAGCTTTCACCCGACCCGATGAATGACGAGATGACTCAGAGACTTTCAGGAGTTGAGATCGGGAAGCCTGAGTCCGTTGGTGAGAAGCTGAAGCCTATACTGAGCAACGCGCATATATTCGGAGTGAATCTCTATGAGGCGGGAATAGGTGAGAAGATAGAGTCGATATTCCGTGAAGAGATTGCCGGGTATGGTGCAGTACGTGAGACGCTGAAGAAGTATCTTGCGTAAGGAAATTGATTGAGTGAAAGTCATCGGCCTGATTCCTGATGAGGGAGTCGGGCTCTTTTTTTTTATTGTCTGCGTATGAGCCTTTTGATTATGCGTTTGAGTTTTTGAGGCAGCATCATGGAAATTCTGTGTCTCAGTCTATTTTTGGTTTGCTTCAGTTTATTTTTGGTTTTCCTTACTATTCCTTCCTCATAAACTTTATGCGTATCTGTGCAGAATACCAATTTGCCGGACAGCTCTGCAATTTCTTCTGCCTGTCTCTCGCTGCTCTCGATGAATATATCAGCATCCTTTATCCGCTTGTAATGTTCAGCTTTGAATCTCCCGTGTGAACCGCTTTTGACTCTCTCTTCTTTTGTTGCAAAGTTCATCATGATTAGATGCCCGTAACGTATATTATTTTTTCTGAGCCAGCATTCAGTCTCTTCACGATATTTTTCAAGCCTTGAAGTAATCAGCCAGCCTATCTCATACGTAGGCACAAAACGCGGAGGCACATTCCTTATGAAGTCGATATATTTTTCACCGTCATCATCCTGTTCTTCTGAAGGATCCGGGCATAATACGCCGTCAATATCGCAGCACGCTGTCTGAAGGTAGACATGATGATGAAAACAGTTCCATTCAAACATGCGCGGATAATCTACTGTTTCAAAGTAAATATCAGGAAATTTGCTGGATTCCGGCGCAACATAAATAGCCATAAAAATCATCTTGCTGAAAATTTCTGAGCCTCTGAATTTTTCGCGTGCTTCTGCGAGTGAATTACCTGACGCTGACGTGTCGTCAACGACAAGAATCTTCCGCGCCTCGTGAACGCTGTAGCGCGGTTTTTCTCTTACGCTACCTGGAGTATATACCCTGTTTTCTGCGAGAGCGTCAATATCGGTGAGCGGCAAGTTCAGATACAGCGCGATGATACATGCAGGGAGCATTCCGCTTCTGGGTATTCCGGCTATGATGTCGATGTCTTTCGGGAGTTCGTGAATGTGTGAAAAGATTGTGCTGTTCAAATCCTCCAGGGTTCTGAAATTCATTCTGCACCCCCGGCGGATTTAGCGTCAATTATGGGCGTTGGGCGTTGGGCGTTGGGCACATTATACACAGAATATTCTGACATTGCAATAGCTCCTTGCGTGCTGGAATGAATAGATTATAGCACAGCATAAAAGTGTCTGCTTCGTGTTAAAGATACTGCGGAAAAATATTGAGATGCTGACATTTTCTTAGGTGATTAGCAGATGATACTGATACGAAGATGATAATGAGACTCAGGCTGAGATTCCTGAATCACACGCAAAATCGTTCGCTGTCAACCTTACTACAGGAGAATTACTTCTATAACCAAACAACACAATACATTTTAGAGTCTCTCACGCCTATGAGGGACTCTTCCTTTTTCCCCGCGCTGATACAATATACCCATTCACACATTCAGGAGGAATCAAATCATGAAAGGAATCGTATTGGCCGGCGGAAGCGGTACGAGGCTCTACCCTCTCACGCTCGTAACATCAAAACAATTGCTGCCCGTTTACGACAAGCCCATGATCTATTACCCCGTATCAATCTTAATGCAGGCGAAAATCCGCGACATTCTCATAATCTCAACGCCTGAAGATCTTCCGCGCTTCGAGAAACTGCTCGGAACAGGCGAAAGATTCGGCGTGAATTTCTCGTACAAGGTTCAGCCTTCACCCGACGGACTCGCCCAGGCGTTCATAATCGGCAAGGACTTCATCGGCTCAGACTGCGCGGCAATGATTCTCGGCGACAATATTTTCTCCGGGCAGGGACTGACTCGCAGACTCAATGAGGCAGTGAATGACGCAGAGTCCGGGAGAGGCGCGACAATTTTCGGCTACTATGTCGATGACCCGGAGCGTTTCGGAATCGTTGAGTTTGACTCGCACGGTCATGCAGTCTCAATCGAGGAGAAGCCCGAACACCCTAAAAGCAATTACTGCGTTACGGGATTATATTTCTATGACAACAGGGTTATAGAGTTCGCGGAGTCGTTGAAGCCCTCAAAGCGCGGTGAGCTTGAGATAACCGACCTTAACCGCATATATCTTGAACGCGGAGAGCTTAACGTGAAATTGCTCGGTCAGGGATTCACTTGGCTCGACACTGGGACGCATGAGAGTCTCGCTGACGCTACGAATTTCGTGAAGACTCTTGAGACTCACCAGCACAGAAAGATTGCGTGCCTTGAGGAAATTGCGTACCTTAACGGCTGGATTACCCGCGAGAATGTTTTGACGGTTGCGAATCAGCTCAGGAAGAATCAATACGGGCAATATTTGCTTGACGTTGTAGAAGGGAAGTATATAGATGCGAGATAAAATTTTCATCACGGGTGCAAACGGGCAGTTAGGGCGCGACCTTGTTCACGAGCTGGCATCACGCGGGGTTGAGTGCGTTGCGTCAGACATTCAGGAGAAATTTTTCGGCGATGAGTCATGCGCGTATGTTCCTCTCGACATCACAGACTCGAACGCTGTTGACTCGGCCATGAAAGAGTCAGGAGCTTCACGGGTCATACACTGCGCGGCGTGGACTGCTGTTGACTCTGCTGAAGACGAAGCGAACCGCCCGAAAGTTTTTGCCGTAAACGTAAAAGGCACTGAGAATATAGCGCGGGCATGTTCAGAAAACAATCTCATCATGACATACATCAGCACGGATTATGTTTTTGACGGAACAGGGACGACTCCCCGAAAGCCCGATGACGAATCATTTTCCCCGCTTAACTATTACGGCCTCACTAAATTGCAGGGAGAATTAGCGGTGAGGAAGTACCTGCAAAAATTCTTCATTGTGAGAATCGCCTGGGTGTTCGGGAAGAACGGAAATAATTTTGTGCGCACCATGCTGAAACTTGCGAGGACTCATGACACACTGAGAGTCGTGAATGATCAGGTAGGAACGCCGACATACACGCCGGATTTGGCGAGGCTTCTTGCTGACATCAACATGACGGAGAAATTCGGAATCTATCACGCTACGAACGAGGGCGGATACATCAGCTGGTATGATTTCGCGTGTGAAATTTTCAGGCAGGCGGGCGTTAATGTGAATGTGATTCCCGTTACAACTTCTGAATATGGACTCTCAAAAGCTAAGAGGCCGTATAATTCCCGTCTCGACAAAAGCAAGTTATTATCATCAGGATTTGAGCCGCTCCCGGACTGGCGGGATGCATTAAGGAGGTATTTAGCAGAATATGAGTCAGATTAGCGTTGCACATAACGTTGAAGGGATCGCGGGTCTTTGCGTAATCACACAGACGGTTCACGGGGACAAGCGCGGATATTTCACGGAGACATACAACCGCAGGGACATGGCCGAAGCCGGGCTTGATTACGAATTTGTTCAGGACAACCAGAGCAGCAGCACGAAAGGAGTCCTTCGCGGATTGCATTTCCAGATACATTATCCGCAGACGAAACTTGTTCGTGTGATTTGCGGGGCTGTGTATGATGTGGCTGTTGACGTTCGCAGGGGAAGCGCGACATTCGGGAAGTATTACGGGATAATTCTGACGGAGGACAACTACAAGCAGCTTTTGATTCCGAAAGGATTCGCACATGGCTTTCTTGTCGTGTCAGACTTTGCGGAGTTCTGCTACAAGTGCGATGATTACTGGCACCCTAACGACGAGGGCGGGATAATATATTCTGACCCTGAGATCAATATAGCATGGCCAAAAGTTGACGCACCACTGAACATTATCGAGCGCGACAGCAAACTGCCGTTATTGAGGGAGGCAATATTACCGTGAAGATTATAGTTACGGGCGGAGCGGGGTTTATCGGAAGCAATTTCATTTTCCACATGCTGAAGTTTCACCCTGAGGACAGAATAATATGCGTGGACAAGCTGACATACGCCGGGAATCTCGCGACGCTTCAGAGAGTTATTGACGAGGAAAAAATATCGTTCTTCAAGCTGGACATTTGCGACCGTGAGAACATGTACAAACTTTTTGAGACTGAACGCCCTGAAGTGATCGTAAATTTTGCGGCTGAGTCTCATGTTGACCGCTCAATAAGTGATCCGGGAATCTTCCTGCGGACTAATACTCTTGGTACAGGAGTCCTTCTTGACGCTTGCATGAAGTACGGAATAAAACGCTTTCACCAGGTAAGCACGGATGAAGTTTACGGAGATTTGCCGCTTGACCGCCCCGACATGTTTTTCACTGAGGACTCGCCGATAAAAACATCGTCGCCGTATTCAGCCTCGAAAGCCGGAGCTGACATGTTAGTGCTTGCATATCACAGGACGTATAAACTTCCCGTGAGCATTTCGCGCTGTTCAAACAACTACGGGCCGTATCATTTCCCGGAAAAATTAATCCCCCTGATGATAATCAACGCTCTTCACGATAAGCCGCTGCCTGTTTACGGTCAGGGAATAAACGTAAGGGACTGGCTGTATGTTGAGGATCACTGCCGGGCGATCGACATGATAATTCATGACTCTGACTCTGAAGGTGAGGTCTTCAACATCGGCGGTCATAACGAGATGAGGAACATTGATATTGTCCGTCTGATTTGTTCCGAGCTTGGGAAGCCTGAGAGCCTTATTCATTTTGTGGAAGACAGGAAGGGTCATGACCTGAGATATGCGATTGACCCGACAAAAATATATCTGCGTTTGGGTTGGCGGCCTGAGACGAGATTCGCTGACGGGATAAAGAAGACAATACGCTGGTATCTGGGTAATGAGTCGTGGTGGCGGCCATTGGTGAAGGACTGACGATTGAATTTGAGAGATACAAACCCTCCGGCTTCTGTGAAATTGTCGGGGGGAATTTTTTTGAGCGTGAAAAAATTATGTGAGGTCATAACAAAAAAGACAAAGTATATGCTATAATTTGTTTGTCAATAAAACACGCACACAATTAGTGCGAGGCATATTCTTTGTCTCTGAGAAAATTATATCACAAAGGCAAGGGATTATGTGAATTAGTTGTGTGCAAAAAATTTTTCCGTTTCACAAAGTAACAAGCAACAGCGTTGAAGGTTTGCAGTAACCATTCTGCAAGAAGGACTCATCTGTAATAGGCGGCAGGTGAGACAAGGAAAAAAATCACAGGAGGAAAGATTCACATGAAGAAAGCACGCAAAGGATTCACGCTCGTAGAATTGCTGATTGTCGTTGCAATACTGGCGACACTCACAGCGGCAATGACAGCAAGCATTAGCGGGGCTTCAGCAAAGGCAAAAGCATCAACAATAGCATCAAACGTTGACACAATGAAAACAGTAGCAAAATCATGCCAGTCAAACGGCGGGCCTTTAGCAGTTATTACAGGTGATACAAGCTCTGCACCATCAAGCCTTTCAGACGCAACAGCAAATAACGTACTTGCGGCGGGTATGCCTGCGTGGGCAGATTTCAGCGATGCTGATACGAAAGCGACAATCAAATACGCAGAAGACACTACACAGAAGGAAGGCAAAGGCCCGGATAATTGGGCGGTAACTATAGACTTCAGCAAAGACCCGGAAAGAGACGACATCAGAACAGCATTGAAGGCGATAAAGGGCTACGGCAAGTACTATAAAGTAACACATGTAGATGAAGATACAACAAACAGTGTAGCAGAACATGATGAAGTTGCAGCTGCTGATGTATTTGATACTACCAAAACGGATGATGATAAATATTACAAGTTCAGAGTGTTCCTCATTTCCGGCAGAATTGAACCTGTAGAGTAACCACCACAACACACGAACGAACAACGACAAACCTATAATCAAACAACACAATAAATTTTAGAGTCCTCACGCCTATAACGGGGACTCTTCTTTTATCTCTAGTGCTTGGCTTCGCTGTCTAACTCCTCGATTTTCGGCGCGTCCTCGTCAGCAATGAGTCGACCGTCACGGAAGCGCAAAACTCTCTCGCTCCATGTCGCTATCTCCGGCTCATGCGTTACAAGTATCACCGTTATTCCCTGCTTGTGCAAATCCGTGAAGATATTCATGATCTCAACTGTAGTTTTTGTGTCAAGATTCCCGGTTGGCTCATCGGCTAATATGATTGGTGCTTCTCCGACTATTGCGCGGGCTATTGCGACTCTTTGCTGCTGACCCCCGGACATTTGCGCGGGGCGGTGATGGAGTCTCTGTCCGAGTCCGACTCGCTCAAGAGCATTAACGGCGGCTTTCCTTCTTTCTGACGAGCTGACTCCACGATACAGCAACGGAAGCTCTACATTTTCTACAGCGTCAACTTTCGGCAAAAGGTTGAAGCCCTGAAAGACAAATCCCAGTTTACGATTCCTAATGTCAGCAAGCTCGGCTTTAGTCTGGTCTTTAACGTCCACTCCGTCAAGCTCATAATGTCCCCCCGTCGGAACGTCGAGGCATCCCAGTATATTCATCATTGTTGACTTCCCTGAACCTGAAGGCCCCATCACGCAGACAAATTCACCGCGCTCAATCTTGAAGCTCACTCCGTCAAGAGCGCGCAATTCTATGTCGCCCGTAACATAAACTTTCGTCAGGTCTTTCACTTCTATTATGCTCATTATCTCGGACCGCCTCCGCCGCGCCGCCTTCCTCCGCCGGGAGCACCGAACAATCCGCCGCTAGTTTGTCTTCCTGTGCTGACTCCTTTCTGGGCATTCGTTACAAGCTCGACTCCTTCGCGCAGTGCAGGACGTTTTCTGTCAGAGCTTTCTTTCACCAGCTCAACCCATCTTGAGTCAGTTACACCCGTAACAACCTGTACAGGCCTCATCATGAAGCCGTCTCTTTCAGGCCATACAGTTCCAGAATGAAGAGTCTTCTTTGCCGTCAATATATCGCGGTCAAATGAGATCGTCGCAAGCAAGTCTTCAGGAGGCGTGAATCTCAATGCCGCCACAGGAATACGCAGAACGTTCACGGCCTTTGCTGTCTCGATTGAAACGTTTGCTGTCATTCCGGGCTTCAGCTTCAAGTCATCATTGCTCACGTGTATTATCACCGTGTAGGTTACAACATTGTCGCTTGTGTTCGGGGCTATTCTGACCTGCACGACCTTCCCGGAAAATATTTCGTCAGGGAATGCGTCAACGCGGAATGTTACGTTTTGCCCTTCTGCTACCGTCCCTATGTCTGCCTCGTCAACTTTCGTCTCAATCTTCATGTGCGTTAGGTCTTCAGCAATCTTGAAGAGTGTCGGAGCCTGGAGACTAGCCGCTACTGTCTGCCCAGCGTCAACCTGCCTGTTAATTACGACTCCGTTCACGGGTGATTTTATCTGTGTATAGTTTAGATTCGTTCTTGCCCGCTCTAATGATGCTTTTGCCTGCTTCACGCGTGATTGTGCTTCCTGCAATGAGGCTTTCTTCATTTCTACGTCTGCTTCACTGGTGTCAACTTCACTGCGCGCTATTAGTTTACGATTGAACAGCTCCTTGTTGCGCGTGTATTTCCTCTGTGAGTCAGTAAGTGCTGCCTGTGCGCTTTTCACGGCCGCTTCATTCACTGCGAGGGAGGCTTGCGACTCGTTGAGCGTCAATCTCAAGACTGAAGGATCTATCAGCGCGATCACCTGTCCTGCTTTCACGGGTGTGTTGAAGTCAACGTAAATCTCCTGCACTGTTCCTGAGACCTGAGTCCCAACTTCAACGACACTTATCGCGTTAAGCTCTCCTGTTGCTGTAACTTCTGAAACTATATCGCCGCGAGTTATTGCTGACGTTGTGAGTCCGTAATTCACAGGCTCGGGCTTGAAGAAATATTCCCAGCCCAGCCAGCAGAGTCCCGCAAAGATTCCCAGTATCAATAATTTTTTGAGTCCCGCTATCATGTTAAAGCCCCCGTAATATGCTCAGGCGTTCGTAGCCTATATTCTCGTTGTCAGAATTGAGTCGTCCTAATGGTATTGTCTTGTTCGTTCCGTGATAGTCGCTTCCGCCCGACACAAGAAGCCCGAAAGTTTCGGCGGTCATGGCAAGCTCCCTGCATTTATTCACGGGATATTTTGAGTACCAGCACTCCAAGCCCTTTATGCCGTATGAAATCAATTCGCGAAGAGTCATACGGAATTGTTCTTCAGTCGACTCCTTCTCGCCTTCTCCGCCAAGAGGGTGCGCCCATACCGGAAAGCCCCCTGCCGCTGATATTGCCTTCACTGCGAGCCGCGCGCTGATTCTCGTTGTGCCTGTCCTGCATTTGTCGATATAGCGTTCTATTGCGTCCTGCTTATTTTCAGCGAGTCCCTTCATCACCATCATGTTAGCTATGTGAGGCTTGCCGACGCTCGGAGTGTTAAGCAGCGTTGTGATTTCGTCATCAGTAAACGTAATCCCGAAATTTTCACGCAACAACTTTATTCGCAGATGAAACTTTTGATGACGGAGATCGTCGCCCGTCCTCAATGCCTCTTTGAAGTCCGGGTTATACTCATCATATCCCAGTCCTAATATATGACACTTTGTCCCGCTGTCCGTAACGCATGAGAACTCCACGCCCTGAATGAACTTTATCCCCGGAGGTATTATCTTCTTCATTCTCAGCGCGCCTTTTATTGTGTCATGGTCTGTTACAGCAAAAATATTTATTCCGGCCTTCTGAATGTTCCATAGTAATTGCTCAGGCGAGTCCGTTCCGTCTGAAGCGTTCGTGTGAATGTGCAAGTCTACCGTTCCTGCCATAATTCTTGTCTCCCTTCTATTTCTTGCGGAAAATGCCCAAGTGCCTCGTCAAGATTCGCTCTTGCTGTCTGCGCGTCATATATTGCTGTGTAGTATGTGTGCTTTGAGTCTGCCAGTGCTGAAACTGCGTCGCTTACTTCTACAGAGTTCCCGACTCCAACGCTGTAACGTCCGTTCGCAAGCTCTAAATTTTCCTCAGAATATTTCACGGCCTCTTCTGCCGCCCTCGCCCGGTCTTTTGCGTTGAGGAGTGATAATGCCGCGCTCATTACCCCGTAAGTGATATTGTTCCTCAGTGAGTCAGCGTCTGCATATACCTGCTCTAATTGAAGCCTTGCTCGTGTTATGCCTGCTTTCGTTTCGCCGCCGTCAACAATAGGGACATTCACACTCACGCCCGCGTAATAATTCGTGTCTGTCGTTCCGTGCTGCCTATTGCTTAGTGATGTGCTTGCCTGCCCTGTAACTGTCGGAGAGATTGCCCGGGCCGCGTCCTTTATGGTGAGTTCGCCTGCTGTGATGTCATGCATGAGCTTGCGGAAGTCGGGACGGTCAGCAAGTGCAACGTCAACGAGAGAGTCAAAATTTTCTGGCAGCGAGGGCATCAATAATTCTCTTGGCACTGCGATGTTGAACGGGCTTTGAAGCTCAGTGCCCATTGCGACTTTCAGTGCTTCCTGCGCGAGAAGTATATCGTTGTCCGCCTTGAGGAGTGATACTCTTGCTGACGACAGATCAGACTGCGCTTTTGTTACGTCAATGTACGGGCTGCTTCCGACATCGTAAAGACCCTGCGCGCGCTTCAAATGTTCCTCAAGATTATTCACTCTCTCCTGCTGAAGATCCCTGTCAAAAAATTTCAGCACTAAGTCATAATATTTTCGTTTCGCTTCTGCTGTTACAGTTATCATTGTGTTACGGTGAGTCTCATGTGAGGCTTTGAGATTTTCGGATTTGATCTGACGCTGAAGCTTGTTGCGGCTGTTGTCGTAAATTAATTTCGTTGCGCTGAGTGTGATTGACTCGTTGTGATAATTGTCGCTGAAGTAATCATAATCCCCGTTGTAACGCGCCGAGCCTGTGAGAGAAACTTTGACTCTCGTGGCGGCTCTGAGTGATTCGATTTGCGCCTCAATATCTTTTGCTGATGCTTTTGTCTTGCGGAGTGAGGGATGATTGTTCAGCGAGAGGATGAGACATTCTTCAAGAGACAGCCCGGAGATGTCCGTCGAAATATTTTGCGCGCATGAGGCTGTGAAGGTTAAGAATAAAAATGAGAGTGTGAGAAACATTCTGCCCATAGTGAAATGACTCCTGCGAATAAAATTAAACCCCGCGAAATAGATTTTACACTAAATCACGGGGTCAAGTATATTCAGTGAGCTTGAAGACTTTGTGAAGTTATCCGCGTGTTATCTCCGTGTTCGCCATCTTCTCGTAGACTTTTGCGAGCGCGCTGTGGTCGTCCTGCCCGCATCCGTCCGCGTGAAGTATCTTCATCATCTCCGCAACCTGAACCGTTAAAGGTATGGGGCTGTCTACAGCTTTGGCCGCGTCCATTACGTTGGCCAAGTCCTTAATATGCAAGTCAATCTTGAAGCCGGGCTTGAAGTTTCTGTCCATAATCATCGGAGCTTTTGCGTCCATAACTGTGGAGCCTGCGAGCCCTCCGCGTATTGCCTGATAGATAGACTCGGGGTTAACGCCTGCTTTCTTGCCGAGCATGAGAGCTTCACTCACTGCCGCGATGTTCACAGCAACGACTATCTGATTGCAGAGCTTCGTAACATTTCCCGCGCCGATTTCACCGCAAAGAACTACGGAGCTTCCCATAGCTTTGAGTACGGGTTCAAATTTCGTGAATACTTCCTTTTTGCCTCCGACCATGAAACTTAATGTGCCGTCAATCGCTTTGGGTTCACCGCCTGAAACAGGAGCGTCAAGCATATCGATTCCCTTTTTGGCTAATGCGTCTGCTATCTCACGGCTCGCGATGGGATTGATTGATGACATGTCTATGAATGCCGCGCCTTTCTCCATGTGGTCGGCTACTTTGTCGTCCTCAAGCATTACGCTCTTGACGTGGGGTGAATTGGGCAGCATCGTCAAAACAAGATCGACTCCCTTTGCTGCGTCTACTGCATTGACTGCTACAACAGCTTTCCCCTTTGCGAAATCGGCGACTTCCTGAGCGTGCGCGGTCGTGCGGTCAAAGACTCTCAGTTCATGGCCGGCCTTGATGAGATTTTTTGCCATAGGCTTGCCCATAATGCCCAGTCCGATAAATCCTATTTTCATTTTTTGTTGCCTCTCTTTTTGTGGGATTGTCCGTATTATATCAGAGTGTTATGCCTTTCTTCGCGTAATACTCATTCAGAAGCCTGTTGATGAACATTGAATTGCGTCTGCCCCTTTCAACGAACATATCACCTACCGGCTTTGCTAATGCTGCTTCCTTTTCAGTTATCGGGGGAATATCTGAGTAATCAATATCCTCATCTTTGACCTGAATAGCCGCTTCTATTGCTTCGTGAATCGATTTCGGGTAATCATCTGGGTAAACTACGCTCATAAATTCTCGCCTCCTCCCTGTTAGCGTCTCGCGCAGAAATAATACGTGTTACGAGTCCTTCTTCAGTGTTAAAACGTTCAACATATACTACAAAGAGTATTCTTACATGTGTTACAACATCGAGTACAGTACCTATAATTCTCTTTCTCTGTTCAAAGTCGCTGTGTTCAATATCAGGAAGCACAACAGCAAACTTATCGCTGAAAACTTTTACAGCTGTCTCGAAAGTTACCTTGTGTTTTTTCCAGTTGGCAATGGCTTTATTCTCATCCCACATGTAAAGCCCTGCTTCTGGTTCAGGTCTGAAATATACATCAGTCATAATATCACTTTCCTCGAAATCTCACATCACAGGCGCAACACTGCACGGCCCATCCTCCCAGAGACTCACAGCGTCAGAATCTCTCAGGGCCTCTGATAGAGTCGCAAACCTTTCGGCGGCATTGCGCGGACTCCATTCTCCCGTAACAGTCTCGTATGCATTATGCCCAAGGTGATTCATCCTCTCAGGTTCACGGAGAAGCCCGGAAACTTTCAGCGTCAAGTCATCAATATCACGGTCGCGGAACAACAGCCCGTTACGCCCGTCATCAATAAGGTACGGAGCTGCCCCGATCTTTTCACCCGCAACAACCGCGCAGCAACTGTTCATTGACTCATTCAGAACGACTCCCCAGCCTTCGCCGCGGTCTGACGTGAACAAAAATATTTGCGACTTTTCCATCTCCGCTCGCATCTCTTCATGCTGTACTGCCCTTCCTGTATTGAGCGACACATAATCATTAAGCCCGTGAGATTCTATGAGGCTGTGAAGTTCTTTCTCCATGACTCCGCTGCCTGTTATCCTCAGCGTGAAACTGAGTCCCATATCACGGAGATTAGCCGCGAGCTTCACTGCAAGCTCCGGGTGCTTCAAGGCGAGATACCTTGCCGCCCACAAGATACGCCCCTTCTTTTTGCGGGACATAAACCCGTCAATGTCATCATAAATCTTTGCTTCCGGAAAATATCCCCACCGGTAAGTTTTCCCCCTGAAAAGCCCGCAGGTGTTATAGTCCCAAGCCGCAAACGCGCTCGCACACAAGAGATAAAATTTTGAGTGAGGATCTCTTGCCTGAGACCTTCCGCCCGAATACCTGCAATACTTCACGAAACGCACGGCATCTTTCCACAATGGCCCCTTGAAGAAACGCTCCGAGTACATGAATGTCAGCTTGCCTTTGAGCAGCCTGCTTCCCACATCGCTCACAGGACGGCCGCCGACAAGAACGCATTCAGCCTCGTCAATAAGTCTCCGGGCTTCCGACATTGCTTCGGGACTCTCGTATGCTCTCAGCACATAAGGCTCATAGTTCAGGTCGCGCACTCCGGGTATAGGTTCGCCGCTGAAGAACGGAAGCATTGCCACATACGTGTAATCATCGCCGTAAATTTTCACAAACTCATCGGATATTGCCTTCTGGTGATGGTTGCAGCGTCTCGACACAAATACAAGTTTCTTCATCATCAATTACCCTCAATATCAATCACTATGCATGTAACGTTATCGAGTCCGCCTTTCATCAGCGCGGCTTCTGTTAATGCGTTCACGGTTTCTTCTGGCGAGTCATAATTCTTCATGATGCCGGCAATCTCACGGTGCTTCAGCATTTTGTTGAGACCGTCGGAGCAGAGAAGGACTCTTTTCTCATCGTCATAACTCCTCAGCGCGTAAATGTCCGGGCTTGACGAAATCTCATCAGCTCCCATCCCTATATAGCGCGTAAGTATGTTGCTCCATCGCGAGTCCTCTTCATGTTTGGGATCGAGCCGGCCTGCCTGAATCATTTCTTCTGCTACTGTGTGGTCAATGTTGATTCGTGTCAGTGCTCCGTTCTTCACGCTGTAGACTCGCGAGTCCCCCAAGTTATAGGCCGTGAAGAAATTTTTTCCGAACACTGAAAGTATCATTGTCGTTCCCGTCGTTATATTTCGTTCGTTCATGAAGGCTGTGAGTTTTGAGTTCGCGTCCTTCACGTAAGAGTCTACTGCTTCATGCCCGCCCTTGAGGATCTCAGCCGAGTGTTCAGACAAAGTTTCAGCAGCCATGAGTGAAGCAAGTTCCCCGCAGTCATGGCCGCCCATACCGTCAAAGACAGCAAAGACACTCGGAACGTCAGCGACTCCCTTGAGAAAAAACGGGCGGTTTGACTCTGAAGGTGCCATGAAGACTCCGTTGCAGTAAAAGTTATCTTCATTGTTCGTTCTGACTTTGCCAATTTCGGAACGCACTGCAAATTTCAAGCTGGCCATGATGATTTTCACCTAGCGTGATTCTGCAAAGCCTTTCTTCTTGAGTTCCTTAAGCTCTATTGCGTTGACGGGGAAAACTTTGTCGCCTTTTTCGACGAGTGATAGATCTCCCATTCCCTTTTCAGCACGCACAGCCTTGCATGAGTCCTGCATCGCGTAAGTAACTTTCACGACAGCAAGATTTTTCTCCTCATCTCCTGAGACTGTGTATATCCGGTAATAGCATCCTTTGATTGCTCCGTTCATTGTCCCTAAGTCTATAGTAACTTCTTTGCCTTCTTTCTTTGTTACTGTCGGGAAATATCCTGTGAGCTTCTCGAGGACTCTGAGACTCAGCTTTGCAGATAATTCTGAGATTGCGCCCGCGTCCGTTCCGCTTAAGTTTGAGCTTCCTTTCGAGACTCCGTAAATGCTGATATTGCTTCCTCCCTGCGCCGACCGTCCGAAATCTGAAGCTGACATTACTTCTTCTCCTGTCTTGGTGTCATAAACTTTTATTTCTGCTTCCGCTCGTGTCTCTTCTTTGTGTGAACTAATGACAACCAGTCCGCTGTTCTTTGAAGTACGTGCGAAACTTGTTACTGTTCCGGCGATGACATATCTGCATTTCGCGAGCTTTCCGATTTGTATTGCTGTCTCCTTTGAGATATTGCCGCCCAAAGGAATAGTATTCTGCGTTGCGATCATCATCATCTGTTCGGTGCTCATGACGGAAAATTTGTCAGACAGTCCGAGCATCTGCGCGAACGTATCACTTAATGTCTCGGCATAACCCCCTTCAACGCCTGTGCTGCTCTGAAACCTGATAACCCCCGCGCGTATTCTTTCGTCAGCCTCGGCAGTGAATGAGGCAAGCACAACAACAGCCAGCAATGCAAACGCTAACTTCTTCATGATAATGTTTCCTCCTAGAAAAAAATTTGTGATAATGAGGGATATTCTAACAGAAAGAACAATAACAGCCATGAATAAATTAGACCGCTCGTTTTATCTCAGGGATGCCTGCACAGTAGCTCATGAATTAATAGGCAAGCTGCTTGTTCACGACTCGAGTGAAGGACTCACATCAGGGATTATAGTTGAGGCTGAAGCGTACAGAGGCCCGGAGGACAAAGCCGCACACAGTTACAGCGGAAGAAGGACAGCACGCACCGAGATTATGTATCATGAAGGAGGACTCGCGTATGTGTATCTCATCTACGGAATGCATCACTGCTTCAACGTTACAGCGAGTCACCCCGGCAAACCTGAAGCTGTATTGATACGCGCGCTTGAACCTGTCGAAGGAGTCCCGTTAATGATTAAACGTCGCGGAGTATATGACGTTCGCAATCTCTGTAACGGTCCGGGCAAATTGTGTTCAGCGATGGACATAACGATGGAGCATTACGGAATCGATTTGTGCGGTGATGAGCTGTACATAACGGAGGGCGTGAAAGATTTTCGTGTGAAGACTTCAGAGCGTGTTAATGTTGATTACGCTGAAGAGTGCAGAAAATTTTTGTGGCGTTACTTTGCGGATGGCAATAAGTTTGTGTCAAGGGTAAAACAAAACCGCCCGCAGAGTTTCACGGACGGCAGATGATTTTTGTTACTCAGGATCTTTGCCCCAGAGTCCCTTCTTCTGTTCACGCGCTTCCCTCTGAAGGTGAACGAATATATTTGAGTACCGGGAATTAGGCTGTACGGTCATGAGCTGCGCATATCCTCCGAGTAGCAACTTTGCGTTGAACATGTGCTCACGGATTGCGGACTCGTCATCAAGCTCTTTCTTTGTCGGTTCTTTGAGCCACACATAAGCGAGCATTCTGTCATAACGGTCTCTGACTCCCACGTCTGTTTGAAGCCATACGGTTTTGCCGTCAAGATTTTCTTTCGTGAAGTTGCTTGCCTCTTTGCCGTAATACTGCACGGGCTTGTTAGGGTGAACAGTTTCGGGAGTGTCAACACCGAGCATTCTCACGCGCTCTTTGAGGTACTTGCTTCCGTCGTCAAAAAGGAACGTGATAATCATCGTGTCGCCGTCAACGACTCTCTCAACCTTTGCTTTGTAGACAGTGTTGCGGCGAATCTCGAGGGACTCTAAAGCGTTGGGGCCTTTGTGGTAATGGTACTCGCCTGTCTCTTTGTCGTAATGCCCGCCGTTTTTGTCGAGCTTCCCCGGATGAGCAGAGGCCGTTAATGTCATGGCCAGAATGATTAATGCACAGAGAATGAATCTTAACTTACGCATGAATGAATCAATCCTTTCACAAAAAATTGAAACGGTAATAATAATATCACGCTGACAGGTCATAAATCACACGCACAAAGAACAGCGCAAGCACGACAAGTATCACCGGCCTTACAGCTTTTGAGCCGCCCTTCTCGAAGAACTTTGCGCCGATGTAATTTCCTGCGATGCTGAAGAGTCCCGCAACGATTCCGATTGGGAGATTCACTTTGTCATTCATAAGGTAGACAGCAAGAGCTGAGACTCCCGTCGTGAAGTTTATCGCTTTCGTTACTCCGTTAGCCCTCTGAACGCTGAGACCCGCAAGCCCGGCCATGAGCAGAAGCATGAACGTTCCTGCGCCCGGGCCGTAAAAGCCGTCGTAAAATCCTGTTCCCAATGCAACGAGAGCGCAGATGATGTACGTTCGTGATGTGATTACGTCAGAAGAGTCTTTGTGTTCTCGCAGCAAGTCCTGACTCTTGAAGACGTACCACGCTGTTACAGGAATGATTGCGAGCATAAGAATCTTGAAGGCGTAATCGTCAATCAACAGTGCTGTCTTTGCTCCGAGTGAAGAGCCAATGAACGCGAAAATGATTCCGACAGCAGAAAGTTTCAGGGGCATATAACCGTCTCGCAGGAACTTCATCAACGCCGTGAATGTTCCCATAGCCGAGCTGATTTTGTTTGTGCCAATCGCAAAGATAACGGGGAAGCCTGAAATGATGTACGCAGGAAGAGTGATGAGACCTCCTCCGCCGCCGATAGCGTCAACGACTCCGCCTATGAATATCAGCGGGCAAATGATGAATAGCTGTGATAATGTCCAGTCCATTAACAGCCGCCTATGTCCGAACGGTAACGCATTCCGTCAAAAGAAATTCTGCTGACTGCCTCATATGCTTTTGACCTTGCCGACTCTAAATCATCATCAACGGCATTAACAGCTAAGACTCTTCCTCCTGCTGTGAAGAATTTTCCGTCCTCTGATTTTGTTCCAGCGTGGAAGATCTCAACGCCCGGAATATTCCCAGCATCCCCGAAATCAATCGGGTAACCTGTGAGATATGACCCAGGATAGCCGGCAGACGCACATACAACGCAGCATGAAGCACCCCTGCGGAATTTCACCGGGCAGTCTGCGAGTCTCTCTTCACGCACGGCAATCATCACGTCAAGAAGATCTGACTCCATCAATGGCAGAACGGCTTCAGCTTCCGGGTCTCCGAATCTGCAATTGTATTCGATAACTTTCGGGCCTTCATTCGTGAGCATGAGACCGAAATACAAGCAGCCTTTGAAGGTTCGTCCCTCTTTGTTCATAGCGTCAATCGTGGGAAGGAATATCGTCCTCATACATTCGTCAGCAATTTCGGGAGTGTAATACGGGTTCGGAGCGATTACTCCCATTCCGCCGGTGTTAGGGCCTTTGTTGCCGTCATAAGCTCGTTTGTGATCCATTGATGAGACCATCGGGACAATCGTATGTCCGTCAGTGAACGCAAGCACGGTAACTTCATGGCCGGTTAAGCAGTCCTCAATCAAAATTTTCTCACCGCTCGCGCCGAAAGATTTATCCTTCATGCACGAGATTATTGCGTCCTTTGCCTGCTGGAAGTTTTCAGCGACCGTAACGCCTTTTCCCTTTGCGAGTCCGTCAGCCTTAATGACGATGGGACAATCTGAGAGTGCCGCGTGTGATAAAGCCTTGTCGATGTCGTCAAAAATTTTGTAGCCTGCTGTGGGAATGTGATACTTTGTCATTAACTCTTTGGCAAAAATCTTGCTGCTTTCAATGAGGGCTGCTTTCTTTTCCGGGCCGAAACATTTAACGCCTTCAGCCTCTAACTTGTCGACAGCTCCCAATGCTAACGGGTCATCGGGTGCTACGATTGCGAAGTCGATTGTGTGAGTGTGAACGAATGAGATTATGCCGTCAATGTCTTCTGCTGAAATTTTGACGCACTCAGCGAGCTGTGATATTCCGCCGTTGCCGGGGAGCGCGTAAATTTTGCTGACGTTAGGATTCTTTGCGATGAGTTTTGCGATTGCGTGTTCGCGTCCGCCTCCGCCGATTATGAGTATGTTCATTTTGTGCCTGCTTTCTTTAGGGTTATGAAAGACCTAATATTTTTTCAGCTTCATCAGCCGGGATAAATTCATGACAGTCTTTATCCTGTTCAATTTCCGCCAGCATCTGCAAGTCAAATTCATCTGGTTCTGTTTCTGGTATGCTGTTCCAGTCTGCCGAATGGACAAACTCGTTAGTGATAAACTCCCACAACTTTAAGGCAGAGGAGTTATCCATTACGGTAACAGCTCCGAATATTCGTTCCTTAATTGCGTTCAATCAGTTTTTTCCTCCTTTGTATACATCTCCGCGATTACCGATTTTATTAATGAAAACGATATGGCCGTCATGGTCGAAAATCACTCTATAACTTCCGACCCGTAACCTGTAGCCATTCCTGCCCTGAAGTTTTATGATGTCGCCCTCTGGTATTTGCTTTATTGCCTGCACGATAAGTTGACGAATACGCAAGGGCTGTTTATTCAGGAATTTGATTGCCTGCTTTGAGTACTGAATCTCATTAAACATCTTCTGCGATAACGTGTTCGCGTCCGCCTCCGCCGATTATGAGTATGTTCATGTGATTGCCTTCTTTCGTTAGTGATGGAACAATCTCCTGCCAGTCATTACCATAGCCATCCCGTAATCATCGCAAGCCTTTATCACTAAGTCATCGCGGATTGATCCTCCGGGCTGCGCGACAAACTTCACACCGCTGAGTCTTGCACGCTCTATGTTGTCAGGGAACGGGAAGAACGCATCACTTCCGAGACTCGCCCCCGCATTCTGTGAAATGAAGCTCCGTTTTTCGTCAGCACTCAGAAAATCACCAACAAGCATTGAGGCTATAGCATTATCCCTTTCAGGCCGTCCCAGATCATCGCGGAACTCAAGCTCCAACACTTTCGGATGTTCACGGAGAAGCCGCAAATCAGCCTTATCACACGCAAGCCTCACACAATGAAGCCTCGACTGCTGCCCGGCTCCGACTCCTAACGTTTGTCCGTCCTTCGTAACACACACCGAGTTTGACTGCGTATATTTCAGCGTGATTAGTGCGAGGGTCAAATCTCTTCTTGCTGACTCGGGAATGTCTTTGCGAATCGTTACGGGCGAGTCATATTTGGCGGGATCAATAACGGGCGCGGTGTTTCGTCCCTGCTCAAACGTTACGCCGAAAATGTCGCGGGTCTCGTTCGACTCAGGCTCATAATCAGCATCAATCTTAACGACCGCGTAGCCTCCTTTGCGCTTTGACTTGAGAATGTCGAGGGCTTTCGGTGTGTATGAAGGCGCAATGATTCCATCTGAGACTTCACGCTTTATGAACATCGCGGTTATCTCGTCGCATTCATCGCTAAGTGCTATCCAGTCCCCGAATGATGACAACCTGTCTGTGCCTCTTGCGCGAGCGTATGAACATGCTAAAGGTGATGCGTTAATGTCGAGAGTCGAGTCGACAAAGAAGAGTTTGCGTTCTGTTTCTGTGAGGGGGAGTCCTATTGCGGCTCCTGCGGGACTCACATGCTTGAATGAAGCTGCTGAAGGAAGATTGAGACTCGCTTTCAGTTCGCGGACTAACTGCCACGAGTTGAGAGCGTCAAGAAAGTTGATATAGCCCGGTCGGCCGTTTAACACTTCAATGGGCAATTCGCTTCCGTTCCTCATGAATATTTTTGCGGGGATCTGATTGGGATTCGTTCCGTATTTCAGCTCGTATTCTTTCATTTGCTTTCACTCCTTATTGCGTTTATTATTGTGTCTCTGAGATTGTCATAATCAGTCTCAATTGCTCCGAGAGTTTTTATGCGGTTAAGCGTGATTGTCTTCTGCATTCCGACTCCGGCTTCAATTGAACGAGTCAGAAACACAAAGAATTTCCATTGCGACAAGTCAAGAATATTAAGGCTCTCCTGCTCGGTGTGATCATGAAGGCAGAAAACATATACATCAGAGTCCCGCGTGAGTCCTTCAGCGTATGTGTTTGTCTTCATGTCCCACGAATGAGCCGGATATTTATGCTGTCTGTGTGTTGAAAAGTTTGTCCGTGTATCTTCCACCGTCATAATACCTCACGTAAAGCGCAACACGATAGCTTTCACCGAGCTCACTCCACAATGAGGCCGCAAAGTGATTCATGTCATCAGGGATATTCACTTCTCGCGGTTCTCCCTCGAATGAAGGCAGGACTCCTCCGGGCATTACGTCATGATCATACGTGTGAATGAGTCTTCCTTTGCCCGGCGTGTAGTCATACTCGTAGAAATATTTTCCGGCTCTCTTCAGTATGCTCTGCTTGTGGCCTGAAGGTGTCATGATTGCGCTGATTCGGGGCGTGTAATGCGGCGCGTCAGGCTCATATTCTCGTGTCCTCAATGCCTCCTCGAATGTTCCGCCGTCCTTGAGTGAGTCATATATTGTGTCTGTCTGGTCGCCGTTCGTGATGATTATGTTGTCGCCAATTATGCGCAAGGGAGAATACAGAATCAATGACGGGTCAAAATTTTTGTCGTCCCTCGTAAGTTTTATGATTAGCTCATCGCCGGAACGCTCAAAGAGTCTCGCCTTGCTTGAAACGCTCCGTCCCATTATGAAATACGCTAACACTTTTCCGCCTGAAGGACTCATTCCCGTAATGATTCCCCGGCCTGCATACTTCTGCGGATGAGGGAAAATTCTCGGCTCTATCTTCCTGCATACATTCTCAACAGCACGAGGCAATATCACCCATTCGCAAGCCTCCATGACTCTGCGCTGTAAAACTTCCGGCGTGTCATTGGGGAGAATGTCTATTGCTTTCTGCGCGATAATCTCCCCTCCGTCGGGAATCTCGTTCACAAAATGCACAGTCGCTCCCGTAACTTTCACTCCAGACTTCAAGACAGCCTCATGTACTTTCAGGCCGTAATACCCCTTCCCGCAAAATGACGGTATCAATGAAGGGTGAATGTTTATGACCGGGACTCGAACCCGGTCAAGAAATTCTTTCGTCAATATCTTCATGTACCCAGCGAGGACAATAACATTCGGATTCACTGTCTCAAGCACAGAAATTATTTCAGCCTCACTCTTTGCGACTGTTGAAGGAATGCCCGCATTTTTCGCACGGGTCAAAGCGTAAGCACCTTCACAGCTCGATATGACATGAATAACCCTTCCCGATGACAATACGCCGTTGTTCTGAGCGTCAATTAACGCCTGAAGGTTTGTTCCTCCTCCTGATACCATTACAGCAATTTTCAGCAAAGTATTAACCCTCCCTTGCCTTTCACAATCTCGCCTGCAACATATGAGCCAGTTACAGCCCTCAATATTTCGTCAGCATTATCACGCGAACATATCAGCATCATTCCCGCTCCCATGTTGAATACGTGATACATTTCCTCGCGGGATATATTTCCAGTCCTCATTATCACGTCAAAAATCGGAGGAATATTTATCGATCGTGTATCAATTTTTGCTGACAGACCTTCAGGAATCGCGCGCGGAATATTCTCCCAGAAGCCCCCGCCCGTAATGTGTGCTATAGATTTCACGAGAGGCATTACAGGCAGCACATCTTTGACGTAAATTCTTGTCGGTGTCAGAAGCTCATCGCCTAATGTCCGTCCCAATTCATCAATGTACGTGTGAATGTCAACGCCAGCAAAAACTTTTCGCACCAATGAAAAGCCGTTTGAGTGAACGCCCGATGAAGGAACAGCGATAACTGCATCTCCGGCCATGACGTTATGAGGATCAAGAATTTCATCACGTTCAACAACCCCGACGCAGAACCCCGCAATGTCATATTCATTCTCAGGATAGAAGCCGGGCATCTCTGCTGTCTCACCTCCGATTAAAGCGCATTCGGATTGCACGCAGCCTTCAGCGACCCCCGAAACGATTTCAGCGACTCTCTCAGGAATATTCTTGCCGACAGCTACATAGTCAAGAAAGAATAACGGCCTCGCTCCGCAGCAAAGCACATCATTCACGCACATCGCTACGCAGTCAACGCCCACAGTGTTATGACGGTTCATCATGAACGCAATCTTGAGCTTCGTACCGACTCCGTCAGTCCCGGAAACCAGCACAGGATTTTTCATGCCGGACGGAAGCTCGAACATTCCACCGAAACCGCCGAGACTCCCAATCACGCCGGGAGTCATTGTCCTTTCGACATGGCCGCGCATTAGCCTCACTGCGTCATATCCCGCCTGAACATTCACGCCCGACTCTTTGTAGCTATTGCTGACTGTATTTCGCTCTGATGTCATTGTCTTTCTGGTCAACCCTTTCTGCCATTCTCACAGCCTCTTCATCAAGCCTCATGAACAATCCTTCATCATCAACAGCAAGAATCCTCCCGGCAAGCCACGCTGAATTTTCACCGCCGTTAATCGCTACACAAGCTACAGGAATCCCCGGAGGCATTTGCACCGTCGACAAAAGAGCGTCCATTCCTCCGAGATCGTCTGACCTCACCGGGACTCCTATCACAGGGACTCTCGTATGAGCCGCCAACACTCCCGCAAGCGCAGCTGACTTCCCCGCAATCGCTATGATGACTCCGATGTTATTCGAGCGGGCATTGAGGGCAAAATCACGGGCTTTTTCGGGTGTTCGGTGAGCTGAGATAACGCGGACTTCATGAGGGATATTGAGACGGGTTAATACTGTGATGCATTTTTCTGCGACGGGCAAATCTGAATCGCTTCCGAGAATTATTGCTACGGTCTTCATGATTTGTTGCTCACTTTAACGGTTGGAATCTTGCTGAGCTTCGAGAATGCTGAAAGAGGTAATGACGGAGTCGCTTTGAAGTCTGCTGATTTCGGAGCCTCTGAAGCCGTCCTGTTCTCCTTCACAATAACGTCCCATAACTCTTTGCGCCATATCTGAGTCGACTGCGGAGCCGTTATGCCAAGTCTCACAACATCACCGCGTACATCAATCACCATTATCTCAATGTCCGTGCCTATCTGTATGCTTTCGTTGACTCTTCTGCTTAACACTAACATTTATTTCCCGCCTCCGTTCTGCGCCGAGGCTTTCATCTTCTCGCGGACATCTTCAGGGAATACGGCATGCCTTATCGGGTATTCCTCATTGAGGGCGATAACCTGCACTGCTTTGTGAGTCTTAAGGTTTATGAGGATTGGCGCGCGCAAGTTCGCAGTCATGTTCCACGGGGCTGACTCAGGAATCGACACCACGATCAATAATGCAATGTCTGAAGTGTTCACGCTGCCTACAAGCCGCAATTCATCCTCCGGGATTCTCGCGTTGTAATCGGGCTGAACTGCGTCGGGTGATGTTACCGGGAGCGCGAGCGATGAGTCGTCAACAGACTGTAGCCACTTTATAGCGTTGTCATCACTGCCGATTAGTATCCAGCTGTGCTTTGTCTCAAATGCAGGAATGCCGCGGGGGAAAAACAATATTTCCTCCTGCGTGTATGAGACTTCCCCGAATCGTTCGGTCTCTAATTTCATGTCTGACATGTTTTGTATCTGCTGCCTTTCAGTTAATGGAAATTTACGCGCCTGAGCCTCTCCATGCTTAAAGGCAAGGAGTTCTTAAGAAGTCTGATTTTAAGTCTCCACCTGAATTAACAGGCATCCTTATTCTTAAAGGCGTGGCCAGTCCGCCCCTACTGTATAGCCCCCTAAGGGACACAACATTACTTTTCTTTGCTTCTTACACCTTTTCTCATAGAACCCGTCATAGTTCACCTTTGTGCTACGCTGCGGCGAGAGGAAAGTGTTTCCCCATATTGCTTTTGATGGTGTTGCTACATTTTTGTTAAAGCGGAACGACTAACCGCAAAATTATTTTACTATATTGCGACTTATATCCACATAGCTAAATCTGGGGAGGATTACTGCGGATTTCAATAACAATAGCATTCGCCTAATCTCTATCATTGCTAACTTTCGGAATTGTTGTTAAACTGACTAACCATTATGGAGCAGGATTTATTTAGCTGGCTTAATTCCCAGAAAAAATTACAGGAGACGGGATTGCTTGTCGCGCCTTTGAGTCAAGAAACGCCGGGAAATTTATCGGCTCTCGATGATGATACCCCTTCTCAAATTTCAGAGACTCAGAATCAAACCGATGACGAGGACTCAGACTCGCTGTCTCAAAATGAAACCTTCAGCAATGAACCATACGACTCAGAACCGAATCAGCAGGACTTAAACGCAGAATCCGAATGTAAACCAGTAATAGATAAAAGGAGTTTACAATTTTCAGAACTGAGTCAGCAGGAATCGCCCGCATATTCTCAGAGTGAATCAGCAATAAATTTTCAGAGTCACAAAAATGAATCAGGCCATGAAGGTTTGAGCGGTTATCTTCAGCATGACAATCAAGAATTGAGTCAGCATGATTCATCGGCATATATTGAGCGGGACTCGGACGGAAATTTTCAGCTTGCACATCAGGAACCGGGTCAGCAGGAATCGCCCGCATATTCTCAGAGTGAATCAGCAATAGATTTTCAGAGTCACAAAAATGAATCAGGCCATGAAGATTTGAGCGGTTATCTTCAGCATGACAATCAAGAATTGAGTCAGCATGATTCATCGGCATATATTGAGCGGGACTCGGACGGAAATTTTCAGCTTGCACATCAGGAACCGGGTCAGCAGGAATCGCCCGCATATTCTCAGAGTGAATCAGCAAGAGATTTTGAGAGTCAGCAGAATGAAGCGGAATATGACGAACAGCCCGGATATATTCAGCAGGCCTCGTATGATGATGAGGAAATCCCGCAGGATCATGAGTGGCAGGAACGAGCGACGGGATTCACTTTGAGCCTTGATGAGCCGCCGCCGGAATTGTGGACTCACATAAATGATGATGACCCTGACCCGGAATATGAGCCTACAGACAGCCTTCAGGGAGCAGCATACATACAGATACACGGGCGTAATTTCACCGAGCGACTGCACCACACGTTAAAGCACAGGAAGGAACGAGCAGAGGAACGAGCGCAGGCGGAAAATGACAATCCCCCGTCAAAATCAATAATGCAGCTGTCCGTGATACTCTGCGTAACTCTGGTTATGATGATGGGAGTTGCTTGCCTCGCATTGTGGTTTGTGTGGCGTGAGACTCCTGACGGAATGAATCGGAGGGCGGAGTCATTCATTGAGGCCGGGAAATTCGGAGACGCTGAAGAGATTTACAGGAAGGCGCACAGGCGTTACCCGGGCAATGCGGAATTTCTCGCGGGACTCTCTGAGGCTTCAGAAAAGGCCGGGCATCACCAGACAGCAAAGGCAGCGCGTGATGAGTACCGTAACAAAACCGAAAGCAAAGACATTCCCCCGAAAACTGAAACAAAGCCGGAAATTATCCCGCAGCAAAAAGCACGGCATGTTATCCCGCAAGAGAAGCCCAAGACTTTCACGGACTATCTTAACGAGGGGAATTATGCCTACAACATAGGGATGTACAACAGGGCAGTAACAAACTTTTTCAGGGCGATGAACATCAACAGCAGGGACATACGGCCGTATATCGGTCTTTCGTCATGCTACAGGATGAAGGGAATGTATTTCGACTCGTACAGAATTATTGAGGAAGCACGGCGGATTTTCGGAAGGAGTCCGGCTGTTGACATGTGCATTTATTTTTTGAGGGAGGCAAAATAGATGGTACACGAAAACGTAATACGAGCAAATGAAATCATCGGCAATGACATTGTGAAGGCACTGAAGCGCAGGGGTTTCGGAGCTGAATATGTCGCGACAAGTGAAGAGGCACTGAAGAGAGTCATGGAGATAATCCCGGAAGGCGCAACTGTAGGAATCCCCGGCACGATCACAGTGAGAGACATCGGAGCATTGGACGCGCTCAAGGCGAGAGGCAACACGGTCTTTCAGCACTGGGGGAAAATGTCGAACGAGGAACGCAGAGCCGCAAGATTCCGGGAGAACACAGCGGATGTATTTTTGACGAGCGCGAATGCAGTAACAAGAGACGGGCGAATCATCAACATTGACGGAACCGGCAACCGAGTCGCGGGAATGGCCTGGGGCAACGGGCTTGTGCTGTTCGTGATAGGCATCAACAAGTTAGCGTTTGACCTTGAGGACGGACTCAAACGCGCAAAGTCAGCGACGATTCCCAACGCGATACGGCAGAACGTAGAGACAGCGTGCGTAAAGGCCGGGCATTGTGTGAACTGCTCAGCGGCGGGGGACGATGACTCAATGTGCCGTGCAATTCTGATACTTGAAGAAGCCGTGAAGGGCCGGGATTATCACGTGATAATTGTCGGTGAAGATTTAGGATACTAGCAGAAAGTTTCAAGCCCTCCTGAGAGAATCGGGAGGGTATTATTCTTTAGGGAGGTTATATCAATGGAGAACAGAGACAAAATAGTAGTATTGTTAGCGGGAGGAAGAATAGTGCAGCGTCAGGACGGCTCAGAGTTAAAAGAGGAAGAATTGTACGCATTATTGCCCGATGATGTGAAAGATCATGTAGTGTTTCAGCAATGGAGCTGCCAGCCTGTGAGCAATTACACCTTGAGGATGTGCGGAGAATTAATCAGCATGGTGCGGGGATATGTGCATGATGACGGTGCGAGGGGAGTAGTTGTTACGTGCGGGATTCCGTTATTGGCGGAGCTTGCGTATTTTGCTGACTTGGTTTGGGATTTGAATCCTCCGCTGATATTCACGAGCTCAATCTTCAACGCCGGGACTCAGAACAGCGAGACGGCCATGAGACTGACTCAGTCAATCCGGGCAGCGTTGTCGGGACTCTGCACAGGGAAGGGCGCATTGATCTGCATACAGGACGCTATATATGCACCTGCTGATGTCCTGAGAATCTCAAACTTCAACCGGGCCGGGCTTCTTGCATTCCCTGAGTCGCCGTTAGGAGTCTTCAGCCAGCCTTCAGGCAATTACATCTCGCTGAGGTTTCCTCGTCATCGATACATTCAGAAGATGGCAGAGCCTTTAGCGCGTAACATACCTGTGATTGTCGCGTCATTGGGTGATGGTGATGTGATATTGCGTGCGGTTCTTGACAAGAGGTTTGAAGAGATTGACGGGCTTGTGGTTTCGGGACTTGGTGACGGAGATGTGCCAAGCTCATGGGTTCCTATGCTGCGTAAATTGATGAAGTCAAATTTTCCCATAGTGCTGACATCTCGATACCCTGACGGAATTGTACAGGCGACGGAAAATTACGAGGGAAGCGCGGCTCAGCTGCTCGAAATGGGACTCATTAACGGCGGAATGTTATCACCGTACCAGGCTCGAATAAAACTTGCTGTAGGAATGTCGGCGGGTCTTGAAGGCTCTGCGTTGTCAGACTACATAGCGGGGAGGCAGTAATCATGTCAGGAATCGTAGCGATAATAGGCCGTCCGAATGCGGGAAAGTCATCACTATTCAACCGTCTGACCGGGACAAAAGATGCGATTGTTGACGACATGCCCGGGGTGACTCGCGACAGGTTATACGGAGAATGCGAATACGGCGGGCGAAATTTCTACGTTGTTGACACGGGCGGGATATTCGGCGAGGACTCAGACTTCAGCGCGGGGATAAAGTCTCATGTTGAGTCGGCTGTGAGGGAATGCGACGCAGTGATCTTTCTTGTTGACGGTAAAGCTGGCGTTACCGGGTCTGATGAAGATATTGCAGAGTTCATACGGCGTTCGGGTAACAAGCCTGTTATTGTCGCTGTGAATAAACTCGATGACCCTAAGCATGATGACATTGCGAACGAGGCATATATATTAGGCTTTGAGAACGTTATCCCTATAAGCGCGGTGCATAAGCGTGGACTGTATGAACTTCTTGATGCTGTTGTTGATGTCCTTCCTTCAGATGAAAATGATGATGATGATTCTGACTCTGACGAAATAAAAATAATAATCGCTGGCAAACCTAACGTAGGAAAGTCATCAATGCTCAATAAGATTCTTGGCTCTGAACGCTCGCTAGTGAGTCCGATTGCCGGGACGACAAGAGACCCTGTAGACACACGCGCAGAGATTGACGGGCAAAGATTCAGGATAATAGATACGGCGGGACTCAGACGGCGCGCGAAATTTGACGGTGATTTGGAATACTATTCATTCGTGAGGACGCTGGCGGCGGTTGATCGTTCAGATGTTGCGCTTCTGCTGATGGACGCTCAAGACCCTTGCACGGATCAGGACAAGAGAATCGCCGGGCATGTAGTGAGAAAAGGCAAGGGAATAATAATCGCCGTCAACAAATGGGACTTGATGAGCGGGAACAAGAAAGCGGACGAGATAACGAGGAAGATACGCGATGAGATGCCGTTCCTGAGTTACGCGCCTGTAATATTCACGTCAGCATTAAGCGGTCGCGGCGTGGGAAAAATTTTGCAGTCAGCAATCGCAATCAACAGCAACCGCAAGAAACATATCGCGACGAATCAGCTCAACAGACTCATGCGTGATGTGTTAGCGTTTGACCGTTTGCCCTCAGACAGAAAGGGACGGACTCTGAAGGTGTATTACTGTTCGCAGGCAGAGGGTGAGCCGCCGACGTTTATATTTTTCGTGAACAATCCTGCGCTTGTGAATAACGGCTTTGAGAATCACGTGAAGAATAAGATTCGTGAGCTTGAAGATTTCACTGGGACTCCGATTCGTACGTTCTGGAGGGGAAAAGACAAGGAGTAGTAGATTGTTTTGCGGGGGAAATTATAAGCGCGTCATGAGATACTTCATAATAACTTTTTTCGTAAGATAAGGGGTTGTGTACAATGGGTACGTTCATTGAGTTTCTAAGGGGGCTTGCGTCAATTTTTGAAGTTCTAAAACCCTTAATAGAACCATTCAAGTCCCTGTTCAGCTGGTGTAAAGGCTTGAAGAATAGCAAATTAAACCCGGAAATAGAAGCGCAGTTAGCAGAGCTTGAGCGTCTTAAGAGTGAGAAAAACTTGATTGAAATTAAAAAGAAGGCAGAAGATGGAAATGCAGCCGCGCAGTACAAGCTCGCCAATAATTATTACAAGGACAAGAATTACAAGGAAGCCGTTAAATGGTACAGAAGAGCTGCAGAGCAAGAGTATGTTTTTGCTATGCATAACTTGGGCAACGCTTACTACAAAGGCTTAGGAGTCAAACAGGATTATACAGAAGCCTTCAGGTGGTATAGGAAAGCTGCGGAGAAGGGATATTCCACTGCACAATATTTTCTTGGCAACGCATACTACAGCGGCAAGACCAGCCTTCCAAAGGATTACGCCGAGTCGGTTAAGTGGTATAGGCTGGCGGCTGAACAGGGACATGCAAAAGCGCAATGCAATCTCGGCAATGCCTATCAGAATGGATTGGGAGGATTGGAGAAAAATTATGTTGAGGCAGCAAAATGGTATCGTTTAGCAGCAGAACAAGGCGAGAAAACTGCACAAGAGAAACTTCAGCGGCTTCAAGAGAGATTGCGTGAGATACAGGAGGCTTTGAGAACATGAAAAAATTTCTGCTCACACTAACGCTATTACTTTTCACATTACCCGCAGACGCAAAATCATCCGTAACACTCGCAGAATTATCCGGCACAGTCGGCGTACAGATGGAAGAATTTGTGCGCGACACCATAAGGCAGTCAGAGCTTAACGGCGACTCACTCATCATCTTTCAGCTCGACACGCCCGGCGGACTCGTTGAGGCAATGCGCGGAATCGTTCAGTCTATATTGTCGTCTCAAGTCCCGGTTGCTGTATGGATTCCACCCGGCGGAAGGGCAGCAAGCGCGGGAGCTTTCATCGTTCAGTCAGCACACATCGCAGCCATGTCCCCAGGCACTAACATCGGCGCGGCTCATCCCGTTACAGGAGGCGGCGAGAACATACCCGAAGGCGACATGAACAAAAAGGTGATGAATGATCTCAAAGCTCAAATGCGTTCAGTCGTTCAGCTCAGAGGACGCAACGTTGACACCGCAGAATTAATGATCACCGAAAGTATTTCACTCACCGCTGACGAGGCTTTACGAGAAGGAGCAATCGACATCATCGCGGGCGACATTAATTCACTCATTAAGGCCGTATCAGGAAGAAGAGTCACAAACGGCTCGCAGTCTCTCAGAATTATTCTTGACGGTGAGATTACAGTCTCAAGAGTCAGCATGTCATTCACGGAGCAAATCATTCAGTTCGTATCGAGTCCCGAAATCGCGTACTTGTTATTATCCGGCGGAATGATGGCGATATTCTTTGAGGTCATAACGCCCGGAGGATTCATTCTCGGCACAACCGGCGGCGTTATGTTGCTGCTTGGTGCTATCGGTCTCAAAATGCTTCCGTTCAACTGGGCCGGGGTTATTCTGGTCATCGCAGGGATAATCTTAATGTGTGCTGACTTAATCGCGGGTGCTTCGGGAGTCTTAATGCTTCTTGGGATTCCTGTTATGTGCCTCGGCGGTGTGTTCTTGTTCCGTGCGCCGGGAGGAGAGCTTCTGCAAATCTCAATGACATTCATCGCCGGGATTGCTATTGCGCTCGGTATATGTTTCGGACTCATGGCCTATTTCATCGTGAAGGGACTCAGGCGAAAAGTCTCAACAGGCAGGCAGGGCATGATTGGACTCACCGTTGAAATAATTTCTGACGTTGGCGCGAATGTTACAGGGCAGGTGAAATGCCGCGGCGAAATCTGGCGGGCTAAGTCTGAAACTGAAGAAACAATTCCCGTAGGCCATGAAGGAACTGTGAAGGCCATCGACGGTATGACACTCATAATTTCAGCAAAAGAATAACTTTCACATTCTCAAAAATTTTCACAGAACAAAAAACACGCAGTGCCGGATTCTTCATTCCTTTTCTGACACTGCGCGAATTTTAAGGGGGAAGGATAACTAACTTCGATGCACAATTTTGCGACCTTGTATTTTACCCCCGCTGAAACATTTCCGCTATACTCCTTGCACTCGGAGGGCAGCCCTTAACGTTTCTTTTTGCTGACGAACAGCAACGCCCAATCCCTAAAGCACCGTCAGGAATATTTTTCCCCCGCCAGCCCTGTCCGATATATATCTCCTCATCACGCCCCTTGCTTTCTGTGTGAAGCGCACGAATTAAAGCAGCATAGCATGACGAACACGCAGAGTCCTCGCGAACATTTTTTGCGAGATGTGCGACTCTTCCCGATGGACTCGGATATTTCCCCGCGCTTTCAGGGTCATTCAGGCTGATTATGTCTTTAGGTGAAAATTTCGTTGTCCCTGCTCCCCATTTCTCCGCAACCTGTATATATGGCACGCTGAACAAGTCAAGACCCATCAGGCTCGCCCCATATGAGTCAATCATGACAGGATCAGTCCCGCAAAACATTCTGTTAGTGTGCACTGGTTTCCCGCCCTCCTCAAAGTCAAGATCCCCGCATATGCTGTCAACAACAATCAGTCCCGGCTTAAGCACAGTGCCCAATGCCGCAATAGGCCGCGTGAGTCCCAAAGCGTGAAAGCGACTCTTCTCTTTGTCAGGCAGACACCCCTTCAGGTTCTTCAATGCACATGTCATTTTCGTCTGGCAATGTCCCTTCAAGACTGGAAGATTCACAAGAAATCCCGCGTCAAGTGCAAGAGAGCAAATCTCAAGAGGCCCTATAGGTGAGTCAACTTTCCGTGTCTTGTCGTGCTTCAGGTCAACAAAAGGAACGTTATACCGTCTGCAAACTTCATCATATCCCGCTCGTTTCATGGCCGGAAGAGTCTGCGCTCCTACCCAGCTTCCCTCAGCTATAGTGATGTCGTTAATCCCGCTGTCCCGGAAATATTCTATGCAGCCTGAGAGGACACCAGCGTGAGTCGTTGCTCCGTTGTCGGGCGAGCCTGCGACTACAAGATTAGGTTTGAGGACTATATTTGCTCCTGAAGGCACGAGACTCACTGCGTCAATTTTTTCCAGAAGAGAGAGAGTCATTGAGTGCGAGTCTGTTCCGTATATGTTGTAGATCTTTGACATGAAAATTTTTCCCCTCTCATAATTTTTTGAGCGTTTCAATTTTATTACAGCGGTTTGCTTTTGAGAGTCCTGAAAGCGAATCGGCGAATCTGTTCTTAAGAGTCTGAAAGCGAATCGGCCATTTCAATTTGAGGCTGTAAGAATGAGTTTACATTTTTCATTCCGTAACAGCAGGTGAATTTTTGCGCGGCATAAACACTTTTAACTTTTACGAGTCAAAAGTACAAGCTCATATTGCCTTTGGTAAAATATCAAATCACAGGAAGGTGAAAAAAATTGATACAAAAAGTAACAAGCGAGAAAGTAAAAATCTCAAACACAGGTTCAGGAATGGAACACGCTCTCACAGTTGCGGAACAGACAGCGGGCTTCATGAAGATTTCAGCGAAGGACCGTCTCAGAATGCGTTTGCTTGCGGAGGAAATGTTCAGCATGGTGCGGACGATTGCGGGAAATTTCAGCGCGGATTTCTGGCTTGAGGCTGAAGAGAAGTCATGCACACTTCATCTTGACGCGCAGTCTGAGCTTGATTACCCGAAACAGCAGGAACTTATCTCAGTATCAACGAGCGGGAAAAATTCTGCGCAGCTCGGAATAATGGACAAGATACGCTCAATGATTGAGGCCGGTATTTATGGCATTGAGGAGAGCTTTGCGATTCAGGCTGAATACGGCACGGGGATGATGCCTTACGGGGCAATCGGAGTCCCTGACGACGGAATGACGGATGCCCTTTACGCATGGTCAATGAGCAAGTACAAGGAGGACGTAGAAGCAAAGAAGGAAGAAGACTCAGACTCATATGATGAGCTTGAGAAGTCAATAATCGCAAATGTTGCTGATGACGTGAAAGTCGGAATCAACAAAGGCAGCATTAAGATTGAGATCACCAAAAAATTTTAGGAGGCACGAAGAATGAAGAAGGTATTATGCGCGTTCGTTCTCGTAATGATTATGTCTGTCAGCGCAATGGCAGCTGTGAATGACAAAGTTGACACGGGAATCCTGACATACTTGGGCACGACTGAGGGAGAATTTCAAGAGGCACTCGACGATCTGCGGAAGGCATTAACACCGCTCATCACGGAAGAGTCAGCCAAGCAGGAATGGGAAGACTACGACTTGTTAGAGGGCTTTTTGTCGGAGCTTGTGAGGGCAAGAAGGGTAGTGCATTTCTACGACTCACTGATGGCTATGCTGATGGCTCTTCGCGCTCGTCATATTGATGAGTTTGTGCTTCCTGAGCCTGTAGTGATGTACCTGCTTGCGAACAACCCGAACGATTACGAGATTCAATTCTCGCTGAACATGATGCCGTCAACAATATCATTCGGATTCAAGGCAGGAAACACCGCACTGAAGAAAGATTTTGACGAGGCAATAAAGGCCATGAAGAAAGACGGAACATTAATGACGCTTCAGGAGAAATTCATAACCAATGTCGGAGCGAATGACCCTGAGGAAGTAAAGTTCACCGAGTTCAAAGACTCAAAGCCGATAAAAGTCGCGGTAACGGGAGACTTGCCGCCCATCGACTTTATTGCGGCAGACGGAAGGCCAACAGGCTACAACACAGCGATACTTGCGGAAATCGGGAAGCGTCTCAAGCGAAACATTCGTGTAATCAGCGTAGACTCCGGCGGAAGGTCAGCGGCTCTTGCCTCAGAACGCGCGGATGTCGTTTTCTGGTATCGCAACACAGAGGGCATACAGACTCCCAAGAAGCTCAAGAAGAATCTCAAAAGCGTAATGGTCGACTCGCCCGCAAAAGGTGTAATCCTCTCAGAGCCTTATTACGAATGGGACACAGATTTAGTTGTGGGAAGGTCAAAATAACGTGAAGAGATTAATTTTTGCGCTCGCGTTAATTTGTGTGCTGTGCGCTGAGTCATACGGTCTCGAAAAGCGCGTGCTGAATCTGGGAATGCTTGAGAAGCTGAACTCAACGGAGGAACAATTCTCGCAGGAATGGCAGAAATCTTTTGCCCCTAACAATGAGCTTCTAGAAGTGCGCGTGAAATTCTACCCAAACTTGAACGGCTTGCAGATGGCACTTAACGCGGGAGAAATAAAGCACATAGTTTTGCCGGAAGTTACAGCGGAGTATCTCATGAATCAGAATCCCGAATATGAATCAGTCCTCATACTTCACTCAAAGGGAATGGGATTAGCATTCGGCTTCCGGGCGGACAATGAATCGCTCCGGGACAAATTCAACCGTGCAATAACATCAATGCGCGATGACTGGACACTGTCTGCGCTTGAGGGAATGTATTTAGCCAGAGCCGGAATAAATCCCCCTAAGCCAGTAGAGTTTGCGAAATTTGACGGAGCCGACACCCGAAGGGGGACCGTTTGCGGGCAGACTATTCGCGCTGCTGTAACGGGAGATCTGCCGCCTGTCGATTTCATTGCCGATGACGGAACGCCCGCAGGATTCAGCACAGCGGTACTTGCTGAAGTCGGAAAAAGACTCGGAGTGAACATTGAGCTGATGAATGTCGAGTCGGCCGCGAGAAGTTCTGCTCTTGCGTCGGGGCGAGCTGATGTTGTCTTCTGGTACGAGGTTGTGAAAGGCTCTGCGACTCAGCCGGACATACCCGAAGGAGTCATAGTGTCTGAGACATATTACGACTGGGAGAAATTCATTCACATACGCCGGAATCCTGACAAGGGAAAATCATGGGGATGGAATATATTCAGCCGTGATTTTCTTGACTTCTACATTCACAACTGAGAGGAGCAGAAAACGTGAGGAAATTATTTTTTGCGTTGATGATTGCGGCAATGCTCTGCGGGATTGCTTTTGCTGCTGAAGATGATTACGTCGGCTTTCTGACTCGATTGCGTACGACACCTGAAGAGTTTCTGACTCTCATGCGTAACACTTGGGCGACTCAAGGATGGTCGATTCTCGGAGACGATCACACGAAAAGCAAAGCGCGGTTCTATGACTCATTGACTCAAATGCAGATGGCCTTGTCTCGCGGGGATATTGACGAGATGATACTTCCTGATTTTGTCGCTGAGTATCTCATGAAGATTAACCCGAATTACGTCCCTTGCTGTATCTCAAACTCAGGGCAGATGACTCTTTGCTTTGGTTTCATGAATAGCAGAAGGAATCTTTTAGCCCGCTGGAACTCCGCAATAATCTCAATGAGGAATGATTTCACGCTCGCAGGATTCTTTCAGAAGTACGTCAAGAATTTTCCGCCAGATGAGACTTACGATGCCATTTACGGAATCAACAAGAAAGAGCGCAAGAAGTCGAATCGTATCAAGTTTGAAAAATATTCTGACGCTCCAACGGTGAAAGTTGCTGTTACTGGGGACTTGCCGCCGGTTGATTTTGTTGACGAGACCGGGCTTCCTGCCGGCTACAGCACTGCGGTACTTGCGGAAATAGGACGGCGACTCAGACTCAACATTGATATAATTCAGGTTGACACAGCCTCAAGGACTGCCGCAATTGTTTCGGGAAAAGCTGATGTAGTTTTCTGGTACGAGGTCAGCAAGATGACAGACAAATATCTTGATGTCCCTGAAGAAGTCCTAATCTCAGAACCATATCTCGAATGGAACACATTCATGCATCTGAGATTTGACGAAAATTAAAGGAGGATTGTTACTCATGAAAAAATTTTTATGCGCTCTCGTAATGCTTCTCGTTTTTTCACCCGCTGCGTTTTCAGAAGACACACACAGAGTCGGAATGGTTGAACGCCTCAACGTTACGCCGGAAGAGTTCAGCAGCATGATAGCCAGTGCCGGCCATGCCGTAATACTCGCGAACAACCCGGACAAGCCGCAATTTTTCTTTTACCGCTCATTGTCTCAAATGATTATGGCTCTCAATGCGGGAGAAATTGACGAGATACTTATGCCCGAAAGTGTCGCAGAATATTTCCTCAATGCCAATCCCGGCTACACTGTGAACTGCATCGTCATAACTCCGAAGGATCCCTATTTGCTTTCGTTCGGCTTCAACGAGGATCACAAAGCACTCTGCGAATCGTTCGACAAAACTATAGCCGAGATGAAACGCGACGGGACTCTCATAACTCTTCAGGGGAAATATATTCTCGGAGTCAACACGGCAGTGATGGAGGAAAGACACATCACTAACCCCGACTTGCAGCAGCACAGCCCGATAATGTTCAGGAACTTTCCCGATGCCCCCGAAATCAAAGCAGCCGTAACAGGAGACATGCCGCCGATCGACTACATAGCCCCGGACGGTTCAGCAGAAGGTTTCAACGCAGCAATACTCGCGGAAATCGCCGGGCGTTTGGGACTCAATGTCAAGCTCCAGAATATCGAGTCGAACGCAAGAGCCGCTATGCTTTCGTCGGGAAGGTCTGATGTCGTCTTCTGGTTCGAGCACAAGCGCAAGGGAGGCACAAGACATGATGTCCCTGAAGGCGTAATACTCTCGGAGCCTTATTACCAGTTCGATACGTTCTATCACCTCAAGCCCGAAAAGTAACATTCACCGGGGCAGTATGTGAACATTCCGTGCTGCCTCGTCCTTTGCCACAAAAAAGCGGCCAGCACATAAGCACTAACCGCCGCAAAATTCTTACGTTATTTCCCTGCTGCCCTGTCGCGAAGGACTCGCCTCAAAATTTTCCCGGTACCTGAAAGAGGGAACTCCGTAACAAATTCGACTCTTCTAGGTACTTTGAAGTGCGCGAGATGTTCCTTTGCGTACTTTATGATTTCTCGCTCGTCTGCCTTTGCTCCGTCCTCAAGCTGTATATATGCCTTCGGTATTTGCCCGTTGATTTCGTGAGGCATTCCCACAACAACAGCCTGATGTACAGCAGGGTGTTCAGCTAAAACCTTCTCGACTTCCTGCGGGTATACGTTGAAGCCTCCCACGATGATAATATCCGTTACGCGGTCAAGAACATAAACGTACTCTTCACCGTCATGTGTCTCAAGCCTCACATAGTCGCCCGTGTTGAGGAAGCCTTCAGAGTCAAATCTCTCTGCTGTGATCTCCGGCGCGTGCAAATAACCCGGCGTTACGCATGGCCCTTTCACCCACAAGACTCCCTCTTTGTCACTCGTTGACTCACCTTCGCGAGTCTTGAGCTTGTATTCATAGCCCGGCAAGACTGGCCCGATGCTTCCGGTCTTCTGAGTCTCGCAGTCATGATTGACACAAATAACCGGTGAAGTCTCCGTGAGTCCATAGCCCTCCATTATGTCGCGTCCCAATAACTTTAACGCCTGCTTGTGATTGTTCGGGTTAAGTTTGTCGCCTCCCGTGCAGATGACTCTGATTCGCGCTAAAGGCTCTGCGGGCATTTTCCCTTTCTCAACAGACATCAGCAAGAACGATATTATTGCCGGGACTACGAACATGACATCAATTTTTGCTTCTGTTATCGCCCTTATTGTTACAGCGGGAGGAAGGAACGACGGAGCAATCGCAATTTTTCCGCCTATCGTAAGCGGCATGATGGTTGTTACGGTGTAGCCAAACGAATGGAAGTTAGGCAGCACCGTCAAAAATGTATCAGCACTCGTTACAGAAGGAATCATTGCGAGGGTTGCCTCACAGTTTGAGCGCAAGTTGCCGTGTGTTAATGGTACGGCTTTCGGGAGTCCTGTTGTGCCTGACGTGGCGAAAATCACAGCAAGGTCATCAGATTCGGAAGCCTGAGTTTTTCCCGTGAACGCAGGAAGACTCACACTGTCAAGCGAACACGTAATGAACGGCCATTCTTTAGCGATTTCGGGGATCTCATGTTCAGCAATGACCGCGAAAGGCTGAATGAGATTCAGAGTCCCAGTCAGAGATTCGAGGCCGGCTTTCTCGTTGAGGGGGCAGAAGATTCCGCCGAGCTTCCAGACTGCTAATGACAATGCCGGGATCAACGGTGAATTTCTGAGCATAACAACGAGCTTCTGGCCGCGTGAAAATCCTGCGCCGCGCAAGACATTCTCACAGTTGCTTGCGAGTGAGAGAAGATTCTCCCGGGTGTGCCATTTTCCGTCCCACCAGTAGCACTTCTCTGAGGGATTTTCTTCGAGCTTGGGTATGATGATATTTTCGAGGCGCATTAGTTTTTCTCCCTTTCTTTCTGACGCAGAACACGCCGTAAAATTTTCCCAGTTGATGAGACCGGGAGGCTGTCAACAAATTCAACACTCCGCGGGACTTTGTAGTGAGACAATCTTTCCTTGCAGAACTTCACAAGCTCGCCTTCTGTTACTTCCGCTCCCTGCTGCTTTATCACGTAGGCTTTCGGGACTTCTCCGCTTATGTCGTTGGGCATTCCGACAACTACGGCCATGTTCACGGCGGGATGTTCAGCGAGTATCGACTCTACTTCCTGCGGGTAAACATTGAATCCCCCGACTATGATTATGTCTGTTACCCGGTCAAGTATCCTGATGTAGCCGTCCGAGTCAATTTGTACGTAGTCGCCAGTGTTGAACCAGCCGTCAATGAAGCGTTCCTTGTTGATTTCGGGCGCGTGGTAGTAGCCTGCTGTTACTGAAGGCCCCTTGCACCACAAAACACCCTCGCCCGGTATGCCCTGAAGGTCTCCTGACTCACTCCGTAACTGAAGCTCAAAGCGAGGGAGTTTCGGCCCGACTGTACCAAGTTTGCGCACTGAAGGATTCGGATTCACAGCAAGAACGGGTGAGCATTCCGTGATTCCGTAGCCCTCGATAACAGGCACGCCAAAAGCCGCCGTGACTCTGTCGTCCATTTTCGTGTTGTACCTGTCGCCCCCGGCTATCAATAACTTTATGCCCGATAATTTTTTGCCCTGCTTCTCAAGGAATGAAGCCGCAAATCCCAGCATTGTAGGAACAAGAAGAAGCACTGTAGGTTTCGTAGCCTCTACTGCCTTGATGACGTTCGACGGAGGCATGAAGCCCGTAACGATTACTTGAGTCGCGCCAAGCACAAAAGGAAGTATGCAGCATATAGTGAATCCGAATGCGTGAAAATTAGGGAGGACGTTCAGCAATGAGTCTTCAGGCTTGAGATCCGTAACATGCTCCAAGCAAGCGTTAATGTTGTCGAGAATATTCGCGTGCGTCAATGGAACGGCTTTAGGGTCTCCCGTCGTGCCTGAAGTCGAGAATATGACGGCCAATGTCTTGTCGTAATCATCAGCAGTCTGAGTCTTCCCCGTGAATTTCTCACTGCCCGAAAATTTTTCATTTCCCAGTCTCACGCATGGCCATTCCGCTTTTGTGAGTGAGGACTCTAAATCTCCCTTCACGCTTTCTGACAGTATCACCGCAAAAGGCTTCAGCAGGTCGAGAGTCTTCAGCAGGGATATTTCGCCGGTCTTTTCGTTGAGAGGGCAGAATACGCCGCCGAGTCTCCAGCACGCAAGAATAACCGCAAGAGTCATCGGTGAGTTCGGCATTAACACAGCGAGCCTTTGCCCCTCAGAGAATCCCGAATCCCGCAAAATTTCCGTGCATTTGTCAGCAAGAGACGCGAAATTTTTCCGGCTCATCCATTCACCATTGAACCAGCAGCATTTATCCTCAGGCTTTGAGGACAAATATTCATCCATAATCTTATTCAGCAAAATTTATTCTCCTTTCTTCATTGCCGCAAGAGAAATCAATATCCCAGCAAGAAGCAGAAATCCCGAATTGCATCCGCCTCCGCCATGACTCGTTCCGCGAACGCCCCCGCCTGTGCCATAATCTGAGGAAGTATTCACAACATAAACCGTGAATGTCTGAGTCACCGTCCGTCCTGTCGGTATCGTGTGAGTCGTAAGAGTTATGACAGACTCGCCCGTAAGACTCCCAGTCTTTAGCGTCAGAGTCTCGCCCGAAATCACATCAGCAGAAACAATTTCAGCCCGCGAGGACTCAGCTTCAAGCCAGTAAGACACCCCGTCAGTTTCGTAAAGCTCATAGCCGTCAATAATCATATGCACGTTCGGTGTGATGTTCATCATTTCCAGAGTGTACATAGTCTCGCCAGTGTACAGAATCGAATTGTCCGCGCTCCAAATTTCCGCCCTGAGTGCCGTGAATGACTCATTGCCAGCATATACTCTGACTCGTTTTGTTGCTGCCGTGAAAATTTTTCCGTTCGAGTCCCATCCGTGAACTTCAGCCCATACATCACTGCTTCCCGCTGAAAGTGCCGTAATATTTCCCGTATTGCTCGCTGTGATTGTGCCTGCTGATGACGAGTGCCATACGATTCCGGCGGGCGGGTAATCCTGAGAGTTAAGAGTCGCGTTCGAGGGAATAATATCGAGGCTGAACGAAACCGAATCACCGACTCGGATATAGGGTACTCCGTGAATGTCCGCGCTACTCAAAGCTATTGCGGGCAGCTCGTATGCTCCTGCGTCATATGCTCCGTACTGAGGGCGAGACGATCCCGTTATGTCTCTGCTCAATGCGTACTGCGAGTCCTTCACGAAATTGTATGCAGGTGATGACTTTGTGATTCTTATGACGTTGATACCGTTCAGAGTCTCAAGTTTTGCCGCTCCGTTTTCAGTAACAAGAACTTGACTCACTGACTGCCCGGCCATGTCTGAATTGTCCATCGCTGCGCTTGATGTCCCTGCTACGGTGTAACGGCTGCTGAATGTTCCCGTTCCGTTTGCGTAAATGTCATAGCTTGCTGTGTTGCCGAGAATTATTGATGAGAGTGATTGAAGATGACCGTCTGAGACTGCGAGTCCTCCTCCGTTTTGTGAAGTGTTTGCCGTGATTGTGCAGTGCTTGAAGATTGTCGGGTTAATGTTGTCGCCTTTTGTTACGCAGACTGCCCCGCCGTAATCCCTCGCTTTGTTGTTGTAGAAAATGCAGTTGCGGAACTCAGCCGATGCCCCGGAGCCGTCAACCTCAACTGCTCCCCCGCTGCCTGATACCGCATTCCCCCGCGTGAAAACGAGTCCCTCAAATTTGACTCGGCCGTTCGTGACTCGTATGAGCCTCCGAGTTTCCTCGCCGTCAATGAGAGTCCCATTGCCCGAAATTGTCGCGCCCCTCGTGAACGTAAGCTCCTGTGAAAGATGCAGTGTCTTTATGTCCGGGCTTATTGTGATTGCGCTGCTTGTTCCTGAATTGACCTGCTCAACCGCCCAAGTCAAAGAGCCTTCACCGCTTGGGTTGTTGTTGATGACGTTCAGAGCGTGAGAAGGCAAAATGAAAGTGAGCAGAAAAAATTGAACGAGCAAAAACTTTCCTGCCCATGAAACTTTGAACATGTAAGAATGAGTCCTCCTGTTGAAAAATTTTGTGTGCAGTAAGATTCTATCAAACGGGAATTAAATCCTCTGTGAATTATTGAAAGAGTCAAAACCTAGTTGATGAGTCAAAACCGAATCAGCGAGTCAAAATCGAAACTCTCAAAACTTGGCCGACGAGTCAAAACCGAATCGGCGAATCAAAATTGAACGTGTTAAAACCTAGCCGATGAGTCAAAACCGAATCGATGAGTCAAAATTCAAACTCTCAAAACCTAGCCAATGAGTCAAAACCGAATCGACAAGTCAAAATTGAAGTCGCAAGCAAAATAGTATGTCAATATTTTTTTGTTTGTAGTAGAATACCTATCAACGCATATATTTTTCACAAAGACAATTCTATATAGCGATTCCAGAGGGAGGGTATTAACTTTCATGAAAAGAAACTGGAAAACTATGGACGGTAACGAGGCAGTCGCTCACGTAGCATATGCCTTCTCCGAAATGGCGACGATTTATCCCATCACGCCTTCTTCACCCATGCCCGAACATATTGACGAATGGGCAGCGCACGGACGCAAAAACATTTTCGGCAAGACCGTCAAAGTAACCGAAATGCAGTCAGAAGCAGGAGCAGCAGCAGCCTGCCACGGCGCATTGTCAGCAGGAGCACTCGCAAGCACGTACACAGCCTCACAGGGACTCCTTCTCATGATTCCGAACATGTACAAGATTGCAGGCGAGCTTCTTCCCGGAGTATTCCACGTAACAGCAAGAGCTATAGCAATGCACGCGCTTTCGATTTTCGGAGATCACAGCGACGTTATGTCGACTCGTATGTGCGGTTTCACGATGATTGCGGGCGGATCAGTCCAGGAAGCTCACGACATGGCGGCGGTTGCGCACCTTACGGCGATTAAGTCATCAGTGCCGGTGCTGAATTTCTTTGACGGATTCAGAACGTCCCACGAGATTCAGAAGGTTGACGCTTTCGACTATGACGACCTCGCGAAACTCGTAGACTATGACGCGATCGCAGCATTCAGAGACCGCTCAATGAGACCTGAGAAGCCCTACACAAAGGGAACAGCTCAGAACCCCGATATATTCTTCCAGGCAAAAGAAGCCTCACAGCCATTCTATGACAGAGTGCCTGACATCGTAGCCAAATATATGGAAGACATCAAGGGCATTTGCGGACGCGAGTATCACCCGTTCAGCTACTACGGAGACCCGGAAGCAGACCGCGTAATCGTTGCGATGGGTTCAGTTTGTCAGGCAATTGAAGAGACTGTAGACTACCTCAACGCAAAAGGCGAGAAAGTCGGAGTGATTGAAGTTCACCTTTACAGGCCGTTCTCACCGAAATATTTCTTCAGGGCATTGCCTGCGACAGTGAAAGCTATTGCAGTGCTTGACCGCGTGAAGGAAGTCGGTGCGCTCGGCGGGCCTCTGTATGAAGATGTATGCTCATTGTTCGTTGGGAATTGCTGCGCTCCGAAGATTGTCGGCGGACGTTACGGACTCGGCTCGAAAGACACAACGCCTTCAGATCTCAAAGTATGCTTCGACAACCTGAAACTCTTTGAGCCCCGCAACAATTTCACGCTTGGTATTGTTGACGATGTTAATGACAGCTCACTTGTCCCGACAGAACTCATCAACGCCGCGCCGGAAGGAACGACATCCTGCAAATTCTGGGGACTTGGTTCAGACGGCACTGTCGGAGCGAACAAGAACAGTATCAAGATCATCGGCGACCACACAGACATGTACGCACAGGGCTACTTTGACTATGACTCGAAAAAGTCCGGCGGTATCACAATGTCGCATTTACGTTTCGGCAAATCCCCGATTAAGTCAACATATCTCATTGACCACGCAGACTTCATAGCGTGCCACAAGCAGGAGTATGTGAATCAGTATGACCTTCTTCAGGGAATGAAGCAGGGCGGAACGTTCCTTCTCAATACGCAGTGGACGACACTTGAAGCGTTAGAGGAGCATTTGCCCGCAAGCCTGAAGCGCAAAATCGCGAATCTCGGCTGCAAGTTCTACGTCATCAACGCTGTAGACGAGGCGCAGAAGATCGGACTCGGTTCACGCACAAACACAATCATGCAGTCAGCATTCTTCAAGCTCGCAAAGGTTATCCCGATTGAAGACGCTGTAACCTACATGAAGGAAGCAATCGTGAAATCCTACGGTGCAAAGGGCGAGGACATTGTGAAGATGAATTACGCAGCCGTTGAAGCAGGACTCGCGGGACTCATTGAGATTAACGTTCCGGAAGCATGGAAGACAGCAGAGGACAAAGCCCACAAACGCCCCGGACTTCCTACAGAGATTCCCGGCTTCATAAGCTATCAGGTTGACACAATCAACGCTCAAAAGGGCAACACGCTTCCTTCAAGCGCATTTGTTGACGGATTCGAGGATGGACACTTCCCGGCCGGCACAAGCAAGTACGAGAAGCGCGGAGTCGCAGTGAACGTCCCCGAATGGAACGGCGCAAAGTGCATCCAGTGCAACCAGTGCTCAATGGTATGTCCTCACGCGGCAATACGTCCCTTCTTGCTTGACGCTTCAGAACAGGCAATCGCCCCCGAAGGATTCGGAGCTGTCGACACAAAGCCGAAGCCGTCAGAGTACAAATACAAGATGCAGGTTGATGTACTTGACTGCTTAGGTTGCGGAAACTGCGCGGACATCTGCCCGGTGAAAGCACTTGAGATGAAGCCGACAGCAACACAGAGCGCGGAGATTCCGAACTGGACATTTGCATTTGAGAACGTTGCGGACAAAGCGAACGGCGATAAATTCTCGGTTAAGGGTTCGCAGTTCCAGAGACCGTTATTTGAGTTCAGCGGAGCTTGCGCGGGATGCGGTGAGACTCCTTACGCGAAATTAATCACTCAGCTTTTCGGCTCAAGAATGATCGTCGCAAACGCAACAGGCTGTTCATCAATCTGGGGCGGCTCTGCTCCGTCAATGCCTTACACGACAGACGCAAACGGACACGGCCCGGCTTGGGGTAACTCACTCTTTGAGGACGCGGCAGAATACGGAATGGGCATGAAGTTATCGCTTAATGTCATGGTCAACTACCTTGTATCAGCGGCTGAAGCTCTCTGCAAGATGGATGAAGTACCTGCTGACGTGAAAGCTGTATTGCAGGGCTGGCTTGATGTTCACGAGGACGGAGAAGCGAGCGTTGCGGCGGCGGCAAAAGTTGAGGAATGCCTTGACAAGTTATTCTGCTGCTGCGAGGACTGCGGCGGCGCGAAAGAGTTCAGCGAAGAGGCCATGAAGGAGTTCTGCACTCTCTGCGAGTACAAAGACTACCTTGTGAAAAAATCTGTCTGGATATTCGGCGGAGACGGCTGGGGCTATGACATCGGTTACGGCGGACTCGATCACGTGCTCGGAAGCGGCGAGGATGTGAACGTTCTCGTTCTTGACACGGAAGTCTACTCCAACACCGGCGGACAGTCGTCAAAGTCAACACCCACAGCGGCAATCGCACAGTTCGCGGCATCAGGAAAGAGAACGCGCAAGAAGGATCTCGGACGCATGGCAATGACATACGGCACTGTTTATGTTGCTCAGGTAGGAATGGGCTCGGACAAGAATCAGCTGCTCAAAGCGTTAAAGGAAGCAGAAGCACACAAAGGCCCGTCATTAATCATTGCTTACGCGCCCTGCATCAATCACGGAATCCGCGCCGGAATGGGCAAGACTCAGGAGCGCACGAAGCTCGCAGTCGAGAAAGGCTACTGGCATCTCTACAGATACAACCCTGATGTTGAGCCGGGCAAGAATCCTTTCACGCTCGACAGCAAAGCACCGAAGCTCTTTGACGATGAGGCAGCATTCGTGAAGGACTACAAAGAGTTCCTCATGGGTGAAGTAAGATACTCATCACTCAAGAGAGGATTCCCCGCAATCGCTGATGAGCTTTTCGACAGGAACGCAGCAGAAGCACGCGAACGCTATCTCACGTACAAAGCACTCGCGGAAATGGGAGCAATCACGGCAACAGCAAAGTGATCAGTAACAAAACGTAATAAGAGATTCACAGCCGGGTATAAGAGATTATGCCCGGTTTTTGTATAATAATAGTAGACATTTTGACAACTGGAGGGAGTTTTTCATGAAGACCGCTTGCAGCACAACAAGAAAGGGAATGACTATCGCTACTTTGATGATAGTGATTGCGGTCATAGCTATTCTTGCTACGATGATGATGCTTTCCAGCACCGAAGCTATAGCAACCGCAAAAGCAACCAGAATAATCGCCAATCTACAAATACTCAAGCGCGCAACTCTGGCATGGTACGCAGATAACCGCGACAAAGTAATAATGTCAACCGGGAACGGAGCATATGCCGGGACAGTAAAAATAGGAAACAAATCACCACAGCCGATACAGCAATGGAGTGAGAATGATATTCAGCTCAGCAGATATATCAGCGGCGGAGACAAATCTAAAATCAACTTGCATTACGCTAAGAAGGGAGACAGCAATACAGGCAATACAAACACTAATTTGAAGGAAGGGTGCTACGGAATATGCGACGGAGGAACAGTCAAAAAGCCTAACGGGAAGTTTGATGATAAGGGGAATCCCAAATATGACACAACTGAATATCACAGAAGCAAGTGGTATGTCGGGTATTGTTTTCAGGAAGGCGAAGAGGCTGTAAGGGACAAAATCAAGGGCATGATGAATACAGCAGGAGTATTTCTCGGAACAGCTGACGCACACCAAGACACCTACAACGAGAATAATGTTGCTGTGTGGATGAGGGTGCTTTAGGGAGGAAGATACTATGCTTCGTAAGCGCAGAGGTTTCACGCTGCTGGAAATGCTGACCGCTATTATAGTGATAGTAATGCTGTCAGCAGTGATGATAATGTCGACTCTGGAAGTTACTGCTTCAGCGGATGCCAACAACATAATCAGCAACATGAACCTTATCAGGACAGCGGTTCTCATGTGGTACAAGCAAAATTCTTCAAGACTAGTGCCAAATTCAAGTGTAGGGTATAAAATAAAAACAGGTGAAGATGAACAGTCATTTGCTGATTTCATTAAGTATCATAATTCAGAGATTCTAAAATATCTTGATAATAAATATTCGCTCATCATTCGTTCCAGAAGCAGCGGCGGAAACGATACAGGAGATTATACACTCATCGCTGTGAACAAAACCAAGCAGTGGTACGTCTACGTCTGTTACAATCTAGGCACAACAAGTGCTACATCTGACATGGAAGCACAGAATATAAAAATCAAGAGCAAACTCGCAGGGAATGCAAAGACTATAGGGCTGCTTGGCAAAGTTGACATAGCGAACGATAATTTTAACGGCACTTACACCAATCAGAAATTTGCTTGTATGCACGTACTCACTTTAGCAAAGTAATAACTCACGCGCAATGACTCAGAAAGAACAAGGCGGTCAGGCTTCAAGGGCTTGGCCGTCTTTTTGCTGTATAATGTCGGCATTCACACATTCAAAAGGAGAATACGCTATGCAGTTCAGGAGATTCGGAAATAAATACTTTGTACGTATTGACAGAGGCGAGGAAATTATGTCGTCCCTCAAAAAATTTTGTGAGCAGGAGAAAATTACTCTCGCTGAAGTGAAAGCTCTCGGTGCAGTTGATGACTTCAACGTTGGGCTGTTTGACGTTGAGGAGAAGAAATATCACACAAACAGATTCCAGTTCCCCGCAGAAATCGTCAGCTTATGGGGAACAATAACCACTAAGGACGGAAAATTTTACCAGCATATCCACATGAGCGCAGCAGATGTTCACGGAAATGTTTTCGGCGGACACCTCAACAACGCAAGAGTAAGCGCAACATGCGAGATGATAGTTGACGACATTTCAGAGGGAAGCACAAACGGTTTTGTTGTCGAACGGAAATTTAATGAGGAAGTCGGATTAAACCTTTTCGAGTTCATCAACTAATTACTTCATGTACTGCCTTGATATTGACTCTCTCACAGGAATTTTGACTCGCGGAGGATTCATAAGCCGCGCAGGGAACATTTCACCCGCAGGAATGGCCGTAATATGGTTCAACCTCGACAACTTCAAGATGTTCAACAAACGCTTCGGCTTTGACCGGGGCGACGAAATCCTGAAAGAGATTGCCATGATTCTGGGCAGCATATTTCCTTCTGATGACTCAAATCACAACTTGCTCGCGAGATTCTCAGATGACAATTTTGTAGTGTTCACTGAGTGGACGATGGCAGAAGCTAATATTGAGTCGGTTCAGGAATATCTGTACTCACTTCACGAGAATGTTACTCTGAGACTGAGAGCCGGAATCTATTTCCCGTCAGAAAGTGAAGACATAAGACTCTCATGCGACAGGGCAAAACTTGCTTGCGACTCAATCCGCAAGAATCACTCAATAAGCTCGTGCATGTTCCACGACGGAATGAGCCGGGAATTAGCGTTGCAGCAGTACATTCTTGACACTCTTGACGCGGCACTTACGCATGAATATATCACCGTCCTTTATCAGCCCATTGTGAGACTCTCAACCGGGAAAATCTGCGGCGCGGAAGCCTTAGCCCGATGGAATGACCCGGAAGCAGGCATAATTTCTCCCGCTAAATTTATTCCCACGCTCGAAAAGTACAGGGAGATACACAAGCTCGACATTTACGCGATGAAGAGAGTGTGCAGCGATTATATGACACGCATCAAAGAGGGGCTTCCGGTTATCCCGGTGTCGGTCAACTTGTCGCGACTCGATTTTGAGCTTTGCGACATCATTCACGAGATCGAACTCGCTATGACACTAAGCAGTCTTCCCCGCTCAATGATGAACATAGAAATCACCGAGAGCATTAACGATGAGGATATGACTGTGCTTAATCTTGGGATTGAGAGATTCCGGGCGTTAGGCTATGAAGTGTGGATGGATGATTTCGGCTCGGGGTATTCGTCATTGAACGTCCTGAAAGATTACAGCTTCGACACGATAAAGTTTGACATGAAATTTCTTCACGGCTTCGACGTAAACAAGTCAGAGAAAGCAAAGTACATCATCAGCTCGAATTTAGAGATGGCCAGGCTGATGGGAATGCAGGCACTTGCGGAAGGAGTCGAGACTCCCGAACAGTTAGAGTATCTCCGCTCGATAGGTTTCGACAAAGCGCAGGGATATTATTTCGGACGGCCCATGAAACTCGATGAGCTTTTCGCGCTTGAACGAGGAATTGAAATCGTAAACGCCTGATAATTTTTTGCGTCCGTTGCGGTAAAATAGCCTCAATATTTCCCACAAAAATTTATGAATAAGGAGGCCGCTCCGCAATGGTCAACCATCATATTAACAGGCTGATTGATTTTGCGCTCTATCACAAGCTGATTACCCCTGAAGATTCTGTATGGGCTGCAAATTCATTGATCGGCATTCTCGGTATACATTCGTTTGAACGTGAAGAGACTGACGAAAAATTTTCAGCGTCCCCGGACTCAATTCTCGCTGAGATTCTCAACTGGTCAGCAGCTCAGGGGAAAATCGAGAACACAGAGACTGAACGCGATTTGCTCGACACAGAATTAATGGGCGTATTGACTCCGCGTCCTTCAGATGTGATTGCTGAGTTTCATTCCCTCATGGCCGAGTCCCCGGTGAAAGCAACAGATTACTTCTACAATCTCGGAGTCTCATCGAACTACATACGCTCAGAACGCACCGCAAGAAATATTTGCTGGAAGACTCGCACCGATTACGGCGAACTGGACATCACTATCAACATGTCGAAGCCCGAAAAAGATCCCCGCGACATAGCAAAGGCAAAGAGCATAAAATCATCAGGCTACCCAAAGTGCTTATTGTGCCGCGAAAATGAAGGCTTCTACGGTCATCACGCGCACCCCGCAAGGCAGAACATCAGACTCATTCCCTTAACGCTTCAGGGCAAAAGATGGTACTTCCAGTACTCGCCGTACAGCTACTACAATGAACACTGCATTGTGCTTGACGAAAATCACGTGCCTATGCTCATATCACGCGAGACGTTCGGGAATCTCTTCGGGTTCGTCTCTATGTTCCCGCATTACTTCATAGGCTCAAACGCGGATCTTCCCATTGTCGGAGGCTCTATTCTCTCGCACGATCATTATCAGGGAGGACGCTACACATTCGCGATGGCTCTTGCACCTGTCGAGAAGCAGTACACAACAAGCAACCTCGAAATCACAGCGGGCCGGGTAAAGTGGCCTATGTCAGCAATAAGACTCCGTTCGAGGAATCCCGAAGCACTTGTGAATCTCGCGGATAAAGTTTTGTCTGCGTGGCGTGAATACACAGATGAGTCAGCCGGCATACTCGCGTATTCTGACGGCGAGCCGCACAACACAATAACGCCTATTGCGAGAATGAACGGTGAAGATTACGAGCTTGATTTAGTCCTCCGCAACAACAGGACGAGCGAAGAACATCCGTTAGGCATATTCCATCCTCATGCAGAAGTTCACCACATCAAGAAAGAAAATATAGGGTTGATTGAAGTAATGGGACTTGCTGTCCTGCCCGCGAGACTCAAAAGCGCGCTTGAAAGAATCTGTTCGGCATGGCTTGAAGGGAAAATGACTCTCCCGTCAGACCTTGAAGCACACGAAAAATGGTACGAGGGACTCAGGTCGAAACATGAAGGATTAACGGGTGAAAATGAAGTGCGCAGTATGCTCCGTGATGAAGTCGGCCATGTATTCGCGCAGGTATTGACAGACAGCGGAGTGTACAAGAGAACGCCTGAAGGGTTAGCGGCATTCGACAAGTTTGCAGAGGAGGTATTACGATGATGATGAAAGATTTTCGCGCTTACGTTGGGAATGAAGAGCAGGTATACGGAGTCCGCAGAGTGATTCTTGACGAGGGCAGCGCAAAGGGAGCAGCATTGTACCAGGTTACTACAGCGGGAGGGCTTGAGCTTGATATACTGCCTGACTCAGGACTCGACATCGGGCGCGTAAAGTACAAGGGCGTGAACATCAACTACACGACAAAGAACGGTTACGACTCGCCCGTGAGATTCTTGCCTGTTCACGGAGAATTTGACCGCTATTTTCCCGGCGGAATGCTTTTCACGTGCGGAATGTTATCAGCCGGCCCGGAGAACACATCAGACGGAGAATTTCACCCTTTGCACGGACGCTTTCACGGACTCAGCGCAAAGGGGTTATACGGTTACAGCGAGGGGGATAATATTTTCGTGGGCGGCGAGGTCAGAGAGACAAAGCAGGGAGGCTGCAATTTCAGCGTGAGAAGGCGTTACACGATTCCGGCGTTCGGAAGTGAAATCTTGCTTGAGGACGAAATCACGAATCTTACGCCCGAACCCGCAGAATATATGATGCTATATCACATGAATTTCGGCTGGCCAATGCTGAGCGAGTCAGCAGTGCTTGAGCTTCCCGAAAAACGCAAAGTTACTCCGAGGACTCCTTACGCGGAAAAAGGATTAGCGAGTCAGTGTGAGTTCTGCAAGCCTATTGACGGTGAAGAAGAGCAGGTATTCTTCAACGAGATGGAGACGGAAGCATTTGCGAGGCTGAAGAATCCTGAGATCGGAATCACGGCGGAGGTTTCGTGGTCGCTTGACACATTGCCGATTCTGGCGCAGTGGAAAAACATGAAGAGCGGCGATTACGTTTTGGGTCTTGAGCCTTCAACGTGCTACATAATGGGACGTGAACGCGAACGCAAAGAAGGAAGGTTGATGACTCTTTCACCGTATGAGAGCGTGAAGCATTCTGTGAGGCTGAAATTTTCTGAGAACGTGAAATAATGCAGAAGCCGGAATATTACGACGAGATTCAGAGCTTATGCCTCATGGATGACGAACTCATGGGGCTTTGCTTTGACGGCAGCAATGAAGCGGTTGAAGTCCTTGTGCGCGTGATACTCGGACGCGATGACATAAGGATAATATCATCAAAGACTCAAGTAACGCTTAAAGGTGTAATGCGTGAAGTACGTCTCGACATCTCAGCTTCAGACAGCGAAAACAGAAGAATCAACGTTGAGTTTCAGCGCGAAAATCCCGGTGCAGTTCCTGAACGTGCGAGATACAACAGCAGCATGATTGACGTAAACAGCCTGAAGAAAGGCGGAAAGTTTACGGAGCTTCCTGAAGTCTACGTGATTTTCATCACCGAGCATGACACATTAGGAGAATGCCTGCCGATGTACAGAGTTGACCGTGTTGTTCTTGAGACTGGAAAGCCCTTCAATGACAGGTCGCATATTATTTACGTGAACGGAGAACACCGCGACTCTGATACAGCACTCGGAAGACTGATACATGATTTGTTCTGCCTGAAATCGGATGAGATGTATTACCCTGCATTAGCCGAACGCGTAAGATACTTCAAGGAGAATGAAGAGGGGGTGAGAAAAATGAGCAGAGTTATCGACAGCATAATTCAGCGCAAGGAAGCCGACATAGCAAAGAGCATAGAAGAAGGACGCGCAAGCCCCTTGATTCAGGAAGCATTAAACACAAGAATAGGTATAGCTATAGAACTCGGACGCAGAAGCGCAAGGGAAGACATGGAAGCCGAAATAGAACGCCTCATGACCCCTAAACTTGAGAAACTGAAGAAGGATTATGATTCGTTCCTTCTGCAGCAGAATAAATTTCACGCTTCACTAATGCTCAAGGGAGGAAAATTAACCTGCAAAGAAATCGCGGAATATTCCGGGCTGTCATTGTCCGCTGTGGAACGACTCGCAAAAGATCTCGAAGACTCTCACGCATAACTTCACGGGGAAGGGGTAAACGTTATTCCCCTTCTTTTTTTGCGCGAATGTCGTTTATCTTTCGTGAATGTCATTCTGCGGTGCTGTTATTTTTTCCGGCCATGTGAAATAATTTTTGCTGAGTAAATTTTCACAGAAAGGAAGCAATCTCATCATGAAAGGATTGACACGCAATGAGCAGAAACAGTATAATGGCTCACGGCTCACGGCCAATCTATGACCCTTCACACAATCACTTCTCACATTTCCTGAAACTTTTTGCGCTCGTAATTGCGTTTGCGCTGATTGTCTGCACGTGCATTCCGGCATTCGCTACCACCAGTTTGCAGTACGTCTACCGTTCAGCCGACAGCAACGGAAATGTTATCTCGCAAACTAGGACTGCTAATAAAGTTAATCAGCTCATATCAAAAAGTGAGGTAGTCTTGGAAGACTCTAAGTGGTATTACCCTTACAGTAAGACAGTAGAAATTACAAGCATTACTGTCAGCGGTGATGCTCATCTCATTCTTTCGAAGGGACACACTCTCACTGTCAAAAAAGGTATTTATGTGAAAGACGGAAGCAGCCTCACAATTTACGGTCAGCCTAACGGGGACGGAACACTCGTAACCACAGGCGAAGGAGGACAGGCGGGTATCGGCAGCCATAATGGAAAATCAAACAGCCGAGCACCGATCTCAATTACCATTCACGGCGGGAATATTACGGCAACGGGCGGAGGAGGCGCGGCGGGTATTGGCGTTTTTGGCAATTCTGCCTACAACAAGTCAATCACGATATACGGCGGAACTATTACGGCAACGGGTGGCAGAAACGGAGCAGGTATCGGCAATAATATATCTACTGTAAACACAACAATCACCATCTACGGCGGCGAAATCACAGCAGCGGGCGGAACAAACGGAGCTGGCATCGGGGGCGGTATGAACAAAGGCTTAACTAATATCTCTTGCGGTACAGTCAACATCTACGGCGGAACTATTACAGCAACGGGCAGCAGATACAGACATGTTGCAGCCCTCACTGACTTCGCTGAATACTACCCTGCAGGAATCGGCGGTGGTAATCGTTTCGCGAACTGCGCAGTCAACATTTACGGCGGAAATATCACAGCCCAAAACTATCGCAACAGTACAAGCGATTTCGAGGACGGTTACGGTATTCGCGGGCAGATAACTCTCAGCTATAAGAATGCCAACGACTCAATTTATGCCACAAACTACGGAGGGGCGGTAACGGTTGCTAACGGTAAAACTTTTATCGTTGACGGTACAGAGATCAGCGGAACAGTTGAAATCGTGAAGGTAGAGAAGGCATTATCACAAACGGAAACAGAAATAATTGACACGTGTCCGGCATTAGACGGCAAGACGCTTATTCCGCCTTCGTACAATGTCAACGTAGGGACGAACAGAATAACAGCAAGCACCGCGAAAGCATTTCCGGGTGAGACTGTAACGGTGAGTCCTGCGGAAGGGTATAACTTGACCAGCGTCAATGTGAACGGCACGGCAATAACTGGAAATACATTCACCATGCCTGCCAATGATGTTACTGTTACGGCAACGACAAGCCTTATAACGTACACGATCACGTATGATCTTGACGGCGGTACAGTCTCTACAGCAAATACGGCAGCGTACACCATCGAGACAGCGACACTCACGCTCAACAATCCGACAAAGACAGGCTACACTTTTGCGGGCTGGTCTTCATTCGCGGGTGGGGTTAAGGTCGTGAACTATACGATAAAGCAGGGTTCAACGGGCGACAAGACATTAATAGCGAATTGGACGGTGAATCAGTACACGCTGACATTCGACACGCAGGGCGGCTCAGAGGTAAGCGCAATAACGCAGGATTACGGCTCGGCTATAACGGCTCCCGGGAATCCGACAAAAACAGGCTGTACTTTCGCGGGCTGGAGTCGTGAAATTCCTGCAACAATGCCCGCTGAAAATCTCACAGTCAAAGCACTTTGGACGTTGAATCAGTACACGCTGACATTCGACACGCAGGGCGGCTCAGAGATAAGCGCGGTAACGCAGGATTACGGCTCTACTATAACGCCTCCCGATAATCCGACAAAGACGGGCTATACTTTCGGGGGCTGGTACACTGACTCGGACTGCGCGAACGCATACGATTTTGCCTCAGTCGTAACGGGAAACTTGACGCTTTATGCGAAATGGACGGCGATAACCTACAGCATAACGTATAATCTTGACGGCGGGAGTCTCCCTGAAGGCACAAGCAATCCTGAAACGTATACGGTTGAGGAGTCATTCACGCTGACGAATCCGACAAAGGACGGCTATACGTTCACGGGCTGGACTGGAACGGGGCTTAACGGCGCGACAACAGCCGTAACAATCTCTAAAGGCTCAACAGGTGCGAGGACTTACACGGCGACATGGACAGTGAATTTCTCGCATTGGGGGGAGACTGACGAATATAAGCCCGATGGAACGAGTGATAAACCCTACGTGATAAGCACGGCTGAAGGCTGGAATTTACTTGTAACAGAGTTAAACAGCGGGAGTAGTTACAGCGGAAAAGTGTTCAGTCTTGGCGGAGATCTCACAGTAACGTCAATGCTCGGAACAGGCACAACGGGATTTGCGGGTACGTTCGAGGGCAACGGCAAGAAGCTGACGTTGAATCTTACTGCTGACGGAGAATATGTTGCGCCATTCCGTAACGTGAACGGTGGAACGATAAAGGGCTTGACGATTGACGGAACAATCACGGCCAGCGGGAATTATGCCGGAGGTTTAATCGGTCAATCGAACGGAGCAACGAAAATCGAGGACTGTGAGTTTGCCGGAAAACTTCTCACAACGAACGGGACAATCGGAGGCGGATTTGTAGCCGAGAATAATGGAACATTGACGATAACAAATAGCCTTTATGCACCTGCAGCGATAGAGGAAGGAGAGACGGAAGCAAACTCGGAAGGGTCAGCAACATTTTCACGTAACACCGAAGGCCACGAGAGCAACATAACGAACTCATACTACACGCGGACATTCGGCGAGGCTCAGGGATTGCAGGGTTATACGGTTACTGCTGACGAGGGAATAACGGTTACGCTTGATGATGAGAGTACGAACGGCCTGACACATGACGGGACTATTTACGCCGGAAATGGTGATACCGTAACGCTTTCAATCAGCGGAGGCAATACGAAAGACGGCTATAGATTCACGGGCTACACTGCGAGCGCAGGAACGTTGACGGAATCGGGCGGGAAATATTCTCTGACAATGCCTGAAGGAAATGTAACGATAAGCACGGAATTTGCACAGCTCTACAGCGTTACGATTTCTGAGGCAATCACGAACGGGACAATAACCGCAGACAAGACGCAGGCCTTTGAGGATGATGTTGTTACGCTGACTCCGACTAAAGCTAAAGGCTACGAGGCTGAAAATCTTACTGTAATGGCAGGAGACAGCGCAGTTGATGTAACCGATAATGCTGACGGCACATATACATTCACGATGCCCGCAGGAGCTGTTACGGTGAATTTCACGCTGAAGCCGATAACGTATCACATCACATACACAGGCATTGACGGAGTGACATTCACGGCGCAAAATCCGACAGAGTACACGATAGAGTCAGACTCCTTCACGCTGAACAATCCCACAAAGGAAGGCTACACATTCACGGGCTGGACAGGTGAAGGGCTTGACGGTTCGCAAATGTCCGTAACGATTCAACAAGGCTCAACGGGAGCAAAGACTTTCACAGTAAACTTTACAGCTAACACTTACACCGTGAAATTTGACTCGAATAAAGGCGCGGGCGAAATGGATTCGCAAAGTTACACGTATGACTCTGAGTCAGCAGCATTAACCGCAAACACATTCACGCGGGAAGGCTATACGTTCACGGGCTGGAACATGAAAGAAGACGGAAGCGGCTCAAGCTACACTGACGGGCAGGAAGTCGCCAATCTCGCAGCGGGCGGTGAGATTACTCTCTATGCTAAATGGACAGCGATAACCTACACAATCACATACACTCTTGACGGAGGGACAGCGGATAACCCTGCAAGCTATACGATAGAGTCAGAGTCATTCACGCTGACGAATCCGACAAAGGACGGCTTCACGTTCGCAGGATGGACTGACAAAGAGAATGACGAGCCGCGAATCACCGTAACGATTCAGAAAGGCTCAACGGGTAATCTTGAGTTCACAGCGGCATGGACGAAGAACGGATTTTCCCCTAAAGACTCAAGCACTCCCGAATTTGTGTATCACTCGTTAATTCTCAGCGGTCAGATTGGAGTCATCTTCCACGTTTACGCGCCTGAAGGTTTAGAGTCAAAAGATTGTTACGTATATTTTGACGTGAGCGGGGATAAGTCGCAGAACACACAGCCCGTTTACGCATTCGAGACAATGACGGATGACGGAAAAAATTTCTTGGGCTTCACGTGCTATATTAATTCGGTTCAGATGGCCGACAAGATTCACGCCGAACTTCACTACAAGGACACGAACGAGTCAGAGAAGACCATAACGCACGATTACACCGCAAATCAATATCTCTCATACATCATTGGCGACACGACTCAAGCAGCCGACACAATAGCACTCGCTGAAGCAATTATGGATTACGGGCATTATGTACAGCCGGTATTAGCGAGTCATAACGGATGGGAGATCGGCAAACATCACGCGGAAATGACTCCGGCGAATGATTATGATGATACTGACTTCACCGCAACAAAAACAGCGACTCAGCAATACGCAGTCACAAACACGCGCGGGGACTCTTCCGGCATTAGTGATGTGAAATTCGCGCTCATTCTCGACTCTGAGACAACAATAGAACTTTATCTGACTCCGAAAGATGATTACACCGGGGAAGTTTATGCGTATCTTGACGGCGGGAATATCAACATGGCCGTGAAGGATGGCGGTCAATACACCGTAAGCATAGGGAATATTTCAGCGCATAAGCTCGGCGAGACTCACACAATCGAAATCACAACGAAATATCCCAACGCCGACTCAGACTCATTCACCGTAACAATATCTGCTCTCTCTTATGTCCAGTCAGCAATTCATGATGATGATGTGAAGATGAAACGCGCTGTAACTTCTCTGTACCGTTACTATGATTCGACAATGACATACAGAAAGAACAGGCCGAACATTTACGGAACGAATTAACGCATAAACATTAAGGCAGGGCAGGGAGAAAAAATCCCGGCTCTGTTTTTTTTTGCCGAAAAGTCTCAAAGCGTAATGCAAATATTTTCATGGCCGTAACAATTTCAGGTATAATAATGAAATCCAAGGGGTAAAATTTACACAAATAATAACGAGGGAGTGAATCAATTTTGAGTCGCCTTAGCATTATGAATGAGACAAAAGCTCAGGCCGCCGTAGAATCCCTTCACAAAGACCTTGAACGGCGTGTTACGGGCGCGCCTCCTGCTCTTTGTCCGCTTGACGTTGCGAGCAGCTACCTCAAAGTTTGCGCCGCACAGACCTGCGGGAAATGCGTTCCATGCCGCGTTGGTCTTCCCCAGCTCGAAAGGCTCATTGATGATCTTATTGACGGCAAGGGCAACATGAAGACCGTTGAGACGATCGAGAAGACAGCCGAAGCAATTTCAACATCTGCTGACTGCGCTATAGGTTATGAGGCCGCTAACATGGTCTTGAAGGGCGTGAAAGGATTCCGCGAGGACTACGAAGCTCACGCAAAAGGCCATCAGTGCACATCAGAAGGATTCCGGGCTGTTCCTTGCGTAACGTTATGCCCCGCGCATGTAGACATACCCGGCTATATCGCTCTCGTGAACGCCGGAAGATATGCCGACGCAGTAAGATTAATCCGCAAAGATAACCCGTTCCCGTCAGTCTGTGCTATGGTCTGCGAACATCCCTGCGAGAACAAATGCCGCAGGAGAATGGTTGATGACGCAATAAACATTCGCGGACTCAAACTTTACGCGATAGATCACGCCGGCCATGTACCTGTTTACCGTGAAGGCGAGAAGCCCGCGCCCGCAACAGGGAAGAAGGTCGCCATTGTCGGAGGAGGCCCAAGCGGAATCAGTGCCGCATATTATCTCGGCATGATGGGACACAGCGTAGAAATCTTTGAACAGCGCAAGAGACTCGGCGGAATGCTCCGTTACGGAATCCCGTCATACAGACTCCCGCGTGAAGTCCTGCATGAAGAGATTGAAACATTGCTCACAGCCGGGGACATCAAAGTACACAAAGAGGTCTCAATCGGCGGAAAAGATTACCCGCTCTCAAAGCTCCGTGAAAATTTTGACGCTGTATATATCGCAATCGGAGCGCACACGGACAAATCATTACGGATTCCCGGTGAGGACGCAGACGGCGTTATGTCAGCTGTAACACTCTTGCGGAGAATCGGCGATGAGGATTTCCCGGACTTCAGAGGAAAGAAAGTTGTTGTTGTCGGAGGCGGTAACGTTGCTATGGACTGCGCAAGGTCATCACTGAGGCTCAACGCGGACAAAGTTACGTTAGCATACCGCAGGCGCAAAGATGACATGACAGCATTAGCTGAGGAAGTAGAAGCAACAGAGGTTGAAGGCTGTGAAATCATAGAGCTTGCCGCGCCGCTTAAGGTTGAAGTTGAAGACGGAAAAGCAAAAGCCTTATGGGTGAAGCAGCAGATGATCTCCAACATCAAAGGAGGCCGCCCCGCTCCGAAAGACGCAAGCGCAGATCCGATTCGTATCGAGGCAGATATTATTGTCGTTGCTATCGGACAGGGAATCGACTCGCACAACTTCGAGGAGTCCGGGATTGCGGTCAAATGGGGCTGCATTGAGGCATTCGACAGCGAGCAGGTGAAAGGCACTGACATGGCCGGAGTATTTTCGGGTGGAGACTGCGTATCAGGTCCCGCAACAGTAATACGAGCCATCGCCGCAGGAAAAGTCGCCGCCGCTAACATTGATGAATATCTCGGCTTCCATCATCCGATAACGCTTCCTGTTGAGATTCCTGACCCTGTACCGCATAACCGCCCGGCCTGCGGAAGAGTCAAAATGCGCGAGCGTCCGATTGACCAGCGTATTCACGATTTCGAGCTTGTCGAAAAGGGAATGACACAAGAGGAAATGGAACAGGAGTCGGGAAGGTGCTTACGTTGCGACTATTACGGCTTCGGAAAATTCAGAGAGGGGCGTGAAGTGAAATGGTAAACGCGACAATTAACGGCAAGGCAATACAAGTCCCCGAAAACACAACGATACTTGAGGCCGCAAAGCTCAATCACATAACCATTCCGCATTTGTGCTACCTCAAGCATGTAAACGAAATAGGCGCGTGCCGTGTCTGCGTCGTAGAAATCGAAGGGCTTGACCGCCTTGTGTCATCATGCAACACTTACGTTCAGGAAGGCATGAAGATTATCACCAACAGTCCCAAAGTCAGGCAGGCAAGAAGGACGAACGTTGAATTAATCCTCTCGCAGCATAACGCAAGGTGCGCTGAGTGCGTCCGCTCCGGGAATTGTGAATTGCAGACGACAGCAAACGACTTAGGGATTAACACGTTCCCTTACCACGAGGATATAGCCGCGTTCAGATGGAACAGCGATTTTCCGTTAATCAGGAATGATGACAAGTGCATTAAGTGTATGCGCTGTGTTCAGGTCTGCGAAAAGATTCAGCAAATGAACGTGTGGGACATCGCTAAATCCGGCTCACGTACAACAGTAGGCGTTACGGGCGGAAAAGAAATCACAGATCCCGAAGTACACTGCACAGTTTGCGGCCAGTGCATAACACATTGTCCCGTTGGCGCATTGGTTGAACGTGATGACACTCAGAAGGTGCGCGACGCATTCGCACAGGGCGACAAGATTATGATTGCGTCAGTAGCTCCTGCTGTGAGAACGTCATGGGGCGAGAAGCTCGGACTCACTCACGAGGAAGCAAGCGCAGAGAGACTCGCGGCGGCATTGAAGGCTGTCGGGTTCAATTACGTGTTTGATACAGATTTTTCTGCTGACTTGACGATCATGGAGGAAGGCTCAGAGTTTGTAGCCAAGCTCAAGAATCTTGCAGCAGGAAAGCCGGAAAAATTCCCGATGTTTACATCATGCTGCCCGGGCTGGGTGAGATTCATAAAGATGGAATTTCCTGACCTTGTTCCGAATCTCTCATCAGCGAAATCACCTCAGCAGATGTTCGGCGCGATCATTAAGACGTGGTACGCTCAAATTCTCGGAGTAGAGGCCGACAAGATATATCACGTGTCATTCATGCCCTGCACCGCAAAGAAGTATGAGTGTGATGTCGAATGCATGAACGCTTCAGGCGCGAGAGATATTGACGTTGTCTTGACAGTGAGAGAGCTTGACAGGCTCATAAAGTCAGAAGGGATTGACGTAAAAGCGTTGTCTGACGGAGAATTTGACGCACCTTTGGGAACAGCTTCGGGTGCGGGTCATATTTTCGGGACGACCGGCGGAGTCATGGAGGCAGCATTACGGAGCGCGTACTATCTTGTTACAGGAAAGAACCCGGACGCAAACGCATTCCGCTACGTGAGAGACTATGACGGGATCAAAGAGACAGAGTTCGAGATCGCCGGAAAGAAACTGCGTATTGCCGTAGCTCACGGACTGGGGAATATCCGCAGGCTTTGCGAGGATGTGAGGAGCGGGAAAGCTCAGTATGATTTCATTGAGTGCATGGCCTGCCCGACAGGCTGCGCGGGCGGTGGCGGTCAGCCCATCGAGGAAGGCAGCGAGCTCGGAGAAAGCCGCGGGAAAATCCTTCTCGACATGGACAGGAAGATGACATTGCGCTTCTCACACGAGAACCCGTCAATCGTTCAGTGCTACAAGGAATATTTAGGCGAACCGTTAGGCGAAAAAGCACATCACCTTCTTCACACTGACCAGTCAAAATGGGAACTCTGGAAGTAATATAGCAAGCAAAATTTTTCCCTCGTCATTAACCGGCGGGGGATTTTTTTGCCTCAATGATATAATCTCGACATTCCATTAGAAAGGCGGTTGACAAACCTATAATGAGTATAATTGACTCAGGACTCAGGACTCAGGACTCAGGACGAATTATGCATTAAGATAATTTCATCCGCGCTTCGCACCGAGGATCCGCGATTGAGACACAGCGGCTATGAAGAAATGCTGACTACTCAGAGCGTTCACTGGTTGTTTGAAGGAAAACGCAAGGTAATCAATTCCATCATCAGCAAGAAATTTATCCCATCAAAAAATTCACACATACTCGAAATCAGAAGCGGAACAGGCGCAAATCTTTCTGTGCGTTCACAGTACGTAAATGTTACGGCTATGGAGCCTGACGACTACGCACGCGATACGATACGCGGGAATTTATGCGCGGAGCCGAAATTTATCCCGGCGGTCTCATTTCCTTTCGGCGGAACTGTTGCGGAGGATAAGCACAAAGCATGAAAAAAATTTTGCAGATAATAAATTTGGCGTATCCGTTCCGCGGCGGTATGAACAGAGTTGCAGAAGATATTATGCACGCATTAATCGGGCGTGAGGATATTCTTCAGAAAATTATTTGTTTCAACGACGATGCGCAAGACAATGGCATTTCGACACACCGGCATGAAACAGTCCATGATGAACTTGAAGGCGTAGAAGTTGTGAGGTGTGCCAGCGTGGCAAAGATTTCCTCTCAGCTAATCTCCTTGACTTTTCACCGTGAACTCGCAAAGCTGATAAATGATTTTTCACCTGATATTGTCATACTGCATTATCCGAATCCTTTTGCGGCTTATATGCTGCTTCCGCTGCTTGAGAAAAAGAAAGAAGCAAAGTTCATACTGTATTGGCATCTCGACATAGTGAGGCAGAAAATATTAGGCAGGCTCTTTCACCGCCAGAACATAAAGCTGCTTGATCGTGCGGATGCTGTTGTTGCTACAAGCAGAAATTATATACAGGGCAGCAGATACTTGAGCCAGTATGAGAATAAATGCACAGTCATCCCTTGCTGTGTTCAGACCGACAGGATATTAATAACGCCTGAGATTCAGAGAATGGCAGAAAATATCAGGAATGAATATCAGGGAAAAACTATATCAGTCTCAGTAGGCAGGCTTGTGCCTTACAAAGGTTTTGAGTATCTCATCAAGGCTTCCGAATATCTTGCGGATGATTTTGCTGTATTGATTGCCGGAGGCGGCGAAGGGCACGCGAAACTTCAAAAACAAATCGGCGGCAGCAAAAAAGTCAAGCTGCTTGGTAAAATCAGTGATGAGGAATTAAGCGCGTATTATCTTGCAAGCGACATAATTTCTTTTCCGTCGATAACAAAAAATGAGGCTTTCGGCATATCTCTCGTTGAAGGAATGTATTTCGGCAAACCGGCAGTAACTTTCACGATACCGGGAAGCGGAGTCAATTATGTCAGCATTAACGGCGTTACGGGCATCGAATGTCCTAACCGTGATGTAAAAGCATTCGCGGACGCATTAATGAGGCTTAAGAATGATGAGAAACTCCGCAGCACCTTAGGCTGTAACGCACGCCAGAGAGTTCTGGATAACTTCTTGTACAGCACATTCAAAGAGAACATAATCAACCTTATAGATAAATTGTAGCGAGAAGTGTAGCAACAAAATCCCCCGCCCGAATCTTTGAGCAGGGGATTCATTTTTCACACGCAAACTTCACACTTCACACTTCACACTTCACACTACAAGAACGTCCCGCGCATTTCGCAGACTTCCGCGACTCTCTGTATCGCAGCCATCGCAGCAGCCCTTCTCATTGTGATTCGTTTTGACTCTGCCCAGTCCCAAACACGCCGGAAGTTTCCCTTCATGATATGCACGAGCCTGTTGTTGTATTCTTCCTCAGTCCAGAATGCGCCCTGCAAGTTCTGCGCCCACTCGAAATATGAGCCTATCACGCCCCCCGAATTAGCGAGGAAATCAGGAAGTATCATTACGCCGTCAGACTGCAAAATCTCTTCAGCCTCCGGGGTAGTCGGACCGTTCGCACCCTCGACAATATAGCGAGCTTTTACCCGCCCGGCCGTTTGAGCGTTAATGACTCCATCTCTTGCGCATGGGAAAAGGAAATCACATTCAGCCGACAAAATATCATCAATCTTTTCACAGTTCCCGAACGATTCGAATCCTTCAAGCAATTTTTTCGGGTGATTCTTTACTGCGTCGAAAGCCCGGTGAATGTCAATCCCTCCTGCTGAATAGTACGAGCCTGTAACATCACTTATTGCGACGATTCGGACTCCAGCGTCGTTAAGAGTCTTAGCCGTGTAGCTTCCGACATTGCCGAATCCCTGAACAGCCGCCGTAACGTTATCGGGATTCATGTCAAGCACTCTCATCAGCTCAAGCCCGCAGGTAGCAACACCGCGTCCGGTTGCCTCGTTCCGGCCATGACTGCCCCAGAATGATACAGGCTTCCCCGTAAGCACAGCGGGTTCAAGACGGCCTCTCATTTTACTTACGGTGTCGAGCATCCAGACCATCTCTTGACCTCCCGTGTTCATGTCGGGTGCCGGTACGTCGCTCCATCGTCCTAAGATCGGCTCAATACGTGCTGCGTATGTCCGTGTGAGCTGCTCCTTCTCGCGTCTCGACATCGTGAGGGGATCGCAGCATATTCCGCCCTTACCGCCTCCGTATGGTATCCCGGCCAATGAACATTTCCACGTCATTAACATTGCGAGGGCTTCGCATTCGTCCATGTCAACGCCCAAATCATAGCGCACTCCTCCTTTTGACGGGCCTAACGCTGTCGAGTGCTGTACCCTGTAGCCGTCATAGACATTCACGGAGCCGTCATCCATTTCAACCGGGATTGATACCTTCATCATTCGCTCGGAGTGACTCAATACGTTTATGAGCCTCTCACTGAGTCCCATCTCATCAGCCGCACCGTAAAATTCCTGCAACGCCGTGTTCAGTAATACATTTGAAGATTTCCGCCTTTCCTGCATGACAAATTACGCCTCCTTCTTTGAAGCTGTCTGTCTGTATTAGGGTTGTATTTGTGTGATTGGAATTAGTGAGATTATTATACAGTAATACTTGTTGTGAAGAGTCTGAATTTATGCGCCCGCGTTTACGATCGTCATAGCCCGCTGTATGTCGTGAGTAAGCCAAGCTATTACGGCTTCACTTGCGCGGGAAATAATTTCGGGGAGCTTGTCGCGTTCTTCTGGGGGGAAATGTCCTAAGACGTAATTTATCATGCTTGAAGGAGCTTTGCCGATTCCGATTCTGAGTCTCGGCACGTGCAGATCACCCAATGCGCCGAGTATCGATATTAATCCGTTATGCCCTCCCGCTGAACCCTGAGCGCGGAGTCTCAATTTCCCGAAAGGCAACGCCATATCATCATAAACTATCAGGATGTCGGATAAGTCTATCTTGTAGAAATTCACGGCCTCGCTTACGGAAATTCCGCTTGAGTTCATGAACGTTAAAGGCTTGAGGAGAATAACATCATTCCATTTCCAGAACTCACCGTGAAAATTCTGCCGGGGTTTTCCGAGATTGTTGTTGACGGCGATAAAGTCAGCGCATAGCCAGCCCATGTTATGACGGGTGAAAGCGTATTGTTCTCCCGGATTACCGAGGCCGGCTATGAGTCTCATTATGTTACTTCTTCTCTTCTTCTTCTGAGTCTTCTTTGGCTGCTTTGCCCTTCGCTACTACTTCAACGTCTGCCGCTGATGTCTCTTCCGCTTCGGGTTCTGCGTCCTCAACTCCGCGCGACATTACTACGATCGCTACAACCTCTTCAGGGTCAGCAAGTGCCGTAACATTCTCAGGAAGTTTCAGATCCGATACGTGAATCGCGTCGCCGATGTTAAGCCCGGAAACGTCAACCGTAATAACATCAGGTATGCTCATCGGAAGAGTCTCGACTTCAAGCTCATGAATCGCTTCAAGGACTCCGCCGTCCTTCACGCCCTGTGAATCATCGCGCCCGGTTACTTCAACAGGAATATTGACCGTAATCTTGCGCCCTCTCACAAGGTGCAGGAAGTCAATATGAAGCGGCATGTCTGTTATCGGGTGCCTCTGTGCCTCACGGATAATGCAGAGTTCCTCGCGCCCGTCAGGTAATTTCACGTTGAGGCGTGTTGATTCCCATCTGCCTGAAAGTATTCTCTCAATCTCGCGCATGTTCACTTTGCCGATTATGTTCGGGGAAATCTCCGGGCCGTACATTACGCAGGGTACATAACCCGCACGGCGTATTCTTCCGTTTTCACCTTTGCCCGTCTTCTCACGGGACTCCATCACTAACGCTACTACGTCTGCCATGATTATTATCTCCTTTATGTTGTGGATTTTTCGCGCGTAATTATAACAAATCCCCCCTGCCTGTAAATGACAAGGGGGAACGTTTCATAGCGTGTGTGAAAAATTATTCTTTCTTCCCTGAGAAAAGTTTTATCACGATCGGCCATACCGCTATCATGTAGAGAAGTATTATGCTCTTTGCGATGAGTTTTCCGACATGCGCGCCGAATATCCCGGCCATGATTCCGCCGATGTTCCATATGAGCCAGTGAAGCGGAAGCATTCCCACTATGCAGAGAATTATTCCCTTTGCGTTTATACCTGTAGGCTTGAACTTAACGAACCGCGACTCAATGAACCACGCAAGAGCGAACGCAGCAAATCCGCCCGCGTCACCCCATGAGTCAATCTGCATTGCTACCGGGTCAACGAGTAATTTTCCGTCTGCTGTGTAGTCTACGTGATACGGCTTGTACGTTACGTATACCAGCGTCAATATACCCATGAGCGCAGAGAGAATCATAACGTGAATATCTTTCTCCGGGTGCTTGTCGAGATACGCGAAAACTTTTTGCCCGATGTAAACCGACAATACACCGAGAAGAGTCCCTACAATTACGTCCTGCGGAGTGTGAACACCGAGATAATTCCGGGAAAATGCAGTAGCAAGAATCAGAATCACGAAAAGGCAGCGCAGAAATTTATTCTTTGCCGCAACACAGAGTCCGCCGTATATCGGTGCCGCCATCATCGTATGGCCGCTCGGAAATGAATACCCGCCCGCAGTCTTTATCGCATCGCCAGCAGGAATGATTCTCGCATCACGCACCCAAGGCCGATATATGCACGCCGTAAGTTTTGCGATTGCGTTGAACGTCTGACTCAGTTTGTACGAAAAGAATATGAACATTCCGCTCCTTTTGTCCAGGCACCAATACACGAACGCGGGCAAAAGAAGTATATCCCTTACCCCAAAAAGTGAAAGCTGCTCGAAAAACGGTGTCAGCGCGTTGTTTGTTGCGTTGCGCCATTCCTGAAGCCACAACAAATATTCTATGTCCATTTGTAGACCTCCTGAAAATGAATCCCCCTGCCTTTGTGGGACAAGGGGAAAATTCTGCGTCAATTATACGCCGTTTGTGAATGCCGAGCGCAACCTCATGCGAATATCCTTTTTATCATTTTGTACTTTGCACGACATTTATATCTTTTTTGACACTGAAACCCGGGGCAGTCGCTTTCACTCTGATTACAATATTTCGGGTGGGAAAAAGATATTGCGCCATACTACCGAGAGGACTAATATGGCAAATTATCTGCTTCCCGTTTGAGCCTGTACTGCCGCCGGATTTGCACGAATCATCAGCTGTACACCAACCATAACCATCAACTGTCCAGTTTGTATTGCATGTAAGCGTAAAACTCATCGTTCTGTCAAAAGGCCCCACATCGATACGACTTTGTTCCTCGTTATACGCAGTGCCGCTGATCTTCAAAATAATCTCGCCCTGGTAGACATAGACAGTTCGAGAATTGCCGCGATCGTCTGTAACCATAATTGTTGCCTTGCGCGTGGAATCTGTGAATCCTGCTGTAGCTGTTATTTTCGAGACTGTGAATGTTATTGCTTTCCCGCCTGAGCCTGTAGCATCGCCGGATGTGCAGGAAGGATCAATCACGCACCAATCCGAATCGCTTGAGACTGTCCATTTTCCTGTAGCCTTGAGGTTAAAGCTCATTGTTCCGCCTTCAGTTTTTGCGGTCAAATCGGTGCTGCTTACGCTGACATGCAAATCGGGCGGGAGCTGTGAGACAGAAATTTTCACGGTCTGGCCTGTTCTGTTGCCCGGGAGAAGCTCAGTTATTGTGATATTTGCCTCGCGCGGTATGTTTTTGCCTGTGAGGGTCTTGAACGGCTCAATGCTGAAATGTATTGTTTTCTTATTAGACCCCGTGTCTTTTCCTGTTATGGTGTTTGTTCCTTTTACGGTGTCTTCTACTGGTGTGGCGTATTGCAGCACGCACCAATCCGAATTGCTCTCAATCTTCCAGTCTGTATTGCAGAGAAGCTCAAAGGTCTCATCGTTTGCTCCTGCAGAGGCAACCTCAAAGCCGGATTTGCTGACGTAGATATGAGCGGGGGCAGGTACGCCGAGGTCTTGCGGCAGTGATACGTCAATCGTAGTTGCTTTTCCGTTTTTGCTGCCTCCATGAATGTCAGTATAGACGAGATAGCTCGTTCTGTGCTCTCCCCAGCCGTGGGCGAAACGCTCGCCTATAATGGGATTGGCTATAATTTTCACCTTGTCCCGGTTCTGCCAGAAAACTTTTTTGACTTCCCATATCCATTCAACGGTATAGTCAATTCTTTTCGTGGTAGCCTCATCAACTTTAATATCCTGCCATCTGCGGGTCGAAAACACTCCATCATACTCTCTATGAGGACCACCCTCATTCTCTTCTCTAATGAATGTGGCTCTAAATTTCGGCACTGAAATGCTGGTTTTGTTCTCAATAGTCCAATTCTGCGTGGTATAGTTCACAGTCTCATTATGAGATACGCCGCCTGTCAAACCGAGATTAGCCCCGAAGCCCGGAGTCTGCACGTAGCTGCTTCCGACTGAACCGCCGAGATTCCAGCTCATGCTTCTAGAGCCAGAGTATGTCTTGGGAATAGAATCACTTGGAACGGTCTTGATTACTGTTACGTTAGCGTCTTTATCGTCAGCACCTTCTATGTATGCGCTGTTGATTAAGTAGTCAGTGAAACCGTGATGATAATGCGTCCAGAAGTAAGGCTCGCCGTCTGTGTAATCCTCCTGTTTCCTATCCTCGCCATAATCCGGAGTGCTTTCAAGTTTTGCCTGAACAAGATAGAAATCTGAGCCGGTAGAGAACGAATGACAAGAATACACAGTATATCTGCCTGTTGTATTCCGTGTGATTGTCCTGTTGTAGCGTCCGCCGTTGTCATTGCCGAAAGGCACGAATGACTTTTCGTAGCTGAAATTTTTAACCGGATTGTACGCCGAAGAAAGCGAAGTGAGTTGAGTGTTATCAAGTGCAGCCCTGAATGTTGCGTTTACTACTGCCGAATTTGCTTCAATCTCCGCGAGCTTTGAGTCTATTCCGTCAGCACACCAGCGGAAGAAATCACCGAGCCGCTGTATCTGAAACCTTTTATCTATAAGCTCAATGTCCGCTGAAGTTGTCCCGGTCGGCACATAGGGAATATCCTCCGATTTGCCTGACATATCCTCGCTTATGTCCGTGCTTATGTCCGATGAAAGTATCACAATTTCACCTTGAGTATATTTGAAGCTCTTTCTGCTGGGAATCTGGTATGTGAACATGTGAGATTTCCCGCTGCTGTCTTTGTCCCTCGCCACCGCGTAAAGCTGTGTGTCGTCAGAAGCGTTTGTGAGGGTGAAATTTGGAGTCTCTCCGAGTTCTTCAAGAAGGGCGTTGATTGCTTCTTCTGTCGGCGAAATGATGCACATTACGGCTCCGGCCTCGTATTTAGGCCTGAGATCCTTCGATGAAAAAGAAAGTTGTCCATTCCCGGAAAATATTGCGGTATCCTTATCGAAGTCCCGCGATATAGTCAGAGTGTAGAGTCCGCGCTGGTTAATCTTCTCGATACTCCCATCAGCAGAAAGTTCCTCAATCAAAGTAAAAACATCCTCAAGTAGCAGTGTCAATTCTATTTCTTTGTCTTTGGGGATGCTCATGGCCTGCAAAGAGTCTAACGGGTCGGAAGTTTTTTCAGTATCGCCGCCGCTATCGGGTATAGCGACATCAGCACCAGTTGAGCCTCCGCAGCCACCCCCGGCCATGACCGCAAAAATGATTCCGCAAATCATAAGCCACATGAAAAATTTTCTGCGCTTCATGAAAAATCATCATTCCTTTCATGGGATTTAACGCCGTTATTTTACATTATGAAAAAAAATCGCTATTACACATTCAGCGTAAATGCACCACGGAAAAAAAATCCTCCCGCCGTGAAATGACAGGAGGAATCGTGTTATTGTGCGCTCATTCAGATTCCCATAAATTTATTCACTTCCGCTTTCATGGCCGAGAATATTTTTGCGCACGTATTGTATTTCGTCATCAAGACTCTTTATTTCGCCGTCAATAACAGCAAGTTTTATCATCGCAAGAGCCGTGCCGATTTCTTTACCCTTCAAGCCCATAGCCTGAAGACTTTTTCCCGTGAGACGACTTTTATACATCATCCATAACTCCATATGCTCAACAATAAGCCGCCGTGCCTCGCGGGACTTCAAGCACGTAAGCCAGTAAAGAAGCGATATAGATCCGTAGTCCTTGAAGAATAAATATGCCTCAGAGTTTCGTATGTTCTTCCGGCCCGCGCAGAATTTCTCAACGTTCGGCCATTGCGTGAAACACTTCATGAGATTATCGCGCTCATTCGGATTCAGGTTCATTCGGTCCATTGCTGAATATCTCACTTCAGGCTTTGAGTCTGTGAATACTACCGCCATTTTCACGATCCATTCCATTCCCTTGAAGTTTATGCCGTGACTGCTCATCTGATTCATGAAGTGCTCAAGGATTCGCAGACGGTGATATGTTGCCGGGCTTACGTACATTCCTGTGAACAATGCGTCCCAGACTCCTAGCTCCTGCATACGCATTACGATTTTGCGGAAGCATGACTCTTTTGCGTTAAGCTCAAGCTCGGCTCTGATTCTCGTCGTTGAGAGAAGCTCAAGAAGTCCTCCCTTTATGGCACTCTTCAGGAGTCTCATTGTGTTGTCCTCAAAGCGCATATTGAGTCTTTGTTCGAGTCTTATTCCGCGAAGGACTCGTGAAGGGTCTTCAACAAAGCTCAGGTTGTGAAGAATCTTCAGCAATTTGTCTTTGAGGTCAGCCCTTCCGCCGAAATTGTCCGTCAATGTACCCCAGTCATCATCGCTCAGAGATATAGACATCGCGTTTACGGTGAAATCTCTTCGGCCTAAGTCCTGCTTGAGTGAGCTGTTCTGCACAGTGGGAGTCGCCGCGGCGTATTCGTAAAATTCGCGCCGTGCTGTGGCAATGTCTACCTTGTCGCCGTCAGGGAATGTTATTGTCCCGGTCTTGTAGCGTCCGTGAAGCGTTGACTTGCAGCCGGGTTCATCCCACGACATAACGAGCTTCTCCGCGTCCCCTTCAACCGATATGTCAATGTCCGTGTTCTGTACTCCCATCAGAATATCGCGCACAGTCCCCCCGACAAGATAAGCCCTCATCCCCAAGTCATGAGCCTTTGAGCCTACGCGCCGCAGCAGTGAGAGAGTCTTAAGGCTGAATGAGTCCTCCATGAGATGCGAAACATTTTCGAGCCAAAGGAAGCCGGCTGAGTCCCTCTTGCTGTTTTCACCCGCGAACTGCCCCGAATGGTATAACGCCCTGAGAAGAGTCGAGCGTGTGAGAGTCCCGGCAATTTTCCCCTTCTCATCAAGCACAGGCATTTTCTCAAATCCATATGTCGCCATCATTCTGTGCGCTTCATCAATTGACGCATCAGCCGAAAGCGTAATCACTCCGCGTGTCATGAAGTCAGAAATATTCGCCCGGTCAAGCCCGTGTAAGTGCGCTTTGTCGAGATCTTTGCGGGTCATCATTCCTTCAACTTCGCCATTCTCATTTATCACAGGAAGAGACTTAACGCCGAAACGAAGCATTGTCCTGTAACCCTCATCAACTTTTGCGTCAGGTCCGACAGCGATGACGGGAGATGTCATTATGTCTGACACTTTCACCATCGGGGCAATCGATTCGGATAACCTTCGCTCTATCTCGTCAAGAAGCTCTTGTGTGTCCCGCACGTCAATATTTGCGCTTCCTGCCTGGTAATGTCCGCTTCCGCCGTAAGGAGCAAGAAACTCTTTCACGTTCAGGACTCCTTCAACGCTCCGTGCGATGATGTTTGTTTTCTTTCCTCCGTTATTAACGACAGCTATTGTTACGTGAGAGTCGCAGTAATCCTTCAGCCTGTTGATGAAAACGGAGAGTCCCTGAACGTAATTTTCTGTTTCTGCCCAAGTGAGACAAACTTTCGCTCCGTTGATGTATTTCTCGCGTATATTCTCTGCGAGTCGGTCTAACAATTTCTTGTCCTCTGATGACATATCAGACTCAGCCAGAGCAAGCACCCCGGACAAATCTGCTCCGAGCTCGCGCAGGTAACTTACGGCTGCAATGTCGCGCTCCGTCGTCGTCTCGTAGGTGAACGCGCCCGTGTCATCATAAATGCCGATCGCGAACAATGTTGCTTCCTCCGGCGTAATCTCCTTGCGGTTAAGTAACAGCTGCTCAAGTATCATTGTCGTAGCTGCTCCGATAGGCTCATACACGAGTTTTGACGCGGGAATGTCCTCGGCTGTCGGCGGGTGATGGTCGTAAACGTGAACGTCAACGTCAGCTCTTCCGGTCAATGCCGCGAATGTTCCTATGCGTGAAACTGCGCGTGTGTCAACAACTATCATCAATGTAACTTCATCGATAGGAATCTTTCTGGGCTTTGTGATTCGTTTGGTGAAATTTATTCCCTGCTTTGACATGAAGTCGCGGACCTTCCGGGACATTGAGCCGGGCGGGCATATTACAGCGTCGGGATATAGTTTCTGTATTGCTATCATGCTTGCGAGGGAGTCGAAATCTGTATTGAGATGGCTTGTGATTAATTGCATGGCTTATTCTCTCTTTATGTGGGATAAATGAAATCATAGCGCAAAAAATTAATGCGTCAATTATTCACGGCCATGTGAGAGCGTGAAGCCTTAAATGTTGCGGACGATGTTATAGAGTGATGGTATTGCGTTCTGCCTGATTCTGAATTTCGTTCCGTGATTGTGTCCTGTGCGCGCGTCAAAATCTATGAGTATGCTGCCTTCCGTTATGCAACGCAGAAAATTATCGAGTGAAAATCCCTGAAGCTGCATTATTTCCGAGTACTTGTAGAAATATTCGCCGCATTCTTCTTTAACGTCAGCGATAACGTAGAAACAATTTCCGAGTTTTACGCCCGCTTTGTGATAAAGGTCATAGAAGCCCCAGTACGGCACGTAGTCTTTATCATATTGTGGAAGGGAGTCCCGCCAGTCTGAAAGCTCATCATCTATGCTTGAGGGGTCAAAGCTCACAATAATTTTTTGATTGCCCGCGTCAATGTCGATAAAGAAGCTTCTGCTTGTAGGATTCCTGTAGCTTAGAGTCTGCCGGAAACTTTTTTCACCTTCAGGGTATTTAGTCCCGCGAGCTTGTGAGGCCAGCCGAAATTTTCCAGAAGGTAATCTGCTATGTGAAGTGCTCTAGGCGATGGCTCAAGGTGAAACAGAGTCAGCAATGCGGTAGTATTTCTTCTCTGAGTCTTAAGCTCCCATTCAGCAGCATTCGGAAGCGGTAAATTATTCTCTGTTATGCCGAGCAGGTCTTCAAGTGTATTGCCTATTGCGCCGTCATTGTGAACGTTCCTGAGACTCTTTATCCAGCCCCGCGAACGTATTTTCTTCAAAGCAGCGATAATTGTTGACTTTGTGTATTTTGTGATGTTTGACATAATGCAAGTCTCTCCTTTGACATCTCGCAATATTCCGGTGATATTTCTATTCCGACAAAATCCCGTCCGAGATTCCTAGCCGCAACCGCTGTAGTGCCGCTGCCCATAAACGGATCGAGGATTATTTTTGCGTTCGTGCTTGATATTATCCGTTCGATGAGCGCGACAGGAAAAGGCGCGGGGTGCTTGTTCTTCATTTCCTGCGGGAACTCCCATACATCACCGAGCCTGTTTGCTTTGTCCGCAAGTCTGAATCCCGGCTTGGCTATCATGTAGATCACTTCATACGTTGGGAGGAAGTAGCCCGGGTTGAAGTTGATTCCGCCTTTGCGTTTCCAGATGATTATCTGCCTCACCGGGAAGCCGGAAATTATTTCGCGCCTGTCCTGTATGAGTCCTCCCTGAACGCGCCATTTATGATTGTAGAATATAGCCCCGTCAGGCTTAATCAGTCTCATCATTTCCGCAAGACAATCCCTCTGCCACTCGCAATATTTATCATACGGCATGTTGTCATCGTAACATTCGTAGCCTTCACGCAATGCCGAGCTTGCCCATTTGCTGCCGCGTCCGTCCTTCATTCCGTTGCCTGTAGAATTTTTCAGGTTATACGGCGGTGAAGTAACAGCCAAATCAATACACTCATTAGGAAATTTCCTCATCTCCTGAAGAGCATCGCCGCAAATGAATGAATTTCTGACATCATCAATAAGATACATTGCCCGCCTCAATACTGATTAGGATGAAAAAAATCATAGCTCAAAATCTCAGCCCGTCAATTTGTCCCGTGAGACTCAAAAGCGAATCAGCAAGTCAAATCTCAATTCGTCAATTTGTTCTGACCGTCTCAAGAATTTTAATTGTAAACTCAAACTAAAACTATTGTAAACCAAACTTACGGCGCAAAATATTTACGGGACATTTATAATTACTGCCATCAAAATTTATCTCAAAGGGAAGTCTTAACCTATGAAAAATTCTTTGCGGCTCATCCTCCTTTATGTGAAAGAAGAATAGAGAATGAGCAGATTTTTGCACACAAAATTTTCATCCCTCACACCTTACGACACAAGCGGAGAAGTCGAAAGCATGAAGGGATATATACGGCTCAACACGAACGAGTCTCCCTTCCCGCCTTCACCGAAAGCAATAGCATATTCACACGAAGCGTCACAGGGACTCAATTACTACTCCGACCCGGACTGCTCAAAGCTCGCGGCAAAGATAGCTGAGATGAACGGCATAAAACCGTCGCAGATTGTTTTCGGGAACGGCTCAGACGAAATATTGAGCTTCATATTCATGGGCTTGTGCGAGAACGGAGCGGCATTCCCCAATATCACATACTCTTTCTACAAGATACTTGCTGACTTTCACGGCGTTAATTTCGTTGCTGTGCCTCTGAAGAATTTTCGCGTTGACCCGTCGTATTACAGGGACATGAGGAAGCGCACAATCTTTATCGCAAACCCTAACGCACCCACAGGAATCGCAATGTCTCTGAATGATATTGAGTCAGTAATCACGTCAAACCCTGAGAGCCTCGTTGTGATTGATGAAGCATATGTAGATTTCGGAGCATCAAGCGCGGTGAGTCTCATCCCGAAATATGACAACCTGATAATCACGCGGACATTCTCAAAGTCTCGTTCAATGGCAGGAGCCCGGCTAGGATGGTGCATGACCAACGAAGGAATCGCGCAGGACATACGCAGCATCAAGAACACAATAACGCCCTACAACATAAACGCTATGACTCAGGCCGCAGGACTCGGATCTCTTGAGGATGAAGAGTACACTCGGAAAAATATTGAGATGATTCGCAAAGTCCGGGACAACACACGCACAAGGCTTCAGGAAATGGGATTTACAGTTTTGGACTCGTCAGCAAATTTCTTGTTCGCAAAGCATGAATCGATGAGCGGGGAAAAAATTTTCAGCACTCTAAAGAAGAACCGCATAATGATTCGCCATTTCTCAAACCCTCCGTCAATCTCAGACTTCAACCGAATCACAATCGGAACAGCTGAAGAGATGCAAATCTTTCTTGAGGTCGTGAAGGGAGCAACAGAGCATGAGACAAAGTAACATAACCCGCAAGACTAAAGAGACCGACATAACATTATCGCTTTGTCTTGACGGAAGCGGGCACAGTGAGATTGATACGGGCTGCGGATTCCTGAATCATATGCTGACTCTTTTTGCCGCACATGGCCGGTTTGATTTGTCGGTGAAATGCGCGGGAGATTATGACGTGGATTATCATCATACTGTTGAGGATGTCGGGATATGCCTGGGGCTTGCGTTCCGTGAGTCTCTCGGAGCTAAGAAGGGCATTAACCGCTACGGGAATATGATTCTTCCGATGGACGAAGCGTTAATCATGACGGCAGTAGATTTTTCCGGGCGCGCGTATTTTGTGTGGGACATTGAGATACAAGCTCAGAAGGTGGGAGATTTTGACACGGAATTAGCTGAAGAATTTTGGCGTGCGTTTGCTGGAAATTCACTTTGCACTCTTCACTTCAAGCAGTTCTCCGGGAAGAATGCGCATCACATAATAGAGTGTGCGTTCAAATCGGCAGCAAGAAGCATATCTCAGGCCGTGAGAATCAACCCGGAATTAGGCGATGAGATTCCGTCAACAAAAGGAGTGATTTAATGATTGTCCCTGAACGAAAGACTCTCGACGACAAAGAAATGTTTGATGACATTGTGAGGGCTATATTGTCTGTGATGGGTGATGATGCTGTAAGGATAATTCTTTACGGATCTGTTGCGAGGGGGGATAACACGCCGGAGTCTGATGTTGATATTGCTGTTATCATTGAGGGAGATTATGACCGCGAGGAAAGGAGGCATAAACTTTTTGACGCTGTTTACCCGCTTGACATGAAATATGATACGCTGATTTCAGTAACGCCGATTGAGTCGTATCATTATTTTCTGTGCAAGTATCAAATTCCGTTTTACATGAACATAGCAAAGGAGGGAATAACATTGTGGAAGAAGTACGCCTAGACTACTCTAAATACCGCTTTGAGAGGGCGGAAGGATGTCTTGACGAGTCACGAGATATGTTTATGCGGGATAAACTGCTTACAGCTCTTAACAGGTCATACTACGCTATATTCCACGCTATAAGGGCTGTAACAATTATTGACGGATTCGAATCCAAGAAACATAAAGGGATAATATCTCACTTCAACCAGTACTATGTTAAGACAAAAATATTTCCGCCGGACATCTCCAAGCTGATAGACTCTGCCTTTAATCTGAGAGGATATGCGGACTACAAAGACATGTACATAGCAAGCAGGAAGGAAACACAAGAGCAGATCAGCAACGCCGAATACATACTAACCACAATAAAGCCCTGGCTCGCAAAACGCTGGGCAGAAATTGAGAAGGAGGACAAAATCATGAACGCAATATTCACGCGGACAAGCACAAGACAATTTACCCCCGACAAAGTAGAAAGCAAGTACATCATCAAGATATTACGCGCGGCAATGGCGGCACCGTCAGCAGTCAACCAGCAGCCTTGGGAATTTTGGGTGAGCGATGACCCCGAAATCAACGAGCGACTCTCACAGGCGACTCCCTACGCGACTCCCGCAAAGAATGCCCCCGTTGTTATTGTTCCGTGCTACAGGACGAATGATTTGGCTGCTCCTATGATGGTTGAGATCGACATGGCGATATGCGCTGAAAATATTCTGCTTGAGGCTGAAGAGCTTGGACTCGGTGCGGTGATGCTCGGAATTGCTCCGCTTGAAGACCGTATGAATTACGTTGCGGAAATTCTGAAGCTCCCGGAAAATTTCAGGCCCTTCATGTTAATCCCTATAGGTTATCCCGTCAGCAAACGCCCGCAGGAAGACCGCTATGAACCCGCAAAGATCCATACTGTATAGATACGCCGAGTTGTTAGCCTCATGCACACGCGCAAGGCTCACAGGGACTCGCGGAGCTGATGAGATATACGCGCTTCAGGTTGAAGACTGCCTGCCCTCGCTTGAATTTCTGCCGGCCAAAGGAAGAGTCATTGACGTAGGGAGCGGAGGAGGATTGCCGGGGGTTGTGTGGGCTGTTCATCGTCCTGATTTGAGAGTAACACTTCTCGACAGCGTGAAGAAGAAATGCGATGCCGTGAAAGAAATCATTGACGAGTTAGGGATTCGCAACGTTGAAATTGTCTGTGAAAGAAGCGAGGACTACGCGAGGACTCACCGTGAAGTTTTTGATATGGCCGGTGCGCGCGCGTTATCTTCAGCGGGAGTTACTGCGGAATTGCTGTCGCCTCTCGTGAAAACAGGCGGAATGCTTCTCACGTTCAAGGGCGAAAAGGTTAATGATGAAATTTCTGCTGTCAATGGAAAATGGAGTATGCTCGGACTCTCTGAACCGTCAATGAAATTTTACGGCGGTGATGACTCATCGAGATGTATATTGACGTGGCAGAAGGTGAAGAAATGCCCGGCGAATTTTCCGAGAAGAGTCGGTCTTGCCGGGACAAAATTTTTCTGGGAGTGACTGGGCGTGAAGATTAACGGCTTTCGTGATGTGATAATTTTCGGGCGCGTATTGTCAGCTGGTCTTGTTGTTGCGGGCTATGCGTTCTTGGGCGTGTGGCTGTCGAACTGGCTCACGTCAGAAGGATGGCCGCTGCTTTTGTCATTGTGCGCTGTACCTGCTGTTGCTGCGTTCGGAATGTGGCAGGGCTGGCTGTTCCTCACAAAGGGCAGGACAAACAAAAATCCCCCGGGCCATGAAAGCCAGAGGGACTCAGACTCTTAACGCCTCAATTAATACGCCAGCTTGTAGATCTCTAATACGTCTTCAGGCTCAAGCGTCGAGAGTACTCCGAATGACTCGCCGCGTGAAGCGTTCTCCGCAATCTTCTCTATGTCTTCTTCCTTGATGCCAAGCTCGCGGAGTGTTGTCGGTGCGTTGATGTCTCTGAAAAATTCCTCAAGCGACTCTATTGCCTCAAGTGCTTTCTCCTCGTCCGTTCCGTCAAAGATGTCAAAAACTTCTTCGCCCAGTCTCGCAAAAGGCACCGGGTTTTCCTCATAAAGATACCTTGCCCATGCCGGCATAACGACAGCGAGAGTCGCACCGTGAGCAGCTCCGTATAACATGCTGATTGAATGACCCATCCTGTGAGACGAGAAATCACCCCTTGCAGCGCGTCCCATCGACAAGAAGCCGTTATGCGCCATCATTCCGGCCATCGCGTATTCTGCTCTGAGGTCATAATCTTTCGGGTTCTCTATGAGCTCGGGAATGACTCGCATCATCGTACGGATTAATGCGTAGCCCTGATCGTCAACAAGCTCGCTTCCTTCGTCGCCGTCAAGGACTCTTTCGAGAATGTGCGCGATAATGTCAACACCGCCGTATACTGTCTGCTTTTCGGGCAATGTGAACTGAAACGACGGGTCAATCACTGAGACTTTCGGATAAACTGCTGGGCTTGTGATTGAAATCTTGAGAGCTGCTTCGGGGTTGCTGACAACTGCAATGTTGTTGACCTCGCTTGATGATGCTGACGCTGTCAATATTCCGTAAATGGGAAGAGCCTTCTTTATTTTCGAGTTGTCCGTGAACAAGTCCCAAACGTCGCCCGGATAGCACGAACCTGCCGCGATTGCCTTTGCTGTGTCGAAAACGCTTCCGCCTCCGACTGGCATAATCGCGTCAATTCCGCCTGCTTTGACTCTTGCGACTCCTTCGCGTACTTTGCTGACGAGGGGATTCGGTTTCACGTCGTTGACCTCTGAGAATGATATTCCCGCGCTGTTAAGCATTTCCGTAGCCTGTGCGTATGCTCCGCTCTTGAATGTGCCCTTTCCGCCGAAAACAAGAAGCACGCTTTTCACTCCGTCAGCTTTGAGTCTCGGTGCAAGTTCCTTTACCGTGTCTTTTCCGAAAATTACTGCTGTCGGATTGTGCCACATGAAATTCTGCATAGTGTCATCACCTTTTTGTGCTGGAAATTTTTTGCGTTATGATAGCTCATTATGCTTTATTTGTCCCTGTAATGTGAACCGCGCTGCGATATTTCGAGATAATCCTGGAGACTATACGATTCTTTTTGCTGGTATGAACGCTGTGGAAGCCCGCAAGATTTCCGCGCATCAGCCTGCCTCTATAAGCTCGTGTTCTGTACCTTCTCCGGTGCTGGGCTGTGCAATGGATTTCTTCAGGCGTTCCATATTCGCCGGGCTGTAAAACGGTATGCGTCTCTCTCTCAGTACTCTTACAGCATATATCATGAAGAATGTTGACAGACTCATTCCCATCTCGCTGCGTGTCTTCTCACCTTCAGCGGCTCTCATAACATACCTGAATAACTCGCGGCCTTTTTTCCTGTATCGTTCTTCCGTCAATATGAGTCGAAAGGTCAGCAAGAATCTTTCTCGTGTTCTCCTGGTCATCTGACATCCGCGAGCAGCCGTAAGGATGAGTGAAAGCCCTGACATTTTCCGGGCCTGAGAGACTGCGCGCTTCATTTTCGAGCGAGAGTGCAATATCATTAACGCATCCCACAACAGGAAGTTGCTTCGCCGATTGGGAAGCCGTACTTTATGATTTTGTCGCCCGTGTGAATTTCGTGAAGAGAAATCTTATGACCCATCGGAATATTTTGCATGACATTGACTCTGAAGCCTGCACCAGTAACATTAACAATCTCGCCTGCGTTTAACGATCTCAAAGCTATAGCAACGGAATCGGACTCGGTGAATGCGAATAAGTTCATTCATTCTTGAATGCCCCCGTGAAGATTTGTGTGATGAAAATAGTTATACAAGGGAGAAAAAAGAAGAGTCCCCGTTATAGGCGAGAGGACTCTTAAAATGTATTGTGTTGTTTGATTATAGGTTTGTTGGCTGAATGTTAATCGCTGTAGTTAGCGTTATGATGATTTCGGTTCTGTTGCTGTTACTTTGCCGTCCCAGAGTGTTACGTAGAATGTTTTGCCAGACACTACCGAAGTTGATTCGCCGTATTTCCCGAAACCCGGAATTTTTTCCAGTTCAGCAACTATATTGTCCGCATCAGAGTCTTTAATTTCTACCTTGATGTACCATCTTTTAGCACCTGTTACTGCTTTGCTCGCGGCATCTTTCTCTCTTTCTAGTCCCGTGTAGAGTACGCTTGCATCGGTTGCTTTCATGTCCAACCACTTGCCGATGTATTCGCCGAGTGCAACATCTGTTGTTATAGTGCTAATGTCAGTACCGTCATCCATGTGGGCAGTGCAGTACATATGCGCGGCCTCAACACATGCATTAACGTTCGAGGCTATTGTGGCTGCTTTTGCTTTTGCTGTTGACCCGCTGATGCTCGCTGTCATTGCCGCCGTGAGTGTTGCAAGAATCGCTACGACAATGAGAAGCTCTACCAATGTGAATCCTTTGCGTGCTTTCTTCATTTGAATCTTTCCTCCTGTGAATTTTTCCTTGTCTCATCCGCCGCCTATTACAGATGAGTCCTTCTCGCAGACTGGTTACTGCAAACCCTTGACGCTTGTTGCTTGTTACTTTTGAAACTGGAAAAATTTTGCACACAACTAATTCACATAATCCCTTGCCTTTGTGATATAATCTCTCACAGAGACAAAGAAAATGCTGACACACTTAATTGTGTGCTATTCAATTGACAAAGAAATTATAGCATATACTTTGTCTTTTTTGTTTATGTCCTCGTAAAAATTTCACGAATTATTTTCTGACAGACTCAAAATGAATCCTTCACACAAAATCTGAATCATCAAAACCGAATCACCGTTCCGAAATTCATACGCTCAATTCAAGCTCACTGAGTCATTTTTCATTCTCATTCTAAATCCCCCCGGCTTTGAATCATTCCGACTGTGCTAAAATTTTTCATGCCGTAAACTTAATAGAAAGGAATTATTCATAGCATGATGAAAAAAAATATTTCATTCGCGCTGGTGATGCTCCTGATTTTTTCGGGAATATCATACGGGGCTGATGCGTCTGCTCTCAAAGCAAAAGCCGAAAAGGGCGACACAAAAGCACAGGTTGAGTTAGGACTCATGTACCACGAAGGAAAAGGAGTCCGCAAAGACTTCAAAGAGTCAGCAAAATGGTGGCAGAAAGCAGCGGAGAAGAATGATCCCTCAGCACTGAGTCATTTGGGAACTCTTTACCTTTTGGGCGAGGGAGTGAGGAAGGATTATCACAAAGCACTCGATTACTTCAACAAGTCAGCGGCAAAAGGAAATTCAGAGGCTCAATACAATTTGGGCGTAATGTATTTCAACGGACTCGGAGTAAAGCGGGACTTCAAAGCGGCTATTAACTGGTACACGAAAGCAGCGAACGCAGGAAATATCGCGGCTCAAAACTCACTCGGTGCAATGTACTGGCTCGGTCAAGGCGTGGCCAAAAATCCGAAAGAAGCTGCAAAATGGTGGGCAATGGCCTCGAAAGCAGGAGACGCAAGCGCACAATACAATCTCGGCGTAATGTACGAGAAAGGAACGGGCGTAAAGAAAGATCCCGCGCAGGCCGTGAAGCTCTACAAGCAGTCAGCGGAAAAAGGCTACGTATTGGCGCAAAACAGCTTGGGCGTGGCATTCGAGAAGGGAATCGGAGTCGTTGCCGACATAGCCATAGCGAAAATGTGGTTCGACAGGGCGAAATCATCGGGCTACAGGCGGGTATACTATGATTTTGACGTTGTTGTCTGCCCGGTCTACAGCAGGCCGCTTCTTTATGTTGATGCTTGGGGGCCGGGTTACTGGTACTGCGGCGGATATTACGACGGCGGATGCGTTTATTACGGCTATGACGCTCCGGGCGGGTATATCGGCGGAGGAGACTGGGTATATTACACGGACTCTTACAACACGACAGTGATTAACGAGGTCAACAACAACACGTATATTGATATGTCGGACAACTCAACGTATATCGACAACTCAGACAACAGCATTAACATTGACAACTCAGAGACAAATAACAACACCGACAACAGCACCATGAACAATAACGAATCATACGGCGGCGGTGGCTCATTCGGTGACAGCAACAACGACTCGCAGGGTGGTGGCGGCTCATTCGGAGACAGCAACAACGACTCACAGGGCGGCGGCGGTTCATTCGGCGACAGCAACAACGACTCGCAGGGCGGTGGCGGCTCATTCGGAGACAGCAACAACGACTCACAGAGCGGTAGCGGCTCATTCGGTGACAGCAACAATGACTCACAGGGCGGCGGTGGCTCATTCGGTGATAGCAACAACGACTCACAGGGCGGCGGCGGTTCATTCGGAGACAGCAATAACGACTCGCAAGGCGGCGGCTCATTCGGTGACAGCAACAACGACTCACAGAGTGGCGGCGGCGCATTCGAAGACAGCAACAACGACTCGCAGGGCGGTAGCGGCTCATTCGGTGACAGCAACAACGACTCGCAGAGTGGCGGCGGCTCATTCGAAGACAGCAACAACGACTCACAAGGCGGCGGCGGTGATTTCAGCGGAAACAGTAACGAACCGTCAGAACCCGAACCCGAATCAGCTCCCGAACCCGAACCCGAATCAGCTCCCGAACCCGAACCCGAGCCTGAACCTGAGCCTGAACCCGAACCCGACAACATCGGCGGAGATGATTACGGCGGAGGCGGTGATTTCGGAGGCGGAGATGATTCCGGCGGAGGAGACGTTATCCTTCCTGATGAGTAGCGCGGAAAATTTCAGGGTTTGACAAAACATTAATCGGAGTGTATTTTATGCGGTATCATTGAAAGCCGGAGTGGCGGAATGGTAGACGCAGCGGACTCAAAATCCGCCGGGGGCGACTCTGTGGGAGTTCGAGTCTCCCCTCCGGCACCATCACACAAACATTCAGGGAGAGAAATTAATGCCGAACAAGAAATCTGCTGAAAGGCGCGTAAGAATAGCAGAGCGCAACAGACTGTATAATAAGTACTGGACATCAAGATGCAAGACCGCCGTAAAGAGAGTGCTTGAGGCCGTAGAATCAGGAAACGCAGACGAAGCCGCAAAGACTTTCAACGCAGCCCAGAGCGTAATAGACAAAGCAGTTGTGAAGGGCGTAATGCACAGGAACACAGCAGCTAGACGCAAAGAATTAATGTCGCGCCGAATGAAAGCAATGAACGCATAACTCACACGAAATTACAAAAGCCCCCGGGACAAAATTCCGGGGGTTATTTTTGTGCCGTCATCTGTTCTTCTGCCCATCGATATACCGACTCAAGCGCGGGGATTAATGACCTTCCCCGGTCCGTGAGGCTGTATTCTACCGTCGGGGGAATTGTCTCGTACTGCTTGCGGCGAATCAGCTTGTCGGCTTCAAGCTCACGCAAACATTTCGTCAGCATCGTCGCAGTTATCCCGATAACTTTCCGTTCAAGCTCCTTGTATCGCAATGTCTGATTCTCAGCGTCTGAGATGTACCACAGAATCGGCAGCTTCCATTTCTGTCCGATTATCTTCATCGCAAAAAGTATCGGGCATTCCGTAACGTAAATATTCTCATCGACAGGAAGATTCATATTCATCAATCATCACTCCCAATAGTATAGAAATCATATCAGCAAAGAAATTTCTTCATACTTCATAAAATTTTGCAAGTCATTATAATTTCGCGCTGAAAATTTCACAAACAAATTCACAAGCAGGAGTCAATCTCAATGGCAAGAAAAATTTTTGAGGCAGTCAACCTTCACAATCTCAGAATGAAAAACAGACTCATACGTTCAGCAACATGGGAAGGAATCGCGGCTTTTGACGGCTCAATCAGTGATGAGGCCTACGGCATTTACAGCGAGCTTGCAAAGGGCGGAGTCGGCGCAATCATTGTAGGGTTCACGGACGTGTCGCAGGATGACTATTACATTCACGGAGCAATGAGACTCTCACGCGATGAATTAATACCTCAGTACAGGAAGCTCACCGACATAATACACGCTGAGGGCTGCCCGGTGATAATTCAGCTCGCGTTAGGAGCATTTTACCGCAAACTTCCCAACGGACTCACCCAGCAGGCAGAACCCGACAGCATGACAGAGGACGAAATACAGCAGGTAATCAGCATGTTCATTCAGTCAGCAAAAAGAGCAGAGGCAGCAAATTTTGACGGAGTTCAGATTCACGCGGCGCATTTCTTTTTCCTGAGCCGGTTCATCAGTCCGCGAGTCAATCACAGGAGCGACAATTACGGCGGAAATATTGTAAACCGCTCCCGAATAGTAACAGACATTCTTGACGGCATAAAATCCGAATGCCCGGGACTTCATGTTACAGTCAAAATCAACTCAAGCGATTTCATCCGGGGCGGCCTGGACGAGTCTGACAGTCTCGAAACTTGCAGGCTTCTTGCGGATCACGGCATCGACTCAATAGAGGTCAGCGGCAACGGAACTTCAGCCGAGGGAATCAGAGCGGGAGTCAATGAAGCGTACTTCCTCGACTTTGCGGCGAATCTTGCTGAGAATGTCAGCGTTCCCGTGATACTTGTCGGAGGATTGCGGAGCGTTCGAGTCATGCAGACGATTCTCGACACAACAAAAATAGAATTGCTGTCATTGTCGCGTCCTTTGCTGAGAGAGCCTGACCTGCCCGAAAAGTTTTTGACCGGCAAAAGCTCCGAGTCCCTCTGCGTTTCGTGCAATGCGTGTTACAGCTCACATGCTCACAGGTGCGTATTCAGATGAGCGCGTACCGTCTTGATGTCCCAACACAGCGAGGCAGCGTCCTTAACGGAGTCTTGTTCCGAAATGATGACGTTGAAGCCGACACTGTTATGATTGCGGTTACTGGTATACACGGCAACTTCTATTCTAATCCGTTCTATTACGATTTCGGGGAGACTCTTAACGCTGCGGGAATCGATTTCATTTACGCTCAGACTAATGACGCATTCAACAGAATAGAGACCTTCAACGCAAAGACACATCAGCCCGAAATTATCGGCTCATTCAACGAGAGATTCTCATACACGGACGAGGATATAGAAGCGTATTTGACGCTCGCACATAACGAAGGCTACAAGAGAGTCATTCTTGCGGGTCATTCGCTCGGTGCTAACAAGGTCATATATTATCTCTCACGCCATCACGACAAAGAGAGAGTCTCTCACTTCCTGCTATTGAGTCCTGCAAATATTGAGTGGCTTCTGAACGGCGTAACGCAGAGGGAGAAAGACATTGTTCACAAAATGCACGAGACCGGGTGCGGGGGTGATATGCTTCCGTTTCAGTTAATGGGATGGGTATCATGTATTGCTGACACGGCGTATGACTGGATATTCTCCGGGCTTCTCGATAATGTTCACGTTGAGGCGGATAAAGATTTCTCGCAGGTCTCAAATATCACTCACACAGGAGGGCTTCTCATTGGGACATATGACAGGTTCACTTACGGAGACCCGGCCGGATTCCTCGCGAACATAAACAATCATATGCAGTCAGCAAAAGACAACAAGCTGATATTCATTGAGGGCACCGGGCATACATACCAGCGAAAAGAGAAGGAGACAGCCAAGCGCGTTTTAGAGTTCGTGAGGGAGTGTGAATAATGCCGTTCATCAAAGCAAAAGTGAATGTGCCTGTAAGTGTTCAGCAGGAGCGGGAAATAAAATCAATGTTAGGGCGCGCAATAGAGTCAGTTCCGGGAAAAAGTGAAAAGTATCTTATGATTATTCTTGAGGGAAACTGCCGGATATGGCTGCGGGGTAATGACACAGAGTCAGCGGCGTATATAGAGGTCAGCATTTACGGTAACGAGTCGCACTGCGGGTATAACGGACTCACGCTAGGAATCACTGAGGCATTCGCAAAAGTCTTGGGCATTCCGCCGGGAAATATCTACGTGAAATATGACGACATTCAGATTTGGAGCGTAAACGGAATCACAATCGCGTAACAAAAAAGCCTCCCCCGCAAAAAGGAGAGGCAATATTTTTCCCTGATGATTATTCCGCTGACTTGCTCACAGCCCTGTAAAAGAGTGCTTCAACATCTGCTGACGGTTTCGGCGTAATCATCGTAACAAGAACCGCGACGACTAATCCCGCGAAGAAGCCCGGTATTATCTCGTAGACTCCCGTGTCGGCCATGTAGTTAAGCCACAGAATATCAACGACAGCTCCCGTGAAGATTCCGCACGCAGCTCCCGCAAATGTGAATCTCTTCCAGTAAAGACTGAGCATTATCGCAGGCCCGAAAGCAGCTCCGAAGACTCCCCATGCGTTAGACACAAGCGACATTATTGACCCAGCGTCAGGCCGAGCGGCTATGTACAGAGCAACAAGAGCGATCGCAAGAACAACGATACGACCGGCCCAGAGCATCTCTTTGTTTCCGGCCTTGTCCCCGCGAATCACAGGGCGGTATACGTCTGACGCAAACGCAGAAGCCGCCGCCAATAACTGGCTGTCAGCAGTGCTCATCGCCGCAGCAAGCACAGCCGAAAGCAACACGCCCGATACTACAGCCGGGAAAATTCGCCGAGTCATCACGACAAACACAAGAGAGTTATTGTTCACGGCCTCGTCAAACCCTATGAACATACGCCCGATCACGCCGACAAGACCCGCAAAGATTAGTATTAACACTGTCCATGTGATTCCGATTTTCGCTGACTTTCGCAGTTCCTTCTGTGAGTTTATCGACATGAAGCGGATGATGATGTGAGGCATTCCGAAATATCCGAGTCCCCAGCCGAGTCCTGATATTATGTCCTGCCATGATGAAAATACATTCCAGTAATTAGGCGTGTCAATTTTTGCTGACGCTCCAGCCTCAAGCATTGTTGCCGCCGCTATGGGTACTATGAACATCGCGCAAAGAACTAACATTCCCTGAAAGAAATCCGTCCATGAAACCGCGCTGAATCCTCCCAAGAATGTATAGCTGATTACGATTATTGCCGCGAGGTACATTGCTGTTGTCGTGTCGAGTCCTGTTACGGTGTTGAAGAGAGTCCCGCAAGCCTTTATGCTTGAAGCCGCGTATATCGTATAGGCAACGAGGAAGACTGCCGCCGAAATTATTTGCAGTGCTTTCGACTCCGACATGAAACGGTTCGTGAGGTATTGAGGGACTGTGATTGAGTCGTCCGCCTCGATTGAGAATGTGCGAAGGCGGGGGGCTTCATATATCCAGCTCAATGAATAGCCTACAGCGAGTCCGACAGCTATCCACACCTGTCCGAGTCCCAACGCGTATATTGATGTCGGGAGTCCCATCAAGACCCACGCGCTCATGTCCGAAGCTCCCGCTGACAACGCCGCGACCCATGGCCCCATCTTCCTGTCGCCTAAGAAATATCCCTTCTCTGTCGGGTGCTTGTCCTTGAAGAAGAACCATACACCGATTGCGAGCATGAATACAAGATAAATTATGAATACGCTGACTTCCTGAATGTTCATTCCCTGAGTGTTCAAATATTAAGCATCTCCAGTCGTCAAAAAATTCTTTGCAGTATATCATAACCCAAATCCCCCGCAAGTTTGCTATCATATGGCTATGAATGAAAAGATTGTGCAGCATCTCAGTGTCATAACGAATGAAGAGCGCGAAATTTTAGCGGGAAGGAAGAAGATTGACCGCGATATTTACATGGCCGGAGACAGGGACATCATCAGCGGAGACAAGTTACTCCCTCACGGAAAAAATATCATGATACGCCCTCACACGCGCTTCATACATTTCCCGGAACACACTCATGATTACGTTGAGTTCGTATACATGTGCAGAGGAGAAACACATCACACGATTAACGGGACTCATATCACGCTCAAGCAGGGAGAATTATTGATGATGAGTCAGAACGCACGACAGGAGATTGAACCCGCCGGGAAAAATGACATCGCCGTAAATTTCATCGTAAAGCCCGATTTCTTTCACGGTGTCTTGTCCTTCTTGGGCAATGAGGAGACTCCCCTAAGAAGATTCATACTAAGCTGCATTACAGGCGAGAGGGGCGCGGGATATTTGTACTTCAGAGTCTCGGACGTTCTGCCCGTTCAAAACCTCGTCGAGAATTTGTTGTGGATTCTCATCAAGCAGCCTTCAAACAAGCGCGGCATATATCAGCTCACAATGGGCTTGCTTTTCGTTGAGCTTCTCGAATGCACAGACACATTAGAGTTTTCCTACGAGTCTGAGAATGTCATCATGAAGGTGTTGCGATACATTGAGGAAAATTACAGGAGCGGAAGCCTTAATGAGATTGCCGGGCTTCTTCACTACAATCACACAACGCTTTCACGTCTCATTCGCAAAAAGACCGGGCGCAACTTCACAGGATTGCTGCAGGAGAAGAGACTCTCACAGGCCGCATGGTTCTTGCTGAACACGGACGAAAGAGTCGATGACATTGCGTATCTTGTAGGCTATGAGAACATGACTCACTTTCACAAAATCTTCAGCGAGTGTTACGGGAAGAGTCCCAAACATTACAGGGACGGCAAATAAAGATACTTTTTGCGTGTAAATACTCTTTGAATTTCGCGGCCTCTTAACACATAATTAACACACTCAGAAAAAATTTCACATTACAACAAATATTACTGCGAGGAGTCATTGAAGCATGAAATATTATCTCGCTGTTGATATAGGCGCGTCATCTGGCCGTCATTTGCTCGGCTGGAATGAAGGCGGAAAGATTCTCACGAAGGAAGTCTACAGATTCCCGAATGGAATGAAAGAGTCCGGCGGTCATTTGACGTGGGATATTGAGTCGCTCGTCTCACACGTTAAGCGAGGAGTCGATGAGGCACTCAAAGTTTCACCAGACATCGTGAGCCTGTCGATTGATACGTGGGGAGTCGATTACGTTCTCATGAAGGGAGACTCGGAAGTCCTTCCCTGTTATGCATACCGTGATTTGAGGACGCTGAATCCGATCGAGGAAGTTCACAAGCTGATACCGTTTGAGGAGCTTTACTCGAAGACAGGCATACAGCTTCAGACGTTCAACACAATCTACCAGCTTTACGCGGACAAACTGGAAGGAAGGCTCGAAGGCGTTACGGATTTCCTATTGATGCCTGAATACCTTCTGTACAAACTCTGCGGAGTCAAATCTCACGAGTACACCAACGCCACGACCGGCGGAATGGTCAACGCAAAGACAAAGCATTATGACCCCGAAATAATTTCGCGACTCGGACTCCCGTCTCATCTCTTCAAGCTCCTGCAAGACCCCGGCACAAAGCTCGGAACGTACAAAGGGATTCAGTGCGTATTGTGCGCGACTCATGACACAGCAAGCGCGGTTGAAGGTATACCGATGGAGGGCAGCGAGATTTATATCTCTTCAGGAACGTGGAGTCTTCTCGGAGTCAAAATGCCTCACGCAATCACATCAATCAACAGTCTTTCGTCAAATTTCACGAACGAGGGCGGAGTCGGTTACATTCGTTATCTCCGTAACATAATGGGAATGTGGCTCGTGAATAAACTGCGTGATGAGTTATGCCCGGGAAAAGATTTCGGCGAGATTGTGAGGGAAGCTGAAGCAGATTCGTTTGATGAGACTGTCGACGCTAACGACAATGAATTTCTTTCTCCCTCAAGCATGAAGGACGCTTTTGACTCTCAGCTCTCACGAAAGCCCGCGAATATTGCAGGTTACTTCAGGTGCGCTTATCGTTCACTCGCTAATACTTACCGGGACGCGGTGAATGAGCTTGAGAATATCACAGGCAGGAAATATCACGCGATATACATAGTCGGAGGCGGCGCGAAAAATTCATATCTCAACCGCTTAACCGAACAGGCTACAGGAAAGAAAGTTATTGCCCTTCCGATAGAAGCTACTGCGCTGGGCAATCTCAAAATACAAATGGAGGCGGTAAAGTAATATGAGTTATTCCGAAGCAAAGAAGAAGTATTCAGCGATTGGAGTCGACACTGACGCGGCAATCTCAAAGCTGAAGGCCGTACCTGTTTCGCTTCACTGCTGGCAGGGCGATGACGTTCGCGGATTCGACACTGACCCAAGCAAGCCACTCACAGGCGGTATACAGACAACGGGGAATTATCCCGGGCGCGCAAGAACTCCTGACGAATTGATGTCAGACCTTGACGAGGTAATGAGCCTCATACCCGGCATGCCGAAAATGAATCTTCACGCAAGCTACGCGATCTTTGACGGTTCAGACTGGGTAGACCGCGACAAATTAGAGCCGAAACACTTTGCGAGATGGGCGGCATTCTGCAAGGAACGCGGACTCGGCTGCGACTTCAACCCTACATTCTTTTCACACCCGAAATGCGACCCGCTGACTCTCTCTTCTCCGAATGACGACACGCGAAAATTCTGGATAGATCACGGGAAGGCAAGCATACGAATCAGCACATATCTTGCTGAGGAACTTGGGCAGACCTGCGTAATGAATATATGGACGGGCGACGGCTTCAAGGACATTCCCGCAGACAGAATCGGCCCGCGAAAAAGATACCGTGAAGCGATTGACGCAATATTGAGTGAGCCTTACGACTTCCAGAAAGTGAAACCCTGCGTAGAAAGCAAAGTATTCGGAATCGGAGTCGAGGCTTATACGGTAGGAAGCGCGGAATTTGCTTTGAGTTACGCCGCTCTTAACATGGGCAAATGTATTCCCCTCATGGACAACGGACACTATCACCCTACGGAAGTTGTGAGCGACAAGATACCCGCCCTTCTTGCGTTCTTCCCGGAGATAGCACTCCATGTTACGCGCCCTGTGAGATGGGACTCGGATCACGTTGTGCTGTTTGATGATGAGATGAAAGAGATTGCCCGCGAAATAGTGAGGTGCGGAGGTCTTGAAGGCCGTGTGCATATCGCGCTTGATTACTTTGACGCTTCAATCAACCGTATTGCAGCGTGGACTATGGGTTACAGGAACGCTCAGAAGGCTTTATTGTTCGCATTGCTTCAGCCTGTTGACTCATTGAAGGCCATGCAGGACAAAGGTGAGTTCTCAAAACTTTTGGTAGCTCAGGAAGAATTGAAGACTATGCCTTTCGGTGATGTGTGGGATGAGTATTGCGGAGTCTGCAAGAAGCCTCTTGACGGTGAATGGTTCGGAGAAGTCGAGAAGTACGAAGCTGACGTACTCAGCAAGAGAGGATAATCGGCAATGAAAGACATAATGACAGCACCTTTCCTTGTCGAAATGATTCGGACATGCACGAACATGTACAATCACGGCTGGGACGAGCGCAACGGCGGTAATATCTCCCTCATGCTTGACGAGTCGGAAGTCGCAGAATACGGAGATGTGAAGAGAGTATTACGGACAATCCCGACAGGCTTCAAAGCTCCCTCGCTTGACGGCAAGTACTTTCTTGTTACAGGGACGGGGAAATACTTCAAGAATGTGCAGTATGAACCCGCTGTGAATTTGGGACTCGTGAAGATTGCTGACGGGGGAGAGAATGCCCAACTGTTATGGGGCTTCACTGACGGGGGAAAATTTACGAGCGAATTTCCCGCGCACATGATGAGCCACGCAGCACGACTCACCGTCAACCCCTCGAACAGAGTCATAATGCACTGCCACCCTACGAACCTTCTTGCGATGACCTACGTACACACGCTTGATGAGAAAGCATTTACGCGGACTCTCTGGCAGATGTGCACGGAATGTATTGTAGTTTTCCCGGACGGCGTGAACGTATTGCCCTGGATGCTCTGCGGAACGAATGAGATCGGCGAGGCTACAGCGGAGAAGATGAAGACAGCGAGACTCGTTGTGTGGGCACAGCATGGACTCTACGGAGCGGGTGTTGACCTTGATGAAGCGTTCGGACTCATTGAGACAGCAGAAAAAGCAGCGGAGATCTACATGAAGATAGCTCACCTTCCGTTAGTCAACACGATTACAGATGAGCAAATGCACCTGTTAGAGGGAAGATTCAGCGTGAAAGCCCGCGAGGGTTATTTATCATAAGGAGGAACAAATAGCAATGGCAAGCCGTATAGTACTCAACAACATATCGTATCACGGTAAAGGAGCAATCGAGAACATTCCCGCAGACCTCAAAGCGCGCGGCAAAAAGAAAGTCTTTGTATGCACAGACGCAAGCCTCGTGAAGTTCGGAGTCAGCAAGAAGGTTACAGACCTCCTCGACAAAGCCGGAATAGCCTACGAGGTTTACAGCGACATCAAACCGAATCCGACAATCGAGAACGTTCAGAACGGAGTCGCGGCCTTCAAGAAAGCACAGGCCGACTCAATCGTGGCAATCGGCGGAGGCTCAGCAATGGACACAGCAAAGGCAGTCGGAATCATCATCAACAACCCCGAATTTGCTGACGTAAGAAGCCTCGAAGGAGTCGCACCCACAAAAGCACACGCCGTTTTCACAATCGCCGTTCCCACAACAGCAGGTACAGCAGCAGAAGTTACTATCAACTACGTAATCACGGATGTTGAGAAGAAGCGCAAATTTGTCTGCGTTGATACGAATGACATTCCGGAGATTGCCGTTGTTGACCCCGACATGATGTCATCAATGCCCAAAGGACTCACAGCCTCCACAGGTATGGACGCATTGACTCACGCCATCGAGGGCTATATCACGAAAGGACATTGCGAGATTTCCGACATGTTCCACCTGAAAGCCATTGAGCTTATCTCACACAGTCTGCGCGGAGCTGTAGCCGGGACTCCTGAAGGCCGCGAGGGTATGGCACTCGGACAGTACATCGCCGGAATGGGATTCTCAAACGTCGGACTCGGAATCGTTCACAGCATGGCGCACGGACTCTCAGCACTTTACGACACACCGCACGGAGTCGCCTGCGCTATCATTCTCCCTTACGGACTCGAATACAACGCACCCGCCGCAGGTTTACGTTACCGCGCAATCGGCAAAGCAATGGGCGTTGAGGGAATCGGCGACATGACAGACGATGAAGCGTGCAGGGCAACAATAGACGCTGTGAAGAAACTTTCTGCTGACGTAGGGATCCCCGCAGACCTCAAAGGCATTCTTAAGGAAGAGGATGTGCAGTTCCTCAGCGACTCGGCGTTTGCGGATGCTTGCTGCCCGGGCAATCCGAGAGATACGAACGTTGAAGAGATTAAAGCACTCTACAGGTCAATGATGTAACAGAAATTTTCCGGCGGGGTTATACGTCATGGCCTCCCGGAATTTTTTTACAGGAAGGAGGAATTAGCACTTGTCGGAATATATCTTAGAGCTTAACGGGATAACGAAAATATTTCCGGGCGTTAAGGCACTCGACAATGTTCACTTCAACTTGAAGGCCGGAGAAATTCACGCCCTCGCAGGTGAAAACGGCGCAGGAAAATCCACGTTCATAAAAGTTATAACGGGAGCGCACCAGCCTGACGGAGGAGAAATAATCCTTAACGGTGAAAGAGTCGTTATGTCAGATCCAATCATCGCGCAGGAAAGAGGAATCGCCGCAATATATCAGCACGCCGCAAGCTACCCTGATTTGAGCGTCGCAGAAAATATTTTTGCCGGCCATGAGTACAAGATCGGGCCATTCATTGACTGGAGCAAAATGAACCGCGAGGCAAAGAAACTTCTTGAAGCTGTTGACGCGGATTTCAGCCCGACGGCCTCGGTTGGCTCACTCTCAGTAGCACAGCAGCAGCTTGTAGAAATCGCAAAAGCCCTCTCAATGAACGCAAAAATTCTCATCATGGACGAACCTACAGCGGCGTTATCACAGCGCGAGGCAGAAGCACTCTACAAGATAGCGTTACGGTTGCGCGACAACGGCACGGGAATCATTCTCATCTCTCACAGATTCGAGGACATTTACGGACTCGCAGAGCGTGTTACAGTTTTCCGCGATGCTCAGTACATAGGCACGTGGAATCTTCACGAGGTCGAGCAGTCGTTCCTGATTCATCAGATGGTGGGACGAGACATCAACCAGTTGTACCCGAAGAAGGAAACCGAAACAGGCGGGGAATTGTTGAGGCTTGAGAATCTGAGTCGCACAGGATTTTTCCGGGACGTGAACATCTCCGTGAAGGCCGGGGAAATTGTCGGCTTAACGGGACTCGTAGGAGCAGGACGCACTGAGGTAATGGAGTCAGTTTTCGGAGTCCATCAGCCCGACTCAGGCAAAATATTTTTCATGGGCGAGGAGATCTACGAACATACACCGACTCAGATGATGGAGAAAGGACTCGGATACCTTCCTGAAGACAGGCAGAAAGACGGACTCCTTTTGCAGTGGTCAATCAATCATAATATCTCTCTCCCTGTAATGGCGAAAGAATGTCAGAACGGAATCTTTGTCAGTCCCAAGAAAGAACGCCAGCTTTCAGACGGAATGAAGGACTTGCTTGCGATAAAAGCTCCTGACACTGACACATTAACGGGCGCGTTATCGGGAGGCAATCAGCAGAAGGTTGTCGTTGCAAAACAGCTCGCGGCCAATCCCAAAATGATAATACTTGATGAGCCGACAAAAGGAGTCGACGTTGGGAGCAAGGCAGCAATCTACGAAATCATGTCGGACTTAGCGTCGCAGGGACTCGGAATCCTCATGATAAGCTCAGAGCTTCCCGAAGTCATCAACATGTCAGACCGTATATATGTCATGAGCGAGGGGAAAATCACAGCCGAGTTCACCGACACAAAGAGCCTCACTCAAGAAACAATTCTCAACGCGGCCATGCCTCAGTCAAAAGCGTCATAGGGAGGGAGAATCATAATGGCTAAACACAAATCGGTGTATTCATTCCTGATTGAGCATAGAGAGCTTCCCCTTCTTGGAGTGCTTGCGCTGTTACTCGTTGCCGTGAACGTAAGAGTGCCGGGTTATCTCGCAAATTCGTGGCTGAACGTCCTCAAGAACGGCTCAATAAACATGGTGATGTGCTGCGGAATGCTCTGCGTGTTGCTCGTCGGGTCAATCGACATTTCTACAACGGCTGTGCTTGCGTTCGCGGGAGCTGTCGCGGGCAAACTCATGGGACTCGGAGTGATTCAGAACACGTTATTGATGTTCGTGCTTGGGATTGCTATCGGTGCTGCTATTGGTGCGGTGAACGGAGTCTTGATGAGCTACGGACGAGTCATCGCGTTAATTGTTACCCTAGGCACAAGCTATATAGTCCGGGCGTTAATCCCAATGAACTGGCTATTAGGCATGAACAAAGTCAACCCGACTCAGCTCACGCAGTCATTCAAAGACAGCTTAATCAACCACGAATTATTAGGGCTACCGTTCCTCGTATGGCTTGCTGTACTCGTTGTGATTGGGACTGCAATATTCCTCAACTACACGCGAACAGGCCGTAATCTTTACGCTGTCGGATCAAACGCAGAGGCTGCACAAATGCGCGGAGTCCATCTCAACAAGATTCGAGTCCTCGCTCACACGATATGCGGAGCTTCAGCAGGACTCGCGGGAATAATGTGGCTTGCGTTCTATGCGGCTATCGAGAAAGGATCAGCAACGGGCGATGAGATGTTCACGATTGCCGCGTGCGTTCTTGGAGGAGTGAGCGTTACGGGCGGTTACGGGAAAATCACGGGAGTCGTAATCGGCGCGCTTATGGTTGCGTTCATTGATAGCGCGATTCCTCAAATGGGAATCGGTAACTCAATGATTACGGAGTTCATCAAAGGCATTCTGTTGCTGTTCGCGATTCTCCTCAACGTGATACTTCAGAGGATTTCAGCAAAACAAGACTTAGCAGGGAGGAACATATAGGCCATGAAGAAGATAAAAGATTTTTTCACGAGCTGGGAATTTTTCCTTGTGATACTTCTTGCTGCAGTGTGCGCTGTATTCTATTACGTTGATGCAGGGAGAGTCGCCGCAGGGATTTCACGCCGTCCCGTTTTCTTTTTCGCAAACGTCGTAAGAAGCATGAGGCCGTATTTCTTGTACAGCTTCATGACTCTCGGAATGATGCTGATACTTGCGATGGGTGATATTGATATTTCTGTCGGGGCAATCGGGACTCTCAGCGTTGTTACATTGGGCGTAACGTATAACGAGCTCGCAATAATCAAAGGCATGTACCCTCCTGTTGCTTTGACATTGTCATTGATGGCGTGTCTTGCTGTAGGGTGTATATGCGGCGCGCTGAACGGTTTCTTATGCACGAGGTTCAAAGAGCTGTTCTCGATGATAATAACGCTTGCGACTCAGTTGTTCTTCAGGGGCTTCAGCTATCTTATAATCGGCGGAGATACTTTGACGTTCAAAGATCCTACATTCCGTTCACTTTCTGCGCTGAACAAACTGGTTGACATTTGCGGAGTCAAAGTGCCTATATCGCTTCCGGTGTTCTTGGTCTTCGCAGTGATATTTTTCGTGTGGCTTCACATGACAGGCAACGGCCGCAAAATTTTCGCAATCGGCACGAACCGTTCGGCAACATATTACTCAGGAGTCCAGACCGACAAAATAAAATTCTGGTGCTTCGTAATCGCAGGACTCATGAGCGCGGTAACTGGCATATTCTTTGTGGGCAATTCGTCATCAAGCGTCAAGGCTGACATAATGGACGGCTACCACATGTACGCAATCGCCGCGGCAGTTCTCGGAGGCTTCTCGACAGACGGCGGAAAAGGAAGCGTAATCGGCGCGGCAATATCGCTCGTGATTTTCGGAGTCGTAAAGTTCGGGCTTGGTACGCTCTTCGGGTTTGCTGACAGCGCGGTGAATCTCTCTGTCGGCGTGATACTGATACTCAGCGTGTTATTGCCTAATCTCATTGAGGACTGGCAGAACGCAAGAAGGGTAGCGAGGCGCAGGGCTGATACAGCAGCTCAGCACTCATAATCATAAAAGGAGGCAACATATCATGAAAAAAGTAGTAGCGTTAATGCTGGTGTTATCGCTGGCGTTCACGGGAGTCGCGTTCTCAGCGGATAAACCCGCGAAGGGAATCACAATCGGCGTAGTGTACAAGCAGTCGGGAAATCCATACTTCCAGGCGGGAGTCGCAGGTTTCCAGAAGGCGGCTGACGAACTCGGCTTCACATTCATGCATGACGGCCCGGACGACGGAAGCTCAGACGGTCAGATACGAATCATCGAGAACTACATAGCTCAGGGAGTCGATGTCCTTTGCGTAAGTGCTAATGACCCGGCTTCACTCGTTGATGTCTGCAACGAAGCACGCGAGGCAGGAATCAAAGTCGTAACGTGGGACGCTCCCGTTGACCCTGAAGGAAGAGACCTCGATGTTGAGCCCGCAAGCGCAAAAGTTATCGCACTCACTCAGCTTGACTCGATGGTGAAATCAATCGGCGGCGAGGGACAAATCGCAATCCTCTCGGCTATGGCTACAGCTCCGAATCAAAACTTGTGGATTTCATTCATGGAGGAAGCACTCAAGAGCGGAGATCCGAAATATGCGAAGATTGATTTTGTTGGAGTCGTTTACGGCGATGATGAGTACACAAAATCTTTCAACGAGACTCAGGCACTCCTCGAAAAATATCCGAACCTCAAGGGCATAATCGTACCCACAACAGTAGGCGCGCCCGCAGTCAGCAAGTGCATCATGGACGCAAAACGAAACGTGAAAGTTACAGGGCTGACTCTCGCTTCAGACATGAAGGAGTTTATCGACAAGGGAATAGCTGATGAGACATTCTTGTGGAATCCGACACAGCTCGGTTACGCGGCTTCATACGCTGCTGTTGCGTTCGTGAAGGGACAAATCACAGGCAAAGAGGGCGAGACCTTCAGCGCAGGCGAGGTAGGAACGCTCACGATTGAGAAGGCAGCAGACGGAGGGACAATCAGCTTCCTCAACAAGCTGAACACATTCAACAAAGAGACCGTTGACGCTTGGATCAACATTCTGTAACAGACATTGAAACATTTGCCCCGTGAGAAAGTTCGCGGGGTATTATTTTTACCCATGAACATTAGTCATCAACCCACAAAGATTAATTCTCAGGTGTTCACGAAATTTTGCGCGTATATGAGTCTCTCATTGGCTGTAATGATTCTCACTGCTTACGGAATGGCCGACAAGGGATTTGACATTCTCGGCGATGTTATGGGCGGAAGTGGTTTAGGCGCGTGGCTCATACTCATACTAATTACAGCGTTAACGGCATTCATCATTCGCAAACGAATCTGGTACATGAATCTTTCAGCATTGATTCTGATTCTCATCGTTTATTCTCTCGCTGAAGGCGTGATGTTCTCCGTTCTGTTTCTCGGTGACTCGCTCATTGCTGACGTGATAATCTCAATCATATTCATTCTGTCAGCATTAACTTACAGCGACAAGGCCATGACCCGCAAAGGAGACTCGAATCAATCCGCGCTTGCTTGGTCATTGTCGACTCATTTCGGCGTGATGATGGTGATTTCGTTCTGGGTTTTAATCTGGGGAGCATGGGACACAACAAAGAGGCGTTACACACATCGCAAGGGAGGCAAATAGCATGGAGCGTTACGCATGGAAAGCAACAGTAAAGCCCGGAATGCTTTCGGAGTACAAGAGACGGCACGACAACATATGGCCGGAGATGAAAGACTTGCTGAAGGCCGCCGGGATTCGCAACTATACGATCTGGAATGTGGGCGATGAACTTTTCGGTTACTACGAGTGCGAGAAGGGAGTCGAATTTGCCGCAAAGACTCAGGCTCAAAGCGAAGTCGTTGACAGATGGAACGAATACATGAAGGACGTTATGACGATGGAGCTTGACCCTGTTACGGGAGCTCAGCCGAAACTTGAGCAGGTGTTCTTCCTCGAATAGGTGAAAGATTGAGTCCCTCTTGTGATTGCGCGGGAGGGATTTTTTTCCCTTTTGTGAGTATAATAACCGACATAAATTTTCAGGAAGGACGACAGGACGATGAAAGCATTTCTTCTCGCTGCGGGACTCGGTACAAGGCTCCGGCCTCTGACGCTGACGACTCCGAAATGTCTCGTGCCGATTCACAGCAAACCCCTTCTTCAATGGTGGGCTGAACTCTTCAACGCTCACGGCATTCATGAAGTCATGATAAACACGCACTATCTGCGCGAGCCAGTAGCAGAATTTCTCAGCAAGTACAACTCATCACACAGCGGCGTAACTTTTCACGAGACATACGAGCCCGAACTCAAGGGATCAGGCGGGACGGTCAAAGATAACCGGGCTTTTGTTGACGGAGAAGAGAACTTCATGATTGCTTACGCGGATAACCTGACGGACGCGGATCTCACGGCGTTTCAGGACTTCCACAAGAACATCTGCATACCTCGCGGCGGTATTCTCTCGATGGCATTGTTCAGGGCAAATCACCCGGAGCAGTGCGGAATAGCTGCTCTTGATGAGGATATGAGGATAACGGAGTTTACCGAGAAGCCCAAGAATCCCAAAAGCAATTTGGCCAACGCAGGAATATATATCGCGAACAGGAAAATTTTTGACTACTTCAATGACAAACCCCTTCTTGATTTCGGGAATGATGTTCTGCCCCTTCTCACCGGGAAAATGTTCGGCCATGAAATCACAAGCTACCTGATCGACATCGGAACGCCCGAAAATTACGCAAAAGCACAAAACGAATGGAGACATTAACAGAATGATAATCACAAAAACACCTTTCCGCGTGAGCTTCACAGGCGGAGGCACAGACATGGCGGACTACTACATGAATTACGGCGGCGGCGCGGTAGTCTCATCAGCAATCAACAGGTATATGTACATCACGGTAAACCCGAAATTCGACAGCAAGATTCGTATCAGCTACTCTCAGACAGAAATTGTTGACACAGTAGACGAATTGAATCACGAAATCGGAAAAGCTGCCCTCAAGATGGCCGGGATAAGAGGCGGAGTCGAAATAACATCTATCGCTGACATACCAGCAGGAACGGGACTCGCTTCATCAAGCACATTCACTGTAGGACTCCTCAACGCGCTTTTCACTTACGCAGGAAGGGTATTATCTCCCGCAGAGATGGCAGAGAAAGCATGCCAGATTGAAATTGACATACTAGGACACCCAATCGGCAAGCAGGATCAATACGCGGCGGCATTCGGAGGACTCAATCATTTCGCGTTCAACCCTGACGGCACAGTCTCGCGGAGTCAAATCATTCTCAGCGACTCAGACAGGCGCAAGATGTCAAGCAAGTTAATGTTCTTCTACACGGGAATGACACGGAGAGCAGACAAGATTCTCTCTGAGCAGAAAGCAAATATCGCTGACAAGGCCAAAATTCTCGGACGCATGAAATTACAGGCCGACTCAATGCGCAATGACTTGATGAATAACGGCTTCACGAAAAATTTCGGAATGATGCTTCACAAGGGCTGGCTGTACAAAAAGAATCTTGCCTCGAACATAACAGATCCTCAGATTTCAGAGTACTACGACAAAGCATTGGAGGCAGGCGCAATCGGCGGAAAAATCTTAGGCGCGGGCGGCGGAGGCTTCTTGCTGTTCTACTGCGACGAATGGTTACAGGAGAAAGTCGAGGAAGCAATCGGACTAAGGCGCGTTGATTTCAGGTTCACGAAGAGCGGAAGCAGGGTAATTTTCGCAAGCTGATGGAAAGTATACCCGTAATATTTCTTGACCGCGACGGCGTAATCAACAAGCCCGCAAAGCCTCACGAATATATTACGACATGGCCGGACTTTGTTATGTTGCCGGGAGTCTACGAGGCACTGAGACTGTTTCACGGTAACGGCTATAAAATTTTTATCGTAACGAATCAGCGTTGTATAGCGCGGGGACTCGCAAGCCGTGAAGAAATTGACGCTCTTCACAGAATTATGACGGAAGATTTTGCGAGTCATGACTGCTTTGTTGACGGAATATTTATCTGTCCTCACGGTGATAATGATGGCTGCGACTGCCGGAAGCCCAAGCCGGGATTATTGCTTCAGGTTCAGAATCATCTTGAGGGTTCAGAAGGTGTTACGGTCGACAAGAGTCGCTCATGGATGATCGGAGACTCAAAGACAGATGAGCAGGCCGGAATAAATTACGGAGTCAACACGGTGCTGATTGGCGGCGAGTCTTCAAGCGTTAATGACGGAATGAAGCACCTTGCCGCAAATGACATACTTGACTCAGCGCGGAAAATTCTTGAAGGAAGGAATTGACATGAAGGTATTAATCACGGGCGGAGCAGGCTATATCGGAAGCCACACGAACAGGCTGCTCGCTCAGAAAGGAATCGACACGGTAATAATCGATGACCTTTCAGACGGACATAAAGAGGCTGTAATCTCAGGGAGGCTTGCTGAAGGGAACTTCGGTGACAAAAATTTTGTTGACGGGATTCTTGGTGGTGAAAAATTTGATGCTGTTGTACATTTCGCGGCGTTTGCTTCAGTTCCTGACTCAGTGATTCGCCCCGCAAGATATTACCGCAACAACGTAACAAACATGCAGACGCTTTTAGACTCATGCGTTGAACACGGAGTCAAAAACATAATCTTCAGCTCATCGGCTGCGACATTCGGAGAACCTGAATATACACCGATGGACGAGGCTCACCCTCAGAAGCCCATTAACCCTTATGGCACTACGAAATTAATCGGCGAGAAACTCTTGCAGGACTACGAGAGGGCATACGGACTCAAATTCTGCGCGTTCAGATATTTCTGCGCTGCGGGAGCGTCTCATGACGGCGTAATTGGCGAGGCTCATAACCCGGAGACTCACTTGATACCCGTTATGATGAAAGCGGCCATGAAGAAGAAAGCGTTTCAGGTTTTCGGTAATGACTACGACACGAGGGACGGAAGCTGCATACGTGATTTCATTCATGTAGATGACATTGCAGAGGCTCATATTCTCGGCTTGCAGTATCTTAACGACGGCGGAAAATCTGAGGCGTTCAACCTGGGAAGCAGCGAGGGCTTTACGGTTCTCGAAATGGTGAAGGCACTGCATGAGGTAAGCGGGCTTGATGTCCCGTATGAGATTGCAGGAAGGCGCGAGGGTGATCCGGCTGTGCTCGTTGCGTCAAGTGAGAAGGCAAAGAATATTCTTCACTGGGAAGCATCACACAGCGGGATTCATGAGATACTCCGCGACGCATGGAACTGGGAAAATAACAGGAGGTATTAACAATGACAGATTACAGGAAAGACATGAAGGAATATATTGACTCTGAGATACGCATACTTCAGAGCCTCAATATCGATGAGCTTAACGCGGCGGCAAATGCTATCACGGACTGCCGTAAACGCGGCGGCACTGTCTACACAATCGGCAACGGAGGAAGCGCGGCAACTGCGAGCCACATGGTCGTCGACTTCGGGAAGGGCGCGAACGAGCATCTTGCATCAGGGGAAAAACCCTTCCGCTTTGAGTGCCTCGCCGATAACGTTCCGTCAATAACAGCAATCGGCAATGATATAAGCTACGATGAAATATTCTCGTTCCAGCTTGAGAGGAAAATAAAGCCCGGCGATCTCCTCATAGCAATCTCAGGAAGCGGAAACTCACGCAACATCCTCAAGGCCGCAGAGGTCGCAAAGAGTCACGGAGTCCCCATCATAGGGATTACGGGCTACAACGGCGGGAAGCTCGACGGAATGTGCGACTTCCGTATGCACTGCCACATTGACGACATGCAGGTTACGGAAGACATTCACATGATGTTTGACCATATGTTATTGAGAGTCTTCTGCCTCTGCGGGTAACTGGTGAACGACTGAGAGTCCCTCCTGTGAAAAGCAGGGGGGATTTTTTGTGCGATGATATAATGTCAGCATCCCAAGTGAAAAGGAGTCAATCATAATGACTGACGCAGAATTTGAAAGGCGCAAGAAATGGGATGAGAGTCTTATGACGGAGGAAGAGAGGAAAGCCCGTATAGAGAGAATATTATCTCACTGCGGAAAAATTGATGACCCGACATTCAGGCGTTATCCTGACGCTGTAATCTCAACAGACACTTCATGCCCCGTTGATGAAAGCATTGACTTTGACGCTGTGCGCGAACGACTCATAAACAGCACGGACAGCCCGCGAATGAAGAGAATATTATCTCATTTCGGAAGGATAAAAGATCCGGCGTTCAGGCGTTATCCCGAAGTCCCTGTGTCAACATTCATTGAGGTGTAGAGATGCTGTACTTCATCGACACAAATATTTGCATTTCATGTATTCGCGGAAGCAATAAGACAGAAACATTAGGCTACAAATTCATAATTCACGAGCATGATATAAGAATCCCTTCTGTAGTTGTCGCTGAACTAATGCACGGAGCATACAAGAGCAAGTTCGGAAATATAATGATGGAAGAAACAGAAGACTTTCTCCGCGATTTAGAGATTGTACCGTTTGACGAGTCAGCAGCAAGGACATACGGCAGAATAAAAGCAGACCTCGAACGCAAAGGGCTTGTGATCGGGCCGAATGATTTTCTCATCGCAGCTACAGCTTTATCACGCGGGGCAACTCTCGTAACTAATAACATCAGAGAGTTTTCACGCATTGACGGACTACCCCTGAGCGACTGGACAATATGACAGCTTCCCGATTAAATGGGAGGCTTTTTTTTTACCCCTTAGCTATAATATTCCCATCACACAAAAAATTTCACAGGAGGCAGAATTAATGAAAGCTCATTCTGTAGCAAGAAATTATTTTTTCCTCGCAGTCTTGATTCTCGCAATGGTTTTCGGAGCGATTACGGGCTATTTATATCCGTCATTCTCATCTGACATTGCGTTTCTCGGCACTATATTCATCCGCATGATGTTCTGCATCGTCGTGCCTATGGTCTTTGCGTCAATCGCGGGAGCAATCGCAGGAACAAGAGACCTCGCCCGCTCAGGCCGTATCATGTGGGTAACCGTAATCACGTTCGTAATCACAGGAGCAATCGCCGCATTGATATATTTCGGACTCGTGCTGATCTTCCCGCCGGTAACATCTGCATGGACTCACATAGCTCACGAGGAAATCGGAACTCACGCGACAATGACTCAAATGATCGTCAACTTCTTCACCGTTGAAGACTTTGTAGGACTCCTGACACGCCGGGCAATGCTCCCGTTAATAGTGTTCTCGCTGCTGTTCGGTTTCGCTGCGCATATGAGCGGCAAAGCTGGCGAGCCTGTCCGGGCGTTGCTTGAGAGTCTCACAGCTGTAATGCTCAAGTTCGTGAACATTGTTACGTACTATGCTCCGATAGCGTTCTTCGCGATTTTTGCTGACTTGGTTGCGACTTACGGCCCGCAGATCTCAGAGGATTACGCCCGCGCTTTATTGCTCTATTACCCCGTGTGCTTTATATACGTGTTCACGGCGTTCCCTATTATGGCGTGGATTGGCGCAGGGTCTGAAGGAGTCCGGGAAATGTTCAGGCACATAACAAAGCCCGCTGTTGTTTCACTCGGAACATGCTCAAGCGTCGCGACGATTCCCACAAACATGGAGGCAGCCGCTGACACAGGAATATCCCGCGACGTTAGCGACATAGTATTGCCCTTAGGAGCTACAATGCACATGGACGGCTCGTGCTTCTCGTGCGTTCTGAAAATTGCGTTCGTCATGGGCGTGTTGGGACAGCCTCTTACGGTCTCGGACTTGCCGATGATAATTCTTGTCGCTGTGTTCTCTGCTGTGGGCATGAGCGGAGTCCCCGGCGGAGGCTACATAGGCGAGTACATTATATGCGCGCTTTTCTTCCCGAATCACATGGAGCTTGCGTTCCCGATTCTTGTCGCGATTGGGAATCTTGTTGACCCTCCCGCAACGATGATTAACGCCGCCGGAGATTATGTCGTCTCGTTCATAGTGTCAAGGTTCATTGACGGAAAAGACTGGCTCAAGAAAGCGAGAGTCGCAAGGGCATAAAGTTTTCACCCTCCTGTATAATGCGTACGGGAGGGATTTTTTTATGGCAAGAGAAAAACATTCTTCACTCAGCAGATTCATAGCAAAAATTTTGAGGCATGAGCCGGAAATCATCGGCATAACTTTAGACTCACACGGCTGGGCGAAAGTAAGCGAGCTCATAGAAGGAGTCAGAAGAACGCGCCCGATTGACATTGACATACTGAAAGAAATTGTTGCGACTGACAGAAAAGGCCGTTACTCTCTGAGCGATGACGGAGAATTTATCCGGGCAAATCAGGGTCATTCGGTTGACGTTGACGCTGACCTTGAAGAACGAGAGCCGCCCGAAATACTTTATCACGGGACATCAAAAGACACTGTGCCAGTCATCAACGCCGAGGGATTAAAGCCAATGACTCGCTTGTACGTTCACTTGTCGAAAGATCACGCGACTGCAATACAGACAGGAAAACGAAAAGGAGACCACAAACACCCGTATGTTTATGTCGTGAAAGCGGGGGAAATGTTCAGGGACGGACACAAATTCTACATATCAGCAAACGGAGTCTGGCAGGTGAAATTCGTGCCGCCTCAATACCTAGAAGAGGAGAGTCAGAAGAGGGACGCTGAAAAGTGATATGACAGTCGAGACAACTACGCACCTTGCCGCGAACATGTAATCTCTGCCGGACATCTCAGCAAAAATTTCCGTGTTAGCCGCCGCGGGCATGGCCGTAAGAGTCACAGCTACCTGCCACAATATAGCCTGGACTCCCAATGACCTGAAAAGAAACAGGAAGATTAACGGCTGAACAGCAAGACGGACTCCCGTCAGAATGAATGCGTCAGTGTCGAAAGCCTCACGCAGATTCGACTCGCCCAGTGCCGCGCCGATCAGCATCATCGACAGAGGCCCGGTCATGTCCCCGATATTCTTTACGGCAGTCGACAAAACAGAAGGCAGCTTGAACGGCATGAACATTAACGCGATTCCCACAAACACGACAACAACGCTCGGAGTTTTCGCAAGAAGTATCATACGTTCTTTCGTGTTTTTGCTGTCAACAAATAGTGCGAGTCCCACAGTCCATATCAATATACGAACAGGCAGAAGATAAAACGAGGCGTAAAAGACTCCCTCAGTCCCGAAAACTGAAGAGACAATCGGCATACCTGCGTTGCCGGCATTAGAGAAGAGAGTCGCGAACTCAAGAACGGCTTTGCGGTCATGGGACTGGTTGCGCCAGAAAATTTTTGCCGTAATCCACGAGATTAATACGCACGCTGAAGAGATGATCATGATTTCCCCGGCTGCTATGATTTCGTTTATGCCTATGTCAATGTTGAACGAGTTCAGAATCATGCAAGGGAGCGTAATATCAAGCAATAAATGAATGAAACTTGAGCGGGCTTCGTGCTTTAGTATCCCAGTTTTCGCCATGATGATGCCTGTCATTACGTAAACAAACATAAGGGCTTGGGTGTTGAGCATACGTTCAAAAACATTCATGTGAGTCTCCTTTGAGTGTACAAAAAATCCTCCCGCAGACTTTCACAGGAGGATTCAAAAGTTTATTGTCATCATAATTTTCACGCCGCCGGAATCATGTTCATTATCTGCAATTCTTTTACTGAAGCGAGAATGGACATAACGCCGTTTTTCTCCGGGTCTTGCTGATTCTGCGCGCTTTGATTCTTGGCCGCCTCAAATATCGGTGTTCCTTTTGCTACGGTCTCTTTGTGTTCGGATGAGGTTTGCTGAGAGATTTCACTTCTTGCTTTTGCCGCGAGTGCCGCTGCTTTTGCCGCAACTTTCATGTCCTGCCCTGAAGGGTCTGCCGGAGCGTTTGCCGCCGCCTATACCTTCTGCATGTTCCGCAAAGTCTCTTCGGGTGTCGCACCTTCTTTGAAGCGTATGGGGACTTCTCCGCCTGTAATGTATTTCTGGCCGTCCGGGCCTTGCGTGTAAGTGTAGCTGACTCCTCCGCCTAATTCACCCGCTGCTGCCTGATGCGCTGCCTCGTGCGCTATTACTTCCTGCTGAATCTGCTTAAGCTCGCGAATCTGGGAGTCTTTCTCGTCCTCTGCTTTGTCTTTCTTCTCTTCAGCCCTGCGCTTGTCGGACTCCTGCTGAATTATTGTCTGGTTCTTCTCTGTCTTCTCAGCATCTTTCTTGAGTGAGTCTGTGATTGCCTGCTGACGGCTCTGCATGTCCTCAGTTGCGAGTCCTCCGCTCACACGGTTAAGATCTTCCTCGCTGCCCTTCATTGTTACTGACGCGCCCGTGATGTAGCGTTTTCCGTCAGTGCCCATCGTGTAATGATAGACAGTGTGAACTTGCGCCGAGTCTCCGAGCTTGGCTTTCAAGGCTTGCTCTTCCGCTAAGATTTCCTGCTCTTTCTGCTGCTTTGACTGGTCTGTATCTCTCTCGTAGTCCGTCAGTTTCTGGACACGCGATATGTTCTGCATAGGCTCAAGATACCCGGCAGATAACATTGAAGTAACCTGCATTGTGATTCACCTCCGTAAAACTGGATACGCATATTATACCCTGATTCATTACTTCATGAACGGTGAACTGTCAATCACTAAACTTGCTGCCCCGTCATCATTCGCATTCATAACAGCATGCACCCCGAAAGGAAGAAACATATTATACTTTCCATGCCCGGCGGGTACTCCTTTAATTACGGGCTTTCGTGAGATTCTTGCGTAATGCTTCAGCACGTCATCAAGCGTGAAATCATTTACTCCGTCAGCGTCATCATCTTCACAGTTCGTAAACTCGCCGAGAATAATACCGCTTACCCTCCGCAACAATCCGTTCTGGTAAAGCTGATTAAGCATTCTGTCAATCCTGTAAGGCAATTCGCCGACTTCCTCAAGGAACAAGATTGCGCCCTTCCCGTCAAGCTCATACGGAGTCCCGACAAGCGATGTTAGTACAGTGAGATTGCCGCCTATGATTACGCCTTCAGCATGGCCGGGTGTTACGGTCTCAAGTTTATATCCTTCGGGCATTGGTATTTCACCGATTGGATTCGGATTAGTGAGTCCTGAAAAGAAATTCTGCGTTGTGTAGTCAGATATGAATCTTTCAGTCGTGAACGAGACAAGCATAGCTCCGTGAATTGTCGGTATGTTTGCTTTCTTTGCAAGCGCGATATGAAGTGCTGTTACGTCGCTGAAGCCGATAAAGGGTTTCGGGTGCTTCGCTATCATCTTGTAGTCGAGCATGCCGAGAGTCCTCGCTGAACCGTAGCCGCCCTTCAAGCAGAGTATAGCCTTCACAGAATCATCACGGAACATGTTATTGATGTCCTCAGCGCGTCTTCTGTCAGTCCCGGCGAAATGCTCATACATTGCTGTTGATGACGGAGCAGCTTTAACGCGGTAACCGTGAGAACGCAGAACCTCAATTCCCCTGTAAAGGTCTGAACTTTCAGCGTAAGTGCCGGGGGCAATAATCCCGATGATGTCCCCTGATTTTAGCGTGTTAAGGATTCCGGCGCATTCTCCGATATTAGGCGCGAACAGAATCAGAGCAATTATTACAGCACATAACTTCTTCATGATGACTCCTCCTGTCTAAACTTTTGCCATGAGACTCCATATTGCCGACTCGAATCCCTGCCAGCCTTCAGCGCGTGATGTCTTCTCAAGAAAAGAAAGCCTTGCGGACTCGGCCATGAATATTTTTATCCGTTCAGCACCGTAGAATTTCAGCGCGGATTTTGCCTTGTTGATCGCGTAATTCTTTTTCGCCGGGTCAAAGCCTGCTGCCTTTAACGCTCCGTCAGTATATTTCCCCTGAAACAATGAGATGATTAACGCGGGTCTGAGCCTGTTTGTTATCGCTGTGAGAATCGGGAGCATGACATCATCGCGGAGGTGAGTCAATGCTTTTGCGACATCATTCGGCTTGTTTGCGCAAACTCCGTCAAGAAACATTAACATTGCCCGGCCTCCCTCATCGAACGACAAATTTTCCGCGTCTTCAAGTGTGATTTCGCGTCCGTCAGCAAAGATTCCGAGCTTGAGAATCTCACCGCGCAGTTCCTCTTGAGACTCTATGCTTTCTGCGAGAAGATTCGCCGCGTCATAAGAGATTCGGAATCCCTGCTCCTTTGCGAGAGACACGAGCCAGGCCTGACGCTTCCACGGGGGAATTTGCGCTTCAGGTTTGATGAGAGTGATTGACTTTGCGATGGGCTTAAGATTCTTTGTGTCTGAATTGAAGACGAGTATTATCACTATGTCTGCTTTGTCATCTTCAATGAGCTCTGATAATTTTTCGGGGAATGAGTCAAAAATTTCTGCGTTCTCGACAACAATAACTTCACGTTCAGCAAAAAGCCCGGGAGCTATTGCGTTCTCAAAAAGTTTCTCCCAAGTCCCGAAAGTCTCAGCGTCATATTTGGCCGACAACGGGTAACCCGCTTTGCTGAGTCGGTCAATTTCTGATTTTAGCTGCCTTCTTTGGGCTTCTGAATATTCGATTGCGATCAAGTGAGGCATAATGCTATGCGTGTCTGCTTACTTAGTTTTCAGGTTTTTGTCGTCCAAAATAAAAGCTCTCATGCACACAAAGTTTTCCCTGTTGTATGCTGATTCTTCCTGCTTGCCGCTGTTGTAATTGTAGTAAACAAGTCCTGCTGACTTTGCCCTGCTCTTGAGCTTGTCTCTTAGCCGCGAATAGTCGCTATTGTCGCTTTTGTCCGAAATCCTGTACACAACATAGCCTACTGTATTAGTGAAACCCAAATACACTGAGTACCCCCCTACTGTCGCGTACATGTTCTGCCAGTCATCTGATTTGCCGTTATTGAGGTTAAAGTGAGAGTTGTCGAGATAACGCTTCACGCCGTAATTATCTGATTTCAGTGCCTCATGAAATCTTATCTCTTTTCCGTCTATCACGAGATGATAACCTTTGTCCGAGGCATTAGAAGCCGCTTCCTGTATATTCCCCGAGTTGTCAAAATACCAGTGCTGAAATGCAGTACGAAGCACACGCAAGTCATTGATAATCTTAGCGGCTTTTGCTGTCGATTCCATTTCGGAAGATGCCATCATTAACATGGCCGCGAGGACTCCAATCACAACAATTACGATTAACAGCTCAATGAGCGTAAAGCCTTTTTTCTTTACGGTGCGTAACACGGAGAAGCCCCCCTTATAAATTTTTGAATGGATAATTTGTACAGTGAATTATAGCATTGCACAAAAAAATCTCCCGCCCGGTTAAGAGCAGGAGACTTAATCATCAACCTTTCACAACGATATTAACGAGTTTGTCCGGGACTGCGATAACCTTCACGATTTCTTTTCCGGCGATTTTCCCGGTGATGAACTCCTCCGCAAGTATGCTCTTCGACAAATCATCCTTGCTCATTCCCGCAGGACGCTCGAACTTCCCGCGCATTTTCCCGTTAATCTGAACGACAACCGTAACAGAGTCCTGAACCATTGCGGACTCGTCAGCTTCCGGCCATGTCTCAGAGCACAGCATATTTTCATGTCCTAACATCTGCCATAACTCTTCTGTGATATGAGGGCAGAAGGGCGACAGACAATTGAGCAGTGAGTCGACAGCCTCGCGCTTGATGTCCCATGCGACTGGCGAATCATCATTGACAGAGTATATAGCGTTCGTAAGCTCCATTAGTCTGGCAATGGCCGTGTTGAACTGTTTCTCCGCTGAAATATCATCCGTAACGCTCTTTATTGTTGTGTGAATTTTGCGCTTCAAGTCCCGGAGTCCCGGAGCTTTGATTTCTGACATGGGAATAATGTTGCCTGACTTCCTGAGATTTTCTGCGTTGTCCTCTACGTAACGCCATACACGGTTCAAGAATCTGTGCGCGCCTTCAACGTTTCTGTCTGACCACTCCAAATCATTATTGGGCGGTGCAGCAAAGAGTATGAACAAACGAATCGTATCAGCTCCGTATTTCTTCACCATCTCTGTAGGGTCTACGGTGTTTCCGAGGGACTTTGACATTTTCGCGCCGTCCTTGATGACCATTCCTTGAGTCAAAAGATTCATGAACGGCTCTCTTGCTTCAGTGAGTCCCAAATCGGATAAGAATTTCGCAAAGAACCTCGCGTATATCAGGTGTAAACATGCGTGTTCGATTCCGCCTATGTACTGGTCAACCGGCATCCAGTAATCAACATCAGCCTTCTTGAACGGAGCATCATCGCAGCCGGGCGAACAGTAGCGGTCAAAGTACCACGAGGAGCAGAAGAACGTATCCATCGTATCAGCCTCGCGCCGTGCAGGGCCTCCGCAATGAGGGCATGTAGTGTTGAGGAAGTCGGGAAGGTCAAGCAACGGTGAACGCCCGACATCTTTCACTTCTACATCTTCAGGGAGTCTCACGGGCAATTGATCTTCAGGGACGGGAACGACTCCGCATTTCTCGCAGTAAACGAAAGGAATCGGAGTCCCCCAATATCTTTGGCGGGAGATTAACCAGTCGCGCAGCTTGAAGTTTACCTCACGTTTGCAGATTCCCTCAGACTCTCCCCATTCAATCATGGCCGGGATTGCGTCAGCGGTTTTCATGCCGTCAAATTTCCCGGAGTTGCACGCGATTCCGTCCTCCTCAAAAGCATGTGCCATTGTCGCGCCGTCAAGTTTCGTACCGTCAGCAGGATTAATGACGGGGATTATAGGTATGTCGTACTTCCTGCAAAAATCAAAGTCCCTCTGATCGTGAGCGGGGACTCCCATAATCGCGCCTGTTCCGTAATCAATGAGTATATAGTTTGCGACCCAGATGGGAATCTTTTTGCCGTTGACGGGGTTAATGCCGTAAAAAGGAGTCTTGAAGCCGAGTTTTTCCGCGCCCGCGTCTGAACGTTCTATTGATGACTGTGAGGCCGTGAGCTTTACGAAGTCTTGAAGTTTTTGCGCCTCGTCAGGAGTCATAGCGGCCATCATTTTGCGTACTAATTCATGTTCGGGAGCTAATGCGATGAACGTAACGCCGTAAATCGTATCAAACCTCGTTGTGAATGCTTCAAGCTCATAATCAAGCTCAGGAATCTTGAATGAGAGTCTCGCGCCCTCAGAGCGTCCGATCCAATTCGTTTGCATGATTCGGACTCGTCTTGGCCATCCTTCTGCAAGTTCTTTGTCAATGTCATCTAATAACTCTTGCGCGTAGTCCGTAATCTTTATGAACCACTGCTTGAGGTTCTTTTTGTGGACGGGATTACCGCACCGCCAGCAGCCTCCGTCAACAACCTGCTCATTCGCGAGGACAGTCCCGCAAGTCTCGCACCAGTTCACCGGGGCTTCTTTCTGGTAAACGATTCCGCGCTTGTACATCTGAAGGAATATCCATTGATTCCACCTGTAATAATCTGGAAGGCAGGTAATAGCTTCGCGCCTCCAGTCGTAACTATAGCCCATGCGTTTAAGCTGCTGAGTCATGTAGGCGATATTTGAGAGCGTCCAATCGTGCGGCTTAGTTTTGTATTTGATTGCGGCGTTTTCTGCGGGCATTCCGAAAGAGTCGAAGCCGATTGTGTAGAGTACGTTTTTTCCGTTCTTGCGGTGGAAGCGGGCTAACACGTCGCCTATTGAGTAGTTGCGGATATGTCCCATGTGAAGCGCGCCTGAAGGGTAAGGGAACATTTCGAGGCAGAAAAATTTTTCGCGTGAAGTGTCTGTGTGTGACTCGAAGCAGTGAGACTCATTCCAGCGTTCCTGCCATTTTGATTCGATGTCGGCAAAATTATACGGCATGAAAGATTGAGTACCTCCGATAATAAATTATGTGTGAATAATGAGGGAATTATACAACAGCGGGGAACGTGAAATATTTTTGTGAAGCGAATGAAAAATTTATGAAAGCATAAAGAAAAAGACAAGGTTTTATGTTATAATTTCATTGTCGACTTGAAATGCACATAATAAACACTTGTCCTACTGTGAATTATATCACATGGAGGGGCGAGCGTTAAATAGTTGTGTGCAAAAAATTTTCATTGCGTGGTTTGGTTGTAGGAGCGCAAACGGTAGAAACACGGAAGCAACAAGGATTCAGCAAGAAGGGTAACAAATCAGAAGGAGGAAAAAATCATGAGAAATACGCGCAAGGGATTCACATTGGTTGAGCTGTTAATAGTCATCGCGATTATGGCATCACTATCGGCAATGATGGCAATATCAAGTTCCGAGTCAATTGACGCTTCATCAGCGAGTGCAATTCTGAACAACTTGCAGACAATGAAGGCAGCAGCATTTGACATGTATATGAATGAACCTAAAGCTGCTTCTCTGGGGGCATTTGCATTGAACGATACAACAACTACAATCGTTGCTGCCCCTACTACGGGAGACGACAATAGAAGTGATGATGACAAAAAAACGCCTAATGGACTCCTGGCTTCAAAGTATCTCGGCAAAGCGAGTTTAGGCACAAAGTACAGCTTAATAGCGAGTGCCAAGCACTGGTATGTTGTCTATACGATGGATACAGATGACAGTACAGCAGTCAGAGGAAAACTAAAAGATAAAGCAACAGAAGCGGGGCTTTATGGCACAACGACAGCACCAGCTCAAGCGGCAGACGACTGCGGATTTACGGCTGACTATGATAATACAGAAGATGCCGGAGCTACAGCCTATATCGCTCTGAAGGTACGCTAATCCATCACAACAAATGCCAAACCTATAATCAAACAACACAATAAATTTAGAGTCCCCTGCGCCTATAGGGGACTCTTCTCTTACTCTGTTACTCTCTCGCTACCTTCCCGACTCAATCTCCGTTAGTGCCTCCTCAAAGCCGTAAATCGTCGGGTCTATCGTGTTCACTGTCTTGTTCAGCTCATCCATAAGTCTGAATCTTCTCGAAGCCGGAAGCTGATTCGCGAATCTCTTCACCTTCAGCAGTGCCTGCAAATAATTCCTCTCGTACTGCACTAACAACTTAGCCGCCATAACCGCGCTGGGATTCCCTTCTTCTAGGAACATTCGCGCCATCTCTAAATTCTCGTCAATCTCCATTTCGTCATACCATATTTCCGCAAGTATCTGCAAAAATTTTGTGCGTCTCGATCCTTTTGCTATACGTTTTGCGAGAAACTCAATCTTGCGCATTCCCGCTTTAAGCTCACGCAGAACGTCATGAACTTTCAGCGAGGGCAGCGAGTATTCAGCTATGTATTCTGCTTCGTCCTCAATCATGACTTGACGGCGCAATAATCTTCCGTATGAAGGTGAGAGTCGAATAACGGCGTGTTCGGGTGATTGTTCCATGAGCTGACGGAAAATTTTCCCGGTCTTGAAGCGTCCGCATTCGTACTCCGAATCTTTCAGCCACGTAACATAGCCCGGGTCAAAGAGTCCCTTACGCCCAGCACGCCCGGCCATCTGTATAAACTCGTTGTGTGTTATCGGCAAATAGTTGTAGTAGTTCACGAGCTGAGCGAATATCACAGACTCCGCCGGAAGATTCACGCCCAATGCAAGCGCGTTAGTTCCGCAGACAACATCAAGCAATCTTTCACGGAACGCAGACTCAACAAGCAGCTTCTCTTTTGGCAGCATGCTCCCGTGATATATCCCGACTCCTTTCAGCAGGCTGGGAATAGTTTTCTTGACCTCTAAAATTTTTGCGATCTCGTTCAGCCGTTTCACATTTTCGGGAGGGATTCGCGGTCTTCTGCGTGAAATCTGATCGGCTATGTCAACGACTCCCCTTTGCGAGAAGAGAAACACAAGCGCGTCATGAATGCTGTGAAGCTCGGCGGGGTTGTTGGGCGTGAAGATTAATTCCGTGACTCTCTTGCGTGCCTGATGTATCACGAAATCGCGGGCGCATATGTCGCTGAGATATTGTCCAACGCTCTTAATGCCTCCGAGTGTTGCCGACATGACTAGAATTTTCGTGCTTGGGTCTGTTTCGCGAATGCCGTCAATGTACATTCTTGCGCGGCTTGAGTCTGTGAATATGTAGTGAAACTCATCAATGATTAATTTCTGGTTGGGACTGCGCGCGTATTTCATTGTGTAGATTTCCTGAGTGCAGCAGATGATGTTAGCTCCCTCGTTGCGCTTGAAGTCTCCTGTTTCGAGTCCGACATCGAGTCCCATTTTGCGGAGGTCTAAATATCTTTCGTTGCTCAATGCTTTTATCGGGGCGGTGAAAATTATGCGTCCTGTTTGGGGATTGCCCGTGATTTTTCCGTCAAGAGTCAAGAGTCCCGCCCATAAGTATGCGACAAGAGTCTTCCCTGCTCCTGTGGGTGCTGATAACACTGCGCTGCTGTCATTGATGTGATGATACGCGCGAATCTGCCAGTCATAAAATTTTGCGTCCAAAGTGTGATATACCTTTCGTGAAATGGCGGGCAGTCCGTAAGCCGGGTTCTGTATATGACGGCCATTTATCTGGGACATTCCTTGCGGAACTCCTCAAGCGATCGTACCCTGAAGCAGGCGGGCAACCTTTAACCTTCGCTATTAGATCTTGCTTCGGATAGGGCTTGCAAAGCTCATGAATTGCTCCATGACTGGCGGGCTTTTACCCATCGCCTTTTCACCGTTGCCGTGTTGATGGCTGTGTATTTTCTGCTGCGCTTTCCCTCGGATTGCTCCGGCCGGGCGTTACCCGGTATCCTGCCCTGTGAAGCCCGGACTTTCCTCCGAATGACTCGGCGGCCGTCTGGACTGCCCGTGAACGCTATTTTATCACGCAAAAATATTTATGACCGTCTCAGAATCTCCGCGAACATATCGACAGCGACTCCCAGAATATTATCGTTGAAGTCATAATCTGCCGTGTGAATCGCGGGGTAAGATTCTCCGTTGCCAATGTAGAATATCGCACCCGGTATCATCTTAGTGTAAATCCCGAAATCCTCAGAGGCTCTCAACGCTCCGGCCATGTCAACAACCTGAAGCCCTAATGATTTTGCCGACTCTCTCACGGTCTTGACGCATTCGGAATCGCTCGCAGTGTCCGTGAAGTAATCGCTTATTGTCCGTGTCATTGTGAGAGAATTTTCACGCGCTAATATTTCTGCTGACTCAATAACCGAATTGCAGAACGCTCGCATGTCTGAGTCATTTTCAGCTCTGAGTGTCATTGATATTTCGCCAATTGCAGGAGAGATCCCGAAATTTTTATCACCGAGCTTGATATTGATGATGGTACACAAAACTTTTCGCGCTGAGAGATTTTGCGCAAGTGATTCTGTCTTGATGATTAATTCTGCGAGAGCGTGAGAAGGATTGATGCCTTTTTCCGGCTCGCTTGCGTGTGAAGTCTTTCCCTCGAATTTTATCGTGAGGCCTGCTGAAGCGTACTGACAGACTCCTTCACGAACAACAATGCTTCCTTCAGGGTAACCGCTCCAGTTGTGGAACGCGTAAATCCCGGCAATATTTCTTTCACGCAAAATTGCTGAACATTCCCGCGCGCCTCGTCCGTTTTCCTCTGAGTGCTGGAAGATGAGATAGACGGATCTTTTCACGGGCATTGCGTCAAGCTCAAGTGCGAGTCCGCAAAGTGCCGCGCTGTGTCCGTCATGGCCGCATTTGTGGGAGGCTCCCGGGTTGAGCGAGGCATATGGGAGTGAGATTGACTCGTCCATCGGAAGAGCGTCCATATCTGCGCGGAATGCTATTGCCTTTGTGCCTTCGACGTAGCGCGAGGCGTAAAACCATTTCCCGCAGTCAACAACAGCAAGCCGGGTATTGTTCTCGATGAATGTCATCAATCGGCGTTTTGTTTGTGACTCATGGCCTGAAATTTCCGGGTATTGATGGAGTTCATGACGGAGAGAAATAATTTTCCGCAAATTTTCTTTGTTCACGTTTAACCACCTCGCCGCGAATGATAGCACTTAGGGAAAAAGCCGGGCAAATGACGCTGTGAGAAAGCATGAAAAAAGCCCCCGGTTTTATTCGGAAGCTTCAGCCCTTATAGGAAGGTTCGTAATATGGTGTAAAAGATTATAAAGCAGTGATTTTCGGTTTCAATCCCTTACAGGAATGTTCAATTTTGACACGGAGATTTTATCATGCTTTCAGATTTTCCGCACAGCTTCAGCCGGACTCCCCGCGCAATTTCTCATCACAAAGAAGCCCGGCCATCTATCACACGCGAGTCATCACAGCCCAATCACACCGAACATTATCACCCCGGCAATCGCACTCAGCATTAACACTTTAGGGATCGACACGTGAAACTTCAGCAGGAGAATCAAATCTACAGCTCCCAATATCACAGAAGGCAGATGAATATTCCCGGCCTCAGCGTAATTCACAAGCACCAAGTCAACAACGACTCCCGCAACCATTCCCACGCACGCAGGACGCACGCCCGTCATAATCTCGCCGAGCCTCTTGTTGTCCCGGAACTTGTCGAAAAATATCGCAGCCACCGCGCAAAGTGTGTATGTCGGACTCAACGCTCCCATGTTCGCGACAAACGCACCGAGAATCCCCGCTGCCCTCATCCCCGCAAATGTCGCGCAGTTCAGACCGAGCGGGCCGGGAGTCATCTCTGCAATCGCTACAATGTCTGAGACTTCATGAGCCGTCATCCATCCGTGAGAAATCATTTCAGCCGATATTAACGGAATCATTGACAGCCCGCCGAAACTCGTAAAGCCGATCTTAACGAAGCTCCAGAATAATTCAAGAAGAAGCATCAATGACTCCTCCTCTCGTACCATTCGCACATGAGCAAGCCTAACACCGCGCCGATAATCACAAGCCACACGGGACTCATTCTCAGGAAGAAATAAAGCCCGAACATCGCGAGCGCAATCACATAGCACGGCGGAAATTTGAACGCGCTCTTAACCATTCCCATTAACGCAGAAAGAATCACGGGGGCGACGGCTGTACGTACTCCGCGCATAGCAGAGGCTACCCACAAATTATTCTGGAACGCAGTATAGAAGCTCGTAATGAGAATCAATACTATCATCGGCACCGTAATCATTCCGAACATGCACGCGAGTCCGCCAAAGAATCCCGCCATGCGATGGCCGAAAAACATTGCTATGTTGCCTATCATTGTTCCGGGTAATGAACGGCCTATGCTGGTTATGTCGAGTAATTCCTCGTCTGTGATAACTTTCTCGCGGTTGACGTAAATTTCTTTCATCTGAGCTACGATGCTCCAGCCTCCTCCGAATGTGAACGCCCCGAACTTCAAGAACTGTATATAGAGTTTTGCAAGCAAGATGATTCCCCCTTTGCGTGAATTATAACGTTGATGATGATATTTGCGCGTGTGATTCGGAATCGTCTGCTGAAAATCTGAGTGTGAAAAATTTATGAGAAGGGCATAACAAAAAAGACAAAGTATATGCTATAATTTTCTCGTCTAAAGAAAGCGCACACAATTAGTGCGAGGCATATTCTTTGTCTCTGAGGAAATTATATCACAAAGGCAAGGGATTATGTGAATTAGTTGTGTGCAAAAATTTTTTCCCCGTTTCAAGTGTAACACAAGCAACAAGCGTCAAGGGTTTGCAGTAACCATTCTGCAAGAGGACTCATCTGTTAATAGGCGGCAGGTGAAAGAAGGAAAGAAATCACAGGAGGAAAGATTCACATGAAGAAAGCACGCAAAGGATTCACGCTCGTGGAGTTATTGATTGTTATCGGAATCATTGGGCTTCTCGGATCGATGGCTATGATTGGCGGTTCAGAGGCTAACAACATAGCGACTGCCAACAAGATACTTGAGGAGATGAGGGTTATCGGCGGGGCAATGAATTTGTTCTACGCAGATAACAGGAAAACGATAGACTCAAATTCTTCTTTCGCTGCTACTGACATCAAAACGGGTATAGCAGCATACATGAAGAGTACGGATGGCATTGATACACAAACAGCAGGCTCTGAAGTTGTCGGGAAATACAATATCAGCATAGACTCAACAACAAATCAGTGGTGGTTATCCTACAAGCTCCCTGAAGCAAACACAAAAGTAGCACTGATACTCGCAAACAAGGCAGCAAGTGAAGGTCTCAGAAATGCAGCAGTAGATGCCGAATCGACTCCGGCGGCTACTGAGGGCAGCAATCCTACGAACAACTTATACGTAGCCACTGCCCAGACTGTGTATATGCGGGTACGCTAACTCAACACGAATAACGACAAACCTATAACCAAACAACACAATACAAAACGAGAGTCCCCCATCGCCTATTGAGGGACTCTCACTCTTTGATTCACTCTCTATACTCTGTCTTTCATTCCGTTATCCTTGAGATACTTCACAGCCTTGCGGACTTCCTGCGACGCTCCCCGCCTCGTAACAAATATCGCGTCAGGCGTATCAACTACAATAAGATCATTCACCATGTTCAGCACCGCAAGTTTATCACGCGAATGAACAAAGCAGTTGCTCCCTTCAAGTATTACCGCGTTCCCCGCAACAACATTACGATGTTCATCACTCTGCATTACGTCATCATGAAGCGCGTCCCATGATCCGACATCAGACCATCCCGAATTGACCAGAGGAACAACAGCTACCCTTTTCGCTTTCTCCATCACGGAATTGTCGAACGATATATTTTTGAGAGCCGCGAAATTTTCCCGCAGGTTTCCTTTCATGGCCGCGTTGTATAATTCCGGGTCTGCGTGCTCAAGCTCACGGTACAAACTTTTTGGCGTGAAGATAAATATTCCTCCGTTCCACAAGTAATTACCCTCAGAAAGATACCTCTGCGCCGTCCTGAAGTCAGGCTTCTCAACAAACGCTTCTGCCTCGTAATACCCGGCTCCGATCTCTCGCCCCTGACGTATATACCCGAATCCCGTCTCAGGTCTCACAGGTGCAATGCCCAATGTCGCAATATATCCTTCACGAGCCGCAATGACTCCGTGCTTCAATGCGTCCGTGAAAATTTTCGCGCTCCGTATATACGCATCACTCGGAACGATAATTATTACGTCGTCTTCATCCGCTCCGTGAGTCAGCAAGTCTTCAGCAGCAAGAAGCACAGCCGGAGCCGTTCCCATCGCACAAGGCTCATCAATGATGAAGTTGTCCGGAAGATCTTCAGCGTCAAAAATTTCTCCCGCCTGAGCCATCAATAAGTCATGCCACTTTGCCCCGGATATTACCCGCATTAGCTCAAGCGGAATCATGTTCAGCATACGAAGCAATGTAGCCTGAAGTAATGTCTTGTCCCCGTAAAGCCTTATGAACTGTTTCGGGAAGTCCTCGCGCGACAAAGGCCAGAGTCTTGTTCCGCTTCCCCCGCTCAATATTAGCCCGTAAACTTTGCTCATGACTAATTCACCTGCTGAACGTTTCCATTCTTTAACATTTTCGTTATGCTCGTTGACAGTAACGGTATAGGATCTACGAACTGCCCGCCAAGTATCAGGCTGTAGTGCAGGTGAGGCCCGGTAACTCTTCCGGTTGCGCCCGATTTCGCTACGATTTGGCCTTTTACTACTTTGTCGCCCTTGTTCACAAGTATGTTGCTGAGGTGAAAGAAAGCCGTTATGACTCCGTTCCCTGAGTCAATGTAGACGCTTCCGCCCGCGTAATAATGATGTCCCGCAAGCACAACTGTTCCGGCGAAAGGCGCGCGCACGCTCGTTCCTGTTACGGCTCTGAGATCTGCTCCGTTGTGTCCTGCCCGCGGCTGACCGTTGTATATTCTCTGCTTGCCGTAATTGCTCGTTAGTGTGATTGATGCTAAAGGGGGCTGAGGAGGTGTCGTCCATTTTCGCGGGGTCGTCATTGTCCTTAATGCTGTGCCGATTAATTTTGACTCGTTCTGGATTCGTGCCATTTCTTTTTTGGGAGGGTTTACCATTTTCGGGCTGACTCTGAGCTCTTCTTTCGGGTATTCTCTTGCGCGGAGGTAAATATTTCCTGAAGCCTTGTATTTTTTCCCGCTCTGCACAAACTCGAATAATATCTTGTAGCTTCCCGGCTTGATTCTCCGAACGTCTGAACCTAACAGGCCGTATGATATTTTCCCTGCTCCGCCCGCCTCTGTGTTAAGTGCTATGCTTCTGTCCATCCATGTTACTACGGGCTGCGTATATTCCGCTGTCGATGTGATTGATATTGCGAACGCCTGGCCTATGTCCCAGCTTGTCGGAAAATTTACCCACGATGCCGCGTAAGATGTTTTCTGAATGAGCAGCAAGATTAATATTGTTACGGTTAATTTCAGTCTCTGCATAAAATTTTTCTCCTTATAGGGGGGATTTCATTGTCCCGTTAATATATCATTCAGCGTTGAGCATGTCGATTAATGCCGTGATGATTCCTTTCATTTTGACAGCGGCATGACTCACAACTTCAAGAACTTCCTGCCCCGTTAGTGTGTGATCAGGGTCAACACCTGCGGCCATGTTAGCGGCGCACGAAAGAGCAGCGACTCTCATTCCCATAGCATTCGCCGTAATCACTTCAGGAACTGTAGACATTCCGACGAGATCAGCACCCAAAATTCTCAGCATGTTAATCTCTGCGGGAGTCTCAAAAGAAGGTCCGCACATTGCCGCGTAAACTCCCTGCTTCAGTCCGAGCGTATCAAAAAATTTCAGCATCTCCGGGTCATAAGCGTGAGTCATGTCCGGGAAGCGTTCGTTCCATGAGTCATTGTTTCGTCCTGTGAGGGGATTCGCTCCCATCATGTTAATGTGATCCCTGATTGCTACGATCTCGCCGGCAGTGTACGAGGTGTTGACGGCTCCTGAAGCGTTTGTTGCTATGTATTCTTTCACGCCGAGCATGCCGATTATGCGCGTGGGAAATGTTACGGCCTTCATGCTGTAGCCCTCGTAATAATGCACGCGACCTTGAAGCAATATCACGGGCCTTTTGTGAATCGTTCCTGTGATGATTCGTCCTGAATGACCGGGGGCAGTAGAGCCGGGCCAGTTCGGAATCGTATGGGCGTAAAGCGTAATTGAGTCTTCAACCATTTCTGCAACGTCAGCGAGTCCTGAGCCTGCAATAATGGCTGTCTTCGGCGTGAATGGGATTATCCTCTTCATGTACTCTAAAGTTTCATGCGCGTCATGATAATCATAGTCAGGCATAATTGTTTGTCTCCTCCGGGAATGTTTAAGGTATTCTAGCACAGCAAGGTGATACAATTACGGCCAATCACGAAACGGGGGTAACGATTTATGACGGAGAAGCAGAGACTTGCGGTTGAGCTTAAGAACCGTACGGGAGATGCTCACTACAATTGCTGCCAGGCAGTAGCGTGTGTGTTCAGCAAAGAGACAGGAGTCAGTGAGGACGTACTGAAACGAATCGGCGCGGGCTTCGGGCTCGGTATGGGAGGTATGGAGGGTACATGCGGTGCATTGTGCGGGGCTGAAATGATATTAGGACTCGTGAAATACAAGGGCAGCCCAATACGCAATGACGCGAAGGAGCTTCACAGAAAATTCACGGAGATTTGCGGCGGGTCTATATGCCGTGAACTTAAAGGAGTCGGAACGGGGAAAGTGTTATGTTCGTGCGATGACTGCGTAAGGAATGCCGTTGCGATTCTTGAGGAGACTGTTTAGCGTTTGCGCAAGTTAATGCGGTGCTGTATCATTTGCGGCATCGCTTTATCTCTCGCACTAATCACTAAGAAAGGAGCTTGACACAAAAATTATGGCTGTGTATAATCGCCTATCGCCTATCGCCTATCGCCTATCGCCTAATTGATTCCCTTCTGACAGTTAAGACAACGGAGGCCGGGCAATGATAAAGAAGCTCATAAAGTCATTGCTCGGAGAAAAGAACACGAACCGACTCCACCGCATCAAATTTTCTTTGGCTTCAGCAATTGACTCAGCAAGATCCGCTTGGCACATTTCCGACTCAGCAGATGATTCTGACTTCACGAAAGACCAGCTTAATGTCGCGCAGCTGATAAATATTCACGGGCTTGAAAAGGCTATGGTTATCGGCCATGAAAAATATTTGTCATCAGTGAAGTATGACAAGCTCATAGGCAACATATCACGTTTGCTTCAAATGGGAGTCCCGCCTGATGATTTCACAATTGCAGAGAGCGCGGCGGTAATCCGTTCAGCGTTGAACACGGTATCAGGCCATGACAGCGAGAAATCACAGCTTGAGTCTCTTATCTCACAGCACAATATACCCATGAACCTGCGCGGAGGAGTCGAGGTTATACCGTCAGCAGAAATTCTTAGGCACACAAATTTTGACTTTCACGGTTTCGTCTCATCGCGTCATTCGGTCAGAAAGTTCAGGGACAAAATTATTCCCCGCGAAGTGATATATGACATTGTGAGGGATGCTCTTTACTGCCCTTCAGCGTGCAACCGTCAGCCCTTCAAAGTATATTTCTCAGAGGATAAAGAGACGATAGCAAGAATTATCTGTGCTGTTCCCGATCAGTTTATAGCGGGAGGCTTTCACGACTGCTTAATAGTAACGTGCGACTGCGCATTATTGAGTCAGAGTGAAACTGATGATCAGGAATATATAAACGGGGGAATTTTTCTCGGCTATATGGCTATGTCGATACATGCACACGGACTAGGGGCGTGCATTTGCCAATTGCTTAGGAAAGACAGAAGACAGGAAAAAATAAAGCGTGAGTTCGGAATTAAAGACAGTGAAATAATTGCGGGCTTTATAGCTTTCGGAGAGCTTGAAGATGATGTTGTATGCGCGTGTGCACAGAGAAGAAACGTTAAGGACGCAGCAATATGCCTCGATGATTAGCGTTTTGTCTTTCGTCCGGGCAGAGGCTTTTCGGTTATCTTCTGCCACAGTGAAATATACTGCTCATGAAGGAATGAAGGGTAATCAGTCTCAAGGCTCGGACGCTCTAATTTGTACACGTCAGATTTCCCGTTGAGATAACGCTGAAGCACCGGGGGCGTGTCATCGTCAAAAATTATTGCTGCCCCTTTGCTTCTCTCCTCATCAAGATATTCACGAAGCCCGGAAAAATTTCCCTTCTGCCAAGTCTCTAACCCTTCAGGCCGTTCAACCTTGCACCCCGCAGCCCTCAGCAAGACTCCTGATGACCCGCTGAAATCAGAAATGTTCATATCCCTTAGAACCTGCCCGACAAGTATGGAGCTTGACAATCTCACCTGAAACTCCGCGAGCCTTCTCTGATAATACGGGTAATTCTGAGAGTCCCATTCTGACAAAGCGGTCAATACTCTCTGTGCGACGAACGGAATCACAGAGGGGTCATAAAGTGAATTGGTGCTTACGGGAAAAGGAGAGTACAAATATTTCACAGTGAATTTGTTTGCTGACTTAATGCCGGAGTCTTTAGCGTCATTCTCATCAAGCGCGATAATTTTCGTGCCGTCAGGAATCTCGCGCAAAGTTTTTCCCCGTTCGGCCATGACCAAATCACCTTTGTCATTCCAGACTCGAATCGCCGTAACGTTTACTTCAGGGCCGCCAATGAATGAGACAAGGAGGGCAAGCCACGGATTTGTTACAGCGACATTGAGTTTGTCTTCCGCGTTTGCTCCTCCTGCAAGAAGTAATATTCCGAGTATGAATGCCGTGAACTTAGTCGCCAAATTTCTCCCTCATGTCTTTGAGAATGAGTGCCGCGACTTTTGCCTCAGTGCTTTTTCTGCTTTTGCCTGTCTCGATGTGTTCAAAGCCGTTCATGTAGAGTCTTACTGTGAACGTCGGAGCATGTGAAGGGCCTTCCGTTTTCAGAAGCTCATAGTTAGGCAGTGGCATTCCTCGAGCCTGAAGCCATAACTGCAACGCCGTTTTCGGGTCTCTCTCTATGAACTGCTCTTCCGAATCGCTGAGAAATAATTTCTTGATGACTCTTTCTGCCGCGCTCATTCCTCCGTCAAGACATACCGCGCCGATTATAGCCTCAAGAGCATTAGCCACGACGGATTTCGGGAGGCTGCCTGACTTCATAGCATGGCCGTGAAGGACTATATACGGTATGCGCAGAGCGTCAGCCTTCTTGAAGAGCGAGTCAGTTTTCACGAGTCCCGCGCGCATTTGAGTCAATTCGCCCTCGTTAGCGTCCGGGTATGTTCGGAACAAAGTACGTGTTACTACAAACTCAAGCACAGAGTCTCCGAGAAATTCGAGTCTCTCGTTGTTGTAATTGAGTCCGTATTCCTTTGCGAATGACGAATGGCACAAAGCCTCCTCAAGAAGCATTTTGTCTTCAAACGTATAGCCTATGCCGTCCTCAAGAAATTTTATCTCGTGGTCTTCAATACGCTGCTTCTTCCTCAGCGCGTCAAAGTTAAACTCTGCCATACCGCTCAAATGCCAGCACCCCGTTATGCCCGCCGAAGCCGAAACTGTTCACCAAGAGCCGGTCTACCTTCCTGTTTACCCCTGCGCCTGTCGAAATGTTAATATCACATTCAGGGTCAGGAGTCTCATAGTTCAGCGTGGGATGAATATACCCTTCCTCGATTGCCTGCAATGACGCGATGACCTCAAGACCTCCAGCAGCGCCGAGGCAATGACCTATCATTGATTTTGTTGACGTAACTGTGATGTTCTTTGCGTGATCACCGAAAACGCGGTTAATCATTCCGGCTTCCATTTTGTCATTAAGCCCGGTAGATGTTCCGTGAGCGTTAATGTAATCGACCTGAGATTTTTCCCAGCCCGACATAGATATGGCGCGTTCGGTTGCGTATGATGCTCCTTTTGCTTCAGGGTCAGGCGCGGTGATGTGTCCTGCGTCGCAAGATGTCCCGTACCCGGTGAACTCCGCGTAAATGTGCGCTCCTCTTGCCAGCGCGTGCTCTAGTTCCTCAAGGACTACGACTCCGGCTCCCTCGCCCATTACGAATCCGTCGCGGTTAAGGTCAAAAGGTCTGCTTGCGTGTTCGGGGTCATCGTTGCGGGTTGAAAGTGCCTTCATTGACGCGAAACCTGCAATCGCTATCGTTCGCAATGCCGCCTCAGTTCCTCCTGCTATTATCACGTCTGCGTCATCGCGTATGATTGTGTGATAGGCTTCTCCCATTGCATGAAGAGACGTAGCGCACGCCGTAACGACACAAAGATTCGGGCCTTTCGCGCCTAACACTATTGCAACGTAAGCTGTTGACATGTTGCTAATCATCATGGGAATAAAGTACGGGCTGACTCTCTTTGAGCCTTTCTCAAGCAATATTTTGTAGTTGTTGAATGATGTCTCTATTCCGCCCTGGCCTGTTCCTATGTACACGCCTAATCTGTATGGGTCAACGCTCTTAACGTCAAGCCCGGAATCCTCGACTGCAAGTTTTGCCGCTGCTACTGCGAACTGTATAACCCTGTCTGAACGTTTAGCCTCTTTTCCCGGCATGAATGCTGAAGGGTCAAAATCTTTTATCTCAGCTCCGAATGTTACGGGGCAGTCACCAAGGTCAAATGTTGTTATTGATGAGATTCCGTTTCTTGCTTCATGAAGTGCCTGCCAGTAATCTTTCTTTCCAATTGCTATGGGACTCACTGGGCCTAATCCTGTTACTACTACTCTGCGTTTCTTGTCTGTCAAGTTTTTCACGCTCCTTTATGTATGAAACAGGGGGCAGAACCGATAAACAGCTCCACCCCCGTAAATGTCCTGCAATGATAAAGACTGCTTAGTCCTCCACGCCGAGTTTGCTCAGTGTGTAGTTCATTGCTTCGCCTACTGTTGTGAGTTTCTCTGCTTCCTCGTCAGGTATCTCGATGTCAAATTCTTCCTCGATTCCCATGATAAGCTCCACTATATCAAGCGAGTCAGCTCCGAGGTCATCTGTGAATGACTTCTCCGGCGTTACCTGATCGGCTTCAACGTCAAGGCGGTCTGATACTATTGCTTTGAGTTTCGCTACTGCTTCTTCTTTCGTCATGTTACTTCACCTCCTTAAAGGGATAATTGTTGCTGTGATACTAAACCATTGTCATGCCGCCGTCAACAGCTAAAACTTGTCCCGTGATGTATGCGCTTTTCTCTGACGCTAAGAATGATACGGCGTTCGCAACTTCTTCAGGGCTTCCGATTCGTCCTGCTGGTATTGACTTCAGTATTGCTTCTTTCACTTCGTCTTTCAGTATATCAGTCATTCCCGTATCGATAAAGCCCGGCGCGATTGCGTTTGCCGTGATTCCTCTTGCGGCATATTCGCGGGCTATTGATTTAGTCAGTCCGATTATACCAGCTTTTGACGCTGAATAGTTGCATTGCCCGGCATTTCCTATCAGGCCTACAACAGATGAGATTGATATGATTCGCCCGTAACGAGCTTTAGCCATGTCCTTAATTGCGAGCTGTGAGCAGTAAAACGCGGCGTTAAGATTCGTGTTGATGACCGCGAGCCAGTCTTCACTCTTCATTCTCATCAACAACGTGTCGCGTGTAATCCCGGCATTATTGACGAGGACGCTGACATTTTCGCCGAAAGATTCTTTTACGTCAGCAAACATCTTCGCGGCCTCATCCTGAACGCTTACGTCAGCCCGGAAGATTTCTGCCTTCACACCGAGAGTCATAACTTCATCTTTGAGACTCTTTGCTGCTTCCTCGCTGTGCGCGTAATTGATTGCAACGTTGAAACCGTCCCTCGCAAGCTGAAGAGTTATTGCGCGTCCGATTCCTTTTGCGGCTCCTGTGATAAGTGCGAGCATGATTTAGCCCTCCATTTTTGCGCGAAGGGCTTCAAGTTTTTCGGGAGTGCCTGCTGAAAACAAATCGAGTCCCTTGCGGCATTTCTTCACGAGTCCTGAAAGAACTTCACCCGGCCCGATCTCGTAGAATGACTCAATCCCTAAATCCCCGGCCATGAATGACACGGAGTCTTCCCACAATACCGGGCTGAATGTCTGAGCGTATAACCTCTGCTGAATTTCTGCGGGGTCTTTCACGGGCTTTGCGTTTACGTTTGAGATGATGTCATACTTTGCTTCATGCCAGGAAATTTTTGCGAACTCGGATTTGAGCTTATCGGCTGCGGGCTTCATGTATTGGCTGTGAAAAGGCGCGCTGACACTGAGCTTTACGGCGCGTTTTATGCCGAATGATTTTGCGTTGTCGATTGCCGCGTCAATGTACTCATTCATTCCTGATATTGCGACTTGTCCGGGGCAGTTGAAATTCGCGGGACTGACTTCACCATTAGGGGCGACGGACTCGCAGAGCTTCAGAACGTCATCACGACTCCCGCCGATTAACGCCGCCATTCCTCCGACACCTTCCGGGACTGCCTCCTGCATAAAGATACCGCGATTCCTAACGAGTTTCACAGCGTCCGAAAAGTCAATCACTCCTGAAGCACATAACGCGGTGTACTCGCCTAAACTGTGTCCGGCCATGCATGACGGTGAAATGTTTGCGCCCATCTCATCACGCAACACAGCAAGAGCCGCTATGCTGACTGTCATAATAGCGGGCTGTGCGTTCTTTGTGAGTGTTAATTCTGACTCGCTGCCCTCGAAAATGAGTCGCGTAAGATGTTCGGACAAAGAGTCGTCTGCCTCGTCAAAAATGTTTTTTGCTGACGTGAAAGCCTCGTACAATTCTCGTCCCATTCCGACAGACTGCGAGCCCTGCCCGGGAAAAATTAATGCGTAACTCATCATTCTTTCACCCCTGACATATTCTGCATGATCTCTTCTGCCTCTGTGAACATTCGCGTGATTATGTCTCTTGCCGGGAGAATGTCATTGACCATCGCCGCGCTTTGTCCCGACATGAGAGAACCCCATTCAGTGTCGCCGTCAACAACTGCTGCGCGCAATTTCCCGGTGCCGAGTGCTTCAATCTCTGACGCGGGCGCGTTGTCATGTTCGAGCCTCTCAAATTCCGCCGTTAATTTGTTGCGCAAACACCTTACGGGATGACCGAGACTCTGACCTGTAATAGCTGTTGACCTGTCGCGAGCGTCAATAACTGCCTGTTTGTAGTTAGGATGTACGGTGCATTCCTCGCAGCAAATGAATCTTGTTCCGACCTGAACGCCTTCAGCGCCTAACGCAAAAGCCGCGGCGACTCCCCGTCCGTCAGCAACACCGCCCGCACACACAACGGGGATATTCACGGCCTGCGAGATTTGCGGAGTAAGCACCATTGTCGTAAGCTCACCGATATGTCCGCCTGCCTCCATTCCCTCAGCTACAACTGCATCTGCTCCCTGCTTTTCGACTCGTCTTGCCTGAGCTACAGAAGCTACTACGGGTATTACGATTGTTCCGAGTGGCTTCAAACGTTCGAGGAATTTTCCGGGGCTTCCTGCTCCTGTTGTTACTACGGGGACTTTATGCTTCACGGCGACTTCTAGTGCGCTCTCGGCTGTCGGGGACATGAGCATGATATTGAGTCCGAAAGGTTTGCCGGGCAGCAATAACTTTTTGGCTTTGATGATTTCCTGCTCTAAGATTTCGGGGGGAGTAGCGGCAGCTGCGATGATTCCGAGTCCGCCTGCGTTGCTGACTGCTGATGCTAATTCGGCGTTTGCCACCCATGCCATACCGCCTTGTATGATGGGATATTCTGTGCCTAATAATTTGCATATGCGGTTATCTTTTCCCTTGAGAATAATATTTGTCTTTAACATTCTCTCACCTCTCTAAATTTCACGGTTGATTTGTTCTGTTCCGTCTTCTGCTATGTACTTCCTTGCGGCTGAGATTGCACTGACGATTGCGTTTGACTTTGACCGGCCATGAGCTTTAAGCACCGCGCCTTTAACGCCGAGCAGAGGAGTCCCGCCGTATTTCTCATAGCTGAAGCGGGCTAATAATTTCCTGACTGTAGGAGCAAGCAATAATATTCCGGCTTTGGCCATGAAAGATTTGCTGACTTCCTCAGAAAGTGTTGACTTGAGTCGCTGAATTAACCCCTCGCCCAATTTGAGCGCAATATTTCCGTTGAAGCCGTCACACACAACTACATCAGCTTTGCCGAAAAATACCTCGTTACCCTCAATGTATCCTCCGAACCTCACCGCGCCTTTCTTTTCGATAAGCTCACGGGCAGCAAGCACAGTGTCATCACCTTTAATATCCTCGCTGCCGTTCGACAACAATTTGACTTCAGGATTATCGACTCCGAGAATTTTCCGTGAGTAAACGCTTCCCATCTGCGCGAACTGCAAAAGATTTTCAGGCTTGCACCGTACTGTTGCTCCTACGTCAAGCATGAATGATACTTTGTCTGCTGACGGGATCGGGACTCCCAACGCGGGCCGATCGATTCCTTCAATGCGTCCGACAACGAGGACTCCTCCTGCGACGATTGCACCCGTGCTCCCTGCGCTGATACATCCCTGCGCGTCTCCTCGTCTCACCATCTCCATAGCTACACGGAGGCTTGAGTCTTTCTTCTTGCGGATTGCGTTCGCGGGGTGTTCGTCGGGGTCAATGATTTCTGTTGCGTGCTCAATATGGATTCGATCGTGAGGAGTGAGACATGATTTGATTCGCTGTGTGTCGCCTGTGAGTATTAACTCTATGTCGTCATACTGCGTGCAGGCTTCATAAGCTCCCTTGCAGATCTCGGAAGGCGCGTTGTCTCCTCCCATTGCGTCAAGTGCTATCGTAATTTTTCTGCTCAAAGTTTATTCACCTGCCTGGCTATTCTAGTATTTCGATGATGAAACGCCCTACAAAAATTTCTTTGCCCCCTGCTTTTGTGCGGACGCTGACAATCTTTTTGCCTTCATGATTCACTCCGACTTTTGCGCGCGCAATCAACACATCTCCGACATGAGCATGGCCGCTGTAATGTCCCCTCATTGAGTCGATTATGACCTTTGCGGAGTTGATGACAGCGACAGCGATAGACCCTGCCTGAGCGTAAATGTAGTTGTCGCTCACAATGTCCGTGAACCTGAACGCCATATCTTTGGCCGTCCGCAAAACTGATAATGCCCATTTGTCCGGCTCAAGCTCTAAGAGGTCTCCTATCACTTCAGAGGGATTCAATGACTGCAACTTGCTCACAGCGTTTTGTGCCATTGTGCGAATCCTCTCGCGTAATTCCGGGACTCCCATCAATGCGCGGTCAAGCCTCACTGTAGATATGCTGACATCGAGCCGGGAAGCTAATTCATTGTCCGTAATCATGGGATTTGATTTTAGGATTTCCGCTAACCTGTCCTGCCGTAATTTTCTTGCGGGCTTGTCTTTTAGCACCTGATAATAATACCTCACTGCAAAATTTTTGAATGCCGCAAAGTATACGGACTCTGATTGAGTTCGTCAAGAGAAAAGAAATTCCCCACGGCCATGTTCAAGCCAAAGGGGAAAATTTGAGTCATGCCAATGTGATTCCGAGTCCTGATGCGATTGTGCGTATTGTGTCTTCTGAGAGCTCGCTGATCTTTGCGATTAATGACAGCGGGAGACTCTCTTTGAGCATAGCAATCACTGCGCGTTCTTTTTCATTATGCTGTCCTTCTGTACGTCCTTCAGTGAGTCCAATCTCGCGACCTTCTGCACGACCTTCTTCAAGACCAATCTCGCGGCCTTCTTCGCGTCCTTCCCTGAGTGCCCGCTGCTGTTCCTTCTCCGCGTTGTATTCTGTGAGATACATACCTTTCACCTCCGCCCTGTGCGCAACAAGAAACTTCTTGAGGATATAATCATCAGGCATGTCGTCAATAACAGCGTCAACCGCATCGCCAAGTGTACGCATAACCCTGCGATTCTTCCTCACTCCGTCAACAACTTCTGAATATTCTTCAAGCACCTTGCACACCTCCATCAATGCCCGGCTGAATCCGTAATTTACGTTGAGCATTCTCACACGGACTTCTATATCTCCGTCTTCCGCTCCGAATGCGCTGCTCAATCTCAATATTTGTTCTTCGGGCTGTTTCTCTGTGCCGTTGTAGAAGCATATACAACTTGGCTTCGGGAGTCTGTGCAGCCTTCTGCCGTACCTGTATATGTCATTATCTGCAAGATACTTGTCGTAAAGCTGCCCCGCGTATATCAGGAAACGCACGGGCAAATTAGGATTAACAGATGACTGATGCTCCCAGAGATTCATAGCGTCCATTACGATGAATGAGACATCATTTTTCGTGCCCATGTATATCACATTCTCGATCGTATTGAACTCGATTGCCTCCGGGTCTGTGTAATCCGAACCGTTAAGCGCGTTGTATAGACTCAGCGTCCATTCTTTATGATCCGGGTTGCCGAATATGAACTTGAAGAGCCTGTCTTTGTGCTGCGTGTTTGTGTCATTCATATTATGTTGTCCCTGAAATTTTATTTGGATGATGAAAAGTATACGTGCTGAGATTGAGAGCGTCAAGAAATGTTTGTGAAAAATTTGTGTGAGGGTATAACAAAAAAGACAAAGTTTATGCTATAATTTTTTTGTCATTAGGAAACGCACACAATTAGTGCGGAGCATTTTCTTTGTCTCTGTGAGAGATTATATCACAAAGGCAAGGGGATGTGTGAATTAGTTGTGTGCAAAAAATTTTTCCGTTTCACAAAGTAACAAGTAACAGCGTAAAGGGTTTTGCAGTAATCAGTCTGCAAGAAGGACTCATCTGTAATAGGCGGCGGATGAGACAAGGAAAAATAATTAGGAGGAAAGATTCACATGAAGAAAGCACGCAAAGGATTCACGCTCGTGGAGTTGCTGATCGTCATCGGAATAATCGGTATTCTCAGTGCAATGGGTGTAGTAGGAGGTTCAGAGGCAAACAACATCGCAACTGCAAACAAAATCGTTGAGGAGTTTAACATTATCGGTGCGGCAATGAATATGTACTACGCTGATAACAGAACCACATGCGATGCATCAGATGGAGGCACTACTTTAGCCGGAACAATTAAGACTGGCTTAGGTCCTTACACAAAGATGGATGTTACTGGAGAAAACTCCATCATAACGACAGCAGCCGCAGGAAGTGAAACGGTAGGAAAATACAACATTTCAGTTGATACTAATAAACAGTGGTGGTTGTCATACAAACTTCCCGAAGCAAATTCAAAAGTCGCCAAGATACTTGCAAGCAAAGCAACATCGGCAGCTTTCAAAAAAGCTAATGTTACTGGAGAGGCAGGTAGTCAGACCACAGATTACGATAGTGCGTACGATGGAACTACAGACACGGTCTATATGAGAGTACGCTAATCACAAACGAACAATCGACAAACCTATAATCAAACAACACAATACATTTTTAGAGTCCTCACGCCTATAACGGGGACTCTTTCTTTATGTCCTCCCACAAAAAAACCCCTCCCATTATCGAGAGGGGCAATCATTTTCACTCAGCACTGAACAAACGCAGGCGTGTCAGCAGGTGCGTCAAGATATTTTTTCAGTTCCTCATCAAGTTTCAGCAGCGTTATTGAGAAGCCTTCCATGTCGAGCGAGGTCATGTAGTTCCCGACAAGAGTCTTCACGACTTTGAGGCCGCGACTCTCAATGACACTCTTCACGTGCTTGTTCGCAACAAGAAGCTCCATTAACGGAGTGCCGCCCATCCCATTCACAAGCACGCAAACTTCATCACCTTCACCGTAAATCCCCTCGGCAAAAATTTTCTCCAGAAGTTTATCGGCTATGTTGTTCACGTCAGAAATTTTCTCACGGTGAGTCCCGGGTTCGCCGTGAATGCCGATCCCGATCTCTATCTCGTCTTCCGCAAGCTCAAAGCTCACCTTCCCCGCAGCAGGTACTGTGCACGCATTTACAGCCATTCCCATCGAGCGAACGTTAGCGATTACTTTCTCGGCGACTCTCTTAACGTCAGCAAGTTCCGCACCCGACTCAGCACATGCACCCGCGATTTTGTGAACGAGAACTGTACCCGCGATTCCCCTTCGGCCTGTCGTCCACGTCGAATTTTCCACAGCTACATCATCAGCAACTATTACATGCTCGACTTTGATTCCCTCGTCCGCTGACATCTCTTCGGCCATCTCGAAATTCATCACATCGCCCGTGTAATTCTTTATGATGAGCAAGACTCCTTTTCCGCCGTTCACAGCCTTCACAGCCTCGTATACCTGATCGGGAGTCGGGGACGTGAACACTTCACCCGCCACAGCACCGTCAAGCATTCCCCGGCCAACAAAGCCCCCGTGCGAGGGTTCATGACCTGATCCGCCGCCTGACACAAGCGCAACTTTCGGAGACGCACCGCACGCACGCACAAGAACGTTGAAACCTTCAAGCCTCTTCACGTACTGAGGATATGCCGCCGTCATTCCGTCTAACATTTCGTCAACAATATTCTCCACGCCGTTGATTAACTTCTTCATGTCGATTATTCCTCCCTAAAGTTTATTTGCCTCGCGTGACTCTTCTGCTGCCGACAAAACAGACTCAATACTTCCTCCCCCGGCAGCCTCAACGACAGCGCACACTGAACCTTCAACAATAGGAGCATCAGCAATCACCGCATTGATTCCGCGCCCCTCGTCTTCAAGAATCTCAATCGCTGACTCCGCACTCATTATCGCGCTCCCTATGTCCGCAAGTATCACTACTCCGTCGCCCGTATCAGCCTCGACAATCGCGTCCGCTATTCTCTGTGCGTCAGTTCCCGTTGAGCCGTCATCGAGTCCGCCAGCAGGTATTATCCCTTCATGGCCGTGTGCCATTTCACGCGCAAGGTCGCAGACTCCTTCAGCAATCTTCCAGCTGTGAGACACTATTACGATTCCTACCATGTTATGCCCCCTTGTAGTAGTCCAGGATTGCCTCAAGCGTAATTAGTGCTGACGTTGCGCCGGGGTCCTGATGTCCTATGCTGCGCTCGCCGAGATAACTTGCCCGGCCCTTTGTCGCGATTATCGTCTTTGTGTATTCGACTCCTTCACGAGCTGACTCACACGCTGACTCCAACGCCGCAATCATGTCCGCACCGTGAGCAATGCTTTCTGAGAATGACTCGCACGCAGGTATTAACGCGTCAAGCATAGTCTTTTCACCCTTTACGGCTTTTCCGCGCTTCTGTATTCCAGCGATTGCCGACTCAATTACCGCTTTCATGTCTGAGGGAGTAAGCTCCGTTTTGCCCGCCGTGATTTTCCCGGCCTCCATGTATGCCGTACCGTATAGAGGCCCTGAAGCTCCGCCGACTTTCGACAAGAGAGTCATTCCCGCCTTCTTCAACGTTGCGCCGATGTCGGAATCTTCCGGGGATAATTTCTCCATGACAGCAGCGAATCCACGCGCCATGTTTATGCCGTGATCCGAGTCGCCTATTTCGCGGTCTAATTCGGTGAGGAAGTCTTTATTTTCTGTGATACGTTCTGCGATTAACGATATGCATTCATAGACTCCGGCCATTTATTAGCCTCCTTGTTTTTGTTCGTGTTGTGGATAAGAGAATATTACACCAAAATTTTATCTTTTACATTGGTGATTTACGTCTGCTCTTGGGAAGTACATCGCGACTCTCTTCACGCCACAATATATTGAAGCCGTAACCGTCAAAAACTTTCTGCACTCCGAGAAACTCATTCACAGCATGGCCGATTGAACGCAAATTTTTCACCTGAGACTTATTCATCCCGTCAAAATCAAGCGACTCAATCAGCGATTCATTACTCCCCGCGTATGTTACTTCAGTACGCTTTGAGCCGGGCGCAACCACATACAGCGGAGCAATACTCAGGCTTGCGAGCCTCGTTGCACCGTCATCATTCTTCACGAACTCAGCCGAAAGTATCACGCTTCTTTCACGAGGGCGAGTCCTCTGGAATGATACGAAATTTCCCAATGACCACGCTACAGCCTTCACACTGTCATCACTCACAATAACATCTACAGGCTGAAGCACATGCGGGTGAGTCCCAACAACTAATGACGCTCCCTCACGTAATGCAACATTCGCTGCCCTCTTCTGATGGACGTTAGGCTTGTAGTGATACTCATTCCCCCAGTGAAACAGCGCGATAATCACATCAGGACTCAAACTCTTTGCGCGGGTCATGCTCGTAACAATGTCATCTTCTCCGTAAACATTAAGGTGAACGTCTGATGATTTAGGCCACATGTTGCTCCCGTATGAGTGATTAATGAACGCCGCTTTGATTCCGCTGTTGTCGAGGATGATTGCATCGTTCGAGGGAATATCACCGACTCCGAGTCCTATCCACGGAATATCGGAGGAAGTGAGAATCTCTGCTGTACGTCTCGCACCTTCCGCGCCCCGGTCAAAAATATGATTGTTCGCAAGTGTCAGCAAATCAACTCCCAAATCACCCGAAAGATTCTCAATGAATACATCCGGCGTGTTAAAGAACGGGAAGCCAGCATACTTTAGTTTCTTTCCTGTTCCTGCAAAAACGGTCTCAAGATTACCAACAAGAAATGAGTCTCTCAGCAGCGGCTTAACCCTCCTGAATGAAGGCGAGAAATTATACGTTCCGTCTTTGAGCCTCGCCGCGTCTAACTGCTGGTCGTGAATCATTATGTCCCCGATGAAAAGAAAACGCGCTCTCGTTTCAGCACACGCACATACGCAATGACACACGCAGAATATCATCATCAGCGCAACAATCTTCTTCATTAACAATCACTCCTTGAGATTTTCAGGCATGATAACATATACACTAATCACACAAAACTAATCAGGAGAAAAATTTATGAAGGATAATAATTTCTGGTGGATTGTCGAACTCAGCGTGCCTTGCGCTTTGTATAACCGTTCACATAATGAAGAGAGACTCAGCACAATAGCAGCCCTTAGTGAAGCGATTGGCTCAGAAATTTTCACGGAGAATGATTTTTACGGCAATGAATTATTATTCCTCCGTGCAAGTTATGAAGGCTCACGCGGAATTGATGACGTAATTTTTCAGCTGCAATTTATTCTTGAGGACGCAAATTTTACGGGCATAAGTATCACACGCTGCTACAAGCTCGAGAATGAAGCGTGGAACACTCAGCATTATGACGCATTCCCCCCGCTACCGGTCGGAAAGGGCTTAATCGTTATGGCTCCGTGGCATGAAGATGACGAGATCCCAGAAGGACGTATGCCAATATACATTTACCCCGCCAGCGCATTCGGAACAGGGTATCATGAGAGCACGCAGATTGCTTTGTCGCTGATTGAAGAAGTTGTGAAGAAGGGCGACACGATTCTTGATGTCGGTACAGGAACGGGGATATTATTCATCACAGCATTGAAGCTCGGAGCAGGAAAGGCAATCGCAAGAGACATTGACCCGGAGACTCTCAACGAGGCAAAACGAAACATGAACCTTAACGGAATCAACCCGAAAATCTGCGAGCTTTCAGAAGGAGACCTCCTCAAAGGCTTCAAAGGACAAGTAAACATTCTCACAGCAAATATACTCCTTAATCCTAACATTACGCTGCTGCCTGACGTGAGACGCGCATTAAAGCCCAAAGGTTTCGCAATATTTTCAGGCATGACAAATGTAGAGCGTCATATGTTCGTGTCGGTGATGGAGTCTTCACGGCTTGAGATTGAGCGCGAAATGAGAATAGGCGACTGGTGGGGCTGCCGGGCCGTAAAAGCATGGGGCTAATATTCGTTCACGTTTTCGGCTGCCGTTCGAGTCTCTGCGAGGGTGAATACATTGCCGGTGCTCTCAAGTCATACGGCCATGAAGTAACGCAGGACTTAACGCCGGGAATATCGTCAGCAGTAATCGTTACTTGCTCAGTGACTCAGGAGGCCGACAGGAAATGCAGAAGCCTCATACGCAGAGTCCGCAAAGTTTTGGGCAATGATGGCGTTCTTGCGGTCTGCGGGTGCTGGTCTCAGGCTGTCGACAAAAATTCAGCGCGTGAACTCGGAGTCGATATTCTCGGAGGCTCAAAGGGCAAAAATATTCTTCCTTCTGCCGTAAATGAAATGCTCAAACATGGCCGGGCTTTTCGTGATTTGCGGGTTCAGGATATTTTCACCGTCTCAGAATGGGAAGAGCTTCCCTCATCTTTACCCGTCATGCATTCCCGCGCGTTCATGAAAATTCAGGACGGATGCAATCACTTCTGTACTTACTGCATCATTCCTTACCTGAGAGGAAGACCCGTAAGCAGACAGCCCGGCAACATCATCAGCGACATTAAGAGGCTCATTGACGGCGGAACGAAAGAGATCATATTCACCGGGATACACTTGGGCATTTACGGACGTGATATTGATACCTCACTCGCTGAACTGATTCGGAGTGTCTCAGAGATTGACGGCCTGAAACGATTCCGACTCGGCTCTCTTGAACCTTTCAGCCTGAATGATGAATTAATTGACGCTCTTGCTGAGTGCGAGTCATTCTGCCATCATTTACACCTGCCATTACAGAGCGGGGATGACGGAGTATTGTCGGCCATGCGGAGAGGATATACAGCGCGTGATTTCGTGAAGGTCTGCGAAAATTTACGGCAAAAAATTTCACCCGACATTCACATATCAAGCGACATTCTCGTGGGCTTCCCCGGTGAAAGTGATTCGGCGTTCAATAACACCATCGACATAATGAGGGCTTCAGGGTTCGGGCGCGTTCACGTTTTCCCGTATTCAGCGAGAAGAGGAACAATTGCGGCGGACATGGCAGGGCAAGTCTCAAGCTCCGTAAAAGTCTCAAGAGTAGCAGAGGCAATATCATTAGGCAGAAAGTTATTCAGCGGTTACGCAAAAAGATTCGTCGGCCATGAAGAAGAAATTTTGATTGAGCGAGACAGCAAAGGACATACACGGCACTACATCGAGGCGACATGCAAAGGTGATAACAACGAGATCGTGAAAGCTGAGGTGATTCGTTTTGACGGCAGCGGGTTTGAATGTGTTTGCGGGAATTGACGCGGGGTCTTCATGCTCAAAGCTGGGATATTCCGACAACTTGGGAACGAGAATCATTGCGCGTTCTGACGGCCAAGACTTTTTGACGCTTAGAGAGGAAGCAGAGATATTTTTTGATGAGCCTGTGTTTTCGTGCGTTATTGCCGTTCATGATGACATGCCTTCAAGACAGCGCGAGGCCTTAAGGGTTAATGCGGTCAATTCGGGCTTCAGGGACACGGAGATAATCAGCCAGCATGAAGCGTTGACTCTCGGACTTAATGATGAGACCCGGACTCTGATTTGCGATTTCGGCGCGTCAAGATGTGATTTCGTTCTGGTTGAAGCCGGTGAAGTGATTGATTGTGACTCTGTTGATGTTTGCGGTGATATGTTCGACAAAATTTTTGCCGGCTACCTGTGCGAATTGAAGCTGATGAAAAAAATTGATGATGTAATTCTCAGCGAGGCAAAAAGAATCAAGCACATTCTCAGCAATGAAGACTCGCGGCTGTGGCATAACGTAAATATTCTGCGTGATGATTTCGAGAGGCTCATATATTTTCCCGTAAAGAGAGCCTCACATACGCTTCACAGATTCATGCGGGTATTCAGTCCTGAGAGAGTCATACTCACGGGAGGCTGCGCGAAAATTCCGTTGGTCCGGGAGCTTTTCACGGGTTCAGAAGTTGTTGATGATGTCATTGTGAAGGGGGCATCACTCAAAGGGTTATCGCTGTCGAAACAGGAAGCCCGGAAGAACATTGCCGACAGCGTATCACGTATCCGGGCATTGAGGGCTGAGATTCTGAGGATTGAGGACGGACTCACACGTTCGCAGAAAGACAAGCTCTATATACTTTTCAGGCAGGCGGAAGGGATTAACGACTCAGGAATCATAACGATGATGGAGAATCTTATCCGCGAGATCAAGAACGCATAAAAAAATTCCCCCTGCGAAAACTCACAAGGGGATTTTCACGCCGTTAATCAGAAAAAGAAATTGTAGATGTATAGCCAAATGCAGAAGCTAAATTTTCGAGAACAAGACGTGCGTTTATCTCATCACGTTTTTCGCGTATTATCTCGCCCACCGCGTTATAGTCGAATGTATTGCTGAAAGTTATCGTGTCAGCTACAAAATCCCATATTCCTCTGGTGCTGTCATAAACACGCACATTGTTCACGTCAATTGTTGACTTCATATCAAGCGGAGGCAATGTTATTTCAGCGTGATTACTGCCTTCATCCGTCTTGATTTTTGCCCTCGACATGTCAAAACGGAACGTTATTTCTGCTACGTAAAAAGTGTTATTTTACTTTATGGATATTAAAAACGCATTCTACACAAAAAAAATCAACAAAAAATTCCCCCTCACGTTTTCATGAAGGGGAATCGTAATCATCAATTTATTTCTTGAGGTGCTTGTCGAAGAACTCAATCATAATTTTCATCACAGGCTCCTGAATCCAATGCGGCCCGCCGTGAGCTGCTCCGGGTATTACGTACCTTTCAGCCTCAACTCCTTTTGCCTTGAGTGCCTGATATAGTTTGTCGGTCTGACTCGGTGATACTGACTTGTCTTTGTCCCCGTGCATTAAGAGCATAGGCACAGATTTTTCGCTGACGTAATACAACGGGCTTGCCTTCTTTGACTCTTCCGGGAAATCTTTCACGCCTCCGTCTGGCCCTCCGAAGCCCGGAACTCCTTTCACCCACATTGCCTCAGTGATTCCGGCTGAGTCGTGGAGCTTCCGTTCTTCCTCAGGGTAATCGTCTCCTATGCTCATTACTTCAGAGATACCGAAAATATCAACCGCGCATAATACATCGCTCGGATATTCGAGAAAGTCCCCCTTGTCAAACTCCTTCATCCCGTTCGTTACTCCCACGAATGACGAAAGATAACCGCCCGCGCTGTTACCCAATATGCCGACCCGGTTCACGTCAATGTTGTACTGACTCGCGTGCGCTCTTAACCATCTTATAGCAAGTTTGCAGTCCTCCAAAGGAAGCGGGAACTTCGACAGCGGCGCATGACGGTATTCAATGCTCGCAACAACATAACCGGCCTCAGCTAGTTTCATCCTTTGCTGTATCCAGTTGTTTTTCGGTGCCATTATGAACCCTCCGCCCGATACGTAGACAATTAACGGCAATGGTGTCTTGCTGTCCGGCTGAAGAATGTCCATCGCAAGAGAGAACATTTGAGCCCCGCGCTCTTTCCCCGAATTGAACGGGATATTCTCATACAGCGTTATGGGATTGTCTTTCAGCTCAACAGGTAGAGTCTTGCTCGTGAATTTCTCGTCAGCAAACAAAACTGAACACATCAACGCAACAAGTAACAACGAAAGAAAAATTTTACGCATGAAATATTACCTCCGCAAAATATATTCATCACGTACAGGCTTTCACTAGCGAATCAATATCAGCCTGTTCCGCAATCTTTACACGTGAAAATCCCGCCTTCATTGCTTCGTCCGCCGTCTGACTACCTATGCATACCGCTAATGACTCGCGCAATTTGTCAGTACTCGCGGAAAATCCCCGCACAGTTGAAGACGATGTGAATATTATTATGTCTGCAAATTCTGGAACGTGAGACAATTTTACATAATCAGCACGGTAAATACAAACATTCGTGAAATCAATTCCGCAATTCATGAAGACTGAATCAATTTCGGGAGTCCCGTTTTCAGCGCGGAACATCAAAATTTTTCCCCCAATTTTCGACAAGCCCACGGCCATGTGATGACCGTCAAAAACTTCTGGCACATAGTCAACCTTAAGCCCGTGAGAATTTAGAGCCTCTTTTGTCGCTGAACCTATCGCCGCAATTTTAGCGTCAAGCTCGCGTATGTCCCGCCCTGACTCGCACAAAAGCTCAAAGAGTGCTTTAACCCCCGTAACACTCGTAAATCCTGCCCAATCATAGCCGGATAAATTAACATTGTCGATTGAGCCGTGAAGAGTCCGGGTCTTTATCGTCGGCATTAAGATTATCTCTGCTCCCATGTCGTGAAGTCTTGACGCTAATCTTTCTGACCTTCCTTCAGGGCGCGTGATGATGATTCTTTTGCCGGCTAAAGGAAGATTTTTGCGCCAGTCAAGATTGAGAGTCGCCACATTCCCAACAACAATTATGGCGGGAGGATTGATATTTTTGCTGACGACTGACTCATGAAGCCCCGAAAGTTTTGTGCGTATGACCCGCTGCCTTGATGTAGTTCCATTCTCAATTATAGCGCAAGGCGTGTCAGGACTCATAGTCTCAAGAAGTTTCCTCTGCAATGACTCTGAATTGTTCACACCCATCAAGAATATTGACGTTGACTCAGTGATGCCGGGTATACTTCCGTTCTTGTCGTGAGCCGTGAAGATGTTGACTCCTGAGCAGAAATCCCTGTGCGTCGCCGGAATCCCAGCATAGGCAGGTACGCTTGAAGCTGACGTTACGCCCGGGACAACCTCAAAATCTATTCCCGCACGAATAATCGCTTCTGCCTCTTCTCCTCCGCGACCGAATATATACGGGTCTCCTCCTTTGAGACGAACTACAATTCTTCCTGACAATGCACGGTCTATCATGGCCGACTCGATTTCATTCTGTGAAAGTTTATGATGTCCCGAAAATTTCCCCGCGTCAATCATTTCTGCGTTCTCAGGAATCATTGCTGTAATCCCCTCGCCCACAAGATGATCATATATCACACACTCAGCGCGCCGAAGCACCTCAAGCCCTCGCAGTGTCATCAGTCCCGAATCGCCAGGCCCTGAACCGACAAGATATATTTTCCCCGTCATCCCAGTATCATCTCCGCTAATCTCACTCCAAGTGTCTCAGAATCTTTCCGATGTCCCGAAATCGTTCCTTTGAGGAAGTTACCCGCGTCATCAATATACAATCCCTTAAGTGTAATCATATCCCCGTGAATCTCAGCATATGCACCAGCAGGAATGTTGCAGCCCGCTCCTATACAACGCGAAAAACTCCTCTCAGCAGTCGCACAGTCCCTCGAAATATCATCATCAACGCACGATAGATACGAATAATCTTCACCAGCTCTGCCCTGGCACGCTATAATACCCTGGCACGCTGATGGCATTATCTCATCTGCCGTAAATATACGGGCTATCCTACCTGTTAGGCCAAGCCTCTGAAGACCGCATGCCGCAAGTACAAGACCGTCAATTTCTCCATCATCAAGTTTCTTGAGCCTCGTTCCTACATTGCCCCGTACTGGTACAACCTTCATGGCAGGATATAACCTCGCAATCTGCAAACGCCTTCTCAGTGATGACGAGCCTATGACTTTTCCGCACGACGCGTTCGTGATTAGTGCGTCAAAAGGATTTCCCCTCCGTGAATATGCTACTATCGGCAAATCGGGACTCATGTTCACAGGCAAATCCTTCAGGCTGTGCACCGCTATGTCTATTTCTCCCAATTGTAACCCTTTTTCGATCTCTCTGGTAAACAATCCTTTTATCCCCCGAGGGTCTGTCGTGAAAGGGGACATGTTCTTGTCTCCCGATGTCCTTATAGGTATTGTGATTATTTCTGCGTCAGGCCATGAAGTTCTTATCCCGTCAGCAATTATTTTCGCTTGGGCTAATGCTAACGGACTTGGCCTTGTGCCTATTCTTATACGCAAATTTTCACCTTCATGATATATACTTGTTTCATCACAAAATTTTAACTGGAGCTGAAAATTTTACCATGCCCGATGATTTAGACCCTACTACTGCCCGTTTAGTGTCAGAACTTTCTGCTATGATTCTTCCTAGCCTCTCAAAGTCTCTTGCCTCCGCTATTCCTTCCGTTGATTTCGCAGGAGCTGCTGAAAGAATTAACAGAACAGCCCAGGATTTGCGCTCCGAAATCGTGAAGGCTCTGCGTTCGGAGATTGATGACTCTCGCGCGGGAAGGAGCATGATTATGCAGTCTATCGGAAATGTTCTTGAGGAAATCTCATCGCTCAGAAAATCTCTTGACCGCCTGCCAGAAATTTTGCAGTCAGCAGTAAGCACAAAGCCACAAGAAAATATCACGTATGACAATGAGCCAATAATGACGGAGCTTGACGAAATGTCGAAGAGAATTGACACTCTCACGCAGGGGATAAAAGCATTCTTTGAGACTTACGCGCAGAATCACGAGAATGAAGCGGCAAATATCCCGGAAATTCTAAGGCCGTCAATTGACTCTGAAGCTCTCGCAGGCATAGAGGGACTAATCAAAGCAGAAAGCAAATCACACAGCACTGCGCTTTCGGAATTGTCGCGGGAAATCTCAGCTATGATTGAGGAGAACAACACGGCTTTGATTCATGAGGTGAGAGAAGCGGCGCAAGAGGAAATCTCCGGGGCATTAGGCGGCGAACATGAGTCATCAAAATCACGCGGCGGATATGATTCAAAGCTCCTGAAACTTACGGCGTTATTGTCCGGGTCATGCGCTGTCCTTCTTGTCATTAATATTATTCTCTCGTTATTGCGGTAAAAAAATCCCCCCTGCTTTGAACAGAGGGGACAAATATTTTCCTGTTACCTTATTGTTACATCGCGCTGAATATTTCCTGTGAAGCGTATTGAGGGGTCATACATTCCCATCGCGCTTATCTGAGGAACTTTGAACGTGCCGCGTGTTACTGCTCTCATGCTGAAACCGTAAGACCTTTCACCCGACAATCTCCCAAAGAACAAAACTATTCTGTCATCACGTATATCACTCACAACTCCAGTGTATGAGTCTGAGTCTTCCTGACCGTCATTGAGTCTCGGATTCTCAAGCTCAAAACCTGACGGAAGCAAGTAACTCAAAGCGAGATTGTTTACTGTCATTGATGGCTTCACGCTGAGTACTACGCGAATAATTTTGCCGTGCTCAATCGTCCTTGTGAAGTCTACAGTATTTCCGTCCTCGTCATAGTATGAGCATTCTATGTTGACGTTTCGTCGCTCAGGCTTGGGACTAGATGTCGGGACTCCTGTTATGCTCCACGAGTAACAGCCCTGCCCTTGTCCGTTTGCCTCGATGAGAATATTTGCGTCTTTCGGTAACTGGTCAACGTTGATGGCTGATGAGCTTTCACCGGTCTTCCACGTGAGCAATGGTTTGTCTGAAGTCTCTGTGTTTACGCTGGCTGAAATATCGCTCTTTGCCCCGGCCGCCTCGACGTTATAGCGCGACAAAGCTACGATTGCCGACGAATTATCCTGAGTGCTGTACCACTTCATGCCCGCTAGTCTCAATGCAAGCTCGGTTACCTCTGGTGCTGAAGGCTCTGTGTCAAGCCACATTGAGAGGAGTATTGCTGTGTTTCGAGCGTCAGACTCAAGAGTCATCCCTGAATAGCCCGTGCGTTTTCCGATGTTGAGATTGCGAAGTGCGTCGGCTCTTCCGTCAACAACTGCCTGCGCTCCTGCAAGATATATTCTCCCTGACTGGTGAAGGCTGTCTTCATTCTCTCGGAGATACTCAATCCATCCTAACGGCTTTTCACCTGAAAGCGCAAGTACGTAAACCGCGTATGCTTTTGCTGTCATGTCGTCTTTCTCTGCGCCCTCGTATTCATAGCTTGGATTTGAAGCAAGGAACTCCCTCATCCAGTTCATAACTCCCGTCAGCATTTCTTCAGGGTAATTTATTCCCGCGTTCTTTGCGCTCAAAAGGAAGTGAGCCGCGTATACACTGCCCCAGTTGTATGTCTGAGTCGTTCCCGGCCACATTGCGAACGAGCCGTTATACAGCTGCATTGACTGTATTCGGGTTATCGCGCTTTCTGCCCTTATGCGTATTTCCTCATCATTCAGCAACAAGGGATCTAATTCGGCGGCCGCGTCTCTTACTGTGAGGAAAGGCCATGCGCATGAAATAGTCTGCTCCAAACATCCATGAGGGTATTTGCTGAGGAAGTCAACGGCCTGTGAAGCGTTTATGGCAGGAGTAGCACCGAGCGTTAATGAGCCTGTTATTTTCCCGCTGAATTTGCTGAACGGTATATCAATCTGAGTTTTTCCCTCGTTGAATGTTCCTGTTCCTGCTGATGTTACTGTCGGCCATGCGGGACGGACTGGCATCTCAATTTCCTGAGTGAATGACTTCTCCGCGCCGTTCTCGTTCCACGATGTTATGACGCTTAAGACTGCCTTGTCAGCTCCTCCGAGTGCTTTTGCGGTTGCCGTGAATGAAGATTTTGACCCTGCGGAAATTTTCAGGTCAGTGAATGACTTGTCGAGCATTAATCCTACAGGTACAAGGCTGATTTTCACGTCTCTGTTTTCGTTTGAAGTGTTGAAGACTGACACAGGAATCGTGAATGAGTCCCCCGGTGCTGCGAACCTTGGCAACCCTGCTTCCGTAACAATATCACGCGCAATCTCTATCGTTGTTTCACCACATCCGAAACTACGTCCCGAAGCCGCTACAACAAACAGCCTTCCTCGTGTTGATGACTCCGGCAAATCAAGCTCAGTCTGAATCACTCCGCGCTCATCAGGATAAAGAACTCCCTCAAACAGTGAAAGAATCTTGAAACGCTGAATATTTCCGTCAAGCGCAAATGCGTCCATTCCTCCGTCGCCGCCCGGATGAAGTATCTCTGTCGCTCTGTCCTCAACGGGGATTAACTGGTCGTACATGTCAAAGCCTTCCGAGTTGAGTTTCTTCATTCCCCAGAAGTGAGTCAGGAGGTCTGGCACTTTGTACTTTGTCATGCCTAATACACCGTCATCAACAAGTGCGATTGAGACATCAGCGTTTGCACTAATCATCGCGCTTGCACCTTTTAGGGTTATTGTTACGGGGAGTTTTGCTGACGGCTCTACTTTTTTGGGAGCGTTTATGCCGACACTTATGCGGTAATCTGAGAGGTCCGTTTTTATTCTTGCGAGACCTATTGCGCGGTGAGAAGCCCATTGCTTTGCGTCAGAGCCTTCAACGGGACGAACGAGCCACGCTGAAAGCCATACATTTGGCCTCATGTCCTGCACTATAGGAATGTCATACGTAAATTCGGGGCTGTCAATCTTGCGGACGTTTCGTGAGATTAATTTTGCGCCTTCAACCGTAATCATCATTAGTCCGCCAAAAGGAGCTTTGATTTTGACGTGTGCTGTTTCACCGAGCCTGTAAGTGTCTTTGTCGGGGATGATTTCTACACGGTCGATTAACTGAGAGCCTGCGCCGGATGAGCTTGGGTCTGAAGCGTAGAACCTGTAAACCGCTCTTGCGTTGTCGTTGCTGTCGGAAATCTTCACCATGTAGCTGCCGTAACTTTCGGGCCTGAATGAGACCTCACCGAGTCCGTTTTTGAGCGTCAGTTTCTTCTCGTCAACCTGCTGAAGCTCTTCTGTTGACTGCCAGCGTTTATGACCGTCAATCTCGACAATGTTATAGTTCCATGTTACTTTGAGCAATTCCGCATTAAGCTCGCCGGGATTGGCGGGTTCTTCATTCGGTGTGATGCCCGCTACCTTGAAGGCGATATTGCTTCTTACGCCGAAATTCTCATTTGCCGGAGCGATTCCCAAAAGCCACGGGGCTGTGAAATACGGACGTGTTATCGATGTGTTTACCCACCTGCCAGAGTCCTCCATGACCTCAGCGCGTAATGTAAGGTTTATGATAGTGGGTGCTTCCCAGTTGTCATTAAGTTCGAGGGTTGCGCGTCCTTTTCCGAAATTGTCGAGCCTTTCCTCGTCAAATTCTCCTTCTTGAGTCGCAAATTTCCTTGAAGGGTCGCCGAAATTGTAGCCCTTCCATCTGTCTTGTGTCGGCCTGAATGAACCCTCAGTAGCACGCCACGAAACTTTTAACGGAAGATCCGCACCGTCAACACCGAAAAGCCATTTCGCGTAAATATCCGCCGTGAATGTATCACCGTGAATCAAATACGGTCTGTGAGTGTTCATGCTGACTTCAATGCGCGGAGGTGCGAAGTCTTCAACGTGAAACTTGTACGATGCTATAGGCTTTTTCTCATGGCCGGGTATTGCCGCATATGCTGACCATGTGCCTGTGAGGGCGTTTCCTGGAAGCTGTAAGTTTGCTACTGCGCTTCCTTTTGCGTTGAGAGTTACGGCTTCCTGCTTAACCTTTCGGCCTAAAGTATCTTTGACGATGAAAAGAACGGGGAATGATTCGGGGGTTGTGTTGTCAAAATTCCTGACGATGATCTTGAAGGGTGCATTTTCTCCCGTCCTGTAAATGTCTCGTGGTGAAAATATTGCTCCGTCATAGCCTGATTTGAGCCAGTCGCGGCCGGAAGTCTCGAAAATTTCACGGTTAAGCAAGTTTCTTGTGAGATGGATATATGTCAGGTCATTTCCTTTTGAGACGACAGCGACAGCGGGTTTGTTGTCATTCTCCCACGTTTTTCCGTCTGGAAGCTCGTAGTAAAACACTCCGCCGTCATTCGTGCGTCCTTCTGCGAGCAATTGCTTCTTGTCGGAAAATATTCGGACTTTCGCGTCGCTTACGGTCTGAGCTGTTGTGAGACTGTTTACCCAAACTAGCGCGGCATCTTCCCACATTCTTGCGGTGATTCCAAAGTCTGATAGGCTTATCATCTGCTGTGATTCGTCCCACCACTCTGAATTGGCGTTCCTCACCGTCAAAAGGAATAATCCTCTGTCGCCTGATGTCATTTCGTCAACGGGAATGCTTCTGCGTACTCGTTCATTCAGCGGCAAGTTCAGCGGAATTTCTTTCGTGAATACCCGCCTGGCTATGTCCTTGTCAAAGTATTCATACTCTTCATTGATGATGTAGGGTATGTTGCTCTCGTACATTCTCCACAAGTCAATCTGAAGTTTCGGTACGTTCAGAAGCTCGACGGGTATCAATCCTTTCTCAAGCGGGGCTAAGTAAGTTCCTGCTGAAGGAAGTGTAATCTCTGGGTCAAGGTCTGGCATAATTACGGCCTGCTTGAAGTCTTCCTTGAGGACTATACCGCTCTTTGAGGGGAAGCCCTTCTTGAATGTTATCACGAAACGCGAGCGGGGCTTGAAACTTGATGAACGTATTCTCATAATCTCATCGCTCCAGCCTGACTCAAAAACTGCATTGCTTACGGGGGGTTCTATCTCTACAAACTTTTTCACCGTATCAGGATCTACTCCGAAATTCAGTGTCGTTTGTATTGTATTCTCATTATCTGCTCTGAGTTCCTGAACCATTAGAACGGGGTCAAGAATTACGCTTTCTGTAATGTCGTGGTCAATACCTAAATCGCCCTCGCCGGATTTTAGGCCTGCTGAAATTTTTACGGTGAATCTTTGTCGTGAAGGTATTTTTTTCGACGGCACTGAAGCTCTTATTGTTCTTGAGGGTAATGCGCTGTTTATTGTGTAGGATAATTCTTTTCCTTCTGCGTCGAGGATATTCATGAAGCCTTTTAGCCTTGCGGGGTCAACCTTCATGTTGAATGTCAGTGTGAAGTGAGCGTTTTCGTCTTTGCCCATTGAAGCGCGGATGTCAGCGGGTGATAATCCCTCAGTCTGAAACATGAATTTTCCGGGTCCGATTGGATTTCCGTGTATGTCTTTAAGGTTATCGCGCAATGATGCTGTGTAAGTTGTTGCATTTCTCAGGGGTGAAAGCAAGCGGGCTGTAAAAATTTTGTCGTTCTGCCATTGTCCTGTGATCTGCAAGGGAGGATTTACTGAGAAGGGGAACAATGTATTTTCGGGTGTGATAGTTTTTCCGATGTTTGCGAGTGTTACCATTGAGGACGTGAATACGACTCTGAATGAAACATTTTCGGGCACTGTTCCTGAAGGTGAAAAGCTGCGGACTCCTCTCGGCGTTGTCTGACGTGAAGAAGCCGCGAACGCCGTCGAAACCGTAAGCATTAACACCAAGACAAGCAAGAAAAATCTTTGTGTCCTGCTCAAAATAAACAATCCTTTCTTTAATGGGATAAAATCAACAAAGTAATTATAGCCTGTAAAACAAAAAAGTAAGCTATAATTCAAACGTTCACAATCAAAGAGAGGAAGTCTCACACAATGGAAGAGAAACGAAACGTTGAAGCGGCTAGCAAAAAATGGGAAGTAGTAGTATTCACGTTAGGCAAGGACGCATTTGCTATAAACGTAAACAAGACACGCGAAATTCTGCGATGGACCGGGTGTCGTCCTGTTCCTACTAAAACGCCTGCTTTTGTCGGCATAACTACATTGCGTGATGCACTTCTTCCGCTGATAGACCTTCGTATATTCTTAGGCATAAATTCAACCGTGCCGATGGCGAACACAAAAGTAATGGTTGTTGAGTTCAATGACATCAAGTTAGGATTTCTAGTTGATGGAGTAGAACGCATAAGACAAGTGAACGCCGAAGATTTAGACTCGTCGAAGATGCGAGGAGTTTCATTGAAGTGGGTACTGTATATCATCAAGAGGGACGAGAGGAATATATTGCTTCTAGACTACGAGGCAATAATACAGGAGACTGCGCCAGCGGTAGCAGAACACATGTTTGACCAGAGCAAGCTGGAAACGTATCACAGACAGATCGGGCATGTTGAGGACTTTCATATACTTGTAGCAGACGACTCGCCATTGTTGAGACAGCAGACGTGCGACGTGTTGAAGCAGTCCGGGTTCACGAGCATTTACCCAGTGAAGGACGGAGTCGAGGCTCGGAAGTTGTTGCTTGACCAGGGGGAGAATTTTGACTTGCTAGTGTCAGATATAGAGATGCCGTTGCTTGATGGTCTGAGTCTAGTAGAGACGTTGAGGAATGACTTGCGAACGGAGAACATGCCAGTGATATTGTTTTCGTCGATAATGGTGAAGGAGTTATTAGACCGAGCGGAGAAGCTGAAGATAACGCACGTGCTGAAGCCAGATGTATATAAACTCGTGGAAGCCGTAATGAGGATCTACCACGAGTGCAAGAAGAACCGTAACTATTAGTGCTTGAGGCTGAATGTCATTGAGGTGTTATTGTTCGTAACTGTCAGGATATTGTCATTATGAGAGAATGTGAATGATACGCTGTCGGTGCAATTGTAATCGCTATTATCCCTTGTCTTATCGCCAGAGACAGCCATGAAACGCCCGGCATGATAAATCAGATTGTCCCTGTCCCGGATGTCCGCAAGACTCTGCGTCTGATTGGCCATGAACTCAAACATGCTCGCAGCGATAAGCCCGAAAACTGTTGCCGCCGTCAAAAATTCCGTGAAAGTTTCGCCCTTCCTCTTCATGTCAAACCCTCCTGAGAATGATGCAGCGAGGAAAATTCCCCGTGTCAAAAATTTTGCTGACGGCCTCAAACCCTCCGCAAGTCTCAATCTCATTCACCTGTTGAAGATTTCCCGTCTCAAAAATTATATACCCTCCGTGCTTAAGACTCTTCAAAGCGAGCGCAAGAATTTCACGGTAAAACGTCATGCCGTCATTGCCGCCGTCGAGCGCGTTATGAGGCTCAAAATTTCTCACTTCACGCATAAGTCCGGTGATTTCGCCTGAAGGTATATAGGGGGGGTTGCTGATGATGAGATTGAATTGTTCTGAGTCAAAAATTTTTTGTGTGAGAGCTTCGGAGCGTTCATTGAGTCGGTAACGATTAATATTTTTGCGTGCATAAGTCAGAGCGTCATGACTCACATCAAGCATTACGCCAAAGGAGCGGGGAAACTCAAGAAGGATAGTTGCAGCGATACAGCCTGAGCCGGTTCCCCAGTCAAGAAACGTGAAAGACTCCTCACGGTCAAAAACTTCCTTCACGCCGTCAATAAGAGTCTCCGTGTCATGACGAGGGATTAACACGCCCGGCCCTACGTGAAAATCACGCCCGTAAAAGTCAGCCTCACCAAGAATATACTGCAATGGCTCGTGATTAATTCTCCGGGAAATGAGAGCGTCAATCTTTCGTGATTCGTCAGGTGAAAATTCATCCCTCGAAAAGATTTCAGCACTCCCAATCCCAAGAGCATGGCCGGTAATCCACAATGACTCCTGAAATGGATTGCTTATGCCCGCGCCTTTGAGTTTTTGCTGAACGTCATCAAGCCTCAAGGTTCTGTAGCTTCTGTGTCTGCTCGGCGAGCAACATTGCGTCAATCATTTCGTACAAATCGCCGTCAAGATATGAGTCAAGTTTGTAGAGAGTGAGATTGATTCTGTGGTCTGTGATTCTGTTCTGCGGGAAGTTGTACGTTCTTACGCGCTCGGATCTGTCGCCTGAACCAATCATGCCGCGCCTTTCTGCTGACTGCTCGCTGTTCTGCTTCTGCTGCTCAAGGTCAAAAAGTTTCGTCTTCAAGTAGGACATAGCACGCGCACGGTTCTTAATCTGACTCCGTTCGTCCTGACACGTTACGACAATTCCCGTCGGCAAATGCGTAATCCTTACGGCTGAGTCTGTCATGTTGACGTGCTGACCTCCTGCCCCGCTTGAACGGTACGTATCAATCTTGAGATCTTCCGGCCTGATTTCGACTTCTACGTCATCAGCTTCAGGCAAAACCGCAACTGTTGCCGCGCTAGTGTGTATTCGTCCGCTTGCTTCTGTTACCGGGACTCTTTGGACTCTGTGAACGCCCGACTCATATTTCATTTTGCTGTAAGCTCCCTGTGAGTCAATCCTGAAAACGATCTCTTTATAGCCGCCAATGCCCGCCGTGTTTGTTGAGCTGTCAATGACTTCAATCTTCCATCTTTGACGCTCGCAGAATCTCACGTACATTCGGAACAAGTCAGCCGCAAAAAGTGTAGCCTCATCTCCTCCAGTACCCGCTCTAATCTCAACAATAACGCTCTTGTCATCATTGGGATCTTTAGGGAGCAATAACAGCGTCAAGTCATGAGTGAAACTTTCAATCTTTGGTTCAAGCTCTGAGATTTCCTCACGGGCTAATGACTCTAATTCTGAGTCGCCGGATTTGATTAACTCTTTTGCTTCGGCTATAGATTTCTGCGCTGATTTGTACTCTTGATACTTCATTACGACGGGTTCAAGCTGCGCGCGTTTTCTGCCTAATACCTGTAACTCTTTGGGGTCTGAAGCTATTTTCGGGTCTGCTAATTTCTGTCCTATGTCGTCATATTCTTGTTCGATTGCCTGTAACTTTGGCTCAATGTTCATGATAATAAGCCTCCTTCCAGTGCTGTATCTAGTGAGACTAACGCAATTTCGGCCTGATTAATGTCTGGTTCTCTTGTTGTGAGATATTGAAGAGTCAAAAACGGAGCAATGATGCAAAGTCCGAGCTTCCCGGAATTTGACGCGAGACGGATAACTTCATACGAGATTCCAATCACAACGGGAATTAGTATTATCCTCGCAAGCACCTGCAAGATGAAACTTTCACCGGCAATGAGAGTCTTAACTGGCGAGAAAATAATTATGCTTACGATAACGGCAATCAATAGAAACGATGTCCCGCACCGGGGGTGAATGCGTGAACATGTCATGATATTTTCAGGAGTCATATTGAGTCCGTGCTCGAATGCGTTAATCGTTTTGTGTTCAGCTCCGTGATACCTGAAGACCTCGCGAATGTCTTTCCACAGTCCAATCACAGCGACATAGCCGACAAATATCAACGCCCGGAAGATACCCTCAGCAATATTCACGTAAAGAGGAGTCTCAGCGACAAATCCCGCGAGCCATAACGGAAGCGCGATGAATAACCCTCCGACCGCAACGACAGCAAGAAGTATCGACAGCAAAATATCTTTGAAGGTCATCTTCTCTTCTTCCTCTTCAAGGGCGACTTCAGCGGATTTCGAGAGGGCTTTGAATCCCGTCGCCATCATCTCGCACATTATGACGACTCCGCGTATGAACGGCAGCTTGTAGGGATAACGTTTAGTGCGTGATGAGTTCGGCCATTTATCCGTGAAGATTTCCCCTGAAGGTCTGCGGACTGCGAGTCCCCATAAATTTTTTCCCTTCATCAATACGCCTTCTATAACTGCCTGGCCTCCGACGGGTATTTTTTTCTCTGCGTCATCAGCAAAAAGATTAACGGCGGTCATCAGCCACAAACAAAATTTCTTAAGCAAACAATAAATCCTCCATATCTTTATAGGGTTTTCCGCAAGTACGTGACTCTGAGCATTTCCCGAAAATACATGACGGCCCGGCCATGTCGAAAATTACGGGGGCGACTTCACGGCACAAAGCTAACATTCTCCGTGCGAGTTCGTGAATCTCCCATTGCGCTCTTCTGCAAAGTCTCAGGCTGAAAAAGTGATGAAGCTCTCTTGCGTTCATAGTCATAACGAGTCTTGTTGAATGTCCATGAGGAAGAATGAACCGTGCGTCCTCTTTCGGTATACCCATCTCGGTTAACGCGGCGTAAGTCTGTTGTGAATGTCTTACGGCCTCAATGTAGAGTGCTTTTGCGTCAGGGTTATTCTTGATACTTGGGGGAATGATTACGGCTTCTTCATCGTCAGACATTTTGACGTAACGCTGGCTTTGCTGGCTGAAACTAGCGACTCTGTGCCTCACAAGCTGATGTGAAGCAACCCGGCTCAATCCGTCAATGCCAAACGTGAAAGATACATGCTCAAACGTCGACATATGCCCGCTCGTGAAAAGCTCGGCTATCAATTTGCGGGATAAATTCTTCTCTTCTGACTGCAATAAATCTTCAGCCGTAACATCACGGTAACAGATTCTCGCAGCAGCAGCTACAAGCGCGTCAGGTTCTGGAGTGTGTGAGAGTAATATAACGTTCATGACAATAACAAAAACGGGAGCATATTTCAGCCCCCGCAAACGGTCTGCATAAATCTATACTTCTGTTTTCTGGCCGTAGTTGATGCCTTTGTATTTCTTCTGGAACTTTTCGAGGCGGCCTGCTTCTGTGAGTACTCTGCCTTTTTTGCCTGAGTAGAACGGATGACAGGCGGAGCAGACTCCCACGCGGATCTCCTTCATTGTTGAGCGTGTCATGAAGGTGTTACCGCAAGCGCATGTTACTTTGCATTCCTGATAGTCGGGGTGAATATCTTTCTTCATGTGATGATTCCTCCTAGTGTCTGAGGCTGAGTTTTTCGATTAATGAGCGGTATCTGTTGAAGTCTTTGTTCATGAGGTAGCGCAATAATCTGCGTCGTGAGCCTACCATTTTGAGAAGTCCGCGGCGCGAGTGAAAATCTTTCTTGTGAACTTTGAGGTGTTCAGTGAGTTCGCGGATTCTTTCTGTGAGAATTGCTACCTGTACTTCGGGTGAGCCTGTGTCTGTGTCGTGAGTTTTGTACTCAGCGATTACTGACTGTTTCTTTTCTTTCTGGATCATAGAGTAAACCTCCTGTGTATTACTTCAGAGCTAAGGACAAAGCCAATCCAGCAAGCTATGTTCTGAGCCTTGAGTGTAAGCGGTGTTAATGATAACACAAGAGGGAGAATTATTGTACAGTTTCTGCCTTCTGCATACGTTCGCGCCTGAGTCGGTTCTGCCGGTTATGTTCGCGTATTTTGTCGATGATGGGTTTTCCGCGTACAAGGCGAGAGAAGTCTGTTATTCTCGGTATATCTGAGAAATCTATATCCTCGTCTTTCATTTCCATGAGTGCGATTAAGCGTTCTTTCATTTCTTCGCGCTCTTCTGGTGTTTTGGCAAGCGCAAGATATTCCCTAATAGCCGTCGACATAACGTTTTTTCTCCTTTTTTTCTGCGTATCTTGCTGAAATTATCCTGATTATATCATCATCATTCAGCGTTACCCGTTCAACGTAGACATATTGTCAACTTGTCTCATATGATTGTAAACCTGCTCTGTGATTCCTATCTTGTGAAAAAATATAACACACTCAAAAGCAAACCGCCCGTTAATACCCCACTCACTAAATGTATAATGCTTCCGTCAAAATCCCAAAGGAGGAATCACAATGAAAGCAAAATTCTTGTTGATGTCATTCATTCTCACGGTATTAATTTTCGTTCAGCCTCTTAACGTTCACGCAGAAGATAAACATTATGACCCTCAGCACACAGTATTAGCCCTGAACATGGCCGTCGTATCAATTCACCGCATACTCAGCACGAATGACCGCGCAATTCTCGATACTGAGTACAGGAACATCATCAGCAATCTCAAGCTCGGAAGCATAGAGTCAGACAACGAAATCATATCCCTCTACCAAGAATTAATGAACGCAATCAGCAATAAGACGGTCAATCTTGAGGCCGCGAAAAAATTACAGGCCAATTATGACGCATGGGCCGAACAGCATATAACACGGAGCGTTTCGGGAGCGTCAGGAATACTTCAGGGCATGGGGGAAAATGCAGCGGGAAATATCGTGTCTAACCTCGCGGAAAACGGACTCTCAAAAATTTCTGCGGCATTCCCGCCAGTCGCAATAGTAACAATCGCCGGAGCTGTAGCTGTCTCGTGCGTGTCGGAATATTACGCTCATCAGAACGCAAAACTTGACGCAGAATTTCGCCGTGGACTCGCTGAAGACATGTTGAAGATTAACCGCGCCGAACATGAGCAGTACAACACGCTTCAGTCGAGGCTGATTGATTCGTCATGGCGTTTGCTGAGACAGTATCACCTTCCTGACGAGTATAGAATCGTTCAGAGCGGAATAGATGACTTCTTGAAGGCCGTTAATGAGTCTGACACCGCAAAGAGAAGAGCTATGCTGATTGCGCTTGAAGATGAGTTCAGAGTTTACCCGCCGTACTGGGTGTACCGTGCAAAGTCAGCCGAAAACGCAAAAGAAGCCTCAGAATGTTTTGACGAGTTCAATAATGTATGGCGTTCTGTACTGCGTAATGACCCCTGGAAAGTCGAAGCCGAAAAATTCCGTGTAGTCGAGGCTCTTAACGATGGCAAAAGAGTCGAGGCACTTAATCACCTTGAAGCACTCTGTGAAAACCTTGAGCGTTCAGACTGGACGAATAATATTTTTGCGGGACTGGTGTATTACATGCTCGGCGAAAATCAGAAGGCAATACAGCGGGTTGAAGCAAATGTTAATTTCGGTTACGGCATTAAGACAAGCAAAGCAGTGCTGGCTGAAATGAAATCGGGAAAAATGAACATCAGCTCACTGTCAAAAACGCTTGAAGGTCTGAACATTGACGCAAAGAAACTCAATTAGGAAAAATTATCACCTGAAGCAAATCTCAGACGTGCGGAATTATTGTTGCAGGAAAAAGCCGGAGACAAAAACAATGACGAGTACAAGCGCATGGCCGATATATATTACTCGACTAAGGATTACAGGCGGGCTTATGTATGGTACTACGTTTACGGACAAAGGACTATGTACGACAATCACGGCTTTGTTTCGCGGTCAGTGCTTCAGCTTTTGTACAATGTATTATCGCTCGGCGGACTCCTCTTCAACTGGCCGTATAATGAGCTTGATTTGATAGAGGGCGAGGGTCTGTTCAATCTCGCAAAACTTTCAGGGAATGAAATCGAGTCAGCAAGAAACGAAGCGCAAGACAAAATCAAGGAGATTTACGCCCAAAGAAACAAACAAATAATAGACCTTCTCACACAGTCAGCATACGGCGGTAATTATGAGGCTCAAAAGAAACTTGCGGAGATGTATTACAACGGTGATGTTGATTTGGGAGTGAGTCAGAATTTTTATGACGCTTACATTTGGCACTACGTTTCAGGACAGCGGGCAATGTACGACAATCACGGCTTCATTGTTCGGACGTTCCTTCAGCTTTTCTGCAACGTGTTTTCACTCGGAGGGTTGATTTTTGACTGGCCTTATAACGAAATCGACATCATAGAAGGTGAAGGGCTGTTCAATTTCGGGAAGCTCTCAGGCAGCGCGATAGAGTCCGCACGTGATAACGCACAGAAAATCATCAAGTCAATTCAAGCAGGAATGATGACAGGACAGACGGCGCATATAACCATAGAAGAGCCTTCAGACGCTGGCGGGGGCTTTTCGTTTTGGGACTTGCCGAAATTTATCGTTGTTATCATTGTCGCAATTATCTCTGTTATTTGTATCTTTGACTTGTAATCCTTGCGATGAAAAACTTTCGGTGATATTCTTTCAGCAAAATTACAATCATAATCACAAAGAAGGTATATACTTGTTACGTTTCAAGCACGAAGATAAAACCATCGAAATCAATAATGACTCCGCAAATCTTCATGAAGTCATAAAATCTCTTGGCCTCGACAGCAAAAAGTTAATCGCGGCCAAATTCAACGGCGAACTTTCAGACCTCTCACGCACAGTAACAACAGACGGCGAAATCTCACCCGTAACAACAGACTCACCTGAAGGACTCGAAATCATCCGTCATTCAACAGCTCACTTGATGGCGCAGGCGGTACTGAGACTCTACCCCGGTTCACATTTCGGTGTAGGCCCTGCGATAAAGGACGGATTTTATTACGACATTGACGCGACATCTACAATCACAGAAGAAGACCTCCCCAAGATTGAAGCCGAAATGCGCAAGATCTCCGGCAAGGGCGAGCCGGTAACACGCGAGGACATGAGCAAGTCTGACGCTCTGAAAATTTTTGCTGATGACCCCTACAAGACAGAATTAATCACTGACATCGACTCGCCGACCGTCTCAATATACAGGCAGGGTGAATACGCTGACTTATGCAGAGGCCCTCACGTTTCGGACGCTTCAAAGCTACACAACTTCAAGCTGTTATCGATTGCGGGTGCATATTGGCGCGGAGATGAGCACAACAAAATGCTGACGAGGATTTACGGAACGGCATTCGCGACACCTGATGAGCTGAAAGAATATCTCAAACGCCTTGAGGAAGCAAAGCTCCGCGACCATCGCAAGCTCGGAAAAGATTTAGACCTCTTCAGCCTTCACGAAGAAGGGCCGGGCTTCCCTTTCTTTCACCCAAAAGGAATGGCAATCATGAACACGCTCATAGACTTTTGGCGGCGCGAACACATAAGACGGGGCTACACTGAGATAAAGACTCCGCAGATACTCGACCGCGATTTATGGATACGTTCGGGACATTGGGATCATTACCGCGAGAACATGTACGTTACTGAGATTGACGAGAAGCCCTACGCAATCAAGCCGATGAACTGTCCGGGAAGTATTCTCGTCTACAAGACACAGCTGCGGAGCTACAGGGATTTGCCGATGAGACTCGCTGAACTGGGATGTGTTCACCGCCACGAGAAGAGCGGAGTCCTTCATGGCCTTATGCGCGTAAGGTGCTTCACTCAGGATGACTCGCACACATATATTGAGCCGTCAAAAATCAAGGAGGAAGTCTTAGCGATTATGGAGCTTGACCGATATGTTTACACTGACGTATTCGGCTTCAAGTATACTGTTGAGCTTTCAACCCGCCCGGCTGACTCAATGGGGACTGATGAGCAATGGAACGAGGCTGAAGCGGCACTGAAGGACGCATTAGAGTCGACAAACACACCGTACACAATCAATCCCGGCGACGGAGCATTTTACGGGCCTAAGATAGATTTTCACCTTGAGGACTGCTTAGGGCGTACATGGCAGTGCGGAACGATTCAGCTTGACTTCCAGCTGCCCGGACGATTTGACGTAACATACAGGGGCGATGACGGAGCAGAACATACGCCCGTGTTGATTCACCGCGTTGTATTCGGGAGCATTGAGCGTTTCATGGGGATATTGATTGAGCATTACGCCGGGGCATTCCCTTACTGGCTCGCACCCGTTCAGGTTAAGATTGTGCCGATCTCTGACTCACACGCGGACTACGCAAAGGAGCTTCATGATATGTTCATGGACTGGGGAATACGTTCGGAGGTTGACTACAGGAACGAGAAATTAGGCCGTAAGATCCGAGACGCACAAATGCAGAAAGTACCGTATATGCTCGTGATTGGCGACAAGGAGAAGGAATCGTGCACAGTTGGAGTCCGTGAACGCTCAAAGGGTGATTTAGGGAGCATGAGTCTTGAGGGCTTCAAAGAATTATTGTCGAAAGAATTTAACCCGATACATTAACTTTCAACGCTGAAAAAATTTGTCCCTCCTGTGAAATTTGCGGGAGGGATTTTTTGTGCCTGTTTGAAAATTTGACTCTCGAAAATGAATCGGCCTTTGAGATTTTCACGTTTCACAATTTCTTCACACGATAAAAGAATCACGCTGTTAAAATTATTTCATCCATCAATTTATTAAAGAGGTAATGAAAAATGAAGCTCAAAAACTTTGCGCTGCTTTTTGTTCTTGTGATGTTGTTCACGGGGCAGGCGTTCGCGGAATATCGAACAGGTTCAGACATTGGCGACGCTGTTGTGTATGGCACCGGCGGTGCTGTTATCGGTGTAACGTCAACAGTTGCAGTGTCTTCTGTCGCTGCATCATTGGCGGCATGTGCGATTACGATTGTGTGTCCTCCTGCTGCTGTGATTGGTGTTGCGGCTGGTACGGGAGCGTTGATTTATGGTTCATACGGGTATTACGAGCCTAACAAGACGCTGAAGAAAGATCTTCTTTTTGCAGGTGTAACCGCTGTAGCTTCTCCGGTTGCCGCGAAATATGTTGCTCCTAATATTGCCTGGAAGCACGCAGTAAACGGAGTGAAGAGTGTCGGAAGTGCCGTGCTAATCAACAAGGCTCAGAGATACAAAGAGTACGGCGAGAAAGTAGACTTGAGGAATCCGACTCAAGCCGCGATTGCAGACTGGGCATATTAGCATGAACAAGAAATACATATCATGCCTCGTTCTGATTGCGTTCTTCTCTAACTTCACATTGACTCCCGCGCTGGCTTTCTGGCCATTCAGTGATCCTAACCCGGGCAATAAAGATTTGCGCTTTGAGACTATATACCCTGTGCCTTTCTGGAACTCTACAACGGGTACAATCGTCAAATACACGGGAATTGCAGCAATAACTGTGGGAGTTGCTGTGCTCACGTACATGTCAGCCGGGACAGTAACATGGGCGGTGAATGGAGTCATCGCGAAATTTATCGGGGGGATTATCGGTCTTTCGGGAGCTGCTGCAGTAAAGACCGGGCTTGCTTTCTTGGCGTTCTTGGGCGGAGGTACTTTAGCTGCCGGGGGCTTCGGTGCATTGGGCGGACTCTCTGTTCTTACGGCTATAAGCAGCCTGCCTCTTACGGCCTCGCTGGTAAACTATACAGTAGATACGGTAAATTCTCAGATACCTTCAGGGACTCACAAGAAATCTATCACTCTCATAAAGCCCCGTCTGTTTTGGGATAACGTCTCGCCAGTGGTGAAAGACGAGATGAAAGAACTCAGGAATACACTTGATGACATAGCCAAGACCGGCGGCAATGACTCTCAGGCACAACACGTTATCGAACTCATGAAGGCCATAGATAACGAACTCACTTACGCAAAGAGGGACGAATACACCGCGTATAATTTTCTCCTGCTCGCAATAATCCGCTACAACCTCAACAATTTTGACGGCGCAAGATCTGCAGTGAAGACAGCACGGCTATATACAGCCATCGACAAGTCATCGGTGCTTGATTATGTTGACGCGCTTCTTGCGTTTCAGGCCGGAGATGACGACAAAGCCGTGAATCTCTTGCGCGGAATCACTGAAGCAGAACCGAAAGCATCAACGCCGTATATTGTTCTCGGTCAGAATGCTTTTGACGAGGGACATTATCATGAAGCGTTCGACATTCTCGACAGAGGGATAAAGGCCGGGTGTGATGAAGTCTGCGCTATGAACTGGATGGCGGGCAACAGCCTCTACAACGCAGGACGATACAACGCCGCAATACCCTACTACAAAAAGGCACTCTCAAATATGACCGTCAACGAGATAGAAGCACTCTACAAACTCAACATAGCGAAATGTTACAGGAAGATGAATGATCACAAAGAGGGTCAAAAATGGCTCGATGATGCAATCTCTGAAGTTGAAGACAACGCCGAAATGGTTTCAGAATTACGCAGGCAGTACAATTCCGATTAACACACAAAGACCGGGCAGGAGGATTCATTCTTACCCGGTTAATTTTGTGTCTTCTCAAAAATTTACGTTGTATCATCGTCAATAAATACGTAAAAATACGCTACCCCCCCCCCCCCCCCGATTTGTGCATAATAAACAAATCCCAAAAAATTGGAGGGCTAATAGCTCATGGACTCATACCATAAAAGCAAGTGCCACAAGATTATTCACACGGCGGCGGCTTCAGCTTCGGCAGCAGCGGCAGGATTAGCGCAGATTCCCGGCTCTGACGCAATACCAATCACGGCCATACAAGTTGGAATGATAATCAGTCTCGGTGCTGTTTTCGGGCGGAACATCTCAAAATCGGTGGCAAAAAGCATTCTCGGAGGAGCAACAGCGGCAATCGGAGGACGAACAGTATCACAATTTCTCGTGGGCTGGATTCCGGGAATCGGCAACGCAATCAACGCGGCAACAGCAGCATCAATCACAGAGGCGTTAGGCTGGTACGTTGCGAATGACTTTGCGAATGAAGCAGAGAGAGAAGTGCAATCAGCGACATCATCAAAGAGACCGCATTTAGCTGTGGGGCAGTTTGTAATGTGCGTTATATTTGCCGTAGTGCTTGCTGGTCTGTGTATGCTTGTTGACTCATGGCTTGAGAAAAACACGGTTCACTTCAAAATTTGGGGGGCTGTGTCGGGAATCATTCTCGCGGTTCTCGTCAACGTTATGATTTACATCATGTGCGACAAAAAAGGCTGGTATCGTCAGAGCTGGGCTGTTATGCCGTACTCGAATTATCTCGCGCTCGTGATAAATATCGTGTGTGCATTGGTGATAAGCTCAGGGAAGGACGTTAGCGGATGGGATGAAGCTATTGCAGAGTTTTTCAGGACTCCTCTTCTGAACTGGGGACTCGTAATCATCTCTGTGCTGTGGTGGCGCAAGGTTGACAAAAAGATTCTTAATGACTGGGCTTAATAGTAAGCATACAAAAACCGGGCAGGAGCTTTTCACTCTTACCCGGTTATTTCTTTTCTCTTACGCCTTCTCTAAATCGTCAGCTAATACTTTCGTCAATGAAGGGTCAAACGATAATGATACCTTCTCGCCTTCAGCCCAAATCTTTTTGACATCGGGATTATCGATCTGCACAAGGACATTCCCCAAGTCTGTTTTCACCCAAGTCTCCACGCTGTTGCCCAAGTAAATATTTGCCGTAACGATTCCATCCTCAACGCCCGCGCCCGGTTCACCGACCGAAAGCGACTCAGGTCGTGCCATCACCAACGCTTTATCCCCGGCCTTGAGAGTTTGCGCCCATCTCGGAGCCGTGAATCTCTGTCCGCGAATCTCAACATGGCACCCGTCATCAATCCCCTTCACCTCGCACGGGAAAAACGCAACCTTGCCCACGAATCCCGCAACGAATGTGTCAACCGGATCTCTGTATATGTCGCTGGGAGTCCCAATCTGTATTATGTGGCCGAGCTTCATGACGATGATTCTATCTGAAAGACTCATTGCCTCGACTCTGTCGTGAGTAACATACATTGCCGTAATGCCCAATGACTTTTGAAGTCTGCGAATTTCGACTCTCATCTGCTCGCGCAACAATGCGTCAAGATTGCTCAATGGCTCATCAAGAAGCAACACTGACGGCTCGACAATCAGACTCCTTGCGAGGGCGACTCTCTGCTGCTGGCCTCCTGAGAGTCTCGACGGCGGACGCTTCCCCATCTGCCCAAGACCAACCATCTCAAGAAACTTCTGCACCTTCGTGTCAATTTCATTCTGCGGAATCTTCCTGAGCTTTAGACCGTAGCCGACATTCTCAGCAACATTCATGTGAGGGAACAAGCCATAACTCTGAAACACCATCGCCGTATCGCGTTTGTTGGGCGGTGTGTTCGTTACGTCGTTGTCGCCTATCATGATTCGCCCTGATGTTGGCTGCTCGAATCCCGATAACATTCGCAGGATTGTCGACTTCCCGCATCCTGAAGGCCCTAACAATGTTACGAGTTCCCCCGGCTCAAGTTTGAATGACACTCCCGCTACTGCCGCTACGTCCTGCCCTGACTGAGGATCGCGGAATATCTTCTTTATGTTCTCAAAGGTTACTGATTTGCTTGCCAATTTTCATTTTCCCCCTTTATCATGTTACGTTCTTCATCAAGTTTGCATTCTCGCGCACAAGAAGACGCATTAACCCGAACGCACCGAACACGATTATGATTAATACGGTTGAAAGTACGCTTGCGAGTCCGAAACGAAGATTTTCCGAGAAGTTATAGATCAGCACCGTGATGTGATACCATTTCGCCGAAATCAGGAAGATTACAGCACTAACTGCCGTCATTGAGCGAACAAACGTATACGACAGACTCGAAAGGAACGCAGGACGCACTAACGGCAATACGATTGTACGGAACACTGTAGCCTGATCCGCTCCGAGATCTGTTGCGGCTTCCTCTATAGACGGGTCAATCTGTCGCAATGAAGCAATACCGCCCTCAATGCCTACGGGCAATTCACGTATTACGTAGTTGATGATGATGATTGCAGCAGTCCCGACCAAAATTATTGGCGCGTGGTTGAACGCAAGTATGTAGCTTATGCCCAAGAGAGTCCCGGGCAAAGCGAACGGAGTCATCAATAACATCTCAAGTAACTTTTTGCCGTGAAATTTCCTGCGTACTATCAGCAATGCCGCAATCATGGCCGTGATTCCTGCGATTGGAGTCGCGATTGCCGCAAGCGTTACAGTGTCGAATAGTGCATCGGTCGAGCGCGTTATGGCCTCCGTGATATTCTCTAGGCTGAACGTGTAATCAATTCCCCAGTTCTTGACGAAGCACCCCGCGAATATTGTCCCGTACAACATAACGAGGAAAATTATTATCGCAAAGATTATCCCCGTTAAGACCCGCCGGACTCCCGGTGTCGTAAGCTCCGTGATTCGCCCTGAAGGTTTGCCCGTTACAGTTACGTATGAGCGTTTAGCCACCCAGAATCTTTGCGCGAGGAACGCCGTTAATGTCGGAAGCAATAACAGTATCGACAGCGCAGCACCGTAGCCGAGCCGGTTCATTCCTGTAACTTCTATGTAGCTTTCGAGTGATAAGACTTTGAGATCTCCTGCAAGCAACAAGGGGTTCGCAAAGTCAGCAAGCGACGTAGTGAACACCAAAAGCCACGCGCTTAATATTCCGGGAATCGCAAGAGGGAATGTGATTTTGCTGAACGTCTGAAATCTTCCCGCTGAAAGATTCAATGACGCTTCCTCAAACGTTGAGTCGATCGCCTGAAGTACCCCGCTCAATGTCAAGAACGCAATCGGAAACATTCCCATCGTCTGAACAAGCACCAGTCCCGGCAAGCCGTATATAGAGAAGTCAAGACCGATGACACGAAGCCACCGCGTTATGAGTCCGTTGTTGCCGAACAATAATATGATTGACAGAGTCAGCGAGAACGGCGGAGATATTACCGGCAAGACTCCCATTGTTGAGATGAGCTTCTTGCACGGCGCGTTTGTCCTCGAAACTACGAACGCGAAAAGGAATCCCACAATCGTTGAGAATGTTGCAGTCCAGCAACCTAGCTTGAGGCTTCCCCATAATGCTGACATGTAGCCTTCTGACTGTAGAATAGTCTTCCATGTTGACAGGGAAAATTTTCCGTTCTCAATGAATGATAGTCTCAATGCCTCGAACAAGGGATAAGCGACAAATATTAATGTCATCAGGAACAATCCAGCGAGCGCAAAGCCGACAATAGGATCACGGCTCATCATCAGCTGCCAGATCACAACCGCGAAAAGAACGAACGCGCAGAAAAATAACGTATTCATCATACGCATGAATCCCCGTTCGCCCTCTGTGCTGAATGAGAACACTAACGCCCCTTCAACATCATGTGTCTTAATGTCAACCGCCGGCGCAAAGAATAACGCTTGTTCCTCGTGAGCTCCTACAGTCCAGTTTTTGACGCTCCTGTAAATTTCCTCGTATGCTGCATTGTCGAAACCTTTCGAGAACTCAGAGTCCATTGCTGAGTCTTCCGTGAGCTTTGCGAGTTCAGGGTCTCCTTTCGGGATTGATGATAACTTTTCGCCGGGCATGGGAATCTCCGGGACATATGCGACTCTGTATGTTGATGAATCCTCAGCGAGTCTCTTGAGCCATTCTGTTACCTCGTCATCTCCTGAAGGGTAACCCGCCGCGACTGTCTCAACCGTCCGAATCTGAGCCGCTCTTGACTGCTTCATGAACTCATCACTGACGCTTGAATATATCCACCATCCCACAAGCACAACAAACAACAATGTTATGATGAAGTTAATGATTCGCTTGTTCAAATTCATACCTCCTTCACATAAAACAATGCCCCCTGCAACATTACAGGAGGCATTACGAATCAGCTATTACTTTTCGGGAGCTGTAGAGATTTCTTTGTTCCAGCGTTCGAGGAGTCTTTCTTTGTTGTCAGCGTCCCATTTGTCGTTCTGGTTGACGAGATTCATTTCTGCGAGAGAAAATCCCGTGTCTGTCGGCGTTGCTTTGTCCGATAACGGAATGACGTACCATCTTGCTATTATGTCCATTGCCTTTTGTCCGAGTACCCAGTCATAGAGCTTCTTTGCGTTGAGAGCGTCAGGGCCTCCCTTAAGGATTGACATTGAGGCCGTCTCGAAGCCAGTTCCGTCAGAAGGTATTGCGATTTGAATCTTTGCTCCCTCGCGCTGAAGTTTTATCTGGTCATGAAGGTAGCCGATAGCAATCGGAATTTCACCGAGCGCGCAAGATTTACCCGGTGCTGACCCTGAGCGCGTGAACTGCTCCACAGATTTCGACAAGTCCTTGAAGTACGCGAACGCTTTGTCCTCATCGCCTCCGAATATCCGTATTACTGTCGTTATCATGTTGTAGGCCGTCCCTGATGTGCTTGGGTGCGCGACTCTAACTTTCTTTGCGTACTCAGGCTTGAGGAGATCCGCCCAGCTCGTAGGCATGTCGAGTCCTAACTCTTTAGCCCGGTCCGTGTTCATGCAAAACGCTATAGGCCCGACGTAGAGTCCCGTCCAGTAATTTTCGGGGTCTCTGTACTTCTTCGGAATGCTCCCGGCGACTCGCGAGCGGTATGGAGTCGAAAGCCCGCGATTCTTTGCTTCGATATGCTGAGTGCCGACTCCGCCGACCCATATACTTGCCTGCGGGTTTGCCCTTTCAGCCTCAAGACGCGCTATAGCCTCACCCCCTGAGAGTCTTACCCATTCGACTTTGATCCCCGTCTCTGACTCGAACGCATCAAATAACGCCTTCGCTAACGGTTCTTCCATCGTCGTATACGCTTTGACCGACTCAGACGCGCAGGCCATGACACAAAACGACATGACTAAAACGAGAGCTAACAGAAATTTTTTCATGCTGCAAAACCCTCCTGAATGATTAATTTTTGTTGATGTGATTTTGGATTGATAACTGATATTGTAGCCGTTAATCTCGAATCGATACAGCGTATTTTCAGCATTAATTGCCGTCTTAATCTTTCAGATCTGAGACTGAAAAACTTTTCTCACTCATCACTATGCTATAATGAGCGCAAAATTTCCATGACAAAAAAAGTTGACCATATATGCAGTTGACTCAGTAGCAGTTGACTCAGTAGCAGTTGACTCAGTAGCAGTTGACTCAGTAGCAGT